>NZ_CP120232.1:1372500-4200000 GCF_030012965.1 Microbulbifer sp. MLAF003
AAATAATTTGTAGTAATACACTGCAAGGCGAGGTTGAGTACTAACAATACTCAACATCAATATTGTGTGTCTCTCAAGCACACAATCCGGCGTCCGGGCCAATGATTTATTGTTGAGTCTGGATGTTAAAGTCGTTAGTAGTCGTTTGTGTTGTATGGTCAAGCGACTAAGCGTATACGGTGGATGCCTTGGCAGCTGGAGGCGATGAAGGACGTAGGAGCCTGCGAAAAGTCTAGGGGAGCTGGCACACAAGCTTTGATCCTAGAATGTCCGAATGGGGAAACCCACTCCTTTTAGGAGTATCCATAACTGAATTCATAGGTTATGGAGGCGAACCCGGGGAACTGAAACATCTAAGTACCCGGAGGAAAAGAAATCAACCGAGATTCCCTTAGTAGCGGCGAGCGAACGGGGATTAGCCCTTAAGCTCTTTATGTTTTAGTGGAAGGTTCTGGAAAGTACCGCGATACAGGGTGATAGCCCCGTACACGAAAAGGCATTTAGAGTGAAATCGAGTAGGTCGGGACACGTGTTATCTTGACTGAATATGGGGGGACCATCCTCCAAGGCTAAATACTCCCAGCTGACCGATAGTGAACCAGTACCGTGAGGGAAAGGCGAAAAGAACCCCGGAGAGGGGAGTGAAATAGAACCTGAAACCGTATACGTACAAGCAGTAGGAGCCCTTCGGGGTGACTGCGTACCTTTTGTATAATGGGTCAGCGACTTATTGTCTGTAGCAAGGTTAACCGCTTAGGGGAGCCGTAGAGAAATCGAGTCTTAATAGGGCGTTTAGTTGCAGGCAATAGACCCGAAACCCGGCGATCTATCCATGGGCAGGTTGAAGGTTGAGTAACATCAACTGGAGGACCGAACCCACTAATGTTGAAAAATTAGGGGATGACCTGTGGATCGGAGTGAAAGGCTAATCAAGCCGGGAGATAGCTGGTTCTCCTCGAAAGCTATTTAGGTAGCGCCTCGCGTCTCACCCTCGGGGGTAGAGCACTGTTTGGGCTAGGGGGTCATCCCGACTTACCAACCCCATGCAAACTCCGAATACCGAGGAGTGCAATCGCGGGAGACACACGGCGGGTGCTAACGTCCGTCGTGGAAAGGGAAACAACCCAGACCGCCAGCTAAGGTCCCAAATACCAATTAAGTGGGAAACGATGTGGGAAGGCCCAGACAGCTAGGAGGTTGGCTTAGAAGCAGCCATCCTTTAAAGAAAGCGTAATAGCTCACTAGTCGAGTCGGCCTGCGCGGAAGATATACCGGGGCTAAATTGGTAACCGAAGCTGCGGATGCCTTCGGGCATGGTAGAGGAGCGTTGTGTAAGCCGTTGAAGGTGGATCGGGAGGTCTGCTGGAGGTATCACAAGTGCGAATGCTGACATGAGTAACGATAAGGGAGGTGAAAAACCTCCCCGCCGGAAGACCAAGGGTTCCTGTCCAACGCTAATCGGGACAGGGTTAGTCGGCCCCTAAGGCGAGGGCGAAAGCCGTAGTCGATGGAAAACAGGTTAATATTCCTGTACTCGCTATTGCTGCGATGGAGTGACGGAGAAGGCTAGGCCAGCATGGCGATTGGTTGTCCATGTTTAAGGTTGTAGGCTGGGGACTTAGGCAAATCCGGGTCCCTAAGGCTGAGAACTGATGACGAGTCTCTTTTAGAGACGAAGTGGTTGATGCCCTGCTTCCAGGAAAAACTTCTAAGCTTCAGGCAATAGTGAACCGTACTCTAAACCGACACAGGTGGTCAGGTAGAGAATACCAAGGCGCTTGAGAGAACTCTGGTGAAGGAACTAGGCAAAATGGTACCGTAACTTCGGGAGAAGGTACGCCGGTTTTGGTGATGGGACTTGCTCCCTAAGCTGAGGCCGGTCGAAGTGACCAGGTGGCTGCGACTGTTTATTAAAAACATAGCACTCTGCAAACACGTAAGTGGACGTATAGGGTGTGACGCCTGCCCGGTGCCGGAAGGTTAATTGATGGGGTTAGCTTCGGCGAAGCTCTTGATCGAAGCCCCGGTAAACGGCGGCCGTAACTATAACGGTCCTAAGGTAGCGAAATTCCTTGTCGGGTAAGTTCCGACCTGCACGAATGGCGTAACGATGGCCACGCTGTCTCCACCAGAGACTCAGTGAAATTGAAATCGCTGTTAAGATGCAGTGTACCCGCGGCTAGACGGAAAGACCCCGTGAACCTTTACTACAGCTTTGCACTGAACTTTGAGCCTATTTGTGTAGGATAGGTGGGAGGCTTTGAAGCAGCGACGCTAGTTGTTGTGGAGCCGTCCTTGAAATACCACCCTGGTATGTTTGAGGTTCTAACTCTGGTCCGTTATCCGGATCGAGGACAGTGTATGGTGGGTAGTTTGACTGGGGCGGTCTCCTCCCAAAGAGTAACGGAGGAGTACGAAGGTGCACTCAGCATGGTCGGAAATCATGCAATGAGCATAATGGTATAAGTGCGCTTGACTGCGAGACAGACATGTCGAGCAGGTACGAAAGTAGGTCATAGTGATCCGGCGATTCTGTATGGAAGGGTCGTCGCTCAACGGATAAAAGGTACTCCGGGGATAACAGGCTGATACCGCCCAAGAGTTCACATCGACGGCGGTGTTTGGCACCTCGATGTCGGCTCATCACATCCTGGGGCTGAAGCCGGTCCCAAGGGTATGGCTGTTCGCCATTTAAAGTGGTACGCGAGCTGGGTTTAGAACGTCGTGAGACAGTTCGGTCCCTATCTGCCGTGGGCGTTGGAGATTTGAGAAGAGTTGCTCCTAGTACGAGAGGACCGGAGTGAACGAACCTCTGGTGTTCCGGTTGTCACGCCAGTGGCATTGCCGGGTAGCTATGTTCGGACGGGATAACCGCTGAAAGCATCTAAGCGGGAAGCCTCCTTCAAGATAAGATCTCCCTGGGAACTTGATTCCCCTAAAGGGCCGTGGAAGACTACCACGTTGATAGGCTGGGTGTGGAAGCGTTGTGAGGCGTTGAGCTAACCAGTACTAATTGCCCGTGCGGCTTGACCATACAACAGAGATGGTTACTAACGACTAGCTAAGCTAGCGGATTGTGAGTTAGAGACATACAATCGCTTGCGGTGTATTACTACAGATTGTTTTACCGACTTATTTGGGGTTATCGCCGGTCGACAGACCGAGGCAAACAGCGATAACGCGGCAGGCCAAGCAAATTGCTTATAAGACCAGCGCCAACCCAAGCCAGTTTGCCTGACGACAATAGAGTTGTGGAACCACCTGATCCCTTGCCGAACTCAGAAGTGAAACGCAACATCGCCGATGGTAGTGTGGGGCTTCCCCATGTGAGAGTAGGTCATCGTCAGGCTTCTAATCCGAAAGGGCCACCCATTGGGTGGCCCTTTTTTTATGTGTAAAAAAACAAATAAAGCCCTAAATTATGATTCCGTGCTCTGCGAAAGGCCGTAAAGTCCGGATTTGGGTTGTGTTTATCTATTTTTAGGCTTCAAATTACTTGATTAGCTTCACTAAAAGATAATACTTAACTGGAATACAATAAGTAACATGTGGGCTGTAACTGACTATTTCAGTCGCTATGAAGTAATAATCCTTTTGAAAATAATAAATAGGGTCAAGGGGGCTTTATGCCAGGTAGGGTGAGATTTTTAATAACTGCTTTAATTATGCTGCTATCTTCTTGTGCAACTGTGGAATTAACAGATGCAGGAAGAGATATACAAATTGTGCAACAGATATCTATTTCTGATCTTGATAAATATTATGAAGTTGGTGAGGTTGCTTGTAACTTTGGATTTAATGCACGATCAGCAATCACTAATATAAAGCAATGCCGAACTGATTTGAAGAATCAAGCGGCACAGTTAGGGGGGCATGTGATTGTTATAGAGCACCAGCAACTCGGAACAGGAGGGGGAACATCCTATGGTAAGGGGTATTCTGGCTGCCCAAACTGTATTTCGATGGTGGGAACCACCTATAAGGAAAAAGATACTGCTACAAACAATAAAAACTAATTCGATTTAAATCAGATAGTGAATCAGGTGCTCTTTTAAAAGTTATATTAAAAGAGCATT
Source organism: Microbulbifer sp. MLAF003 (assembly GCF_030012965.1). NCBI lineage: Bacteria > Pseudomonadati > Pseudomonadota > Gammaproteobacteria > Cellvibrionales > Microbulbiferaceae > Microbulbifer > Microbulbifer sp. MLAF003. The sequence continues at coordinate 1,376,577 of NZ_CP120232.1, forward strand.
ATTCTGTCAGGACGATTTTACTTTCACTAAATGGCTTTTAGGGGCTGTTGTTTTGAATTTATAAGATTTATCTCTTATATTTTCAATTTTCACTAGATGTCATTCATTACTTTATATTTATATATAAAGTCGATATGCAAAGTATCGATTATAGCGTTCCTTCACTTTAATTCTAACAGTATTGACTATTAAAGACCATTGCATCGTAAATATGGGATGTTAAATTTCTGCTGAATGCGGTGCCAAAAGGTAAGCTTAGTTCCCACTTCTATAAATTATTTCTTAGAAATTCTACCAAGTAAGGCTAGAAAATATCTTCCCTGGTAACATAGATAAAACACCATGAGGATATAAACCATGTGGAAGCTTAAGTTTCTTTATGTAGTCTTGGGAGCTTTGACCACTTTCACTATTTTTAGTGGTTATTCAAAGTTTTCTGATTTTCCTTTAGGTTATGAAAAAACGAAGCATCGAGAGATTGCAGCTCGGGTAGGTAAGCATGAAATTAGCATTGAGGCACTGGATAGCGAGCTTCAATTTGCTCTATATGATATAGCTGAAATGCAATACGAGTTACGATTAAATAAGCTTCATGAATTAATAGGTAGTACGGGGGAGGGTAGAGCTGATATCGAGATATTATTACCTTTTCCACAGCCGCCTCGTATCGAGCTGACTTATAGTGCACGAAATATTCGAGGAAATCCCCGGGCGCCTGTCACCATCGCAGTATTTTGCTCTTTTCAGTCGCCACATTGTAAATCCACTCAGCCTGTGTTTAGGCGCTTAATGGTTGAGTATCAGGAATGGATAAGGCAGGTTAATTTCGATTTTCCTTTGAAGTTTCATAGAGAGGGTGTAATGGCTGCAGCTGTAACACGTTGTGCAGCAGAGCAAAGCAAGTTTTGGGAGTACCATGATGCATTATATACTCTGGCTCCAAGCGTTAATAAAAACGAATACGTACGCTTGGCTAAACAGCTTCAAATGGATAGTTCACAGTTTGATCGTTGTAGAGCTGACGGGCTATATAGATCTCAGGTGCTTGAAGACCAAAAACTAGCCATTGCTCTTGGACTAAAAAATGTACCCGTAGTTTTTATCAACGGCTTATACCTAAAGGGACCTCGCACTTTTGAACAGTATTCTTTCTGGATTGAAAAGGAATTGTATTCTTTGGGAATAAACCCAAAAGATGAAGCTGTCCAGAAAGATAGCAATAATATCAATGAGCGAAATTTACCCTTAACTAAATTGCCGCTTCGACTGCTTGGGATTAGCGAGTCGAGTGTCAAAAATAGATCAAAAGCATTAATTGAAGTGAATGGGGCAACGGCTCAATATTTCACTTTGGGACAAGCGCTTTTAGAGGGAGTCTCGCTGCTGCGGCTCTATTCCAAGTTTGCCGTCATTGAGAGCAATGAGGGATTGGCGAAACTTCCCCTTGAAGGTGAAGAGGGCACTGATATTTTATTGACCCAGTCATATATACATAGTGAGAAACTTAAGCGTCGTATTGAACAACCGATGGGACCTGGAACCCGTCAGCTAATCTCTCCATCTGGAGTGCTTACCCTGGGGCAGGAATGGTTGAGTAGACAATTGGAGGAGCGTGAAATCCTGGAGTCTAAGTTTACAGAGGCAGAACTGGAAGTCGAAGGGTATCACCTGATGCGACTGGAAGGCGTTGCTGATAATGAATTCTTTACTGCATTAGGCTTTCAGGAAAATGATGTATTGCTGAGGGTTAATGATAGCTGGGTTCATAGTGGTCAAAATGCCCTATGGGATGCGCTGACCAGCGGAAAGATAATTGATGTGGCATTCATGCGTAAGGGATTGCCACATCGATTACAGTACGTTGTTGAAGAGTTAGGATACTTTGAAGAAGAGCCGGATAGCGAGAAAGAATAACAGAAATAAGAAATGAGCCTGTTGTAACAACAATCTAAAAAAGCAACAGGCTCTATATCCACCGAGCAGTAAAATTTGAACTTAATTACTTATCTGTATTGCCTTGCCACAAAAGATCAGCCACTATATTCTGGCCTTGGACACTGGGATGGAAGCAGTCACCGCCATCAATATCGTCCTTACCAAATTGGAAAGTACCGGCATTTACCTCACCTTCACCAGTGTACTCGGCTATTACTTCAACGCCATTGGTGCCATTATAGCTTTCTGCCTCCTCGGCAAGTATTTCGTTATATCGACGTTGGGCTGCGCTAATACCGTTGTAGCGAGTGGTAAAATCCTCTCCATTCATAGTACCGCCATTGGTAGCAATTCGGCAGATACCAAAGGTAGACCAGACACTTTCACAGTCTACCCGAGAGTTTCCGGCTTGCTTTTCCAACCCTGCTGCGCGCAGGTCTTGTACACGGGGTACCGAACCGAGAAGAATAGTAGAGCCATTGGGCAGGCCTTCGACCAGTTTGTCTAACCCCGCGCGAATTGCAGAGCGCCATTCACTATCAGTGTAAAGTGGATCATCACAATTCGCCGGATCTACACACTCGCGGTTACAGATATCATTACCGCCTAAAACTACTTCTACGTGGTCAGCTACATTATTCTGCGAAAGAATCCGGTCGGCTTGAGTAGAGAAATTGTCTCCACCACTGAGCATTTCCGCTCCAGATTCCGCCGCATTTTTATTAGCGGCCATATTTGGTGAATTAACTTTATACTTGTCATGAATACTTTCAACTGAATTGTCATCACCATCAAACCAGGAGTGCTCTGGTTGGTCTCCACCAAGGAGACAGAAAAGATCCCAGAAATACTTATTGCGGGTACAGTCCGCTCCGAATGCCATGGTAATACTGTCACCCGCGGCGACCGACTTGGAGGGGCTGCCATTGCTGGCTGTATCGACAAAACGCACAAAGCCAGGGTTATTACTACTCCATATTTATTCCACATTGTGTTTTCTCCCACACCGACTTTCGTCGTAGATAATTATTTTTTTGGTACTGCATCGGTGAACCAGTGGAGTGTAGGTCGGAGTGGAAAAGGGAGAGAAGTGAATGCTTCCGACTAATTAGTCAGAGTTTAATAAGTTGAAGTGGGTTGGGGTTTTGTCGTCTGTAACATTTCTTTCTGCAAGGCCACTTCTATTAAAGATCTATGCGATGATATTTATCCGCCCGGGTGACCTTCTGTTCATATCTGTTAGCTTCCACTATACTGCGCTCTACTTGTCGGAGTGCCTGTGGGCTGAGATCGCTGTTGCGAGATCCGTTGAACCTGATCGGGGTAACCCCCGCGTAGGGAACAAGATCTGAAGTCGCCTGTTTTGTTACAGTTTGGCGTCTTTTCTCTTTGTATGTGCCCTGGATGCTGCGACCTTTAAATTTCCAAGTTTTAAGGTTACGCATGTCTGAGATCATTGAACAATCCGGTAAAGCCGGAAAGTCCTCCCGCGCTGCCAGTCGCGATTCCGCTAAAGAATTTCTTGAAAATCTCACGGTTCAATCTTTCCCCAACTCGAGCAAGGTGTATTTGCCCGGTGAAACTCCCGACATTCAGGTTGGTGCCCGCCAGATCTGTTTGGGAGATAGTTTGGTAGGGGGGATGCAGAGAATCCGGTGTTTGAACCCAATGAGCCCCTAACCATTTACGACACTTCGGGCCCCTATTCCGAGCCCAATTTTAAAGTGGACGTACGGGAAGGGTTGCCCAAATTGCGCCAGGGCTGGATAGAGGCCCGCAGAGATACTGAACTGCTGGACTCTCGCCAAGCGGCCTACAGCCAGAAGCGTATGGCGAACCAGGGGCTGGATCATATCCGCTTTGAAAACCTTCCCAGCCCTCGCCGGGCCAAACCGGGACAGAATGTATCTCAGATGCACTATGCCCGCCGCGGCATTATTACCCCAGAGATGGAATTTATCGCAGTGCGCGAAAATATGGGGCGAGCCAAGTTGGCAGCGGAAATGAGTGAAAGTGAATACCAGAAGGCACGTGATGGTATTTACATCCCCGAGCAAATCACGCCGGAATTTGTGCGCCGGGAAGTTGCAGAGGGGCGGGCAATTATCCCGGCGAATATTAATCACCCGGAAGTGGAGCCGATGATTATCGGGCGCAACTTCCTGTGCAAGGTGAATGCAAATATTGGTAATTCTGCTGTGACTTCTTCCATTGAAGAGGAAGTGGAGAAACTGGTTTGGTCTACCAAGTGGGGCGCGGACACGGTGATGGATCTGTCCACCGGTGCCAATATCCACGAAACCCGCGAGTGGATTCTGCGCAACTCGCCAGTGCCCATCGGTACCGTGCCGATTTACCAGGCGCTGGAGAAAGTAAACGGAATTGCTGAAGATCTTAACTGGGATGTGTTCCGCGATACCTTGATTGAGCAGGCAGAGCAGGGGGTGGATTACTTCACTATTCATGCTGGCGTGCTTTTGCGCTATGTGCCGCTCACTGCCAAACGTATGACCGGGATTGTTTCTCGCGGTGGTTCCATCATGGCCAAGTGGTGCCTCGCCCATCACAAAGAGAATTTCCTCTACACCCACTTCGAGGAAATCTGCGAGATTATGAAGGCTTACGATGTGAGCTTTAGTCTCGGTGATGGCCTGCGCCCGGGCTCAATTGCGGATGCTAACGATGAAGCCCAGTTTGGCGAGCTGCACACGCTTGGCGAGCTGACTGAAATTGCCTGGAAGCACGATGTTCAGACCATGATCGAAGGCCCCGGCCATGTGGCTATCCATAAGATCAAAGAAAATATGGATGAGCAGCTAAAGCACTGCCACGGCGCACCTTTCTACACTCTAGGTCCGTTGACCACGGATATTGCTCCCGGCTACGACCACATTACTTCCGGCATCGGCGCTGCACTTATCGGCACCTACGGCTGCGCCATGCTCTGCTATGTGACCCCGAAAGAGCACCTGGGCCTACCCAATAAAGAGGATGTTAAAGAGGGCCTTATGGCCTATAAGATTGCGGCTCATGCCGCAGACTTGGCCAAAGGGCATCCGCGGGCACAGAAGCGCGATGACGCCCTGTCAAAAGCCCGCTTTGAATTCCGTTGGGAAGACCAGTTCAATCTCGGCTTGGACCCGGAGCGGGCACGCACCTATCACGATGAAACCTTGCCAAAGGAATCCGGCAAGGTAGCTCACTTCTGCTCCATGTGCGGCCCAAAATTCTGCTCCATGAAAATCACCAGGATGTGCGCGATTATGCGGCCAAGCAGGAAGCGGCACAGGGCATGGAGGAAATGTCGATTAAATTTAAGGACATGGGCAGCGAGATTTATCACAAGGGCTGATGAGTATTTTGGGGGAGAATCCTCTCCCCCAAGAATCGGATAGCAAAAGTACGGCGAGTGCATAGAGTTTATCGCCGGGTGTCGATTTGGATTTGCGAAGATAGGTGGTCTGTGACAAGCGAAACCAAAGCCAAAGTAGCTATTGCCGGTGGCGGCCTGTTAGGTCGCTTGCTCGCCTGGCGGCTCTGCCAACGGGAACTGGATATCACCCTGTTTGAAGCGGGTGATTTGTCGGCACCAGTCGGGGGAGCCTGCTGGGCGGCAGCGGGAATGATCTCACCACTATCGGAATTGGTGCACAGCGATAAACAGGTTTACAACCTGGGGCTGAAAAGCCTTGAGCTTTGGCCTGAGTGGGCCCGGCAGCTGAAGGAGCAGAGCGGGCAGGACGTGGAATACCGCAGGGCGGGCTCAGTACTGGTTGCTCACGGCAAGGATAGAAGTGAGCTGTTGCAATTCCTGCGGGAGTTGCAGGGCAAGTTGGGTGAATCTGCCAGGGAGCAGGTGGAGGCACTCGATAGCAATACTTTAGCGAAATTAGAGCCCTCCTTACACGGCTTTGAACAGGGGCTTTACTTACGAGGTGAGGCGGATATCAATAATCACCGCTTGTTGCCTGCGTTACTCAGCGCATTGCACCGAGGAGCTGTCACTCTGCGAGAGCATAGCAAGGTAAATTGCGAAGCTGGGTATATCTCTGTGAACTCGGAGTGCGAACAATTTGATTGCGTGATCGACTGCCGTGGTCTCGGTGCCAAGGGGCAGATTGAAGGCTTACGCGGTGTCCGTGGTGAGGTGATGGTGGTGGAATCCCGGGAAGTGGTTTTGCAGCGTCCAGTGCGCCTGCTCCACCCACGCTATAAGCTCTACGCTGTACCACGCAGCGATGGACGCACTGTAATCGGCGCCACAGAAATTGAGAGCGAAGACCAGTCGCCCATTTCCGTCCGCTCCAGTATGGAATTGTCTTCCGCGCTTTACTCCCTCAACCCGGCTTTTGCCGAGGCTCGTATTGTTGAGACCCGCGTAAATTGTCGCCCCGCCACTATGGATAATATGCCTTATATCCACAGCGAGGATGGCCTGATTCGGGTGAATGGCCTTTACCGTCACGGTTATCTTTTAGCGCCGGCAGTAGTGGAGCAAGTGGCGAGTCAAGTGGCACAACAACTGTTACAGGTGGTTTGATGCAGGTATTAATTAATGGGGAAACACAGAGCCTTGAATCCCCGCTAAAACTCTCTGTGCTTTTACAGCAGCTCGGCTATCGCGGAGAAACATTTGCCGTTGCGATCAACGGTGGATTTATTCCCCGTATGGAATATAGCAATACACAGATAAATAACGGCGATAGCCTGGATATTGTTGCTCCGGTAGTGGGGGTAAAGGTGAGCGATCTACTAACACTGTACGGAAAGGCATTTAACAGCCGGCTTTTGGTGGGCACCGCCCTGTATCCATCCCCTGCGATTATGCGCGAATCCGTGCAAGCCTCAGCTTCGGAAATTATTACTTTGTCCCTGCGCCGGCAAAATCCGGCACAGCAGCAGGACAATAGATTTTGGGATTATATTCGCGAGTCCGGCTGTCAGCTGTTGCCCAATACCGCCGGTTGTAAATCGCCGCGAGAAGCGGTGGAGCTGGCAAAAATGTCCCAGGAAATTTTCCAAACCGATTGGCTCAAGCTGGAAGTGATTGGTGATGATTACAATTTGCAGCCAGACCCCTTTGGCCTAGTAGAAGCTGCGCGGGAGTTAATTCAATTAGGCTTCAAGGTTTTGCCTTATTGCACAGATGACCTGGTGTTGTGTCGAAAACTTTTGGATGTGGGTTGCGAGGTATTAATGCCCTGGGGGCTCCCATCGGTACCGGGCAGGGCCTGCTCAATAAATATAACCTGCAAACACTGCGCGAGCGCCTGAGTGATGTACCGCTCATTATTGACGCCGGAATCGGTGCGCCATCACAGGCGGCAGAAGCACTGGAGATGGGCTTTGATGCGGTGTTATTGAATACCGCGATTGCAAAAGCCCAGGATCCGGTACTGATGGCTAATGCTTTTAAACTGGCTGTGGAATCCGGGCGCGCCGCCTTTAATGCCGGCTTGATGCTCAGGCGTCAAACCGCCAGCCCCAGCACCCCCACCCTGGATATGCCGTTCTGGCAGCAGGCAGAGAGCATATTGCAGGATTAGTATTTTTATGCGCGATCAACTTCAATCGAAAAAGCCAATTGTCTGGACCATTGCCGGCAGTGACTCCGGCGGTGGCGCCGGCATTCAGGCGGACCTGCTGACTTTTGCCGACCTCGGCTGCCATGGTTGCAGTGCTATCACGGCCAATACCGCACAGAATACGGTGGAAGTCACTGCAATTAATGCAGTTTCCCTAGAGGTCTTGGCTTCACAATTGCGGGCCTTACAGCGGGATCTATTTCCTGCCGCAATTAAAATCGGTCTGCTAGCGAATGCTGAACAAGTTGTTGCGGTGGCAGATTTCCTGCGCCAGCTGAAAGCGGTGCAGCCGGTTCCGGTTATTTACGACCCGGTTGCTGTTGCTACCAACGGAGCCGGGCTCACCGAAGGGGATATTACCGCAACGGTGTTGGCTCAGTTGATGCCACAGTGTGATCTGGTCACTCCCAATTTACATGAATTGGGATGGCTTACCGGGGCCAGTGTCGCGGGTGCGGAATCTATTGTGCAAGCTGCGCGTCAGTTGCACGCCCACGGCGGTACCGCAATTTTAGTTACCGGCGGCCATACGCAATTGCGTGCGGGAGAAGTTGCCGACTTACTGTGGGATGGTGAAAAGGCCGATTGGTTTATTGGCCGGGAAGTGTCCAGTACAGGCACACATGGCACAGGCTGCACTCTGTCCTCCGCTATTGCCGCCTGCCGCGCCTTGGGCTATCCGTTGCGAGATGCCTGCGTCGTGGGTAAAGCCTATGTTCAGCGGGGCTTGTGCCGGGGAAATAATACACACATCGGCGCTGGTGCCGGCCCTGTAGGCCACTGTGGCTGGCCCCTGGATTTAATCGACTTCCCGGAGATTTTAGTGCCGGGAGAAGAGCGTGCGCTGGATTATGGTTTTGGTGCGGCCCAGCCTCTTGTTCAAGGGTTTGCCCAAACAGACTCTCAAGCATTGGGTTTATATCCGGTTGTGGATACAGTGGAGTGGTTGCAGCGCTTGGCCGAGCTGGGGGTGCGTACTTTACAGCTGCGAATAAAGAATCCGGGTGGGGACCTGCGCGCACAGATTGAGCGTGCAGTGGCTATTGGCAGGACGTATAACCTGCGCCTGTTCATCAATGATTACTGGCAGTTGGCGATTGAGTGCGGCGCCTACGGTGTGCATTTGGGCCAGGAGGATTTGCAGTCTGCTGATCTGAGGGCAATTCAAGCGGCAGGATTGAAGCTGGGTATCAGTACCCACGGCTTCTATGAATTACTATTGGCCTACCGTTATCGCCCCAGCTACCTGGCGATTGGTGCAATTTATGCGACCAACACCAAGGATATGTCGGATCAGTTGCAGGGCGTGCAGAAACTTGCGCGAATGGCAGCACTATTGCCCGATTATCCACTCGTGGCAATTGGTGGTATTAATATGCAGCGGGCCAGTGAGGTTATCGCTAGCGGCGTTGGCAGTATCGCCGTGGTCAGCGCTGTTACTAAAGCGGAAGACTACAAGCAGGCGGTTGCCGATTTTAATGTCCTGTTGAAAGGTAAGCATGCGGAAGTAGAGCCATGTTAAGTAGTAAGGAATTACAGCGTTACAGTCGCCAGATAATGTTGCCCCAGGTGGGTGAAGAGGGACAGAAAAAGCTGTCTTCTGCGCGAATTCTGATTGTTGGCTTAGGTGGGCTCGGCAGCCCGGCAGCGATGTATCTGGCCGCAGCCGGTATTGGAGAGCTGCACTTGGTGGATGGTGATCATATCGATCTCTCCAATTTACAGCGCCAGGTTTTGTACAAAACCAATCACCAGGGAAAATCCAAAGCCATGGTGGCTGCACAACAATTGGCTGCGGCCAATCCAACTATTCGCATTCACCCCCACAGCCAAATGGCGAATGAATCCTGGCTGCGTGAGCAGGTAAAACAGGTGGATCTGGTGTTGGACTGCACCGATAACCTGGAAATCCGCCATACGATCAACCGGGTTTGTTATCAGGCAGGATGTCTGGTGGTAATGGCATCGGTGCAGGGGTTTTCCGGCCAGCTGATTAGTTTTGATTTTTCTGAAGGAAAAGGTCCCTGTTATGCCTGCCTGTTTCCGCCCCAGGAGCAGGCTGAAGTCCAGAACTGCTCTACAGCAGGTGTGATCGGTCCTGCGCTGGGTGTAGTTGGCAGTATGCAGGCTCTGGAGGCCATAAAGTACTTGGTAGGGTTGCCGGTATCGAGCTTGAATAAATTGCACTTAATCGAGACGGAAAGCTTAGCTCTGCAAACTTTGCAGCTGCCGAGCCATAGTAATTGCCCGGTTTGTAATACCTAGCAACTTTGTTTCCTCTTAAATTTTTCTTTCAGTAGATTTATACAGGGCTGGCAATATGAGCGTATGCATAGCCAATATGCTTTATTTTTGCTCCTTTTTTGGCGTAATAATTATCTTTTTACTTTAGACCTACAGTTGCTCTAGAGCAGGGTTCCGCCAGACTCAAGGTATATTTCGAGTTAGTTGCCTGGATAAATATGTTTGCCTTTTTAGTGTCTTATAAACTTGGCTCGGCTATATAGATAAGCTATCAACCCGATAGCTTGTGAGAAATCTTTAAAGCTATCAGAATGGCATCACAACCACTTCGGTGACAAAAGTATTGGAAGAAGGATTTGTTTAATGAAAAAAATCGATATTGGTATTAGCGAAAAAGATAGGGAAAAGATCGCTGGTGGTCTCAAGCACTTGCTGGCGGATAGTTACACTCTGTACCTGCAAACGCACAACTTCCATTGGAATGTTACCGGGCCATTTTTTCGTGAACTGCACCTGATGTTTGAAGAGCAGTATAACGAGCTGGCCACCGCGGTAGATGATATTGCCGAGCGGATTCGCACCTTGGGGGTTTCTGCGCCAGGCACCTACCAGGCTTTTGGGCAGTTGAGCTCTATTAAAGAAGTTGTGGAAATTCCCGCAGCCGAGGATATGGTGAAAATTCTCACCAAGGGCCATGAGCAAGTGATTAAAACTTGCCGCGATGTATTAAAAGCTGCGCAAAAGGGAGAGGATGAATCGACTATTGCCCTGGTATCCGATCGTATGAGTGTCCATGAAAAAACTGCCTGGATGCTGCGCGCCACCAGCAGCAAGTAGTGGCTGGCCCTCTGGGCAAGTTACTGTTCCTGCGGTGCTTACTGCTCGGTGAGTAACTCCAGGAAAGCACCGGCGGGTGCAGAGAGGTTGCCGCGGCTTTTGAGCAGCGTGCCAACTTCCTGTGTCACCGCCGGAGCGGAGAGAGGCAGACAGGTTAAACCATGCTCTCGCATTTGTGCCTCACAAAGACTTGGTACGGCACTGACTCCCAAGCCTGTCCTGACCAGCTGCCCGATAGTGCTTAGTTGGTTGGCTTCACAAACATATTGAGCGGCTTTCCCACACTGGTTAAAGGCAGTATCCGTCCAGCGCCTTACCGCTGATCCACGGTTCATCGATATAAAAGGGTGAGTGGCCAAGTCGCGCCAGCGTATTGTCTTTTTTCCGCCAATATGTGCTCTTTGGGCACTACTGCGATAAAACGATCGCGTTCAAAGGGCACAAACTCCATTCCGCCCAGTTCATCCGGGCGAAAACTGATACCCAATTCCGCGCGTCCCTCCTGCACCGCCTCTACAACCCGTTCCATAACCACATCTTCCAGCACAATATTGATTTGGGGAAACTTCTGGTGGAAGTCAGCCAATAGAGAGGGTACCCGGTTTAAGGCAAAAGCGGGGATAACCGCCAGCCGTAGCTGGCCGCGTTCCAGGCGGAAGCGCTGCTGTATAGCATCCAGTGATTGGTCCCAGCTATTAAGCAGTTGTTCCGCACGAACCAGGAACTCGCGTCCTTCTGGGGTCAAGACCAGTTGGCGACCATCGCGACTGAATAGGGGGCCTCCGGTGGCTTCTTCCAGATTACGGATGGCTATAGAGAGCGCCGGCTGGGAAGAGTGTAACTGGGCACTGGCCTGCGCCAAGCTGCGGCTGCGCGCTACGACAACGAAGGCACGAAGTTGTTTAATAGTAGCGCTCACTGGGGCTCCAGATACTTCAGGGAATGTTAAATTTTATTAAAGAAACCATCGAAAGATTAAAATAGTTTAAAGTCGTCGGGCAAGGCATGATTGCCGCTTTCGCCCTGGCGAAGGTCAAACAATCACCGAGAATAATGAACCTACAAGGTCTGTTGAGATGAAGGACAATGCACAACCCCTTTGGCAACCGAGCCCAAAGGCCATAGCCTCAACCCAAATGGATGAGTTTCGCCGGCTGGTTAATGAGAAACACCAGCTACAGCTGGAAGACTACAACGCGCTATACCAGTGGTCTGTTGAAGAGCGCGAGGACTTCTGGAGCGATTTGTGGGATTTCTGCGAAGTAGAAGCTGGTGTGCGCGGAGAAGAGATCTTGGGCCGCGACAGTATGCCGGGTGCTGAGTGGTTCCCCGGTGCACAACTTAATTTTGCTGAGAACCTGCTGCGCTACCGCGACGATAAGCCGGCTTTAGTAGAACGCCTGGAGAATGGTAGCCGCCGCCAGCTCAGCTACGCGCAGCTGTATGACCGGGTAGAGCGCTTGGCTTCAGCCCTGGCCAATCAGGGCGTGTCCAAAGGGGATCGTGTGGCTGGCTTTATGCCAAATGTGATCGATACCGTAGTGGCCATGCTGGCAACTACTAGCCTCGGTGCTATCTGGACTTCCTGTTCGCCGGACTTTGGCATTAATGGCGTGTTTGACCGTTTCGGCCAAGTGGAGCCGAAAGTGCTATTTGCCTGTGAGGGCTATCTCTATAACGGCAAAGTGATCGACTCGCTGCCGCGCCTGCGTGAGATAGTGGCCCGTATCGATTCTATTGAGAAGCTGGTGGTGGTACCTGTCGCCCGCTCTCAAGAGGAAACGGCTCAAGTACTAGCGGCAGAACCGCTGGATAAAGTGGTGTTACTGTCGGAGTTTGAAGCTGCAGCGCCCAAGCGCGAGCTTACCTTTGCCCAGACCGCATTCGATCACCCCCTGTATATCATGTACTCTTCGGGTACTACTGGAGTGCCGAAGTGCATAGTGCACGGGGTGGGTGGTACCTTACTCCAACATCTGAAGGAGCATCGCCTACATTGCGACTTGCGTCGTGAGGATTCCCTGTTCTACTTCACCACCTGCGGCTGGATGATGTGGAACTGGCTGGTAAGTGGCCTGGCTTGCGGTGCAACTCTGGTGCTGTTTGATGGCTCTCCCTTCTATCCAGAGGCCAGGGGCCTATGGGATATGGCAGATGAGGAAGGCATTAGCGTATTCGGCACCAGCGCCAAGTATATTGCCGCCCTGGAGAAGAGCGGCTGTAAGCCTCGGGAAAGCCACAAACTGGAGAAGCTGCGCGCGGTGCTGTCTACCGGCTCGCCACTGGCCCATGAAGGCTTCCGCTATGTTTACCGAGACATAAAGAAAGACTTGTGCCTGTCTTCTATTTCCGGCGGCACCGATATTATTTCATGCTTCGCCCTGGGTAACCCGACTTTGCCGGTTTATGCGGGAGAACTTCAGTGCCGCGGCTTGGGTATGGCTGTGGAGGTCTGGAATGACGATGGTAAACCAGTAACTGCAGCGAAAGGGGAGCTGGTGTGCGCCAAATCCTTCCCCTGTATGCCGATCGGCTTCTGGAATGACCCCGATGGGACAAAATATAACAGTGCATATTTTGAAAACTGGCCGGGCGTTTGGGCGCACGGTGACTATGCGGAAATTACCTCCCATGGGGGGTGATTATTTATGGTCGCTCCGATGCGGTACTGAATCCCGGTGGCGTACGCATCGGCACCGCCGAGATTTACCGCCAGGTGGAGAAGGTGGAGGAAGTGCTCGATAGTATCTGTATCGGCCAGCAGTGGCGGGATGATGTACGCGTGGTGCTCTTTGTTGTGCTTCGTGAGGGAGTGGAACTGGATGAGGATTTGGTGCAGAAAATCCGCTCCACTATTCGCGCTAACACTACCCCGCGTCATGTACCGGCCAAGGTAATTCAGGTGGCGGATATTCCGCGTACTATTAGCGGAAAAATTGTCGAGTTGGCAGTGCGTAATGTGGTGCACGGCAAGTTGGTCAAGAATAAGGAAGCCCTTGCTAACCCTGAGGCTCTGGCACAGTTCGAAAACCTGCCGGCTCTGGCTGAGGACTGAAGCTATTAATTAAGGGGGAAGGGTACGTAGGCGGGCGTCATTTTGTTTACCCGCGTTCTGCGCTACCCTTGCCATATAGTAATACCAATAAATTCAAGGCAGAAGAACAGGTATGGTTACTTATCTATATTGGGCGGCGGTTATCGCCCTGGTCATTCTCTCCCTTTTTGTTGGCAGCCGTATGGGCAGCTTGAAAATTGGCGCTATTGCGGCCGCAGTTTTCTTCTTTGCGGGTTGGTTGGCGTATTACTTCCACTACGAACAGGTCTTTGTAAAACGCTTCGGTGGGGTGATGCGTATTTCCGTGCCCGATGGTTACCGACATATTGGCGCCACCTGGAAAGAGGACAATCTCTGGATTGAGAACTACGACCCCAAAACCAATCAATGTATTTTCACTGAATACTCCAAGGGAAATATTCTCGAAGGGCGAGTGATAATTCAGGATTGTAATCCGTTACTTGGCAATCTCAGCTCCCAGCCATAAGCTACTTGTTTATTCCTGGCCGGCGATTGATGCAATGTGAAGCTATCAATTGCTTTGCTTTTCGCCGGCAAACTTCACCTGGACATTACCAGTTCTGGGGCAAAATCGTATGTGAAGGGAATGGATACCTGGAAGTGCGCGGAGTAGCCGCTGCGGTCAACGGATTAATATTTTGCGAACTCTCTTTATCTCCCTGCTTATCGGTTTTGCATTGCTGCCTCTGCAGCAGGCAATAGCTATCCCTTTTTTCTCCAAATTACCTAGCTTTTCATTGTATGTACAAGGTGATTCCCAGCTGCAAGAAAAATTGAGTAAAGAGCTCAATGAACTTCGCAAGAACAGCAGCGCCCTTGAGAGCTATGAAGACCCACAGGATGTAGTCCACTACGAACGCGGCAACCTCGCAAAATTGCTGCGTTCGGAGGGGTACTATGACGCTACTGTACGAGAGTCTGTACTGAGCAATGAAATTGTTTACCAGGTTGTACCAGGCCCACAGTACCTGATCAAAAGTCTGGATATTGAAATGCCTGTAGAACTGCGTGCGGGCTTTCCCGGCTTGCCTATCTCAGTTGGCGACCCGCTTCAGGCCGATGAGGTACTCGAAGGCGTGCAGAAGATAACCACGTACCTCAACAATAATGCCTGTCTGCTCAATGTCGATGTTACCTACCAAGCTACAGTGATCCACCAGGAGGCCGCTGCTCGCCTGGTGTACCGTGTAGCGCCGAGCCCGGAGGTAATGGTGGGCGATGTACAAATTCTCGGCGCTACATCAATTGAAGTAGACTACTTGCGCAGCAAGTTGAATATTAGTCCTGGAGACTGTTTCAGCCGCAGCAAATTGGATGCAGCCCAGTTGCGATTATTGCGCACGAATTTAATTTCCAATGTGACTCATCAGGTATCGGAACCCTATAACGGCTTGGTGGATGTCATATTTATTGTGCAAGAACGAAACCACCGTACAGTTACATTGGGGGTGGGATACACCTCTGATGAGGGCCCCGGTGTGTCCGCCAGTTGGGAGCATCGCAATATTTTTCATCGCGGTGAAAAGTTGGAAGTTGAAAGCAAGGTAAACAAAGTCAAGCAGACTATAGAGAGCAAACTGACCATACCGCGCTTCTTTAGGGACAAGCAGCGCTTTACCGCGAGCGTGGCCCTTACCGGTGAAGATGTAGATTCTTATCGCTCCAAAGCATTGACTCTCAAGGGGCTGGTGTCGCGAAAATTGAGCAAGCACCGCACTATTAGCGCGGGGGCTGAACTCAAATTCAGCCGTGTGGATGAAAAAGTGGATGGTGCTGTGGAGGATGGGGACCCGGATGAGAACTACCATCTGCTGGCATTTCCCCTTGGTTTTAAACTGAATACTACAGATAAACCACTGGATGCTCGTCGTGGGGCTACCACCGCATTGGAAATTAAGCCCTATCTGGACTTAAACAAAAACAGTACGTCCTTTGTAAAAAATATCCTGCAACTGACTGCTTATAAAACGGCAGAGTCTATGCGCTACGAACCGACACTGGCCTTGCGTATTAAAGCGGGGGCTATTACCGGTGCGGCCAACCTGGAACTTCCTGCGGATGAGCGCTTTTATGCGGGGGGCGGCGGTTCGGTGCGTGGATATGGCTACCAGGAGTTGGGGCCGCGTATTGTTGAAATTAATGAGGACGGCGAGGAAACCCTGTCCGACTCAATAGGTGGACGCGGTCTCAGTGAGATTTCTATTGAGGGGCGCTTTCGTTTTACGGATACCTGGGGTGGGGTCTTATTCCTTGATGGCGGGAATGCCTACGAAGATCCGAGCCCTAACTTTTCAGACCTTTTTTGGGGCACAGGTTTTGGTGTGCGCTATATCACCTCTTTTGCCCCCATTCGTTTCGATCTCGCCTTTCCCCTGGATCGCCGCGATGGTGTGGATGATCGTTACCAGGTCTATATCAGCCTGGGGCAGGCTTTCTGATGGCCAGGTTGAACGCATTTGCAATAGGTTTGGCCCGGGCGCTGGGTGCTCTCCTGCGAGGACTGTGGCGATCCTTTGGTGCTGGGGGATCGCTTCTAACCGGCCTGTGCTTACTGATTGTACTTTCATTGATTTATTTCTTGGGTACTGAACAGGGGCGGGTCAGTCTTACTCGTACAGCTTTTTATGGGGCGGAGCAGGTGATAGACGGCCTCTCTATTGAGGCGGAGGGAATTGGCAGTGAGCGCCTCGGCGCATGGTTTTTTGAGCGTCTTCGGGTAGATTTTGAGAGCAATACCCTGGCGGAGGGTTATCAACTGGAATTGGAGCTGCAAAGTTTTTCCAGTAATCCTGTCAATATTGATCGAGTTGTAGTCAAGGACTTTCTATTTAATATTGATGTACTCGATGAACTACTGAAATCCCTGGCTCGAGCGGAAGAGAAAACCGCTCAGGATTTACAGGAAGAGGCTGGTAATAGAGAAGCCACCACTTGGGAAACCTTAGTACCTAGGTTCCGCCTTGGGGAGCTACGGCTTGAGCGATTGCAATTGATCAGCAGCAAGATAACCGATATCCCTGCGATCTCTGTGTATGGCAACAGCCTCTACCGGTGGGAGGGGCAGCCCACCCAATTACAGCTGGAAATTCGCGAATTAAGTGGTGGTGATTTGCAGTTTATTGCCGATGGGCGCGAGCGTCAGCCCGGGCGATTTGTTTTGGATTTCTCTGCCAGTGAAAAAGCACAGGGATTTGTTGGGCGGCAGTTGCATTTACCTCAGGGGCAGGGGCTGGATGCGCGAGGAAAAATTTCCCTACGCCGTCGCGATAAACAGATACAGGTTGATATTGAGTCTCTTTCCACACCTTTTTCCCAGCACAAACTGGCGCTGACAGGCAGTTTGCTTTTTGATTTGTTTCCCTGGCGGGTGCATACAGATGGCATCTGGCTACAAGTGGATGGTAAACGCAGCACCTTGTCTGGCAATATTAGCGCTGACAATATCAGCGCAGAGCTTCATCTCAATCGCTTACCTATTACACTTTCCCGCCCTTGGCAAAATGTCTTGCACAGCGGTTGGTTCAGTGCTGGCTTAACAGTTTCCGGCACATTACCGCTGCCCGATATTTCTGGCCAGGTAAAACTGAACAGTAGTTATCGGGAACAGCCCCTGGAGCTGATAGGCGAGGTAAATACCATACAGGGAATGATTCACCTGGAGTCCCTGCGGCTGGAATTTGCTGGGGCACAGATGCGTACCGCGGGCAGTATAGATACTGAAAATAAAACCCTGGATATGAGTGCGGCCGTGCAGGAGCTGGGAGTTGAGGAGATTCGCCGCCTTCTATTTTCCCTCCCGCAAACAGAGCAGCTGAAAATCCCTGATGACTTTTCCGGTACTCTGCACCAATTACAGCTAACCGCACAGGGACCTTGGGATAACCCGGATTTGCAGGGAGATTTGAGTGCTGTATCGGTTTACCGAAATTTACAGAATGAGTTGACAGCCCGAGTCAATGGAAACTTGAAGGGGCTAACCATTACGGATTTTTCCCTGGTGGGGGACAAGTTAAATATCCTTGGCGGTGGCACTGTAGATATTGAGTCTGAAGCACTGAACTTGCAGCTGCAGGTAGATATTCGCAATCTCAACCCAAGTGAAGATCTCGGTCTCGCTTCAGCTAAGGGTGTTAGCTTGGGCCTGCAGGGGCAGGTTGGTGTGGAAGGTCCCTGGTCCAATCCGCGCCTGAATACTAGCCTGGAATCCGATGGCCTGGTTCACGAATACCGATACAACCTGAAGGGTGATGCCAGCGGCGACCTCGAAAAGATTAATCTGCAAGGGTTGCGTGTGGAGTTATATGCCAACGGATCCATAGACCATTTCGACATGGGGCAATTCCGCGGCCCCCAGTCACCGACCACTATCCCGAGTATGCAAAAAGGGGCGAGTCAGCCCGAGCAAAATGCGAGCCGTCTCACCGAACTTGCAAAGGAAGCCCAGCGCCTGGGGCGCGAGGGAATTGCACTGATTGAAGCTGAGGGAGCACTTGAGCCAAAGCTGGGTCGGCTTGAGCTGGGGGTGAGTGCGCGCAACCTGCCGCTACCCCTGTTCGAGGTGTTAGGGTTGCCGCTACCCAAGACCCTGGAAGGCGAGCTTAGCCTGGATGGCGAGATCAAGGGAGCACTTACCAACCCTGAAGTACGCGCCAGTGTGCTGGCCCAGGGTGGCTATCGCCATGAACCCTGGCAGTTGCAGGGAGTGCTTGATTATGCGGATAAGAGTCTGGTTGTGGACGGGCTGGAATTTCTGTGGGCGGGGCGCAACCAGTTGTGGGCCCACGGTAGTCTCAACGAGCAGCGGCTGGATCTGCAGCTGCAGGGCAGGGCCTCACTGGAAGATCTCTCACGAGAGTTACCGTTTAATACACCTGAGCAGGGTGATGTCGTTTTGTACTCAAGTATTACTGGCAGTCCACGTCAGCCACAGCTTGAAGGGGAATTGCGAATCAGTGGTTATACGCCCGGCCGTGAGCAAGGGCGTGTGCAGGTGCAGCCTCTCTCAACAGTGCTTGAATGGCATACCGAAGGTGGGGAATTGCAGGTATCTCTCGTGGCTGAGCACGATGGTCGCCGTGCAATAGATAGCAGTGCCAAGTTATTGATTTCTCCCATTTTTGAACGGTTGTTTTCTGATAGCTCAGCGGGGTCTGTGAGCGATATTCCTCTACAGCTGGTGAGCAGTGGTTCCGCAGATCTGTCTGTCGTTGCTGAATTTATTGACCCCAGGATACATGTAATGCGCGGTTTGCTGAGTTTCTCAGCGGATGGTGTCGGCACTTTGGGTGAGCCTCACCTTGTTGGTGGGATAGAACTGAGTGGAGCAAGCTATGAGCACCGCCCAAGCCACACCCGTATTACCAATATTGATTTTTATACACGCTTGATCCCGGGAGAGTGGCTTGTCGAAAGAGGCAGTGCCACAGTTGTTGATGGCGGTACGATTAGTTTGGGAGGGGCCGTGTTTTTTCCCGAGCAGGCACCGCCTCAGATGAGCTTAAGCTTAAATCTGAATAGGGCACACTTACTGAATACTCCGGGAGTACGCGGTGCAATCTCTGGAGAAGCTACCCTGTCGGGTTCGACTGAGGATGCGCAAATCACCGGTCGTTTTACCCTGCGACCATTGGCAGTACAGATTGAGCAGTGGATTGGCAGCACGGTTCCGGAAATTCAAGTAGTGGAGGTCCAGGTGGATGGCCCACAGGTGGAGCGTGCACCGCTGTTGCTTAGCAAGATCAGTTTGGGAGTCGAGGTGATTCTGGATCAGCAGTCCTATGTGCGCGGACTTGGACTTAACTCGCAGTTGCGCGGTCAAGTGGATATTCACGGAACTGCGGCCAAACCGGAAGCCTCAGGTGAGCTGACTATCGTGCGCGGCAGTTTTGACCTGCTAGGTAAGAAGTTTAATCTTCAGGAGGGAGAGATTCGCTTCGAAAATAATGAAGTGGCAGTGTTTGTCGAGGGTGTTTATAGCTATCGCGATGGTGAAATCACAGCAAATATTTCAGGCTCTGCAACTGACCTGGATATTACTTTCAGCTCAGATCCTTCAGCCTCTCAGGATGAAATTTTAGCGCAATTACTATTTGGCAAGTCTCTATCAGATATTTCACCGCTACAAGCCGTACGTCTGGTGAGCGTGGTGCGTAGCCTACAAACCGGTCGTGCCGTGCTCGACCCGGTAGCAAAAACCCGTGAATTGCTGCGTCTCGATACACTTAATATTGAACAGGAGGAAGGAGATGAGGGCGAAGAATATGCCCTTAGTTTGGGTAAATATATTACCAATCGGATTTATGTAGAGTTGCAACGCAGCACCGATCCGCTGAGCCCCTGGCAGGCGGAAATGCAAATAGAATTGCGTGAAAACCTAAACTTGGAGTTCAAAACCGCAGATGATGGAGATAGTGGTTCTGGCAGTGTAGAGTTGCAGTGGAAAAAGGATTATTAGTTTATAGCCGCCTGCAACCTATATTTCATTTTTTCTCAGACCTCAAAAATATCTCAACTGGATCGCAGAACGATCCAGTTTTGTACCAGCTTCTGGCTACTGATCCTCAGCTAATCTATACGTATGAATAGATTACCGAGTTGCTCTCTTTTTTCTTTTTTAGGTACTTCTTACACGGATAATACAATGTGCCGATAAGTACAATCCAGAATAAGTAGGTTCGCGCCAGGTTTGGCTCATAGCCTTCTGGCCATACTTTAGTGCCATTGAAGAAGTTGGTTGCAACTCCAAATTCCAGATATGTCCAAAGGTGAGCGGCTAAATTGATAATCGGTACATGTAAGAGATAGAAAAAGAGTGATGCCTGGCCGAACATAAGAAATATATTTAATACCTTGTTTTTTCTGTTTTCTACTAATGCCATTGTTAATAATACTATACACATAGTCATTACTATATAGTTAAATGACATTGGATATTTGGAAGTATTGATAAAGCCGAGAATACCTTCATCAGGATTCCAGACATGGGGGTCCCCAAAGCCAATAAACCTTGAACTAAAGAATAGAATCGCTAGTACTGCTGCTGCCATTAGGAGAAAGTGTACCCTTTTTTTGCCTCCAGTTCATATAGAGTGCCAGATGCATACCCTAGGTACATAAGGGCAAATAGAGGGATGATATTGTAGGCGGCGAAAATTCCGGTATCAAACTCAAATAGCCTGAATCCGCTGCGAACATGAGCCAGGATCCATATCCACTCGTAACTTCCCAGTAGTTGGCGTATGTAATTATCGTTTATATAGCCATGCAATCCAACTAAGGCCAGGCAGGCTATAAGGGTCAACTTATTGGGGAGGTAAATCAGGCCTGCTAGTAGTATCATTGATAGTCCCAGCGCCCATATAACCTGAACAAAGGCATAGTTGTAATCAAACTGCCAGGAAAAATTAACTAATGTAAGCTCCAGGAGGATTAGTACCAGGCCCCTTACCAGCAAAAACTGAGAGAGTTCCTGCTTGGAGTTTAACTTTTTACCATGTAAATAGGCACTTAGCCCGGTTAAAAAAATAAAACCAGGGGCGCAAATATGTGTGATCCAGCGGGTAAGAAATAGCATCACAGAGGTTTGGGATAGGTCGAGGGGGTCAAACTGAATGGCTGTCCAGAAATCTCGAGTGTGATCGAGCGCCATAACAACGACTAAAATACCTCTGGTAATGTCTATTGCTGGGTATCGCAAGTGGTTATCTCCAAGTTCGATTATTATTAAAATATTCGATTTTTCTTTGTAGGGGACTGGTGACTACTATTTGCAATTATGATTTTATATTAAGGACTGCTGTCATGTTGAGATATTTGTTTCCTTCAACAGTATCACATCTTGATATCTTTCCGACGCCCATTCATGGCATAAATCTGATAAATACTGGGCTAGTTCCCCCTCGGTAATCTCAAATGGTATAATTATCCCTGCAGGTCTTCGCTTTCCTTCAGGACCTTGGAAGAATGCCAGCCAGCCGTCATTATGCCTTTCAATTATAACTTCTCGACCAAAAATACTGTAACTATAAACTTTCATTGTAAAAATTCTACTTTCTATTTTTTTCGATGTTAATTGCCCAAATTGGTACAGGCTCTTTTGGCTATGTTTCTGAGGCCACGCTTAACTAGAGGCTCTCTAGATTTTCTGGGACTCTTGCCCAATGAGGAACTCCAGATGTGAAAACCTTATTGGATGGGTTAAATATATCTGGGTTGTCTAAAGTGCCTGCTCCAACACTAATCAGGCCGAACTCTGTCTCACCCCAAAGATTTGAGCCACAGTTTTTGCAGAAATGTTGTTTTACGGTCCGCCCTTCACTTGATACCTTTTTGTAGATTTTTGGAATACCTAGTGAGCATAAGAAATCTGAACTCCTAACCATAAATCCTGGCCAGGCATCTGATCCGGTTATCATTCTACAATCACTACAGAAGCAAAAAAGCTGTAATACAGGTTCCCCCTTGATTTTGTAACGTACATTGCGACAAAAACATCCACCTTCTTGTAAGTAGCTCATTTATTTTTCCTTTATTTCGTATGAGAGTTTGATTGGCACAGCGTGCAACTTGATCGTATATTGGGGGGAGCTGCTAATATTACATTTAAACCTGTGAGTGAGTAAATTTTGAGTCGCATTTTTCTTTTTCTAATAAATTGTTTGTGTATAAGTCTTGGTTTTTTTTGAATTTATTTTTAAGTCGATACGTTGGTACCTTCGTTTAGAGTTGTCTGAATAAATTTCTGGGTGTTTGGTTGGATGCCAGTGCGCTGGTGATGATGAGGAGGTGCCAAATTCGGAGGGTGTGGTGTGGATGGTCACTAGGATGATGACAGATAACTTTTTTCGCTCCATGGCTACCGTTTGCTGCGATCATTTCTCTCCTTTTATTGGCCGCCTAGTACTAGTAGGTGTGTCTAAGTCACTTCATATAATTACAAGTTGTGATCTGGTAAGATCTCCCAGGTATCAGTGTCATAATAAAGAAGAGGTGATTGTAAAAACTTGGAAGAGGGTGAGAGAGAATAGGTAGATGATTCATTGATGGGTTGAAGCTGACTGTTTCCGTATTTTTGAATCTCTCGGTCATAGATTGATTGCTGATGACAAAAACTATACTCTCAATAATATCCAAAAGATTCGTAGTTCCATAACCCTAATAAGATCAGTGATGATAAATCTGGGAGGATATTACCCTGATTGTCATTCTGGTAGATTCCTTGCTCAGGATTAAAAGAAGATATGCTCGAACAGTTCTCTATAAATATTTCCTCTTGGGCTATTGTGCTCATTCTGGCTATAGTTTTCCTGCTGCCAAAAGCCATTGTTATCGTTAAGCCAAAGCAGTACCATTTTGTGCTATTTCTTGGCAAATACTGGAAGACCGCTACTCCTGGATTCAACTTGATTATTCCCTACCTCTCATGGGTGGATAAAAAGGCATCCACAGCTCTGCACGAGACGCCGGTGGATCTTAACCTGAAGACCAGCAATCATGTTACCTTCGGTTTAGTACTTAAAGTACAGCACCAGGTATCGTCCGATGTGAAGCTTGCATATAAAGCGTTGTATGATCTGGAGAATTACCAATCTCAGCTGAAGTCTTTTGCCACTGATGCTGCAATTCCGGTAGCGAATGGCATTGAACTTGAAGATGTGTACAACAAAAAAGAACAGATAGCTGATAAAGCCAAAGAGCGCTTACGTGATTTTTTTCACGACTTTGGCGTTGAGATAGTCGATGTGCTTTCGGATGAGCCGCGTCTGCCCAAGTCTGTCGAAGTCCAGGCTAACAAGGTAATGGAAATGCAGCGGGAGAAGCAGGCGGCTACCTATGAAGCCGAAGCAATCCGTGAGCGAGAAGTGGGCAAGGCCAAAGCCGACGGTGAATCGGTTAAGATTCGTATGGAGAAAATGGGTGAAGCGCGTCGAGTTTATGCCGAGAGTGCCGCTGAAGCAGTCAAAGTGTTAACTAATGCCGGCACCAGTGCCGATGAGGCTTTACGATTTATGACTGCTATCGCCGACAATGATGCACTGGTGAGCGCCGCTCGCCACGGCAGTACTGTGGTTATGGCCACTGGCCAGTCGCAACAGGTGCCTGTTGCTCTGCCGATGCCGGAGAAACCTGCCGCCAAAGCTAAGTTTCGAACTTTAGAAGAAGTGCAACCCGTCTAAAAATAGTACTTTTACAGTGTGGGACAGGCTGGGGCTTTCGGCCTGTCTTGCAGCTCCCTTGGTCAGTGATGCATCGCTAATTATTATGTAATTTGTCTTAGTTTCTGTTTAGACCCACTTTGCATCAATTCCTTTGGCTTTGAATTCCTCCAGAATTTCCGGATTTTCTTCATTGTAAAAAAGGATAAGCTTTTTCAGGTTAGGTAGGAGATTCGTATCTGCAGTTGAGCGTATGTCAAAATCGTCTGTTGTTCCGCACCAAAATGGAATGATTTGAGTCCAGATAGGGTAACTGCCTTCCTGACGAAGTTCTGTGATATCTGTGAGCCACTCTTTCTTTATTTCTATTCTTCGAAAATAATCTTGCACTTCATGGATCGGGTCATAACCTTCTTCCTCTATATCTATTGTTCTCCCTAGATGATTGGCAGCAAACTCGAAAACATTAAATTCTGGTTGGATGACTTTATGGAAATACATCAGTTTTTCCAAAACTAGAAGCCTAAAGTTCTCGTCAGTAAATTCTGCGTATTCACTCACTATGATTTTTCCCTATAAATAATACAGATATGGATCTATTCTCGGTACTTTCTGAAGCACTGGGCTGGAGCACTGGGTAGTAGATTTTCCATCCTTGTTAGTCGTAAATAATCTCTTCTCTCTTTTTTAATACTGGAAGAAATTAGCTTCACATTAACAGGAAAAAGTGTGTATAAGTAGTCGTTGCGGAAGTTTTGACTATAAGTAAGTAAATACTCTAAATATTTACATGTTCAGTTTCTATTGTGCTTCTAGGTGGCTTTCTAGGGGTTTATAAGCCTGGAGTCACTGCACTTTTTCCACTAAGAAGAAAGGCGGGATCCAGCCGGTAGAACCGGCTTAGTTCTGCGTAAAGTTCAGGGTGTAACGCCCTCATGGCGATGGGAACCGTGTAGAAGCTTTCAGTTGCTACCGCAAAAAATTCGGCTGGAGATTGAGCGCCGTATAAATCCAGCACAGAGGGGGTATCTCCCGGGATTTGGCCATACTCGGCTCTTTGCTGGAGGCGATGAAACTCCCGGCTCATTACCTCGGCCCAGTTGGCCCCTTCGTCTACTTTTTCAAATAGAGGGCGACCATCAAAGAAACCATCTTCCTCATCTACCTTGTGGGCGAATTCATGCAGAGCAACATTGTGTCCTCGTTGAGGAAATTGCAAGTCTTCTTCCAGGTCTCCCCAGGAAAGTACAACTGGTCCTCGGTAGTGGGCCTCGCCTTCCCGAGCACTGCGCTTGGCTGTTTCTATAAAGCCTTCCCTGCGGGTCTCGTGAGCGACATAGGTATCCGGATAAAGCAGTAAACTGTACAAGTTAGGGTAGCATTCATTCTTACGCCCTAGCAGCAGCAGGCAGGCATGAGCGGCGATTGCAACTCTCATTTGCTCGGTAACCTGCAGGCCATCACAACCGACAAATTCCTTATCGTGTAGAAAGAGTGCAATATTACCACGCAGTTCTTGTTGCTGGTCGGCATTTAGGTAGCGATATAGGGGGAGCATCTCACGAACCAGCTGCAATTGTTCCGGAGTGAGTGCTTGTGAGCGACGGTGTCTGATACGCCAGCGGCGATAGAAGTGGGGCACAAACCAAACTGCTAGGGCGAGCAGGATAACAATGATAAAAGCACTCATAGATTTATTGCTGACCGTTTGGTGGAGATATTCTCGCCAATTTCAAAAGCTTCACAACGAGTGCCTTGATGGTAAATCATTTGCCATTGATCATTATTGAGTACCCAAATAGAGGAACGCTTGCAGAAGTCTGAATAGTTACCCTGTTGATGGCGGTGAGCGCTGCGATAAAGTAGCAGTCGTACAGATTCAGAGAGTGCTGTACAGTGGTAATCCTGGCTGTGGATTTCCCCCTCGCTACTTTCTTTGGATTGCATCAGTGTAATTATCGAGTTGAGGTCAAAACTGCTCCCAGACTTCCCTACCTCATAAAAAGCTGGGTTTAATAGCTTCTCCACTATTGTCCGATTTCTACGGATTCCTGCACAGTGTAAGGCGGTTTCGTACTCAATCAACAGCTCTATATCGGACATCATTCCGCAGTTCCCTTTCTGGATTTAACCTCGTGGATTTTCTTGCAATTATTGGGTATCCCAACTCATACACTTTGCAAGTTTGACCTTACAGTCTGCCTGAGAAATAGACCTTTGGTTAAGATTCAGGTGATTTCTATCTGTTTTTCGGTTTCTGTTTCAATAATTTCAGAATTGGGGAGTTAGGCGCTTCTTTCAAGCCTCTTGGTTATTAAAGTTTTACCATTTAGTTGATTGCAGCGACTTGAAAAATGGCCTTAAGGTGCCAACACTTATGACGTCAGGGTGATTTTTCTATCACTGTGGAGATATTTATGCGTATGCGTTCCCTAATTGCTGCCCCCATATTGATATTCGGTGTCCTGCTCCAAGCGGTAGCCCAGTCGGGCGGTACGCCTCTGAAAGTGGCGATTGCCGGCGATGCTCCGCCTTATGTGATCAATAATGCTACCAGTGGCCTGGAAATAGATATTGTGCGGGAGGCACTTCCGGGATACTCCTTGGAATTTGTCCAGATGGGGTTTGCGGAAACCGCTCCGGCTCTGGAGCAGGGCAAAGTACAGGCGGCGGTCAATGTGATGAAAAAAGACGATGATCTTTTTTATTCCAACAATATGATCAGCTTTGCCAATTACGCCATTACCAAAGCCAGCGATAAAATGAAGATTGACAGCATTGCGGACCTTGCTGGTAAGAAGGTAATTACCTGGCAAGGTGCTCCAATGGATTTGGGGCCTGAGTTTAAAAATATGTATGGTCCGAACGGAACGCAACGTCAGAATATTATTCAGGCGCCAACTGCCCCCGACCTGGTTGCACAGTTTTGGAAAATGAAAGATGTGGTGGCGGTTGTGGATATGGAGCTGTTTAAGTTTTTCAGTAATAAAATGGGGCACAAAATGGATCAGGTCAACCTTTTCCAGATTTTTCCCCTAATGACAGATTTCCGTGTGGGGTTCCGAGATCAAAAGGTACGAGATGATTTTAATCGTGGATTGGCAGAGTTGTGTCGTACTAGCCGCTACAAGGAGTTATTGAAAAAGTACGATGTGGTGCAGAAGCAGGATATCTGTAAGTAATTGACAGGCCAAATTACTTTTTACTGGTAATATATACATGAAGGGCCGGGATCATCCCGGTCTTTTTTAGGTTAATACTACTTTTTATCTTGTTATGAAAATAGTTTCAAATTTTCTCATTTGTTTATCCGTTTGTGGCTGTTAGTTTTAAATTATGTCTACTTTGCTGGAATAAAAAGCGATATGCCCTTTAAGGAAACGGCATTCATCATACGGATCTTTATATTGCCAAGCAGCATCGCTAATGTTGTTACTATCAACCTGAATTGACCAGTAGCTGGCTTGGCCTTTAAATGGGCAGTAGCTGGTAGTTTTGCTTTCTATTAGCATTTTCTGTTTTACGTCGTCAAATGGAATATAAAAGACTTCAGGTAGGCCGGATTCTTTTACAGAGAGTGCTTTATCTGTCGATGCTATTGTTACCCCCTGAGAGTGTATTTGCACCTTTCTATTTAGTGGTGAAATCTCTACTTTGTGGTAGGGGTTCTCTTTAAATCCTGGTGCGGGATTGGTCATTTTCTGTAGCTCTCCTATTAACCCTGACATCAATCTTTAAATTGACTCTTTTATAGCGCACTTTTTATGGGCGAGTGGATTGTCAGTACGGGTCAAAGCAGACAAGTAGCGAGATTGTGGTCAACCCGAACTCTTACCCTGAACATTATTGTTAACTAAGACTCCTCACTACATAATTGATTAACTTTTTCCCTGATCCAAATATGTGCAGGGCTATAGTGGGTACGTTCATGCCAGGCCATTATTTTGCTGAATCCTGGAATATCAAATGGCAGTTCAGCTGTTGCAAGACCATCAATGCCGATTATGAGTTTCCTTGGAACTACTGCACATAGTTCACAGTTTTTCAGGACTTCTATCAAAGATAAAAAATTGGGGACAGAGATCGAAACGTGTCGGTGTCTGCCCAGGGAATCCAGAACAGTGTCGGTAACTCCGTGGAAAGCGTTGCCGGAAAAGGAAACTATTCCATGTTTCATGCTACAGAAATTACCTACAGTCAGTTTTTTGCCGGCCATTGGGTGACCGTCTGCCATAATGCAGATATAGCTTTCCTCGAATAGTGTTTTTGCCCGTAGCTCCTTATGCGCGGCATCGGGCGTAGTGATTGCC
Organism: Microbulbifer sp. MLAF003; assembly: GCF_030012965.1. Classification (NCBI taxonomy): domain Bacteria; kingdom Pseudomonadati; phylum Pseudomonadota; class Gammaproteobacteria; order Cellvibrionales; family Microbulbiferaceae; genus Microbulbifer; species Microbulbifer sp. MLAF003. Next base: position 1,404,718 of record NZ_CP120232.1, read on the forward strand.
AAGTCCAGCTGACCCCGCTCCATTAGGGCAAACAGTTGCACATCATTTATTGGCTGGATTGAGATTTGAATACCTGGAGCTTCTTCCTGTAGGGCGTAGATTAGTGGTGTGACGACTGCCTTTAGTGCGTAGTCGGTGGCCGCAATGGAAAACGCCATGGTGCTCCCTTTTGGGTCAAAAGTTGTAGGCGCCAGGATGCTCTCTATTTCACTTAGAATTTTCTTAACCGGATCTGCCAGTTCCAGTGCCCGAGGGGTGGGGTTGATGCCATGTTGCGAACGAGTAAAGAGAGGGTCATTGAGGCTGTTGCGCAATCTGGTGAGCATGCCGCTAACGGCTGGCTGGGTAACGGATAACCGCTCAGCCACGCGGGATACATTGCGTTCGTCCATCAGAGTATCAAAGGCCCTGAGTAGGTTTAGGTCGATGTTTCTGATATTTGCCATTGCTATTTGCAGCTACAGGTCTCTACGTTAATGGGTGGTCTCATTATAAATTCTGTGACTTTATACGATAGCTTCGTGCTGGGTTTTTAGTGCTAGGCACTGAACTCAATAGGAAAGGTTGGGGAGGCGAGCGCTTACTTGGGCTTGGATGCAGCATCAGAGAAAAGAAAAAGGGCTTATATCTTGCGATATAAGCCCTCTTGTATGGCGCGCTCGGGAGGATTCGAACCTCCGACCGCCTGGTTCGTAGCCAGGTACTCTATCCAGCTGAGCTACGAGCGCGTTGTGGTTGCGAACTATAGTCAGTTGATCCTGTTAAGTCAACTAATTTTTAAGGGAAACTCTTTAAAAATCCGCAGCTTACCGAACTTCTTCGCTCTCTAGGAAGTGACTTCGAAGATCGATAGGGCGCGCATTCTGCCGCGTGGTTAGGGAGTTTGCAAGCCCTATTTTAAAAATAGTTGCTCCGACGCCTGTAAGTAACAATCTTTGGACTTGCGGGGGAGGGTACTTACATCCGCCTTTGCTGGCGGGGAACTATACTTAGTGCTCCAGACTATGGTGGTTGCTTCAGTTTAGGAAGTTGTCCGTCCCAGATTTAGTGAGATCCTATGGCAATGGCAGACGACCAGGATAAAGGGCAAAAGCTGCCGCCAGAGGACCCGCAATCCCCTCTCTCAAGTAAACCCCTCCAACAGAGTCCTCTAAGTTGGTTGCAGTACTTGGTCCTGATCTTTCTGGTCATTATGACCTTTCAATATTGCTCCAATGGTCGCTTCGGTAGTCCTAAGGAGCCCCTTGCTTACAGTGAATTTAAGAAGTCAGTCAGTGAGGGCAAGGTTGCGACTGTGGTTTTTGAGGGCGAACGAATTATTGGAACTTTCAAAGAACCCACTAACAAGGCAAAGCTTGAACAAGGCAGGAAGGGGGAGCCTCGCGAGCCCCAGCGTTTTATTACTACCATACCCTCGGTACAGGACCCTGAATTACTTCCGTTATTGGAAAAGCAGAAAGTTGAAATCCAGGCGGAGTCGTCCCAGGGAGGTATTTTACAACGCTTGCTTATTCTTCTTCTTCCCTGGATCTTAATAATTGGCCTACTTATCTGGTTAGGGCGTCGTATGCAGGAGCGTATGAGTGGCGCTGCACCTGGAAGTCCTTTCGGCTTTGCACGCTCTCCGGCTAAACGCTATGAACGCAGTGAGTCCCAAGTGACCTTTGACGATGTGGCGGGTCTAAGTAATGCCAAGAAAGATCTACAGGAAATAGCCGGTTACCTCAAAGACCCGGAGCATTATCGCAAGCTTGGGGCGAAGATTCCCAAAGGCATACTCCTGATGGGTCCTCCAGGCACAGGTAAGACATTAATGGCCAAAGCCTTGGCGGGGGAAAGTGAGGCTCCATTTTTCAGTATCAGCGGTTCAGAATTTATCGAGATGTTTGTTGGTGTCGGCGCATCGCGGGTGAGGGATATGTTTGCCGATGCAAAGAAGGAGGCACCCGCGATTATCTTTATTGATGAGATTGACTCTGTCGGGCGCGCACGGGGGACCGGTCTTGGCGGTGGGCACGATGAGCGCGAACAAACCCTTAATCAGATACTGGGAGAAATGGATGGCTTCGATCCCCAGGAAGCGGTAGTTGTGGTCGCAGCCACCAACCGGCCAGACGTGTTGGATGCCGCGCTCCTGCGCCCAGGGCGATTCGACCGCAAGATTACCCTGGACTTGCCGGATAAAGTGGCTCGGGAGGAGATACTGCAAATTCACTCGCGGGAAGTTCCCCTTGATAAAGATGTTGATTTGGAGCACCTGGCTGCACTGACTGCGGGCTTTGCCGGAGCAGACCTGGAAAACCTAATCAATGAGGCCGCCCTATTGGCTGGCAGGGAAAATAAGTCAACGGTGGACATGGATTGTCTGTTACGTGCCAGGGATAAAGTAGTGCTCGGTGGCGAGCGGGAAATGGTGATGGGAGAAAATGATAAGAGAACAGTTGCCTACCATGAAGCCGGTCATGCACTGGTAGCTAGCCTGCTACCCAATGCTGATCCCCTGGAAAAGGCCACCATCATCCCCCGCGGGCATAGTCTTGGGGCAACGGAACAAATTCCTGCTGAGGAGCACCACAATATGCGAACCAGTTACCTGAAGGATCGCATCGGCGTAATGCTGGGGGGAGGCTGGCTGAGCGTGTGGTTTTTGGTGAGGTCAGCACTGGAGCAGAATCGGACTTGAAGCAGGCTACGCGCCTGGCCCGCCATATGGTTACTCACTGGGGAATGAGTGACAAATTGGGGCCGGTGGCCTTTCGCCGTGGAGAAGAACATATATTCCTGGGCAAGGAGATGGCCCAGCAAAAGGATTTTAGTGAGCATACTTCAGAAATTATCGATGATGAAATTATTGCTCTAGTGAGTGGCATAGAACGAGAGGTCGAGCAACTTTTGAGGAAACATCGCAGGCAATTGGACGCACTTGCGGAGGCTCTATTGGAAAATGAAACTCTGGATGGGAACGAAATGCACAAGATCATTGCGCAAGTGGACGATGCAGGTTCATCAACACACTAATTATCCAAAAAAATCTTTATAAAATTTACAAAAGTACAACCGGACTTAGTGGTCAGTACTTAACATCCTTTGGCAAATCAAGATAAGTCTCGATGAATTTTGGGTATTAGTTAAATATCTACAAGTACCAGTTTTTAACTTTTCTCTATTTAAGGTAAGTAAATTAAATATATGACTAATTAGTCTGTCCAATTGGTTTTAATCCGCTGCGGCAATGGATATTGTTTTCTGTGCATATTGCGAGCTGTTTTATTTTGGCATTTTCAATGGATGTCAGATTATTACTATTTTTATTAATAGAGGGTCGATCGAGGGTGCGATTTATAAAAGACTGCTAGAAGCCCAAGACAGAATTTTTTGCACTCAAACAGTGCGTTTTGCAATTTTTATATCCGTTACTTTTTTATTTTTCTGTTGAAAGCGAACTTTCCAGACTTATTGAGTTATTTTTGTCGTTATCCACGATAAATAGACTTCCACCCAGGGGTATGAGCCTGTAACCTGTCTGCGTCACAGAAATCATGCAAATTCTGTGTCTCTTTATCAGCACGGTCTTAGATCGGAGCTCCGTTAAAGTCGGAATCTCTTAAGAGAGTAGAGCGGCGGGGCCAGGTAGTACCGATTGCGATAAGTCCGTTGTTGTAGATAAAAAAATAAAACAATGGAGAGAAAACATGGGAAGTCCGTCAAGACTCAAGCAGCATACTGCTCTGCTTTCCGCCTGTTCAGTAGCAACTCTTTGGTTAGCCAGTGGTGCAATCCCTAGTTTTGCCGCTGAGGGTTCGGTTAGTACTCTTATGGAAGAGGTGCAAGTCACCGCACGTAAACGCGCCGATGCGGAGATATTGCAGGAGGTTCCGGTAGCGGCGACTGCCTACTCCGGCGACCAGCTGGAGGCCTTGCATACTAAAGATCTGCAAAGCCTTTCATTCAAAATGCCCAATGTTCAACTGGAGGATGTGGGCACCGTCAAAAATACCGCGAACTTTACTGTGCGTGGGCTTGGAATTAACAGCTCCATTCCCTCTATTGACCCCACTGTTGGGGTTTTTGTTGATGGAATGTACCTGGGGGTTAATGCGGGTGTTGTTACTGACCTGTTTGACCTGGAAGGTATTGAGGTTTTACGAGGCCCGCAGGGGTTGTTATTTGGTCGTAATGTCACCGGTGGTGCTGTGGTAATAAAGACCGCACGCCCAACAGAAGAATTTTCTTCCCGAGTCAAGGTTTCGGTTACAGATAACCTGGATACAGTAACTGCAGGTTCCATCAATGGAGCTATCGCGGACTCGGTCAATGGTCGCCTGACTGTTTACTACAATGATGACCGGGGCTGGTTCGAGAATGTGGCAACAGGCAATGATAATGCCGGAGCGTCCGACAGTTGGTTTATTCGTCCAAGCTTTAGTATCCAGTTGGACGAGACCGCGGAGTTACTGGTGCGCATGGAGCACGGCCGCATGGATTCCGATGGCGTGGTGGCGCAAAACCGCGGCTACGAATCGACCATGGTTCAGACTTTGGAGGGGCCGCAGTTCGCACCAAGTGCGCCCATATTTGCTGCAGCATTTGGCGTGGATGATTGGGATAACGGCAAAGATTCATTTGAAGTAGCTCAGGATGAAGAGGGCTACCAGAAAGATGAGTGGAGCCAGATAATTACCGAGTTCAATAAAGATGTGGCCTTTGGCGATGGCACCATCACCAATATACTCGCCTGGCGTGAGTACGAGGCCCGTGGTATTGGCGATATTGATTCACTACCGGTTACTCTTTTCCATGCAGATTCCAGTGTGGACCAGAGCCAGCTTAGTAATGAGCTTCGCTATGCTGGGCGTTTTGGTCGCACGGCCCTGACCACCGGAGTGTACTGGTTCAGTCAGGATATAACTTATCTTGAAAACAGGCTGTTAGAGTTTGGGCAAACTAGTATAACGGGGGAGGAGAGCAGGATCACAGTACCTATGGCATCTTTGCACAGGCAGATATTGATCTGAATGAAGCCTGGGTACTGACCTTGGGCGGACGCTATTCGAGCGAAGAAAAAGATGCAAAAATTGCCTCAATTCCATTGAATTTCTGCACTCTGGATGGTTGTGCGGCCTATGACTTTGAGGACAGCCAGAGCTGGAATGCCTTTACGCCAAAGGTTGGACTGCAGTGGACTGTATCTGAAGATACCCAGCTGTATACGTTCTGGACCAAGGGCTTCCGCAGTGGTGGTTACAACTTCCGCAACGCAGGTATTAATCCGAGTACCGGTAGGCCCTATACCCCTCAGGTAACTGATCAGGAAGAGCAAAGTAGCTTTGAGATTGGTGCCAAGGTAGATTGGCTGGATGGACGTTTGCGGACCAATATGGCGGTTTTCCATAACACCATTGATGATATGCAGAGGGAGGAAAACCTGCCTGATCCATTCACTGGTGTTGCACAGATAATCCGTAACACCGCCGATGCCACTATTCGGGGAGCTGAGTTGGAGGCCATGGCGGTTCTAACTGAGAACCTGCTGTTTACTTTTAATGTCGGCTACGTGGATGGTGACTACGACAAAGTACTGGGAGATCTCAATGGGGATGGTGTTGTAGATGGCACTGACCTTGGTCTTGAGATTCCTCGCCTAGCTCCATGGACATATGGTGTCGGATTTGTCCATGATCTGCAGTTAGGCGCCTATGGTAGTTTGACCTCCCGCATTAATTTTAATCATCGGGATGCGGCGCCTTATACCGATGATAATCGCGGAATGTTGTCCGAAGTCGATATGCTGGACTTCAGTATTGGCTATACACCGGATAGTGGCAGTTTCACTGTCTCCATGTTTGGTAAGAATATGCTGGATGAAGTGACAGAGGGTAACAATACTCAGCTGCCGCCTATTATGGGAGGGGTTGGTGCGAGCTTTACTCCGCTCAATAAAGGGCGTGTTATGGGGCTGGAGCTTCTCTACGAGTTCTAAGTTGCCATAGTTTATTGACCCTTACTCTCAGTTAGGTAAATCGTTTTCGCCGAAATGGTGAATAGCGGCCAGGCAGTCTTTTGGGGAGTTCTAGAAACTTCTTGGGAGATTTCCTGGCCGCTTCTGGTTTGCAGCTTATAGACTGTTTTACTCCCTGATTAAAGAAGCAGGACTTTTGGGCTGGTGCCTTGATAGATTCTCATACTGCCCCATTTTAAAAAAGTTGAGACAGCCTTAGGGCAATTTTAAGAATAACCCCTGTTGAAGGAGTGAACATGCGCGCAATTGATCTGCCGGAGTATGGTGGCCCAGAGAAAATGCAGGTCGCAGACCTGCCTACGCCAATTCCGGCCGCAGATGAAGTGTTGGTGAAGATTTCTGCCGCGGGGGTGAACCGGCCTGATATTGTTCAGCGCAATGGTCTTTACCCGGCTCCAGCGGGAGCTTCTTCAATCCTTGGCCTGGAAGTGGCTGGAGAAGTGGTTGCCGTGGGGGATGAAGTCAAGCGCTGGAAGTTGGGCGATAAAGTTTGTGCTCTGACTAATGGCGGTGGTTATGCGGAGTTCGTAGCAGTTCCGGAGGGGCAATGTTTACCCATTCCTGCCGGTTTGACCGAGGTTGAAGCGGCGGCCCTGCCTGAGACTTTCTTTACTGTATGGAGCAATGTATTCGACAGGGCAAAGTTACAGAGCGGTGAAATTTTGTTGGTGCATGGCGGCTCTTCCGGGATTGGTACCACCGCTATTCAGCTGGCACATCACTTGGGTTCCAGGGTTTTTGCTACTGCCGGCTCTACCGAAAAATGTGAGGCTTGTGAGAGGCTCGGTGCCGAGAGGGCAATTAATTATCACGAAGAAGACTTCGTGGCGGTAGTGCGCGAAGCTACGGCAGGCCATGGTGCCGATGTCATCCTGGATATGGTCGGAGGGGAATATATAGAGCGTAATATTCGTATGGCAGCCCATGACGGCCGGATTGTAAATATTGCCTTCCTCAAAGGTTCTAAAGTTGAGGTCAATATGCTGCCGGTAATGCTTAAGCGCCTCACACTGACAGGTTCTACACTGAGAGCCCGCACCGCTGAGGTGAAAGCGGATATTGCCTATTCGCTCGAAACCAAAGTTTGGCCGTTAATTGAAGCAGAAAAAATTCGCCCGCAAATTGCAGCTCAATTCCCTCTCGAGCAGGTAGCTGAAGCGCATCGTTTATTGGAGTCCGGTAAAGTTATTGGAAAAATTGTATTAACGCTTTAACGCGCTTTTTTATACGGTTTCCTTTTACTCATTGTGATGGGGGAGGGGAGACCTGAACAATCATCCCTTCGGGTGTGTTGCTTGGAGAGCAAAACCTGTCGGGTGTTTGCTGCGTTGATGGCCGCATGGATACATCATCACTCATCATCTCTACATAAGCCTTGTAGAGGTTGCTGATATTGCGCACATACTGTACCGGTTCGGAGCCTCGCACATAACCGTAACGCGCCCGTTTAAAGTACTGGGGTTGGGCCAGTTTCAGCATGGCCACCTCGACGTTGTCGAACCAGACATTTGGGTCCAGCCCCAGCTGTTCGGCAAGCCGTTGCGCATCGAGTAGATGCCCGTAACCTGCGTTGTAGGAAGCGAGGGTGAACCACAGTTTGTTCACCGTGGGCAGGGCGGGATTAAATCTGTCTCTTACCCAGTCCATATATTTTACGCCCGCTTTGATACCACGCTCTGGCTCAAACAGTGGTGGGGGAATCCCATTTCTTCTGCGGTTGCTGGCATCACCTGCATCAGGCCCTGTGCGCCAACTGGGGATACCGCTTTGGGATTAAAGTTACTTTCTTGCCACATTTGGGCGACGATCATGCGCCAGTCAAAATCGTATTTAAAGGCGGATTCTTTAACCAAGTCATCGTAGGGAGATAAGTTTTCCCCGGGATAACCCGGGTGCTTACTCTTTGCATAAAACGTTTATTTGGCTCGAAATATGCTGCGTATTGCTTTTTGTATTTATCGGTTTTTCGGTAACTTGTCAGGAACTTATTAAGATTTTGCAGCAAGTGCCAGTTTTGACGTAGAACCAGCCAGCCCTCTGGTGTTGGATCGCCTAGTACTGTGCCTAGCACTAAGTTCGGTTGAACTGATGCTTCAATTTTTGCGCGACCGGAGTGGGCGATAGTGGCATCCACCAAGCCCTCCGCAATCATCGAAAATATCTGAGACTGGGAAATATCCGGTGGTGCCACCCGTATATCCACGTCGATGCCCGCATTTTGTAGTGTTTTTGCTGTTTCAATAAATGAAGAATAAGCACGTAAGGTGAGTTTGCGCCCGTTTAAATCCTGAATTTGTTTGATGGGCGGAGTTCCCCTACCACTCACTACTTGCTCAGTAGATTCAACGACAGGTTTGGTAAATACCATTCCCTGTTTTTCTACCGCTGATGTAATATTCATTTCCGCTCCGGCAAAATCACCGCGACCTGCTCTGAGCCAATCTGCCAGGTTTTCCTCATAGGGCACCACGATAACCTGCAATTGGAGTTTGTGTTTGTCTGCAAAAGCCTTAGCTAGATCGTAGTCAAAGCCCATCAACAACCCCTTCCACAGGAAATAGGTGGTGGGGCCATTGTAGGTGAGCAGGCGGATTACTCCTGATTTTTTAATACCTTTCCAGTCAGTGATTCGCTCTTCTTGCGCTTTCACCAAATTACGGGTGAGAAAATTATCTACAGTGGACTGCAGGCGCCTGGAGGTTTTACGCATTCCCCAGGCAATGTTCTGGGGTTCGCTTACATAAGCACCAAGGCGTAAATCGTCGCGGTAATTACGCAGGTCTTGTGCTGAATAATCCTCGAGAACTGCCACCCAGTTATTTTCCTCGTTCATCTTATCTACAAGACCATCGCGGTTACCGTGGATTTTATATTCCCGCATGCTCAGGTTGGCATCCGGAAATTCCGCGATTAGCTGCTGAGCAGTCTCTACATTGGCGGAACCTTTAGGGACAATAAGCTCGACATTATTTAATTTGCTCGGTTCGGTGATATCTGGTCCTGAGGCGCCGGTTACCAGTTGTCGCCGGGCCTGGCGAATAGGTACGCTAAAGTCAATTTGCTCTTCACGGGAATCGGTGACTGTCAGATCATAGGCGATGATATCTGCCTCTCCGGCGAGGAGCATTTTAATGGCATCGTCAGGGGTTTCTGCCTTGATCCATTTGGCTTCCAGTTTTAGCTTGTCGGCCAGTTTATTTGCCAATTCAAAGTGGCGAAGGCTGACCACGCTATCCCGGGGCAGCATATTTTCAGATGCACCGGTCAGGTTTACAAAGCGGATAGTGCCGTGTTTTTTTATTTCACGCAGATCACCGGTTTCAATGTAATTGACCTGCTGCTCTTTGGCGGGGATAACAGGGGGAGTGACGTTTTCAGGCTGTATGTTTTCTTGGCTCGTAGCAATCCCTGCCGGGCTGGCAAGGTCGCTTTCTTTTCCCTCTTTACTACATGCGGCAATGGCCAATACAAGTATTGAGAGGAAAATCACAGCCCAACAGGTGGGTCTGACTGCACTGTTAGCAGATCCCATAGATCGCTCCATAAGCTCTCTACAGGACGATTATAGTGTCGTGCCTAGGGCGCTTTTCTATTCTGGACTTTAGTCCCCAATACTTTCCACCCTTGCAGAAAAGTTCCCGCGGGCCAGTTTAATATTGACCTCCTGGTCTGCTTCCAGAGTACGGCTGTCTTTAATGGCTCTGCCGTTGGTGTCCATAGCGATAGCATAACCCCGTTGTAGAACCGCCAGTGGACTCACATTGTGAAGTAACTGTGCCAGTAGGTTGAGTTTGTCGTTATTGTGCTTCAAACGAAATTCAGTGACGCGTTGCAGGTTCGATTCTGCTTGTTGCAGCTTTTCACGTTTCTCCTGAATATGACGCTTTGGTTGGTAATGGACAAGTGACCGTTGGGCCGAGGCCAGTTGGGCTCGACGCTGCTGGGTTTGCAGCTGTCCGGCGGCAAACAGGCGTATTTCAATGTGGTCCAGGTGCTGGGCACGATTCTGTAACTGCTCGCGAGGGTGGCGCAGGCGGTTGCGCTTCAACATGACCAGTTGCTGTAAGTGGCGCATCTGGTGTTGTATTGCGCGATATAACCGAACTCTGCTATTTTCGAGCCGTTGAAATAACTCCGCTGCATTTGCGCTGGCGATCTCCGCTGCGGCTGAAGGGGTGGGAGCGCGCAAGTCGGCGGCCAAGTCTGAAATTGTGGTATCGGTTTCGTGGCCTACTGCCGAAATTGTGGGGATGGGGCAGGCAGCCAGTGCCCTGGCTACGACTTCTTCGTTAAAAGGCCACAGGTCCTCCAGTGAGCCGCCTCCACGTCCCACAATCAGCAGCTCATGGCGGCCACTGCTACCGGCTTTTTCAATTGCCGCGGCAATTTTTTGTGCCGCCCCTTGTCCCTGAACAGCTACCGGCCATAGCTCGATTTCCGCGGCTGGGTAACGGCGACCTAATACATGGATCATATCGCGAACGGCGGCACCGGTTGGTGAGGTAATAATGCCAATATTGGTGGGCAAGTAGGGCAGGTTGCGCTTACGTGATGGATCGAATAATCCCTCGGCCTGCAACTTTGCTTTGAGTTGCTCCAACTGGCGCATCAGTGCACCGAAGCCGGCCTCTTCCATATGCTCGATAATGAGCTGGAATTCCCCGCGTCCTTCATAGAGGCTTACCCGTGCGCGGATCAGTACTTCGCGACCATTCTGTGGGCGAAAGGCCACATTGCGGTTACGTCCGCGGAACATGGCACAACGCACCTGTGCGTGTGCATCTTTAAGGCTGAAATACCAATGGCCTGAGCTGGGCACAGTAAAATTGGATATCTCCCCGCTGATCCACAATAGGGGTACGTTGCTCTCCAGCAGGTGTTTCACCTCGCGATTCAGTTCGCTTACAGACAGGACGCTGCGCTTTTGGTTGGGGGAGCTGGATTGCATCTGGGTCTCACTGGGAATAACTGGCGGAGCAATATTGCAGTATCCTCCCTACAGGTAAAGGGCTTTACTCGAGAAAACCACTTTTCTGCAAATTGACATTTGCGCTTTGGGCGCTGAGAGGTATAATCGCGCCGATACCCAATCCCGCCTATTCGAGGTTTGAGTGTCAACAATGTCTGAATCCAATCTGCGCATCGCGCGCGAAGCCCTCACTTTTGACGACGTCCTACTTGTGCCCGGTTTTTCCGAGGTTACCGCCAAGGATGTCAGCCTGAAAACCCAGCTTTCCCGCAATATCACCCTGAATATTCCCATTGTATCCGCCGCTATGGATACGGTGACGGAAGCACGCCTGGCTATTGCCCTGGCTCAGGAAGGTGGTATTGGTATTATCCACAAGAGCATGTCTATTGAAGAGCAGGCTCTTGCGGTTCGAGCCGTAAAAAAATTCGAAGCTGGTGTGGTAAAAGATCCTATTACTATTGAGTCTGATGCCACTGTACGCGAGCTGATCGCACTGACAAGCCACCATAATATTTCCGGTGTTCCGGTAATGGATAAAGGCAATCTGGTTGGTATCGTAACCAGCCGCGATGTACGCTTTCTTACCGATCTGGATGTTAGCGTCGCCAGTGTGATGACTCCGAAAGAGCGTCTGGTAACTGCTCACGAAGATGCCTCTTCAGATCATGTGCGCGAATTGCTGCACAAGCACCGCATCGAGAAAGTACTCGTTGTGAACGATGACTTTGAGTTGCGTGGTCTGATTACCGTTAAAGACTTTAATAAGGCCGAGCAGTATCCGAATTCCTGCAAGGACTCCGATGGTCGCCTACGTGTCGGCGCATCTGTCGGTACAAGCCCTGATACTGATGACCGTGTGGCAGCTCTTGTAGAGGCTGGTGTGGATGTGTTGGTAGTCGATACTGCCCACGGCCACTCCCTCAACGTGATTGATCGTGTACGCCGTATCAAAGAAATGCACCCCCAAGTGGATGTCATCGGCGGCAATATTGCGACAGGGGAAGCCGCTCGTGCATTGGTTGAAGCTGGTGCGGACGCAGTGAAGGTAGGTATTGGGCCCGGTTCTATTTGCACCACTCGAATCGTGACTGGTATCGGTGTGCCCCAGGTAACGGCAATTGCCGAGGTTTCCACTGCACTTAAAGGGACAGGCGTGCCTATGATTGCCGATGGCGGTATCCGCTACTCCGGTGATATTTCCAAAGCGATTGTCGCTGGTGCTTCCTCTGTAATGATGGGCTCCATGTTTGCCGGTACCGAAGAGGCGCCGGGTGAGGTAGAACTGTATCAAGGACGTACTTATAAATCCTATCGGGGCATGGGCTCTCTCGGCGCTATGGCGCGCACCCAGGGATCTTCTGACCGCTATTTCCAAGATGCCAGCAAGGGCGCAGAGAAACTGGTTCCGGAAGGTATCGAAGGGCGCGTCCCCTACAAAGGTCCTCTGTCTGCCATAGTGCACCAGATGCTGGGCGGCCTGCGCTCAGCTATGGGTTATACAGGTAGTGTGGATATTGAAACCATGCGCACCCGTCCGGAGTTTGTGCGAGTAACTGCCGCCGGCATGGGTGAGTCCCATGTGCATGATGTACAGATTACCAAAGAAGCGCCCAACTACCCGGTGGGTGGACGCTAAGCCTCCCGGTGAACAACTTTCAGTACCAAGCCGCAAACGGACCTTTCAGGTCCGTTTGCCGTTATTTATTCTGTTAATGAGTCAATCATGAGCCAAGATATCCACTCCAGCCGAATTCTGATCCTCGACTTTGGGTCCCAGTACACCCAGTTGATCGCCCGCCGTGTGCGCGAGCTGGGTGTTTTTTCCGAAATTCGCGCCTTCGACATGAGCGAAGAAGAGATCCGCGAATATAACCCGAAAGGTATTATCCTGGCCGGTGGGCCCGAGTCTGTACCGGAAGAGGGCTCTCCCCGCGCGCCAGAAGTGGTTTACAGCTTGGGAGTGCCGGTACTGGGGATTTGCTATGGCATGCAGACCATGGCACACCAGCTGGGCGGCGCAGTGCAGGGCAGTGATGTCCGTGAGTTTGGCTATGCCCAGGTAAAAGTAGAGGGCACTTCGAATCTGCTGCGCGATATCAGAGATCATCTCAACGATGAAGGTGAGGCACTGCTGGATGTATGGATGAGCCACGGCGATAAAGTTGTGCAGATGCCAGAAGGCTTTGAACTTCTGGCTTCCACCGATTCCTGCCCCATCGCCGGCATGTACTCCGCCGAAAAGAACTTCTTTGGTGTGCAGTTCCACCCGGAAGTGACCCATACCCTTCAGGGAATGCGTATCTATGAACACTTTGTTATCGACATCTGCGGTTGTGAAAAGCTCTGGACCCCGGCCAATATCATCGAGGACTCCATCGCCAAAGTGCGAGAACAAGTGGGCGATGGCAAGGTATTACTGGGTCTTTCAGGGGGTGTCGACAGTTCTGTTGTGGCGGCACTGCTGCACAAGGCGATTGGTGATCAGCTGACCTGTGTTTTTGTGGACAACGGCCTGTTGCGCAAAAATGAGGGCGATCAGGTGATGCAAATGTTCGCCGACAATATGGGCGTACGGGTTGTTCGAGCCGATGCGGAAGAGGATTTCCTCTCACGTCTGGCAGGTGTGGATGAGCCTGAAGCCAAGCGCAAAATTATCGGTAATACCTTTATCGAGATTTTCGATCGAGAAGCTTCCAAATTGCAGGATGTGAAGTTCCTGGCCCAGGGTACTATTTATCCGGATGTGATTGAATCCGCCGCAGCCAAAACGGGCAAAGCCCATGTGATTAAGTCTCACCACAATGTGGGTGGCCTGCCGGAAGATATGCAGTTTGATCTGGTAGAACCTCTGCGCGAATTGTTTAAGGATGAGGTGCGCAAAATCGGCCTGGAGCTGGGTCTGCCCTACGATATGGTCTACCGCCATCCCTTCCCGGGACCGGGTTTGGGAGTACGTATTCTTGGCGAAGTAAAAAGGAGTACGCTGATATCCTGCGCGAAGCAGATGCGATCTTTATCGAGGAGCTACACAAGGCCGATTGGTACCATAAAACCAGCCAGGCGTTTGTGGTATTCCTGCCGGTGAAGTCTGTCGGTGTCGTGGGGGATGGTCGTCGCTACGAATATGTGGTGGCACTTCGCGCAGTGGAAACCGTGGACTTTATGACCGCGCGCTGGGCGCATTTGCCCTACGAACTGATTGAGAAGGTTTCCAATCGCATTATCAATGAGATAGAGCATATCTCGCGCGTAGCCTACGACGTGTCCAGTAAGCCGCCAGCGACTATTGAATGGGAATAAAATAAGTAATTACTTCCCCGCCGCTTGCAGGGGTGTTTGGCACCCCTGCACCACTTTTTTCCCGCCAAGCGTGCCACTTTCCACAGCCGTGTCTCTTCCTGTTATTTCGGTCATTTACTTAGGGGATCTTTTAAGCAGGATTTACTTTCATTCGTAACTCGTTGATTTTTTGAACGTTTCCAGCTTTGGTTATTTTTTCTTCAGATTGTCACAATGACGTAACCATGGGCCTTTGCGCCGATCGCTTGAGAGTTAATCACAGAGATATCCACAGAATCTGTGAGTAGAGGTAGCTAGTGGATAAAGTGCAGCTGCTGTCGTGGAGAGGTGCCCAAATACGGGAGCTTATTGGGGGTTAAAGAGTTTAGCGGGAGTTGTTTAACCCCCAGGGAAGCTTCAGAGTTGGTGGCGGAAGCTAATTAGGGCGGCGGTAACCGCTACATTCAGGCTTTCGACATCATTGTGCATGGGGATGCGGAGTAATTCATTACACTGTTTCGATACGGCCTCGCTGACACCGCGTGTTTCATTGCCGAGAACAAAAATGGTGGGGACTTCACCTGTAACCTCTGCCAGGGTCAATTGCGCGTGAGAGGAGAGGCCGCAGACACGGGCTCCCGCCTTGCGGAATTCTCCCAGTGTGTTCGCCAGTGTTTCACAGCGCAAAATGCGAGTTTTAAACAGGGTGCCAGTACTGGCCTTGATCACCAGTGGGTCAATCTGTGCGCAGCCTTTGCGCGGTAGGATTATGCCATCTATGCCGCCTGCACAGGCGGAACGAATAATCATGCCCAGGTTCTGTGGATTGGTAATACCATCGAGTGCCAACAGCTCGTAGGGCTTTTTATTGTTGTCGCCTTGACGCTGCTGAAGAAATCCTTCGCAGGTGCTGTAGTGGGGGAGGGCCAGGTCAAGTGCCACTCCCTGGTCCTGGCGAGAATTCTTCGAGATTCGTGAGAGTCCCTTGCGGTCCCAATGGACAATTTCCACCTGGCGCTCCTCGGCCAGCGCCTCCATACGACTGATTAGTTGATCGCGCCGGTTGCTGCTTGCCAGGTGTAGTTTATGCACCGGTAGGCTGGGATCTTCCAGGGCTTCGAGAACCGGCTTGCGCCCATAAATGGTTAGAAGACTGTCGTAGAAGGCTCTTTTTTCAGGTACTCAGAGGAGTCTTTCACCGCATTGGCTCACTCAATAATTCGATCAAACTGGCCGCGCTCTCATCCGATAGCTGGCCGCGCCGCGCCAACTCTACACAGGCGAGTCCCAGTTGGCGATAGTGAAGTGCCAATTGTGGATCCACAGAGGCAAGATTCTCCACTTGAGTGGCAACTGTCTCCAGGTCACCTCGGGCAATAGGACCTGTGAGGGACTTTTCGGGGCCCAGGGACATATTGTTCTGTGCGGTCTGCAGGACAATAGGTTCAAGCAGTTTGAGGGCGCTGTTGCGCTCGATACCCGCCGCGGCAAAGCTGCGTAGACTCAGGTCAATCAGAGCGGTGAGATAGTTGCAGGCAATTACTGAACCAGCGTGATACAGGGACTTGTGTTGAGCCTCAATGGTAAGGATTTCGCAACCGAGGGCGGTGAAAGCATTTTCCAGAGCACTGACAGCAAGACTGTCTCCCTCCAGTGCGACACTGCTGCCGGGGAGGGTATCCAGGGAGTGCAGGGGCTCGGCGAAACTGTGAACCGGATGGGCACTGGCGATAGAGGCGGGGCGCAGAACTTCGAGAACCTGCGAGCTGAGTGCTCCGCTGCAATGAAATGCGATAACGTCGTTGCGCTCTGCAAGTTTATCGGAGAGGCGCTGGGCAATCACAGCAATGTCACCGTCAGAGCAGGAAATCAGCCAGCAGTCGGCTTCGGCCATGGATTCTATAGACTCGGCAGCCTGGCCTGCACCGATAAATTCAACCGCTGCCAGTGCACTGTCGTAGCTGCGATTGAAGATGGACTTAAGTTGGAACAGTCCTTTTTGCTGCCACAGGCGCCCGAGGGTTTTCCCCAGGCGGCCAGCACCAATAATGTTAAGTGTCTGCATCAGTTTCCGGCGAGGCAATCGAGGTAGGCTTTTACGGCATTCTCAAGCCCCATGCTTATGGCATCCACCGTGAGAGCGTGGCCGATGGAGACTTCCTGTAGCCCCGGCAGGGTACGATAGCGGTGCAAGTTAACGAGATTGAGGTCGTGGCCTGCATTAACACCGAGGCCCAGCTGACGTGCGTGTTCGGCAGCGGCGCAGTGGGTGGCAAAAATGCTATCCAAATCCGGGCTCTGTTTGGCAACAGCTTCCGCGTAAGGACCGGTATAAAGCTCAATACGATCAGCGCCAATATCTCTGGCCAGGCTGATCTGTTCCAGGTCAGGGTCCATAAACAAACTGACGCGGATTCCTGCCCCCTTCAATTTCGCAATCTGTGGCACTAGGCGCGGGCCGTCGAGCTTGAGATTGAAACCGTGGTCTGAAGTCAGTTGGTCATTGCTGTCTGGTACCAGGGTGCACTGATCGGGCTTGGTTTCCAGTGCCAATTCCACCAGGCCTGGATAGTCCGCTAAATGTGTAGCGAAGGGGTTGCCCTCAACATTGAACTCTATGCCCTGTCGTTCCCTGCACAGAGTTGCAAGTTCGCGTACATCGCCAGGGCGGATATGGCGCTGATCCGGACGCGGATGCACAGTAATTCCCTGTGCGCCAGCATCTAGGCAGATCCTGCCGTGGGCGACAACGTCGGGAAAGTTGCCCTCGCGGGAATTGCGGATGAGGGCAATTTTGTTGAGATTTACGCTGAGAGCTATCACTGCTTATTCTCCCTTAGTGTTGTTGGCGATAGTTTTATCGCCGACATCGATTCTTTTTGCGTCGAGGATACGGATAGGCACGTTGGGTGCACTCGGGTGCTTTCGATATAGGCCACGAGGCTCCCGCACAATTTTTTCTACTACATCCATGCCTTCGATCACCTTGCCAAATACGGCATAGCCTGCCTGGTCTTCTTTTGCATCGAGCCTGGTGTTGTCCACCAGGTTGATAAAAAATTGTGAGGTTGCACTATCTGGATCGTTAGTCCTCGCCATCGACAGGGTGCCACGCAGATTCTGTAAGCCATTGGTGGATTCGTTGACAATTGCGTCGCGGGTTTCTTTCCTTTGGAAATCAAAAGTGAAGCCGCCAGCCTGTACTACAAAACCGGGCACGACCCGATGAAAGATAATCCCGTTATAAAACCCGCTATCGGTATAGGCGAGAAAATTCTCCACTGTGGCCGGAGCCTCTTTAGCGAACAGCTCAACCCGGATTACGCCCAGGTCAGTTTTCAGTTCAACCTGGGGATTTTTGGCCAGTGCGGGAAGCGCAAAGAGAGCACAGAGAAAACACACAAAAAGTTTACGCATCATCCTTGTCCTTTTGGGGTTGTTTTAGGGATCTGATTTAACAGCGCGCCCGGTCCAATGCTGGATGAAGGGCTGCGGGGGCGGCAAATGCCGCAACCCCAGCTCTTAATAGTATGCGATTTCTTTGCCCGGAAGTGAGATCAGTTGGCCCACTCGGAGTGGCGTTTGCGGGGGCGAACGCGGGGGGCAATCATTGCGAGTATGGCACCGACTGCCACAGATAAGGCACCAAACAAATACCATCTCTGGGATTCACTGCCGGAAAGACGTTGGATCTCGGCCTCTGCCATAATTTTTTCCTGCTTGAGTAGCTCGTGCTGGTGCAGAAGTTTCTGGTGACGCTCATTGAGGGATATAGCGTCCGAGGACAGGGTCTTGAGTGCTTTAAGTTCAGTAGTAAGGTTTTGTGTCTGTTGCTGGGCCGCGCTCAGGGAACTATTCAACTGGCTGTTCTCCTCTTCCAGGCGGCGGACCTCGCCACCGAGATTTCCCTCCATCTTTTCAAAGCGGGCCAGGTTGGCTTCGGCACTGGCCAGTTTGAGCTTTGCTACCGGTTCGGATACCAGGTATTGGCGCCTGACCCAGCCTTCAGTGCCGCCCGGTGTCCGCACTCGTGTCCAGCCTTCAGATGCAGCGTCCTCCAGGACTGTAAGCTCGGTGCCACTTGGCAGCCCCCGGTGGAGAATGCGAAACCCGTTACCCTTGCCGGAGCGCATGGGTACGTGAAGTTGGTCGGTGATATAGCGGGTTTCAGCGCTTACTAAGGCTGGAACCACATTTAATAGTGCCGCAGCAAGCAGGCCCGACATTAGTTTTCTCATGATCATACAGCTTCTATTTTTATGTTGTTATCAGGGCAGCACTAACTTGAAGGGTTTGACAGTTATTGATGCGTAGACCCCTGCTTCGATATAGGGGTCTCTGTCAGCCCAGGCTTTTGCATCCTCCAGCGAGGGAAACTCTGCAATAACAAGGCTGCCACTGAAGCCTGATTCACCTGGCTCTTCACTGTCTATGGATGGATGGGGGCCGGCGGCGAGCAGGCGGCCTTCATCTTTCAGGCGGCCGAGTCTAGCCAGGTGATCAGCGCGCGCTTTTTTGCGCAAAGGGAGACTATCGCTAACATCTTCACTGATGATTGCGTACCACATTGTATTTAATGCTCTTGTTAGTTCTTTAAAGTGCTATTGCGCGACCATCACTTCTTCCAGTTTCAACCCGGTCAGCTTGCCGATGCGGGAGAAAAGGAAAAAGAGGGCACCCATTAAGATCAGGGTTGATGGGATTGCAATAACCAGATATCCATATGCCGTCATTTCACCCAGCTCGGTGTTGTAGGCTTCGGTGCCGGGTGGGCTGGTGACGATCATTTTGGCGAGAATGTAGTTCAGCGCCGAGGAGAAAAAGAATGACCCGGCAACAATCCATGAGGTCTGGCGCAAAGTGCGCTCAAAGGCCGGCTGGTTGCCATTTGCCTGTAATGACTGGGCAATTTTTGCCGTATTCAGAATTTGATCGTTGTAGAGGAGGGTTTTGACCAGGGGCCAGCGGGTATAAACGGATAGAGCCGTTGCAACACCCAGCAGGCCGGGGATCGCGGCTTCCTTGATCGCGATGTATTGCGGGTCCAGCTTTAGCAAGCTGATACCGCCGGTGAGAAGGATGCCTATAAACCCGAGGGCCGAGAAGAAGTTGACCTTGCCCAGGCGCAGCAGGTCGCGAAGACCGTATCCCAGCGGGAAGGCCAGGGCCACGATTAACGCCCAAGTTGGGCCCAACCAGTCATCCCCGGAAAGTTTGGTCAGTATCAATGTCGGAATGATGACATTGAAGGTGATATTGCTGAGAAACCCTTCCTTTTTAGGTTTCTCGGGAGATGTTGTGGTCGAATTCGTTTCGGTCATACTCTATTCCGGTGATAATGCCCGCAGGAAATCAGTCTGGAGGCGATATCTCTATAGTCCCTCCAAAACAATTTCTTCCCCACTGACAATACTGCTGTCAGACTCCGGCCCCGAGGTCACATAGGCTGACCATTGGTCCGGGCCTTATCCCTGAAAACGCCGGGTGCCGCTGTGACAGCATTGCCGGGTAATTGTTCCAAAATAATGGATACTGCGACGATCACTGTCGCCAAACTGAGTGAGAGCCCACTATTGAGAGCCCTGTCTGCTGATCTGAATACCGATCTTGTCGATCTGCACTGTCACAGTACCGCTTCTGACGGTATTTTAAGTCCTGCACAGCTGGTGTCGAGGGCGAAATGCCAAGGTGTGACACTGATGGCACTCACGGACCACGATACAGTGGATGGAGTAGCACAGGCACAGGAAGCTGGTGACCAATTGGGCATCACTGTGCTGGCAGGGATTGAATTCTCCAGCCTTTGGGGGCGTCGCTCGATTCACATTGTTGGTCTCAATGTTGATCTGACGTCGCAGGAGCTGCGTAATGCCATAAGCTTGCGCGAAGGGCTTCGCCTGGAGCGTGCCGAGCGTATTGCTGAGCGACTGCACAAGCGCGGCTTCATCGGTGCTCTAGAGGGTGGGCGTGCTGTTGCAGGGGAATCTGTATTGGGCAGACCGCATTTCGCCCGATGGTTAGTAGAAGCGGGTCATGTAGAGGATACAGCGCGGGCTTTTAAGCGTTATTTAGGCGCAGGTAAGGTAGGTGATGTGAAGGTCGAGTGGCCCCAAATGGTGGAGACCATAGAGACAATTCATGCGGCTGGTGGCAGTGCTGTATTGGCACACCCACTTAAGTATGGGTTTACCCGCACCCAGTTGGTCCGGTTACTTGGCGAGTTTTCGCGCTGCGGGGGCGATGCGATAGAGTTGCTGTGCGGCCGCCAAAATCCTACCCAGACTAAGGAATTGCGGAGTCTTATGTCTTCGGTCACAACTGAACTTAACGGTCCGCAATTGCGCTGTTCCCTGGGAAGTGATTTTCACCAGCCAGACCAGCCCTGGCGGGAATTGGGTTGCGTGCGTCTACCAGAAGACGTCGAGCCGGTATGGAATCTGTGGCACACTCTGCACCGGGATCGACCCGGTCATGCCATGACAGCCTAGCCAAGCGTACTTTTTACGTATGTTTTGTAGATGCTGTTGAACCGAGATCCCTTGCGGGTCAGTCAAGGTCTGCAAAGAGGTTTCAATTCATTAAAGGCTTGGGGGCTTTTGTGGCGCAGTTTTTTCAGATTCATCCGGATAATCCTCAAGGGCGCCTGATTTCTCAGGCTGCTGATATCGTGAATGCAGGAGGGGTTATCGTCTACCCCACAGATTCTGCCTATGCCATTGGCTGCCGCCTTGGAGAAAAGTTGGCCGTTGAGCGCATTCGCGCATTGAGACAGCTGGATAAACAGCATAATTTCACTCTAATGTGTCGGGATCTATCGGAGCTGGCTACCTATGCCAAGGTAGATAATCAGATGTTCCGCCTACTCAAGAATCATACACCTGGCCCCTATACATTTATTATGCCGGCTACTGCAGAAGTGCCACGTCGTCTTATTCACCCGAAGCGTAAGACTATTGGTATCCGTGTACCCGACAATGCAATAACTCTCGCCCTGATTGAAACAGTGGGTGAGCCCCTGATGAGTTGCAGCCTGATCATGCCAGGTGATGAGCAGCCCCTGACCGACCCCTACGATATTCGCGATACCCTTGAGCATCAGGTCGAGCTGGTGATTGATGGGGGGTTCTGTGGTATGGAGCCAACCACTGTTGTAGACCTTACCGGCGAAGAGCCGGAGCTGATTCGCCAGGGTTGCGGAACGGCTGATGAAATTCTGGGCTGAATAGCGTCACGCTAGTGTATAATCGCGCGTTTGCGCTTTCGAGGGTGGGGCAGGGTGTCCAGTGAAGAATTACTAGCCGAGGTGGAGGAGCAGGTGCTTGCCGAGGTCGCGGCGAGTGAAGGCGACTCTACCGAAGCTCCCCCTGAGAGTGTAGATACGCCAGGTCATTCGGAAGATGCGCCTGTGGCACTGGTATTAGGCGAGGCTTTTACTGACCTGCCACCAGACCTGTTTATTCCGCCAGATGCTTTGGAAGTGATTTTGGAGGCCTTTGAGGGGCCCCTGGATCTGCTTCTATACCTGATTCGTCGCCAGAACCTGGATATTCTTGAAATTAATGTATCAGACATCACCCGCCAGTATATGGCCTACGTGGAAATGATGACGTCGATACGTTTTGAGCTTGCAGCCGAGTACCTGGTGATGGCAGCCATGCTCGCAGAGATCAAGTCGAGAATGTTACTGCCGCGCCCGCCGGAAGCTGAGGAAGAGGAGGGTGAAGACCCTCGGGCCGCATTGATCCGCCGCTTGCAGGAATATGAGCGTTTTAAGACTGCGGCGGAGGATCTCGACGAGATTCCACGTATGGGGCGAGATATTCACCAAGCCAGCGCTGAAGGCCCCGATCGCAGTATCACCCGACCCGACCCGGATGTAGATCTCAAAGAGGTATTGGTTGCTCTGGCAGATGTATTGCGTCGTGCGGATATGTTTGAGAGCCACCAGGTCGAACGGGAGAAGCTCTCTACCCGTGAACGTATGACCCAGGTACTGGATCAGATTCGCCACGGCCAATTTGTGCCTTTTGTGAGCCTGTTTACCGTGAAGGAGGGGCGCCTTGGTGTGGTGGTTACTTTCCTTGCAGTGATGGAGTTGGTGAAAGAGTCCCTGGCGGAACTGGTACAAAACGAGGCCTTCGGCCCGATCCATGTACGGGCAGCCGGGCAGAGTGGCTCCGGAAGTGTTGATAGTCATGACGAGTACCTCTCGGGTCCTGAAAGTAGCTTGGAAGGAGACGACGATGCTCAGCCAGCTGAAGCACCAAGTGGTGAATTACTGCCAATTGAGAGTGAGCTGGAGGATATTGACACACTGGCTGCTGAGGATGAGCAGTCGGTAGTAGAGCAGAATGGGCAGCCAAGCGAAGAGTTAGCTGGTGCGTAAAAGTGGGACGTGCCGGATGAATTGCCGAGAAAGCATCAGAGTTAGAAAATAGAAGATGACAATCGCTCCGGAATTACTGCGCAGAATTGTAGAGGGCGCCCTGCTTGCGGCAGGGCAGCCTCTGAGTGAAGAAAAGTTATTGTCGCTGCTTGAAGAAGAGGAGCAGCCCTCCAATACAACCTTGAGAGATATCCTTGAGGAGATAGCGCAGGATTGTATTGGGCGCGGCTTTGAACTCAGGAAGGTGGCCACGGGCTGGCGTTTCCAGGTGCCTGAAGATTTGGCGCCCTGGGTAAACCGCCTTTGGGAGGAAAAAGCGCAGAGGTATTCCCGCGCAACTTTGGAAACTCTGGCAATCATCGCCTATCGCCAACCGGTAACCCGCGGAGATATCGAGGAGATTCGCGGTGTAGCGGTAAGTTCGCAGATTGTTAAAACCCTGCTTGAGCGCGGTTGGGTCAAAGTAGTTGGCCATCGTGATGTGCCTGGCAAACCATCGCTGTATGCGACCACGCGGGAATTTCTGGATTACTTTAATCTAAGCTCCCTGGATAATTTGCCAACCCTGGCTGAGATTCGCGATATAGAGAGTCTCAACAAGATCCTTGAAGCAGAGGGGTTGTCCCCAGAGGAGATTGCCGCGGCAGAGACTGATAGTGCAGATATTGAGGTGTCGCAAATCAGCGGTGAGGTTTCTGCAGAAAGTGGAGAGTCGGAGGTCCAGGAGGGTTCTGAAGAAGAAGTTGTTGATATTGCGGCTGAAGAGTCAGTGGGCGATATTGATAACGAGCCTGATGATATTGATGGAGATGTGCGGGTTGAAGCGCTGGTAGAGGAAATTGTAGCGCAGTCAGAAGACCAGCCTGCTGAAGAAGTTGAGCCTGTGTCGCCAGTGGAGCGAGAGAAAATTGATGAGAAATTAGATGAGGGCGATCGGGATGATGCGGTTGAGGCTGCGGCATCGCTGGTTGCGATGGAGATTGAGCGGGAGCAGGAAGAAACGGTATTAGAGAATTTGGGTGCCGTTGACACAGGTGATACTGAAGCCGCCCCCCAAGACGATAATAGAGAGACTGAACTGGTAGCGGAGGCGCATAGCACAGCCCCGATAGCGGCGACCCTGCCGCCTAGTAGCCTGTTTGGTGATAACGACACAGCGAGCGAAGTCGGACTGGAAGATAGGGCCGAAGGAAATGCTGATGTCGATGATGATTCCCAGGATGTAGTGCAAGTGGAAAACACCACCCCATGAGTGATGGCACCTCGCCAGCAGGCGAAAAATTGCAGAAAGTATTGGCACGCAGTGGCCTTGGTTCACGGCGAGAGATGGAGCGCGCGATCGATGCTGGCCGCGTGACAATCAATGGAAAAGTGGCGGAGCTAGGTGAGCGGGTTACCGACCAGGACCGCATTGAATTTGATGGTCAGCGACTGCCATCGACCGAGGAGAATCGCTGCCGCGTCATTCTGTACAACAAGCCGGTCGGTGAGATTTGCTCACGCCACGATCCCGAAGGGCGCCCGACAGTTTACGATCGATTACCAAGGTTGAAGACGGGCCGTTGGATTTCTGTGGGGCGCCTGGATTTTAATACCAGTGGACTCCTATTGTTTACCAACAGTGGTGAGCTGGCCAACAAATTGATGCATCCCTCCTCGGTGATCGATCGCGAATACCTGGTACGAATCCAGGGCGAAGTGGACGATGAGATGAAAAGGCGCTTGGTCAAAGGGGTATTGCTGGATGATGGCTCTGCGCGCTTTACTGATATCGTCGAGAGCGGCGGTGAGGGTAGGAACCGCTGGTTCTATTGCGTGGTAATGGAGGGGCGCAACCGTGAAGTGCGGCGTTTGTGGGAATCTCAGGGTGTGCGAGTGAGCCGCCTCAAAAGAGTTCGCTACGGTAGTGTATTTATCCCCTCCCATGTGCGTGTGGGCCAGTGGATTGAGATGGAGCCCCGCGAAATTGATGATCTGTGTGTTACTGCGGGTCTGCCAAAACTTGGTCAGAGACCGCTCACACAGGGAGAAAAACAGACTCTTGAGCGCCAGCGCCGAAAGCTACGCAAGTCGCCGGTGCAGGCGCAGCGCCGCAACAAGTCCAGGTAAGCCCCAATAAAAAAGCCCGCCATTAGCGGGCTTTTTTATTGAAAATAGTAATGAGGCTGGTAGCGCGGTCTATGGTGATTGGGGTTCATTCTCCGGTGTTTCCCCAGCTTCCTCCTGCTGTTGGTTTTGCATTTCCGATTGAACACCCTGCGGGCCTCCCCCCATAGCATCATCAACATCCGAGGGAATATCTGAGACGGAGTCTGTAGTATTGCTGCTCCCCTGGTCTGCTCCGCCGGGCGTCGGACCCTCAATTGCATCAGTACTGGATTCCAACAAATTCTTAAGTTTTGACAGTCCGTGTTCGTAGGACTCACCTACCATTTTTTTCACAGCCAGGCCCATCCAGCGTTCCCTGGGGCCGCCTCCTGTATCGCTCATAAAGGCCCAGGTTATCTTGGTGCCTTCACCCTCGGGTTGGAGCTTAAACTCCGCCTCCGCAGTGCTACCATCACCGAAAGCCAGTTTGGTGCGGACCATAGAATTTGGCGTGCTGGCGGTGATAGTCTGGCTGCCGTTGCCTGCCTTCGAGTTCTCGCCACGCCAACTCATTTCCGCGCCCACGCCCTCTTCAGGTCCGCTGTAATCGTATTGCATAGATGGGTCTATATTGCGCCAAGGGGACCAGCTATTGAATTTGCGAAAATTATTGACGTAGGGAAAGACGGCCTGGGGAGGCTTATCGATATAGACGCTCCGCTCAAGGCTTACCTCTCGAGGGAACAGATATCCGGCGAGCAGTAACAATACCAGGAATATGAGGATATAGATGATCCAGCGCATAGCAGGGTCCTTTGCTATTGGCGGTCAAATAGTCATGATCGCCAGCCCATGCTGGCGATAGATTGTTTATAGCAGTTTTTGCGCCGTTCAATCGTCGGTGATATGCAGAAGTGGCAGCTGAATCTCGACACACAGGCCGGCACCAATGCTATTGCGCGCAGTGATACTGCCTCCATGGTGCAGCAGAGTGCGTTGGGCAATAGCCAGACCCAGGCCAAAGCCACCACTCTCCCGGGTGCGTGCGCTGTCCGTTCGATAGAAGGGGCGGAAAATAGCCTCCAGTTCATCCTCCTCAACCCCTGAGCCAGAGTCGATTACAGAGATGCTACAGGATTCTCCGGACTCCTCTACCAGTACTCGTACGAGGCCGCCTGAGGGGCTGTATTTGATGGCATTACGCAGAATATTCTCCAGTGCTGCGGTCAGTGAGCTGCCGCGAGTAGCGATTAAAAGCTCTTCGCCAGTGGTGCTCACATCAAAGCTCAGGCTTTTTTCCTCAGCTTCTATGTGCAGATCATCAATCAATGCCGAAAGCAGGCTGTTCAACTCGACCACATCATCCAGTGGACGCTGCTCCTGGCTACTGACTGGCAGGGACAATACATCGGCAATGATATCCTCCAGGTAATCCGCAGCCTTGCCGATTTTGTCCAGCTCGGTGTCAAGCCCTGCCACCTGCTTTTGGCGGGCGATAGCCAAAGCTACCTGGAGCCGAGCCAGGGGGAGCGCAACTCATGAGAAACATCCTTGATCAGGCGGCGCTGTTCGGACATGGACTCCTGCAGTTGTGCGGTCATTGAGTCAAAATCGAGGGCAAGGTCAGTCAGTTCATCGTTGCGGGTGCGCAAACTCGGAGCAACCCTGTAGTCCAGCTCACCGGCAGCGACTCGTCTGGTGGCGGTTCGGAGCTGTTCAAGGGGGCGGCTCAAGTAGCTGGCCAGCCAGTAGCAGGCAACTCCGGAAGCGATCATTGAAAGCAGCAGCATGGGCCAGAAATTGCGCCATAGGAAGCGCAGCAAAAGGCCTTCCTTGCTATCGCCGGCAACCAGGGCGATGCGTAGAGGGTCCCCTGTGCGTAGTGGCAGGAAGAAGCCCACGGTGGGTTTATTGTCCACTAACATGTGCGCTTCGCGATTGCGGTAATCCAGGCTGTTGATCAGAGGCTTCATATCGGTAGGAACCTGGCGCCCAAGCAGATCGTTGCCCAGGTGGTCCACCGCGTAGACGCGGCGTTGGACTTTCTTAGGCGCTCGCTCCAGCCAGTGCTGGAACTGCTCAGGACCATGGCGGCGGGCTATACGCATATTGCGCATGACTTCTCGAAATAGTGCGGGCCCCTCCCAGCGCTCCTCCTGGCGTGGGTCGCCAAACTCGCCAAAATGGGTAATGTAAATGGCGGCAACCACCATCACCATGGCGGTGATCCATGCGCCAAAAAACATTTTCCAGAAGAGGCTGCGCATTTTGATACTACCTACTGCTTGGCCTGGGTGAGCATATAGCCAGCGCCGCGAATATTGATAATCAGATCGCGGCTGGCGCCTTTGTCGGCGAGCTTCTTACGGATATTGCTCACATGTACGTCGATTGAGCGATCGTAGGGCATAAGCTTGCGCCCCAGTGCACTTTCGGTCAGAACCTCTTTACCAACCACATCCCCGGCGTGCTGCACCAGCACTTTGAGTACTGAGAATTCAGCACCAGTGAGGGATAGGGTCTGTTCGCTCCAATAGGCCTGGTGTTCAGCTGGTAAAAGTCGCAACTGACCGCTGCTAAGGCTGTCGTCATTTTCTTCTATTTCAACCCGCCCACGGCGCAATATAGCGCGCAGGCGCGCGGCCAGCTCACGTGGATTACAAGGTTTGGGCAGGTAGTCATCGGCCCCCATTTCCAGGCCCACAATGCGATCCACGGTATCGCCTTTGGCTGTGAGCATGATGACAGGCAGGGATCTACTCGTTGGGGAGGCCTCTTCGCGGAGTTTACGCAGCACGTCAAAACCGTTGTGTACTGGAAGCATTACATCCAGTACCAGGGCGTCAAAGTTTTGGCTCTGTGCCAGCTCAAGCCCCCGGCCGCCATCATTGGCCGCTGTTACTTCAAAGCCTTCGCCGGTGAGGAACTCCCTCAGCAGGTCGGTCAATTCTGTGTCGTCATCGATCAGGAGGATTCGGCTCATGGCGTTCTCTCTGTTGCTGTGGTGCCATTATATGCAAAGCACTGGCGCTAGTTATCGCAGCCCTGTGGGCTTTTTACCGTTCTTAACAATTGTTTACCCCGGTTTGCCCCTGTTTACACAGGCCACACTTACTATGAAATCACTGAATGCAAACGAGAGGACAGAATGATGAAGAACTGGAAACTGGCGGTAAGCAGTTTGGCCCTGGCGGGTGTTTTAGCTTTCCCCGCAGCGACGATGGCGTCTGGCGGGGGTGGGGATCACCACAAGCGCGGCTTTGAGCACATGGCCCGTGAGTTGCAGCTGACCGAGGGACAAAAGGCACAGCTAAAAGCCAACCGCGATGGTACCCGTGAGGCGAGAAATGCCCAGCGTGAACAGCTGAATGCTCTGCGAAAGCAAATCCATGCTGCGATAGAGTCCGGTGCTGACCAGGCTACAGTGGATCAGCTGGGTGCCGAACTGGGTCGGCTGAAGGTACAGCAAATGCAGAGTCACTACCAGATGCGCCAGCAATTTGAGGCGATTCTCACCGATGAGCAGAAAGCCAAGTTTGAAGAGCTAAAAGCTGAGCGCAAAGAGCGCCGAATGAAATGGCGCGAAGGCCGCCTTGAGCGCCGCTCTTCAGACTCCTGATTACCCTTCTATAGACTCCTTGTGCGATCCACCGGGCGCGCCCTTCCCCAGAGGCCCGGTAGGTTCATAACCCTTTGCCCCCGTTCAAGGGGGCCTTTTTGTTTCCCCTGCTTTTGCTTTTCAGAGTCAGCTTGCTGCATTCCGCTATTGCTGGGAGAATACGCCGCCCCGCAAATAGGTGTCTAGTGTGGCCCGGTTAGGGCAGAGAGGAGTGACTGTGAGCAAAATCGGCTTGTTTTATGGCAGCGACGAAGGCAACACTGAATCTATAGCCCTGCGTATCCGCGCCCGCCTGGGTGAGGATAGGGTAGATCTGTTTGATATTGCCGATGTCACTCAGCTGGATATCGCCAACTACGAGCAGCTGATTTTTGGTATTCCCACCTGGGATTTCGGCCAGATTCAGTCCGATTGGGAGGAGTTCTGGGAAGATGTGCAGGAAATCGACTTTAGCGGTAAGACCGTGGCCCTTTACGGTTTGGGCGACCAGTTCGGATACGGCGATTACTTCCTCGACGCTATGGGCATGTTGCACGATGTGATTGTCGGGCGAGGAGCGACCATTGTCGGTTTGTGGTCTACTGAAGGCTATGAGTTTGAAGCTTCCAAGGCGGAGGTCGAAGGTGAGGGCAAATTTATGGGCCTCGCTATCGATGAGGATCAACAGGAAGAGTTGACTGCTCAGCGCCTTAACCTGTGGTGCAAACAAATTGCTGATGAATTCAATCTTGATGGTGGTGCTGACAGCATCATTGAGTTGGATGATTAAAATTGCATGGATCAGGCAATACCCTTTAAAGAATTCTGGGCTTGGTTGGCCGAACATCCCAACTGTATCCTTCGTGCCGGGAGTACAGACTCAGTAGTTTACGATGATGATGACTACTATTGGCGCTTTGCTGAGGAGGATGCCCGCACCTTGCTCGTTCAGGTTATCCGAGGAAAGCGCCCCGTAGCAGAATTCTTTATCGAACCTGCGCATGTATCCACTGTTCGAGTGAACCCTGGTGAACGAGGGGAATTCAATTTTGATTTGGTTACCGAATTTCAAGGGCAGATGCAGGTAATTTTTTATTTTGTATTGTCACATGGCTTTGACGAGGAAGTCAGTCCAGTCGAAGAGTCTTCCCATACTTCAGGAAACCTCCATTAAAAGGTGGGTAATTCGGTTGTGAATTAAGGGTACTAGTTGGTAAGTCAGATGACACTAAAAAGATTAGCCCTTTATTAACTTATTGCTGTTTCACCGCAGGCTGTTTTCCATTGAATCGACACCGACATTCTTGTCAATAAAGGTTAGTAGTTCAGTATAAGGCCCCATCTTATTTTTCTCGCTATAAAATCCATATGCTTCATTGGCAAAAATAAGACTTTTATCAGTTTTTCATTCCTCTCAAAAAGTACCAAGTTTAAAGTGGGGGTGTTTCTGCAATCTTATTGGAGGCGCTTATCTCTTGAGGTTGCTACTTTATCAGTCGTCTATTGTGTAACTTTCAGGCTTCGCCTAACTCGAATAAGGTCTTTAGGAGGTATAAATGAGTGCCAAGACATATAGCAGTTCTTTATTATTTAAACTTTTTTATACAGTGCTTTTTTTTGTTGCTTTTTTTCTCGGGGGATGCACTTCGTCTCAAAAGTTGGTTAACTCAGATTGGTATGAGGTGGAGACAGAGCATTTTCGTATTGTAACGAATGATGATGCCACGAAAGCAAAGGAATTGGCTATTGATCTTGAGATGCTTAGGCCTGTCGCTAGGGAATATCTTAAGTTTGTGCCGGATCAACAAAAGTTAACTATCTACGCACTTGATGACAGTCTTAGTTTTAGAGGGTTGTTTAGTGGGGATGATTCTCGGCGTGTTATTGGGGCTTTTCAAAATACATTCTACGGTAGCTTTGCCATTGTAAATTTGGCAGGTAATAGGTTTTACCCGG
Source organism: Microbulbifer sp. MLAF003 (assembly GCF_030012965.1). Lineage (NCBI taxonomy): Bacteria > Pseudomonadati > Pseudomonadota > Gammaproteobacteria > Cellvibrionales > Microbulbiferaceae > Microbulbifer > Microbulbifer sp. MLAF003. Next base: position 1,435,016 of record NZ_CP120232.1, read on the forward strand.
ACAACCCAGCGCGCCAAACTTTGTTTCATGAATACATTCACTTTTTGTCTTATGGGCGTGATTCTTTCAATCTTCCATATTGGTATAGTGAGGGTGTTGCAGAAATATTTTCTACAGTTAGTTTTAGTGATGGGGAATTTAGGCTTGGAAGGATGCCTGCTAGTCGTGTGGTCGGCCTCAATGCTTCAAATTTATTGCCTCTAGATAAATTGCTTGATGCGAAAAAAGGGTCTTTAAACCTCAAAGATAGAACAGAGCTCTATGCCAGTGGTTGGATGTTGACGCATTGGCTGTTTTTTGATGTGGAAAGACGGAAAGCTCTTAATAAATATCTGGTTGAGTATGATAGAGACCCAGATTCGGCTCGATCGCTGTGGGAAGAGTTGGGTATGACATTTGAAGAGTTAGAATCTCAGTATCTGCAATTGGCTAAGTTGGGTAGCTTTGGTTATGTTGATAGACCTTTAGATCTAGAGAATGGGATTAAAGTTAATCCATTGGTAAAGTCTCTCCGGAAAGATAAAGCGATACTAGAGATTGCACGTTTTATGTCGTTTTCGGGGCAGGATGTCATTAAATTAAAAGATTTTATTGAGTATGCTAAAAAGGAGGGGAATAGCAGCTATGAGCTAATTGTTACAATGGCACTTGCTGAGCTTCATGCTGGAAATATCCTTCAAGCCAAAGAATGGTTGAGCTCCATCCCTGTTGATCACCACGAGCAGGAATGGTTTCTTGAAGCGAAGGCTCGTGTTGGTTTGGTCGAAGAGCTGTCAAAAGCTGAGAATATTAATTTAACCGCAGTAGCTGATATACGAGATGAGTATATCAAGCTTATTAATTCCCATGATGATGTGCCTGTTTATTGGTATGAACTTGCAGTTGCAATGCAGGTACTAGGGTATCCACGAGAAAGTTATTTTGAAATGCTGGAGCAGGCTTATTTGCGTGCACCAAGGCACACAGGTATAGCATGGTGGTATGCTCATGAGCTTTATATTAGTCGTGATAGAGAATATTTTTCTCAGGTTGTTGGCCCTCTAATGGTACAGCTTTCCAGTTTGGAAAGGGAGGGTCGTCTGGATTCAATGCGCAGGGAGATTGAAAATGTTAGCAGCCCTCGTTTATCCGCTAAGCCTGTGAAAGAAGGTTTGGGAGAAAACCTTATTAAATACCAGGATATGCCAGGGGAAAAAGCTTTGGCATTGGCCTTAGATTTTAGGGGGGCCTTTGTTATAGGTTTTTCTGAAGAGAATATTAATCAGGAAGCTGCAAATGATGCTGCACTTAATCTTTGTGAGAAATCTCGGCAGCGTTATAAGGTCTTTGGGAAATGCCGCCTTTATGCAGAGGGAAACCGAATTGTAGACTCAGGGGTGGCTGAAAGAAAGCTGTGATTTATCTTTTTATGTCCTGTATCAAGTCTATTACGAGGATATGTGTGGGCTTTTAGCCCACACTTTTAGTTTCAAGAGTGCTGGCTAATTGCCTGCTAAGTTCTCGTTTGCATTTTCTCTATATGGCTTGTGCTGTTCAAACCAGTACAAGATAGAGGCTACCTTAGCAATCATCTGGCTGGGTCTCGCGGCAATACTGTGAGAGGCGCCTGGGATACGCACCATTGCAGCTTCCACATCGTTCAACTTCAGTGCCTGGTAAAACTGCTCTGTTTCAGACATCGGTGTGCGGTAGTCCTCCTCTCCGGTAAGCAGCATGGTTGGCGTAGTGACATTGCCCACATAAGTCAGCGGTGAACGGCGGCGATATTCTTCCGGTTTTTCCCAGGGCATGCCTGAGAACCAGTACTTAGTAAAGAACCTGGAATAATCCGCAGTCAAGACGAAGCTTTCCCAGTTGATTACTGGTTTGGCAACGACCGCAGCTCGGAATCGATCGGTTTTGCCGATGATCCAGGCTGTTAGGGTGCCGCCCCCGCTGCCGCCGGTAACAAACAGTTGCTCCTCATCGATAAAACCCTGGTTGATGACTGCATCCACGCCGGCCATCAAATCGTCGTAATCCTGGCTCGGGTAGTTGTGGTGAATCAGATTGGCAAATTCATGCCCATAGCTGGTGGAGCCTCGAGGGTTTGTATAGAGAACCACATAGCCTGCGGCAGCAAAAAGTTGCACCTCTGCGGCGAACCGGGGGCCATAGTTAGAGAAGGGCCCGCCATGAATTTCCAACAGCAAGGGATATTTTTTCTTCGGGTCGAAGTTGGGCGGGTAGGCGACCCAGCCCTGTATATCACGGCCATCAAAACTGGACTTGTAATTGATCTCCTCCACGCGGGCCATATTGCGCAGCGGCATCACATCGTTATTGAGGCTGGTCAGCGCTTTTACTTTGCCATTGTGGGCCAAAGCCAGCTCTGCCGGATGTTGCGGATTGGTTTGCGTGTAAGCAATAGCTCCGCGCTTGGATGTGGCAAAGTGAGTGCCCGAGTAGGGTCTCCCCAGCGATAGACCGCCAGCATCACTGGCGATAACAGTGTCACTGCCACCAATTTTTTTAATGGCAATTTTTGTGGAGCCCTGATCGTCGTAGCTGTAAGCGATACGTTTACTGTCGCCTAGCCAGTGGTAGCTGGAGATACTGCGGTCTTTTGCGGTTTGGACTTTGCGAGACTCGCCGCTGCCGAGATCGATGATGCGCAGGCTGTGTTGTTGGTACCCGAGCCGTTGATCCTCAAATCCCAGGTAGGCAAGCTTTTTACCATCGGGGGAGATCTGCGGATGGTGATCAGGCCCGAATCTTTCGGTGATCTGCTCAATGTCGCCATCCTTGAGATTTACTCTATAAATTTCAGAGTTCATCAGTTCGATCTCGTGATCGGGGTGGCGGTTTGCAGAAAAGTAAATAGCGTCGTTGTTTTTACTCCAGGCGAGACTACTGTTGTGGTCGAACTCACCGCTGGTAAGCTGACGCGGCGTGCCGCCCTCACGGGAGATGACAAATATTTGGGTGTGCCCCTGCTTGAGATAACCCATACCGTCCGCACGATAAATACTGCGGTCGATAAACTGGGGTGATTTTGCCCACTCGGCGCCCTCGGGCGCTCCGGGCAGTTCAACCGGCAGAGGTTTGCTCTCTGGCACAAACATGGTGAAGGCAATTTGTTTGCCGTCCCTTGACCACTGAATATTTGAAGGGGATTTTGGCAGGTGGGAGATCTGCAGGTTTTGACCGTTATCGAGCCACAATAGGTGTATCTGGGGGCTGCCGCTGCGGGAACTGATAAAGGCGATTGTTTTACCGTCCGGGGATAGGCGCGGCGAATAATCAGCGTAATCTCCTGAGGTCAGTGGGCGGTGGTCCTTGCCGTCGGCACTGATGCGCCATAGGTTTGCCCGCTTGTTGTCCGCCATTTTGTTCATGGAGTTGCGGACGTAGTAAATACTCTTTCCGTCGTTACTGAACTGAGGGTCGCTGGCATACTCGAGATTGAATACATCCTCATAGCTGAAGTTAGTGGGTTGCTCTTCAGCGAGGGCAGGACTGGCGATTAATATCGCCGCGGCTATTTTCAATAGTCTGTTCATTATCTGCGGGCTCCTCCATTTTGTTATCGGAAGGAGCATACCGCAGAGGCAGTTGGTTAGGAGGCGAATAAGCCGATCCGTGTATTTAGTGGGATAGTCCGTGCAATTAATAAATAATTATCGTCTGCGGCAGTAAGCTCAGGTTAGAAGCTCCCTAAGTACTTCCCGATAGATTTCCTTGAGTATATCCAAATCGTCGGCTTTGACTCTCTCATCAACTTTGTGAATAGTGGCATTGACCGGCCCCAGCTCCACTACCTGCGCTCCTGTTGGAGCGATAAAGCGGCCATCGGAAGTGCCCCCTGCCGTGGATAATTCTGTTTCTTTTCCTGTGATTTTTTGAATCGCTTGCTCTACAGCGTGGACCAGTGGACCCTCGGCAGTGAGGAAGGGGTGCCCGGACAAATTAAAGTTCGCTTCATATTTTAAGTTGTGCTTATCCAGGATTGCTCGGGCACGGGCCTCCAGTTCTTCGGCGGTGGATTCTGTAGAAAAGCGCCAGTTACAGAGCAGATCCACCTCACCGGGAATCACATTGGTTGCTCCTGTACCTCCGTTGATATTGGAAACCTGGAAGCTGGTGGCTGGGAAAAATTGGTTGCCCTGATCCCACTCTTCTGCGGCCAGTTCAGCGAGAGCTGGGGCCAAATTGTGAATTGGGTTTTCCGCCAGATGTGGATAGGCCACATGTCCCTGCACACCGAAGACTTTTAATTCAAGGCCCAGGGAGCCGCGTCTTCCATTTTTGATAATATCGCCGACGCGCTCGCTGCTGGAGGGCTCACCGACAATACAGCAGTCTATTTTTTCTCCCTGCTCTTCGAGCCACTCAACGACTTTGACTGTGCCGTTGATTGCCGGCCCCTCTTCGTCGCTGGTGATCAAAAAGGCGATGCGACCGCTGTGATCGGGGTGCTGATGGATAAACTCCTCACAGGCCACCACCATTGCTGCCAGTGAACCCTTCATATCGGCCGCGCCGCGACCATACAGAAAGCCATCGCGGATTTCGGGTTCGAAGGGTGGGCTGCTCCAGTTTTCCTCCGGCCCGCTCGGCACGACATCGGTGTGTCCGGCGAAGGCGAGCAGTGGGCCTTTGCTTTGCCCGTTGCGCACCGCCCAAAAATTATCGGTATCGCCACGGCGCAGCTTTGCCACTTTGAACCCAATTTTTTCCAGTCGCTCAATCATCAGGTCCATACAGCCTGCGTCCTCGGGGGTTACGGAGCGGCGGCGGATAAGGTCAAAGGCCAGTTGCAGTGTGGGGGTCACGGAGTAATCCTTTTGGTCGATGAGGTGCGCTATTATCGGAATTTATGCAGGCGAAGAGTGGGCGGGGTCGGGGCCCCGCCGAGTCAGGTCTTAATTGCTGTGCAGTGCTGCATTCAACTCAATGGCACTCTTATTCGTTAAACATTCAACGGCGCCATTGGTGGAATTTCTGCGGAACAGCAGGTCGGATTTTCCGGCCAATTCGCGCGCTTTGATGTACTCGACCAGTTTGCCGCTGTCGTCCAGTAGGGCCACTTTGGTCCCGGCGGTGATATATAAACCCGCTTCCACAGTGCAGCGATCTCCCAGGGGGATGCCGATACCGGCGTTGGCACCCAGCAGGCAGTTGTCGCCCACAGAAATCACTATGTTCCCACCGCCGGAGAGGGTACCCATGGTGGAGCTGCTGCCACCCAGATCGGAGCCCGCGCCGACAAATACGCCGGCCGAGATGCGGCCTTCGATCATGCCCGGTCCCTCGGTGCCCGCGTTAAAGTTGACGAAGCCCTCGTGCATGATCGTGGTGCCCTCGCCGAGATAGGCGCCGAGGCGCACACGCGCGGTGTGGGCGATACGCACTCCCGTAGGTACCACGTAGTTGGCCATCTTGGGGAACTTGTCGATGCAGGAAACTTCCAGGTGCTCTCCTTTTAAGCGCGCTTCCAATTGTCGCTGTGGTAGTTCCTCCAGATCGATGGCTCCCTGGTTGGTCCAGGCTACATTGGCTAATTTACCGAAGATGCCATCGAGATTAGTTTCGTGGGGTTTTACCAGACGATGGGAGAGTAGATGCAGTTTCAAGTAGGCTTCGGGAAGCGATTGTGGTGCTTGGTCAGTGGAGAGCACTACCGCCGCCAGAGGCCGCTGGGTGATAGTAAATTGTTGCAGGATGTCTGCTTGATCGTTGGCACCCAACTGGCGCAATTTCTTTTCCAGGGGATGCAGTTGGGCTGGGTCCAGAGAAAGGCTGTAGTTGCCTTCGCCGATCTTCAGGGTTTCCTTGATTACAGCAGCTACACCCGTATCGGGCTTAAACAGAGGCCTGGGGTAGTAGACTTCCAGCCATTCCCCCTTATTGTTACAAGTGCCTACGCCAAACCCAATACTGTAAATATCGCTCATATTTTCCTCCTAGTTGGATTTGCTGGCGAGTTGGGCGAATTCGGTCTCTTTAAAACCGAAATGGGTGTTGTTACCGCTGGTGGTTACCGGGCGTTTGATCAGTGTTGGGGTTTCGCTGACCAATGCTACGGCGATGTCATTATTCATGCTGTTTTTCTGGTCGTCAGTAAGTGCGCGCCAGCTGGTGGAACGGCGGTTTAGTACTTCCTGCCAGCCGAAATTTTCCAGCCAGTCTTTAAGGGGTACATTATCCATTCCATCTTCTCGGAAATCGTGAAATTGATAATCAACCCCATTTTTTTCCAGCCATTTACGGGCTTTCTTTACAGTGTCGCAGTTTTTAATTCCGTACAGAGTAATCACAGTTACGCCTTTTTGGTTTTCTTGGGATTTTTGCGGTTGGGATAACAGGTAGTGCAGATTTCGCATACGGTGCCATCACAGCCTCGTGCGGAACAGTATTCCCGGCCGTAGAAAATAATCTGCAAATGTAACTTATTCCACTTTTCCTTGGGAAACAGCCGCTTCAGGTCCTTTTCAGTTTGGGTAACATTTTTTCCGCTAGTGAGCCCCCAGCGCTGGGCAAGTCGGTGAATATGGGTATCCACCGGGAATGCCGGATGTCCAAATGCTTGCGACATCACCACACTGGCGGTTTTATGGCCGACACCGGGCAGGGTTTCTAGTGCAGCCATATTTTCAGGTACTGCGCTATGGTATTCATTGACCAGAATTTGCGACAGTTTACTGATGGCCTTGGATTTCTGCGGGGACAGGCCACAGGGGCGGATGACCTCTTGGATTTTTTCCACCGGTACCTGTGCCATGCTTACCGGGTTGTCTGCCAGCAACCAGAGTGCGGGCGTTACCTGGTTGACGCGCTCATCGGTGCACTGTGCCGAAAGTAATACGGCCACCAGTAATGTGTAAGGGTCTTTGTGGTCAAGGGGGACCGGAGTTTCCGGGTAGAGTTCTTCTAGGCGCTGTAGAATAAAATCCACTCGCTCCTGTTTTAGTAAGTTTTTTACTGCCATTCTTTGTTGTGCCTGGGGCTCCGGGATGTATTTTTTGTGTCCGAGTGTTTGTGCTAGCTGCAAAAGGTTTTGATGCGCCGAGCGGCTTCCACGCACTCCTCAAGCGTCGCTACCAGGGCCATGCGTACGTATTCACTTCCCGGGTTTAAGTGCTCGTTTTCGCGTGCGAGGAAGGCGCCTGGCAAAACGGTAATGTTCTGCTGGCAAAATAGCTCGCGGGCAAAACTCTCTCCATGACCGACGCGCGGCCAGAGGTAAAAGCTTGCCTGAGGGAAACTCACTTCGAGGCAACCATCGAGAATATCAAGTACCGCATCAAATTTCTGTTGATAGAGTGTACGGTTTTGTCTTACATGCTCTTCATCCTGCCAGGCTGCGATGGACGCATACTGGTTTGGCAGAGGCATAGCGCAGCCGTGGTAAGTGCGATAGAGCAGAAATTTATCCAGCAGTTGCGCGTCGCCGGCTACAAACCCCGAGCGGAGGCCGGGCAGGTTTGAGCGTTTGGAAAGGCTATGAAATACCACACAGCGGCGATAATCGTTGCGGCCGAGATCTTTGCATGCCTGCAGTAATCCGGTGGGTGGTGATGCTTCATCGAAATAGATTTCTGAGTAGCATTCATCTGAGGCGATAGTGAAATCGTAGCGATCAGCAAGCTGGATCAGTTGCTGTAAATCTGTTACTTCCAACAGCGCGCCAGTAGGGTTTCCCGGTGAGCAGATATACAGCAGTTCGCATTGTTGCCAAACTGACTCGGGGATGGAGGCAAAGTCGGGTTTGAAGCCGTTGGCCTTCACACAATTTATAAAATGTGGCTGAGCACCGGCAAGCAGTGTTGCGCCTTCATAGATCTGGTAAAAGGGGTTGGGCATAAGCACTTTACTGCCCGGTGTCACTATGGCTTGGGCAAAAGCGAATAGCGCCTCGCGGGTACCGTTTACTGGTAGCACCTGAGTTTCCGCACATAGCTGGTCCAGGTGGAAGCGTTTGCGCAGCCATTCTGCGATTGTCACACGCAGTGATTCCAGTCCCTTTGTGAGCGGGTAGGAGGAAAGCTTGTCCAGGTGTTGAACCAGCTTACCGCGGACAAAACCGGGTGGGGCATGCTTTGGTTCACCAATAGAGAGGGCAATATGCGGCTTGTCTGCTGCCTCCAAGCCCTCTTTCAGCGCTTGCAGTTTAGTGAATGGGTAGGGCTGCAACTTTTCCAGGTTGGGGTTCATAGCAGTCTCATACGCTCTCTCAATAGTTATTAGTGCGGTGTGGTGTGGTCGTCCAGTTCCCGGCAGATTGCCTCTTCCAGTGAGCGATTGATCTCGTTGTCACAGAGAGCTCGTCCCTCTGCATCGGTAATATGGAAAATGTCTTCCACTCGCTCGCCGAGCGTGGAAATTTTAGCGTTGTGCAGGCGCAGGTCATGGGCGATAAAAATACGCGCAATACGGGCCAGCAAGCCGGGCCTGTCGGCACTGGTTATTTCCAGGGTGCTATACAGGTCCCCGGGTTCGGCTGATAGGTGCGCCTGGCTCTCCAGTTCAAACATTTTTAGGCGGCGGGGGGTGCGACGCTGGATCACCTTGGAGTAGTCCTCCACCAGGGCCAGCTCCTCCTGCAACGTAAGCCGAATTTGCTGTAGTCGCTGCGGTTCGTCAAGCAGAGGTTGGCCGGACTCATCCAGTACGTAGAAGGTGTCCAATGTGTATCCGGAGGCGGAATTATAAAGTCGGGCGTCGTGCACACTTAAGTTGAGCATATCGAGTCCGGTCACAGCGGCAGCAAAAACATTGGCCCGGTCGGGAGTGTATACGAATACTTGGGTGGCACCGTCGTGCTCACCGGGGCCGGAATTGCGGGTCAACACCAAGGTGTCGCTTTGCTCCAAGGGGGCATTGCTGTGTAGCTCATGGATAGCGGCAGTGTGCCAAGTAATGTTGTCTGCACTCTCGCGTACAAAATAGTCTTCGCCCATCTGTGCCCAGATATTAACTACTGAAGCTTCGGGCAACCCCATTGCCTGTAGCTTTTCTAAAGCAAGGCTGCGGGTTTCCTCGATAATTTCTTCCCGATCTATAGGGTTTTCCAGGCCGCGGCGCAGGGCATGTTGGGTAGCTTGGTAGAGCTGACGCATCAGGCTCGCGCGCCAGCTGTTCCACAGCTCCGGATTGGTGGCATTGATGTCGGCCACTGTGAGTGCGTATAGGTAGTCGAGATGCTCGCGGTCACCAACTTCGCGGGCGAAAGCATGTACTACTTCGGGGTCGCTGATGTCCTGTTTCTGGGATACCTGGCTCATCAATAAGTGTTTTTCTACCAGCCAGCAGACCAGTCGCCGGTCGCGGGCGGGCAGTTGGTGTCGCTGGCAGAATTCAGTTGCATCTACTACTCCCAGCTTGGAGTGGTCGCCGCCGCGGCCTTTGGCAATATCGTGGTAGAGGCCCGCGATATAAAGCAACTCTGGTTGACGCATGCGACCTAGTATGTCCGCAGCGATGGGAAATTTTTCCCTCGCTTCTGGACTGCGGAAACTGCGCATATTGCGCACTACCTGCAAGGTGTGGGCGTCTACGGTGTAAATGTGGAAAAGGTCGTGCTGCATCTGACCGGTAACACGTCCAAACTCCGGTAGATATCGCCCTAGAATTCCGTAACGAGTCATGCGCGATAACTGCGTGGATAGCCCCCGCGGGGAACGTAATAACTGCATAAACAGTTCGCTGTTGGCGGTATTTAAGCGGAAGTCTCGGTCGATCAAATGTCGGTGTTCGCGAATCAGGCGGATAGTAGAGGCGCGCACCCGGGTGATCTGCGGATTTCTCGCCATCAGTACAAAAATTTCCAGCAATGCTGAGGGGTACTGGCTGAAAACCTGTGGGTGAGTAACTTCAATCGCACAACCGCGAAGCTGGAAGCGTTCGTTAATGGGGGTGATATCCTGCTCGCCGCCGGGTGCCAGAATTGCTTCGCCGAGATATTGGAGAAGTACATCGTTCAGTTGGCGCAGTGCCATTACAGTGCGGTAGTAGCTGTGCATAAACTGCTCTACCGCCAGTTGGTTATTACTGTCCTTGTAACCAAACTGATTTGCCAGCTCCCTTTGGTAATCAAACAGCAGGCGTTCCTCCGCACGCCCGGCAAGCAGGTGGAGTCCATAGCGAACACGCCAAAGAAAACTCTCGCCAGACTGGAGGATGGCAAACTCCTCCTCAGTAAAAAAAGCCTTGCCTTGCAACTGTTTAAGTGTGCGCACTCGAAAGAAGTACTTGGCGACCCAGGCGATGGTCTGGATGTCGCGCAATCCCCCGGGGGAGTTCTTTATGTTGGGCTCGAGAATATATTCCGCCGCTTGTTGGCGGTTGTGGCGCTCTTCCTGCTCAGCGAGTTTTGCGTGGAAGAAGTCTACAGTGGACCATAGTTTGTTGCGCTCTAAAGAGGATGCCAGGTGTTCTCCTGGTGCGGCATCGCCAACCACCGTACGCGACTCTGTGAGGTTGGTCATCACGGTTATATCTTGGGCGCCAAGCTCCAGGCACTCCTCGACACCACGTACCGAGTGGCCGATATCCAAGCCCAGGTCCCAAAGGAGTGCCACAAAGCGCTCAATATTGTCGATTGTCTTCGAGTCCGAGCGGCCATTAGTAAGTATTAACAGGTCGATATCTGAGTGAGGGTGTAGCTCACCACGTCCATAGCCGCCGACTGCGAGCAGCCCTGTGCCGGGTTTCCATTCGTACTGATGCCATGCGTAGTGCAGTAAACAGTCCACGAATAGGGCTCTTTCATGAATCAGAGTGTTTACATCTTCGCCCTCGCGAAACCGCTCTGTCATCTGATGCTCGGCAGCGCCGACGGCATCCTTAAAAACTTGCAGGGGTGGCTTTTCGCCGGCGGCTAAATCTCGGCGAAATCTGGCCTGATCAAAGAAAAATAGAGGCCGTTCAAAGTGGGGGATGTGGGCCGGCTGCATGGGCGGAGTCCATTTGACTGTGTCCCGCCGCTTGGCGGCGGGTCTTTGCATCTTTTACTGAGGGCGCAAGCTAGGCGCACGGGCTAAAACTGTTCCTCACTGCGGGCGGTTAAAACCTCAACACCATTGCTGGTGACCGCCATAGTGTGCTCCCACTGGGCGGACAGGCGGCGATCTTTGGTGATTGCAGTCCAGCCGTCGCCGAGAACGCGGGTGGCGGCTTTGCCGGCATTGATCATTGGCTCAATGGTAAAGGTCATGCCCTCCTGCAGCACTTCGCCGGTTCCAGGCTGGCCGTAGTGCAGAATTTGAGGCTCCTCATGGAATACATCGCCGATACCATGACCGCAGAAGTCGCGCACTACTGTGTAGTAGTTTTTCTCGGCATGTTGCTGAATCACATGGCCAATATCGCCTAGGGTAGTGCCTGGGCGCACAATCTCAATAGCTTTGTACATGCACTCCTGAGTTACCCGCACCAGCCGCTCGGCATGTGCGGCTGGCTTGCCAACAAAGAACATCTTGCTGGTATCTCCAAACCAGCCATCTTTGATCACGGTGACATCAATATTGATGATGTCGCCTTTTTTCAGCACTTTACTTTCGGAGGGTATGCCATGGCAGACCACTTCGTTGACAGATGTACAGATGGACTTTGGGAAGCCGCGGTAGCCGAGGCATGCGGGTATGGCCTTTTGCACGTTAACAATGTGTTCATGGCAGCGCCGGTCCAGTTCTTCCGTAGTGACACCGGGAACGACATGCTCGCCAATCATCTCCAGGACCTCTGCTGCGAGGCGGCCTGCGATACGCATCTTGGCAATCTGTTCCGGGGTCTTAATGGCTGAAGTCATGCGTGTCCTTAGGTCAGTAGTTGAAGGCGGGCTGTACCCGCCGCGGCGCGATATTGTAGCGGATTGCCGGCGGCTGGGCATAGCTCACAGGCATGGAGGCGCTGCGTGCGTTGGACACAACCCCTGCGCGCCAAATTCTCGACTGTCCTTCACTCGGGTGCTGGATTGTGGTATAAAGCGCGCCGCTCCGGGATGCTCCCGGGGTGAAAATGCCGCACACGCATCGGCACATGTGTCTGGGTGCCTCAGAAGGGGTTGACGCATGGGATGTGTGGAGGACTAACCCGTATATTTAGAGGTTTATTATGCCGCAAGTAAGCATGCGCGATATGCTGCAGGCTGGTGTTCACTTTGGTCACCAGACTCGTTACTGGAACCCGAAGATGGGTCAATACATCTTTGGTGCCCGCAACAAAATTCATATCATCAACCTGGAGCACACTGTACCGGCTTTCAATGAAGCCCTGCAGGTGATCAAGGGGATGGCTGCTCAAAAGAAAAAGATTATGTTTGTTGGCACCAAGCGTGCTGCACAGAAATCTATCAAAGAGCAGGCTGAGCGCTGTGGCCAGCCATATGTCAGCAACCGCTGGCTGGGTGGTATGCTCACCAACTATAAAACCATTCGCGCTTCCATCAAGCGTTTCCGCGACCTGGAAGTTCAGTCCCAGGACGGTACTTTCGAGAAGCTGACCAAGAAAGAAGCCCTGATGCGTACTCGCACCATGGATAAGCTCGAGCGCTCCATCGGTGGTATCAAGGATATGGGCGGCCTGCCCGATGCGATCTTCGTAATCGATGTTGAGCACGAGCGCATTGCTATCCAGGAAGCCAACAAGCTGGGCATCCCCGTAATTGGTGTTGTTGATACCAATAGCGACCCGATTGGTGTTGACTACGTAATTCCCGGTAACGACGACGCTATTCGCGCGATCAAGCTGTACACCACTGTTGTAGCCGATGCGGTTCTCGCCGGTGCAGCTGAAGCTGGCAGCGCAGTGAATAAAGACGAGTACGTCGAAGCTAGCGATGACGAAGCTGCTGCAGAGTAATTTGCAGGGCGAAGTGGTGTAACCCAATAGCGTTACATTGCGAACTCAAAAAGGGGCCCAAATTACGGCCCCTTTTTTCTAATTTTTAGTGACAGAACCCCGAGGAAAGAATCATGGCGATTACCGCGTCTATGGTAAAAGAACTGCGTGAGCGCACCGGCCTGCCAATGATGGAGTGTAAGAAAGCACTCACCGCAGCGGATGGCGATATCGAGAAAGCAATCGAAGATCTGCGCAAAGCCTCTGGCCTGAAGGCTGCAAAGAAAGCTGGCCGCACCGCTGCCGACGGCGTTGTTGCCGCTAAAGTTGCTGAAGATGGCAGCTTCGGTGTGTTGATCGAGGTGAACTCTGAAACTGATTTCGTTGCCCGTGACGATAACTTCCAGGCTTTTGTTGCCAAGGTTGTTGATAAGGCATTTACTGAGCGCCAACAGGATGTCGCTGCCCTGATGGAAGGTGAGCTGGAAACTGCTCGCGAAGCACTGGTTCAAAAGATCGGCGAGAACATTGGTGTGCGCCGGATCGAGCTGGTTGAAGCCCCGGTCGTGGGTGCCTATGTACACTCCAACAATCGTATTGCGGCTCTGGTCGCTCTGAGCGCTGGTGAGGTTGAGCTGGCAAAAGACGTCGCCATGCACGTAACCGCAGTTAACCCTCAGGTAAACAAGCCGGAAGATATGCCTGCCGACGTTCTGGAAAAAGAGAAGGATATCATCAAGGCCCAGCCAGATATGGAAGGCAAGCCGGCTGAAATCGTAGAGAAGATGATGGGTGGTCGTATCAAGAAGTTCCTGAAAGAGAACAGCTTGGTAGAGCAGCCGTTCGTTAAGAATCCAGACGTGAGCATTGGCAAGCTGGTTAAAGATGCCGGTGCTGATGTAACTTCTTTCATTCGCTTCGAAGTGGGTGAAGGTATCGAAAAAGAAGAAGTTGATTTTGCAGCGGAAGTTGCCGCTCAGGTTAAATCCTCTTCCTGATCGAATAATGTGGGTGCCTCGGTACCCGCTCACGGTGGGGTGCTTCCGCTGGGGGTCTTATGCCTACAGCGGGGCACCCCTCTGTGTAATTGACTGAAAGTGTTGTAATGTTCGGCGGCAATACTTGGCCACTAAACAGGTACATTTGAGAGGACCGACGAATGCCCGGTATTAAAGACCGCAAATATAAAAGAATTCTGTTAAAGCTCAGCGGCGAAGAGCTGATGGGCGACCAGGGCTTTGGTATCAGCCCCAAGGTGCTGGATAAGATGGCCCTGGAAATTGGCCAGCTCGTCGGTATTGGTGTTCAGGTTGGTTTGGTTGTGGGCGGGGGTAACCTGTTTCGCGGAGCGGCACTGAGTGCTGCGGGCCTTGATCGGGTAACCGGCGATCATATGGGAATGTTGGCCACGGTGATGAATGCCCTGGCCCTGCGCGATGCCCTGGAGAGATCCGATATCTCTTCGCGAGTTATGTCCTCAATCCAGATGAGCGGTATTGTGGATCACTATGACCGCCGCGCAGCAATTCGCTATTTGGAGCGTGGCGAGGTGCTGATTTTTGCTGCGGGAACTGGCAATCCGTTTTTTACCACGGACTCTGCAGCCTGTTTGCGCGGGATTGAAATTGAGGCTGAGCTGGTATTGAAAGCCACAAAGGTGGATGGTGTTTACTCGGCTGATCCGGTCCTGGATCCGAGTGCAACTCGCTATGATCAGCTCACCTATGACGAGGTTCTGGATAAGAAGCTAGGCGTAATGGATTTAACTGCAATCTGCCTCTGCCGGGAGCACAACATGCCTGTGCGGGTGTTCCGCATGGATAAGACCGGGGCGCTGCTCAATATTGTTGTGGGCGGTGAGGAAGGCACGCTAATCGAAGAGGAAGTGAAATCGTGATTGAAGATATCAAAAAAGACGCTAAGACTCGTATGGGCAAGGCGCTCGACGCACTGGCCAATAATTTCAATAAAATTCGCACCGGCCGCGCGCACCCGAGTATTCTCGACGGTATTCATGTTTCCTACTACGGCTCCGATACTCCACTGTCTCAGGTTGCCAACGTCACTGTAGAGGATGCGCGTACCTTATCGGTAACTCCCTGGGAGAAGAATCTGGTTCCGGATATCGAGAAGGCAATCATGAAGTCCGATCTGGGTCTGAACCCCAGTACTGCCGGAGCGGTTATTCGTATTCCGATGCCGATGCTGACCGAAGAGACTCGAAAGAACTTTATTCGCCAGGCTCGCGGCGAGGCTGAGACTGCGCGTGTATCTATCCGCAATATTCGTCGTGATTCTTTGGCGGAAGTGAAGTCCCTGGTAAAGGACAAAGAAATCTCTGAGGACGACGAACGTCGTGCTGGCGATGATATTCAGAAGATTACAGATCAGTTTGTTGCGGATGTTGATAAATCACTCGCAGCCAAAGAAAAAGACCTGATGGAAATTTAATGAGCATCGGTGGTACCGAGCTGACTAGCCCCAGGCATATTGCCATTATCATGGATGGCAATGGTCGCTGGGCCGCCCGCAGGGGGCTCGCTCCCTCAGCGGGCCACAAAGCCGGGGTCGAGCGTATTCGCGATCTCCTTTCTGCGTGTAGGAGCCGCGGGGTTGAAGTTCTGACATTGTTCGCCTTTTCCAGTGAGAACTGGCAGCGCCCGCCCAAAGAGGTGGAGCTCTTAATGAGCCTGTTTCACTCATATTTGCGCAAAGAGGCCCGTCGTATGTGCGATGAAGGTATTCGTTTGCGGGTGATTGGGCGTCGCGATCGTTTCTCCCCCGATTACAGCGTGCAATAGCTGAATCGGAGGAGATTACTCGAGAGGGTAGTCAGGGTAACTTGGTTATTGCTGCTGACTATGGCGGGCGTTGGGATATTACTCAGGCAGCACGCCAATTAGCGGAACAAGTGTTGAAAGGTGAACGCTCACTCGATGCTATCGATGAAGAGGCAGTCGGTAGCAATATACAACTCGCCGATTTGCCTGCGGTGGATCTGCTGATAAGATCCAGTGGAGAGCAACGTATCAGCAATTTTATTTTATGGCAGGCCGCCTACAGCGAACTCTATTTTACAGATACACTGTGGCCTGACTTTGGTGAGGCCGCTCTGGATGCGGCAATTGCGGCATTTCAACAGCGCGATCGTCGTTTCGGCGGCCGGGCTGGCGAAGGGGACACGGCTGCGCAGGCCTGATTGATATTGGGCCGGAGGCGCGGCTATTTTTTTGCCTGTGTGAAATTTAGGAATACTACACCGGGGTATTCCGGGTCGCGAGAAGAGTGCGATCTGAAATGCGGGTCCAGATGAAAGGGGTTTTCGGTGCTAAAACAAAGAATAATTACTGCGCTGGTATTGCTGGTACTGTTTGCAGGGGTGCTATTTTTTCTGCCGATACAGTGGTATACGCTGGTTTTTGTCGCTGTAGTATTGCTGGGCGGCTGGGAGTGGGCCAATCTTTCTAATCTGAATCGCGCTCTGCGTTTCGTTTTTCTCGCTTTACTGGGTGGTACTCTTGTTCTAACCGCGCAGTATGTATTTTCTATGGAGTTTGCTTCACCGGATATAGATCGAGCCCGTCAGATATTGGCGGTGGCCTGCGGCTGGTGGGCTCTTGCTTTCCTTTGGGTCCAGAGCTACCCCGCCAGCGCTATGCTCTGGGGCAATCGCTGGGTGCGCGGCATGGTGGGACTGTTGGTTCTTGTGCCCAGCTGGCTCTCTCTTGTGATTCTCCGAGGACTTGATCACGGTGCCTGGTTGGTGCTCTATGTAGTCGCTATTGTTGTGGCGGCAGATGTGGGCGCTTATTTCGTAGGACGCAAGTACGGTAGACGCAAACTGGCGCGCGAAGTCAGCCCAGGCAAATCTTGGGAGGGCTTTTTTGGTGGTCTTGGGGCATGCCTGATCCTTGCACTTGGGACCTCATTCTTATTTGCACTGCCTTTAAAGAACACTCTTCTCTTTACCTTTGGTGTCCTTGTCACTGCTCTTGCTTCTGTAATAGGCGATCTCCTGGAAAGCATGTTCAAGCGACACCGGGGTATCAAGGACAGCAGCCATATACTACCAGGGCACGGGGGAATTATGGACAGGCTCGACAGCCTTTCCGCTGCTCTGCCGGTATTTACTATGGCCGCTCTCGCCAGTGAGTTACCCAAGTATCTGTAATGGGCTCATTTGCCCTTTTGAACTCTTTTCCGGTGTTATGTCATTTTGTTCGCACTGCCTCAGGTTGGCGAGGTGCGAGTGGAGTGATGGCGCCAACAGTTTCCCAGGTTTAGCGAGCGCTCATGCAAGGTAATTCCCCACAGGCGGTAACCGTACTAGGCTCCACAGGCTCAATCGGAGTTAGTACGCTGGATGTACTTGCCCGCCATCCGCAGCAGTACTCAATATTTGCCTTGACCGCCAATGAGAGAGTGGCGGAGCTGGCTCAGCAGTGCCGCAGATTTAATCCCCGCTATGCCGTGGTTAACGGTGCTGAAAAGGCTGAAGACTTACGGGCGCTGCTAGCAGAGGGAGTGGATACTGAAGTTCTATCGGGTGCTGAGGCCCTATGTCGGGTAGCCTCAGAGGATGAGGCTGATGTGGTGATGGCGGCAATCGTCGGTGCTGCCGGCTTACGCCCGACACTTGCGGCGGTTGAGGCTGGGAAAAAAGTGCTGCTCGCCAATAAAGAGGCGCTGGTTATGGCTGGCCCTGTATTCCTGCGAGCCCTGCATGCCAGCGGCGCCCAGTTGTTACCTGTGGACAGTGAGCACAACGCAATTTTCCAGTGTTTACCATCTCCGTGTGAGAGCTTGGAAGAGGCGGGTGTGGAGAAAATTTTACTTACAGGTTCCGGGGGCCTTTCCGTACACGCGATACCGGCGATTTATATAAGGTGACACCAGACGAAGCTTGTGCACACCCAAATTGGTCCATGGGGCGGAAGATTTCGGTGGATTCCGCCACCATGATGAACAAAGGGTTGGAATTTATTGAGGCCTGCTACCTGTTCAATGCACGACCGGAGCAAATTGAGGTGGTGGTGCATCCGCAGAGTATTATTCACTCTATGGTCCAGTATAGGGATGGATCACTGCTTGCTCAGATGGGGAACCCGGACATGCGTACGCCAATAGCCCATGCTCTAGCCTTTCCTAAGCGGATTGATGCCGGGGTGCCTGCTCTCGACTTAATTACTCAGGGGCGGTTGGATTTTGAAGCCCCTGACTATCAACGCTTTCCTTGCCTGCGCCTGGCCCAGGAGGCTATTGACATGGGAGGAAGTGCGCCTACGGTGCTGAATGCAGCAAATGAAATCGCGGTTGAGGCGTTTTTACAGGGGCGCATTGCGTTTACTAGTATTGCAGCTGCTATAGAAAAAGTGATGAATAGCACTGCGGTAGTTGAACTGACGGGGCTGGACGCAGTCGAAACCATTGATCTCAATGCGCGGGAGCTGACTGAGCGAACCCTTGGGGCGCTCTAATAAGTCGGTAGGCGTATAATGCCGGGGTTTGCGCATGAAAAGAGACTGTAACTGAGTATGGATTTAATTCAGACGGCAATCTGGGCCTTGGTGGCTCTCGGTGTACTGGTATCCTTCCACGAGTTTGGACACTTTCTTGTAGCACGTCTCTGTGGAGTCAAGGTGCTGCGTTTTTCCGTGGGCTTTGGCCGCCGCCTCATTTCCCGTTATGACCGCCACGGTACAGAATTTACTATTTCGGCTATTCCTCTTGGCGGTTACGTCAAGATGCTTGATGAGCGGGAGGGCAATGTTGCCAGTCATGAACTGGATCATGCTTTCAATCGCAAGAGTGTCTGGGCGCGAATGGCAATTGCTGCTGCAGGGCCGGCCGCAAACTTCCTATTGGCAATAGTACTCTTTTGGGTAGTGTTTATGGGGGGCAGTGCCGGCCCAGTACCCATCATTAGCGCGGTAAAACCCGGAAGTATCGCCGAGGTAGCAGGGCTGGAGTCCGGTCAGGAAATTATTGCCGTCGATGGTCAGAGCACACCAACCTGGCAGGCTCTGAATTGGCGCTTAGCGAATCGCCTAGGCGACAGTGGAAGCATCGAGTTTTCCGTACGCTATCCAGATTCCAATCTTGAGTACCAAATGGTCGCGGATATCAACCGCTGGCTATCAGGCAAAGAGGTAGCTGACCCGCTGTCTGAGGTGGGTTTGGAGCTCTGGACGCCGCCCGTGAGTATGAAACTTCACAGTGTTTCCAAGGGGAGCCCTGCCAGTGCCGCGGGGATTCGCCCCGGAGATGAGATAGTGGGAACTGATGGGCGGGCCTTTTCCGGTTGGAAAGAGTGGAGTGAATATGTTCGTGCCCGCGCCGGTGTGCCTCTCCAGGTAGAGGTTGATCGCCAGGGGCAGCGCTTGGCGCTTTCGGTAACTCCAGCAGAAGTGGCACTGGATAGCGGTGAGCGAATCGGCCGTATAGGAGTTAGCCCTATAACTGAGCGCTGGCCGGAGGAGCGGGTGCGGGTTTTTCACTACGGGGTTCTGGGGGCTTTTTCAAAGGGTTTACAGGAGACCTGGGATAAAACTGTATTCACCCTGAATAGCTTGAAAAAGTTGATATTTGGTCAACTTTCAACCAAAAACTTGAGTGGTCCAATCACCATTGCTAAAGTGGCGGGTACTTCTGCAGAAGCTGGATGGCAGTCATTCTTGTCACTTTTGGCCCTGCTCAGTATCAGTCTCGGTGTACTCAATCTGCTACCTATTCCGGTACTCGATGGTGGTCACCTTCTTTACTACGGTATTGAGGCGATCAAGGGCTCTCCTGTTTCTGAGAGGGTTCAGATGATCGGGCTGCAGGTAGGTATGGCTCTCGTGCTCTGCATTATGGGGCTTGCGCTATACAACGATATTTTGCGCTTGTAATTTGAGAAAAAATTCTGACTCACCGATTGGATGTGAAAAATTGTGCTTGGGATAGGGAGCTCTCTTGTAATGCTGAAACTCCTGAATTGCAGTTAGTAAGGTCTGGAATAGTAGATGAATTACTTCCTGAAAGCGGTCTCCCTCGGCCTGATGCTGGCAGTGAGTGCTATGGCACAGTCGTTCGTGGTCAGCGATATCCGTGTGGAGGGATTACAACGCGTTTCTGCAGGCACAGTTTTCTCGGAACTTCCGGTGCGCGTCGGCGATGAACTCGAAGCAATGGAAGTCCAGGGCTTAACGCGTGCGCTATTTCGTACCGGTTATTTTGAGGATATTCAGATAAGTCGTGAGAACGATATCCTCGTTATTATTGTTCGGGAGAGGCCTGCTATCTCCAGTATCGAGATAAATGGGAATAAGGCGATTGCCACAGAAGACCTGCTGAAAGGTATGGAGGAAAATGGTCTGGCTGAAGGGCACATCTTTAAGCGTGCAACTCTCGAAGGCTTGGCTAAGGAGCTTGAGCGTCAGTATGTGGCCCAGGGCCGTTATGGTGCCAATGTGGAGGCGGAGGTGAAGGAGTTACCGCGCAACCAAGTGAAACTTCGCGTAACCGTTGATGAAGGTTCTGTTGCAGCAATTAAGCATATCAACATCGTCGGGAATCGGGTTTTTTCAGATGAGGAGCTTAAAGGGATCTTTGAGTTGCGGACTACCGGTTGGCTATCCTGGTTGCGTAGAGATGACAAATATTCTCGTGAAAAGCTGACTGGCGACCTGGAGCGCCTACAGTCTTATTACTTGGATCGCGGGTATTTGGGATTTCAGATTGATTCTACACAAGTATCCCTGAGCCCGGACAAGAAGAGCGTGTTTATTACAGTCAATATGACTGAAGGCGATATTTATACAGTTGGTGAAGTGGAACTCGCTGGCGATCCGGTAGTACCTGAGGAGGAAATCAGGCGTCTATTGCTAGTGCGTGAAGGAGAGACATTCTCCCAGGTGAAAATGACTACAACTTCTGACTTTATTGCACAGCGACTGGGTAATAAAGGTTACGCTTTTGCGGATGTAAATGGTATTCCTGAGGCGGATAAAGAAGATAAGACGGTAAAAGTTACCTTCTTTATCAATCCGGGTAAGCGCGTTTACGTACGGCGTATTAGTTTTCGCGGAAATACTCGTACAGCGGATGAAGTGTTACGTCGAGAGTTGCGCCAGATGGAATCTGCTTTAGCTTCTTCCGCCCGTATTGAACAATCCAAAGCGCGTCTCGAACGCCTTGGTTACCTCAAGGTTGTAGAAGTTAAGACCGTTGAGGTACCTAGAACCTCAGACTAGATTGATATCGAATGGACGTTAGAGGAAAACCCTCAGCTGTTGGGGGAAACGGGGCACTAATCGGTGCCGTAACTTCTGGATTGCGAATAAAAAGACCTGGAATTAGTAGATGAAAGATTTCCTGAAAGCGGCCTCCCTCGGCCTAGTGCTGCCACTGAGTGCTTTAGCACAGTCGTTCGTGGTCAACGATATCCGCGTGGAAGGATTACAACGTGTCTCTGCCGGCACAGTTTTCTCTGCACTGCCAGTTAGGGTGGGAGATGAAATCGAGTCTGTTGAGATTCAGAGTGCAACCAGGGCACTGTTTCGTACAGGGTATTTCGAGGATATCCAGATAGGTCGCGAGAATGGCGTCTTGGTAGTGACTGTCCGGGAGCGTCCGGCCATTTCAAAAATAGAGATTACTGGCAACAAGGCAATTTCAACTGAAGATCTGTTGAAGGGTATGCATGACAATGGTTTGTCGGAAGGGCAGATCTTTAAGCGCGCTACCCTCGAAGGGCTTGCCCAGGAGCTTGAACGCCAGTATGTGGCTCAGGGCCGCTATGGTGCCAGTGTCAAAACAGAAGTGAAGGAGCTGCCACGCAATCAGGTTGAGCTCCGAGTGATCGTTGATGAGGGATCTGTCGCTGCGATTAAGCACATCAATGTTGTAGGAAACAAGGCTTTCTCCGACGAGGAGCTTGCAGAGATTTTTGAGCTGCAAACAACCGGTTGGCTGTCCTGGTTGCGCAGTGACGATAAGTATTCCCGAGAGAAACTGACAGGTGACTTAGAGCGCCTGGAGTCTTACTACCTGGATCGCGGCTATTTAGATTTTCAGATCGATTCCACCCAAGTTTCTCTGAGCCCTGACAAGCAGAGCGTTTTCATTACTGTCAATGTAATTGAAGGTGATGTTTACACGGTGAGTGATGTAGAGCTTGCGGGTGATCCGGTAGTAGGGGAAGAGGAAATCAAGCGCCTACTTCTGGTGCGGGAAGGGCAAACATTCTCTCAGGTGAGAATGACAACAACTTCAGATTACATTACCAAGCGGCTTGGCAACGAAGGCTATACCTTTGCCGAGGTGAATGGTATTCCCGAGCCAAACAAAGAAGAAAAGACGGTAAAAATCACCTTCTTTATTAACCCAGGCAAGCGCGCTTATGTACGCCGTATTAGCTTCCGTGGGAATACGCGTACCGCTGACGAGGTATTGCGTCGTGAATTGCGACAAATGGAATCGGCTTCGGCTTCTTCTGCCCGTATCGAGCAATCCAAAGTGCGCCTTGAGCGTCTTGGTTATTTCAAAGGGGTAGAGGTTGAAACTACAGAGGTTCCGGGTACCTCGGATCAGATTGATGTTGAGTATACTGTTGAGGAGCAGCCCTCTGGCTCTATTGGAGGCACCCTAGGCTGGGCCCAGAGCAGTGGCCTCGTTCTCGGGGCAAATATTCAAGAAAATAACTGGCTGGGCACGGGTAAGTCGGTAGGAATCGGGTTGAATGTATCTACCTATCAGACAGCACTTAATTTTTCTTATGCAGACCCTTACTTTACGCCGGATGGTGTTAGCCGTGGGTTTAATGTCTTCTTCCGTGAGAATGATTACTCAGAGGTAAACCTCTCAGACTACAACACCACAACTTACGGTGGCGGGGTAAGCTTTGGTTATCCTGTTTCAGAAATTTCCCGAGTGGGGTTGAATGTTGGTTTTAGCCACTTGGAGCTTTCTGCCTCAAGTAGCTCGGTTCAGGAAATAAGCTCTACTCCCCAGCCGGTTGCTGGAGTTAACGGAGTAATTACCGAACAAGAGGCAGATGAGGTAGTCGCTGCATTAAACTCTGATCAGACCCTTGATCTTGCGATGCCACTTACTGATGGTTTGTTTGGTGCGGATGGTTTTATCGATCGCTATGGAGATGCATTTAATAACCTTACTTTGACTGCTTCTTATGCCCGCTCAACTTTGAACAGGGGCATATTGGCTACTAGGGGAGCCTCACAAAATTTCTCAGCAGAGTTTACGGTTCCAGGTAGTGACTTGGAGTACTATAAATTTGTTTATACCGGCCAATATTTCCGTCCTCTCACTAAGAGCTTAACGCTACGACTGCGTACGCGCTTGGGGTATGGGGATGGGTATGGCGACCTGGATAAGCTTCCTTTCTTTGAGAATTTTTATGCGGGTGGCTTTGGCTCAGTACGTGGGTTTGAACGTAATACTTTGGGTCCGCGCTCTACACCCGCTGCAACTTATCAACCTTATACCTACGAAGTATCGGAAGGTAATTTTGTCTCCGGTTTTGCTCCTTGTGCAACTGAAAATGGAGAGGTTACCCAGTCATGCTATTTGATAAATGATGATGGTACCTTGGATACCACTCCAATAGATGATGCCGATCCATTCGGAGGTAATATTTTGATTGAAGGTAGTGCTGAAGTAATCTTCCCGTTACCTTTTATCAAGGATCAGCGCTCCTTGCAGTCTGCCTTCTTTATTGATGCGGGTAATGTTTTCGATACCAATTGTGATGAAACCCAGATCAACTGTTACGATGTGGATTTTGGCAAGATGAATGTTTCTGCAGGTGTGGGCTTGACTTGGGTGACAGGCTTTGGTCCCCTGACGTTTAGTTTGGCTAAGGCCCTGAAGAAAAACGAGGATGATGATGTGGAAGTGTTCCAGTTTACTCTGGGTAATAGCTTCTAATTTCATTAGGAAAAATTAAATTAGGCGCGTTAAAAGCGCATATAAAATAAAATCAATTGGAGAGACCAAAGTGCTTAAGAATGTAAAAATTATTGCAATCCTGCTGGCCGGTATCACCTTGTCTGGAGCTGCCTTGGCGCAGACCAAGGTAGCTGTATTTAACCTGCAGGCTGCGATCATGAGCACCGACGTAGCCAAGACAAAGGTCAATTCTTTGAAGACCAGCTCCGAATATTCCAAACTGCAAAGTAGTGCAGAATCTATTCGTTCCGAACTGCAGAAAATGGCTGAAGATGCACAGAAAAACAGTGTCACTTGGTCCGATGAGCAGAAGACCGAGTATCAGCGTAAAATGAATTTCAAGCGCTCTGATTTTGAGACTACGGTCAAAAAGTTGCGTGCGATGGAGGCTCAGGTCGGTCAGGAAATCCAGGGCTCCCTTGGCCCTAAAGCCAAAACTGCACTGGAAGCAATTATTAAAGAGCAGAAACTGGACTTGGTTCTTGATGCCTCTACCGCCTACTTCGCAAACCCTGAAGTTGATCTAACTCAGGATGTTGTAAAGCGCATGAACGCAGCCAAGTAAGTATTATCCCTGTATGAGACACAATTTGTCCTTGGTCCAGCTCGCACTAGAGCTGGGCGCTGAGTTGCGTATGGCACCAGATGTCAGTCAAGACCAGGAAATTAGCAGCCTTAACACCCTGCAGGATGCCGTGTCTGACCAACTGACCTTCCTAGCAAATCCCAGTTATCGTCGCTTCCTTAAAACCACTAGCGCTGGAGCGGTATTGGTTACAACTGAATTTGTCGATGAGTGCCCGGTTTCCACCCTGTGCGTGGATAACCCCTATTTGGCTTTCGCACGTGCAAGTGCCTTATTTAATACGGCACCAGAAGCTGAAGCCGGTGTGCATCCAGCAGCGGTAATTCACCCAAAAGCTACGGTTGATCCCTCGGCCAGTGTGGGTGCTGGCTCTGTTGTGGAAGCTCATGCATCAGTAGGTCCCCGCGTTACTGTGGGAGCCAACTGCTTTGTGGGGGAGGGAAGTATTCTTGAGGAGGGGAGCTGCCTCTACGCTGGTGCTATCGTGCATCACGGCTGCAGGGTTGGGCGGGATTGTATTATCCATAGCCAAGTAGTGATCGGCGCTGATGGTTTTGGCTTTGCACCCCATAAGGGAGAGTGGATCAAGATCTATCAGCTCGGTGGAGTCGATATTGGTGATGAAGTTGAAATTGGAGCCAATACTTGTATTGACCGGGGAGCTTTGGGCGATACGGTAGTGGGTCGCGGAGTCAAGATCGACAATTTGGTTCAAATCGCGCACAATGTGCGAATTGGTGACTACTCAGCCATAGCCGCCTGTACCGGGATAGCAGGCAGTGCAATCATCGGAAAGCATTGCGCTCTGGGTGGCAGTTCGCGTATTGCGGGGCACGTAACGGTAGCTGATGGCTGCCAGGTTACGGCCAATACTTTTGTGACCAAATCCATTGATAGCCCGGGCATTTACTCCGGTGGTTTGCCATTCTCTGATAGCCAATCCTGGCGTCGCAACGCTGTGCGTTTTGGGCAGCTGGATAAAATGGCCCGCAAAGTGAAGGACTTGGAAAAGAAGTTGGATGAATTGTCCCGTCGAAGCGGCAAGAATGAGTAGTCCAGCCGGTAAGAATTGATCAAATATTGTTTTTGTTGTTTTCGGGGCGTTTAACGCCCCGAAGTGGTTTCTGGGGGCGTTTAGAATGATGGATGTATGTGAAATTCGCGAGTATCTGCCGCATCGTTATCCATTTTTGTTGGTAGACCGGATCGTGGAGTTGGAGGAAGGGAAATATATTAAAGGCTATAAAAATATTTCTGTGAACGAAGAGGTCTTTAATGGTCACTTTCCACAGATGCCGATCTTCCCCGGTGTTATGATCGTCGAGGCCATGGCTCAGGTATCTGGGATACTAGGGTTTAAGACTTTTGGTAAAAAGCCTGAAGATGGTTATTTATATCTGTTTGGCGGTGTCGATAAAGCGCGCTTTAAGCGTCAGGTAATACCCGGTGATAGACTGGATCTAGAGTCTGAGGCTGTTTCTGTACGCCGAAATATCTGGAAGTTTGCCTGTAAAGCCAGTGTGGATGGTGAGCTGGCAGCTTCAGCGGAATTGCTGTGCGCTGTAAAGAAGGTATAGAACCCAGAACCCCTGCGCATTGATTGATCGGCTAGATGCTTAGCTTTCTTCAAAGTCCCAGTTTCGCTATTTATTTGATGCTGTAGTGCCTAGATTTCACTACCTGAGGAGTAGATTCCAGAATGCAGACAAATATCCACCCCACAGCTATTGTCGATCCGACAGCTGTTATTGGTTCCGGGGTGAGTATCGGAGCCTATTCCATTATTGGAGCTGGCGTCGAGGTTGGTGATGCCTGTGATATCGCATCACATGTTGTTTTAAGTGGGCCCACTAAGTTGGGGAAAAATAACCGGATCTACCAATTTGCTTCTGTAGGTCAGGACACACCCGATAAGAAATACCGTGGTGAGGAAACCACCCTCGTTATCGGCGATAGCAATGTTATTCGGGAAGGTGTCACTATCCACCGTGGAACAGTGCAGGATCGTGGAGAAACTACGATCGGAAATGATAACCTGATTATGGCTTACGCTCACATTGGGCACGATAGCGTCGTGGGTAACCACACTATATTGGTTAACAATGTGGGTCTTGCCGGTCATGTGATTGTTAAGGACTGGGCTATTCTCAGTGGTTACAGTTTAGTCCACCAGAACTGCACCGTTGGCGAGCATGCTTTTTTAGGAATGGGTGCTGCTATTGGTAAAGATGTCCCTGCCTATGTCATGGTCGCTGGGAATCCTGCAGAAGCCAAAACCATTAATGCTGAGGGGCTGAGGCGCCGGGGCTTCTCTCGTGATGATATTTCATTGATCAATAAGGCTTACAAAACGGTCTATAGGCGTGGTCTTACTTTGCAGGAGGCACTGCAGGCTCTGGCTGAGTTGCGCGAGCAGTCTCCCGTGATTCAGCCATGGATAGATTCTTTGCAATCCTCTTCTCGCGGTATCGTTCGCTAACCTCGGTTATTTGGGGAGCCTTAATCTATTGGGCTCTCCAAGTTAGTCTTTGCGTAGTTTGCGCGATTTATGCATATAAAGGGTTGCTCCCAAGTAGGAGGGGTTTTTAGGCGTGTCACAAAATAATAAACCGGTGCGTATTGGTATTGTTGTTGGTGAGGCTTCGGGAGATATTCTTGGGGCAGGTCTGATGGCTGCATTGAAAAAACGCCTCCCTCAGGTTCAGTTTGAAGGCATTGCGGGTCCACGAATGTTGGCCCTTGGTGCGGAATCTCTTTTTCCCATGGAGCGCCTCTCGGTAATGGGATTGGTTGAGCCTTTAAAAAGGCTACCTGAGTTGTTAAAGATCCGCCGATCGTTACGTCAGCATTTTTTAGATAATCCGCCAGATCTTTTTATTGGTATTGACTCCCCCGATTTTAATCTATCTCTTGAGGAGTCTCTCAAAGTAGAGGGAGTGCGGACTATGCATTATGTCAGCCCATCGGTTTGGGCTTGGCGTCGTGGCAGAATTAAAAAGATTGCCCGAGCGGTAGACCATATGCTGACGCTATTACCATTTGAGGCAGACTTTTATCGGCAGAATCAGGTTCCCGTGACGTTTGTCGGGCACCCTTTAGCGGATGATATTCCCTTACAAGTGAGTAGTATTGCCGCGCGTAAAGAGCTGGGATTTAGTGAAAGCGATAGGGTAATAGCCTTGTTGCCGGGTAGCCGTGGTGGTGAGGTGCGCTTGCTGGGCCCTTTGTTTTTACAGACTGCCCGCTGGTGTCACCAGCGCAATGCCGACCTGAAGTTTGTGCTTCCAGCGGCGAATGAGCAGCGCCTGGCTGAGTTGCAAGAACAGCTGAAGGACTTTCCAGGTCTTCCGGTAACATTGTTAGAGGGAGACTCTCATAAAGCGCTGAGCGCTGCAGATTCTGTGCTAATCGCTTCGGGAACCGCGACATTGGAAACAATGCTGTTAAAGAAGCCCATGGTGGTTGCCTATAAATTGGGTCGAATCTCTTATGTAATTGTTTCTCGAATGCTACACACT
This sequence comes from Microbulbifer sp. MLAF003, assembly GCF_030012965.1. NCBI lineage: Bacteria > Pseudomonadati > Pseudomonadota > Gammaproteobacteria > Cellvibrionales > Microbulbiferaceae > Microbulbifer > Microbulbifer sp. MLAF003. Next base: position 1,462,892 of record NZ_CP120232.1, read on the forward strand.
CCTTGGGTTTCTCTGCCCAACCTATTAGCTCAGCGGGAGCTGGTTCCAGAAATACTGCAGAGTAATGCTACTGCAGAGAATCTTGGGGCGGCTTTAATGCGTTATTTTGAAGACCCATTACTCGGAGATCAGCTACACAGAGAGTTTGATGACCTCCATCAGCAGTTGCGCCGAAACGCCTCTGAGCGCGCTGCAGATGCTGTTTGTAGTCTGTTGGATTCGACTGGAAATCAATTATGAGCGCTAAAAAAGAGCTTCCTCCCTATGTGTGTACTTACCAGGGAGATTTACTTGCTGGTGTCGATGAAGTGGGGCGCGGTCCTCTGGCGGGAGATGTTGTTGCTGCGGCAGTAATTCTGGACCCTGCCAAGCCAATAGTGGGATTGGCAGACTCAAAAAAGTTAAGTGAAAAGAGGCGGGAGCAGCTTTTTGGGGAGATTAAAGAGCGTGCCCTGAGTTATTCCATAGCTCGCGCCACAGTGCAGGAAATTGATCAAATCAATATCCTGCAGGCTAGTTTGCTGGCTATGCATCGGGCGGTAGAACAATTGGCAGTGCAGCCGGAATTTGTTCTGGTGGATGGTAATAAGAAGCCAAGTTGGGGTTATCTCTGCGATACAGTGGTTCAGGGGGATAATCGAGTCGCGGCGATTGCAGCGGCCTCTATTCTTGCCAAAGTAACCCGAGATAGGGAGATGGTGGTGCTGGATATGGAGTACCCCGGGTATGGAATGGCCGGGCACAAAGGCTACCCTACCAAGGCCCATTTGCAGGCACTGCAAGAGTTGGGGCCGAGCCCTGTTCATCGGGTGAGCTTTGCCCCAGTAAAGCGGCTATTGGTGGACTTCGCCTAATACAATTGACTGGTGACGACCTAAGGCCAGTCACCGGTCTATTTTTTTGATCCTGGCTTTAGTAATCATTTTTTCAGAAACCTCTTCAATTTCTACCAGGTAATTGAAAATATAGAGGCTGATATTGCCATCAGGGATGCTCTCCAAGTGTTCCATGGCCAGACCATTAAAGGTTTTAGGGCCATCGGTGGGTAAGTCCCATCCCAGCGTGCGGTTGATATCCCGAATAGAGGTGCCACCCTCTATCACATACCAGCCGTCGCCGGAAGCAATAATCTCCTCGTCATCACTAGGTACCTGGCTAGCGGTAAAGTCGCCAACTATTTCCTCTAGCAGGTCTTCCAGGGTGACAATACCCATCACTTCCCCGTATTCATCCACAACCAACCCCATACGACGCTTGGTTTTTTGAAAGTTCATTAACAGAGTGGGGAGTGGGGTGGCTTCCGGAACAAAATAAGGCTCATCGGTAAAGGACTTGAGGCGCTCGGCGGTCAGGTTATCGGGGCCATCGCGAAGGATCTGCGCGGCGCGGCGCAGGTGCAATATACCAACAACCTTGTTGATATCACCTCTGTAAACTGGCAAGCGAGTGAAGCTGCTTTCAGCCAGTTGTTGGAGAATCTCTTCGGCGCCGTTTTCAAGGTCAACCCCCATCACTTCATTGCGTGGGATCATAATGTCTTCAACTGTTGCTTGATCCAGGTCCAACACATTTAGCAGCATGCCTTTGTGCTTGCTGGGAATTAGTGCGCCGGACTCAAATACCACAGTCCTGAGTTCATCTGGAGCTAGGTGCTCGGCGTCACTATTGGCGGTTGTTTCTACGCCCAGCAAGCGCGCAAGCCCATTGGAAATACCACCCACCAGGAGAACAACAGGAGTAAGTAGCCACTGCAGTGGGCGCAAAATAAATGAGGCGGGAAAGGCAATTTTTTCCGGGTGCAGTGCGGCAATGGTTTTTGGGGTGACTTCCGCAAAGATCAACAGGGTGATAGTTAATACTATCGTTGTGAGTATCTCACCATACACTTGAGCAAAGACAGAGCCAACAATAACGGAGACAAGTACGTTAACGAGGTTATTGCCAATAAGAATTGAGCCGATCAGCTTATCGGGCCGAGCAAGAAGCTCCATAGCCCGCTTGGCTCCGCGGTGGCCGCTTTTTGCCTGGTGCCGCAGGCGATAGCGGTTGAGTGCCATCATGCTGGTTTCGGAGCTGGAAAAGAAAGCTGATATAACAATCAGCAGGGCCAGCAGGCTAAATAGCAGGCCCGGGGGCATCTCGTTCAAGGGAGAACTCTTTTTATTTGGGAGCGGAGATATTGGAACAGAATGCAGACCTCCGCAAGTTTTCCGGTCACTTTTAAGTTGTTTTATCCATTCACGTTACCCGCGCTGCAAAATCACTTCCATTACCAGTTTGCTGCCAAAATAGGCCAGCATCAGTGCAGCAAAGGCGCTCAGCGTCCAGCGGACTGCGGTGTTGCCCCGCCAGCCCCACTGCCAGTGCCCCCATAGGAGGATGCTGTAGAGTACCCAGGCGATGATGGAGAGTATGGTTTTGTGAAGTGGGCCCTGCTCAAAAAGATTTCCCACAAATATAAAACCTGTGATTAGTGAGGCGGTGAGTAACAGCTGCCCGAACGCGACCAAGCCAAATAACAGGGATTCCATGCTCTGAAGCGGCGGTAGCAGTCGGGTGGCGCCCACAGGCCTGTGGTTGTGCAGCTGCTGGTTAAGATAAAATAGGTAAATAGCCTGTAGGGTGGCCAAGGTCAGCAGGGAGTAGGCCGAAATTGAAAGCAATGCGTGTACGGCAATGCCTGCGGAGAGCTGCTGGTGTGGCTCAACAGAACCCCAGGTGTGCGATGCCGCGAACTCTGTAAGCGCACCCATGGGAGCAAAGATTAGGATTAGCAGGGTTAGTGGGCGACCTGCAGCCAAAATAAGCAGTAACAGATTTACCACCCAGGCGATCAGGGAGAGCATCGCCAGTAAGTCGAAGCGATATCCTGCGGGTGAGAACAGGGTGTGTCCCAGGGATATCGCATGTGTGATCAAAGCACCTGCGAGAAGGCCCAGCAGCAGTTTATTATTTGGCTGCCGCTCGCGGGCGAGGGCACCTGCTGCGACTGCAGTTGTAGCTATGTAGAGAGCGATTGCCGTCCAGTGGGCGAATGCCGCCATTGAATAGATCCGTATCTTTTATTGCAATAGAAGAGGAGTGTGTCACAGCCCGCTGGAACAGGGAAGATCTGGTGATATTTCTGCTGTGAGGGTACCTGGGCTATACTGCCGCGCCTCAAAGTGGGAGTTAGAAGAGGCTCCCTCAAATTTCGCGGCCCTCCGCACTGGGGTCCAATCCGCAATCGGAGACATCGAGACGAATTTATGTTCGATAACCTGAGTGACCGCTTATCGGCGGCCCTAAAGAAAGTCACCGGCAAGGCGCGCCTGACCGATGACAATATCCGCGACACCTTGCGTGAGGTACGCAAGGCTCTGCTAGAGGCGGATGTCGCCTTGCCAGTGGTTAAGGCTTTCGTGCAGCAGGTGCGCACGGCAGCTGTGGGGCAGAAGGTTAGCAAGGCTCTGAATCCGGGGCAGCAGTTCGTCAAGATTGTTCAGGATGAGCTGGTTAAGGTGATGGGGGCCGCTGCTGAGCCACTTAACCTTGCTGTCCAGCCCCCAGCAGTAATCCTGATGGCGGGTTTGCAGGGTGCCGGTAAGACCACCAGTGTTGCCAAACTGGCCAAGTACCTGCAGGAGCGGGAAAAGAAAAAGGTAATGGTGGTGAGTGCGGATGTGTACCGCCCTGCCGCAATCAAGCAATTGGAGACTCTGGCGGGTGAAGTGGGTGCATTGTTTCACCCGTCGGAGGCTGAGCAGAAGCCTTTGGATATCGCCAAAGGTGCTGTAGATGCTGCGCGCAAACAGTTTGCTGATGTGCTTATCGTCGATACCGCTGGTCGTCTGCATATTGATAGTCAGCTGATGGACGAGATTCGCGAACTACACAGTGAGCTAAACCCTGCAGAAACCCTGTTTGTGATTGATGCGATGATCGGTCAGGACGCGGTGAACACTGCTAGTGCCTTTAATGAAGCCCTGCCGCTGACCGGGGTTATCCTGACAAAAGCTGACGGTGATGCCCGCGGTGGTGCGGCGTTGTCTGTGCGTCATGTGACTGGTAAGCCGATCAAGTTTATCGGTGTCGGTGAAAAAACTGACGCTCTGGAGACCTTCCACCCAGATCGAATTGCCTCCCGTATTTTGGGAATGGGCGATATTCTGTCTCTGATCGAAGAGGCTGAGCAAAAAATCGATAAGGAGAAGGCAGAAAGGCTGGTTAAGAAAGTCCAGAAGGGTAAAGGTTTTGACCTTGAGGATCTTCGCGATCAGCTACAGCAAATGCAGAATATGGGTGGCTTTGGTTCATTGCTTGAAAAAATGCCGGGCATGGGAGGCGTTGCCCAGGCAGCCCAGCAGGCTGATATGGGCAAAGAGTTCAAGCGAATGGATGCGATTATTTCCTCTATGACCCCCGCTGAGCGCCGTAACCCTGAGCTGCTTAACGGTTCGCGTAAGCGCCGCATTGTGGCCGGTTCCGGCACCCAGTTACAGGATTTGAATCGTCTGCTCAAGCAGCACAAGCAGATGGGTAAAATGATGAAGAAGCTCAAAGGCGGCGGTATGGGCAAAATGATGCGCGGCCTTGGCGGCCTGCCTGGCATGGGTGGCGGTATGCCCGGAGGTGTTGGCGGCATGGGTGGCCTGCCTGGTGGTTTGCCTCCTGGTTTTAAGAAGAAATAGTGCCTTTTGGGCCGCTGTTGCGGCCCGATGAATCGCTATACAAATCCCCTGCGGTACATTAGAATACGCCGCCTTTCGCTGGGTGAGCTGCCGGCGAAGTTGTATAGGTGGCTGCTCAACACAGCCATCCAGTATTTGAATCTACAGGAAAGTTACATGGTAACCATTCGTTTGGCTCGTGGCGGCGCTAAAAAGCGTCCGTTCTATCACCTGACCGTAACCGACAGTCGCAATTCCCGCGACGGTCGTTTCATTGAGCGTGTTGGATTCTTCAACCCGGTTGCTCGTGGCCAGGAAGAGCGTCTGCGTATCGATCGTGAGCGCGTTGACTTTTGGCTGGGCCGCGGCGCACAGGTTTCTGACCGCGTCAGCAAGCTGCTGAAAGAATCCGCTTAATTTGCGCGTAAGTGGTGCGCCTGTGACGAATAGCGGTGAGAACTCCGATCAATTGGTCACTGTAGGGCGCGTGACTACCGTTTATGGTGTGCGTGGCTGGGTCAAGGTTCACTCCTATACCGAGCCGATGGACAACATCCTGCAATTCCCCAATTGGTGGTTGCGGGGGCCGAAAGGCTGGGAGGCCCTGGAAGTCGACGCTGGTAAGCGTCACGGAAAGGGATTGATTGTACATGTGAAAGGCGTGGATGACCGCGATTTAGCGGCTCAACTTTGCCAGCGTGATATTGCTGTTGCGCGTGATCTTATGCCGGAACTGGGGCAGGGCGAGTACTACTGGCACCAGCTCGAAGGTTTACGGGTTATCAGCCGTTTCAACGGCGGAGAGCACGACTTTGGTATTGTCGCACGCATGATGGAAACTGGCGCCAATGATGTGTTGGTGGTGCGCGGAGGTGATGATAAGCGCGAGCGCTTGATTCCCTATTTGCCAGACCAGTTTATTGCAGATATTGACCTGGAAGCCGGTGTAATTACCGTCGACTGGGACCCGGCTTTTGAGGCGTTTGGGCGATGACAAAAAGAATCGCTCTGGTAAGCATTTTCCCGGAAATGTTTGCCGCATTGACCGAGTATGGCGTCAGCGGCCGGGCTGTGAAAGATGGCCTGTTGGAAGTGCGCTGCTGGAACCCTCGGGAGTTCACCAGTGACAAACACCGCACTGTGGATGATCGACCTTACGGCGGTGGTCCCGGAATGGTGATGATGGCTGAACCCCTTTACCAGGCTTTACAGGCTGCTCGCAGCTGGGCCGGTGAGGATGGTAAGGCTGTACGAAGTATCTATCTGTCTCCCCAAGGGCGGCAACTGGATCAGCGCGGGGTCGAAGACCTTTCCGAAGCTGGCAATCTGGTTCTGCTGGCTGGGCGCTATGAGGGGATAGATGAGCGCATTGTCGAATCAATGATCGACGAAGAGTGGTCTATTGGTGACTATGTCCTTAGCGGTGGCGAATTGGCTGCTATGGTGATGGTGGATGCGATTACCCGCCTGATTCCCGGTGCTTTAGGACACGATCAGTCTGCAGTTGAGGACTCTTTTTCCTCGGGGCTGCTGGACTGTCCCCACTACACCCGGCCAGAGCAGTACCGGGGCGTAGCGGTGCCGGAAGTGTTGCTCTCGGGCAACCATGAAAGAATACGCCGTTGGCGCCTCAAGCAGGCACTGGTGCGCACACAACAGCGCCGCCCTGACCTTTTGGAAGGGATGGAGCTGAATAAGGAGCAGAAGCAGTTGCTGGAGGAAATTCAGCAGGAGCAGAAGTCCTAAAAAATTGATGCCGGATTCGCCGGGAGGCGGGAGTAGTTCGGTGAACTAGCTGAGAAGCTACACAAACTCTATTTGGGAGCAAATCCAAATGACTAACAAAATTATCCAACAGCTGGAGCGGGAACAGCTGAAGAGCGAAGTACCTCCTTTCGCACCGGGCGACACTGTAATCGTTCAGGTAAAAGTAAAAGAGGGTAACCGTGAGCGTCTGCAGGCGTTTGAAGGTGTGGTTATCGGTAAGCGTAACCGTGGCCTGAACTCCTCTTTCACCGTGCGTAAAATCTCCCATGGCGTTGGTGTAGAGCGTACTTTCCAAACTCACAGCCCGCTGGTTGACAGTATTAAGGTGAAGCGTCGTGGTGACGTGCGTCAGGCTAAGTTGTACTACCTGCGCAACCTGACTGGTAAAGCGGCGCGTATCAAAGAGAAGCTTAACTAAGTACTTCTCTAGCAGCTCACGAAAAAGCCGGGGCCAAATGGCCCCGGCTTTTTTGTGCCTGATAGATTTTGAGCGATGGGACCCTTAGGTCATTTACCCTCTAATCAGCTCTTGTGGGAGTGACCGCCAACCTGGCAGGGTAAGTGAGTGGCCAGCCGGTGGTGGATAAAGGCTGGTGAGGCCCGGAAATCCCAATCCTCACATAAAAACAAATATTTGTAAGTTTCGGTTGTTCAGCTCACAACCTTGGCATTAGGGCGTAGTTCCCTGTGCCTGAATATGTTAAAACGCGCCATTGAGACCGGTTACGGTAATTAGCTGCCATACTGGCTGGAACTGAAGGCCGACGTTTGAGTCGAAGCCCATTGAGAATTTAAGGAGCAATCGGTAATGATGCTTATCAAGAAGCCACTAGCATTCGCTGGTTTACTGCTCGGCCTGCTTGGATCTGCGGCCCTGGCGGAAGTCGACGCAAATGTTGCAAAAGCCATAAAGGCTCGCCTGGAGACTGGTAACCCCAAGGCCACTTATGGCGATGTGCGTAAGAGCCCAATTAGAGGACTCTATGAGGTGGATGTAGATGGTGGCAACACTACCCTATTTGTCTCAGAAGACGGCGGTCATTTTATCTACGGCGACTTGTTTCAGGTGAAGAGTGGAGGTGGCCTCGCTAACCTCTCTGAGACGCGTAGGGCCGGTCATCGGGCCAAGGTGATGGGCAATCAGGATGTTAAGGACATGATTGTGTTCTCTCCGAAGGGGGAGACCAAGGCGAGCATCTATGTATTTACCGATGTGGATTGTGGTTATTGCCGCAAGCTGCACCAGGATGTGCCTGAGCTGAATAAACGTGGTATTGAGGTGCGCTACCTAGCGTTCCCGAGAGGTGGTTTGCAGTCTCTGGGGTACCGCAAGCTCGCTACCGCATGGTGTGCTGACGACAGTAATAAAACATTGACCGCTCTGAAAAACCGGGAGAATGTGCCCCTTAAGGTTTGCGATAACAATCCAGTGGCGGCTCAATACAAGCTCGGCAATGAGGCGATTGATGTCCGTGGTACGCCTACTATCGTAATGGAAGATGGTCGAGTGGTACCGGGTTATCTACCGCCGGCATCTTTAGTTAAGGAGCTGGGTATTTAATCCTTTCCGAGCCTGATAAGCCGGCAGCTGAGCTGCCGGCGTCTCTCTATTAAGCAGGGCTTTTCAAGGATACTTTCCTGGGTTGGGTCATATTTTCCGGAGCAAGAATATCATTGAGTTCCTCCTCGCTTAGCAGCCCATCTTCTAAAATTAGCTGTTTCACGCTGGCCCCGGTAATCAATGCTTGTTTGGCTATACGGGTCGCATTTTCGTAGCCGATAAATGGATTTACCGCAGTGATCAGGCCAATGCTGTTTTCCACCATCTGCAGGCAGTGCTCCTCATTGGCGGTGACGCCACTGATACAGCGTTGTGCCAGGGTATCCATAGCTTGAGTCATCAGTCGCATAGACTGCAGCAGGTTAAAGGCGATTACAGGTTCCATAACGTTTAACTGTAGCTGGCCGGACTCTGCTGCCAGGGTAATGGTCAGATCGTTGCCGATTACCTGGTAGGCGACCTGGTTAACCACTTCTGGAATTACGGGATTTACCTTGCCGGGCATAATCGATGAGCCGGGCTGCATTGGTGGGAGGTTGATTTCATTGAGGCCGGCGCGTGGGCCGCTGGATAATAAGCGCAGGTCGCTGCAAATTTTTGAGATTTTTACCGCGATACGTTTCATCACGCCGGAAAACATTACGAAGGCGCCCATATCGGAAGTCGCCTCAACCAGATTTTCTGCGCAGACAAAATCTATGCCGGAAATTTCAGAAAGGGCTGAAACAACTAACTGGCGGTACTCGGGGTCAGTATTGATGCCTGTGCCAATCGCGGTACCGCCCATATTGATTTCTGTAAACAGTGTCACCAGCTCCTTGACTCTGGCGACATCTTCACGAACGGTTGCGGCGAAGGCAGCAAACTCTTGCCCCAGAGTCATGGGGACAGCATCTTGCAGCTGGGTACGCCCCATTTTTATAACCTGAGCGAATTCTTCGGCCTTTTTATCGAATTCGACACAGAGAACCTCCATAGACTGTACCAAATCGTTGTAGCTAAGCAGTACGGCCAGGTTGATGGAGGTTGGGTAAACATCGTTAGTGGACTGTGACAGGTTTACGTGGTTGTTAGGGTGGGCTTTTTGGTATTCGCCTTTACTATGCCCCAACAGCTCCAGTGCGCGATTAGCTATAACTTCATTGGCATTCATATTGGTGGAGGTGCCGGCCCCCCTGAATCATGTCCACAAGAAACTGGTCGTGCAGTTTGCCGTCGATAATTTCATCACAGGCGCCCGCAATGGCTGTTTGCAGGTTGTTTTCAAGATAGCCCAGTTCCCGGTTGGCCTGTGCCGCAGCCTTTTTGACCATCGCCAGGGCTTTTACCAGGTTGGGGAAGTGATTCACGGTAATTCCCGTTATCTGGAAATTTTCCAGGGCGCGCAGTGTCTGGATGCCAAAATAAACATCTGCAGGCACTTCACGCTCCCCCAGCAGGTCGCGCTCAACTCGTGTTGCGCTGCCGGCGCTGAATACGGGCATGGGTTTTAGTGTATGGAAATCATTGGTCATATTGATTCCTGTTTTCTCTTTATCTGCATGTGGGCGAGCGCGTAGAGAGCAAGGTTTACTTTGCTCTGAGGTTCGCCTTTTTGTTGTGGTAAATTGCCCCCTTAAGTGAAAAGGGGCCTTGTTGTTTAAAGTGGGGTGGCAAAAAAATTCTGCGGGCCTTCAGTAGTTGAGGTCTGGATGTTTTCACGGATATTCGGGTTGATTTCACCTGAGTCCGGACCAAAAACGCCGCAAAGCTTCAATGCATTTTTAATACTGATATTTCGTCCAAGGGACTCCAAAACCACTTTGGTGCAGACGGGTTCCCGCCTGTCATTGGCGGAAGCACCAAGCTTGAGGCCTGATAAATAACTGACGCGGCTCTTATAGGTTGGGTAGAGAATAGTTTGTGCTATCTCATTTCGTGTCAGGGCTTCGTAACCAATCAGGAATATGCGCTCAGAAAGAAAAAAGAGCATTCCCTTATAGCGGGATTTGTACCATTCCTCCCTGTTTGGATAGCGCATACGCTCAAAGCGCTGGAAGTAATAGCCATCTCCATCGGACTCTATATGTAGCAGGCTGCGAACAATATGATCCGGAAAGGTCATGGAGTAGTGATACTCAAAATAGAAGCCCAGGTACTTATCCGCCCGGCCCTGGGATTCACGCATGAGAATGTCGATATCCGGACTGTATGGGCGTATTGCTTCTTTTGTACTTGAGGGTGCGCTGCGTACACGAACAATCTGATCAAACTGTTCATGAGGCATCATAATTTCGTGAGGCTCAACCCCAAAAAAATGGCAGATTTTATTGAGAGTGTACTGCGAAGGTTGGGTATGACCATTCAGATATTTATTAAATTGCGCCCGATTAACCTCCATACGCCTGCACACTTCGGCGATTGAGCGGTAGAAACTGCACAAAAGGCGCAAGTTTTGTGAGAAGTCGTTACTCATCGATTATCTGCTTCTGGTTCCAATGCCCGGAAAATCCTTCCCAATATTTTATTAACCACTCCCTGGGTATGCCGATTTCCCACTCTATTTAACTGGGGGTACACTCTCCACACAGTGAAGTTTCCATCAGTTCTTTGATTTTATCGGTTGGATAGCCCATAGCTAATAAGTGATTTAACTTGGCAAAACAAGCTTCGCTGGTCATATCCAATCCACCAATAACACCTGCGCGTAATAAGGCAGAGCCCGCTGCATACTTGCCTAGGTCTACTACATTTTCGAGGCACTGGGATACGGCTACACAGATAATGCCCAACTCCGTAGCTTTCTCCAGTTGTGAGGTAAAGGCACAGTCATCGGTGGGTGCATTACCGGTACCATAGGTCTCTATCACCAGGCCTCGCGGGCGATGTTCAATGACCTTACTGAGGAAGAGGGAGGAAATGCCGGGGAAAAGCTTTATTAGTACAACATCGCCATCAGCGGATTCCGGGATTTGGAATTGTGTAGCATCACCGGGCTCCAGTAGGGCGTTGCGATCAATGTTGATCTGAATGCCCACTTCACCAAGGCATGGATAGTTCGGACTGGTAAAGGCATCCAGTGAGCCTGAACTCACTTTAACAGCGCGGTTACCTCGCAACAGTTTGCCGTTGAAGTAGAGACAGATCTCCTTGATTTCATCGGAACCACTGAGCAAAAGGGCGGCAATCAGGTTGTTGTAAGCATCACTTCGCATCTCCCTCAGGGGAATCTGCGAGCCGGTAACCAGTACTGGTTTGGCCAGGCCCTGAAGCGCAAAAGAGAGTGCGGATGCGGTATAGGCCATGGTGTCGGTACCGTGCAACACGACAAAGCCGGAGTACTGGCTATAGTTGTCGCGTATCAGGGTGGCAATACGATACCAGTCCCGAGGCTGCATATTAGCGCTATCCAGCAGTGGGTCGAGAGCCTGAAAGTCATAGCTTGGGAGCTGGCCAATGGCATCTTGTAAAAGGCGTTCTAGAGCGCCTTCCAAATCGGCATCCGGGATGTAGCCGGACTCACTTCGACGCATGCCCAGGGTTCCGCCAGTGTACAGGATAAGAGTTTTTTTCATTACTCGACCGCTATCTGAGTCAGTTTTCAGGGCGCCCATTTTTCTGGAAAAGGCGCGGTATATGCAATTTCGCAGGCTGTTGGCACCTGATGCTAGTAGATGCTTATATAGCATCTACTGAGGATGGTATCTGTTTCAAGAAGTGTTTTATGGTGACAGAAGTGTCAAATGCCCTTATTTGAGGATGCCTAAAGCTGGTGCGCAATTTAATTGGATTTATTGCGTATCTCTCGGTAAGGTTGTCGATCTTTTGTCGACTTTGTTGATATTTATTGCGCTGTGCCCCGGAGTGATATTTTAGTGTGTTTACGTTGGGCCGGGAGCAAATGCGCGGAGGGAATTTGTGAGCGCAACAATTGAAGAGTCTGCGGGGGCAGTTGGTCAGGTGGTTGCAGGAAAAACGCAGCGTGCAGTGAGAATTGGTGTGTGCGGCCTGGGCACAGTGGGTGGTGGGACGATCAATGTCCTGGCACGCAATGCGGAGGAAGTGGCCGCACGCTGTGGGCGCCCGGTGGCTATTGAGCAGGTTGGGGCGCGCCGGGATAACCCGGACTGTGACACCAGCCGACTGAATGTAACGCGGGAAATTTTCGATGTTGCCAACAATCCCGATGTCGACATTCTGGTGGAGTTAATCGGTGGCACTACTGTGGCCCGTGAGCTGGTATTAGCAGCCATAGAGAATGGCAAGCATGTTGTTACTGCTAACAAAGCGCTGATAGCCGAGCATGGCAATGAACTGTTTGAGTTAGCTGCCAGCAAAGGAGTCACTATTGCCTATGAGGCTGCCGTGGCTGGGGGTATTCCGATTATAAAATCCTTGCGCGAGGGGCTGGTCGGCAACCGGATTCAGTGGCTCGCGGGTATTATAAACGGCACGGGTAACTATATTCTCACCGAAATGCGCGATAAGGGCCGCAGCTTCGCTGAGGCGCTGTCCCAGGCGCAAGCGCTCGGCTATGCGGAGGCCGATCCCACTTTCGATGTGGAAGGTATTGATGCAGCGCACAAGCTGGTGATTATGGCTTCTCTGGCATTCACTATGCCGCTCGCTTTCGACAAGGTGTATACCGAGGGCATCAGCCGCATCTCCAGTGAAGACATCCGCTATGCCGATGAACTCGGCTATAGAATCAAGCATTTGGGTATTGCCCGCCGTACAGATCAAGGGGTGGAACTGCGAGTACATCCGACACTGATCCCCCAGCGCCGCCTGATTGCCAATGTAAATGGGGTTATGAACGCTGTGCTTGTGAATGGTGATGCGGTTGGGCCGACCCTGTATTACGGCGCTGGTGCTGGTGCGGAGGCCACAGCTTCAGCTGTGATTGCTGATATTGTCGATGTGGCGCGTACCCTCGATGCCAGGCCAGATCAGCGAGTGCCCGCTGCCGGGGTGGCACTTACCGAGCAGGGAGATACTCAGGTGCTGCCGGAAGAAGAGGTGGTTACCAGCTATTATCTGCGCATATCTGCCCATGATAAGCCCGGTGTTATGTCTAAGGTGGCCACTATTTGCAGTGATCAGGGTATTAGTATTGAGGCCTTGATTCAGCACGAGCCTTCGGAGGGTGAGGAGTTGGTGCCGGTGGTGATCCTGACCAGCCGCGCCAGGGAGGCCTGCCTGCGTGAAGCAGTCGCTCAGATTGAAGCCCTGGATACGGTTGAGGGTGATGTGGTGCGAATTCGCGTGGAAAGCCTTGGCTGATCCTGACCTTTGTCGCTTATTTGGTGCTGTTCCCGGGAGGAGCGTTGCCAGTTTTCTGTACATCCCGCTAAGTTTGAGAGCCAATTAACACCGTGAAATTTATCAGCACTCGCGGCCGCGCGCCGTCTCTCTCTTTTGCCGATACTGTTCTCACCGGGCTTGCCAGTGATGGCGGCCTCTATGTACCCGAGTCACTGCCGCAATTTTCCCGAGAGGATATTGCGGCTATGGCGGGTCTGGATTACCAGCAGCTGGCTTTTGAAATTATCCGGCCGTTTGTGGGAGAGGATCTCAATGAGCGGGAGCTACGCGATATTATCGAGCGCTCCTATGGTTTGGGGCAGGGTCAGTTTCGTCACAGGGCGGTAGCGCCTTTGGTGCAGACCGATACCAACGAGTGGATTCTGGAGCTTTTCCACGGCCCAACTCTGGCCTTTAAAGATTTTGCCCTGCAGTTTCTCGGTCAGTTGTTCGACCACCTGCTGAAAAAGCGTGGTGAGCGCGTGGTGGTGATGGGAGCTACTTCCGGGGATACCGGTTCGGCGGCGATTGAAGGCTGCCGCCACTGCGACAATATCGATATTTTTATTTTGCATCCCCATAACCGGGTCTCAGAGGTGCAGCGTCGGCAGATGACCACGGTGTTGTCGGACAATGTGTTCAATATCGCCATGGAAGGTAATTTCGACGATTGCCAGAATATGGTGAAGGCCAGCTTCGCCAACCAGTCCTTTTTACCCGATGGGCGCCGTTTAGTGGCGGTGAACTCCATTAATTGGGCGCGTATTATGGCGCAGATTGTCTACTACTTTTACGCAGCCTTGCGCCTGGGCGCATCAGATAAAACGGTAAATTTCTCCGTGCCCACTGGCAACTTTGGCGATATTTTTGCCGGTTACCTGGCGAAGCGGATGGGGCTGCCTATCGATCAACTGGTGATCGCCACTAATGCCAACGATATCCTGCACCGCTGCATCAGCGATAACGACCATACCCCTAAGCCGCTGATACACAGCCTGTCGCCCAGCATGGATATCATGGTGTCGAGCAATTTTGAGCGCCTGCTGTTTGATCTCTACGGCCGCGATGGTGCCGCAGTGGCGGAGTTGCTGGCAGATCGCAGTGTACCTATGCACTTGAGCGAATCGGCCCTGGCGCAGGCCCAAAAGACATTTTCCAGCTATAGGGTCGACGATGCGCGTACTATTGAGGTGATTCGTGAGCAGTACCAGGCGACCGGCTATCTGCTCGATCCCCATACCGCTATTGGTGTCGAGGCCGCAAGAAGGGTGCGCCGCTCTGCTGAGCAGCCAATGGTTTGCTTATCCACTGCACACCCGGCAAAATTCCCCGATGCTGTGGCGCAGGCACTGCCACAAACTAAAATTCCCTTACCGGCACATATGCAGGACCTCTGGCAGCGCGAAGAGCGATTCAAGGTGCTGCCCAACGACTTGTCCCAAGTGCACGACTATATGGCGACCATGTTGTCCGAAGGGCTCTAGCTGGCGCAGCGAGGGACTTGGCGGCCGGATTAAAAATAGCTGAGAGAGAATGAATACAACAATTCAGCGGCGGCCAGTGGATTTTTCCACTGGCCGTTTTGCTTCTGAAACTCCCAAAATTTTGCAGAGAGTACTGCTTGGTCGCGGTATCGTCAGCGAGGAGGCCCTGAACCACAGTCTCGCCAAGCTGCAGCAACCTCAGTTGATGCGGGGGCTGGATACAGCGGTGACACTGCTGGTGGAAACCGTGCGAGCGCAACAGAAGATCTTGATTGTCGGTGACTTCGATGCCGACGGTGCTACCAGCAGCACGCTCGCCGTACTGGCGTTGGGGGCCATGGGAGCGTCGGGTGTTGACTTCCTCGTGCCGAACCGCTTCGATTTCGGCTATGGGTTGACCCCGGAAATCGTTGAGGTGGCCAAAGATTATGCCCCGGATATGCTGGTCACAGTAGATAACGGCATCAGCAGCATCGATGGAGTTGCAGCGGCCAAGGCGGCGGGGATGACGGTGATCGTAACCGATCACCACCTGCCGGGCAGTGAGTTGCCAGAGGCTGATGCCATCGTCAATCCAAATCAACCGGGCTGTGATTTTCCCAGCAAGAATCTCGCCGGTGTGGGAGTGATTTTCTATCTGTTGAGCCGCCTGCGCAGTGCTCTGCAGGAGTGCGGCTGGTTTGAACAGAGTGGCATAGCCCCGCCGAATATGGCTGAGTACCTCGACCTGGTGGCATTAGGCACTGTGGCAGATTTGGTGCCTCTGGATCATAACAATCGCATCCTGGTGCACCAGGGTATCGCCCGTATCCGCTCCGGCCGTTGCCGGCCCGGGATTTCCGCGCTGTTGGAAGTGGCGGGGCGCGATCAGCGAAGGCTTTCCACTACAGATATCGGTTTTACCCTGGGGCCGCGGATCAATGCTGCCGGGCGCCTGGATGATATTGGTACCGGCATCCGCTGCCTCCTGACCCGCGATCCCAATGAGGCCCGAGAGCTGGCGGGGGAGCTGGATAGGCTCAACCGGGACCGCAAGGCAATAGAGCAGAGTATGCAGCGGGAAGCCCTGGCGGCGTTGGAAGAACTACAGCTTGAGGGGGAGATTCCCTGGAGTCTTTGCCTCTACGATACTAATTGGCACCAGGGGGTAGTGGGTATCCTCGCCAGCCGTATCAAGGAGAAATTCCACCGCCCGGTAATTGCCTTTGCAGAAGGGGATAATGGCCTGGTGAAAGGCTCTGCGCGCTCCATTCCTGGGTTACATATCCGCGATGCCCTGAGCGATGTGGCTGCAGCCAATCCTGAATTGATCAGTAAATTCGGCGGTCACGCCATGGCCGCGGGTTTGAGCTTGCCGGCGGAGCACCTCAGTGCCTTTCGTACCGAGTTTGAGCGGGCAGTGCGCAACCGCCTGGATGAAAATCAATTACAGGCAGTGATCGACTCTGATGGTGAATTGGATATTGCAGATTACACCCTGCAAACTGCAGCCTTGTTGCGCGCCTGCGCCCCTTGGGGCCAGGCGTTTCCCGAGCCGGTCTTCGATGGGGAGTTTCTGCTGCTGCAACAGCGAATCGTTGGTGAGCGCCACCTAAAAATGGTGGTTGCTCCGCCGCAGGCTCCGCAACTGGCACTGGATGCCATCGCCTTTAATGTGGACATAGATCAGTGGCCGCAGGCTGCCGAACGAGTGCGTTTGGCCTACAAGTTGGATGTCAATGAATTTCGCGGGCGGGAATCCCTACAGTTAATGGTGAACCTGCTGGAGGCGGTATAAGAGTCACCTTTTCAAAAATCGCGAAGTGCGGGGAGCGTATTCGCGGCTGTGCTTAAAAACGTCGTTGGAAGTAGAAGAAGTGAAACGGAAACAAGTCCAGGCTGAAGTCCTGCTGTTATTGGCCGCCCTGTTCTGGGGTGTCGCCTTTGTGCCACAAAAGGTCGCTATGGCGGATATTGAGCCGCTGGCATTTAACGCATGGCGCTTTATTCTCGGTGGCCTGATTTTGGTGCCGATCGTTTATTGGTTGTCTTCTCGCAGGGATTCCCAGCCCGGTGAAGTGGGCGGCAAGCATGTTAATCATCGTTGGAAAGCCTGTTTGCCCGGCGGTGCTGTGCTCGGTTTCTGGCTGTTTCTTGGTGCGGCGCTGCAGCAAGTGAGCTTGCTCTATACAACCGCTGGTCGGGCTGGGTTTATTACCGGTTTCTACCTGCTATTGGTGCCAGTGATCGGTTTGTCCCTCGGCCACAAAACCAATCGCTGGACTTGGGTGGGCATTGCTCTTGCCCTTTTCGGCCTCTATTGGCTGGCGGACTTTGCTGAAGAGTCGCAATTAATCGGTGACTTAATGGTGTTCGCGAGTGCCTTCGTATTCGCTATACAGGTGTTGTCGGCCGATCATCTGGTGAAGCGCTACGATGCATTGCGTCTCGCCTGTATTCAGTTCCTGGTATGCGGCTTGTTGTCAGCCCTGGCGTCCCTCTTCACTGAAGAAGCAACAATACAGTCGGCTGTGGATGCAGCCTGGCCCATCGCCTATATGATGATTTTTTCCACGGCACTGGCCTTTACTTTCCAATTGCTGGCCCAGCGCTATGCTGCGCCTTCCCACGCCACGGTAATTATGAGTCTGGAGGCGGTGTTTGCTCTGGCGGCGGGCTGGCTATTCCTCAATGAAGTGCTGAATGCCCGTGAGCTTATCGGTTGCGGCCTTATGTTGGCAGGAATGCTTGTTAGTCATTACGGTAACCACAATGGTACCCATCACTAGGAAGTAAAATGGAGCTGTCTGTACTCGCGCTTTTTGTCCCAGCCAGTTTTTTTGCCTCGGTAACGCCGGGATTGTGCATGATGTTGGCGCTCAGCCTGGGAATTACACTGGGGGTGCGCCACACCTTGTGGATGATGGTTGGTGAGCTGGCGGGAGTAGCCCTAGTGGCTCTGGCTGCAGTGCTTGGGGCTGCAGTGCTGATGGTGCAGTACCCGACAGTATTTCAGGTTTTCAAATACTGTGGCGGTGCTTATCTTGCTTGGGTGGGCGTGCAAATGTGGCGCTCGCGAGGGCAATTGGCCGCCATTGATGGCGGAGGCCGGGGGCTATGCGTGTACGGCCTTCGCCTAAAGCGTTAGTGGCCCAAGGGTTTGTTACTGCTGTGGCCAACCCTAAAGGATGGGCTTTTTTCATTGCCTTATTGCCACCCTTTATCAATCAAAGTAAACCTTTGGTGCCGCAACTCTCCGTGCTGCTTGCCACAATACTGTTGCTGGAAACCCTGTGTCTGCTGATTTACGCTGGAGGTGGTCAGGCACTCAGTCGTCTGCTGGAACGTGCTGAGAATGTGCGCTTGATCAATCGCATCTCCGGTACATTGATGTTACTGGTGGGAGTCTGGCTGGCACTGTCCTGAGTTGGGCTGTCGTCGTTTTATGGAGGAAGTTCGATGGTAAAAACAACACTATCTGCATTGATTGCATTGACCCTGGCGGTGGCCGTGGCTGCCTGCGGCGGTGCCAAGGAGGAGCAGGCAATGGAAAATCAAGTTGAAAATACCCCGGGGCCTACCCAGCCGGAGGTAGCGCCAAGCGCTCCCGCGCCGAGGCCGGGGAGTTGGTTTGGGTCTATCGCAAAAGCGGTCGCAAGCAGTGTGAAGGTGGAGGTATGACACTACAACAGAGCCTGGCCAAATTACGAGAGAATGGCATTGCGGTACAGGAGTCCCGCTGTGGCGTGCGAACTGACAGGATGTACCCGGCAGTGTGTGGGGCCCCTACCGGAGATATATTGCTGCATCTCGTTGGTATGGATGCTTTAGATGCAGCGTTGGAGTTGGGTTTCGATCCCGCCGAGCAGGTGCAATACCAATTTGCGGCATGTCGCGATAACAGCGCCTAGAAATTGTTGAATAGTGCTTGCTGTGGTGTTTGGTGAGCCTTGGAATCCGTAGGTGCTATCGGTGAATATATCTCAGGCAGCCCGCAGCTCGGGCCTAAGTAGTAAAGCCTTACGTCACTACGAGGAAATTGGCCTGTTGGTTCCCAGTCGTGGGGCTAATGGCTACCGCCAGTACACTGCAAGTGATGTAGAAACCCTGCGCTTTATCCAGAGGGCCCGTGTCAGCGGTTTTTCGACTGGAGAGGTTCGGGCTTTGCTGGAGTTGCGCGAGAACCCCGACAGGCGCAGCCGGGAAACCAAGCTGCTGGTCAGTGAAAAACTATCCCACCTGGAAGAGCAACTCCGAGACCTGCTCGAAATGCGTACAACCCTGTTGGCATTTGAGAAAAGTTGTGCCGGCAACGACTCACCCGAGTGCGCAATCCTGGACCGGTTATCTGGTCAGCTTCCAGGCTAATCCAATGGGTATCTCATTAGCTGTCGACTGGCAGGACCCCCGCGCGCTGCGGTAGAATGCGCGCCGCTTTTTATTTTGTCCGGACACCGAAAGTTCATGGAAATCAATCCCCTCCTCAATCAATTAAAAGACCTCGAAGAGCGCACTGACGTTCTTAGGGGGTATCTTTGACTACGCCAGCAAGAAAGAACGCCTTACCGAAGTAGAGCTGGAGCTGGCCGAGCCGAGCGTTTGGGACGACCCCAACCGCGCACAGGAACTGGGGCGCGAGCGCTCCTCCCTGGAAACGGTGGTTAATACCATCGAAAACCTCGACTCCGGTATCGCCGATTGCCGCGAACTGCTGGAAATGGCAGTCGAGGAAAATGATGAGGACTCCGTAGGGGAGGTCTCCACTGAGATCGAAGGTCTCCAGCAGCAGCTGGGGATTCTGGAATTCCGCCGTATGTTCTCCGGCGAGAATGACGAGAACAATGCCTACCTGGATATCCAGGCCGGCTCCGGTGGTACCGAGGCCCAGGACTGGGCGGAAATGATCCTGCGTATGTACCTGCGCTGGGGTGAAGCCCACGGCTTCAAGACCACCCTGGAAGAGGTCTCTGCGGGGGAAGTGGCCGGTATCAAGAGTGCCACCGTGCACTTTGCCGGCGACCATGCCTTCGGCTGGTTGCGCACAGAAACCGGTGTACACCGCCTGGTGCGCAAATCGCCGTTTGATTCCGGCAATCGCCGTCACACTTCTTTCAGCTCGGTATTTGTGTCACCGGAAATCGATGACAATATCGAGATTGAAATCGACAAATCCCAGGTGCGTGAAGACACCTACCGCGCGTCAGGCGCCGGTGGTCAGCACGTCAACAAAACCGATTCTGCTGTGCGTTTGACCCACACAGAATCCGGGATCGTCGTGCAGTGCCAGAGCGAGCGCTCCCAGCACCAGAACCGCGATAAAGCCTGGAAAATGCTGCGCGCAAAAATGTACGAGCAGGAAATGCTCAAGCGCAACGCAGAGAAGCAGGCCATGGAAGACAGCAAGGCCGACATCGGTTGGGGCAGCCAGATCCGCTCCTACGTGTTGGACGACCAGCGTATCAAGGACCTGCGTACCAGTGTCCAGACCAGTAACTGCCAGGCAGTACTGGACGGAGACCTGGACCAATTTATCGAAGCCAGCCTCAAAGCCGGCCTCTGATTTAAAGACTCCACTCTCACCGCGCCCCTCGTCTCTCACTAATGGGACGAGGGGTAATATCACTCACAAAACTGATAGATCACCATGACTGATATCCAGCAAGACGAAAACAAACTGATCGCCGAGCGCCGCACCAAGCTTTCCGCTCTGCGCGAGAAGGGCAATGCTTTCCCCAATAGTTTTCGCCGCGAGAACCTCGCTGCCGACCTGCAAGCTGAGTTCGGCGATAAACAGAAAGAGGAGCTGGAAGAACTGGGTAAACGGGCGTGCGTAGCGGGGCGAATCCTGGCTAAACGCGGACCCTTTATGGTGATCCAGGATGTGTCTGACCGCATCCAGCTCTACGCCGATAAAGCGGCACAGAAAGATATTAAAGAGCGCTTCGGTGCCTGGGATATCGGCGATATCGTCGGCGTAAAAGGCACACTGCACAAATCCGGCAAGGGCGATCTCTACGTCAACTGTGAAGAGTACAGCCTGCTGACCAAAGCACTGCGCCCGCTGCCGGAAAAATTCCACGGCATCGCCGATCAGGAAATGCGTTATCGCCAGCGCTATGTGGACCTGATCGCCACGCCGGAAGCCCGCGAAGTGTTCCGCGTGCGCTCCAAAGTGATCGAGTACATCCGCGATTTCCTCAACGCCCAGCAGTTTATGGAAGTGGAAACGCCTATGCTGCAAGTTATTCCCGGCGGTGCCAGTGCGCGCCCGTTCGTTACTCACCACAATGCGCTGGATATCGATATGTACCTGCGTATTGCCCCGGAACTGTATCTGAAGCGTCTGGTCGTGGGTGGTTTTGAGCGGGTTTACGAGATCAACCGCAACTTCCGTAACGAGGGCCTGTCCACGCGCCACAACCCCGAATTCACCATGCTTGAGTTCTACCAGGCGTATGCGGACTACAACGACCTGATGGATCTCACTGAGAAGATGCTGCGCGGTATCTGTGAAGATGTTCTGGGCTCCACCACTGTGGAATACCAGGACAGCAGCTACGACTTCTCCAAGCCGTTCGCGCGTTTGTCTGTGTTCGATTCCATCCTGCACTACAACCCGGAACTGACTGCGGCCGATATCGACAATATTGAATCCGCCCGCGCCGTTGCCGAGAAGCTGCAAATCCCACTGAAAGACAGCTGGGGCCTGGGTAAGGTACAGATCGAGATCTTCGAGAAAACTGTAGAGCACCGTCTCGACCAGCCGACCTTTATCACTGAGTATCCAACCGAAGTGTCTCCGTTGGCTCGCCGTAATGATGACAACCCGTTTGTCACCGACCGCTTTGAATTCTTCGTTGGCGGCCGCGAGATTGCCAACGGTTTCTCCGAGTTGAATGACGCGGAAGATCAAGCCGAACGCTTCAAGGCCCAGGTTGCGGAGAAAGATGCCGGTGACGACGAAGCCATGCATTACGACGCCGATTATATCCGCGCGCTGGAATACGGTCTGCCGCCCACCGCTGGTGAGGGCATCGGTATCGACCGTCTGGTAATGCTGTTTACCAACTCTCCATCGATTCGCGACGTACTGCTGTTCCCGCATATGCGTCCTGAAACGAACGATTAAACGGCTCACCGCGCTACTAGCAGTGTGCTCTGCCGTCGCGTCAATATTTCGGCGCGACGGCCCTCTCCGGATATCCTCTTCTAAAGTCGGGCATTCCTGTACAGGAATTTCATTGGCCTTTTCCCGTTTGTCGCATCTGTGTAACTGATGTTACGGCCGCGATCTACTCTAAATAAATCCATCGACGAAATTGCAGAGCTGTAGAAAGTGAGCAATAAAAGAAGGAGAAAGTGTTGGCAACTAAGGCGGCGCAATGTATTTGTGGGCTGGGGAGTTTGTTTATCTGCTGTACTGCCCTGGCTCAGTCGAAGTTACAATACCCTCTATCACAGGAACTAAATGCTAGCTCGGTACCAATTGAGTTCCAAAACCTTCCTGTACCGTATACGCCTTCCCTTCCTAGAGTCTCGACTCAAAACGGCTGGCGCTTTGCCGTCACGCCATACTTATTCCTGCCCTTGCGTACCAAGGGTGAGTCTACAGTGGCTGGAACCACAGTGGATGTTGATCTCAACCTGAAGAGAACCCTGGAACTTCTAAATGTGGCTTTTTCTGCCCGGCTTGAGGCCTGGAAGGGACGCTTTGGCGTAGTTACCGATCTTTATTATGTACACCTGAATTTAAAAGAGGGGGCTAGTATACGCCCTCCCAGAAATCCACAGTTAGATATAGACATCAATATTGATGTAAATGTGGATGTACATCAGGGGTGGGTTGCTGCATTTGGTGCATTTCGTTTATTAGATGGGAGTTTTGCCACTGGTGAGCACCGTTATTTTTGGGATGTCGGTGCGGGTGTACGCTGGAACCGTCTCCGGCAGGAGGTGAAAGCCAGGGTAGGAATTGATATTGCCCCGATGCCTGAAGTGCGAAACCGGCTGGGAGGCCGCAAGAGCTGGTGGGAACCAGCTATAGGCACCAGAGTGGGGCTCAGGCTGAATGATTGTCTTACTCTGGGGGCGCGCACTGAAATCGGAGGTTTTGGTGCCAGCGGTGACGAATTGCAATGGAATCTACTGGTCGGACTTGACTGGCGTGCTTGGGAAGCAACATCCTTACGTTTGGGTTACCAGTATTACAGTATCGACTATTCCAGTAGACTTCCAGATGGAAAATTTGCCTATGATATTGACCAGCATGGGCCCTATATAGCCGCTACATGGCGTTGGTGATCCCTGATTATTAGGTTTGGATAATATATAAATACTGACTGGAGACTCCGTTTTCCTGGTACTCCTATGATGCTTGTTGGTGAAGTATATTCACTTCTATTCTGTTTGTGATTTAATCGCGAACCTGGCAATAATATTCTTTTTATAAAACGTTCCCCCTGGAATAGATCTTCGAATGAGATGCCTGAGTTTTTTGGGTGTATTTATATCTGGCTTGATAGATAAACAATAAAAAAATAAAAATTTAAAGGCGATTTTCTTATGGAGCCAGGGTTGATAATGGCTTTAAATTTTTGAGATTTTTAAAGGTTGAATTCTGGTGTTAATATGCGGATCTAACCTCGCTAAAAAGCCTATCAATAGATTAGGGCCCCGGTTTATCAGAAACATTACTGGGACGGTTGTTATAAAGTTTTTGGTTTTACTTCGTTGACAGCATTGCTGTGTGAAGATAAAAATCTGACCGTTAAATAATTAACCTGGAATAAGGTAATTGTGGTGACAGGACTGTTTCGCCAGCAAGTTGTAGAAAGGCAAGTGGATCGCTTGCACGGTGGGGTTTTACTCCTGCCGCGTTTTTCACATACCGCTATTCTCGCGCTGCTACTAATTTGGATAGCAGTTGTCTTTATCTGGTTAGCTATTAGCAGTTATGCTCGCAAGGAGAGCGTAACTGGCTGGTTGGAGCCAGCCTCTGGATTGGTGCGGGTTTATGCTGAGCGTTCGGGCATTATTAAACAGGTTCTGGTGCGCGAAGGTGATAGGGTGATTAAAGGCCAACCACTGCTAGTGGTAAATGGAGATCGGATATTAGCTGACGGAAAGAACCTCGAGGCCTTATTATTGACTGAATATGAGAGTCAACAAAAGCTAGTCAATGAGCAGCTTGAGCGCGGCGATAAGATTTATCGTCAACAACTCCATGATGTAGATGAGCGTATTAATGCTAGTAGGGAGGATCTGGCACTACTTGAAAAACAGATAGAATTGCAATCCCGACATTCTGCGTTAGTGGCTGAGCAGGTAGAACGTTACCGTGTTCTAAAGCTAGATGGTCATGTATCCTCTTCAGAACTGGATGCCACCATTGCCCAGGAGTTGGAGCTATATGTTGATCGACAGGAGCTTGAGCGGAGTCGGGTTAATTTACGCAATCAAATTCAGAGGCTTGAAAGAGATCGATTACTACTCCCCGAAGAATACGCTAATAGTAGTGATCAATTGCGAACAAGGCTCTCAGACCTAGCCCAGCAAATAGCTAAATTGCATGGTCAGCGAGCTTATATCGTTAAAGCATCCCGATCAGGAGTGGTTAGTAATTTGCAGGCGTTTGAGGGGCAACAGACGCAAACCCATATTCCAGTTTTATCACTGTTGCCGGAGGGGCATATACTAACGGCACAATTGCTGGTATCTGTACGCTCAGCGGGCTTTCTCAGTCCGGGCCAGCAAGTGAAAATTCGCTATGATGCCTTCCCTTACCAAAAATTTGGTCTCTATGCCGGCACTGTACTGGAAGTGTCAGACACTGTTCTTCTGCCTGATGAGTTACATCGTGTACCTGTAGCTGTGGATGAGCCGGTTTTTAAGGTCATTGTAGAGCTGGCTGATCCTTCGGTTAATGCCTACGGGCGACGCTTTCAACTCAAGCCAGGTATGACTTTATCTGCCGATGTGAATCTGTCGGAGAGAAGCTTATTAGAGTGGTTGCTGGAACCAATTTATAGTTTAAAGGGGCGGTTG
Source organism: Microbulbifer sp. MLAF003 (assembly GCF_030012965.1). Taxonomy (NCBI): domain Bacteria; kingdom Pseudomonadati; phylum Pseudomonadota; class Gammaproteobacteria; order Cellvibrionales; family Microbulbiferaceae; genus Microbulbifer; species Microbulbifer sp. MLAF003. The sequence goes on from NZ_CP120232.1 coordinate 1,487,659, forward strand.
TAATGGAAACCAGCGCATGGTCATCGGTAAATAATGGGCGAGCGGAAACCCATTTGAATTTCTCTGTACATCGCCAATTGCCGGTAATTTTGCAGACGGAGGCTGCGGAGTGTGGATTGGTATGTCTGGCGATGATTGCGGGATTTCATGGTTATGATACTGACCTTGTTAGTCTGCGCCACCGATTTCATATTTCCAATCATGGCATCAACCTCAAGACCCTGGTAGATATCGCTGATCGCTTACATTTAGCGGGCCGTGCACTGCGACTTGAAATGGAGGAGTTGGAAGAGTTGCAGTGTCCCTGTGTACTCCATTGGGATATGAATCACTTTGTGGTACTCAAGTCATTACAGCGCGGTACTGCCGTTATTCATGATCCAGCAATGGGGGAGCGGATATTGTCCCTTGAGGAGCTTGCCCAACACTTTACTGGTGTTGCTCTGGAACTTTTGCCGACAGATGAATTTCAACTGGGGGAGGACCGTCAACAGCTTAAGCTACGTCATTTCTGGTCGTCTATCAGTGGGCTAAAACGTAGTTTGGGCCAGATATTGATACTGTCATTGATACTGCAATTGTTTGTTGTAGTTTCCCCTTTCTATATGCAAACCGTGGTGGATGATGTCATCTTGCGGGGGGATGAAAGCCTGCTATTGGTATTAGCTATGGGTTTTGGCTTGTTACTGGCGATACAAGTTGGTACGAATGCGTTAAGGGAATGGGTCATTCTGCATGTTTCTAGTCGGCTAAATGTACAAATGGCAGCAAATCTTTTTCGCCACCTGATTCGTTTGCCGATGAATTATTTTTTTACCCGACATATGGGCGATATAGTCTCTCGCTTTGGTTCCCTGAACAAAGTACGTGAGTTGCTTACCACAGGATTGGTTGCTGCAGTTGTGGACGGAATAATGGCTCTCATTACACTCGTCGCTATGATATTTTATGATATGAAGCTAACGTTAATTGTGCTATTGGCGGTTGCGCTTTATATTATCTTACGAGTATTGCTGTATCGCCCGTTGCATCTCCTTACTGAAGAGGAAATTGTTGTGCAGGCAAAGCATGACTCACACTTTATGGAGTCGGTGCGAGCCATACAGACAATTAAATTATTTCAGCGTGAAAATGATCGTCAAAGTCAGTGGCAAAACTATTTGGTCGATGCCATTAATAAGGATATTCGCATCACCCGCTGGAATATTGGTTATAAAACAGCGAACCGTTTGTTGTTTGGTATAGAAAATCTTTTGGTGATTTATTTTGCTGCAATAGCTGTGATGGGTAATATTTTCACTATTGGTATGCTTTATGCCTATATGAGCTACAAGAACCGCTTTGTACAATCCATGGATGCATTAATCGCAAAGTGGATAGAGTTGAAAATGCTTGGTTTACATTTGGATCGATTGTCTGACATTGTCTTTACTAAGACTGAGTCAACGGGGGAAGTATGTAATCGTAGAGTGGAAATTGATCGGAGTGGACCTCTGCAAGGTAAAATTGAGGTGCGTAATCTTACTTTTCAATATGGTGAAGCGGAAACACCAGCCTTTCAAAATTTGAGCTTTACAATAGAACCCGGTGAAACTGTTGCCATTGTAGGCCCAAGCGGGTGCGGTAAAAGTACTCTTTTAAAGTGCATGATGGGTTTGCTGCAGCCGACAGCGGGGGAGATCCTGATCGATGGTCAGCCTTTAAAGCAAATACCTCACTATCGAAGTCAGATAGCTGGAGTTTTGCAGGATGATCAACTGCTTGCAGGTAGCATTAGTGACAATATCGCCTGCTTTGAACCCAAGATAGATATGCAGGAAGTAGTTCGTAGTGCGAAAAAGGCATGTATTCACGATGAGATAATGTATATGCCTATGCAATACAATACCTTGGTTGGTGATATGGGTACCAGCCTTAGTGGTGGGCAAAAGCAGAGAATTGTGCTGGCACGCGCGCTCTATCGTGTACCACGCATTTTGTTCATGGATGAAGCAACTAGTCACTTGGATATGGCTACAGAATCTTTGGTTAATGACCATATCAAAGGACTTGCCATAACCAGAGTACTGGTTGCTCATAGGCCGGAGACGGTCAGGTCTGCAGGGAGGCGGATTGTATTATCCAGTGCATTTTCTGGAGTTGCTTAGATAAACGGAAATACCCTTAATTTAAATATAGGACTTTACTTATGAAAGAGCTCACGGTCAATGAAATGCAGGAAGTTAATGGTGGCCTTATAAAAACTATTATTAAGATTATTGATAAAATAATAAATGACAATGGGGATGGCGATGCTGAAACAGCTTCCTATACCTCTGAATCAGGCTGAAACAGGAATAGGTAACTGTATAGTTAAATCTGCGCCCATATGGGCGTAGATCTTTAGCTGGCTTAGGTGGCAAGTGTTGTGCTCAATAAAAAGTGACTGTTTTAGTTAACGTATAGAAAGAGAGGTAAATGCGAAAACCTTCCAGTGCTTGTCTGACTGAATAATTTCAATATTTGCCCTTATTTCCCGCGTTTTTTTCTATCTGCCCCCAATTGTAACCCTCTGCAGTTGCTTGCCACTTGCTGGTGATTCTGAACGCCTTATTCCCATTGATAACTATATGTTTAGCATATTCTACTTCAAGATTATTGATTGAGCGCAACGAACCCGAATTTCCGCTAGAAGTCACTGGTTGAAAAATATGTGAAAGATTGGTAGTGGTGTTTTTGAAATTTTCGTCGCTAATAAGATTAGATAAGCGGGTGTTTAATGCTTCAGTTTGGGGTTCTTCATATGCAGCGGCCAGCCTCTTAAGAAGTGTTTCTACCATTTGTTCAAGTTCTTTTTTGTTGACCGTCCCAGGCAGGGGGATGCGTAGCTCTCCTGGGAGGGTATAGTAAATAGCTCCTGCACAAATAAGTACAATACTGTAAAATAGAATAGGGTGCTTGTTTTTCGCCTCTACTCTTCTAGTGCGAAGAGTCAGGATGAAGAAAATAAAAATGCAAAACCCGAAGAGCACTGCCATTGGGATTACGGCGCTGGGGTTCTCAATGAGTACTGGACCGCTATTGGGAGCACGGTAGTCGTATAAGTAGTTGCGCCATTGTATATCTGGAAAATCAGGCGCAACATGGGTGGGAAAGGGGCCTGCAGGGTCTTGAATCAGTGTTGGTACCGAGTTTATAGCATCGGTAAAAATAGTCCAGTCGATACTGACACTCTGAGGCAGCTCTTTAATTTTGAATCTTTCCCTGTAGCCGATAAGTAGGGAGCCGATTTCTATTGATTCATCTTCAGTTATTTTCGTATAGCCTGCCTCATTGGCTTTGAGGAATATTATTTCAGTGCTGATTGGTTCGGATATCTCACGGTCGATAGTAGTTGGATTTTTGCCCCGTAGGTATTTCAAGGTTGTGCGGCGAAGAAGTTCACGTTTTTTGGTGGTTAATGGTTGCCAGGCATTGAAATTTTGATCAGTCCACCGTAGTAAATCTTTGGGGCGCAATAGTATTTCGTGTCGAATTTGGCGTGGCTCTACATAGAGGAAAGATTGCAATGGATAGCGGTTTTGGCGGTTGAGGCTGTGGTTGGAAAATTTGGTATTCCAGGGATCTTTCCAGTCAATATTGAGAGATTCTGTCCGAGATAAGTATTGGAAATTACTGACTGGAGTTTTACCGTGTTGACTGGTAAATCCGATAGTAACTGTTGCCTCTCCATCATTTCCTAGCGGGGGTTGGATATCCAGATGACTTACCCCCTTGATAGGATATTCTATATTTGCCAGTAAAATAATTTCATCATCTGGGAGCTTGGGCGCTCTAAGACCAGTGCGTGGATCAAGCTTGCCAGCGAAGGGGAGTTTCTTGGTTTTCTTTCGGCGATGCGAATTTCGGAATTTGTCGGTTTGATTTCCCTTTTTTCGGTAAAAATTTTAACAGCAAATTTTTTGTGCTTTTTGACGGCTATAGCCAGTTCATAGATACTTTCTGTGGGAAGGATTTCAGGCCAGAACTTTTCGGCATCTTCCGCTGATATTTCAAATCTGATTTGCAGTTTATCTCCAGTAACTTCAATTTCAGCGATATTTGGAGCAGTCTCGGCACCGGCGTAACCTATGAAGTTGGCATAGGTGATAGATGGTGTCAAAATGATCAAAAAAATACTGACTAGAGTTCCTATTTTTTTGATAAGTCCTGCTTCTATTGTTTTGATTTGAATCATTTTTAGTAAGAAACTAGTGGGTTGGCTTCATATTAATTAGAACTGGCTAGTTGAGAGGCCTTATTTGTTGTTCAAGGCTCCGTTAGTCTTGACATAGACGTAGTAATTAAATTTTCGAGTGCCGATCCTATCAGTATAGATTGAACATTCCTCTGACTTGTCCTTAATCAGTGCATGTATTCGTAATTTTACTTATCGAGTTGATTCACACTGTTTTTTTGACGGATACTTCCTTCCCCAGTTATACGCCGAAGCTGTCGATGAATATGTTGGCAGATATGATGTTCAGGTTAGTTAATTAGCACTAAATGATTGGGCAGCTCGTCTTTTACTGCACTTCTAGGTGCGGCCTCTCTCAATAACTCGCCACATTGCGCTATACATGAAAGTAAGGCTTCCCCAGCCTTGCCCCGTTTGATCTCCTGTATAAAGCTTTCAATAATCACCTGCCAATTGTCATTGGTAATATGCTGGGCGAGGCCGCGGTCTGCCAAAATCTCTACATAGTGCTCTGCCTCGCATACAAAAATCAAAAGTCCAAGCCGACCTTTGGTACTGTGTAATTCCTGTTCGAGAAACTGGCGACGGGCGAGGTTGGATGCTCGCCAAAATTTTATCTTTTTGGGGACCAGTCGCATTGTGATGGGGCGCCAGCGGAAAAAATTGCTAGGGCAATAAATAGTATCCATTGCAGTATAAAAGCCTGTTGGAAGCTAATCCACCAAGGCAGGTATTGGAACAGCGGGGAAAGTAAAAGTGCGAGAAATGCAGCCCACAACGTGGAAATGTATAAGTAGTTGTCCGCTTCTTTTGCTACAACAGCCATTACTTCGGCATCAGTATGGGTTTCCACCTCTTTGATCGCTTCGGCTACTTGGCGTTGATAACTGTTGCTGAGCATTACCATCCTCCCGACGCGCCTCCTCCGCCAAAGCCGCCACCACCTCCGCTAAACCCGCCCCCCGGTCTGCCACCGCTGGAGTAACCGCCTCCAAAACCACCCGTTCCATAGTAGCCGCCGAAGCGGCCTCGCTTATAGCTACGCCTGTGTACGGGTGAACTGAGCATTGAAGTGCCAAACAGGTGCAGCATTACTAAAATCAGGAATATTCCTGCCAAAAAGGCGATGCGTCGGTCTTTTTTATTTTCTATGGGTTCGGCTACATACTCATTTTTTGTGGCTGCGATGATAGACTGCACGCCAGTTTCTATACCTTCCGAAAAAGCTCCACGGCGAAATTTCGGCAGTACTTTGGTATGGATAATATTGGCAGCCAATGCGTCTGTCAGTGCGCTCTCCAGACCGTAGCCGACTTCAATGCGAACCTTGCGCTTGTTAGGTGCGATTAAAAACAAAATGCCATTGTTTTTATCCTTATGACCCAGCTTCCATTCTCGTGCCAGCTGGTTGGCGTACTCCTCTATAGTGAGCCCTTGTAGATCTGGCAAAATTGCGACTACGAGTTGATTGCTGCTTTCAGATTCGTATTGCTGGATCTGCTCAGTCAGTCGGTATCGTTCTTCTGATGATAAAAGCTCTTCCTTGTCTATTACGCGCCCCGTCAGTATGGGAAACTGTACATCTGCCCACAGCGACATAGTCATCCATGAGGTGATTAGGGCTAAGGCAAGCAGTGCGGGGCGAATCATAAATTTGACACCTGCCTATTGGAAATTCACCTCTGGAGCCTTCTCCGCCCCCTCAGTGGTAGCTTGGTAAGTCTCACGCAGAGGCATATTGCGGTAAAGAATTACGTGCCAAATCTTACCGGGAAAAGTGCGGATTTCCCGGTTGTAGCGCTGCACAGCCTGGATATAATCCCGCCGCGCCACGCTGATTCTGTTTTCAGTTCCTTCCAGCTGGGATTGAAGACTGAGGAAGTTCTGGTTGGCCTTAAGGTCGGGGTAGCGTTCTACCACGAGCATTAGGCGGGCCAGGGCGCTGGAGAGTTGGGATTGGGCAGCTTCGAATTGTTGCAGCTTGGCTGGATCATTGAGTAGGTTGCCATCTAGCTGCATAGAATTTACCTTGGCGCGAGCCTCGGTAACCGCTTGCAGTGTCTCACGCTCATGGCCCGCATAGGCTTGTACTGTTTTTACCAAATTGGGTACCAAGTCTGCCCGGCGCTGGTATTGGTTCTCTACTTGGGCCCAGGCGGCTTTTACCTGCTCGTCATAGGTAGGGATGTTGTTGATGCCGCAGCCACTGAGCAAGGCCACCAGCAGGCAGAGTAGGATGCAGTGCCAAGAGGGTAGACTGTTGCCAGCGGCAGAGCTCATGCGGGGTATCCTTATTCTCCTGTAAACCAACCAAGAATAGTCCGCCTTAGTCTCTGTGCTGGGGGCGGCACAGAGATGGAGCCGAAATGGCACTAAAAGCAACAATTTTTAAGGCCAAAGTACAAATCGCCGATATGGATCGGGATTATTATGCGGAGCATCAGTTAATTTTGGCCCGTCACCCATCGGAAACCGATGAGCGTATGATGGTGCGCTTGCTGGCATTTGCCCACAACGCTGCGGATTCCCTTGAGTTCACTAGAGGTCTCTCTTCAGATGAGGAGGCGGACCTGTGGCAGAAAAGCCTCAATGGTGAGATAGATCTATGGGTGGAAGTAGGTCTTCCTACTGAGGAGCGTGTGCGTAAAGCCAGCAATCGGGCTGAGCAAGTTTTAGTTTACAGTTACGGGCGGCGTACTGCGCCAGTGTGGTGGCAAAAGCTGGAGAGCCAGCTTGCACGTTTTGATAACCTCAGGGTTTATCATTTGGTTGCAGACGCTACTGAACAGCTGACGGCGATGGCCGAGCGAAATATGGAGTTCAGCATTTCCATTCAGGATGGTCATATATGGCTAGCCGATGGTACTAACAACGCGGAGATTACTCCGGAAATCTGGAAATAGGAGCAGAAAAATTAATGCCTTCATTTGATATTGTATCTGAAGTGGATAAGCATCAGCTGACAAACGCGGTGGATCAGGTGAATCGCACAGTCACCAACCGTTTTGATTTTAAAGGCGTGGATGCTGAAGTGGAGATGAGTGAATTCTCTCTGGTGGTTCGTGCTGAGGTGGATATGCAGGTTGACCAGATGGTGGATATGTTACGTGGTGCGTTGATCAAATGTGATATTGACCCCTTGGCGATGGATGTAGGAGAAAAAGAACAGTCTGGGAAGCAGGTTAAAGTAGGTGTGACCTTAAAGAACGGGCTTGACAAAGATCTGTCAAAAAAAATCGTTAAACTGATCAAAGATGAAAAGCTTAAGGTGCAGGCGGCTATTCAGGGTGAGCAAGTACGAGTTACTGGTAAGAAGCGCGATGATCTGCAGCAGGTAATTGCCTTGCTGCGTAGTAAGGAGTTGGAACAACCGCTACAGTTCAATAACTTCCGCGATTAACTGGGTTTGTAGTTTTTATGCGTTTTTTCTTCAGTTTTATATTTATGTTGCTTTCACCACTGGTGGTAGTGGCAGAAGTTAGCTCTGCCAAGTTAAAGGCCAGCTATTGGGTGAATAATAGCGCGGGCCTGGATATTTCCGGCTTAAGTTTTTGTGCCGGCAGGCTACTTGCAGTTTCCGATAAAAATTCTGGAGAAATTTATACACTAAAGTTGCGCGACGGGGATGCCGATCTGGTATCCCATCTTCAACTAGATGGCTTAGGTGTGCCTGAGCATGATGAGCCTGTGAGTTTCTGGGAGGCATTTAAGGAACTCTTTCGCCCAGCTGATGAGCTGGACTTCGAAGGAGTTAGCTGTGATGGAAGCACCATTTATCTTGTCAGTGAGCACTATAACCGTATTGCTGTGGTGAGCGACCAGGGAAAAGCAAGCTGGCAAGAGTACCTATGGTCACCCGCCGCGAAATCTCAAGGCTACTTGCAAAAAGCCAATGCTTCCAGTGAGGGGCTGGTAAAGGCCGGTGACGTCTTCTGGGTAGCTATGGAGCGCGAACCGCGGGGCTTGCTGAAGTTGAACTCGAGCGGTGGTGCCAGTGTGTTTTCTTTACCATCGGTAGCTGGCCTCGACTTTAGAGGGCGCTCGGAAGACCTGACTGGCTTGGATTATTACGACGGGGCTTTGTTTACCCTGGAACGTAATGCGCATGCGGTATGTCGCAGGGCTCTGCCAAGCCTGAAGGCGGAATGGTGCCTGGATTACCATGCCCTTGAAGTGTCCCCAGAACGTGTCTACGAAGAGACTCGCTATGGCAAGGGGGAGGGATTGGCTGTCAATCAGCAAGGTATTTTTGTAGTGCTTGATAACAATAATGTAGGCCGCGCTCTGGCTCCCGATGATAAACGTGCACTACTACTTCACTTAGCTTTCCCCAGAGATAATCAATAGTTATTCAATTTATATGGAATGAGTTCAGTTCATCTCTGAGGTTATTAGGAGCTGCCTAGCCAATATGGCGCATAATTTGCGTTATATCTGATTTTTTAATCCCGAGGTTGGCAATCTCCAAACAATGGCCTTCTACAAAAGAGCAAATTATCGACAAATTGCTGATAAGTGTTGGGGCTACTATGATGAGCAACAGCCGACTTTGCATATCGTATCTTAGAAGCCGATGTGAGTATGTCGCAAGTTTCCTGGTAACGCTTAGATCCTGATTCTACTGTAGGAGTATTTTTTGATTAATGAGAGGACAGCTTAGCGTTAAAAACTTTATCGATAATGATGTAGTTCTAAAGCTTTATTGTTTCCATAGTAAATGGAATTTACCGTGAAAAATTGTTTTTTATCTGGTGCTGTTGGGATATTACTCTCACTGACAGGGCAGGCAACTGAAATTATTCCCGCAAAAAAAATTACGCACTACTGGGTTGATGGTAGTGCTGGATTGAGCCTTTCTGGCTTGAGTTTCTGTGGTGATAGCTTGGTTACAGTTTCAGATAAATACTCAAAAGAAATTTATCGAATTAAGATTGAGGATGGAAGTGCAAAATTGGAAACTTTCTTAGAGATTTCAGGGTTGAAAGTTCCAAAGAAAGATAAACCAAAAAATTTTTGGCATTTTTTTCTTGAGCTTACCCGTCCGGTTTCCGCGATGGACTTTGAGGCAATTAGTTGCACTAATAAATCCATTTATTTACTGAGCGAACGTTACAATCGTATTGCTGAGGTAAATATGCGGGGCAAGGGGCACTGGCTGGAAAATATGTGGTCCTCAATGGCAAAAGCTCAGGGTTATATGCAAGGGTACAACCTTTCTGGTGTTGGGTTGGCAAAGGTAAAGGATTATTTTTGGGTGGCTATGGAGCGTGATCCTCGTGGTTTGGTAAAGCTTGGTCCTGATGGGAGTGTCCAGATATTTACACCGCCACCAGTAAAAGATTTGGATTTCCGTGGGGAGTCTGAAAATTTGGCCGGTTTAGATTACTACGATGGAGCTTTGTTTACTCTTGAGCCAAATGCTTATGCGGTGTGTCGAAGGGCTCTGCCAAGCCTAAAAGCAGAATGGTGTTTGGACTATCGAGAAATAGAGGAATCCTCTGAGCTTAAGTATGAGGCTTCTCGCACGGGGGGTAAGGGAGATGGTCTAGCTATCGGAGAAGAGGGCATTTTTATCGTGTTCGATAATGATAATATTAGTCGTAGTACTGATCCACAAGACCGACGCGCCCTCTTTTTACAGCTGGGTTTCCCGGAAGTTGTTGATTAGATTGAATGGAGACATATGAATTGGCTATAAAGCTAAGCGGTAATTTGGGCCCGTTATGATTAAGAGCTTTCTTTATGTAATTGCCGGCGTATTACTCTCAGTTACGGGAGTAGGAGCTGAAGTTATTCCCGCAAAAAAGATAAACCACTATTGGTTGGATGGTAGTGTGGGAGAAGGTATATCTGGTCTGAGTTTTTGTTATGGGGAGCTGCTCACAATTTCTGATAAAAATTCAAAGGAAATTTTCACCCTAAAACGAGAAGGCAGACACGCAAAATTAGCTTCTTATTTGCAGCTTTCAGGGCTAATTGTTCCCCAAAAAGATAAGCCTAGAAATTTTTGGCATTTTATCTTGGACCTATCCAGGCCAGTGGGCGCACTGGATTTTGAGGGAATTACATGCTCCGATAAATATATCTATATAGTAAGTGAGCGTTACAATCGTATTCTTGAAGTGGACCGGCAGGGGAACGCTCACTGGTTGGATGCTATGTGGACCACCGAGGCCAGAGCTCGAGGTTACATGCAGGGCTTCAACCTTGCTAGCGAGGGCTTAGTGAAAATTGGTGATGACTTTTGGGTAGCTATGGAGAGTGAGCCTCGCGGTTTGGTAAAGCTTAGCCCCAATGGCGATGTTCAGCTTTTTACTCCACCATCGGTTGCCGGATTGAACTTTCGTGGAGAGCCTGAAGATCTGGGAGCGCTTGATTATTATGATGGCGGGTTATTTACTCTGGAGCGAAATGCTTATGCCGTATGCCGAAGAGTTCTACCAAGCCTCAAAGCTGAATGGTGCTTGGACTACCGAGAAATTGAAAAATCTTCTGAGTTACAATATGAGGGACATCGCACTGGAGGCAAGGGAGATGGATTGGCTGTAGGGAAAGAAGGTATATTTATAGTGTTTGATAACGATAACATCAGCCGCAGTGCAAATCCTCAGGATCGCCGCGCGCTCTTGTTACATTTGGCCTTTCCTGAGGGTGTCCAGTAAAGCCAGATTTGGGGAGTGTATCTGCTACTTGTGGTTGGTTTTTTGTAGATACCCTGAAGGTTTAACCAGTCAAGATTTATGTGGTAAGGCCTTGAATATCTTAGAGTGTAATCCTTACCCTCTTTTCCAGAGATCCCTACTTACCCAGCAAGCGAGGTTATGGCTGATTTGCCATGCTTGGTGAGTTGCTTGGAGATCTATTCCAGCGACGATAGTCATAAGGTCGCTGTCTAAAACTAAAGTATATTTGTGATGTTTAACAGCCTTAATATCAGTTGGACTAGAGCTTCCAGAGTTCGTTTGGGACTGATGTTGTGTCTGGTTTTCCTGAGGGTTGAGAATTAGTGGCAAAGAAGAAATTATCCACATTGCTGGAAGAAATACGAGCTTGTCGCTTGTGTGAGGAGCATCTGCCACTGGGGCCCAATCCTGTTCTGCGTGCAGCAGAGTCGGCACGTTTGCTGATAGTTGGCCAGGCGCCGGGTACCAAAGTCCATGCTTCCAGCATCCCTTGGAATGACCCATCCGGCGACCGCCTTCGAGATTGGTTATCGATAGATAGGCAGGTGTTCTACGACGAATCCGAGATTGCCATCATTCCTATGGGTTTTTGCTACCCTGGTCGTGGCAAGGGAGGAGATTTACCTCCGCGCCCTGAATGCGCCACTACCTGGCATCAGCGCCTGCTGGAGCAGCTGCCAAACTTGCAACTTACTCTATTGGTGGGACAATACGCCCAGCGCCACTACCTGCCGCATTGGTATGGCAGTATTACTGAGAATGTGCGCCATTATCGCGATGCCTTGCCGGCCCGCTATTTCCCTTTACCGCACCCCAGTCCACGCAATACCTTATGGTTGCGTCGCAGACCTTGGTTTGAGGAAGAAGTGGTGCCGGAGCTGCGAAGACAAGTTAAGAAAATATTCAAGGTTTAATAATGCCGGTTCCGGACAATATCAAAATTCATCCTTCCTGGTACAGTGTGTTGAGTGAGGAGTTCAAGCAGCCTTATATGGCCCATTTACGTCAGTTCCTGAGGGGAGAGAAAGAGGCCGGTAAGCGGATTTACCCTCCTGGTGGGCAGATTTTCAATGCTTTTAACTCCACCCCCTTTAATCAGGTGAAAGTAGTGATTCTTGGTCAGGATCCCTATCACGGACCTGGCCAGGCTCATGGCTTGTGTTTTTCTGTAATGCCGGGTGTCCGTATCCCGCCCTCTCTACAGAATATCTATAAAGAGTTGCATTCGGATCTGGGTATTGCTCCTGCCCATCACGGTTGCCTCCAGCCCTGGGCGGAGCAGGGTGTACTGCTGCTCAACGCTACCCTTACCGTAGAAGATAGTAAGGCCGGTGCTCACCAGGGCCGTGGTTGGGAGCAGTTTACTGATGCCGCCATTCATAAATTGGCGGAACAGCGAGAAGGTTTGGTATTTGTGCTGTGGGGTAGTTACGCGCAGAAGAAGGGAGGCTTTATTGATCGCAACAAGCATTTGGTGTTGCGCGCTCCACATCCATCTCCCCTATCGGCTCATCGCGGCTTCTTTGGCACCCGACCTTTTTCTCAAGTCAATCATTGGTTGCAACAGCGTGGTGAAAAGCCGATTGAATGGGCATTGCCAGAGGCTAATCGGTTGCAGAGGGTTGCTGTAGAGATTTAAGTGTCTGCTAATTTATATTGATTATGTTAGTTGGGGATCTTGTTTAGGGTTATTGGTTTATAGTTGGTTAGCCTTAATTTTTCATAAAATAAGCACTTTGGGGTGGTCGCTTGAATATAAGGGCTGCTCCTTTCTTTTGGTGCTTAAACTCTCAATTTAAGGTTTATTTACCGCTCTTTATCCTATAAAGATTATTTTTGCGTCTTAGCAGTTAAGCCTTAAAGCTATGTGGAGAGAGTGGTTTATGAATTCTTGCTGAATTTATATTGTTTAGTGTTTTGGGGGCCGTCGCGCATTTAATTAGATTGATATTTTTTGTCTGTATTGTTCAATAATATGTGTCAATTCTGTTTGCGCCTTTTTGGGGTTGGATTGCCGTCTGATTGATCGTGGTGACTGTTTGGTAGGGGGTATTTGTCTATAGCATTCTTATCCATTGAGAAGAAAAAAGTGTTCTTGGCTTTATACTGGATTTTTAGTCTTAATATCATAAATTCTTGTGGCCAAATTACTTTGAGTGGTGGGTGCAGTGGAATATCTGTTCTTGGATACTGTTCTAGATTGGTTGTCTGCTCCATTTGTTGAGGCGGCCTTTACCACATTGTTTATTGGTACGGCAGCGTTTTGTAAAAAGAAGTTTGATGCGAAGTCTTACCGGGCCCTTTGGGATAGATTTTTGGGCGACTCTAAGGCTGATATCCATGTTGTTCTTCCGTTAATCAAGCAAAAAACTCTATATTCAGATATTACGAAGACGCAAAGTCTTATCCCGGATAATGTATTATTTATGCCTTATGACGAATCTCTCGCAATACAGCTTTTGAAAGATAGGATTAAGAAAGTATATCCTAAAAGGAAGGTGGTTTTTCACGATTCACATAATTTTGTCCATGATCAAAAAACATTTATATGTATAGGTGGTCCAGCTATCAATGTTGTAAGCCGTGATTTGTTGCTGACCAGGAAGATTGACTCAAAATTTAAAGTGGATTTTTTGGGACGCTTTGCGAATGATGAGACTGATGGGCGGGTATATATGTCAAACACTTTAGATGGTTCTATCACTGAGGATTATGGTTTTATTTTCATAACGGAGAACCCCTACCAGCGGGATAGCTGTGTGTGTTTAGTTTTTGGGATATGGTCTCATGGAACTTACTCTGCGATCCAGGCATTGTGTGGTAAGGGTACCCATCTACCTGAGCTTGCAAATAAGTTAAAGATAAATAAGTCACTTTTTGCTATTACAAAGTCCACTGTAAGGGGGATGGTAACGGGCTTTCCATCTGTAGAAAAGGTAAGGAAGATAGAGAGTGCGATTTCATCAAACCCTAATTAGATTTGCTGTTGTGGATATGTTTTTATTAAAAAAATAAATAGAACCTGCTAATTATGTGTTGGAGTGGTCTGTCGGATCAAGTTGAAGGGTAGGTTGTCTTTGGGTATTTTATTTTTAATGGCTGGTTCTTGGGTGCAGAGTGGGTGATATTCAGGGCGTGAAAAGATTATTGTGTAGTTACGAGTTTTGTGAAAAATTTATTTTCAGTTTTTTTGAATAATTAAATAAGCGTGTAGTTCTGGATGTTGATCGTATTCGAGGTGTCTGCACGTACAGTCTAAGCTGAGGGTTAATTTAAGAAACCCAACTATGCCCAGCGTTGAGTAATACATTTCTGGGCCCATGGTATTGTTTCTGTGCTCGCTGGGTTCATCTGTGCCGCCGAAGGAGAAAATTAACACTCCACCCCTGTTGAGTCTTTTGACTAGCCTTGTTAAGACATCCTTTTGTTTTTCAAGAGGAATATGCCAGATACTATCCCAGGCAGTAATAAAATCGTATTGCTCCTGACTTTCCCATAGACATATATCCTGATGATGGAAGGTGATATCCGGGTGGCGCTTTTTTGCTAAAGTGATCATTTTAGCAGAAATATCAATTCCTTCTGGCGCAAAGCCTTCAGTTTGAAGTAGCTCTATAAACCTCCCTGTACAGCCGCAACCAACATCAAGTGCCATACCTCTGTTCTTTACAAAAGCCAAGGCTCGTTTATGTTGTTCAATTCCGTTTGCTGCATTAAACACTTTACGCTCCCATAAATGGGTTATTTCATCGTAGGCTTTTCCGGTTTCTTGAGGATTCATATTTTTAAATTCTCAGGTGGGTAGTCTGAAGCTTGTTTGAATATTCTTTGATTTGACTTGATTGAAATTATTGTTTTTATGTGCTGAGTTATTCTGAACGTTTTAAGAACGAATTGTATTCCCCTCTTTCAACCCTTCCAAATATTAACAATATTTCCATTGTTATCCAGCTCTATATTTACACGTTCAGGGCGAAAATCTTCAGTCAGAGCTTCACCAGTTTTATAGATGCGTGAATATTTTCCGATGATGCTAGATATAGGGAGTTTCTTTATTTCATGGTTTTTTATTTTCGCTTGGTAAGGTGAGAGATTACCGATTTCATTAGTTAGTCTAAATGTCGATGAGCCATCAAGTCCCAGTTTTTTTCTGTCAAAAGATAAGTTGACACCTTCTAGGGATAGCGCTTCACAGTGGTCAGGTTTAATGCGTGTGACTGTGACTTGATAGGGCGGCAGCCCTGTGGTCCCTTTATTAACGTCAATATTGAAATCTTCTTTCTTGGTGCACCCTCCAGATGCGACGTGTAAATCAAGTGTTTCGGGGCGTACAGTTATCCCCAATAGCACTTCTTCAGCTGATTCGGAAAGTGCTGTAGAAGATGTAAATAGGACTGCAATTAAAATTGCAACAGAAAAGGGTTTCATATTTTATCACCTTGTGATGTTTGTAGGGTTTCGTTATAGACATGAATTTAAAGGGTCGTAGAAGGATTGGTTGATCTTGTGTGAAATTTCTTGGTGGGAGGAGAGGGGCTGATTAGATTCATTGAAAAGGGCGGCCATAAACCGCCCTCGGAGTATTTACTTCGGCTTTAGCTAGGCTAGAGGATCGGCATCTGCATCATAGGGGAGCTCCTGAATTTCCAGGATGCGGCCGTCCTCCAAATGAAGCTTTTCACCGGATGCGACTTTGGCAATAGTAAGGACAGCGAGTAGCTCTATGCCGTCTTTACTGTGACAGGCCTCTACCAGGTTGCCAATGCTTTGCTTGCCATCCCCGAAAACTTCCAGGCCGCTGATGGGGAGATCGCCTCCTGTACTTTTTGCGCGATATAAGCGGCGTTTTGCGGCGCCGCGAAATTGCATACGTGCAACCACTTCCTGGCCGGTGTAACAGCCTTTCTTAAAGCTGACGCCGCCAAGTAAGTGTAAATTAGTCATCTGAGGGATGAACATTTCTGAGGTGGCGGCATCAACTTGGGGAATGCCGGCCTCTATCTGTCCCTTTTGCCAAAGGTCATAGCCAGTCGCTTCACACTCTGGGGAGAGGTTTTGCCAGAGCTGCTGTGCTTTGGTGACTGGCACCAGTAGCGCAAGCTGGGTTTCATTAACCGCCTGGGCGATGCAGCGCTCGCCATCGAAATCAAAAGTGACTACTTCACCGGGGGAGGGAGGGGCGAAGCCAAGTAGCTGTGCTGTTTGCTGTGCGACGTTTTGACCTTGCAAGCCGAGCCAATGGCTGTCATCGCTGATATCTGTCAATTCTGCTTTAAAAAACACTGCGTACTTACTTAGGGCCTGTTGGGCAATCGGAGCGAGGTTGCGAGGAAGACGCAGAATAAATTCGCCCTGGGACAGCTTGAGGGCACTGAAAGCGCTGATCATACGGCCTTTAGGATTGCAGTGGGCGCCTAGGGTGCTGTGCTTGTCTGGTAGATTTACCAGATCGCAGGTGAGCTGGCCCTGTAAGAATTTCTGGCTGTCCGGGCCTTTGATCGAAACAGCGCCTTGGGGGCCAAGATCGATAAGGTGCAGTGCCTGCGGGTCATCCGTGCTGGTTAGAGGGAAGTGAGCTTTGCCGCCTTCCCAAATGGCGCCTTCGCTGCTGAGAAAATCCTGCCACTGTTGCTGGTCCATAGTGCTGCCACCTCCGGTTGTCTTGGTGGCAATATCTGGGGATTGGAGCGCCCATTTTCAAGTTTGGCCAGGCTGCAGGTATACTGCATCCTTTAACTTGGTTGGAAAAGAAGTATGGATCGCAACCGCCTGTTTTGGGCCAGTCGCCGCGGAATGTTGGAGCTGGATCTGGTGCTGCTGCCATTTTTGGAAAATGTATATGAGACCCTGGAACCTGCAGATCAGCAGCGTTATATTCGGTTGTTGGACGAGCAGGATCAGGACCTGTTTGCCTGGTTCCTCCGCCGTGAAGACCCGGCCGACCCAGATCTCCAGCGAATAGTACAAATTATCCGTGACAATACCGGTTTGCGCGAGTAAAGGTTCCCCTCTCTATTTTGAGCGCAGCGCCCGCCTGAGTTGTGTCGTTGCGCCATCCTCTATCTTATTTTTTCTTCTTTCAATGGCTGTGCTTCAAGCTGCAATTCTATTGTGGCTCTGCGGGCTGCCCTCCTGGTTATTCTGGATACTGCTGACTGTTATCTTGGCATTTGCCTATTGGGAGGTACGCAGTTTGGCGCAGATGGTGGGTATATTATCTACTCGAGAGCGTCGCTGGTTTTGGCGGGTGGTTGGTGACGATGAGCGCCAGTTCTATTTCCGTGGTGAGCTGGTCTTATGGGGCTGGTTAGTGGTTATTAATGGGAGAGACTTACAGGGCAGGTCGTTGCGTTTGGTGTTGGCACGGGATGCAATAAGCCCTAACGACTGGCGCAGGCTGCAGGCGGCTCTGCGGTTCTCCCGTTAGGGGGATCGGTAGTCTGGGCCGCCTCTATTCTAAATTGCTAGATAAATTGTCGCTGATTGGCGAAGTTCTCAGGTACCAGAACGGTATCCATAGCCAGCTCCCTTAGGCCTGGGTAGTCTAGGGAATAGTGCAGGCCACGGCTTTCGCGACGGTCCAGGGCTGAGCGAATAATTAGTTCTGAAACCAGTGCCAGGTTACGCAGTTCCACTAAGTCGTTGGTGATGCGGTAGTTGGCGTAAAACTCGCGAATCTCTCGCTGCAAGAGTTTTACCCTATGCTGGGCTCGTAGCAGGCGCTTGCGTGTGCGCACGATTCCTACGTAATCCCACATAAAGCGACGCAGTTCATCCCAGTTGTGCGAGATCACAACATCTTCATCTGAATCTGTTACCCGTGAAGCATCCCAGCCTGGTGCGCGGCGTGGTACCTGTACTGAGTCGAGGTGCTCCTCAATATGCAGTGCGGCAGAGCGCGCATATACCAAGCACTCCAAAAGCGAGTTACTGGCTAGGCGGTTGGCGCCATGCAGGCCAGTAAATGTGGTTTCGCCAATGGCGTACAGCTGATCCAGGTCTGTGCGGCCATGATGGTCCACCATAATACCGCCGCATGTGTAATGGGCGGCAGGAACCACTGGGATTGGCTCCCGGGTAATATCGATGCCGTACTTCAGGCAGTTGCTGTATACCGTAGGGAAGTGTTCCCGCACAAAGTCGGGGTCTTTGTGGGAGATATCCAGGTATAAGCAATCTGCACCCAGGCGCTTCATCTCATGGTCAATTGCCCGGGCGACGATATCCCGAGGGGCCAGTTCGCCACGCCTGTCGAAGCTCTCCATAAAACGGCTGCCGTCAGGCAGCTGCAATTGTGCACCTTCGCCGCGTAGAGCTTCAGTTATAAGGAAGGCTTTGGCTTTTGGATGGTACAGGCAGGTGGGGTGGAACTGATTAAATTCCATGTTGGCAACCCGGCAACCGGCGCGCCAAGCCATGGCAATACCATCGCCACTGGCTCCGTCGGGGTTGCTGGTATAGAGGTAAGCTTTGCTGGCACCTCCTGTGGCGAGCACCACAGCCTTGGCCTGAATAAGCTCGACCTCTTCAGTATTTTTATTCAGAACATAAGCGCCAGCACAGCGAAAACGCCCCTTCTCGGGATCAGGCTGGCGGATCAGGTCTATGGCGACGCGGTGTTCAAAACAGTCGATATTGGAGCTGTTAAGCACCTTTACCAGCAGAGTGCTGTGTACGGCTTTACCAGTGGCGTCAGCGCTGTGAATGATGCGGCGATGGCTGTGTCCCCCTCTTTCGTAAGGTGGTAATCCTCCCCCTCGCGGGTAAAGTCTACGCCCTGGTTGATCAGCCAGCGAATAGCAGCGGTACTCTCCTCCACCGTGAAGCGTACAGACGATGGGTGGCAGAGTCCTGCACCCGCGTCTAATGTGTCTGCAATGTGCGACTCCACCGAATCCATCTCATCTAGCACTGCAGCGATGCCTCCTTGGGCGAACCAGGTGGAGCCGTCCTGCAGGCGCTGCTTGGAGAGCAGAGCTACGCGATACTTGGTTGAGAGGTGCAAGGCCAGGGTAAGGCCGGCGGCACCGCTGCCGATTACGAGAATGTCGTAGTTTGCCTGGGCATTCATAGATTTCATTTATCTTTTAGGGTCGCGTAGTATAGCGCCTCCTGATTATTCGTCGATTTGACGTGGAACTTATGTCCTATTGTCAGTGTCATCAACAAAGTAAAAGAAACGCCTGCGCCGGCAGCCCCTTAATAATGACAAGTGGCGCCCGCAGTGTGGCTGGATATGGGAGTTGGGGATGACAGCGCATCAGGCGTCAACGAGTGACCGTGAGCTGGTAGAGCGGGTTCAAAAGGGAGACAAACGCGCTTTTGATCTTTTAGTACTCAAATACCAACACAAAATTGTTGCCGTAGTCAGTAGGTTTATCAAGGACCACAGTGAGGTACAGGATGTAACTCAGGAGGCTTTTATAAAGGCCTATAGGGCACTTGCCAATTTCCGTGGCGACAGTGCTTTTTACACATGGATGTATCGAATCGCGATTAATACCGCTAAGAACCACTTGGTTTCCCGCAGTCGCCGTCCGCCGTCCTCAGATGTGGATCTTGAGGATGCCGAGTTCTACTCGGGTGCCGATCTTTTGCGGGATAACGAGACTCCTGAGAATCAGATGTTTCGCGACCAATTGGAGGGGGCTGTTCATCGCGCTATTCGCGCACTGCCAGAAGATCTGCGCTCAGCAGTTACGTTGAGGGAGCTTGAGGGATTGAGCTATGAGGAGATCGCCGAGGTAATGGGATGCCCGGTAGGCACAGTGCGCTCTAGGATATTTCGCGCACGGGAAGCGATTGACCGGACAGTCCAGGCCGTGATGGCCGGTGAGCCGGAAACACTGGGTGACAGAGGCTAATTTTGCGGAAAATTTTCCCTGCCGGGGAAACCAACCGCCGAGAGCCCGGTCATAACTGATACCAATTATGGTGCGTGTGGGCACCGAATAAATGATTGCACAAGAGGGTTAACCCCTATGTCCCACGGGAATCATCAGGAACGTCTCAACGAATCGCTCTCGGCGCTTATGGATGGCGAAGGCAGCGAATTGGAGTTGCAGCGGCTGCTTAAGGCCTCTGCTGTCTCTGAAGAGTTGGGTGAGCGCTGGTCACGCTACCAACTGGCCGCGAGCGTAATGCGTCGCGAGCATGTCGCCCCTGTAGATAGTGGCTTGGCTGCGAGCATCTCTGCAGCGATCGATCTCGAAGAGCCTCTGTCTCAGACTGGAAGTGCTTCTGTAGCCGCCAACGAACTGGTTAACAGTCGTTGGTGGCGTCCGCTTTCGCGCGGTGCAGTGGCAGCCACTGTGGCCCTCGCCGCAATCCTTGGGGTGCAACAGATTACCGATACCCAGCAGAACCTAGTGCAGGGTATAGATCAGGTCGCCGAAATCGAGCGCCCGGCGCAGCCGGTAGCCCAGTCGGCGCCACAACCTTCTGGTTTTTATGTTCCAGCCCCTCGACTCGTTCAGTAAGTACGGCCACGCCGCGCTTTGTACCTGAGCAGCGCGGGCAGGCAGTGATTCAGCAGGCACCTACGCCGGAGCTGATGCGCCATTTAAACCGTGTGATGATTCAACACTCCGAACAGGCCGCGCATGTTGGTAGTCAGGGTATGGTGCCCTTTGCCCGAGCGACCTACGGCGAACAGGTTGGAATGTAGTGTGACGAAAGTCGTTTACCGGGGGGTCTTATCAATAGCGCAACCCTTAGTGCCAGCAGCCTGCTGTTGGCCTCCTTCCTGCTGGCCCCGCTGTCATTCGCACAGGAGGCTGCCGGTGGTGACCCCAATACCCCCAGTGCAGTAAACCTCGATATGGCCAGCTCTCAGGGTTCTCCTGTAGCGGAATCTGGTTTGGTCGCTGCAGGAGGGGAAGCCAGTTCAGCAACTACAGCTGCTGTAATTGACCCTTCTGCACCAGTGATGGCGGAAACGGCTGTTATTGAGCCTTCGGCAGCTGCCCCTGGGGCACTTGTTGGTTCCAATATGGCTAGTGCCCAGGCTGCCGGAAATGAGGTAGAGCAGTGGTTGAACAAGCTCGCCAAGGCTGTCAGCGAGCTGGAGTATAGCGGGCTGGTGACTTTCGAGCATGCCGGCATGTTGGAGACCCTACAGGTAGTGCATGCGGTGCGTGATGGTGAGCAAGTTGAGCGGGTTCGCTATTTGAGTGGCGAACCGCGTGAATTGATCAGTCACGGTAGTGGTGGTAACTGCGAATTCGGTGCGTCCCCCAGCGCGAGGACTACTTTATGGAATGCGGTGGGGCAGCAACAAGTTCAGCGCGCTTATCAGTTTATCTTGCGTGGTGAAGAGCGTATTGCCGACCGGGATGCGGTAGTGATTGAGGCCAGGCCCCGCGACCGCTATCGACTGGGGCTGGTGGTAAGTCTTGACCGTGAGACAGGCTTGCCCTTGAAAACAATGCTGGTGAGTACCCAGGGGCGCGTCTTGGAGCGCTATCAATTTGTACAGCTGGATTTGTCTCCAGTAGAGGACTCGGCCCTGCAGACGGTTTCAAACGCAGCACGACGTATCGACAATCGCAGCACTTGTGAGACTTCACAGAGCCGCTGGCAGGTGCGCTGGTTGCCCGATGGGTTCAAAGTGGTTTCGGTAAAGCCGCTATCAGATGGCGATATGATGGTCTTTAGCGATGGGCTCGGCGTGTTTACTGTGTTTGTACAGCGTCTTGGCCCTGAGCTGGAGAACTTTAAGGGGCGGGCGATCCGCGGTGCCACTGTCGCCTATATGGACCGGATGGAGGTGAAGGGAGTGGCCTATACCGTCACAGTTGTTGGAGAGATTCCCGATGCCACAGCACGTAGAGTGGCCAGCTCCATCATCGAAAAAGGCTGAATTGCTTGCTAGAAGAGCGGGGCCGAGTCGTGGCCATAGAATCTGATGCCGTCTGGGTGGAAACCATCCAGCGCAGTGCCTGTAATGGCTGTGAGGCTAAATCTGGCTGCGGAACTGGTTTGCTCGGAGACTTTTTCTCCTCTTCCACACGTGTGCGGGCGGCTTTAAATGGTTTCCCCGCCGACAAAATCTCTCTGAATGATACAGCGGTTATTGGAATCACCGAGAGTGCTCTGACCAGTAGTACACTACTGGTATACTTGTTGCCACTGCTTTCCCTGGTGCTGGTAGCGCTATTGGGAGATTACCTTTTCGCTGAAACTGGCGCCGTGATTGGCGCAGTTCTCGGCTTGATGGTGGGAGCTTTGGGGGTACGCTGGTACAGCCGCCACCAGTCTTCAAATCCTGTTTACACTCCTGTATTGCTGCGTATCGAGCCCGGCAGCGACCGCTCCTAACCTAAACTGATAGCTCCATAAATCCGATTGGAGACTCTCCATGCTGGCCCGCTGCTACGCTGAGCGCTGGCCCCTGCGCACAGCTTTCGTCATATCCCGGGGTGCCCGCACTGAGGCTGAAGTGGTCGTGGTGGAGGTGAAGTGGGGCGGCATTGTCGGAATTGGTGAGTGCACCCCCTACGCTCGCTATGGAGAGAGCCCAGACTCAGTGATGCACCAACTTGAACCGCTGTTATCTGAGTTAGCTGCGGGCCTGGACAAGGCGCAATTACAGTCACGCCTGCAGGCAGGCGCTGCGCGTAACGCTCTGGATTGTGCATTAGTGGACTGGGAGAGAAAGTACAAAGGGGATGGCTTCGCTGGTCCCGATTCATTGCCTACCGTACAAACCCTGGTTATCGAGAGCCCAGAGGCGATGGCTGATGCTGCCAGTGTCGCTGTTTCCCAGGGAGTAGAGGTGTTAAAGTTGAAATTGGATGACCAGCTTGTGAGCGAAAGGGTGGCCGCGGTGCGTGCCGCCGCTCCTGCCACTGAGTTGGTCATCGATGCCAACGAGGCCTGGCGTAGCGATGGCCTGATTGAGCGCTGCGAAAAGCTTGCTGAAATGGGGGTGGCCATGCTGGAGCAGCCACTGCCCGCGAGTGATGATGAATTCCTGGAGGCCTTCCCTCATCCACTGCCGATCTGCGCGGATGAAAGTTGTCATACCCGTGCTGACTTACCACGCCTGAAAGGCCGCTACGAGATGGTCAATATCAAACTCGATAAAGCTGGCGGAATCACTGAGGCGCGGGCACTGGCCGATCAGGCTGTTGCTGAGGGGTTTGGGTTGATGCTCGGCTGTATGCTCTGCACTTCTCGGGCTATCCGTGCGGCTTGGCCCCTGGGACCAAGGGCGCGCTATCTGGACTTGGACGGCCCCACTTGGCTTGCAAAGGATGCGGAACCCCCTTTACGCTTTGGTGCAGGTCGGGTTTACTGGTCGTAAGTGAGTAGTTCAATGAGTATCGCCAGATAGTCTTCGCTGGCAGCGTCAGCTGAAATCGGTGGAAATTCCACAGTGATGCAGGGCAGCTCCCGTTCGGCGCACCAGGTGCCAAAGGAGCCTGGAGTCTGATAGCCGATTTCCTTAATTAGTTGTAACTGCAATCCTTTGGCCAGCCAGGCACCGAGTTCTGTTTCCTTAGGATCTTCGACGCAGCCAAGAGGCTCGTGGATAGAAACTGCCCAGGCGGGGTTAAGCTTGGCGATCAATTGGCACAATGAAGCGGTTTCGCACTCTGAGGCGGGGCCATCGCCAGTGCTGAGCCTTACATCGCGGGCCTCGGCGGAACTGTTCCAGCGGTATACGTTGCCGCTCGCATCCCAGTTCTTTGTGGCAAAGTTACGGTTGAGGTCTACCCCGCAGGCGTTGCTACGGGTACCTAATTGGCAGCCATCGGGGTTGGCCGCCAGTATGACATGATGTTTCAGCTGGCCCGATGCCAATGCGCGCAGAGCGCAGGAGAGGGCGACCACAGCGGCGACTTCATCGCCGTGAGTGCCGGCCATAACCAGTCCGTGGTTGTGACCGGATTGCGCGGGAAAATAAAAAAGTGGAGCGCCCAGTGCGCTGTATCCATACACCTCCCTGGGGAGGTGAAATTGGCCGCGCTCAGGGCGCGGGCGCAGTTTAGACATCGCTGGCCCTTTACACAGATTTACACACGGCGGCAGAACTTTCGTAGCTGCATCGCCACTAAATCGTTACAAAATGTCCCCCAAGGGGCCGGAGCCGGTATAGAAGGCATGCCCTGGAAGGGACTCAAAATCCAATGGTTTCATATTAGAAGGGATCACTAGGGGTAACAAACCTATGGTTAAACGCTGTACACAATATTTCTTGGTGCTCTGTCTCCTCATTTCAGGCGCTGCCAGTGCCCGAGGGCTACCTGAACTTACTGAGCTTATTGAGGATAACTCTCCCGCGGTGGTGAAAATCAATACCGTGGACCGCAACCGTGTGGCGCGAGGGAATAGCTCCCCCAATACCAGCAGGAAATTCCAGACATTTTCCGCCACTTACTTGAGCCGCGAAGGCGTCAGCAGCGCCCGGTTGCCAGTATGGGGTCTGGTTTTATTATTTCGGACGACGGTTATATCGTGACGAATAACCATGTGGTTGACGGTGCCGATAAGGTGACGGTCACTCTGACTGATCGCCGTGAATATGAGGCAGAGGTGATTGGTACTGATGTTCGCTCCGATCTCGCTTTACTCAAGATTGAGGCGGATGACCTGTCTGCTGTGCGTTGGGGTGACTCCGAAGAGCTGAAGGTGGGTGAATGGGTGGTCGCTATCGGCTCGCCGTTTGGCCTCGATTATTCCGCTAGTGCCGGTATCGTGAGCGCTATGGGACGCAGTATCCCTAATGAAAGCCGTGAGAATTACGTGCCATTTATCCAGACGGATGTGGCCATTAACCCCGGCAACTCAGGCGGTCCACTGTTTAACCTCAATGGCGAGGTTGTGGGTATTAACTCGCAGATTTATACCCGTAGCGGCGGTTCTATTGGCCTTTCCTTCGCGATTCCAGCAAGCTTGGCCCAAGATGTGGTGGCGCAGCTAAAAGAGAAAGGGCGTGTCGATCGCGGATGGTTGGGTGTAGGTATACGCAATGTAGATCGAGATATGGCCGAGGCTCTGGGGCTTGGCAAGCCGTCTGGGGCGCTAGTGGAGCAGGTGAGTCCTGGCACGCCGGCAGCGGAAGCGGGTATTAAAGCCGGTGATGTAATTACCAGCTTTGATGGCCGCAAAATCGGCGTACATGGCGATCTGCCCCATGTAGTCGGTCAAATTCGCCCGGGTACAGAGGTTCCTGTAGAGCTGATGCGTAAAGGCAAGTCTGAGAGACTGAGAGTGGTTGTTGGTGCTTTGCCCGGTTCTGACGGTGAACGAACCCAGGCTGCTAGCCACCCAGCTACCAGTATTGGTGGCCGTCTTGGGGTAGTAGTTGAAGAAATCCCAGATGGAATGAAGCAGCGCTGGAATGTTGAGACCGGTGTTCTCGTTAAACAGGTTATTCCTGGCAAGCCTGGAGCTAAGGCAGGACTGCGTAGTGGCGATATCATTGCCCAGCTCGGATTTGAGGAAGTAGGGGATATAAAAGACTACAAAACTGTGGTTAAGGAGCTTCCCGAGGACGAGCTACTGCCTATCCGATTCTTCCGTGCCGGCCAGTCAACTTTCCGCACTATCAAGATAGAAAGCTAAGGGTGAGAGGCGAATGGTGGCCCAATGGGTCACCTGCCTCTCACCTACATCCATGAGTTCTGTTAGACTTGCGCCACACAGTTGGCATGGTTGCCAGCTAATCAATTGATTTTTCAAGGGTTTTTATTCCGCAGTGGCCACAGATCTCTCTCATATCCGCAATTTCTCCATTATTGCCCATATCGACCACGGGAAATCTACCCTGGCTGACCGCTTTATTCAGGACTGTGGGGGACTCTCCGACCGGGAGATGGCCGAACAGGTTCTGGATAGTATGGAACTGGAGCGCGAGCGCGGAATTACCATTAAAGCGCAAAGCGTAACGCTTGATTACAAGGCGCGGGATGGCAAGACCTACCAGCTGAATTTTATTGATACGCCAGGACATGTGGACTTCTCCTATGAGGTTTCTCGCTCTCTGGCAGCCTGTGAGGGTGCGCTTCTGGTTGTGGATGCGGCCCAGGGGGTGGAAGCCCAGTCAGTTGCCAACTGCTACACCGCTATTGAGCAGGGGCTGGAGGTTATTCCAGTTCTCAATAAGATGGATTTGCCCCAGGCAGACCCGGAAAAGGTTGCTGAGGAGATTGAGGATATCATCGGCATTGATGCCGCCGATGCCACCCGGTGCAGTGCCAAGTCAGGCCTGGGTGTGGAAGATGTCCTGGAAGACTTGGTGCGACTGGTACCACCACCTGAGGGTGATGTAGATGCGCCTCTTCAAGCCTTGATTATTGATTCCTGGTTCGATAGCTACCTGGGAGTTGTATCCCTGGTTCGTGTAGTGCAGGGAACCCTGAAAACCAAAGACAAGATTGTTACCAAATCTATTGGCCGCGCTCATGTGGTGGACAGTATCGGCATCTTTACCCCTAAGCGCCACGAAACCGGTGTTTTGCGCGCTGGTGAGGTAGGTTTTGTGGTGGCCGGTATTAAGGATATTCATGGTGCGCCGGTGGGTGACACCCTGACTCATGCCAAGGGTGCCGATGAAATTGAAATGCTGCCGGGCTTCCAGAAAGTTAAGCCACAGGTCTATGCCGGCTTGTTCCCCGTAAGTTCAGACGACTATGAAGCCTTTCGGGATGCGCTGGAGAAGCTATCCCTAAACGACGCTTCTTTGTTCTATGAGCCCGAGACATCTGATGCCCTCGGATTTGGTTTCCGTTGTGGCTTCCTTGGCATGTTGCATATGGAGATTATCCAGGAACGATTGGAGCGCGAATACGACCTGGACCTGATCACCACTGCCCCGACGGTAGTCTATGAGGTTGAACAAACCGATGGCGAAGTGGTGATGGTGGACAACCCCTCGCGCCTACCTGATGTGGGCAATATCGAGGAGATGCGAGAGCCTATTGCCGAGGTGAATATCCTGGTACCGCAGGAGTATTTGGGCAACGTAATTACTCTCTGTGTGGAGAAGCGCGGAATCCAGAAAGATATGCAGTACGTTGGTTCACAGGTATCCCTGCGTTACGAGCTGCCAATGAGCGAAGTGGTGATGGACTTCTTCGACCGCCTCAAGTCTGTGAGCCGTGGTTTTGCCTCTCTTGATTACAGTTTTGTACGCTTCGAGGCAGCAAAACTGGTGCGTCTGGATATCCTGATTAACGGTGACCGGGTTGATGCCCTGGCCCTGATTGTTCACCGCGAAAATGCGCAGCAGAAGGGCCGCGCTATGGCGGAGAAGATGAAAGAGCTGATTCCTCGTCAGATGTTTGATGTGGCGATCCAGGCGGCGATTGGTGGGCAGGTAGTTGCACGGACTACGGTGAAAGCCCTGCGTAAGAATGTGACCGCAAAATGTTATGGTGGTGATGTTACCCGTAAGAAAAAACTGCTGGAGAAGCAGAAAGCGGGTAAGCGCCGTATGAAACAGTTAGGCCGTGTGGAAGTGCCGCAAGAAGCCTTCCTGGCTGTATTGAAGGTGGACCAGTAGTGGGCGTGCCTGCTATTGAGATCAAGGATAATAGAGACTCGCAATGGATATTAATTTACCTCTGATTCTGCTCTGGTTGGTTTTAATCAGTGGCGGGATCTGGCTGGTGGACAGTCTGTTTTTCGCTCGTCGTCGCAAGAAAGAGGCTGGCGCTCAGCAGGAAGACCCAGTTGTTGTTGAATACGCTAAATCATTTTTCCCGATTCTGGCTATCGTATTTGTATTGCGCTCCTTTATTGTCGAGCCTTTCCAGATTCCGTCTGCTTCTATGGTCCCCACCTTGCAGATTGGCGACTTTATTCTGGTGAATAAGTATGAGTACGGTCTGCGCTTGCCTGTATCCCGGACGAAAGTGGTGGATATCGGTGAGCCTCAGCGCGGAGATGTGATGGTGTTTTTCCCACCACACATGAACGATACCTATTTCATCAAGCGAGTGATTGGCTTGCCCGGTGATAAGATCGAATTGAAAAATAACGTGCTCTATGTAAATGGAGAGCTGGCACCACAGGAGTTAATTCAGGCGCTCCCACCGGTTAATCCTAAGGTTGAGATTATGTGGGAGAACCTTTACGGCCAGCGTCACCTAATGGCGAAAAATGTTAGCCCCGGAGAGTATGGAAACTTTAGCGGCACAGTGCCTGAAGGTCACTACTTTATGATGGGCGACAACCGCGATAACAGTCTCGACAGTCGCGCCTGGGGGTTTGTGCCTGAGCGCGATGTGGTAGGCAAGGCTTTTGCTATCTGGATGCATTGGGACAAACTGCTCAGTTTGCCCAGTTTTAAACGTGTAGGCTCTATCCAATAATGAGAATTGGCCGACAGTGCGTCGGCGCTAAGGATTGAGGGCATAATTATGGGTAGTGCTATCCGGATTTCAATGGAGCGCCAGCGCGGTATGAGCTATTGGGGCTGGTTATTGGTTATTGCGGTGCTTGGCTTTGCTCTAACCTGCGTATCCAAAATGGCACCGGCTTATGTGGATGCGCGCTACGTTAACGAAGCGTTAAAAACCCTGGGTGAAAACCCGGAATTGGAAAATATGACAGCGGGCCAGATCAAAAAAGAGATGGGTCGCTACTTTCTGATCAACAATGTGCGAGGAGAGCCCACCAAGGCTCTGCAAGTCGTTCGCGGCGCTAAGAGTACTGTGGTCAGTATAAATTATGAATTGCGGCAGCCGTTGATTTACAACATCGATGTCGTGATGAAGTTTAACAAGCAGCTCGACACGGCCAAGCCGGAGCTTTGCTGTGATCCACTGGTAGATCTGGAGCAATTCCGTAAACGTGACTGATCTTTTACTGGAGCGCCTGTGTACGCGTCTCGGCTACAAGTTTGAACAAGGTGATCTGTTAGAGCTTGCGCTGACACACCGCTCCCACGGCAGCCGCAATAACGAGCGTCTGGAATTCCTTGGCGATTCTATTCTCGGTTTTACTATTGGGGCTGCGCTTTACGAACAGTTTCCCGAGGGCAGGGAAGGGCAGTTAAGCCGTTTGCGTGCGCAGTTGGTCAGCGGAGAAACCCTGGCAAAGCTAGCTCGTGAGCTGGATATTGGAGACTGCCTGCGCCTTGGCGAAGGTGAGATGAAAAGCGGCGGTTTTCGGCGCGCCTCAATTCTGGCTGATGCGGTGGAAGCCCTGATCGGTGCTATTTACCTGGATGCTGGTCTAGAGGCTGCGCGCACCAGGGTATTGGAGTGGTTTGCCCCGCGGCTGCAAGGCCTGTCCCTGGAAACTGTAAAGGATCCGAAGACTCGTCTGCAGGAGTGGTTGCAGGGGCGTAAGAAGCCACTCCCGGAGTATTCTGTGGTGGATGTCTCCGGCGCTGAACACGCCCAGCACTTTATCGTTGAATGTCGGGTCAGCGGTCTGGCACAACCAGCTCGAGGAGAGGCTAGCAGTCGTCGCGCCGCAGAAAAGATCGCTGCTGTAGAAGCTTACAGGCAGCTTACCGGCCAGGATTAACCTTACACTAGTTGAGAAGGCGTAACCCCGCCTGTCTCGAAATGACAGCCCCCTGCACTGGGGGTGAGCTGGTTCCGGACTTCCCGGGCGCGTCCAAACTTTTTCGGAGAACTTTTTTGAGCGAACAACCCTCTCGCTGCGGCTATGTCGCGATTGTAGGTCGTCCCAATGTGGGCAAATCCACACTTTTGAACCATTTGCTGGGACAAAAGCTGGCGATTACTTCACGTAAGCCACAGACCACCCGCCACAATATGCTTGGTATTAAAACCGAGGGCCCCAACCAGATTATTTTTGTGGATACGCCAGGCCTGCATTCGGATCAAGAGAAAGCGATTAACCGCTATATGAACCGGGCTGCATCCAGTGCTGCGCGGGATGTGGATGTGGTGGTTTTTGTCGTGGAGCGCACTCGATGGAGTGAGGGCGATCAGTTGGTGGCCGATAAGCTACGGGGTTTGAAATGCCCTCTGATTATTGCAGTTAACAAGGTAGATCAGTTGGAGGATAAGGGAGAACTTTTGCCACAACTGCAGACTTTGGCAGAGCAGCATCCCAAAGCAGAAATCGTACCTATTTCGGCATTGCGCAATGTCAATCTAGAGGCTCTGGAGGAGGTGATTCTCAAGCACCTGCCAGAGGGACAGCACTTTTTCCCGGAAGATCAGGTGACCGATCGCAGTTCCCGCTTTCTTGCTGCGGAGATTGTGCGTGAAAAAATTATGCGTCAGCTGGGAGCTGAAGTTCCTTACCAGGTGACTGTTGAGGTTGAGGAGTTTAAACAGGAAGGCAAAATTCTGCATATCAGTGCCGCGATCCTGGTAGAGCGCTCTGGGCAAAAGCGAATCATTATTGGGAACAAAGGTGAGCGTATCAAGCAAATCGGCAGCCAGGCACGTGAGGATATGGAGCGGTTGTTTGACAGTAAAGTTATGCTGAATTTGTGGGTAAAGGTGAAGTCCGGTTGGTCTGATGATGAGAGAGCCCTGCGCAGTCTCGGCTATCGCGATGAGTAACAGGTCTTTGCCTGGCTGCTGACAGTATGAATACACCTCCGCCGGCACAGCCGGCGTATATCCTGCACTCCCGCCCCTATCGAGACTCCAGTCTGATTTTGGAGTTACTCACACCAGATTTTGGGCGAATCAGTTGTGTTGCTCGTGGTGCGCGTAGGGACAAGCAGCGACGCCGGCAAGCCCTACAACCATTTTCACCTCTGCTGGTCTCCCTGCTAGGTAATGGGCCACTGAAGACCCTGGGCCCGGTAGAAAATGCCGGTGGTCCACTTTGGCTGAAAGGGCGGGCCGTATACGGAGGCCTTTATTCCAATGAGTTGCTGGTAAGGCTGTTACCGGAAGGGGAGGGTCACTATGCATTGTTTGCCGCTTATCAGGGGCTGCTGCAGATACTGTCTAACTTGGGTGGCAGTGACAGCACAGAGATGGAAGGCCCGCTACGTAGCTTTGAGCTACGGTTGCTCACTGAGCTTGGTAGTTGTCCGCCGCTGGATCAATGTGCTGGTGGTCAGGGGGGTGGTTGCGGATAGTTGTTATCGGTTCGAACTTGAGCGGGGTTTTGTTTCAATATTTCGGCCTCAGGGCGGAGTGCTGTGCGATAGTGAATTTCGTGGAGCCGAGTTGCTGGGTATTGCAAGGGCGCAAGATGATGGGCACTGGCCGATAGGGTTGTTGGCCCCCGCGAAGCGTTTGACTCGCTTATTACTACGTAGCTTACTTTGTGATAAACCACTGCAGAGCCGCGAATTGTTTAAACAGGTCTATGGGAAGTGATTGTTAGTATCGGTACAGATATCTGTAGTTACCAGCGTATTGACGCGGTCTGGAAGCGCCATGGTGGGCGCTTTGTTGAGCGTATCTTGAGCGATGGTGAACGCTGTGATTTTGCTGACCTGGCTGAGGTTAATCGTGCGGCCTACTTGTGCAAACGCTTTGCCGCTAAAGAGGCTTTGGGCAAAGCATTAGGTACAGGTATTGGTGAAGGCGTCTCCTGGCAGGATATTGAGATACGCCGGCGTAAAGGGGCAGCCCCTCAGGTTTTGCTGAGTGGCGCAGCGCAGCAACGCGCTCGCGCTATGGGGGTTGACGTGATTCACCTGTCTCTTTCCGATGAGAAGGATGCAGCTTTAGCTTTTGTGATTTTCGAGAGGCATTAGGCCACCTCGAGTCCAAAAAGCGTATCCAGGTCTTGCTCCGAGGCCCACTCACGCAGAGCGCGAATCTCCCTCAGTACAGCATCCAGCTTACGACGATCAATCCCTGCCGGCTCATCATCTTTTTGTGTGCGCAACTCTTCCTGCAGAACACAGGTGGCTTCGCGCAACCTGGAAACGCCGCAATAACAGCACCCCCGTGCATTCGGTGGGTTAGTTCAAACATGCTTTTGAAGTCACCGATGACTTGTAGGCGTTCAAGTTCACGCTCATCGGAAGCCAGCCCATCCACAAGCATCTGCAACATATCCCTGGCCAGCTTGGCATCGCCATTGGCTAGAGTCATGCTCTCGCCAATATCTACAAGCCGCATCTTGTTGAAATTCAGCTTTTCCACCACTTGCGGTGTGATAAGTTTCAGCCAGCGTTTGATCATGTGGGATAGCTGGGCCTCGCTCACGGGCTTACTAAGATAGTCATCCAGTCCTGCGGATAACAATCGAGCTTTTCCTCGGCACCTGCGTGGGCAGTGAGGGCGATAATTGGTGTCCGTTTGCCGGCTTCCCGTTCGCGGATACAGCGAGTAACTTCAATACCATCCATACCGGGCATCTGGATGTCCATAAAGACAAGATCGAAAGTACTCTGTTGCCAGTGTTGCAGGGCCTCCTGACCGCTAGCGGCAATAACCACCTCCACACCCTGGGCACGTAGTAGTTCACCAACTAGGCGCCGGTTGGCTGCGTGATCATCGACTGCGAGGACCCGTGGCGGGGCGGGCCAGGGGAGGGCGGGTATGGCTCCGCTACTGGAGCGCTGCTGGCTTTGTTGCGGCACTGACCTTTTCAATGCGCGCAACAGATTTTCCCTAGTTACCGGCTTGCCCAGGAAGGTAAGTGTTCGGGTGCGAAGCTGCTCGTAGCAACGCCGAAGCTCAGCCGGGGCTCCAAGAACAATAACTCGACATTGGTAAGCATCCACTAGGGATTGCACCTTGACACTGAAGCTGTCGAAATCCCCTTTGGCGATGGCAGTATCGATAATCACTGCATCAGGCAGTGCGTCGTGTCGCCACATTTGTTCAATGGCTGGTTGAAGCGTGTCGGTATCGGTGAGCTCCACGGGTTCAACCTGCCACTGCTTGAGCAGTTGTGCTACCTGGGTGCGGGTGAGTTCGTTGGGGTCGGCAATCAGGATGCGACAATTGGGGAACATTACCCTAGGTGGTATGCCGCGGTTGCGTTCCGGGACCAAAGTCAGCTGTACCCAGCAGGTACTGCCGTCGTTAGCCGCTTTCTCCAGGCCGGTGTTGCCACGCATGCGCTCAACCAGGCTGCGGGCAATAGACATGCCGAGGCCGTTGGCGCTGATCTGTTGTGCATGTTGCGGTGTCTTGGTATTGAGAATCTGCTGTAGCTCGCGACGTCCAGCATCATCTATGCGGTTGCCGAGATCGGTAACACTGATACGCAGCACCAGTTCAGAATCATTGTTGCTTTGTACCGTAAGGCGTACAGGTATATTGCCATTTTCAGAGCTTCGTACAGCATTGCCCAACAGGTTTGTCAGTATTTGCTTGGTGCGTAAAGGGTCGCCAACCAGTGTAGAGGGTAACTGGGGGTCAATCAGTGGCACTAGTTCCAAGTGATGCTCGTAGGCATAGGGAGCGAGGATCTGTAGAGTTTCTTCTAATAGTTGCCCCAGATCCATGGGAATATGATCGAGCACCAGGTTGCCAGATTCGATGCGGGAGAAATCCAGGATATCATTGATAGTGGTGAGCAGGTTTTCCGACGAGCGCAGGATGGTTTGCAGGTAGTCCTGCTGTAATTCGTCGATCTCGGTTTTCAGCAGTAAATTGGTGAAGCCGATGATGCCATTTAAGGGGGTGCGGATCTCGTGACTGGTGTTTGCCAGGAAGGTAGACTTGATTCGACTGGCCTCTTGAGCTCTCTTTCGAGCTAGATCCAGCTCAATATTTTGCTCCTCCATACTATCAAGGGACTGTCGCATATCGTCCATAGCCTGCATTAAATTAGACTTGTACTCGAGTTGATAGCTGGAAAGGCCCTCGGCCATTTCATTAATCTGCTTCGCCAATTGGGCGAGTTCCCGGTTCTCGATTTCGTGAGTGCGGCGGTCGAACTCTCCGCGCCCAATGGCCTGTAATACTTGCCCCATCCGGACGAGGCTGTGGGCAAATCGCTCAGAGAGGATTACCGACCAGGCCAGCGCTGCCAGGGTGCAGATAATCAAGCCGACCAGCCCTACAAGAATCACTTGGTAAGTGCCCACCAGGAAATAGGGGCGGTGCAACTCAATACTAATCCAGCAGGTGGTAATATCACCCTTTAGGGGCTGCAACACCTGCAAGCTTTCGTCATCCTCAAAAATAAATGGCTCGCGCCTTTGCAGCTGCTCACTTGTTATTGGGGTTCGTGGGCGCGGGCCGACGCTAGCCAGTAGACCCAGTCCCGTCGCCAGGTCCAATGGGAGTTTCTTGCTCGCTTCGGTGGAATAGATATGCACCGAACGCACCATGTCCTTCTCTAGCATTAAGGCCAATAAGCTTTTGCGCAGCCATTCCATGCGCAGTTCGGTCGGGTGCCCTCCGCTCATCTCGATGAGTTCTGCAAGTTGTTCTGCACTGGCCCGCCCGTGGCTGAGTAGCAGCTGGCGCCGGTCATGCATCTGTTGCAGAGTAAAGACCAGTGCCAAAGTCATTGCCAGGATCAGTGCCGGGGCAACCGTAAAACGGAACATAGTGGAGCGCAGTGAACGTAATTCCCCGGGGGCTGGCAGGGATGGAATTGAGCTTTTGGGGGCCATGGTGAAAGAAGGGCCTTGTGCGATTATTTTTTCCCCATTTTACCTATATGGATCAGGTGGTGCACTCTCATGTAAAGAGTTGAAGAAATTGTTTCTTCTCGAGAGTGTCATTTCGTAATAACCCGACTATATAGTCCACATACAGAGTTGGTATTTAGCGATGTGTAGGCGTTCAGGTAAACTGTCCGGCCGCAATATCTGTCTGGAACTGAATGCACTATGGATTACCCCACAATTGCTGACTGTGTAGGCAATACTCCACTGGTTAAATTACAGCGCCTGCCTGGTGATACCAGCAATACGATTTTGCTTAAGCTGGAAGGGAATAATCCTGCTGGTTCTGTCAAAGACCGTCCGGCACTTTCCATGATTAACCGGGCTGAAGCCAAGGGACAGATCAAGCCTGGTGATACCCTGATCGAAGCAACCAGCGGCAATACCGGCATTGCCCTGGCGATGGCGGCAGCTATAAAAGGCTACCGTATGATCCTGATTATGCCTGACAGTGCTACAGCCGAGCGCAAGGCATCCATGACTGCCTACGGAGCGGAATTGATCCTGGTCAGCGCGGAACAGGGCATGGAGGGCGCACGTGATTTGGCGCTAAAAATGCAGAGTGACGGTATGGGGCTGGTACTAAATCAGTTTGCCAATACTGATAACCCTCTAGCCCATTACGAGGGCACAGGCCCAGAAATTTGGCAGCAGACAGGAGGAGAAATAACACATTTTGTTTCGTCTATGGGAACAACCGGCACCATTATGGGGTGTGGTCGTTTTTTGAAAGAGCAAAATCCGGAGATCCAGATTGTTGGGTTGCAACCAACCGATGGGTCCAGTATTCCCGGTATTCGCCGTTGGCCTCAAGCTTATCTGCCAAAGATTTTTGTCCCTGAAGAAGTGGATCTGGTCATCGATATGGATCAGAGTGAAGCTGAAGATATGACACGGAGGTTGGCGCGAGAGGAGGGTATTTTCTGTGGTGTCTCCTCGGGTGGCGCTGTAGCTGGTGCGCTGCGACTTTCCACCCAGGTGGAAAACGCTATTATCGTTGCTATTATTTGTGATCGAGGAGATCGCTATTTATCCTCAGGACTGTTTAACCAGTAAATTTTTTTCAGGCTGGTGAGACCTTATTGCCAGCCTAGCTGTTCCTCAGCAAACATTACGCGTATATTTTTCCTTTTTTCCCAATTAATTTTTCTCACAAAATAAAATTTACTCCTTTTTAGTAAATTCGGTTTTACTTCCTTGGTTGCATTCCCAATTTTTTTAACTGAGTAATTCCTCACTTGCTGGACTTTTTTAGATGAAGCCATTTTAGGCTGTCTGGGGGCATTTGTTGAGTGTTTAATCTTTTGGCAGAAACTTTTCGAAGGGCCATTTCTTAGTTAATGCTGGTTTTTGAAAACCTACAAAACAAAATTTTATTGCAAATGGTTTGTACTGTGGGTCGGCTTTTACTTTTACACGTGGGCATTTCTTTACAAGTATTTTATGTGACTGTCCAGCCAGAGGGCTGGTTGTATTCGCAGCTATTCTCTTGTCAAGTTTGACAAGCTGCTGCGAAAGAATGCTGAATTTCACGCAGCTTGTTGAAAAATATAAAGAAAATCGTGGACTTTAGTGTGTTCAAACCTATGATAGAAGCGCTCCTTTAAGGGCTATACACACTTTATTTACCTGGCACTGCAGTTTCGTAGTTGGGTGGGGAGTGCCAGTAAGTTTCCAAATTCCTGTTTCGGTCCGGTAAGACATGGTTCAAGTCAGAAAACATCATTCCTTCGGAGGTGAGAGCGAACTCGACCTGGAGTCTTGGCTTCGTCATGTACAGAAATTGGCGGGCCTGGATGGCGCTGCGATAGTAAAACTGCGCCGCGCCGCTGAAGTGAGCGCGGAAGCGGAGCAGCGGGCTATTGAAGCGGAAAACATATGGGCGGAAGGCGCAAGTAGTTTTGCTACAGGCCTGGAAATGGCAGAGATTCTGGCGGATCTGCAAATTGATTCAGAAGCATTGGTCGCAGCTGTTCTTTATCGGGCTGTGCGTGAAAAGCGCATGCCAATTAAAAGTGTCGAGGAAGAGTTTGGTTCGACAGTAGCCAAGCTGATCCGAGGGGTGTTGCGAATGGCGGCAATTCGCAGTCGCAGCGCAGATACAGGAGATGAACGTAAAAGTGGTGCTGTAGAAGAGCACTCTGAAAATATCCGCCGCATGTTGGTAGCTCTGGTGGATGATGTTCGAGTCGCTCTGATCAAGCTCGCGGAGCGAACCTGTGCAATTCGTGCGGCGAAGAATGTAGAACAGGCAAAGCGTACTCGAGTGGCGCGGGAGGTGGCTGATATCTATGCGCCGCTTGCCCATCGATTGGGTATTGGTCATATCAAGTGGGAATTGGAAGACCTCTCTTTTCGCTACCTGGAGCCAAACGATTACAAGCAGATTGCCCGCTTGCTGGATGAAAAGCGGCTGGCGCGCCAGAAGTATATTGATGAGGTGTTGGAGCTTCTGCGCAAAGAGTTGGCTAAGGCAGACATTGAGGGAGATGTCTACGGTCGTGCAAAGCATATCTACAGTATCTGGCGTAAGATGCGCCGCAAGAATATCGGCTTTTCCCAAGTTTATGATATCCGCGCTGTACGCATCCTTGTACCTACAGTGCGAGATTGCTATGCGGTATTGGGTATAGTGCATAACCTATGGCGCAATATCCCCAATGAATTTGATGATTATATTGCCTCTCCCAAGGAGAACGGCTATCGCTCGCTGCATACAGCGGTTATTGGCCCAGAGCGCAAGGTGCTGGAAGTCCAGATTCGTACTTTTGCTATGCATGAGGAAGCCGAATATGGTGTCTGCGCCCATTGGCGCTATAAGGGTACTGACCTGAAAAGTGAGAGCAAGGATAGCTATGAGCAGAAGATTTCCTGGCTGCGCCAAGTGCTCGACTGGCACGAAGAGGTGGGAGGCAACCCTCTGCAGGACGATCTGCAGACCGGCGAAGGGGACTCACGTATTTATGTGTTCACCCCGGATGGCCATGTGGTGGATTTGCCCCGTGGGGCTACGCCGCTGGATTTTGCTTATAAAATCCATACTGAAATTGGTCATCGCTGCCGTGGAGCAAAAGTGGACGGGCGGATTGTCCCTCTAAACCACGAATTGCAGACTGCCAACCAGGTAGAAATCCTGACCAGTAAACGTGAGGCACCGAGTCGTGATTGGCTGTCCTCGGGGATGGGCTATATCACTACCTCGCGTGCCCGTGCCAAGATTATTCACTGGTTTAAACAGCAGGCACGTGACCAGAATATTGCTGATGGCCGCAGCATACTTGATGGCGAGTTTAAACAACTGGCCCTGAGTGACTTTGATTTTGAGAAGCTAGCAGCGAAACTGAACATGCACTCGCTGGATGACCTCTATGCAGCGGTAGGCGCGGGTGATATCGGTGTAGGGCAGGTATTAAATACCGCCCAACGTATGGTCAAAGTTGATTATGCTGAGCGCGTGCCATCTCTTACCGCATCGGTCGCGCGTGGTGAGGGTAAGACAGATGTTTATATTGATGGAGTAGGTAATTTACTCACTCATATTGCCGGTTGCTGTAACCCGGTGCCCGGTGACGAAATTATGGGGTATATCACCCTCGGGCGCGGGGTTTCCATTCACCGCAAGGACTGCGCCAATATGTTACGGATGCAGGCGGAGGAGTCAGAGCGCGTTCTGCAGGTAAACTGGGCGGAAAAGCCGCGTGAACTCTACGCAGTGGAAATCATTATTGAGGCTTATGATCGCCTTGGTCTGCTACGAGATGTCACTGCCATGCTGGATAGTCAGAAAATTAATGTCACGGCTATGCAGACTCATTCCAATAAGCATAAGCACACCGTTGAAATGGTGCTGACTGCTGAAATTCACAACTTTGAAGAATTGAGTTACGTGCTGCATCGCATTAATCGCCTGCCTAATGTGGCATCGGCGAAGAGACGCATGTTGCGCTGAATAAGGGGGTAGGTGCAAGATAAATACAAGGTGGAGGACCTGCTTCACCTGATGGCCCAGCTGCGTAACCCGGACGGCGGCTGCCCTTGGGATTTGAAGCAGACTTTTGCCAGCATAGTTCCTTCTACGGTCGAAGAGGCCTACGAAGTAGCTGAGGCCATTGAAATTGAGGACTACGAACACCTCCATGAAGAGCTCGGTGATCTGTTATTTCAGGTGATTTTCTACTCACAGCTTGGTTGTGAGCAGGGCTATTTCGATTTTTCACGTATAGTCGATACTCTGGTGCGCAAGCTGGTACGCCGTCATCCGCATGTTTTTCCCAGTGGAGAACTCTATGGGGACAATGACTCTGGTTCTGTGGATGAAGCCCAGGTAAAGCAGAACTGGGAAGCGATAAAAACTGAAGAGCGTAATGCCAAAGGCGAGTCTGGAGTTCTAGCCGGTGTTACGGTAGGGCTACCAGCATTGACGCGTGCGGCCAAATTACAGAAGCGTGCGTCCCAAGTGGGTTTTGATTGGCCGGATATTAGTGGCGTGCTGGACAAGATCGAGGAAGAAGTTGCAGAGCTACGCGAGGCTGTTGAAACTGGAGATCGTGAGCATGCCAGGGAGGAGCTTGGCGATTTACTGTTTTCCTGTGTAAATGCTGCTCGTCACTTGAAAGAAGACCCGGAAGCATCACTACGCCACTGCAATCGAAAGTTTGAGCGACGCTTTGGAAGTGTAGAGGCAGTCCTGAAGGCTCAGGGGCGTAGACCAGCTGACGCTAACCTTGAGGAGCTGGATCAGCTTTGGGATAGAGCCAAGGCGGAGGAGAAACCGGGCTCTGCTCAATGATTCTCTCTCGAAAGGGGGCGGATATCTTGCGGGATTCGCCTCGCATTAGCAGCAATCTTGCCCAATTTGGGGTCTGCGTGTAAGGTAGCGCTCTTTTGGCACGGCGGCTCTATTGGTGCGTCGACAGTTTTGGAGGCTAACTGAACATGCGAATTATTCTCTTGGGGGCGCCGGGAGCCGGCAAAGGCACTCAGGCACAATTCATAACAGAGAAGTTCGGCATTCCGCAGATCTCCACCGGCGATATGCTTCGTGCAGCGGTGAAGGCAGGCACACCTCTCGGCTTGCAGGCGAAAGATATTATGGAAGCCGGCAAGCTGGTCTCTGATGACCTGATTATTGCCCTGGTAAAGGAGCGTATCGCCCAGTCAGACTGCACAAATGGATTCCTGTTTGACGGTTTCCCTCGCACTATTCCTCAGGCGCAGGCCCTGTTGGATGCAGATATCCATATCGATCATGTACTGGAAATCGCTGTTGACGATGAGGAAATCGTTAAGCGCCTATCTGGCCGCCGTGTGCATGAAGGATCTGGCCGTGTATATCACATTGTCTATAACCCGCCCAAGAGTGAAGGACTGGATGATGTGACTGGTGAGACACTCATACAGCGCAGTGATGACACTGAAGAAACTGTGCGCAAGCGTCTGGCTGTTTACCATGAGCAGACTGCTCCTCTGGTTGGTTTCTACCGCGAGCTGGAAAGCCGCTCTCCCGAGGCTGCTCCCAAGTATTCAAAAGTAATGGGAGTGGGCAGTATGGATGATATACGTGAGAAGGTTTTTGAAGCTCTGAGCTGATTGCTTCAGTGACAGTTACTCTAAAAGGCCCCCACCTGGGGGCTTTTTCATTTCTTCCCGACAGCTCCTTTGCTGGTATTTAGGAAAGCCTTTTCTCTTGTAGTTATTTCTTCAGTCATTAACATTGCCGGCAGTTTTTCTTGGCAAATTTGTTTTTCAGACAGGCCCCTCTATGTCCAGTGCGATAATTTTGATGAATTTGGGCACTCCTGCACAGCCAACTGCGCCAGCGGTGAGAAGTTTCTTGAAGGAATTCCTTTCCGATCCCCGGGTAGTGGAAATTCCTCGTCCACTGTGGCTTGCGATACTGAATGGCTTCATTTTGCCATTTCGCCCCAAGCGCATTGCGCCCGCCTATAAAGAGATTTGGAATTGCAGTGCTGATGGTGCTGCAGTTGAAGGTTCGCCACTTCTTTACTATACGCGTCGTCAGGCCGAGCTGTTGCAGGGGTATCTGCGTGATAATGGCCATGATCTGGTGGTCGAGTATGCGATGACTTATGGAGAGCCGCAGTTAGACAATGTGATTGGTGATTTGCGTAAAAAAGGGTGTGAAACTTTCACTGTTTTACCGCTATATCCACAGTATTCAGCTACGACCACTGCCGCAATTTACGATCAAGTGGCGCAAATTTTTCGCAAAAGTCGTGATATTCCGGATATTTCATTGATTCGGGATTATTACCACCACCCCCTCTATATTAAATCCCTTGCGAACTCAGTCAGCGAGCATTGGCAGGCTCAAGGGCAGGCAGAAAAGTTACTGCTGTCATTTCACGGAATTCCAAAAGCAAATGTTGATAAAGGGGATCCCTATTATCGACATTGCACTGAAACTGCACGACTTCTGGCAGAAGAATTACAAATTGAACAAGAGCAGTGGCAAGTCACTTTCCAGTCAAGGTTTGGTAAGGCTGAATGGTTGCAACCCTATACCGATAAAACGCTGATTGAGTGGGGTAAGGGCGGAGTAAAGAGTGTTGATGTTATTTGTCCGGCATTTTCAGCAGACTGCTTGGAGACTCTGGAAGAAATTTCGGTAGAGAATCGCGCTAATTTTATCAATGCTGGAGGCAGTGAATATCGTTATATTCCTGCTCTAAATTTGCGTGAAGATCATATCGAAGCGCTTGCCGCGATCATTGAAGAAAAGTTGTTTGGGCCAAAATAATTTCTATCAGCGGCCTGAAAAAGCCGTTTAGGAGAAATTTGATAAGAAAAACATACTTTTTTGCTGAAAAATTTCTCATTTTTCGCTTTTTTACTTGCAATGCCGGATATTTTTATTAACTTTGATAAAGTTGTATCGAAATTGGCGGTGCGGCGCTCTGCATAAGTGATAAAAACAGCCCGTTGCAGTTTTTATTCGATAGCAAACAGGCAATGCTGCCGGCACACTTTTGGATGTACTTCTTCTTTTCAGTGAGGAGACAAGGGATGGCAAGAGTAGTAAAAAAGAGTACGCGTGCAAAGAAGGCAACTGGTTCGACTGCAGCGTCGCCAGTAGTCGCGAAAGCGCAAAAGGCGGTTGATGCGGCGAGTAAATCACTTGATGGGCAATTAGATCGTGTTGCGAAAGCAAAAGCACGGGCCCAAAAAAGTAATTCTGCAGCAGCAAAAACATCATTGGCTACTGCCAATAGCAAGGCAAAGGAATTACGCGCCAAGCTGGCAATGGCTAAGATGAATCTCGCCAAAGCCAAGGCTATGGATGCTGTGCGTCTAGCAGAGGCTGCGGCCAAAGAAAAGGTTTCCACTCTGGCTGATAGCCTGTCTGCCAAGGCGGATAAAGATCTGGCTGCCGCGTTAAAGGCGTTTGAAGCGCGTTGGAAAAAGACTCGCGATAAGGCCCACGCCAAGAAGATCAAGGCTGCGGAGAAGAAGGCAGAGGCTAAGGTAAAGGCTGCGGCGAAGAAAGCCGCTGCCAAAGCCAAAGAGTTTGAGAAGAAAGCCGCTGCCAAGCTGAAGGCGGAAGCGCAAAAAGCCAAAAGGGCGGTCGCCAAGAAAGCGACTTCTGCGAAAAAAGCAGGTCGGCCTAAGAAAGCCACTGCAGCCAAGACGGCCAAGCGTGTAGGGCGCCCAAAGAAAGCTACTACCGCGGCCAAGCCGGCCAAGAGAGTAGGGCGTCCCAAAAAGGCTACAGCTGCAACAGCTAAGAAAGCACCTGCCCGCCGGGGCCGTCCGCCTAAAGCGGGTGCTGCCCGTCGCGGCCGTCCGCCAAAGAAAGCGGCATAGCCCGAGTTCACTTAAACCCTACTTTATAGCTGGGCTTAAACAGCTATCTCAGACCCCGGCTCCGTCCGGGGTTTTCTATTGAAGGTACCCTGTAGTTTTTGGCTCTTTGTTAATTTACATGACTCCCCCTTGCGACCATGCCACAATCCCTCTCTTTGAGTTACCTGGTCTGAGATTGTTGTGAAGATTCTTGCCCTGGATACGACTTCTGGTTCTTGCTCTGTAGCGCTCTACAGCAATGGCCAGATTTCTGAGCGTTTTGTTCAGGCTGAGCGGGACCATACCCGTAGGCTGTTGCCGATGGTGGATGAAGTGTTGGCTGAAATGGAGCTGACTTTGGCGGGGCTGGATGCTTTTGCAGTTAGTCGAGGGCCAGGCTCATTTACCGGCCTGCGCATTGCTATCAGTAGTGTGCAAGGGCTGGCCTTTGCAGCGGATAAGCCGGTGGTTCCGGTGTCCAGTTTAGCTGCTTTGGCCCTAGGGGCCAGGCGAGCGCATCCTGAGTGGGGTGAAGCTTCAATAGTGCCCATGTTGGATGCGAGGATGCAGCAGGTATATTGGGGTATTTACACTGCTAGCGAACCACATCAAAGCCAGGTGCCTGAGGCGGTACAGCACCCTGAGCAAGTGCTGATGTCATTAAAAGAGTCCCACATATCGCCCCCTATTTATGGTGCTGGACCTGGTTGGCATTATGAGGCTCTGCGCATGGCGCACATGGGTGGGGTTGACTTGGATACCCTGATACATGCGAGGGAGGTTGCCCAGCTGGCTGTGCCACTATACCTGTCTGGTAAGGTGGTGACCGCACAAGAATTAGAGCCTGTGTATCTTCGCAATGAGGTCACCTGGCAGAAACGACAAAAAATCCGATCTAAGAAGTAACCCATGGAAATATTTCAAATTGTTGTCTTGGCCTTGATCCAAGGGCTTACTGAATTCTTGCCTATCTCTAGTTCAGCGCACTTAATCTTACCTGCCGAGGTATTGGGCTGGCAGGACCAGGGACTTGCATTTGATGTCGCTGTGCATTTTGGTTCGTTGATAGCGGTTGTTTCTTATTTTCGTAAAGATATTTGGGCGCTGATCCGGGATGGGCTTGGAGGGTTAGCCAGCGGGGACTTTACCGATGAGGGCAGGCTTGCCTGGTTGATTGTATTGGCGACTATTCCGGTAGGTTTGGTTGGGCTGATTTTCAAAGACTTTATCGAAGCCAATCTTCGCTCAGCAGCTGTTATTGCCACGACCACAATTGGCTTCGGTATTCTTCTCTGGTGGGCGGATGTGCGTGGGGTGCGCACACAAACGTTGGCTCAACTCAATTGGAAAAAGGCATTGCTGATTGGCTTGGCTCAAGTATTAGCACTGATTCCTGGTACTTCCCGCTCAGGTATAACCATGACAGCGGGGTTAATGCTAGGAATGAAACGAGAGGCTGCCGCACGCTTTTCTTTTCTCTTGTCGATACCAGCAATTGCACTGCCGGCGCTGTTACTGACATACGACTTGCTTTCACTGGAAACTGTGCCCTGGGGCGATATTCTGCTGGGTGCTGTGTTGTCGTTTATTAGTGCTTACTTATGTATTCATTTTTTTCTGCAGTTTATTAGTCGTATCGGTATGGCACCTTTTGCAATTTATCGCCTGA
This sequence comes from Microbulbifer sp. MLAF003, assembly GCF_030012965.1. Lineage (NCBI taxonomy): Bacteria > Pseudomonadati > Pseudomonadota > Gammaproteobacteria > Cellvibrionales > Microbulbiferaceae > Microbulbifer > Microbulbifer sp. MLAF003. Next base: position 1,531,566 of record NZ_CP120232.1, read on the forward strand.
TACTAGGTGCGGTCCTGATTTGGATGATATGGGGGTAGGTAATATGGCAACTGTAGCGTTTATTGGCTTGGGGGTGATGGGCTACCCGATGGCTGGGTATTTATCAAAAGCTGGTCATCATGTAAGGGTATACAATCGCACCGCTAATCGAGCAAAAAAGTGGTTGGAGGAATACAAAGGGGAAAGCTTCCCATCCCCGGCTGAAGCGGCTAAAGGTGCGGAAGTTGTCTTCGCCTGCGTGGGTAATGATAACGACCTACGTCAGGTAGTGGTTGGAGAGCAAGGTGCTTTTTCCACTATGGAGAAAGGTAGCTTATTCGTAGATCACACTACTGCTTCGGCGGATGTTGCTCGGGAGCTGGCAGCCATTGGCAGTGACAAGGGGATAGGCTTTCTTGACGCCCCGGTTTCTGGTGGCCAGGCAGGCGCTGAAAATGGGGCGTTGACTGTTATGGTTGGCGGAGATAAAGCCGATTTTCAGCGAGTTAATCCGTTAATTGAAACTTTCGCCAGAGCGGTAACCTTATTGGGCCCGGTAGGTAGCGGCCAACTGTGCAAAATGGTCAATCAAATCTGCATCGCCGGAGTAGTCCAGGGGCTTGCTGAAGGCCTGCATTTTGCCAAGGCATCCGGGCTGGATGCGGAGCAAGTAGTGGATGTAATTTCCAAAGGTGCCGCGCAGAGCTGGCAAATGGAAAACCGCTCCCAGACAATGCTGGCTGGCGAGTATGACCACGGTTTCGCAGTAGATTGGATGCGTAAGGACCTGGCTATTGTCCTTCAGGAAGCTCAGCGTAATGGTGCATTGCTGCCAGTCACTGCATTGGTGGATCAGTTCTACAGCGAAGTGCAGGCAATCGGTGGTGCCCGCTGGGATACTTCCAGCCTGTTTGCGCGACTGATGAATGTGCGTTCCTTCGATTGATACTCTCTACTTGAAAGCTGCTCTCGGGGTTGGATGCAGTTATTTCCAACCCTGCATTCCTAATTTATATTGTTTAACTCTCGATGAAAGTTCTATTGCTCTCGGCCTATGATGCGGACAGCCACAAGCGCTGGCGTAAGGGTCTGGTTGCCGCTTTTCCCGAATGGCAGTGGACAGTCCTTACCCTGCCCCCACGATATTTCAGTTGGCGCATTCGTGGAAATAGCCTGACCTGGGCCAGAGGGAGGCTGCGCAAGCCCTCAAGCAGGATTGGGATCTTGTTATTACAACTTCAATGACGGATCTCAGTGCCTTACGCGGTTTAGTGCCAGAGCTGGCTGGGATTCCGACTGTTGTTTATTTTCATGAGAATCAATTTGCTTATCCGGTGAGTACAGATGCTTACCAATCTATTGAGCCTCAATTGCTAAATATTTATACCGCATTGGCTGGGGACCTAGTTCTTTTTAATTCAGAATTTAATCGTCGCACTTTAATTGAGGGAGCTGTTACATTACTCAAGCGTTTTCCCGATTGTGTACCTACAGGAATTTGCGAGGAAGTACAAAACAAATCTAAGGTCTTGCCTGTACCCTTGGAAGGTGCGCTCTTTGTCAAAAAAAGCGCACAAACAAATTTTTGTTGGGATCACCGGTGGGGACAGGGTTATCAGGAAGAGGTAACCGAGGATACATTGATCATCAGTTGGGCTGCCCGCTGGGAGTATGACAAGGGCGCCGATCGACTACTGCAGATTCTTCAGGGCCTAAAAGAGAAAAAGGTAAAGTTCTTGCTCAACTTGATGGGCCAGTCGTTTCGTAACAGCCCGGAAGAGTTTAAGCAGATTAAGCAGGAATTCTGCCAAAATCTTTTGGTGGTGGGGTATGTGGAAAGCGAACATCTCTACCGGCAAACCTTACGTGGTAGCCATGTATTTCTATCTACCGCTTACCACGAGTTTCAGGGGCTAGCGGTAATGGAGGCCGCAGCGATGGGCTGCACGCCATTAGTGCCGGATGAGCAGTGTTACCCGGAGTTTTATCCTGAGCAATTGCGTTACTTGGGGGTGAGGAATGCAGTTACAAAGCTTGAATCTATGGCCAAAAGAGTTCAATGTGCGGAAACGTTAGTAAAATTGGACTTTCATAATATTTCATGGGAAAGCTATAAAGATAAATATTTTTGTGCTCTGAGCAGATGTATCTCCGATACAGTCGGCTATTGTAAATAAAAGTATTATTAGCCAAACCTACTGAAAAACTTCACCGACTAAGCGACTTTAGTGGGGTTGTATAACGCTTTTTTAGGTATCTAAAGTTCATATCAGTAGGCCTGGATCTGGGATCGGCCAGCCGCTCCCTGGCTTGAAAAATACTGCTAGCAGCCCTATAGCTTATGGGCCCTCACTAGTCTTGACTTTTATACTCCACAGAATAGAGATGGCAATAGATAGAGGTTTTGGTACCATTCCATAAGTCAGCAGTATCCCCCTCACTCTGAGAAGGCCGCGTGCGTGGTATGCTGCCACGAATATGCTCATATTAGCAGAATAATTTACGCTTTGACTTGATGCGGAAATCATGGTGCCTTTTTATTCTTTGTCCATTGTAAGGCGCGCTGAGAGAAGTGTTATATCTTGCTGTCTTGCAAGTAGATCAAGTCATCGAAGCTTTTCCTTGTTTTTATATCAATGTTATATTCTTTAGCTGCGGACTTCATATGGAAATTGATAAGGATATATCATGAGTAAGTATTTTTTGGCCCTGGCAGTTCTATTTTCGGTGCTAGCTATTGGTTGTACATCCGTATCAAATAGGCCGGGGTCTGATCAAGACGGTCAAGTTGAAGAATTGGCCTCTAACCTCGATAAACAGGAGGAACCAAAGAATGAACTAGTGTGTAAGTATCGCGAAGGGACGGGATCGAGATTCAAAAAGAAGGTCTGCATGACAGCAGAGGAGTGGGCAGGTGATTCAGTGGAAACGGCCAGAAATGTTAATAAGCTAAGAAAAACAGTCGTAACGGGGCAATCACAAGGGCGTTGATGGTTTTTATTCTTAAAAGCCGAAAAGAGAGTTTATGCTAATTATCCTTTCGGCTTTATTTTCAGTTAAGGATTTAATTGGTGTGATTTAATAGAGGCTCAATTTATCCATACTCTAGTGTAAACGCGTTTTTGCTCGGATGTGTCAACAAACTCATCCCGATCGTGAAGAATCCGAGTGTTGTCGATAAATATCATGTCTCCTGAGTTCATATAGAAGCTGACAACGTTTTCTTCATTGTTTAGCTCCCCGTCGAGCATGTCTAAAGCCTGCAATACCTCCTTGGTTAGCGGTTGATCGACCCGCTGGTGACCTTTTTCAATCCAGTAGCGCATATAGCGAATTGATAACTTACCCTTTTCGTAGCTGAAAATGGGGAAGTGATTGTTAAGGATATTCTGTAGGTTCTTGTCGCTGCCTGGGGTGACAAGATCGCGTATATAGTTATCATAGAGTAGAGCGAGCTTGCCAGGTTCTCTTTCTCTTAGGGCTTCGTGGACCTGTGCTGCGGAGACCACTTTGGATTTTCCACCTTTTATCGCAGGGGTGATACAGCACAAGCCGAGAATATTGGGCTGGATTGTACGTTGCGAGCTGTCTGTATGTACCCCGGTAGCTGCATTAGTTTGTGATACCGGAATTGCTTCATCTTTATAGCTTCGACCTGTATCCAGGATACCGTACAACCTGCCATAGGTATCAATAGTTTGCCCCATTGCCAGGCTGATATTTAAGAACAAAAGATTGAGTGTATCTTGATCGAAGCCATCAATCCCCTGAATCCAGGTTATACCGCTTCCGTGTGCAATTTCTTGCTTGATCTGTTGGGCAAGTTGATCAAACTGTGGGGTTGGTACTGAGTCGGCTCTCAAGGATTCAACAGGATGATCCTGATTGGAAGCCCAATCTTGAAGAGCTTTTACTTCCTCTTGCCAGCCGGAAGGCCAAGCAAACTTCCAGTTGGATTTTGAGGCTATATCTGCAGCCTTCCACGCTTGAGCGCACACCTCTTCTCTGGGAGCCAGTTCAATCATTTACTTGTACCTTAAATAAAACATGCAGAGGGTAACCTTTCAGAGGGCCAAAGAATTCAGGGTCCAATGCCAGGTGTTCGTCTGTTACCGCAAGCTCATTCACCTGCGGCAAAAGATTAAACCCGGCTGCTTTGAGTGCTTCGAAGTAATGTGAAAAGGTTTTGTGTACACAACGCACAGATACTGGAATTCCATCTCTGCGCCAGATTTTTCCTTCGAAAGTTTGATTGATGCCATCGAGATAGCTTTTATCTCCATGCTCAAAGTAAAACGGTGGTGTTTCTTCACGCATAAATGGTAGGCAAGGGTGGGGCACGGTAAAAACAAAGGTCCCGGTGGAGGCTAACAGTGATCTAACCTTTGTCATTACCTGAGTCATCTCTTCAATCGTGAGATAATTAAAAAGAAATACAGCAATGGCCTTGTCGAAGCTCTTTTGTGGGAATTGGTCAAAAGTCACAGCATTAGCAGCCGTATAACTGGCAGTGGATAGTTCGAGCTCTGCTGCCATTGCCTGTGCTTGACTGATCATCTCCGCAGAAGAATCGATGCCAAATATCGAACGAGCACCATTTTCCAGAATCATGCGTGAGACGTAACCCTCGCCACATCCAAAGTCCAGAATGTCTTGCCCAGCAATATCTCCTAACTCCTCAAGCACTCGAGGTCTTGCAGTAAAGTCACTTAAAAGGACCTTCTCAGATCGCAACCAGTTGCCTGCTTGGGCGTTATAGATTGTTTCAGTTGATAACGGCTGGTTCATCCTGAGCCACTCCAGAAGCTTGTTGAGTATAATTATTTAGATTTTCGAGAGGCTTTTGCGGACCCCTAATTGCACGTTCCAACATGCCATCCCAGAAGGCGGCCCTTAAGTTCAAGGCTTTAAGCACTCCGTGACGAAGACGCTTGCGGCCCTCCTCGGTATTGGCAAAATCCAATGCGATTTGGTTTAAGCTTTCTGCATGGTCATCATCAATGAGTGTATGAACAGAGAAGAAGCAATAATCCTCCGGCTGAAATTCGGGTAGGCTTTTTAAGCCTTTTTCAATGAAAGGATAAATAGAGCTGACGATATGCTCTGTACCTAATCCTAAAGCCCCGATAGCTTCTTCAGTAGAGCCATAAAGCAATACTCCGGAGAGCATGTCATACCATATAGCAGGATCATCGGAAATTCCTATTTCTGGTGTTCCGCGTAACGCCCTTTTTCTGAAGCTCTCAAACAGCTGTGCGTGTGGGATGTTCCGGACCCAGCTTGCACTGATCCCGTGAGTCTCCAGCTCTATAAGCTCTTTTTCTTCATAGTGTCCAGACTCTTCTGCGAGATTTTCCAGAAGAATGTTCCGGTGCTTCGGGGTAGTCAATCTGGAAATCACAGCAGTGAGCAAGTTTACAAAACGGGATGAATAAACCCCGTACTGTTGAGCAAAATCCGCGACCGCATAGCGAAAGTTTGGAAGGGATGCACTGCTGAATTGTTTGAGATATGGGTGGTTGATAGCCCTGTGCTTTAGCGCTTCTTCAGAGAGTTGCTCTAGCCAGGCTCTTTTATGATTATTCATCTGAAGCCTTAAATTCCATCTGTTGAGCCGAAAGTTGGCAACCGTAACAAGTAATTATTTCAGTTTGCTAACGAACATCCTGTGTGAATAGCGTTTAATGGTTGCTCGACCAGTAAACGGATTTTGAGTATACGGAGTAAAATTTTTTCTAGCAATATCATGATTATTATTCACGGATGCTGGTTGTTTGTTGCCTCTGTTTTCTTGAGAAAATTTAATTAGTTTTTGGCTGCGGGGTGTGTGGCTATACCTACTTGTAGGTATTTATTTTCTGATATATTGAAATTAATGGGCTTTCGCCTCTTGTGTTTCTCTTTTCCATTTGTTTGTAATTGCTTTTAATTCAAGAAAATTTAAATTTCTTTTTGTCAGCTTCTATATTTTGTTTATGTGTGTGGCGTAGGGGTGAAGGATTTATTTGGTGTTGAATTTTTTTGTGCCCTTATTGTTGTAAAGCCGAATCGAAGTATAAATTGATGTAAATCAATTCAAGGGTTATTTATTTGTGATTGGGGCTTGGAGCTTAAAATGAGCCTCAGTATGAGTGAAAAAGCATAAGTTTGAGTGGTGCTGGAAGGATGTTTTTGCTTATAAGGTTAGTAGGGATTTTGTGATTTAAGGTTTTCTTTACTATTTATATGGTTGGTACCAATTGGATTTTCTTGGCAGTATCATGATTTTATGTCGATAAGTAGGTGGTGTGATTTCAGAGTAGAGACTGCTAACGAGGCAGTAATTGGAAAGAAAATTCTCTTTTAACTAAATGGCTTTTGAGATTTGAGTTACTGGCTAGGGTGGGGCGAGAGATTGTATGTAAGAAAAAATTGGCATACTTAGCTACCGCAAATGTTCACTGATGTAGATGTAATTGGTACTTTTCATATGGGACGCTCAGTCATCTGACCAGGGGCCGAGTAAAGGATACCTGCATTCTCTATCAATTAAGTTGACCTAGAAGGAAATAGCTACTAACTAATAGCTCATTAAGCCCCGAATGCTATTGTCTATTCTTCTTTGAGAAATGACTGTTTGTACCGCTAGTCTCGCTTTTGAGTAATCTCATTGCACTACCAGCCCGGGCGAATTCAAAGGACCTGCAAGCTTTGCCTTGGTTTTTAGAGGTGAATCGTGGCAGCAACTCTTATTGACTCAGTAGTTTTCTGTGATCTTTTCAGCACGCAGGCAATGCGAGATATTTTTTCAGATAAACAGAGAGTTCAGTACTACCTGGATGTCGAGGCGGCCCTGGCAAAAGTTCAAGCGCGATTGGGGATCATTCCCGAGGAGGCGGCGAAAGAGATTTGCAGCCACTGCAACGCCGATGAGATTGATTTCGTACGCTTAAAGGCACAGACAGAGTTGATTGGTTATCCCGTTTTTGGGGTTGTACAACAGCTGGTAGCACTATGCGATAAAGGGCTGGGGCAATGGTGCCACTGGGGAACTACAACCCAGGATATTACTGATACAGCTACCGTTTTACAGATTCGTGCGGCATTGGAATTGATAGAAACTGATGTGGGAGCAATTTCAATTGCATTAGCTAAATTGGCGAAAGAGTATCGGGATACGCCGATGGTGGCGAGAAGTAATTTGCAACAGGCTGTACCAATAACTTTTGGTTATAAAGCGGCTGTATGGCTGGCTGGTTTCCATCGACACCAGCAGCGCTTAGAAGAAATTAAAAAACGTGCACTGGTTGGGGAGTTTGGTGGCGCAGCGGGAAATCTGGCCTCGTTAGGGAGCCAGGGATTGGCGGTACAGGTGGGGATTATGGAGGAGCTTAAGCTAGGGAAGCCATGTATTGCCTGGCATACCATGCGAGATAGAATCACTGAGGTAGCCTGTCTGCTGGGGTTGATCACTGGCACGCTGGGGAAAATCGCTCTCGATATTAAATTAATGGCGCAGACAGAAGTGGGTGAGGTTTCAGAGCCATTTACGTCCGGGCGAGGAGCTTCCAGTACGATGCCACAAAAACATAACCCTGTCTCTTCAGTCTATATCAGTGGCATTGTGCCAATTATCAGGCAGCAGGTGGCAGCTCTGCTCAATGCTATGGAAGAGGATCATGAGCGAGCTACGGGTACCTGGGAAATTGAGTGGGTGGTACTTCCTGAAATATTTTGCCTGTCGGCTGCAGCCTTGGCGCAAGCGCGCTTTGCTTTAAGTGGACTTAATGTGTACCCGGAAAATATGATGCGAAACCTAAAACTGACTGGGGGCCAGGTTTCCTCTGAGGCAGTTATGATGGGATTGGGTCCTAAGATTGGACGCGAGAAAGCCCATGACCTGGTATATCAGATCTGTTGTGATGCGGTGGAAAGCGGGCAGTCATTTGCCGAGTTATTGAAACAAAACCCGGAAATATCTGAAAATCTCAGTTCCAGTGAGGTGGATGAATTATTGGATCCCAAGAACTACTTAGGATTGTGTGGTGAGATGGTTGATCAAACCCTGGCTGGGAAGGAGCGGTAAAGATGTTTATTTGAATGGTAAATCTCTTCAGGCTGGGGTTTCTTGAGTTATGAAAAACTTAATTCGCTCTGAAGCTATACAGAGATTATGTCTTAAGTATTTATCGGCTTTGGAGCAAGGTGATTTGGAGGCTTTGAAGGCTGTTTTTATAGAAGGTGCGAGGGTTTATTCTCCGATATTTGGGGAGTGCCAGGTTGATGATTTTTACTCCTATGTCACTCAGGCAACAGAAGAACGTCACTTGGAGTTAAAAAATATTATGCAGGGAGTGATGAATCCAAATCAGGTTGCTATTTATATGACTTATACGCGTACTATAAAAGGCAAAGAGCCAGCTACTATTAACACGGTTGATATTTTTGACCTTGCTACTGACCTAAGTGGATTCTCTTCCGTAGCTATCATTTATGATACTGCTCCAGTTAAGAGTGATTTTAATTGAGAAATTCTTATGGGTTAGATTTTTCTGTCTATAGGCATGGCACAAATTTATGTGCCATGCCGCCATCCTGTCTTTTTATAAAACGAACTCTTTATTTAATCGTAGTATAACTAGTGAATGACGCTTTCTAGTGCTTTCACTAAGCCAGAAGTTGGAGTACTGTCTGGTATTGGGCAGTTGAAGCTCTCAGAATGCCCATAGCTATAACCATACAGCAGGTTGCAGGCCATGACCTTGTGACCTGCTGTAGTGGGATGTACCGAGTCACCAGTAGGGATTATTTTGCCCTGATCTGCCAGAAACATATTAAAAGAAGCTCTGGCATTTTCTACCGCATTTTTAATCTGGGCATTGTAGTAATCGGTGCAGTAATTTTGGGGGTCTTGCCCGTCAATATTACTTCGGCGAGGAATCATCGAGATTACAAAGGCAATATTTTTATCGGCTATGCCTAATGAAGAAAGGTGACTATATATTTTACCCACCAGAGTAGAGTTATCCGTAATATTTGCTGGTGACAATATGCCGGCAACAACCTGCTCCAGTCGACTGGCTGTGGTGCTTCCTATATCAGGTGCGGCACTGCACTTGGTGGCGCCATTCATATTTAAGAAAGTAATGTCGTTGGTTCCCAGTTGGATAGGTATCACAACGGCATCTGTGTCGGAGAGGCTTTGACTCAGCTGGCAGGCTTGGTTACCTAGCCATCCGGCACTGTTACTGCCTTCCCGGCACATTTCGGTAGCTACCGAATTGAAGTTAGCAATGGATTGAGCGCAGTTGGCAAAATTATAGCCAGATGGAACTTGATGACCTGTAGGGTTTAGGAAGCAGAGCATATCGCTTGTGGTGGCTCCTGGGATTCCCGAATGCCAGTAATTCCTGCTTTGTTGTGCCAAGTCCTCTGGGCCAGTTGGACCATTTACAGTTCCGATAGTGTGTATGGGCTTGCCACTGTAGAGAATTTGGAGGGAGCCATTGCTCTCACTTGCGGTAAGCGGGAAACTGGATTTGCCATTGGAGGCATCGAAGAGATGTTGCCAAATTTGGGAGCGGAAGCCATTGGAGTTGAAGGGTAGTGTTGTCATGCCATAGGTGATCGAGTCCCCAATAAGCCAGAGTTTTATGCTGTTGGCATTGCCTTTATTGGGATTGGACGGCTCAGTGGGCTGGGGCTCTGGTTCTGTAGGTACAGGGGTACTTGGCGGAGAGGGTTCTGTTACGCTATTGGACTGGCAGCTAGTGGTCAGGTTTGGCTGAATATTTTCACCCGTGTACTCACCATTAAAACCAAATGCCCGAGCCTCGCCTGGAGGAATAGTGTCCTGGCCGCTGGCAGTCACTGTACCGCTATTTTCGCTTATCAGAGCATTCCAGTGATGGGCCACTTTTTGGTTACCTGGCCATTGCCACTGTACCTGCCATTTCTCAATGGGGGTATTTCCAGTGTTGCGGATAACCACATTAGCCATAAAGCCATTGCCCCAGTCATTTTGGACAGTGTATTCCACAGTACACTGGCCAGAGGATGGCAGTGGGGGGCAGGTTCCGGGCTTGGTGCAGGTGTTGTGTCTGGTGTTGTGTCTGGTGTTGGAGTTGGCGGTGTTGTTGGGGATTTAGTGGACTCAAACCACTTAAGTGCGTAGGCGCGGAACTCTCGCTCTGTAGGTAGGATACCCTGCTTTGCCTGAAAATCGATCAGGTATTGTTTGGCGTCCCGATAGAACTCTTGGTGTGTTTGGTAAATCTGTTTTTTGTTCCCCTCGTTGTCGATCAGCCAGTAGCCGACAAACTCATTAGCCCAGCTGTCATACTCGTTACCATACATCTGCCAATACAAGATAAAAGGAGTCCCCCACTCCAATGAAGTTTTAATCACATTGCGCGAGAGCATATCCTGTGCTTCTCCGGAGCGGGTGCCCCAGTCTTTGAACCAGGATTCACCGTATCCGTACTCGCCAATAAATACTCGTTTTTCAAATGGCAAGCCTGCCTTGGTGGGAAGCTTTGAATTAATGAAATCTAAAGCTTTGGTTAACTCGGTATGTAAGGTGGCGAAGTCTGAGTGTCTTTCCTTGGTAGTCAGGTCATAAGCTGAGTAAGACACCAGATCCACATTAGTGTGGGGTAGTACGGCATTGGTAATACGCTCCTTCCCCTGCATTGCTGACTCAACCCTATTGACTTCAACATAGTGATACAGGTTGACATCGGAGTGGGTTACATTGGCTTTAGCATCATCTATGGCCTTCTGACGAATATTGAGCCAGTCGATTAATCCCTGGATACGTATGGGGTCGATTTTTTCCTGGTTGTCATCACGGGTTCCGTCTGCCTTTTGCACCAGGTTCCAATCCCCTTCCCAGTGGCCGATCATAAAGGTTTTACCAGATCCGTTATATTGCGTTAGCAGGTATTCAGCCAGGGCATAAATTTTATCGTACTGCCAGGTTAGTTCATCTTTGGACATGCCCTTGTTGTCCATCCAGGAGCCTGAATCTTCCACCCAAAACATATAGTGGGAAAAATCCATTTCCAGGACCTCACGATAAGCGGGCACTTCTTCAAGCATGCGTTTGAATTGGTAGTCCAGCCCTTTGCCTCGTAGTTCATCATACAGGCCCGTGGAGAGGGCAATCTTAAGAAAATTCGAGCCCATTGCATGAATGGCCTTGGCAGACTCCACAAGGGAGCCTTCTCCGGTAAAACTGTACTTGGGACTGATTGTCTGGGTACCGAGAATGTAGTTGTAGCGCTCAATTGGGGATAGTGGAGTGCTTGTTGGCGGTTCAGTAGGTGTTGGGGGCGAAGATGCTTGCTTATTACAGCTGGCATTTATCTTGGATGGGATCTGCTTGCCCCCAGAGTAGGAGATATTAAACCCAAAGGACCGCGCCTCGCCTGTTGGTATGGTGGCAAAATCGCCAGTTCCCTCCGCGGTAACGATATTGCCGCTTTGACTAATCTTGGCATTCCAGGAGTGATCGATGACTTGGTCTGCGGGCCACTGCCAGTCGACTGACCAGCCATTGATGGGTTCATTGCCAGTATTTCGAACGACTACAGCGGCCATGTAACCGGTATTCCACTGGCTCTGAACAACCAGGTTCACGTCGCAGCTTGTAGCTCCGAGCGCCTGACCAGAAAGCCCTAATAAAAGTAAAGGGACCATGCTTGCTTTGATGAGTCGGATATGCATCAAGAAACCACTAATTATTAAATTTGTACCAACAGCTAAGGCTCCTTCCTGGCGATAAAGTTTCGTTTAAAGGAGTTATGCTGAATAAATGACTATTGATTCACATCTTCTGTCGGCTCGTGAGTGCTTCAAAATTTATCGGAAGCTAGAGGCATCTCGGGTAGTTCCTGATTGCGCTCCAAATTGGTGCGCGTTTTTGTTGGAATAGTCATAAATTCATCAAAGCTAAACTAAAAACGTTCTGGTCATCTCCGATGATCCTCTCAAAGTAAGTGGAAATTACATCGACCTCGGTCTATGAATGATATCTATATTTAATAAATCCTAATTGCAGATCTGGCATTGCGAATTACCCTGGCTTTTGGTCTGTTGGGAGTTATTGCAAACCTGTGGATAGCGTAAATGAAGTATCATGGAACCCGCGTGCCAAAGTATTAACTTAATAAAAAGGTGCGAATCAAGGAAGAATATTGTCATACCTGTCTAAGCTCTATTCACTGTATAGGTTTGTCTCTATCAGGAAGAAATAATAGAAATAATAAAAGTACAGTCATGTAGTTGTACTTCGTAAAGCTGGCTATCGAGCCAGTTTCTTTCACTGCGTTATCAGAATAATTTTTGCAAGTAAGGTCAGCCTTCTTTCCATGGCTCATGCTATGTATAGGCATCGCTATAGCAAATTATTTGGAGAAAAAATGAATAAAATAATAATCAAGATTTGTGTGGTGCTCTTGGGGCTAGTAGGCGCTACCCCTCTTGCATTCGGTGCGGACTGGTTGCTGGGTACTGGTAAATACGATATTACGGGCCCAGCCGCCGATGTTGGTATGGTTGGCTATGGTGAGACAGGGCAAACAACAAAGGGAATTCACACCCGTTTGTGGTCCCGCGCGTTTATTATCGCGAATCCACAGAATAGTCGGCGCCTAGTATTTGTCTCTGCGGATCTGCAGGGCATTCCCCAGGGCGTTAAACAGGGTGTAATCGCCAAACTTAAAAGTAAGTATGGCAATAATAGGTTCACTGATGAGAATGTGATGCTCACAGCAACTCATACTCATGTGGGGCCTGGTGGTTACGATCACTATGTAATGTTGAATATGAGTGCATTGGGTTACGCAGGAGATAATTATAGCGCGATTGTGGAGGGTATTTACCAGTCTATTGTCTCAGCGAATAACAGCCTGAAGGAAGGCGATATTTATCTCGATCAGGGTACCCTGCTCAATACCAGTGTTAATCGCAACCCAGAACCTTACGCACAAAATTCCGATATTAGTAATTACCAATACGATACTAATAAAACCATGAGTCAGCTCAAATTGGTGGGATCGGATAATGAGGCAATGGGGATTATCAATTGGTTTGCTGTGCACAATGTTTCCCTCGGAACCGAACAACGCCAGTTGAGTAGCGACCATAAAGGTGCGGCCAGTTACCTATTTGAAACCTGGGCTGCTGGCCAGCCCAATACCTCAGATGGTTTCGTGGCGGCTTTTGCCAACAGCAACCTGGGTGATGCCTCTCCTAATGTGTGTGGCCCCAGAGATGGCTGCGGTACTAGTGAATATGCGAGTTTAGAGCTGGCTGCAGAAAAGCAGTTTTCCAAAGCGCAGTCACTATATGAGTCAGCAGCTAACAAGTTGACAGGGGAACTGGACTATCGTCATCAAATCATCTACTTCCCAGGCTACACAGTGGCGGGACAGTACACTGGAGTAGGACAGCAGGATATATGTGAAGGCGCGGTTGGCTGGTCCTTTACAGCGGGTTCTACCTGGGATGGCCCCAGTGGAATTGACGGTATCTTCGAAGGTATGTCTGTAGATAATGAGGGTACAGAATGGGATCGCAGCGAAAGCCTGTTTGAATCTGTAATTGATGGATTCCCGATATTTGGATTGATGAACGCTTTTTCTGCGGTGGCTGTTTTCAACGAGACTCAGGATGATCCCTGCCAATATCCAAAGCCAACCTTTGTAGAGCGTAAAGTGGTGGGGCAAGAGCTGTACACACCCTATTTACCATTTCAGATGTTTCGAATCGGCTCCCTTGCCCTGGTTGCTGCGCCCAGTGAGATGACTACTATGGCGGGGCGCCGTTTGGAAGAGCAGGTGCTCTCAGCTATGCAGGGTAATGGAATCTCTACGGTGGTGATTGCCGGTCTGGCGAATGCCTATAGCGGTTACGTGACTACACACGAAGAATTTGATATGCAGCACTATGAGGGTGGCCATACTATCTTTGGCCCCAACACCCTTGCAGCTTACCAGCAAATCTACACGGAGATGGCCTATGCCATGAACAATAATCTGGAAGTCGATGCAGGCCCAACACCTGCAGATTTATCTAATGACCAGGTGATTCATGTTATCGGGGTGGTTTATGATGATAAGCGTCTTTGGGAATCTTTTGGGCAAGTCTGGAATGATGTCGGTAACAGCTACTCTGCCGGAGACATGGTGAGCGCCTCTTTTCGCTCTGGACATCCTCGCAATAATTTCAGGACTGGCGGCACGTTTATTGAGATTCAGCGAAAAGTGAATGGTAGCTGGAAAACCTATCTTACGGATAATGATTTGGATACCCGTTTTATCTGGACCAGGGATACCGCTATAGATTGTCTGGCTTGTTCCTTTGCTGAAGGGCAGTGGACAATTGGTGAAAATACTCCAGCTGGCACATATCGTATTAAGCATTACGGAAACTGGAAGAGTGGGTGGACAGGAAAAATTTCCAGCTATAGTGGCACCTCAAGCAAATTTACTGTAGCTAATTAGCAGATTCCTGCACCAATTAGATGGCATTACCGAAACTGTGATATCGACATCTAGGTAATGCCATATTTTCTATAAATGCCCTAAATATAATATATTTGTGTGCCATTATAAGTTGCTTGTTCTTCTTTTTATTCTGCTTCTACTATGTAATTCATTTTCCGCTTTTCCATCAGTATAATCGCGATTTCTCCATTCTCTAAAACACATGTAGTCCGCCTGGTAATAAGCAATATAGGGAAAGTTTTTTTACTTTACTTATGTATGAATAACTAGCTGTTCTTGCTGTCCGCAATGTATGGGTTGGGGTTATTTGCAGATGCAGTGCTTGCCGAAAAGCAGGCTTAGCTAATCCCCAGAATCTATAAAGAACTATGGAAAATTATTGCTTATGAACGGGGTGAGGCTGATCTAATTCAATAGATTCATTTAGGGATCTCACTGGCCCAGCACGGGCAATATGGTTTGTTGCGAAGAAGCATAGGGCAGTGGAGCCTATATAAACATTGCCAATGCCGAGCTTAAATATTATCAATGAGATAGAAAGGCTCCTTCTCTGATAATTGATGTCCTAATTTGTCGGCTTTATGTCCTTTGCGACTAATGCTATTAATTTATGCTTTCAACTGCCTCGACTGGAAGCGCACTATTCATATAGCGGGACTTTTATGATATGTCTGATCAATTGTCGAATAAACCTTTGCTCCTGCTAAAAATAACTGACTTTCGAATTTAAGGTTATAACCATGAAAATATTTTTCTGGGCTGCCCTGTGCTCATTACTTTTAAGTAGTAAGGCTTGGGCCCACTCTATATCTAAGGACGCTTTCCATATTGGAATATTATTGTACGATGGTGCACAAACTATTGATTATGCTGGCCCTTATGAGGTTTTTGGTCAGGCGCGTTATCGTTTGACAACCATCTCTGAAGATGGTGAAACCATTACTTCAGCGATGGGATTACAGGTGGTTCCAGATGCCAGTTTTGATCAAGAGAATCAATTTGATGCGGTAATTATCCCTGGGGGTGGCATCAATAAAGCGATGGAGAACCCGGAGATATTGCAGTGGATTAAGGAGCAGTCTGAGCAGGTGCAGTATGTGCTATCGGTATGTAACGGTGCCTTTATTTTGGCGAATACCGGGCTGCTTCATAGTAAGAAAGCAACCACTATTCGTGGAGCCTTCAATTCGTTCGAGAAAAGTTTCCCTGATATCGAATTGGTAAAGAATAAAAAGTTTGTAGATAACGGGAAGATCATTACTACCGCCGGTCTTTCATCCGGAATAGATGGTGCTCTATACCTGGTAAGCAAGATTGATACGATGGAGAAAGCCAGAAGTGTTGCGGCGAAGATTGAGTACCAGTGGCAGCCGCAGGGCGGTTATATCCGGGGTATAATGGCAGACAAAATTATGCCGAATTTTGGTGACTTGCCTGAGTCAATTCAATTTGTTTCTAAGGAATATAGCTATGGCGACTTGGAAGATTGGTATACCGCATTTCAGGTTTCCGGTGATGTGGAGACTGTAAAAGCCTGGTTAAGTGAACAGATGAAAGAGAATCCAGATTGGAAAATTAGTCAGGGAAAATTTATTGATAATAAATGGATATATCGGTTTTCTGATGATGGTATTGTACTGCAGATTGATTTTGTTTCTCCTTCTGAGGTCAATCCTTGGATGATTAAGTTAAGTATATTGGATCAAGCGTCGTAACTTGGCGGTTGTGGCTATTAGTGCGTATGGAATCTCCGTTAAAATTTAAGTTATATATTTAGTTTGCTCTATGAGTTTGCAATGACATTTGATCCAATCCTATTTTTCAAAAAATCAGAACAGCGGGAAAGTGTTGCTCTTGGGATCATCCGATTCAACATATCTTTTACAGCGCCACAAAGTCATTTTTGAGTTACACTGTGAGGGCTCTTCATTGCGACGGTAGCAAATTTGGTAGGGGCGCTCAATCTCCCAGCCCCGTCTTACATTTTTGTAGGTTTGGAAATTTGTGAATGAGGGGTTCTTTCCACCAGTTACTTGCACTTTACAAATGCTATCCCAGTCCATTAATTGGACCCTGACAGAGGATGCCAGGGAGTAAGTGGAGAATAAGCTTAATAAGAGAAGGAGGGCCGCTTTCACAATTATCCTTCCTACCTGGCTTGGCGCCACTCAGGTTTAAAACACCGAAAATGATAGTGTTATAAGCTTCCATTTGCGAAAATTTATTGACTTATTTGAATATAGACTGAAAAGTTATAAAGGCGTATAGGGTCTAAATCTGACTTTTATAGCTATTGCTTTGTGGGGGATTCGGTATCGACTTCCAGGTGATCCCTGAGAATAATTTCTCTTTGTTTTCGCAGCGAATCCAGTTTTTGAGTCGCCTCGTAGAGTTGTTCCTGGTTTATACCAAACTGCTTCCCTAGTTCAATTTGTTGTTCTAGCTCCGTAATTTTATGCTTCGCAGCTGCGGCAAAAGAGGCATATATGGCCTGTTCCTGCCGAGCTTCAAACTCTCGGTAGAGATCGCGAGATGCAAGTTCTTCAGTGCTTGGCTTTGTGCGTGGATTATTTTTAGGGGCAAGTGGAGGTGTACGTGGATCGCCAGTTTTCATAGTCTCTGCTAATGATTGCACAGCTACGCTTTTTGGGTTTGAAGAGAATGCGAAGTCATTATTTACATTGAGTTCTGAATACTGGGTAACTACGGTTTTTGTCGAAGGTTGGTGAGCTTGGGTGGAATAAGGGAAATTTGGTTTAGGTTTGTCCCTATCGACTATCCCATCCAAAGCTATGCTTTGATCATTTAGAGCCACTGCAGTAATGATCAGTCCAACTAATGTTAGAGCGACTACAATTAGCAAGATTCGCAAGACAGCAACCTCTGATTTAATTGTATGGATGCATTCTTTTTAGCCAGTGATATCAGTGTATAAAATTTTTCTTGGAGTTTTTTCTGAGCAATAGCATTAGTGGCTCTATAGTGCACCGATTCGCTCTCGATTGGCTGATAGCTAACTTCCCGCTGGTCTATCCAGAGTATTTCCCAGTGCACATCCCCGGCTTTTTGGGGGCTGCGAAAGGGTTTTGAGACTGTATTTTCAGGGAGGCTAAATGCCATGGCGAGTGTCCAGTGATCGCGATGGTTTTCTCGATCAATCCACCCCAGGCTGCCGTTGGAGTTACGGTCTGTTGCGTTAGAGTATTTCTGAATTGCTTTATGAAAGGGCAGGCCGGCTTTGATTTCCTTATAGACAAGATCGGCCTTTTCTTGTGATTCCAGGCGGATATGATAGGCGTGAACCTTTTCAATACGCTTGAAGTTCTCTTTGTGTTTTTTATAGTACTGATGGACTTCTTTCTTTGTCACAGATTTTACGAGAGCTTGGAGATGTGGGTTTTCATCGTGAATATCATGAATCAATCCCATATTTTGTAATAGAAGTTCACGTTGTAGGGCATATTCTATACACTGTTTGACGGTTGCGCGGGATACCTGGTCCAAGGATGAGCCGATTTCAAACCAATCTAACACATAGGCGCTAGTGAGCTGTTGCTTTATGGCCTCGCGGATGAATTCCAAATTCAAGCTGTGCATCTGTACCTTAAGCTGAATATTCTGGCGACGATATAAGTCCCATAAAGTCAATACTTGTTCAGCTTGTGTATCTCTGAACTTGTAGCGAGCAATCACTAGCTGCTCCGCTGAATTCCGTTGGTCAGTTGTCATGGAGCTATAGAGCTTTTGCTGTAACTGAAGAATTGGTTTGAGTTTGTTGATATTAAGTGTCAGAGGAGCTGTTAGAAAATCCAGACTGCTGTTTACGTTTGCAGATTGCATGGTCTTTTCAAGCGGGGTCTGGTAAGCGCTGCGAATCAGTTTGAAGAGCTGTTGCTCAACCTGCGTATGGTAGTCGTAGCCTACAGTGTTGTGGTTATCTATTACAGACTTCGTGGTGTTCATCGTGGCTAGTAGATGGCTTTCTAGAAGCCCTTTGAGAACTGACCGCCTGTTGGCCTCTTTATCGTGGCGACGTGCTGCTTTTACAAATACGTCTAATGCCGCTAGAGATATATCTTCGCCATTAACTCTTGCTGCAACACTATCTGGTAGCGTTGTAGGTGAGTCCGCGAAAGCCAGAGTGGTCACTATCAGTACGGCGGCCAATACCCAGATAACTCTCATCAGAATATCCTTAGACCACTGGCTGCGGGCGCCAGTGGTGAGCGCTTAATTCTTGTTGTTATTCACTGACTTTTTGAGCAGCGTGATTGAGGATATGAACCACCATTGCAATGGCATGAGGCACGACCGTTTTGGCCACTTGCAGCCTGTCGTTATGATCGGTACTGGATAAAACAATACCACCATTGGCATAGGCGAGGGCGCCGCCTTGAGTCAGTAAGGGGCGAATATCATCGCTGCTTTGCCCTATAGCAGTAAAGTTAGACATGGCCTGAGCAACCAGTGCTTCGTCATTGAGGTTTTCGCTATCGTAGTAATCTGCAACCCAGCCCTCCCAACCGCTGTGGTTGAGCCCTGAGGTGGTCCACACATGGTGTGGCTGAAGCAGGTCAGTGGTATGCATTACAAAGCCGAGAGTTTGTGCGGTTGGTTGGGCAAGGAATTGGCTGTACCAGTACTGGCCGAGGTTGTCGATAGGTTGAAAGGGGATCTCCTCAAAGTCGTCATACATCGATTTGGAGGAATGGCTACCCTGGCGATAGTTGGCTTCAGTAATACCATAGGTATTGTATTCTGAGTCATCGGCTGACCACCAACCGGTCATTCCCCCATTACCATCATCCAGATAGTCGCCAACCAGCCAGGTAGCTGCCATATTATCAATGCTGTCCCATACGGTAAGCAGGTCGTAGTTGTAGCCGCCGAGATCGTTCCCGTGAACATCTGAACCGCGGGTATGATTTTGGAAATGCCAATAGCTTGTGTAACCCACTAGTGAGGCTCCGGCGTTAAACACTGGAGCGTAGACACAGTCACCAGTGATTGCCCCGCACAGGTAAGTATCTTTGAAGTCGTCAACATCATAAGCGCCCTGGCCAAGTACTTCCGCAAACTCATCTACACTAAATCCGGCCGCATTTACCCAAGCTTTGAGTTTATTGTATTCGGTAGTCTCTGGGTTGTTGCGCATATAGGAAACAGCGTCAATTGCAATGCGCTTATGGGTGATCTGTTGGAATGCTTGGGTAGAGGATGCACTTAAGGCCGCGAGGACTAGGCCGGTGGTGATAATTTTCTTCACGACAGCTCCTGATATGGTTTTTATGTCTTATAGAGAGCGCCTGTGGAAGCCCAAAGGCGAGCGGGCGTAAGTATGCTGGCGAGAAATGACAGTTTTAATGCGTTTCTATGAAGATAATCAATTGGCTCGGTGTAAGCGGTCAATCTATGCGATGGATCTCATATAAGGAAACATGAAGAAAAGATTTATAGTTTTTGGATACTTTAAATAACTAAGATTATTTCGGGCGCTTTATTACGTAAATTCTCAGGTGAAAATGTTGATTGTTTATACAATATGGCTGTCTTTAATGATACAGGCTGAGTCCTCAGTTGAAATTTCTTTAAGACTCTTTTTTTAGTATTTTTAGTCATTAAAGTTTTTGATGTGTCGGGTAGATCTCGTACACACTGAGAATGCGATAATCCCCCGTGGTTCTGTCATGTTTCTGCGCGTATATTTTCCAGCTAGTACCTGTACGTATGCCAATAACTGAAACGGTACGATTTGCCCCATTGTAAAACCCCCGTTGATTGCTGGTGCCATAAACAAAGGCTGTCCCGTAAGTAGCTGCTAGGTTGTTGCGAAGGGTATCGCCATTAACAGCCGCAGGTTGTACATGAGCAACATCAAGGGCAGTACTGCCTATGACTGGGCGGATGACAAAAGAGCAGGCAGATAGTTGGCCGGTTACCATCATTGAGGGCCCAGTTGCGCTGGGTAAACGATAAAAACCCAGGTTTGCCGCACCGACATCCATATGTATGGAGTGTGTAAAAAACAGGTGTGGATTTGTCGCAAGATAAAAAGCATTACCCCTTATGTGGAAAGATTCAGTTGAGTGCATATTGTGTGTTCCCAGAATGGTTCCAGGACGATATGAATTTCCGCCATTGCCGATGCAGTATTGAGTTATTCCTGATGCTCCAGGATCACCATAAATTCTAACTGGGTAGGTTTTCAGAAAAGTTGATGTATTTGCTTGCAGTTGATTGAATGCGGTTGCCGGTAAGATTGCCATGTTTATTTTCCTTTTATAGGCGTATGAAACAAAAATACCCATAATGTGGCATCTGCCACTTGGTTATGAGTAAAAATAGAAGTTTATTTCCCCCGAAAGCTGCTATTTTTTGTGACCACTCGCTAGATCTGATTGCCAGATTAACATGTGTTTATTAAGGGACTCCGCAGACATTGATGCCAAATTATCTTCTTGTCTCTTTTTTAAACTTATAACCATCAAAGATGGAAAGAGGCTTTCGCTTATACTAATAGCTATTACCGGAAGATATCCGGTATTTCTTATTCTTTGTGCAGATCTTCGGCTGTATTGTTCTCCGATAGTTAGGCTGGTCAATAAACCTGATAGATCTGATTATCTGGCGTAACCCTTTGATCATGTATAGTTGCGGGCAACGACGGATGCCTATGAGGAAGTTCGTCAACCAATGATTTAGATAGTGAGGCAAGATGGACTATCAATCTTCGAAAAGCCCCGTGTTGCAATTGTGGAAAAAGTTTGGGAGCTCGGCACTCGGGCGCTGGGCAGTTTCTAAAGTAGTGGCCTTCAAGGCTCCATATTTCAGGTCTATCAAGCCATGCTTTGCCGAAGTGTCCCCAGGACATGTCGAAGTGCTCTTAAAAAAGCGCTGGAGTGTTACTAATCATATTGGAACTGTACATGCTATTGCCATGTGTAATGCCGCCGAGCTAGCTGGTGGCGTTTGTCTTGATGTATCCCTTGATCGACGATTTCGTTGGATACCTGTAGGGATGGAGGTTAAGTACTTGAAGATGGCTAAAACTAACTTGAGAGCCGTATGTGAGTACCCTGAGTTTGAATCTATTGATGCGGGTGATGTAATCATGCCAGTCGGGGTTTTCGACCAGAACGGGGAAGAAGTTTTCCATGCAGATATCACTATGCGCGTATCCCAACGGCCCAGCGCCAAATAAATGCTGTTCTGGAAGGCTTGGAGGTTCTTTACTCTAAGCCTTGCCTAAGAAGCCGGCTAACCAGCCATCTACCTGTATGGAAAATGTGCACCTGTACTAACCTTGATTTCAACAGGTGTGGATTGGTTGAGGAATCCGTAAAATACCCGGCTTCTTAAACTGTATCTATCTGGAGGAATTATGGGCTTAGAGTGGAAGTTGGGTCGATCATCAGGCCTGCTTGATTTGGTCAGTGATGACGGTGCGGAATACCAGCTGTACCATGCGAAGAGCAATGCTATTACCGATAGTGATGTATACCAGGACTTAACCGAGACCTTGGGTATGGCCGTATCCAAGCTCAATGAGAGTATCAATGACTCTTCCCTCTACTTCCTGATTCGCTGGGAAAGTGCTTCTTCTACATTGACAATCTCTATTACTGACGATAGCAGGAAGAAGGATTCTGATATTGTCGTGCGGTGTCATTTCCTTGCGCTGGAGCCATCGGAGGCATTTACGGAGAACCTGAGGTTTTGGTGTAAGGAATATCTATCTACGGACCAGGGATTTTCCCAGTTTTCCCTTGTGGCACTTTTTGCTGATAAGTCCAGGGACAGCGCTGTTATCCTTTAATACCAAGTCGTACTTGAAGGCTCCTAATGCCTGCCGATGAATTGCGGCAGGGTGCAAGATATGAATCAATCGCCTCTGCCTATGTGGGTAAGTAACAGAGTGAACTTATGGATGTTTTGCTGATTATTGATATGCAGGAAGCTTCCTTTGCGGAGCGTAATCAGTTTGATGTAGACGGTACCATAGCCCGCATAAACAGGCTCGCTGCCTGGGTTAGGGAGCGAGATGGAAGTGTAATATTTATACAGCATGATGGGCTTGAAGAAGAGGGACTCCTGCCCGGATCTACGGGCTGGGCACTGCTGGATGATCTGATAAAAAGTGAAAGTGATCTTGTAATTAGAAAAAAACCAATGATGCTTTTTATCAGACAGATCTAAAGCACACCTTGGAAAAGCTTAATGTAAATCGTCTGATTGTCAGCGGATGGGCGACGGACTTTTGTGTAGATACCACTATTAGGTCTGCTGTGAGCCATAAGATCAATATCTTAGTAGCTTCTGATTGTCATACCTTGAAAGATCGTCCACACCTTAAGGCACAAACTGTAATAGCCCACCATAACTGGATATGGAGTGAGCTGATTACCGACGACACAACTATTCGGGTGGAACTGCTGGAGGAAATTCTGCAATAATTTTCCCTCTATAACTGTTTGCTTATATTAAGGTTTTTTACCGAATTATCAGCTTTTGAAAGAAGTTCAAGGAATTGCCAGGATTTAATTTGGTTTTTTATTATACCAATTAGTCGACTCGATATATTGCTAAGTAATTGTCAGGCCGATTAGAGAGGAAATTTTTATGAATGTGTACTAGTTGTGTATTGGATTTCTAGTCGCATTATCGCTTTTCCTTAGGACTCTTGTCGCTATAGGGCATAGTAAGTAAAAGATGGGGCATTCCTTTGAGCTGGATAACACTTTACATAATTGGGTGAGAGCCCATGCCAATACGGTCGAATATGCGTCTTTCTTAATGATTCTTATTTATCTCGTCAGCCTCGGGCAGCTGGCGCCCTAAGTCTGGTGGTTTGTAGTTCTAGTCACAGCCTGCCGTTTTCTTTTCGTTGTTGGAGTTCTACTCCCCCTCTAGCATAGCCAGGCCTAGTCCTATGCGTTTTATTGGCGCTGTGTGAACTTACTTCTTTAGGTTTAAAATTTTTTGCGATATTTGCCCAGCAAGTGTGAGTTAATTCCTTGAACCCCCTTGCTTTTATTATGCATAAAAAGGGCAGGAGTAAATTCAGCCTTCACTATCATTCTATGCCCGTTTACCGCTTTGTCCCGTTATTACCGCGGCACCGATCATATGTGCTAACCGCAGTGCTTCGGGCACGTTGCCATTATCCGTTGCCTGCTCCAGTACCCGGGCAGCGATATCGGGGTTGCAGCCCTGTACCTGGAAATAAAAATTCCTGAGTGAGTGGATTTCGCCGGCTTTTAACAACGTCTCTTTGCGGAGCCGGTAATCGGGGAAGTTTTGAAGGGCGCGATCTATGGCTGCCATATCCGGTAGCTTACGCATAACGGCAATACAAGGGCGATCGATAGTTTTTGAGAGTTCAGGTAAATCAATAATATTAAAACCACCGACAGCAAGGCCATCCGTAAGGATTACGTTTATTTGACTATAAAACTTACTGTTTTTTAACAGTTCAGCAATGACCTGGGTGGCCTCCATACCATCTTTTTTCACTTCTCCCCATAGCATTCCCTCGAAGCGTGTATTGGAACAGACGATGCCGCTAACCTTTACTGGCGTGCCCCGCTCTTTCTTGAAAGGGGCATCGTCAAATCCGATCAGGCGGATCAGCTTGTTCAAGCGCAGTAGTTCTTCCAGGGATTTCATCACTTGAGATTTTGCTATCGGAAAAGGTAGGGGAAGAGTCGCAGCTTTTCTTCTTGATTCAGTGATTCAACCTGAAGAATATTATTTTCAGGAATGCTCTCTGGATTTGGGTAAAGCTCGATCATTTTTTCCAGGTTATCTTCACGCAATAGATGAAGGATAGGAAAAGGGGCCCGGTTAGTGAGATTTTCAGCATCATTCGGATTTGTTCCGGCAAATTGGTAGTCCGGATGGAAGCTGGCCAGCTGATAAGTGCCTACATAGTTGTAGCGTTCCAGTAGCCATTCGGCCTGATCGAGAAATTGATTGTAGTCGGCAAAGTCTTGCAGATGATCGGGAATAATCAGCAGGGTAGTAAGGAGCTCACTCTCTGGCGTACTGTCGAGTCGTTGCAGTTCTGTATGTAAATCGGCCAGCAGGGCCTGGTCGTTTTTGCTTTCACTGGCTATGTAGCGTATCTGGCCTGCGCGCATAGGTTTGCGCGCAAAAGGGCAGAGGTTTAAGCCCACCACCACATCGGTGAGCCATTGCTCCACTACCTGGACAACATCTTGCTTCATTGCCAATTACCACATAAGGTCATCGGGGATCTGGAAATCTGCATAGGGGTCGTCTTCATCTACCGGTGCTGATGTTTCAGCAGGTTTAACGATAATCTCAGTGTTTCGCTCGGCAATCTTGTCGGCGATTATCCTGGGCACCAAATCAAAACGCGCATCCTGGGCGACAATCACCAGGCGACCGGCTATCAGGTGATCGCGTAGTTCATCACTGACGTAGATGGTTTTGATCTTCTTGTCGAAAGTAAAATTGTAAGCCGTTTCTCCAGAGTAGGGCTGGCGGTTTGTTTCCACCAATTGCTTGATCTGGGCTGCGATAGCTTTCTGTTGAGCAGCGGCATCTCGCTCGGCATTCAGGGCGCGATCTCGAGCAGCTTTCTCTGCGAGAGTCTTTTGTGCGGCCAGCTTGGTTTCATCTATCTGGGGCTGCGCAGACTTCTTAGCAACTTTCTGCTGTTTGCGCTTTTCCTTGCTAACTTGTTTGGCTTTCTTCTTGTCAACAAGTCCTGCTTGCAGGAGTTGGTCTTGCAATGAGGCCATAGTGTGCTTCCCAAAAGTTACATTGGAATTGGTGTCGCAATAGGCGACTATTCGGTCAAAAAATATTCAGAGGCTTTGCCTGAATGTTGGTGATGAGCATTTTACCTGAAGTTGGCCTTAGCATTGATAAGGAATTTTATTCAGGGTGTCCAAGGTTTGCCTGAGGTTGCAGTGGCAATAATTTCATCTGGCTGTTTGCCATCCGCAAGCATCTGAGCACCGCCGGGGATAACCAGTGCGGAACCAGTGGCAATAGCCACGCGCTTACCGCTGGGCGTATCAATATTGCAGGATGAAACCCTTAATTGCCGGCCTCGGTGAAGTACCTGGGACTCTAAGATCAAATCCCCACTGTTGAGCTTTGCTGGTCGTGCAAAGCGAATATGCATATCTAGAGTGGCGAAGATAGATCCGGCAGGTAGAGTGGAGTAAACAGCTCCGCCCATGGTGAAGTCTGCAGCCCAGGCCAGAAGCCCACCATAAATGGATAAAGTTCCATTAGAGAACCAGGGGGAGGAAGGCATGGTAGAGATACAGCGCCCATTTTCTATCTCGACTGCTCGATAACCAGTAAGTAACCAAACTGGATGCATTCGCCCTTCATTGATCGTCAACCGCTGAAGTTCAATGGGCACTTGTTCTGGAAAGTGTGCCATATCACAAAAGAATGTTTCAGGAGGAGGGCGTAAATAAGGATCAGGTGGCTCGGTGGGCCCTAAGTCTGGTAGAGGAAGCTCTTGATCTGGGCTGACTGGAAAGTCTGCTATTAAGCAGCGGGTACTCCCATAAGCGAGAGTCCTGCCATTTTGGTCGTTGATCTGCAGGCTGGAGAGGCCAACCTGGCTACCGGAGTGAATCGTCGTTGCCCGGCCGACAATGTTCTGAGTACTAGTGGTAATTGGCCGGATAAAGCACATGTTCAGTTCAGAAGTGCTCAGTACTTTACCTGCGGGTAGGGTAGTCCAGATAGCGGAAGCCAGGGGAGCATCAGCGAACATTGCATAGATACCGCCCCAGTAAATGCCGGTACCATCAGCTAACCAAGGTGTAATAGGCATGGAATAGGTAGCTTTTCCAAGCCCTGCCTCAATAGGTTGCATTCCAGTTAAGCGCCAAAAGGGAGGTCCTGGCAGGCTACCGCGAATATATTGCTTGAATGTCTGCAATCCAGGTTGCTGAAGTGCTCGCAGGTCACAAATGGCGCCGCGATGAACTTCGTCGGTGATATTGGTCATCCCCGCCTCCAGTTGCATCTATAGCAAGGTTAATGTGCGGGGGTGGGGGATACGAGATATTGTGTAGTGGATAGGTAGCGGCAAGAATGCCACTACCGAAAACTTATAGAGAGCCTCTATTTTATAGCTAGAGTGGGCAGATCCACCGTAATCGTTGTCTTTTCAATAGGGCGCCCCTCCAAAAATAAGTTTATGGTGTCTTGAACCTCTTCGGAGGCCATAAACAAGTTGTGACCGGCATTTTTTACGGTTACTAAGGTTGTATTTGAAAGACCTGAAACGGCTTCGTGTTGGCTTTCAATATAAGTTCTGCCATCTAGCGTACCGCTGAATAATAATACGGGCACATCACTTTGTGGGTTTGCCCGGAAGCGATTTCCCAAGTCCAGCTCTGGCGCCAAGCCGTCATAATGGTATGAAAAGTTTAAGTAGTCCCCCAGCAGGCTAGCTTTAGCTTGTTCGGCCACCTTGGCTTTGCGTCCTTTATCGATACCGGATGCAATATCCATAGCAGTGGGCATCGGTCTGAGGGTAATGGGAGCTCCAGGCTGTAGGAACCCATCAGGAAAATAACGGGAAGGAGCTTTGTCGAAGGCCGGTACCTCTCTCAAGTCTATTGCACGATAAAAAGCGAGCAGTTGGGCTGCACTTTTGGGGTCTGCAATAAATGCAGAGGCTATTTGTTGCATATCTCTGCGTTGTAATAGGGTATCCAGCTTACTCCCATCCCTTTGCGGAAGCTGAATTTTTAGAGGTTGCTTTTCCAGCTTTGCATGGATGCGATGTATCAAGCCTTTAATATCTGGGTAAATCGCCTTCGCTTCGGGCTGCTGATCGATGGCTTTTTGAAGGCGATCCAGATAGGATTCTGTACGGGAAGGTAGCTTAATCGTTTGGTTTAGCCCCTCAGCACTGGAAAGAATAATCCGATCAATAGACCCCTCTATCTCCTTTAAGGCTGCTAGTGCCAAATGGCTGCCGTAAGAAGTGCCCCACAATACAATTTTCTCTTCTCCCAAATGGTGCCGTAGAGCCTCTAGATCACGAGCACTTTCCAATGTGTTATAGGCTGCGAGATCAACACCTTGATCGCGCCAGAAAGAGAGGCATTCAAGAAGGGCACTTTGATGCAGTTCAACATATTTCGAATCGGAGGTGGATATGAGTGGTGGAACTACCTGATTAGACTGGCAGCTAGGCAGGTCATTGGAATGCCCGGTGCCGCGCTGGTCCAGGGCAATGACATCACCGTATTCCCGCAATGCCATAAACATTTCATAGCGATAGTTGACTGCCATAATTCCGGATCCGCCGGGGCCCCCAGCCAGATAGACAATAGGCGGACCCGCCTTTTTACCTGTCGAAGGGAAGCGGATATACTGAATTGAAAGGTTGCGGCTATCTTTGATAGCGCGATTTTCTGGGACCTTAAAAAAACCTCTGTAACCATCTGCAGTTTTTTTATTCCAGGTAGTCAATGTATAGGGCTTTTCACTATTTATTGCTTTTGCATGCCCGAGAGAGGAGGTCAATAGGAGACCAGCAACTGCTGAACTCCAAAAAAGGGTTAGTCTTTTAAGTCCTTTCATACAAACTTGCCTGCTTGTTAATATGCTTGCTTTGATTGTCTGTGATAGAAAAAGTCAACTCAAGCCAATTAGCTATCCGGTTGTGGAACTTATCATCGGAGCAAGTTCGACTTTTCGTTCTGAAGAGTTATTTGGCATCTTGGAAAGGTTTTTGTTGGCCAGATAGTTCTTCCGAAAAAATGTACAGAAGAAATTATCTACATGGTTATTGAGCAGATTTTCTGGAATTTCAGGTTGTTGTAAAAACTGGCTATAATCTGGTTTATCTGTGATTTCTTTTATTGGCAAATCCATTGCTGGAAGTTCCTTTGGGTGATAACTGTGCGGAGTACCAATATTTGTCAATCCAGCATGGCGCCCGGAATAGAGTAGGACCATAGCATCAACGACAAAACCTCCCCAGTCGCATCCGCAAAATCTTGCTTTCTGCAATCCGAAATGGTTCATCATACCTGTAAGGGCATTATTGTGTTCTTTCCCAGCACCTCTGAAGGTAGGCTTGAAGCTGTAATAATGGAGTACATAGTTTAAGGGAGTCTCTCCTTTTTATTATTTTTCCTTGAAAAAATAGAAAACCACTATTTGTTTTTTAAGTGGGTATTTTCAGGTTCAACTCTCCAAGTTTTTTTACTGCGATACGAGGGTTGTGAAAAAGTAAAGAATTTAAAAGTTGTCACTAAAGTCATAGAGGTTATCGAATAAAGTATATAAAGAAAAGAAAATTTTAATTAATGAGCCTAAATTTGTTTGATGTGGGGTGCTTATGTTTGATCTTTTTGTGCCAGTTTGATTGGTTCCAGGGCGTCTATTGGACGGCGATTAGGCAACTAGAGGGCAAAGTATTGGATTTGTTTGAGCTGCCATGCAGAATTCTGACTCTTCTACTGGTTTTTAAAGTGCCCAGTGGGGAATTGTTTTTCTGGTGAGAGGCTTTTTCTATGTTATTAGAATGATGCGGGGGAAAGTCAAGTGGCCTTTGAATAAACTGCAGTAGGCTTTCTTTAGTACCAGTTACAAATTTATGAAGGTTTGCGATGCTAGCTGTGGTGTCGCTCAATGAGTAATCAATGCCTCTCAGGCTAGCTAAACTTGGAAATCTTGTGGCGTGTAATTCTAGAGATTATTCACTTATGAAACATATAGGCGTTCTATTCACCATTTAGTTTATTGAAGGCGTTTATCAATAAGTGTGGTGCAGTTATTCTAAATTTTCTGGAAACCGAATAAGTCAAAATAAATTTAAGAAAAATTTTCCAGAGAGAATTCTTTTAAAGTGTGTTTTTGACCTAGCAGTCTGCATTTTTGATTGGTTTCGTGAATTAATGGTCATAATTTTATAAGTCTCTGAAAGCTTTGTGGTAATTCAAATAAGTTTTTTTGGTGTTCGTCCAGTTTTAATTACCGGCTTAGCGCTAGTCGAGTTAGTGATGAAGCTCTAGGCGGTTGGCACACTTTCAATTGACCAAATACTTGTTTGCCTATGAACAAAAGCTGCCAAAAAGATATGGCTTCATGGGTCGGGGAGTATCGTTTGGGGTTGAGGCGATATTTTTCTTCCAGGGTGAATATTTCTGATGTGGATGACCTGGTGCAAGAAGTTTTTGCGCATCTGCATTTTCAGATGAAGAAATCTAATACGAATATTAGAAATCCAAGGAGTTATATCTACACAATTGCGAAAAATCTTTTGGTAAGCCATGGCCGCTACCAGAAGTCTCGCTGCCGTGCATATCATGAGCCACTTAGTTCTGAGATAGATATTCCAGATGTGATCACACCTGAGCGAACGGTTATAGGGATGCAGGATTGCCGTCGTGTCTGTCAAGCTATCCTGAGATTACCGCCAAGAGCAGGTACAGCATTTAAATTTCATCGCTTTGAAGGTTTAACTTACCAAGATATCGCCGAGCGCATGGGAATCTCCAAGGAGTCAGTGAAAGAACTAATTCAACGTGCATTAGTTCGAATTCGGAAGGTAATGGAAGAGGCCGTTTGACGTTGCCAATTTTGACTAGGCTAAGTGAGACATCTTGAGGGAAATTTCAATAGATTAGTTTTTTAATCTTGGTGTTTAAGGCGTTGTTGATTTATTTGTTGTTTTGTATGGGGGGTTCATTTTTATCAGCTACTATTTTCTAGTTGGAAGTTGGAAGTTGGAAGTTGGAAGTTGGAAGTTGGAAGTTGGAAGTTGGAAGTTGGAAGTTGGAAGTTGGAAGTTGGAAGTTGGAAGTTGGAAGTTTATGTCAATTAAAAATATAAGTTTTTGTTGTTCTTGATTTATGTTTGATGTTCTCTGGGCGGGTAATCTTAATCCCCCTACCGCGAGTGTGTTGCGTCTTTAACTTGGTTAGGCCTGAGATAAGGTGGTGTTTGGCTGACTTAAAAATAATAGAGAAAATAATATAGAGAGACTCAGTATGATGATGAGCCTTCGTAAGAAAGAAAAGTTGATTGCACAAGCGATTCGTACCACTAATCCAGTCAATAATCATACCCCTTGGTATAGCGTTGCGATTGCCTGCATGATAATGACTGCGACGCCATTGACAGCCTTATCCCAGGATGACCAAAGCGAGGATAAAAGTAGTCGAGCAAGGCAGCCTATCGAAGAAGTTACCGTAACAGCACAAAAAATAGAGGAGAGTATTCAGGATGTTCCTATCGCTGTCTCTGCCTTGTCGGGGGACAATATAGATGCCCTGAAGATTGAACGGGGTGAAGAACTACTTCGTGCGGTGCCTAACGTAAACTTTTCCAAATCAAACTTTAGTACCTATAACTTCTCAATTCGTGGCGTTGGTACCAAGGCTGTCTCTGCTGCAACCGATCCGGCGGTGGCGGTGAGCTTCAATAATGCACCACTTATTCGTAACCGGTTGTTCGAGCAGGAGTTTTTTGATGTACAGCGAGTAGAGGTGTTACGAGGACCTCAAGGTACTTTGTATGGCCGAAATGCGACTGCTGGCGTGGTTAATATGTTGCCGGTGATGCCAGAGGATGAATTTGCTTCTGAGATTAAAGTTGAAATAGGTAGCTATAACTCAAAGCGCACAAGTGGCATGTTTAACTTGCCCGTGGGCGATACCATGGCACTGCGGCTTTCAGGTGCTATGACCAAGCGTGATGGCTTTGATACCAATACCTACACTGGGAACGATGTAAATGATAGGGACCTTTATTCCACGCGTGCCATTTTTGAGTGGGAACCCAGTGAAACCTTTAGTGCAAACCTGATCTGGCAGCACTTTGAAGAAGATGACAAACGCTCACGTACTGGCAAGCAGCTATGTACCACCGACCCGGGACCATCGACGATCGGGGATACTGAGCTAACAGAAATTACTTCTATTTTCTTTAGCCAGGGGTGTATGCCGGCATCAATTTACAGTGATGATGCCTATAGCGCGCCGAATGGAAGAGGGTTTGCTTTTGTGTTGGTACCCCAGTTTATCAATTTAGATACTGGATTTCCGATTATCGACTATTACAGTAATCCCTATGGAAATGCAGAGCAATCAAGGGATTTACGTGAGATTGCCACCAGCTATGATCCAGTTTTCCGTGCTGAAAATGATTTAGTGCAGCTGAATTTTGAGTGGGAATTGAGTAATTCACTCACTTTTTTCTCCCAATCAACTTATGCAAAGGATGATTACTACTCTTCTCAAGATTACAATCGTTATGTATCAGACCCAATTTTTAATGATTCTGCTGAATTTGTTCCCACCCCTGGAGGAATTTATACTGATCCACAGTTAGGCCCCTCTGATGGAATATTAGCAGTAGATATTAGCCGCTCCGATAATAAACAATGGAGCCAGGAATTCCGGTTACAGACATCTTTTGATGGGCCCTGGAACTTTTCATTAGGTGCTAACTACCTGGACTTTAAAACCCAGGATGATTATTTTGTATTCAATAATATGTTTAGTTTGATTGCAGAATATTTTTATAACGGTACCAGAGACCCTGATACAGGTTTATTGATTTCTGAAAAATGTATTGATCCAGAGGTCGGTGCGGGTGATATGGATTGTATTTATGTAGATCCAAATTCACTTGAGAATATTGATGAGGAGGGGCACAACTATTTTCTTAGCAGGAACTTAGTGGAAACTCGCTCATGGGCCCTGTTTGGTGAGGCCTATTGGCAGATCACAGAGGATGTAAAACTTACCACAGGTCTGCGCTACACCGATGACCGTAAGCAATCAACTCCTGTACCTAGCCAGTTACTGTTAGGTACAAGCTTTGATAGTGAAACAGGAGAAATAATATCAGGTCAGCGTTCAGGTGGGCTTGTTCACCGAGGATATCCAGAGGGAGATCAAGTTACTCAGAATTGGCAGGAATATACGGGCCGTGCGGTACTAGATTGGCGAGTAGACACCCCCTTTACTGACGATACCATGTTTTATTTATCTTTTGCTCACGGTTATAAGGGGGGCGGCACTAATCCACCTCGAGCAGAGATTGATCCAACCGTAGTGCAGTATCAACCCCTGGAGGACTCCTTTGAACCGGAGTTTGTTAATGCGATAGAAATCGGCTCCAAGAATGTAATGTTAGATGGAAGTCTGACATTCAATGCCAACGCCTTCTACTATGATTATACAGATTATCAAGTTTCCCAAATTGTTGATCGCATTTCTTTAAATGAGAACTTTGATGCGGAGAGTATGGGGCTTGAGCTTGAGCTGGCGTGGCAGCTTACAGATAGCACCAGAGTTGATATGAATATGGGCTACCTGAAGACTCGTATCGCAGATGGTGAAGAGTCTATTGATGTTATGAATCGCACTCAAGGAAATGAAGATTGGATGTTGGTAAGGCCTAGTATTCAGGTTCCTTCAAACTGTATTGCACCAGTGGATTTGGTTGAAACAGTTGCCGCTACCGGCAATGTGCTTGCCATTTGGTCACTCTGTGCAGGCTCTGCTCTATACGGTTCATTTACGCCAGAGATAGAGGGCTTTGCGCGCTGGGACTTGCTTTATGGTGTAGATCCTTATAATCCACTCACTGATGCTCCAAATGGAGGACGGGGCTTTGCTGCTGATCTGAGTGGTAACGAGCTACCTAATGCTCCGCGGTTTACTGTGAATTTTGGTGTCGAACATACTATTCCTATTGAGGACTGGGATCTGACGTTGCGGGCGGATTACTATCGCCAATCTGAGAGCTATGCACGTGTTTATAATACAGAATATGATCGTTTGAAGGCATGGAGCAACCTTAATGCTTCTGTGAGCTTGAACAACCCGAATTCTGAACTGTATATGCAGCTCTATGTGAAAAATATATTTGACGATGCGCCGATTACAGATATGTTTACAAATAGCGATGATTCAGGTCTTACTACAAATGTATTTACTTTAGAGCCTCGTATTGTTGGGTTTAGTGTCAGTAAAGGCTTTTAATACTTTTACTTTTTAAACCCGGTATCGGAGGCCTGCTGATTAGAGTAGTCACAGTAAGTTAGAATGCGGTATTTCATCTCTTACTTACTGTGGCTTTTCCTTTGTCTTCTTCTGATAGATTGCTAATTTACTATATATCTAAATTAAATTAATTTTTAGATTAATAGAGCTGACATTTATTCTCTTTCAAGATTAGGTTGGTTGTAGGGAAAAGCTTCTCTAGCGTATTCTACTATGAAGGTACTGTAATTGCAGGGCCTGATTTCCTTTTGAGGGATTAATGTTGCATAACATTATAAGAGGATTTGAATAGTAGTATTTTATATAAAGGTAAAGGTAAAGGTAAAGGTAAAGGTAAAGGTAAAGGTAATAAGAAAATGCTTTGAAATGAAATTCATTAGTTGTTTATAAAAAATACCGCTAGCGGTTGCCGGCGGTATTTTAAATTGGCTACCTCGAGGGTTTTTTAGGGTACAGTGAATGAGGATTGTGGGTTGGTTGATACAACGCCATTAATTACACAGGCACTACCTGAACCTACACTCGGAATTTGAGCATTATTAAAGGTGATCCTTCCTGTTGATTGATCGAAAGAACCTGTTAAGTCCCCGGCGCAGTTACCAGTTACGGCGGCAACAGCAACATTCTTTAAGGTTACTGTATTGTTTGCGTTTCCTATCAGGTCATAGGGAAGATTATTGAAGGAGACACTGTTGCACATATTGAGGAATCCGCCCGATAGCGCAAGACTGCCTACTGAAGCATCTGCACCGGTGGAATTTACACTGCCTGAAAGTGTGCAGTTAAGAGAAATTCCTTTTTTAACCGTTAGGGTGCCAACATTTGCCAAGGCGATAGCGCCCGGAGGGGACCAGGTTTCGGCGTTGGCTAGACTGGTAACCCCAAGGGAAACGAGACAGATAGAAGCAGCGGTAAGGATCTTTTTCATAATAATAATATTCCTAGTAGCTTTGTAAGTTACGGCAGGCGTAGTGTCAATACTTGGGTATTTATAATCCGCCGCCTTTTAATAAGCGCATCATCGCTTGGAGGTGATTCCACTTATAGCCTAGAAAAACTGAATAGGATTTAAGTATCAACACCATCCATCCTTAAAGACGAACAGGGACGATTATTGGGGGAGGGATAATTCAAATAGACGCGATTTTATCGGTAAAGAACATTCTTTATCCTCAAATTTAGTTGATTATAGTCAGAATATTTTATATTAAGATTTCTGTACCTAATAAGCCTCTACCACAGTGGGATTTGGTTATCCTCAATATTGGATCTGTTGAGCGATAATGATTTCCATTTTAAACATTTTGGAGTTTATATTTTTTATACGATGAGTTCATACTTCCTGGAAAATTAAAAGATGTAGCCTGGGGGATCGAAGGGATGCATGAAGGCTGAATGTTGGCGAACTGCCAAAAGTGGTCTGAAGTGACTATGATAGTACATCCTGCATGTTCAAATTTATTTAAAAATAAGTTGGGATATAAATTTTTACGGTTTTCTGTGGTGCGGTTAATAAAAGTCGTGAATTATTTAAGATAATACCACTCTTTGTTTTGAGGATTTAATTGAACTTGGTAATGGGGACTCTAACATTTTTAGAAACTTCCTTCCGGTGGATTGGTTGGAGTTACCTATCAGATCTCCGACAGTGTGCCTCAACGAAAAGTTAAAACTGGCATAGCCAGATCTTCTGGTTGTCATCTCTCTTATAAATGGAATCTACTTCCTGCCGCTATGTGAAAGCTGTCTTCTGGATCTGATTTCTAAGGTTATATCAGCCATTTGTAATGGTTAACAGAATGACTGTTCCTGGAGAATGTGGACAGGGAAGAAGGCTATTGTACTTGCCTGTGATCAGGGCCCTGGCGCTAAAAGATATACCGGGCTGGTCCAACCTAAGCCCCTAGTAAAGTACCCACTCCATGCTGAGTTTTTGTCAGTGAGCAATATTTTGTTGGTTATTTTTTGTACGCATGGGTGATGTTGTTGGATTTTTGCTCTCCCGGCCTCGTATGCATATTGCTATACTCCGCGCCCCTGAAAGACCCCTATCTTAGTACGGAGAACTTGATGTCTGACTCACAGTGCGATATTGGCTTTATCGGCGCCGGTGTGATGGGTAAGAACCTGATCCTGAACCTGGCCGACAATGGCTACAAGGTTTGTGCTTTCGACCTGGATCACAATCGGCTCAACGCACTGCTGGAGCAGGACAAGAAAGAGCGCGGTGATCAGCCTGCACGGGTGGAGACCTGCAATTCGTACACCGAGCTGTTGGCAAAAGTAAAGGCGCCGCACCTGATTATTCTGTCTGTGCCAGCGGGTGCACCAGTAGATGATGTTTGCTGCAAGCTACTGGATGCAGGGCTTAAAGCAGACGATATCGTGGTGGATACCGGTAACAGCTTGTGGACTGACTCCGTTGAGCGCGCCAAGCGATATGAAGGTAAGCTGATCTTTTTTACCACGGCAGTATCCGGAGGCGAGGTTGGTGCCCGTTTTGGCCCCTCTTTGATGCCTAGTGGTGACCGTTATGCCTGGAGCCGTATAGAGCCGGTTTGGCACTCCATTGCAGCCAAGGTCGATAAGGCCAGTGGCCAACCTATCGAGCGCTTTGAGCCAGGCAATCCTGTGCGTGAGGGAGAGCCCTGTGCGGCCTATATTGGTCCCATTGGTTCCGGTCACTATGTAAAGATGGTGCACAATGGTATCGAATACGCTGATATGCAGATGATCTGTGAGGCCTACCATGTGATGCGCAGTGCCCTGGAGATGTCACCAGCCGAGATTGCTGAAGTGTTTCGAGAATGGAATCGCGGCCCACTGAACAGCTACCTGATCAATATCAGTGCGGAAGTTCTATCCACCCTGGATTCTGTCACCGAGCAGCCGCTGGTTGATGTGATTCTGGATCGAGCCGGCCAGAAGGGAACAGGGCTGTGGACGGCAATCAGCAGTTTGGAGGTGGGATGTCCGGCACCGAGTATTGCCGAAGCAGTTTATGCTCGTTCCCTGTCTACGCGTAAGACCCTGCGCTCTCGTGCTGCTCAGAAACTAAAGGGGCCGTCAGTATCCCCGGTAGCGGTGGAGCAGCGTGATGAGGTAATCCAGGAGCTGCACGATGCCCTGTACTGCGCGAAAATTTGTGTATACGCCCAAGGCTTTGACCTGATGAAGCTGGCTGCGCGAGAGCAGGGCTGGCAGCTGAATTTTTCTGAGATTGCGCGTATTTGGCGGGCTGGCTGTATTATCCGTGCAGTATTTCTTCAGTCTATCAGCGATGCTTATGAGCGCGATGCCAAGCTGTCCAATTTGTTATTGGATGACTTCTTTACTCAGCAGATTGCCGAACACCAAAGCAATTGGCGTCAGGCGGTTGCCAGTGCCACGTTGAATGGTATTCCGGTACCGGCACTGTCTTCGGCTTTGAGTTACTACGATGCGTTCCGCACAGAGTCCCTGCCAGCTAATTTGCTACAAGGGCAGAGGGACTTCTTCGGCGCGCATACTTTCTCCCGTGTGGACCAGCCTGAGCAGAGGAAATACCACGTACTCTGGAGTGAGCCAGGTCGCCCTGTTGTAGAGATATGATCTGATAGAGAGTGAGGGGAAGAGCCCACTTATATTCTGAGGGTAGGAGTGGGCTTCACCCGGTGGGCCTCCCGGTGCGAATGGCACCGGGTAAGTACTCAGAACGCTACTTCTTCCACTTCTCGTACCCGCTCATCGACTTCTCCACGTGAGGCTTTGGCTACTATTTCCTCCACGCTGGCAGCCTCCATATTTACTCCGCCAAAAGCGGCAAGCAAGTCCTTGAGCAGAGCTGAGATTTCAAGGGTCATTACGGCAAAATCGGCGTCAAAGCGCAGAGCTGCATTATCTGCATCGGCGCTATCGGCTTTTTCCAGTAATTCATCGTTGAACTTGACGCGTTTCAGGGAGAGCTGGTCGTCAACCAGGAATTCAACTCCTCCACGCCAGACCAGTCCCAGCTTGTGGACTTGAAGCCCCGCCACCAGGTGGTTGTGTATCTCCTCCGCGCAAAGGTCTTGGTTTTTGCAGCGGATCACACTACCGCTGTCTTTAGGATCTCGAAGCTCACATTCATGGCCAAAATCAAACTGTATTGGCGCTTCAGGTGCGGTGAGCCAGTGGGTCATGGTTTGCTGTGGCAAATTTTTGGCGGAAAGGGGGATTACCGCAAGGCTGCTGATCGCTTCGCGGAGGTTTTCCAGCAATTCCTCTGCGGCAGATGCTGAGGAGGCATCTACTACGACCAAACCATCGTGGGGCGCGATATAGGCGTAGTGTAGGCGCGAGCGAGCAAAGGCTTTAGGCCGCATTTCAAGCAACACTTCATCCTTCAGGTTTTGTCGCTCTTTGCGACCAACCTGGCGGGCCTCTTTTGCGGAGATAGCTTGGGCTAGCTCTTCGACTTTTTCATTGACGACTGCCGCGGGCAGAACCTTTTCCTGTTTTTTGGCACAGACCATTAAGTAGCCATTGGTGGAGTGGACCAACTGGTTACCGTGGCGTCCAAGGGGGGACCCAGCCATAGCGAGAGGAGTCCTGGCTGCCACAGGGTATAAATGCCTGTGGCTCCAGCAGTTCGTTGAATTTTTCAGCATCCAGGCTGAATTCTTTGGTTAAGCGATAGACACGAAGGTTTTTAAACCACATACATCAGGCCATTTGTATTTAGTTACGAGTGCGGCCGACAATTATGCGGAAACTGGGGCGGGGCAGCTAGTGAGCTGTTTCCAAATGCCAGATTGGAGACGATTGCACCAAGTTCTATTGCTGAACTGACTGGGGCCAGCCATAGTGGCCCCGAAGCAGAAAAGGCTATTTCTTCACTAAGTTATCTATGGCTGGACCGGCGTCCCTGGAAAAATCTGTGGGAGTGAAACCCAGCAACTGTAAGGCTGTGGCGGCAATCTGATTCTGGTACAGAGTGGGGCCCCCTGATACTTCACCATGTGCTTTGATATCCGGGCCCAGTGCTGCAATCCAGATTTCATCTGATCCGGGCATGCCATTTTTGTGTGGGTGGTCTTCCTTGCCAAAATATTGAGTCAGTGCCGGGCCGCTGGCGTGGTGTGGCCAGGCTTCGGCAATGTTACCGCGGCCATGGTCCACGGTTATTATCAAATTAGTATTGTTTCGGTAGCCTTCGATAGATTGCAGGGTACTCCATAGGTCTGCGAGAATTACATCACTGCGATGGGCGGAATCGAGGTATTGGTGGTACTGTTCATCGTGGGCGAAATCATCGGTCTCACCCAGGGCTATATAGAGCATCTTTGGCTTATTATGGATTAAATATTCTTTGGCGAGCCCATAGGTGAAGGCGTCCGGGCGTACATCCTGCCAGAAAACTGGCAGCTGGCCTTGCAGTTCATTCAGAAATTGAGCACGCTGGGATATTCCAGGCCAGTTGGCGGGTTCCAATCCTGCATTGACAAAAACACCGCTTCGATCCCGGTTGATAATAGCTGAGAATACGCCCCAGCTACCAAAAACAGCTACACTTTTTTCAAACTCTGGTTTGTTATTTAACCATTCCAGGAAAGTGATATTGTCATTGGGTAGTGGATCATTGCTGTTAATTTTTGGATCGGCGCGCCCGGTGAGGATTTCATTGTAGCCAGGGTAGGAAAACCACCAGCCGTTAGTGATATTGGCAAAAGATTCCTTGTCACGGTTACCGGCCAGAAATCCGCCTTTTTCTATTTTATTCCAGATAAAAGGAAAAAGTTTTTCTCGCTTTACCTTTGCTGATTCGCCTCCAAATTGCTTGATCAATTGATCTTTATTCTCCGTAAACTTTTCGTGATTCAATATTTCCTGGTCGTAACCGGAAAAAACTTCCTGCCAGCGCAAGCCATCAATAGTTACCAGTACCAGATTATCGGCAGCCTTAGAGTGGGCGCAAAGTGTTATAGCCAGTATTGCCGTGAGAAGGGCCTTCATAGAGTGTATCCTCTGTGGGCGTTGCCCAGTGTTATTATTTGTTATATCGCGCTATATCTCTTTATGGTTTGAGCGATGCCAAATTTTACCGAAAAAACACGGTAAGAAAAAACTACAAGCTTATTCAGCTTTATTTTGCGAAAGGGCAACTGTTTAGGTGAGCCAATTTAAGCATCCAAGCAGCGCTCATTGGGAGCTGCCTGGATGCTTATGGAAAGTTACTTAGAAATCCAGGATAACTGATGGTGATATTGTGCACGGAGCGCCCCCCCCCAGGCAACGCCTGAAACTACACCACCCAGGTTGTCTTCATCAAACGGGTTAAGGGGAAGCGAGCTTAGTATTCTGATTAGAGGCTCAATAAATATTCCGTTCTTAGGGAGTCAAAATTAGGGATAGGCTCTGATAGGGCACAAAACATGAGAAAATGGGTTGTACATTGATGAATTGGAAGCCCCGGAGCTTTACGATAAAATTTCGGGGCGTGAGATGGAAAAATTCATTTAGGGTCAAGAGGCAATTTTCAATGAAATTCCAGTGCAGGCCTCTATTGCTGACCAAATAATACCGACAACCGCATTCCAAACCTTTTCAATAGTGACTGCGAGAAGTCCACGTAAAGTTTTGGCAAAGTTTAGGGCCATATCTTCCAGAGAGTCTAGAAAGTAGTCTCTGAGGTCATCATCAATTTCCTCGGCCAAAATTGCGTTGGCGATGAGCTTTGCTTGCAGCGCCAGCGCAGCCAGTTGGCGTTCTGAAAAACCGCGAATCTCGGTGATATCGTGATTGATAACTGTGGAAGCTGCATCTTTGATATTGGAAATCAGCTGGTTAACGTCAAGTGACATGTCTAATTCCTCAGCGGTTTAGAAAAGATTCATAGGTCAGGGCCTGGTCCATGGAGATTACAACTTCATTTTTGAAGAGAGCAACAGCAGTAGCACGCAGTCCCTTATCTTCATCTTCCTTTCGCATTCGATTTAGACTGCTGGAAATTTTTTCAAGGGAAGCAACACTTGGTGGTGCAGATTCAAAACTAATATTGCTATCTGTAGAGTCAAGGTAATTGTTGATTTTTCTCAAAGTAACCTTGCCGGGGACAGGTCGGGTATTTGATTGCATGGCCAGCGCATCAATTTTACCAATTAAGGAGTGATAGTTTTGGCTTCTCTCGCTATAGGAGCCTTTGTTGGTGCCATGGGAAACCGAGGAAAAGAATTGCATCAATTCAGCATTGACTTCGGTTAGGCCTGAATAAAGCTCCGCATCATACCTGGGAGCAAGCTGGGTACAGCTACTGACAAGAATCGCCAGAAATAAGCACAGAGTCGATGCTCTTTTCATTGGCTGGTTGGCTGACATCTTTACTCTCCTTGCTGTAAGTGTATTGTTGGTGACTGTTGTGTTCTGGAAATTTCTTACCGGCACGAGCAGTGCGCTTTGTTATTGGTTCAGGCTGGCTCTATGGCTATTTTTTCGCTAGGGCTAACGATACTATTTTGTCGCTCGTAATAAGATAGCAGTAGCCTCACGGCCTCCTGATTGTCAAAGTAACGAGAGTGTACCCTGGCAGCCAGCTTGTCTGGGAAAGTGCCATATGAGCCAATAATACGCTCATAGCAATGATGGGCATCTGGTACTGCCGATCCGCTGGCAAACCAATCTGAGTGAGACTTGATATCAATCCACTCAATTAAGTCTTTGCGCTGGGACAGTTCAAGTACTTCATTCTGCAGCCAGGGTGCTTGCTTACCTAATACCTCAATTAGGGAGCCCATTGTGAGTATGCGAACAGGGACTCCAATGGGGGGAAGGTCAGCAAACAGGTCAACAGTGACAACACTACCGAAGCTGTGTCCGACAATGGTCACCGACTGGTATTTTTCTTGTGCAAGGCTGCTTTCCAATTGTTCACGTACTCGTCGGATTATTTCAAAACGTACCGCAGGTTTGCCCCTGGCCGCAGGTTCATTGGTGAGGTAGCGCTTACAAAAATCAGAGATGTCTACTAATAGGGAGACCGGCATTAATGCCACTATTGCCGTGGCTACAGCCCATATTCGCCAGCCACCAATGTACTCCACGGAGCGCTTCAACTTTTCCACCAGGAAGAAGAAAGGGTTGTCTGTGGCTGGCTCTATGGCCTCAACAAATAAAATAATGGTACCTAGGTACCAGACAATAAAAGCAAGAGCCGATAGCGTCAGGCCAAAAGTTAAGTATTTACGTCTAAGTACCCCTTTCCAGATGTGAAGATTGGCAAGCCAGAACCAGATCAATGAGAATCCTCTGGCAAGCCGAGTTTTCAATGTTTGCTGAGTAATACTGGGAACCAAGTCGTTCCAGTATGCCTCCACAAGATCCAGCTCCTGGGGCTGTCCGCTCGAAGCTACTCGTAAACGGTGGACTCCAGGGGGAATAGAGGGATCTGCAATGGGAGTGAGCGGCATGCGCTCGCTTGCTGCGATAAGTCCTTCGGTGAATTCGGACAGCTGAGCAGTGCTGGTGACCCTCGTTAAGCCGGGAACCAGCAAAATCAGGCTTCTATTCATGATGCTTCCAAATGATCGGTAACGGTAGCGCGAGCACTCCAAATTGATCGAAGGCCAATAGCCAACTAAACTTTTGTTGTTCGGTGCTGCTTTGAGAAACGAACTTCCTTATCTTTAGGCGTATGCTGGCAGAAAGTCAGCAATGGCACATTCCAGTGCCGAAAATTTGTTCTATAACCGGGCTCACCCAGTGATCGTGATTAAGGTGGCAGGAACTTGGTACCCAATGAATGAGTCTTGTCCGATTTATATGTGATAGGGCAGGAGAAGTAAACAGGAAACTTTCAGGAAAGTATCGGGTAATCCAGAAGGTTCTAAGAAATCTGAAAGTCTGTTAGGCATGAGGGCAACCGCTTCACAAATTGGGCCCAAGTGAGGGAATCGACAAAGGCCCATAAAATTTACTCAGCAAGCTCGGTTTTCAGTTCAACTAGGACAAACTCATTGCCATATAAATCTTCAAAGTGTGCAAATTCTGCACCAGCTTCAGATCTGTGGGGCTTAGTAAACTGAACACCGTTATCCACTAGGCGTTCATATTCACTCTGAAAGTTATCCGTATAAATGACGGCGCATGGTTGCCCGGCAGTTTGTTTTCCGACGCTCTTCTCCTGATTTTCTGAGGAAGCTTGAAGTAGCCAGATTCCTACATCTTTCTGTTTTGGTAAGC
Source organism: Microbulbifer sp. MLAF003 (assembly GCF_030012965.1). Lineage (NCBI taxonomy): Bacteria > Pseudomonadati > Pseudomonadota > Gammaproteobacteria > Cellvibrionales > Microbulbiferaceae > Microbulbifer > Microbulbifer sp. MLAF003. The sequence goes on from NZ_CP120232.1 coordinate 1,574,260, forward strand.
GGACATGGACGAACCGAAGGGGAGGCGCTTCTGAGTCGACAAATACTTCAAAGCCCAGCTTATCTCTATAAAACCTGATTGCCTCTTCGTACTCCCTGACCAAAATTACCAGTCTACCAATGGAGTTCATACTCTCCCCCTATTACATTTTACATTTGGATCGGCGTGAGTTTTCTTTCCTACATAGTGTAATCATTTTCAGTAACGGGGAATTTTACTTAAAAAGAAAGGGGCGTGAATCCGGTTGGTTGGAAAGCACGCCAGAAATAGGAGGTTAAACAGAGTTTTCGTTAGATTTGAGGTTATACACCTCAATTTCTACATACTGAATACCTCTGATGCGCTAAAACTATTCTACATATATTTTCACTTTTATTATGTTTGAGTCTGTTAGGTAAAGTGAGCTTTTCAGATGAAGGGTGGATTATTGAACACCTAAAGCAAGCGGAGAATATCTGTGAGATTGCATAGTTTAAATGAAGTCAAGCCCTTGTTTTACTGGATTGCTCCAATCCTCTTTTTTCCCTCTTACTGGTTGCTGCATCTTCACAAGCTTGCACGCGGATATTATATGGAACTGGTACAGGGAACTATATCACCGGAAGAAGCATGGACTGGAGTGATATTAAAGCTGCTATGGATTTCTGGGCATTTCCAAAGGGGATGCAACGCAACGGAGGGGTTGGTAGAGGCTCTATTGAGTGGACATCCAATTATGGTTCTGTTGTGATCAGTATCTATGAGTCTGCGACTTCAGATGGGATCAATGAAGCTGGTTTAGTGGGAAATCTTCTATATCTGGCTGAAGCGGATTACGGTAATCCGGAAGCACGGGGTAAGCCAACAATTTCGGTTGGGGCCTGGTTACAGTATTTTCTGGATAACTTTCGTACAGTTAGTGAAGCGGTAAATGCGATGAAGCGAGAGCCTTTCACCGTGGTTGGTACAGATCTGCCCAATGGCAGGCCGGCTACCGCACATATTGCTCTTTCTGATCCATCTGGTGATTCTGCAATATTTGAATATATAAAAGGGGAGTTGCAGGTTCATCATGGGAAACAATACACGGTAATGACAAACTCGCCAATTTATGGACAACAACTAGCTATCAATACCTATTGGGACCTTATTGGTGGCCAGAATTTTCTGCCTGGTACTATTAGTGCAGCTGACAGGTTTGTGCGAGCTAGCTATGCCTTGGAGTCATCCCCGAAATACAATGCGCGTAGGGATGCATTAGCTTCCGTGTTCTCACAAATACGCGCTGTTAGCGTTCCTCTGGGGATGAGTAATCCAGAGAAGCCTAATATCGCCTCGACACTGTGGCGTTCAGTGATAGACCAGTCTGCCAAACGCTACTATTTTGAATCGGTTATCAATCCCTCAGTCATTTGGGTGGATCTTGATAAGTTAAACCTTAGTCTCGGTGCTCAAGTAATGAGTATGAAACTGGATGTTCCTGAGAATCTTGGGGGAGAGGTTGTTTCTGAATTTAAGCCGGCGAGTCCTTTCAAATTTCTTGCACCAAAATAAGACCTACAATTCATGATGTTAGAAATATCTCTCACTTCACCTCAAAATAGCATCTAGTCAATATAGGGGAAGCGGCTTTTGAAAATGATGATAAAATTGTCTGTTCAAGCGGCGGAATATGCCCTTTTAACAGTTTAATAATAAAAAGTCTCTTATTGGTGCGATTTTGCTTGACTAGTAGATGGGATGTATTTGAGAGGGGTGTTGTGAGTGGTGGTATATATCAAACACCACAAGCGGATTTAGTGGTAAGTAAAATCAATTCGAAAAGTGCATCAGAGAGATTGACTCATTCGCGAAGGAATATTGAGAAGGCTGTAGCACTACCTAGAATAAAAGTTGCCTGGGGATTTCGCCTTGCTGGTAATTTTCTATTCTTTACCGTTATTATATTTTCTATCGTTCAGGTATCCACTCTGGAGCTGGATGTTGGTCTGATAGTGCTGGGAGTATTTCTTGGGATGTACATATTGGAAAGCTACGTAATAATTGCTTTCTTTTGTAAGCAAGCTTGGTGTGTAATTCCTATGCATGTGTTTTCAATTTTATCTCTGTTAAGTATTTCATATGGAGCAATGCTTTCAGTAATCCACTTTTTAAATATGGGGAAAATTCAGTTTAATAAAGGCTCTCTTGCAGATTTGATGTGATGTTGAATGTAGGATGTTTAACATGTGGCGAAAAAGGAGGAAATAATGTCTCAAGAGCTTACTATTCGCCCAATGACAAGAGGGGAAGTGGATTTATTGGTGGATTGGGCGGCAGAGGAAGGCTGGAATCCTGGGTTAAATGATGCGGAAATATTTTGGAATACCGACCCTGAAGCATTCGTTGCAGCATTAAAAGATAAGGAGCTGATAGGAGGTGGAGCGATTACTTCCTACGATGGGAGGTATGGATTTATGGGTTTTTTTATTGTGCGGCCAGAATTTAGACATCGTGGCTACGGAAACTACTTATGGCATATACGTAGAGATAAAATGTTGGCGCGGCTCTGTCCTGGGTCTACTGTTGGATTAGATGGCGTTTTTGACATGCAAAGCTACTATGCCAAGGGCGGATTTTCTTTCTCGCATCGTAACCTGCGTTTTGTTTGCCGGCCCTCAAGCAGGGTAAAAACCCTTGAAGGGAATGTTGTTCCTCTATGCCAAGTGCCTTTTGATCATCTAAACCAATATGATCGCGCTTGTTTTCCTGCCTGCAGGGGTAAGTTTCTACAGGGGTGGATAGCTCAACCTGAGGCGCTGTCTTTGGGGTACTTAAAGGACAGTCGCCTTGAAGGGTATGGAGTAATGCGTCGGTGTAGAAAAGGATTCAAAATTGGACCTCTATTTGCAAATGATCGACAGGTAGCGAAGTCCCTTTGTGATCAGTTATTGGTACATGCGGCAGGTGAGGAAGTATTCTTGGACGTTCCAGAAAATAATCCTGCAGCAATGGCATTGGCCCGAGCATACGGTATGGAGGAAGTTTTTGGTTGTGCCAGAATGTATCTAGGGCCCAAACCGAAAATTATGCATAATCGCGTGTTTGGCGTTACAACTTTTGAGTTAGGCTAATGCAAAAGCGAGATTTGATTGGTTATGCCGGTAAACCTCCGCATCCTCAGTGGCCTGATGAGGCTCAAGTTGCCGTGCAATTTGTTCTTAATGTTGAAGAGGGGTCCGAATCTACACTGGTTAATGGTGATGAACAATCTGAGTCTTATTTACATGAAATTTCTGGTAGGCCTCCCCGGGTAGGTGAGAGGGATTTTAGTGTTGAAAGTATGTATGAGTATGGTGCTCGGGCTGGAGTTTGGCGTTTGCTAAACCTATTTGAGGAGAGACGGTTAAAGTTAACTGCGTTTGCTACGGGGTTGGCGCTGGAATTAAATCCAAAAATTGGGGAGGCCCTCTCTGCAGGGGGGCATGAAGTTGCGGGTCATGGCTATCGCTGGTTGGATTATAAGACAGTGCCAGTTGAAGATGAGCGGCAGGGTATTAGGCGCACTATTGAAATAATTAAGCACATAACAGGATGTCCACCTAGAGGTTGGTATACGGGTCGGACGAGCCTTAATACCAGGAAATTACTAAATGATGAGAGTGATCTTATTTATATTTCTGATTCTTATTGTGACGACCTGCCTTATTGGCAGTCCAGTGTATCTGAGAAATTGATAGTACCATACACCTTAGTGAACAACGATATGAGATATCTAATGCCTAATGGTTTTTCATCGGGGCAGGATTTCTTTTTATTGTTGAAGGACGCTTTTGACTGTCTTTGGAAGGAGGGAAAGAAAAGCCCCAAACTGATGAGTATTGGTTTACATGGTCGTATTAGTGGGCACCCGGCCAGGGCTATGGCTATTGCTCGATTTTTAGATTATATCATTACCTTTGAAGCTGTTTGGATTTGTCGTCGGGAGGATGTTGCTAAATGGTGGATATCTAAGCAATCTAAAAGCAATAATATATAGAGTTTTTGGGGAATATCTTGAGGTTCTGAATTTTCCTGGTATTTGTATGATGGTTAGTGCTCTACACTTCACTGAACTCTCTACTTGAGTCTCTGCATAAAGTTGAAGCGATTGATTTTCGATTCGGAGTGCGGATCTCGGCATAGGGGCATAAAAAATTCCTGTTTGCACCTATCTGATAAACAATGCCTTGGATCATGGACCGGGCAAAGAATAGCTACTCATGCGGGGCTTTGAAGAGGCAGCTAATGATTTTGGTATGAATTAAAAAGGAATTGGCTGATATTCATAGCATGCCGCAGAATTCCTTATTAATCAGCCTGGAGTGGATTGCGATGATGTGGGTGCTTATGATGAATCATGGAATCGCTTACAGGAAAAGCTGCCTGCGCTAATACCCTCAACAAAGTTAAGGATGTGTGCATCCTATCTACTTGATCAAACAGACGTGAGGGTTGCAATAAAGAAGATTGACAATACTGTGGATATTATCTTCAATAGTCCAGCGAGTCAAACCAGCCGACCCCTTAAGCGCCGGCCGATTGAATTGGAAAGTAGCTAGTATCGGACAAGTTAATGTTGGCTACTTTGAACTAATATGTTTCCACTCTTATGCTGCTCATAGATTGTGAAGGGAAGGACAGCTGTGTCAGTGGCTGCGGAGAGAACACTGTCAACAAGATAGGCCCCAAGAAGCGGTGCAAAATTCAAAGATTCGCTATTTGAATGCATTTTGCACATGTTGTACGACAGACCGCTATAAACTCTAGGGATGGATTCACAATTAGTTTTCTGCTTTTTTAAGTTTCTTGCAATTTCGAGATCTGTGCTTGATAAGGTGGTAACGGTTCCGCAAGCTGTTAGAGAAAAAATGCACAATATTAAAATTAGATTTTTCATAAATTATATAACTTCCTTGAAAAATTAATATTCCGGTTTAAAGCTTTTTATCTGTGACTGAAGCGCTATGGTGGCCGGTATCCTTTAATAATTTAGTGCCCACACCTATGAATGTAGTTTGTGACGCTTTAGGGATTGCAGACAAACTTAAATTTTTTATTGCCTCTTCCATGTCATAGTTGAAGTGAATGTATTGACTAGAAGGTTGGATGTAAAGTTCCATATTCTTATTTTGATTGAAATTTAATCTAAAAAGTATCTATCTAGCTCCCAGCTTAGCCCTTAATCTTTTTAATCGATTTTTTTCTATTAGCACCTGAAAAATGTGATTGCTTCGCAAGGACTATAGATAGTGTCGTAAGAGGGAGTGGGTGAGCAGCCCATCCACCGGGCTCACTCCGATGGATGGTAACGGGATCATTCTATTTATAATTAATAGGCACGAAAGGGAGTTTAGTTTTTAGTTGGGATTGCCTGAACAACTTTAATAAAGTAATCCCAAAAGTTGGCGACACTTTGGATGTGTACTCTCTCTTCTGGCGAGTGGGCGCGGCGAATGGTGGGGCCGAATGAGACCATATCCCAATTGGGGTAAGGTTTGGCTAGAAGGCCACACTCCAGGCCGGCGTGGATCACTTTCACTTCAGGCTCTTCTCCGGTCATTTCTTTGTAAACACCCTTCATCATCGCGAGTAGTGGTGAGTTGGGGTTTGGCGTCCAGCCGGGGTATGAATTATCCAGTTTGGTTTCTGCACCGGCCAATTCAAAAGTAGCGGCTACATCCAGGCTGTGCTGATCCCTAGCACTATCAGAAAGGCTGCGTACCAGGCACTGTATTTGAACCCGGTGTTGGCCGTCTTTTTCTATAGTGACCACGCGGGCCAAATTGTTGGAAGTGTCAGCAATACCTTCCAGTGCGGTACTCATGCGCTCCACGCCATTGGGGCAGCAGCGAATAGCGCGAATCAGCTTTTGTTGACTCGTGATATCCATTGTATTGAGTGGTGTATCGGTGCTCTCCAGGCTAACTTCCAGTGCCGCTTCGTTATCCAGCTCCCGCGCAATTTGTGCGCTTTCAGTATGGACAACTGTTTGTAGTTGCTCCTGGTTGTCAGCAGGAACTACGAGGGTACTAAATGACTCTCGGGGAATGGCATTGCGCAAGCTTCCCCCATCTAATGTAGCGATTCTCAAAGTAGGAATTTCACGTAGGGCGGCATCGATAATGCGGTTGGCAATCTTATTGGCATTGCCACGTCCCTTATCAATATCCAGCCCTGAGTGGCCTCCGCGCAGGCCGCGTACAGACAGTTTATATGCCTGACTGCCAGCTGCTACAGGTATTGCCTTGTAGGGCAGAGCTGCATTGACATCGATACCACCGGCACAGCCAATGTAGAGCTCACCTTCGTCTTCAGTGTCGAGGTTTAACAGCAGATCGGCTTCGAAGTAGCCTGGCTGCAGGTTCTTAGCACCGGTCATGCCCGCTTCTTCATCGATGGTGAGCAGAGCTTCCAGGGCGGGGTGGGGGATATCTGTAGACTCCATCAAGGCAAGAATGGCGGCGACGCCGATGCCATTGTCGGCTCCTAGGGTAGTGCCTTCGGCGGTAATCCACTCACCATCAACATGCGGTTTGATAGGGTCGGTGAGGAAATCGTGTTCAGTATCCGCATTTTTTTGCGGCACCATGTCGACATGGCTTTGCAGCGCCAGAGTTTGATGATTTTCCATGCCCGGTGTTGCCGGCTTTTTGATAATAACATTGCCAATCTCATCCAGCTGCACATCCAGGCCGCGGGCTTTGGCGAAATCGACAATGTGCTCAACAACTCTATCTTCATGCTTGGAAGGGCGGGGGATTTCACAAAGTTTGGCGAAGTGTTTCCAGAGAGGGGTAGGGTTCAGCTCAGCAATATTGCTCATTGGTGGCCTCAAATCATTCTTATGGGATTAATTGTCGTTTCCTGTAAAACCTGTTTATGGGGTCGACCAAGAGGTAACAGGAAAGAGCCCGGCATTTGCCGGGCTCTTTGGATGTTGCTCGTCGTTACTTTTGTGGGGCCTCTTCAGTTACCGAGCTCTCTGACAAAAGCTCGAGTGCAATGCGGCGTTTATCTATGTCCACCGCAGTAACTTTGACATTGACGGTCTGCTCTAACTGAAAACTTTGCTCATTGTGGGTGAGTGTTAAGTGTTTGCCGTCAAATGTGGGTAGATTCTTTTTATCGCCGTTCAAGCGGACAAATCCATCAATGCCGTATTGGTCCAAGCGTACGCCCAGCCCAGCTCCATTAACCAGGACAATCTTGCCAGTAAAATCCTGACCTACTTTATCCTGCATAAACTGAGTGTAAAGCCATTGTTCGAGGGCTCGATTGGCTTGGCGTCCACGGAGCAGGCTATCTTGCAGGCTCTCGATTTCTGTGTCGCTCAGTGTTTTCGCAGGACTATTCTCAGATGCTGCGCGCAGTACGCGGTGGTTATACAGGTCGTTGTACTTGCGAATGGGTGAGGTTACGGTGGCGTAGGCCTCAAGTCCCAGACCCAGGTGCGCACCGGAGTTGTTGTTGAGCTGGCCGGGACGCAGCATGCGCTTCAGCACTGCGAGAAGGTTGCGCATTTGCGCATCTTCATGGCTCTCCAGGTGTTTAACCAGCGCTAAATAGTGCTGCAATTGGCTGAGATCGTTTTCCGCATGTTCTGGGAGTAATTCCTTTAGAAGGCTTCTTACTTCGCCCATCCGTTCTTCGCGAAAACCCAGGTGTACTGAGAAGCAGCCCTGTTGTAATTCTGCCAGTTTTGCTCCGATGCAGATATTGGTGGCGAGCATAGCTTCCTCAACCATGCGCTGGGCAATATTACGCTCCTGCTTCTCAATACGCTCGATTTTGCGCTCTTTGTTGAGGTGAATTTCATAGTCAGGGCGCTCTTCCATTGCCAGGGAGTGCCCTGCGCGATATTTGGCGCGGGCCTCATACAGAGCGGCAAGGTTGCGCAAGCTTTCTTTTTGCTCTTCCGGTACCGCGGACTCATCTCCCTCTATGAGTTGGCTTACCTGGTTGTAGCTCAATTTATATTGGGAGCGAATTGCGGCAAATTCATAGCGGCTTGAAATAATTTTACCGTCGCTGTCGATATCGATGTGTACTACCAGTACAGGGCGCAACTCATTAGGTATCAGGGAAAAAAGGTCCTCACATAGGCTGCGCGGCAGCATAGGCAGAGTTTCGCCAGGGAGATACTGGCTGTGGGCGCGCTTAAACGCCTCGAGATCCAATGGGCTGCCCTCGGTGATAGCACTTGAGGGGTCGGCAACGGCGATATGCAGGGTCCAGCCGTTTTCGCTAGGTGTAACGGCGAGGGCATCGTCCATATCGCGGGTGGTTTCCGCATCAATAGTGACAAAGCCCAATTCGGATAAGTCGGTGCGCTCAGAGGTATTGGTGACAATCTGTTCAGAAATGGTTTTAGCCTGTTTCTCCGCTGCCGGACCAAACTGCTCAGGTAGCTTGTATTGGGCCACTACATAGGCATGCTCAATGCCAGGCATTTCTGGTTTACCGATAACAGTCTCAACTTTTGCCTGGGCGCGCCCGTCCTTAAAGGGATGACGATTGACTTTGCAGGCGATAAATTCGCCTGGCTGTGCCTTGCCCCTTGCTTTAGGAGGCAGGAAAATCCATCGAGACAGGCCATTCTGAGTGGGCTGGATAAAGTGCCCTTGACCTCGCTGTACATATTGGCCAACCAGGTAATCCAGCTGGCTGTCGAGTAGGGCATCTAATTCGGCTGTCAGTTTGCCTTTGCTCTCCTTTGTAATGCAGACGCGAACCCGGTCACCTGGGAAAACACGTTCCATTTCGTTGGGTGGCAGAAAGGCCTCCCGTCCATCCTCCAGCTCCACGAAGCCAAATTTGCCATTGCTGCCGCGTACCCGGCCTTCGGCAAAGTCCTTACTGGAGCGAATATCTGTTTTCAGTTGTGAAAGTTGTTTCAGAGCGTCGGCATTCAGCATCGAGTTTATCTCTCGGGTCGATTTGGGCGCGGATTCTACCAGACCATGCTGACACGATGTAACGGAGTCCGGTAGTGGAAGAAAGTATCCCTGTGCTAATGGGGCCGCGCGGTGGGTTGAAGGGGAGGTCAGGATTGCTGACCGCTTAGGCGACTATATTTTCGCAAGGTCGTTTATCCTAAAAAAATATGCTTTATGTGACAATTTAGCTATTGCTTTGTGGTTATGTGCAAAATATGCAAACTTTATCTGTCGAAGGTGGATATAATCTTACCCCTGAATAAAAACAGATAAGGGCTGTGGTTGTTCCCCAGCTGTAGAACCGGCCTTCCGGAGAGGAACAGTTAATGAGTATTTTTTCCCATTCCGCCTACGATAAACACGAACAAGTGGCGTTTTACCAAGATGCTAAGAGCGGACTCAAGGCAATTATCGCGGTACACAATACGAATTTAGGTCCCTCACTGGGTGGCTGTCGCATGTGGCCATACGCCGATGATGGTGAGGCACTGAATGATGTATTGCGCCTCTCCCGAGGCATGACTTATAAGTCTGCAATGGCGGGGTTAAAGCTCGGCGGCGGGAAATCTGTGATCATCGGTGATCCGCGCAAGGAAAAGACTCCTGAGTTGCTGCGCGCCATGGGCGAATTTATCAATACCCTCGGTGGTCGCTATATCACCGCTGAGGACTCCGGCACTAGTGTCGCTGACATGAGTGTGATTGGTGAGACCACCGAATATGTATCCGGCCTGTTTGCGGGCTCTGAATACGGTGGTGATCCGTCTCCTTCTACAGCCTACGGTGTATTTGTGGGCCTTAAAGCTGCGGTGGAACATCGCTGGGGTAAAACTGACCTTACCGGCCTGAAAGTTTCCATCCAGGGCGTTGGTAATGTGGGTTTCCGCCTCGCTAAGCTGCTGAAAGATGCCGGTGCGGAGCTGTTCGTTACCGATATCTTCCAGGACAACATTGATCGCGCAGTGACTGAGCTGGGCGCGATTGCTGTAACCGCTGATGAGATCTTTGACCTCGATGTGGATCTATTTGCTCCCTGTGCCATGGGTGCGATCCTCAATGATGACACTATTTCCCGTCTAAAAGTTGGTGCGGTGGCCGGTGCGGCAAATAACCAGTTAGCTGAAGAGCGTCACGCAGAAGCATTGCGTGAGAAGGGAATCCTCTACGCCCCGGACTATGTAATTAATGCCGGTGGAATAATCGATGTGTACTACCAGCAGAAAGGCGACTACAACGCTGATGAGGTGCGTGCGCACATTGAAGAAATTGGCAGCACTATGAAAGAGGTGTTTGTACGTGCGGATGAGACTGGTGAGACTACGGCACATGTTGCTGACCGTATAGCCGAAGAGCGTTTTGGCCACCATTCTGTGACTGGCGATACCGAGAATAAATCCGGCACTGTAGCCGCATAACAGCAGTTTAACGCAAGAGAAGTGTCGGTGACCTGATCGCCACAGGCGATTGCTTTGATCATTTCTCTCTGTGATGTATTTTTTGGGCACTTCGGTGCCCATTTTTTTGTCTGATATTTGTCCGATCGATCTGGCAACCGGGTAAGATGCCAGATCCACTGTTTGAATGTGCTGAGGGTTTAGCAGATATCAGGAGTGAATCCTGGCCTAAACTTGCCATCCTGAAGCCGCGGTTATTAAGAGGGAGTGACAATATGGACTTGCGTCCAGTACTTATCAGTGTCGTTATTGCCACTGCAGGTCTTGCCGGTTGCGGCAAGTCTGTCGACGATACACCCCATGCGTTATCTGTGGATAAAGAAGCCGCTGCCAGCAGCAAGGCAGCAGCCACCGATAAAGAGGCCTATGTACCGCCGCCGGAGCTGGATATCCCCTATCACAAAGAAGTTCTGCCCAATGGGTTGACGGTGATAGTGCACGAGGATCGCAAAGCCCCGGTTGTCTCCACCAATATCTGGTACAAAGTGGGCTCCAAGGATGAACCGCAGGGCAAAACTGGCTTCGCACATCTGTTTGAGCACCTGATGTTCAACGGCAGTGAGAACTATCCAGGTGAATACTTCGAGCCTTTCCAGCGCTCGGGTGCTACGGATATGAATGGCACCACTAATAATGATCGCACCAACTACTTTGCTACTGTGCCTAAAGGTGCCCTGGATATGGCTCTGTGGATGGAGTCTGACCGAATGGGCCACTTCAAGGGCGCTATCACCCAGGAAGTTTTGGATGAACAGCGTGGAGTGGTAAAAAACGAGAAGCGCCAGGGGGAGAATGCTCCCTATGGAAAGGCTTTCGACATTATTGCCAAGAGTACTTTTCCGGCAGATCACCCTTACTCCTGGACGCCAATTGGATCAATGGAAGACCTGGATAATGCCAGCCTGGAGGATGTGAAAAAGTGGTTTGCAGATCACTACCAACCGGCAAATGCCACTTTGGTAATTGCTGGCGATGTCAGTGTTGATGAGGCTATGGACAAGGCGCGCAAGTATTTTGGCGATATACCCAGCACAGGAGTACAACCGCGAATTAAAAACTGGGAACTGCCTACCCAGGTTAAAAAACGGGAGGTGGTACGAGACCAGGTGCCGCAAACTCGTATTTACAAAGTTTGGAATGTTCCTGCGGTAGGTAGTAATGAGGAGCACGCACTTGAACTGATGACCTCCTTGTTGGCTAACCGAAAAAATTCACTACTTTATCGTCGCTTGGTGCGGGATGAGCAAGTAGCGACGAGTGTGAGCGCTTTTTATTATGGGCGCCAGCTGGCTGGGCAGTTGATGATTATTGTCGATGTGAAACCTGGGCAGTCCCTCGATAAAGTTGAAAAACTTTTGAATAAAGAATTGAGAGAATTTGCGAAAAACGGGGTGAGCGCAGAGGAGCTACGCCGAGTTAAGCAGGGAGAATTTGCCGGGTTGGTGAAGGGGCTGGAAAAAACCGGTGGCTTTGGTGGCAAGAGCGATATTCTTGCCCGCTCTGAATTTTATTATGGGGATCCTGGGGCCCTGCTTAAAGGTGTGGAAGATTATGCCAAAGTTTCCGCGCTTGAGGTGCAGGATGTGGCAAAGCAGTGGCTAAAGGATGATTCCTATACCTTGATCATCGAGCCCGAGAAAAAGTACACCGCCGCCACAGAGGGTGCCGACCGCAGCAAATTGCCAGAGGTCGATAAGAATGTAGAGTTGGAGTTGCCCAAGCAGCGCGAATTTACATTGAAAAATGGCCTCAAGGTGGTTCTGGCGGAGCGTCATGATACGCCTGTGGTATTGATGAACTTGCAGTTCCGCAGTGGGGCCTCTGCCGATCAGAATAAACCTGGTCTCGCCTCTGTGACTGCTCAAATGTTAAATGAGGGTGCTGGAGACCTGGACAGCCTGGAGTTTAGTGCGCGCTCTGAGGAGCTTGGGGTGAGTATTGGCGGGGGGAGCGGACTGGATTACAACTCCATCAGTATGAGCGCCCTCAAGACCCAGTTGGAGCCCTCTTTGAAGTTGTTTGCCAAAGTGGTGACTGAGCCCCGTTTCCCTGAGTCGGATCTTGAAAGGGTAAAATCCAACCGCTTGGATGCCATAGCCCAGGAAAAGGCACAGCCCCAGGGCTTGGCTCTGCGTGAGCTGCCGCCGTTGCTGTTTGGTCCAGATCATCCCTACGGTTCACCGTTGACCGGTTCCGGTACTCCCGAGGGGATAAAGTCAATAACCAGGGAAGATCTGGTGAACTTCCAGAAAACCTGGGTGAGACCGGATAACGCCACTCTGACGGTTGTGGGGGATGTAACGGAAAAAGAAATTGAGCCATTACTGAACGAAACTCTGGGTGGTTGGAAGGCACCTAAAACTGAATTACCAAAAATTGAAGTGGCTAAAGTTGAGCGTCCCGAAAAAGCCCGAGTGTATTTGCTGGATCGCCCAGGAGCGCAGCAGAGTTTTATCATGGCCGGTTTGGTTATGCCTCCCTGGCAACCCCAAGGTGCTGAGGCCTTCGATGCAATGGCCAATATTATCGCAGGGAAATTTACTTCCCGAGTAAATATGAATCTGCGTGAAGATAAGCACTGGTCATATGGAGCTCGCGCTGTTTCTATGGATACAGAAGGCCAGCGTCCCTACATTTTGTTCGCGCCAGTGCAAACGAATAAAACCGCACCAGCAATACAGGAGTTAGTGAAAGAGTATCGGGATTATCTCAGTGATCGTCCAATTACGGAGAAGGAGCTCGAAGATTACCGAAATGATGAGGTACTCAAGCAGAGTGCACGCTTCCAAACCAAGGGGCAATTGCTTTCCAGTATTAATTGGCAGGTAGAAAAGGGGCTGCCGGAGGAGTATATCGCTGAGTACCCACAGCGGGTGGCCGCGCTTGATACCGATAAAGTTGAAGCCTCGGCACAGGAATTCCTGGCCCCCGAGCAATTTACCTGGGTCATTGTTGGAGACCTGGATAAGATCAAGGGAGAAGTAGAGGCGCTGGATATTGGCCCGGTAGAAGTTCTGCCTTCAAAGGATTAGGGCTTTATCAGACTTTTGAAAAAGGCCTTTATGGCCTTTTTCAACCTGAGTTTGTAGCGCATATTTAAAAACTTTCTACGATAAAAAAGTACTTGAATGCTTGATTTGCAATTCGAATATCTCTGCTAGAACCGATTAGTGAATGGTTATGGGGGGCGAGCTCAACCAAAGCCTGTGAAATGAATAAATGCCCATCGATTTTACGCGGCTTTGATGCCAAACAATTTAACAGAAGCTGCAGGGTTAGTTTGGGTGCCTTAACTTCTAGATGTATTAAGAGGCTACTATAAATTATTTTTTGCATTACAGGTGTTTCATGAGTCTTATTGTTCAACTTGCTTAGGTTGATTGTTATGCTGCCGCCCCCATCTACTCTGGAGGAAGGCTGGGTGAATCAACGGTAGCATGGGATATGTCAATATCTACGAATGCAGTCCATTTTCAAGGTGCGGATAGTATCGTACGCGCAGTTGTCCAGGCGGTCAGCTTCTTTGTTGGCTCTGGGAGGGGCAGAAAATCTCATCTCCACAGCCGGTTACCTTATAGATGTTAAGCCTGGTCACAGTCCTATTGACATAGATATGTGCAAAGTCTGGGCGCATGAGCTCTCTCTGGCGGGCTAACTAGATTACTAGTAATCCGCTGCTGGATGGTCATTCATCTAATTTTTTCGAAGGTAAGTGTATATATTTTCTGTTTAACATCAAAGTCTGTATAAATCGCCACTTATTGATTTCGAAAGCAGATAGAAGAAGGAAATAATATCTATTTTTTACGGGGGTGCGAATTGGGGTTGGAGTTGCCGGAAAAATAGTATTTTAATTCACGTAATTTCAATGTGTTCCTTTGGTTGGGCACTGTATGGTTTAAAGACCCTGATCATCTCTTGGAGTTGTTATTCAACAATACAGGCTTTCATAAATACAAATCCTGTTGAGGGTGTCGGTATTAATAGTGGGCAAAACTAGAAAGTATGGGTAGCAGGACAGCGTATAAGTCCCACATGAGGCAGGGAAAACCTTTGGTGATCATTTGCCAAGCAAGAGGGATAATTTTCAATCTCAGAATAGGTAATAACTATATATAGCTGCCAAAAGAACTCTTTTGATTAAGAGTGTCACGATTATTTGATTTGCATACCATCGATAAATGAAGTGATTGTCAAATTGAAAGAGGGGTTTGCCTTCCCGGAAAGGTCGCGCAGGCTGGATAATTGTGAATCCTGTGTCAAAGCATATCATACATTTTGGGGTAATTTATCAGACCTGTTTTAACTTGCTTCATTGTTGTCGATCAGGAATCCTACTACTTCTTGAAAAAAAAGTTTGAGATCCAAGCTGTCTTTAATTAACCAGAACCAGGGGCATGCAAAGGTTGGTTATGCTATTTCCTGGTTTGCTAAAAGATGAGGCCACTGGCAATGATATTGTGGGGAGCAATAATACTCCAACTTCCTAGTGAGTCCAATTGATATACAGGTCGATAATTAAAACTTTGCTATTTTCGAGTTGGTCCTTCAGGTAAGAAATCTATCATTTTTGAATGTATTGTCCGATTACAAGGTTCTTAAATGAATCATTTGATGGTTTTAAAGGTGTACAATTGTTATACAAGTTGTTTTTTGAAGTTCGGAACGAGAAAGCTGCTTAAATCAAAATTGATACGATCTATTTTTCCAGGAAAATTTATCTCGTTACGATGATGGTGTTTAAGGTTGTATTTGCAAAGTAAAATAACCAACTTTTCAGTTGAGCCTGCCAGATTGAGATATATGCTAAGGGCGGCCAGTTAGCTGTCTCTAAATACTATTTAGTTGATGGTCATTCGAGGGTGTTATTTAAGTTTCTATCTAGCGAAGTTATGAGTTGCTGAGTTAAAGCGTTGAGGGGGTCTGAGGTTTATTAAGGGACGGCTTTCAGGGGTTGGCAAAATTAACGGAATAATAAGCTGGATCCTGTGCAGTGGCCTGAAAATAATTTCTGTACTTATTTTCTATTTATGGTAGTCAAGCTCTATGTCTGCACTTCAGTTTGATTTGCGCCGCTAATTCAATGCTGATGGCGCTTAAGATTATTTCTCGTCATCAACATGCTAAGGCTTGTGAGGAGTTCCTACCTAGAGTGTCTAGCTTAAGATAGTTGGGGTCATCTTGGTATTCAAATTAGGAGCGCAATCTGAGAGCCCTGTCCCCTTGTTTGTTGATTCCTATAATTAGCTTATCCCTAGTGTCTTCTATAAAATTTATCGTGGTTGGATAACATCATTTGCACCTAAAATTAAATAGTAATTTGTGATGGTGAAATTAAGAGGGCGAGTCTGTAAGGGGGGAGGATGCTTATATTAATCATTCTAGAGCTTTTATGTCTAGAATATTCAGGGATTTTTCACTTCACCTATCAGTGTGCTATGAAATTGACTCAAAGCAAGAGGTATTTTGTACATGGTGGATATAAAAATGAAGTTCACAAAAAGGTATGATTTTAGGGTTCTGCTTTACTGAAATTGAAATAAATTAGGTGGAAGTGGCTAAAATGGCTCTTCGTGAATTTTGGGGTGCCAGTTATAGGGGGTGCTGTGCGGAAAGCTTATTGGCTTTGTAGTCAGCATAATTTCTATTCGTTAAAGCTTAAAGCTTAAAGCTTAAAATAGGTAATTCCCGGTTGTCACCAGTATATAATTGCGATAAAAAGTTCGACATGGTTTACGATGATTATTCGGCTGGTATGTGGGTGGGAGGGTTCTGGAAATAAGTCAATCTGTTGGAAAGGTTGTCATGATGGAATTTAATATTACCCTTCGTAAGGCCGGGTTTTTGCGAAGGTGTCGCACATAATTAACCTTTACATTTTTTTATATGGTTGGTAAGTTACGGCCCGGAAAAGTTGCTGTTAACTTTTCTTTGGTGCAAAAATATGATTATTCAAAGGAATTGAAGTATGAAAAATTTAAGGTTAATTGGTACAGCGTTTGCACTTTTGCTTGTTGTATTTTCTCAGCAGGTATTTTCTAAGGATGTTTCTTTAGGTGCTCAAGAGAACAGTGCTCTCCTTAAGCTTCAAGAGGAAATTTTGTCTTTAAAGAGGCAGGTTGAATTCTTGAATGCTCCAATCAAAAGTGAGTCAGACTTAAATCATTATCTGGTGGCTAATCCAGTGGAAAAGACGCCCCTCGGGAAGTTGCCAGAAATAGAGCGAGAGCTATTTATCAACAGCTTAAAATTCACCGACAAGGGTTTGGCTGGGTTTGATTACGGGATGTTAGAATATGGGCCAACAGCAACAGAAGTACATGATATCCTTGAATTATTTGGTTTGCAGTCATTTACCTTGGCGATGAAAAATTTAACTGTGGAATCAGAAAAAGACAGAGCGATAGCAGAGCGAGCTGAAGCTGCACTCTCTCTTAATTGGGAGTGGGTCGAAGATTATACTTGTAAGTCTGACGTAGATATGGGTGGCTGGCCGATTCGTTATTGTGCAAAGCAGGCGCGCTCTATGTGCAATTCACGGACGTGTAACTATCCCTAATCTGCGGATTTAAAGCTAGCTTATTAGGGCGCTACTAATCTACACGGTTTATCCTGCCTTCGCCCAGTGGTTGGGGCAGGATAGTTTCTCTGGAGCTGTCATAGGATCGGCCTGCCTTCTGAGTTCAATTTTTGCTGTAGATTGCTAGAAAAGCTATAGCAGGCTAAAGGTTCGAAAACTATGTCAAAACACATGAATGTTGACAAGTGCAGTTCAAAGGCGGTGTTGCTATAGATTCAAGGCTAGGGCTGCTATTGATACTTGAAAATCAGTGTTCCAGTTGTCTGCATCTTTGTGGAAGAATCTTGGCGGGTAGTAGGGTGGCAGGAGTGGACTAATATTGTAATGACAATACTGTGAATTACAGTATGGCTTTAAATCGAGTGCCATCTCAACTTTAGATGTTCAGTAGCCAATAGATAAATAGCGTTGGTCGAAAGTCAATCTATTCTAATGAGATATTCATTGTTGAAGATCTTTCAGTGGCTAAATAAAATAGCTTCGAGTGCATATTTCCACGGAAATATAGTAGCAAGGTGAATTTTGATACAGGTTTGCATTGCTTTAACCAATTAGGTGTTCTGGGCAAGAAAATTACAGTTTATAATAAAACTACCAAAGTATTGTTGTGCTTGGCTGGTAGAAGGATGCTGATTGCGTATACAGGCGAAGATAGAAAAATTAGTTTTCCTGTCCGGAATAATTAAGAATCTATATATTTCGGTAGAACACCTTAGTGTAATTTAAATTATGTGTCCATGTATTGGTGGTTTGGTTCTATGGATGAACTTTTCTTAAAGGTGTTAAATGTTGTGTCACACGCTCAGTCTTTGAAAGGCTTCCTTTTTCAGGGCTATATATCAGACGCAGTCGAAAACGGATTTCTGAGCCGGAAGGGATTATCATAAAGCTAGGACATCATAATGAAAAAAACACCCGTAATGATACTGTTTATGCTGCCCTTTTTAAGCGTGGTGGAGATATGGGCAAGTAGTAACACTTCTATCAAGGATCGTTACGATCAGTTGAATGAAATTTATTCTAATGCAGAGCTTGGCTCAATTAAGGAAAGAAGGGAGGTAGCTGAGAGTCTATATCTAGAGAATTTTAAACCAATTATAGCTAACCTTGGTGAGCAGCAGCTAAGACAGCTGGATCTAGAATATTTATTTAGAGCTGTAACGGTTGTTAATTTTTATGATCCTCGGGTTAATTATACTGATGATTTGCTTAGGCTATTGGAATTTCTTGAGAGAGAAGAATTTGTAAAGAGGCGGCATTATGCTGATTTGCAAAAAGCCTATGTTGCCGCTGGGCAGTTCGAATTAGCCAGGAGTATGGTTGAAGAAAAGAAATTAAACTATTTGGAATATTTGCCTAAAATTAACAGGGTTAATGACCTGGCGCTCGAAAAGCCATTTATTTTAGAGTTTGAAGATTCGTCGCTTAAGCAGCGTGCTTTTGAGATTCCTTCACAGGGTCCTTTTATTTTAGTTATTTCAAATCCTGGGTGTCGTTTTTCCAGGGCTGCAGCAAATTACATTAGTGATGATGTACAATTAAAAAAGATATTTTTAAGTATTCTGTTTGGCTTACCCAGCCAGGTGGAAGTCTGCAAATTGAACAGCATAAAAACTGGATGCAAACCTATCCAAAATTGCCGGTCGGCTTGATATATAACTCATCATCGTGGTCTTTCTTAGATGCTAATTTGGGTACGCCGGCGTTTTACTTCTTTTACGACGGACAACTAATTCAGTCAATATTGGGTTGGTCTTTGGATGATAACCAGCAGGCACTGAAGGATGCTCTTACTGATATTGGTTTAATGTAGGTTTTTTTGGTGAGCGTATTAGGGAGATTCTTTTGGTAGTCACCCTCCTCAGGAGTTTCTTAATAGATTTCAATACATTGGAAGTTTTCGTACAGTCATAGTCTCACAGTTGCTATCTTATTGGGCAATCTCTTACAATTTTCATTGTCTGGGTTCAAGTTAATTTTGTCGTAAACTCCATCCTTAATCTGTCGACTGAACTTGCGACGTTTCCTTTATATTTGTTGATGGTAACTTATGGAGACCTGAAGGTGGTGAAATCTAGAGAAGCTTAATTGTTAGAGTAACCCTAAATATTAGTCGGATGATGACTTGTTTGTTTGAATGGGATCTATGCTGTTGTAATTTCAGGTTCTTTCTCGATAAATTCGCCCCACGCCATTTATATGGGGCGATAGTCTTTATCTTTGTGAAGTGAAATTAGTTGTGTGCTTCAGTCATACCTTAAAGCTGGGGCGCTTCTTGAGCTGCTCGCGCCAGCGAATCAGGTGGGGGTGCTTTTCTTCATTCGGGCGCAGATTTTGAACTTTGCCGAAGTCCAGACTACAAACCATACTGATGTCCGCGACTGAAAAATAGTCGCCAACCAGGTATTCACTATCGGAAAAGTGATCGTTTAAAACGCTCATAAACTTCAGGGCGCGTTTACCTGCATCCTCACCAAACTCTGGGTAGACATTCATACGGTCTTTAAAAAATCCGGAAACATGCTGAAAGCACATCCCAACGGCGAACATCAAATTAAAATCAGCGCGACGATTCCACATCTCCACCAGGGCTTTTTCTTTAGCATTTCGCCCGAAAAGGGGAGGGGTTGGGTGTAATTCCTCGAAGTAACGCTGGATAGCCACAGATTCGGCAATGTGGGCGCCATCGTCCAACTCCAAAACCGGTACTTTTTTATTGATATCCTTGCTGCGAAATTCTGGGGTGAGATTTTCCCCCTTGGTAATATCCACAGGAGCAAACTCTACATCAATGCCTTTTTCAGCCAAGTACATACGAACTCGGCGGCAATTGGGTGCACTCGCAAACTCATAGATTTTCATAGGGGCTTCCTCTCGCCTTGGCGATTACGGTAAATTGTACGATTTCCAATAAAAACAGTTCAAATCTAAGAGAGACTTACTGGTGAGGACAATGACCACAAGTGCCAAGAGAAACAGCTTCTTTCGCCGCACCGCCACTGCCGTGGCGGTTTGTGTAGGATTCTTCAGCCTGCCGGTATCTGCAGAGAGTGTCGCTATTTATGCGGGGAAAATGTTCGACAGCACTAATGGAAAATTATTGGAAAATCGCACCATTCATGTGGTGGATGGCCGGATTGAATCGGTACAAAAAGGATTTGCCAAGCGGGATAGGGAGTCCCTGGTAGATCTGCGCGAGTACACCGTATTGCCAGGGCTTATGGATATGCATAGCCATCTTACTTATGAGTTTGGTCCTCGCGCTTACGTGGAGTCCTATACCTGGAATCCGGCAGACTTTGCTCTGCGCAGTGTAGATGCAGCTAATCGCACATTACAAGCGGGTTTTACTACTATACGCAATCTTGGTGATCACGATAATGTAACCGTGAGCCTGCGCCGGGCTATTGAAGCTGGCACGATTGAGGGGCCGAGAATTTATACTGCGGGTAAGTCAATTGCTACCACCGGTGGCCATGCGGACCCCACAAATGGACGCCGTGAAGATCTGGTTGGTAATCCCGGCCCGGTCGATGGTGTTGTCGATGGCCCAATCTCTGCTCGTAAGGCAATACGTCAGCGCTATAAGGATGGTGCAGATCTAATCAAGATTACTGCAACCGGTGGTGTCTTGAGTGTTGCCAAAAGCGGACAGAACCCACAGTTTATGCAGGATGAACTTGAGGCCATTGTTGCAGCGGCTAAGGACTATGGTTTTACCGTGGCGGTGCATGCCCATGGTAAGGAAGGGATGATACGTGCGATCCGTGCTGGAGTGGATTCAATTGAGCACGGCACCTACATGGATGAAGAAGTAATGGACCTGATGCGGCGCAATAGTACCTGGTTTGTACCGACACTCATGGCGGGGGAGTGGGTGACTGAAAAATCCGCAATCGAAGGGTTCCTGCCAGATATTGTGCGCCCCAAGGCAGCAACTATGGGCCCGTTAATGCAGGATACTTTTTCCAAAGCTTATAAGCGCGGTGTCAAAATTGCTTTTGGCACCGATACAGGGGTCACCAGGCACGGAGAGAATGCTCGGGAGTTTGTACTGATGGTGCAAGGTGGTATGACGCCAGCAGACGCTATCCGTTCGGCCACGTGGAATGCGGCTCAACTTCTGCAGGTACAGGATGAACTGGGTAGCATCAGCGAGGGTAAAATTGCCGATATTATCGCAGTCGCGGGCAATCCCCTGGAGGATATTTCCGAATTGCAGCGGGTGCAATTTGTAATGAAAGGGGGCAAAGTATTTAAGGAGCCCAGCGAACCTGCGGTTGAGGTATTTATCGAGGGTGTGGGCGAGAGCTGAAGGGAACAGATTTCCGGCCCCATAAAATATTGGTGGAGCCGGAAAGCTTGTCTTAGTCTTCCAGTTCGAATACCAGCTCAAGATTTACGGAAAGGGTCGTCTCACCGGGAGAGATTGGGGTTGAAGCGCTTTCCTTTACCGCCATGTCACTGCGCAGCATCATCGGGCGGGGCATACCGCCATTGCCATTTTCAGAAATACTAACAATTCTTCGAACTTTCATTCCCAGGGCTTTTGCATAGATAGTAGCTCGCTCCTGGGCATCTAAGAGGGCCTTTTCACGGGCTTCCGCTTTGACCGGGCCAGGTTCGCCGATTTCAAAACTTGGGCCGTGAATTTGGTTTGCTCCAGCAGCTGCCAAACCGTCCAGTACCTGGCCCAGTTTATCCAGTTTACGCACTTTAACGCTCACCGTATTCCGCGCTGTATAGCCCACTATTTTCGGGGTTTGATTTTGTTGGTAGCGATAGCGGGGAGAAAGGCTGATACCGCTGGTTTGGATATCTTTCTTGGCGATACCCGCTTTCTTTATCGCCGCCATCAGTGATTCCATTTGTTCAGCGTTATCACTCATGGCCTTTTTGCTGTCTTGGGCTTCTGTTACCACGCCCACGGAAATATTGGCTACATCTGGTATCTGGCTGGCTTCACCGTGAGCCGCAATAGAGACCAGGGTTCCCCGTTCGGAGGGAGCCTGCCCATTTCCGCAAGCGGCGATAAGCAGAGTAAGCACTGTGATTGTCGAGAATTTTACTAACTTCATGATTTTTCCTTATCAATCGCTATGGATTTGGCATCACTCCGATGCATTAGGCGCCAAATACTATCAGTGCCTTTCTGAACCGCAGCTGAGCAAGAAGGTCAGCATAACGGATCATCGGGGAGCTGTAGACAAGCTGCTTGGCAATATTGGCTTGCCACTTGGCCGGGAAAGTGCTGCCCACTTAATCAGAGCTAAATTTCTTCTGATAAGTTTCATCTTTCTTGGTAGATAACAAACCCCAGGAGAAGAAGGTATCGACATCTGTTGGAAACACGTGGCTGCATGTGTTTTTAGGATGCTCAATCGCAGGCTGTACCTGGCAGGCTAAATCCAGCCGCCGTAATTCTATGAGTCAGAGCTGTCGGGAGAGTAGAGATTATTATAAGGAGGGCTTGGAAGAAGCTCAGTCAGTGTGCCCTATTCGCCTGGCGAGGCTATCGGGGAGGCCCAATGTGTCTTTCGCGGGCGGACGGGCGAAACCACCTGCGCGGGCAATGCCTGGGTTGAGCCGTACAAGACCCTCTGCTAGCACGACAGCGGCAGGGACTGGATCGACTACAGGAATCGGCAGTCTGCCAGAAACCTTTGTGGCAAGACCGGCGAGCGGCCCTCCAGCGAGGATGGCGACATCTGCCCGGTCAGTATATGCGGCTTCTTCTACGAGCTGAACCAAGCTTTCGCTAAGCTCTTCCTGTACGGTTTCGATCGATTGGAAACGCTCGCTAGGTAGGCGAATGCCGGTGAAACGATTTTCGAGACCGGCACGCAGCACACCATCGCGAAACCAGTCCGCCAAACTATCGCTAAATGTGATTATCGAGAAGCGCTGGCCAAGCGCACAAGCGGTCAGCATTGCCGCCTCGGCAACACCGATCACGGGAATGTCGAATAACTGACGCGCACCAATAAGACCTGGATCCCCGAATGCAGAGATAATGACTGCGTCTACCTGTGTGTGGTGTTCAGCAATTGTCTCGAGGATATCACTAGCAATAATTTCGGCCTCGACCCGGCTTGAAATATAAGGAAAGCCGATCTTGGCGGTGGTCGCTACGATTTTGGTGCGCGGAGATGCAACCCTTTGTGCGGCGCCCGCCATTAGTGACGTCATAGATTCTGTGGTATTTGGGTTGAGGAGAAGCAGCTTCATGATCAGGTCCAGACTCTCTTATTTCTAGATTATATCGCCCGCTAAAGTATGGATTAGAGTATGGATCAATAGAGGCTGAGCGGGCCGCTGGCTAGCTTGGTATGTTAATCAGCAGAACGGTGCCCGCGAATTTATTTAGGGAGAGTCAAAAACCTGCTGATAAGTTTCATTGTCGTCATGGTAGATAGCAAAGCCCAGGCGCAGCAGATGTTGGCGCCTGTCGCAAAGGACTGCTCGGGCTTTCAGCTCTTTTTGTAGCTTTTCTGAGTTTTCTGTTGTGCCGCAATCGAACGTGAAAAAGTGGCCATGGCCCTCCTTCAGGTCGTGGTGAATCAGGCGCTCCCGGTTGAGTAGCGGGTGGCTGTTTTTGTCCATTGTGTTCAGGAAGCGGCTTTGGGCATTGAGGACATAGCGGTGGATTTTATCTACGGTGATACCTTCCCGTCGGAATAGATCGAAAATGGCAAGACCCTTGTACAGGCAGGAATAGTCCATAGTGGCGCCGGCAAAACGCAGCCAGTTATCCCCGTAATTGACACTTCCAGGGCGATTTTCAAGTTCTGCCATTTCGGCAAACCAGCCAGTGTTGAGCGGGCGCAAGCGACACCGGGATGGAATACTCATAAAGCACAGACCTTCACCGGCACCTAGGTATTTATAGGAGCCTGCAGTAAAGAAGGCCTTATCTGCGACCTTGCTCAGGTCAATGGGGCGAGCAAAAAAACCATGGTAGCCATCAATAACAAACTCGGTTTCCTCGGGTTTTTGCTCAGTAATACGTAGCAGCTCGGGGAATACCACGCCAGAATCAAAAAATACCAGGCTGGCATAAGCCAGCTGGTAGTTCCGGGTATGCAGCTCTCTCTCAAAGCGCTCGGCTAGTGTCGCATAGGGGGTCTTTGGAATACGCGTTACTTCCACATGGGGCAATTCTTCGAGTCGCTGTAATTGGCGTGCAAAGCTGTAGAATTCGCTATCGGTGGTGAGTATGCGCAGTGGCTTGGCGGGATCCAGGGCGCTGATCAAGCGGTAAACCAATTCGTGGGTGTTTGGGGCAATAGCGATTTGCCCGGCATCTGGAATTTGTAGTGTGCGCGCGACAGCATTTTGCCAGGCGGGTATTTTCTCGTGAAAAATGGGTCCCCATTTATCGTCGGCAAGCAGTGCCGCATCGTGCCAATATTGTTGCACCGCCTCCAGAGTGATATCCGGCCAATAATGATGGGAGTGGCAGGCCATATGCAACATGGCAGAGGGGCTGCCGCTAGGGGCTTGTGAAAAGGCTCGATAGAATTTCTTATACATTTGCTTTTCGCCACGCGAGGCTGAATTATTTATTATTCCGCGATTTTAGATCCTGATAGCAGGAAGGAGTAGAGGGTGAGGTATCTGCATACAATGGTCCGCGTGGCCGACTTGGAAGAATCTTTAAAATTTTACTGTGAAAAGTTAGGGCTACAGCTTGTAACGCGTAACGATTACGACAAAGGTCGCTTTACTTTGGTGTATCTGGCTGCACCGGAAGATGTAGATGCCGCAAGGGAAAATAAGGCCCCTATGCTGGAGCTTACCTACAACTGGGATCCGGAATCCTATGGTGGCGGGCGCAATTTTGGCCATTTGGCTTACGGAGTTAATGATATCTATGCCGTTTGCCAGCGGATGATGGATGCGGGCGTGACTATCAACCGGCCTCCCCGTGATGGACATATGGCATTTTTTCGCTCTCCAGATGGTATCTCGATAGAGCTACTACAAAATGGAGAGCCGTTGGCGCCTCAGGAACCCTGGCAATCAATGGAGAATACCGGAGAGTGGTGATCCCCTCAGGATTCAAACCCGGTACACTTCCGCCTGAATGGATACCTTAAGAGACGCTTTGTGAAGAATACCAGTTGCATATTATTGGCCGGCGCAAATGCGGCGCACCAGATTCGTGAGGAGGGCTTACGCCAGGAACAGTTTTCCACCCTGGTGGGGGCCTCAGGAGGCCCCAAGTGGCTGGTCATCAGCCAGTTGGACCGGGTACTGATGGGGGAATTTTTTAAGGGGCGTCGTGATCCTATCGCGACACTGGGGTCTTCAATCGGTAGCTTTCGCAATATGTGTTACGCCATGGCGGAGCCATTGGAGGCCCTGGAGTGCTTGGAATATGGTTATATCCATCAGAGTTATGCCTCAGACAAACCGACACCGGCGGAGATCACTGCTGCCGGGGAGCAAATCCTGCTCAATGTTTTAGGTGAAAATGGTGCAGGCGAAGTAGCAGGCAACCCGTTGTGGCACAGCCATTTTGTCACTGTGCGTGGCCGCGGTCCCCTGGCTAGTGAAAAGCGCGCCTTCCTGGCCCCGGCGTTGTTTGCATCGGCCATGGCCAACGCGCTCTCCAGGCACAGCCTGAGCGCTTTTTGGGAACGGGTGGTTTTTCACTCTGGCCGTGATGCCGCAGTACGGTTTGGCAACCTGAGTACGGTGGATACGACGCTATCCGCGGACAATGTTTGTGCAGCGGTCCTGGCGAGTGGTTCTATTCCATTGGTGATGGCGGGAGTTCGCAACCCCGCTGGTGCTCCACAGGGAAATTATCGTGATGGAGGTATCACCGACTACCATTTTGATTTACGTTTCAGTCACCCTCAGGGTTTGGTGCTCTACCCGCACTTTTTCCCGTTTATGGTGCCGGGCTGGTTTGATAAAGGGCTTTCCTGGCGTCGTGTGCGAGGTGATGCTATGTCATCGACACTGTTGGTGGCACCTTCTCCTGCATTCGTGGCGAAGCTGCCCTATGGCAAAATCCCTGATCGTAATGATTTTTATAAGATGGGCCGCGAGGAACGGATTCGCTATTGGAAGAAGGTTGTGGAACTGAGCAAATGGGTTGCCGATGATTTCCATGAAGTCTGGCAGAGTGGCCGTGCAGCGGACCACCTCATAGAGGTTGGCTTCGATGATATTCCGCACAAGTTACATCAGGTCAGGGCCGCATGAACATGGCGCAGGAGTTTAATCATCCGCAGGAAGAGTTTCGCACCACTCAGGAGAGAGTCTATTTCCAGGTGCGAGATGCTATTTTACGTGGCAAATTTTTGCCGGGGCATGCGATTACCATTCGCGGCTTGGCTGCGGAGCTGGATTGCAGCCCTATGCCGGTGCGTGAAGCCTTGCGGCGCCTGACTTCTGAGCGGGCCTTGGAGTTATCCGATACCCGTCGTGTCACGGTGCCGACAATGACTCCTGAGAAGCTCGATGAGATCTGTGCGGCGCGTGTTGCGCTTGAGTGCCAGGCTGCGGAGCAGGCCCTGCCGTTTGTACAGGAGGAAGAACTGCAGCAGCTACGAGCCCTGGACGCGCGGGTGACGGCTGCCCTCGAACAAAAGGATATTGAGCAGTATGTCACTGCTAATCTCGATTTTCACTTTACTCTCTATCGCATGGGGCGGCCGCATATCATTCTCTCGTTGATCGAGAGTTTGTGGCTGCAGACAGCGCCTCTTCAGCATCTTGTATTTCAGCGCTTTGGTGTTCAGGAGCTGCCGGATCGCCACGAGGATTTGTTGGATGCCATTGCAGACAGAAGTGTAGAGAGGGTTCGCCGCGCCATTCGCCAGGATATAGAAGAGGGGCTCGGCTCAATCTCCGCTGAGGAGCTGCTCTAGCAAGCAGTCGTAACTGTTAACCCGCTGTACATCAAACCGCGCGTGGCAGGAGACGTCGCCCAAACAAACTGACCGTCTGGTTTTGCCTTCCCACCAGTTTGCCCACTTGGCCTCATTCGACCTTAAGGTTGCTGTGAGGCATAGATAGATCTTGCGCTTCTGTGAGTCTCGCTACTAAAATGTGATCACAAATTTGGTAGTAATAATTCGCCTTGTGATACCCATTGAGCAGTAGAGCAGTGCGGATGACAGATTGCGGGAAAACCTCCGCCCGACAAGCAGAGGCTGCTTGTCGGGAGCGGCGGGAAAACCCCAGAGCAAAAGCCAGGAGCGAAATATGAACAAGAGTGAGCTGCAACAACACGACCGCGAGCACCTGCTGCACCCCTTTACGGACTTCAACGATCTGGGCCAGCAGGGTACCCGAGTGATTACCAGCGCTGAAGGTGCCTACATCACTGATATCGATGGCAATCGTATGTTGGACGGTATGTCTGGATTGTGGTGTTGTAACCTGGGTTACAGCCGTAAAGAAATTAGCGATGCCATCTATGAGCAGTTGAATACCCTGCCGTTCTATAACAGCTTCTTCCAGTGCACCACTGTGCCTTCTATTGAGCTGGCTGATGCTCTGGCGGAGGTGACCCCGGCCAATATGAGCAACGTTTTCTTTACCGGCTCCGGCTCCGAAGCAAACGATACGAACTTGCGTCTGATTCGCCGTTTCTGGGATCTTCAGGATAAACCTGAGAAGCGTATCGTGATCTCCCGTAAGAATGGCTATCACGGCTCTACCATTGCCGGTGCTAGCCTCGGTGGTATGAGTGGTATGCATAAGCAGTTTCAGCCGCTGGACTACATTGAGCATGTGCAACAGCCTTACTGGTTTGCCGAGGGTGGCGATATGTCCCCGGAAGAGTTCGGCATTCATGCTGCGCGCAGCCTTGATGAAAAGATCCAGGAACTCGGACCTGAGAAAGTTGCCGCTTTTATTGCAGAGCCTATACAGGGTGCTGGTGGTGTAGTAATCCCACCGGAAACCTACTGGCCAGAAGTGAAGAAGGTGCTGGATCAGTACGATATCTTGCTGGTGATGGACGAAGTGATTTTTGGCTTTGGTCGCACCGGTGAGTGGTTTGGCGCAGATTTTTACGGCCTCAAGCCCGATCTGATGACTTTTGCCAAAGCAGTAACCAATGGTTACTTCCCGCTGGGCGGCACCATGGTGGGTGATCGTGTTGCTGACGTGATTAAAAGTAAGGGTGGTGAATTTACTCACGGTTACACCTACTCAGCGCACCCGGCAGCTTGTATGGCAGGATTGGCGACAATTAACATCCTGCGCAATGAAAAAATTATTGAGAATGTGCGCGATGTGACAGGCCCTTACCTGGCCAAGCGCTGGGCTGAGCTGGCAGAGCATCCGATTGTTGGTGAAGCCCGAAGTCTGGGTATGGTTGGAGCACTGGAGCTTGTAAAAGATAAATCGAGCCGTGCCCGCTTCGATGACGACTGTACCGCAGGCGCAGTGTGTCGTGATCTCAGTATCAAGCACGGTTTGGTAATGCGTGCTGTGGGCGATGCAATGGTTATCGCGCCGCCGCTGATTATTACCACTGAGCAGGTCGATGAGTTGGTGGAGAAAGCGCATCGCGCCCTGGACGATACCGCAAAAGCACTGGCGTAAACTCGCGGTATCGCATCTATTTATGAGAGCGGCCCTAGGTCGCCCCTCATCGTCTGTCGGTGGCGGATGTGAGTGGTGGCTCAAGGCCGCTTTTGCGGTTTGACTGGATTACCTCAGGCAACTTATGTCTCAAGAAAAAGAATTCACTGCCCAGCCAGAGCTGCTGGAGCAGTCGCGTAAATTCCTGGCAGAGCACCCGGACCTAAAGTGGATTGAAGGCTTTATGTTCGATATTAACGGTGTGCCCCGTGGCAAATGGCTGCCTGCCGAGGCGGCAGAAAAACTGCTTAAAGGCAGTCTGCAGATGCCGCGCAGCGCTGTCAGCCTGGACATCTGGGGGCGGGATATCGAAGACAGTCCCCTGGTCTTCGCCAGTGGAGACAGCGACGGTGTCTGCTTGCCGGTTTCGCCGATCAGCCTGGCGCCATGGCACAGAGAAGAGACGGCCCAATTGCATATGCAACTGCATGAGGCGGATGGAAGCGCACTGTACGCAGATCCACGCGCCCAGTTGCAGCGAGTGGTGGATCGATTAAAAAAACTTGGTTACACCGCAGTTTGTGCCACCGAGCTGGAGTTTTACCTGTTACGTGATGAGGTGGATCACCTGGCACGACCGCGCCCGGTTAGTGATAACGACGCTGAGTTGGTGCCTTCCACAGACGTATACGATTTGTCTGAGCTGAATGCACAGCGCCACTTCTTTGCTGATGTTCGTGCTGCTTGTGAAGAGCAGGGGATCCCGGCTGATTCTGTACTGTCCGAGTGCGCGCCAGGTCAGTTTGAAATTAACTTGTTGCACAGTGCTGATCCGGTGAAGGTTGCCGATCAGACCCTACTGTTCAAGCGACTGTTGAAAGGTGTGGCCCGCAGCCATGGTTTCCGGGTGAGCACTATGGCCAAGCCGTTTGGGGATCAGGCTGGTAACGGTATGCATGTGCATATGAGCTTGATCGACAGTTCGGGAAAAAATGTTTTTGACGACGGCAGTGAGATGGGGTCAGATCTGCTGCGCCAAGCGGCGGCTGGTATGTTGGCAACCGCAAACGATGCGATGGCATTTTTCGCGCCGCATAGCAATTCATATCGTCGCTTCCAGGAGGGCTCACATGCGCCGCTAAATCTTTGCTGGGGCTATGATAACCGAACGACGACCTTGCGGATTCCGGCAAGTAACCCCGAAGCTCGGCGTATTGAGCACCGCATTGCCGGAGCAGACGTAAACCCCTATCTGGTTCTGGCGGGAATTCTTGTTGGCGTCTGTCATGGCCTGGAAAACCAGCTGCAACCGCCAGCTCCAGTGGAAGGCGACGCCTATCAAGTTGAAAGTGAGCAATTGGTTAATACCTGGAGTGGCGCACTCAAGCGTTTTGAGCAGAGCCAGCTATGGCGTGAGTACCTTGATCCACGCTTTATTGAATTATTCCTGTTACTTAAGCGTCAGGAACAGGTGGAAATTGGTTCACGGGTTACAGATGTGGAGTACCAGAGCTATTTGCACCGCGTTTAGCGATGACTTAAGAGGTGATACAGCACCGATTGTATGAATACTGAACGGCTTTTACGACAGGGCAGATGGAGAGCTGTAATACTCTGCTATACCTAAATTTAAGTGCGTAACGCGCTTGAAACTCTCCTCCTGAAAGTGTGTTCGAGAAACCTGGCCCGCCTCTGGCGGGCATTTTTTTATCCTCGCAAAACGTTTCTTCAGTCATCCAGTACACCATCGCAGATGCTTAGGATTTCCTTCGGTTCTTTTTCCCAATGATCAGTGAGTGACTGTCAATACATAGATTGGGTCGATATGGAATAGGCTCTCCTGAATCCAGTCGTGTTTGTTTTCACTCTTTGGGGGAAAGCATTGCTGTATGTGGCTTTCAGTTTGGCTCGTCAATCTACATGGCAGTCGGGTTGGCCAATAGTGTGGACAGCTTCTGCCTAGCAGTCATTTCCACGCCAGTGTATTCTTCCGCTTTACTAGCGTAAGGCCCCCGATTTATCAGTCGACGTAACATAGCCCACGACGTGGTGTTACCGGATTGGTGAAAGATAGGTGGGCCTCAGAACAAGCAGATGGGGAATCTATGACCGCCTTGGGAAATTGTGCAGACGGTCCAATGGCTGGCAAGACGCGGCCGCTAAAAATATGTTTATTAGGTTATCGCAGCAATCCACATAGCGGTGGTCAGGGAATCTACCTTCGCTACCTGAGTAAGGCATTGGTTGATGCTGGCCACTCTGTGGATGTTATCTCAGGCCAACCCTATCCAGAGTTGGATGAGCGGGTAAATTTGATAAAGATGCCGGGACTGAACCTGTATGAGGTTGAGAACCCGGTGCGAGCTCTTAAGGCTAAACACCTGCTTTCCTGGGCGGACTTTTTTGAGTGGTGGAGCAAACTCACCGGCGGTTTTGCCGAGCCTTACACCTTTGGTCGCCGCGTGGCCAAATACTTGCGTAAACACGGCCGTGACTATGACATAGTGCACGATAACCAGTCTCTTTGTTATGGATTGTTGGATATTGAAAAAAGTGGGCTGCCTGTCGTAGCTACTATCCATCACCCCATTACCCGTGATCGCCAGTTGGCGTTGGATGCGGCGCCGGATTGGCGTTTTCGCCTGCTGGTGCGTCGCTGGCATAACTTCCTGAAAATGCAGATCAAGGTTTCACGTAAGCTGCGCCATATTGTGACAGTATCACGCCAGTCAGAGCGGGATATCATCGAGCAGTTTGGCGTGAAGCCAGAACAGATAAACCTGATCTATAACGGCATCGACACAGAAATATTCAGCCCCAGCGAAAGTGTTGAGCGCCTGCCACTTAGAATTATGACAACTGCCTCAGCAGATCAGCCACTCAAAGGACTGGGGGTGTTATTGCTGGCACTTGCCAGCTTGCGCCAGAGGTTTAACGGTCTCGAGTTGTTGGTGGTGGGGAAGCTACGGGAGGGGGGCAACGGAGGAGCTGCTTCATCGGCTCGATTTGCAGAATGCAGTGCAGTTTGTCTCTGGCATTTCCAATGCTGAATTAGTGGGGTATTACCGCAGTGCCACAGTGGTAGCCTGCCCATCTTTATATGAAGGATTTGGACTGCCTGCTGGTGAAGCCATGGCCTGTGGGGCACCGGTAGTTTCCAGCGACGGTGGCGCGCTACCAGAGGTGGTAGGGGATGCTGGCATAGTGGTGCCGGCTGGTAACAGCCAGGCATTGGGTGAAGCCCTTGGTCGGGTTTTGTCGGACATATCTCTTCAAGCTGAGCTGAGTGCTAAGGGTAGGGCACGAATAGAGGAAAAGTTCTCATGGGGGCTGGCAGCTGCGAGCCTCGTGGCTTATTACCGTGAAATACTGGGTGAATCTGCAGTGCAGCGTCGACATGAAGATGAGATAGTTGGCGCAGATGTCAGCGGTGCGGAGGCGGCTTGATGATTACTGTAGATCCGAAGCACCTGAGTCTTCGCCCAGGACAAAAAGTTCTGGATCTCGGGTGTGGCGAAGGTCGCCACTCCATTCACCTGATGATTACTGATGAAGTGGATATCTTCGGCATAGATTTATGCCTTGATGATGTGCGTACAGCCAGTAAGCGGGCTGAGCCTTTTAAAAGCCCGGAGCATGCCAAAGGGCGCCTGTTACTTGGGGTTGCCAATGGCCTGCGGCTACCTTTTGCCGATGCCACTTTCGATGTGGTGATTTGTTCAGAGGTATTGGAGCATATTGAGGATTACAAAGCGGTCCTAGCAGAAATCGATCGGGTTTTGAAACCCTCCGGTATTTTTGCTGCCACGGTACCATCTTACTTCCCCGAGTGGGTCTGCTGGAAACTGAGCGATGAATACCATGAGGTGGAGGGTGGCCATATTCGTATATTCCGTGAGAAAGAGCTGAGGGGAAGTATTGAGTCCTTGGGGCATCGCTATTTTGCACGCCATAAGGCTCATGCTTTGCACTCCCCGTATTGGTGGCTGAAGTGTCTGTTCTGGAATCAGCCGGACTCCCGCTTAGTTGCAGCCTATCATCGCTTGTTGGTTTGGGACTTGATGAAGCAGCCAATGCTTACTCGTGCCGCGGAAAAGATACTGAATCCGCTGTTAGGTAAAAGTATCGCGCTTTATTTTGTCAAAGCTGAGCAGGAAGCGCCGGAGACTTTGCGCTTGGTGGGGGAGGCGAGTTCGTGAGTGAGATGGTTATTCCTCCGGTAAAAAACACAAACCTCTTTCCCGATGGGTTTGTCCGTGACAGTGCTGCCTATATTCTCTCCCAGCAACTGCCCGATGGCTCTATTCCCTGGTTTAAGGGACATTATGCCGATCCCTGGGATCACGTTGAGGCGGCCATGGGCTTGGCAATCGCAGGTGAATTTGCCGCCGCAGAAAAAGCTTATCGCTGGTTGGCAGATATTCAGTTGGCCGATGGCAGCTGGTGGGCGGCATACAAAAACGGTGCTGTTGATAATCGTGAGCGCCGCGAGACAAATTTTGTTGCCTATGTGGCCACCGGCATTTGGCACTTTTATCTGATTAGCGGAGACAAAGGCTTTTTGCGTCGCTACTGGCAGATGGTTGAGCGTGCAATTGATTTTGTTTTGGCACTGCAGACGGAGCACGGGGAAATTCACTGGGCGGTGGATGCAGAGGGAGAGCCAAAGAAAGATGCCCTGATAACTGGCTGTTCTTCGGTTTTTAAGAGCCTCGAATGTGCCATCAACATTGCCAGAGAGCTGCGTGTTGACCGCCCCAATTGGGAGCAGGGGCGCCAGGCTTTGGGGTACGCTTTGCGGCACAAGCCGGAACGTTTCGATCGAACCTGGGAAAGTAAGGCACGCTTTTCCATGGATTGGTTTTATCCTGTGTTAACAGGGGCCTTTTCTGGAGAAGCTGCTCGCACTCGCCTGCATCAGCGTTGGGATGAGTTTGTCGTGGCGGGACTGGGTTGTCGCTGTGTTAATGATGAGCCCTGGGTAACTGTGGCGGAATCTTGCGAGCTGACAATGGCACTATTGGCTGCAGGGCAGCGTTCCCGTGCTGAGATTATATTTCGGGGGCTTCACCGCTGGCAGGACAGTGATGGCGGTTACTGGACTGGTTATGTCTATCGGGATGAGGCAGTTTGGCCGGAAGAGAAAACTACTTGGACTGTGGGTGCTATGTTGTTGGCGGCGGATGCACTCGCCGACCTGACGCCGGCGAGTAGTTTGTTTACATCGGTACAACTGTCTTCAAATACGTCTCAGGATACCCAGGGTGTCTACAGTTTCGACGAGCTCGAACTGAGCGGAAGCCAGGGCTAGCTTGTAAATATCGTAAGGGGCCTGGCCGCCGTCGGCCGGGTCCGGGAATATATCGTGGATGGCGAGGTAGCCACCGGGAACAATATGGCGGGACCAGCTGCGGTAGTCGGTCATCGCAGCTTCCAAAGAGTGGCCTCCGTCAATAAACACCAAGCCGAGAGGTGTATTCCAGTGGCGTGCAGCGATAGCAGAGGGGGCCACGACAGGAACTACCCAGTCCTCGAGCTCAGCTGCACGGATATTTGCGCGAAAATTGCGAAAGCTGTCCATTAATTGGGCTCTTTCGTCAAAAAGGTCCGGGTCGTGGTACTCCTCGCCGGGTTGATGCTCCTCCGAGCCGCGGTGGTGGTCCACAGCGAAGACCACATTGTCTGTGAGTTTGCAGGCGGTAGCTAAGTACACTGTCGATTTTCCGCAGTAGCTGCCGACCTCCAGGCAGGGCCCCAGGCCGCTGGCCTCCGCGGCCAGATGGTAAAGTGCTTCACCTTCATGGGCAGCAAGAAATCCTTTGATAGCTCGAATATCGATAGATAATTTAATGGACATGGGTAACCGCTTGCTATTTTTTGTGGACCAAACACTAAACCGCTGCTTATACAAAAGCAATTGCGATTTGTTTTATATGTAGTGCTAAATCAAACAGAATTTAATGTATGCGCAAGGACCATAGGCCCTATTGGATGAAGCGTTTACAGTTGCGTTGGCGCAACTGGCGCACTGAGTACTTTCTGCTGCCACAATTTGATGCCATAGGGGTCGAGCCTGAAGTGATGGATCCCTCTTCGGTCTATGTTTTTGGCAGTAATGTCCGTATTGGTAATTATCCCCATTTAATTTCCAATGCAGAAAAATGTATTCGCTTTACGACATTTGGCCATAAGGGTGGCGAGGCATTTATCACCATCGGTGATTATGTGCTGATTTCCCCGGGTGTGCGTATTTCCGCTGCACAGTCCATAGAAATTGGCAACGCCTGTATGATTGCCGCGAATGTATATATTTCGGATTCGGATTGGCATGGACTCTATAATCGCACCAGGCCTTTTCGCTGCACTGCACCAGTCCGCTTGGGAAATAATGTCTGGATTGGTGATAGTGCGACGATTTGTAAGGGGGTGAGTATTGGGGATAATTCGGTGGTTGGAGCAGGCAGTGTGGTTACCAAGGATGTTCCGGCAAATACTGTAGTTGCTGGTAATCCTGCAAAGCCTGTAAAAAGTATTAATCCCAAACGCCGAATGATTACTCGTGAGGCATTATTTGCCGATGCTTTTCGCCAGGCCCATAATCTGGATGAGCTTGACAAGATGATGCTCAAGGGCAACGGCGTCCTAGGTTGGTTGCGTTCGGTAGTTTTCCCTCGCCGTGGGGATTAAAAAGGTATGCACGATTTATTCTCGAACATTTGAACTGATGAAAAAAAGAAAAAGTATTGTTCTGATTGGTATGCCTGGTGCAGGCAAGAGCACCCTGGGTGTGTTGCTGGCAAAGGAGTTGGCTCTGGATTTTGTCGATACCGATGTACTGATCCAAGCCAGGGAGGGGAAAACCCTGCAGGAGATCATGGCAGAAAGCGACTATTTGAATTTGAGGGCTATTGAGGGAGAAGTGATCGAGGCTGCCCATCTGCCCAGCCATGTCATTGCTACGGGTGGCAGCGCTGTCTATAGCGGCGAAGGTATGGCCAATTTAAAAGAACTCGGCACAATCGTGTTCTTGGAGTGCTCTGCTGAAGAGTTGCGCCGCCGTATTCACAATTATGAAAGTCGCGGGATTGCCAAGGCTCCGGGGCAGACTTTTGAAGCCCTATTTACTGAACGCCAAGCTCTGTACCGGGAATATGCGGACATTACGGTAGACTGCGACGGTCTGACCATGCAGCAGGCTTTGGATCAGTTGTTAAGTCAACTGCCACGACAACCCTAAAGCGGCGGTTGAGCCCCTTGATTGTTGGGGCTCTGACTTATATCTTTCCTCAGAGGGGAAGCTGGGTAGTGTACTTCACTTGCTTTAAGGCAAAAGTAGAGTTCACCGAGGCCACGTTGGGCAGGTGCACCAGAGAGCGCTTTAGAAGTTGCTCATAATGCTCCACGCTGTCCACGACAACACGTAGAACATAGTCTTTGTCACCACTGGTTGAATAACACTCTACAACTTCCTGGACATCCTGGACCGCAGACTCAAAATTGTTCAGGGATTCTTCGTCATGGTTGTGGATAGTGACATAGCAGTATACTGTCACTCCCAGGTCTAACTTGCGGGGGTCCAGCAGGGTTACCCGGCCACGGATAATCCCTTCCGCCTCCAGCCTTTTGATCCGGCGCCAGCAGGGAGTGTGGGAGAGGCCGACTTTGTCTCCTAGCTCCGCCATGGAATAATCGGCGTTCTCCTGCAGCGCTCGCAGAATCTTACGGTCAAAATCATCCAGGTCTGTCGAACGCTTCATAAAGACTCCTATCCTATAAAAATTTGATCGATCGAGATTTTCATCACAAATTTACGCACATTTACGTAAATAAAGCAATGCTCTGTTGCGCTTAACGAACTAGTATGACCTGACCAATCCGTCTCAGGGCGGATGCTTTTTGTGATTGCCCGCCAAAGGATTCTGTGGGCCCATCACGAACCCGGCATCCGACTGCTGATACGAGGCGATTCGGAAGAATAATGACTTAAAACTCGAACCGAGTTTCGAGAAGAATAAACGACCGGAAGTTAGGTGTATGACTGATAACGTAACCAGTCCCCAGCGCGCGGCGGACAACCAGGTAAAGAAGCAAGTATCCCTGGACGATCGCTATACCACCCTTAAAGGCCGTGTGCTTCTCTCTGGCATCCAGGCGTTGGTGCGCCTGCCGATCGACCAGATGCGTATGGATCAATCCCGCGGTCTCAATACCGCGACTTTTATCTCTGGTTACCGCGGATCACCGCTGGGTGGCTATGATTTGCAGCTTTCTCGCGCCAAAAAACTACTGGGGCAGCACAATATTCGTTTCCAGCCGGGCGTCAATGAAGAGCTGGCTGCGACTGCGGTATGGGGTTCCCAGCAAGTGGGTCTGTTTGAAGGCGCTGAGGTAGATGGCGTCTGTGGCATTTGGTATGGAAAGACACCGGGTGTGGACCGCTCCTGTGATGCTTTCCGCCATGCGAATGCTGCAGGGTCCTCTCCAAAGGGTGGAGCCCTGATTGTGGCCGGCGACGACCACGGCTGTAAGTCATCTTCATACCCGGGCCAATCTGAATTTGCTTTTGTAGATATGCATATTCCAGTGCTTAACCCCGCCACTGTGCAGGAGGTACTGGATTATGGTCATTATGGCTTGGAGTTGTCCCGCTTCAGTGGCTGCTGGGTAGCGATGATCACTCTGGCGGAAAATATGGACAGTTCTGCCACGGTAGAAGTGGGCTCGCAGCGTGTGCAGTTCACCTATCCGGAAATCGAGCGCCCCGAGGGGGGTTAAACATTCGCAAACAGGATAACCCCCTGGAGCAGGAGGAGCGCCTGTGGCGTTATAAGCGTCCGGCAGCGTTGGCTTTTGCCCGTGCCAATAATCTGAACAAAGTTGTGCTGGAAAATCCCGAGGCCAGTCTCGGCATCGTCACTACCGGCAAGGCCCATCTTGACCTGATGCAGGCTTTTGAGGATATGGGGATTGATGAAGGCCAGGCTAAGCAGCTTGGAATTCGGATTCTCAAGGTGGGTATGACTTACCCGCTGGATGTACCTGGCATTCAGGAATTTGCTCGAGGCCTGGATACCCTGCTAGTGCTGGAGGAGAAGCGCAGCTTGATGGAAGTGCAGCTAAAAGAGGAGCTGTATAACGTCCACGTTAAAGACCCTAGTTTCCCGCGTATTCTCGGTAAGGTGGATGAGCATGACCAGCCACTGATGCCCGCTTACGGTGAGCTTTCACCGGCGATTGTTGCCCAGGTTTTGGGCTTTGTGTTGGGTGACGACAAGTTGGGTGA
Source organism: Microbulbifer sp. MLAF003 (assembly GCF_030012965.1). NCBI lineage: Bacteria > Pseudomonadati > Pseudomonadota > Gammaproteobacteria > Cellvibrionales > Microbulbiferaceae > Microbulbifer > Microbulbifer sp. MLAF003. The sequence continues at coordinate 1,612,063 of NZ_CP120232.1, forward strand.
GCGTGGTCGCTATCGCCTGATGCGCCTCAATGCCCTTTCCCAGCGGATTTCCCAGCAGGCGGGCTCCAGTGTTTCACGCTTGCCCATGTTCTGCGCCGGTTGCCCCCATAACCGCTCAACAAAAGTGCCTGAAGGTAGCCGTGCTCTCGCGGGAATTGGCTGTCACTATATGGCCCAGTGGCTCGATAGGGAGACTTTTACCTTTACTCAGATGGGCGCTGAGGGCGTCAACTGGGTAGGCCAGGCGCCTTTTACCAGTGAAAAGCACGTATTCGTGAACTTGGGTGATGGCACTTATTTTCACTCAGGAATCTTGGCCATTCGGGCGTCTGTCGCAGCCAAGGTGAATATCACCTACAAAATTCTGTTTAACGATGCTGTCGCTATGACAGGTGGCCAGCCCCATGACGGAGAGCTGGCACCGGATATGATCTGTCGCCAGGTATTGGCTGAGGGGGTGCAGAAAGTTGTACTGGTGATGGATAACCCGGATAAATATAAGGGTGCTCTATCTTTCCCTGCCGAGGTGGAGATCCGCCATCGCGATTATATGCCGGCGGTTATGGAAGAGCTTCGCGAAGTTGAAGGTTGTACAGTAATTATCTACGACCAAACCTGCGCTACTGAGCTGCGCCGCAAGCGCAAACGCGGCCTGTTACCCCAGGCAGAGGGGCGCCCGTTTATCAATGAGCTGGTGTGTGAAGGCTGTGGTGACTGCGTGCAGCAATCCAGCTGTATCGCGGTAGAAAAAGTTGCTACTGCCCTGGGGGATAAGCGCCGGGTAAACCAGACTGGTTGCAATCAGGACCTCTCCTGCATCAATGGTTTTTGCCCATCGTTTGTTACTGTGAAAGGTGGGCGCCTGGCCAAAGGTGCCGGGGTTGGCGATGTGTTACGCACTGAGGCGGATAAATTATCTGCACCGCAACTACCCGCCCTGGGTGAGCCGTTTAACTTCCTGGTAACCGGTGTAGGTGGAACCGGAGTGGTTACTATCGGTGCTTTGCTGGCAATGGCAGCCCACATTGAAGGTAAGGCCTGCAGTACCCTGGATCAGACTGGCCTTGCGCAAAAGGGCGGGGCGGTTTATTCCCATATCCGCTTTGCTGCAAAGCCTGACGCGTTGCAGGCTGTTCGTATTTCTGATGGTCGAGCAGACGCGCTGATGGCTTGTGACCTGATTGCCGCAGGCAACCTCGCAGCCTGTCTGGCTAAGCTGGATGAAACCCATAGTCGGGCAGTGGTAAATACCCATCTGAGTCCAACCGCTGCTACTGTTTTGGGTCGTGAAGATGCACACTCGCCTCAGGCTGTATTAGACACCTTGAGTAATGCTGTTTGTGAGTTGGAGTCTGTAGAGGCGCATAGGCTCACCAAGTTGGCACTGGGGGATACCCTGGCCGCAAATATCTTTATGTTGGGTTTTGCCTGGCAAAAAGGGTTATTGCCGCTTTCTCAGGAGTCGTTGTTACAGGCTATTGAGCTGAATGGTGTTGCAGTTGAGGGCAACCTGCAGGGCTTTGCCGCTGGTCGCCTTGCCGCTGCTGATTCCAAAACCTTAAACAAGCTACTGGCTCACGACCAAGTCCCTGTTGCTTTACCGCAGGGGTTGGAAGAAGTGGTTGCTCACCGGGTAAAGCATCTCACTGGTTACCAGAATACTGAACTGGCGCAGCGCTACCAAAACCTGGTGGATAAGGTGAAGGCAGCGGAAGTTCTTAAAGTGCCGGGCAATCTCAAGCTTGCAGAGATTGTCGCGCGTAATTACGCCAAACTCTTGGCCTATAAAGATGAATACGAGGTGGCGCGCTTATATACCGATGGCCGTTTTACTCAATCCCTGCAGGAGAATTTCAGCGGCGAAATTGAGTTGGAGTTCAACTTGGCCCCGCCCCTGCTGGCGCGTTTTGACAAGGTATTGGGGCGCCCACGCAAAATGAAGTTTGGCGGATGGATGTTTAAAGCCTTCGGTGTCCTGGCCAGATTAAAATTCCTGCGTGGTACCGTATTGGATGTGTTTGGTTACACTGCCGAGCGCAGAATGGAGCGTGCCTTAATTAGCGAATATGAGGAGTTGGTCGATAAGGTAATGGGTGAGCTGAATGCACAGAACCACGCCGCAGCTATTGATTTACTCAACTATCCAGAGGAAATTCGAGGCTATGGCCACGTGAAAGAGGCCAATCTGGAGAAAGCCAGGCAGCAGCGTGATGTGGCTCTCACTCGCTTCGAAAATCCGGTGCGCGATATCAAACGGGCCTCTGAAGTGGAGGTATTTGATCCTGCTAATGCCCAGCAGGTTGGTTAATTAATAATTCTCATTGGGCGGTTTGACGGCTTGCCGTTGAGCCTCCCTCGTTGATAATTACCAAAATCCCTGCATGCGAACAGCAAACTGTCGGGTTTGATCTCCAGTAAAGCGGTTATTTCCTAGAGTCACATTTAACATGAATCGTACTTTGGGATTGAAATAGTAATTAAACCCAAAGACAAAATTTCGAACCGTCATATCGGGAATGTCGCGATTTTCAATTGTGTCGTAGCGGGCCGTCACTTCGAAAGCCCCAGCTGGAGGCTGGGGCTTAATTGACTTAAAAAGCCCCTTTTTATAGTTATAGGGTTTGTGCTGCCCGGTTACTGCCCAGCTTCCAGTGATATACCAAGTATGGACACTTTGGTCACCGATAAAACAACCAGTAAGTGGGTCGCAAAAGAAGTTGGGTGGGGCACCAAAAAACTTTTCGAAAGTGAACTCGGAGAGGAAAAAGTCACCGGAGAATCTGCCAATAGCATACTCCGATTGAGCAAAAAAAGGGCCATAAGTACCAGCCAGTTCCAGGCCCAGTATCAGTACATCACCTTCTGGCTTCCCAAGATAAAACTCCTCATCGCCAAATTCCCCAAAGAATAAAGCGTTTCCGCCTGGGCTCAATGCGACTAATTGCTCTGGGCCGCGGCGGCCGGCATATTCGACTAGGGCCCTCCGAGGAGGAGTGTCTTGATTGGCATCTTCATAACTAAGCGAGGCACCCAGATGCAATGTACTTTTATAGTCATCAATCGGAGCCCAGGTAAACCTGGTTGTGGCGCCAACACCTGAATTGCGGGGGTCGCCAGGATTGCGCAAATTTATCAAATCAAAGCCAAAAGTATGGCAGCACCAATAGGTATTCCAGCCGATGCCCTGCTGCCTGCCTCGGTTGTCATAGATGCCGGCAGCGGTAGCAAAGGCGCGTTCCATCATGGTGATTTCATTGGAGGACGTAAGCTCATTAATGGAACGGTTCGGTTTGTAGTTTCCTATTCGGAGCCTTCCATCGAAGACTTCGGTCGCCAAATAAACATCTCTAAGCCCAGCGGTACCGCTAGTGGCAAAGTCCCGTTCGAGCTTATATTCCCATTCCCATAGCTTTCCTTTCATTGCCAGGCGTACCCGACGGAAATCTGTGGTATTTACCGGTTCTTCAAAGTCGTCAATGAGAATGAGGTCTTCATAGTAGCTATCATCTTTATCAAAGAGGTAGGTGTCAAAATGGATGCGACCTCCAAGTTCCGCAGAAAAGTTCCCGTCGTCGGAGACAATTTTGAGCCCCCTTTCGATTCGGCTTTGTCTGCCAAAGCAGGGGGCGATAGAAAAGCAAAGGCTAAGGCGCAATATAGGCCATAGCATTTCATATGACGCTCCGTATCAAAGCGGTACTTAGCGACCGCGGCGTGTTGTTGCAGTTTAGCAAGTGTGCATGGAGCAGTTGTAAGGGAGTCTTAGGTTTTCTCTGTATGTCCCCCGCGCGCGATGGAGCAACGATGATTGCTGTTAATAGTTGTTGGACTGTCGGGAAATGCGGGAAGAAGATTGCCGCCTAAAAGAAACCGGCGGCAAGGTTATTGGGAGGGAGTATCGTCTCGTACTACCAAATAGCTCGACTATTATCCGGTGGGGGCTATATCCGGTCCAGCTTGTATCCGTCCTCTTTGAGCAGCTCCACGATGCTGCCCCCCAACTAGGTGTCCTGCTCCAACAATAACAAACAGGGATGAATGGTTTGGCGCTTTTAAGCTGATTCGCTTCGCCATATTTTCATTGCGCTTGAAAAACAGCGTATCGTAAAGCGGTTTGTATTCCGGGTTTTCATTGAGTCCGTCAAGAATAATTAGGTGGTGGAGAGTTTTCTCATCGCCGTCCTTCCAAGCCTTGGTGAGCTTGGGGAGGAAGCTGGATATATCTTCCAGCTGCTCAAGGGTTTGTTGTAACAGAAGAGCTGGGTTGTCCAGGCCATTTAACAGTTGGAACTGCTGTAAAACCCCTTCGAGTTCAACGACCGGTTTGTCATCTTTCTTGGCTTTTTGCAGAAAATGGCGATCTATACCCAGTTCGGGATTGAGGCCATGGGCCTGCATTTCGACCATACTCATGGAAATCATGGCAATTGCAGGGCGCTGGCGAATAAACATAGCCTCCGGCATATTGTGCTTTTGTATCCACTTCTGTAGCTGTTTGTACGTTTCCGGGGGAGGTCGTCACGTAGATTACGTTCACCCTGGTAGACTGATTCCATCATGATTTTCTGCTGTAGCAGCATATTGCCTTCCGCAGCGAGAATATCGGCTTCTACTGCAATGGCATCGCTCTCGGCATAGGCGCGCTCAATTTGGGGGCGCATGGGGTAGAAGTCTTCTGTAGCTAAGTGGATTGAGCCCAGCAGATAGATAGTCTGGTTCTCTTTGGTGGCCTTCCAGAAGATACCTTGGTCAGTTTCTGCGGCATTTACTAAACCGACAAATAATATGAGAGCGAGAGCTATCGACTGTGATAAGTAACGATGAATCATTGCTGGTCCCTGATCTTGTTTAAGCGAAAGAATAGTAACACCCTGGAGTAGGCGCTGATACTGGAGGTGACGGCAAAGATAAACTGGCCATATGTGTAGGTTTTCCCGTTGGCATGTGCGGAATTTACTGGGAAACTAAATCAGTGAGAGTCAAAATAGTGACTTTGTTCCATTTTCGCGGTAAACATTTTGAGAATTGTACAAGTTTGGCCTGAGTTAGAGCCTGGAGATGCAGGGAAGGCCGCATTGGACTTTATACAAGCGTTGAGCCAACAGGGGCATGAGCCTGTTGTGATCTCGGCAGGTGGGGCGCTGGTTGCTCGTCTCAAGCTACATGGTATCCAGCATATTCAACTGCCTTTGAATAAAAAGCCCCTCTGGTCACAACCCCTTGTACGGCGTCTTACTAATATTTTGGCCGGGCTACAAGCAGATATCATTCATGTGCATGGACGGTTAGCCGCTTTATTGACTTCGCGGGCTTGGCGGCGTATGGATGATGTAAATCGTCCAGGTTTGGTAACCCATGTCGATAGCAATCGTGCACCCAGTCGCCGAGATGCTGGTGTGATTGCCGGGGAGCGGGTTATCGCCACATCCCTTGGAGTGGCTAATCAATTACAGGCGCACTACGGAAAGAAGATGGTCTCGCCGGCCAGTGTTATTCCTTGGGGAGTTAGCGCTAAGGAATTTGATCGTAGCAAACCCATTTCAGGGCAATGGCATTTGCGTCTTCTTAATAATTATCCTCAGCTGGAGGAAAAAACTGGTGGCTGTATTCGGGGGATTTATCCCTGGAAGGAGAGTTAGGCTTTTTTCTACAGGGACTCGCTTATTCAGTGCGAGGTCGTGAGGATATAATGGGCTTGGTTATTGGCAAGCAACAAAAGGATGATTTGCGTTATATCCGCAAGCTGGAGTTATATGCCCAAGAACTGGGTTTAGAAGGGCGCGTGCTGTTCCTTGGGGCTCGCCAGGACATGCGCGAGCTGTATGCCTCTTCCCAGGTGTTAGTTAGTCTTGCTCGCCCGTATGAGCCATGCGGCAGGAATGCTATGGCAGCGCTTGCAATGGGATGTCCAGTGATTGCTTATAAGGATACGTGTGCGGGGGAAGTGTTGGCCCATTGTTTTCCGGAGGGAATCGTAGAGCGCAAAAATGTAGAAGCTTTATCTGAAGCTGCTTTAGCCTTAACCGATCGTTTAGTAAAAATTGAATTTCACAGTTTTTATAATGAGGATTTAGTTAAACAAACTGTAAACCTTTACCATGAATTACTGGATAGGCCTTGATAATCTATTTTTGGCCTGACTAAAAATTGAAGTGCCCATTTAGAGATGCGAAGTCGAAGCCGGGGTTGGGTGTATTGGTCCTGGCATTGGAGAAGTGGCTATAGCGTAAAGATAGTGTATGGCCACCTGAGAAGCGATAGCCCAAAGCAAAATGCAGTGCGAAGTTTAATTTTGTGCTCATTCTGATACTGCCAAAATGATCGTTACTTAAATAGGATGCGCCTACACCAGCTTCTCCAAATCCGCCGCGAGGTTCATTGCGTGGGTACCAGCGCAGTAGAGGCTTTAATTCAAATATATTTTGTTGCTGGCTTTCGTCGCGATATTTTATTCGCATGTGGGAATAACTACCTTGCCCCCACCATTCCCAAAAATTGTTGTCGAGATTGGATGATGCGAGCAGGTAGGAATAGCTGAAGCCTGCCATTTCTGCGGCTGAGATGGAGTGCACTTGCATCAGCTCACTGCCCAGCCCCTTTCCTGCGCTAGCAATAAATTCTGACTCAGCAAAAGTGAAAGGGGAAATTAAGAGTCCATAAATAAAAAAAGGTGCGTAATTTTTAAGGGTATTACCGCACATACATGAAACCACTGGCTTACGCATAACTTCCGATGTTAACTAATTGAGCTTTATTAAGACTAGAGGGAAAGATGGCGATGGCAAGTTTCAATGATGAGGCTTGCCACCGGCTTCTTCCTTTTTTCAGCGCCATTGCCGCTTCAGTTGTCGAAGTGCGTCGGAATGCAGTTGTCTGGCCCTTTCCTGACTTAATCCCAGTTGTTCGCCGATGACTCGAAATGAGCAGTCTCTATCGGATACCAGCCCATAGCGAAGATTTAAAACAGTTCTCTGTCTGGCAGGTAGTCGCGCGACAGCTTCACGCAATCGCTCGGCCAACTCCTGGTTGGTTACCAGCTCGTCGGTATTGTAGAGTTCGTCGGCTGGCGCGTAGTCGAGTCGCGTGCTGCTTTGGTCATCGGCAACAGGGTCATCTAACGAGCCGGTGGGCCCAGGCAGCTTTAGTAGGCTTTGGATACGCTCCAGGTCCAAACCGGTTTGCGTAGCGAGATTTTCATCGGATGCGGGAAGCCCTTGGGCACGGACTTCACCTATCGCCCTGTAGATCGCTCTCAGATCATCCTGGACATTTGCAGGTTGGCGAACCAGGTCCTCATTTCGGCGCAGGGCCAGCTGGATTTCCTGTTGAATCCACCAATAGGCATAGGTGGAAAAGCGATAACCCATTTGTGGCTTAAAGCGCTCTATGGCTTTCATCAGACCGACATTGCCTTCCTGGATAAGGTCGATAAAAGGAACCGATGGGTTGCGAAAACGCTTGGCAATGGCGATTACCAGGCGCAGATTGCACTGGATCAGCTTTTTGCGCTGTTTTTGGAAGCGCTTTAGCACGCCGTTGAGTCTACTGCGCTCTCTGCGTGGTAGGTGATCGAGGACTAATAGGGCTTCTGTGCGCTCTATGATCAGCCCATGATCATAGGCCCCTGTACTTCCCCGTTGCTCTACACCTTCACTGCGCAATTGCACTAGCTCGGTGCCGTATTGCTGTAGGATGACAATTAGTTTGTCTTCCAGATCTCTGAGCATGCATGTGGTACTGTGTTCCTCCTCAGGAGTTAGCAGCTCGAGTCGATAAAGGTGCTTTAAGTAGCTTTGCATGGGGGTTGTGCCACTCTCAGAGAGTGGCTCCCCAACAGAATGAATCTCTTCGATATCGGGCCCGGCATCAGTGGCCTGGTCGCGATCATCTGCATTGGAGCAGGAATCGGAGAGGGCGTTGTCTGTATCCTTCAGCCAGTCTTCATCCCTTGAGTAGAAATTTTCTCGGGACAAGTGCTCAAACCTTCTGTTGACTGCGTGAACGATATGTACTGGTTGGTCTCTCCAGGCAGCCTGTGGCGCCCATTTCACCTTAACCATAGATGAAAGTTGATTATTGCGCCTTCCTTTCGATGACTAGAAGGTTCTAATTGTCAGGCTTCTTTGAGGTTGGAAGGGCAGCTGATAGGGTCTGTTACTGCCCTTTAGACAAGAAAGGTTGTTATTTAACCCGCTTTACTCGCATTTTGCGACCGCCGTCTGCTTGTTTCATAAAGAAAGAGCCGAGCATGGCACGCTCTACAGTGACTAGATCGCCAGCCCCCCAAAATATGCGTGCACTTCCGCTTTGCTTCCAGATCTGGCCATTGTCTAGCGTAATAATTTTTTTACCATAAGAGTCATCTTGAATTTTGGCGATTTTGGCTTCGATGTACTCTGGAACTTGAAGGGTCGCTTTATGTTCTTGGCCAAAGCTTTGTTTTGCTTGCTGTTCCAAGGAGCCACTGAGGCTATCGAAGCAAGCCAATCGATCTTCATCTACTGCTATTGCAGAACAGGTTTCCAGCTGTTTTGTCAAGGAGTTAGCATACGCTATTGGGGTCAATAAAATTAAAGCGAGAGAACAAAGAACCGCTTTCATAATCTTTATTTCATATTATTGCCTAGTGTTAGCGTTATTCTGCCCGACCCAGCAGGGCTGGACAATGAAATTTGTGCGATATTTCACGCTTTTGCCTGAATCTGCGTGGAAAAATAGCCTCATTCTTAAGTCTGATTGATCTATTGGCTAAATCTGACTTGGTATCCAGGGGGCATATCAACTAAATCCTGGGTATTAATTTATCAATTGGAAAAATTTTATAAATTAAAGCTATCCAGGATTGGAAAATGAAAAGTCTAGTAACTCCAGCAGTCTTGTTTGCCCTTGTGGCCACCTATTTTTGTTATGAGGGCATGCGACTTTCAGTTTCGGGGGCGGCATTAGCGGTAGCGACGGAGTTGGTAGCAGGTCAGTCACTCGAGGGTGGAGCTCAGCAAAATCTCTTCGACAGCAGTGGTAAGGTAGATAAAAAAGCAGAGATTTTCGAGGGTAATGAAATGATGGAGTTTGAAGGGGATATTTTTGCAGATGCCCCTGAGCATGGTGGTACAGAGCGGGATAGCGATCTGGACAAGAAGTCTCCAGGGCAGCGGAAGGGCTAATTAATTTCTTGATTTATGACATAAAAAAACCGAGCTATGCCCGGTTTTTCCAGTTAGCAATATTATCGTTTTTGTGCACTGAAGTGCTTACCACTCTGGCCTAGGCTGTCATCCCCCATCAAGTAGAGATAAGTGGGCATTATTTCTTCGGGAGCTACCACAGACTGGGGGTTTTCGGCTGGATATGCAGTGGCGCGCATAGATGTACGTGTGGCGCCGGGATTTAGGCTATTTACCCGTATATTTGATACGCCATCCAATTCATCGGCGAGAACCTGCATTAGCCCTTCGGTAGCAAATTTTGATACTGAGTAGGCGCCCCAGTAGGCTCTCCCTTTTAAACCAACACTTGAGCTGGTGAATACAATCGACCCAGCTTTAGATTTTTCCAGTAGTGGTAGCAGGGCTTTAGTGAGACCAAATGTTGCATTGATATTTACTTGCATGACCTGCTGCCAGGTGGCGAAGTTGTAGTTGGCTAGTGGTGTTCGTTGGCCGAGGAGACTCGCATTGTGTAGCAGCCCGTCCAGTCGACCAAACTCTTGATCAATTGCTTCGGCAAGGTTTTCGAAATTCTCGATCCGGGCCTCATTCAAGTCGAGCGGAAATATTGCTGGTTGAGGACCGCCAGCCGCTTCAATCTCGTCATATACCATTTCCAGTTTTGCTGTGGTTCGCCCCAGCAAAACTACAGTGGCTCCGTGTGAGGCGAAAGTTTTTGCGGCAGTTTTTCCGATGCCGTCACCAGCACCAGTAATGAGTATTATTTTATCTTTGAGCAGGTTGGTGGGCGCAACATAGTCGCCGGCAAATTCTGACATGAAAAATCCTGATGCTATCGCCAAGCACAAGAGCTGGGCGTTACTGCGCGGGTTAGAAAGTTAAATATAATGTTGTTTAAGCAGGGGCCAGATTTCCTCTACAGAGCTGACCAAGTGATCTGCGCCCCAGTTGGCTGGGTTGTCTGATGCATCAATGTAACCATAACTACAGGCGATTGTTGGCATGCCAGCACGCTGCCCCGCAACAATATCCCGCTCGTGATCACCAATATAAACGGCTTCCGAGGGGGCACAGCCAATTTGATTGCATGCCAGGAAAATGGGCTCTGGGTCTGGTTTTGTCTTGCTGACGTGGTCTGGGCAAATCACAGCTGCTGCTGGTGGCAAGTGCTCAAATGCCTGCATTAATGGTAACGTAAATGCCTCGGGCTTATTGGTCACAATGCCCCAGGGAATACTGTTGTCCACGAGGGTGTCCAACAAGTTTTCAATACCCGGGAAAGGCGCTGTTTGCTCAGCCAAGTGAGCAAGGTATAGATCCAAAAGGCGCTGTAGCAGACTGCTGAACTCTGGGTCTCCCTCTTCCTTGCCAAACCCCAGTGTTACCAATGCGCGAGAACCATTGGAAACCGTGCCGCGGATTATTTCATCTGGCAGTGGAGGCAGTTGTTCCTGATGCCGTAGTTGATTAAGTACAACAATAAAATCTGGCGCGGTATCGAGAAGAGTGCCATCCAGGTCAAATAAAGCTGCTTTCATTTTATCGTCCGCTTACTCGGGTTTAATGGCATGCACAAGGTAGTTTACGTCGACATCGCGAGAGTTGAGTTTATAAGTGCGAGTTACCGGGTTGTATGTCATACCGGTAATATCCTTTAACTCCAAATCGCTTTCCCTCAGCCAGGCGCCCATTTCTGAGGGACGGATAAACTTGCCGTATTCATGGGTGCCTTTGGGTAGTAAGCGTAGGATATATTCTGCCCCTACTACTGCGAAAAGCCAGCCCTTAGGAGTGCGATTGATTGTCGAAAAAAATAGGTGGCCACCGGGTTTGACAAGCTTCGCGCAGGCGCGGATCACCGATGACGGATCGGGCACATGTTCCAGCATTTCCAGGCAGGTAACGACATCAAAACTAGCCGGTATTTCTTCAGCCAAGTCTTCGACAGCTACCCGCCGGTAATTTACATTTACGCCGCTTTCCAGTGCATGCAGTTTGGCCACATTCAGTGGTGCCTCTCCCATGTCGATGCCGGTAACGTCAGCGCCTCTCTGGGCCATGGCTTCCGTCAAAATGCCCCCGCCACATCCGACATCCAATAGCTTCTTATCCGCGACTGATGCAAGTCCATCGATATAGTTGGCGCGCAGCGGATTGATTTCATGGAGTGGCTTAAATTCGCCCTCTTTATCCCACCAGCGGCTGGCGAGCTGTTCGAATTTGGCAATTTCTGCAGGATCTACATTACTCATGAACTTCTATGCAAACTCCGTCGCTAGTGGCCGACCCTCGCCGGTAATAGGATCACTGGGGGTTAATTCGCGCTCAGCGCGAATGGCCGGCAATTCTATCACGCCACAGTTGTGCTCGCTGAACTACCTCTATTTCGTTCAAGGTTTGCAATTGGCGTTGCTTTAAAAGTTGTCTGCCGGCTACCCAGACATCACTTACATTATGGCCGCCCCCGGTATAAATCAGCTGGGAGATCGGGTCGTGCACTGGCTGTTGCTCAATTCCCCCCAAATTGATAGCAGTAATGTCTGCACTTTTACCAACTTCAAGGCTTCCGGTAATTTCATCAATTCCCAGTGCGCGTGCGCCGTTGATAGTGGCCATTGCCAAGGCTTGGTGTGCGGGTAGAGCGGTAGCTCGGCCGCTGACTGCTTTTGCCAGAAGGGCGGCGGTATTAGCTTCGGCAAAAAGGTCCTGGCTGTTATTGCTGGCTGCGCCATCAGTGCCAAGCGATACATTGATACCGGCGTCTAGAATCTCTGTCGCAGGGCAGAAGCCGGAAGCTAGTTTGAGATTTGAAGAGGGGCAATGCGCTACATGGGCGCCGCTTTTACTTAGTAGCTCGATATCCCTTTCGTTGGTTGCGACCATGTGCACACATAGAGTTTGCGGCCCCATCAGGCCCAGGCGCAAGAGGCGCTCAGTTGGGCGTTCTCCACTTTTCTCTAAAGCGGTTTCTACCTCGTGAAAAGTCTCATGCAGGTGTATTTGTATGGGAACCTGGGCCTCCGCAGAGCATACAGCGATTTTTTCCAGGGTCTGATCCCCCACTGTATAGGGGGCGTGCGGTGCAAAGACCACTTCGATACGCTCATGGGCGCGATAATCATCTCGAAGAGCTAGACCCTTATGTAGTGCTTCCTCACTATGCCGGCTCCAAGGAGTGGGTGCGTCCAGTACAGGAAAGGCGATATGGGCCCGGATGCCACTTTCCCGTGCTGCACAAGCTACGGCCTCAGGAAAGAAATACTGGTCAGAAAATGTAGTGGTGCCAGATCTCAGCATTTCGGCAATGGCATGACGACTGCCATCTGCGACAAATTCTGGGCCCACCCAGCGTTGTTCTGTCGGCCAGATATGTTGCTCCAACCACTCTTTTAACGGGCGGTCATCGGCATAGCCTCGCAGCAATGTCATAGGGGCGTGATTGTGAGTATTAATTAAGCCGGGAATCAAGGCGTGCTGGTTGAGATCTACTTCCTGGCTTGCCTTAAAACGGATCTTGGCTTCTGAGGAGGGCAAGAGTGCCGTAATTCGGCCCTGCTCAATAGCGAGAGAGCAATCTTCGTACACTTTTTGTTCAGGAATCACTGGAATAATCCAGCGTGCGTGGATCAATGTATCGACGGGCTGTGACATAAGTGCTAAGAGGCGGCGGTTAAAGTGGATTCAACTTTAGCGGCGGGGGACTGTTACGGCAACCAGGGATCTAAATGGCGTGAGTGGCTGTTCAGATGCCCCCTCCAACGGCGTCAAACTATGCTAGAATCGCCCGCTTATCCGGGCTCGGTACACATGCCCGCGCTATAAAAGGAACGCCGTAAGCCATGGGCGAATTAGCCAAAGAAATCTCTCCGATTAATATCGAAGAAGAACTCAAGCAGTCTTATCTCGACTATGCCATGAGCGTGATTGTCGGGCGCGCACTGCCGGATGTACGCGATGGCCTCAAGCCGGTACACCGCCGCGTGCTCTACGCGATGAGCGAGCTTAAAAACGACTGGAATAAACCATACAAAAAATCAGCGCGTGTCGTTGGTGATGTAATCGGTAAATATCACCCGCACGGAGACACTGCGGTCTACGACACTATTGTGCGTATGGCGCAGCCGTTTTCTATGCGTTACACCCTGGTAGATGGCCAGGGTAACTTCGGTTCTATCGATGGTGACAGCCCAGCTGCCATGCGATACACCGAGATCCGTATGGACAAGTTGGCCCACGAGCTGCTGTCCGACCTCGATAAAGAAACGGTTAACTTTGTCGATAATTACGATGGTTCCGAGCAAATGCCGGAGGTGTTGCCTTCCCGTGTGCCGAACCTTTTGGTCAATGGCTCCTCCGGTATTGCGGTGGGCATGGCTACCAATATTCCTCCCCACAACCTGGGTGAGGTGATCAAGGCATGCCTGGCTCTGATCGACAATTCCGAGTTGACCGTCGACGACCTGATGGAGTACATCCCCGGGCCGGACTTCCCCACGGGCGCCATCATCAATGGCCGCGCCGGTATTCTCCTGGCCTACCGCACTGGCCGTGGGCGCATTTATGTGCGTGCCAAAGCAGATGTGATCCGCGATGACAAGACCAATCGCGAAACCATCATCATTACTGAGATCCCCTTCCAGCTGAATAAGGCGCGCTTGATCGAGCGTATTGCTGAGCTGGTGAAAGAGAAAAAGATCGAGGGTATCTCTGAGTTGCGCGACGAGTCCGACAAAGACGGCTTGCGCGTAGTGATTGAGCTTAAGCGGGGAGAGCTGGGTGATGTGGTTCTGAATAACCTCTATTCCCAGACCCAGCTGGAAAGCGTCTTCGGTATCAATATGGTAGCCCTGGTCGATGGCCAGCCCAAGGTATTGAACCTCAAAGAGCTGCTCGAGCACTTTATTCGCCACCGTCAGGAAGTCGTTACCCGCCGTACGGTCTACCTGTTGCGCAAAGCCCGCGAGCGCGGTCATATTCTGGAAGGTCTGGCGATTGCCATCGCCAATATTGATCCGGTAATTGAGCTGATCAAGTCTTCCGCCACGCCGGCAGATGCCCGCGAGGCGTTGCTGGCCAAAGGCTGGCCTGTAGGCAATGTACAGCAGTTCCTGGAGCGGGCTGGTGCTGATGCCTGCCGTCCAGATGATCTGCCGCAAGAATTTGGTCTGCGCGACGACGCTTACTACTTGTCCCCGGCCCAGGCTCAGGCAATTCTCGAATTGCGCCTGCACCGCCTGACGGGCATGGAGCACGATAAGCTGCTGGCCGAATACCAGGATCGACTGGAGCAGATTGCTGAATATCTGCATATCCTCGGTAGCTTCGAGCGTCTGATGGAAGTGATCCGCGAAGAGTTAGAGCAGCTGTCAAAGGACTTTAACGATGAGCGTCGAACCGATATCGTTGCGTCTCGCCAGGATCTGACCGTTGAAGACCTGATTACCCCGGAAGACAAGGTAGTAACTATCTCCCACGGTGGTTACGCCAAGAGCCAGCCTCTGACCGATTACCAGGCCCAGCGCCGTGGTGGTATGGGTAAATCCGCGACCCAGGTAAAAGACGAGGACTTCGTCGAGCATCTATTGATCGCCAACTCCCATGACACCCTTCTGTGCTTCTCCAATAAGGGCAAGGTGTACTGGCTGAAAGTCTACGAAGTGCCCACCGCTGGCCGAGCCTCCCGTGGTCGCCCAATGGTTAATATGCTGCCCTTGGAAGAGGGTGAACGTATCAGCAGCATGATGCCGGTGTCCGAGTACGACGAAAATCACTTTATCTTCTTCACTACCGCCAATGGCACCGTAAAGAAAACCCCCTCACCGCGTTTGCCCGCCCCCGCAGTGTTGGTTTGCGTGCAATTGAATTGGAAGAGGGCGATCGCCTGGTAGCCACTGCGATTACCGATGGTGAGCGCGATGTAGCGCTGTTTACCAGCGCCGGTAAGGCAGCGCGCTTCTCCGAGTCCAATGTGCGCTCTATGGGTCGTGTTTCCCGTGGTGTTCGCGGTATTCGTATGCAGGAAGGTCAGCAGGTTATCGCTATGGTTATCCCTGAAGAGGGTGGCTCTGTGATGATGGCTACTGAGAATGGTTATGGTAAGCGCACAGCTATCAGCGAATTCCCCACCAAGGGGCGCGGTACCCAGGGTGTTATTGCGATCGCGGAAAGTGAACGCAACGGTGCCTTGGTTGGTGCCTGTCAGGTGCATCCGGGTGAAGAGATGATGTTGATCTCCGACCAGGGCACTCTGGTGCGCACCCGTGTTGATGAAGTGTCTGTACTTGGGCGCAACACGCAGGGGGTGCGAGTGATTCGCCTGAAGACTGGCGAGAAGCTGGTTGGTCTCGGTCGCATTGAAGAGACCGAAGATGACGGTGAAGAAAACGGTGGGGAAGAGTGACCCACCGCTCCAGACCACTAAGAAAGGCTGCGTTTATCGCGGCCTTTCTTGCCTTTGGCTCCCACGAAAAACGCTAAAGGCGCGATATCTATCCCCCTGAATGGCAATTTGTGCGTAGACACATCTAGTTGTATTTGAAACCTTTTTTGTATTGTGGAAATCAGCTCATGAGGAAGTTTAATTTCTGTGCAGGCCCTGCCGCTTTACCGCAGCCCGTACTGGAGCAGGCGCAAAGGGAGTTGCTCGATTGGCAAGGGCTCGGTTGCTCTGTAATGGAGGTCAGCCACCGCTCTCCAGAGTTTGTTGAGGTGGCTGAGCGGGCCGAACAGGACCTCCGCGATCTGCTCAGTGTGCCGAGCAACTACAAAGTATTGTTTCTTCAGGGTGGTGCAACTGGGCAGTTCAGTGCCGTGCCCTGGAATCTTCTCGGCGCTGGGTCTACCAAGGCCGATTTTATTCATTCAGGTCACTGGGCGGCCAAGGCGATTAAAGAGGCTCGTCGCTACGGTGAGGTCAATGTAGTGGCTTCCAGTGAGGATCGAAATTTCAGCTATGTGCCAGCTGCAGACAGTTGGCAGCAAACGGAAGGGGCCGCATATCTACACTATACGCCGAATGAAACGATTGGCGGTGTGGAGTTTGATTATGTGCCGGAGGTGGATTGCCCGCTGGTGGCTGATATGTCCTCGACTATTTTGTCGCAACCTATTGAGGTGGAGAACTTCGGTGTAATTTATGCCGGCGCACAGAAAAATATTGGTCCTTCAGGTATTGCCGTAGCCGTGATTCGTGATGATTTGCTCGATCGTTCAATGGAAAATATCCCCCGCAGTTTGAGCTGGAAGGTGGCTGCTGATGCGGGCTCTATGGATAACACGCCGCCTACTTTTGCCTGGTATCTGTCAGGCCTGGTTTTCCAATGGCTGAAGGCTCAGGGTGGTGTTGAGGAGATGGCAAAGCAGGCCGATGCAAAATCCAAAATGCTCTACAACTTCTTGGATAGCAGCGACTTTTTCTCCAGTCCGGTAGAGGTGGGTAGTCGTTCGCGTATGAATGTGCCTTTCGTATTGGCAGACGCCAGTCTTGATAAATTATTCCTGGAGGAATCCCAAGCTGCTGGACTGTTAAGTTTGAAGGGGCATCGCTCGGTCGGTGGCATGCGCGCTTCTCTATATAACGCTGTTCCTCTGGAAGCGGTGAAGGCTTTGGTGGCATTTATGGCGGACTTTGAGGTTCGCCGGGGTTAAGTGTCGGAAAGGGTAAATAATACTGATGAATTCACGGAAAAGTAGATAGGCGAATGACAGAGGAAACTACTAGTGGCGACCAGCGCTTATTAGAGCTGCGCAACCGTATAGATGGCATTGATGCCGAGATCGCCCAGCTTATTAGTGAGCGGGCGCGCTGTGCGCTGGAGGTTGCAGAGGTGAAAAAGGCAACTGGTGAAGACGCGCTGTATTATCGGCCCGAGAGGGAGGCGCAGGTGTTGCGCAAGGCTATGGAGCGCAATCCAGGGCCCTTGACCAATGAGGAAATGGCGCGATTGTTCCGTGAAATTATGTCAGCCTGCCTCGCGTTAGAAGAGCCGGTCAAGGTGGCTTATCTGGGGCCAGAGGGTACTTTTACCCAGCAGGCCGCATTGAAGCATTTTGGCAACTCGGCCAAAAGCCGCCCGCTCGCCGCTATCGATGAAGTGTTTCGAGAGGTGGAAGCGGGGGCGGTGAGCTATGGCGTGGTGCCCGTTGAGAATTCTACCGAGGGTGTGATCAACCACACTCTGGACAACTTCATGAATTCCAATCTGAGTATTTGCGGAGAGGTGGAGTTGCGGATTCACCATCACTTGATGATCTCGGATGTAACACGGCCTGAGTCAATCACCCGTATTTATTCCCATGCGCAAAGTCTGGCGCAGTGCCGCAAATGGCTTGATGCCCATTACCCCAATGTGGAGCGGGTGGCTGTGTCCAGCAATGCTGATGCGGCCAAACGAGTTAAGGGGGAGTGGAATACTGCGGCGATTGCCGGTGACATGGCGGCTGATTTGTACGGCCTGAAGGTTCTTTCGGAAAAGATTGAGGACCGCCCGGACAACTCCACCCGCTTTCTGATTATTGGTACGCAGCAGGTTCCAGTCAGCGGGGATGATAAGACCTCCCTGATGGTATCCATGCGCAACGAGCCGGGTGCATTGCATGATCTTCTGGAACCGTTCCGTCGCTACAGTATCGACTTGACCCGTGTGGAAACCCGCCCGTCTCAATCAGGTAACTGGACTTATGTGTTCTTTATTGATTTTAAAGGCCACCGGGATGCAGATGGAATCTCTGCAGCCTTGAGAGAGGTTGGGGCTTGTGCCTCCGACTTGAAGGTGCTGGGCTCCTATCCGCGCGGTGTACTCTGATGGAGCAAGAGCAAATTGGCCGGCTGCTGGTTATTGGGATTGGCCTTATTGGTGGAAGTTTTGCTCTGGCGCTAAAGGCAGCAGGTGCCTGCCGGGAGGTTATTGGTGTTGCTCCTAACGCTGAAACCTGTGAGCAGGCTAGAAGGTTGGGCATTGTCGACCGAGCCAGCACCCGTCTCGAGGAAGTGCTACCCGAGCTTGAGCCTGGCGACCTGGTTTTTGTCGCGGTACCCACGCTTGCGGTGGAGTCGGTGTTTGCTCAACTTAAAGGGGCCTTGCCAAATGGGGTAACCGCTACAGATGCTGCCAGCGTTAAGGGTAGTGTGGTAGTTGCGGCAAAAAAGGTATGGGGGCGAATGCCCGATTTCCTGGTTCCGGGCCACCCTATTGCCGGGTCAGAGAAAAGTGGCGTGACAGCGGCCAGGGATGATCTTTATCGCGATCATCGGGTTATTCTTGCTCCGCTGCCGGAAACCGATACGAGTCATTTGCAGCTGGTGGAGCTGGCTTGGCAGGCGGCTGGTGCTGAAGTGCTTAAAATGCCAGTGGAGGAGCATGATGAGGTATTGGCGGCGACCAGCCACCTTCCTCATGTCATCGCTTTTAGTCTCGTGGACACTCTTGCGCACGATGCAGAAAATGAAAATATTTTTCGCTATGCAGCCGGTGGTTTTCGCGACTTCACTCGAATTGCCTCCAGTGACCCGGTCATGTGGCGAGATATTATGCTGGCTAACCGGGATGCCATTTTAAAGGCAATCGATCTCTACAGTCTCAATCTCTCATCTTTACGTAGTGCCATTGCCTCCGGCGATAGTGCGGCGCTGATGGGTGTCTTCACCCGAGCCAAAGCGGCCCGGGATCACTTTACAAAAATGTTGGCGAAACAAGCGTATTCAGATTCTATGCAAGCACAGGAAATTACTTTTATTGCACAGCCTGCTGCCAAGGTCACAGGCAAGTTCCGGGTACCTGGAGATAAGTCGATGTCACACCGTTCCATTATGCTGGGCTCCCTGGCAGAAGGGGTGACGCAGGTGGAGGGTTTCCTTGAAGGGGAGGACGCGCTGGCGACTTTACAGGCTTTTCGTGATATGGGAGTGGTGATAGAGGGGCCGCACGATGGTCGGGTAATTATCCACGGCGTGGGTATGCGCGGATTGAAGGCACCTCCGGGGCCCTTGTACTTGGGTAATTCAGGTACCTCCATGCGGCTGCTGGCGGGACTGCTTGCCGGGCAGGACTTTGATGTGACCCTTACAGGCGATGAGTCTCTCTCCAAGCGCCCCATGAATAGGGTGGCCAATCCGTTGCGGGAGATGGGTGCAAATATTGAAACCGGGCCGGAAGGGCGCCCACCGCTTTTGATCAAAGGCGGTGGGCAGCTGGCAGGGGTCAACTACCCGTTGCCGATGGCTAGTGCCCAGGTGAAATCCGCTGTGCTCCTCGCTGGGCTCTACGCTGATGGCGAAACCTCTACTGTGGAACCGGCGCCTACCCGAGATCATACCGAGCGTATGTTGCAAGGTTTTGGGTATGTAGTAGAGCGAAACGGCGCTAAGGCAAGTGTTTGTGGCGGAGGGGCTTTGGCGGCCTGCCGTATTGATGTGCCAGCAGATATCTCTTCCGCTGCTTTCTTTATGGTGGCAGCGGCTATCTCTCCTGGTTCAGATATTGTGCTGGAGCATGTGGGGATCAACCCGACGCGAGACGGCGTAATAAGTATTTTGCGGGCTATGGGGGCTGATATTGAGCTCGAAAATGTACGAGAGGTGGGTGGAGAGCCAGTAGCGGACATACGGATTCGCTATGCCCCACTGCAAGGCATTCGCATTCCAGAAGACCTGGTGCCACTGGCTATTGATGAGTTTCCGGCCCTGTTTATTGCCGCTGCGTGTGCAGAGGGAGAGACTGTGCTGACCGGGGCAGAGGAATTGCGTGTTAAAGAGAGCGACCGCATTCAGGCAATGGCGAATGGGTTGGCGGCGCTGGGGGTGTCGGCCAGGGCAACCCCTGATGGTATTGTGATTCAGGGTACTGGCGAGAAAAACGTATTCTCTGGTGGGACAGTTGATAGCCTGGGGGACCACCGTATTGCCATGGCCTTTGCAGTGGCATCATTGCGCGCAAAAGATACAATCCGCATCCTTCATTGCGCCAACGTGGCTACCTCATTTCCAAATTTTGCCGAACTGGCGACGGAGGCTGGCTTAAAGCTTCAGTTGGCTTAGGGGGAATTTGGAAACCTCGCAGTTCGCGCAGTTATTTCAGAAGTAGAGTTTTATTAGAAGATATGAGTGATTCGAACAGGCTGCCGCCGGTAGTCACAATTGATGGCCCTAGTGGCTCGGGGAAGGGCACTATAGCCAAGCTGCTGGCGGACCGCCTGGGCTTTACCTTGCTTGATTCTGGCGCCCTGTATAGGGCTGCGGCTCTGGCTGCTCTTGATAAGGGGGTAGACCTGGCTGATGAGGAGGCGCTCACTCAGGTGGCAAAGGCCTTGGATGTTCACTTTGCTGTGAGTGAAGGTAAGCTGCGGGTGGTTCTTGATGGGCGCGAGGTCACTGATGATATTCGGATGGAGCGGGTTAGTATGGCTGCATCATCTGTGGCTGCAATTCCTGGAGTGAGGGCCGCTTTATTGCAGCGGCAGCGAGATTTTCGTCTGTCTCCCGGCCTGGTTGCAGATGGCAGGGATATGGGGACTACGGTGTTTCCTGACGCGCCAGTCAAAGTATTCCTGACAGCCAGCGCCGAGGAGCGCGCCAGGCGTCGCGAGGCGCAGTTGCGGGAGAGGGGTGTTTCTGTTAGCCTCCGCGACCTGCTGGAGGACATCCGTGCCCGTGATGCACAGGATATGAATAGAAAAGCCTCTCCCCTGGCTCCCGCTGAGGATGCGGTAGAGCTCGATAGCACAGGGGTGGGTATCGATGAAGTTCTCCAAAAGGTGCTCGATTTGATACAGGATCGAATTTCGTCCTGAAGTTTGAGCAGCACATAGTTTACTAACGATAACGGCCGGGATCAGCCAGAATTGCCCGGCCGTTGTTGTAATCCGACCCGCGTGCTGGCAACGCGGTTGGGGTCACGGCTGGCGGTTGACTAAACTCAACAGTTACCAACGGCTGGGCCCAGCACTATAGGTAATGTAATGAGCGAGAGCTTTGCTGAACTATTTGAAGAGAGCCTGAAAAGCGTTGAAATGGCACCGGGCGCTATTGTAACCGGTGTTGTAATTGACGTAGACAAAGACTGGGTAACCGTTCACGCGGGCCTGAAGTCTGAAGGTGTTATCCCTGCCGCACAGTTCGCCAATGACAAGGGCGAAGTTGAGCTGCAGGTGGGCGACGAAGTACAGGTTGCCCTGGAAGCTGTGGAAGACGGTTTCGGTGAAACCCGTCTGTCCCGTGAAAAAGCCAAGCGCGCTGAAGCCTGGAAAATCCTCGACGCAGCCCACGCAGCTGACGAAGTGGTTAAAGGTGTTATCAGTGGCAAGGTTAAGGGTGGCTTTACTGTTGACGTTGCCAATATCCGCGCATTCCTGCCCGGCTCTCTGGTTGATGTTCGTCCGGTTCGCGACACCGCGCACCTGGAAGGTAAAGAGCTCGAGTTCAAAGTTATCAAGCTGGACTCCAAGCGTAACAACGTTGTTGTTTCCCGTCGCGCGGTAATGGAAGCTGCGACTTCCGAAGAGCGTGAAGCACTGCTGGAAAGCCTGCAGGAAGGCATGAGCATCAAGGGTATCGTGAAGAACCTGACCGATTATGGTGCTTTCGTGGACCTGGGCGGTATCGATGGCCTGCTGCACATCACCGATATGGCTTGGAAGCGCATCAAGCATCCGAGCGAGATCGTGAACGTTGGCGACGAGATCGAAGTAAAAGTATTGAAGTTCGATCGTGAGCGCAGCCGTGTATCCCTGGGCCTGAAGCAGCTGGGCGAAGATCCTTGGGTATCCATCAAGCAGCGTTACCCAGAAAACAGCCGCGTGAAGGCGGTTGTAACCAACTTGACCGACTACGGCTGCTTCGCCGAGCTGGAAGAAGGTGTGGAAGGTCTGGTACACGTTTCCGAAATGGATTGGACCAACAAGAACATCCACCCGTCCAAAGTTGTCCAGGTGGGCGACGAGGTAGAGGTGATGATCCTGGATATCGACGAAGAGCGTCGTCGTATCTCCCTGGGTATCAAGCAGTGCCAGGAAAACCCGTGGGATGCCTTTGCGCGTAAATTCGCTAAGGGTGACAAGATCTCCGGTAAGATCAAGTCCATCACTGATTTCGGTATCTTTATCGGTCTCGACGGCAGCATCGACGGTCTGGTGCACCTGTCCGACATCTCCTGGAACGAAGCTGGCGAAGAAGCCGTACGCAAGTTCAAGAAAGGCGACGAAATCGAGACTGTTATCCTGGGTATCGACTCCGAGCGCGAGCGCATCTCCCTGGGTATCAAGCAGCTGGAGTCCGATCCGTTCTCCGACTACGTTTCTACCAGCGACCGCGGCAGCATCGTTGTAGGTACTGTTAAGGAAGTTGATGCTAAGCAGGCAGTAATCACCCTGGCGAACGAAGTAGAAGGCGTTCTGCGCGCTTCTGAAATCAGCCGAGATAAGGTTGAAGATGCTCGCAATGTCCTGAAAGAAGGTGAAGAGGTAGAAGCTAAGATCACCAGTGTGGATCGCAAGAACCGTGTGATCAGCCTGTCTATCAAAGCCAAAGACCAGGATGACGAGAAGCAAGCTATCAAGGATCACAGTAAGAAGCAGTCTGAGCAGGTTCAGCCCGCTACTATCGGTGACCTGATCAAGGCGCAGATGAACAACAAAGACTGATTATCTTTGATTGTTTAGAGCTCCAGATGAAGCATTTGGAGTGACCCGAAAGCCGGACTGGGGTTGCCCAGTCCGGCTTTCTATTAGATGATTGCTGCTCTACTCCAAAATAATCAATGACTTAGAAAGGTTGCGGGGCACATGACCAAATCCGAACTGATCGAAAGGATTGCGTTGAGGTTGGATCAGCTGCCGGTAAAAGATGTAGAGCTGGCAGTCAAAGTTATGTTGGACTCCATGTCTGACGCGCTCTCCCAGGGTGAGCGGATAGAAATACGAGGTTTTGGTAGTTTTTCATTACATTACCGGGCACCACGTACAGGGCGGAACCCTAAAACCGGGGATGCCGTGGACTTGGCGGGCAAATATGTTCCTCACTTCAAGCCTGGTAAGGAACTGCGCGACAGAGTCAATCGGAGTATGCACGATGAGGCAGGGATCGGGGTATGATTACACCTCGGCAGCGGCTGATTGTGATTCGCTCTGCATCATGTGATTTTCCTGAATAGTCTCTGTGGCTTCTTAATAAAGCTATCTAGTGGAACGTGGAGGTTCCCTTGTCATTCTTGCGTTGGTTGATGCACGTTTTTCTTGGCTTTGTGGCCCTTCTGTGTGTCGCCCTCGGCATCTATATATCAGTGGAAAATCCCCAAATTATTTCACCGGTTATCGCAGGGTACTCCCCATTTTCTGGCAGTGTGGGAGTTTGGCTTATCGCAATGCTGCTTTTGGGGATTTTGCTGGGAGTTTTGGCTAGCCTGCTACCTCTCTTTACGCAGCGTCGCCGGGTAAGGGGGTTGAGTAGACAGTTAAAGAAAATGGAGCGAGAGCTTCAGGCTGCTCACCGCAAGGTATCCGGAGACTGATTTGCTCGATTTCGCCTATTTCTTTTTCCTGCTGGCAGCCATCGCCATAGGCTGGATGCTGGGGCGAGGCAGCTCCAAAAAGAAGCCGGACTTCAGCGAGCAGGAAGAATCCCTGGCTCGTTCCTATGCGCAGGGGCTGAATTACCTGCTCAGCGAACACCACGACGATAGTATTGATAAATTTATTGACTCGCTTGAGGTCAGCCCGGCCACTTTTGATACCCATTTGGCATTGGGGAATCTTTTGAGAAGGCGGGGTGAGTACGATCAGGCAATAAGAGTGCACCAAAATTTGTTGGCGCGTCCCAGTCTATCCAGGCAGAGTCAGCATAAGGCTCAGTTCGAACTGGCTTGTGATTATATTGCTGCGGGGTGGCTCGACCGTGCTGAACGCCTGCTGCAGGAACTGGTAGAAACTTCCCAGGAGCTGCGTACAACCAGTCTTGAGCACTTAGTAGAAGTCTATCGGGATGAGCGCGAGTGGGCCAAAGCAATTCATGCCGTCAACTTGTTGCATGGCCGCCGATTTAAGCGCTTATCTGCTGATTGGGCGCCAGTGCAGGCACATTTTTGCTGTGAGTTGGCAGAGGAGGCGATTGCTGCTAAGGACTACCTCAGTGCGCGTAAACATTTAGATGCAGCCCTGGGGTATGATCGCAGTTCAGTGCGGGCCTGTTTGCTTTGGGCGCGCCTGGAGTATCTACTCGGCAAGCAGCGTGATGCCATCAAGGTCTTGCAGAGGATCCCCAAGCAGAGCCCTGACTATATTCCGGAGATTCTGGAGCTTCTCCTGACGTGTTATGGAGAGCTTGATGATGGCCGAGGCCTGGATCGGTATCTGGAGTCCCTCCTAAAGGAGCACCCCTCGAATAGCGTATTAATAGCACTGGCTGAGCGAATCCAGGAGCAGGATAGCGAAGCCGCTGCGGCAGCGTTTATGGGTAAGCAATTGGCTTTGCGCCCTTCTTTGCGAGGGCTGGGGCGTTTTCTTGATTTGTATATTGGCACGGCACAAGGTAGAGCGAGAGAAAATCTCTCCCTGTTAAAAACGCTGGTTGATCAATTGATCGCAAACCGCCCCCATTATCGATGTAGTAATTGTGGTTTTTCCGGCAATCAATTGCATTGGCTGTGCCCCAGTTGCAAGCACTGGGACTCTGTCCGTTCGGTCAAGGGTATCGAAGGTGAGTAGTTCCGGCTGCTTGTCTTTTGCTCAATCAATGTACCAATGAAATTTATATGAGGTATTTCTTTGCGCTCTCAAGTTTCCTCTCCAATCGTTGTCGCTCTCGACTATGACAATAAAGAAGCGGCCCTGGCTATGGCGGGCCAGCTTGATCCGGCCCTTTGCCGGGTAAAAGTAGGTAAAGAGCTTTTTACCATTGCTGGACCCGATGTGGTTCGGGCTCTTGTAGAGCGAGGTTTTGAGGTTTTTCTCGATTTAAAGTTTCACGATATTCCAAATACTGTGGCCTCTGCGGTGAAGGCCGCAGCGCGCCTGGGTGTCTGGATGGTCAATGTACATGCCAGTGGTGGCGAGCGCATGATGAGAGCGGCCTCTGAAGCTCTTGAAGAGTTTGGCGATAGTAAGCCACTACTAATCGGGGTAACTGTATTAACAAGCACCACTCCAGAGGAACTGAAAGCCGCGGGAGTTGAAAAATCACTAAAAGATCATGTAGTGGGTTTGGCAGAGAAGGCCAAAGCCTGCGGTCTTGATGGGGTTGTGTGTTCTGCACGTGAAGCGAGCGCTCTTAAGCTGGCCTGTGGGCCGGAGTTTGCCTTGGTGACTCCCGGTATTCGCCCGGCTGGGAGTGATGCTGGGGATCAGCGCCGCACATTGACACCTTCTGAAGCTATTGCGGAAGGTTCTGACTATCTCGTTATTGGGCGCCCGATAACCGCATCTGCAAATCCGCTAGAGGCACTACAGGGTATTTTGACCGAAGTTTCAGGTAAGTAAGCTTTGATTACTTTGGTCGTATGTGATGTGGTGTAATTAGTGCTAAGTGAGTTTGAGCTCGGCGCATAGTTATCATGGTGCGGCTTGGGGAAGTATTGGCAGTCCCAATGTGAAACAAAAAACACTTTCACTTGGAGTCAATCATGACAAACTTTCGCGTATTACTTTCTGCTGTATTTGTACTAACTTTTGCACTTTGCCAGCCGGTGATGGTTTTTGCAGATGATGGAGAGGTTGAAGCTGCAAAACAATTGATATCAGAGGTTAATATAAACAGTGCATCAGTCGTTGAGCTGGCTGAAAAGCTGGATGGCATAGGGGAGGCTCGGGCGCAGTTAATCATAGAGTATCGTGAGAAACATGGCCCCTTTACTTCTATTGATCAGTTGTTGAATGTAAAGGGTATCGGCGCGACGACACTTAAGAAAAACAAGGAGAGGATTCGCCTTTAGTATTTGGAAAGCTGTCCGTTATTAGCTATTGCCGGGCATTCAACTGGTGCCCAGTTGGGCCCGGTTTTAATTTGGGTGCGCTAGCAGGTCAGGCCTTTTGCTTCGGGTTTAAGGGTTGTGTCCTGATGCTTTCCTTGGGCTTCGCTACCATGTAGTTTGCTTAGTCCTTTCTACGGCGTATCGATAGAATATTGTAAATTGTATTGGTGGTAGGCGTTAGCAGCGCCTATTGATGGGTTGGCTGCTTCCTGTTGTGTGTGTAATTGTTATCCGCTATTGCTTGTGGTTGTATCAATGCCTCTAACATAGCGGGTCGTCCGTAGGGGTTGTGGGGCAATTCATCGTGTTCATAACCCTCGCCAGAGTAAAGTATCCTTCTCGGTGTGAGTCTTTGATATCTTTTTCTGGGTTTTTATCACCCGGTGATCATGTGCGTTGCCGAGCCGAAGATTGCCTTGTACCAAAAGCCCTTCAGGTTTTACTTGGCGAGTTGCGTCAGGCCTGTTTGCGGCATGATTGCAAAGA
The DNA here is from genome assembly GCF_030012965.1 of Microbulbifer sp. MLAF003. Lineage (NCBI taxonomy): Bacteria > Pseudomonadati > Pseudomonadota > Gammaproteobacteria > Cellvibrionales > Microbulbiferaceae > Microbulbifer > Microbulbifer sp. MLAF003. Next base: position 1,638,671 of record NZ_CP120232.1, read on the forward strand.
AATCCACCGAATCTTGCGTGAGGCAGTCGGGGATTATTCGCCAAGGCAGAGTTTGGTGGATATGGCCTGGGCGCAGCGGCGTCAGGATTCTCCGCCTGAGGGCAAGGCGCCGGTTAAGCGACTTCATGAGGTGGCTAGGGCTTGCTGATGGTCAGGCCTGCGAATCGCCCTGGCGGTAGTTGGGGCTTTAATTGAGGGATAAGATTTTCAGTTTACAGTAAAGAAAAAACCCCACACAGTTTTTGTACCGTGTGGGGTTTTTGTTTGGCTCCGCCTGCTGGGCTCGAACCAGCGACCCAATGATTAACAGTCATTTGCTCTACCAACTGAGCTAAGGCGGAATTTAATCTAATTTGTATAGCGCAAATTAAGCTGCGCTTAGAAATTTGGCTCCGCCTGCTGGGCTCGAACCAGCGACCCAATGATTAACAGTCATTTGCTCTACCAACTGAGCTAAGGCGGAATTTCTTAACGGCTGTGCCGTCGAGATGGCGCGTATATTATAGAGCACTTTTGGGCAGGTCAACTCTTTTTTTCGATTTAACTAATTGATTTGTCAGGAAATTATTTGTTCGATTTGTACGCAAAAAGATATCGGGTAATAGCGGGAGAGGTGAGGTGTGACAGGTCTTTCGGGTTTGTGGGGTCTTTGAGGAGGGCCTACAATCGCATTCTGTTTTTTGGATTGATGGTTGGGTGAGTGTATGGAGTCGCGTCCGTTCAAGGTAGAGAGTAGCTACAGCCCGGCCGGCGATCAGCCGGTGGCAATTGAGCAGTTGGCAGAAGGGATTAATGATGGCCTTAGCCATCAGACATTGCTGGGGGTCACTGGGTCGGGCAAGACTTTCACAATGGCCAACATTATTGAGCGCCTGCAGCGTCCGGCGATAGTGATGGCTCACAACAAGACGCTGGCTGCCCAGCTTTACGGTGAGTTTAAAGAGTTCTTCCCCAAGAATGCTGTAGAGTACTTCGTCTCCTACTACGACTACTATCAGCCCGAAGCTTACGTGCCATCCTCGGATACCTTTATAGAGAAGGATGCGTCGGTAAACGAGCATATTGAGCAGATGCGCCTTTCCGCCACCAAAGCCCTGATTGAGCGGCGAGACGTGGTAGTGGTTGCTACAGTGTCAGCTATTTATGGTTTGGGAGACCCGGATAAGTACCTCAAGATGGTACTGCACCTGGATCGTGGTGACCTGGTCGATCAACGTACGATTCTACGCCGACTGGCGGAGCTGCAATACACTCGTAACGATGCAGACTTCCGCCGTGCGACCTACCGTGTGCGCGGCGATATTATCGATGTCTACCCGGCAGATTCCGATATGGAAGCGGTGCGCCTCTCCTTGTTTGATGAGGAGATTGAAGATATTACCCTGTTTGACCCCCTTACTGGTGAACAGCTCAAGAAGGTTCCCCGGGTCACTATCTTCCCGAAGTCTCACTATGTAACCCCTCGGGAAACCATCGTCAGTGCTATTGATCACATCAAGGAAGAGTTGCGGGTGCGCCTTGATCAGTTGCGCGGTAACAATAAATTACTGGAAGCCCAGCGACTGGATCAGCGCACCCGGTATGACCTGGAGATGATGCAGGAGCTGGGTTACTGCAATGGCGTAGAGAACTATTCCCGCTACCTGTCCGGGCGTGATGCCGGCCAGCCGCCCCCCACATTGTTTGATTATTTGCCCCATGATTCCCTGCTGTTTATTGATGAAAGCCATGTAACCGTCCCGCAGATTGGCGGCATGTACCGGGGGGACCGCTCGCGTAAAGAGACCCTGGTGGAATACGGTTTCCGCCTCCCCTCCGCCCTGGATAACCGCCCCCTGAAGTTTGAAGAGTGGGAGCACCTGGCTCCGCAGACGGTATTTGTCTCGGCGACACCGGGGCCCTACGAGGGTGATCACGCAGGGCAGGTGGTTGAGCAGGTAGTGCGGCCAACCGGGCTTGTTGACCCAGAGGTGGAGATTCGCCCGGCCCTAACCCAGGTGGATGATGCCCTGTCAGAGATTCACCGCTGCGCAGATGCAGACCAGCGAGTCCTTATTACCGTGCTGACCAAGCGAATGGCCGAGGATTTGACTGAGTATCTGGCTGAGAATGGGGTGCGTGTACGCTACCTGCATTCTGATATTGATACCGTAGAGCGGGTAGAGATTATTCGGGATCTTCGTATCGGTGAATTTGATGTATTGGTGGGTATTAACCTTCTGCGAGAAGGTCTGGATATGCCTGAAGTAGCGCTGGTAGCCATCTTTGATGCAGATAAGGAAGGCTTTCTGCGTTCAGATCGCTCGTTGATCCAGACTATTGGCCGCGCTGCGCGTAACCTTGAGGGGCGGGCTATTCTATATGCGGATAAGGTGACAGGCTCTATGGAGCGGGCTCTCGAGGAGACCCGCCGCCGCCGTGAGAAGCAGCTCGCCTTTAACCAAGAGCATGGCATTACCCCCAAAGGGATTCGCAAAAGTGTGGCGGACATTCTTGAAGGAGCTGTGGCGCCCGGCGTGCCGAAAAACAAGCGTAAGGTGGCCGAAGGGAAGGGTGCTTATAAAGTTGATGCCAAGCCGTTGTCTGACAAGCAGCGCTGGGCGCGAATCAGTGAGCTTGAAGAGCAGATGTACGAGCACGCCAAGAACCTGGAGTTTGAATCCGCAGCCAAATTGCGCGATGAGATCTCCCGTCTGAAGGAGGCGGAATAGGTGAATGCCGGGCTGTATTCTGCAATCATCTCAGCCCGATTTGCAGGGTTCACGGCCTTAATTTTAATCACACAAAAGTTCAGTAAGTTGTTGAAAACACTGAAAAGCGGTGCTAAAGTTCGCGCTCTTCGCAGCACTGGGTTCCCCCGCTGCAGAGTTTTAGACCCGTAGCTCAGTTGGTTAGAGCGCTGCCTTGACATGGCAGAGGTCAGCGGTTCAAATCCGCTCGGGTCTACCATCTATAAAGGATGGCTGGCCCATCCGGATCAATAGTTCCATGAACGATTTCATGGATAGTTTCATGCGGTCTTTGGTAGGGATCGCCACTGAGAGAAAGGACATACAATGCTCGTTGTTACTCTCCCCGACGGTTCCCGTCGAGAATTTTCCGCCCCGGTTTCCGTACACGATGTTGCTGCAGATATCGGTCCAGGTTTGGCCAAAGCTGCACTTGCCGGTGTAGTTGACGGTAAAGAGGTTGATACCAGCTACATCATCGATCGCGATGTAAATCTGGCTATCATCACAGATCGTCAGCCGGAAGGCCTGGAAGTGATCCGTCATTCCGCCGCACACCTGCTGGCACAGGCAGTCAAGCAGTTGTACCCCACCGCCCAGGTCACTATTGGCCCGGTTATTGAAGATGGGTTCTACTACGACTTCGCCTACGAGCGTCAGTTTACGCCAGAGGATCTCGAGAAGATCGAAGAGCGAATGGAAGTGCTGGTCAAGGAAAATATTCCGGTTACCCGCCGCTTGATGCCCCGTAAAGAAGCGGTGAAATACTTCCGCGATATGGGCGAAGAGTACAAGGCTGAGATTATCGACAGCATTCCCAGCGATGAAGATATCTCTTTATATCGCCAGGGTGATTTCGAAGATCTGTGTCGCGGACCACACGTGCCCTCCACTGGAAGGCTGAAAGCCTTCAAGTTAACCAAAGTGGCCGGTGCCTACTGGCGCGGTGACTCCAACAATGAAATGTTGACCCGTGTTTACGGCACCGCCTGGGCCAACAAAAAAGAATTGAAGGCTTACCTGCGTCGTATTGAAGAGGCAGAGAAGCGCGACCACCGCAAGCTGGCCAAGAAATATGACCTCTTCCATATCCAGGAAGAGGCACCCGGCATGGTGTTCTGGCATCCGAACGGCTGGACTATTTACAGCACTATCGAGCAGTACATGCGTCGTCGCCAGCGCGAATTCGGCTACAAAGAAATCAAAACCCCGCAGCTGGTGGATTTCAGCCTGTGGCGCAAGTCCGGTCATGCGGACAAATTTGCCGATGACATGTTCACCCTCACCAGTGAGGAGCGTCAGTTCGCCATCAAACCGATGAACTGCCCCTGTCACGTACAGGTGTTCAATCAAGGCCTGCGCAGCTATCGCGACCTGCCGCTGCGCCTGGCGGAGTTTGGTTCCTGTCACCGCAGCGAGCCCTCCGGTTCCCTGCATGGCCTGATGCGCGTGCGCGGTTTTGTACAGGATGATGGCCATATCTTCTGTAGCGAAGATCAGATCCAGTCAGAGGTTTCTGACTTTATGGATCTGCTGCACTCAGTGTACAAAGACTTTGGCTTTAATGATGTTATTTACCGTCTCTCCACTCGCCCGGAGAAGCGTGTAGGTTCCGATGAAAGCTGGGATAAGGCGGAGAAAGCCCTGGCCGATGCGCTGGATGCCGCGGGCCTGCCCTGGGAAGAGCTGCCGGGTGAAGGCGCCTTCTACGGACCCAAGATTGAATTCTCCCTGAAAGACTGTCTCGGCCGTGTATGGCAGTGCGGCACCATTCAGGTGGACTTCTCTATGCCGGGCCGTCTGGATGCACAATATGTTGCTGAAGATGGTTCGCGCCAGTCGCCGGTAATGTTGCACCGCGCAGCCCTGGGTTCCTTCGAGCGCTTTATCGGAATTCTGATTGAACACTACGAAGGTGCATTCCCAACCTGGCTGGCACCGCAGCAGGTGGCGATCATGAATATCACCGATCGCCAGGCTGATTATTGTCGCGATTTGCAAGCCCGCCTGAGTGAGCAGCAATACCGCGCCACAGCTGACTTGAGAAACGAGAAGATCGGCTTTAAAATCCGCGAGCACACGCTTCAGCGTGTTCCTTATCTGCTGGTGATCGGCGATAAGGAAGTGGAAAGTCAGACTGTGGCTGTTCGCACCCGTAGCGGTGAAGATCTGGGAGCTATGACGTATGAGTCATTCCTTGAGATCCTTGAGCAGGACGTTAGTCGTCGCGGTCGTTTGACAGAAGATAATGCATAACAACTTGGCAACTGGGAGACCATAGCTATTAAACGAGACACTAAGGGACGGTCCAAAAAGGCCCGCATAAATGATCAGATTGAAGCGTCAGAACTCCGCCTGATAGGTGCTGATGGCGAGCAGGTGGGCATTGTCTCCCTGGAGGAGGCGCTCGAGGCTGCGCAACAGGCCAGCCTGGATCTCGTTGAAATTGCCCCGGACTCCACGCCGATAGTCTGTAAGATCATGGACTATGGCAAGCACGTATTCGAGGCCAAGAAAGCCAAGAATGCCGCCAAGAAGAAACAGAAGCAGCAACAGATCAAGGAAATGAAATTCCGCCCGGGCACCGATATCGGTGACTACCAGATCAAGCTGCGCAATCTCGTCCGCTTCCTGGAAGCGGGTGACAAAGCCAAAGTATCCCTGCGCTTCCGTGGCCGTGAAATGGCCCACCAGGAGCTGGGTATGGAAATGATGCAGCGCATCGAGAAGGACCTGGAAGAGCTGGCCATTGTAGAGCAGCGACCCAAAATGGAAGGTCGCCAGATGCTGATGGTTCTTGCTCCTAGCAAAAAGAAAAAGTGAGGTTTGGGGAAGTCATTCCCGAGGTCTCCTTTTGAGAAGTGGTTGGGCGACGGCTGCCTCCCCACTCTCGCAGTGCCGATAACCCCGGTTATCGGCAGTTACTAAAGGTGCCTGTTTTACAGGCGATTATTCACTTTGGAGTACAAAATGCCGAAAGCAAAGACTCATAGTGGCGCTGCCAAGCGCTTCAAGAAGACGGCTGCGGGCTACAAGCACAAGCACGCTAACAAGAGCCACATCCTCACCAAGATGACCACCAAGCGTAAGCGTCAGCTGCGTGGCACCCAGACTATGAACAAGTCTGATGCCGGTCTGGTCGATCGTATGTTGCGCGCCAAGTAATTGGTCCAAATCGCAAAGGTTTAAGAGGATAGAAGTATGGCCCGTGTTAAACGTGGTGTAGAGGCGCGTCGTCGTCACAAGAAGATTCTGAAGCAGGCTAAAGGTTACTACGGTGCGCGTTCTCGCGTATTCCGCGTTGCCAAGCAGGCAGTTATTAAAGCTGGTCAGTATGCATACCGTGACCGTCGCGTTAAGAAGCGTAACTTCCGCGCTCTGTGGATTACCCGTATTAACGCCCAGTCCCGTGCAGAAGGCCTGAGCTACAGCCGCCTGATCGCAGGTCTGAAGAAAGCGGACATCGCACTGGATCGCCGTGTACTGGCTGATCTGGCTGTTTACGATAAAGCCGCTTTTGCTGCCGTAGTTGAAAAAGCTAAGGCAGCCCTGGCAGCGTAAGCTGTCACTTCAGTTGTAAAACTGAATACTTAAAATAGGGAAGGGCTGTAGCGGCCCTTCCCTATTTTTTTATGGGGTTTCCGCTATTTTTTACCGGTGGCGGTACCTGGGGTAGACCCCTCCGGTGCAGAGAGCACCGGCCGAACAAAGCAGAAAAAATTAATCGAAGTTGGATTCAAACGGGAACAGTTCGATGCAAGATTTGCAGTCCCTCACCGAGCAGGCAATGGAGCTGGTGGAGAAGGCCGACGGCCTCGCCGCACTGGATCAGGTGCGTGTTGATTACCTGGGCAAAAAGGGCCAGCTGACGGCACTGCTGAAAGGCCTGGGTAAGCTGTCTGCTGAGGAGCGCCCGGCGGCGGGTGCCAAGATCAACGAAGCCAAGCAGCAGGTTCAGGAAAAAATTAACGCGCGGCGCAATAGGCTGGAACAAGAGGCCATCAATGCCAAGCTGGCGGAAGAGACCATAGATGTCACCCTGCCGGGGCGCGGTGAAGAGCAGGGCAATGCTCACCCGATTACCCGCACCTTAAAGCGCGTAGAAGAATTCTTTGCCGGTATCGGATTTTCTGTTGAGAACGGCCCGGAGGTCGAACAGGACTACTACAACTTCGAAGCCCTGAATATTCCCGCGCACCACCCAGCGCGCGCGATGCACGACACTTTTTATGTGGACCCCACCACCGTACTGAGAACCCACACCTCCTCAGTGCAGATCCGCACCATGGAGAAAAAGTCTCCGCCGCTGCGTATTATCTGCCCGGGCCGCGTATACCGCTGTGATTCCGATGTCACCCACTCGCCCATGTTCCACCAGGTGGAAGGCCTGGTAATCGGCGAGAACATCAGCTTCGCCCACCTGAAAGGCACCATCGACCAGTTCCTGCGTGCCTTCTTCGAAGCGGAAGTACCGGTGCGTTTCCGTCCGTCTTACTTCCCGTTCACCGAGCCTTCTGCAGAAGCGGATATCCAATGTACCGCCTGTGGTGGCGAAGGTTGTCGCGTGTGTTCCGGCACTGGCTGGCTGGAAATTCTCGGCTGCGGCATGGTGCATCCGAACGTATTTGCCGCCTGCGATATCGACAGTGAAAAATACTCGGGCTTTGCCTTCGGTATTGGTATCGAGCGCCTCGCCATGCTGCGCTACGGCGTTAACGACCTGCGCTTGTTCTTCGATAACGATCTGCGCTTCTTGAAACAGTTCTAAGCCAAAATCGAATTGTGTAGGCCTGCGTGGCGAAAGGCCCCAGGCAAAATGCGCACAGAGCTGCGCTGACGGAATACAGAAAGAGATCAACTATGAAAATCAGCAACTCCTGGTTGCGGGAATGGGTAAACCCGGAACTCACCACTCAGGAACTGGCCGATCAAATCACCATGGCCGGCCTGGAAGTGGATGGCATAGAAAAAGTAGCGGGTGATTTTTCCGGAGTGGTTGTGGGTGAGATTATCGCCTGTGAACAACACCCGGATGCAGACAAACTGCGCGTCTGTAAAGTAGCCGGTCACCCTGAAGGTGAAATGCAAGTGGTGTGCGGTGCTCCCAACGCGCGTGTGGGTATCAAAATTCCTTTTGCCCTGGTAGGCGCCAAGCTACCGGGCGATTTTAAAATCAAGAAAGCCAAGCTGCGCGGTGTAGAGAGCTTTGGCATGCTCTGTGCGCAAACCGAACTGGAGCTGGGCGAAGACAACGACGGTATCTGGGAGTTGCCGGAAGACGCACCCACCGGTACCGATCTGCGTGAATACCTGCAGTTGGATGATGAGACCATCGAAGTGGATCTCACCCCGAACCGTTCCGACTGCCTCGGTGTTGCCGGTATTGCCCGCGAAGTGGGCGTGCTGAACCGCTGCGCCGTTCAGGGCCCTGAAATTGCCCCGGTACCCCAGCAGATTGAAGAAAGCCTGCCGGTATCCCTGCTGGCGGAATCTGCCTGCCCACGCTATGTAGGCCGGGTAATTCGCAATATCGATATCAAAGCCCAAACTCCTCTGTGGATGCAGGAGCGCCTGCGCCGCAGCGGCCTGCGCAGCATCGACCCGGTAGTGGATGTCACCAACTACGTCCTGCTGGAACTCGGCCAACCCATGCACGCCTTTGACCTGGAGAAACTCTCCGGTGGTATCAAAGTGCGTATGGCTGAGCACGGTGAAGAACTGACTCTGCTGGATGGCCAGGAAGTAAAACTGCAGGAAGGCACCCTGGTTATTGCCGACGAAGAAAAGCCCCTGGCGATGGCCGGTATTATGGGCGGCCTGGATTCCTCTGTTACCGAAGGTACCCAGCATATCTTTCTGGAGAGCGCCTTCTTCAATCCGCTGGCGATTGCCGGCAAGGCCCGCTCCTACGGCCTGCACACGGATTCCTCCCACCGCTTTGAGCGGGGCGTGGACTACCACCTGCAAGAGAAAGCGGTTGAGCGCGCTACCCAGCTGCTGCTGGATATTGTTGGCGGCGAGCCCGGCCCAGTACATCTGCGCGAGCTGACTGAAACCATGCCCGCCGAGCGTCATATCACCCTGCGCCGCGCGCGGGTAGAGCTGGGCCTGGGCATCAAGCTGGCCGATGACGAAATCGTCGATATCCTCACCCGTCTGGGACTGGAAAAGATCGATCAGAATGATGAAGGCTGGACTTTCCTCGCACCCAGCTTCCGTTTCGATATCGCCATCGAAGCAGATCTGCTGGAAGAGCTGGCCCGTGTGTATGGCTACAACCGTATCCCCAGCGAAAGCTTTACCGCTGAACTGGAAATTGCCCCGCGCCCAGAGAGCATGGTTGCCCAGGACAACCTCGAGCAAACCCTGCTGAGCCGCGGTTACTACGAAGCGATCACTTTCAGCTTTATCGATAGCGACAACGCCGCTCTGTTTGATCCGGAAGCCGACCCGGTGGCCCTGCAAAACCCGATCAGTGCCGAACTTGCGGTTATGCGTACCACCTTGCTGGCAGGCCTCTGTAAAGCTCTGCAATATAACCTCAACCGCCAGCAGAACCGCGTGCGCCTGTTTGAAACCGGCCTGCGTTTTGTACCTGGCGCCGAGCTGCAGCAAGAGCAGATGATCGCAGGCCTGGCTTATGGCAACCGTTATGCAGAGAACTGGACGGGCAGTAAAGACAGTGTGGATTTCTATGATGTGAAAGCTGACGTGGAAGCCCTGCTGGCACGCACTGGCGCCGCCAATGAGTTCCGCTTTGTTGCCGGCCAGCACCCCGCGCTGCACCCAGGCCAAACCGCCAAGATCATGCGCGGCGACCGCGAAGTAGGGGTTATTGGCGCTCTGCACCCTCAGCTGCAGAAGAAGCTGGATCTGTCCAAGCCTGCCTTCGTATTTGAGCTGAGCCTGGAAGCGATCGGAGAGGGCAAAGTGCCTGCATTCCGCCCGCTATCCAAGTTCCCGGAAGTGCGTCGCGACCTGGCTTTATTGATCGATGCCGATGTTCCTGCCGCCAGCTTGGTGGAAACCGCCGTCGAAGTAGCCGGCGAAACCTTGACCGACCTCAAAATATTTGATGTCTACCAGGGCAAAGGCATTGATTTAAATAGAAAAAGTGTCGCTTTGGGGTTGACCTTTCAGCATTCGTCGCGCACCCTTAATGACGACGAAATCAATGCCGCTATAGATGCGGTGGTCGGAAAACTAGAAGAAAAATATAACGCTAGTCTGCGCTAGCAGGGCATGATGCTCTCGGGTGCAGGCTGAATTGCACCCCGAGAGCGTCTGCTACCGGGTTGAAGCCGCCGCGGTTTGGGCCGCTTCCGATCTGGAGTCGACGCCTCTGAATCAATTGGTAGGATCCAATGACAGAGGCACTGACCAAGGCCGGGCTCGCCGAGAAACTGTACGAAGAGCTGGGCTTTAACAAGCGCGAAGCGAAAGAGATCGTCGAGTACTTCTTCGAGGAAATCCGCAATGCGCTGGAAAATAACGAGCAGGTCAAGCTCTCGGGCTTTGGCAATTTCGACCTGCGCGACAAAAGCCAGCGGCCAGGCCGTAACCCGAAAACCGGCGAAGAAATTCCCATCTCAGCCCGCAGGGTAGTTACCTTCAAACCAGGGCAAAAACTCAAGGCACGAGTAGAAGAATATGCTGGAACCGAGCAATAACGCTCAGCTACCTGCAATTCCTGGAAAGCGCTATTTCACCATTGGAGAGGTGAGTGAATTATGCGCCGTTAAACCCCATGTCCTGCGTTACTGGGAACAGGAATTCCCGCAGCTGAAGCCTGTAAAGCGCCGTGGTAATCGCCGTTATTACCAACATCAGGATGTCATCATGATCCGCCAGATTCGTGCGCTCCTGTACGAAGAGGGCTATACCATTGGAGGGGCCCGCCTGCAGATAGAGACCGGCAGCGAGCGGGCAGAAGTGGTACAACTACAGCAGGTACTGCCAGAAGTGATTGCAGAACTGAAAGATGTGGTAGCCCTGCTGGAAGGGGAAAATAATTTCTAAAATCGCTAATCCGGGCTTGCAATCCACTGCTAGTCCGGTATGATTCACGCCACATCGGAATACGATGTCTTTAAAAATCAATCACTTAGCGAAGTGAGCGATTTTTCAAAATCGGAGCGTAGCGCAGCCTGGTAGCGCACCACACTGGGGGTGTGGTGGTCGTCGGTTCAAATCCGGCCGCTCCGACCATCTTTCTCTATATCTCATGCGGCTTTCAGCCAGTTTTCGAGATTGAGCGTACAAAAACCAATTCCCAAGCGTACAAAAACCCCGTACAAAAACTCTCAATCACTTCCGCATTAGTAATTTCGGGTCGATGCTTATACCCACTTCTTTGTATTCCCGCTCATGTCCTCCGAGATAAAACTTCTCAGTAATTTCCGCATCCGTATGGGCGCATATTTCTGCAATTTTCTCTGAGCTATGGCCGGACTTCTTCAGTAGGTGAGAGGCTAGAGCGCGGACTTCGTGAAAGGTTGGCCTGGCGCTACTTGGCAAGTCCTGGCGAACTCCTGCGGCATCACGTACTTCCTTAAACTGATTTGATAGCCTTGCAGGCATCAGCCTGCACCAATGCTCATCTTGCTTCGCCCTGGGTTGCCTTTTCTTTGGTTGATACGAGACCGCAAACGGACAGCGGTAGTTTTGCAGAGATAGCTGCCGGGCCCGGTTGATGACTTGACGCAACCCAGGGTGCTGGCTGTAGGACCAGCGCAGATATGTGGCTCTTTCCTCGCCTCTCTGGTTGATTGATTTATCTACCCCTTTATCAATACCGGCATCCGTAACATGCTCGTCCAGTCGTAAGCTGCACACATCGCCGCGTCTCATGGTAGTGAGGAGCGAGAGGTCCATAGCAATTTGGAGCCCTGTATAACCCAGTTCACCGGCCATATCGTGTATTTGCCAGAAGTCTTGCAGAGTTAGCCTTTGTCTCACTTTTGCAGGACGCTGCCGCGGTATTAATTTGGGGGCTTCGTCGCTGGTGTTGAATGGGTTAAATGTGAGTTTCGGAACTGTACCTTCGAGCATTAAATAATTAACGAAACTGCGAAGAGCGGCGCGGCTATTACGCTGAGGGTGATAATCCTGCGATTCCCACCATTCGCGAACCATGGTTAGTGTCAGCTCGTGCGGCATAGGGTTATTAAGCTGTTCACACATACGCTCAACATAGCGGCGCTTCTGGTTCCAGCGTGAAGCTGTGGCCTGTTTGGGGTGGTTTAGCTCCATCCAGGCAACCCAGTCGCTGTAGCGGTCTAGCAGGCTTCCTGCTCGCGCAGTCCAAACGGTATCCGTTGTAGCTGGCTGACGCTCATAGAGGTCGCGCTGTCGGTTGGCCTGTTTTGCCTGACGAATCGCTTCGGCTGTTGTGCCGTGGAATGTGAGACTGGAACCATCTGGGCGTAAATAGCGCCAATAGTTTGCCCGCTTTTTGGGGTCGGTATAAAGATTTTCTGGCAACTCCAGACCGTCTACATATCTAGGTTTTTTTGGTCTAGCCATTATTTTCTTCCGTGTTATCTGCGTGCGAGTAGCGGTGAGATTGGCTCTGCATCTACCGCCGTGCGCTCTTCCGTGCGTATTGTGTAAGGGTCGTGAAACCCGTTTCGGTAAATATATAATCTATCGCCTAACCAGCGCCCAGCAACTTCACCAGTTGAAACCCACTTTATAACGGTCTCGCGTGCGGGCTGGGTTCCGGCAAAGCTCTCTCTAACCCAATCTTTCCAGTACATCAGTTGATTGATGCTTTGGGGCGCCCTTTGCTGGCCGCCCTCAACAACTCCGGTTTGTGCTTTCATGCAGCCACCTCTGCCTGATTAATTCTGCGAAATTCAATAACCCATACCCAGGGGTTTTGGTCCCAACTGTCACTGCTATAGATAGATTCCCAAAGCCTGCGGAATGCAGGGAGTGGCTTCTCATACCAACCACAAAATTGAGCGGCTGCGGATTCTGGGCCGTCCACACCTTCGGCTTTTGCGTCTTCCTCGCTAATATCCTGAATACGCTCAACGCGAACGGTAGTTATTTCTAAAGTGATACGGCTGGCCCAGCGGGGCATGTGGATTGAGGGGGTATCGTTTCCTTCCTGGGCTGACTGGGGCATGGTCCAGTTTTCTGCGATATCTTCATCTCTGAAGAATTCAAAACTACCATCTGCTAAATACTCGACCTGCACATCCTCGCAGTCACAGGTGTCCATTGCGCACGAATGAGAAATGGAAGGTTTCCAGGTTTCGCGCACCCACAGGCGGTCACCAGGCTCACCCAAAGGGCAGTTGATGTCGACAAACCTGCTTTGCCAGGCACTGTTTATCTCTTGATATAAAGAGCGGCCCGCAGGTAAACCACCAATTTGTTTGATAGCTTCCTTATTGCTTAAGCCATTAAATGGCTGAGGCTTTATGAGCCTGCGCGTTTGGGTTTTACGGCCATCCAGAATTGCGCGCACCATATCCCCATTAAATAAGATTGGTTTTTCTGCTATGGCTGAATTTATCATTAACTGTTCCATCGCATGTCCCTCAAAAACTATTTATTAAGTTAATGCCGCAAACGGATAAATCTGAACCCCTTCCATACTCAGAGTATTAGGGGCGGTAATTTCCTTTGCAGATGCAGTTCCTTTGTTTTGTCTTCTTAATTCAGCAACTACAGCGCGCTGAATCATTTGAAATTTATCTGACTTAACGGCGACTCTTTCGGGTTTCCGGTTTTTTAAAACCTGGAATGTAGAAAGGAATTTTTTTACTTCTGCTACTACTGCTGTAGCCTGCTTATTGAGAGGTAGTTTTGAAATTTCCATGTGAACCCCTTTAGGGGCCCTGAACTAGCGGCCCAGGTTGGTGTGATTATTTCCGTACAGTCTCAATAGCTTCTTCCATGGTTGGGTGCCTCTGATACATTCGACCTGTTCTGCATCCACGGAAGTGAAGGATTAGCTTTAGTAAACCTGGGCCGCTTGGCTCAATTGCAAATCTGATTGCCCGGTCATGAGCCATGACAACTCCACGGGTAAGATGGTCGAAATCAAAGGTTGCAAACCTGCCGAAAGCGTTCTCATTAATCTCGATGCCGCTGCCGTGGGGCTTTACTTTGCTACTTAAGTGATGTGCTCCACCAAATAAATCGCAGAGCATTTCAAAGCACTTCCATTGGCCCTCCGACATCCATGAATAGCGCTCTCTCCAAAAGTCACTCATAACTCTCTCCTAAAAGGGAATGTCGTCATCAAAACTTTGGTTAAAATCACTCCTTCCATCCATGGAATTAGGTGGCTGCTGCCTGTTTTGGTGTGCTCCTTGACCTTGTGCCGGTCTTTGTTGTGGTTGGTTTTGTGGGGCCATAGGGGAGGGCTGTTGGAATCCCTGACCCTGCTGCGCACCATTCTGCTGACCGTCAAGCATCTGCATTTCAGCCGCGACAACCTCAGTGGTGTAGCGGTCCTGACCTGTATTCTTGTCCTGCCACTTTCGCGTGCGAAGTGAGCCTTCGATATAAACTTTTGAACCTTTACGCAGGTATTCCCCGGCTATTTCTGCAAGACGATTAAAGAACGCCACGCGGTGCCACTCGGTGCGCTCCTGCTGCTGGCCGGTCTGCTTATCCTTCCAGCTTTCGCTAGTAGCTAGACTAACTTTGGTTACAGCTCCACCGCTGGGCGCATACATAGTTTCTGGGTCACTACCCAGGTTGCCGATAAGAATTACTTTGTTGATTCCTCTAGCCATGATTGGCTCCTTCAAAAAAGCGCCCTGTACTAGCGGCGCAAGACCCACGCGCTAACGTATTTGTAAGGCAGGTCTGGCTTCGGCCAACCGTGCCCCTGGAATTTCCTGGCCTTTTTTCAGGGCGGCCAATATGGCTTTCTTGTCGGGTGTGAATGTGTTTTTCACGGTGACGAATTCACCGGGTAGGGCATCTTCATTCTCAATCTCAGCCTTAGGTGCGGCCTTCTTGAGAGAGATCGTGAACACCGGGCATTCAATTTTCTTGATTCCGCATTCCTGCATATTGAAGCTGAGATATTCGGTGATTGAATTGCGGCGGTTTTGCAGAGCTTTTTTCTTGGCTTGTAACCGCTTAATTTCATCATCAAGCCCCTTTTCGAAGGGGGTGAAGTTCATGAGGAGATTTCCTATCTGGATAGCCTTCTCATTGAATTCAAGTTCGATACCTTCCAGAGTGTCGGCAATGTCTGCCGGCGTCATGTCGTTATCTTCGGCTAGTTGCTTCAGCTCGCGGGCTTGGTCGGTGATTTCATAGAGTTTTAAGGCGGTCATTATGCAGCTCCTTTGAGGCTTTCCTTTTGTGCTTCGTAGGTTTGGGTGAGAGCGGTAATTCCTTTTTTGGCGACATCAGTGAGGTGTGGCATATTTCCTTGCCGCTCAAGGTGTTTGATTGAGGTTTTGAATATTCCGGCGGCCTCATGAAGACGACGAGAGCTTTTCAGTGTCTCGAGGTGTTTCTGGACGTACTCGGTAAGCTCTTTAGCTTGCTTGTCTCGTGCGGAGTCTTTGTCTTCCGCTTTGTCGATTTGGCTTTTTAACTGACGCTCTTGGCGGTATTCGGGGTCATCCCATTCACCGCTGTAGATATCTGCGGAGAAGCCGAGGAATGAAAAGCACTTTTTTAGGGCGTCAGAAAGAGACTTCTTGGCTGCCTCTTTATCTTCGACAAAATACTTATTTTTGTGTGACCAATAGATGCGGGGTGTATGGCCATAGTTCTCCACGTGGCCGCGCTCCCCGTCAATTTTGTACCAGAGGCGTAGCCTGATTGTGTGGGTGAGGTTGTGGCCGATTACTTGACCGTCCTGAATTATTGGGGCTCCCTGGTCGTCACGCTCTTCAGCGATTTCGTAGCCCCAGTGAATGCCGATCGGTCCCCATATCTCAGTAGCTTTCTCAACCATGGCAATATGGTTGATGCTGGCAGTTTTGCGGCCTTCTAGCGTTGACTCTTTTACAAAGCGAGCGTCAGTTTTCTTTACTCGCTGCCAGATGCTTAGGTTCTCAAACATTTTGCTCACTCCTGCGATTAGAGAGGGAGGCTTAAACATCAAGCCGCTAGGACATATCCATATTCAATTGCTAAAGGCTCCAGTTCCTCACGGAACTCTTTTGCAACTTGCTTTGCACACTTATCAGCAAACTTGGAGCCTTTAACTCCACCCTCGCAAGAATCCGTTTTGCACTCTTTTAAGAATTCACCAAGGTTGTCTTCGTTAACGTTGTCCATGGCGATTTCAATAAAGCGGTTGAGATAATCAGCTTCGAATTTATTGAGGCGGTGGTTGCTAAGAAATATCTGCGTTAGGAAGTAGTCAGCAATACCAGATTCAATACGCTCAGTATCGGCTGCAGTTTCATCTGGTAGAGAGTCTTGATGGCGCTCGAAACGTCTAAGAGCGTCATCGGTGGGAATCGTTGAGTTGGAGGAGTGCATGGCTGAAGCTCTTTGTAATCTTGTTTATGTAAAGTTTATGTTAAACATAAACATTTGCAATAGATTACATAACAAACTAGTTGCTTTTTACGCCTATGTTTCTGATTGGTTATTTTCTAGTGATTTCCGAATACTGAGCTCAATGTCTGCAATGAGCCTGTCAACTTGAGAATCGGTTAGCTTGAAGTGACTAGGGGAGCGGCCAAGAAGCTCATCTGAGCTGATGTTAAGTAGCGTGCATAGTCTCGTGAGTTGCTCAAAGCTCAAACCTCGTTTCCTACCCGATAGAGGTCAGATACAAAGCTACGAGATACCCCAAGCGCCTCTGCAACTTGGCGTTGCTTGAGGCGGAGCTGTGAGGTGCGGCGTCTTATCCGGATGCCGACTGCACAAGGAAGGTTAATCAATAGGTGAATTTTCTAGTGGAAATGCTACGTCAAGCCACGAATTGTAGCGTTTATGAGACATTGGCGCCTGCTGCGCTGTGTTAGCCTTCATTTACCCAAGTTAGTTTGCTGAGCGGTGGGCATGGATTGGCGCCCTTGATAGAAACAGGCTCCATAGGATTGGAAAGTGCAGAAGGTTGTTCCGATAGTCGATTTTTTACCGAAAAAGGGTGAAAAGGATAGGGATTCTACTCACTCTAAGCGGCTGGCGTTGGTGGCTGTGGAAATGGCAGTGCCCCATCAATGCAGGGCATGTTTGAAGCGAAAGTACTGCCCCAATAAAGGAGTTGGGGAGTTCTGTATGGACTGGGAATACTCTGTCACCGAGTGAGGTCAAGGGATCTAATCGTTCCTCGCGCAATAGAGATGGATTCGTTTAACTCTTTCTCACTCGATTCGCTAGTGCCTTTAAGTCTTAAGTAGATAAAAGCAGCACTCATCAATAGGGGAGCGGTAATTTTCTCCTCACGAGTTTCAAGAGCGTCCCATACAGCCTGCACTGCAACCATGAGCTCATCTTGGTTGATTCCTTCCTCGAATGATGGTGATTGCTGTTCTCCAGTTACCTCTGGATGTGTTCGGTCCAGCCAGCCCTCTTTCTTCTCGGCAGCTTTCTCCATTCGTCTCGCGATTGAGTCGCCAATGTTTTCAGTGGGGTTTGGGCCAATACGC
This sequence comes from Microbulbifer sp. MLAF003, assembly GCF_030012965.1. NCBI lineage: Bacteria > Pseudomonadati > Pseudomonadota > Gammaproteobacteria > Cellvibrionales > Microbulbiferaceae > Microbulbifer > Microbulbifer sp. MLAF003. The sequence continues at coordinate 1,655,991 of NZ_CP120232.1, forward strand.
TGACTCAGCTGAGAGCGAGATATATCTGCTGCCTCAGCAAATGCCCCTTGGTTCCTGAACTTTGTTACCAGATAGCGGGCGTTCATACGCCGGATTTCGTGAATCGTCATCTTCTTATATGGGCCTGCCTATTCCTCCATGCAGTGTTGCAGACAGTTTATACCTCTGCGATACCGTAAAACATAAAAGTTGACGCCAGTATCATTATACAAAACATAAATTCTGTTGCCTGGGATTTATGTTTAACATAAACTTTTGAGCATGAACCTTATCAATTACTTAAAAATTAAACCATGCATTAAGCGGCGAGTTGAGCTTGCTGAGAAAGTTGGGTGCTCTGTAGGGCATCTGAATGCCATAGCTTGTGGTGCGGAGAAGCCTGGCTTGGGTTTATCTAGGGATATAGAGCGGGTGACTCAAGGCGAAGTAACCCGAGCAGAGTGTCGTCCGGATATCTGGAGTTAGGAGCCTTAACCCAGCTAAAAGAGTGAGTGTTACCGATACGTTTTACTAAATAGCCTCTGGAGCGAGGGGAAAATGCCTGGGGGTAGGCCGCCGCCTAGCCCCCAGGTCTTTTAAGTGAGCCCTAATTCGTGCGCTGTATACCGGGAGTCGAAGCCGCATACAGCACTGCGTGCACTTTGGTGGACACACTAATTGAGCCTCGAAAAAGGCTCATTTGTATACCGCCATGCCTGGCGGTGATTAGCAGCCCTTCTGGGGTGGGCTGCGTCATCACTGCGAGGAATTAGGGCGTGTAATCTGAAGTGCTCCCTAACTGGCTCGCAGGCGCAACCATTATGTATCCGACTTTCTGCTGTGTCGATATGGTTATTTGTTCAGTTCTCGCAAAGTGGAGTCGAAACAGTTGGAAGGGTAGGGCGCTCTCTGGCAGCGCCCAAGGTGCGAGGAAGCTAAAGCTGCGGAAAGATTCCGTTTATAGCCTCCTCAATGCTATCGCCGTCAGCGGATAGCTTTTTATCAGGGATACCAAGTGAATCGATAACTCGGGCAAAGAATTTTGGTTGGCATGGAGTGAGTCCAAGCTGAAGTATTTCGTGGACCTCTATTCGGATTATGTCTGTAGCGCTGCGTTCAAGGCGAAGGTAGTGGGTTTTGTACAGCCTGTCTTCATTAGAGGTCAGATCAAACATGACGATTCCTTTTGTCAGGTGTGTCAATCGATTATCTAGCTCATTTTTTGAAGTGTCGATCTGTTTATTTATTCATTACCAAAAAGTATTAATCAGAAATAGCAAGGGATGGAACGGAGGCTAGGGATGGGACTGGAGTGTAAATCAAATCTTAGGACGAGTAAGAAAACTCGTGACAGGTTGGACTCGCTGGCCGATAGATTCGGCATTGCTCGCGAGCAATTAATTCGAATTATTTTAGAAGCTTCACTTCCTATTTTCGAAGCTGAGACCCCCGAAGACATTAAAAAAGCCCAATCAGCTCAGCGCATCTTAGCCATGCTGCGCGTTTAAAAAATACGACGGTTCAAGATTTAACCCAGATCAGTAAATAACTAATCACAACTGGGGCAACACTATGCAAGACGACATCAAAGCGGCGATGGCTGGACTCTCAGAGTCTCAGCGTGACCGCTGGGCTTTTTGCGCCCGCAGGAACAAAAATAACACGGCATTACAGCAGGCTGAAAAAACCGTCGAGATGGTAACCGACGAACTAAGCGAGTTTTTAGGGCTCGATGAGACTCCCATCGACTCTAATCAAGTTCAAGGTGGAGGTGTGTAGTGAGTGCTGAGGCTACCTTCTGGGCATGGCAGCAGGGCGTGAAGTCCACGCATAAGCTAGTGCTGCTGTCTCTTGCCAATTGCCACAATGAGGCCAATGGGCAGTGTAATCCATCCATTGCCTATATCGCCCAATCAACCGGCCTCAACCGTAAAACAGTCATCACGGCGATGGAGCACCTCGAAGAATCTAGCCTCATTATCCGCGCCAAATCGACAGGTTCTAGCAATCAGTTCACTTTGAATTTTGGCCAAATCACCAGTACCAAAAATGGTACTAGTCCCAAAAGCGGACCAGGCCCAAAAACGGACATAACCAGTCCCAAAAACGGTACTGGACCAGTCCCAAAAACGGACCACGAATCTAAAAAGAATCTAAAAGAACCTAAAAATATTAATAGGGGATTGGATTTTTCATCCTGGCCAACCGAACCCGGGAAGGAAGTTTTGCAGGACTGGAAAAAAGTCCGCAAGGCGCCGCTCACCCAAACCGCTGTCAACCAGATTGCTAAGCAGTTCCACCTAGCCAGCCAACACGGCTACAGCGTTGACCACTGTCTCGCCATTTGCTGTGAGCGAGGTTGGCGAGGATTCCAGTTCCAGTGGCTGCTGAATCACGAGAACCAAGGGCAGCAGCCTCACGCCCAATCCATGCACCAAGGGCGGACCCGAGACCGGTCCGTGACCGAAATACTCACCGACACAAACTGGTAAACCTAGAACCATCAGGGAGTGATACCCATGACCGTAGCCACCATTTCAGAAGCCCTTCAGCGGATCTCAACTACTGAGCCCTGTAGCCCGCTAGCAGTGTTCCGCACCAAGCGAGTCGACCAAGTAGATGTGATGTTTGCAAGCACCATCCGCACCCAGCAGCGCATCGAGTGGGGCGATATCAGCTACCTGGGTAGCTTCCACAAGGAGAGCTTGAGCGAGGCCCGCCAGCGGCTTCGTGACTACTCAGAGAGTATGCGAGAAGTCGCGTGAGGAATGAGCCAGCCCCAACCAAAGCAGTTTTCTATCTTGAGCTCTTTCTCTGGGTGGTGGCGGTTGGCTCAGGTGTTTGGTTTTTGATTGGGTTGGAGTAGGGCAGATGGCAGAAGAGCTAATTCGTGATGAATTCAGTAAGTCACGCTTGATTCAGTTCATTGAGAGCTTGGACCTGGAAGGTAGGCCTTGGCTGTTCAAGTGGAATCAGCACAACCCCAACAGCTGGCCAATGAAGAAAACTTGGCGCATGTGGATGAGCGAAACAGCCGAATGGATGGCAGCGAGAGGTGCAACCATGCCTCTCTGCATGAAAGGAGGTAAGCCGTATGGGCAGCGCCCATTCAATGCTCAAGACGCGCACGAGTTATTTGTCAGTCAGCATGTAGGGCTTGATGCAAATGGTGAGCGCTACAAGACCGCCAGTGGTGACAAGGGGGTGATGCTCCAGATGATGGACCAGCACCTAGCCTGGGCAACCGAGCGGGGATTATTTCTAACCGTGCCAGGGGAAGGTGAATTCATGAAGCTAAAGCAGGGAGGAGAACAATGAGCAGAATTCGCAAGTCTGCCAGAGGTGAAGATTGCACCTTGAGGTTGTTTCCACACTGCAACAGCAATCCTGAAACGGTAGTGCTTTGCCATCTGCCAAGCAATGCAGGTCTAGCCCGCAAATCTCCTGATTGGTGGGGTGTGTACGGCTGTAGCAGCTGCCATGACGTTATTGATGGCCGGAGCAAGACGGACATCTCAAAGGCTGAGGTGGAGCGTAGCAAGTTAAGAGCGCTATACGAAACCCAAAGCAAGATGCGGGAAAAGGGATTGATAAAGGAGTAACCAATGCCTAGCTGGGGAAATACCGAACTAACTCGCAACCAGCAGAGCGCCTTGTTTGAGCCATCTCCGTGCGATGCGTGTAAGCAAAGGGACAGGTGTGCAGTAGAGGAGCTCGCTTGCAGTGATTACCTACGCTGGCAAGACACAGGCAAGGTGAGGTATCGAGACAGAGAGCCCACATCAAAGATATTCCAGAAAATCTTCAAGGTGAATCAATGAATTTTCACTCAGCTCGACAGGCTTGGCATGATGCGTTCGATACAACCACACAGCAATCTGATTATGCGGCAATGCTGGGTGGGCAGACGGTACGGAGCCGGGGGCCGAAGCATTACATTGATGAGATTCGGAATGAGAATGGAAAAGTTACTGCACGTTTGGCAGGTCAGACTGTTTATGCAACTGAAACTAGGGTGGGGAAGGGCAGTAGCGGGCGAATAATGGATGCCTGTGAAAAGGGATTGGTACAGCATGCCATAGCCAAATTGAGAGAAACTGATGAACTTGCTTATTGTTGGGGGATGGCTGCATATGCACCGCCGGGGAATCGATATAAGGAGCGAGCTTATCTTCTGAATTACATGATGAAGCGGTTTTATAGCTGGGGTGAGCCTCACGACCCGTTGAAAGTTGGACAATTGGCGTTTTATTGTATTCACTCTGTTGCTTTGCGAGACGTCAGTGGGAAGAGAATTGATCTTTGTCAGGCGCGAAAATTGTTGAGTTGTGATAAAGAAGAGTGGGATCGAAAGTGGCGAAAAATTTGGGTTAGATTGGTTCGGCTACTTGACCCCCTTCCAGGGATAGCTCTACCTTTTGTTTGTCGATTTATGGAAGCTTGTCTAAAGAAATCTTAGATGTAAAAAAGTTATATTGATTATTTTATTTAAGTCGTTGACTTTAGGTTGATAAGCACCATTGCGTTTCGCGCATGATTTGTTTTTCGTTTTTATTCTGATTTGGGGGTTGGGATGCTTGAAATGTATAGGAGGGTTTTTGATACACTTAATCGCTCAGTCGATAGGGAAATTAAAGGCTCAATTTTTCAAAGTGAAGTTTATAAGAATAATAAGTGGAGTGTGTTGGAAAGGTGGATAGTTTTATGGTCTAGCCATTTTAAGAAATATACTTGTTTAATGTTTTTTTTGTCTATTTTAATTTTTGTAAATTTGATTTTGTGGCAGCCCTGGATAAAAGCAAATGTATTAGAGTATACGAAGCAGTGGAAAGAAATGATTGGTTGGCAGGATACATTTTTAGCTGGCCAGTTGACCATTGTTGGCGTTGTATATCCCTTGGTGGTTGGATTAGTAAGTGTGTACCTGCAAAACAGGTCTGCTAAAAGTGTAATCTTGCCGATTTATCACAATTATTCAGGATTTATGTTTGCAGGAATGAGTGGGTTGAGTCTCGCAGCTTTTATTCTTGCTGGATATTTCATGAGGGCGTCTTTAAGTGATAAATACTATGTTGCTATTTGTATGGTTTCAGCAGTTTGGCTTTTTTTAATGTTTGTTTAACTGCATGGTTTTTTGTCAAGACGTTTATGATGCTTGATGATAATTCAAAGGATGATATTGTTTTTAAGTACCTTGTCAATGATTTGCCAAAGACTGGTGTACGCTCTAGGGTGCGGCAAGGTGTCATGGATTTACCTAAAAATTATAAGCCCTATTGGGGGGCTGATTGGGGAGTGCTCGATGTTCAAACTACCTTCCTCTTTAATTGTGACGATAATGTATCTAAGAAAGTTATTGATAATGATACTGTGCTAGATGTTAGGTTCTGGCTATTGAGGGTGGCAACAAGCTTGCAGCTACTTATTCTTAAAATAAAGGGTGTTACTGGGGGTGTATTGAAGATACATTCTCATAGAGAAGCAAAGAATGGTGACTTTAAAATTTTAGTTAGCAGCAAAGGCTTCAAAATTAATTGGATGGTTAAATTTATTGTTAGGGTGGGGTTTTTACATGGGAGGAAAGTTGATCTAAAAAATGTCTCGTTGTCTGCCGTCTTTCGTAGTTTGGCGGGTTCTGCGAATGATGCTCTTAGGGATAATGACCGAAATTTATTTTCTGGTGCTGTGAATAAGCTGACTGAATGGCATTCGGAAATTTCTCATATGTTGTTGTTTAAGAATGATGGTGGATTTCTTGATAGTAGAATTGATTCGTGGGATTTAGAGTCAGGTGATAAGAGTTATTTAGATGAATTTCTTGGTTTATATTTGCAGCTTGGCCGGGATGCAATAGAAAAGATACCCATTAATTCTTATTTTTTAAAAGATGTAAATTATATGCATGTGAATGTATATAAACATGGCGGGAAAAGTGTCGACTATGAGATTGAAAGGCTGATGTCTGGCAGTCACGATATTTGGAGGTTGTTGGTTGATTGGTATTCATATGCATTGGAATCTAGTAACTCAAGGGTGATTGATAAATATCATAGACTTGTTGACAATTATTTTGAAGCTTGGGAACACTGGTTGTGGTATGTCGTACGCGAATTGGAAAGAAGTGATAATGAGAAAAGAATATATAGAATAGCAAATACTCACCTTAAACATTCAGCGTCTACCATAATTACTGCATTAAATTTTAATGATTTTCAGGCTGCCAATTGGTGCGTGGAAATGTTAAATGGATGGTTGGATCAACTGTGGGTTGGAGAGCAGTATTATGAGGCTGATTACCTATGGAATAGATGTCTTATTGACCCATCTCTACTTCAGGAGGAAAGTAATAATGCGGCTTGGATTGCTACACTTAATGGTAGAGAGTTTAATGGTGTAGGGGCGAGAAACATAGCATTTAAGAATGCTCACCTGGATATGAGGATATTGACAGCTTGTTATATTCTAAAAATTCCAAGAGATGATCAAAGTGACAAGTTGGTTAGGTGTGTTCGTAAGCTTCTCTCTGCAGAGAATCCACAGTCTTCAGGTTTTTTAATTAATCCCTATGTAGCGCTAACACCGGGTGATGTTCTGGGAGCTTTTATTAGGCATAAGGATTTTTGGGGGAATGGCTATAATTCATGGTTGTCATCTGTATTATCTCTATATGATAAATGTATTAGGGATGAAAGAACTGTTAATCGCATGCCTTTAGTGGAGAGGGATAGCTCCTTCAATGATATGAGAAGTGCTTATGTTGAAATTTGTATGTCGATGTCTGATACGGTTTGGCATCTTCCCGATGAGTGGGACAGAGTAATATTTTCTGACTTCTTTACATTGCAATATCGAGATGATGTTGTTTCGGAATTAAAAAAATGGATAGAAGAAGTCGATGAAGGTTGTACATATAAGTTGCTGGCTTCTGAGTGCATAGATGAGTATAGAGGTAATTTTATTACTTCTTTAGAGGGTATAATAGATAAAATAGAAAATAGTAGAGAGCAATTCCTAAGAGTTGAAAATGTAGATTTGAGGATTCTTAGGCAACTGGGAGAGGTGGGTTCCGAGATTTTTTGTTCGTCGAGGGGATTGAAATATCCTCTATTCTTGTTTGAGCATATAAACCTAGAAGGTAGTCTTGAAGATAGGTTTACTTTTGACAATGAGTGCCCCTATCCAAGGGAGTGGCTAGTTTTAGGTTCTCAGAAACTGAATGGCACTAATGCTTTACAACGAAGTAAGAAAAATGTAATGCATAGTGTTGGTGGTAATATACTCAGAGCTTTTCTGAATGTGGTTCCTCTTGAAGGTGCGAAGAGAAGTACGCCGGAATCTCTTCTAGGCTATACTAATTGGCTTTCAGGCGGTGTTCCTTGCCCTGTTCTATTTGTGGGTAATAGAACGATTCTCAATCTCCTTAGCCAGTCAAATGCTACTGATTTAGCAGATAGATATGATATTAGCTTTCAGGATGGATTTAGTGAAAATTACATTTGCCATATTGGCTCATGTGAAGTGTATAGACTGGGCATAGTTGATGTAGATTATTGCATATTTACCTCTAAAGAGATTTTTTATTCACTACAGCTTCATAAGGTATCAGATGACCAATATGTAGAATTTATGCCTTTGGTTGATGAGGAAAACTATTTAAAGAATGCAATAAGGTTGGTATACAGGATGGATGTGCAGCTAGATAATAATGTCCGAGTTCATAAGCTTGAGTTGGTTGAATAGATGGATCATTGTTGAATAGCGTTTGGGTTTTGTTTGTCAGCATAGTTGGCGTAAACCCTTGACTTTCTCTGTGCCAGAAATGTATAAAAACCCCATGCTGGGATAAATATGCAGATTCCCAGTGAAACGCTCCGAAGCCCGCTAAACGCGGGCTTTTTTGTGCCAGATTGTTTGAATGGCGCGCAAATCTGCATAGCTGTATATGTATACAGCTGTATGTATTGACAGTGCTTATGCCCGGGATTAGTATGTTCACAGCTGCTTTGGTTTTCATGCAGCGATCATCCTTTCTTTAAACCGGCCCCCCAGCCGGTTTTTTTATGTTAGTGGTTTGCGAGATGCTCACTCCTATTTTTAGGGCAGAGCAATAATCGAGGAGTGACACAAAAATAAACCTGCACGAACGTACCATTGGTGAGGGATATCTATGACTATTAGCTCAATGTTTACTTTTTAGGTTTAGGTTGCAATTCTGAATGAAGGTTTACACTTTATATCCTGGTTGACAAATGCCTTAAATCGCCTATAAGATGTATGTCATCTTCCAATGATGGCAAGGAGCAGGCCGGACTCTATGAATCGACATCCTTCAGAGGTACACAAAGATCTTACTGCTGAGCGAATCAATGAAGTTGGTCGCATTTTGGCGAAGGCTAGATTTGACAACCTCGAGGCGGTTGATGAAGAAAGAGACAGCGGTTGGTCTATTGGGTGCCGAGCACACGCTTGGTGCTGTAGTGAGCTGGTAAATCAGTCGTATAACATTCCGTATCTAACTATTAAAAACCCTAGCCTGAGATTTATTTTCAAAATTGGTCAAGTGGAAGTTAGCTTCTACAGAGGTGAAACTGGAAAACCGAAAAAAAATATATGCTCTCGTGCTCAGACATTTCCCGAGCTGAGACAGCTAGGGCTATTCAAAGATGTGGCAGTACCAGATAAGCTGGTTTGGACCTATGCAATCGAAACTGACTTGGAAGGAAAGACAACAAATATAGAATTTTTGGGCATGGGAGAGTCGGGGGATGTCTTTGCCTCTCACATCGTGCCAATACATCAGGTAGGTGCAGTAATTATGCCAATTAGTGAAAGTGAATCGGCTCCGGTTGAGCTTCCATCTGCAGCTGTTTCTCTCTCTATTGGTTCTGATGAGAAGGCGAAAGAAACAAATGAAAAAGGGCGAAATATTTCAGGGCGATAATTTAAGATTGTGCAGACTAATATCTGGACTCTCTCTAAATGACCTTGGAGATCGAGTAGGGACGACTCGACAGTATATTCAGCAGCTTGAAAAGGATAGTAAATCACCCGCGGATGATTTAGTCGAAGCCCTTGCATATGAGTTAAAAGTAAAGAGTGGTTTTTTCTATAAGCCAATTACTAATCATATAAAAGAAGAAGAGTGTCACTTTAGAAAGTTGAAAACCACCTTGGTGTCTGCTAGGAGGGAGTGCACAGCCAGGGCTACATTGATGAATCGGCTGGTTGACTCTTTGGATAATCAGCTGAATCTTCCAAACATTAATTTCCCTAACCTTGAAGCAGTTTCGTTGTATGACGCCGAAAAGGCGGCTTTGGAAAGTAGGAAGTATTGGAATCTTGGTGATGGCCCCATTAAGAGCATGATCCGAGTTTTGGAAAATGCTGGGGCTATAGTTGCTAGCTTTGGGAAAGTGTCTGAAAAGGTTGATGCTCTATCAGTCCACCGTAAACGTCCTATTGTTTTACTTAATGAAGAAAAATCAGCGCCACGTATACGAATGGATTTAGCTCACGAATGTGCGCACATTATTCTTCATAATGGAATAGAAACTGGAGATAAGGAAACTGAGGACCAGGCTGATTATTTTGCTAGTACTTTTCTGCTTCCGAGAGCGGCATTGTTGACAGGGTACGGTGCCAGTAAACGTTCCAGAATCGACTGGAACGCAATAAAAAATATTAAAATTAAATGGGGTGTAAGTTCCCGCTCGATTATCTATAGATTGAATCAGTTAGAGGTTATAACTCCGTCTCAGTATAGAATAGCCAATATACATTTGAGCAAGACAGGGCAAACCAAGAGTGAATGGTATGATGATGATGTTCCCAGAGAGCATCCAGAACTCTTGCCAAACAGTATACAACTCCTTGGTGAAACTTACGGCCACAGCTTTGGTGGACTTTTAGATAGTTTAGAAATTACGGATGACTTTCTTTCAAATTTAACTCAGCAATATAATTTGATCGATAGTTATAAGAACTCTTTCCTGAATGATGGAAAAGTTACAAATATTTCTGCTTATTTCTAACCCGGTTTCCTAGCATGTTGTAGGTCAGCATGTCTACAACCCTTCTTTGGGTAGCCCTTGCAATTCAAACTAATTCCAAGCCCGCTCAATGCGGGCTTTTTTATACCTGAAATTTGAGACTCCCATGTTCCAAAACGACCACTTCACAGAGTCGGAGTTGGCCTGTCGTTGCTGTGGCAAAAACCATTTCAAAGATGAAACGCTAAAGCGTCTGATTAAAGTCAGGGAGCGCTATGGCAAGCCAATGGTCATCAATTCCGGCTACCGCTGCCCAGCACACAATGCCCGACTGAATGCCACCATGACCCATGCCACCGGGCAGGCTATTGATATTCAGGTAGCTTCAGGCCGTGCTTATCGGTTAATCCAAATAGCCCAAGAGGAGGGTTTTACCGGTATAGGAGTAAAGCAGAAAGGTCAGTTTAAAAGGCGATTTCTTCACCTGGATGACCTTGAATCAATACCCGGCGAGCGCACCCGCCCTACAGTCTGGAGTTACTAATGGCTTTCGACCCACTATCGGCAATTTTTGAAACCGGCAAAATGGCTATTGAGCGTATATGGCCTGACCCAGTTAAGCGTGCAGAGGAAGTACGCAAGCTGGAGGAACTCAAGCAAAAGGGCAGCTTGGCAGAGCTAAATGCTCAGGTGCAGTTACTTCTCGGGCAGCTGGAAGTCAACAAAGCCGAGGCTCAGCACAAAAGCATATTTGTCGCCGGTTGGCGCCCCTGGATTGGCTGGGTTGGAGGTTTGGCTCTCGCCTATCAGTTTGTTCTGTATCCATTGCTCTGTTGGGTTTGGGCTATCTACAGCGCTAAGGGTTCAATACTTACAGGGGTGACTCCACCGCCAGTGCTAGAAACTGGTACGCTGTTCTCTATGATAACGGCCATGCTCGGGATAGGTGCCATGCGTTCATATGACAAAACGCATGGTACTCAGACGGACAAACTATAAATAGTGATTTTTAAGGGTTATCAGTTCATCAAGCTTTACTTTTGGGTTTATAGTTTTGCCAAATATCAGGGTATCTTTCCCAAGGAGGGGCTTCGGGACTGAACGCGCTATCAGGGTTAGCGGCATCTTGATACCAAAACTGTATTCGTTTCATGAAATCTGCGTCATTCCTGTTTCTATAGATAAATCTTATTTCTGCATATGTAATAACACGGTTTTTTAAACCTTCACCGAAGTCATACTGATACATTGTTTTTCTTTCAAATGGAAATTTTGCTTCTACCATACCTTCACCTTGTCCGGGTTTGGTAATTACGGCATTCCAATCCATATCATGGTCTATCGCAAAATGTATGAAGTGATGGTGTTTTACTAAGAACTCGATTCCAGCTTTGCTCTTTCTTCTGAACCTTTTGTTGTCAACAGATTCCTCCCCTGTTTGGGGTGGCTCTATACTGGAATCTTCTGATACAACACATTTATATTTCTCTTTACTACGACAGAAATTATTAAAGTCTTCATTTAAGTAATGACAATCGTGTACAGCAGTGCCGGTTAGTAATTGATCAAGCCATGCGACCGTATTTTTACTGGCAAAATCCTGCATGGTTCTTTGCGCTAGCTGTTGAATTAGCCTCGCTCTACTTCCCGAAAATCCATAAAAAAAGTCTCCAGAACAGTATCTTCTCCATGGCTCAGCGAATGGCATAGTAACTCTCCTTGTAAAAGCATAACTAGGTGGCATGAGTAGACTTTCACTCTAACTCTACAAACCTTGCTCTAACATGAATAATCTACTTGGATATCGCTTGGCTGATTTTAAGTTTTGGACACGATTTTTTAGACTTTGGTCATTTTTTAGAGAGAGAGCTGTAGAAATATGGGCACTTGAAGGCCTGTAATCGAAGTCCCTTTTGCCCTCAAAGCAAACCTTCTATCAATCAAATTTTGTAGAAAGTTAATTCTACCTGGTAAAGCCTATGACCCAAGCAGCAGAACATTGGCATCTCAGCAAAAGCATCTCTATCACTCAGATAGCCAGCATCATACTTTTAGCTGCTGGTTTATTTACCTGGGGCTCAGATGTAGAAAAACGGGTAGGGGAGAACGCACAGGCAATCAAGCACGAATCAGCTATGCGCGCCCTGGAGCAAAAACACATAGCTGAATTCAAAGATGAAATCAGAACCCGACTCCAGCGTATTGATAGCAAGTTGGAGCGGTTGATAGAGCGGGGGGAATAGTGGCAAGGCTGACCAGCTATAGGCAGGAGTTTGCTGAGCAGGCTGAAAAGCTCTGCAAGTTGGGTCTGACTGACAAGGAGTTAGGCGAATTCTTCGAGGTAACAGAGCAAACAATCAACAATTGGAAGAATAAGCATCCCGAATTTTTTGAGTCCATAAAAAGGGCAAAACTTTGGCTGATGCCAACGTGGTCGAGAGCCTCTTTCGAAGGGCCTGCGGCTATAGCCATGAAGCTGTAAAGATCATGCAGCACAACGGCAACCCTATCGTTCAGGAGTACACCGAGCACTACCCACCAGACACAACGGCCTGTTTAGCCTGGCTTCATAACCGGCAAAGAGAGAAATGGCAACGAAACCCTGACCCAGCCGGTGGCGGTGCCGACATACCACCGACAAAAGTCGTATTCGAGGTCAAGGATGCAAGAACGCGGGAGGGAAGTGAGAGCGGCTCTTAATGTTCCGCAAAGTCAGTTTTTAAACCTGCCGCACAAGTACCGGGCCTATGTTGCGGGGTTTGGATCCGGAAAGACTTGGGTAGGCTGTTCAGGACAGCTGGCCCACTTCTACGAGCACCCCAAGATTAACCAGGGTTACTTTGCTCCAACCTATCCACTAATCAGGGATATTTACTACCCCACCATCGGCGAAGTTGCCGAGACCATGGGGCTGCGGGTCAAGGTCAAGCGAGGCGACCACGAAGTAGAAGTGTACAGCGGTAGTCGTTACCGCGGCTCTGTTATCTGCCGCTCGATAGATGACCCGGCCAATATTGTCGGATTTAAAATCGGCCATGCCCTGGTTGATGAGCTGGACTTGCTTGCTGAGAAGAAAGCAGAGCAGGCCTGGCGGAAAATCATGGCGCGCATGCGCTACAAGGTTCACGGTGTCAAAAATGGCATCGATGTAACGACCACTCCGGAAGGGTTCAAGTTTGTCTATCGCCAGTTCGTAAAGGCGCTTCGAGATAAGCCGAAACTTAGAGAGCGTTACGGGTTAATTCAGGCCTCGACCTTCGACAATGAGTCGAACCTGCCTGATGACTATATCGATTCAATGCTTGAGGCCTATACGCCCGAGCTTATCCGGGCCTACCTCAATGGCCAGTTTGTAAACCTGCTTACCGGCACGGTCTATCACCAATTCGACCGCAAGCTTAATCACTGCAATGACTCGGTAAAAACCGGTGAGCCTTTATTCATCGGCATGGACTTCAATGTCGGCAAGATGGCGGCAATCACTCACGTAAAGCGTGACAGCAAGCCCCGCGCCGTCGATGAAATCCTTGAGGGCTACGACACCCCGGACATGATTCGAAGAATCAAAGAGCGGTATTGGGAATACAGAGACGGGGACTATCGGAAAACTTGCGAGGTGCGCATTTATCCGGATGCCTCTGGTGATTCCCGCAAGTCAGTGAACGCCAGCACTACTGATTTGGCTTTATTGAGAAATGCCGGGTTTTCAGTACATGCGCCAAAGGCTAATCCCCCAGTGAAAGATCGAGTTAACGCAATGAACGCGATGTTTTGCAATGCCAAGGGTGAGCGCCGCTACTTGGTGAATACCGATAAGTGCCCAGGTTATTCGGACTGCTTAGAGCAACAACCCTGGGCAGAGAATGGCGAGCCAGATAAAACCGGTGGTCTCGACCATGCACCAGACGCTGGTGGCTACTTCATTCACCACGATTACCCACTCATCAAACCAGCATTAACAATCAACATAGGAATGGCCTACTAATGGCAAATGACGTTACCTATCAGCGCGACGACTTCACCAAGGCGCTGCCAGACTGGACTCTGATTGATGATATCTGTGCGGGTGAGCGGGTTATTAAGGCTAAGGGCACCACCTATTTACCCATGCCCAACCCAAAGGACCAGAGTGAAGCAAATAGAGCTCGCTATCTGCAGTACACAGACAGGGCAGTTTTCTATAACGCAACCGGTCGCACGTTGCAGGGCCTGGTTGGTGCCGTATTTCGTCGAGCGCCAACAGTTGATATCCCGGCAGGTCTGGAATACCTGACTTCAGATGCTAATGGCAATGGGGTAAGCATCTACCAGCAGTCTCAGTCTGTGGTTGCTGCGGTGCTTAAGTCTGGCCGGCGCGGGCTACTGGTGGATTACCCCAAAACTGAAAGGCAAACCTCCAAGGCAGAACAGCAAGCCGGCCTAGTACGCGCATCGATAGTGAGCTATCCCGCTAATCAGATTATCAACTGGCGGACCATCAAGGTTGGCGGTGTTCACCGGCTGGGGCTGGTTGTTATCCGTGAGAGCTATGAAGAGGTTACTTCGGACGGTTTTGGCATAGAAGAGAAAACTCAGTACCGCGCACTCAAGCTGATTGATGGTCGCTACACAGTGGAGATATGGCGCAGTGGAAACACTGGCACCTGGGTTATTCACGATACTTACACACCGTTAGATGGAGTAGGGAAGGCCTGGGACATTATCCCGTTTACCTTTGTTGGTGCCGAGAACAATGATTCGAGTATCGATCGGTCCCCATTGTTAGACCTGGCAAACCTCAACAAAGCCCATTACCGCAACTCAGCAGACTATGAGGATTCAGCGTTTTTCGTCGGTCAGGCGCAGCCTTGGATTTCTGGATTAACTGAGAACTGGCGTGACCATATGGAGAAGCAGGGCATTTATATTGGCTCCCGCTCTCCAATTTTGCTTCCCGAAGGCGGTGCCTTTGGATTTGCTCAAGTTGAACCTAATACCCTGGTCAAAGAAGCAATGGACCAGAAAGAAAAGCAAATGGTCGCCTTGGGTGCTCGCTTAATTGAGCGGGGTTCAGCAGTTAAGACGGCCACTGAAGCACAAGCCGAAAATGAATCAGAGCATTCGGTTTTGTCCCTGGTCGCCGAGAACGTCAGTGAGGCTTACACCCAGGCTATTCAATGGGTAGCCCAGTTCCAGAATGTACAGGCTGATACCGAGTACAAACTCAACCAGGACTTTGCTGAATCCAATCTTGATGCGCAGATGCTCACAGCTCTAGTGAATGCTTGGCAATCTGGCCGCTTACCGAGTTCTGACCTGTGGACGAACCTCCGAAAGCATGGGGTTATTGATGCAGAGAAGACTGATGAAACGATTCGTGAAGAGCTTGATAGTGAGGAGCCTGAGCCGGGGTTAAACGATGAGTGAAGCGCTCGCCACTTCAACCACGCGCCACGCCGTTTACCTGGAGCGGCTGAAGTCCGGTGAGGTAAATCAGTTTGCGGCCTTCCTGCAGCAGATAGACCGCTCCATAAAGCAGCGTTTATCCAGTCACGACTTAACTGAATTCTCTCGCACTCGGCTGGAAAAGTTGCTCGCTGTTGTTGATAGCGACTTGGCAGAGATATTTAGCAAGTACTACGACCAGCTTGCCGGCCACCTGCTGGACCTGGCTGAGTATGAATCAGAATTTGAGGTCCGAAACTTACAGGCTGCACTGATTGCCGGGGTTGAGAATGTAATTCCTGCGCCCGTACAGGTTCGCGCTGCCGTGCTTTCTACGCCGCTCTCTGTGCGTGGTCCTGATGGCGGGCAGCTAATTGAGCCATTTATCAAGGGCTGGACCAGTAGCGAACGAAAGCGGGTTAGCGGAGCTATACGGCAGGGCTTCTTCGAGGGGCAAACAACTCTCCAGATTATTCGTAACATTCGGGGATCCAAAGCCAACAAGTACCGCGATGGAATTCTGGCAATAACCCAACGCAATGCCGATGCGATAGTTCGCACAGCAATAGCCCATACAGCTACCACTGCACGAATGGAGACGCTGCAGAACAATGCCGACTTGCTGGAAGGGCTGCGCTGGGTATCCACCTTGGATAGCCGTACGTCAATTCAGTGTCGCAGCCTGGATAATGAGGTTTTCCCCCT
This sequence comes from Microbulbifer sp. MLAF003, assembly GCF_030012965.1. Classification (NCBI taxonomy): domain Bacteria; kingdom Pseudomonadati; phylum Pseudomonadota; class Gammaproteobacteria; order Cellvibrionales; family Microbulbiferaceae; genus Microbulbifer; species Microbulbifer sp. MLAF003. Next base: position 1,672,088 of record NZ_CP120232.1, read on the forward strand.
CGATAAGGGGCCGCGCCCACCGGTGCACATACGCTGCCGCAGTACAGTAATTGCGGTCCTAAAGGAAAAGTACCGGGCATTAAGTGAGGGCGCCACACGGGCCAGTAAGGACGGCTATGTCGATGCTGGCCTGACTTATTACCAGTGGCTCAAGAAGCAGCCCCTTAGTTTCATACAAGATGCCATTGGCCCCACCCGGGCAAAACTTCTCATCGAAGGAGGGCTCACTGCAGAGCGCTTTGCAGCGTTAAACCTGGGGCGTAACTTTAAACCTCTCACTCTGGCAGAAATGAAACTGAAAGAGCCAATCGCATTCGAGCGGGCAGGCCTCTAAATACCAAATTAATAACTGGGCTCGCTTCGGCGGGCCTTTTTTGTATCTGCCGTTTACTCGGCAAGTAATAGGGGCTGTGCCCCGAAAAAAGGAGCAGTGCTCAAATGTTAAAGAAGCGTATCAGCGACCTCAGTGAGGTCGAAGAGCAGTATCGCGGCCTCTATGAGAAAAGTGGCGACGGTTTTGTTCTGAAAATTGAGGGAGATGAAGAAGACCGTTATCGAGCCAAGCATGAAGAGGCAGAACGCCATCGCAAAGCCGCTGAAAAAAAGGTCAGTGACCTGGAAACCAGCATGGGCGAACTGCAAAACAGCTTGGATGATTTGAAGAACGGCAAGCATCGTGAGAGCGGCGATATTGAGGCCCTAGAGAAGAGCTGGCAGGCCAAGTATGACCGACTCAAGGCTGACATGGACCAGGCAGTAAGTGAGCGTAATGGCTGGCTCAGTGAGCAAATGGTATCCGGGGTTGCTGGTTCGATTGCTTCAGATATTGCAGTTCAAGGTAGTGCACAGGCTCTTATTCCTCACCTTGAGCGCCGTTTGTCTATGGAGGTTCGTGACGGCAAACCGACAACCGTTGTGCTGGATGATTCTGGTAAGCCGAGTGCTATGACGGTTGCAGAACTACAGCAAGAATTTTCCAGTAATTCGGTATTTGCGCCGTTGATTGTTGGAAGTAAAGCCTCAGGCGGCGGTGCTGCCGGTGGCGGGGGAGGCGGTGCCTCCAAGAAGTTTTCGGATTTGTCCGAAAAAGAACGTGTGGAGCTGTATCAACGTAACCCGGAGGAATATCGCCGGGCACGCGATGCAGGTTAATCGCCAACCTAAAGGTTAAAAATTATGTTAACCCAACTATCCGATGTTGTTATCCCGGAAGTATATTCCGATTATCAGGCCGAAAATGGACCTGAAAAAACAGTATTTTTCCAGTCTGGTGTTGCTGTTCGCAATGCAATGCTGGACCAGAAAGCGAACTCTGGCGGTGATACGCTGAATGTTCCTTTCTGGAGAGATCTGGACGCTTCTGTCGAGCCCAATTACAGCACTGACAACCCGGCCCAGAAGGCTTCGCCGCAAAAAGTTGTTGCGGGCAAGCAGGTCGCACGCATGGCCTACATTAACCAGGGTTATAGCTCTGCGGATCTGTCCGGAGAAATCGCTGGTTCCGATCCGATGCAGCGTGTTCGTAATCGATTTGGCACTTATTGGATGCGTCAGTGGCAGCGCCGAGTAATCCCAGTCCTCAATGGCATCCTTGCAGATAACATCGCTAACGATGATGCGGATATGGTCGAGGATATCGCCATTGAAGATGGTAACAACGCAGGCGCAAGTAATGTGTTTAGCCGTACAGCCTTTACCGGTGCGGCTTTTACCCTTGGTGATCGGTTCGAATCTACCTCTGCCATTGGTGTCCACTCGATGGTCTACAAGCGCATGGTGGATAATGACGATGTGGAATTTGTCCCTGATTCAAAGGGTAATCTAACAATTCCGACTTTCCTTGGTCGCCGTGTCATTCTCGATGACGGTATGCCGGTTATAGCAGGCGGTACTAGCGGGTTTAAATACACCTCTGTCTTGTTTGGTGCGGGTGCCCTCGGTTATGGCGAGGGCCAAGCAAAAACTCCGGTGGAGCTTGAGCGTGCAGCCAGCGAGGGCAATGGCGGCGGTGTGGAAACTCTATGGGAGCGCAAGAGCTGGCTGATACATCCGCTCGGCTTTAAGTGGTTGGAGGCTTCTGTTTCTGGAGTGAGTCCTACTTGGGCAGAACTCGCCATGCCAAGCAACTGGGACCGGGTTATTGATCGTAAAAATGTGCCCCTGGCTTTCCTAATCACTAACGGCTAATCCGTGCCGGGGTTCGCCCCGGTCTTTCCTGGAGATATCCATGCCCAGTATTAAAGAACTTCTGGCCAGTGCCAGCCGAATAGACCGCGGCATTGCTGCTAAAGCGAAAGAAGTGACAATAGCCGCCTCTGATTTCCTGGTATCCGCCGAATCGCCCAAAGTCCCTGTTAAAGTTATACAGGATGATGAAGAGGGTTTTGTTGTTGAGTTGGAAGGCATCCAATTCGCACTGGCACGAAATCAAGTGCGCGAAGACGGGACTCTTACATCCGGAGGCTTGAAGGTATTTGAGTCTGCCAAATCTGAGCTTACAGGCGACTAATCCATGGCCCTGACGATAGAAGATGGCACCGGTACTAATCCGAATGCCAATAGCTATGCCAGCGTGCAAGACCTGCGCGACTATGCGGGTGTGCGTGGCGTAGACCTGTCTGCGCTATTGGATGAGCAGTGCGAGCCGCTTCTTATCAGGGCCATGGATTTCTTAGAAGGCAAGAGAGATCGGTACAAGGGGTACATTTCAACGCAAGGCCAGCCCTTACAGTGGCCCCGCTCTGATGCTTGGGGAATTTCCTATCCGGATGCACTTTTCCCAAGTAATGAGATTCCGCGTGAGTTGGTGTATGCACAGTTGGCCCTGGCAATTGAGGCGAGAGAGAACGACTTGCAGCCCAACCGGCTACCAACCGATACCGGTCCGATAATCAAAGAGCGTGTAGAGGGGGCGGTAGATGTGGCCTATGCCGCGCCTGTACAACAACAGTTTACCCCCGCTTTTGCCAAGGTCGACGCTCTGCTTGCTCCACTCCTTAAAAACAACGGGCTTTTCCTAGTCCGGACCTAATCTATGAGCGACTTCTACAACCGTATGGCCGATACGGCTCTACGGCTTATTGCGCGTTTTGGTTCTGAACAAATCCTTCATGACATTATTCCGGGTGTATCTGATCCGGTTACCGGGCAGAGCTCAGGCGATACCCCCATAAATCAACCCGTCCAAGTGATTCTGCAGGACTACAACCTCAAAGAATCCGGCTTGATGTATGCAGAGGGCCAGAGCATTCAGCAAGGTGACAAAAAACTCATCATCGCTGCAGCTGGCTTGAAGTGGGCTCCAACCCTTACCACTGAAGCTGAGATTAACGGGGTTAAGTGGCAGGTGGTTAACATTAAAGAAGCCAATCCTGCAGGAACTCCATTGGTTTACTTCTGCCAGGTGCGCAAATGAAATTTTCAGCGAGCTTAAAACAATTCAATGAAGATGCCTTGGCCGAGGCTGATCGCTTATATCGGGCAACAAATATCGAGCTGTTTAACTCTGTTATTCGCGATACGCCGGTTGATACAGGTCGGGCTCGCGGCAATTGGCAGACGACTGTCGGCACTCCTGCTCAGAGCTCAAGCTTGCGGTTGGATAGGTCAGGTGCTGAGGCCCAGGCAGAGGTAATTCAGAATGTTAGCGGCCTGGACAAAGTGAATTATCTAATCAACAACTTGCCGTATATCCAGCCTCTGGAATATGGTCATTCAAAGCAGGCCCCAGCGGGTATGGTTCGCCGCAATGTCTTACGCATTAAATCGATCATCCGACGAATAATCAGATAATCCATGTACAGCAAAATCTATTCGGCCCTGGTGCAGCACTATGTATCGGGCGGGTTCGGCTTGCCTACTGGTTATGAAAATGACGGGTTTGAGCCGGATGTGGGTACACCTTATGCGGCCGTGTACAACCTGCCTGCAGATAGTTATCAGGACACTGTTGGCGAGATAGGCAGGGATGAGCGGGTAGGCATATTTCAGATCAGCATTTTCTATCCGGTAGGAAAAGGGCGAGGGGATGCCCTAGCAAAAGCGGATCAAATTCTCATGCACTTCAAAGCCGGTTCCTTTCCGGAGTACTCCGGCCAAATCGTAACTATTCAATCTTCAACCATCTCACCTGGAAGGGTGGCAGATGGCTGGTATCAGCTCGATATAAGCGCGGCTTGGTCCGCAACCACTTTACGTTAGGAGCACACAAATGGCAGACGGCAGCCAACATTCAATGGCCTACGTGGCAGAGCTTACCTATGGCGTCACTCCAGCTTCGCCCGGGTTTAAAGCAATCCGAAACAAAGGAACCACTCTCGCTCTGACCAAAGAGGGGTCAGCAGATGAAGAGCTCCGCAATGATCGCCAAATCACCGACTACCGACACATGAACAAGAGTGTCGCTGGCGATATTAATATCAACCTTTCCTATGGATCCTTTGATGACCTTCTTGAAGGAGTAACCATGGGAACCTGGACCAATGACAAATTGATCGTCGGCAAGACCCGCCGAAGTTTCACCATTGAGCGAAAATTTGGGGACATTGCCGATAAGCCATATCACCGCTACACGGGTTGCGAGGTAAACACCTTGAATCTCACTGTAGCGCCTGGAGCCCGGGTGAGTGGTAGTTTGGGAGTTGTTGGTAAAGATATGACCCCAGAGGCTGCTTCCTTGTCTGGCTCGACTTATGAGGGTGAAACAACCACGCAGGTTTTTGACTCTTTTAAAGGTGTAATCAGGGAAGGCTTAACTGGCTTGGCAGTGGTGACCGAAGTAACTCTCACGCTAGAGAATGGCCTTGAATCGCGATATGTCGTTGGCAGTGATACCACAATCCAGCCTGGGGTAGGGCGTTCAAATATCACCGGCCAGCTATCGGCTTACTTTGAGAATTCAGTACTACTTGAGAAGTTCTTAAATGAGCAGAGTTCCAGCTTGGAATTTAGCTTAGTTGATGCTGCTGGCAACTCTTATGTCTTCACCCTTCCAAAAATTAAATATACCGGTGGCCAAGTAGATGTATCCGGTGAGGGTGCAATTATTTTACCTCTGCCTTTCCAGGCGGTGTACGACGAAACCGCAGGTACAAATTTAAGCATCGAGAGGATTTCAGCCTAATGAAAGCCAGTGATTTTTATACCCGGGAGAAAGGGAATAAGGGGGTTAAATTCCCACTTTATACTCCCGAAGGCAAAGCCACAGAACATTATTTGGAAATCCTCAGTGTTGACTCAGATGCATTTCAGATGGCTCAGTCAGAAATGCAGCGTGACCTTGCAACTGCCAATCTGGAAGAGGATAAGGAGAAGCGATTTGAGCTTGTGCGAGAGGCTAAAGTTGCAGCAGCGGCGGCATTGGTTATTGGCTGGTCTCTTGAAGATAATTTTAACCAGGCGGCCGCTAAGGAGCTATTAGTTGAGGCACCACAATTAGTTGACCAGATTGATCGCGCAGCCAGCAACCGTGCACTTTTTTCGCCAGCGGCAGCAAGTCTTCATCGACTGGGCCTGTTGCCAGTTCAAACTCGACAAGATCCCGAAAGGGTGCAAAGAAAGCCTCCGCCAGCAACTCCAGCAGGTCCAAAAAACAACAGGTATAACACCGCCGGAACTTAAGGCCGAACAACCCCCTGATGGCCTGATTTATCTCTTCCACTACTACCGCGAGATCCGCGGAACCGAACCGCTCACTTTCACCGAGATTCAGAACTGGAGCCAGCTCACTCAGCGCAATATATCTGCGTGGGAAGTCTCTGTAATTCGTGCTCTCGATATTAATTACTGGGCTATTCAAAATGCCGATTGATCAAATTGCTCGCCTGGGTATCCGTGTAGAGGCGGAAGGGCCGGATTCTGCCCGCCGAAAGTTGGATGCGATGGAGCGCTCTGGTGCAAAAGCTGAAAGGACTGTTGAGAGCCTTGGGCGCAGTAGTGGTGAAGCTAGTGGCCGTATCCAGAGTATGGCCACGAGTAGCAACCTCCTGGCTGGGGCTCTAGCTTCAGTCGCTGCAGGTCTGTCTATCCGAGAAATAGCGAGATACACAGATACTTGGACCAATCTTACAAACCGACTGAGATTGGTAACTGACACTACCCAAGAGCTGGCAGATGTTCAGCAAAGCCTGGTTGAGATAGCTTTTGAAACTCGTGGCTCCTTGGATTCTACTGCTGTTTTGTATCAGCGCTTGGCGCAGTCTGGTGGCCACCTATTCAACAGCCAGGAGGAAATTCTGGGAGTTACCAAGACCATTAACCAGGCCATGCTGGTGTCTGGTGCATCAGCCCTGGAAAGCGCTGGAGCGTTGCGCCAACTAGCTCAGGGTCTCGCCTCCGGTGTTCTTCGAGGGGATGAGTTTAATTCCGTAATGGAGAATGCCCCACGCCTACAAAAGGCACTGGTGGACTATCTGGGGCTAACCAGCGATGCCGCAGGGGCTGCCAATGGCAAGTTGCGGGAAATGGCTGCAGATGGCGAACTGAGCGCGGAAACTCTGGTAAAGGCATTCCAGGCGGCGGCCAAAGATATCGACAAAGAAGCCTCGCAGATGAATACCGCCATCGGCCAGAGCTTGGAGCAGTTGACCTCAGGCGTTACTGCAGCAATTGGTCAGCTTGATGGTGTGTCCGGTGCTTCAGGGGCTGTTGCTGGCTCTATTACTGGCCTTGCTAAAGTCCTCAAGGATTTTGCAAATGATGCGGAGGCTGTTCGCGATGTAGCGGGCGGCATGGAATTCGCATTTACCGCAGTTGCCGCAATCCTCGCTGGAAAGTTCGCGGGCGCTATTAGCAAGCAAGTTGTTCAGATGGGTCTACTGAATGCGGCCACTTACAAAACCACAATTCAAACCAATGCGCTTGGCCAAGCTATTGGTCGTACTACGATAGCAACTCGTGCTGCGACTGTTGCTACCACAGGGTTGCGTACTGCTCTTGCTTTTCTTGGTGGACCAGTGGGTGTTATTGCTTTGGCTACCACCGCATTGATTGCCTGGAATGCGGCACAGCCAACTGCCGAAGAGAAAGCTGAAAGCCTTAAAGGGAAAATTGATGAGCTGACTCAAAGTTGGTATGAGCTCACAGAAGCCCAGCGGATAAATAGAGAGCAGAAGATACAAGACAGAAGGGATGAGCTTCAGGCTGAGTTGGATAGGTTAATTAAAGAGCGTGACACCATGAGGGATGGTGGATTTGATCCTAATGCGCGCTTTAGCTATCAGCTCCCAGGCAGAAATGCTGAAAAAGTAAAGGAGTTAAATGAGGAGATAGAAAGGGCGGCCAACAACCTAAATGAAATCGATCGAAGGATAGCTGAAATCGGCAAACCGAAATCGCTCACCGATGGTGGAGAGCCCTTATCCCTCTCTCCAATAAATGCCCCACAAAGCCTAAGTTCTACCAGCGTAAAAGATGACCTTCCAGCCCTAGAGCGAGCACTCCAGGAGCAATTCGAACGCACGGTCCAAAAGCGACTGGATACGGTAAATAACCTGCGCCAGAGCCTAATGACAGAGGAAGAGGCCATTGCTGAAAGTTACCGGCGCCGCAATCGAATTATTGAAGAAAATGTGCATGATCCAGAGAAGCGTGAAGAGCTTTTGCAGCGTAGCAAGGAGCAGCTTGATGAGGAAATTGATGCTCGCCTTCAAGGTCTAAGGGAATCATGGCTCACAGAAAATGAACTTCTTCAAGTTCGGCACGATGAAGAAATGGAAATCCTCGACCAGGGTTACATCTCTAAACGAGAACTATTGGCTGAGCATCTAGAAGCTACCCGGGCAACTGAAGAAGAATCTCGCCAAGCCAGTTTGGCGCTCGAAGGTGAGTATCAGCGCAACCTAACTTTTCTGGAATCCAAGCACGCTAAAGACCGTGAAAAGCTCGAGCAGAAAAGCTCAAGGAAGCGAGTGGGTATTATCACGGGGACATTGCAGGAAATCCTCTCGTATGTAGACAGCAATAACCGTACTGTTTTTTTAATGCAGCGTGGATTGGCAGCCGCACAAGCAGTTATTAATGCAGAAGCTGCTGCTGTGGCCGCACTGGCCCCACCACCGTTAGGGCTTGGACCTGTCGCTGGAGCTGGCTTGGCTACCGCTGTTAAGGCTAAGGGTTATTTGTCAGCTGCCGCTATCGCTGCCACAGCTATTAGCGGAGGTGGTGGCAGCTCTACAAGCTCAGGAGCAACAGCATCCAGCAGCTTGACCTCACCCACTGCACCGCTGGCCTCAAATGATCAGATCTCAACCAGCACTGAGCAACAAACTGGAACTCAGGTCATTTTCAATATTGATGGCGATGTAAATAGCGATAACGCCGAGAGTTTAGTAGAGAAATTCAAAGAGCTGATTAATGAACAAGATGTCGTAATCATAAATGCAGATTCTCGTCAGGCCCAGGAGCTGGCCGGTTAATTCAAGGACCACATATGCCAAGTATTAGTTACACCCCGACACGAGAGTTGGTAGACGGTACTAGCGGGTCTCTCTCTTTTACTGCGACAAGATGCAATCGCACTCCAAAATCTACTGGTAAAGAGCACACAGCCCTATCCGGAAATACCGAAAGTGTTCTGTATCGGCGAGATATTGAATGGCAAATATCAGTTTCGCCATTCTTCGAAAACCAGTTGCAGTTATGGAGAGAGTTTGAGGCGAGCTGTGCCAATGGTGAAGCATTTGAACTGGATACTTCAGATATTCCAGGAGGCAGAGAGACCGCTGTATGCCGATTAAAGCGTAACGGTTTCCGTGAGATGCGGCAGGGTGCGTTTGAGTTCTATGTGACGTTTACAGCTATTGAGGTGTAGGAGTGCGCAACAATTCTGAGATCTTCGATCTACATAATCAAGCTGCACAGCGTGAGTTGCGCCTAGTCATTGAGATCGGCTATGACCTGCCATTGTATATCACCAGCCATAACAATATTCCCGGCCTTCCAGCCAATGCCATTCATGGGGCACTAAATAAATGCAGTGCAACCAGTCAAAAGTTAGTTCCTGAACAGGGTCGCGCAGAAATTGGAGCTATTTCCTTTGAAGTCGTGGATATCGGCGGCCAGCTGTCTTATGTGCTGCGCGATGAGCTGGAGCAGGGTAAAGGCATTAAGGGCCGCACGGTACGTCTGTATCAGGGTTTTGCCGGACTCGACTGGGCGGATTTTCGCCTGGAACAAACCCAGATTGCCGAGGAATCCATTTCCTACACTGAGGGCATCTACCGCGTGCGCTGCCGGGATATTCAGCGGGAGATGCGTCGCGATATTTTTGTACCCAACAGCACGCGCCTGGCTGCCAATTTTGCCAAAGCAGACACCACCTTACAGGTATTCGATACCAGCAGCTTTGAAGCCAATCCGCACACTCTTGCCTATGGTGATGCCCCTGACCAATCCGTGTATTACCTGAAAATTAAATATCAGGACGGTTTCGAGATTGTGCGCGCAACCGGTAAAATGAGTAGTAGCTTTACCAACTGTACGCGCGGCCTGTTCGGCACCTTTGCCCGAGACCATGAGTTACCTGAAAACAGTGACGACGAAAGCGGCGTAGAAGTTGAAGAATTTATCTATCTGGAAGGCCCTGGTCCCCAGCTGGCCTATGCATTACTGACCGGAAATATTCTCGGCACCAATAATGTACTGCCTAGCAACTGGCACTTAGGCATAGATCCCGCCTTTGTGGTGCTGGATGAGTTCGAAAATATTGGGGCAGATTGGTATAAGCCCGGCGACCACAGCAAGGGCAAAATCCTGCGCTTTGATGGTCTGGAAGAAACCGACGGCAAGAAGTTTATCGAGACCGAGATTAATTTATTGCTCGGCGCTTTTATGCCAGTCAACGCCGCCGGTCAACTGGGCTTTCGCCGTATGGCTGGGGTGCTGGCTGAATCCGGCACAGTAGCCACCATCGGCCCCGATGATGTGAAAAGCCTGGGGGAGCTCAAGTACAATCTGGCCGGGGTGCGCAATATCTTCTCGGTGCAATGGAGCTGGTTTGAGCAGCCCGGATTCGATGGCAAGTTTTTGCGCTCGAATAATTTAATTGATGCGGACTCTGTCGCCGTGCATGGCGAGGCCAAACAGCACTCTCTCAAATTCAGGGGGCTGCATAACTCTCGCCATACCTATACCACAATAAAAAACACTTTCGATGCTTTGCGCGATCGGTTCGCTGGCCCGCCGCTCAGTCTGCGCCTGGGATTACTGCCCAGTAACAATGACCTGGAAGTAGGGGATATTGTACGGGTAAGGCTGCCGCAATTGCGCGACCACTCCCAGAACGTAGACAACGGCACTCTGAACCGCGCTATGGAAGTACAGCGTATCAGCATCGATCAGGTAAGCGGTGCAGTATCCGTGGACCTATTCGGCAGCTACCAGCCCGCCGGCATGATTGCCGATCAGGCTGATAGTACTAGCGCAGAATTACCGGATGCCTGGTACAGCGCTGAAGGTGCGGCCATGACGGGTAGTTTGAGTATCGACTCCAGCGGCTTTTTAACTGCTGATGGCACCCTGGCTGGTAATGCCGATAGCCGCGCAATTTATTATTACCCGGGTGATCTTACGATACCTGTAGGACTCACACTTTCTGTGAGTGGCAATATTGAGCTGCGGGTGCGCGGTGTCCTGCAAATTGACGGCACTTTACAAGGAATCCCCACCAATAATGGCGTGGGTTTTCTCGGCTCCTGCTATGGCGGTGCTGGTCAATTAAAAAATGCCCAAGAGACTGTCAACCGAGGAACGGCCCGGGGAGCTTGGGGGAAAACTGTCAAAGGCCGCAATGAGGTAATGCCGCCCCTTAATATCGAGAATAACGGCGGAGATCTACAAGGGATCCCTGACGACCTATCCGGATCTGGTGGGGCTCGCGGTGGTCACTCCTCTTTTTATTCCTTTGATGGCAGTTATGAACCCAGCGGGCGCGGTGGTTTAGGTGGGAAGGGCGGTGCTGGGATTGTTGTAATCGCGCGGGGTATCGCCATTGGTGTCGGCGGCAAAATAGAAAACTCTGGCGAAGATGGCAGCCCCGGTACTACTGGTGATAGCAATGTAATTCAGGTGCCTGGAGGCAGTGGCGGCGGTGGTGCGCCCGGGGGCATAGTGCTGTTGATAGACGGTATCCAGAACCCCATGCCAATACTCAGTAACAGCAAAATAATCGCCTGTTATGGGGAAAGCCCGGATAGCCCCGGTAATGCGGGGCACGGGGGCACCTGTTTAGGCACCAATGCCGCGCGCCTGATGTTTGTGCCCAAGTCACGCATACCCTATACCGATTACGAAGACCCCGCGCTGGATCCTGAAGTACAACAGGCAATCGACAAGGCCGAAGCCGCTCAGGCGGATGCTGATGCCGCGTTGGCAGACCTGGATAACATCGCCGCCGATGGTGTTTTACATCAAAACGAAAAGCTCATCGTGATTCGTGAGTATGCCCAGCTTCAGGCAGAGCAAGCGGGTATTGAAGCGCAGGCTGACGGTGCCGGACTGGTAATAGAAAAAGGAAACTACTCCGGCAACCTGGCAGCACTCACCAGCTACTTGAATGGTCTGTCTCCAACCTGGAACAACACCTCAGAAAGCACTTCTATCAGCCGCACCATTTGGAATGCCAACTGGGAAGCGGCCTACAGCGCACGCCAGGTTTTACTTAACGCTATCGCCCAACAAGCACGAGAGGCTGGCATGGTCGGGGCCACACTGCAGTTTCAGTGGGATGGCCGGCCTACCGGGTTACTTTGGCCCACGAATACCAACTATGCCGGGGGTACTAAGTATTCGTTTAATGCCACTGCTGGGAACGGCTTTATCCATGTGTTGGCATACGATGCCGAGGGCGGTCCACGCGTTGGTTTGAATGGTGTACAGGTTGGGGTAATGAGTGGGTCGAATGACGCAACTCAATGGTACTCCTTCCCAGTCACTCTGCAGGCCGGTGCCAATGAAATCTCTATCTGGTCTAACGCTGCAGATGGCGGCACATACGATGGCCTTGTGGTTACCCTCGGCGGTAGTGGTGACCCCGAGGCATTACTAGGCGTGTCTGCAGCGGATGCCAAAGCCGAGGCCGCCGCCAATGCTGCTGCTGAAGCCAAAACCGATGCCGCCGCTGCTCTTTTAGACCTCAGCAATATTGCCGCAGATGGCAAACTGCACCCCACCGAGAAATTAACCGCGGTGCGCGAATACAACCAGATCCTGGCAGAGCAGGGCGATATCGAAGGGCAGGCCAATAGCTACGGCATTACCGCTGAGAAAACCAACTACAGCGGCGCAATAACAGCACTCTCCAGTTATCTTAGCGGTGCAGGTTTGAGTAACACCTCAACAGTCACCAGCATCGATCGAAACACCTGGAAAGCCAAATGGGAGGCGGTATACAGCACTCGACAAAAGGTCTTGATTAAGATCGATCAAATTGCCGGAGCCCGTGCAGACTGGGAAGAAATCTACGGGACCAATAAACCTGAAGACGGTGCCACAGTCGGTGCTACCGCACAGGAGCGCGCGCAAATCCGCTCAATGCGAAATACCTTTTTGGAGGACTTTTCTGATCTGAGCTGGCTAGATGCGTGGACTAAAGCTTTTGGTTCTGGTGCTGTGCAGGACTATACAAGCGTGGGCGGCTCCTCACCCCTGAAAATCGGCAGCAGTGCTGCACTTCTGGGGAATAGTAATTCCGATGGGATGGTCTACTTCCACTCAAAGGAGCGTGTGCCATTCGATCCGGATAAGTTGTACCGCATCGAGGCGCGCATGCTGGTATACAGCGAAGGAGATACAGACCGGACCATGCACTGCGGCCTAGTTGGTTATGACAGTAGCGGGGCCTTGTGTAGCGGAGTTGGAACTAATAGTTACAGTAGCCAGCATTACATTCTTACAGCCGGTTATACGCCACCGCTGAGTAGCTGGCAAACCTATGTTGCTTACTTTAAAGGGAATTCGACAGCTAACGCGGTTTACAGTGGAACCCTTGGAGGTAACCATATCGGCAACCCCGCTAAGCTACATGCTAACGTGCGATCATTTTCTCCTCTCTTTTACGTCAACCACCCCAATAAAAAAGGGCGTGTCATTCTCGACTATGTAAAAGTTGACGTGATTGAGGTGCAGGACCAGCGCAATCTGCCGATGATTCAATCCGGTATCGCTAGTCTGCCAACCAGTTCCGCACTGTCCGCCTCTGATGATGGCAGTACCGCAAAAATCACGATTGCCGCGCACTCAGTGCAGTTTGGTTTCGGCACTATTAATTACAACAGTGGCAGTATCACTGGTTTGTCCTTCAGCACAAAATACTACGTGTACTGCGATGATCCGGGTACTCAGGGCGGTGCGGTTATCTATTACGCAACCACGAACATTTACCAGCTGGCTGCCAGCACCTGGCGCCGAGGTATAGGCACTATTACAACCCCGAGCAATGGCGGCGGCACTACGGTCCCTAGAGATCCCTGGTGCGTTGCCGCAGGCAGTTGGCTGCGCGAAGGTTTGCTAGCGGACAACTGCGAAAGCGGAGACCTGATCGACTGCTGGGATACCGGCGACGAGGAAACCCATCTAAGCCCCATTATTGGTGGGGTAGATACAGAGTCAGAAATACCCTGCGTATTGCTCACCACAGAAAGCGGTGCCCAAGTAATTTGCAGCCGTGAAACCCCCGTAACCGATCGGGCAGGCAAAGTATACGAGGCTCAAAACTGTCAGGGAGTAGAGCTGGGTGTACTGCATGAGGATGAGCCGCTGACGTGGGAAACCGTTGAGCGGGTCGAGTGTGCCGGCCTCCGTAGCGTGTACAAGGTCTCTGTAGGTGGCAAGAGCTACGCTGCTGGCGTTGATCCCCAGCACCGCATAATTACTCACAACGGCGTACATAAATCTGATTAAGCAAAGGAATAGATAATGCCCAGCTTTTCCCCCTCAAACGATGTGCCAGGCCTGATTGCCGTGATCGATAATCAGAATAACTCCGCTTCTGGTGAGGGTATCAGAGCAAAAATTACTATCGACTCACACTCGGTACAGTTCGGCCTTGATACTGTCAGCTATAACGGCGGTAGTATTACCGGGTTGTCTTTCAATACTAAATACTACGTGTATTTAGATGATCCCAGCTACCAAGGCGGAGCGGTTACTTATAGTGCGACCACCAGCTTTTCTCAGCTGACTGCCAGCGCTTCACGGTTTTGTGTGGGCACTATTACCACTCCTTCCTATAGCGGTGTAGATCCACATGCCCGCGCAATCACCAATCACTAAATACAAAACCACAGGAAACAACATGCCCAGCTTTTCCCCAATAACAACCGTGCCGGGCCTGGAGGCCTGGCAATTCGCCTATAGCATCGATGACGGCCACAGTGCCGGCACTATTGTGCGCGCAACGGTAACTCAGGCCACAGAGCCCACTAATAGCGATGCTCAAGCGGCTGCAGTGCTCAAATGCACCATTGCTGTTATCGATGATCAGAACAACGTACAGACCGATGGTGCCGGCGATCTAATGTCCAGCGTTTATGTAACCACTAAGACTCTGCAGACCGATGCAGGCCAGCCGGTAAACGTCGCCGATCATGCTGCTGATTTAGTAGCGAGTTGTATTGTTGAGGTGGCAAATCGTCTGGCCGTGCATAGCTCAATTGCGGCTATGGCGATACCGAGTGGGTGATACTGGCTGTGGTTTTCAGTATTGAAGTGGGCGTATTGCCGGTGCGAAAGCCCGAATTATAGAGCCATGGCTTACATCTATAGAAATTCCCCCTAACTTATTGATTTAATTATGGTCAAGAGCGGAAGGTCGAACCAGGCGACTTGAGCCATTGGCTCTTTAATAAACTGCTATGCTTACAATCAATTAAATAGTAAATAGTAAATAGTAAATAAGTAATTACGAAATAAGAGGTATGAAATTCATTGGGAAAATCATTCCAATATTATCAGTTTCTTTACTAGTTAGGCTGTGCTTTGAATAGTTTAAGATATATACAAGATCAGTCTCTAACTTCTGAAATAGTGCTATGGTATATCTCTAGAGAACAAAAAATTCATATCATATGCTAAATCCAGAAAAACTATTTTTTTACGTAAGTAATAAATATATATCAAAATTAGGAACGGGTGACCACTTTATTTTTAGGCTTAAACCTGGTGAGTATACCCTTTCTGTTAAAGAGTCTATAGCTTTCATGTCAGGTTTTGAAAGTGGCAAGGCCACTGGTAATTTCAAAGCAGGTAAAGAACATTTAATTCGTTACTCAAAAGAGTTTTCGGCTCCACGGCATTTTTATCAGATAGTTCAGCTTTTTCAGAATCTACAAAAGAAAAATGCATTAATAGACAGTGAGCATAACAAAAAAATCAAGCGAACCTCGCTGACGCTGGACCGCTTAATTTGGAGTTATACATGAAGTGGTAATTAATTAAACATTGATTTTTTTGAATAGAAGGAGAGAAAGTAATGAAAAAAGATATGGGCAAAAATACACAATTAGGCAGTTTAATTCCCATTGACCCGATAGAGGATAGTGCTCCACAAGATGTCTCTTTAAAATACGAGTCACTTTTATGTAGTCAGTTTTCAGCTTACGCGTATTTAGAAGAGGGAGAACTTCGAGCAAAATTATTATCTATAGGGTACGAATTAGAAAGTCAACTAAGTGCTCCAAGTAATACAGGCGTATATTTGGCTAGAAGCATAAATCAGAAAGAAATTGTAATTGCATTCAGGGGGACTCAGCCAACAAGTATTCCTAATTGGAATACTAATTTATTCATTGAGCTTACACCTTTGGTTGATGGGAAGCCTTATGAAGTGCCTTCTGGTTTTCTTAATGCGTATAATGGAGTAGAAAAACAACTCATTGAACAGTTAAATTCACTTTTAACTACCATAGGCGGGCCTTCAAAACTAGAAAGGTTTTATATTGCTGGACATAGTTTAGGTGGGGCTTTGGCAACTCTTGCAGTAGTTTCTTTAAGTGAATATTTGAAATCCTATTCTCAGTGGAAATGGGAGTCTGACGCGAAAATTTTAAAAATGTATAATTACGGTGCTCCACCAATTGGAAATCTTGCTTTTAGATCAGAATTATATGACCCTTTAGTAGGTGGCCGTTTTTATTCTGCTCGTTTTTTAAACCCACTTGATCCCGTTCCACAAGGATTAGGGGTAATGAACGAAGAGCGTGGCTATTATAATGTGATTAATAGCTATCACATTCCATCTTTGAAAGGTGAAAGCCCTATTTCTGCTCACGGAATTCACCGCTACGTAGATTTTTTTAAAGAAAATTATCTAGAACAGTCATGGATAAGAAATTCTGAGTTTAACAATTCGAATTATTATAAGGAACGTTACATTGATCTTCAGGCTGTAAAATGTCCAGAAGGAAAAATAGTAACAGGTATTAATAACGTAATTATTGGAAACAGGCTTGCGCCGGCTCTTTATTGCTGTAATTCGGATGGTACAAACTGTGAATGGATACACAATCAATTTGATGCATCCAAACCTTATCTAACGCAAGATGATGTTCCATATATTGATACAACTCCTATCACGCCACCTTATCATGGAGGCATTGTAAAAGGTTTTGCTTATGTAGCAAATGGTAATAGAGTTGCACCAAATATTTTCTTCAAAAATCCTAAAACAGGACAAACTGTTTGGTGTAACCATGTAGGGGAGAATACCCCTAACTATTTCAAAAGCCCCTATCAAGATGCTGCTCCTGTTCAATCTCCTTCTTCTTCAACGCCCGTATTAAACATTCGACAATATCAAAAGGGTAACCGATTGGGGTTTGAAATATTAAGCGGAAATCCTGATCCACAGCCTGTGAAGCAAAAATGGATAAGGAGTTCTGAGTTTAACAATTCGAATTATTATAAGGAACGTTACATTGATCTTCAGGCTGTAAATTGTCCAGAAGGAAAAATAGTAACAGGTATTAATAACGTAATTATTGGAAACAGGCTTGCGCCGGCTCTTTATTGCTGTAATTTGGATGGTACAAACTGTGAGTGGATACACAATCAATTTAATGCATCCAAACCTTATCTAACACAAGATGATGTTCCATACATTGATACAACTCCTATAACACCACCATCAAATGATAGTGTTGTAATAGGTTTTGCTTATGTACAAAATGGAAACCGAATTGCTCCTAATGTCCAGTTTCAAGTGTCTGGAGGGGGAACAATTTGGCGTAATCATGTAGGGGAGAATACCCCTAACTATTTCAAAAGTCCTTATCAGGATGCAGCTCCAGTAGAAAATACTACTACTGCAACAACATTTAATATCCAGCTTTATCAAAAAGGGAATCGAATGGCCTTTGAAATCTTAGGAAGTAACGAAGATGATTGAAAGTTGCTATTCAATAGAGTGCTTCATATAAAATATAGGATCTACTTATGAATAAAAAGAAGATTGACATGCTTTTTAGTGAGAACATTGAGAGTATAAAAGATGGAGAATGGAGAATGGAGAATGGAGAATGGAGAATGGAGAATGGAGAATGGAGAATGGAGAATGGAGAATGGAGAATGGAGAATGGAGAATGGAGAATGGAGAATGGAGAATGGAGAATGGAGAATGGAGAAAATGTATAACAAATCACTGCACTGGATTTTTACTCCGCTACGCTGTGTAAAAACCAGTGAGTTCAGTCTTTTATTGCTGTGACAGGTTGTATTTTTTCCAATAGTTGGCTTTCTGTACGATCCTTCAAAATAATAGAGAGGGGTCGTCATGCGCCTGATTCTACTGATCGTCTTTTCTGCCGTTTTATCTGGCTGCCTTGAGGTTGAGGCTAACAGTAGTAGCGACTACGACCGCCATGAGTGGCTACCACGATGAACATTTGATAACCAAGCCGGCCGCCATCTTCATGGCGAGAGCTATTTGGGTGTTGAGTTAGCGGAAATGGTATTTAACTTCTAATCTGTAATCGATATTAACATTGACTTAGTCAAAAGGAGTTAAAAAATGATTTTAAAAGTGCCTGCCTTTAGTTTATGGCCCATCGCACTTGGCACACTATCAATAGGAATATCCTCTCAGTCCTTGGCTGTAAGCTGTTATGATGTGATCAAAACACCCGCCATCCTTACGGAAAACCTTCAATGTGAGCTGTCTGATGCGAATCCTTATGCTCTCACTATTGCTGGTCCAGGCGGAAATTTAAGGATGATTGGTGATGGTGGGATTACATGCACTGGCAGTGTCACCAATGAAAAATTCGGGATATTTATTAAGGGTAGTTCTCACTCAGTAACTGGTGGAACTATTTCTAACTGCCCAGGGGGTATTCTGGTAGGGGGATTAGGATTTCACTCTATCCTTTATGTTGAAATTCTCGATTATTTGGTTGACGATGCTATACAAGTTGACAGTAATTTTAACCTTATCCAGGGAAATACGATCCTTGGAAATAAGGTGGATGGGGATGATGGAATTGATTCAAATGGCGATAACAATTTTATCATTCAAAATACAGTGATTGACTCTGGAGGTGAGGGAATAATAGTCGAAGGTAACTCCGTAACAGTCACCTTAAATGAGGTTGTAGGTAGTGCCTCGGCCGGTATTGATTTTGAAGGTTTAAACGGGACTATCACCTACAATACCTTGCTGGAGAATGATTTACATGGTATTGAGGTCGATACCAGTGGAGCTTTTGTTTTTCAAAATACTTCAAGTCACAATATGGTAGCAGGTATTGAAATTGAAGGCTCCAATAATGTTGTCAGAGGGAATACGTCAAACAATAATGGCACTGTTGGAATATTAGTGAGTGATCAACTTCCTGAAAGCTCCAATAACACTATAAGGAAAAATGTTGCTCTGGGTAATCCCATTGATTTAGAAGACCCTTTCGCTGACAGCTTTTGCGATAATTTGATTAACGATTGGGGTAATAATACTGCGGATTCTTCCACTCCGGCTTGTCTTCGCTTTTTGCCCTAGTATATCTGGGGCCTCCTTCTAGCTTCCTCATGTACGACTCCTCAAAACAATGAGGAGTTGTCATGCGTCTGATTTTACCTATCATCTTATCTATTGTTTTGTCTGGCAGTTTTGATATAGAGGCTAACATCAGTAAAGACTATGACCGCCATGAGTGACTGTCACGTTGGTCTGACTCTGGCAAAGCACCCGTCATGAGCTGCTAGTTCGGTTTTCCCTGACTCCGGTTGCTTTCACCAATGCTAAGCGCTGCAGGGTCGATACTGGCCTATGGCTGGACACTTACACCGGCCAATTGTTCAGCCTGGCTTCTGACTTATATGTCGAGCATATTGCTGAAGACCCTGGGAATCTGTGGCTTGTCGACGATGGCCGCAATCAAAGTAAGGGGGACAAGGGCCCTGATGAGTGGATGCCACCCTATAAGCCCGTTCAGGCCATCTAAGTGCAGAAGTTTATGGTGAGAGCGCCTTTATCTTGAGGGAAGCTGGTGGCAGTATATCGCTTCTAGCTGTAATTATGCTTTTATGAGACTTCCATCAATATACTTATTTAACCACTATTTTTATGAACTTATTTCCTAGTAAATTAAGATTTTTATCCTATGGTTCCTAGCCTAATACTCTGCAAGACTTATCCCGTTGGTTTTGTTTGAGTACGATTTTAGGTGTCAGAATTACTTGATTAACTCAGAGATAGATTTATCCAACCTTATAAATTGAAGTAAGGGTTGGTTTTGCTCTTTCCAGACTCTTTCTATGCGCTGATAGTATCCATAGCAATATATGATTTTACTGTTTGATGAATACAGTATTAGTTCGCTGGCTACTAAATCAATCATTTCGATACGTAGTATAAAATCGTACGAAAATGACTGCCGTGCTCAACGATGACCACAAGATGTATATATGTGTACAACTATTGTATAAGGGTTACTAATGAAGAAGTTAATCTCTCTAGCTACTGCCGTGTCTGCTGTAATTGGTCTAGATGCCTTTGCGGGAAACAATACAGCGATATTAATTCAAGTTGGGTCCGATAATATAGCTAACTCAAATCAAGTAGATCCAACTACTCATAACAATCTCATTACCCAAACACAGATTGGTGTTTCTAATGGTTCGGATATATCTCAAACCACAGGCACCAACAATAGTACAGTAAACCACATTCAAGTTGGGGAGTTAAATAGTTCAGAATCTATACAAGAGGATAATACTGCACTTAGTCTTATTTCAATTAGTCAGCTAGGACAAGGAAATATAACATACGCTGAGCAAGTAGATACTACTTTAGGCGCTGCTATCATTAATCAAATAGGTACTATGAATAATGCTGATATTGGCCAAGGTACAACCATAGTCAGTAGTGCTTTGATTAACCAAGTTGGTACTATGAATATGGCTATTTCTGGGCAAAGTGAAACAATGGCGACTAGTGCCTGGATTAATCAGCTGGGCTCTATGAACGATGCTACTACTAGTCAAGGTGCAACTATTGCAAGTAGTGCTTTAATAAATCAAGGAGGGGCAATGAATACAGCCTTCCTAGCTCAGGGGGATACTATTGCTAGTATTGCTTTTATCAACCAAGCAGGCTCACAGAATACAAACTTTCTTGCTCAGAGTGAAGTAACAGCGAGCAGTGCCCTAATTGATCAAATAGGTCTAGGGAATAATGCCACCCTTGTTCAAGGTCAAACAACCACAAGTAGTGCCTCGGTCATTCAAGTCGGTACGGGGAATAATACAGATTTGTTTCAAATTGAGACTACTGCTAGCGCCGCTGTTAGCAATCAATTTGGTTCCATGAATACTGTAGGTATCTCTCAAACGGGAGCTACTTTGAGTACAGCGATAACTTCTCAAATAGGTAGTAATAATAGTTACTCAACTACACAGACAGGAATTGGTCAAACAGCTATTGTCGTGCAAATTGGCAATGGAAATATGGGCTCTACGATGCAGTAGTAAGTGACAGTAAATATTGAAGAGTATTTTAAGCAGCCTCTTGTATTGGCCACAATTATCTCTGAGTAAATTACACGCCCCCAGTAGATGACTGATGTTAGATGGATGATAGCCATGATGAGTATTTAACAGGCAGTCCGTCCTCTATACTCGCAGCAATGGTAACTCTAAGTAGGGGTATCTTCGATAGCAATTTTCGTGCTGCTGACTGATCTTTGGCACGAGTAGTAAGAAACGTTGTGGTAGAGGTACTTGATGGGCAGCTGGCATGCAAAATCTTGGACTTGAAGCGAGGCCGGCTATTGTCGGCCAATGGCAATTACAAGCCAATACCGGTCTGGGAGGGCCAAGAATTGCTAGTTGAGGGGGTGGTTAAGGCGTCAATCCGGTATCACCGTACCGCTTAGCAAAGTAGTGTATGCCTGTACAGTTTCGTCACTATTTTCGACGCTGCTTGCATAGGCGGCTATTCCAACTATAAAATCTTTTAAAACCAATGGGTTAGGTTTTTGTACCAGTGCTTCTGGGGGTGTGGTGGTCGTCGGTTCAAATCCGGCCGCTCCGACCATCTTTCTCTATATATCATGCGGCTTTCAGCCAGTTTTCCCGATTGAGCGTACAAAAACCCCGTAAAAAACTCTCAATCACTTCCGCAGCAGTAGTTTTGGGTCGATGCTGATACCCACTTCTTTGTATTCCCGCTCATGTCCACCGAGATAAAACTTCTCAGTAATTTCCGCATCTGTATGGGCGCATATTTCTGCAATCTCTTCCGGGCTGTGACCGGATTTCTTGAGCAGGTGAGAGGCTAGGGCGCGCAACTCGTGAAAGGTTGGCCTGGCGCTATTGGGTAAGTCCTGGCGAACCTCTGCGGTGTCTCGCGCCTCTTTAAATTGGTTTGATAGCCTTGCTGGCATTAACCTGCACTAATGTTCATCTTGCTTCGCCCGCGGCTGTCTTTTCTTTGGTTGATATGAAACCGCAAAAGGGCACCGGTAGTTTTGAAGGGAAAGCTGTCGGGCTTGGTTTATTATCTGGCGTAAACCAGGGTGGTGATTATAAGACCAGCGCAAATATGTAGCCCTCTCCTCGCCGCGTTGATTAATTGACTTCTCAACCCCTTTATCAATACCAGCATCGGTTACATGCTTATCCAGCCGCAAGCTGCACACATCACCACGGCGCATAGTTGTAAGCAGTGATAAATCATTAGCGATTTGGCTTTCTAATTGACGCTCCTGATGGTATTCGCACCGCTATGAATGTCTGTAGAGAATCCGAGGAACGAGAAGCATTTTTTGAGGGCGTCAGAAAGAGACTTTTTTGGCAGCCTCTTTATCTTCGAAAAAATACTTATTTTTATATGACCAATAGATGCGAGGTATATGGCAGTAGTTTTCAACATGACCGCCCACTCCATCGATCATGTACCAGAGGCGGAGCCTGATTGTATGGGTGAGGTTGTGGCCAATTTCCTGACCTTCCACAATTATTGGTGCGCTCCGGTCGTCTCGCTCTCCACAATTTCATAACCCCAACCAATTCCGGTTGATCCCGATATTTCGGTGGCTTTCTCAACCATGGTTATATAGTTGATACTGGCGGTTTTGCGGCCTTATAACGTTGATTCTTTTACAAAGCGAGCGTCAGTTTTCTTTACTCGCTGCCAGATACTTAGATTCTCAGACATTTTGCTCACTCCCGTGATTAAATAGGGAGGCTTAAACATCAAGCCGCCCGGACATATCCATATTCAGTTGCTAAAGGCTCCAGCTCCTCACGCAATTCTTTTGCAACTTGCTTTGCGCATTCGTCAGTAAACCTGGAGCTAAGATTTCCGGCTTCACACTGGTCTTTTTTATTTATAGCGAGGAGTTCGCCGAGCTTGTCTTTGTCGTACTACGTGTAGTGCGATGATCCGGATACTCAGGGCGGCGCTGTTACCCATTACGCAACCACCAACATTTCCCAGCTGGCCGCCAATACCTGGCGCCGAGGTGTTGGCACCATTACCACCCCGAGCAATGGCGGCGGCACCACGGTACTCGGAGACCCCTGGTGCGTTGCTGCAGGCAGTTGGCTGCGCGAAGGTTTCCTATCGGACAACTGCGAAAGCGGAGACCTGATCGACTGCTGGGATACCGGCGACGAGGAAACCCATCTAAGCCTCATTACTGGCGCGGTAGATGCAGAGCCAGAAATACCCTGCGTATTGCTCACCACAACAAGCGGTGCCTAGGTAATTTGCAGCCGTGAAACCCCCGTTACCGACCGTGCAGGGCGGGTCTACGAGGCGCAGTACTGCGAGGGCGTTGAGCTGGGTGTACTGCTTGAAGAAGAGCCGCTCACCTGGGAAACCGTCGAGCGGGTCGAATGTGCCGGCCTCCGTACCGTGTACAAGGTCTCTGTAGGTGGCAAGAGCTATGCCGCCGGTACCGGTCCCCAGCATCGCATCATCCCCCATAACGGCGTACATAAATCTGATTAAGCAAAGGAATAGATAATGCACAGCTTTTCCCCGATAACAGTGCCAGGCCTGATGGCCTGGCAGTTCGCCTACACCATCGATGACGGCCACAGTGCGGGCACTATTGTGCGTGCAACGGTAACCCAGATCACAGAGCCCACCAATAGCGATGCTCAAGCGACTGCAGTGCTTAAATGCACCATTGCCGTCATTGATGATCAGAATAATGTACAGACTGATGGCGCTGGTGATCTGATGTCCAGCGTTTATGTAACCATCAAGACTCTGCAGACCGATGCGGGCCAGCCGGTAATCGTCGCCGACCATGCCGCTGATTTGGTAGCGAGCTGCATTGTCGAAGTGGCTAACCGTCTGGCTGTGCATAACTCGATTGTGGCTATAGCGATTCCGAGCGGGTGATACTAGCTGTGGTTTTCAGTAGTGGAGAGGGCCTACCGCCGGTGCGAAAGCTCGAATTATAGAGCCATGGCTTACATCTTCAGAAATTCCCCCTAACTTATTGATTTAATTATGGGTAAAATGTGTTCAAGAGCGGGGGGCGAGCCAGGCGACTTGAGCCAATGGCTCACTATCTCTGGTTACTATTTAGACAAAAATTTATAACCTGCTGTATGTATAGGCTTTTCTGTGGAGCTTGGAAGCTCCCTCCCAGAAATAGTGGCCAAATGGATAGTTAGCCATTGGCTCATTAATAAACTGTTAAGCGGTAAACTATGGAATTAGCTGGAGCCGTCATTTCAACCATTTTGCTAGCCGTTACGATAGTAATTGGTGGGTTGTGCTTTTTTAAAGGTATTTATTTTATGTTTAAAGCATCTGTAAATAGAAATAAGGATGTAACTAATCAGAGTTCATTTGTAAGGTTTAACTTTTTTAACTCTCTGTGGGTACCAAGAGGGTTGAATGAAAAAGGTAAGATTTATAGGTGTAAGGCTGCTAAAAATATGTTTGTATTCTTTGGCTTGCTGTTATTAACAGCAGCTGTAAGTAGCTATTTTGGTGTTTAGGTGGCATCGCTTAACAAACGGCTGTAGTCGCCATGTAAAAAGACGCATGGCTGGGTCGGCCTTTCCGTTGTTTGCTTATGTGCTTATCGCTAGGCTAGCACATCACAAAGAACTCCAAGTCCGCCCCTAAGCCGGGCGTTAACCATAAAAAATGATATCGAGCAAAATCACAATAAATGACGCAGAAATCAAGATAGAGCATGAAGAGTGCTCCGATCCCAGTTGGTGCCGAGATAAAGATATATTTATTGAGTCAAGTAACTCTGAAAATAACACTTTATCTACCATTACCTTCAATGATTATCTGACTATTTATGTTTTCTGGGAGTCGTGCTCATCGGGTGTATCTCAGGAAGTGTTGTACGTGCCTGAAACAGGTATTTTGTTCTTAGGTTGTGGCTCCATTAGTGCCCGGGTATCTACAAGAGACAGCAAACTCATAGGTATTGAGAATATGTGCCTCTTTTGGGGTTTAAGTAGGCATAAAGAGTATGTGCTTGAAACTGGTGAGTTAGAATGCTTCCTTTTTTCATTATCGGGCAAGAAAATATCAGCCACAGCTGTAGATCCGCCTTATGAAATGGAAGTTACAGAAAAAGGTATCAAGTTCGATTCCATTGTTCTTGGTAGCACTTGGCTAAGGTATGAGGGCAATGGTTAACAAGTCAAAGCTGTCCCCTTTTTTGTTCCAAAAAAGCCGCCAACTTCACCATGCCGGTGTTTGAGACGTTACGTGCGATAAGGATATTTAATGAAAATTAGTTTCTTTACATTAATTGCTTTTTTGATTGTTGGCTCACCTGATATTTTTGCCACAAGCTTTGATTGTGAGAAGGCTTCTACCAGTTCTGAATTATTGATCTGTTCTAATAGGCGACTTGGATCTTATGATGAAAATCTATCAGCTGTCTATAAGTCTGTCATGTCGACATTTGCAGGGCAAAAGTCGTTGGAGATTAAGAAAGAGCAGATTAGCTGGATTAAAAAGCGGAATGATGCATGTAAAGATGAAAAGAGTTGCATCTCGGCATACAAGCAACGCACAGCAGAGCTCAGAGAACTTTTATGGAGCGGGAGTGACTTAGAATCGTTTTCGATTGATCGGCAGTCATGTAGGGCAATTAAAGATCAGGAGATTCTAATAAAGTGCATTAAGTTGAATATTTACGATCCATGCGACGATGCTGGTGGTAAATGGGGGGCGGCACAATGTGGTTGGGCTCATAATATGATAGCTGAAAGAAGAATTGATGCTCTAGACGCAGAGATTATTGAGAAACTAAGTAAAGCTGCCGATGGAAACGAATTAATAGAACGCTTTAAATCAACCTCAGCTGTGTGGCGCTCATATAGGGATTCACACTGTGCACTTATAAATGAAATGGACGGACTTGAAAACTTCAGTGGTTACCGATTACATATGGCATTCTGTAAACGCCGATTAAGTGAAATGAGAGTGGTCGAACTAGAAAAAATCTATGCTAGTTCTGAATAAAAACGTAACAAGTGCGTGCATTTGACCTCCGCTTCGCTGCGGCAAATGACGCGGGCGTTATGAAGCTTTTCAACTATGAGCAATAAACAAAAAGAAGTAGTAGATGATGTATTGGTGAAGGATGCCCGCCGAGCTCTATGGGCAGTGGGTTGCATCAATTTACTGGTGTTATTCTTCTTTCTAGTCGAAGGTTTCGAGAATGAAATAGTAATTGTCGGATTGGTGGTGCAGGGAATAACCTTTGTATTTTGGCTAGTGCCAGTATTCCTATACCAGGTATTGAGGCAAAAGCTACCTCTTAAAGTGGCTACTTATAAAACTCTTTCTTCGTACAGGAATGCCATGGATCAAGTCTCGTGGTAGGGCTCCATAACAAGGTCGGGCAATTTGCTCTGGGCCTCCGGCCCTCCGCGGGGCAGCTTACCTTATGCGCCTTTCGCGTGGGTCGCTTTGCACCCATTTTCGCGCAAAAGACGCATAAGGTAAGCTGCCCCTGTCGGCGGCGTTATGTGTAAAATCCATGAGTAGACATCAAGGAAAGCAAGAAGAGCGAGAATTTGAGGGAGAGAAACTTCCTTCAGAATTCAAGCTATCTCGCTCTAAAATAATGTATATCGAAGATAAGTCGGGCGGCCTAGAAGGTGAGGCTCGTATTGGTCGTGTTTACTTATCAAAGTCAGGAAAAACGCTTTACTATCGAGGAATGAAATTTCAAAGCCTTAAAGGTAGTGGCTTTAAAGCAAATTACTTCGAGGTCGAGTCTGGTGACCACTATTGGATATCCGGGCCCCGTAAAGATAAAAATGACCGGCTGTATGGCGGTAACAGAGGTGTGGAAATAGACAATGATGTCCATGAAGAGTACAGGCAGTACATCAACACTTAACAAGTGGCGGCACAATCGCCACACTTCGTGTGGTTGGACAAAGCACTACCTGCTTTGCTTGTACGCCGGGCGTTAAGTGTAAAAACATGATCAAGCACATTTTCAAAATTTTAGGATTGATGCTTCTCTTTATAGGGGTAGGAACTATTGGGTTCTATAAATTGGCAGGAACATATTCCGGTCAAGATGCAATTTGTTTGTCTGGGCTAATTGCAGGTATTTGTGTTGGCTTGTGGTACGGAAAAGCAAATGGAGTTCAAGCAATCTATGCCGTATTAGCGTGTGCTGTTATTTTAAGCCTGCCGCTAGTGATTTTATCGCTCTCCATGGCTTACGCCAATCAAGACTACGCTGAGTCATTAGCGTTTTTTAGCATCGGTTTTGCGTTGCTTTCATCATATGTAGTAGGTCTGGGCTGGGGTAAACACTTAACAAGACAAAGCAGCAAGGGCCCTTCGGGCCGGGACGCGCTACCGCGCGCCCCCGTTTGAAGCGTTAACTGTTGTATGTACTATGAGACTATTTACTGATTTTTATACAAAGGTTGCACTTAAGCTTTATCCATTCAGGTGGTTATTAGTTGTGTCCTTTTTTCTTCCTTTTATAGGTTGGTCTCCTGTCTCGACGGCATTACTGGTAATGCTGTGGGTGTGGACGAATTTAGGACTGTTTATTGTTTTAACTTATGGACCTATAAACCATTTTGAGGGTTCTATTATATGGAGTGACGGGTGGCGGCCTATAGCTTGGGTTTTCCTAATCCCCATCCTACTGGGAGCCTTGGCTGCAACAGTTCTAATTCCATATGCTCTTATACAAAGTAGTTAACAAACCGCAGCAGGCGCTCCCGTTGGTCGCAGGGACAGCCAAAACACTGCGCTTATTTGTCTGCCCCTGTGCGGGGCGTTAGGTGAACAAGGAATATCATTGAAAAATTTGAAAATAGTTTTCATTGTCATTGCCTTATTTCTGGCAGGATGCACGAGTACTGGTAAATTGTATTACTTTGACTCACAAGGAGATCGAAAACTTGCATGTGATATAGAGTTTATTGGTAATCCTACTATTGATAAGTATGCAGTTGAGTATTCTTTAAGTTTGTGTGCTAAAGCAGCTGTCAAAAAAGGCTATAAAATAAACGAAACCTACTTGCTTGAAATTAATACAACGATTCCCAATGCACCATGTGGTCGTCAGTGGTCACATAAACTGGTAAAGGAAAAATATACTATTGGTGAGCTAACAAAGAAGGAATACGGTTACATAATCGCTTATATAGATCTTGGGCTTGCAACAACGGAGCAATGTTCACCTAACAAAAAATCCAGGTGACGCCCACGGCGCACCTGATCTAGGCGTTATGTTTTGTCATGAATAAAGTAGAAGCACATAAACATTCCTTCAGCCCAGAAGACTGGCCATTCGATTTTGATGACAATGTAGGGGCAGTTACCACCAAGTTCGTCATGAGCGGAGAGCAGCCCATTGTTGAGGTTCTCCACTGGAAGGGTGGTGATTGGCAGTTCATGTGCAATACCACCGAAGATGCAAGTGACGGAATGATTGTGTGTATGGGGTGCTTGTTTACGAAATTTCCATGGATAGCTGGATTTAAAGACCTAAAGCCCGGCTATGTGGCATATTTAGATAAAGGTCGATGGTTAGTTGAGCCCATCGATGAAACATAATAAGCCGCAGCGATCGCTCCCGTTGGTCGCTGAGACAACCAAAACGCTGTGCTTATTTATCTGCCCCTGTGTGGGGTGTTAGGCATCATATGAAAATAATCACCGAGCAAGATGCTTACTTCCTTGTCGCTCTAAATGCATCAGAGGAGTCATCGCTGATAGAGCTAAAATGGGAGTTTGAGAAGTGGGACCACGGTTCTATTGATGTAACCAACATCATAGAATCTCTCATCAATGACGGCACCATTTTGCTAAGTGAGCGAGACGGAGATAGCTTAAGTGACTACTCCATAAGCGACGCCCTAGTTAAGGTAGAGACTTGGAGTAATTCTGAGTCTTGGAGTACCATTCTATTTCTAACCGAGGCAGGCGATAGGCGGTGGGAAACCGACGATTGGGGTATTACCACGAAGCGTGCAAAGCATTTAATGTTTCCAAATAAAGGGAGTGTTACTCGTGTTCAGTAGCTGAGTAGAGAGCATGCCTAACAAAAAGCTTAACTACACTCCGGCCGCATGCGACCTCCGTCGGACAGCCAAAAGCGTGCTTCGCACTGGCTGCCGGTTAGCTCAATGTTATAAGCCTGAGGAAAGTGTGATGTGGGAAGCAATCGATATTAACAACTGGAAAGATACGCCATGTATTTCAGGTAGGGCTGCTACAAAAGCTGACGTATCGGAAGGCCGAGCAGCATTTTATGTTCCAACAGGCAGCGAGCCTTACGAAACAGGTCTTCCTCTGTTTGCACTCCAACTAGATGAGGAGTCAAATACAAAAGTACCTTGTGTCGTCATTCAAATAGAAAATACTCCAGAAGGTACGGCTGTCGGTGTTAGGTATATCGGTGGAGGCAATGGTTTGGGCATGGAAAATGAATTTGAGTTTTTTAGTGAAATACCTAGTGAAATCAGCTTATAAAGAGTTTAGGCAACATCGCTCCTTCGGGGCTGGACAGTCAAAGCTGCGCTTTGCCTGCCACTGCTAAAGGCGTTATGAGTAAAAGAGAGTATGGAAACCGATTTATTTGATCTCATCGAAAAAGTTCATGACGAGAAAACTTTTTTACAGTTTCTCACTGCGCTAATGAAAGACCGCGAGAGAGAAATTCAAATTGAAAAGAAAAGCCCATCGTCTCCATATAGTGCTGGGTCTTTAGGTTGGCAAAATATTACTATCGAAGGTTTTCTTGAAAGTGCTGTTGCTTACGCCGAGGACTCAGAAGCAAGCAATGAGCAAGGCAACGCATGGCTACGGGCGGCACAAATAATACATGCAGGCAAAACTTATGAGTGAGCTCACTCATAACAAGGTGTGGCACAATCGCCGCTACGCGGCTGGACTTGCTACACTGCGTTTCGCTCGCCTGTGCGCACTGCATTATTGGGCAATATGAATAAATTCAGCACTATGGCTGTCGCTTCTATTTCAGAACTGGTTGGTTTACTTGTCGGCCTAGTAGCATTTTTTATAAATTGGAACGTGTATGGCGGAGGTATGCCGGCTTACAAAGCTCTCTTGCTTCCGGGAAATATATCGCTAATTTATATATGGCATCCCATTTTTACGGAAGAAATCGATTTTTGGCCAAAACTTGCACTCCAGTAACTCGGCTAATTTGGTATTGTTGCAGTAGTGAGCGGAGTCGGCATTAAGCTAGTAAGCTGCCCCTGCCGGCGGCGTTAACTGTACGCTATGAATAAACATATTTGGGTGTCCGTAGTTATTATTGCTTTACCGTTTACCCTTCTAATGGTGGGGCGAAGCGATTCTGAGGTAATAAGTAATATTGGTCAGCTGGTTGAGATGCTATATCTCTCTCCTGGACTCATAGCAACAGACGAATTGTTCGGGTTCCAAAAAGATATAGGGCTTCTACCAACAAAATTAGGTAGGTTTTTATTTACAACGTTCTATTTGTTGATTTATTGGGGCGCTGTGTTCCTAATAACGAAAGGCGTGTGTAGTGACGTGCACCACAGTTAACAAACGCATGCTGTCGGACAACCGGGACGGCGCTTCGCGTCTAAAATCGCCGGTTTCCGCAGTCGCAGGCGTTATGTGCAATGAAACTCCGCCCTCTTCTAAACTAAAATACTCGCACAATGAATGAAAAGCACATCACACCCCTTTATTGGATTATTTTCATTATCATACCGACCTTAATTGTAAGCAACGCAGTCATAGCACTCTCTATGCCCAAATGGATTATCGTAGTGACAGTCTTTAGCCTTCTTATTGTGGGTGAGCATGGTTTAAGAAAGTGGAAACAAATCTTAAGCAGCAAGAAACCACCCAGATAACCATTACTAAATGCGCATAACAAGGCGCTCAAGGCGGACTCATTTTCATTGCATCAAATTTGTGCTTGAATAGCACAAATTCAAATCAACAAAATCAGCCGCTTAGCACGGCGTTAAGTGCGCGGAGGAATCGAGAAAGTGTGGGATGATCCCGTATTACCAAACATAGAAGAGCACTTTTGGGAAATCCGAAACGTTGAGTTCGAGCAACAGAAGAACCCTGAAACTTTCGAGATTCCATCTAAAGAAGATCGTTTCAACTTAAAGCGAGGGCAAGCTGCGAAGCTTGCTTTCGATATTGAAACTCAAGACGGAGATGGATCGGTTCAAGTCTCAGGAGAGCGGATGTGGGTTATTGTCCTTAAAAAGACAAAAGGTCATTATTTAGGCATCCTTGATAACGAACCAAGTTGTATCGAGCCGGGTAGTGGCTATCTAGAGCCGGGCTGTAAGCTTTGGTTCAAACCCGAGCATGTAATTGGTATTGATAACCCTCCAATGAACTATTTAACAAGTAGTTACCCAAATGAGTTCAGCACTTAACAAGGGCCAGCAGCGGACTGTCAAACCTGTCACTTTTTATGCTTGCGCACAAAAATCGCCAGTTTTGCCAGCCGCTGTGGCCGGCGTTAAATGTCATTCAGGATTAAAATGATGTTTTCATGGATAGTATTTATTTTAGGTTTAGTTGCTTCATGGCACTACACCGACCTTCAATCAGAAAGTGTATTTCAAAGTACGATCTTGCCAATTTTAGTAGGCGTATTTCTAATTCTACTGCTAATCAAATTTGTTTTTCTTTTAGGTCCGGATAGTGGTCGTGGTGGTCACAGTGGAGATAGCGGTGGTGGATTTTTTGGTGGTGATGGGGGTTGTGGAGGCGGAGATGGTGGCGGTTGCTAATGCTAACTTTAAAGTGCATGACAAAAACATTTAACAAAAATGTTAAACACCGCTACATGTCTTCGGCATCCCGCTGGACTCGCTCTTGCGTCGCTCGCCGTTTACATTGGCGATCTACAAATATGATACGAGTACCACTGACCATGTTGATTTTTCTTATTAGTTCTGCAGTGCAGTCAGAGATCCAATTTGTTAAGCAGGGTCACGAAGCTAATATTCCAGAATTGATTTCATCACTCATCTAAGAAAATATGAGTAGTACAGGAGAATTTACGGTTAAAGATCTAAACAAAATCGATGAAATACCCTGGCAGAAAATCAGTAGAGATCATGTTGTTTACAACTATTACATTCCGTCAAATCCAGTAATAAGCGATGTATATAGTTATGAAATCATTATTGATTTTAATTCTAATAGATATTGGGTAAAAGTTATGGGCGGAATTGCTGGCGCAGAAAACCTGTACTGCCCAGATATTATCCAGTAAATGTAGAACAAGAGGTTGCAGTATGTTCCAGCCTGCGGCCTCCATCGGACCTCGTCAAGCTACGCTTGCCGCGGCCGCTAAACCTGGCATTAAATTCGCATGGTCATATTTGCAACTACAAAAGAAGGGTTTAGAGAGCTTGAAGCAGTAATTAAAACAGGTAAGTACCCTGTTTGGATTGGCTGCAACGTTTTGAGTGCATCTGAGATAGATAGCTATCGAGAAATGAAGCTTGATATTACAAACTTCAGCTATGAAATTGATCCAGTAAATGAAGAAGAACTGAACGAGGCCCTTACAACAATAGCGGAGCATCACCCTGGTGAAAGAGTATGGCTAGAATGCAGGCCCTAAATTTAACAAGGCAAGGAAAAACCGCCCTGCGGGCTGGACGCGCTAATGCGCGCCTTTGCTTGTGGCGTTAGCGTTAAGACTTACCCACGTTTAGTAGACACCCTGTATAGTTAGGTTTAGGCCTAACACGGAGGTGTATCATGGGTAAGAAAATAACTCAGGCGTATACGGAGGAGTTCCGTAGAGAAGCAGTTAAGAGAGCAGAAAAGCCTGGAGCAACAACGGCCTCCGTGGCACGAGAGCTAGGCGTCAGCGCACAGCAGATCTACAACTGGCGTCGTCAATTTAATCGACTGTCTGATAAGCAGTTCAATAGTTTAGACGGCGTCAACTATTCCAAGCAGGAAAGCACTGAAGTTCGCAAGCTCAAGAAGGAACTGCATGAAGCACGTCAGGAGGTTGAATTTCTAAAAAAGGCAGCTGCGTACTTTGCGAACCACCAAGAGTAAAGTACGCACTGATACAAGAGCATGTGGGGTCATTCCCGGTTAGCTTGATGTGTCGGTGTTTAGAAGTCTCAAGATCGGGTTATTATCGATGGCGAGGGCGGTTGCCACCTTCTCGCACGATTAGAAAGATACGAACAATCGATAAAATCCGAGAGACGTTTACTGCGTTTAAAGGTCGTTATGGAGCGCCTAGAATCGCTTGCGAGCTTCGAGAGTTAGGTGAGCCATGTTCACGGAACTACGTCGCTAAGCTTATGCATCAGGAGCATATTAAAGCGAGAAACGGCAAAGGCTTTCGATATAGTCAGCCCGTAGAGGGGAGCATTAATGTCTCCGCCAACTTACTTAAGCGTTGCTTTGATGTGGATCGACCAAATTGCCGCTGGACAAGTGACATTACGTATATCTGGGTTCTGGAGCGGTGGTTGTACCTCGCGGTAGTTATGGATCTGTACTCTCGACGTATTGTAGGTTGGGCATTCGACTCCCAGATGACGGATGAATTGACACGTCGAGCATTGAAAATGGCTCTAGAGCGACGACAAATAAAGCCTGGACTAATAGTTCACTCTGACAGGGGTATGCAATATCGATCGCAGAAATACCAGGATCTCTTGTCCGAAAGCAAGTGCAAGCCGAGTATGAGTCGCCAGGCTAACTGTTGGGATGATGCGGCAATGGAATCATTCTTTAGCAGATTAAAAGTCGAGCTGGTCTATGCCGGAACATTCGAAAGCGAAGAGCAAGCAAAATCTGAGGTGTTTGAATACATTGAGATTTTCTACAATAGGGTTCGTAGGCACTCTGCATTAGGCTATGTAAGTCCAGCAGAGTATGAGCGAAAATACGCATAGTTAGAGTGTCTACTTTTTGTGGGCAAGACCAGTGCCTATGAGACTTCTCATCTTCTTGTTACTAATTTGGTCTTCATCATCTGTTGCAGGGGCTAGGGTAGAGTTTGAGTGTACACCGATTGAAGGTGAGACAAGTTTTCGTGTGAAGGGCTACTTTCATGAAACAGCACAAGGTGAAAATATCGGCATGGCCCACAGTTATGCTATTTTGGGCGAATACGAGACCATAAAAGGTTGTCGCGCCCCTTGGTATGAGAAGTTTCCTATTAGCGGCTCGACCAGTGTCAAGTTCATGCTCCACTGGCACGAATACATGCCTGGTTGTATGCAGCGCTTCATGATTCCACAGATATCCACTACTGGGCACATGTGGGTTTCAAGAAAGGGAGAGCCTAATTTAAAAAGCAAAATGATCAGGGCTAACTGTGATATTAATAGAGTTTCGGAGTAAGCACTTAACAAAATGTTCAACTACACTACGTCCGCAAGCGGTCTCCGTGGGACGCGCAAAAGCGTGCTTCACACCGTGCGTCGGTTAACTTAGCGTTATTGCTGTGACAGGTTGTGTTTGTTCCTACAGTTGGATTTCTGTACGTTTCCTCAAAATAATAGAGTGGTTGCTGCTTAGGCTTCATCAGCGGAATCTAAGATAAGTATAAATTTTGACAAATAGTGACAGGCATCTTAAGCAATCCCTCTAATCTGCCACTAAAATTCTATTATAGGGGTTCTCAAATTGGTCGACAGCGGTCAAAATATCGACCAGCAAAAGAGTGATTATGATTCTGCCATGTGCTTGGCTTTAATCAGAGATATAAACTATTTGATTTAATGGATTTAGCATGCAAGGTAGATAACATGGCACTTTTTTAGATGCCTTATTATTTATTATTTAGATTAGAATATGAAAAAAATATATTTTCTTTGTGCTTTTTTTCTATTTCAAACAATGCGCTTAGTGCCGAAGTGCCAGTGTCTGAGATCACGTACATTGCTCCCTGGACTCCCTTTGTTGATGTACGGATGAGCACGCCGGCTATAGACCCTGAGAACTGTGGTAGTAGCAGTTCATACCGTATTGATCTCTTAAACGATTCAGGAAGCGAGGCTAAACTGTCAACTTTACTTGCAGCTTTTATGGCCGGTAAACAAGTAGGCTTGAGTATTAGTGGCTGCTTAAGTGGTCGCCCAAAAATAAATGCCGTGCGCTTGTCTAATGTGCAATAACCTGTGTTTGTTCTCCTAATCTACCTCCTGTGCGATCCCTTAAAGCAACAATGAGGGGTCGTCATGCACCTGATTCTACCGTTTTATCTGGCTGCCACGCTGGTCTGACTCTGACGGTAATTGTCAGAGCACACACCATGAGCTCCTAGTTCAGTTCTCCTTGGCACCTGTAACCTTCACCAATGCTAAGCGCTGTAGATACAGGCCTGTGGTTGGACCCTTATACAGGTCAATTCTATAGTCTGGCGTCCGACTTAGATGTTGAGCACATCGTGCCGTTGTCTTGGGCACATGAGCATGATGGTGCCAATTGGACTGTTAAGCTGAAGCGTCAATTTGCAGAAGACCCTGAGAATCTATGGCTAGTCGATGACGACCGGAACCAAACCAAGGGCGATAAGGGTCCCTATGAGTGGATGCTACCTTATGAACCGGTCCAGGTAATCTTTGTGCAGCGGTTTATGGCGATAGTGGAGAAATATGGACTGAAGTTCTCGCCGGAAGAGTCAACTCAGATATTGGCACTTCTGGAAGAGTAGGGTAGCCATAGCTCTAAGAGATCGTAGTCAGCCTTGGTTCTTAGAGCTATGTCAAAACAGGATCGTTTAATATGGCGGTTTGGTTAGGAATGTTACTCGAGAGCACCATTATCAATGGGTGGTGGTATTAACAGCTTACGCTTTTTGCAACACACCTGACCTCGTCACCTATTACTTCGCAAGTGACGTCAGCTTTCTTGCACCCTTCCAGGCCTGGCATATTTCCTCCCCAATTATTGTATCCTTGCAGGAATTCATTTATTTGCTCAGGAGTTTCAAGTACAAAAGTTCCAGCGAATCCTTTAACTGTCGTTGGTACAGAGTTGTTGTTGGCGTCTTTGGCGCTGCCTTCTATATACTCAAACTCTATTTGGTTGTTATTAATTTCAGAAATTTTGAATTTTGCAGATGATCCGTCCACAAAAACGATTGTTACTGTGATCTCTGCTTCGATTATTCCTGCAATTTCCGTTGCAGCTGTAGCATAGTTACCTATTTTATTTCTTAGGCCAATGTTTTCAGATAAATAATCTGCGATATCATTTCTAGTCTTACTTTTTCCTGACATGTCCCAGGCGCTATTTCCAATTTCAGCTGGAATTTGTATTGGGTCTGTTGTAGATAAATCTATATAGGCAATCATTAAGTTGTCAAAAAGATTCTCAAATTCGCTATCTACACTAGATGGTTGCCCTATTGCAGCGTCTGGCTCCATGCTCGATCCGCTTGAGTTCACACCTATGTATGCTTTAATAACGTCATTGTTAGTGTCAATTATGTAGTATTTCTTACGCCAGTTGTCGAGTGCTACCTCGTTAGCTTTATTTTGATAGCTTTCACAGTTGTTGCACCAATATACGTTTGGTTCATAAAGTTCTGGGGGCATTATTATTATTTGTGCACTAGTGCTGCCAGAAAAAATAAGAGCTAAGAAAGTCAAAAGTCTAGCGATCACGTTAAATATCCTTAATAAACTACTGGTTGAATGGTTCTGTTCCAGAGGCAGCCTGGATTACATAAAAATGAGCCTTCGCATCAAAAATTCAACCACTTCTAAGCATTTCGACAATATTTTACCTGAGGTTCACAGTGTGTGGGCTCCAGATGTATTACTCCTAGGTAGTTAAGCCTATAAGTGTCGATGTGCGCAGAATTATGTCAGCTATTTTGATTTGCATGGGGGCTACACTTTGTAGTTATAACATTATGCGTATTCGTTGATGTTGTATTTACCTTATAAATTATTTCGGTACACTTCTTCTTAAGATTCTTTGGCAGCTGATGCTACCAGTGTTTCAAATATCTATCAATTAAGAGGCGGTCTATTTTTGGTGCGGTTGAACCATAAAACTCTCTTGCTTTTAATGGATAGTCAAAAAAGGGATAATAAATACTTTTGCCAGTTTTGACTAAAAGTATTTAGGGTGTGTTTTTGTTGCCTTATGTATTCTTAAGATAAAAAGATGTATCTGTTGCACAGAATTTTTAGCTAAATTTCGACATAAGTTAAATTTATTTTCCTAACCTTTGCTTCAGCATCTTTGGATGCTGGCGGTTTAACTTAGCCCTATTTGCCTTCATCAGCATTGAGAGCTTCATGGTCAACAAAGGGGCGCGCCTAGACACCTACATTGGCTAGTTCTTCAGTCTGATTTGTTGAACACACCCTCGCATTTTCCTGAGCTGACCAGTCCAGTGGTTTAGTTTGCTAGACAGAGCTAAAAAGATGTTTGCAGAAGATTTTGGGATCTATGGTTGGTCGATGACGGCCGGAACCAGAGCAAGGGGAACACAGGCCCTGATGAGTGGATGCCACCGTATGAACCGGTCCAGGCAATCTTTGTGCAGCGGTTTATGGCGATAGTGGAGAAATATGGACTGAAGTTCTCGCCGGAAGAGTCAACTCAGATATTGACTCTCCTGGAAGAGTAGGGTCAACTGCTTTGCACACATTGCAATGATTATCTTCAGTCTTGAGTACTTGCTAGACCGTAAGGTTTATGAGGCTTCCTCCTTCATTTGAGGAGGTTGACGCCGTTCATTGAACATTACCTTTTAGATTGTTAACTTCAATTTGATCAGATTCAATCTTTCCAGAGTAGTCTTCTAATTCTATTATTAAATGGCCCCCCTCTACGGATTTAATCTTTTCTTTTTTAATATTCTCGTATGTTTTTATCACAGTTTTTTTTGCGAGAATTAATGCTACTCTGTCTAGTCTGATAAGATTAGATAGAGTGGAAGAAGTAAAGGCCCCTCCATCAAATCTATCAAAAGTATAATAAGTGCTTGGGTTTATTTCGTATGATGATTTTTTTCTACTGAAAAATAATAAATCGTAGATATTGCCAAAAATAATACGCTATATTTAACTTTTTCTCTAAATGAGACTTTCCACTGTTTCAGTATCGTAAAGTAGATTGAAAAAATTATTACAAAGAATAGAAATATATTAAGCAGGGATGGAGAGTATTTCCAGAAAAAATCATACCCAGTAAAGGGGAAAATCATAAGGAATGTGAAGTAAATAATTGCGGTCAAGAAAATTTTTATCATAGTGATATTCACTTATAAGTGAGGCCTACCTTGGATTGACAGGCCTCAAAGTATTTTAAAGCGATTCTACAATGATTACAGTTCTACTACAGCTACCCCAGCAGCCACCAGATCCGAAATACATACCGCCTCCGCTCCAACCTCCACCATACCCTAGACCACCAATACCATAGCCTGGAGCAGCTGTAGTAGGTGAGTTTACAGTTTTGTTCGGACTGCAAGAGTCAGAGTTGCTATCGGCGTTAGCATCATTCTCATATATATCTTTACTATAACTATGCCCGCCCTTAATTGGTGCCGCATCATCATGGTTGTCCCCTTCTCCGGTTGCGAGCGCATGAGCAATATTTCCCACTAATTTTCCAATATCATTAGCGTCGGGGTGGTTTGAGTTATTATAGTTTTGCCACTGTTGTACTACTGCTCCAGCGGTAAGTGCTTCCTGTTCAGTAAAGCCCATTTGATGAGCGGCAGCTCCATAAAACCAATTCCCAAACTCTTGGTCTGCATTGTAATTCGGGTTGTTTTTAAGGTCATAGGTTCGATTAGGTGCAAACATGCTAGCCATAACCGCCGCACTTAACGTGACTTTCCCTCCAGGGAGTTTGCTTGCTGCGATGCCTGCTCTCTTGAATTGCTTCAAGTGCTTATTGATATCAAAATTTGATGGCGGATTTGGGGCCTTCTGACTTGCAGTGCATGCTTGAGCAGAGCTTGAGGTTGCCATGAAAAATACGGGTTCTCTACACATGACGCTGTCACAGCCACCCGGATCAATAGGAGGAATTGTGGTTCCACCTCCTGAGCTGCCTCCTGAGCTGGTTTGTGATTTAACGTCGTAAATCTTTACAATAACCTGGGCTCTTCCATTTACCATAAGGTATGTAATGTCAACATCTTTGTTAGAAGTTAATTTTATGGTTGGAGCAATTTCGACAATGAGAGATTTATTATGTGTATTTAACGAAATTGCGTTAACAGTATCAGTACCTGAGATTGAATTTACGACTAGTTGCTTGGTATTGGAAGACCCTACCTCATATACAGATAATTTATTCTTAGTATCATCAAAAGCAAAGGAGACTATGTCAACTGGTGTTGAAGAAGGGATTTTATCTAGAGAAAAGCAGTTCTGATAAGAATTGGATTTATTTAGTTCAACCTGGACTAGGTCATTTTTTTCAATAACCACACAGTCCATACTGTCAGAGGCGAAAGCTTTACTACCAGCTAACCCCCCAATCAATAGTAAGCCAGAAATAAATCTTGACAAATACATCAATCAATTACCTATTTAAAGTTATCGTTATTGGCCAATAAATATTGACAATCGAAGATTATCAGGGTGACTTTTGGTGCACAACTGTCAAAAGTGACCATTTTCATATGCATGGTTGTTAGGAGTGCATATTGATAGGCTCTTTAAGAGCCTCACATACTGTGTGGATATTATTTAACGGTTAGAGCTAGCTAGAGCTTTTTTGCTGGTTACTTAACAACCATAGGGAACTGTTATTTCTAGTGGTGACATGTGTATGGTGGTTTTTAGCAGCTTACTGATCTGGAAATCATAGATGGAAGATAAGAGTTGAAAAATTGATGTTAGGCAATGACAAATATCAACCATTTTTTATCCTGGAGAGAATGAGACTATTAGTAGGATGGGAAGCTGAGGATACAGGCGGAGCAGTGTGGGCTTGAATTCTCTCTGGGGGAATCAGCCTAGGTTCTTGCATTGCTATAAGAAATGTTGATTTAAACGTTTACTATCATTGTTGTTGGATTTTTAAAACCTGCTTGAATCTTGCAATTTAAAGGGCCTTCATGGGGTACTCATTTTCTGTTCCTGCTTATAAATCGCACTTGCAAAATGAAGGATAGTCGTGGGAGTAATTGCGTTTAGATCAAGAGTGGGAAAGTCTTCCAGTAAGGAGGAAGTAAAACATGTGATAGGCCTGAAGGGGTAGTCCTGTGTGAGCCAATTCCGTCCGGCAGGGCCTGGTCAGCATGTATTCTCAAGGTATTTTGCCCCAAGCATTGTGAGTGATAGGGATATAAGAATTGGTTGCGTCCACTACGTTACTCAATACGCTCATCCAACTCAGTTTGGGGCCTGGAGTCTCTGTGGCTAAATGGGAAGCGCGCCAGGTTTTATCTTTTGGTGACAGTCTGCAAGGGTCACTTCTTCACCCCACCATAAAAATTCTAACTCACTAGTTTTTGAGGCTTCCCAAAAAGGTCGATAGCAGCGAGAATGCCGGCCCTTAAGCCTGCTGTCGTATATGTGCTTGTTTTGCGTTACATTAAAGAGATTTGGCTTTTGGTGAAAATTGAAGAGAAGATAAAGCGATATATGAACCTCTTTAGGACATAGTTATAAATTTAACTGCTTCTTAGTGGGGTGAGAGATGAGGAAGTACTTTTTTTATGTTATTGCGTTATTCTGCTTTTCAGGCGAAATATTTAGTGCAAAGGTGGCAAAGTCTGATATCACATACATTGCTCCGTGGACTCCATTTGTTGATGTCCAGATGGGCGCGACAGCTATAGATCCTGAGGGCTGTGGTAATAGTAATTTATATATTGATATAGTGCCCTTGTTTGTTGTCTCTATATCAGAAATAGATGAGCTACTTTGAAGTGCTTTGGGAGTATTGCACTGTTGTATAATAATCTCTTATAAATTAACGAGCACAAGAGAGAAAGAAGTTGTATAAGAAACTACTGAGTACGCTATTGTTAACAGGAGCTTTATCTGTCCAGGCTGCGGTTCCAAGTGCTGTAGGCAAGATTCAAGGAATAAGTGCTTATGATTCATTTGGTGGTGGTGATGTACTAATCAAATTTCCCACACAGGTTTCAAATTGTTTGGCTGGTGTTTATATCCCTCCAAAATCGGGAGGGGAGAAGAAAGAATGCTTTCCATTGCATTATCTGCTTATATTGCAGGCAAAGACGTTGTCTTTCAGATTTATGAAACAGCAGTATGGCCGGGAGCAGCTAATTATTGTAAGGCTAAAACTATTGAGCTTAAGTGATTTGACAAAGATATTAACCAGAATTTCCTAAAGCCTATAGCTTGTAGTAATTCAGACTTGATCTGACAGTTACTGGTTTTTCAGAAGGTACTCTGTCAGCTCAGGTTTAGTTTGCGAATTTTTCTTTCCAAGCTATCTATTTGCAGCGGTTTATGGCGATAGTGGAGAAGTACGGGCTCAAATTTTCGCCGGAAGTGTCCGCACAGCTACTGGCCCTTCTGGGGGATTAAGTTTAGGGTGAACTGCAAAGTGTGATATGGGAAATCGTGCGAAATGGGTGAAGTAAAGATTGTGAGTTTTAGGTTGAGGTTGAAGTTTTTGCTCCACTTTTTTAGAGGTTTTTTGAGTGGTTGATATTTTTTATGGTTTTTTGTACTTTGCACGGCCTTTAAATCAACAGATAAATTAGAGCCAGGGAAGACATTTATGGCGGAAGTGGTTTTTTCTCGAGATGATGAGCTTGCTGGTGGTGCTAAGGGGTTACCAAGTTTTTCTTGTCGGTGAAGGGGGCTGGCGATGAGATAAACGAGATTTGATCAGATTATTTTTTTAGTGCTGGTTCGAAGGTTTGTATACAAGAGGTTCTGAAGGCGAATCAAGTTGTTGTGCGCCATAAGGCTGTAAAAAAGGTGTTTGTGATTCAGTAGTTAAGAAATAATCCAAGACACCTACAGAATTGAATGAATGACAGGTTGTAAACTCGGCTATATTTTCCACTTATTTAGTATAAAGAGTAAAAGAAAGGGCAGGTAGCTATGAAAGGCTGGAAGCTAGGCGTAGCAAAAAACTAAGTACAAAAAATCTGCTGTGTCACCGCTTGTTTTGCACTTGGCGTGAGGAGTAGAAATATAAAACTAATAGCCACGCAGTCTATATATTGAGTGATTATTGAGCTGGGTGCAGGCCAAGTGTATAATCGCCGTTAATTTCACCAATTATTTAAAGTGCCTTTCGAAGTTGTAGTAGAGCCAATGCTTTGGAGAGATACCAAGCCGATCGAGAAAGGAGGGTCCTCTGTATCGATGGCACCTGCTTTGGGGGTAGCTACAGATAGCTTGGCTAGAGTCTCCATGGTAGGCTGGGTGGTAGTGCCTCGTACCTCTTCAGCGTGATTCACGTGTAAATCATCTAAGTTTTTGGTCAATACTAACGAATTCCTACTGATCCTGGAGCTAAACTCTTGGCTTGGTAGTTTTCAATTTTCATTTGTCTGAAAAAAACATAGTCAATGTCGCATGAGCCTGTAGAGGCTACACGAACCCATACAGGATGTTTGGTTGTGTGCGAGGCAAGAAGTATAGAGTAAATATGATCAAGGTTTTCAGAGTTGTGGCTTAAATTTAGGTAATTGTCAGAACCGGTATCGCGAGTTACAGCTGACTGATCACCTGAGGTCCCTATTGAAATATCACCACTGCCTTCATCACAAGCAGCTCAGGCGAAATCGCTAAGCGAGAGAAGTGAAAAATTTAGAGGTGACTTTCTACATGATCCACTCCATCATGACAGGTGACTGAGAATAATATTACTTAATTTACACAGATATCCATTGAAGTTGATCAAATATGAACCGACTAATTGCTTTATCCTTGTTGCTTTGCATTTCACAGTCACCGCTTGCGTCAGAAGCGTGCGCTGGAAAAGTTACATCTACTCTTGATTACCCTGGAAAGTGTGAGGGCCGGGTCGCTTTTAAATTAGACAAAACCGGGGATAGGTGGTTGTGCGCCTTAAGTGAAAAGAGCGATACTATGGTTTTAGCCGCATTTATGGCGGATACAGGAATTAGCGTAAGATTGGAACTCTCTACTGCAGGCAGTTGCGAGTCTATCGTTGACTATCAAAAGCCGCTGTATATGAGTACCTATAAATAGATAGCACGAAAATTGCAGTGCTTCCTATTGATTGGGAGCTCAAGAGTGATGCCCCATAATTTTAGTCAGTGTTTCTAAAACTGTGGGGCGTTAAGTTGGATGGCATCTAAAGAAGCTAGATTTTATGTCTAAGCCTGGCCTAAAAAATTCGCATCCACATGTAAATATCAATAAAAATTAATTTCTTAGTTTGCTGCACTTATTCATATTCAATACTCCTGCGCAAAGGAGTATCCTGAGCACACGGTTGCAGGCGCAATGATAGCAAGGTTGGAGCCGGGGGAGATCCGTGTATGGCGCGGGAGGG
This sequence comes from Microbulbifer sp. MLAF003, assembly GCF_030012965.1. NCBI lineage: Bacteria > Pseudomonadati > Pseudomonadota > Gammaproteobacteria > Cellvibrionales > Microbulbiferaceae > Microbulbifer > Microbulbifer sp. MLAF003. The sequence goes on from NZ_CP120232.1 coordinate 1,715,493, forward strand.
ACATTATTTGAAGAAATAGTTGTTTTTATGTCTGGTACTTACTCAGTGGGCTTGATGTTGTGATATGTGGGTTAACGGTTTAAGCTACTTCTGTGCTGGGTATCCAGAACTGTTTTTTATTAGTTTAAAAATATTAAGGTTGGTAAAATGAAGAAGTTGTTGATTACAGCTTTTGCGGTATTACTTGCGTCAAATGCTTATTCTTTAGGCTCGGTCAGTGCAAAGGTGGAGCAGATTCGAGTCGATGGAGATGGGAGAGCCATGATTTTTTTTGATAAGCCATTAGGTGGAACGCCGGCAGCCTGTGCGGATAAAACAAACTATGGCAATGCATTGGCAGTGGATGCAGCTACTGATGGAGGGAAAGCGGTTTTAAGTATGGTTTTAGCGGCAAAGGCTTCAGGAGCAACTGTTACTGCTTATGGACATGGTGTATGTGGTTTGTATGGCAGTAACGTTGTAGAAACTTGGAATCATGGGTTTTTATTGTAATTAGTTTAAGTAATTCACGGTGATGTGTCCGGACTTGATGTGAAATAGCTTAAGTAGCTTAGCCTTCAGGCTGTCATCCTGGTTGACCCTTTGGTAAATCTCAAATCGGTACTAAATTATACGGTTTACTATTTGGGCAGTTGTTATAAATTCGAGTTACTGGAGAGTGATATGAAGAAAGTTAGTATAATAGCCCTTTTGATATTGGCCTCAGAGTGCTATGCAACGGTAGACTGTGGCCCATGGAAAATTACTGCAATACAGTCTCAAAAATTGGACGTTCTTTTGCGAGTCCAAGATGAGTCTGGGAGTTCATGGAAATCATTGGGTTTGCACTCTGAATCTAGCACTTCCTCATTTCAGTCAGTTGCACAACAAGCAATGGCTACAGGCGAATCGGTAATACTAAGATATCCGGACGGTTTTAATTGTAAGACTGATGATTGGTCGCAATCTACGCAAATGATACGAATTTATAAGTAGTTTAGGGTTAGGCATTTCGAGATGTTAGTTTGTTGTTACTCTCTGATCTATGAAATGATTCGGGAAGTGGGGGAAAACTGTCAACTTTACGTGCAGTATATAGGTCGATAACAAGTAGGTTTGAGCATTGGTGGTTATGCTGTGTAGGTGATCGCAAAAAAATATATGCAGTGTACCTGTCTAGTACATAGTAGGCTGTATTAGCTTTCAGAGTCTACTTAATGTACGAAACTATAGAATGGGTAAGCGGTGCATCAACTACTTGCGTTATGTGAATAACGTAGTTCTTGTACTGCTCACTTCTCCGCAATAAAAAACTCCCTTAAAAAACGATACTACTGGTAGGTGCTGAGTAAAAAATGAAAGTTAGATTTATATAAATGGAAGTTATGGAACCAGCGGAATGTAAGCCAGACTAGCGCATTGCCTGAGAAGGAACACTAATACTATATTTACCATGAACAATCGAAACCCCCATGAAAGTGCCATTGAAGTCTATTCAGGTGATAACATGAAGGCGGACTGTGTTGGTGTCAATTACGATATGGGGGTTAGTTTGGCCTGAAACAGAAAAGGTTAGAGGCCCAGATAATTAATAAACATATGTATGCAGTATTTCGGCATAAGCTCCGATACACCTTCCACTATCTATTTGGAACGCGATATCGTTTTGTGCTGCTTTTGCAGCAAGAATTGCGGAAAATTGTCCTTTATTCTTACCATCAGTTAAATCCAGGTAGTAATAACTTTTATCGCTACATGTATTCCCCACCCCATTCGATACCCCCATCATTTGTGTGGCATGGATACGGGCAAAGGATTCACCAACTGTTATGTGGTCAATCTTGGCGATAGGAGAAGTTTCGGCGCTAGAATTTAGGGGAATTGAGGTGCTCAAAGTAATACATAGAGCTGGTAAAAAATACTTCATTTCTATTCCTATTTTATATTGGCAAGCGGTATGTGAGCTACAGGTGAGGAATATACCAAATTTAAGAGGAAGATCATAGGCAGGGATAGCACCGCTGAATGCAAAGTCGTAGAGAGTTTGATGGCCCTGTGTTGCTAATGGCTCGACATCTTTAGGGTGGAGCCTCTTATTATGCGATAGCTGCCAGCACAACCTTCTTAAGTTGGATATTCCAGGGTATCAAAACTTCATAATTCTCAACGTATTGGAAATACGGAACCTTCTTCAGAGTATCTCTCCAAAATACTCATATGGGTCAAGACCTTGAAGCTTGGTTGTAAGGATAAAACTGAAGTCCAGATAATATACTTAACATAAGCTCCACTGAACGTATGGCTAAAAAGATAGTTTTGCGAAGATCCTGAGACTGCTTCACAAATGCACCGGCGATTCGAAGTTTAACCAGAGTCTTCAGGCATCTTGGTGATGCTGGCACGGATAGAGTTTAGGCCTTTTGATAAAGCCACAGTGTTAGGAGGAATTTCAGAGTGGTGTGGTGAGGTACTTCAGTAAACCCACCTCTTGAGGCCGCAGAAATAGAGGTTTTGGATTGATGGTCGGTAAGATGAAAGGCCCATGAAAGTTGGTTATCCCACAGCTAGTTCTTCAGTTCATAAGTGCCTTAGATGATGAAATATACCCTGGATTGCTATAATATTAGAATTACTCTCAATATTTAAAAGGAATAAACGTTGAAAAAATATATTTTTTCTCTGCTGCTAATGCTTGCAACCCCTAATGTATCTGCAGAGGCTAGCTGGTCGCATGGTGAGATTGATTTGCTTGAATCTTTTTCTGATTACGTGGTTATAAGGTGGACTGGACCTAAAACTCAAGAATGTGGTAGTGACGATCACGCGGTAAGATTTGATTCTGATTCTTTAGGCAACGAAGCAGCTTTTGACCGTGCCGTATCAATTGCAATGTCAGCTCAAGTTAGCCAAAAGCCTATTCGTTTTAGGTTGGATGGATGCATTGGCACAAAGCAAAAAGCTACTATAGTTCAGCTGTGTACGAACTCAGATTGCACTTATAATAGTTAAATATAATTATTACAGCGAATACCCTATAGGCTCTTAAGTGCCGGGGTATTTTACCCACAATCAAAACCCACAATCAAAACCCACAATCAAAACCCACAAAAAACCTAAACACCCACTAATTGAGGTAGAAGAGGGAAGCTGTATAAGTTGCTTTTACCTCATTTTGGTTGAGGTCTTACTTTACTGAATAGTCAAATATTAACCCATATTTATTCTCTAGTGCCGTAGCAATCATGGACATGCAGTGCTTGAATAGCTGAAATTTAGATTATTGGCAGTAGTGTAACGCGCCCAGAGAACTCTGCTAGTATATGACACACTCATCCGAGTTCTTACCATCCTTGCACTCCTCTCTGCTGCCATCTACTAGACATAGGTTTTCAAGGAGCTGTAATCTGCCGCTTCAATTTAACCTCTCAACTGGTACAGCCGGACCAGTGAGCCTGTAGAAAGCGGCAAGATGTGCTTGGTGCCCAACTTAGAAACCGAGGTATTGTGATTGGGTCCAAGAAGAATTGGACTGACTGCTAATTACAAAATTTCCGACACCCTCTTCACTTTGTGACCGGTAATCGCAGACGTTACCTATGTGATTAGCTTCAATCCAGAGGCAGCCAGGCAGGATCAGTAATGCGGGGGATATGATTTGCTCCATAGTAACTTCAGATCTAACTACCTAATCCAACTTACAACGAGTTCGTGCTCTATCTTCATTTAACAAAGAGGCGCGGCAACGTGTATAAAGCTGATAAAACATTTGTCTCAGTCACTGTGCTGGAGGTGAAAGGCAATCAAGTGAAGATAGGCATAAGCGCACCCAAATCACTCCCCATCCACCGTGAAGAAATCGATGTGCGGATCAAAAGGGAACGGAAAGCAAAGGCCTGAATATACTAAAAGGGTGGGGCAACTCGAGGTACCCAATAATTATCGGGACTCCAAGCAGAAGCATTGTGCCTCTGTTCGTTAGGCGGTATACGCATTCTGATTCGAATGCCTCTTGGGTGCCAAAGGTGATTAGGTTGAGAATTCGGAGCGGCCATGCTGGTGTCTTGGAGGTGTTTAACAAGCAGACCCTCTTAGCCGACTGGAGGAAAGGGTAAGCAAGCCTTGTCAGCCCCACAAGACGCGTACTCATTGCTCGTTTTACTGTACATAAAACTTCATACCAATACTGCCGAGCCCATCAACTGCTTAAAATGGCTTTCAGGATTGTGCTAAAAATAGAGCCCACGCTTTGCCAAGATACCCGGCCTTTTGATGATGACGGAATGTTCCCATCAATGCTCCCTAGCTCTTATGTGCTGAGGTAGCGGACACACCGATCACCAGTAATGGCTGTTCTACTTTTGATGAAATCTGAGCTTTGATTTTCTACCCCTCGAAACTCATTCTTCACTGGACTATGTCTCAATTGGCTTGGCTACTGCCCTGCAAAGTGCCACTCTGCACCTCTAGTCTTAAACCCATCACATGTCTTCCGAACCTGTGTAGTCAGAATCTCTAGATTCGTTACCGCCACTTATAAAGATGGCAGCAGTAGAGAACCTATTGACACCGTATGACAAAAATTGGGAAGTCAGTAAGTTCGAGGAAGGGAGGCGAGTGAAAGTGCTGTGTATCGACTTGTGTACAAGGCAGTAAAGTGGGTGCATACAGCTTTGGGCGGGAGCTATGCCTAGCGATGTGAGGTATCCTGTGCCCAAGAGGCTACCAGGTGAGGGGTTGTTTGGAGGGCTCAAGTGAATGACTAGCCCAACCCACAGATCATCAGTATTGAGCATGCGAAAAAGATCGATATTGAGTGAAAAATGAACAGTTATGCATTTTATAACAAAGATCAGCAGCAGCTTCTCATATTTATGGGTAAAAATTAGTAACTCATTGATATTTAAAGGGTTCCCAAATAGATATAAAGCAGCGAAAATGATGAGATATAAAGAATATCTATTTTGGTTCATTTGCGCCAAGTACAGGTAACTTACTGATTCTTCGAGATTTTTCTTATGCTCGAAGAGAGAAGGGCTTGGAAATATGGAGTAGGGTAATATAAAGAAACTTCTTTTGAATTAACTGTTAGGGCTGCGCGTATGACATCTAGTGGATCAAAGCTTCTAATATCTTTCCTTCTTATCCCAAGTTCTTTATTTCTAATGAGGATTACAGGTTGGTTCGGATTGCTATTTCTTGTCTCTTTGATTTGCTCAACTCTGATTTGCTTCGATTACGCAGCTGAACTTAGAGCTTTAGAACGGAAAACGAAAATTCAGGAATACATTTCAGTATTGCTATTTTTCCCTCAAGCAATATTTGGTTTAACATCTTTCTTAATAGGAATTTCGATAGCTGTATGGGTTCTATACAATACTTTCGTCGAGAAGCTACCTGAATACTCTGGAGGCGTTTTAACTTTTGGAATTGCTCCAGCATTGATATTGTTTGGTCTGGCTGCACTAAAGTCAGTTTTCTCAAACAAAAGGAACAAGGGAAATGAGCTCTAACAAGGCCATTAAAAATCGCACACTTCGCGTGCTGGACTCGCAACAAGTTGCTCGCCTTTTATATGGCGGCGTTAAGTGAAAATACATATCCATCAGATTCAGGCGTTTTAGTGAAGTACAAAATATTTATTGTTGCCGCTTTATTCTTATCCATAGCGGGTTGTTCAAGTACTATGGGTGGCTATATTGTCCCAGGAGAATCTATTGATCGTAATTTAGTTTACAAGGTTGAGAAGAATACGACTGATGAGAGGGGGCTAGATGAAATTATTTCACTTCAACTAAAGAAGAAAGGGTTGAAGGTTTTTGCTGAATCGTCAGATACTTCTAAAGACTATGATGTGAAAATTGTTTATGGGGGGCAATGGCAGTGGGATGTGACGTGGTATTTACTAAATGTGGATATCCGTTTTTATGAGAAAGAGTCCAGCCTGCTGCTAGCCTCAGCATATTCACATAGAACGTCCTTAGTCAGGAAAAAACCTTCACAAGTAGTTGATGAAGCTATTTCTGCACTATTTACTTTAAACAATAAGGAAGGAAGATGATTAAAAATACACTACTACTATTTTCTGCGGTATTACTAACTGCCTGTGTTTCAAGCCCGCCTGTTTTGGTCCCAGACTCACTGAATAATGATTCTATTTCGGCAGTTGGTATGACTTGTAGTAGCCCTCATAAACTGTCGCAAGATTGTTCTGGCTTATCAGGACCTACTAAAAAGATCTCTATATCTGGCATGAAAATGAAGGTGGCTGGAACAAGTGATGGTACGGTTATAGTTATGTTTGGAACAAGTTCGATGAGTCCAAATATGCAGGAAATTAATACCAGCTATGAATTGATAAAGCGTGAATTAGTAGCCAATAAAATTGGCATTATTAAGGTAACCCCTGTTATTTCTTCAAATATTCTTTTTGGATATGCCATAGAAACAGATAAGCCATCTTATAAGCTTATATCCAAACAAAGTAGCTAACAATCACTTAACAAATTAAGGCAGCGGACACAAAACTGCGTTTTTGGTCCATTGCTTAAAGCGTTAACAGTCGGAGGAAATAATCAACCATGTCATGGTTTTGGGATGCTTTTCAGCAGAGTCAGATCTCGGATAATCAAAAACTGAGTAGTGATGCAAAGCATGATTCTAAAGCGGCGCTTTCATCAGTCCGCGAGCTGGAAGAGAAAGTAGATCGTTTATCTTTGCTATGCCATGCACTATTTGAGGAGCTTGAGCGTTCTACAGGGTTCTCTGAGAGTCAGCTTAAAGAAAAAATGGCTGAAATTGACTTACGTGATGGGAAGCTAGATGGGAAATTTGACCCCATATCTGGGAAGAACTGCCTTGATTGTGGCCATAAAATACGTAAGTCGCGCCCAAATTGCTTTTGGTGCGGCGCCAGTCTCAAAAGTATTGGTTGAGCCCCAGTTAACAAAGCAATACAGCTGACGTCTTACTTGGTGCACTTCTTGTACGGTCGCTGTGCTCCTATTTTTGTGCAGCACACAAAGCAAGTTGCTACTGATTGCGGTGTTAATAGGCAAGAATAGTAGGTGCAATAATCACAGATTATGGAAGATAAAATTATTTCAGCAGTGAGAACGTTTGCTAGCTCGATAAACTCGGATAGTAAATTCATGGCCGATATGTCTGAACTAATTGAAGTGACGTCTCAGCTGCCTCTTTCGAGTTTTGATCACTGGGAACGTTCTATTCGTTCAGAATTTTCTTCGGCTATAAGGGAGTCTGTTCCCCCGAAGTGTGGGGTATGGTCAAAATCCAAGGAATTAGTAACTTGGCTCGATCTTACTAGCTGGGATGGTTACACACGTGAAAAAGCACTGCGAGCCCTTTCCGGGGCTGCGCCGAATACTTTCTTTTTCTCTCTGGCGGTTCGTAGACTCAATGATTGGGTGCCTCAAGTCCGTAAAGCCGCAAGGGAAACGCTTCTTGGGGTAGCTAGATCGACTGATCCAAAATTTGTAGTTGATGCACTATGTGTCACGCTTTCTAATTGGAACTCGTGGGGCAGGATAGAAGAAATAGATAAAGAGGTTCTTCTGAAAATTATCTGCGAAGAGGAAATAGCAAAGTCTCTTCGGTCTAAGTTAATTTCATCGGCTTCTGGACCTATGCTTTCACTCTTTTCTCAACTTGGCCGCACACCGATACTTGATGAGAAAATTGAAGAAATAGCTCAGTCTGCAATTCAGCCTACGGTTCGAGCTAAGGCATACCGCAGCTTATTTGAAGGGCGAGTAGCATGGATCGAAGGCCGAAAATGGGTGTGGACTGATATAAGGTACTGTGAAGGCAAGCTAAAACCTATCGTAGGTGAGCGAATGCTAGAAATTGAAATTCCGCTACTAGACTTATTAAAACGATCATCTGAAGATCGCTCGTCCATCGTTAGGCGCCTTTCAGCAGAGATATTGATACGGGAGTTAGGCAATTTAGGTATGAAAGCACGAGTATTCGCTGAGCGCTTTGCTTCAGATAACTCACACTCTGTATCAGAAAGGGGTGAGTTTGCTTTAAAGAAATTAGACGAAGCTGAGCGTGGCAGCACCTCTTAACATGCGCATGTTGTCGGATTAGTTTTCCGCTGCGCTACAAACAAGACACAAATACGGGCATTAAAACTTAAAAGGAATCGCGCATGAAATATGTTTTATTGGCACTATCTTTAATTATTTCTTTTTCAGTTTTTGCCAATCCAGTACCCGAATTTCCGTTTGTGATTGTCACTGAAAAATTTGAGCAAGAAGTTAAACCTGACTTGGTAAAAGTGCGCTTCAGTCTTTCAGCATATGATAAATCGTCAGATAAGGCGATGGATCAATTAACCAAGTTTTCTGCTCAAATGTTAGAAATCTTAAAAAGTAACGAAATTCCCATTTCAAATATCGAATCAACACAAATCGACAAGACCACTAAGCGAGCAAGAAAAGATGGAGCATACAACTTAGATATCTTGGGTTATGAGGTTCAGCAAGGATTCAATTTGCGTATTACTGATCTTACGAAGTACCCTAGCATAATGAATCAGCTAATCCGGTTAGACGGTGTTCAAAATATAGATGCATTCTTTGAAACTACTCATGAAGATGAGTACAAAGAAAAAATGATTGTTGATCTGAGCTTCAAAGCTAGGAAAAAAGCCGATGCCCTTGCTAAGGCCCAGTCTAGAACGGTCAAGAGTGTCTATGGAATTACTACCGAAGAGAATTTTGGGCAGGCATATGCAACTTTTTCATTGGAGTACAGCCCTCAAGCGTATGCTTTAGCCATGGAAGCTGATTCCTACGGTATGGATTTAGTAATGGCAGTTCCTGAATTTATCAAAGTAGGCCAACGAATAACCGCTATATATGAATTGAAGTAGGCGTCGTGCCAAGCTGCTGTAGGCACTAGGTAGTGCTAACTTGAGTGACGAATACGAGAAGTCTCTCCTCTTGTTTCTTTACGACAACTTAGAAAATGGTACTTATGGTAGGGAGGACCTTCACACAATCGATGAAAATCTAGCTAGTTCGGAAATTTTTGACCAATAAGAAAATCAATTTCATTCCAACTCTACAAGCTACTTACCATGAGTAGGTAAGTGGTGATATATTAGATCTATGAGGTACCTAGCCTAGGTGTTGAGCTTTATGATTTTATGGTCAATATTGTGTTTCGAGTTAGAATAATTTTACTGTTGTTATTTTTGAAAAGCTCTTCAGTCAGCGCTTGTATTAAAATTGAAAATTTTATTTTTGAGAATATAATTTCTGCTAACCATGTTTTTGTTGGTAAGGTAGAAAATTATATCGTTGTGGACAAGAATAGATACACCGGAATGCCAAGGCATGCTCTAATAACTTTTTCAGTAGAAGAGGAGTTATTTGGAAAGCACGATAGCTCTATCGTGGATCTTTTCTGGACTAATTCTACCTTTGGATTGCCCGGTCAATTGGATGAGGATCGCTATTTGGTGGCATCTGCAAAGGTGGGTGGTCAGGGTATCATTGAAACCCAATATCCATTCAAATTATCAAAACTTGAAGGAGTTTTGCAAGCTCCGTGTACTGCACCATTTTTGCTGAAACCAAGTGTAGATAATATTGAGAAAGCTAAAAAAGCTCTGAGTGTTGTGTCTGCGAGACAGATGAAGTAAAGAATATTCTCATCATTACTTCCTGGGTTTTGTTTGCCGAGCTAGCGACTACTACAGTCACCACCAATGGAAGTTCTATTTTTGATCGGATCTGCGCATTGCTTTTTCTACCCCTCGTAGCTTATTCGGCCTTAGATAGTGTCTCAAACGGCTTGGCTACCCTACAAAGTGCAAGTCCGCACCTCTTTCAATCCTTCACTCGTCTTTCGAACCTGTGTAGCCAGAATCTCTGGATTCGTTACTGCCACTTATAAAGATGGTAGTAGTGAAGGACCTGTTGGCGCGGGATGGTAAAAAATCAGGAGATTAATGAGTTCGAGGAAGAGGCGAGTAAAGGTGCAGTGTATCGACTTGTGTTTACAAGATAGTGAGGTTTAGGCATAAAGCTTGGGTGGAGGCTAAGCAGGTGATATTGAGCACACCGTGTGCAAGCGCCAGGTGGGTGATGGAGCAGTTTAGAGGGCTCAAGTGGATGGCAAGCCATAAACCTCAAATCTTCGGTTTTTGGCTATTTAGATAGATTGATATTGAGTGAAAAATATACAGTTGTGCATTCTATAACAAAGATCAGCAGCAGCTGCTCCTATTTTTAGGTGAAACTCAGTAACTTATTGATACTTTTAGGATTCTCAAATAGATACAAAGCAGCGAAAATAATGAGATATAAAGACGCTACTTTATATCTATTTTGGTGCATTTGTACCAAGTATAGATAATTGATTGAATTTCTTAGTTTTTTCCTTCTCGAAGGAGCTAGGGCATATAAATATAAAACAGGGTGATATAAAGAAGCTTCTTTTGAATTAACTGTTAGCTTCAAGATGAAATTATGATAGACATCAGTATTAGAGAAGATATATTAAGTCGCCTAGAGAAGACTGAAGAAAAATTTGATGTAACGATTCTTATGGCAATTGAATCAGGAAGTAGAGCATGGGGGTTTGCTTCACCTAATAGCGATTATGATGTCCGTTTTATCTATGTAAATAAACCTGAATGGTATCTATCGGTGGATTTGGAAGATAAGCGGGATGTGATTGAATACCCAATAGTTGATGATATCGATTTAAACGGGTGGGATGTAAGGAAGGCTTTGAAACTATTCTGGAAATCAAATCCTGCATTTGTCGAGTGGATCCAATCTTCAATATCTTACATTGATGATGGTTGTTTTCGTGATAAGTCATTAGAGCTGCTGCCTGAAATATATTCTACTGAAAAGGGTATATATCACTACAGAAGTATGGCAAAAACCAATTATCGAGGGTATTTACGTGAGGAAATGGTGCCGCTTAAAAAGTATTTCTATGTCTTGCGTCCATTATTCTCTATACAGTGGCTTGAAGAATATGGTACAGCCGCTCCAATAGAGTTTGAAAAAGTATTATCGTTAGTAACAAACAATGAGTTGCTTGATACAATTCATGCTCTTTTAGAACGCAAAAGGGTGAGCGAGGAAAAAATGCTGTCTCCGGCTATTCCCTTATTGAATCAGTACATTGAGGAGCAACTCACTCGTTTGGAAGATATAAAACTCCCAAAAGCTGATAGAAGCATTGAAATGGCCCAGCTAAATGAGCTTTTTCATTGTATTTTAGGTAATAAGCTAACAAGGGGCTCAATTTGACGCCTATCGACGAAAATTAGCTCGGCGTTAGGTGCCCAGAGGAATTATGAGCGTAAATCTAGAAAAGCACCGAAGAATGAAATTACGTAAGGCTACGGGAACTCGTGTTATTAATTCGCCTGAGCCGGTTCCATTCCATCGTGGTCCCGAATACTTGGTTGCTCATGTATGCTTCAATTGCCGAAAAAGTTATAAAAGACCTGTTGAGTACTCTGGTAAAAAGGCGACTCGATGTCACCCTTGCCCAGGTTGTGGCGAATGTATGCATGAGATGGGACGTAGCTTTAAGGCACCAAAGGCAGTTGATAAGAGGCAGTGGCGTAAGGTACAAATTCTATTCGCTGCTGGGTTCCGATTCATCAGCTGTGGTTCCCATGAGGGCGCCAAGTTACCTGCTGAGCTAAGTGAACTAGAAGGTTTCTTAATCAATAATCAGGTGCACCCGCTAAAGGTAGCAGCACCTAACAAGCTAATGTTGCCGGACGGTTACCGCGATGCGGCAACCGCCGCAAGTTAGAGCGTTATGTGAAAGGAAAATCATGAAAATAGTCAGCATCTTCATAGTCTTTGCTGGGCTCATCGTTACAGGATGTGCCACTACAAATACATCTTCTGTGGCGATAACATCAGCAAAGCCGTCACTTACATTTTCGCAAGAAGAAACTTGGAACCTCATGGTTGGAAAATGGTACGGGAGTCAACCGACTAAGGATGGTGGTAAGAGACAAGAGATAGTTGAGAGATTTCCGCAAGGAACCTACAAGATTATTTTTCGTATTTATGACAAAGACGGAAAAATCAAGGAACAAACCGAAGCCGGCCAGTGGGGTGTGTCAGGCCCAGTTTATTTTGCAATATTTCGTGGTTGGGTTGAAGACAATCATCTTTCTCCGTCTAACCCCGCTGATCCGTTTAATTATGATGCTTATCGAATCATTAAACTGGATAACGAGATGTTAGAGTATGAGAGCTATAGTTCTGGGAACAAATATGTAATTAAGAAAGTGTCCAATGATTTCCAGTTCCCAGGCTAGTGATTCACATAACAAGCGGCTCAAATATGCAGGCAGCGCCTGCCGGACTTACTGCTGCGAAGCTCGCTGCTTAGTCGGGCGTTATGTTTTTCAGGAGAGATTTCGCAGTGGGCTGATGAAAAAAATCTTCGATGTGACGAGCCCGATGAAATGATAATGGATCTTTTGTTAGCCAACGATGAGAATAAGCAATATAAGGTTTTATCCCAGCTTGATTTTAAATGCGAAAGTGAAGCTTTTGATAGTGTTGCATCCAGAATTGCGGAATTATATGAGTGTAACAAACTCGATTTTCATGAGGTTCCAAGCAAGCTTATTTTAATGAGTTTTCATTCGGTAAATTTAAGCAGTGATCAAGCTAAATGCTGTAGCTGGCTTGATGATGAAACCTGCTTAATTATGCAGGGTATTAAAGAGCAAGGCCCCGCAGAGGTTGAGCTAAAAGGATTCATGGAAATTGTAAAATTAAAATATAACAGGTGCCTGTAATTTGACTTCCGGCCACTGTTACCTTTTGTGCAAAACCCGCACAAAATTTGCCATCAAAAATTTGCTTGGTGAGCCGGGCACTATTGACAATGGAGTATTGATGTCTCAACCAAAAGATAGAATTGTAGTAGCTAGCGATGTAAATCCAAGAGATGGCATTGGTGTCGAGATTTATAGAGACGACGAACTTGTCATAGAGATATTTCGAGATGATACGGAGAAAACCCGCACTGTCACAGTATTCAAAGAGTCAGTAACTCTTGAGCTGATGCAAGAATGTATTGAAATATTCAAAAAAGAAATCCCATGGGATTTTATTGAGTATGATGAATAAACACATAATAAGCGGTTCCAGAAAAAGAATTAGCGATCGGTAAGATCTGTAGAAAAAGATTTACTCAGACTTGAAGGTTCAAACAAATGAACATAACTATCACAGGCAAGTTGCTTCGGTCCCGCGGGCCTGTGCGGGTGTTTTGCTCCACCTACTGTGGGCTTTATAAGTTAATTGCAAGAAATTCAGTAAACCCAATGTTTAAAAGCTGATCCCGGACACCTATAGGTTAAATAAATTACTTTAAGCTCACGTATTTTTTCTTTACTGGAATTATTAATAGCTAAGAAGTAGGTATTAGATCAGGCCTGAGATGCCTCCCTCTGATTGATCATAGATTGAGCATATAAATGGAGCATCGGTATGACTGGTTCGGTTGATAGAGGTTTATTATTACTTGATGTACTGGCAGAGAAATAGATCTAGCAATCGCATACGCTCAGCGTACCGAGCTGTATTTTTCTGACAGAGATTTCAGCTTTTCAGCTGTCTCCAAGTCGGAACTAAACCATATCTGTAGTGGGTAGGACTCAAGAATAACGACATCTTTTACTTGTCCTAGTTGTTCCAGGCGCTGTACTTCGCGTAAAACGGGATCAGGTGTCTTTAGACTGCCTCTCACCATCACACGATGCCATTCGGGCTCATCATCGGCCATTATCCCGCATGCACCTAGAAAAAAGATCAAAGGAATAAGTATTCTCATATTATTAACAAAGGCGCCCAAGGGCGCCTTTTTCCGAACTTGAGTGTGGTATTTTCACTTTATGGATAAGTGGCAATCCAATCCTGCAAGGTAGTATACACTGTGCTGGTTAAGCGAGTTCCGCAGTTCTGTGAGGGCGATCCAGTGGTGTGGATTCCGCGAACGGTGTTATTAGTATCTTTAATCCCACTGCCACTTTGGCCACCAGCTGTATCTAATGTATAACACACTCTATAGGTACTTGAGGATGTACTACCTGAGTCAGTCCACATAGTAGCAAATGGCTTATCTCCTGGGTATCCAGTAACGCTATGGGTTCCGCTCGAATAGACCCCCCATCCTGAATATCCATTGTGAGGTGGTTCCGCTAATACAATAATCGCATAGTCATAGTTAGTGTCTCCATTATTATGCCATGCGGTGGTAGTCACAGCATTGGTCCAGGTTTCACTGCCCCAGGGTTTATAACTACCAGATTGGGCCACCGTGAAATCAAGAGAACTGAACCAGTTGCCGGAACCATCAGAAACACAGTGGCCTGCCGTCAAGACATGTTTTGCTGTAATCAATGTACCGGTACATCCCACATCAATGCGGCCATTATACCAGTGGGGATTTTGCACAGTATTAGTGATTTGAACTCTGTCGTCAGTGCCTATTACAACTGTGGGTAGCAGTCGTTCCTGACCTTCGACCATAGTGGGCAATTGCCCTTTAGAGGAAAAAACACTTGCATCCAAGCCTTGAGACTCAAAAATCGCTATAGCTTGCTCCAGCAATGAAAGCGATTTCTCATCTACGTCTGCTACATATTGCTTACCGTCTGGAGTAACCGCAATGGCGCTTAAAGAAGAGGTGCGCTCTATTAACGTATATTCTTTCTTTACAGCAGTCTCGTCTACTACCGGCTGCTTGGCAACATTATGCCCGCTGATGAAACTTGCGGCTTGGCCTATCTCAACAAAATTGTAAAGGGGATCTGCATATGATGCCCCTGAGAGTACTGCTAGTGAAAGAAAAATATGAGTTCTATTCATATCTAATCCCTCTAAATTAATAGATGTTTAGTAGCGGTACGACCATTTTTTATTTTCACACTTAATTCTTGTGCGGGCGCATAATATAGTACTTTCGTGCATATTTACAACTCGATGATTGTAAATTAGAAGCTAACCAGCGCCAGTTTTCATACCAAAGAACGCTCTAAGTATTTCAAGAAATAATTAACATTCTTTATATGAAGAATTAAAAAAGCCTGCTGCTGCTGATATTTGTTGAAATACTAAACAAATGATTAAAGATATTCTTTCAGTCAGACTTTTAAGAAACCATTACTTGTTGTACTTTTACAAATATGAAAAAAATTATCATCAATAATTCCATATAAAATCTATGAAAGTCACACTTGATAATTTAGAAATGCTAAATTAATCGGCTTGTCTGAAATCTGATGTCATCTGTTTAGCTTGTCCTATGAACAGAAATCACACCTTAATCGTTATATTTATATATATAGTTTTATTATCTTAGAAGGATAAAGCAGGTACTGGAGTACAATGATTCTGTACGCCCAAAGATTGGGACTCTGCAATTTAGGTGAGAGTTTTATGCAACGAAGTTGTTCCAACTCTTGCCGCCAGGCAGTTCTGGAAGGAATTACTAGCTGAATAGGCTGGCGACATATTGGCGTTCTGCCGTGAGAGGAGGCAATGATGGAGGGGGTTAACGATTCTACAATGGGCTACTTTGAGCAACCATGTTGCATCGTATCCATATAGGCCTGCTCCAAGTAACTTATGGCCGGATCTGCAATTAAGTAATTTCTACCTTTGTTAATGATCATTTATTTAGAATTTAAGGGATCGTTGGGTACCTTCCATTGAATCCTTACTAGTCATACTTTTATTTTAATGGTGAGTATATGTTCATATCTCTCATACGAACTTATGTTTTCCTTTCTTGTCCTCCGTAAATAGATAGCAACTTAGCGCAATGGTAACTTGCACAAAAATTAGGAATTTTGATTTTCCTTAAGGAGTGGCGCCCCTGACTTGATGCGTCTGCAATGTGCATTTTATCGCCTAATTCAGTTTGTTCGACGCTTTGCTTGGTTCAAATGGTTGTACTTCACTTATTAGCATGGTGACAATGGCGATCTAAAGTAAGAGGGGTCGATAATGATAAAAATAACAGCCAAATGGTTTGGTGGAGCTCTATTGATTGGGGTGGTTGGAGTTTCAGCCTTTGCGGCCAATGCGATTTATTTTAAGCCTTGGGCTATAAATGTGTATTTTGAAAGAGCATTCATCAAAATTCAAAGTACCAGCCCGGAAACGCTGTCAATTTTACGGATTCTTGAACAATTTGGATTTGATGGCCACAATGCCCATCTTGATGATATTTCTGAAAAGATGGTACAACATAAGCTTCAGATAGTTAAGGATGAGCTATCTACTTTAAGGAAGTATGATCGATCTAGTCTCAATGATCGACAGGCAATTTCCTATGATATTTTTGAGTACTACCTGGAAAGCATGGTAGAGGGAGATCGTTGGAAACATCATAACTATCCTCTCAATCAGATGTTTGGTGTTCAAAATAAGCTGCCGGAATTTCTTGTTGAGTTGCATCAGATTAATAGTATCAAAGAGGCTGATTATTATCTTTCTCGCTTAAGTGAAGTGGATAGAAAATTCTCTCAGGTATTAGATGGATTAAGAATTCGGGAACAAAAAAAGATCCTGCCTCCGCGCTTTGTAATTGATCGTGTGTTGAAGGAAATGCAAGGATTTATTGATGTTCCAGCTCAAGAAAACATACTCTATACCTCTCTGGAAGAGCGCCTGAGTGTGCTTGAAACTCTACCAGACCATGAGCGTACACGTATCCTTGATAGGGGAAAGATACTAATAGAAACCGAGGTCTACCCCGCTTACGTAAGCTTGATCGCCTATTATCGAGAATTGCAGCTTAAAGTTACAGGGAGCCATGGAGTTTGGGCTCTTCCGGAAGGTGATGAGTTTTATGCCTATCAAGCACGTGTTCATACCACTACAAATCTGACTCCTGATGAGCTGCATGATACTGGCTTGAAGGAGGTGACACGCATAGAGGAGGAAATGAATACGATCTTTGCTTCTATTGGTCTTGATAGAGGTAGTATCAATTATCGTTTTTCAGCAATCAATAATGACCCTCGGTTTATTTATGAAAATTCTGATAAAGGACGCGAGCAGATTATCAGAGATTACCAATTGATAATTAATGAAATTAATGAAGGTATTGATGACTATTTCAATTTAAAACCGACAGCGAGAGTAGAGGTTCGACGAATAGCAGAGTTCAAAGAGCAGGGTGCACCTAAAGCATACTATATGCCCCCAGCAATTGATGGCTCACGCGGAGGAGTATTTTATGTGAACCTGCGCGATGTTCATGAAACCAAGAAATTCAGCATGCGAACTTTAGCTTACCATGAGGCAGTTCCAGGGCATCATTTCCAGGAAGGGATTGCGCAGGATCTAGAGGAGCTGCCAACTTTTCTTAAGGCAGTATCAAATACTGCTTATTCAGATGGCTGGGCTCTCTATACTGAGCAACTAGCAAAAGAGATGGGTTTTCAAGATGATCCTTATGATGATCTTGGACGATTGCAAGATGAGATGCTTCGGGCTGTACGTTTAGTGGTGGATACCGGCATACATCACAAGCGTTGGGGTCGGAAAGAGGCAATTGAGTACATGGTGGAAAAGACCGGTATGGCGAGAACTGAGGTCATAACTGAGGTTGAGCGCTACTTCGTAATGCCAGGGCAAGCTGTGGCTTATAAAACTGGCATGTTGAAAATACTGGAATTACGTGAAGGTGCACGTCAAGAACTAGGAAATAAGTTTGATATCCGTGAATTCCACGATGTTGTATTAACCAACGGCGCTGTACCCCTGATGGTATTGGAGCAATTAATTGATCAATGGATAGTCAATAAAAAGGGCTTGGAGAGTTAATAGCGGGGGCGTTTCAGTGGATACCCTTTACTGTTTCAGAGTTATTATGCATTAGTTGTAGTGGAGCTAAACAAGACTCTTTGAAACGTTTGAATTCGAAGTTGAGCTTAACTCATTTACTGAAACTAAATCTCATGCTATGAATGGCCCGCATTCGCAGGCCATTCTTATTTATCTCTTAATATTTCCATTGCAGTGTTATGACTAGGTACTTAAGTAACCCCACTTCCCGGGTGGCTTGGGCTGCTTCGACCAGCCGTGTTTTCTCGCGTCTACTTAGGCCTGTTCCAAGTAGTTCATTGTAGGATCAATGACTATTCTAGGTTGATGGTGTGGCTGTAGGTGAGTTCCGTGCTTGCAAGTGAAGCCTGGTAGTTCATACAGCGTCACATTCATATGGAAGGTCCCGGAGCCTACCCTGAAACCGCGCACACGGCGGCGAAACTCAGTCTCCTGATGTTGTTCGCGAATCATCTGGGAATAGAGCAGTTTAGAGTCAACATTGGTAACTACTATAATGGCTGTAATGGTTTCCCGACTACTTAGCCGCACTCCGGTAGCGCGACCACCATCAATCAACACCTTCTTAACTTCAGCTTTTATGCGAATGGTGACTCCGAGATACTCAGCCTCTTTACAGATGGCCTGGGCGATAGCACCTATATCACCCATATCACCCATGGCATGACCCCAAGCGCCTTTCTCACCATTGACCTTACCAAATACATGGTGCAATAACTCATAATCAGAGCTGCAACGATGTTGGATACCCACCAATTGGAGAGTACTGAGGTGGGAGTCAAACGCTTACATCATTTAATTGGTTGTCAGAGGTTCTGCGCAGAAACAGGCGGTATGCAACTCACGATAGCCGCTCATCGGACAGTTGATAGGAATTTAGGCAAAGAGCCACACAAGCAAGATAGTAGTCCTTGATGAATTTTCTGAGTTTAGCGGTGGGAAAAGAAAGCGCTGGCAATCCTTAACCCATGCATCCTTGGTTTATTCGGTTACAGTTGCCAGCCCCTCCAGTCTACTGGCTTTAAATAGCGGCTCAGCTGAAAAGGTAAGCCTTTGGGCATCCCGGCGCTCCTTGCCCACCAGAGGTGGGTTGCTCGGTTGAGATTGCAGCGTGAATACGTTTCTGGATCGAGTGGTAATTGGGACTGCGATATCGAGAGTAAAGATCTCGGCCCTTTTTGCATTCTATCTTCAACTCGCTGACGCTGGTGCTCACAGTTCTTCCCGGATTTGGCCCTCCTACCGCAGAGGAATGCCCTTCGCACACAGCGGGAGATATAGTGATATAAGGTATTGTATTCCAGGTTTGGTTTTGCAGTTCATTTAATAGCCGTATATGATTCGCGCCCGCTTATTGTAAAGAATCGCACAGTGGCTAAAAGGCCTCGATTTATACAGCTCAAGTACTATCGCACCAAGTATGCAGGCTGAGTGATTGAAAAGGATTGTGATATGGGATCGCGAACAACGGCATTTAATTTAAAGCTTGTACTGGCAGGTCTCACTGCGGTCTTATTAGGTTGCGGAGGGGGAGGAGGCAGTGACTCTTCACCTGAACCCGAGCCACCAGCCCCCCACCCGTGACGTATTCACTTTCAGGGGCAGCCGTAAAGGGACCCCTAAGTTTTGCCAATTATAGGATTCATGAAGTTTCTTTTGAGGCGGCGGACTTAAAGGGGGATATTGTAGCGAGAGGTGAAACCACAGAGTTAGGTAAATTCACTGAGGGAGGCTTAGATCTTCCGGGTAATGGTTACTATCTAATTGAATTTTTGGCTAGTGATGCCACGGTAGACCTAACGACAGGAATGGCCCCAATCCTTCCTGGCCTGTCGACAATTGTTGAATCTGAAGCTCTCGAGAAATCTAAAGATATCTTCGCAACACCGCTAACAACCATCGTAGTTGATCTGATCCGGCGTGGAAATATCGAAGATAAGCAGGGATTGACCGATGCTTTGATATCTCAATCTCTGATTGTTAAAAGTCAGTTAGGCTTTGAGCTGCTAGATAAGGTAGACCTTTTTCATACGCCACCAGTGGCTTTTGGGAATGAGGCCGATCTTGATGATATTTTGAGCTACCGTACCGCTTCTGAAGCTACCGCGTCTCTTGTGTGGGCTCTTAAAAACGAGACAGATATAAGCACTTCAACAGTACTGGAGTTGTTAGTTTCAGATCTAACAGATGGGGCGTTAGATGGCCTTGCCGAAGGTCTTGATACAAATACCACGCAGGCAATACAAGATAATTACGACTTTTTGTCCAGGCTGAACGTTGGTGAGCTACCTGTGCCCAACACCTTTGACCCCGAGTCTTCAGACGCTGAGACTCCTCTCAAAGTTGGTGGCTTAGTTAAGCTCCTTATTCATGAAACACGCCAATATGACAGTTCAAGAGAGATCTCAGCCTGGGGGATAAACCAAAATACTCCATTATCAAAGCTATCGGAGCCGACTTAGATGGGGATGGTACCCCCAATGACGTTGACAATGATATCGACAATGATGGCGTAGAAAACGAGAACGACGCATTCCCTTGGGATGAAACAGAGTCATCAGATCTGGATGGTGACGGAGTTGGTGATAATGCTGACCATTACGATCTTGATGCGTTGTGCTCCCGGATAAATGAAGGTGATGGGGAGACCTGTTTCGCTACTCTGACCGATACACTAGCTTTGGATGAAGTATTTTCTGATGCGAATGGTGTTATATATCTCAGCTTCTCTGAAAATGGGGTTTACAATTTTTACCAGTGGAGTTTAGAGACCCAAAACTTCACTGGAAAACTTGATCTAGTAGTTGATGATCAAAGTCCCCAGGTTGTACGTTACCATGATGAGCACAAGAGAGTATATCTTGCTTATAGTGACGGCTGGATCCGATATTTTTCAATTGATACACCTGAAAAGATAGTTGACCTCATTCAAATGCCTGTTGGTGCAACTGGACTGGCTGAGGCGGGTAATTATTTATTGCTTCAAGATAATCAGGGAGCTTGGTACTCACACCATGTCTTGTCTAAGGATGGAAATTTATTAGATAGCAAGGATTGGAATAGGTATTCTCATTATTACGCTTGGAACGACGTAAATAGCCGGATTTATCATTTTAGAGATGGCACGTCCCCTAATGATATACATTTTGAGGAAATCTCTCAGTCGAGCGGCGCTATAGGTGTCCAAGGGGAATCTCCCTACCATAGTGATTACACTATCAGAGGCCCCATTCTGATTGTGAACGGTGGTAATGGAGTACTGCTTGGTAGTGGTGATTATTACGAAGCCAGTGACTTGAGTTTTATTGGTTCTCCAGTAACTAGTTTTGATTATGGGTTTTCCGATAGTAGTGTGATTGTAACCCTATCAGCGTCTGTTACTAATAATAGAAGCTCTTTAGTTGCTTACAATAATGATTTTGAGGCGTTTTTTTCTGCTACCTATACAGGGCTTCCTGAGGGCTTAGTACAGTTAGATGAAGTGGCCTTAGTCATTACTTATACTGAAAATCATGGCCGAAAGTATCAGCTCGTTGAGCTGTTGGATGATATAGATGGCGATGGAGTTCCGAATAGAGAAGATGCATTTCCAAACGATAGGGCTGCATCAGTAGATTCTGACCTCGATGGCGCGCCCGACTCATGGAATGATGGGTATGATCCGTCTGTGGGAGAATCTAGTTTAAGCCTCGATTTATTTCCTCTGGATTCAGCCTGCTACCTTGCAGAGCATGGCATAAATGGTGTTTGTGATATTCAAGGGCAAGTGCAGGTCAAAAATGTAGATGATGTTGCTCGAAGAGGAGACGTGCTTTATTTACTGGATGACAATTCCAGCTCAATCTGGAAGTGGGATACGGTAGCTGGTAAATATTTAAATCCTTTACATTTGGGGCACTTTGAGAGCAACGGTAAGGCGCTGTCTATTAATGTCGACAATTCATCTTCGATATTGGTTGGTTTTGAGAATGGTAAACTTCTTGAGTTTAGTGAAACTTTACCTATAAAAAACCAGGAAGTGGCCTCGTTTGAGGGTAATCTGGAAGCATTAATAAGTGCTGGTGATTTCTATGTGGCAGTTGCTGGAGGTGGTTCAGGTAGCGCTTATTTGAATTATCACTTGCTTAATAAAAGCTTTGTGATTAGGGATAGTTACAATTGGGTAAGCAGCTCACAGGAGCTGTTTTACGTGGAGGAAACCGGCCGGTTTTATCATTATTCTTCTTATGGAGATTTAAATAGCTTTAATATTGATAATGATAGAAAGGAGTTTTCCGGGTATCAATATTATTACTTCGGAGAGTCTTTAGGTGCATGGCTGTCGCAATCACCGGATGGTAAATTGTTTGTGACTGGAGAGGGGAATGTTATCCAGGGGTACCCCGCTAACCCCCTCGTTAGCGCACTTGATTTGAGCTCTTTATCTGAGGATGTGGGTGCGGAGATACAGCTACAGGATTTCACCTGGAGCGAGAGTGTTGCTGTTGGCCTGGTTAAGGTAGATAGGGAATATCTTTTAGCAATTTTCAGTCATGATCTTAGAGAAATTCTATTTAAACAATATCTCGATATCGATACCTATATAGACCTTATTGCTGATGAAAATGGTGTAATACTAATTCATCAATCAATTGGCAATGAGCTGAATATAGTAAATTATCGGTATGAATCTGATGCCGATAACGATGGCTTGCCAATGTGGTGGGAGTTGGCCCATGGTTTGGATGACACTGACAAACTAGATGCCTTGAAGGATTCGGATGCTGATGGCCTAAATAATCTTGAGGAGTTCTTAGCCGGCAGTTCGCCTTTGATGGCAGATACGGATCAGGATGGGTTGTCAGACTTTGACGAGGTTATCACTTACTTTACCAATCCATCTAACAGTGATACAGATGAAGATGGTATGCCGGATGGCTGGGAAGTACTATTTGGACTGAATCCGTTGGATGCTTCCGATGCCGATAGTGATTTGGATAATGATACGTTTTCTAATCTAATCGAGTACCTTTTGGGCTCTGACCCAACTGAGGAGTTATCTTTACCCTCTCCAATCGATGAATTCTATTTTTCTTTTGAAAATCAAGAATTGCCGGGGGCTGGGTCTCACAGGGTAGCCCACAATTTGTCACTCAATCAGCTAGTGATGGGGTTGTTAGCTTATTTACCGAAGGTAGTTGGGGTATTTCTACAACCAATTACTTTTCCCCTGTAGAGTTTTCTCTACAAGCACGATCTACCTGCTATTCCATCTATGATGCTGAATTGGTTATTGAGCTAAATGGTGAGAAATTATTAGGTGTGTCTGTCTCCCAAACATCATGGGAAAAGATATCTGTTCCCATTACTGAGGGTTATCATACATTAGATGTGAGGATTGAATCCTCAGCTAACGATTGTGGCATTTTGATTGATGAACTGAAGGGGGTTTCTCTTCCTACAATTTTTGAAGTGGGAGCCTCTGGAATTTCTATTTTTGAAAATAAGCTTTACTTACTTGATGTCGATGGTCGTGAAATAAAAAGTTTCGACATCCCTAATCCGAGTGGAAGTGATTTCACATATGCACGAGATGCGGTGATTTTGGATGATGGAAGAGTAGCGATTTTCAATGGGACATTTGAGCCTTATTTAAGTGTATATTCACTAGAGTCAAATCTTTGGGAGCATTATCCAGCGCCTGGTTGGAGTATTATTAATAATTTGAGTTATGGCGGCATAGATGCTGTTGGTGAACTAGTTTTCGTTACCAACCAGTCAACGAGTGGCAGTCCTAGTCAAGGGTATGTGAAGTTTGACTTAGCAAATGGTTCTGTGAACTATGTAGATGCAGACTCATTTATAGATCTGACAGTTGGCGCAGATGGCTATCTCTACGCATTAAGTGGCAGTCAGGTTTCTCAATTCAGTCCAGAGTCAGGAATTCTGCTCTCCAACATATCTATTGAAACTTCCCGGGCAATTGCGGTAGATGAGGCTGGTAATATTTTTTCAGCTACCTGGAATGGTGAGATACATCAGTTTACGGCTGGTGGGGTTTTGCAAAAAACATTATTCGTTGGCCAGAGCTTTAATGATCTAAATCTCCGTAGTAATGGGGAGTTAGTCGCTGCTACAGCATATGACGGACTATATCGTGTCACGGCAGACTTAAGTAGTTTTTCCAAGCTAGATGCGCGGGGTAAATTTGTAGATCTGACACCAGATTGGGACTCTGACAGTGATGGACTTCCTGATTGGTGGGAGTATGGCTTTGGATTAGATCCGAAGAATGTTGCTGATGCGGGCTCCGATTTGGATGGGGATGGCTTATCTGCGTTGCTAGAGTACACCTTTGGTACTCATGCGGACAACCCTGATACTGATAATGACGGCGTTAACGATGGCGATGAACTGTTGATTTATGGTTCTAATCCTTTTGTTGTGGATACAGATGCTGATGGTTTGTCTGATGCAGCAGAGGTGGAATTAGGTACAAGTTTATTGGAGCAAGATAGTGACAACGATGGGCTTACTGATTTTACAGAGGTGAAGGAACTCGGCTCAAATCCATTACTTGAAGACACAGACAGTGATGGTATGGGAGATATGTACGAGTTTGAGTATGGTTTGGATTTGTTGGCAGATGATAGCGCTGGTGATATTGATGCTGATGGCCTGACCAACCTGCAAGAATATACCTTGGGGTCTTCCCCAATAGATATAGACACAGATGGTGATTTCCTTTCGGATTTTGAAGAGTCGAATACCTATGGTACATCCCCAATTATTGCTGATACTGATGGCGATCATATGCGGGATGGATGGGAAGTGCTTTATGCGCTAGACCCCATTGATGCTGACGATGCAGCAAATGATGAAGATTTTGATTCTTTTACAAATTTTGAAGAGTTCTTCTCAGACACTTCACCTATTGATAGCAATAGTTACCCCTTACCTGTGGTATGGGCGACATATCAAGGCGGAGCAGCGCATACTGGTTATACACCGCTACAGCTAGATGTAGATAATTTCTCTCACCATTGGTCCGTGACATTACCTAATATGACGAAGTTACACCCGGTAGTGGTGGCTGATGGTAAGGTCTTCGCATCTAATGATTCCTATTTTGCTGAGCATAGAATTGTTGCCCTGGATACAAGCACGGGAGATTTGGCATGGGAGCGCGTTTATGATGGTATACATTCTATAAACCCCCCAGCTTATGACAGTGGAAAAGTCATTTTTCAAACTGGTGGTCATGGGGATTCCTTTATACGAGGGCTTGACATAGATGATGGCTCACTATTGTTTGCTACTAAATATGAAAATCAGTGGACAACTTATATGTCTCCAACTGTATATGATGGAGGGATTTATACTGCGGGGGGTATTACGGAGGACTTTACTCATTTGATCTGAGTGATGGATCGGAGTCCTGGTTTACATCAACAGATCATTATCAAGATTTTACCCCAGCTGTAGATGAAGAGTATGTATATGCATTTATTACTGATCTACAGGTTTTTTATCGTGATTCTGGTGAATTAGCCTATAAGATTGAATATCCTAATCTTGACTGGAGAGGATACGATGTAAATGTGGCCACAGTTTTGACTAGGTATAATAATGTTGTGGCAATTCAATCGGGCTCTTTAGTTGTATTTGATCTGGATGAACGCAATATTTTGTGGGAGAAAACTTCTGTTGGGTTTTCCGGGCAGCCATCCTCTAGTGGTGGAGTTATTTATGCCTTGCAGTCTGGCATTCTGAAGGCTATCGATGAAGAAGATGGCAGCGAAGTGTGGGCCTGGGAGGCGCCAACGTTGTTAACTTCAAATATTGTGGTAACCCGAACGCATATTTTTGTTGGAGATTCCTCACATACTTATGCCATTAATATAGGTACTCAGGAGCTGGACTGGAGTTTTGAATCTTCCGGGCACTTAAGTCTTGGTGATGACGGAACCCTGTATATCGCTGGCTCTGAGTTGACTGCTATTTCGCTACAGTAACTGAATCTTTAATTAGATTGGGTTTTGTTTACTGGGACGGCTGTTGGTATGGTGGGGTAACTCACCATGCCATCAGTATTCGTTAGCTTGACGCAACCATAGTCTTATAAGGCTGCTGTGTAGTAGTCCAGGTAGACATAGATCATACAGGCTGTCAGCGCTCTCCCATTATGGTCCCTGCACTTGCCAGCAAGTGCAGGGACTTATTCAAATAACGTATATACCAGCTGATCTCTTGAGTGGTAAACCTTGGCCTGAACACTCTATAAATAGTGGCCGCACTGGGTTCATAAGATCAGTGCGAGCCAGTCTCATCTATCTTTCAGAATCTCCATTGCAGCGTTATGTCCAGGCACTCCAGTAACCCCACCTCCAGGGTGAGTGCCGGAGCCACAGAGATATAAATCTTGAATCGGCGTACGGTAATCTGCAAAACCCATAAAGGGGCGGTTGCTCCAAAGCTGGTCCAGCCCCAGGGCGCCATGGAATATATCGCCACCCATCAAGCCAAACTTGCGCTCTAAATCCAGAGGTGAGTGAATTTGCCGGGCGATGATGGCGTCACGGAAATTGGGAGCATAGTTAGTGACGGTATCGACAATGGTTTGTGCCGCTTGCTCGCGGTAGTCGTCCCAGCTATTGCCGTCCGACAGTTCTGGAGCAAATTGCTGGCAGAATAAGCTGGCGACATGGTGGCCCTCGGGGGCTAAGGAGGGGTCGATGGTAGAGGGTATCAATATCTCTACAATGGGCTGCTTCGACCAGCCGTATTGTGTCGCATCCACGTAGGCCCGCTCCAAGTAATCCATGGTGGGGCCAATGACTATTCCAGATTGATGGTGTGGCTGTAAGTGAGTTCCGGGCTTGCAAGTGAAATCTGGTAGTTCAGACAGCGCCACATTCATACGGAAGGTTCCGGACCCTACCTTGAAGCCGCGCACACGGCGACGAAACTCCGGCTCTAGGTGTTGTTCGTCAATCATCTGGGAGTAGAGTAGTTTAGGGCCAACATTGGCAATTACTTTGCCGGCGGTTACGGTCTCTCCATTGCTTAGCTGCACCCCGCTAGCGCGACCACCATCAACCAGGACTTCTTTAACTTCGGCGTCTGTGCGAATAGTGACCCCCAGGCGCTCAGCCTCTTTACGCATGGCTTGTGTGATAGCACCCATGCCGCCCATGGCATGACCCCAAGCGCCTTTCTCACCATTAACCTCGCCAAACACATGGTGCAGTAACACGTAAGCGGAGCCGGGAGTACTGGGAGCGGCATAGTTACCGACAATAGAATCGAAGGCAAATGCTGCTTTGACATGGTCATTTTCAAACCAGGCATCCAGCACGCTGGTAGCGCTCTTGGTAAACAGGTCGAGTGCATCCCGGCGAGCTGCCATACTGAGCTTTTTCGCTCTCATGCCAAAGCTACCAGCGCGAATCAAATCTACAAACCCGCCACCCACGTTGGGGGAGAGCGTAGCAATTCTTCACGTAAAATATCCGCTACGGTTTCCAGCATGGCATAAAAGTCGGGTAGAGTGGCTGCATCCCTTTCTGAGAAGCGGGCGACCTCTGTCTGTGTATCTGCCAGATTATTATGGAAGGAGAGACTCTCACTATCTGTAAGTGGGAAAAAGTTTGACTGTGGCCGTAACTTGATGTCCAGGCCATGCTCACGCAAGTGAAGGTCTTCGATGATTTTCGGGTTGAGCAGGCTCACGGTGTAGCTCGCTACCGAGTTTCTGAATCCTGGGTGGAACTCTTCAGTAACTGCAGCTCCGCCAACAATAGTCCGGCGCTCAAGAATTGTTACTTTTTTTCCCGCTTTGGCTAAATAGCAGGCGCAGACAAGGCCGTTATGGCCACCGCCAACAATCAAAAAATCCTTCATTATTATTCTCTGAGTCGTTAAAGGGTTTATTGATTGTCGTCAAAAAACGCTCAAAAATAAAGAGCCCCAAACTTGGTTGGTATCGCAAAGTTAATCGACTGTTAAGTGGCTCATTGCTTTAATGAATTGATAGTAAGGTAGCGGCACATATGCTCTAAGTTCTTTTGAGTGGGCCCTAAAAGACCAGTGCTCGCAAATATTTTGGCCAAGATTGTAGAATTTTCGGGAAGAAATCCTACTAAACTCAGTGAATATAAATAGTCTTGAGGTAAGGGCCAGGCAACCTTGCTATTGACATACCAGCATTTCTTACTTTTTATTGTCTTTTTTTATCGAATCAATAGTATAAATTACCATGCCAGTAGGCATTTCAGAGAACCAGTTCGCAATCTTATATGATGCAGATTTGTATAAATTTTCAGATTTCTGCCATCCTTTTAATTCCATTTTTCCGACAATAATACAAAGCAATAATTTCCCTTCAATATCAATTTTTGATCCATGCCCGGAAATAATGTACTCGGGTTTTTGGTTGTTAAGCTTAATGTGATAATTAGCGTCAGCTGCTCTGATCGTAATATCCAAAAAATCTGAATTACTTTGAGATTTCTTAGTGATAATAGATGCCGAAGTGCTATCAATGTATAGGTGGACTTGTGCAGATTCACTTGACTCCTTAAAATCAAAATTGGATCTATTTATTAATTGAAGTATATCTTCGCTGAAAAAAGCAGAGTTGGCGATTGCGCGCTCAGTAACAGATTTCAGTGAGTTAAAGTTAGAATCTTTTATTTTATTGTTCAGTATTTCGCTAGAGGCTGTGTTACTTATGAAGTAGATACAGAGTGCTGATAATAAAATCAGTATTTTCATCGGCCCCCTCTATCTTAATTTAAGAAGCATTTTTGTAGATTGAGTAAGAGAATTAGTGCATGTACAAAATTATTATATTAGATTGACGGCTAACAATTAAGTTCTACTAATCTGGGGAAATCTTAGATTCATTCGCTAAACTTTGAGAAGGCCGTTTAAGATAGGAAGCGTATTTAGGAAGGATAGAAGCTTATTGGAGCGAGTATTAAGGCGCCAGATTATCAATTTTATGTAGGTTGGTAATAGCTACTAGATTATATTAGCTGAAAGAGAAGTCCATAGGTCAAGTGATTTGCAGGACAGGATGTTACCCCACTTCTCTGGCGTAGATAGATATCTCCCCATATTACAATACGCTTTAATTAGTCTACTCAGGTTTTCTTATTGCATGATTTAGCCTAGCGATATCAGATGACAAAAGTGGGTAGTCTAATGAAAAGTAACAAAAGTAGGGGAAAGTACTTTAATGAGTAATCAAAAGAAGAGGCGCCTCCTCGTTATTGGTGCTACTGGGAAAGTAGGTGCGGAAGTCGTTTATTCTTTAGTCAAGTACCCGGATATCCAAACAGTTGCTGCTATCCGGCGGGATGATCAGGCGCAGTCGATGCTTGATATTGGCGCGGAGCCAATTCAGCTTGATCTTGATGATATGACTACAGTCGAGAAGTCAGTAGTTGGTGTCGACGGAATTCTCTTGATGACCGGTTACACCGTAGATATGTTGAAGCACTCGAAACGTGTTATTGATGCTGCAAGGCGCTCAAAAGTTGATCATATTGTTCATATCGGCGCTTCTGGTGCTGATACCGCCGAGGTTTCCCATTGGGGGTGGCACCAGATGATAGAAGCTTATATTGAGCAGCAAGGGTTTAGGTATACCCATCTACGTCCCGAGGGCTTTATGCAAAACCTGATTAGTTTTGGGTGGCTGCAAAATGGCAGTTTAACCAACCTAATCGGTGATGCTCGCTGGAGTTGGGTTGATGCTCGTGACGTAGCGGCAATCGCGGCTGCAGCCCTTAAAAGCCCTGATAGATTTAGCGGTCAAGTCTGGCGTCTCGGTTATGATGCTGCGAGTATGGCTGAGGTTGCCGAGATGATGAGTGACTTGGTAGGGCAGTCAATAGCGTTAAGCCCACTTGACCCCCAGATCTTTTATGAGGAGGCTGTAGCTGCTGGCGCTGATCCTGTCTATATGGCCTGTATTAGGGATCAGTTCCGTTTAAATGCAGCTGGCGCAATACCTAATGCAGATCGGACTTTTGATGAGGCCGCATTCAAGGCAGCTGTTGGTAGGTTGCCTGCTACATGGAATGATTTTATTCGACGAAATGCAGAGGCCTTAAAGGTTGCCGCAATTTCATAAGGGTAGATAGTGATTCCTGACAGATAGTTTTATAGAGTTACTGGTTCTTGGTAGCAGTTATCTGAAATAGCTTTGTGATTATCAAGAGTTCAAGACAACTGTTATTTCGACTGTAGACATGTGAGAGGCTAAGAACTGGTAATGAGAGAACAAATTCTAACTTCTACGATTACCTGCCCTGAGTGTGGGTATAAACAGGTAGAAAGTATGCCAGTTAATGCTTGTCAATGGTTCTATGAGTGCGGGCAGTGTGGGAAATTATTAAGCCCCAAGCAAGGTGACTGCTGTGTATTTTGCTCCTATGGGTCAGTTCCATGCCCTCCGATTCAAAAAGGCAGTGAATCTTGTTGCTCCTTTTAGAGGATAAGAGATGGAGTGAAAAGGTTTAGCTACTCAGATCTTTGCTTAAGCTGTTTGACAGCTTGGTCTATTTGAGTTTTTGTTTGCTTCAAGTAATCTCTCGGCATGGATTTTTAGAGAATCTATAGACTCATAATCAAAGATACCAACTGTTGGGTTAATAACCTTAACGTTCAAATAATCGTACTCAACCTTTCCAGGGCAGATAATAGTTTGGCAATCTTTAGTGTGTATAGTTGCTGGTTATCCATCGATTTTTGCATATCCGTGATAATGTCATGAAACCAGCGTAGCTGCCCCCAATTTTTTACCTCTTCATAACTAGTGTTTACTCTGCTGAGAGGAGCAGAGCCTGCGCCAAAATCAGCACATAATAATTTTTATCCGGAAATTCTTCGATGATATCCAGTAATATTATGCGGTGGGATCATTGGCCGATACTCCTGCATCGGCAAAGTATCAGTGGCTAAAATCTCTATTTATGATCATAAAGTCAACTGGGGAAAAACATTTCAGCACTAGAAGCTGCGATTACTAATTGGTAGGGACTGTTCGAAGGCAGGTTGGTGATTTCTTCACCACCAACTCCTCCTTCATCCAGGATTAGGATATTGATAGTTTCCTTTTTCTTTAGGCGACCCTCACTGATAATTATTTCTTCTGTAACGGGGGGTTCTGTTGAATTTTATCTTTTCAGTAAAATGATGATTGTAAATATAGGCGGTGATGCCGAAAACAAAGATTAGTAGGAAAAATCTAATTGCTGGTCGCCAAGTTTTCATTGTGCCACCTGATTGGTTCAAACTCATTGTAGTGGTGTTCGATTAGAGAAGTAATATTGCTTTGTGACTTTTAGATGTATGTTTCATCTACAAGCTTATCCTTCATTAGTTATAAATATTAAAGAGCTCTTTGAGCACCACTAGATGCGGTGTTTTGTGTATGAAATTTCAGAGGTATTTCTTTTTACTCTTCTCGCGTGGTGACTGATACTTCAGATGGGTGGCTTCTTATTAAATAAACCAAAAAAGTGAGCTGGTAATTGTGGGGCACTCTGAATACCGTGAACGTATAGTCACAGAGAGTGTAAAAGGTGTACTTACCTGAGTATTTTGCACCCTTGGTTAGCACTTTTTGGGATGGTGAGCTAAATAATGTGCAGCAATTGCAGAAATCGATTATCTATCACCAATAGGCCGCACTATGAACAACCATATTTTCCTGAAAATATTTTTATTAGCATCTCTTTTATTTGTTAGCCAGGTTCAAGCCGGCTCTAGTAGAAAAGTAGATGGCGACGATCAGTTAGTTGACGCATTTGACGCTGCTTGGGTAAGAATTATTAATAGCGGTAAATATCGAAAAATAATCCAAGACTTTGCTGAGCCGATTCCAGGAGTAATTGATGCAACAGATTACATTGTAAATCAAGCTGACTGCCTTCCAAACCCAGAGATCACTCCCTTTCCCGCCAAGCCCAGGGGACGATTTGCCAAGATATTGTCTTCAGGTCAAATACGCCGTGGGTATATAGCTGGAATGCCCTGGTTTATTAGTTCTGGAGCTAGTACTTCTGATTGGTTTGATAATGGTATGTATGGCTCAAGCATACTTGACGATATTTTTGTAGAAATACTCAGAGAAATTGCCAAGCATTACAGTGTGGAGCAGATAGAGGTAAATTCTATTGAAATTCCATTTCCTTTCAATACAACTTCTGCCTTACAGGATGGGATCTTTGGTACAAACCTTAGCCCGTTTAGTGAAGTCTACGAGATGTTCGAATTCGTTAATAACCCAGGTATCATCGTTGATATTATAGGCCAGTTTAATGCAAAAGGTGGTGAGTCTGAAAATCTGCGCAGGCTGAAGGGGCGTCGGTCAACATGCACCATTATTAGTTCTGGCCAGTTTATTCATATACCTGTTGGCTCTCCCTATGTAGTTAGTTCCATTGACGATTTGCAGTCTAATCCAAGTATAAGAATTTGTACTGGAAACCTTTCAACTCAAACAGCAAATCAGTATTTTCCAGAGAATGTGGTTGTCACTAAACGACAGCTTGATATAAAGGAATGTTATGAAGCAATCAGGGATGGAGAGGCTGATGTGTTCTTTAATTCACTTCCGAAAAACCCCTCCCCTGAAGCGGTTGGTGTAGTTGGTGCACCAATTTTTCAAGCCACTATTGATACCAAAATTGTTGCAGGAACACCTTACTGGGTTAAGGGAAATTCTGTTATATGCAAGCCAGTCTTTGTTCCTGGTCCCTTTAACTTTGGAACCTTTCGGGAGTGTGTGAAGAAAAAATATAATATTTCAGACTCATAGATCTTAAAAAGTTTTTATATATGGGGACGCGCTATAGATGTTGCTTACTTTGAGGATTAATTTTGATTAAGCTGTGATGGCAATAGGAGCGAGAAGCTATTCCCTCTGAAGCTCTACCGTTTAACTAATTGTGTATGGAACGTGTTAGCTGAAAGGTAGGGATAAGGTTTAACCTTGAGTGAATTTAGATGATATATACGCCCTTAAAATGCTTTTGATGACGGATAAAGACCTGGTTATTTTTGCTGGTACTGAAAAGGTTAGTCTGTGCATTTGTCATTGCATAGTGAAACTGTAAACTGTTCTTATTTCATTATTTTACACAAATCAGCGATATGCATCATACCAAGCGTGGCAAGAAAAAAGTTTCGCTTTTTAGCGCAACATTACTCAGTGCCACCTGTATGATAGGATCAGGGTGGTTGTTTAGTGCTCAATTAACGGCGAAATATGCAGGTAATTGGGCTTTTGCGGCATGGATACTTGCTGCTCTGTTGGTCTTGATGGTAGGGCTTTGCCTTGCTCGTATTGTGGCGACTTACCCAGTGCGTGGAGCCTTGGCCCAAGCTAGTGCCCTTTCGCACAATAGCATCTTTGGTATGCCTTTTGCTTTTGCGAACTGGTTTGGTATCTTGATGGTTGTGGCTACAGAAGCACAGGCTACAACACAGTATCTATCATCTGCTATCGGTTCTGCGATACTAATACAAAATCATACTCTTACTATATGGGGGAAGGTACTTGCACTCAGTATTTTAGCTGTTTATCTGTTAATTAACTTTTACGGTATTCGTTGGCTTACTAAAATTAATAATGTAGTCACTGTACTGAAGATTTTTACTCCATTATTTGCGCTTACTGTGCTTCTCATTGTGGTTTTTACCAGTAATCAAACCAGCTCAAATTTCTCCCTTTCTTACAATCAGCAGTTTGATTTTCGTAGTGCATTTTCTGCCATCATTGGCGCTGGACTTATTTATTCATACAATGGGTTTCAAATTAGTGTTGCATTTGCCAGTGAAATTAGGAAGCCAAGACGTAATATTCCACTGGCTATAACATTGTCAGTAGTGATTATCACCCTGGTTTATCTTGCGTTACAATTTGCTTTTATGGAGGCGATTCCGCGTGACCTGCTGGTTGAGACTGGTGGTTGGCGGGGATTGAACTTTACCTCTCCACTTCTAGATCTTGCTACCCTTCTTGGTCTGCATTTTCTAGCGTTAGTGTTACTCGCTGACAGCGTAACTAGCCCCTCTGCCTCTGGGTATACTTATCTTGGTGCATCATCAAGAATTTTATTCGCGATGGCTACAGTTGGGCAAATGCCTCGTTGGCTCGCGGTGTTAGATCCAATACATAATATTTCCAGACGGTCCATGCTAGTCAATTGGGTATTAGCAGCTGTTGTTCTAGCTAATGCGGATAGCTGGGCAGCACTTATGGTGGTTGTAACTGGATATCATGTCGTTGGCTATATGGCTGCGCCTATCAGCATGGGAGCACTAGAACCTGAAATGCGGTGGTTTGGACTTATAGTTTTTGTTCTACTCAGCCTGATAATGTTGACCATGAAGTCTTCATCGCTGCTTCTGGTTTGCGCTTCTCTAACTATTTTGATATCTATTTATGCATCATTACATATTACGGGTACGGGTGTACGGAAGTTAGCGCTTTTCACGTTACCATTCTTAGCCTATTTATGGACTCTATATTTTGTATCAAGTATTTGGCTGGTACTGATGGTATCAGGAGTTTTTTATTTAGTAATATCATCTCGCTCTTATGTCGAGCTCTGTAAGGGTTACGGTAGGGGAGAGGGGGATAAGAATAGAGTTAGGCCGGATCTGAAATACAACACCCTTAAGGCTAAATATGATCCTCTAAGCCGAGTGAGTTAGACCTGGCAGGTAAGTGGCACCACCAGTCAGGTCTAACCTTAATGATCAAAACATAGAATTCACCATCTCTTTACTTTTTGACTTACCTGACCCGTGATTACGATCGTCCCAGGTAACTCTTCCAGTCGCGAGATTCAGCTTCACACCTTGGTGTCC
Organism: Microbulbifer sp. MLAF003; assembly: GCF_030012965.1. Classification (NCBI taxonomy): domain Bacteria; kingdom Pseudomonadati; phylum Pseudomonadota; class Gammaproteobacteria; order Cellvibrionales; family Microbulbiferaceae; genus Microbulbifer; species Microbulbifer sp. MLAF003. The sequence continues at coordinate 1,750,226 of NZ_CP120232.1, forward strand.
AACATAGGTATCACCTTGGCGTAGGGACATTTCGGTAAAGACTCCCTGACTATTAAAATTAAATTTTTCCAGGTTAGAGATATTAAAATTAACATCAAACATTCGATTAAAATCCAGTACTCCACGTACCACATCAATCAGGGCTTGAGTATGTCTTAGGCTGGATCCGTTCCCACTCATTGTTTGGTGCGAAGAGTTGCCATTTAGAGATACGCCGCCAAACACCCATCCTCTCCACTTTCTTCCCGGTGCAATAGGGCACACCGCTGCCATTATCTCAAAGGTATCATCCCTTACCTGTGGAGCTTGCATTGAACCAGAGAAGTGAGCGACTACCCCAATCTTTCTGGGAGCGCCACTATAAAGTACCAGTCCTACACAGGAGCCATAACCGTCAGATCTTAATTCTCCTGCATTGGTGCCGGTTACCCAAGTACACTCCGGCCTGAAACGATAAGCCGCATAGCCATCTCCCAATCGAACTGCCATAGCATAGACTCCTTATTGGAAATTTATTCAATATATGACCATTCAGTCTGTACCAATATAACGATAAATTACGTGAGAGCCTTGATCAATATCAGCAGATTACACCTTTGAAGAATGACTATTTGCTGGATAGTTAATGTCCAACCTTTAGTGCGGGAGCTTTTGGTGTTGGTCGCAGTGTTTTATAGGTTAAAGTTAGCTTAACGGGCTAACTGAACGGTAATCAAAGTCTGCTGGCAAACCCTTGCGCCGGGAAATAGATCTTGAAGTAGGGAGCTAGGTATTGTTATGTCTCCCCACCAAGATGCTTGAGAACGTGGCAAATTTCTTCTTTATTATCGTTAATAAGTCTTTCTGATAATATTTTCAACTTGTCAATTGATTTGTAATCGAATGGATCTACAAAGGGGTCAATAATTTCAACATTCAAATAGTTGAATTCTATTTGGCCTTCAGGAGCAAGCGATTTTGCTATGTCAAGTGTGTATATTTGTTGGTCATCCATTGATCTCTGTACATTGGATATGGCATCCTGCATCCAATTCAATCTTCCCCAATTTTTGAGTTCTCGGTAATTTTTCTCCATAGTTTCTAGTGGAGAAGTACCTGCGCCTAAAACAAGTACATAGTATTTTTTTCCAGGGAACTCTTTGATGATTTCACGCAGAATAATGCTTGCAGGGTTGTTTGCTGATATTCCTGCATCTGAATAATAACGATGTTTAACATCATCATTGTGGCTCATAAAGTCTACGGGCGGAAAAAGGGTCTCTGCGGCGGCGGCAGCTGTTACCAGTTGGTAAAGAGTGTCTGTCGGCAATTCGCTACTATCTTCGCCGCGGTTCTTAAATAGATGTAGCTTACCGGTATGGATATCGAGTGATGGAATAATGACGTAATTATTTAGTTCTCTAAAATTCAGTTCGCTACTATAGTGCTTTTGCATGACTTCATGTAGTCGATCTCCCAGAAATCTAGGAGATAAAAAGCCATTTACTGTTAAGATTTTGTGATACCATGGCGAAGAGAACAAATATTCGCTTTCGCTTTTATAGATATCAATAATTTTTTCACTTTTTGAATGAAGCTCTGCTTCTTCATCCTTGAACATGTAGTCTTTCTGATGAGGCATATTTAACCCGGTTGCGATGATGGCACCGGTTGATACCCCACTAAACACATCAAAAATTTCACTGGTAGGCTTACCTAATTTGTCCTCAATATATTGAAGGACATAAAGAGGGATAAGACCGCGAATACCACCACCATCGATGATAAGGATTTTGATAGTATCTTTGTCTTCAAGCCCCTTGTTGCTGACTATTGGTTCATCAGAAACAGGAGTCGCATTAAACTTGATGCTTTCAGCAAGTTGATTGTTGTAGAAATAAACAGTCCCAATGAAAGCAAAAGCTAACAAAGTAATAGTAAGTAGTAAGTATCTGGTCCTCATGCCAAATTCAACCTGTATCCTCTTTATTAAGAAGAGTACTAAATGGCGTATTAGTTTTGCATTAAAAATACCTTTTGGTGACTGTGAATATATAAATATTTTTTACATTTTATATATCGATTACCAGGCAGTCGTAAAGATATTTAATTGGGGAGGGCTTGTGGCTGTTTCACTGGGAAATTATTTGTTTTTTTTGTGGTGGGGAAGATTTATATTTTATCCTCTTTCTTATTGCTTCTCGTGTTTCTATCTCTCGAGGTGGTTTTTGGCTTATATTTTATCTGAATGTATTGGAGCTAAAGGGCTATTGAATTATTCGTTTTAGCCTCACTGTCTGAGGTCTTATATTAATAAGTGGTCTCAAATATAATCGCTTTAGTTCTATAGCTGGCATGTGAAATATTAATGTATATTTAGGACAAAAATAGTATTTTGCCCTAAATAACTTCCACTCAGTTGCAGCTATGCCCATCTACATCTGCACCGTCTTCAACCCTATTGCAGTTAGGGCATTGGAATCCTCCGCCCGGTTGATTCTTGTAATTAATGTAGCTCCATCCAGTGGGAGGGTTGTCAGGTGTGTACTTGGCTTCTACTGGAGCAGGGTTTGGATTTTGGGGGTCTAAAGTCCCGTCTTTAGTGCTAAGTTCAACTTCCATATTGATTACCCATTTATATATTTAAAAGTACTGATCGATGATGCTGACCAGGCAGATTCAACAAAAGATACTGCTTACTTTTTAGTAAGCGAGTCAATTCTATATGTCCACGTTGTTGCTGTTCTACTTCTGGTTATCACATCTTCTTACATGGTGGAACTTTGGTGCACAATTAGTTAGTTTCTGGCTCAGTTTGTCTGGTAAGTTACGTATTGTCGTTATTTTACGTTTGTATTTTTCAGTGGCTTATGAGTGTGGGTGTAGGATGGTTTCAAGAAATAGCCGGGGGCACTTTGTAATGATTTTTCTGCCAATAGATTGAAAAGGTGCTTTCCTTGATTAATTTAAAGCAACAAGAGTTTATAGCCTTAGCTATTCTCCTGAGCGGGATTAAAGTATCTGTTTAGGGTGAAATCGTGCAGTGCGTGGTGTGTGAATAGATTGGTTGTGTGCCAGATGATTAATCTAAGTTGTTAGATTATTTTTGGTGTGTGTGATTTTACGCCATTTTTTATGAGGTGTGCGTGAAGTAGGAACCTTGGAGATTTTTTAAGGGGAAGAATTACAGGAGAATATCGTGAATTTTAAACCATATAAAGAAATTGAAGAAAACCGATTTCGAGAGGATTTTGGTTTCTATTTTGAAGACTTCGAAGTTGGACTGGTGATAGAGCATCGTCCTGGTAGAACCTTGACACGAACTGACAATGTCTGGATGACACTACTTACTATGAATACTGCTCAGTTGCACTTTGATGCGCACTATGCTGAGCGTACAGAGTGGAAATTGCCACTGGTAGATAGTACTTTAACCTTGGCAATCATAACTGGCATGACTGTTAATACGATTAGTAAAAAGGTTGTGGCCAATTTGGAATGGGATAAAGTAAAGTTGTTAAAACCAGTCTTTGAAGGGGATACTATTTATGCTGAAAGTGAAATTATCTCTAAGCGTGAATCGAAGTCGCGGCCCGCTCAAGGTATAGTTACCGTTGAGACTAGAGGTATCAAGCAGAATGGTGATATATTTATGACGTTCTTAAGAACTGTGCTGGTTTACAGAAGAGGGCACACACCGGATTATGCTATTCTTTAGCAGCCTTTGATTGTAAGGTTGTATAAAATATTGTTACATAAAAAATGTGATTTTACTGCAGTTAGCGCCGGTGAACTGAAGTGCCTACTTAAGGTGGGCCTATATGAGCACCCTGACACTAAATACTTAATTATCTATTTTTGACAGTTTTAAGTTTAGTCATTGAGTGATCAATACCCACGGGAAAAATAGGATAGCAAGTTTGAAATACTGCCTAATATAAGCACAATCTGGCTCCACAGGAGTATCTTGCAGCGAGATCGTGAGTTTCTGAAGGGCTTCCCAATTTGAAAAAAAACAACAACTATAAGCCCCATGATAATTGGCGCTAAGCCTCCCCCTATGCCAGCGGCAATGTTTCCTGTGCGCAAGAATTGGCCGAGAAAGGCTGCGGTAAAGGCGAGTGCTATAGAAAGTAATAGAAATAGAACTAGAGTAGCCCCGGCCTTGTTGGTTTTAGTACCATCAAGAGTATCACTATTTGATATTGATGCTGAGGAAGCATTTTTATTCATAGAATTTTATCCATTTGTTTGTTTCTAATTGGTACGGCGCATATTTAATAGGGTTCCTGGAAAAATTTCCTAGTAACAACTCACTTAGGGTATCATGCTTGCAAGTCGTTTCTAATACGTCTTATTACATCGAGCCTATCTTGTTTTATGTAATCTGATATTGCAGGATGAATCAGCGCGAACTTAGAAGTCTGTTGTTTGCGCAGGGTTTTATTGAGGTTTAATAAATAGAGGTTTGTAAAACGATAATTGAGTGCTAACTATCTAGGGGGAATTTTACCTTGTGGAGGTTAGTAATCGTAATTGTCGTATCCAGATCGATATTTTGAATCAAACTTATCATAATAGAAATCTACCCTGTTGCCTTCACGGCAGATAACATCGCAGTGGCTTTGATTTTCAACACAGATATTTTGTGGTCTTTCATTATCACGAATGCACTTGCGGTAGATATCTCTACAGGTATGCTGACAGCGACTGACGATCTCACGTTCGTAAAGAGTTTCGCCCCGGGTGACTTGAGGTGCCAGTGTAATAGCAAACCCTGTAAGTAGAATCGGAAGCACTCTCTTCATAACTGTGTTAGCCCCTGCTATGTCCACTCTGGGTGGACTAACACGCTAAAGATAATGTTTATCTGACCAGGGGACAAAAAACTCTAAGATTATTTTGTGATTAGCACGTATTTTGTATGCCTGTTTCTATGAGTATCCTGGTAAACATATTACATAACGTGATTGTTCTGTTAGGAGACTGGCTATTCACTTATCCCTATGTCGGCTTAGTATCGTTGAAGAGTATCCCTGCCTGCTGTTTAAAACACTATTGAAGGAAATACAGTTTCAGCACTAGCTGCAGCTGTTGCCAGTTGATAGAGGCTGTTTGAGGAAAGATTGGTAATTTTACCTTGGTCACTCTCTGGGGTGAGCGAGCCTCAAAGAGTTTTGCATTTCGCTGGCTGAGTTTCCCTTACTATGGGAAAAAGGTGTAGGCTGAAGTCAGTTTGCGCCTAGTGATTGAGAGTGCGCTTATTCTATTGGCAAGAAGATATCCGTAATCATTTCACTCTCTTTCACCTCTGGAAAGAATTTCACCCTCTCCAGAAAAATCGGGAAGTTTCGCAGTGTGAAACCAGACACTTCCAGCCAGTCTGAATATAGATAGCTTACGGTGATACCTATTGTGTCATCACTGCCGGTATGCCTGATAACCGCACACTTACCAGCGGGAATAGTCTTGCTCTTGATGCCATGGTTATCATTCTTCACTGAATATGGTACTGAACAACAGACATCATACTGGTACTCACCCGGTTCGGTTGTTGCCGGATCATTATAGAGAAGATTGAATGTCCTGCTTGTAGCCGGTGTTAGCCCCTGTGATTTCCTCCACTCAATAAATTTTCTAATGGTTGTGCTAAGTAGATTTGGTGGCCCCTTGTGCTCCAAGGCCGCTACCAAAGTTTCGGGAAAGTCTATGATGGTCACTTGGATTTTGTCCTGGCTTCTCATTATCTGTGTTCTCAATGTCAGAATAGGCTGGTAGTGGGAAAGCCAATGGTCCCAGTTTGGCGACAGCCGGAACTTTGATGGGCTCTGACCAAAGTGCTTTTTGAATGCCCGAGAGAAAGCTTCATGGCTGTCATAGCCATTTTCCAAAGCTATATCCAGGATCCTTCTGTCTGTGCGATAAGCCAGCTGGTAAGCGCTACGCTTAAGCCTTAACAGCCTGACAACGGCCATTAAGGGCATGCCAAAATATGCTGAGCATTGGCGATGAAAGTGATACCTGGATAACTGGGTGAGCCCGCATAGCTGGTCGATATCCAGCTCGGTATCAAGGTTGGCTTCGATATAAGCTAGTACTTGCAGAAATTGTTCCCGATAACTGGACATACTTGCCTTCCTCCCCTTTGGTAATGGAATACTATAACGACAGGGTTACTAAGGCTTGATCAATCTTGCTGAGTAGAGTTGAGGGTTGGTTTGTCTAACTTGAATGGGGGTAAATGGGAAAGTGGTGGGGGCTTAGCCCCCATTTGAGTACTAGCGGATGCCAGTTAGCAGGGGGTGGATGATCGCTTAAAGGTGTTGACCATCATTTTTGCCTCTTTGAGGCTACTGAGATAACCCTTGAGGGAATTTACTCCGGCTTTAACCCCGAGTGAGCTCAACTTCATAACCAGTGAGAGGGCGAGCTCTGATTTGAGATAGGGCGTGAATGCCAGGAATGCCTTGAAGATAGAACAATGTATTCTGTTTAGCAGGTTCTGTATTTCTTTGTTGCTGGTAGAGATCTTTTCAGCCTTTTTTTCGAAAGCCTTCAGCTCATCCAGGTACTCCACAAATAAACGGAAATTGAATACAACGGTTCTATGCTCCTTGTACTCCGCAATGATAGTACTCAGGGCATCGTTGATTTTTCTGAGGGCGATATAATCTGTTCTGGAGAGACTCTCATAGGAGTTAGAGAGATACGTAATGGTATCTCTCCGCAACTGACAAAACTCGAACAAGTGCTGGTCGTGTTTTCTCATTTCCCAAAGCCGATATATCTGGATTGAAATGAAGAAAAGAGCAAGGGCTAACAATATGTAGAGCACTACTCAAACTCCTTTTCATTAATTGGCTTTCTCGGTGCCACTTTTCTGGTGGGCGGGGAATAGGAGAAGGCATTATCCATCAGCTTCAGGAACCTGTCTCGATACTCCCTATTATCTGCCGCTAGTCGATCAATTTCAACTTGACGATCTTTCAGTCGCCCGCTGTACATCCAGAAAAGTAAATAATGTGCAAAGATGAAAAATACGACAAACAGACCATTTTTCAGGCCCATTTCTTGGATAAAGTGGAGTATATCTTTGAGGGTATCGGTCATGTAGTCCCTTAAAGCCAATTTTACAGATTCATGCGCATTTTTAACTATTGAGACTATTGAATCAACTTGATACGAACCCCTGTTGCCGATAATGGGGACTCGTGTGCAAATTACTAGGATATGGGAGAGCCGGGGGAGCTACGTCTCGGCCCTCTGTTAATGAGCTGGGTATGGTAAAAAGCGGGGACCTGGGTATTACTGTACTTCTGCCGAGCGTGACTCCGCTGGCTCTTTGTTATCCTCAGCCTTACTCTTTTCGGGATTTTTTATTACGCCTTTCTGGAGCATTAATGTGTTCGGATAGGTGATCAATTCTTCCCCTCTCCTGATTAATACATGGAAGAGCGTGATTTCCTCAATAATCCCGGAAATGTCGTCGTCCTTATCCATTACCTGGATTTTGTCACCCACACGATAAGGAAAACCGAAGAAAATAATCAGGCTGGCGGTGATATTGCTCAGAATTGACCACTGGGCAAAGAGCGCCACGCCAATTACAGCAAATACCGAAGAGAGGAAGATGGAAACCTGGGTATATTCAAATCCCAAAGCACTGATCAGCAGTGCCAAGTGAAATCCCAGTAGCGCAATGCCCACAGTTTTGGAGATGTATTTCAGGCGGTAGGGTTTCACTGCTTTGGCGCCGCCTAACTTTTTGATGGCGGAAGAGCTCAATCTCATGCAGATAAAATAAGAAGCCACAATCAGTGCAGCGACCAATAAATTCATATTTGTGTCTCTCTCTTTGTGCTGGGGCAGGCTTATCGAGGGGTTCCAGTGGGCAATTGATCGAGTAATAAGAGGCCCTAGTATCTGGGTTTTGCCTATGGGGCCGGATCATAGTGCCAGAGTGTCACGCTGCCAAGCGGCTTGAGGGTAACTGGTGGGCTGGCCTTTGGTGTCAGACTCTACCTCTCCTTGACCACCATTGGATGTTAGTGAGCACTTCCCGGCCCTGTGGTCACTTAATTCTCTTGCCGGTGTCACTTTTCAGCCTCTAAACTGTATTTATATACAGTATTGGTGTTCCCTAATGAAACTGACCCCTTTATACAGCCATGGTGTTGCAGCAGGCTTCCCCTCTCCCGCGGATGACCACAGGGAGGATTCACTAAGCCTCGACCAACACCTTATTACCCGGCCCGCTGCCACTTTTATGGCGCGTGCCAATGGGGACTCCATGCAGGGCCTGGGAATCTTTGACCGGGATCTCCTGATAGTAGACCGCTCACTGGAGCCGGCTCAGGGGGATGTTGTGGTAGTTGCCCTGGATGGACAGCTCGCCTGCAAGGTCCTGGACCGCTACCGGGGGCGCCTGCTCTCCGCCAATGATCGCTACCCTCCGATATCTATCAGGGAGGGGCAGGAACTCGTTGTGGAAGGGGTGGTAAAGGCATCTATTCGCTACCATCGATCTTGCTGAATGCTGGCATTGGTGGATTGCAACAGTTGCTACGCCAGCTGTGAACAGATTTTTCGGCCGGACCTGCGGGGTAGGCCAGTGGTGGTGTTATCAAATAACGATGGCTTTGTGGTAGCGCGTTCCAAAGAGGCCAAATTGCTGGGTATCGGTGATTTGGAACCTTTCTTCAAGATTGAACATTTGCTGCGGCATCATGATGTTGCCATTTTTTCCAGTAACTACCCTCTCTATGGTGATATCTCTCACAGAGTCATGACAACCTTGCGGGACTTTAGCCCAGAGGTGGAGGTGTACAGTATTGATGAGATGTTCCTCAATCTGCAAGGCCTGCGGGAGGACTGGGTCGAGTACGGGCAGGGAATACGTCGAACCCTGTGGCGGGATGTACGCATGCCGGTGGGAGTTGGAATTGCCCCCAGTAAAACCCTGGCCAAGTTGGCGAACAGAGCGGCGAAGAAGATTCCCAAATGCGATGGGGTCTGTGTCTTGGATGGCCCGCAACGTTGGCAATGGCTGCAGAGACGCATACCAGTTGACAAGGTGTGGGGAGTTGGTCGGCGCTTGGCCCAACGGTTAGGGGAATTTGGCATTGTAACTGCCTATGACCTGGGGCAGGCCAACCCCAAAATTTTACGCAGGCGTACCAATATTAATATTGAGCGAACTATCGAGGAGTTGAATGGCTCTCCCTGTTTCAGCCTGGAAGAGCAGCCCGCGCCCAAGAAGCAGATTTATTGCACCCGCTCATTTGGGGAAAAGCTCACCGAGCTGCCGCCCCTGTTACAGGCTATTACACTCTATGCGAGTCGGGCGGCAGAGAAATTGCGTGCGCAGGAATACCTGGTAACAGCGATTCACCTGTTTCTGCATACATCCCCGCATGAGCCCAACTATTACAGCCGCAGCACCGTGGTGCGATGTCCTTACCCTACGGATGACACCCGCTTGATTGCCAGTTTGGCGAAGGGGGCCATAAGGGAACTCTATCGTCCGGGACACCGTTTTATGAAAGCTGGGGTGGGGCTGGTTGAGTTGGTACCCAAGACTTTGGGGCAGGGTGATCTATTCGCCATCGGGCAGCCGGCCCGTGCTGGTATGATGATGCAGACACTGGACCGGGTTAATCAGCGCTTTGGCAGTGGCACTTTGTTTTTAGGTGCTGAGGGTGTGCAAAAGCAGTGGAAGATGCGGCAGGCCTATCGCTCACCGGCCTACACAACGCGTTTCGAAGCTCTGCCGGTAGTTAATATTTAAAGGGCAGGCAGCAGCATTAAGGTCTGTATTTGCGGTATGTATATCGGGTGTTCCATTCATATTGCAGTTCTTGATTGCTGTGGGGGTGGTATTTAGTGGGGCGTTACAGTGAAAACAGAAGGCGGGTCTGAGGACCTAATGGTTTGCCAATTGTTTGGCAGAAATCATGCTGGGCAAGTTAATGCGGTGATAAAGTTTGCACTAACCCTGTTGTTGGAAAAGGCCCGAGGGAAAGCTTCCAATTCCAATAGTACAAAATATTAACGCCTTCATGATTAAGGTTGACAGCGAGTAGAAGACAGCAGCAGGTAGAATTAACGCTAAGCTCGTGCCGCTATTTCAATCTTTAGTTTAACCCTGCCTTTAGCGTCTGGAAGAACGATAGCAGAAAGGTATTACGAGACCGGTGCACTAATTTTGCTGTTCCAAATGCTTAATAATTCTCTCTAAAGCCGGGCGATTTTCTTCAATTAGCTGGTCAGCATAGGCTCTCAGGTGCCCTTTGGAGCCGGCGTCAAAGATGCCTACAAAAGGTTCTGCAATATCTATATCCAGAAAATCATATTCGATGCGCCCCTTGGATGAGAGAGACTTGGCAATTTCCAGTGTAAAAACCTGCTGGTGATCCATGGACAATTGAATATTAGAGAAGGCATCTCTCAGCCAGCGTAAACGCCCCCAGTTTTTTATTTGGTCATAACTGATTTTCGCCCCCGCAAGAGGTGGATTGCCAGCACCCAGGATCAGTAAATAGTAATTTTTCCCGGGGAATTCGTTAATGATATCCAACAAAATCAGGCTGGTTGGGTTGTTGATAGCCATACCCGCATCGGCGAAAAATCGGTGTCTTGTCTCCCCATCCGGAGCCCTGAAAATTACTGGTGGGAAGGCCGTCTCTGCACTGACAGAAGCTGTAACCAATTGGTAAGTGGTATTGGTTGGTAGGTCGGTGACAGAAGTTCCTCGGTTTTTAAAAAGGTGGATTTTTCCACTGTGTACATCCAGGGCGGGAATAATGACGTAGTTTTTTAAATCAGTAAATGGAAGGTGTTTTGAGTAGTGCTTCGCCAAGGTCTCGTGTAAACGGTCCCCGAGAAAAGAAGGGGAAAAAGTCCTCCTGCAGTGAGTATCTTATGATACCACGGAGAGGAAAATACATAATCGGTATCCTCCCGATAGACCTTTATCATGTATTCAGTGGCTGACAGGTCTCCGCCACGGTATTCAAGGAGAGATTTAAATGGAACATTAACCCCGGTGGCAATTGCCGCTCCGGTAGAAACCCCGCTAAAAACATCGAATAGCTCACTAACAGGTTTACCAAGGCGGGACTCCAAGTACTGGATTATATAAAGTGGAATGAGGCCGCGAACTCCGCCACCTTCAATAATGAGAATATTGATAGTGTCTTTTTTTTCGATATCTGCCGTGCTTTTTATGAACTCTTCAGTCACGGAGGTTCTTTCAAATATAGCCGTCTGAGTGAATCGGGTATTGTAGATATATGCAATCGTGATATAGAGGGCGACTAAAATTAATAGACTGATGAGTACTTTTTTGGCCATGATTTTTTCATTGCAGCTAAGGATAAAAGCTCCAGCCGTGGAGGTTGCAATTCAGGGTCATTTCATCGGGTTCCTGCCAGTGCTTAAATAGTATTCTCGAGTAGTGACGCTAAACAATGATAGATGATAAATATAAGCCAGCTGTGCGGTAGCAGTTAAGTATTTTATGTGGAGTGCGGAGGTTATTCTTTACGCTAAAAAAGTGGATAGTGATAATGTGGGTATTGGTAAGAATGGCGCTAAATAGCCAGGGAGCGGTAGTTTGTAAGAGGTTAGAGAGAGCAAAGAAAAGGGGAAAGCGGACTTTCCCCACTATAACAAACGAAGAGGATTCAGTCTTTAGCGTAGACACATGGGGTTGGCGGATTCAAACTGATTTCCCAGCCAACGATTACTTCCGGTGCAGTTTGGATCAAACAGATCAATCAGGTCAAATTGCTGATTGCCAGATAAAATGTTGCCAAGAATCTGGTAGTTGGAGCTATTTGGGTCAGTCAGGACGATACCACCATAGTTGGGGGAGGCATTAGAGCCGTTGTTTGTTACGAAGTTCGTGCTAATTTTACCACCATTCCCGCCGCTGATATTAATACCAATCTGGCCATTACCGGTCACAGTATTTTGGGTAACTGTGGCAAAGTTACCATTGATGATTACTCCGGTTTGACCATTATTTTCAAAGGTATTTTGCGCAACAATGATATGATCTCCGTCCAGCTCTAAACCGTCTTCACTAAACCCCGCCACATAACTAAATGTCAGCGTATTGCGCAGGCCAAGTATTTCAACGCCTTCGTCACCATCGCCTAAGATGGTGCACCCGGAGACTATATTGTCATTTCCCAACACCTCTACACCATCTGAAACAGTGGAACCGGCGACTCCGGTGATGGAAGTGTCAAGCAAAATATTACCGTCGCTAAATAATAGGACTCCATTCCTAATAACATCTGTCATCGTCATATTGCTGATCTGATGGAAGCCATCGCCCATGGCTACGACGCCATTGAGGCAATTATTAAGTGTGCCATTGCTGACTCTTGCAGCGGTACCTTGTAATTCGACAGCTGTAAACTCTGTGGCGACGGGATCTAGTGTGGAGCAGTTAATTGCGAACCCATTCATATTAAGAATGCCGGCAGGGCCCTGCACGGTAAGTGCAACTGGAGTTGCCTGGCTGAGCTCGCAATTTAGATTACCTGTTAATGTAGTTGGCGAAGTTATAGTGTCGCCACAGCTAACCGCGAATACGTGGAGGGAAAATAGCGATCCAGCAATGAGTACCGCGACACTTTTTATGGCGTTTCCTAAGTTGAAGCCATAACCTTTCATCTGGAACTCCTTTCCAAAAGGGCAAGTGATTTAAATATTTAAAGCATAGCCATTAGTGATCTATTTGCGTGAGTAACCGTATATTGACCTTTGGTAAGGTGTATGAAGTTTGGGTTATTTGGAATAGTTATATTAGCGGAAGGTATTTTATCTATTGTCGATCGACCAAAATGCTTTTGCCTCTGGGGGCAAAGTATCCAGTACTCGATCGAAGACTGTTTCATCAACATGTTTTCTCAATGCCCAGGCAACGTCCTTGATTGCGTTGTCGGTAGAAAAGTTATGATCCGGGCGAAGGTTCCTGACTTCCTGTGTCATAGTTTGTAAATCTTCAAATGGCTTTTGCTTTTCTGTGACATCCCATTGTTCCACAAAGAGGGATCGCAGGCATGGGGGGAGTGCTTGGGAGAACCTGATGGCATCCTCCAGGGAAAGGCGGCGACGGAACACCTGAAAGACACCCTGGGTCATTGTGAAAGTAACATGAGTGCTCCATAAGTTGGCTTGATTTCGTGCATCGATAAGATATTCATAAAATTTATCTCGGGAGCGCTGATATTCTGCAGGAACAGGCAAATTCTTATACCCAGAAGTATGAATCGTTAACTTAATGTGAGGGTTGTACCGGGAAATAGGAATTGAATCCTTTTTCCCGGTAAGAATCAAGCGGTGACGCCGTTAATTCAAGCAGCCTGGATTGGCGCTTCCAAACCGATTTCCTTCCCAAATGTTGGTTCCGGTGCAGTCTGGATCAAAGAGGTCAGACAAGTCATATGGCTCATTGTCAAAAACAATATTCCCAATGATTTGATTTCCGGCTGCTGCCTCATCAGTAACCACAATTCCACCAAACCCCTCTGAGAGATTAGAGCCATTTTCGATTACGGTATTCTGGGTAATCCTGCTACCCACAGTGTTATCAATCTCAATTCCGATTTCGGCATTAGACCTAACAACATTTTGCCCGACTGTGGCGAAATCGCCATTTACCCTGATGCCATTTTCAAGGTTGTGTTCGATAACATTTTGGGCGATATTGGAATAGTCCCCAATTATTTCAATACCCTCTTCATTAAATCCAGAGATATGGCAGAAGGTAACACTATTGTAGTTTCCACCTACTTCTATACCCTCATCTCCAATACCGCTAATCATGCAGTTATTAATATTATTGTTACTTCCCGCTATCATAATGCCATCTGCATTGGTGGAGCCTGCAAGCCCTGTAAGCATTACATTTGTCACAGTATTGGTTCCGCTGGCTAAGCGAATACCATCCCGGTCAAAATCAATAATTTCAATGTTGGAAATAGAGTGAGTTCCGTGGTCTTCAGCAGAAATCCCATTCTCGCAGCCGGAGATCTTTCCTCCTGATACACTAGCACTCGCCCCCTTCAGAACTATGCCAAAAGACTGCATCTCAAATGGAATCTGAATCGAACAGGAAATTTCAGCATCTTCTAATATAAGGCTGCCGAAGGGCCCAATTACAGTTAAGGCTACAGGGTTCTCTGCAGTTAGCTCGCAGTTGAGGTCCTGTGTGAGAACTCTTGGTTTTATAATGGTGGCGCCGCACTCTACTGCAAATACTTGTGATGAGCCAAATGATGCTAAGAGAATTAATGAAAAAGTTAGAATTTCTCTCGGCAGGTTAAGTATGTTGATCTTCATGTTGATTTCCCTTTCAGATGGTTATGATTTTCCGGATGTCACTATAAAAGAGGATCGCCTGATACGTGCTTTGGTAGGTTAGACTTTTTTGGAAGAGTTAATGGTGAGGTTATATCAGAAATGTAGATGGGGCTTTTAAAAGCAGTAGTTTAGATTGGTGTTAAGCCAAGAATATTAATGGTGGACATTACTTCGTCGCTCGGGAGCGGAAGCGCTGGACATTTAACAAGCAAGAAATAAAAAAGGCCTACGCAAGTAGCGTAAGCCTTTTCAATATGGCGCGCTCGGGAGGATTCGAACCTCCGACCGCCTGGTTCGTAGCCAGGTACTCTATCCAGCTGAGCTACGAGCGCGTCGAGGAGGCGCACAATATAGATAGGCAAAGATAGAGTCAAGCATTTTCTTCATTCTAGATGCATATTTTGACATTTAGTGACCTGGAGGCCTGTTTATGCGGTCTTCTTTGGAAACTGTAAGGAGCTTATCTAAGAAGGGTAGGCAGGAAGCCCCCTGTAGGGCTTCCTGAAGCTCATGCGAGACTTGCCAGGTTGTTTGGTGATTATTGATTGATCGTACCGCTATTGTTTGCTCCCAGCTGGGTCACGTTAGCAAGTTGTGAGACACCATTTTGATTGGCTGTAAGGCTGTTCAGGCTCCCGCTTTGCAGGGAGGTTAAAGTATGGCTCATACCACCCTGATTAGATACAACAGAATTTTCCATACCACTCTGGGTGGTCCATGAGCGAATTAGCGAACCTGCCTGAAAAATATTTTGCGTATTTAGCATACCTTGCTGGTTAATATTTAATTGACTAAAGGAGCTACCGAATTGATTAGCCTGTACTGAATTCTGCTCGCCAATCTGGTCAACAGTAGCAAAATTGTTGCTGCCTCCACCTTGGCCAAGGCTTATCATATTCCCTGTGCCAAATTGCGTGGAGCTGGCAAAGTCAGAAGTGCTTAGACTGTGAGATATTCCACTCTCATTTTGATCCCCGATTTGTAAAATCAGTACGGTACCAAAGGAGCTTTGAATCTGTATCGATACCCCGTTATTGTTGCTGCCGTCCTGGGTCATACTCATAAAGTTATTAGTACTGTCTATTTGGGTGAGCGCTGTATTGTTGGAGTCACCCTGCTGCAAAGAAATGGCTGTATCATTAGATGAATTAATTTGGGTGGCGCTTGTGCCATTATTGGCCCCGAAGAGTGTTTGTGACACCGTAGTTCCGATGGTATTAATCTGAAAATTTGACAGTATGTTTCCATCGCCACTCTGCAAAATAGTCATATTGGAGGATACGGCATTCTCCTGTTCCAAATTGAGAGAGCTATTTCCGCTGCCTATTTGTGTGTGACTGATAGTGCTATTTAAAGTGGTTCCAAATTGAGTTGCGTCTGAGAAATTATTACTACCATTTTGTATTTGTGAAATGGTGCTGCTGTGAGTACTGAGGTCAGCTTGATCAGCCATGGCCATGTTGCCTGTACCGATCTGTTCAATAATAGAGGTATTGTTTCCTGCTAGCACGTGGATACTGGCGGTGATAAGCGTAACTGCCGTGACTAAAAGCTTTGGTCTCATAAGGCGATCCCTTGGATGTAGGTGGCAACAGTAATTTGGCTGAAATCAACAGGCTGCATATGTATGGCCGGTTAACTGGGGCAGGGAAGGACTCTGCGTGAGTGATAATTCCAGAACTGAGGCTGGGTGTTTCGGGACTTCTCACCAAGCAGGTTGGGCGCCGGCACGAATAGACTGCAAATAGCCGTAATCCACGATTACTCTGACAATTATCTCACGGGAGGCCTATGCTTATCCCGGCGCAGCCATCCTTATCGCAACTTCCTGATGAGGTCAATCGGTGCATTGAAAGTGTTGTAGATTTTGAGCCGGTTTACTATGGGAGTTAAGTAGGAAAATAGTAGGAATAAAGTGTAGGGTTTTTTATCACGTATATCATAGGAATAACAGACAGTTAACTTGGCGGGGGCGTTCTTTGCAAGAGCACCCCCGCTCTTAGAGACAAGAAGTAACTAGCAAGTATTGATACTGCTACTGGTTTACAGTGCCGGTGTTACTACTGCCAAGCTGTGTAATGTTGGCAGTCTGGGAGGCTCCGTTTTGGAAGGTGGTTGCTGTATTAAGCGTGCCACTTTGAAACGTGGTTGCGATATGCCCATCTCCAAAAGGTTGATGGAATGAATCGTTTTGTTGACCGAACTGTGTTGTCAGTGACTGAATAAAGGATCCTGCACCATTGGAGAATGCGATATTCAGCGTACCATTTTGGAGAACCTCAGTATTGGCGAATTCACCAAAAGACTGGCCGGTTGAAGCTTCATTTTGTGAACCGATTTGTACGACATCAATGGTGCTATTGTCGATAAAGCCTTGTACGCCGCTACCCTCATTGTCATCACCGAACTGAGACACACTGATAGAGTTAAAATTGATTGGGCCTCCTCCGGTGGTGGCAGTATTTTGCATACCAACCTGCTGCACATTGAACTGGCTAAATGAAGCCTCGACAGTATTTAAAAGTGCAATATTGGATGATCCAATCTGAACATAATTGCCAATATTCGACGTGCTCAGCACCTGAATAGTCGTAGAGATATTCAGGTCTCCCAGCTGGAAAACAGTTGAGTTGGATTGGTCAGACCACTGTTGAACCTGACTTGATCTATTGCCAGAGCCCTGCTGAATCAGACTCATATTTGAGTCTTGGCTTTGAAATTGAACAGCAAATACTTCGTTAGTATCCCCGTTCTGTAACAGCTGTATTGATGAATTACTTGCCCCTTCCTGCTCCAGGAAGCTAGAGAAGTTATTGTCGCCAATCTGGGTATGAACAATAGTACTGTTGAGGGTAGTGTTAAATTGTGCAGCATCGGAGAAGTTGTTGTCCCCGTTTTGCGTTTGCACCATTGTATTGCCTTCACTGGTAGGGTCGGATTGATCCCCTAAGGCAGTATTTCCTGTGCCGTTCTGGTTCACTACCCGGGTGTTGTTGTTTGCCAGTATTGATGTACTGGCGATGGCGAATACGATAGCAGTGGCTAAAAGCTGCGGTCTCATTGGGTACTCCCTTACTTACAGTGGATTATGCAACGTGTGATTGATACCAGAGAGACGTATACACTTCGGGTGGGAGTTTTGGGGGAAGTAAAGGGTTAGACGTGAGTACAGCTAAAAGAGTTATGGCTGAATACTACGGAGGAGACCTCCAAACAGGCAGGGAGTCGGCACTACTGATGGACTGCAAATATCGCCGGGCCAGGTTTTCACTCTGTCAATTATCTCACGGGAAACCCATGGGTAACCCCGTTGCAGCCATCCTTATCGCAACTTCCTGATGAGGTCAATCGGTGCAGGGAAAGTGTTGTTGATATGGGGCAAGGTTGCCATGGGAGGTAAGTGCCAAATCACTAGGACAAAAGTTTACGTTATATGCAGCTTGGGAGAGGGCGTCGGCGAGGGCTCTTAAGGGCAGATAACAAAAAAGCCCGAACCTTTCGGTGCGGGCTTTCGTGTATGGCGCGCTCGGGAGGATTCGAACCTCCGACCGCCTGGTTCGTAGCCAGGTACTCTATCCAGCTGAGCTACGAGCGCGTTACGGGTGCGGATAGTATAGAGGGTGTTCGCCGAAGTCAACTACTTTTTTACAGAAAAGTCGTTATAAATCATTGCCTTACCTTCTATAAGCCCGGTATCCGAGGGATGTTGGAGGCTGGGCGGGAGATAGCGGCCACAACTTCAAGGAAATGAGTCTGGCTCAGAAGGGTCGGTCGGATCATGTCAATACCGGTATTTATGCATAGAGGGTGGATTCAGTGGTGGGGTGTTGTGCTAGGCCGGGAGGCGTGTCCTCAGTTCAGACAAAGCTGAAGCCAGCTGGATAGCTATGGTAACCATCAAAGTCCCCTTTACTGAGTGCAACACCATGGGCGCGTGCGGTCCCATAGACCAGGCTGATATGGAATAGGAGGTTTGGCAGTATGTATTGGTAGATAAACTCAATTTGGGGCAGCTGCACCTCAATAAAACCGGCTTTGTCAGTGATTATCCTGCTGGTATCAAGTTGCGTTACTTTGGGTAAGGTATCCAGGTACTCCAGTGTTCTCTGGATAGTATCTTGAATATCCTCTTTTATAACCCCTTTCTTATCGAATGAAACAACTTTCCGGCCAACCAATGGGCAGTATCCGCGCAAAGCAAAATTGGCTGCAATTTTTGCATTGTCTCCCATGGAAAACATATCCGGGGAAAGCTGCTTGCCGAACAATGATTGTGGAATTTTATTAGTAATTAAAAGTAATTGGGAGAGGTGATGACAAAGAAGGCTTTTAATGGGAGGTTGCATAGAAATCTGTCTGTTAATTGGTCGGGAAGTAGTTAACGCTCAGTAAATGCGTAACTGGCACCGATGCAAAAAAATCCATTTTCGTTATCTGAATAAGATACTGATGGGTTTTCACCAGTGATAGGCATTTCACCGCTAAACCATTAAGTATCGATGCAAAACTATATCCCAGCTCCAGATATAGAGATTTTTCTTTATCGCATTTACTACATTAAATACTGAGCCAAAGTCTCCCAGTCAAAGCGCCGCGGTTTGCCGTCACTAAACAGTATTTCAATTCGCTGGTCTTCCCATTTCAGCACCCGTCCATGGCCGAGTTTGCGGTGGCGTAGGCCCTCGCCGGGTTCCGGTTTGCGTATGGGCGCACGTGGGGCGCTGATATTGGGGTTGTAATCACAGGCTTCCAGGTAGTGGAGGGCCTGGCGGGAGACAGGGATATCAGTATCTATCTGTTCAGAGCGTTGACGCAGTGAATCCGCCATCAACTTGCTCAGGGGAAGTTGCATTTCACTGATAAACAGTGAAGGCTGGGAGGCTTCGGGGTCTTTTTTATTGGCTGCCTCTGTCGGTGCCAGCAGAAATAGTTTTGACTTTGCCCGGGTTATGGCGACATACATCAGGCGGCGCTCACTCTCCAGGGAGGCGGGGGTGCTGAAATCCCGTTGGGGCTGGTAGGGCATATTGTGCTGGGTGAGAGTGGGAATAATTACCTGATCCCACTCCAGTCCCTTGGCCTGATGCATGGTTGTTATCTGGATGGCATCTGCCTCAGTTTGCTCTCCTTCGCGGTGTTGTCGCTGCAGCTCCTGAAGGTGGGCAAGGGCTTCTATGGGCGGCTGTTTGAGTGTGTCCAAATATTGGCAGAAGGCGAGGATGGTTTGCTGCCGTTCTTCTCCCTGCTGGCGGGTGAAGGCGTCGTCAGCAATTCCGCTGAGGAGTTCCAGTTCGCCGATATGTCTTCGCAGCAGCTCACCGGCATGGCCGCGCCAGTTTTCAATTTGGGTTAGCAGATCTGCGCGCTGGCGCAGGCGTTTGGTTTGTGGCTTGCTCAGGTCTTCCGGCAGCAGGTGTACCAGCTGCTTGCCCCAGCCTTTATCCAGGGCGGCGAGGGAGGAGCAAATGGGCTCCAGTAGTTTGCGAGGAATACGCACATGGGGCGCAGTTAGCCACTCGTAAAGCCCCTGTTGACGCCGTTTGACGGGCAGCTCGGCAAATCGGCCTGAGGCAATATTCAAACTCCAAAAAAGTGGCCTTAATTCGCGGCGTGATAGCACCGTATTGCGGCTGGCAGATTTGTACGGAATATTGTTGGCCAACAATGCCAGTTCAATGGGAGCCGCAATAGACCAGAGGCGAACTAGCACGGCGATATCATTGAGTGGCTGCCCATGCTTTTGGCAGCGGCGCAAATGCTCTACCAGCCAGCGGCCTTCTTTATCGGTTCTAACCAGTTCGATTTCTGTATACCGGTCTTCATCGGCGGAAACACAGAATATATCGGCGCGTTCGCGATTATTTTCGATAAAGTGATTGGCCGCCAGGGATAGCTGGTGGCCGTAACGGAAGGTGCGGCTCAGGTGATAAATATTTGAGGGCGGAAAATCGCCATCAAAAAATGTGAGCAGGAAATCTGGCTTGGAGCCGCGCCATTCATAAATAGTCTGGTCCGGGTCGCCAATGGCAATTACGTTGCCGGATTTTCCGTAGAGTACGCGCAATAAAAAGTGCTGTATTTCGTTGATATCCTGGTACTCATCCACCAGGATATCTTCGTAATAGCTACCGTATTGTTCGGCCATCTGCTCATCGAGGCTGAGCAGCATGGCGGGATCGTAAATCAGGTCGGCGTAAGTAACAGCATTTTGGCTACGGCGCCAGGTCTCGAAGGTACGAAACACCTGCAGGAAATACATGTACTCATCGCCGAGTTTCAGCTCCTGAAATGCGCTGAGGTCCCCGGATAGAATGGTCTTGGTGTAGTCAATAAAAAATTCTGCAGCTTCGATCTCCGATTGCTTACGCGCACGGATTTCCTCCAGCTCGTGGGTGGGGGCACATTCCTCAATCGCCTTCCAGATCTGCAGTTGAACAGTGGATTGGGGGAGAGGGTGAGATTGGCCGCAGCAATATGATCATTGGCGATCATGCGTTGGTATAAGCGGTAGCCCATACTATGGAAAGTGTGTACCGAGGGAATAGGTCCATCCGCAAGGTGCCGCATACGGCGATCGAAATCTTCCCGCGCACTACGGTTATACATCAATACCAGCAGTCGCTCAGGAGAAATACCGGCATCCAGACGGTTTTTCACATAGTGCAGCAGGGCAGTGGTTTTGCCAGAGCCGGCAACGGCAATAATTTTGGCATGACCACCGGCGTGATCTGCAATTGCCTGTTGCTCAGTGGTGAGAGTATTGCCGCCCATCGTGTGCTTCGCCCAAATACTGGATATTTTGCCAGTGTAGGGCCGGCGCTTACAAGTTTATGGGGGATTTCGGTTCAGGCAGGATCAGCGGGAGGGTTGGGCCCGGCAGCTTGATTGTCGTCATCGATCTTATGGTGGCGCAGGGCCAATTCAGCAATATAAGAGGACAGGAACACCCTGCCGCTCAACTCCTGCAATAGCTTGGAGCGCCCCAGTCGGTCCAGTACTGGCCCTTTCACTTCTGCCAGGTGCAGGCAGATATTACGCTCCAGCAGGTCGCGATTGATTTGTTGCAGACGCTCGATGGCAGTGCTGTCAATACGGTTGACCGAAGAGAGAATCAGCACCAGGTCGTGCAGGTTGGGGTGGCGCTTGACCTCCACCAACAGACGCTCTTCGACTGCACTGATATTGCTGAAGAACAGGTTCTCATCGATGCGCAGGAAGAGGATATCCGGCAGGGTTTTCACTGTGTGGCGTAGCACATTGCGAAACTGCTCAGTGCCGGGAACCCGTCCCACCACGGCAATATGAGGCCGGCTTGTGCGCCAGATCAGGGTAGCGAAAGAGAGTCCTACACCCAGGCCAATCCCGGCCTCCACCCCAAACAAGAGTACCCCCAAGAAAGTACCGCCCATGGCAAGGCCGTCGGTGCGGTCGTAGCGCCAGTGGTGGGCCATTGCGCGGACATCTATCAGGTTTGCCGCCGCCACTATTATTGTGGCGGCCAGTACGCAGATCGGCAGTTCGGTAAAAACCTTGGTGGCATACAGCAATACCAGTGCGATCACTATCGCTGCAATAATCCCGCTGAGCGGGGTTTTCGCGCCGGCTTCATCATTAACGGCAGTACGTGCAAAACTGCCGGTTACTGCAAAGCCTCCGGAAAAAGCGCTGAAAAGATTCGAAGTGCCGAGGCCGCGCAACTCGGCGTTGGGGTTGAGTTTTTCTCCCCGGCGCAGGGCAATACTGTGGGCTACTGAGAGGCTCTCGACAAAACCGAGCAGGGCAATAATCAATGCCGGCAACAGTAGCTCGTAAACCATGCCCAGATTAAAAGAGGGCACCTTTAGGGCCGGTAAGCCCGCGGGAATCACGCCAACCACCGGAAGCTCTTTTTCCCAATGAAAGATGGTGGTGAGCAGGACCGATATCAGGACGATCAGCATAGGTGCCAGTCGCGAGAGCAGTTTTGCCCGCGGTGGGCTGGCCCCCATTTTGCGCAACAGAAATGGCAATCCCAGGCGCGCTGCAATCAGGCTGGCCAGGGCCACAATTCCCAGCAAGGCGGCTTCCGGATCTGTCATAGGGGAATTACTGAGAGTGCTTACCAGAATCTCCAGAGCGGTGTGCCCCTCACCCTGAATACCCAGCAGCGGTGCAATCTGCCCCACCATAATCAATATTGCTGCGCCGGAGACAAAGCCATCCACCACCGGCAGGCTCAATAAATTGGACAGGCTGCCAAGGCCCAGTAATCCCATTATTAGCAAAATGATCCCGCTGAGCAGGGCCAGGAGGATGGCGCCGTTTATATATTCCTCGCTACCTGGGGTGGCGATGGGGGTGAGGGCTGAGGCAGTCATCAGAGCCAGAACGGCTACCGGACCGACGGACAGTACAGAGCTTGAGCCAAATATTGCGTAGCCAACCAGGGGTAGTAGCCCAGCATAAAGGCCCAGGTAAGGCGGCAGGCCGGCAAGTGCTGCATAGGCCAGCGCCTGGGGTATCAGCATCATGCTGGCCAGGAGCGCGCCCACGGCATCGCCTACCAGCCACTTGGGCTGGTAGCGCTTTAACCAGGGTGGGATAAGGTGGTGAGCTCGCATTCCCTTGCCTGCTGAAGATTGGCCTGCTTCAACAAGATAGTTGGCTTGTGCTGCGCTAGTGGTTAAAGCGCGGGGTTAGCTCTGGGCTGCGACAGTTTTACGGGCGCCGAACTGGAAAATACCCATGCCGGTGAGCATTGCCAGCGTAAAAACCAGGGCCTTTTCCTGGCCGGCACCTGTGGCCACAATCGCTGGGCCAGGGCAAAAGCCTGCCAACCCCCAGCCCACGCCAAACAGCAGGCCGCCGATTACCAGGGGGCGATCAATATCGGCACTGGTAGGTAGCTGCAGGGGCTCTTTAAGGAGAGAACGGCTGCGTCCCTTTACTAGCTGAAAGGCTGGCAGCCCAACGGTAATTGCACCGATCATCACCAGTGCCAGGGATGGGTCCCAGGCACCGGCCAGGTCTAAGAATCCCAGTACTTTCTCCGGGTTTGCCATGCCTGAGAGCAGCAGGCCCAGTCCAAAAATCAATCCGGCCATTAGTGCGATTACTCTGGATTTCACTGTCATTCCCTCCATCAGGCTACCAGTAAGTGGCGCAAAACATATACGGTGGCAAAGCCCGCACCCATAAACACCAGCGTGGCAACCAGTGAGCGAAGAGACAGGCGGGACAGCCCGCAAACACCGTGGCCGCTGGTGCAGCCGGAGCCATAGCGGGTGCCAAACCCCACTAACAGTCCGGCGACAATCAGGGTTGAGTAACCCGCATCAATTTTTATTGGGGGTAGGGCAGAAAAAAGTTGCCAGGAGAGGGGGCGATAAGCATCCCGGCAATAAATGCCAAACGCCAACCAATACCTGTCCCCCTTTCCAATAGGCCGCCAATAATTCCAGAAATACCGGCAATGCGACCATTGAAAAGCAGTAAAAGGGCGCTTGCGAGCCCAATGAGTGCACCGCCAGCGAAAGCGGTAGTGGGGGTAAAGGCCGTCCAATCGATAGTCATGGGTCTACTCCGCACAATAAAGTTGGTATAGGGTTTGCAGCAGGGTGAGAACTCGCTGGTCAGCTACCCGGTAATACACGTGTTTGCCCTCGCGGCGGGTGGCCACCAGCCCTTCGCGGCGCAAAATACCCAGCTGTTGGGACAGGCTGGGTTGGCGAATTCCCAGCCTTTCTTCAAGTTCGCCTACATTTAGTTCTTCCTGGCTCAGCTGGCAGAGCAGGATCAGGCGGTCCTGATTGGCCAGCGAACGCAGCATGGCCGCAGCCTGGCCGGCGGATTCGCGCATCTTGTCGAAGTCGAGATTATTGGGGTCTGGCATAGCGCTGAGCCTGTGAACAATTTACAAAATAACAATATATTGTTTTATATATTATCAGAATGTATATTGATAGCATAGTGAGTGCTGGAGGGCATGAAATGCACCAAGAGAAGCAAGTCGCTCAGGTAAAGCCGTTCCTTGATCGGGACACAGAAACCTGGAGCTATGTGGTATACGACAAGGAGGGGGCTCCGCCGCAGTGGTGGATGCTGTGCTCAACTTTGATGTTGCCTCCGGGCGAACCGGTAGCCAGGGGGCAGAAGAGATAGTGTCGTTTATTCGCGATAAGCGGCTGACCCTGGAATGGATATTGGAAACCCACGCCCATGCGGATCACCTTTCAGCGGCCCCCTTTCTGCGGGAGCAGCTGGGTGGGCGTATCGCTATCGGTGACCAGATTTGCCAGGTGCAGAAAATCTTTCGCGATGTCTTTAACCTGGAACGGGAGTTCCTCGCAGACGGCAGCCAGTTTGATCATCTCTTTAAAGATGACGACACCTTTAAGGTGGGAGCGCTGGAAGCGCGAGTGATGTACAGCCCTGGGCACACCCCGGCAGATATGGTTTGGTTAATCGGGGACGCCCTGTTTGTGGGAGATACCCTGTTTATGCCGGATGTGGGCAGCGCCCGCTGCGATTTTCCCGGCGGTGATGCCACACAGTTATATCAGTCTGCACGCAAGATATTGTCCCTGCCAGAAGAAACCCGCATGTTTATGTGCCATGACTATCCACCTAAAGGCAAGCGGGATTACCAGTTTGAAACCAGCGTAGGGATTCAGCGCCGGGAAAATATCCACTTGCGCGATGGTGTCAGCGAAGAAGAGTTTGTAGAAATTCGCAAAAAGCGCGATGCCAGCCTGAATATGCCGAAGCTGATTATCCCCTCTGTGCAGGTAAATATCCGCGCGGGACAAATGCCTCCGGCAGAATCCAATGGTACTGTCTATTTAAAGGTTCCGCTAAATCAGCTTTAGCCATTTGTTAAAGTGTCCCCAGAGGATTGGATTAAATCAATTTTGAGGCGAACATGAACATTAAAAAACTGGATGACCAGGTCAGCGTTTCCGAACATATCACCTGTGACGCTTTGGCGCCCTTGGCGCAGAATGGTATACAGGTTGTGGTTTGTAACTGCCCGGAAGGAGAGAGTGAAGCGCATCCCAGCTATGCCGATATGAAGCTTGCAGCGGAAGAAGCTGGAATTAAGTTTGTGGCAATTCCCTTTACCCGTGGGCGTATGATGCGAGAGCACTGCGAGGCCTTTCGCAATGTGCTGCAAGAGGGAAGTAAAGTGCATGCATTTTGCCGAACCGGAAACCGCTCCAGCCAGGTTTGGGCGGGGGCCAAAATCCTGATGGGTGCAGATAAAAAGCAACTGCACTCCCAGGCTCAAGGGGCGGGTTTTGATATTAGTGCAGTACTGGTCACAATCGAACCTTAATCTCATATATTTTTCAGCAGTCAATTCTGGCTGCTGGTGATTAACTATTCTCTATGGCGGTACAACCTGGTGCCGTCTCTAATCTTTCTTGAGTCCTGCGTATAAGGGGGCCGTGGATAGAGAAAAATGTGAGCAGTAAATGATGGCCAAGCAGCAGTTTTCCAGATGGTTTCCTATTCTCAACACCCTTACTTTTTATGATCGGGACACCCTCATTCGGGATCTTTTGGCTGCAGCAATTGTTACAGTACTGTTGATTCCACAGTCTCTTGCTTACGCTCTACTCGCCGGTCTGCCAGCTGAAGTAGGGCTCTATGCCAGTATGGTGCCCCTTATCGTCTACGGTGTTTTTGGCACTAGCAATACTCTATCGGTGGGGCCGGTTGCTGTGGTTTCCCTGATGAGTGCTGCCGCATTAGGAGAAGTTACAGCGTCAGGTGCTGTGGACTACCTGAGTGCCGCTGCCGCTCTTGCGCTTTTATCTGGGGCTATCCTCGCAGTACTGGGTGCTTTGCGTCTTGGCATGCTCGCTAACTTTCTCTCCCACCCAGTGATATCTGGTTTTATCACTGCCTCTGCCTTATTGATAGCACTTAGCCAGTTGCGGCATCTGCTGGGTATATCTGCCAGTGGTGATACTGCGCCCGAATTGCTTGTCTCCCTATGGGAAAATTTAAGTGCAGTTAATAACCTGGCTTTAATAACCGGCTTGGGAGTCGTGCTGTTTCTATATTGGGCTCGAGCTTATGGGGCAACACTGCTGAAAACCTTTGGTTTATCATCGGGCACTGCCGAACTCCTATCTAAAGCTGCTCCAGTATTGGGGGTGTTGGCAACGATTGGTTTGTCATTTTGGATGGACTTTGAAGTGCGGCAAGTAGCCTTGGTAGGTCTTATTCCTGCAGGTTTACCATCGCTGACCGTGCCCAAAATATCGTTGCCGTTACTTGAGACTTTACTGGTGCCGGCATTAATGATCGCCATTATTGGCTATGTGGAGTCTGTATCTGTTGCCAAAACCCTAGCGGCTAAGCGCAGGCAGAGAATTGATACCAATCAGGAATTGGTTGCCCTGGGTATGGCCAATGTGGGGGCTGGTCTCTCTGGCGGATTTCCTGTGAGTGGAGGCTTCTCCCGCTCTGTGGTGAATGACGCAGCCGGTGCGCAAACGCAATTCGCCAGCATCTTTACCGCGGTGGGCATTGCCCTGGCCGCACTCTTATTAACCCCGTTTCTTTACTATCTCCCCAAAACCACTCTGGCTGCTACGATTATTGTTGCAGTTCTCTCGCTGGTGGATTTTTCTATCCTGCGTAAAACCTGGCATTTTGCTAAGGCGGACTTTCTAGCAGTAACCCTGACCATCGCCGTTACACTGCTGTTCGGAGTAGAGCCCGGCGTTGCCTGCGGGGTAGGTGCTTCGCTGCTGTTATTTATTTATCGAGCTTCCAAGCCGCATATTGCGGAAGTTGGACTGGTGGAGGGGACGGAGCACTTCCGCAATATTCATAGGCACCAGGTAAAAACTGTTCCTGAGATTCTTAGCTTTCGTGTAGATGGGCGGTTGATCTTCTCTAATATTGGCGTTTTAGAAGAGCGTATCTATGCAGGCCTCGCCAGTAATCCTCAAGTGAAGCATGTGATATTGATGTGTAGTGCGGTGAATGAGATAGATTGGAGTGCCTTGGAGGTATTGGAGTCTATCAATGGCAATCTACTGGATAGAGACATTCAACTGCATCTGTCGGAAGTTAAGGGGCCAGTGATGGATTGCCTGGAGAGGAGTAGTTTTCTGCAGAAGTTATCTGGAGATGTATTCTTGAGTCAGTACCAAGCATTTTCTTCTGTTGTAGAATATTAACCTTAACTATTCGTAATCCACTTAGATGTTTTTATAAAAAATGGAGAGCGAGGCTCTCCATTTTTAAGTTGTTAGTGATTTCTCTATGGCTGAATTAATTAATGTTGTTTGAGTGGTAAATCATCGCTTGCCAAACATTTTGCTTGCCGCCACCGTAGTTGTCATAGGTAGGGTTCTTGATGTATGACCAGGCTACTTTACCGTTACCAAGGAAAATGGGTTCATCTAGGCCACCCCAACCATATTTAGTCAGTTTAACTGGCCCTTCTAACACATTCAGGTCTGCGTCAATCTCCATAACATAATAGGCTTTAGGGACCAGCATACGCATTGCGCCATTCTTAGCTGAACTTCGGTTATATGACAGGTTGTCGGAGATACACTGAAATTGTGCGTAGCCAAACAGGTAGCGACCATTTTTCAAATCGATAAGTTGAGGGTCACTGATTTGACAGTCGGGCTCCTCTACCAGCCATTTGAAGCCTTGCCCCTCGATACTGCCGTTACCATCGACTTTGGCGATGCCAATACGGGTTAAAGAAGAGGCGTCCAAGGCATCGCCTCCGCGTAGGCCCTGTCTGGAGATGGTTGGGTTGCCGCTGCTTGACATATATGAGAAGAAGCAATTTGTACTATCTGAACATTGCTCATCAAAGGGGCCTCCACTACTTGTATCAATGCCGTATTTGCTTTGAAGGAAGCTATTCATTTCTTCGTCATCGATATACTTGGGGGAGACGATAAGCGATAGATTTGTATCTTCATCAACCGGAACTACCGTGTGCCCACCTCCATTGGAGAAGAATGCATTGTCGGACGGGACCAGGTAATTGTAATTTCCTTCAAATCTACTGGTTGAGGAAGTATCCTCCATTTTGATAGCAATAGTGTTTAATCCACGAGACTGATTATATTTGCCGCCATCGCTGGTACAAATTGCTCCATATTTTTCATTGTCTGGGTTATAGAAAGCCCGGATATTTAATACATGGCCATAGCCACAAAGCCAATACCAACCCCTATTATTGCTGCCACTCATGTTTAGGGACCAGTTGTCCCGATCAATGACGGTCATTCCTGCAGAATAGTGGGAGCCACCATAGCTGCCGTCAAAAACTCGCGCTGTCACGGAGAACGCATAGCTGGTACGGCCTTGGCTATCATTATCCACATAGATAAGCTCCTGGGCTCCGGCATGGCCACCACCGTGCATCTTGTTTACAACATAGGCTGCGGGCTTTTCACTGAGCGGTTGATTGTCCCACTCCATTAGCCAGATCTGGTCGTTATATTTATAGCCTCTCTCACGAATGTACTCGACCATCGCGTTATAGTCGGCTTCAGAGAGCTGATCGACGATATAAGCCATCTCCTCTTGCATCTCATTTCCTTTAATTGTCTTAAAGGATGGAGAATCACCAAAATCAGTCTCAGGGAAATTGGCTTTAAGCCCGGGGAGGAAGTCCTCAAATGTTAGGGTTGGATGATCAGTAAAGTAGCCGATGTACTGACTATGATTGGTTGATATCATCAGGCCGATGTCCCTTTCAATACGGGCATCAATAGGGCTGATATTGTCCTCCATTTTCATCCAATCGCTGCCGTATTGCTCTACCAAGTCACCCTGCACCTCATAACGCTTGTTTGCCTGGTATTCAGTGTTGCACAAGACCGCAACCCGGGAGCAATCTGAGCTGGCCGCAATTCCATGCGACTCGTAGCATTGTTTTAGTATCGTTGTGTTACCGGTTTGATCGAAGCTTGAAGTCTCTGGGTTATATTGCAGCTCATAAACAGTGCCATAAGTGACTTCATCATCTCCACTACCCTCGCTTAGGGTCTTGGAAACAAATATCCGAGGTTTATCAGTGTCAGTTGCGCAGGCAGCCGTGTAAGTTCGCATGGGGACCGACTTTAGGGTGTCGTCCTGGGTGCTGTCTGTCCTGGCAATATAGTGTGGGAGCCCGTGAACCTCTTGAGCATTGGGTTGGCCATTCGGTAGGGTGATATCCCGAGAAGTAATTCGGGCAAATCCCAAGTCTGCAGTTTCAATATCGCCAACAGTCACTGTGCCGGGTTCATTGTCTGGAAGTGGTGTAGTGCTACCTGATCCGCTGCCGCCCGTACCACTGCCACCTGTGCTACCCCCGGAGCCCTGGCCACTACCATCTCCCCCTGTGGATGGGGATGGATCGGAATCCGAAGAGGAGCCCCCACCGCCACCGCATGAAGCCAATACGATAGTAAGTGTCAGTGCCAAAATTTTCTTGCTAAATAGCTTATCCATAGTCTGCTCAAAGATACATTATTTAAATCGAATGCAATGTGGGAACTTGTGGACCACTTCACAATGTTGAAAAGGCAAAATTGGGGGACCATTCTAGTTCCCTTTATTTACTTTTCTGTGCAGTACTTAATATATCTTCTACTGGGTCACTATATTGAAAGGAAATCTGGTATAGGCCCTCTTCTTGACCAGTTGGAGAAGTTTTAAATGGAATCACTAGAAGTTTTGTCGAAGACTGAATAGGAGAGTAAGAGTACCTATGGATCAATGCCAGTGTCTGATTTTTATCAATAAGTGCGACTAATTTTTTGACGAGGTCTCACAGTGGAAAAGGTCGGTATCTTAGTTCATGTTAGAGTAACTTCGATTGCGATTGGCAAAAGGAATATATGTATGTCAGGTAAAATCTGCCTGTTTATGAATAGACGATGTGTGCTTGATGCCCACAAATTTATTTGTCAAATGCTTCAATGATTTATGATTCAAGTGTCATACAAGGTTTGGGTATTACACTTCATAACTGACAGCAAGTTTTGGATTTTTTGCTAGACAGCTTTCGCTCACCAATGCCAGTGGGCTAATTACTGGCATTGGCAGGCTCTTTTTTTAATTTAATAGAAGACTGACTATTGGTATTAAAATAGCTGCAAATTTGGTTTGCGGATTGGATGATGGATCATTTGGATCAGTACCCTCTTCATACTCCTGAAGGTTGGTATATCCATCATTATCTGGATCATACCATGCGTCATTTACAGATAATGGATTAAGGCCATTGTCATATTCCCATTTATCATCAATTCCATCACCGTCTGTATCAGTCAGGTTTACATTCGTACCGATTTGACGCTCATGCCAATTGGACAAGCCATCATTATCGTTATCAATACGAATAGCTACCTCTGTAGAGACCAATTCAATATCGGAATTTAAAACGCCGTGATTGGCACCGCCCGTTGACGTACAACCTGCATTGGTATGTACACCAATCAGGTGACCGGAATCATCTAACACGCCGGAGCCGGAGCTCCCTCCTGTTGTGTCCAAGTTTGCGTAGCGCATATAGCCGACCAAGCCGCCACTCGACTCTACGCCGTCATATTGGCCGGCGTCAACTACCTTTGGAATTCCTGCGGGATGTTGGATAATTGTTAATTGGTCATTCAGATTTGGAATGTCGGCAGATAACGAGGCAGATGGAAATTGAGAGTTAGGGTTGCCTGCTAGCTGGACTACTGCATAGTCTAAACCACCGTGTCTATATTCTACCAAGTCAACAATGTCAAACGATACTATGGATCTCAATGTGCCATTTGCATCATATTGATAATTAAATTCAACATGCATATTTGTAGCATGTTGTGCGGATGTAATTGTCCGCCCTGTGGTATTGTCAATAGGAGCATCCCATCCGCGCCCGTCATTGGTTTGCTGATCGAAACAGTGCCCGGCGGTTAAAAACAAATTGTTGGTTAGTAATGTACCCGTACACCACCTAACGTCATTGACATTTCCTGGGTTGTTATATAGCGCATTAAGGTTATTGTTCCATCGAATATGTCCGACAGCACCTTGATGCGTGTTAACGAAGTCTATGGTTGGCCCAAGCGTTCCGTTATAGCTCTCAACATCTTGCCAGTCAGTAGTGGGTCCACAAATGGATTCACTGATAACTGCATCTGGAGGAGGGGGATTTCATTCATCATTGATGAATGGCTGTCTTCGGCAAATGAGAATGATCCCGCGGTGACCAGCGCACCGAAAGAGACTATCCCTAGTATTGCATTTATATTCATTATTGCTTCCCTATCGTTTATGTATTCGCAAATGCGAAGCTAGTCGCCGCCCAACATTGGTTCACTGAGTAGATATATTTACAATTTAACCCGGGCATTGTGCCGGAAGATTCCAGGTAACTATTGGCAATGCATATCCTATAATCAAGGATACCTTCCCCTTTTCTGTAAATGCGCCAATATGAAAGGCAACTTTTGGATAGAATTTTGTGGTTTGCACCAATCTAATTTAGTGATTGATGCTTCACAATGGTTCTGCTGATTTCAATATTCAGCAAGAGTTTGGTGAAGCATTCCTCACCAAACCCTAAAGTTCCAGAAGCATCTTGGTTACTTACTAAAGCTGTTCTGGCAGTTGGTGGTACCAAAATTAAGGTGCTCCCTAATAGTCCTGGTACACATATCTAATATACTGATGGTTTTCCGGGTCACATGATGGAACCCCAAGCTTAACGCTCTTTCCAGTAGTGGCCGCATTTAATAGCATGGCATACCAAGCTTTCGCCGTTTCCGGTTGAGAGTCCAAGCTGAAACGCCAATAGGTATTTCCTACGGTACTCTCTAATTTACAGGCATCATCTTTTAATCGGAAGTTGACGATGTTGTCATGAACATAGATTCTAGCTACTGGACCAACTACAGCATCAGCTTGAACATTCGCAGCTAAAGCTGCAAGACCCAATAATAGGAATTTTTTCATTTTTAAGTGGCTCCTAGCCAAAGTTTTGTGTGAGTTTCCTTCAAGATAAATTGTACCAAATACCTTGATATCCTTTTGTCTCTACAACAGGAAAGCCTGTGTGAGCTTATTGAGTTGGGTGTGAAGTTATACGCACAACTCAACGTAAGGAAATTAATTTTTATTTCAGTATTGGTAGCGCCACTGATGGTATATTTGTAAATATCAATGCGTCAATAGGTTTAATGCTATTTTTTGCGGAGTGTACGTTTTGTGGTTTTTGTAATTTGATGTAATTTGCCGTTTTATTGGTGATAGTAGTTTTTAGATGATTAATGGTGTTGAGTTTCTATTTGTATAATTTGAATCTGGTCGTTAGTTTTAAGGTGAGTTGAATTAATAGAGGGATAAGTGGTGTATATTTTTAGCGTAATTTGTTGGCGGTGAATTCAGGACACCTAAAAATTGGAGATAGGTACTAATAAGGTTATTGGTACCAGTACAGTATCGGTAGATATTTATTATCAATTTAGGGCTAATCGGCAGTGAAAAACTGAAAGGTATACTTGGGGTTCGAACCTTGTGGTTTTGGGTAATTGAAGTCGGATTATGTATCCTGGACTCAATTTACTCGCGACGATACTCATCGTCAATGCTAAATTCCATATCTGTATCACACAGGAATTCCCATTTTGCATAGCGAGAGGTGCAATGATAATAGGGTATCGTGCTCAAAGAGATCTGAGCGCTACGAGGCAAAGGCATTGGTTATATAAATGCGTATATTTGTGCAGCATTTGATTTTGCAGTCTATGCTGTGTCAATATTTATGGCGCTTATAGCTACGAGTTTTGTGGGTGCTCCGAATCTATGCACAAGGTCAAATTAATGAAAATTGTGGTGGTAGTAGTGTTACTGATAATCAGTATCACCTATTTTACTAGACCGGAAAAAGCAAGTGAGTTACTTGCTGAATACTGTCGAGGTTCCTATCCGGATATGTCATTAGAGAACTGTAGACAGCAAATAAGGACCCCTAAAATCAGGTGTGATGTTCTGAAAGGTACCCTGGAGAAAGATGATGTGTGCGTAAGGTGGGGGCCGCCAAAAGGTTCTCGGCGGGCTCTTGATAACGATATTAATTTATAAATAAATATTTTAGAGGTTTCACTGATTGTAGCCATACGTGATAAATTTCGATACCTGATGTATTTAATAAAGTAGTTCAAACCAAACTCATTTAAAACTAGTACTCAATACGAGCAACTTTCGCAATCTTTTCCCTTAGCCATTTATTTGCCGGATCATCCTTATTTTTTAAGCTCCAATAGGCTTTCATAGAGTATTGGGGAAGGCTGACCGGTGGAGTAAAATGCACAATATTGAATTTTCCGGCAATAGACTGGATAAATTTTCTTGGCGCGGTGAGGATTCCATCACTACATTCTACAATGTAGGGCGCACTGGAAAAATTTGCTACTTTAAATTGAACATTTCTGGACAAGCCAATTTCTTCTAGTGCCTTGTCAACCGTTCCGCGATTATCTCTCCCTGTGCCTGCCATAATATGCGGATATCGACAAAAATTATGAATATTTTTTTTGTCTCTCAAAAATGGATGCTCATCTCGTACCGCGGAGACGAAATCATCTTTATACAAAGTTTTTACCACCAGGCTTGGATGATTTGATTCCATAACACTGATAGAGAGATCCGCTTCACCGCTCTCAATTTGGTTGGCGATCCTGTGCTTATCTAACTTTATAAAAATAATCTGGATTCTCGGGGCGTCTTTTTGAAGTGATGCTATTAGAGGGGGAGCGATACTCTGCTCCACCAGGTCGCTCGTTGCGATATAAAAAGTGTGCTGGGTACTTGCAGGGTTGAATTCTTCTTGATTTAAAATATTCCGCTCAAAGTCATTTAACCAGCGATTTAGCGGTGTTTGTAGGGACTCAGCTCTTGGAGTCAGCACCAGTTGATTACCCTGTCTTATGACCAGTGAGTCATTAAAGCTATGGCGGAGTTTCTTCAGCGTATGGCTTACCGCAGATTGCGTTAGCCCTGCACGCTCGCCTGCTCGGGTTAGATTTCGGGTCTCAAAAATAATCTGCAGGAGCCTAAGTTGGCTTAGCTCAATGTCCGAAATATTGCTCATTCTAACCGGTCTCGGCTATTAGTTATGTTCATAGCTATATTAAATTAATTAATTTCAGTAATAAACCCTAAGGTCCTATTCTGCCGCCACTTCAATTGTTTCAACCCCAATTTCGAGGAAGTGATTATGAGCTTGAAGAAACTGCTTGCGATGGCAGCATTGCTGGTGAGCCCACTGGCGATGGCAGACAACGTTCTGGTTGTGATGTCAGACGTATCGAAAATGAAGCTGAAGGGTGGCAGTGACTACAAAACGGGCTTCTATTTGAATGAGCTTATGGAACCGGTCAAATTGATGATGGAAGCTGGTCACACAATAACATTTGCCACCCCGATGGGGCTGGCGCCGACACTGGATCCGGTTTCGGATGCGCCTGACCATTTCTTGGATACCAGTCAAGAAAACTACAATGCCCATAGAGCTTTATTCAACCAGCTTATGCTGACTGACAAAGATCACAGTCCAGTAGTCAGCTTTGCGCGTATAGAGCAAATCGGGATAGAGAATTTTGATGCGCTGTTTGTGCCGGGAGGTCATGCACCTTTAGGTGACTTGGTATCCAATGATCAACTGGGTAGCTTCTTACGACATTTTAACGCCGAGTCCAAGCCTACCGGTTTAGTGTGTCACGGCCCAGTTGCGCTGCTGTCCGCATTGCCTAACAGCTCTGAATTTGAAGCCCAAATGAAAGCCGGTAAGAAAGCTAAAGCTGCCAAAGGGTGGGTGTATGACGGCTACAAAATGACCTCTTTTAGTAACTCAGAAGAAGCTGTGGCTACTCAATACTACCTGGGTGGTGATGAGCTGTTCTACTGGCCTCAAAATGCACTCACCAATGCGGGCGGTAATTATTCCCGTAGCAAAGAAGATTGGCAGCCGCATGTAGTTGTTGATCGTGAACTGGTAACAGGCCAGAACAACAAATCCTCCATTGCTGTTGCTCAAGAACTTCTAAAATTGATGAAATAGTAGTCTATTTTAGTAACAGGCTTCTTCAGGCAAAGCTTCAATAAGAATCTCAAGGCTATAAAGAATGATTTCGGTAAATAGCCTATGCCTGAAGGGGCGGTATAAATGCCGTATTTTACAAACTCTATTTTATACCTTTGAGTACCGTTGACGATAATCCAGGAATCCCTATGAGCACATCTACTATCTTTCAGCCGAATAATGTCGCAGTTATTACTGGTGGTGCCAGTGGAATAGGTTTTGCAGCCGCAAAGGCCCTATCAAAAATAGGGATGAAGATTTGTTTAGCTGATGTTAACAAAGAAAAATTGGAAGAAGCCAAGCGCGTTTTACCAAGTGACACTTTAATAGTAGAAACCGATGTAAGTGATTTTAGCTCGGTACTGGCACTCAAAGATAAAGTTAAAAAAGAATACGGCCGTATTGATTTTCTTTTTAACAATGCAGGCACTGCTGTTAAAAATGGAAGCTGGGAGAACTTAGATGGTTGGAATAAGATCATCAATACCAACCTTTGGGGGGTCATTCATTGTATTCATGCATTTGCTCCCGAAATGATAAGTCAAAGCAGCCCATCGGTTATCGTTACAACCGGATCTAAGCAGGGAATTACCACTCCACCAGGAAATCCGGCTTACAACGTCAGTAAAGCTGCGGTAAAAGCCACTGCGGAGGCGTTACAGCACTCTATTCGAAATACACCTGGAAGTCAGGTCTCATCCCACTTATTAATTCCCGGTTTCACTTACACGGGTATGACTGGTAGCTCTAGTAAACCTGATGGCGCATGGACTGCAGATCAAGTGGTTAGTTTTATGTTGGAGAGCGTCGAGCGTGGTGATTTTTACATTCTTTGCCCAGATAATGACGTAGATCGTGAAACTGATGTTAAACGTATGAGATGGGCTATGGGGGATATCATTAACAATCGCCCACCACTCTCTCGTTGGCATCCCGATTACCGCGAGGCATTTGAGGCGGAGATGGGTAAACAGTGAGAATACTATTTTCCTAGTAGGAAATATAATCAGAATTATCTAAATGGAATGCAGGTAGGATTTAATTCAATTTTGTAATTGTTTAAGTCCTATACCTGTATGGTACTAGATAACTGCTTTTAAGGTTTTCATTCCTTAGACTGGTTTTTCAAAAATTTCGTATGTTTCTCTTATTCGGCACGATATGTCTGGCTATTTGCTTACTAAAAACTAGACAAAAGAGCTGATAGATAACCAATCCGGCTCTTTGTGCTGAAGTCCTTTTTTCTTATTTTTTTAAAAACTCCCTGATTGAATATCTGATCAATAGGGGTGGCTTATAAAGCCTTTTGCGTACTGGTTTTTTAGCTATTGTTTTTGTTCAGTACTATATACATAAAATTAATTCCATTGATGCGCGTACAAGTTTTAATCTTTGCAGCAGCTGATGTGATGAAAAATTTAAGGAGACAATCATGACTCAAACAGCGCTTATTACTGGTTCAAATAGTGGTTTCGGTTATCTCATTGCCAATACACTTGCAAATAATGGCCATAAAGTAATCGGCACCATGCGAGATCCAAGTGGCCGCAATGCTTCTGTAGCCAATGAGCTTATTGCTAAAGGTATCGTTGTCGTCGATATTGATGTAACCGATGATGAGAGCGTCGCCAAGGGTATTGCTCAAGCAACTAAAGAAGTCGGTCCAATTGATATATTAATTAATAACGCGGGAGTCGGTACGCTCGGGTGGCAGGAGAGCTTTACCATCGAGGACTTTAAAAAGGTTTTTGATATCAATGTTTTTGGCGTTCAGCGTTTAATACGTGCAGTGTTGCCGCAGATGAAACAACGCCGCAGTGGAACTCTCATTCAAATATCAAGCATTTTAGGCAAGTTCGTATTACCTTTTCTTGGTTCTTATAATGCCACCAAACATGCGGTAGAAGGAATGGCAGAGAATTATCGCGTAGAGCTGGCGCAATTTGGTATTCAATCTTTGATTGTTCAACCAGGCGGATTTGGAACCGGTTTTGGCTCAAACCTGTTAAGAGCAAGTGATAAAGAAGTGGCTGCGAGTTATGGTGAATATGCAGATGCCCCTGAGCAAATGTGGGCCGGTACTGAGAAGGGCCATGAATCAGAGGATGCCCCCAGTCCGCGATTAGTTGCAGATGCGGTTCTGAACTTACTGAAGACGGAGCCTTCAAGTCGGCCATTTCGAACAACTGTGGACGGTACTGGATTGAACCCTACGGTCGAAAAGATCAATCAAGTGACCGAAGAAGCAATGCAGGAAATTTATTCAGCATACGAAATGGGTAATTTATTCCAGCTTAAAAAGTACTAATCTGTTCAAGGTGTAGTAGCAATCTTATGTGCTTGTACAGATATAAAGGTACCTTATATTTTATATATTTAGATTTCACATGCTCTTCAATGTGCCTTGGATTTTTATCGCAGATAGTAAAAGCCCAATTATTCATACAGCCATTAGTACTGAACGGAAAATACTATTAAAGAGGCGCTGTACGCTATTAGATTTCCTGAGATAGAGGGGCGGAATAGTAAGCAATCTGATTTCAATGGGTATTCAGAATTACTATGGATAGAAGTGCATTGGCCTGCAGCCGGTATTCCTTTTCTAGAGCTAAGCATATCATTTGCTGTGGAAGTCTGGGCGGAGTTTGGCATCTGGTAAAGTGAAACCTTGTGCAAATTAGGCTAGCCATTGAAGTGTGTAAATGAAAAATTACTAATTCAATAGTATTTGGGGGTGGTGCACGATATAGGCTATTTTTAACTTAATATGGGTGAGCATATAAAATACCAATGCTCACCCATATTTTGCTAGAAATTATCCTGTTGTCTTACCTGATGCCAATTGGCTCCAAAGTCAGTTGACTCATAGAAGTCCCCATTGGCACCATCACAGGATACCAACAGGCGGTCGGCAATCTGAGGGACTATAGAGGTACAATAGTCTGTCGGCGGTTCATTTTCGGTTGCCACCCAGCTCTCCCCACCATCGGTGGTGGTTAGGATTTTGACTTCAGTATCACGAGTTCCACCAGAAAAGCTATTTAACGCAAAGCTTACAATAGCAATAGCATCATTTTCATTGGAGAACCAGGGAACGGATCGGAATGTAAAGCTCTTTTTACGACATGAGTTTTTTGGAGATTTATTATCCGGGCAGCTTCGGATATAGGTTGTTATTTTATTCTGAGCGCCATTTTGGTCGATTTTATGATAGGTTGGCTTTCCACTCAATGACCAAAAGCCAGCTTTTTCAATACCTAGCTGAACAGCACCAGCATCAATAATTGCTGAAAATTCAAAGTCATTAACAGATCTTTCGATCATCCAATTGTCGGGGTTATAAATGAAAATTTCGCTATTGATTGTCGCAAATACGGTATTTTCGTAGATTGAGTGGTTACGGATATTTATATAGTTCTGCCCATTGAGTTCAAATAGTGTTGTGTTGTATATGTGGCGATCTATTTTTTTTGAGTGAGCCTGTTTGTTTTTTATTTCAGCTTCTAATCTATGATCCCATCTTTTACTCGAATTAGTGGAATAGCGGTTAATTAGTCTCCATTGTACATCTGAACCAGATACGGCGCCTCTTAGAATATCTAGCTCAAAGTCACGAGCAACCAAAATCTCGATTTCTCCTGTATCAAGCATTCTTAAATGCTCTACATGAGAGTTGTGCTCTAGTGATATATCTAGCCAGTCCCCAAAAGCTGGACGCCAGAAAAGAGCTCCTTCACTACCCCCTACCACCAGGTCACCATTTTTATTTTGAGCGATGGCGGTTAATTCATGATTAGTGTCAACAGCATCAAGCTCCCACTCTCCTTCAGAGGTCCGCTTGATAAATACACCAATCTTTCCTAGAAAATAGATAGAATTGGCCGGCGAAACATACTGCTCATTGTATGTCACAGGATTCTGTGCAATAGATATATACGTTGATTCACGTTCCTCATCATTTTCATCAACATGCCATCCATTAAGTACCTCAGGGTTGTACTTAAGGAATGGGAAGTATTTCGTAAGCACTTCACCTTTCTCTGATTCTGGGGCTCGAATCAAGAGGTCAAGATACCTATCACCTTGAGGTTTCGGATAATAGATTAGTGTGCCGAGGTCTGTTACCTCTCCCTGGTTTACGGAGAAGGTTCCCAGTTTTTCATTTGCACTGACAAAGCGGCTGTACCATCCATTACCATTGGCGTAAAACGCTCGAATGCTACTCAGAGAGTAGTTTCCAGGTTTGACATAGGAGGCAAATACGGTCGTGCCATTTAATTTTGGCTTTGCGGCTAGGAGGCGCTCCGGCTTTATTGACTTTGACTCATTCAGGTTTTCAGGGTTGATTGTAAGCTGATTAAAGGGTAGGGGGTTACCTGAGGCATTGATGATCCGAGCGACTACGATACCCTCTTGATCATTAATAGGAGTGCTCTCTTCCAGAGCAGGCAGTATATTAACCTGCCCCGCACAGCCCTGTATAATTATTGTACAGGTCAAAAGTATAAGTGGGTAAAACTTTATACATCTGAAGGGTTTTATCCCGGGCATATTACTCTCCATAATTTTGGTCGATGCCTGCTAATTGTATTGCAACTAGCTCTAAGATAATATTCTCAGCCGTATCATTCATTTGCAAACCTGAACTTATGGAAGCGGTATCTTGACGCAAAATCTGGAGAATAAAAGGCTGGTAGAGTGTAACTCAGGCCGAATGGCCCTCTTTTTAAAGAGTGCCATTTTTACTGCGCTTTTTTTATCGGAGTCAGTAATTGCAAGAACTCTATCACTGGTATCTTATGAAAATCCACCTGATTTGGGAAGTAGGCAGGGATATGTACTGGTGAAGCTTGATGTGGATGGAACGGCGCCTTCGATCGAATTTTTTAAATTGTATTCCAACGGAAGCACCTACTTAGAAAGTGGGAAAAAAACCAGGCTGAGAAAAAATAACCGTTACCATATCAGCCTAAAGGGTAAGCCCTCAGGCTATTACTTAATGGCTATCCCCTCAGGCCTTTACCAAATTACTCAAATTAATGCACCTTATTTTAATCTTCCATACAAGCTAGATACGTCTAGTCGACGTACTTGGCGTTTTCATGTGGAAGCAGAAAAGACCAATTACATTGGCAGCTTGTTCATAGGTAAGCAGAGAAAATCAGATTCGATTGAAGTTTATTTAAAAAATCGTATAGCAACAGATTTTAATGAAATCCAAGCATCACTTGGATCGTTAACTGAGTTATATCCTCTGGTGTCTGGCACGGGAGTACAAGATGTGTTCTTTAATAGTTGGCAGGGTCCGCTGGAGGTAGAGCAGTGAAGATTGTTTGTCAGCTAATTCAATTAGCTTTGTTGAGTTTCATAGTAAATGTTGGGTCGGCAGTTGCGATGCCTGCTGAAACTTACTTTAAGCCCGTTGAAACTATGACGGCTCAGATTAGTCCTGATGGGAAGTTTGTAGCCTCTGTAGCTCAGGGTGATGAAAGCCAGAAGTTGGTTATTTGGAATAGTGTGGATGGATCTAAGAGAACATTGATTGATCTGAAAGCCTTAACACCTAGGGATGCGTCAATCCGATTCATTCGCTGGATCGGTCCTAGATATATTGTTGCGCAATTTATGGAGTTAAAAAAAGGTGTTAAAAATTTACTCGATACCAAGCCTGCTTATCGTTTATTGGTGCTCGATGTTTTAGGTTCTAAAAGTTTACCGCCAAAAGTATTTGAGGTGAAAACATCAGGTTGGTTAGTTCATGCCTTACCGGATGAGCCTGGGTATTTTCTATACGCCAAGAGTGGGATTTACTCCAAGGTATACAAGATAGACGTATCAAAACTGAACTTACTTAACCAGAAAGCGAGTAAGCTTGTACGAAAAGATGGCGGTCAATTTACAGCTCAGAATGAAGTAGCCTCGGTTAAGGGCTTTGCCGCACGATGGTTCTTTGACCTGTCAGGTCAGCCAGAATCTGCTCTGTATTTCGATGAAGGGAAGCTTCACCTAAGTAGGATTGCCGATGGTATTTCTTCAACTCCAATAAAGAGTTGGGCGAAAGAAGAGTTAGAGGAGAAGCCATCTGCAGGTGAAAAGTATGGTGTTCTTATTCCGGTGTCTATTAGCCCTGAGGATGGTGCTTACTTTTGTCTGGATACAACTGCTGAGAAAGATCGCACTGTTTACCAGTGTAATTTTTCCACTGGGGAAGAAAGTGTAGTTTACCGATCAGATAGCTATGATATTGTTGATCTGATTATAGATGAATCAACGGGTGCGTTAATTGGTGTAAAAGTTGTCAGGGATGGAAAGCTTGAGTATCAATATATAGATGAAAGCATACAAGTAAACGATGGCATGACCAGTTTGCTGGAAACAACGGTGGGAGCAAGTATCGATAATACTGTAAAGCTTTACTTTAGTGAGACCCACGATCAGCCTGGACGCTATTTCATCCGAAAACAAGGGCAGAAATCTGATCAGCTTGTTGCTTCTAAGTTTCCTCATTTAGATGGTCGGCTTGAGAGTCGTCAATTTCATGACTGGATTCAAGTAGAGGGAATAGATATTCCTTATGTTTTGAATATACCGAAGGGAAACGGGCCATACCCTCTTATAGTGATGCCACATGGTGGCCCATTGGGTATTTTTGATCATCAGTATTTTGATTATTACACGCAGTTCTTTGTGGCGAATAAATATGCTGTTCTTAGAGTGAATTATCGAGGATCGAGTGGCTATTCAGCTGAACTGGAAGAGGCCGGTATTCAGCAGTGGGGTAACTTGATGCTTGAGGATATTTATCAGGCTACAAAGGTGGTTGGCGCTCGTAAGGATATTGCGTCTTCACAAATTTGTGCAGCAGGAGTGAGTTATGGTGGTTATGCAGCATTGATGATGGCTATTAAACATCAACAATTATTTCGCTGTGCAGTTAGTATAGCTGGTGTTACAGATGTTAACTTATATCTTAACTCCCCTTACACATCAGAGGCTCAAACTAAGTGGTTACAAGAGAATGTTGGTGACACTGTCAAAAATTACGATCTCTTGAAAGATATCTCTCCAGTATACTTGGCTCAAGAACTTAGTCGCCCAGTGTTTATTATTCATGGCGAGAAGGATGAGGTTGTCGATATAGAGCATATGCATCGTATGCATATGATGTTGAGTAAATTTAATAAAGACTATGAGTGGAAAGTTTATCCAGATATGGCTCATGGCCCTGCTGATAGTGAGCATCACGTAGCTGTTTTTAGCTCAATTATCGAATTCATAGAAAAAAATATGAAGTGAATTATCATTTTGATGGGTTTCTAGGGTGTCTCCTAATTATTCTGTAATATCTTTTTAGCAGACTAGAATAGTTTCTTTCGACGAAGAGTGATTTCTGTACCTGACCAATTCACGGCTGTCCCTTTGTCGATATAAACTACTCTACGGTATGGCAGTAACTCCCCTTACTGCCTAAATTCTATTGATTTTTAAATTATTTCATTCTCTGCTAGTACTAGTAGTAATCTAACTATTTAGGTTAATGTGGGGATACCCAGCAGGTTGGGGCTTCCTTGCTGGGGACGTAGGGTTTCACTGACCGCTATTACTTATCCCCTTTCCTTGTTTAATGCGTCTATAAATTTCTTCACGGTGCACAGGTAGGCATTTGGGGGCATGTATTCCTATCTTTACTTGATTCCCCTTAACCTCCAATACTGTGATAGAGACATTTGTTCCAATTCTTAGGTTTTCGCCAGTCCGGCGCTTTAAGATCAACATATTCTTTTCCTACTGATACACATACTATGATTAGGCATTCCGTAACGGAAAGGCTTGAAGGGCGGTGTTTGCAGGAAATTTGAGGTGGGGCACGGGAACGGTAGGCGTAGAAAAAGAAAAGGCAGGCAATACGCTCCCAGAGCTTGGGGAATCGCTCCAAGCTGCTGAATGTACTCCACTTTATTGAAGACGAGCGGGTTTCTAGCGTACTATGCATGTAGCCACTTTGATAGTCTGTGTATCAATTTGGTTAGCTGGCCCCTGGTGTTGGTAGCACCTTGGGTCAGCGCCTTTTACTTTCTCTTATGTCACGCTACCGTTCTCCTATAGGGAAATGGGTTATTTGAAAAGATCTTGGGCCTTTTACTTCTGAGCTATTTAGCAATAGAAGCCTGTTGAGTTGCGGCCCTAAATATCGATAAATATCTACTAATTCTACGCAGCTTTGACACTAAAACAAACTTAATAAAATCCAATAAGATTATTTTCGTGCCTATATTTTGTTCTTTTCAGTTGGATAAATCTGATTTTCCTCTTAAGAATTTCGGATTAAATTCGCGTTCTTTATAGATTCCTGTGTTAACCAGCCCCCGATGATTTATCAATTACGAGCATCTGGATGACTTAGGGTTTGTCTGTATGAATGGGCGCGCTAGTGACAGACTGGTTATTCAATTGGAAGGCGTATATGGGGAATCAGATTGTTCCTGATTTTCTGTAAAGTCCTCTTATGTAGTAAAGCTCTCAGTGTTCGTACAAACCCCTTATATTGAACAATAGTCATTCTGGAAGGTGGCGCTATACCCTGTTAGCCTCCATTGGATTGTGAATCGGGGACGGTAAGGAATATGCGGGAGTCGGATGTTGCCAATCGGTTGATAGAGGCGGCACGGGAGTGCTTTTTAAACGATGAGTACCACCGGGTAACCACTCGCCAGATTGCGTCTAAGGCGGGCGTGGCGGTATCAATGATCCGGTATTACTTTGGCAGTAAGGATGGCTTATACGAAGATATGATTCGTCAAACCTTGCTCCCCCTGATTAATGCGGTTGAGCAGCTGAGCCTCGATGGCGACTGGGATTTCGGTGACTTCTTCGATCTCTACTATGC
The DNA here is from genome assembly GCF_030012965.1 of Microbulbifer sp. MLAF003. Classification (NCBI taxonomy): domain Bacteria; kingdom Pseudomonadati; phylum Pseudomonadota; class Gammaproteobacteria; order Cellvibrionales; family Microbulbiferaceae; genus Microbulbifer; species Microbulbifer sp. MLAF003. The sequence continues at coordinate 1,794,553 of NZ_CP120232.1, forward strand.
CACAATGCAGAAGAATCCCAGGTTTCCAGCCCTAATCTTGAAGGTTATGGCACTTAATGAAGGGCCAGGAAAGAATGTTATTCGCCAACTCTTAGAGCGGGGGCGCCAGCGGGGTGCCAGGAGATTGGCGGAAATTCAGGGCGCTGAACCTTCGGACAATGGCACTGAATATGATTTGCTCAGGATAGCGTTTGTCAGTCTTGCCATGTTACCCATGCTGGCCAAGCCAGTTCTCGAGGAGCAAATGGGCCAGGAAATGGGGCCTGAGTTTTTAAAGCAGCTTGCCGATTTTAATGGCCGAATCCTAAAGGCTGGTTTACAAAATATGTAACCTTTTAAGTCTCTGTTTGTAATCACAGAGATGTTTCTTTTAATGGCTATTTTTATCGGATATTTGTTTCTGAGGAGTTCTTATGCCCAGGTCTATGCAAAAGAATAGGGTTTCTAACTGGATCTTTCAGAGGGTTTCCAATGCGGTTTACAGTTTATGTAATATTCCAAACCGCCTGATCCCGCCTCCCTTTCGTTTGATGCAAATAGGATCTTTATTTTGGCAATCTCGTTGTTTATACGCTGCTGCCTGCCTCAATGTTGCTGATCATATTGAAGATAAAGCCATTTCAATAGAGAAGTTGGCGGATGCTTGCGATGCTGACAAACAATACCTCTATCGATTGATGAGAATGCTCTGTGCAATGGGGGTTTTTAAAGAAGGGGAATCGAAATATTTCTCCCATAATAGAAATTCAAGGGCGCTTCGTACCAACGCTGACAATAGCGTAAAGAGTATGATCCTGATGCATAATTCACCTGAATTCAGTAGGCCATGGTTTACCAATTTTGAGGGGCATATCAAGGAGGGCAGTGTACCTTTTGAAGGTGTGTATGAGCGGGAGATGTTTGATTATATGAATGATCACCCGAAGGTTAGTGATCTATTTTCCGATGCAATGGATACTGTTGATCACCTTACCGGTTTACAATATTTGCAAGACTTTAACTGGGCGAATTTTGGTCGAATTATTGATTTGGGCGGCGCAAAGGGTAGTAAAAGTGCGAGTATCCTTTCTTCGTACAAACACTTAACGGCAGTTATTGTTGATAGGAGCAATGTAGAATCGACTGCGCGAGAGTATTGGCATACTCACCTGAATGATGTTGTTAGGAAACGATTAGACTTTTATCCTGCTGATATCCTAAATGACCCACTTCCAAATGCAGTAAGTGATAAGGACATCTATTTGTGTGTGGCTATTTTTCACTTGCTGAATGATACCAGGGCTAAAGAGCTTTTGAAGAATATTCACCGGGCGATGGGTGAACACAATGCGACTTTAGCTATTGTTGATGCTGTACTGCCAGAGAAAGGGACAGATCTCAATTTAGCGGCAATGGATATGCAGATGCTGATGGGAACACGAGGGCGTGAACGAACGGTCAGTGAGTGGAATAAGTTGTTTGTTCAGAGTCCTTTCTACTTGGCTGAGACTGTCAGTGTGCGGTCTTTTGCTAAGGTGATGGTTTTAAAGAAAAGAGAGGAGTTAAAGCGAGCTGTCAGTAATTAAAGTGAGCTATCAATAATTGAGACATCTCTAATGTGGCCCCTATTCGACAGCAGGTATGTACCAATTGCCTGTAGAGATTTATAAAGAGATTTATAAAGACTAAGTATTAATAGGCTAGGTGGGGCCTGAAATCTCACTTCAGGCCATTCGATACCAGTGGTGGTATCTGAAGCTCAATTTCCTTCGCTATGGCGAGAAGTGTTAAGTCTGCGCCGGGCACTCCATCCAGTTCCAGACCCACCGGTAAGCCATTATTGCCTCGCCCAATAGGAATGCTTATTCCGGGAGCACCGGTGACTGCTGCTGTGGCATTGTTGTGTATGAGTGTATCCAGAGTCGGAAGTATTTTTCCGTTCAGTTCCAGTTGGTTAGATGACGTGCTAATGGGTTGAGCCTCGATCGGTGCTGTTGGGAATACAATCACGTCTAGTTGGTGCTGCTGGATGATTTTCAGGTAGCTGTCGCGTACTCCAGGCATTCTCTTTAAAGCGGTCTGATAGTCGGCATTTGATGGTGCCTTGGGGCCCATTACTGACTCCTGATAGACAGCCTTTACATCTTTACTTTTGATCATTGCAACCAACTCAGCCAGTTGGGTATTAGGCTGGTAGCTCGCCAGGAATTGGGTCATAGCGGTTTTCATTTGATGAAATCCGATAGGAAACCCAACATCAAGGACTGCGCTCACTAATGAGGATAAGTCGATTTCTACTAAGGTGGCTCCCGCGGAGCTAAGGGAATGTAACGCAGCTTTAAAAGCTTGGTATACACCTGGTGAGAGATTATCAAATAGCGGGTGGGCAAGCCCCAGGCGCAGCTGATTGAGTGGCTTTGCCTGGGGTGGGGCAGACCCGGTTAATATTTCAAACAGATAGGCGGTATCCTCTACGTTGGCGGCCATGGGGCCTGGGGTATCAAACGCTGGCACAGAGGGCACTATTCCTTCGGTGCTCAGGCAGCCAGTGGATGGCCGAAAGCCCACAATTCCTGTGAGGGCTGCTGGCAGCCTGATTGAACCGGCGGTATCCGTGCCCAGGCCTGCAGATACGATCCCGGCGGCAATGGCTGTTGCTGTTCCCCCGGATGAACCACCTGGAAAGCAGCATTTGTCCCAAGGATTCCTGACGGCGCCATAGGCGGCGTTATTAGAGGTTACGCCGAAGGCGAGTTCGTGCAAATTGGTTTTTCCAATGACGATAGCTCCGGCCTTCTCTAGATTCTCAATTATTGGGGCAGAAGCCTTGGCCTGGAAGTTCATACCAGGCGTGCCGGCAGTCGTTTGCATACCTCTCACATTCATATTGTCTTTGACGACGACGGGAATACCAGCAAGAGGTCTGTAATTGCTGCCTTCTTTCAGCTCGTTATCAATGCACTGTGCTTTCTGTAATGCGCCTTGCCTATCCAGGCAGATAAAAGCATCCAGCTCTGAGTGGGCAACCGCATTATCGCAGGCTTCTTCAATTAAGGATGTCGCTGTGATCTTTCTTTTACGGACCATCTCAGAAAGCTGGCGTAGAGATGTTGTCATGGTTTGGCTTACTGGCGGCTACTAGTTAACCTGGATATTAGAGTATTCACGGTGGAGTATTAGCGTAAGCATCATTTTCACTGGAAATATTTCTTCTCTCGAAAATCAGCGCCGCGCATCTAGTTGGGCAGTTAATGGAAAAAGCTCGATTGTTTTTCTATCTACCCCTGTGCTTTACCAGGGACGAAATTAACTCATTCAATTTATGATGTTTTTTGAGAAGTATTACCACAGGTAAAACCAAAGCTTTGTTCCAGGATTGGCTGCAGTTGCTCATCAGGAATATAACCCCTGAGCCAGCGCAGTGGCTTGCCATTGGGTGCTATTAGAAAACTGAAGGGGGTGCCGGGAGTTTCACCCAGCACTTGCTGGAGTTTTCGATTCGCCTGGAACATGGGAAATTCCGGGCGCAATTTTCGATACTCAGCCAATAGTGCTTTGCGCGATCCGTTGATACCCAGGGCAAGTGGCTGGAACTGTTGCGAACACCTGTGCGTAAGCCGGTTGAGTGCTCGAACCTGACGAAAGCACCAGGGGCAGTCGGGTTCTACCAGTACCATCAGGCTTGGCTTGTCTTTGAAGTGCTGCAAGTTGATACGCTCAGGCCCGGCAAGGCTGCGCAATTCAAAATCGAATAGGGAAGTGGGAACTTCAGTCGCGCCAGTTGGCGCGAACAGAAGTGTGAAGAGTAAGAGCCAGGCTCGCATTAGAGGTTCCAGTCGAAGCCCAGGTAGAATTCACGGCCGCGCAGGGGACCATAGATATAGGCTACGTCATAGGCACCACTGGCATCCCAGAACAGAGGGGTTTCCCCTTCCTCGACCTGGGTGTAATCCGTGAGATTGTTGCCGCCCAGGTACAGACTGAGGTTTTCACTCACATCAAAGGTCAATTTCATATCCAGTGTCCAATAGGCGTCTGCGTTTGTACCCTTTAACGAGGTGTCGCCCAATTGGTTAAAGCCCTTATAGCCAAATTCATCCAGGTCGCGGGCGCCTACCCAGGTGGCGCTAGCGTATAGCATCCAGTAATCGGCTTTGTAATCCAGATTGAATAGCGCACGTTGCTCCACTGGGGCAATGGCAAAGGATTCCCGGAAAACATCGTCGTAATCGTAGGTCTCCAGAGTGCCGCCAATAGATAGATTGTCGTTCAGCGCATAATTGAGAGTAATGTCGGCAGCGCCTACAGAGGCACTTTCCTGCATTTGGGTAAGCAGCGGTACCCCGTCCTCGGTTTCACTTAATGCCGCGAGGTTGTCTACTTCGGTAAATGCCAGTGACAGGGTACTGTTAAGGCGCTCTCCTTCGAAGCTCAGCGCATAAGTTGCAGATAGAGACTTCTCCAGACTTTCAATGTCGATGGCAAAGCCATCTCCGGCATCCAGGATGCCATGATCCGTTTCGAAAAAGGATAGGGGGCTCGGTAGCCTCGCCCCAGCGCTACGCGGGAGGTCCATTGATCGTCGTGCAGGTAACGCAGGTCTATACGCGGGGCCACCACAGTTTCATCGATCTCAGTACCGGGTTTTTGCTCGGCGACGAAATCGGCTTTGGCATTATCCAGGCGTATGGCTAGTGCCAACTCAAGATCTGGTGAGACTGTCCAGGTATCCTGCAGGTAAAGGCCGGTAGTTTGGTAGTCGAAACTATCTTCGATGTAGTTGTCGCTTTCCGCCCCTGCAGCAGAGTCGGAGCGCATGGATTCATCGCGAAGGTCGACACCAAACGTCAGCATATGCTGGTCGTTCAGGATCAGGTTGTTGCGCAGGTCGAAGTAATTGAGCGTGTCGGTAGCGCTGTAGTCGAACCCCTCGTAAAAGGAGTCCTGTTTATGCTCAGACCAGGCAACTGTCAGCAAAGTGTTATAGGATTCGTTAAATTCGTGTAGCCAGCTGCCGGAAATTTCACTGCGGGTGGTGGCTATCCATTCGGTGGTTTCCCAGGGTTTACCGATATATTGCTGTCGCACATCGTCGTCGACAAATAAGTGGTCAGACTCCACACCATCGTATCCGTGCAAGACTGAGCCAATGCTGTCTCCTGGGGTCCACCAAAAATATTGGAGTCGGTGTAGGCCGCGCGAAGGATCAGGTTGTCCCTTTCGCCCAGGTCTTGCGAGAGACGCACCACGTAACTGGTATTTTCCTGTAACGGCGCCTCGCTGACGCCGTTATCATCGTTGTCCATCTGGTGATGTTTGTCATCCTGGATGACCAGCGATGTGCGGGTGCGTTCATCATCGCTCAGATAGCCTGCCATCAAGCCAAGAAAATAACTGTCGTTGTCCTCCATGGAGGCATTTATATTGACGCCAGTTTCTTCTATCTCCTTGGAAATCACATTGATGGTTCCGCCGATTGCTTCGGGTGCCAGCAGTGATGCGCCAGCACCGCGGGCCACTTCGATACGTGAGATGCCGGTGGTGGCCAGTGCATCTACCGCGTAGTAGCCAGCCATCATCGTGTGTAAGGGAACGCCGTCGGTGAGGATGGTGGAGTGCTCCCCGCGCATACCATTCAGCATTACCCGCTTGACGCCGCACATAGAACACTCATTGGAAACCCGTACACCGGGGGATTTCTCAATGGCATCCGTCAGGTTTACCGCTTGTTGGGACTTGATCAGGCTCTCGTCTACGACTTCAGTTTTCTGTATGGCGTCCAAAAGGGCGCCGCGTTCATACAGTCGCTGGCGGACACCTATCACTAGGGTCTCCTCCATTACAGCGTTTTGTCCGGAAGGCGCGTCATTGGCAAAGGAGGCAGGGATTGCGGAGGAGAGGGTGATGGCGATCAAGCTTTTGCGAAACATGGGTTGATTTCCCAGAAGTGAACTTTTCTCATATGGTAATGATTCGCATTTGCAAATCAAGTGGGCAAAGGTGGTAGTTTTTGGTGTCTTGGGGATTGGAGCGGGCGGAGCATGATTAGAGCCGGGCAGGCAGCCTGCTATTCAATGATTAAAAGTGACCGAAATTTAGGGTGAAGCCGCTTACATAAATTCAGGTTTGCATAGCCGGGATGGTTGAGCCTCTATTGGAGGGAAAAAGTGTATAGCGATTACCTATCTTTCTGGCTTTGCTGAGGTGAGTCACTCCGTATGTCTGAATGATTAATCTTTAATTAATTGCTGATATTAATATTGCCAAGCTGGTTAAAGAGGCCGTTTTTATTATTAAAATTTTTTGTACTCCCCACCTTACAAAGGGTGGGGAGTGACAACAGTTGTCCTTAATTACTCATCGCAAGGAACAATTTGTATATTCAAAAGCAACTGTGCTCCAACATCGGCAGAGCGTAAAGAAAATAAACTGTCAGCGCCGATTACTGTTGCAACGGTATCTGCTCTCGCAATAAGGGCCTCCCCATCGCACCCGGAATAGTAGGCAAATGGTGGGCGATCATTGAGGACAAAGTTCTCAAACCCAGAGCTATTCCAGTTATTGTCATGGCTTGGACCTTGGCTGCCAGAGAAAAAGTACTCTCGGTGGAAGTTGATATGTGACCCATCGGCAGAAAATACCGTGCCTCGCCAATCAATATCCAGTATTCCTACTGAAAATCCAGGTTCCACGCTCAAAGGCACCGCCAAGTTACAGTCAGAGCTGGCAATTGGGGTTACAGAGTTTGTAACCGCGCTGTACTTACTAAATAGAATAGCGATATTTTCGTTGTTATCTGTCGCCGTGGCTGTTACAGATCCTACGGGACAGCCGGTACCGTTAACAGCGATTTCTCCAATTTCAATTTGCTGCCCATCAATGAGCAATGTTTTTGCCAGAATTGGACCAGAAAAAACTGAACAAAGTGCGAGTGCTAGAAGTTTTTTAAACATTGATACTCTCCATTCCGTGAAAAGTTAAGAGGCCTGATCTTTATAAATCCTGTATGTGACATCTCGATTAATTGTTCTGTTTATAAAAGCTCCTTCTAGATTATTTGCCTCACACTGTAAAATTAAGATTTTTAATGTCAATTAATTACATATGTAATTATTGGTGGTGGTTTAAGTTTGATTATATTTGTGGGCGGGGTCACGAATAGATTCAATGATAGTTAATTAGTGTGATAGGTCAGTGATCTGAGGTTAGTTGAAAGCTACCAGAGGAAGCCTTGGTAGTGTGCGCGAGTTATTGGTTCGTTATTTCTGTAACAGTAATATTTTTATAGAATAATTTTTAAAGTAGTTTTTATAAATGGAAGGCCCTGGCGTAGGATTACCAGGGCTCGATGAGTGATCACATAATATTGATAGACTGAATGGACATCATTTTAAGATACCAATTTGTTTCAAAAAGTCATATTTATCCCAAGTGACCCAGGTTTCAACAATTTTTCCGTTTTCTATCTTGACAAACTCCACGCAGTCCCAGGTGATAGTTTTATTTGTTGGTGTTTCTCCCATAAAAGACCCAACATGCTTGGCGCTAACCGTAACATGAGTGGCAACCATATTTCCCTCAGCTACCTGCATACTATTGAGTACTTTCAAGTCCTTAAATGCGGCACGAAACTTTGTAACTTCAGCTTCAAATTCCTTTAGATTACGCTTTTGCTTTCCAAGATCTGGGCTAACTGCAGAGTCAAGATTATTCACATAGTTAGGTGCGAATATTGTTGATGGATCAATTTTTGAGTCACTTTTCCAAAAGTCAATAGCTTTTAGCGCAATTTTCTTATTTTCTTGAAGGTTATCGGATTGCGCAATTACACTGGTGGCACCAGTGAGGCCAAGAAATATCGCCAAAGCCACTGGAAATAAGAGTTTAGGCATAAAATCCTCCCAACAATTGAACAAGTAATTCGATACTAAGTATGAGTGCTAGCGTAAATTGCGCCATCTAAATTGCACTCTGTCTGAGGAGATCTTGACGATCTAGAACTGGTTTCGGCCTTTATATGGAATTATTCTGAATAACAGTGAGTAGATGATTAAGCGGGTGACTGTCTAGAGCAACGGTATATCAGTATTCTTAATACTTGGCGTGTTTTTTATGAGCTTAGAGCCATTCTCGAGGGAGCTTGGCCCCCAAGAAGCACTATTTGTCGAGATGACCAGGCTGTCTCACGGCGGTTTGCAGTTTGTGTCTTTTATAAGGGTTTGCGAACCCTTAAAGGTAGGCCCTCTACGTGAGGGATTGGCTTACCTTCATAAACGCCATCCACTTCTACGTGCTCGTGTGAAAAGGGGGGCGACTGCGCTGGATTTGTGATGTTGACTTTAGGGATATCCCTCTGGAGATATGCCACATAAAGAGCGACTTAAACCTTGAAGAAGCGTTTAAGACCCATGCGCTGAACTGTCTGGATAGTGAAAAATATGTATACAGTTTGAGGTTGTACCTTAATAAAGAGGGACTGGTCGAGTGGGTCTCTATGATCAATATTCATGCAGTACTCGATGGCAGGTCAATAATGACACTGTTCTCAGATTTAGATAGATTTCTTCGCTCTAACACAAACCTTGAACAAGTTGAATCTCTGCCCCTACAGGAAAGCATAGCGAGCCAATTGGAAGCTTCTGGATATTTTGGAGAGGAAGAGCTTGAACATAAAAGCAAAGGAGATTTTAGCTGGGCAGTAGAGAAAGAAGCCGCTCCCTCTGAACGCAAGGCCTGTGCCATCTCATATCTCATGCCGCCGGAAAAGATTGATTTGTTGGCCCAGCTGGCTAAAAAAACAAGGTAAAACTTACTGCGGTTTACTGCGCCATAGCATCAATTGCTGCAAGAGCTATACCTGGTTACAAAAAATTAACAGAAGTTATTCTGGCTATGGATGCACGAGGATTGTGCAGTCCTAATATACCTTTCGATCATATCGGCTCATTTTCAGAAACTACCAGTTTGGCTCTTCCTCCCAATGTTGTCTCAGCTGATATTATCGATGTTGCCGGAAGTTTGAATGAGCAGATTGACGCTGTGCTACTCAAGCAGAGACCGATGACAAAAAACCTAAGTTCTGATTACAACATGGAAGACATAACCCGTATGGCTGCTGAAGTTACAGCGCAACAAAGCTCTTTCCCGGCAGGTATAATTGTTTCAAACGTGGGGAATATGCGCTTTTTAGCAGATGAAATACGATATTTTGAAATACAGAAGCCAATGATTACATTAACTAATGGCATAAATCCGCTAATGGTAGTCAATTATACGACCTACCGAAACTCGGTTTTTATTTTTGGTTATTGTGAACCTTTGATAAGTAAGGAAAGTATCTCTAAGTATATCGATGAGTATATGGATATTGTTAATGAGTTAATCTCAGGTGTTTGATCTTCAATCAGCTAGGGCAGGGCATCTAGAAAAAACTGATCTGGCTGTATTTTGGCTACTTTTCTAGAGATTTTTAGGAGTGGGAGCGCCTAGAAATTTCCAATACCGTTACTAAGTTGCAACTTAGAAAGGGTTAAGGGGGCTTGTGTCAATTGTCACAAGCCCCCTAGGTTAATAAAGTAAAAGTTACTTGTTGGGTGGCTTAGCGCCACACTCCCCATTGCCCGGTTGTGCCAGGTTCTTCACCCCTGGTCCACCATCCAGCAGTCCATGTTTGGCCATTGTGGCTTACCTGATCACCTGCGGTGTAGATTTGGTTGCTATCCCAAGCTTGAATATTGGGATCAGTAGGATCAGTAGGATCAGTAGGATCAGTAGGATCAGTAGGAGATGATGGTTCAACTACAAAGGAGTAGACCTCGTCATCCGTAGTAGAGTTACTGCTTACCGTTAATTTGAAGCTCAACTCATGATGTTCATTGGTTAAGCTTGACGTATCAATTACCAGTGCACCACTAGGTCCGGTCGCTGTTTCAACAGGGCTTCCACTTACTTGTGACCACGCGGTATCAGTGATATCTCCTGTGCTTTCTCCCGGTGAGAGTACCAGTAAATCTCCGTGCTCCACCTTTGCTATGTCGAGAGGTTTTAAAACCTTGGGCGTGATAGCGGCTATTAACTCGCTTCCATTACTCGTGATAGTGAACTCGCCGGAAGCGCGAGAATCTTTGGAGTTGAAATAGTTTCCATGTAAATCACCCTGGAAATACATGTAGTGGTTCATCTCCTCATGCCAGCGGCCGATAAAGACATTTCCATTGTGATTTGATTGATACCAGCCGGTAACCTGAGAGGCGAGCAGTCTATCCCAATCATTTTTATTGTCTTCGGTAATTGCCAGTGAAAATGATGAATGTTCCTCACCATTTTTATTGAATACCTTGTAATTGACGGTGTCACCTACATCTACCGAATCGATATTAATGTCTTCTGGAATAAAGGTGTTACCCTGGATGAGGTATGGCTCCGTAGTACCGGGATCAGGTTCGGTAGGCGGCTCAACATCACCATTTACAATGGTGATATCACTACAGTTGTAGAAGCCTTCACCCGCTGCATCTTCTCGCTGCCAGCGTACAAATAAAATTGCATTACCCACTCTATCTTCTGGAATAGTAACATTCATGCGATATTGACTATTCACAACAGGCACATTTCCCACCTCCTGGATAAGCTCCAGGTCATCCCATGCAAGGGGTTGCGAAAGATCAGCGTTTGGTTTTGTTAGGAAAAATTGCCAGAAAGATGGGTTGTGTGGTGCTGTTGCGTGAAATACGTACTCGAAGGTTCCCGCACTGACTTCAACCCGGGTCCAGGCTTCAGTTGCTGCACCCATGCCCTTTTTCTGGGGGTCATTGGCATAACATAGAGTCCCATCAGGAATGGCATTTTTTACGGCTGTAAAATTATTGTAGTCAGGGATGTTGATAGAAAATTCATTGTGCTGCTGGAAAGGATAAGATCCAGAAATAGTTTTTGCCAGTGCGCAAGCGGGGTTAGGTGGTGTTCCAGACCAGATGTTTCCCTGGTCATAGCAAATTTTTTGCCTGGCCTTTGGGTATTCAGACCAGCCATGAGCTTGAACCTGCATACTGAAAGGCATTAGTAGCATTGTTGCAATGGCACATTTAGTTCTTAGTAGCATGAAATTACTCCAGGTTTCTATATCTTTCTTAGGCCCGTTTTTCTTAGATGAATAAAATTATTCACGGTTATGGTTGAACTGTTAGCAAGAAAATCTTGCTGTTTGAGCGGCTCCGTTAAAAGGGGTTAATTCGGCCTGTTTGGCATTTTAAAAATAATTTCTTAGCATAAACTGTGAAGCAAGTTGGCTTTTCTTTGCCTTGGAATCTTTTTTACTGTTTCATAGATTTGTAGAAAAAAATTCTTGGATAAATTTATGAACTCGTTCACTTACACTAATTGAACTGACCCTCAGCTAGGGTGAGGGTTCCCTTTGATAGATTAATTTTCAGTTTTTCTGTCCGTTTTCTAGAGATGATAGTGAGGATCAACTTCACTTTTAGGCATATCGCGACACCGTTATCTGTCATCAATCAATTGGAGAGGGTAAGGAGGAAGGGAAAAGTTCTGCCGTCTATGGTTAATTTAGATATATGTGCCGAAATATCTATATCCGGGTATGAGCCTCACTTACTGGGGTAATGGAAAACAAAAATATAGATTTATTCGCTTGAAATGAGTTTGCTGGCGTTTCTGGCTGAAGTAAATAGAGATAGGTTTTATAGGGGCCCGTTCTCGCTTTAACTGTGATCTGATGTTTTGATTGACCAGTATGGTGAAATTCTCTAAGGGTTGTTGGTCTAGATTAAGAAGTCTAATTGAACGGATTTAATTGTTTAAACGATGTGCTTTATGTTTTACTATCATTCCGCATGGTCCAGATTCGATTTTATATGTTATTCCTTCACCATTGAGATCATACCTATTTTATGAGCGGTGAAGTTTTGGCTGTCATAAGATGCTCCTTATAAAGTGAAGTCTTCAATTCGTATTTTGCTGCGTAATGATGTTTTTTGTGACGTTATAAATTTAGGGTGATCTTCTTGTATTTATTCTGATTTGACGCTTTTTTATTGGGCGGGTTTCAGGGCATGTCAAACATACAGGTCATACATGTAGAAGCAGAATAAAAACACTCGAATTCAGAATAAAAAATATATGTAGGTAATAATCTTCCAGGTGTTTTCAATCTACGCTGCTAGAACCCCCTATGGGGTTACAGACGGATTTTCTTTGGCGCTGAATGCCTTATCTATACAGGGAATTAACTATGAATCTGAAGAGTTTAAATCTGGCAGCGGGTCCTATATTTTCTTCTCTTATGGCGTGTGGGTTTCTTGTGCCACACCAAGCGTTTGCGGTTGAATGCGGTGATAGAATACTTACACCGACATTTCTGACAGAGGAGTTGCATTGTCCTCTAACAGTTGATAGCCCATATGCGCTTACTATCGTTGGGCCTTCTGGGTATTTAAGGATGCTCGGTGAAGGCAAGATAACTTGCGATAATTCTCTAGGTGCTGGAATCGCTGGGGTATTGGTAGAAGGTCTCTCTTCATTTGTAGCTGGCGGTGCAGTTGACGCTTGCCCTACAGGAATCATTTTAGAAGGGGTTGGTTCGCATTCTATTTTGAATACAAAGATTAGTAACTCAACATCGGATGGGGTTGAGGTAATAAGTGATTTTAATTTCATCTCTGGAAGTGAAATAATCGGTTCAGGGCCAGGATCTTCAAGTACAGGAGTGGCAATCACTGAAGGGGGAGAGTACACAACTATTAGCAGTAATTTTATAGATGACAATGGCATAGATGGTATAGCTGTTCGTGGTCAAAATTCACTGGTGACGCTAAATGAAATAGTTAATAGTGGTGTCAATGGATTATTGATAAATGCAGAAAATACCACGGTAACCAATAACTTTATCAGTTTTAATTTAGATGACGGTATTGATATAGAGACTGGCTTCAACACAATGTCAGGAAATGTTATCAGGGAGAATGGAGAGGATGGTATTGATGTGGATAATGTCGTAACCGGGAATTTAATCAATAATAATTATGTTATAGATAGTGTTGAGTTGGGGATTGCTATTGAGACAAATGCAGTAGGAAATACAATCAAGAATAACACGGCGCTGGGGAGTGGCATGTTCGACTTAATTGATGTCACAGAAAATGCTTTCTGTACCAATCAGCTGAATACCTGGGAAAATAATACAGCTGATTCCTCAAGCCCTGATTGCTTGAAGGGCTTGTAAGTTATTCAGTCAATTTTTGGCCTGTGCATATTGCTTTTTTACTGATTAGGGGCCAGCTTTTTGCTGGCCCTATTAATTATTATCATTACTCAACTGAAGATCGAATTAAGTAATCAAAAGCGCTCAGTGCGGCTGTAGCCCCTGCACCCATTGAAATTACAATCTGCTTGTAGGGTACGGTAGTGGCATCACCAGCGGCGTAAACGCCGGGGATAGAGGTTGCTCCGCGCTCGTCGATCACAATCTCACCCATACGGTTCATCTCTATATCGGTTTCCTTAAGGAATTCCGTGTTGGGTACCAGGCCAATCTGCACAAAGACGCCGGCCAGATCGAGCTTTTTGCTCTCGCCTGACTCTCGGTCAGTGTAGGCAAGGCCGTTGACCCTGTTGCCATCGCCCAATACTTCCGTGGTTTGTGCATTGACAATAATATCGATGTTGTCCATCAGCTGTGCTTTGCGCACCAATACTTCATCTGCACGCAGTTTATCGGCAAATTCTAGTACGGTGACGTGTTCAACGATGCCGGCAAGATCGATGGCTGCTTCGATACCGGAGTTGCCGCCGCCAATAACCGCTACGCGCTTGCCTTTAAAGAATGGGCCATCGCAGTGGGGGCAGTAGGCTACGCCCTTGGTGCGGTATTCTGCTTCTCCAGGAACGCCCAGCTCTCTCCAGCGTGCACCCGTGGCCAGTATTACTGAGCGGCTGGATAGGGTGGCGCCACTTTGTAGTTCAATGTTTACCAGCTCGTTGCGCTGTAAATTTGCTGCGCGCTGGTCGGTAATAATATCTACACCATATTCTTTAACGTGCTGCTCCAGGCTGGCTGCGAGCTTGGGGCCCTCGGTGTAAGGTACGGAGATAAAGTTCTCAATACCAACAGTGTCCATCACCTGGCCGCCAAAGCGTTCGGCTACCAGTCCGGTACGAATGCCTTTACGTGCGGCGTAGATGGCTGCCGCTGCGCCCGCCGGCCCGCCGCCAACTACTAGAAGGTCGTAGGGGGCTTTTTCATTCAATTCTCCAGCTTTACGTTCTGCGGAGCCGGTATCCAGTTTGCCGACAATTTCTTCAAGGGACATTCTACCCTGGCCGAAATGTTCGCCGTTTAGGTAGACCGCAGGTACGGCCATGATATTGCGTTGCTCAACTTCCTTCTGGAACAGCCCACCATCGATCATCTCGTGGGTGATGTTCGGATTAAGGGTGGCCATCAGGTTCAGTGTCTGAACAACATCCGGGCAGTTCTGGCATGAGAGGGAAATGTAAGTTTCAAAGTGAAATTCACCTTCCAAGTTACGCACTTGCTCCAACAGCTCGGGATCCACCTTGGAGGGGTGGCCACCAGCTTGTAGTAGCGCCAAAACCAATGATGTAAATTCGTGGCCTAGGGGAATGCCGGCAAAGCTTACACGGGGTTCCTCTCCAGCAGGGGCGATAGCCATGCTTGGTGTGCGCCTGGCCTGGCCCTGTTGTGCGGTAATCTTGCTAGAGAGCCCTGAGATTTCATCTACCAGGGTTTCCAGTTCTTTTGATTTTTCGCTGTTATCAGTGGACACACGAATCTCGATCGGCTTGACGATATTCTGCAGGTAAGTGTCCAGTTGTTTTTTCAGGTTTGCGTCCAACATCGGTGTGTCCTTTCTCTAACTAGTTCAGATTGGTTGTGGCCCACCGGTTGGTGGGCCGGGTCAGAGGTATTTGGTTTAAATTTTTCCTACCAGATCGAGGGAGGGTGCTAAGGTCTCTTCACCTTCCTTCCACTTAGCTGGGCAGACCTCCCCGGGATGAGCGGCGATGTACTGTGCTGCTTTGATCTTGCGCAATAGCTCGCTGGCGTCGCGGCCAATTCCTCCGGCAGTTATCTCGACAATCTGGATACGGCCTTCGGGGTCGATCACAAAGGTGCCGCGGTCAGCGATACCTTCCTCTTCGATCATCACTCCAAAGTTACGAGTGATGGTGCCTGTGGGGTCGCCAATCATGGGGTATTGAATCTTGCCGATAGTGTCGGAAGCGTCGTGCCAGGCCTTGTGAGTGAAATGGGTATCGGTGGATACGGAGTAGATCTCCACTCCCAGTTTCTTGAACTCTTCGTAGTTATCCGCCAGATCGCCCAGTTCGGTGGGGCACACAAAGGTGAAGTCTGCGGGATAGAAGAAGAACACCGCCCACTTGCCCTTAACATCGGCGTCGCTGATATCCAAGAAGTCGCCGTTCAGGTAAGCCTTGGCGTCAAAGGGCTTTAGTTGGGATTCGATGTAACGTGACATGGATAACTCCTTACTCATCACTGTCTTGTCAGTCGTTGTCTTTGGAACGGGATTTATACTATCGATCTATATATTTTAATAAAAATTATTAATGTAAATATCTGTGATAGTTTTTTTCAATCATTAATATGGAGCTGATTGGTCTGGGCCAGAGTTAAGGATTTCGGAATACTTCTGTTAAGCCAAAACTGTCAGAAGTAGTTTTATTGATGCCCGCTTGACACTTCCGGAATAGGGAAGTGTTAGATCGCTAAAGTGGTCATTGCTTTTTAAGCCCAAGGGGCAAAAAAGGCTTGGGTTCTAAATGGAAAGACGCTAGCAATGAATTAAAGGAGCAAGCCGGATTTCTGTGGATCTGGGTGGCTTTGGACTGACAAGAGGTTGAATGTTGCCGCTATGAGTCCGAGTGTGGTGCATGTCACAGTAATTGGAGTTGGTCTGCCTGGAGAGTCAATCGGGTGGCTGCATCTTTTGCAGCTGATGAAAATGCCAAATGTAGTGGTAGATGCCGTTGTTGAAGAGTACTGGCTATCAGGTAATGTCGCATCTTCCGATAAAGGAATGGCATTTCAAGAGGAGATGGCAAGACTCAGGGCCCAATTTGGTGACTTTAAAATCTATTCTTCATTAGATCAATTATCTAAGGTAAATCATTCCTATAAAAACTTGGCTGTGATCTCGGTAAGAACCCAGTCAACGAAAGAGATTTTTGAATTTGTAATAGCCAAAGGGTATAGGAATATTTACTTGGAAAAGCCTGGTGCTGACTCCCTGGAAAAATTGCGTGAAATGGAGAGGATTGCCGATGAGAAGCATGTCAATGTTGTAGTTGGTTATCAAAAGCATATCGCCAGCTACGTCAATGAAGCTGAGAGAGTTAATGCGAAATGGAAGCTGAAGTCTAGAAGTGTTGGATTTATTCACCACAACCCGCATCCCGAGGCCAATTTAGAAAGCGTCTTCAGGCAAAATGCCGAAGGAATGTTGCTAAACCAATGCTGCCATGAACTTGAGCTCTGTACAGCAAAGTGGAATCTCGCTCCTCACAATATTGTTGATGTAGTGGTAAACCGAGATGAAACATCACAAAAGCGATTTGGCGATATAGAGGATTTCAAGAAGCTTTCTTTTACCCTGAAAACCAACTTGGGCGTTAGTTTTTCCTTTCTGGCTACCCGTTGTGAAGGCGTAGAAAACTGTATAGTGATGCGAAAGGGGCTTGGAGGCAGACCCATATTTATTCGGCAAGCTATGCCTGACAAGCTTGATCGCGCTCTTGAGCTTACAAGAAAAGAAAAGGGGGCGATGTGGTATTGCTACCTGTTTGAACAGGATTATCGTGACCTGAAGCGGCTTTTTATTGAATCTATTCTGGGTGACGATGATGAGAAATACCAGAGCTTACCGCGATTACAGCATGCATGTAGTGTTCTTGAGTTAGCCGCGGTGATTGAGCCCAGTATTAAGGCGCAAGTGCGAGCAGACAAAAACCATCACTCTATCGTTCAAGTTTCAGACACTGTATGTCAGGCTCCGACCAACCAGAGAATTTGGTACCATCAAGGACTGTTTGATCCCGGCAACCAGTTTCTCATTGAACTCCTAAGGCCACCAAAGAACAGAATTATTTGCTGTGTTGATGACAAGGTATGGGAGTTGTATGCAAGAGATGTCAATGAATGGGAAAAATCCGTTGGGGTTAAATTTATTCCAATCGTAATGAAAGGCGGTGAACAGTCAAAAAATATTGATAGTCTTTTAAAGATGATCGATGAAATATGGAAGGTAAACCCTCTGCGTTACAGGGAGCCAATCGTAGCGATGGGGGGAGCGGTAACTGACACGATTGGGTTTGTTAGTGCGATATGGAGACGTAATACACCTTGGATACGTATCCCAACTACCCTAATGGGAATGATTGATTCATCTATCGGCATTAAGGTTAGCGTAAACCACAATATCAAAAATGGGATTGGTGCATTTCACAGTCCCTTGCATACCATAATTGATCCTACCTTCTTAAAAACTAATCCACAGCGAGTGCTGAAAAGTGCAATTGGTGAGATGATCAAAGTGGGTGTAGTTTTTAATAAAGATGTACTCGATATTCTTTCAGAGCAGGGTGCATCTCTATTGAAAAACAAATTTTTAGATCCTGATGGCCTACCCGGTGATATATCCTATAACCTGCTGATAAATTGCATCGACGCCATGCTTGACAGTATCGCAGGGGACTTGAAGGAAGAAAATTTATCAAGGCCGATGGACTTTGGCCATACTTTATCCCGATGGTTGGAGCGTGATGAGGCCTTTAGGTTGATGCATGGCGAAGCTGTAGGCATTGATTGCCTGTTTACTTCACTGGTAGCTGAGCAGATGGGGCTGATATCCAAGGCAGAAGTTGAGTTGCTGTTTGGTATTTACGTGAAGTTGGGGCTTGCAGCTAGTGTGAAAGGGCTTAGCCTGGACGTTTACAAAACTGCGATAACACAGATCTCGATCCATCGCTCAGGTACGTTACGAGCGCCTCTACCAGCACCCCTTGGAAGGTGCATATGGGTTAACAAGATAAAGAGCAAACATCTGGAAAATGCTTGGAATAATCTGCAGGAGAAGCTTTTCCACCACCCAGAGTTATTATTGGATCCTGATACGATAGAGGACGAAGAAGGCCTGATTGAGGGTGTAGAAATTGCCAGCGTTTACAATCGGGAGAAGTTTGCGGCCCAAAAACTTCGTTGGGGATTTATTGGTTGTGGAAGGATTGCCAATGACTTTGCGATAGTGATCAATTATATGGAGTCTGCTGAAATTCATGCTGTGGCGGCAAGGGACTTGAATCGAGCAAAAGATTTTGCGAATAAACATGGAGCATGTCGAGTATATGGAAGTTATCTAGAGTTAGTTACTGATCCAGACATCGACATTGTATATATTGCAACTATTCCCGAGTTACATCGACAGCACGCTGAGTTAGCCCTAATGGCAGGGAAGCCGGTTCTTATTGAGAAGCCGTTAGCGCTTAGCGTCGAAGATGCTATAAAGATAAAAGAGCTCGCCAATAGAAAGGGATTATTTTGCATGGAAGGCATGTGGATGAGATTTTTCCAGCTATCGAGTATTGTAGAAATGTTATAAGCAATGGAGATATTGGTAAGGTATGTCAGCTTCGTTCAGATTTGAGTTTTGATTTGCTTCAAGATGAAGGGCTCCAATCTCCAAAGTGGCAAGTCGGGGCTGGTATGGATGCTGGCGTTTATCCCGTTCATGCCGCGCTGATGGTATTGGGTAGGGGTACATCAGATTTAGAATTCTCAGGAATGATTGACGATTATGGATACAGAGAGGATAGTGCTGGATTAATTTATGCGCACTTTAATTCTGGGGCAACGGCGGTGCTGTCATGGAGCCACTTGGTAGAGGGTGCGGAAGAACTGGAAATCTATGGTACTGAAGGGAGAGTAAAAGTATACCCTCCGGCGCATTGCCCGACAAAAGTCTCAGTGACTAGAACCAAAGGTGATCGAAGGACTAGTAACGATAATAGATTATTTGAATTTCCATTACCAAGAATTAGAGGTAAATTTTATTACCCCAACTCGGAAGGCCTGTATTACGAGGCCCGAGCTGTTCAAGCCTGTCTGGAGGGTAAACTGATTGAGAGCCCACAACTTCCTCTAGATAACTCCATCCAGGCGATCCGAATGATTACTGAATGTGACCAATATATTAAAAGAAGGGCTGCGTGAGTCGCGGTATCTACTGGTTTGGGTTGCTG
Organism: Microbulbifer sp. MLAF003; assembly: GCF_030012965.1. Taxonomy (NCBI): domain Bacteria; kingdom Pseudomonadati; phylum Pseudomonadota; class Gammaproteobacteria; order Cellvibrionales; family Microbulbiferaceae; genus Microbulbifer; species Microbulbifer sp. MLAF003. The sequence goes on from NZ_CP120232.1 coordinate 1,813,828, forward strand.
TCTTGCTATGGGGCTCTATTTCTACTGGGCTTTATAGAGGTATATAAAGCTCCAATTTACCCGAGAATTTTGGATTTTTTTCTATTTCACCAACGAAGGGATCTACTTTTTTCTTTCTGTCTACTTTTTCTGCCTTACTTATGACTTTATCTGGGGCATTATGGGTGAAAAAAGTGAGAGTGATCTCCGGTCTGGCGCTATTCGTGATGTTTATGGGGGTGGGCTCGTTTCTGTCAGGTATCTCTGAATATATACACTCATTTGCGGTGCTTATATTGGGAAGTTTCCTTTTTGGTTTGGGTGCCGGCGGTAGTATGGTACTGATCAATGTGGCGATTCCACTTTTTGTGCCTGAAAATCTTACCCGGCAAGGTTATTGTGGATTGCATAGTACATATGGAGTCGCTTCCGTCTTATCCCCCTATTGCCTGGATTAATGTACAAGTTCCACTTTGGGTGGGAGGGTGGATTCTATTTATTTGGAGGGATTTCAGTAGTCATTCTGCTTCTTATCCTGGGCGGTCTACTTAAAAGGAAGGGGGAGCGGCGAATAGGAGGTGGAGAGATAAACCCAGGTGCCTATCGAGTGGAGACAAGGCGCGAGCATGAGCCTAAAGAATGGTGGATTGCTATCGGCGGTGGATTGATAGTTTCTGCATATAATGGAGCAGAGCACATCCTCGCTAGCCGACTGGTGCTTTTTCTAGAGGATAGAGGGGGTGCCTGGGCTGCTGATGCAGATATATTATTATCAATTTTTTTGGTTTGCTGTGCATTGGAAGAATCTTCTTCACTTTCGTACTTCTCCGGGGAGCGCATTATTTTGGCTAATTGTTTCATTTGTTGGCACAGCTGTGGCATTTTTTCTTGGTTATTGGCTTAGTCCTTTATGGCTGCCGGTTTGCGGTTTAACGTTATCATACTTGTTCCCCTACCTGATGGAGTGGTTGGCTCAAAGCTCAAGAAACCCTCCATTTACTGTTTCGTTTTCATTGGGATTGGGAGGTGTATTTCTGATTTTTGCACATGCTATGGTGGGTTGGCTGAACGACCATTACGGTATAAGTATAGCTATTAACGTTGTCCCGGTATTTCTCACATTGGGAGTGGTATGTTGTATACTTATGGCGTGTATAGAAAAAAATAAATCGCACAAATAATTAAAAGTTATGTGGGGCATGCTTCGTAAAGATTTATTTATTTAGTCTACAGAAGGCAGTTGCTATTATATTTTTTAAATTTTGTTAACTCACACTGAATCTAAGATCGTAGGTCTTTGATGATGATTCCAACTTTCTTCTCAAGTTCTTCATACTCAAATACTCGCCACGGTTCGTTCAGAGCCTCCTTAATCCACTGCCTTAAGTGAGGTAATTCTAAGATTCTATTGACGTAGTGCTGAGATATATCAGCGATAGGCAAGTTGTAGTTATTTATTTTAATTGCCACAGGAGAGAAAAAGGCATCTACAGCAGTAAAATTTTCGCCTGCCAGGAAGGGGCCGCCAAACTTTTTAGGCCCTCTTGCCATAGTCTATCAACTCTAATGATATCCTCTCTAGATTTCTCAGGTAAGTGTTTTAATTCTACTTGTGTCGCACAACTAAGAGATTTACTATTAAAAAATTGCAAGCTTGAATGCATCTCACAGGTCGCACTGCGGGCCCAGGCTCTTACAAGTTTGTTTGTTGGCCATATTTCTGGAAAGGCTTCAGCCAAGTATTCCACAATCGCTAGCGAGTCCCAAATCAGGGTGTCTTCATCTATAAGGCATGGTAGTAATCCCGTGGGAGAGATTCTGCTAAATTTTTCCCGGCTATTACCTTGTTCAAAAGTAATTAGCCTCTCACTAAATGGTATTTTTATTTGTTGCATAAGAAGCCAAACCCTTAGGGACCAAGAAGAATAGTTCTTGTTGGCAATTATTAATTGGTACATAGATATTTCTCCATTGTTTTCATTTTTGGGCCCTAAGCTGTGTTGCTGTTGTATATTGTCTTGATGTATATAAATCAACCGGAAATTATTTATATGATTTATAGTGTGTTTTTAGCTTCACTTGGCAGAAGAATAGCCGGTCATCAATGATGTGTTTGAGATTGGCTTTATAGTCGGTAATTTATATTATTTATTTTCTTTATACGTTTCTGTGACAGATTACTTATAATCTATGTGGTTTTGTTTAAATTCGTTCATTGTACTCACAGTAAGGTGAGAATGTTGTAGGTATTTGGATCATGATTTCAAGGAAATTGTTTTATGAATCCCTATGAGTCTGATTCTGGATATGTTGTTACTCCATTGGATAATCTTCCCTTAGGAGTAGATCGTAAATTCCGTTGGGGTTTTATTGGGTGTGGCAAGATTGCCAATGATTTTGCCTTGGTGCTTAATTATCTGGAGTCAGCAGAAATTTACGCAGTATCAGCACGCAATATTGATCGTGCAAGGGCATTTGCATCATCTCATGGGGTCGAGAAATTCTATGGCAACTATACAGAATTAGTAAATGATCCCCTGGTAGATATTGTCTATATAGCCACTATCACTGAATTTCATGCGGATCATGCAAAATTAGCTCTGAATGCTGGGAAACATTTGTTAATAGAAAAACCTATAGCTCTTTCGGCGGGTGAAGTCTCTATGATTAAGAGCCTTGCAAAAAGAAAAGGACTTTTTTGCATTGAGGCCATGTGGATGCGCTTCTTTCCCGTAATGGAATATTGTAGAAATTTAATTAAGAGTGGCGACCTTGGGGAGGTGGAACAAGTCCGAGCAGATTTAAGCTTTGATTTGAAGCGTGATGAAGGTTTAGATTCGCCGACCTGGAAGTCTGGTGGTATTTTTGATGCAGGTGTTTATCCAGTCCATCAAGCTCTAATGATATGTGGAGATCATATTAAGAATAGTGAGTGTGCGGGGGTTATTGACTGTTATGGTTTTGGCCAAGTTGGTGCTGGAGTATTACATGCCTACTTTGGAAAAACCTTAACGGCAATTGCGACCTGGAGTATTTTATATGAAGGAGCTGAAGAGATGGATATTTATGGTTCGAAAGGACGGATTCGAGTGCACTCTCCTGCCCATAGTCCTACACGTGTTACAGTAGTCAAATATGGTGGGAGTCGTCGGAAGCCAGAAAACACTATTATAAAGCTGGAGTTCCCCTTACCATCTATTGAAGGCGAGTTTAACTTCCCGAGTTCAGAAGGGCTATATTATGAGGCTGCCGCTGTACAACGGTGTATTGCTGCGGGTTTAACAGAATGTCCGCAAGCTCCTCTGGAAGAATCGTTACAAGTAATAGAGTTGCTTATAAGCTGTGATCGCATCATTAAGAGCAAGGCAAGCTGAAGATTAGTGTTGGTTGCATTTAAGGGTACTCCTGATGCCAGGCTGTTTGAGAACGTTAGAAATTTGCTTCTTCCTTGATTCTCAAACTTCCAGCAAAGATTAGATTCAGTTAATGACAATGCCCACCAAATGGTGGGCAAAGCCAGTTCCAATCCTGTGAGGGTTTGGGAAATCTTAGATCTTTCCTACTAGGTCGAGAGATGGTGCTAGGGTTTCTTCACCTTCCTTCCATTTAGCTGGACATACTTCGCCTGGGTGTGCTGCGATGTACTGAGCAGCTTTAATTTTGCGCAGCAGCTCGCTGGCGTCACGCCCAATACCGCCTGCGGTGATCTCAACGATCTGGACACGCCCTTCTGGGTCGATCACAAAGGTGCCTCGGTCAGCGATACCTTCCTCTTCGATCATCACGCCGAAGTTACGGGTAATGGTGCCGGTGGGATCGCCGATCATCGGGTATTGGATTTTTCCGATGGTATCGGAAGAGTCGTGCCACGCTTTATGGGTAAAGTGGGTATCGGTGGATACGGAGTAAATCTCAACACCCAGTTTCTTGAACTCTTCATAGTTGTCGGCCAGGTCGCCTAGCTCAGTGGGGCAGACAAAGGTGAAGTCGGCAGGATAGAAAAAGAATACAGCCCACTTGCCTTTGACATCGGAATCGCTGACGTCGTGAAACTCACCGTTTTGATAGGCCTTGGCGTTGAACGGCTTGAGTTGGGATTCGATGTAACGGGACATGGATAGCTCCTTTTGAAATTCCGTTGTTTGTCTGTGTTCTTTGATGGTTTAAATGCTATGGGTTGGTCAACTTTAATAGAAATTAACAATTTAAATGCCGCAGATAGCCTTTGACTATCTGCGGCTGTTCATTGAGGGTAAGGGCGACTTTAGGGATACTCAGTGCTGACTCAGGGTGCGAGTAGTAGATCGCACCGGGATGGATACTTTTCCGCAGGATAGTGGTATGCGACTGATTCGATTGTTAAAGCACGACCTGGCACAAGAGACTGGGGAGTGGGTAGATGATGGATTGATCAGTGAGGCGCAGGCCGAGTTGATCTGTGCTCGCTACGAGGTGGACTACCACAAGGCGCGCCAGCGTTCCCTTGGGTATAACGTATTGGTGGGCCTTGGCTACTTGTTTATTGCCCTGGCATTAATCACTTTGATAGGCGCCAACTGGGATGAGATTCCCCGCGCATTGAGAATGGGAGGTTTGATCGCCCTCACTGTCGCGACCCAGTGTGCTGCATTGCATGTATATTTCAAGCGCAACCCCCGTGCAGGCGAGGGGCTTTTCCTATTGGGGAACTTCTTTTTTGGTGCCTCGATAATTCTTATCGCCCAGATTTATCACTTAGGTGAGCATATGCCCGATGGGCTCTTGTGGTGGGCGCTTGGCTGTATCCCATTTGCCCTGATTACAAGGAGCCCCTGGATAGCGCTACAAGCCAATATCCTTGCGCTAATTTGGTTCTACCTGCAGGTAGTGATGGGATATTACCCAGCACTATTTCCGTTATTCATTCTTGTTTCCCTTTTTGTTCTGCTACGTGGACGGGCGAGTGTTTTATTGCTGCTGGTGATACTGGGAAGCATTGGCCTTTGGATTGAATACTCACTGGCGGAGATCTGGCGCATACAAGAGCAGGGCTTTAAGCTGGCTCTGCAGGCTGAGAGCTTACCGGTGGCAATTGCTTTGTTTGTAATGCTGTATGTATTCAGTCATTGGCTGGCCTTGAAGCAATCCTCCGTAGCTCGGGATTATTCGGCGGTAATCTCCATTTGGTGCTTGCGTTTTGCGTTGATCACCTTATTGGTTTTCAGCTTTGAATCTCCCTGGGAGTCCTTGATTGAAGCGAATTGGGATCATTTGTGGTCCATGTGGCTGGTGGTTGCAGCCATGGCTGCAGTAACCGTGGTATTGGCGATGCCTACGCGAAGGTTGTTATCCAGTAGTGCCCTCCTTGTTTTGTTTGCTGGAGTCCTGGCTTTGGTAACTACCATTGATAATATAGATCTGGCAATTTACCTGCAGGTGGCTGCCAACTTTGCCTTGATTGGCAGTGGTATTTGGCTGATATATCGCGGGGTTCACGATGGTATTTCACATTATTTCTTCATTGGAGTGGTGGCGATACTGCTCACCGCCTTGTTACGTTATATCGACCTTATTGGAGATTACCTGGGGGCAGCTCTGATTTTCATCCTGTTCGCCGGCCTTTTGTTGGGGGCGGCCAAGTATTGGAAGTTCCATCAGGGCAGGGAGGAAGCACGATGAAGAGGGGGGTCTTCGCCTTAGTTGCAGCGATTGCTGTACAGTTTTTGATTCTTGCTGGCCTATACGTGAAGGCTCAGGTACCGCTTTGGTTTGGCGAGCCAATTCGGGTTAAGACTATCCCGGTGGACCCCCGCTCCATGTTCCGAGGTAATTACGCCCGCTTGAACTATGGCTTTTCCGAGATTAAGAAATCGGCACTGTCTGCTGGCAGGCAGGTGCGCCAGGGAGAGGTGGTTTATGTCTCCCTGAAGAAGTCTCCATCAGGACTTTATGAATTCTCTTCGGCGAGTTTTGATAAGCCCGATGAGGGTATATTCCTGAGGGGGCGTATATCCAACACAAGGCCTTGGGGTAATGACGATAGCTATCGTGTTAAGTACGGCATAGAGGCTTACTTTGCTCCCAAGAAAAAGGCGCTGCAGCTTGAGAAGGATCTACGAGAAGGGGGTGGCAGAGTTAATGGTGGCGCCCAGTGGCCAGGTAAGCCTTAAAACCGTTGTTGGTGAAGAGCGGGCTGGCGAGCAAGGGGGTTGATGGAGCATGTCCTGTGTCGGAAGACAAAAATTCAGTGTTTAAGAAGACAGCGGATAAATTGAGCAGCAGACAAATTTTTTCTGTCATGATGTGGATTGAGGCAGGGGGTTTGCTATTTGCCCTTGTTGCGATTGGCTTCTCCGGTATTGAACTTCCTATAACTGGCGACTCTCCATTTTTGTCAGTAGTTTGGGGAGTCTGTGGGGCACTATTTAGTTTTACCGCTGTTGTAATTCTTACCCGCTCTCCTACATCTTTCGGTTGTACGCTGCGCGGCCACTGTGCGCAGCTGACTCAATTATTCTCAGGAATATCTACTACGCAGATTATTCTGTTGTCTATCGTTGCAGGTATTTGTGAGGAGATTTTTTTCGGGGATTTCTACAGGTATGGCTATCACAGCTCAGTTCCCCTTTAATCGGGTTGCTGGGTGCTTCACTAATTTTTGCCTTTCTGCATTGGGCATCATTTACATATTTCCTGCTGACATTTGTTGTTGGATTGGTTTTGGGGGTTGCTTATCAGCAGACAGGCAGCTTATTGGGGGTGATTATTTGGCATGCAGTTTATGACTTGCTCGCACTCATGGTACTTTCAAAATATCCTCGTATGTTAGGCCTGGAAGTTCCACTGGACAAATAGAGATTTGGGAAACTATTTGTCTGGGGCAGCACCTTCCGTCTGCCCTGGAGAAAACAAAAAAATTATTTAAATACAGGTGGCTTGTTGATCGATTTTAGGCCTGATGATTCGATTTTGATTATGCGGTAGCCAGTTAACAATAGGGAAAATGTTAATTTGGACCACCGCATAAATATATTGTTATACAATCTCAAAAAAGCCTATGATCTGTTCATCATTATTTAAATTTTGGACGTAGAATCTCCATTTGTTATCTTCGCCGCGCACCCCAAAACAGCGGGCAAGGCTGTCGTAGAAGGTAGTACCTCCTTTCGCGAGTACTTTTTTCATCTTTTTGGGTCCTGATACTCCATTCATTTTAAAGCCCGTAACCGAAAGCCTTCTTTCGAGCTTTACTGGAGCAGGAATATCTACCTCTTCTTCCAGTTTATCCCTTTGTTTAGAACCATTCCAGGTTGTCCCTGAACTAGTATCACCGGCAACATGCATGACTGTAACGCTATGTCTTGCGTCATCGTGAAATTTAAGGGTCATTCGGCAGCCGCTAAGGTGCGATGTCATAAAGTAGGGAGGGCTCTTACTATCTAAAGTTACTGATACGGCTGATTTACGAGCCCAGGTCATATAAGTCGCTTTTTTTCGGATTTGTCATCCTTTTTCATCAGGATTATATTTGGGTCCCTGAATACAAAGTCGATTCCGGTTTGATACACTCCATTCTTAATATCAAATTCCTGAGTATTGAAATCCAGTTTATACTTTTTGAAGGCCGTCTCAATATCGTTGTCCAATTCGCTTAAGAAATCGTCATAACTTGGCATATCTCTATTTCCTTTTCGTTAGATTTTAACTATGCGCGATATCCGGTTGTTCGCTAAGATGATAGTGTTTATAGATTATTCAAATGCAGGTCGATAGTCGACGATTTCTTCATTTCACTAGATAATAAAATTAATTTGATAACTGATAGTGTAATGTAGCTTCGAATCTTGAACTTAGCATGCCAATTTTTTGGTAACTACCTAAGTTGGCGAATTAAGCAAAAGTTCCTTATTTACTCCTTTTTTGCTCCACATTTCTTACACGATTTGTGGTTCTTCAGGTATTTTCGATGCCCCAAAGGGCTTATTCACTTAAAGGCTAATCTATGATTTGCTGGTAGGTTAATGATTGCTGGCAGAAACAGCTTGAGCGAGATCAGCTACTGATCATTTATTGTCGGTCAATACACTTTAGTAGTGTGGAGGCGGGTTCAGGAAGGATCTGTCTCGCTTCTTCAGCGGAACATGAACTGTCTTTGTACATCTAGCGAGTTGTTTACTGAGTGAGGAGGCGTATTCTGTTGATATTGGAGGAGGTGCCGCACAGGTTGGGGTGGCCGGCAAGCCCTAAGACGTTCACTTAAAAAAAGAAAAGTGGCCAGTAAAAACTGGCCTTTATCTGAATTACTTTGCCGCACCATATATTTGCTCTGCCCGATTGAATAGGACCCAAGAAGTTAATATATACTTATCTCCTGATTTGGGTACGTTACCCCTATGAGTATGGGTAAAGCCTGCTGGAGCAATCACCATTCGGCCAGCTTTGGGCTTTACTGTTTTATTTTGGTAGTGAAATTCAGTATGCCCACCTTCATCAACATCATTTAGATAAAACATAAACAAGAGGACGCGATGCAAGGCCTCATTGTGCGGCATTTGTGGAAAAACTTCACTGTGCCAATAGGGGTAGCCACCTTCCCCCTTATTGTATTTCTGGGCGTTAATATGCCCTAAGCGGAACAACTGCTGCATCAAAATATGTGCTTGCGGAGCGCCGACTTCTTCATAATTATCCTGGGTGAGTTTAACCGGCTCCCCCGTTTTGGGGTGGATGACAGTAAGTCCAAAGGTACCTATAAGCAGAAAGTAATACTTTTTAAAGTACTCGGTTATATATTCTGAGGTATAGTCAATGGTTTGCGCTAAGATATCTTTAAATTCAGAGTGTTGATTTAAATAGATATCTTTGCTTAGTTTTTTAGACGGGTCGACGCCTCCTCCGGTTACTCCCTGTACTTGCCTGCTTGGGCTGCTCTCAAAAAGTTTGATCACCTGCTGACAGAAATCTAAGGGAAGGGCATCATCATATACTTCGATAAAATCTGTCATGTGGGTTGTCCAATGAAACTGCATGTTAGGCGCTCAAGTTTAGGATTGCTAACAGTAGGGGTCAATAGTAAATACAATTTTGTTTGTATCAGGCCAATCTATTTATAAGCTTGTTTTTTAAAGGCTAATTCATATCGGGTTTGTTTTTGTTTGTGTCATTAAGCGGGGGATAATTTTTTAGAATTGATGAAATGTACTTTCTGACATGTTTGGGTAAGGTCGTGTTGGTAATAGTGTGTTACTGGTCTGGTTTGATGGTGTGTAAGCTATTTTACGTTAATCACCGCTAAACTTGATGTTTAAAATTGAAAACTCATTCATGCGTGTTTGAAAAAGCTTATGCTGGGCTAAGTTTTTAGAGTTGAGTTTAATAAATCCGTTAAAAGCGACAAGCCTACAATTATAATACCGGTGCATAAGACGACGGTGCAGATGGCTCAATATTTGTCAAAGTAGGGTATGGGCGAGAAGCCAGGTGAGTAACACGGTAATTATGCAGGCAATCAGTGCGAGCAGGCCATCGTGGGTAACGAGCGCCAGACCGAAAATGGTGAGGGCAAAACCTGCTGTGGTTGCGGAGAAGGGCACCAGTTCCAGTAGTGGTATGGTTAATGCAATCAGTGAGCAGATAGTGCCTATCGCATAGGTGCCACTGCGCCGCACCATAAAATCCAGGCGCGGCCGCATCCAGCGGTCGGCAAATGCTGCTGGCCGCCTCAGCCATTGTAAGGCGTCATTCATTTTTTTCCGCGAGATGGACCGACTCAGTAACCACTGTGGCAACCAAACGTGCCTACGGCCCAGCAGCAGTTGTATAGCGACGAGCAATAAGAGAGTGGCCATTACGGTAGATAAGCCGGGTACTCCGCTTAGGGGAGAGAAGAGGATTAACCCCACTAATAGCAGGAAGGGCGCGAATGACCTGCGCCCGATGGATTCCAGTACCAGCTGTAGGGAGATGCGCTCGGTGTGCTGGCAACTGGATTTTATCTGATCCAGTAACTGGCTAAGACCGGTAATCTCTTGTGACATGATGGGCTAGCCCTCAGCGCCCTGGCACACAGAGTTTCGCCGTGCCCCGTGCGCAGCTTCCCTGGCACTCAACTTTCTGTTTGCTATCGCGCCCAACCAGGCCACCCCTTTGTTTTGAACACCAGACTTTGCCGAGGTAGTCTTTGGTGCAAAACCCTACACCACAGACAATATTGCCATTGATATCAGAGAGGGCTCCACCTCCGGAGTGAATAGCGCAATAGACATTTCCATCGCTATCTCGCGCACACTGGCCGGGGCCGCAGCGCTTCTGTTGCTGTCGATCTAGGCGACAGTCTGCCATGGAGGAGCTGGGAAATAGGGCCCAACAGATAAAAAGTAAAGGGGTGAGAAGGCGCACAGACAACAACATAGTGCTTACCGGAAAGCGGTTACCTATTGATAGTCTGTGCCCCTGTGGCGCTGATCGCCAGTCTTGATGCCCCGGATGCAGAAATAAAAGTCAGGTGTAGAACAGCTCATCCAAGGTGAAGGTTTCTACGCCAGTTCCCGCTTTTTCGCATACGGCTACCATTTTCTCGGCTACCTGGGAGCCGGTAATAGGACGATAACGATGTAGTCCGGGTAGTCGGCAGACCCAGGGTAAGATAATGGCGCCTATTTTCTCTGCAGGGCGGAGGTCGGCCCGTTTACCGATGAGCAGAGAAGGGCGGAAAATACTGATGCGGGCAAAGGGCAGTGACAGGATCTTTTGTTCCAGTTCCCCTTTCATGCGCAAATAGGCACTGTTGCTTTTCGTATTGGCGCCGCTGGAGGATACCAGCAGGTAGTGGGCAACCCCATTATCTGCTGCCAGCTGTGCAGCGCGAAATTGATATTCCACGTCCACTTTGAATTGTTGCTCCAGGCCGCCCGCTTGCTTCTTGGTGGTGCCCAGGCAGGAGAACAGCAGGTCACCATGAAACAGGTCTGCGTATTCTTCTAAGTGTTCAAAATCAACCTGCTCATTGCGAACTTTTGGATGGGAAAAGGACAAGGGGCGGCGGGTCAGAGCGACTATTTCGCCTATCGATTTTTCCTGTGCCAGCTGCTCAACCAAGTGGCTACCAATCAGCCCAGTTGCACCTATAACAATTGCTTTTTTAGCCATAGCTTCCGACTTCTTTGTTTGGAATGCGTGTGGATGATGGCCTGCCAGGGGTGTTGCCTTCAAGCTTTTTGTGGGCCTGGCGTTGTAGAGAATCCTTAAATCACCGGTATTAATGACAAATTGAACTGTACTTCATGCTGGGGGGAATTAGTCTGAAGAGTAGTCGTGAATTGAATACTGGAAAACGTAATGCCTTGAGTAATACTCCTTCGATTGGCGGCCTAATATTTTGGTTATTAGTCATAGGGATTTGTATAAGCGATGCCATTTAATTATTCGAACGTGCCTTATCCTATTCGCGATGATTTACGCAAGGCAAATCTAAAGGCTTGGCAGTTTATTGGAGAAACGGGCAACTGGTGGTCTGTAGAAGATCATATTGCTTTTGCCAGGGAAGTGCGTGCGGCCTACGACTGCGAATTTTGTCGGGAGCGAAGAAAGGCGCTCTCCCCTTATCAGGTGGAGGGGCTGCACGACTGCCGCTCGGATCTTCCCAAAGCGGTTGTAGATACTGTTCATCGAATAGTGACTGACCCCTCCCGCCTGAGTGAAGAGTGGTTGAAAAAGCTGGTACCTTCGGAAATCTCCATAGGCCAGTATGTGGAGCTTGTGGCGGTTGTTGTCTTTGCCATGAATGTGGATACCTTCCATCGTGCGTTGGGGTTGGATTTAGAAGAGCTCCCTAAGGCGTTGGCCGGGGAGGACACAGTGCCCTCCCAATACACACCCGCAGGGTTGGAAGAGGGTGCTGCCTGGGTGCCTATGATTGGACAGGGCCAGTGCACGGGTGCCGAGCAGGATCTGTACGAGGATATTCCCAGGCCTACTAATGTACTCAGGGCCCTGAGCTTGGTGCCGGATGCTGTGCGTTGCCAGCGCTATATGGAAAACCGCTATTACTTTATGCCCTTTCAGGTCATGCAAGTGGGAGAGAATCACGATCGCGCTCTTTCTCGTACTGAGATAGAGTTGGTGGCCACTAGGGTGTCGATGAACAACGAGTGCTTTTACTGTGCGGCCTCACACGCGATGTTGCTCCAGGTGAGTAGTGAAGTGCAGGGAAAACAGGAAGATATTGCCAACCTGCTTATTTCTGAAGATTCTGCAGGAGGCAATGGCGGTGGAAGACATCACGCCCATGGAGCAGAGGATTATGCGCAACTTCTCGCTTTTGTGGATGCGGTCATGGGCGAGGATGTACAGCTGATCCCCCCACCAGGGAGAGACTGGAGCAGGAACACGGTAGTTCCGCTTTAGTGGATGTGGCGGCACTAATCGGCAGTTTCCAGCGCATGAATCGTATTGCCAACGCCACAGGAATAGAGCTGGATAAAGAGGTCGACCTGTTAAGTCAACAAGCCCAAAGTGAGCTGGCACTGAATAAATACGCCCAGGCAACAGAGACTACAGCTGGTGGCAAGGCACTGGGTTGGTTGGTAGCCAAAGTGCGCCCGGTGTTATTCAAAATGGCCGGCAAGAGGGCAAGGGATAGGGTATAAGCTTTGTGTGGGCTTATAGCTAAAGGGTCGCCTTCAGTGTTTTTGCGTGTGGGCGCCAGTGATACCTTGGGGGTTAAGGAGAGGAGCCATCTTTTGTCTCCTGCTGGCGCATCGGCATGCTGTCGATACGCCGCAAAATTTCCGTGGGGGCATACTTGACAGCACGATATTTCACGCCGCCGTCCTTTCCAATCAAGACTACCTGCTCGCCATCGCCCTTGAAATACTGATCCTTGATATTAGCGTTGAAATCGCTGGTGATTTTCCCTGGATAATTCGTCTCGATATTGCCCTTGGAAAAGACAAACCACAGTAAGTCCCTTTCTGCAAATTGAGGGCCCAACTTCAGTAGAGACTGCATAGTCTCTGCCTCATTGGCAGGGTTGTTGAGGAGTAATATGCGTTTCTGCCACTGGAAGCTGCTTAGATTGTTCACTGGGTCTGCTTCCGCAAATTGATAAGGAGCGAAGATTAACAAAATAAGAGCAATGTATTTGCGCATGAGAATATCTCTGCTATGGGCCGGTTGGTGACTTCAGCATCTCTGCTTACGTTGTTTAAATAGCATAAAGAGTTGTTTACTAGCGTAGAGAAAACCTGGCTGTGGATGGGAAGAATCACCAATATCTATATTTTAGCCGAGTGCTCTCAACTAAACTTATTGCTACCTATTCTCTGTCTCGGTTGGGGTGGAAATTTATAAATTCCGTCGCTGCTGAGGCTATAGCGCACATCCAAGGGTATGGGGTATAACTTGGGACTTTCCGGGAACTTAACTTGGAATCTGGTCGGATTGTAATTCCAGGCTGAAACCCTTGGAGTTGGTAACGTCCATGTCACACATCCAGGAGCAGGACCCCAATTCCCCCCGTCTAGGCTTGCTGGCCATATTCGTGGCCCTATTTATCATTGCTATTGATATCACTGCATTCTCTCCCGCGATCCCGGCGATCGAGCGGGAGATGGGTATGGATATCACCACCTCCCAGTGGGTTATCAATGGCTATGGTCTTGTCTTTGGTGTACTGGTGGTTACCGGAGGGAGAATTGCGGATATCTTTGGGCGGCGACGGGCATTTATCACTGGAGCAGGAATTTTCCTGGCGTTCTCCTTGATGGGCGGCCTTGCCCTGAATGTGCCGATGCTTCTCGCCGCCAGGGCATTCATGGGGGTGGGGGCAGCGTTGATGTGGCCCTCCATTCTGGGAATGGCATATAGCCTGATGCCCGAAGAGCGCGCTGGAGAAACCGGTGGTCTGATTATGGCTGTTTGTGGCTTGGCGAACACCCTTGGACCTATAATGGGCGGGTTATTGGCGGATATGTTCAGCTGGCGATGGATTTTTTTATAAACCTGCCAGTAGCGTTTGCCGCTGCACTTATGTGCTGGAAATTTGTTCCCCGAGATGTTCCCTTTGATCCCGATGAACGTATTGACTATCTGGGTGTTATCACTCTGACTGCTTCTCTGCTGAGTTTTCTCCTGGCCCTGAATTATGCATCGGGGGTTGGTTTTATGCACCCGTTGGTAATCGGGCTATTGGTGGGATTTCTGGTATTTAGTGCAGTTTTTATTTATATAGAGTCTCACCAACGAGAGGTAGCTCTTATTCCTGAGGATGTTATTAAAAATAAGAGGTTCTTTGCGGCCGGAGCCGTTACTCTTTTTACTTCTATTACTTTCTTTTCAGTTATTTTATATCTGCCCCAGTACCTGACAAATGTACGTGGATTTACCACTATGCAATCGGGTTTAACACTTGTTCCCTTGATGATTGCCTTTGCGGTTTTTTCATTTATAGCCGGTAAACTCTATCAAAAGGCCGGGGGGAAGATTCTGGTTTGTGTTGGGATCCTGGCCATGAGTCTGGGGATGTTCTATATCTCCAGGTTAAGTGATGGCCGTGAGTATATCTTTGGATTGATTATCCTTGGGGCTGGACTGGGGTTATTTAATCCATCTACAACCACAATGGTAATCGCTGTAGTAGACCCCAGTCGCGCGAGCCTGGCCAGTGCGATTATCTATATGTTGAAAATCACTGGCGGTGCGGTGGGACTCGGTGTTAATGCCGCTATTGTAGGATTTGCACCCGATATTACTACAGGTATTAGTAGGGCTTTTGAAGTAAATGCCTGCTTTGCATTTGTAGGGTTTGTTATTGCTTTCCTGTTTATGAGCGCACCCACTGTGACTGAGCGTGAGAGAGGTAGTACTGAATGATAAGCATTTTTTGTGAGTTGGTGGAGGCTGTATTGGTTTTTCGGTTGAAGGGGCTTCATCGCTGAGTTGACTTGAGGTTTTTGGTAAGGCTGCTGTTTATGTCATATTTCCAGATGACGCTCTCGAAGTCTCAGAAATTGGGCTTTTTGGCAGTCAACCTCGCTTTATTCCTTGTCACTGTTGATTTCACGGCTTTTTCTCCTGCAATTCCCGCGATTGAACAGGAATTTAATATTGATATCACTACCTCCCAATGGATTATCAATGGCTATGGGCTGATGTTTGGGGTATTGATCGTTACGGGTGGACGTCTTGCTGATATCTATGGGCGCCGTAGGCTATTTTTTATTGGTAGTACTATTTTTCTGTTATTTTCGTTGATCGGGGGCTTATCCTTTAATACGCCAACCTTGCTGATTTCTAGAATTGTTATAGGGGCTGGGGCTGCACTGATGTGGCCATCAATTCTGGGAATTGCCTATACATTGGTGCCACCCAGCAGGGCTGGCCAGGTAGGTGGGTTGGTGATGACGGTATGTGGTTTGGCAAATGCAATAGGGCCAATTCTGGGAGGAACACTGTCTGATCTATGGGGGTGGCGGTGGATTTTCCTGATCAATATACCCCTAACCCTGTTATCTGTATTTCTTTGCTGGAAGTTTGTTCCACAGGATACGCCAACTAAATCATCGGTCAGGGTCGATTATGCCGGTGTAATTATGCTAATGGTGTCAGTGTTTAGTCTTTTGTTTGGTATGTATGTTGCCGCGGAGATCGGGTTCAATCGCTTATATACATTGTATTTTTTCTTCGTTTTTTTTGTTTCTCTTGTGATCTTTTTGTTTTTGGAAGTAAAGAAAGGCAGGGATGCATTGATTCCCGGTGATGTAATTACTAACGCAAAATTTACAGTAGTGGGTGCCATTAGTTTTGTTACATCGGTTGTTTTCTTTTCAGTGATTCTTTATTTGCCTCAGTATTCCTCTAAAGTGCTCGGATTCTCGGCTCTTGATTCGGGCTTGGCGCTACTGCCACTAATGATTTCCTTCGTCTTTATCTCGTTTTTATCGGGGAGAGTCTATTTAAGTTTGGGGCCGAAACTTATAATTTGTGTGGGGATTTTCCTGATGGGGGCAGGTATGGCATCACTTTCTGCTATATCGGGTGAATCACGTTACATAGATGTTGTTCCAGGTTTAGTATTGTTGGGGCTTGGCCTGGGGTTGTTTAACCCTGCCGCAACAACCCTGGTTGTAACAATAGTCGAGCCTGGACGGGAGAGCCTTGCCAGCGCAATCCTGTTTATGTTTAAGGTTGCGGGTGGCGCTTTGGGGTTGGGCCTGAATGCTGTGGTGGTGGCATTTGCTCCAGATATGATCTCTGGTATTGGTCGGGCCTTTTTGTTAAATGCATTTTTGGTTTTTGCTAGCTTGATAGTTGGGGTATTTTTTATTGCCAGGGGCACCCCGGAAAGTCGTGTTGAGTAAATTTTTCGATATTTTTACAGCTTGCCCAAATTTGAATATATAAAGTCCACGCAAAGTTTAATTTTGGGGATCTGATATTTGCTGCGTTCGTAGAGTAGAAAAATGCCAATGTCCCCTCCGGGACTAACCGATACCTTGCCCTCGGTAGGCACTTCTACCAGCTCGCCAGAGTCTATGTGTTCACAAATACTCCATGAGGGCACACAGAACATACCGCGATGATTTAAAGCGGCAGCCAGTAGGGCTTTGCCATTATTACTGATCAGGTGAGTGGTAAGCTCGATTGGCTCCCAGTAATTGCCGTTGAAATAGTGCCAGTCAATAGGCCCTTTGGGGCCCCGGTATTGCAATGCGTTTGCGGACTCTATGGCTTGCTTGTTTAGGGGAAATTCTTGCTTCAGGGAGCTGAGATATTCAGGTGAAGCGGTTAGTGAGAATTCGTTTTTTGACAAGCGCTTGGCGATAACATGTTCGTCAGGAGCGTAGCCTCCGCGTATAGCGATATCAACCGGGTCCTTACCCAGCTGGGTGAGATCGTCGCTATAGTGCAGGTCAAAGACAATATCCGGATAGCGTTGGGCAAACTGCTCCAGCAGGGGAGTCAGGTGTTGCTCACCATAGGAGGGGAGGCAGCTGATTCGAACAAGTCCACTAGGAGCCTCAAAAGTCTGGCTGACCAGTTCATCAGCTTGTTCCAGTTGGCGAATGGCCTCGCCGATCATGGAGTAGTAGAGTTTCCCCAGTTCAGTCACCTCAACCTGGCGAGTGCTGCGTTGTAACAATTCAATACCCAGGGAATGCTCCAGATCGCGGACTCTGCGCGAGATGGAGGAAGCTGGTACGTCAAACTCCTCGGCCACGGCAGTGAAACTACATAGTTCTGCTACTCGCTTGAAGTAACGTAACGCCCTGATTTTGTCCATAATTACCTCCCCAAGTGATCATACCGCCCAGTATTTCTCCTTATTGTTGTCAAAAAGACAAAAGACTTCCACCTATTGTCATCTGTTTCCCAAGGTGGGCGGGGGGCACTATCGCTGACATCAAATGAACGGATGACCAGAGATATTTATGAAAGCACTTAAAATAACTCGCTATGGTGATATCAACACCAGCCTGGCTTTTGGTGAGGCGGTCTTGCCGACACCAGGAACAGGTGAAGTATTGATACGAATCCATGCAGCGAGTATCAATCCGATTGACCTGATGGTGATGCGTGGCGACATGAAGGCCGTCAAAAAGCTGGATCTTCCGGTAGGGATTGGTCGCGATCTCAGCGGCGTAGTGGTTTCTGTAGGCGGTGGCGTTACAGCGTACCAGCCCGGCGATGAGGTTTTCGCCCGCGTTGGGGAGGATCATGTGGGAACACTGTCGCATTTCCTGAGCGTGGATGCCTCACACCTGGCGAGAAAGCCAAAAAATCTGACGCATGAGGAGGCTGCCAGCATCCCCTTGGTGAGCCTGACTTCCTACCAGGCCCTGATCCAGGTTGCCGGCCTGAAAAAGGGCGAGAGAGTACTGATTCATGCCGGTTCCGGTGGTATCGGTTCTGTGGCAGTTCAACTCGCCAAGGCCTATGGGGCCTATGTCATTACCACAACAAGTAGCGCCAATGTTGAGTGGGTACGCGAACTGGGCGCGGATCAGGTAATTGATTATAACAAGGAAAATTACCTGGATCTCCTCTCTGATATTGATGTGGTCTATGACACCCTGGGTGGGCAATACACGCTCGATGCTTTTAAAGTTCTGAAGCGGGGCGGAAGGGTTGTCTCAATCTCCGGTGTATTGGACCCCCAGACGGCGAAGGAATTTGGTATCGGCTGGCTCCTGCGCAAGCTGCTCAGGCTTAAAGCACGTTCTGTAATGAAGGCTGCAAAGGAAAAGACAGCGCTTTACCGGATGGTGATTATGGAGGCAAACGGATCGCAGCTTGAGGAATTGGGCTCCCTTTGTCGGGACAATATTATCAGCCCTGTTATTGATAAGATTTACCCCTTTGAACAGAGCCTTGAGGCGCTTTCATACCTGGAAACCGGTCGTGCGAAAGGCAAGGTTATTGTATCCATGGGGGAGTCAGCTAATGCTTAAGTGGGTAGTAAAGCTCTTAAAATAGATAATTTGATTTGACATCAATACCGCCCCAAAAACAGGGGCGGTCAAGTTAAGGGGTCGGATAAACTCGTACAGTACAAAAGTTTTATTATTGTAGGTTTATCAATAAGTGGTACAACCTTAAGGTAATGCAAGCTGTTTTATAGTAATCAGAGCTTGGCCATCGCATAGATAAAATACGTGATTTTCTTCACACTTTCCTGCCCTGTGCCCCTCTAAAATCGGAAAAATTCCCACCTGTCTGTTTCGCTAGATTTGACTTTCCTCACATCTGCCGATTCCTGTATTCAATACAATGCCGCTGGCTGAAGGGTCCCTGTGTACAGGCATTTCAATGTGGCCCGCAAGGGTCTTCCGCATCGCTGGTTTCATTGTTAAAGGTAGGGTCAGAGGTAGATCACATGTTCAGAATTCTACAGGTAACAATCCTGCTGCTATTGGCAAGCGTGGTTTCTGCGCAAAATGTCAGTCGCGATGATATTCGTGGTCTGGATGAGCAAATCCAGGATGTAAAAAAGGATGTGATCGACCTGACTGCGACTCTCTCGCAGCTGGAAGAGAAACTACTGTTTCCCTCTAACTCACAAGTGGCCTTTTTTGTCTCTGTTGCCGATGAGCATCCCTTTGAGCTGGAATCTGTAGAGGTCAGGCTAAACGGCGAAATTGTTGCGCACCATTTATATACCTATCGCGAAATCGAATCCCTACAAAAAGGTGGCGTGCAAAAATTATATACCGGTAACGTCCAGACTGGCGCGCATCCTTTGCAAGTCCGCTTCATCGGTAAAACACCCTCCGGCCGCGAGTATCGGGCCGAAGCTTCTTACCAGGTAGATAAGGCTGTGGGGCCGAAATTTGTTGAGATCAGCATCTTAGGAGCCGAGTCTGAGATTAACTTCAAGGACTGGTAACCATGTGTACATCTCTGCTGTCGCTACTGCCGGTCCCGGCTAAAGCAATACTGCGAGCTTTGGCGGCCTCCCTGTGTACTTTGCCTATCCTCGTAGGTGTGGTTAATGCCGAAGAGCGTGAGGAACTGCGCGACCTGTTTTTTGGTGCTGCCATGTTTCATGCTCACCAGGAAAACTTTTTTGATGCGATTGTGGCTCTGGATACAGAGCTGGCCCAGTTTTATCGATTGGATCAGCCGGAGCTGGACCCATTCAGTGCGCATCTGGGGCAGGCAGAATTTTCCGTGGGCGACCTGGAGCTTTCCTATCGCATGCATCGGGAGGCTGGGCGCGCAATTGAAGCCGTGCTTAAAGGTAATGTTTCTCAGGCGGTACGCAATGAGGCTGCCTATCGCCTTGCCAAAATTCATTACCACAAGCAGCAACCAGTGAATGCCTTGCATGCTCTGGAAATGATAGAAGGGCGTGTACCCGAGCGTGTGCGTGCGGAAGAACAGTTCTTACGTGCACGGGTATTTATGCAGTTAGGGCGCTTTGATGAAGCGGTGGAATTACTAAAAGACCTGAAGGGGGAAGAATCCCTTGCCGGGTTTATTGAGTTCAACCTCGGAATCGCCCAGTTAAAGTCTGGCGAAGAAACCCGTGGTGTACTGGAACTGACTGCCTTGGGTAAGAAGAGCAGCAGCAAGCCCGCCGCGCAGGCGCTGTATGATAAAACCAATTTATTGCTAGGTTCGCATTTAATGGAGGCCGGTGAATTAGAACTGGCTCGCCCATATTTTGATCGCGTCAATCTCGAAGGACCGTTTTCCAATCGCGCGTTGCTGGGCGCTGGTTGGGTCGAGGCACGTGCCGGTCGCTATGGGAGAGCATTGGTGCCCTGGAAAATGCTGCAAAACCGCAAAGGCACCAATGAATCCGTACATGAAGCCATGCTCGCCGTACCCTATGCCTATGGCAAGCTGGATGTACACAGTACAGCCGCAATTAATTATGGTCGTGCGTTGGACTCATTCGGCAATGAGATTGATACGTTGACCGCTTCGATCAACAGTATCCGAGAAGGCAAGTTCCTTGAGGCATTGCGCCGCAAAGAGGCAACCCAGGTACAGAACTGGGTGGTGGCACTGCGCAACCTGCCTGATGCCCCTGAGACTCATTATCTCCTCGACTTGATGGCATCCAATGACTATCAGGAATTCCTGCGTAACTACCGCGACCTAAACGATCTCTTTGAGCGCAATGAAGAGTGGCTCAAAAGCCTTAGCGCCTACGAAGATATTATCAGTATCCGCAGGGCTTATTACGAACCCCTGCTGCCGCAGCTCGACGAGCAATTTCGCAAGCTGGATGCCCGTATCAAACTACGTATTGAGCAGCGGGATATATTTGCCAGCCGTATTGAACAGATGCTGGTTTCTCGCCGCCCGGAATATCTTGCCACCGCAAATGAGCAGGAGGCACGCCTGGAGTTGATGAAGTTGCATCAACAGATCACAGAGCGTCCGCAGGGCTTCACTGAGGCGACGAGTAGCCGGGTAGAGCGCCTGCAGGGTGTTTTAGATCTTCGCCTTTCCACTGAATATGACCAGCGGCTTACAGAAGCTTATAAACACCTGCAGGAACTCAATATAGAAATTGAAAAGCTACAGGTGGTTTACCAGTCCTATGTGCGTAGCCGCCAGGCGGCCACACATAGTTACACCGGCTACAACAAAGAGATTACCCGCTTGCGTGCGCAGATCCGCAGCAGCCAACAGCGCCTGGAAATGTTGATGGCACGTCAGGGTAGTATGTTGGAGGCTTTGGCAATCCAGGAGTTGGAGCGCCGTCGTACCCAGCTGGAAAGCTATCAAATCAAAGCGAGATTTGCCTTGGCCGACAGCTATGACCGTGCCAATGAATTGCAGGAGCAGCGTGAGGACCAGCTCAAAATTGAGCAGCACCGCGAATCCCTGCCAGAGGAAAATCCTCCCGAACTGGATGCGGAAGTCGAAGTGAGTGATGGAGGGGAAGCCTGATGCCTTGCTTTAATTCCAGTCTGCTGAGTATGACTATTGCGCGTCGATGTGTACTGGCTTCCACTGCTGCACTGATGCTCAATGCCTGTGCCGTGAATAGCGGCAAGACTATTGGCAGCCTGCAAAATGTCGATATTGAAATTAAAGAGGAGTATATCGACGGAAGCCTGGAGAAAGCCCTCGCCAGTTACCAACGTTACCTACAGGAAACGCCTGAATCGAATCTCACCCCGGAGGCGATGCGTCGAATTGCCGACCTGAAAATTAAACAGGCGCACCGGGCTGAGGATGCTGCTATTGATGGAATCGCCAGTGGTGCCGGCGCGGTTAGTACGAGTGGAGCGGTAGTTGCTATAGAAGCAGCGGAAATTTCCGCGGAGAATACCCTTGATGCACCCGCCGAAGTCGCCGCACCGGTTACTCGGGCCCAACAGGTGGCAGGGGAAAACTCAGGTGCGATAGAGTCTGATGATGAATTTGAGGCGCGTGCCAGTGGCAATGTTGAGATTGCCTCAGACAATTCTGCATTGCCACTGCCTGCGGATGATCCCGATGCGCTGATGTCTGCCAATGCCCGGGAAGCAATTAACCTATATCTCGACTTACTTAAAAAATACCCGCTGTACGACCGCAACGACCAGGTGATGTATCAGCTGTCCCGAGCCTATGAAGAGGCGGGACAGATTGAAAATGCAGTGGATGTTTTGCGACAGTTGGTTGCCAAATATCCAGACTCCCGTCACATTGATGAATCCTGGTTCCGCCTGGGAGAGTATTACTTTACCCGTAAGAAATACCTGGATGCTGAGGAAGCCTACGGTAAGGTGATCAATATCGGAGTGGTTTCCAGCTTTTATGAGCTGGCCCTGTACAAGCGCGGTTGGTCCCTGTTCAAGCAGGACATGTACGAGATGGCGTTGGATGATTATATCGCCATGCTCGATTACAAAGTTTCCCAAGGTTATGACTTCGACCAGCAGACCAACGAGGTAGAGCGAAAGCATATCGATGATACCTTCCGTGTGGTGAGCTTGAGCTTCTCTTACCTGGAAGGTCCCGATTCGATTGTCGACTATTTCTCCCGCAAGGGGGCGCGCCAGTACGAGTACCTGGTGTACAGCCATCTGGGCGAATACTACCTGGATAAGCGTCGCTATCAGGACTCGGCAAAATCCTACACTGCTTTTGTTGAGCGTAATCCCCTGCACAAGGTTTCTGCAGATTTCTCTATTCGCGTAATTGAAATCTACGCGAAGGGTGGCTTTCCCAAGCTGGTACTTGAAGCCAAGAAATCCTTTGCCAACACCTATGCCCTCAAAGCTGAATACTGGACAGTATTCGATATCAATGAATACGGAGAGGTGGTCGAGTTCCTGCAGGCAAACCTGATTGACCTCGCCAGCCACTATCATGCGGCTTACCAGAACAAGAAGCTGAAGGATAAAAAGTCCGAGCACTATCGTGAAGCAATTCACTGGTATCGCAGCTACCTGGAATCCTTCCGTGAAACTGAGCGTGCACCGGAGATTAATTACCAGCTGGCCGGCTTGATGCTGGAGAATAGGGATTTCCATAGCTCCGCTTTGGAGTATGAGCGCACAGCTTATGAATATCCGGCCCACAAGGATTCCAGTGAGGCGGGATATGCGGCCGTCTACGCTTACCGCGAACACCTGGCAAATAACCTGAAAGAAGCTTCGGCAGACCAGCGTGCTCCTTTATTACGCGAGATTATCCGTTCATCTCTGACTTTTGCTGATACTTTCCCTGCGCATGGGAAGGCACCGCAGGTGATGTTAGGTGCAGTAGAGGACTTGTATGGCCTCAAGGACTATACCCCCACTATCGAAAACGGCCGATCATTGCTGGAGAAATTCCCGGCGGCGGAACAGGAGATTCGCCGGTCCAGCTGGATGCTTGTAGCACATGCGTCGTTTGATGTTCAGGCGTTTGAGGATGCGGAAGTAGCCTATGGGGAAACCCTGGCTCTTACCGCTGCGGATGCCAAAGATCGCGCTGGGCTGATCGATAACTTGGCAGCATCGATTTACCAGCAGGGCGATATGGCCCGTACGCAGGAAGATCATGCGGCAGCTGCTGGACACTTCCTGCGTATTCGTACCGCTGCTCCCGGAGCAACCCTGCTGGCTACGGCAGAGTATGATGCCGCCGCTTCCCTGATTATCCTGAAAGACTGGACCCAGGCTGCGACAGTGCTCAACAATTTTCGCACTAACTTCCCTGAGCATGAACTGGCAAAAGACGTAACCAAGAAATTAGCAGTGGTGTACCAGGAGAGTGGTGAATTACTGCTGGCTGCGGCGGAATTTGAGCGTATTGAGCGCGAGTCTGAGGATGAGGAGATCCGCCGCGAAGCCCTGACTCAGGCAGCGGATTTGTACAGTGCAGCAAAAGACAGCAAAAAAGCTCTGGAAGTGTTGCGCCGCTATGTGGGCCTTTTCCCCAACCCCATGGAGCCTGCTCTCGAAACACGGCAGAGAATCGCCGATATCTATAAAGCAGGTGGGAATGAAAAGCTCTATATGAAAGAGCTTCGTGAGATGGTCCGTATTGAATTGCGCGGTGGCTCACAGCGTACTGATCGCACCCGCTACCTTGCAGGTAATGCAGCACTGCAACTTGCCGAGCCGAGTTACGCTGCCTTTACCCAGATAGCCCTGGTGAAGCCCATTGAAAAGAATTTGAACTTGAAGCGCAAGCGGATGAAAGCAGCTATCAGCACTTTCACTGATTTGATTGATTACCAGGTTGCAGATGTCACTGCCGCGGCGACTTATTATCTTGCAGAAATCTATTTGCATTTCAGTCAGTCTCTCAAAGATTCCGAGCGGCCTACTGATTTAAATGCGTTGGAACTGGAGGAATACGAGCTGGCTCTGGAGGATCAGATTTACCCATTTGAGGAAAAGGCGATCTCGGTCCACCAGAAAAATGTCGAGCTTCTGGGGGTAGGTATCTATAACCCCTGGATTGATAGGAGTATCGATAAGCTTGCTGGATTGATACCGGCCCGGTATGCAAGGGCCGAGGAAGCAGGGCAGTATCTGCAAAGTATTGTACCGCTGCCGCCAGCACCTGAGCAGCTGGGCCCTGGTGAAGCGGTCTCCGGTCAGTAAGGGCAACTGCCGACGCGGTAATAAATAAAAGGTTCAAGCTAGTAGCATTAAGGTGCGGGGCTGAAGGTTATGCATACAAAATTGAGAGTATTTTTTCTACTGGGGCTTACACTGCTTTTCACGGCCTGTGCGGGCACCCAAACCAAGACGGGAAAAATCTCTGACTATTCCTCGGTGAAGGTTTCGGGCAGTGTTAATAGGGACTTTGAGCGCTCACTGGAATACTTGGCCGAAAAGAGGTACGAGCCTGCTATTGAGCTTTTGCAGTCGGTGGTGGAGCGGGAGCAGCGCCTTCCGGCCCCTTATATCAACCTGGGAATTGCTCACTATCAGGTAGGAAGTGAGAAAGACGCGGAGACAGCTTTTCTGAAGGCTCTCGAGCTGGATACGAAACACCCGGTCGCAACCAATGAATTGGCAGTGCTCTATCGCAAGCAGGGGCGTTTTGCGGATGCGCGGAAAATTTATGTGAATGCTTTGGCAGAAAACCCCGAATACCTGCCTTTGATAAAAAATCTCGGCATATTGTGTGATCTCTATCTGCAAGATCTCCAGTGTGCTCTGGCACAATTCCAGCAATATGTACAACTGGAGCCAGAGGACCAGGATGTTTCCATCTGGCTGGCGGATCTTAAGCGGAGAGCGGGCAAGTGATATTGAAGTTTAAATGGATTTTGCTATTGGTTGTCTGTTTCACAACTCTCCCCGCTACCTTTGCGCAGTCCGGGAGTGAAGAAGAAAATGAGTCCAAGGAAAAGAAAGTGGACTCCAAGATCAAAGAGCTATCGGGTATTTCCATTATCGGTAACAAGGAAGCTCCCAAGTCTCTCTATATTGTCCCCTGGAAAAGTTCCGAAGTCGGTGTCGAAAGCGATCTTGTCTCCAGTCTGATGGATGACAAACTTAAGCCGCTTGACAAGGAAGTTTTCATGCGTGAGTTGGAGTTCTACCAGCTCAGCCTGTCCGGCGATTAACGCCGTCCTTTCTCCGGGTAAGACTGGAGCAGCAACAAATTACTGCAGTATTTCTCAAGAGGGTTTGTAATGGACTTTTTTAACAGCGTCATCGAGTTTTTCCAGACGGGCGGTACTTTTATGTACCCCATTCTTGTCGTTGCCGCTTTGGGCGGCGCCGTAGCGATTGAACGATTTATTCGCCTGCATTATGAGCGCCATACTAACCGTGCCATGTGGGATAAATTACAGCCCGTTCTCGCCTCCGGGGATTTTGATCGCGCGCGCAACTTGGTTAAGCAGGATAACTCCAGTGTGAGTAAACTGCTGTCCATGGGTCTGGCGCGCCAGGGTGCGGTGCGTCGTCGCGAAGATATCGAGATCGCGATGGAAGAGAGCATGATGGAGATAACACCTCAGCTGGAAAAACGCACACCTTATGTTGCGCTCTTTTCCAATATCGCCACGCTGCTGGGGCTGCTCGGTACCATCATGGGTTTGATCGAAGCCTTTACTGCGGTAGCCAATGCCAACCCGGCGGAAAAAGCTGATTTACTTTCTGCCAGTATTTCCGTAGCGATGAACACCACCGCCTTTGGCCTGATGACCGGTATTCCCCTGTTGATAGTGCACGCACTGCTCAACTCCCTGACCGGTCAAATTATCGATAGCCTGGAAATGGTCTCTGTAAAAGCTTCCAACCTGATTGACAGCTCAACCCGTCGTCGCTTCGAAATGGATGCACCCAAGCCAGAAAAACAGCCTGGCGAGCAATCTGCGAATGAAGTCGAAACCGAAGAATTGCAAACGGAAACTGCATAATGAGAAGGCGGCGTCACGGGAGAGACAAAGAAGCCCCGGAGCTGGACATTACCGCCTTCCTTAACCTGATGGTGGTACTGGTACCTTTCCTACTGGTGTCGGCGGTGTTTTCACGGGTAACAATCCTGGAACTGAATATGCCGAGCGGGGCTGGCGGTGGTGCACCGGATGACCCCACAGTGACCGTGGAAGTAGTGGTGCGAAAGCAGGCTGTGGAAATCAGCGATGGTGAGAAAGTAATTGCGCGTTTCCCTAATTTGAATGCCACTGAAGAAAGGGAGACTGTCCAGCCGGGTGTGACTGTAGTGGAAGCCGATGGGCAGAATACGGACCTCGCAGTATTACCGACAGCTGAAGTGTACGACCTGAAAAAACTCACTGAGTTTTTATTGCAGGTGAAAGCCAGTTATCCGGAAAAAACAGACTCCATTTTATTGATGGAGGCGGATATTGCTTATGAGCATCTTGTGGGTGTCATGGATACCGTGCGTGGTGCAGAAGTTCGGGTTGAAGGCAGTGACCCCAGTGATCCGGAAGCTGTGGAGAAGGTGATTTTGTTTCCTGATATTTCCATAGGAGATGCGCCGTGAGACATGAAAGCCGACGAATGAAGCGCATGGCTCGCAGCCATAAGCGTAAAAAAACTTCAGGCATGAATCTGACATCCCTGATGGATGTGTTCACTATCCTGGTATTTTTCCTGTTGACCAATACTTCCAGTAACGAAGCGCTGGAGCCCCCCAAGGTGATTACATTGCCGGATTCGGTGGTTGAGACCAAACCCAGGGAAACCGTAACCCTGATGGTGACTGCAGAGGAGATCCTGGTGGAATCCAAATCTGTTATCGCAACCAGTGAGGTGCTCGAAAGTGAAGAGGTTGTGATTGATGTTATTAAGCAGGCCATGACTGCAGAGCTGGGTAAGGCAATCGGTATAGCCCAGGCCTCTGCCGCAGAAAATGAGGGCGAGGCTGAAATGGAAGGTGAGCAGGGACCGGAGCCACCCGAAGTGAATATTCTTGCGGACAGGGGCATTCCGTTCAGTTTGCTGAAAAAGGTGATGTCCAGCTGCACCGAAGCGGGCTACACCAAGGTATCACTGGCGGTAATTCAGAAAGCATCTCAGGGTTAATGGAAGTTTGTGAGTAATTTTCTTCAACAACAGCAGGCGGTCAGCGAGGCGCTTGATACGGTTCGCCAGCGTATGCATCTGCTCGAGGATGAGCAGCGGCAGATCGAAGAGAAGCTGGCTGAATTGCAAGTCGATGGTTCCAAGTACCAGTTGCTCGATGAAATTTCTGAGCGCCTTGGAAAACTCGAAGACATCGGCGCAGGTGAATTGTTTTGGGCTGAGAATTATCGGACCGATGCTTCCCAGCAGGTTATCGTACGGATTGGGGCGTCAACTCGTACTTATAACGAAAGCCTGGATCAGCTTCATCAGAAGCGTAGGGATATCCTGGATAATATCGAATACTGCAATGAGGAGATCTTTGCCCTCGATGAGCGCGCTGATGAGCTGCGCCGTGAGGAAGAGGAATCCAAGTTTGAATTCGAGATCACCCGTGAATATGAGCAGCCCACTTTTCGCCCGATGGAAATGCCTTGGCATACCAAGGGTGAGGATGAAAAGCGCTTCCGTATTTGTGTATTCGCATCACTGTTTATTGCGGCACTGTTGGGTTATCTGGTTCCTCTATATACCTTGCCTGAACCCGAAACACAGATAGTGGAGATACCCGAGCGCCTGGCCAAATTGGTAATCGAGAAGAAGACCAAACCCAAGCCACCACCTGAGCCAGAAAAAGCCAAGCCCAAGAAAGAGGAGAAAAAACCTGAAACCAAGCCTGAGCAGAAAGTGGCCAAGCAGGATCCGAAACCATCCAAAGTGGAGAAAAAACAAGCGCGTAAGAAAGCTGAGCGTGCGGGTGTTCTCGCCTTTAAGGATAATTTCCAGGATCTTATTCAGGATGACCTGGACAATCGTTTGGGCCAACAAACACAGCTCAGCACTGCAGGTAAGAAGGAAAACCGTAGTCAGCGTTCGCTGATTACTGCAGCGGCAACTGCGGGTAGTGGTGGTATTAATACTGCAGAGCTTAGTCGCAATGTGGGTGGTACTGGATCATCCCTGGGTGGTGTAGCCTTCTCGCGAGTGGAGAGCTCCATTGGCACAGAAGGTGATTTCGCCGGCGAGGACCGACCGCTCAGTGATGGTGTGGGTCCGTCTCGTACCGACGAGGAAATCCAGATTGTCTTCGACCGCTATAAGGCTTCGCTGTATCGCATTTACAACCGTGAACTGCGTAACAACCCCGCCTTGCAGGGTAAGATGGTCTTGAGGATTACCATTGAGCCTGATGGCTCGGTATCCCTTGCGGAAGTGGAGTCCAGCGATATGGATTCGCCTGCACTCAACGCCAAGATTGTAGCGCGGGTGAAGCGATTTAATTTTGGCGAGAAGGCCGGTGTTCCAACGATCACCATTCTTTTCCCAATCGACTTCTTCCCGAACAACTAGGTGGTATTGCCTCCGCCTCCTTCTCGTTTAAGTGAGAAGGAGGCTGCTATTTTAGAAGGCGCCGAGGAGTTGGGTTTCTTCCCCTCCACTTGATCAGTCTTTTCTATCCCCCAGCCTGAGAACCACTTGGCAATCCCCAAAAAAGTTCCCTTACCTGACTGTTATTTATGACCTGCTTCACGGCCACTTTTTCACCCTGTATTTAAAGTTCGCGCACCGGACTGTGTCTGTTCGGCGGCAGTGTTCTTGGGCATTGTCAAGGGTTTTGAAATAGAAAAGTGGCGGCTATAAGTGACGATGATGTCAGAAGTAACTGGACGGAAATCCTGGAATAATTTGCTTGCTGGCTTGGTACTGCTATGTATCTGGGCAATCATGTTCGCGCCGCAGGCCCTGGCTGACCATAATTGTCCCTCTTTTCCCGATAACCCAGTTAACTTTAATATTCTGGATCACCGCTTCAGTGATAGCTGGTGTGAACTCTGTGGAGATGGGCAGGTAACGATAGAGATTGATGTGCCTGGAATCTCCAGTGGTTTTATGGGAACCCAGCATATTGAAAATATTATTGTGACGGAAAATCTGGGTAGTTCTGAGTTAGAGTATATTCCGGGTTCTACTCGAGTAAGTTCAGGCTCTGTATTGAGTGAGCCTACCATAAGCGGGACGGTTATTCGCTGGGATCAGAATGATCTCTCCGCACTTGCCGCGCGCAATGAAAACACCACGATGACAATTACTTTTGGTGTACGCAGTAAGGTCGACCGAGAAGAGGATTTGGTAAACAACAATCGTACCTTGAATGCTACAGCGACTTTTGAATATTGTAGCTATCCCACTACAACTGATACAGACAGTATTGAGCTGGACATACGTGAACCCCTTCCATCCATGGATAAACGTGGGAGGAATATTGATGCGGCGCAGACCAACTATACCAACGATGTTTACGGCAATATCAATGATGATGTGATCTGGCGTATCGCTATCTCTAATGGTGGAGATGCCGATATGCAGGATGTGCGATTCGATGATTTGATGACCAACCCCAATATGGATATCAATTATGCCTGCCCCAGTGAAAGTGCAGCACTTTCAGTTGCAAATAATAATGGAGTAAACCCGGTAGGTTCTGGATGTGTATCTGCGAATAACAGCATTAATAATTTTGAGTTGAGTGGAGCTTTCTCCAATGGCCCCGGACGTACGGATATTCCTGCAAATTCAACCTTAAACATTTACCTGGTGGGTAAAGTCAATACTTCTTGCAGCAATGGTACAAATACTGTCTCTGACTTGCAGTGGGGTTGTGAAATTGATGATGATACCGGAGTAGGGGGGATCTCTGATCCGGCCACGGCAAATGCCCCAAGACCTGACTCCGAAGAAATGCGGGCCCTGGTAACTACCGACCTCAATATTACCCAGGCGATAACCGGTACAAACCTGAACCAGCCATTGGGTTCGGCTGGTTTTGTGACTGTTACTGTCAATAACCGGACAGGTGGATCAGTTAAGGATATCCAGTTCGTTAGTGATCTGCCTGATGAGTATGTGGTAGATACCACATATACACCGCAAATTGTCCGCGAACGTCGCGGTGAAGATAATCATAGTGCAAGTTATAGTGCCACTTATCCGGGTAAAGCAGATACTCTCGAATGGCGCGTGGGGAGCAACTGGAATCAGTGGGATACAGACCCTCTAAAAAACAACAAACCAGAATTTCGCCTATTGAGTAGCACTGTACATCCCAACTATTCAGATCAGCAAAATATGATGCGTTATGGCGATGAAATTCAGATTCGCTTTCGTATTGTCACCACCGAACCAAATTTCTATGACAAGATTGCCGATCTTGATGTTGAAGAGGAGTCGGCATCAAATGGCAAAGATCCGAACAGCAATATCCGTTTATCTGATAATGTTCTAACTATTGATTATGAAGATTTCTGTCCTGGCACCAGTCCGCCTACCCAGGTTGAAAATCAATCGGTGACACCAGATCCAGAAGATCTTGATATTAGTACAGTACACCCTTTGTATATCGTACGGGACAATGGCACCTCCGAGTTAACGGTGGATGTGACCAACAATGGTGGTCATGATGCGGATAATTTTAGTGTGTATGTGACTTTCGGTGAGGCAATGAGAGTATTGTCCAGCGATCGTGCCTGTACTGCGATTGGTAGTCCAAATCCAGGTACTGTACCTGGGCATCCTGTATGGAATCAGCCAGATTACCTTCCTTCTTCAGCTATTGTTTATCGATGTAATACCACCAACTTGGGAGGTGTTATTGAGCCCGGAACAACTGAGCGTATCGTTTTTCAAGTGGAAAAAAACCACGCGGCAACCGATGACGATCTCACTTTCCGTGCCGATGTGGTGGGGGAGATTACATTATCTGATGATACACCCCTGAACTTTCCTGAACCTGCCACTCTGACTGAAACAACACCAGGTAAACAACTGGCTAATAACTACACCCTCGATGGCATGCGCGCTCGTGTAATGGGTTTTAATCTGATCAAGGAACGCTCTGATCAGTGTAATGAATTGACTTCTGAGGCAGCATTCCCCAATAGCAGTGTTCTTATTGGTGAAGAGTGCCGCTTTGAAATCCAGGCCGGTGGCTGGTTTGGCTTTGACACACCCGGATTTACTCTGATTGAAGTGCGCGATATTGATGTGCGTGATGACTTACCGGATGGCCAGGGTTATATAGCAGATGCGCCGCTAAACTGTGTAGATGTAACTCTGCCGCATCCGGTTTCTCAGGCTAACTGTGTTGTAATTTCCTCTGGTGATATTGTAGAAGGTGGAGGCCTGAATATTCCCCTTAGCGAGACAGATTTTCTATGGGAGGTAACTTCAAAAATTACCGAACGGGATCGTTGGTTCCTATCGGATATGACCACGCGTCTATTAAATGATCCTATAGATACTGAAAGCGCTGACCCCAATCAGCATGCAAACCCCAGTACCGACTATGCTCGTGCGCAATTTACCGCAGTATTTGATACCGAAACCATCGTGGTAGATAATTATAATACTAGTGGGGTGCTGACCAATATTGATGGTGTGCCTACAACAGTACCCGGCTTTCCCGATATTTCCGAGTGGTCCGAATCTGTTACTGTTTCTGAGCCCCACATCGAAATCGATAAAAAAGTCTGTAACGAAAATTTGCATGGTATAGGCACCAGCTGTGCAAATTTCGTTGATTTTACTAACGAGGGTCATCGTGACCAAACTTATGTTTTCCGCCTGACTTTAACTAATCGTACGTCCGATGGCGGTGTAAATCGAGCCCCTGCTTATGATTTGGTTGTAACTGACACACTAGATGTTTCCGGGCAAATGTGCGTGCAGCCCTTGGATAGTGATGGTTTGGACAACGATGGAGATGGTTCCTCAGAGACCATCGCAGGCGATGACGGCTTGGTGGGTATAACTACTGGAGCAAATGACTACTCTGAAGCCCTCCACTGCAGTGATGGCGGGACACCGGCAGTAATTACCTTCTCTTATGAACATTCCACGGCCCTTGAGCGTATTAACCCGGGTGACTCTGTCACTCTTTATTATCGAGTGAAACCACATCGTTCCGTAGCACCGCTGCAGACGTTTACTAATACTTTCTATGCTCGTTACGATAGTTTGGAAGGAGACTATGGTAACCAGAGTGCGCCACAAATCGACAGCGATGCGGATAATGATGGTATTGGTGATGGAACTCCTGCAGCAGGGCGTGCACGCCACTATAAATCTGCAGACGCCGAAGCGCGTATGCAGATTATTGAAGTTAAGGCAGAGCCTAAACAAGCCTTGGAATTCTCTAATGGCATTGCCAGTGGCACCAACAGCGATACAGCCGTTGTCGGAGAGGAAGTCCGCTATAAACTGACAGCGAAAATTCCCGCGGCTAAATTGCGTAACTTTGTAATTCGTGATGAGTTGCCGGCTGGTATGCGCTGTATCGAAGGGCAAGCGGTTAACCTGAATACGTCACCTTACGATGCCGCCGGCTTTATTCCCGGTGGTACATTTAATGCTACCTGTACGAGCACTGGCACAGCCGACTATGTACAGTGGGATTTTGGTGATCAGGAGCTTACCACTGTCACGGGTAGCCTTTTTGATTTCCCGGTGGAATTTATTGCACGTATTGAGAACAGCAGCAATACTGATGACGGCGATATGCTTGGGAATGGCGGTAGCTATACCACTGCACAGGTGAGTTATGTTGATGAAGCAGGGACTACCGTAGTTGTACCCTTTGATTCTCACGCAATTACTGTACAGGAACCGAAAATACAATTAAATAAGTCATTTTCAGTTGCTAACAGCGATGCAGATGACATTCTTACCATTACTGTAACGGCAGAAAATACTGGTACTGCGGCAGCTTACAATCTACATGTGCTCGACGATCTCACAGGCACCAAGCTGGTTTACCTGGGCAATATCGGTGGTACTGATCCGCCTCAGGTTGTCGATGTCACTACTATCGGAGCCAATGCGCCCATCTTCAGCTGGAATCGCAGCAATGCGGATTACGCCATTGCTGTAGGCGAGACTAAAACCTTTACATTTGATGTCCGGGTAGAGCAGGGCGTAGAGCCCCATGAAATCCTGGATAACACCATCCAATCGCGCTGGCAGTCCCTGCCGGGCAATGATATTGCTTTAAACAGCAGTAATTCTATCGGCACCGATGGTGCAGACGATGGTATGCGTATTGGTGTATTACCCAATACCGGCGATCCGATTAATGATTACGAAACTACAGCTAGTGCCCAGACAGAGGTGCCAGCGTTACAGTTGGTTAAAACCGATCTTGAGCCCACTGTAGTTCCTACTATAGGTGCGCATAAAAAATTCCAGTGGAAATCCGCCTGCCGGAAGGCATCAGCCGGGATGTGGTGATTACCGACCAGCTTGGCAGCCCGGAAGGCTATGTACTGAGCCACAATGCAGATTTCGATATTACCTATGATTTTGTAGGTCTTGAAACCATTAATGGTGCGGCCCCGTCTGAGGGGGTATTCAACAGTTTCCCTACTGATAATACTTCCGGTAACGCTGTATGGAATATTGGTACAGTCGATACTGCCAGTGAAAATGATACTGCCGGCAGTACTCTGGACCCCTTAGTAAGAATTACTTATTTCGCTCGCGTGGAGAATGACCTTGCGACCAATAATGGTGACACGCGTCAGAACAGTGCGGGGTTGACATATAGTAACGGTGAGAGTGGGGCGACAGAAAACTTAAATGACAATACCGCCGCAGTTACGGTGGTAGAACCTCTGCTTACTATCAATAAAGCGGTCAGCAATGCGACTAACCCCGGCAATTTACCGGTGGGTGGCGATGTACTGGAGTATGTGATTACCGTTGCCCATGATCCCGCATCTACTGCTGCGGCATTTGATTTGAATTTAGTGGATACACTGCCATCGGAGTTGCAGTTTGATAGCAGCTTTACCCCAACTGCATTAATTAATGGTGGTGTAGTTACTGGTTTTGTTGCAACACCTGCGGCAGCACCCACTGGCCCTCTGGTTTGGGGGCGTGATAATGGCGATAACACTCTGGACCTGCAGCTTGGTGAAACTTTAGTTATTACCTATCGAACCCAGGTAACAGGAGTATTTGGTTCGCCGATTAGCAACAGCGTAATGCTTGACTGGACGTCCCTCGACGACAGCAGCATTAACCAGCTGGCTTACGAGCGTGATGGTGACGGCTGCCCGGCAGTATCCGCACCAGACGATTACTGTGAGGGTCCGGCTGAAGCCAGTATCGATACTGTGGACAACACCGGTATTGTGAAAACGGTTGTTGCAGATTCTGATACCGCTTCTGTAGTAGGCACGCTGAGGGTTGGCGATACGGTTACCTATCAACTGGCCCTGAACCTGCAAGCGGGTACGACACCGGCAGTGACTATTAATGATGCACTGCCGAGCGGATTGGAATTTAATTCCATTGTCAGTGTGAATGGTGATACTGCTGCGCCCTACGACGACAACCTGAATGATTTTGTTTATTCAGCCATTGCTGTGCCCGCAGCAGGGGACACAGGTACGGTCACCTGGAACCTGGGGGATATCCTCAGCAACTTCGGCAATACCAATAAATTTGTTATCGAGTACACCGCCAAAGTAGTGGCGGGTTCGGGTATTGCAGCGCCGACTGCGACCCTGACCAATACAGCCGTGCTTAATTACACCGGCGCTGTCAGTACCTTGCAAGATAGTGCCGACATTACGATATTGCAGCCGGTGATCGACAGCCTGACAAAAACGGACGCTACCTGGCCAAGCTCCCATATGAATGTGGACCCGGCCAACGATGTGATGCAGTTTACTCTGCACGCCTGTAACTCCGGTTTGGCGCCAGCCTACGATCTGTCCCTGACTGATGACCTGGCTACTCAGATGGACCAGGCCTCCATCGCCAATCTGCAGGTCACTTTGGATGGCACACTCCTCACACAGGGCACCGAGTACACCTACACAGCGCCAGGTAATCGTGGCGACGATATGCAGTTCACTTTCCTGGTGCCTGTCGAAGCGGGAGCCTGCCTGGATATCAATTACGAAATTGGCTTTTATACTGATATTGGCGGTGGCGAAAACTGGGTAAATACCTTCACGGTCAATGAATTCTGGTCACTGCCGGCAAAAAGCGGAGAGCAATATGCTCCTGTTCCACTGGGTACACCCTATCCGATGGGAACTGTCGCCACCACAGTCACTGCGCCGCAAAAAACTCTGCAGAGTGCTGCTACGGCAGCGGTGGGCGAGGAAGTGGTTTACCGTATACAGGTTCCAGGTAGTGCAACCACATCGGCCATCTATGATGTGGAAATTACCGATGTACTGGACCCGAGCCTGGAGCTGATCCAGCTGCAGGAAATTAATGGCCGTGCATTTACCGATAACACCACTAACAACAATATTGCCCTGACCCTGGATATTATTCCGGCTGGTGCTGTCGCTATTTTCGAGTTGCGTGCCCGGGTTGCAAACAATGCAACGGCACAGGCGGGTCATAATTTCAATAATGAAGCCAGCTATTCCTATGCCGCTACAAGCGGTGGTGTGATTCAAGCCGGTGGCACGGGTGCTGCACCGACCTTAACTATCGTGGAGCCGGATTTGTCTGCGACAAATTCTGTGGCTAACCAGACTAACCCTGGTAACGACCCGGATGCTGGCGATATCCTGCGTTTCACATTGGATCTCACCGCCGCAGGTAATCCGGAAAACGCCGCTGCTTACGATTTGTTGGTCAGGGAGCAGTTGTCCCTTGGCCTGGAATTTGTTCCGGGCAGTGTGATCTTTGCCGGTGTCGCCCAGGCTGATCCTACTGTGAGTGGGGATGGTATTAATGCTGCGCAGTTACTGGAGTGGAATCGCGCAAACAGCGACCTGGATATCGCTGCTGGCACTAACAGCCTACTGGTATTTGATGTGCTGGTGCTGGATGAAGTGCTGGCTGAAGCCTCGCTGTCTGCCTCTGCCCGTATTGAGTGGACCAGCCTGGATGAGGATAACAGTAGCCCCTACGAGCGAAACGGTGCCGATGGTATTGGTGGTTTGAATGATTATGTGCTGGAAAATATTGCCGCTCAGCTAACCGCTGCCAATGACAGCACAATCAGTAAAACCCGCGTTGACGACAGTTACGGTAGTGCAGATGCACAGCTGCGTGTCGGTGACTTGGTGGAATACGAGCTGCGTTTGTCCCTGCCAGAGGGCACCGCTCCCAATACCTTAATTGTCGATACCCTGCCACAGGGAATGGTGTTTGTAGGTACCCAATCAATTAATGGCGTTACCACTGCACCCTTCGCATCGGCGGCACCTTTTGCTCATAACGATATTGCCGAACCTGTGCAGACCGGTGATCCCGCTACCGGCACGACAACACTGAGCTGGAATATTGCACAGCTGATCAACAGTGGTGATAACAATCTCACTAACGATGAATTTATACTTCGCTATCAGGCAAGGGTTCTGAATAAGGACGTACACCCCTGGCCGGCCAGTAATACAGCGCTAACCAATAATGTGGAATTCACTTTCGATGCCGCCGCCGGTGCCGAGCTGCGAAATGATAGTGATACCCTGGACCTGTTACAGCCGGATCTCATTGCGGCAATCAGCGCTACCCCTGCTGGCGGCACTACCTTGTCTGCCGGTGATATTGTCGATTACACCATAACGATTACCAATAACGGATCAGCGCCGGCCTACGATCCGGTCTTCCGCGACATGATCCCC
Organism: Microbulbifer sp. MLAF003; assembly: GCF_030012965.1. Lineage (NCBI taxonomy): Bacteria > Pseudomonadati > Pseudomonadota > Gammaproteobacteria > Cellvibrionales > Microbulbiferaceae > Microbulbifer > Microbulbifer sp. MLAF003. The sequence continues at coordinate 1,850,924 of NZ_CP120232.1, forward strand.
ATTGGCCTGCGCCAGGGCGGTGTCAATGTGCAGTCCATTACTGTGAATGGCGCTGCAGCAACTATCGTTGCCCCGACTTTTGACAACGCCACTGGTGCGGCAGTTTGGGATTTCTCTGCGGGCACAGGTTATGCCATTAATCCTGGCCAGGCTTTGGAGATGGTGTATCGCGTTCAGGCAGATGCCAATCTGGGGGCAGGTCTCAATCTGCAAAATGCCGCTTATGTCGAGCTGTATTACTCATTAGATGACGATAATTTACCATCCCTGGGTGCGACCGCGGTTACCACAGATATGCGTGAGGACTACGGTCCTACAGCACCAGTCAGTGTGCAGTTCAATACGCCCAATGCAGCGCCGTTGCTTATTGAAAATACCCAGCCGACATCTTCGATTGGCGAACCGTTTAATTACCGCATCACTATTCCGGAAACCGTGCAGCCCACAGCCCTGCACGATGTCAGTGTGCTGATGGACCTGAGTACTTCTGCAGCCGACCTGGAATTTGTCGGCGCGGCAAAAGTATCGGGCAGCAACGTATTCACTCCAGAAAATAGTGGATCGGGCACTGCGCTGGTCATTGCCGATGCCACTAGCGGCATTGATGTACCGGCGGGTGAACAGGTGGTTATTGATGTGACTCTGCGCCTGCGCGACAGCAATCCACCCAATGTGGATGGGTTGGCATTTAATAATAGCGCCAGCTACAGCTATAACTACGACAATGATAATGCGGCCGCCGGGCAGGGTGCCGGTGCCGGAAACACGACCCTTGATATGCAGGTAGTGGAGCCAACGGCCATCACTCTGACTAAAACCGGCCCTGCCAGTGTGCAGTCTGGATTGCCAGGTACCTTCACCCTCGACCTTCACAATGTTGGCACTGGCCCCGCATGGGATATTACAGTGACCGATATTCTGCCGGATAAAGATCCCGGTGGTATGTGTGAAACTCCTCCGAATAATTTTGCTGCGCAAATTATTGATGGTGCAGGCACTGCGGTTGCCACTCTGGTAGCAGGAACTGACTTTAATACGGTTTTTGATGAAGCCAGCTGCACTCTCACGATCACCTCCATGGGTGCGGCGGCTATGCTGGCTGCGGACCACCACCTGTTGTTGAGTTACGATGCCACCCTGGACGTGGATACCATCGATGGCGATACACTGACCAATATTGCCGGTGTGGAACTCTGGCACAGTTGGGATAGTGGCTTACCGGAAGCTCGCCAGTACACACGCCCGGCGCCCACTGATGGCACGCCAGGCGTACTCGATCACGAAGATGCCTATACCGTAAGCGCCTCTGTGCCCAAGGTAACTTTCTACAAAACCGTTGAGAATGTTACCCGTGCAGAAAATCCGGCAACTTTGGCCACTCCGGCAGATGTACTGCGCTATACACTCACGCTTACCAACCTGAGTGGTGCAGATGTTAGTGGTATTGAAATTACTGATGATCTGGGTCGTCTGAACAGCCTGCCATTGTTCCAGTCGGGTTCACTACAAATGGTGACAGCGCCGGTGGGTAGCGATAGCAGTAACTCTGATGCGTCTGCTGGCACACACGGCAGCGGCTTTTTACAGGTGAAAAACCTGGATTTGGCGGCCACAGGAAATACTGGTGATTCTGTTCAGCTGGTATACGAGGTCACTTTGGCAGCTGTGATCGACAGCGGTACGCCGGTGTTGAACCAGGCTCAGGTGCAATTGCCTGGTCAGCTGCTGAAAAACAGTGATGATCCCAATATCAACGGTACTGACGACCCTGACGTTGTGGATGATGAAGATCCTACCCAGATATTAATTGAGTCCGAGCCACTGCTGGTGATTCACAAAACCTCAGCAGATATCACCGGTGACCCGGATTTACTGATGGTGGCGGATACCCTGCGCTATACCATTCGCGTGGAAAATGCCGGTAACGAAAATCTCGTTAATGCGATGTTGCGCGACCAGATCCCGGCGAATACCACCTATGTAGCTGGCTCTACGACCTTGAACGGTTCAGCGCTTTCAGATGTGAGTGGTGCTTCGCCTCTTGAAGCTGGTATGAGTATTCATACACCTGGTCAGGCCGATGGCTTTATTGGTGCAACTGCAACTGGCGCCGCGGCTTCTTTAATCACCTTTGATGTCACCATTAATGATGTCAATGACGGTACCATAATTTCCAACCAAGGCTTTGTTAATGGCGAAGGTGCAGGCAGTGGACCCTTCGATGAAGCGTCATCGGATGACCCTGCTACAGATGCTCCCAACGACCCGACTATAGATATTGTTGGCGATGTTCCCCTTTTAATCGCTCATAAAACGGTGGCAATTGCCGTGGACAATATCTCTATGGGGATTGTCGATCCCGGTGATGTACTGCGTTACACCATTGCAATATCCAATATGGGGGGCGTTGATGCACTGCAGGTGGCACTCACTGACCAAGTGCCCGCAAATACCACTTATGTTGCCGGCAGCACCACCTTAAATGGTATGGCTGTCGCTGATAACGCCGGTGGTATGTCGCTTCTAAATACTGAATTGCCAGTAGCTTCGGATGACCTAACGCCACCCTTGCCGGGTGCCAATGAGGGTGTGATTACTTCTGCACAAACTGCCACCGTAACTTTTGATGTAATGGTGAATGTGGATGCTGCCAGGGGTACTGTGATCAGCAATCAGGGCAGCGTTACCGCAGAGGAGCTGCCACTGGTACTCACTGATGCGGATGGCAATCCGGCCAATGGTGCGCAGCCGACACTTGTGGTTGTGGGCGATGCGCAGCTGTTGTCGATTGTAAAAGAAGTTGCTGTTGTCGGTGGCGGCGCAGCAGAAGCTGGTGTGGTGCTTGAATACCTGGTGACCATCGAAAATATCAGTGGTGTACCGGCGACCATGGTGAGTATTACTGATGATCTTATGGTTGCTGGCGATGGTGTCCTTACCTATGTTACAGACTCCGCCATGCTTAATGGTCAGGTAGATGGAGTCAGCATAGCCGGTACCGTAATTACCGCAGATTACTCCGCTATTTATGGAGATTTGTTACCGGGTGAAAGTGCTGTATTGCGTTTCCAGGCCAAGCTCTCCGATAACCTGGAAATTGGTTATACGGTGTTGAACACCGCGGAAGTGCATTGGAATGATCCACCTTCAACCAACCAGGCCAGCGTTGCTCTTGATGTTGGTGGCACACCGGGAATCGCCAATCTGGCAGGCTACTTGTGGCACGATGTGAACTTCAATAACCAAGTCGATATGGATGAACGGTTATTGTTGAACTGGGCCGTAGATCTCTACTTCAATGACGCATTGTTGGAAACCATTCAGACCGATGAAAATGGCTACTTCCAATTTCAGGGGCTAGTACCTAATAGCTATGGTGGACTCAGTTATGAGATGCGTTACACCGCTCCAGATGCCAGCGAAAATACAGCGTCCCTGGGTAATCCGGTTTCTGATTTTACCAATGGTCCTCAGCGTATCAGCGAGATCTTTGTGGAGTCGGGAGCCAATCCGCAAGATCTGAACCTGCCGCTCACGCCTAATGGAGTGATTTATAACTCTATTCTGCGTGCTCCTATCACCGGAGCTACGTTGACTATGCTGCGCGCCAGCTCTGGTCAGGAGCTGCCGGATCGTTGCTTCGATGATAAAAAGCAGCAGGGGCAAGTAACCCGTGCAGGTGGTTATTACAAATTTGATATTAACTTCGATGACGCCGCGTGTCCGGCCAATACGGATTACCTGATTAAAGTGGAGATTGCCGATGAGGATTATGTCGGTGGTGAATCCCTGGTAATTCCTGCACAGACCAATGAGGAAACTGCGGGCTTCGATGTGGGTGCGTGCCTCGGCAGCAATGCCGATATGATTCCTGGCACGGCTCAGCATTGTGAAGTACAGCTATCTCCAGCGCTCCCACCGTTGGATATAGAAGCACGCGATGCAGCTACCGACTATTACCTGCGCCTGACACTGGACGGTGATCAGGTTCCAGGAGACAGCCAGCTGTTCAATAACCATATCGCCATGGACCCGCACCTGGAAGGTGCACTTTCCATTACCAAAACTGCGGCGATGTTGAATGTAACCCGAAGCCAGCTGGTGCCTTACACCATTACCTTTGGCAATACCTTGCCTATACCGCTTTCGGATTTGCAGCTGGTGGACTTCTTCCCCGCAGGCTTTAAATACGTGGCTGGTTCGGCGCGCATGGATGGCGAACCAGTGGAGCCGGTGATGAATGGGCTACAGCTGATCTGGTCCGATCTGCGTGTGGAAGCCGAGCAAACACGTGAACTGAAACTATTGCTGGTAGTCGGCTCCGGTGTAGGCGAGGGTAAGTATGTCAACCGCGCGCGTATGTTTAACCAGCTCTCCGGCCAGGTTGCGTCCGGTGAAGCCTCAGCCACGGTGCGCGTGGTGCCGGACCCCACTTTCGATTGCACTGATGTCATCGGCAAAGTCTTCGATGATAAAAATATGAACGGCTACCAGGATGCCGGTGAGGGTGGCCTTCCTGGAGCAAGGGTAGTTACTGCAACCGGCTTAAATGCCACAGCTGATGCTCACGGGCGATTCCATATCACCTGTGCAGTAGTACCAAATGCTGATCGCGGTTCCAATTTTGTGCTCAAGCTCGACGACCGCAGCTTGCCTAGCGGATATCGTCTCACTACTGAAAACCCGCGGGTGATGCGTGCAACTCGAGGCAAGATGGTGAAGTTTAACTTCGGTGCCAGCTTGCATCGGGTAGTACGCCTGGATATGGCCGAGGCGGTATTTGAGCCGGGCTCTACTGAGTTGCGTCCCCAGTGGCAGTCTCGTATTGAGCTGTTGTTGGAAAAACTCAGTGAAGCTCCATCAGTATTGCGCCTGTCCTACCTTGCGGAAAATGAAGATCCGGATCTGGTGGAAGAGCGTTTGCAAACGATCAAGGCAGAGATTGCCGATGAGTGGGCGCGTAGTAATGGCGACTACGACTTGAATATTGAGACTGAAGTGTTCTGGCGGCGTGGAGCGCCGCCCAGTAAGGGAGGATTGGAGTAATGTCCTCGGTCAAGCGCAGCAATATGGGTCGGTTACGCAGCTCTGGTAGCTCAATGGAAACAATGACCAGGACTTTCCGTCGTCGCGAACACTGTCTTGCCACAGCGATTGCCCTGGCTTTAACTCTTCCCGTGCAAGGTCAAGAGAAAGCTGCAGCGCAGGACACTCAGTACCAGGAAGCAAGCTGGTGGCAGGTATGGCAGAGAATTCCCGGCTTGGCTTCGGAAGTGGAAGGGCCCGAAGTTGAGTTTGAGGAAACGTCTATCGGTAGTAATACCGAAGGTATGTTGCTGCGTGCACCTACTAATCAATGGCTGCAGGATGCCACCACTTTTATTCCACCGCTTGACCCGATTATTGTAGAAGACTTTATCGAACCAATATCGTTTTACACAGTGGATGACGAGGTTCCGGCAGAAACTGTGGAATTATTGCGGGCAAAATTAAACGAACTGGGAGAGACGCCTAACTTCAAATTGTACTTTATCGGCCACACTGATTCTGATCCCATGCAAAAAGAACTGGTGGCAGATTTAGAGAGTAAGGAAGATTTTACCCTGGCTCGTGCTCAATTTGTTGCAGATTTCTTCCAGCAAGCGCTGGAATTACCGGAAGAAATGATAGTGGTGGAAGGTCGCGGTGATGTAGAGCCGATTGCCGATAATATCACCACCGCGGGGCGGGAATTAAATCGCCGTATTCAGGTACAGGTGACTTATGACGCACTAGATGAGGAAGCCATGGCTGCACGTGCCCGAGCAGAAGCTTTGGCATTGAATCGAGTAAAAGTGTGCCGCCAGGAAACAGTGTGTAAACTTAATTACACTGCGGGTAGTGAGCAACGTGCACGCTTGAAAAACCTGGTTATTCCCCTGCGCCTTGAGCCGGGACAAACAGACTTACCTGAAGCATTTATTCGGCGTTTAGGCGAAGTGCGGTCAAATCTCGCAGATAAAAATAATCTGGTAATGCACTTTGTTGGGCACACCGATGCACTGCCGCTGGATGTGAATCAAAGTTCCGAAGATCAACAGGTAGCTTACCTGGAAAAATCCCACGGTGAAGCTCGCCGTGTTGCCCTCACCGTGCGCGATGCACTGGCCTTGCCAGATGCGATGATTACTAGCAGTGGTAAAGGAGCCAGCCAGCCCATTGCCGCAAATGACACACCTAAAGGTCGTGCCCTTAACCGGCGGGTGGAAGTGGAATTTTGGTATGACGACCCGTTGGAAGTTACAGCGGATGGTGTGCAGGCCTGCCCGGAAGCTGCAGCCGCAGAAACTATTACTATTGCCTATGAATCCCTTCGCGGTGCGGTAGCACCGATTCGTTTTGACAATGGCGACCCCATCATTACCCAGTCGCAACTGATGCAAATGCGCAGTGCCATGTCAGAAATTTCCAGCAAGGCCAATGTGCGCTTAAGTTTTATTGGCTATAGCGAAAACAAGCGTATGGATCGCCGTGAGGCCATGGTCTATGGGGATGATATTGGCTTATCTGACGCCCGTGCCCAACGCGCAATGGAACAGGTAAAAGAACTGCTTGGCCTCGAAGATGCACAGGTGGAGTTTGAAGGGCGTGGTTATGTGCAGTCAGACGATGTGGTGACCAACGGCTTTATCCAGGAGGAAGGAGCGCGTGTTGAAGTGCAGGTGCTCTACGATGAGCTGGCAATACTGGCAGAAAGTGATCGCTTAGAAATCGAGCGCATTAACCGTGAGGCTATCGCCAATAATCCTTACTCATTGAATTTGATGCGTATTACCGTGGATGGCAGCCCGGAATACGACCCTTATAAAAACTCCGCTGACCTGCAGCGCTGTACGGACGTGGCTCTGGATAGTGCCAATATCCAATTCCGTTTCGATAACAAAAAAATGCAACCACGGCTAAATGTCACTGCGTGGCCCAATACCATTCGCTATGCGGATAATCCAGATACTGACCTTAGCGAGAATCGTGTAGTTTTTCGCAGTTACACCAATTACCCATCTTTTGTTGATCGGGCCGAAGTGCGGCTGTTTGAAGAGGAACAATCCCTGCGCGATACTCCCATTGCGATTGTTCCGTTAGACCAGTATGGAAAAGGGAACTGGCAGGCAGAATTTACTGAATTCCAGGCACCACTGAAAAAGCTCCACTATGTGCTGCGGGTATATGACAAAAAAGGCCGCTTCGATGAAACCGCTGAGCAAACTTTGTGGCTGGTAGATAGTATCGAAGAGTCTGATGAAGAGGTGGATATAGCCCAAGAGCTACTGGTGGGCTATGGTGAGAACCGCCTCGCACGGAGAAATATTCCCCTGGACGGCAATAGTGTGCTTGTCAACGGCGCTCAGGTGCCGCCGGGCCATACTGTATGGCTGGCGGGCAATCCGGTACCGGTAAATGATCAAGGTCAATTCGTTGCTGAACAGATTTTTGACCCTGGTATGCACACTGTAGAAGTGGCAATCCTGGATGAAGAGGGCAATGGTGAACTGTTCCTGCGTGATCTGGAATTTGCTAAAAATGACTGGTTTACCGTAGGGATAGCCGACCTAACTGTCGGTTACGATAAAACCAATGGCCCCGCGGCCCTGGTGACGGGCGATGAAACCCACTACGACAACTCTGTAAGCTACGATGGTCGTCTGGCGTTTTATACCAGCGGCGGTTTTGGAGAGGGTTGGCGCTTGGCTGCCAGTGCGGATACGGAAGAGGGGCCTGTCGATGATTTGTTTTCCAATTTTATGGAAAAGTCACCGGATGCACTTTTTCGTCGGCTCGATAGTGATCTTTACTATCCCACCTTCGGTGATGATTCTACGGTAGTTGAAGATGCGCCCACTTCCGGCAAGTTTTATGTGAAGTTATCCAAATACGATGACTACGGCCTGTGGGGTAATTTCAAGGCGACCTATTCTGACAACGAACTGGCGCAAATAGACCGGGCACTTTACGGGGCCAATGGCCACTTTGAAAGTGATGCCATGACCAGCTTCGGGGAAAAGCGATTCCAGGTAGATGCCTTTGGAGCGGAACCCGGCACTATTGCCGGTCGCGATGAATATCGTGGTACCGGCGGCTCACTATATTCCCTTCGTCACCAGGATATTCTCAGTGGCTCTGAGCGTCTGCGTATAGAAGTGCGGGATAAGGATTCCGGCCTGGTTTTAGGAGTAAAAAATCTCTCTCCGGTGATCGATTACGATATCGACTATATCCAGGGGCGTATCTTACTCAATAAGCCCCTTTCCGCCTTGGCCAATGATAATTTATTGATTCAGGATGGTTCCTATAACGGGAACCCCCAGTACCTGGTAGCCCGCTACGAATATACCCCCGGCTTTGAGGAGATGGACACTCTGGCATTTGGTGGCCGCGCCCACTATTGGTTTGGGGATTACGTAAAGCTGGGTATCAGTGGCACTCAGCAGGACGAGGATGATAATGAAACGGCCCTCCAGGGCTTTGATCTCACCCTGCGGAAAAGTGCCGGTAGTTGGTTAAAGGTTGAAGTCGCAGATAGCGAAGGCGGTAACCTGGATAGCTTTAGCTCTCTGGATGGCGGTTTTACTTTTGATGATGGGCAAAACCTGGACCCGGAAGCTACAGCAGGCGCAACCAAGGTTGAGGGTAGCCTGCAGATCGGGGATTTTTTGAAAGCCTACGCGGTTCCGGGAATTTCTATCATCAGGAGCGGGAAGCAGGTTTCTCCGGTCCCGGTCAATTTGTACAGGGTGATACCACCCAGTATGGAGCCGGTATTAATCTACCCCTTGGGGAGAGCTTTGATGTAGGCCTCAAAGCGGATAGCAAGGAAGAGGAGTTTGGGCTGCATACCAGTGCTACAGACCTGATGCTCGGCTATCGCCTTAACGATCACTGGCGGCTCAGCTCCGGAGTGAGGACGGACAGTCGTGAAGATTTCTCTGAAGTTGTTGCAGCCACCCAAACCCAGGGTGACCGCACCGATATGGCAGTGGAGGCCAGTTACGATTCCGGTGAAAACTGGAGTGCTTATGGTTTTGTACAGAACACTATGGAGGTCACCGGTACTCGAGAGGAAAATAACCGTGTTGGCCTGGGAGGCGCCTATAGAGTGAGCGATCGACTCACAATGGATAGTGAACTTTCCAGCGGCGATACCGGTATGGCAGCACGTTTGGGCACAGATCTCCTGGTTAGCGACAGAACCAGTGTTTATCTCAATTACACCCTGGATAATGAGCGCAGTGATACTGGCGTGCGTGCGCGCAAGGGGAATATGAGTACCGGTTTCCGCAGCCGCTACTCCGATACTTTGAGTATGTACGGCGAGGAGCGTTACAGCCACGGCGATATTTCCACCGGCCTGACACACGCCTTGGGTATGGATCTGGCACCTAACGACCGCTGGACCTACGGCACCACAGTAGAGGCGGGCACATTGGAAGATCCGCGTACTGGTGCCAAAACCGAGCGCAATGCCCTGGGCTTTAATATGGGCTATAGCCTGGACACTATTCGCCTGGCAACTGCGCTTGAGTACCGTACTGATATTATAGAAACGGCATTAGATGAAGAAACCGTAACGGAATCTGAGCGGGACACCTGGCTGCTAAAAAATACCCTGAGTTATCAGCTCAACCCGGATTGGCGTTTGGTAGGTAAGTTAAACTATTCCGACAGCAAAAGTTCCCAGGGAGAGTTTTATGATGGCAAATTTACCGAAGCCGTAATGGGTTATGCTTATCGCCCGGTAAATCACGACCGTCTGAATACGTTATTGAAATACACTTATTTTTATAATGTACCGACTCAAGACCAGGTTACGGTGGAAAATACCTCAGCTGAATTTATACAGAAGAGCCATATTTTCTCTGTAGATACCAGCTATGATCTTACCCGCCGCTGGACTCTGGGAGCCAAATATGCCTATCGCCTTGGGCAATTAAGCCTCGATAGAGAAGACCCTGAGTTCTTCGACAGCCGTGCCAGCCTCTATGTTCTACGAGCAGACTGGCACTTCGTAAAGCGCTGGGATCTGTTGATCGAGGGCCGCCTGCTTGACCTTCCAGACGCCCAAGATAGCAAGAGTGGTGCTCTGATTGGCCTATATCGCCATATCGGGGATCACCTGAAACTGGGTGTAGGCTACAATTTTACCGACTTCTCCGATGATCTTACCCAACTTGATTACGATAGCCAGGGGGTGTTTGTGAATATTATTGGGAAGTTGTAAAGAATGGGCGTATTGACAGAGTGCCAGATTCTCAACGAGGTTAGTTCGCCAGTAAGATGCTAGAAAAGCCCGCATTTGCGGGCCCACTTATTTAATTTCACTTGATTTTTAATGGCTCCACCCACTTATTAGATACTCCTAAAAAGTAGCAGGGTCTGTTAGTTTCTTCGTTAGAGGAGTTTGGAGAGCAATTTGCTATCGACTGGATGTCAATACATATTTCCCAACTCTTACTTTAAATAAAATAGGTTCGCCTATAATTGTGTTGATTGGTGAGAACTCATTGATATTTAAATCGTAAAAGTCATAAGAGGGTCAACTAGCAAGTACGCAAAGCAATTCCCTCTATACCCTAATTTAATTTTTACTACACTACATAATTTGCGGTTAGTTGTTATCCTCAAAAATCCTGTCAAGCTACTACATAGTAGTGTCTGATAAGCTTTACTGCGCACTATAAGCACCGCCAGTGTTACTGATTTGAAAATTAATCTCCGGTAGGGACCATTGTGCACTACGATTTAGAGATCATCATCTAAATAGCGCACACGAAATACTTTCAAGAAAGTGGTTGGTTTACTTTTCTCGATAATCTGCAATAGCTCTCTTTTTAGTGTATTGGTTCTAATAACCAATCGACCATCTCTTATAGACCTAAAGTGTCAAACTTGATATTTTATTTTATGGGTCGCACCCAAAAACTGATTTGTTATTTGGCGACAGTATCAAGTAGATAGGGCAAATCTTTCAATCCCTTTAACGACGAATTTGACTATAGCTCGAAGTAGATATGAATAGTAATTTAAAGAAATATATTGTGAATCCTGGAAAGCTTGCCATGCTGGGATTTATTTTTGCTACTGGAAGTGCTTACTCTGGCACTGAATGTACTGGTAAAGTAACTTCAGTAGAAGTTGCTGCAAACGGAAATGTTAATGCTGGTATAAAAGATAGCGGAAATGGCACAAATTTTCATAGTGTCGCACTTTGCAGAGTCACAGAAGATATTGAGGGTGGATTCAAGCAAGAATCGTGTAAGGTTGCTTTTTCTCTTCTAACCACGGCTCATGTAACTGGTAAGAATGTGACTTTATGGTTTGACGAAGAAAAGTTCTCTTCCTGCTCACAGTCATGGGGTGAGATTTGGTCTCAAGGACTATACCATATTCGCCTTAAAGAAAACTAAAGAAAGGCAAATATTATTTTTATAGCAAAGCAGAGAAGTTCGATGCTTTGAAATCTGCTCTTGCTGTTTCTTCGAGTGCCTGGGGAGCCTCGTGATTTCTATTACTGGATAGAAGCTGACGTGGACTCTCAGGTCCCGGCCAAATTGCTTTTGGCCTTAATTGTGGAAGTGATCGGTACTCATGTGAAAACTGCCAGGTTGCTGTGGATGACGTATAAAGGGTGATCGACAGAACCAGTGGTTACCTCAATTACACCCTGGACAATGAACACAGTGATACTGTCGAGTGTGCATGCAAGGGGAGTGAGTCATGTTTTCTGCAACCGTTATTCTGACATTTTAAGTGTGAACGGCGAGTAGCATTACAGTCATAGCGATTTTAACTTCGATGTGTCACGTCGAAATTTATGAATAGTTAATGCATTTATTTGGTTTTATATTAGGCCGCTAGGTTTTCCTGATTTCAATCTGTTGGTGTGTTGTTCTTGTGAACTTCTCTTTTATCTCCAGTAATGCGCTGTGGGGTCTTGTCGTTCTTTTATGTGAAATTTTAAAACGGTAGTGGCTTTCATTTATAGCGCTAAGTTGATTTTTATATCTTGTCTGCGGGGGGTTATTTGCATAGTTTATGTGTTTGTTTAATTTCCATTGGCGAGATATCGTGTTGTTGGTATCTGTACATAAAAGTTAAAGCAATTATTTTTAACTGGGAGGAAAGGGTGGTGTAAAATGTTTAAGATATATTGAATGGTTTCTAGAGCAAAGTGATGGGGCGTTATAATAGTCCGTTGTCACGGCAGCACTATTGGGGGCTGTCGGTACTTTTTCTGGCCGTTGTCCTTGTGGCGGGTGATTTCACTGCGTTCTCTCCAGCACTCCCGGCTATTGCTCATAGCTTTTCTAGTGATATTGCGACAATCCATTGGGTAGTTAATGCCTACTCTTTGATTTATGGCGTAATAATAGTGGCCGTTTTGCAGATATTTATGGCCGCCGGCGTATTTTTTGGTGGGAGTTTTCATTTTTGCTATTTCTTCTCTGGCAGGTGGCTTGGTGGAGAAGCTTTGGGTGTTGTTTCTCTGTCGTGCCCTGATGGGACTTGCAGGAGCCCTGATATGGTCCGCAGTTCTCGGGATGGCGTACAATCTTTTGCCGCAGGAGCGGGCGAGTTTTGCCGGGGGGTTTATCCCGGCTGCGCTTGGCCTGGCTACTGCTTGTGGACCTGTGTTGGGCGGTTTTTTTACAGAGTACTTGAGTTGGCGCTGGATTCTATTTATTAATATACCTGTCGCATTGTTAGTTTTTCTTCTTGGGTGGAAAAAGTATCCAGTGGATGTGTTTAGCAAGGTTAATAGTCATATCGACTATTTAGGTATGCTGGCACTTTCCATTTCACTGTTTTGTTTTCTGCTGGCAATGGATGTGTTGGCGCAATACAGTATTAAAAACTTTCTGGTTTTACTTTTGCTGTCGGCTTTCATATTGTTATTTTTGGCTTTTGTTTATACAGAAAAAAGGGCAAAAACTAATGCTCTTGTGCCGTTGAGTTTAATTGAAAACGCCAGCTTTTTATCGGCCGGATTTAGCGTGTTGCTAATGGCGGCAGCCTTCTTTGCAACGCTTGTTTATATTCCGTTACTTTTTATTAGTGTGCATCATTACAGTGCTCTTCAGGCGGGGGTTGCGCTATTGCCAATGATGGTAACTTCGGGAGTTTTTGCTTTTATTTCTGGAATCCTGCATGAAAAGTTGGGGGCAAGGCTGTTGATATGTGTGGGAGCTTTAAGCATGAGTATCGGCCTTTTCTGGCTGTCAACGCTCAAAGGGGAGATAAGTTACTTTCAGTTTGTGCCCGGGTTGCTTTTGATAGGTACAAGTTTGGGAATCTATAGCCCTGCGGTAGTAACTGCCGCTGTCACCGTTGTCGATCCAGCAGAATCCAGTCTTGCGGGTGCTGTAATTTACATGTTTAGGTTTCTTGGTGGTGCAATTGCTCTTGGTATCAATGCCACTATTCTTGCCGTTGCTCATGACCTTGAAACCGGTATTTATAGGGCCTTTTTTGTAGATGGAATTGTTACTTTTATCGGTTTTCTTATCCCATTGGTTTTCTATAAGAATCAATTTATAAAAATTTTCAGGGAATAGTCGTTTAAGATAATGGCGAAAGGAGAATTCACCATCTCACAGGCACGCCCTTTTCTTGATTTTCTCACTGAAAGTTAGATGTTTCATTCAATATATAGCTGTTACTTGTTTTTGAGTATTGCTGAATATTGAGGTGGACCTCTGTAGCCGAGGTGATCTGCCAGTTATTGGAAGCGGAGAGATAGCCTGTGGCAGGGCGTAGTGGGAATAAGCAGTGGCTGCCTGAATAGCACCCTCTCATTGTTGGCTACTGATTGTTAGTACTGTAGGCACAAACAAAAAAGCCCCGCCAAAAATGACAGGGCTTTTCCATAAGGCAGAGCTACTGCTTAAACAGCAACGTCCTGGATCTCAGTAGCGGCAATGCGCTTGCCTTCTTCGGCAGACTTCTGGAAGTCTTCAATCTGGTCGAAGTTCAGGTAGCGGTAGATTTCGCCGGACATGGAATCCAGATTCTTCGCGTATTCCTGATACTCAGCCGGAGTCGGCAGTTTACCCAGAATGGCGCCCACAGAAGCCAGCTCGGCGGAGGTCAGGTATACGTTAGCACCGTCGCCCAGGCGGTTGGGGAAGTTGCGGGTGGAGGTGGACAGCACTGTGCTGCCAGGGGCCACACGTGCCTGGTTACCCATACACAGGGAACACCCGGGCATTTCGGTGCGGGCACCGGATGCACCATAGATGTTGTAGTAACCCTCTTCCATCAGCTGATGCTCGTCCATTTTGGTGGGCGGAGCGATCCACATACGGGTGGAAATGCCACCTTTGTGTTCCTGCAGCAGCTTACCGGCAGCGCGGAAGTGGCCGATGTTGGTCATACAGGAGCCGATAAAGACTTCATCTACCTTGTCACCGGCAACGTCAGACAGCAGGCGAGCGTCGTCTGGGTCGTTCGGGGCGCAAACGATCGGCTCTTTGATTTCGGCCAGATCGATTTCGATGACTTCCAGGTACTCGGCGTCGACGTCCGCTTCCATCAGTTTCGGGTTGGCGAGCCACTCTTCCATGGCGCGCGCACGGCGCTCCAGGGTGCGCTTGGAGCCGTAACCTTCAGCGATCATCCAGCGCAACAGAGTGATATTGGAGCGCAGGTACTCAGACATGGTCTCTTCAGACAGCTTGATGGTGCAGCCAGCTGCGGAGCGCTCGGCGGAGGCATCAGACAGTTCGAAAGCCTGCTCTACCGTCAGGTTTTCCAGGCCTTCGATCTCGAGGATGCGGCCGGAGAAGATATTCTTCTTACCTTTCTTCTCTACGGTCAGCAGGCCCTGCTTGATGGCGTACAGAGGAATGGCGTGTACCAGGTCACGCAGGGTAATGCCAGGTTGCATTTCGCCCTTGAAGCGCACCAGTACGGACTCGGGCATATCCAGTGGCATAACACCGGTTGCGGCAGCGAAAGCTACCAGACCGGAACCTGCCGGGAAGGAGATACCCATGGGGAATCGGGTGTGGGAGTCACCGCCGGTACCTACGGTGTCCGGCAGCAGCATGCGGTTCAGCCAGCTGTGGATGATGCCGTCAGCCGGGCGCAGGGAAACACCACCGCGGTTCATGATGAAGTCCGGCAGGGTGTGCTGGGTGTCGATATCGACGGGCTTGGGGTAGGCCGCAGTGTGACAGAAGGACTGCATCACCAGGTCGGCGGAGAAGCCGAGGCAGGCCAGGTCTTTGAGTTCGTCACGGGTCATGGGGCCAGTGGTGTCCTGGGAGCCCACAGTGGTCATTTTCGGCTCGCAGTAGGTGCCCGGACGGATACCTTCAACGCCACAGGCTTTACCAACCATCTTCTGTGCCAGAGTGTAACCCTTGCCGGTGTCGGCGGGCTGTTCAGGCTTGCGGAACAGCTCGGAAGGCGCCAGGCCCAGGGCTTCACGGGCTTTGCCGGTCAGGCCGCGACCGATAATCAGGTTGATACGGCCACCAGCCTGAACTTCGTCCAGCAGTACATCGGACTTCAGCTGGAATTCAGACAGTACTTTGCCGTCTTCCGCCAGGATCTTGCCGTCGTAAGGGCGGATCTCGATAACGTCGCCCATGCCCAGTTCGTCAACGGGAGCTTCGAATACCAGCGCGCCGGCATCTTCCATGGTGTTGTAGAAGATCGGGGCAACTTTACCGCCGATACAAATACCGCCACCCTTCTTGTTGGGTACGCCCGGCATTTCTTCACCGAAGTACCAGAGTACGGAGTTGGTGGCGGACTTACGGGAAGAGCCGGTACCCACTACGTCGCCAACGAAAGCAACGGGCAGGCCCTTGGCTTTAACTTCTTCAATTTGCTTCAGCGGGCCGGTAACGCCAGCTTCTTCCGGCTCCAGGCCATCGCGCTTCATTTTGTACATGGCCAGCGCGTGTAGGGGGATGTCTGGACGGGACCAGGCATCGGGTGCCGGGGACAGATCGTCGGTGTTGGTTTCGCCGGTTACCTTGAATACAGCAACTTTGATGCTCTCAGGTACTTTGTTGCGTTTGGTGAACCACTCGGCATCGGCCCAGGACTGCAGTACTGCTTTGGCGTGTTCGTTGCCGGCTTTGGCTTTTTCTTCCACATCGTGGAAGGCGTCGAACATCAGCAGGGTGCCTTTCAGCTGCTCTGCAGCCAGCTCAGCCAGCTCTTTGTCGTCCAGCATTTCAACCAAGGTGTGGATGTTATAGCCGCCCAGCATCTGGCCCAGCAGCTCTACAGCCTGCTTGCGGTCGATCAGTGGGGTTTCCGCTTCACCCTTAATGATGGCGGACAGGAAACCGGCTTTAACATAAGCTGCTTCGTCAACACCTGGCGGTACGCGGTGAGTGAGCAGCTCAACTAATTCTTGTTCTTCGCCTTTTGGCGGATTTTTCAGCAACTCAACCAGGCCAGCTACTTGCTCGGCGTCGAGCGGCTTCGGTGGAATGCCCTGTTCGGCGCGTTCTGCGACGTGTTTACGATAGGCTTCAAGCACGGATAAGTCCCTCTCGGTGTGTGGGGTGGCACCATCAGCGGGTGTAATTCCCAGTCTATGCATCACAGGCTGCTGGGATTTTTTTCGAGGCCGCTGAAGGCGGGTGGCGAATACTACAGGAAAGCCTTACTGCTGTTAAGTTTATCGAAAAATCAATAATTTAAGTGAATTACGACTATTAATGGAGTGAATTTTAGTAGGTGTGGTAGTAATCGTCTTAACACTTTTCTTGCCGGTCGAAACAAAATAGTCTACGCGCAATATTGATCCAGGCCATGGGGGCCAGGATGGCTGCAACTGGTTAATCGATGTACAAAAAAGTCCGCACACCCTGCATTGGGGTTTGCTCAACGGGAATAGGCGACGATGTTTGCCGAGGCTGTAAGCGATTTGCCCACGAAGTGATCGACTGGAATGCCTATACCGAGGAGCAGCGCCGTATTATTGCTGAGCGGCGTGAGGGCTATTTGGTGAATGCGGTGCGCAGCCAGTTAGAGATTGTTGATGAAAAGCGCTTTGTGGCGCAGCTGTATCATCAACAAATCCGATTTGATGACAGCCAGAGCCCTTATTGCTGGGTGTTCGAATTGTTGCGTGCGGGCGCCAGCCAAATTAATGATTTACGAGAATACGGCCTGAGCCCAACGCCCCAGGCACGTGGCGTGCCCCTGGTAGAGGTGCGCCAGCGTATTGATGAGGATTTTTACGCTTTATCAGTTGCCTACTACCAGCGTTTTGTTGCTCCCGGCGTCATCAAGGGCTGATATTGCGTGGTGGGGTGGCAGTACTTCTCGAAAATACACGGCCTGTTCAAGTAGAACTTGTAGCGAAACTGAGAGCTGGGTTTTCTATTGGGTTGTTATAGTTTCTAAAAATGAAAAAGCGGCCTCCCAGGATTTTACCTTTGCTCCCGCAAGAATACCCGCAGTGCGGGAAGGAATGCCTCGGTAGAGAGCGCCAGATCGCGCCTTTGGCGGCGCCGACTCAGGCTGGGCTGGTGATCTACCCGGGTAAACTCTGGCAGCTGTCCGGCCTCATTTCCCTCCACCAGGATCGGCATGGATGAATAACCAACCTGATGGTATTCATCTTCTTCTCCAGGTTCATGGCTATAAAAAATCTCTGCCACCTGAAGGTTGGGGCGGCTCTGCACTTGTACCTGGCGCAAATCATCCTGTTGGCTCTTGTGCAGGCCAGCGAGTAGCTGCCGCTGGTATTGAATACCGGGATCAGACCCTAGCGGGTCCAGCTGGTCCAGTTTCTTTTCACACCACTTTACACTCACCTTGCGAATCGATTTGCGTGCCTTTATCCAGGAAAGGGTGATGGCATCGGGCCGCCTGGCGCAAAGCAGTACCAGCCGATAGCACTGGCGCAGGTGGGCGCGGGGGAAACCGGCATCTGCCAGTACCTCCCGCACCGTGCGATCTCTCTCTGCCACTGGTCGCTCCCCAAGTACCGCCCGGAAATCGGCAATAGCCGCACTAAAGCTCTCTTTATGGGTATTAAGCTGCTGTGCCAGCCTCAATGTCTTTTGGGGTACTGCGAGAAGTCCGGGAAGCTGCAGGGTTGCGCGGGCATCGCTGCCAGAATCCACTGGCTCTGCATAGTCCAGCTGGGTATAGAGAGCACCAGCCAGTGAAAATGGCCGTTCGAAACTTTGCCCTAGAGCCAGGGCTGTCTCCTGTGCGAACTGAGGTTGCAATAAGTAATGCTGCCAGGGCTTGCCCGCACTTTGCAGCTGCTCCAGAGATTCGCGCAGTTGCCCTGCGCTACTGTGGAGCTGCTCCAGTAAAGGGGCGATTGTGCGGGCCAATTCGCGGTGATCTTTCATTGACATTGTTTTGGAGGGTTTTTGAAAATCTATATTAATTCACTTAATAAACCGTTATCAATCTAAATATCCTGAGCTGGGTACCAATTTGTACCTTCTGTCGGTGTCGGTTGTGGTCAATAGTAGGGGGAGTCAAAGGTGACTTAGCGGATAAGCCTGCGTTTCTTTGAGCAGGCCGCTATAATCCCGCGCCAAGTGATTTACTCCAGTTGAAATATCTATCTTATGAGTGCCCAAGTCCCCGATCTTTCCCCTATCCATGAATTCCTGCTGTGCTCAACCCCGGATGCCTGGATTGAAGCGGCGCTGGCCGAGCCTGAAATGATGTTGGTTGACCATGCGAACTGTGAAAAGAAAGCGGCGGGCACTGCGCTCAACTTGATGTTCCGCTACCTGAATGACTTTGAGTTGCTGAACAAAATGTCGCGCTTGGCTCGCGAAGAGTTGCGCCATTTCGAGCAGGTGCTGGCCATCATGGAAAAGCGTGGCATTGCCTATCCCCATGTAAGCGCTTCCCGCTATGCGGCGAGTCTGCGCGCGGAAGTGCGCACTACTGAGCCGAATCGTTTGGTCGATACTTTGATTTGTGGTGCGATTATTGAGGCGCGCTCCTGCGAGCGCTTTGCCAAGATTGCCCCTTTCCTGGATGAAGAGCTACAGAAGTTTTATCTGTCTCTGTTGAAGTCTGAGGCCCGCCATTTCCGTGACTATCTGCACCTTGCCAAGAAGGCCGCGGGTGAAGATATCGAGCACCGGGTGCAGGCCCTGTTGGAAGTGGAGAGGGATTTGGTCCAAAGTAGCGATGGTGAATTCCGCTTTCACAGCGGAGTGCCGGAGCACTGACTCTCAGTTATTATCGAGGCTGGCGATTAATTTAAGAAACTCCCCAAGATCTCTGCTGTTTTCATAGTCTACCGAATATTTGTTATGGAAAAAGACGGTTAGTTTTACCTTGGGTGAATTGATAAAAACCGTATAACCGTCAAAGTCGGTGCTCATCGTCAGCCCTTGGAAATGCCAGCCATCGGCCTCCTTTTGCCCTTCTTTGGTGGCCCGATCGAAGACCCGCAGTGCCTGTTTGACGTCGACTTTGTGTTCTTCTTCCATAAGCTTGATCTCGTGCCACTAAACTAGTTGTTCTAATTGGAGATTTCTTGCCGGACTGAACAGGAAGCTTAGACAACATGGATAGTCATGGCTATCAACAACCTGTAGTGGATACCCGCCTGTTTGATGCCCTGGCATATTTGGGGCTTGCTCCCTTTGTCATAGGCATATTGCTGCAGTTGCTGGAAATTTCACTGCTGGGTATTGATGGGCGCCTGTTTTTTTCCGCATATAGCGTGGTTATTCTCAGCTTCCTCTGCGGTATTTGGTGGGGAGGAGCACTGAATCGCCCTGGCCATCCTCACCGAATTGCCCTGGTGTTACTCAGCAACCTGGTAGCCCTATTTGGGTGGGTAGGGATGTTGCTATACCAAACTTCTTGGGGGCTTCCTGTTCTGGCTATCGGCTTTGCTTTTGTTGCCTGGATGGAGGCGCGGCTGAATCCAAATCTACCCGGGCGCGAACAGTATTTTCGCACCCGCAGCAGGGTGACCTGGCTGGTGATTGGGTGTCACTTGATTATGATTTGGGCGCAGTAGATTACAACGCGGGCTTGGCCACCATTAGGTAGACAATAGCTACCGTTATTGGAAATGCGGTAGCCCCAAGCAAACACCAGATGCGCATAATTTTACCGGTTTTCCTCTTGCATGACCCACTGTCTGTATGAGCGCGTAACTGATACTGCAAGTACACCACTGGTAACCACAGCAGGAACATAACTGCAGTGAGCCCCGCAGCAACTTGCAACCAAGCTTGCTGCATCCAGACTGGATGGATTGTCAGCATACCAATAGCGCTGCCCAATAATCCCAGTACAGCACTACCGGTAAAAATCCAGTCGGCGGCTACAGTTTCCCGGCTTACCCAGCGGAGGACCTGTGAGTCTCCGGATAGCCAGCCGCGAAAGGTATACCAGGCAATGCCGGTACCAGTACCCAGGATGATAATCGCACAGAGGATATGCAGAGTTTTTAGTATCAGATAGTAGTTCATGAGTTTGCCTAGCGTAATGCTCGCGTAACATAGGGGGTGCCGATAAAGATTTCAATGGGGAGGTAGATCTGAAATTAGTAACTTCTGAATAGTTTCACAATATCTTTGTGGTTTTTCAGATCTGCTTGGCGGGGTTATTTAGAGGTTCACCTTTTCTATTATGGATTCTAGGCGATGAAATTAAGTCTCTTACATAAGCAATATCACAGGCTTTTTTATCGCCTGTAGGACGATCTAATACTGCTATATTTCACCTATGCGGAAACCGCCAATAAAGGTTGTGATTGTTAATAACCCTGAGTGGGGCCCGATCTATCTTTAAAAACTGCGTGTATACAAATATAGCCAGGTAGAAATCTGTTTTTTGCCTGCTTAATTTTCCCATTGGTAAAATGGTAGGTTTTTTTCTATCTCTGGGTATATTTTGAGCGACGTACATGATCGGGCTAGATTGGGTGTCACCGTCGCCCGCCTGATGCCAAGCACAATCATGTGATTGAACTATTTTTTCCTATGCTTTTAGCATTCGTCGCGTATTTAGTTTCCTGCAAGTTGTATGAAAATCAAGTCGCACCCTGGTGGCAGGGTTATGCTTATAGGGAGGCAGAGTGATATTTCGTCTACTGTTTGTAGTAGTGTTTGTTGCGATTGGTTTTGTTTTAGGTGTGTTATGGAGTGGGCATGAGCTTCTAAATGATCCCATGATGCTCACAGAGTCACTGAAGCTGCAAGAAGCACCTGAAGCTGTCGGATCTCTCCCGAAAGGTACTATTCTATATCGTTACACGCCTGGTCCATCTACTCCTACATATATAGTTTCTGTAAATACGAAGAATGTGAGTTTACTAGAAGCCATTGAATTTGAAAACTCAATGACGGTCTCTCCAATGAGTAGCTATGTCGAGTAGCGATGGCAGCGGGTAACGGTAGAGTAATAATTAGCGTATGAATTAGCCCTAAGAGAGTGATCTCTTACTCCTTTTGGGGGATGTGGATTTCATACGAAGCTGCGCCTTACTTGTAACCGATTAGATGGCTATAAATGTCGGTGGTTATTTGTTGGCTCCTGAATATGAGAGGAGGATAAATTTATGTTTTGGCCAAAAAAATTATCAGTGGGGGGCAAACCGGAGCAGATGTTGGTGGGTTGATAGGCGCCAAACGTGTAGGGATTCCTACTGGAGGCTGCGCACCACTGGGTTATTTGACTGAGGAAGGTGCCAGGCCAGAGATGTTGAAATCTTATGGGTTGGTAGAAAGTCATTCGGCAAACTATGAGGAGCGCACCGAGGAGAATGTTAAAAACTCTGATGCAACTCTGATCCTTGCGACAATGCCTAGTAGTGATGGAACTGCCCTTACTCTATATTACTGCCAGAAATTGGGTAAGCCCTGTATTTTGGTGAATCCATGTCGAAATTGTATTGTTGAAATCCGCGATTTTATAAATTCTGTGAGGCCGAAAGTTCTTAACATTGCCGGTAACAGGGAGTCTATTTCACCTGGGTTAGCTGATAAGACAGCAGACATAATTCAACGGGTTTTTTACTGACTTAAGTACTTTCGCTTGTTTTATGGTCTGAATGAATCAGTCGCTCGATGGGTTGTGGTGCCCGCAGGCGCAGATCCAAATTTTTATATTGCCCGACCGATATCCAGAAGAAAATACATAGTGCACCGATGGTGACAGTCAAAGTGAAGTAATGTACCCAGGCGGGTTCGGGACCGCCAGGCAGCAAATGCTTTTCTTCCACGCTGCGGCGACGATTTAATATCAGTGCATAAAAAATGACGGTGGTGATGACAAAAATTAGAGACCAGCGTGTTTGTTGTGCGTTTGATCCAACCAGTGCGATCAGGCAATAAACTGCAGCTATAAGCAAGATAACGGTGAAAATACTGTATTCATGATGTGGCATTTTGCCGTATGCGAGTATCTTGAGCGCCACCGCAGAATAGATATAGGGCAATAGCGTCATTATTACCGCTACCGAAGCGATCTTGCCAAACTGCTGGCTGGCGCTGGGGGAGATAGTAGCGAGTACCAGTAGTGACATCAGTATTGCGACAAGAGTAAGGCCCGCGGAGGGCACTCCCTTATTGTTGGTTCTGGCAAAAATACTGGCAAACAGCCCATCGTCGGATGCGGCTTTAGCAGACTGCCCCACAAGTAGAATCCAACCGCCTAGAGAACCGATACAGCCGATGGCTGCACATATCGCAACTATATTCGCGGCGGTGTTACCGAGTGCCAGACGGGCAGCGTCGGCAAATGGGGCTGAGGAAGCCAGCAGTTCTTTATTGGGGACCATTCCCATAATGACCGATGAACTCAGCACATAAGCCACTGATGCAATCAGAACGCCACCTACGGTTGCGATAGGTACATTTCGAGTAGGATTTTTAACAACAGCAGCAGATACAGAAGCTGTTTCAACACCGATAAAGGCCCATAGGGTAAAGGTGAGGGTAGTCATTACTGCGCTGATATCACTTTTGCCGGATACGTTCCAGCTTGAGCTAAAAGTCTGGCTATCGAACCAGAACCAGCCAAATATGGCCGTGCCCAGGATAGGGATTAGTACCAGGCTAGTGGTCAGGGATTGGATGCGTCCTACAGTGCGTGGCCCCAGGATATTGGCATAGGTAAGTAGCCAGATTAGTGCTACTTGGGCCAGGGCGAACGTAAGAGGATCTTTGAGTGGGGGAAAGAAGTGCGTGATGTAACCTAACCCAGCAGTAATCAGGGCGACATTGCCAATTACGTTGGCCAACCAGTAAACCAGGTTGGTCTGGTAACCGATATAGTCACCGAAGGCTTTGCGTGCATATGCATACGGGCCGCCAGCGGCTGGATCTAAGGCGGCGAGGCGTGCAAAAACCAATGCCAGGGCTACAGCGCCGACAACAGTTACCAGCCAGCCTATCAGGGATATGCTGCCCACTACGGCCAAATTGGCAGGTAGCATAAAAACCCCGGAGCCCATCATATTGCCTGCCACCATGAGGGTGGCTGGTAGCAGGCTGATCTTACTTACTTCGCTGGGGAGCTGGGCTATGGCTGCACCTCCGGCCTCAGGGCATAGATATGATAGCGCCCATTGCGAACTTCCACGCCGTGATTGTCATGGCTAAAACCGGGAAATTCGCGATCGAAGGACTCCAGTACCTGCAAATATTTCAGAGCGGGGCTATCTGCAGTGCCAAAGTTCTCACCCGGCATCAGTAGCGGAATGCCGGGAGGGTAGGGGGTTACACCGGTTGCCGCAGTGCGCCCAGCCAGCTGGTTCAGTGGCAGCATCTCCACATCCCCACGTACCAAAGCCTCGTAAGCCTGAACGGGGCTGCAGTCTGCACCGGGTAGGGCGGAAAAACCTGCTGACATTGTTGCGGTGCTACGCAGCTTTTTCATGCCGGCGAACATTTTGTCGGCCAGGTCGCGCAGGCCAATATCGCCATAGGTTGGATGCTTTTTAAGTAGATTTGGCAAGCATTGGCTGATGGGGTGATTGGCGTCGTAATCCCGCTTGAATGCGAGTAGGGCGTTAACTAAAGTGCCCCACTTGCCTTTGGTGATGCCAATGGAAAACAAAAACAGAATGGTGAAGTCTGTAGTTTTCTCGACGATTATTCCAAGATTATCAAGATATTTACTAATGATACTGGCTGGTATGCCCCATTTATCCAGCTCTCCATTGCGCTGCATGCCGGGGGTGGTGATAGAGACTTTGATGGGATCTAACATGCAATAGTTTTTTTCCAGGTTGCCGAACCCGTGCCAGGACTCATCGGGATCTAGCAGCCAGCAAGCTACTTCCTTACACAGCAATTCAGCGGGAGCTGCGTGAAATGCATAATTGTGTCCGCTACTGGGATCGGTTACCCGATCCGGTTGCCAGCCATCAAAAAACCACTCGCCTTTGTCCTCATACTCCCTTTTTAGACGCGCGAGTACCTGGCGAAAGGCCACGGCTTCGGCAATGGATTCACCAGTTAAGGCGGTGCCGCCAGGACCATCCATCATGGCGGCACTGACGTCGTTGGAGGCCATGATGGAATAGAGCGGAGATGTAGAGGCGTGCAGCATAAATGCCTCGTTAAAGCGTCCGTGCTCGATGGGACTGCGCCCATCGCGAATATGTATCATGGAAGCCTGGGAAAGCGCGGCGAGTAATTTGTGCGTGGACTGGGTGGCGAATTTGGTGGGTTTCAGGTTGGGCTCTGGGTCGTCGCTGTCGTACATGGCGAATCGATTCCGGTATATAGGATTGAACCGCGCATATGCGTACCAGGCCTCATCAAAATGCAGGCGGTCTACCGATTCCCCCAGCAGTTCTTCCACCCTACGCACGTTATAGCAGAGGCCGTCATAAGTGGAATTGGTAATCACCGCATGCACTGCCCGCTGGCCATCCGCCATTTTGGAGAGTGGGTTCTCTTGGATGGCCTGGTCTACCGCTCCCTTGGTCAGTTGCTCAGGCGGTATTGGACCAATCAGGCCGTAATGATTGCGCAGTGGCACCAGGTAGGCCGGTACGGCGCCAGACATGGTGATCGCATGTTCTACCGATTTGTGGCAATTGCGATCGCACAGCGCCAATTGCCCGCGGGTAACGGAAGCCATCACTATCACCCGGTTGGAAGTGGAGGAACCGTTGGTGACATAGTAGGTGCGGTCTGCACCAAAAACCTGCGCTGCGTAGTGTTCCCCTGCAGCGATAGGCCCTGTGTGATCAAGCAGTGATCCTAACTCGGTTACCGAGATAGACAGGTCGGAGCGCAGCATATTTTCGCCGAAGAAATCGTAAAAAGCGCGGCCGGCGGGGGATTTTAAAAAAGCGGTGCCGCCGGTATGCCCCGGTGTATGCCAGGAATATTCATGCACGCGGGCAAAATGAGTGAGGGCAGAAAACATGGGCGGCAATACCGCCTGGCGATAGCGCTCTATGGCCCCTTGGATACGCCCGCTGATAAAGGTGGGAGTGTCCTCCAGCATCCAGATGAAATCGTTGGCCAGTTCCAGTGCGCGGCGCGGCATATTGCCAACTGTCTCGCGGTCGGCGAGTAAAAAGACAGGCAATTGCAGATTGCGCGCACGCAACTGCTCCAACACGTGCAGGGCGGGGTAGTCGCCGTCACCAGGAAGTTCCCAGTTCAATAGCAGACACTGGATTGCGGGATTGGCTCGCAGCATGGCGCTGGCATCGTCACTGGAGACAGTGGTGATTAAGTCAATGCGACGAAGAGCCAGCTCCTCCTCAAGACGTGCCGCTGCGCGCCCAGGAGCGCTGTTGCTGGCGATTTCTCCACTGGCGAGAAGTGCCAGCAGAGAGTTGGGGACCTTTTCTCCAAGTTTGTGCATCACTTCCTGTCCCTTAGGCGCCTACCCAAAACGGCGGAGGGTGAAAAATATAATTTTCTCCCACAGATAGAGTTGTGTGATAACGCCGGCCTACTTCAGGAAGTTATCTTTTAACAAGTCGACCACTTCATCGGCGCGTCCATTGAGAATGGCCTTAAGCCCAAACAGGGCAGTTGAGGATACCTGCTGGGCAGTGACTTCTGGCGGCATCACCAATTCCAGCCGGTTTACGGTTACGTCGAGCAGCGCAGGGCCCTCTACTGCCAGCCAGCGCTTCATAGCGCCCTCAAGTTCTCCCGCCTCTTCGACTTTTTCTCCTGTAAGGCCGATCACTTCTGCCATACGACCGAAGTCGGGATTTTTCAGACCGGTGAAACTGTCCAGTATCCCTTCGATTCGCTGCTCCATTTCTACAAAGCCCAGCGAGTGGTTATTAAATACCAGAAGCTTGAGCGGTATCTTTTCCTGGACCAGGGTTAGCAGGTCTCCCATCAACATGGTCATACCGCCGTCACCACACATGGCGATTACCTGGCGCCCGGGATAGGCTTTAGCCATGCCCAGTCCCTGTGGGTATGCATTGGCCATGGTGCCGTGGGATAGGCTGGTTAGGAATGACCGCTTTCCGTTAGCGCGCAGCTGGCGCAGCAGCCATACCATGGGAGAGCCACCATCTGCGGTAAATACGGTGTCCTCGTCAGCCAGCTTATCGAGTGTCTGCGCTACAAACTGGGGGTGGATCAGTTTGGGGTCAGGTTCATGACCGCGCTCTTGCATTTGCTCAAGGTCTTTTTGGTAGTGCGCACGTAGGTCATCAAGGAATTTACTTTGCTTACGCGCTTTTAATTTTGGCAACAGAGCTTCAATGGTTGTATTTACGTCGCCAACCAGCCCCATATCAACCGGAGTGCGTCGGCCGAGATGAGCTGGCTCGATATCCACTTGGATAATGGTGGCTTTCTCTGGGTAAAACTGGGTGTAGGCAAAATCGTTCCCGAGGCAAAGTAATAAATCACAGGTTTGAATTGCGCGATAGCCTGCGGGATTACCGAGGATGCCATTCATGCCCACATTACAAGGGTTATCGTGTTCCAGGAATTCCTTGGATTTTGTGGTGTGTACTATCGGAGCGGCCAGGTGTTGACCGAGATTTACCACTGCATCATGGGCGTTGCGGCATCCAATGCCACCATAAATAACAATATTACCAGCTTGGTTAATTTTCTCTGCCAGGGCATTCAGCTCTTGATCGGTGGGGCGTGTCAGCCATTGGGGACGGTGGACAGACCAGGGGACCGAATCTTTCACTTTGGTTTTAAACATATCGCCACTGACTACCACAACTGCCACGCCACGGTGATTGAGGGCGGCCTGTGCTGCCTGGCTGAAAATACGACGGGCCTGGTTTGGGTCTGCCAGTACCTCACAAAAAACTGAACACTGCTCGTAGATTTTTCTCTGGTCCACATCTTGTGGGAAGCCAAGCCCCTGTTCGGCACGGTCGATACAGGAGGCGACCAGCAGTACAGGCGCGCCATTTCTGTGGCTTTCAAAAATACCGTTAATAAAGTGCAGGCTGCCGGGGCCTGCGGTGCCTGCACAAATGCTTAGTTCACCACTCAGGTAAGACTCACCTCCGGCGGCGAAGGCACCGACCTCCTCGTGGCGTACATGTATCCATTCGAGATCTGAGGTGCGTACGGCTGAAGTGAAATGATTGATGGTATCGCCGACGATTCCATAGCAGCGCTTGGCCCCGGCTTTTACCAGGGTGTCGACGACAACCTCCGAAACGGTTTTCATTTTAATCTCCACAAAAAAGGGTGTGGTAATAGAGTTGCTTATTCCGAAATACGCCGGATGCCTCTGTCCAGACCGTGCTCCAACTTAAATGCAGGTTGGAAAGAATTCGCTTGGGCGGCTAGCCACCAGCGCCCGTAAGGGGTTTCCTCAGGTGCATCAATCAGGGAGTTTTCCTCGATAAAGTGCCAGATGTGATGAATGGGCAGGGTCTCGACCGCATTGATATTGTGATATAGGTGATAGGGTTGCAGGTCTCGAGGATCTGTCAGCCCGGCGGCAGCAACAATATCCCCGAGAGCTTCCAGGGTTTTTGCTTGGAATGCTGCTGCGCGCTTGCTCTGCACATCTACCACCAGTCCGCGTTGTCGCTTGGGATCCTGGGTGGTGACACCGGTCGGGCAGGTATCTGTGTTACAGCGTAGAGACTGGATACAACCGATGGAAAACATGAAAGGACGTGCTGCATTGCACCAGTCGGCGCCAACTGCCAGGCACTCAGCCAACCCTGAGGCGGAATAGACTTTGCCGCTGGCAGCCAAACGTATTTTGTCGCGTAGCCCGGCGCCCACCAGAGCATTGCGCATTACGATCAGCCCTTCAATTAGGGGCATGCCCACTCGGTTGGAGAGTTCCAGTGGGGCTGCTCCGGTCCCGCCTTCGGAGCCATCCACCACGATAAAGTCCAGCAATATTCCTGTTTCATGCATGGCTTTCATAATGGCCATGACTTCATAGATATGTCCGACACAAAGTTTGATGCCCACTGGCTTGCCACCAGAGAGGGTGCGCATCTGCTCTGCAAATTCCAGCATTTCAATGGGGGTGGAAAACATTGAGTGTGCGCGTGGTGAAACACAGTCGACCCCTGGCTTTACCTTGCGGGTGGTAGCGATTTCCTGGGTGACTTTTGCACCGGGTAGGACTCCGCCATGGCCGGGTTTGGCGCCCTGGCTTAATTTGATTTCGGTCATCTTGACCTGGTCATTGCAAGCCTCGCGAAACAGGTCGGGGTCGAAACTGCCATCATCCTTGCGCGCGCCAAAATAGCCGGAACCCAGCTCCCATACCAGGTCACCGCCATGTTTTCTGTGGTAAGGACTTATGCCGCCTTCACCTGTGTCGTGATAGAAGCCACCGATTGCAGCGCCTTTGTTCAGAGCTTCAATCGCTGCGGCGGATAAGGCTCCGAAGCTCATGGCAGAAATGTTGAGTAGGGATGCGGAATAGGGCTTAGAGCACTGCTCAGTACCCACTTTTACTCGGACACTCATATCCGCTTTTTTTGCTGGTGTAATAGAGTGCGTCAGCCACATCTGCTCGCCGGAATAGACATCTTGCTCTGTGCCGAAGGGGTGCATATCAGATGTTCCCTCGGCGCGGGCGTTTACTAATCGCCTGGCCTCATAGCTAAACGGCCTGCCTTCCTCATCGCCCTCCACTATGTAGGCGCGAAAGTAGGGACGGAGGTTCATGAACATCCAGCGAATACGGGCGGCCACTGGAAAATTGCGGGTAAGGGTCCACTGGCGTTGGAATATGTCGTAAAGACCCAGAAATACCAGGAACAGG
Source organism: Microbulbifer sp. MLAF003 (assembly GCF_030012965.1). Classification (NCBI taxonomy): domain Bacteria; kingdom Pseudomonadati; phylum Pseudomonadota; class Gammaproteobacteria; order Cellvibrionales; family Microbulbiferaceae; genus Microbulbifer; species Microbulbifer sp. MLAF003. The sequence continues at coordinate 1,880,129 of NZ_CP120232.1, forward strand.
CTCGCTGCCAGCGGGATTAACCACCAAGCGCTTCTGGAAAAGGTGAGCACCAGAAAAATAGGTGTGAGCACCAGGCCCGTCAGCGGAATAATTGCGCGCTTAATTCCGTTTCTACTGGCATAAGCACGCCAAGTACTAATGATGATCATAGGGAGTGCGGCTCGGTATCTTTACAGGGAGTTCTGATACTGAACCTAGATCATCTTGGGGTATTTTGCCGCTATCCCGAGCTATCAAACGTTAAACAGGCAGTTAAGAGAGCGGTTGCCAGTATAAAGTTAATGATGGGCTTAAGAGTGAAAACAATTTGGCGGATTTATCACAATAGGTGTCCTGCGTGATCCATAAAAAGCTAGCTTCCACTGGCGGTAATTTTTTAGTGAATAGCGATCGGACAACTTGTACTTTTTCAGGGGGTACATCTAAGCCTGGCTGTGGCCAATTTTGGCAGTATATTTCTGATTAAATAGACAAAAATGAGGTGCCGTGGAGTCCTTTAATGGAGCAAAAGATGCCGGATTGGGAAAGTTATCAAAATGTGCCTCTGTCGATTACCGAGAGGAGCATTTACAACCTTCATCGCCGTAGGGCTTTGGCAGATATAATTGCACGAGCTATGTGCATAGAGGGGCCCATCAATACCGGGTTGTTTAAGGACGCTATTCGGCGAACCGTGAATCGGCACCCAGTTTTTCTTTGTAGGTATACCAAAGAGCCTGTGACGCGTTTTTTTGAAAATTTTGAAGTGGATTCTATTGATATCCGCGAATTGAATATTTCTCAAAGAGAGAGCTTCTTGCGGCAATACAGTAATGCCCCAATGACATTGGATACCGACCAATTATTAAACCTTAGTCTGCTGCGTACAGGAGAGAACGAATATATTTTTTTGGCAAAATGCCACCATATTATTGCTGATGGTATTAGTTTGTCATTACTTTGGTCAGAAATACTGACTGAGTATCGGCAGCTCGAGGAGGGGAAAAGCTACCAGCCATCACCCGACTCCGTCAATTTTGCTGACTATATCAGATTTGAAAATAGATACGTTCTCTCCAGGCGCGGTGAAAGAGCTCTACATAGCTGGCGGGACAAGCTAGCAAATGAATACGATGCAATAGAGAAGGCGTCCAGCGGAAAAATGGTTTCTCTTTGTTGCGACGTGCTGAGCAGCGATATAAAGGCTCATCTTCTTACCCAAATTCGTGCTCGGGCAGATGCTGCAGGAGTTAGTCTTTTCGCATATTTGTGCTCTAGTTTTCAACAGGTCCTGATTGAAAAGCTAGATAACCATTTCTGGCTTAATACAAGTCTGTCCCTGCGGATAAAGCGTGAGCATAGGAGAGTGCTCGGGCCAATGTTTCGGTTGGGCAACCTACTGGTTCGGAGGGAGGAAACCTGGGAGGTGAAGTTAGCTCGGCTATCCAGAGAAATCCATCATGCAATACGGACGGCTTATGTTGCCGACTCTATTGGTCCTCATGGTAGTGTGGGCAATAATCTCTCGGCTCATTTTTGTTACTTAATCAATTTTTTCAACGTAGCAAGGGATCAAGAAGATTTTCAGGAAATCTATACTGGTGATGTTTCTAAGTGGGTCCGCCTAAATGAAAACATAAAAATTCGTACTATTAATTTGCCTGCACGAATTACGCCCTATGGAATTTATCTTTCTCTTGCCTGTTACGGGGAAATGCTGCGCGCCAACTTCGTTTACAATGTAAATTGCTTTAACCGCGAGAAAATTGAGAGTTTATTTGAGCGATGGCGCTATCTTTTGCTGCATGGGTAGTTAATGTACTCAAGAAATTTATAAGGGCTGCCTCTGGAGTCAATGTACCTAGTACGATGTCTAGTGGCAGTTCCTCAGTTCCAGAGGGGATATTTTTAATGGGCAATTGCAGGCATTCGTTCCCGGGAATGTGTTTCCATTGCAGTGACTATGGAATAATCATTCAGTTCCACCAGGATTTCATCAAGGGTGAGAAGTTGCCAGCAGGCCTGGGCGCCGGGCGAGGGCCCATTGCCTGCGAGGAATTTCCGTGCCAATGCTGCTGCCGGTGCAGCCGGAATCCAGGGGCCGTCACCATTTAGACCGAGAACCTGCCATTGTCGCGTAGCAGTTTCTCCATGTTGGTTTTCACCTTTTACACGAACAATCATTCCACCATGGGGCGTGCCGCCGGGCCAACGGGGTGCCAGCTTGTGACCCAATTGAGCCAGGCGTGCGCTGGTGGCCGGCAGATGAATACGAGCCAACCTGGCGCAGGCGGAAAGGCCCACCTGCAAAGTAAGCGGCTGGAGCCCTGTTGCAAAACGTGCACTGCGCAGCCTGGGAAGATGCTTGGGGCAAAGCTCCAAGTCGGGCACATCGAAATCACACAGCCAACGCTTTCCCACCGGGTGCGCCAGGGTTATCGGGCGCAGGTTCTTCCCGGCAAAGGATTCACGCCAGTGACCTTCCTGAAGCTGCGGAAAACTGTGCCCCAGGGATTCAAAACCCGCGTATACCGTAGCCAGACCCCGGTCAATTCGATGTGCCGGTGCAATGGCAATCTCTAGAGAGTGGATCACCGGCAATTCCTGACCGATTTCCATCAGTGCCGCAGAACTCAGCCCGGGTAGGCTGCTGGCACCGGAAACCATGGCAATGCCTGCGGCTTCTGCAGCGGGCGAGAGCCGATGAAAGTCACATACAAAACGGCGCCCATCGGAGATGTCGATATAAGGTGTGTGGGATTCGATGCAGGCTTTGCCAACCCGATAATCAACTTCCTTTTGGAATGGTCCGGCGCAGTGGATCAGCAGATCCAAGTGCAATGCCCTCAGTTGTGCAGCCAGGTTGATGGAATCCCGCTCAAGGCGCAATCCCTCGGCAAGACCGCCAAGTTGCTCTGCACAGCGGTCTGCCAATCCCTTGTTGCGCCCGGCAATAATCAGTTGGATATTGGGTTCGGATTTCAGCATTTGCGCAATACGCTCGCCAAAATTGCCGTAGCCGCCAAGTATCAATACACGTTTGTTTAGGTTGTTGATCACTTGGATCGAACTCCTACCTTGAGGTCTACAAGAATCATGCAATGGGCCAGCATTGTAAATCAAGTAGATCTTGATGCGTCTGGGGGTTGTTTTTCCGCCAGTGCGATTTTCTGGCGGGGGTATACAAGCGGTAAGTTTGCGGGATTTGTATATCCTTAACTCATACTTTCGCTGGAAGTATCAGTATGCAGTCAATTGGAAAATCTCGCATAGTGACAATTGACAACGGTGCCTTATACGACAGATCCATCGCTTTGTATCGCTCTGGTGTAGATGTTTGTGAGCGGTCATCAATGTACTGGGCGTCCGGATTGCGGCCCAAGGGCCAGCTGGTTGCTCCGAAACAAGAACAGGCCAGGAGAGTACCGTGGCTGGCTGGAGTTCCTCATTCAGTGTGCCGCTTTCGATAACTGAGCAGCGCATCTACGATTTGAACCATCGCAAATCATTAGCGGACCTGATTACACGTGCGATGTATGTGAAAGGGGACGTCGATATTGAGCTGTTCGAGAAGGCAATTCCAGGAGTTGCTAATTCCTACCCTATCTTTCGCTGTCGATATGATTCATCCCCCACTCGCAGCTTTAAAAACATAGAGCTGGATTATTTAGACATTCGCCATATGAGCGAAACACATATAACCAGTTTTTTACGCCAATTCAGCAGCTCTCCGATGGATCTCAATGCAGACCAGTTACTGGGGCTTAGTCTGTTCCGTACAGGTGAAGACGAATATATTTTCCTGACCAAAAGCCACCATATCATTACGGATGGAATTAGCTTGTCGCTTCTTTGGGCAGAGTCTCTGAAAAATTACTTAAGCCTTGCTGCTGGAACAGGGTTTAATCCCAGAGTGGAAGATACGGATTTTGCCGACTACATCAATTTTGAGGAGGCCTATCTGGATTCCGAACGGGGGCAGAAGGCGTGCTACTACTGGCTAAATATGCTTAGCGAGGAAAAAGAAGCCGTTGAGCGGGCATCTCATCAGGAGATTGTCTCGCTTAGTTGTGATGATGTGTGTGACTTGATTGAAGGGGAGGACTTAGTCCGAATTAAGGAGCAGGCGAATTCGGCAAATGTCAGCCTTTTTACTTATTTATGTGCCGCTTACCAGCAGACACTTTGTGAATTCCTGCATTTTGATTTCTGGATGAATACGAACTTATCCCTGCGCCTCAAAAGAGAACACAGAGAGGTGTTCGGTCCAATGTGTCGCTATGCATGCTTGAGAGTGCGTAGAGATGAATCCTGGAATGAAAAACTGAGCCGGCTTTCCCTGGAAATAAAGCGTGCGGTTCGTACAGTATATGCCGCCGACTCCATTGGTCCCCATGGTTCTTTGGGTCATAGCCTGAATGCTTCCCGTGCCTATCTGATTACCTTTCTGCAGGCAGAAGAGCATCAGGAGGGTTTTACCGGTGTTTATACCGGTGAGAATTCAGACTGGGTAGATCTCAGCGATGACTTAAAAATACGTACAATACCTCTACCGACACGCCTGACACCTTATGGCATATACCTGTCTATGGCTGCCTATGGCGGACGGTTGCGCTCCAGTTTTATCTACAATGTTAATTGCTTCACCCAAGAGCAAATGGAAAGCTTCGTGGATCGTTGGCATGCCCGTGTGATCTGTGGAGATGGGGATAGGATGCCCCCACTTTAATTGGCTTGTGCCCAAGCTGTACTGGTAATAGTCGTACTGCCTCAAGTTTTGACAGTTGTTGTTATGTCACGATGTGCCTTTGTTACCCTTGTAAACAGTCCAGATTATGTAATCGGCGCCACTGCCTTGAAGCGCTCCCTGGATCGGGTTGGCAGTGTTCATCCCCTGGTATGCATGGTGGTTGCTGGCAGTTGTGACAGTCGTCCTCTTGAGCAGGCGGGCTGTATTGTAAGGGAGGTGCGCCCTCCTTCACTTTCTGATGAATTTACCCTTCAGCATGGACGTGAGGCCTTACATAGGCGCGCTCCTTTTAATAAAGGGAAAAAGCCCGAGTTTCATAATCCCTTGAATAATTTCTGCAAGCTGGCACTGTGGGGGTTGACTGAATACGAAAAAGTTTTTTTCTCGATGCAGATATTTTGTTGTTGCGTAATATCGACCACCTGATGACATTCCCGGAGTTTTGCGCGGCCCCCAACCTCTATGAGGGGTTGGATGGCTTCCACCGAATGAACTCAGGTTCATTCACTGCCGTACCGAGTGAGGCAACCTATCAGAGAATGTTGGCAGAGCTGGATCGCCCCGGTGTTTTTTGGCGGCGCACAGATCAAACCTTTCTTGAGACTTTCTTTTCCAGATGGCATGGACTGCCTTACATCTACAATGCCCTGCAGTATTTGTACCTGAATCTGCCACAACTATGGCAGTGGAGCAGTATCCATGTGATTCACTACCAGTACGAGAAGCCTTGGCAACAAGCACACCCTAAAGCTAAGCAGCTCAAACCACTGATTGATTTGTGGTGGGCGGTTTATGAGGGACGGGATATCAGCGGTCAATTGGATCAATTGAGTCGTGCGCAACAGCTTCAGCCTAATGGAGGAATCTCGTGAGAATTGGTATCACCGGCGCCAGTGGATATGTGGGGCAATTTATTGTCAGGCATTTCCTGCGGAGAGAGTGCCAGGTGAGAGGATTGTCACGCTCCTTATGGAAATCTGAGATTTTCGGCGGTGACAGCAGGCTTGAATGGACCTGCGGTACTATGTCGAGCGATCAGGTACTTTCCGGGTTTGTCGAAGGGCTCGATGCGGTGGTCCATGGGGCTTTCGAGCATTTGCCGGGGCGATATCGTGGTGGGGAGGGGGCAACCTTACCGGCTTCCTGGAGTCGAATTTGAATCGTACTCTGGCATTGATGCAGATGGCCTACGATGCCGGGGTAAAAAAATTCATATTTCTTTCCAGTCGTGCAGTCTATGCCACAGGACAGTTACGTGGCGACCTATGCGAGGATGGTGCAACCCAGCCGGAAACTTTCTATGGGGCATATAAGTCTGCTGTAGAAGCTATGGTATCTGCTTGGGCCGGGCAAAGAGATTGGCACGCGGTGTCCTTGCGCCTGACTGGTGTTTACGGTGTGGTAAATCCGTTAGTGCGCAGTAAGTGGTATGACATTGCTTGTGCAATTATCAGAGAGAAGCGCTATTCCCAGGGAAGGAATGCCACCGAGGTGCACGGCACAGACGTAGCCAGGGCAGTGGAATTATTACTGGAGGCGAAAGATGCTCGCGGCCATGCGATAAACTGCAGCGACCGAATAATAAGCAATCGCGAAGTGGCGGAAATTATCCAGTCGATTTCGGGCGCGCGTGGGCCACTGCCATCAGCAGCACAGGGGATGGAGCCGGCAGTGTTGGATTGTGCCTATTTAAGATGCAAGGGATTTCGCTTCGGGGGAGAGAAGCGTTTGTGGGAGAGCCTGCGGGAGCTGGTTGAGGCCGTGCGGGAAGAGCATAGCCTCAAGCAGTGCTGATCAGCCTATAGGCCAGTGGATCAACTCCAGCGAGTCCTTGCCCGCTTTCAAGCACCAGCCATTGCGGTCCCAGTCCCCAAGTACGATGCGCTCTGCCGGAGTTCCGTCAACGTCAAGGCTGTGGCGCCCGGGCCTGTGAGTATGGCCGTGGATCAGGGTGTCCACATTGTGCTCGCGCATTACCCTTTCCACCTCCTCAGGAGTTACGTCCATGATGTCTTCCGCTTTGCGGCTGTTCATCGCCTTGGAGGCGGCGCGGATCTGTGCGGCAATAGCACGACGCTCTTCAAGAGGCTTGGCCAGCAGCGCCTGCTGCCAGTTACTGTCGCGGGCCTGGCGGCGAAACGCCATATATTCCTCGTCTAAAGTGCACAGGCTATCGCCATGCATCAGTAGAGCCTGGTGGCCGGCAAGGGAGAGAGCGGTAGGGTCTTGTAAAAGCACTGCACCAACACGCTGGGCGAAATCAGTACCTAGCAGGAAATCGCGGTTGCCGTGCATCAAGTACAATTCTACACCGGTATCAGTGTAGTGGCTGAGTTCCCGGACAACCTCATCAATCAGCGGGGCATCGTCGTCATCGCCAATCCAGGCCTCGAAGAAGTCGCCGAGAATATACAGTGCTTCGGCACCGGCGGCTGGACCGCGCAGGAAATCAAAGAAAGCCCTGGTAATATCTGGGCGTCCCTCGTCGAGGTGCAAATCAGAAATTAAATAAGTAGACAATGTCCCCGCCTTAGAGTCTGAATGGACCCGAGAAATTACTTGCCGGCGTAGTCGTCAGAAATGCTGACACCAGTGATCTCAATGGTTTCCATGGGTACATCCTGATGGAAGCCTTTGCTGCCGGTTTTCACGCTCTTGATCTTGTTTACAACGTCCATACCATCGGTCACCTTGCCGAAAACGCAGTAGCCCCAGCCCTGTGCATCTTTGCTGCGGAAATTCAGGAAATCATTGTCTTTAACATTAATAAAGAACTGTGAGCTGGCGGAATGTGGATCCATAGTGCGTGCCATGGCCAGGGTGCCAGTATCATTTTTCAGGCCGTTGTCGGCTTCGTTCTCAATGGACTCGCGGGTTTCCTTCTGCTCCATTTCGGGGGTCATACCGCCGCCTTGGATCATGAAGTTGTCGATCACCCGGTGGAAAATGGTCCCAGTATAAAAGTCATCACGACAGTACTGCAGGAAGTTGGCAGCAGTCTTTGGGGCCTTGTCGAAATCCAGTTCGATAGAGATATCTCCGTGGGTAGTGTGCAGGGTGATCATAAAGTGTCCTATAAGGGTTGATTTGGGGCGGCATGATACCTTGTAGTCCGTAGCTGTAAAATGCTGCGATAGCAGATCGGTGCCGATTGCCTAAAAAGTGAACGCCGCCAACCAATTGATTGGTAGCAGCCTTTTCAAATTCGATATTCTGTGGCCCAACTAGGCTATAATCGGCCGTTTACATTCGCACAGCTGTAACGAGAAACCTATGACATCCGAGAGCAAGCCCGCTCACTTTTTACAGAACCTTATCCGCGAAGACCTGGCCGAGGGTCGGGTGACTCAAGTGGCAACCCGCTTTCCACCTGAGCCGAACGGCTATCTGCACATTGGCCACGCCAAATCTATTTGTTTGAATTTTGGTCTGGCACAGGAGTTTGGCGGTACCTGTAATCTACGCTTTGACGACACTAACCCTGCCAAGGAAGAGGAAGAGTTTGTCGACGCAATCAAGCGCGATGTTTCCTGGCTGGGCTTCGAATGGAACGGTAAAGCTAAATACTCTTCGGATAATTTTGACCAATTATATGAATGGGCCCTACACCTGATTAAAGAAGGCAAGGCCTATGTCTGTGACTTGTCTGCTGAAGAGGCTCGCCACTACCGTGGCACGCTCAAGGAGCCGGGTAAAAATAGTCCCTACCGCGATCGCTCTGTGGAAGATAATTTGGCGCTGTTTGAAAAGATGCGCAATGGTGAAATGGAAGAGGGCCAGTGCAGCCTGCGCGCCAAGATCGATATGGCAGCGCCCAATATTAATCTGCGCGACCCGATCATTTATCGTATAAAGAAAATGGCCCACCACCAGACCGGTGACAAGTGGTGCATTTATCCCAGCTACGATTTTGCCCACGGCCAATGTGATGCGATTGAGGGCATCAGTCACTCTATCTGTACCCTGGAGTTTGAAGATCACAAGCCGCTATACGATTGGTTGATCGAGAATCTGCCGGTGCCTTCACGCCCGCGCCAGTATGAATTTGCACGCCTGCACCTCAACTACACGGTGGTATCCAAGCGCAAACTCAAGCAGCTGGTAGACGAAGGGCATGTAGACGGCTGGGATGATCCCCGTATGCCGACACTTTCCGGTATGCGCCGTCGCGGCTTTACGCCAGCTTCAATCCGTAATTTCTGCGAGATGATCGGCGTAACCCGCTCTGATTCCGTCGTAGATGTGAGCATGTTGGAATACAGCATTCGCGACGATCTGGATAAAAATGCACCGCGCGCCATGTGTGTGATGGAGCCTTTGAAGGTCACCCTGAAAAATTACCCGGAAGGCCAGGAAGAGATGCTGTCAGCACCCGGCCACCCGGTACGCGATGACCTGCCGGCTCGTGAGCTTCCGTTTGGGCGCACCCTCTATATCGAGAAAGACGACTTCCGCGAAGAGGCCAACAAGAAGTACAAGCGCCTGGTGTTGGGCAAAAAGGTACGTTTGCGTAACGCCTATGTGATCTTTGCCGAAGAAGTCGTGAAGAATGATGCCGGTGAAATTGTTGAGGTGATCTGCTCAGTTGATCTCGATACCTTGGGTAAAGACCCGGCCGACGGTGTTAAGCCAAAGGGCGTTATTCACTGGGTATCTGCCGATAACAATGTCGATTGCGAAGTGCGTCTCTACGATCGCCTGTTCAATGATGCATCGCCGGATGCCGGCGGTAAGAATTTCCTCGACTGCGTAAACCCGGACAACCTGCAAATCCTAAAAGGCTGTAAGGCAGAGATCGGCCTGGCCAAGGCGGAGCCGGAGCAGGGCTACCAGTTCGAGCGCAACGGCTATTTCTGTCGCGACAGCAAATATGGCAGTGCGGAAGCACCGGTATTTAACCGCACCATTGGCCTGCGCGACAGCTGGGCGAAAGAACAAAGCAAGTAGTAGCAAAACCAGTAACTGTCTAAACGGCAGTTTCGTTGGGTGGGTCAGTGAGCGGCCCGCCCCAGGCAGCAAAAAGAATTCGAGAGAAAAGATGTCTCTACAGGTCTACAACACGTTTTCCGGGAAGAAAGAACCCTTCGTACCATTGGTGGAAGATCAGGTGCGCATGTATGTGTGTGGCCCCACCGTGTACAACCGTGTGCATATTGGCAATGCCCGCCCTGTGGTGGTGTTCGACACCCTGTACCGGGTGCTGAAAAGAAACTTCAGCGATGTGATTTACGCGCGCAATATCACCGATATTGACGACAAAATCATGAAAACCGCGCGGGATAATGGCGAGGAAATCGGCGTGCTGTCGGCGCGCTATGCCCAGGCTTACTACGAGGATATGGCCGCGCTCAATAACCTGGAGCCGGATATTGTCCCCTACGCCACCCAGCACTTGCCGGAAATGATCGCGATGATCGAAAGCCTGCTGGAGAAAGGCCATGCCTACGCTGCAGAGGGGCATGTGCTGTTCGCAGTGGAGTCCATGCAGGAATACGGCCAGCTTTCCAAGCGCTCCCTTGACGATATGCTCGCCGGTGCGCGTGTGGAAGTGGCACCTTACAAAAAATACGCCGGTGACTTCGTACTGTGGAAGCCTTCCTCAGATGAAGAGCCCGGTTGGGACAGCCCCTGGGGGCGTGGTCGTCCGGGTTGGCACCTGGAGTGCTCGGCCATGATCAAGAAGCATCTGGGTGATACCATCGATATCCATGGCGGTGGTCGCGACCTGACTTTCCCTCACCATGAAAACGAGCGCGCCCAAAGCTGCTGCGCCAATGGTGTCGACTTTGTGCGCTACTGGATGCACAACGGCTACGTCAATATCGACGGCGAGAAAATGTCCAAGTCTTTGGGCAACTTCCGTATGGTTAAAGATTTGCTTGAGTTGTACCCCGGTGAAGTTCTGCGTTTTGCGTTGCTGTCCGCTCATTATCGCTCTGAACTGAACTTCAGTGCTGACTTACTCGATCAAGCTTGGCGAACCTTGGACACCCTCTACGGTGCCCTGCGTGAAACCGAAGCCGTTGAGGCTGGAGCTGCAGATTTGGGTGGCAGCGCCTTTATCAAAGCGCTGGAAGATGATCTGAATACGCCCATCGCCATCAGTGAACTGCATCAGATCGCTCGTGACCTGAACAAGGCTGAAGATGCTGACAAAGCGCGCTTAAAAAGTTTACTGCTGGCTGCCGGTGAAATGCTCGGTATTTTGCAGCAGGACCCGGAAGCCTGGTTCAAGCAGGCCCGTGGTGGAGAGGAGTCTGTTTCTGCTGAGGAAATTGAAGCGCTGATTGAAGAGCGTGTACAGAGCAAGAAAAATCGAGACTTTGCCCGTGCCGATGAGATTCGGGAGGAGTTAAAATCTAAGGGTGTAGTACTAGAGGATAGTCGAGAAGGTACCAAGTGGCGCCGAGAGTAAGGTGCCTCTTAATCAATAGGAACACTCAAGCTCTTTCCCGCCCTCATTTCAAATAGGTAATTGGGGTTGGGGTAACATCCGAATTTCATTTGTAGAAGCAAACTATGAAAAAAGTATTTGTCTTGATCATCTCTATTGTCGCAGTGGTAACCCTGACAGCTTGTGAACCCAAGCGTGGCTCCGATGCCTGGTGTAAAAAAATGGACAGTGTGCCTAAGGGACAATGGACCATGAATGATGCGGGCGACTACACCAAGTACTGTGTCTTCAACCAAAAGCCGGAAGAGGAATAAGCGGGCCTATAGTCGTTGTTCTTCGTCGATTCCTACCAGCACTTCTTCCGCCCGCTGACCGGTAAATACCGCGAACAGGTGGTTGAATGCTTGCGTCTTTTGTATGAGCGTCTGTACACCGCCAAGGCTGACTACGGTGAGTCTTTGCTGCGCGAACAGATTTTGGAAATTTTTGCCGAGGCCCTGACCCGCGCGCCCCAACTCGATAGTGAAGATGGAGTGCAGGACCCCGAGGGCCGCTTCCGCAACCTGCGCGACCAGGCCGTCTGGGTATTGAACAGCCTGGTGGAATTCGGTTGGCTGGAGAAGCAGGTAGATAGTGCCACGCTCACCGCCACCTATCCGTTTAGCCGCCGGGGCCGCCTTTTTACTCAGCCGCTGGTTGAAGTGAACGGCACCCGCGTGCGCACCCGTCACCGCAATACCCGTAACACCTTAAATGCCCTGGAAGCCTTTGCCAGCCGAGGTGAAATCCACGACTTGATCGATGCCTGGGAATACTCCGAGCGTATCGTGGCGGATTTCACCGATATGATCGCCGAGCTGGAAGAGCGCAAGCGAGAAATGGTGCGGGAGGTGGAGGCCCAATTGCTGGTGCAACAGGCCACCGATGAGTTTTTCTCCTTTATGGAGAGCCGCTTCCAGCCGGACCTGGCTATCCGACTGTCTGCGGACAGCGTGGAAAAACATCGCGACTCCATCAACCGGGTGATTGACTGCATTCGCCGCAAGGAGGATGTGCAGAAAGCGGAGTGGGAGAAGCGCCTGCGCCAGCTGCTGCCGGAGTTGATGCAACCGGGCCAATCCCTGTTGTGGCTGATGCTCGATACCATCGAGGACCGCATGCGCCGCGCCTGCGAGGTGAAGTTGCCCGCTTTGCGCCGCGCACTACAGGGCTTTACCAAGCGTGCGGATATTATTATCCGCCAGCTCAGCTACCTGCACAGCCAGGCCGAAGGTGAATTTGCCGACCTGTGCCAGCGCCTCGGTGAAAGCCAGCAAAAAACACAAATTCTCGAGCAGCTGGGCGAACAGTTAGGTGGCTTCCAGCTGCGCCTGTTTGACCCCAAACAAACCCAGCTGTGGCAGCGCAATCGCCGCCAGCCGGTGAATACCCGGGTCGAAGATGAAACCCCCATCGGTGAAGAAAACCGTCGCGAGATCGAGCTGCAACAACTGCTCGACCAGGCGTTTAATTTCAACAACAGTAACCTGCGCGATTATCTGAGTGATGCCCTCGGCACCGGCCGCCAGATCAATAGCCGCAACCTGCCATTGCGCGATGCGCGTGATCTGCTCGCTATGAGCCATGTGATCGAAGCGGCGGCGGTGAACCAGAGCGGCGCCGCCGACCTGCAGGTGAAATTTACCGGTGAAATCGCCAGCAATGATTATTTCACAGAATTTGACGAATATATCCTGGAGCTGAAAAACAGTGATTGAACAGGCTTTGGAAGAGGCCCTGGCGCAGTGTCGTCTGAACCGCAGCGAATTTTCCGAGCTGCTGGTGCGCCTGTTGGATTACGGCGTTATCTGCCGGGATGAAAGCGTAATTGAGACCACGCTTTACGATCGCTTCCAGCGCTGCGAGCAGCTGGTGCGCGAGTGGTTGGCCCCGCTGGGGTTGCGTTTGCAGCACGACAGCCGCTTCCAGTTTATCCGCGTGTATCCGCCCGGCGCCGAAGTGCCGGGCCTGCCGGACCAGGAAGAGCCGCACCACGGTGGCTTCCGCGCCCGCCTCAGTCAGCAGGAAGTGGCCGCGATTCTCGCCTTGCGCGTGGAATACGATAAAGCGCTGCGGGAAGGGCAGGTGGATGAGAGTGGTTGCGCGGCGCTATCGATGGAAGCCCTGGAACTGGGCATGCGCAACCTGCTGAAAATGTCCCTGCCGGATAAGCACGCCGAGCGCAAAAATCTGTTGAAGAAATTGCGCCAGCTGCGTTTGGTGCAGTTCAGCAGCGAAGAAGTGGAGACCAGTGCGGAAGTCTGGTTGCGCGTACGCCCGACCATCGCCCACTTTGTCAGCGAGTCGGTATTGCACCAGCTGATCGACAGCGAAGTCCCGCCCGCAGTGGAGAGCGCGGCCGCTCAAGTTTATGAGGTTGGCGAGGTTGAAGAGGCGGAACAAGAGCAAGCGCTCGAACGCATCACTCCAGAAGTCGAAGATAGCAGCCTGTTTGAGAGTGAAGCCGCTTCCTAGATGAAAATAGAGGCCGCAGTAGCGGCTATAAAAAATCGAAAACATTCGACCGCCCGGGTTTGTGTAAATCGCACCCGGGAGCCTCGGAGAAGGGTGTCGGCTTCCCGCCTGCAAAAGACCCTGCTTTTGAAAAGACCGTTTTTTTGAAAAGACTATGTTCCTAAAAAAACTGATCCTGATTAACTGGGGCAATATTCCGCAGTTGGAATATGATTTCGGCCCGATCAACCTGTTTTCCGGCGGCAACGGTTCCGGTAAAACCACGGCGGCCGATGCTATCCAAACATTGATGACCGCCGCCCACGACACCCTGTTTACCTTTAACCCGGGACAGGATGAAACCACCCAGCGCGGGCGCGGTGGCAAGCAGGTGCGGACGCTAGCTTCCTATGTACTGGGTTGTGACGACGGCAGTTACGCTCGGGTAGAGCCCACCGACTGTTACATTGCCGGTATTTTTCACCCCACCAGCGGTGAAGACGATGCTGAGCCTTTTACTGCAGTGATGGGTATTCGCGCACACCTGGATAACAGCAGCAAACCCGCCCAGGCCCGCCAAAGTGATTTGCACTTTTTCGTATTCCCCGGCGAGCAGTTGGTGATGGGGGATTTTGTCCGGGATTACACCGATGGCAAACACCTGCTGCCGCTGGATAAATTCAACCAGGTCCTGAGCAAGCAGTTCGAAAAAGTAGAGCAGTACGACAAGAAAAAGGCCTACCTGCGCCGCCTTTACGGTGCCCTGCGCGGACGCCGCGATGCGGTCTCCGATCGAGAGGCTATGCACGCCGCGCGCACCTTTGCCAATTTTATGGCCTACAAGCCAGTAAAAAGCATCAACGATTTTGTCGCGCAAGAGGTGTTGGAAAAACGCGATCTGGGTGATGCCATCCGCTCCGTCTCCGAGCTGATGAAAACCATTCACAGCATGGAGCAGGAAGCCCGCCAGATTGTGGAGCGGGTCAGTTCCCTGGAGGCCATCGCCCAGTCGGTAGAGCTCTATCGGGAGCAGTGGTTGCAGTTGCGGGTGCAGGAATATTTGTGCGCGCGCCACCGCCAGCAGCGGGTGCAAAAGAGTTATCTGAGTGGCAAGAACGACCAGAAAAAACTGCGCAGCGATCTGGACAACAATGAGCGGGAAGTGCGCGTCGCTTCCGAGCGTGTCGAGCAGCTCAACGGTCAGCTGGTAGAGCTACAAGCCCAGCGCCTGGGTATCGATGCGCTGCGCAATAAGGACGAACTGGAACAGCGTATTAACAATGCCCTGAGCCTTCTGTCCCAGCAGCACACTCCCATGTCTGCCGAAGAGGCCCGCTGGCGCGAGAACCGTGAGGCCGCCGAAGAATTATTAAACCTGCTCAACTCCACCTCTGCCGAGCTGGAAATTGCCGCTTTCTCCGATAAAGCACTGGTGCAGGCGATCAAGCAGGTAGCCCGCGAGGAAGACCTGCCGGATCTGCATAAGTTATTGGGCAAGGACTGGATCGACCTGGCTGCATTGGAGCCACTGCGCGAGCGCGCTGCCAGCAGCGAAGCTCTACAGAACCGCCTCTACGACCTGCTGGATAGCAGTGGTAAAGCTGGCGCCAGTGATGAGGTTTCCCCCAAAGAGCAGATTGCCCAGCAGGCCTCCCGCTGGGAGCAAAAAGTGCAGCAACTGCAAAAGCAGCTGCGCACCCAGGAGAGTCGCATTCAGCATCTCCAGGCCAATCGCGTGCGCTACCCCCAATCGGTGGAAGTGGCCCTGGCCGCAATTCGCGAGCAGTGCCCTGAGGCGGAGCCCCGCGTCCTGTGTGATTATGTGGAAGTGCTGGATGAGCGCTGGCAGATGGCGATTGAAGGCTATCTGGGCGGCGCGCGCTTCTCGATTATTGTGGAGCCGGAACATGAAGCCCGCGCGATTCGTATCGTGCGCAGCCTGCCCGGGCGCAACAACCGCGCCCGCGTGATCCAGGGAGATAAAGCCCGCCGCGATGCGGAGCGCCTGGATACGCCGTCGGGCTCTATTATCGAGCTGATGGAGTTCACCCATAAAACTGCCGAGCACTATCTGCGCGCCTCTTACGGTGCAGTGGTTCAGGTGGAGGATGAACACGAGCTGCGCGGCACCCGCCGAGGCCTGACTGCCGACGGTATGGCCAGTGGCAACTACAGCATGTGGCGCTGCGATATGGACGATGCCGAGTTGGTCTTCGGCCAGGGCGCCCGCGCCCGCGCACTGGCGGCGCAGCAGCGCGCTATGGAGCAGTTGCTGGAAGAGGCCGCCCACGTCAACGAGCGCCACCAGCTCTACCGCCGCGTTACCAACGCGGTGCGCGGACTGGCGAATATCAAGCTGTTGTCCATTGTGGATTCCGCCCTGGCGGCCCAGCGGGAATGGCGCAGCGCCGAGCGGGCTCTGGAAAACCTGGACCTGAAGGACTTCGAGCAGTTCGAGCAGCAGGTCGATGAACTCAAGGCCCAGCTTAAAGACCAGCAGAAGCAGCTGTCGGACCTCCAGCGCAAGCATGGCTCTCTGGAGACCAAGCTAAGAAGCAACGAAAAACTCTTATACGCGCTGTCTGGCGAGCTGGAGTCCCTGGACGATGCCGCCAGTGACAGCGAGGAAATGGTAAGGCGTATTACCGCCATCGATCCCACTTTCGATGCCGAGCAAGTGCTGGTTACTGCCGATGAGCAGGTGGAGCGCGCCGCCGACAACTTCGACTTTTCAGCGGATATCGAAAGTTGGCAGGGGCAGCTGGAGAAATACAGTCGCCAGCTCGATCGCGCGGTGATGGAGTACAACGCTACCTGTGCCAGCGTCGATACCCTGGTATTTGAGCCCGACTTGAGTGGCAGCCATAAAGATGGCCTGTTCAAGTTGATCAGCGGTCTCGGCGATCAGGTAGAGACCCTGCGCAACCGCCTGAAGAACAACCTGCTGGTGGAGCGCCACGATCAACTGCTGGGATTGAAAAAATCCTTTAACACCACTTTTGTAACCCACTTGTGCCACGCTATTTACCAGTCCATTAACGATGGTAAGCGCGTGTTGGATGATCTGAACAAAGAGCTGGAGCACCACCGCTTTGGTGCGGATCGCGAGCGCTTCCGTTTCGACTACCAGTGGGTAGCGGAATTCAAGGAGTACTGGAGCTTCTTTAAGGCGGTAATTGAACTGCCGAATCTGGGCGAAGAGCAGAGCCTGTTCGACACAGACTTGGCGCCCAAGCACCGCAAGGTGCGGGATCGCCTGCTGAGTATGCTGCTGAGTGAAGACGAGCAGGTAGCGCGGCGCGAGCTGGATCGAATCAGCGACTATCGCAACTACCGCAGCTATGAGATCTATAAGGAACCAGAAGGCAAGGAGCCGATTGCGCTCAGCCAGTACGGCACCGGTTCCGGCGGTCAGCTGGAAACGCCGGCTTATATTATCCGCTCCGCAGCGGTGACTTCGGCCTTCCGCTTTGGTGAAAGCGGCAGCCATTTGCAGATGGTGCTGGTGGATGAGGCCTTCTCCAAAATGGATGAGTCCCGCTCCAAGGAAGTGATCCGTTACCTGACCGAAACCCTGGGGTTACAGCTGCTGTTTATTATGCCCAGCAGTAAATCGGGGCCTTTTATGGACCTGATCTCGAATCAGTTTGTATTCAGCAAGTGCCCCAGTGCCAAGCCCATCGGCCAGCTGAATACCCGGGTGTATGTCGATCGCAAGGTGTGCAACCAGGAGCGTATCGCCGAACTCTGGGCCAACCACCGCCGCACGATTCGCCAGCAGGCGTCGCTGGATTTTATGGACCTGGTAGAAGTAGAGGGATAGGTATTTTCGGGGGAAACCCCTCCATTGGCAGGGAGGCAAGCAATGGAAAAGGCATTGCCCTATTGGGTAGAGGAAAACCCGCTGTTAATCGGCATCCTGAATTTTATTCTGGATCGGCGGGACAGCCAGCTGGAACGCGGCAAGGAAGCCCGCATTAGTTTCAGGCTGGATTTGCGCGCTGGCAGTAAGCGTTGGCTGGAAGTGTTGGAGCCCCTCAGGGACCCCGACCAAGACGAGCAGGAGCTGTGGAATGAATTACAGCACTTTGCGCGGGAATACCAGTGTTTTACGGTGAAACCGAATCCGAAAAGGCGGCCGGGTGTTGCCGAGTGGCAGGGGGCCCAATTAATTTTTCGGGATGCCAGCGAGGAACAGCTGCGCCTGTGGCTCAATCGCCCATCCCCCACCGTTCGCCAGTCCGCCTGGACCAGCCTGCTGGAACCCTATGTCGATCGCTTTGAGAATCCCTCTGCTTTTCCCCTCGAAGGGTTGGAACTCCAACCGGGGTTTGAGTCCGTCGAAGAAATTATTGCTTGCTGGGTGTCTGTCGGCAAAGAGCTGATCTTTGCCGATAAAATTTCCTGGCGACAATTGGCCGCGCGCTGCTTTAGAGGGGATTCCAAATACCTGGAATTACCCAGCCGTCAATCTCTGGTGCGCAATCTCTATCCTGACCTGAGCCGTAAAATCCAGGAGCGCCAGCTTTTACTCCACGCCTACCTGCCCAGGCAATTTGAGCAGGTCATTTTTATCGAAAACCAGGACACTTTTATTAGCCTGGCGGAGCTGCAACCCAGTCGTGCAGCGCTGGTTTATAGCGAGGGCTACCAGGGCGGCGCAGAACGGATTCGCAATGGGGAGAGGGTGCGCTTCAGCACTATCAATGTGGTTGGTGAAAATATCCGGCAGCAATTCCTTAACTGGTGGCACGATGGGGAGTCCCGAACGGTTCCAACATTTTTCTGGGGGATCTGGACTATGAGGGATTGCGGATTGCCGCAGCGCTGAGAAAGAGCTTTCCCGACTTGCAGTGCTGGCGCCCGGGCTACGATCTGTTACTGTATTTTCTGCGCACGGGAAAAGCCCATGCTCCGGAGCAGGCAGAAAAGGTGGGGCAAAAGCTGGTGCAAGCGATTGGTTGCCAATACGCAGATAGCACGCTGTTGCCAGCAATTTCAGACAGCAATCGCTATGTGGATCAGGAGGCGGTTGAGATTGGGGAGCTGGCCGGGACATTGGTGTGAATATGTCGCTATCCGATAAATTTTAATTGCTCGTTTTTATGGAATGGTGACTATCAAGGCTTTGGCAGGCTTTTGAACTTGTTTTTTATGCGCAATATCTCGGAAGATACAGAAAATTTGCTGTAAAAATGCCCTTCTAAAATAAGAAGGGATGTTTCTGGAGATTTTATGCGTCAGTTTTCCATTTTGGTCATTTTCGTTTTGGCCTTTGGCGGCGCCGCTGTTTTGTACGAGAAGGAAAGTCGTAAAGTAAAAGGCGTCCTGACCCAGATTACTGAGCTACAGGCGCAGATGGGCGACTTGCAAGCGGAGGTCAATCGACTTAACAGCGAGCTGGAGGCAGTGAAGCTTGCCGAGCGTCGCCGCCCGAATCTGAGAACTATGGCCAGTCGTATCCGCCGAGAGAGCACACCTTCCACGCCGCCTAAGCCTGTGGTGGAAAAACGATATGAAAGAAAGTCCAGCGGCTTGATTACCTCCGATGTCACTACAGCACCACCCGCCATCCAATCTAATAATGGTAATGCAGAGCAGGGCAGCGAGTGGTCCCGCCCGACCATAGATGCAGACCAATATCAGGAGGAATCTGGGGGGCAGGAGGTACTGGACCCTTACCAGTAATTTGTTCTCAGCTATTGATTCCAGATTGAAAGCCCGCAAAATACCTGCGTCTTGGCGCGCATAGCGCTAGGTATTTCGCAGGTTTGCTGTTTGTAGCAGACTCAATATGTAGCCACGGTTTGTGAGAGGCGATACGGCCAATGTCGTTAGATAAATTTTATGCATCTCTGAGTGGACAGCTGGAAGGCCTGCTGTCAGCTGAAAGAGACTGGCTGGCCAATACTGCCAATGCCAGTGCATTGCTTTTTATGGAGCTGGAAGATATCAACTGGGCGGGCTTCTACTTTCTGCATGGCGAAGAGCTGCGCTTGGGGCCCTTCCAGGGCAAACCGGCATGTACTCGCATCCCGGTAGGTGCCGGTGTCTGCGGCACTGCAGTTTCCACTGGCGAATCCCAATTGGTTGAAGATGTGCACCAGTTTCCCGGGCATATCGCTTGCGATGCGGTTTCTGCCTCTGAAGTGGTCATTCCGCTTTACGATAATAATGGCCATTGTCTCGGTGTGTTGGATATTGATAGCCCCACCGTTGCCCGCTTTACGCGAGAAGACCTGACAGGTTTGCAGTCCTTTGCACAGGTGCTGCTGAAATCCTCCGATTTGCCAAGCTGATGGCATTACTGTGGCAGAAGCAGGTAGGGGGTACCTGTTATCAGGTGCGTAACCATGGTGCCAGTGTGCGCCTTTACAGTAATGGGGTTTTTCACTCCCAGTGGAATCCCCGAGACCCTCTCAAGGGCTCCCTTTGGGAGCTGCTTCTGCTGCCGGCATTTTTCATTGATGAAAAGCGCTTGAACTCGGTGCTGCTGCTTGGTGTAGGAGGTGGCGCCCTGATTCGCTTACTGCAGGCTTATACCTCGGCAAAGCGTATTATTGGGGTTGATCTGGACCCTGTGCATTTAGAGATTGCCCGGCGTTTCTTCCGTGTGAGTAATGTCGATCTGGTGTGTGCCGACGCCACTGAGTATGTGGCGGATCACCTAAATGATCCTTCCAATGAACCATTTGATCTGGTTATCGATGACTTATTTGGCCACACTCAGGGAGTGGCGCAGCGCGCGGTGCCCGCAAATAGACAATGGTGCTCCAGCCTGATGCGCCTGTTACACCGGGATGGCGTGCTGGTGAGTAACTTTGGTGACAAACACGAATTGCAGGGCAGTGCTTGGCGCCAGCAGTCTATGCGCCAGAGATTAAAAGGTGCCTGGATGGCGTATATGCCTCAGTATGAGAATCATATTTTGGCAGTCAGTCGCAAAGCTTTGCCTTTGGCGGATCTGCAGTGCCGCGCACCAGATAAGATTAATCCAACCAACCCCAACCGACGCCTCAATTTCAAGATGAGCCGGCTGCGTTGACAACTAATTTTTGCCCGCCTTAGGACTCAATTCCGGCACTAGGGTGACAAATATGGGAATACTTACCAGTCACCTAAACGCTGTCACCTCAATACTGATATTGATTGGCGCCCTTTGACACCGGCTGCCTATACTTAAGTCAGCGACGTAGTTTTTTTGGGACCGGTCGATGCGGTACAAAACTGTTGAGGAAGTGATCCAGGAAGGAAGGGACTTTCATGCCAAGCTGGCGCTGCAATATGAAGAGTATGAGCAGCTCGCCACCAATAAACGGGTCGAGCTACTTTTGGATCAGCTTCGACGACGGGAAGACTCCATGAAGCACTCGCTGGAGAACTTCCATGCAGATCTTCCCCCAGGTGCTCTGCATACTTGGGTGCAATTTGCTCCCGAAGGGCGCGAGAAAGAATTCCTGCAGCGACTGCGAAGTATCGATATTGAAAACCTCGACGACATTGCCAAATTGGCTATGGATATCGAGATTTACCTGGCGGATCAATATCGTGACTTGGCGCAGGGTGCAGAAACGCCCTCGGCACGGGAAGCTTTCGAACGTTTGCGCCAGCTTGAGGAGCTCGAGGAACACACGCTTTCGATGAACCTCTTCAATTTACGCGATTATTAGGATCGCAATCCTGCCCTGGCGACTGCTTTTCCTGTTATCCGTATCGCCTGCGCTCTAAGGGCGGAGGCGGTACACGCAGAACCCTTTCTCTTTGGTGATTAGCCGCACATCAGAGAAGTAGTGCGGTCCCTTCTTTGCCAAAGGAATAAACTCATTCACCACAAAAAGTGCTGAGCCGGTAATTTTAAGTATCCGCGCGCTGTGCTGTAGGAAACGGTCAGTGAGGTCGCCTTCAACCTGGAACCCTTGGTGAAAGGGAGGATTACAGAGCACCAAATCTGCGATTCCGCCTTCCAACTCAGAACCGGCATCTGAAGGCAATACCACGCCCTTTATACCCAGCTCGCGGAAATTCTTTTCGCAGGCCAGTAGAGCAGCGGCATTGTTATCGGTGCCGGTAAAGTGGAATTCGCCTAAGGGGGCCAGCTGGGCACTGAGATAGCCGTAGCCGCACCCCAGGTCCACGACGCGGGCGCCAGGTTTCGGCAGTTCGGTGGTGAATTGTTGGGCCAGCAGCGCGCTACCTTTGTCGATCTTGTTCCAGCCGAACAGGCCAGGTTTGCTGTACAGGCCGTTGAGCTCCGGCAGACTGCGTAGTTGCGGGTAATCCAGTTCGCCAACTAGCTCCTCTGCACTTGGGTGATCCACTCGGTTAGTACTGGAATAGTCATTGCCGTGTTTTTGCAGTTGTTTAGCAGTGCCAAGGCGCTCAGCTACTTTAGCCGCATAGCTTTTGATGCCGCTCTGTTTTCCCCCAAGCAATACCAGCTCGCCGCCTTCGCCGAGAAAGTGTGGAGCCTGGTTGATGATGTGATGAACTACCGCCTTTTCTTTGGAGACCGAATAAACGATGCGGCGATAGTTGCGGTCCAGTTCCCCAAAGTGGAAGTCGTTAAAGAAGCTGCGGGCCACTTTGCCCTCTGCCTGTTCAGCAATATCCCAGCGATTACTGAGCAGGTCACCATCAAAGTGAAATCCCGGCTGCAGCAGGGATTTACTGTTTTCATCGGCGATCCACAGGGTTTCCCTGGGTGCCTGGAGGAGTTCCTGTAGGAGAAGGGCAGACATATTGTTTATTGTACCGAGGCGATTTCTTCAGGGGTTAGGAGGCGATAGTCGCCTTCTTGGAGTTCTTCATCGAGGGAGATATCGCCGATTCTCTCCCGGTGTAGCTCTAGTACCCGGTTACCCAAAGCGGCGAACATACGTTTTACCTGATGATAGCGGCCCTCGCCAATGGTGAGGCGGACCTCGTTGGCATAGAGAATCTCAAGCTTGGCCGGTTTGGTTCTCTTCTTTTCGTTGTTGAGCCAGATGCCCTTGGCAAACTTTGCCACCGCATCCTCCTCAATCCTCTCTGCCAGCATGGCGTAGTAGGTTTTATCACAATGATGGTTTGGTGAGGTTACTTTATGGGACCACTGGCCATCGTCGGTGAGCAGGACCAGCCCGGTGGTATCGATATCCAGGCGCCCGGCAATATGCAGTTTGGATTTGTTGGGCTCGTCAATCAGGTCCAGTACCGTGGGGTGTTCGCCATCTTTGGTTGCGCTCACATAGCCCAGAGGTTTGTTTAACATAATGTAGCGTGGCCCCGGCTCGTGCAGGGGCTCGCCATCCAGGTACAGTGCATCGCCGGCCTGTACCTTGGCGGCTGGGTCGGTGACTATCTCGCCATTCACACTGATGCGCTCCGCTTTGGCGGCGCGCTTCACGTCGGAGCGGGAGAGGTCGGTCACCTGGCTGACCGCCTTATCCAATCGTATAAAACTAGCCAATCTTACGTTCACCGGAATCGACAGATTGGTAGATAAGGGTATTGATGGTCATAGGGCCAACACCGCCGGGCACCGGGGTGTAGGCGGCAGCGCGATCAATCAACGGGCCAAGCTCTATATCGCCCACACCGCCTGGATGGTAGCCGGCATCGACAACCACTGCGCCGTCCTTAATCCACTCAGCCTTGATAAATTCCGGCTTGCCTACGGCGCCCACTACGATATCTGCGCGGCGGATATGATCGGCCAGATCTTTGGTGCGCGAATGACAGATGGTGACGGTAGCGTTGGCGTTTAGCAGCATGGCCGCCATTGGCTTGCCTAAGATGGGGCTGCGACCTACAACCACGGCATGCTTGCCTTCCAGTTCAATATTGTAGGCTTCCAGCAAGCGCATAATGCCTTTTGGAGTTGCACAGCCATAGGCTTCTTCGCCCATGGCCATACGACCAAAGCCCAGACAAGTTACGCCATCAACATCCTTATCCAGGCTGATAGCGTCGAAGCAGGCGCGCTCGTCGATCTGTGCCGGAACCGGGTGCTGCAACAGAATGCCGTGGACGTTGGGGTTGGTATTCAGTTCTTCGATTTTGGCGAGCAGCTGCTCAGTAGTGGTGGAGGAGGGCAGTTCCACCTGCATGGAATCCATGCCGATACGGCGGCAGGCATTGCCTTTCATCTTTACGTAAGTGGCGGAAGCGGGGTCATCACCCACCAGGATGGTAGCCAGGATTGGCGTTTGGCCACCACTCTTCTCCTTCAGTGCGGCTACCCGAGCCGAAAGTTCCTCTTCAGTTTTCTGTGCCAGGGCCTTGCCGTCCAGAACCAATGCAGACATAGATGCTATCTCTAACAATAAAAAATCGAGTGCTAAATAGACCGGAGTTTGCTCCAGCACCTACTTTATATAGAAGGGCGGAAGCAGGCGGCTTTCGAGCTGCTTACTTTTTATCCGGTCGGATTCGCGAAGTGCGCCATTTTCGCACAGGTTGGAAATAATTTCGCCACTTCAGGCCCTTGAGAGGCAAAAGGATAAACTTCTTAAAAAATAATAGCTTAGAAGCGTTGACACAGGCCTGGGGTATCAGTACTATGCGCGCACTTCGCAAATGCAGCGATCTAAACAACCACCCCAAGGGCGGTAAGCAAGATCAAAGAAGTGCGAATGATTGGAAAAACGGGGCATAGCGCAGTCTGGTAGCGCGCCTGCTTTGGGAGCAGGATGTCGGGGGTTCGAATCCCTCTGCCCCGACCAATTTTCCGGGTTCACCTTGCGCCCGTAGCTCAGCTGGATAGAGCATCCGCCTTCTAAGCGGATGGTCGCAGGTTCGAGTCCTGCCGGGCGTGCCATCTTCACTAGATGGTGCTGGTTTGGCAAAAAGGACTCAGTCTGAAGCCAGATTGGCTGCAAGAGATATCCGGAACTCAGTACTGCCACAAGGTGCTGAAGTATATCACTACTATGGTGGCCGTAGCTCAGTTGGTAGAGCACAGGATTGTGGCTCCTGAGGTCGCGGGTTCGATCCCCGTCGGCCACCCCAGATTTTTCCTTGTTTATCAAGGACTTAAAACCTCGCCAAGTGCGGGGTTTTTTCATTTTGGGCCTTTGAGGGTTAATTCGAGGGGGTAATTTTTACCACAATCGATTTTTCCCGCTTCCCGGGTTGGATATTTATCCAGTGCTTTTGGTGCTCAGAAGTGGTTCTTTCAGGCGTCAATATTCTTAGTTTCGATGAGTTTTCTGTAGAGAGAAAAATGCCGCCAATGTTTGATGTGGAAGCCTAGTCCGCTGCTCAAATTTTCTGCGGTGGGGCTCTGAATGAAAGACAAAGAAATATATGCTGAAATAGGGCAGTTACTATTTAATGAGGCTCCTGATGTTTCCGGGGAGGTTCATGTTCTGTTTGGGGGATTTGTAGATACTTTTTTGATTTCTGCATGGACCGGAAGGTTTAGAAAGGGGAAAGGCTTCACATTTTCTCCCGGCACGCCTTTGAAACTTGCCGGGCTTGTAAAAGATTTAAAGGCGTTCTACCTGGAAAATGAGATGGGGGATTGGAACGTTATGCATTATGTTTTGATACCTTCTTCAAGCAAATATGATCTTGAATTTGACTACTGCAAAGAGCTGGAGAATGATGAGATGGATTTCTCGGACTATGCAAGAAGGCTCGATAGGGCTTCGAGAATTCACCAAAAGTGTCATTGGAAATTATCCGCTCCTAGTAAGATTTTTATCTGCTACCCGTTGGCGTGTCCCTATTACTCTTAATTATCGCCTTGTTGAGTGAAATAAATTTATCTGCGGTGTGATTGTAGCGCCCTATTATGTAGTGAGTTTTATATCCGCTGAATTTCTGCTTATCGCCTTCGAAATCCGAGATGCGTTTTATCCTTAAATCGTGAAGTCGAAATCGCTTCAAAGGATGTTAGCTGTGGCGGTGGTTTTTTATTCATGACTCCAGGTGCTATTGAAAGCACCGCAGGTGACGCGTTGCCCGGCTCTGCCACGGATGAGGTAATCGACAACGGCCACAGCACCGACACTATTGTGCATACAGCGATAACGCAGGCCACCGAGCTCACCATTAGCAATGCCCAAGCAGCTGCAGTACTTAAAATACTCGATTGCCTTAATCGATGATCAAAACAACGTACAGACTGATGCAGGCCAGTCGGTGAGCGTCGCCAATCACGCGGCCGATTTAGTGGCAAGCTATATAGTTGAAGTGGTAAACCTTCTACCTGTGCAAAGTTCGATTACGGCGATGGCCGTACCTAGTGGGTATTACTAGCTAGTGTTTTCAGTAGCGGAGAGGGCATATCGCTGGTGCGAAGGCCCGAATTATAGAGCCATGGCTTACATCCGCAGAAAGATCCCCTCTAACTTACTGATTTAATTGGAGGTAAAATGTGTTCAAGGGCGGGAGGTTGAACAAGGCGACATGAGCCAATGGCTCACTATCTATGGTTACTATTTAAACAAAAATTTATAACCCGCTGTAAATAAAGGCTTTTTTCGGAGCTTGGAGGTCCCATCCTGGTAATAGTGGCCAAATGGATAGTGAGCCACAGGCTCTTTAATAAACTGTTATGTGTAAACGATGAAGAAAGTATATCTCTACGGTTTTAACGGTACTTACTCGGGAGAATCGAAATACAACTGGAGTCCTCCCGAGAAAGGAGATAGTCACGACTGTCTTCTTTTTCTTCGGCAAACCGAAGACGCAGTTAATTTCGAGGCCGCCACACTCGAAATTGCTAACTTCGGCTTTGTGGGTGTCAGCGATCTAAAAGGTAACAGCCTAAAAGTCGAGGCTTTAAATTCTGATCTTCATAGAGGGTTTAGGGGTTTTTACGAAAGTGCTCTTCACGATGGTAGCTGCCTTGTATTCTACCCAAACACATAACAAGCCGCAGCAATCGCTCCCGTTGGTCGCTGGGACAACTAAAACGCTGTGCTTATTTGTCTGCCCCTGTGCGGGGCGTTATGAGCTTTAAACTATGAAGCACATTCTTATAATTCTAGCTTTAATGTCATCCTTGGCTGCTGCAAGTGGAGGGCCTAAAGAGGTTTCTCTGACACCAGAGCTAGCCGCGAAACTAGGTTTTCATATAAGCGTGAAGCCAGAAGACCCAGCAATAATGTTTGAGCTTAAAGGCCCAAAAGAAAGTCCTTCTGGTTGTCCAGCATCTAGAAGTGGCACCTTTCTACTTGGTAAAAATAGTGAGGAGTTGCTGCTTCATATAACAGAGCTACCTGCATCAAAATCAGAGCCAGAAGCAATTGGTTACTTTACAGATAGCAAGCACACAATGGGTGTCTTTATCGACTATCTCTGTAAAGGCGAAAAGGTTTTAAAGAGTGTGCGTTACACCGTGCAATCAACCAGCGACTGGCTCATAACAAGTAAAGGCACTGGACGCAGCAAAACTGCGCCTGTGCTTTAGGCGTTATAAGTAATAGAAAAATGGAACCTGAAGAACTGAAAAGGAGGTTAGATGTTGTTGCAGCGACTTGCATGCAGCTATCTAGGGAGTTGCAGTCTATCGATGCACAGTTAAGTCTGAATATGGACCGAACGGCGATTCGGGAAATAATTGGCAATCTCCATTGGGCGGCCGAGAATACTACTGTGGTTGGACTCCACCAAGTCGGAGAGGCGCTAGAAGATAATATGGGTACCGGTCTGAATGATTGAAATTATTTATAACAAGCGCCGGCACAAATGCGTGCTTCGCGCTGTGGACTCGCAACAAGTTGCTCACCTGTGCGGCGGGCGTTAAGTGCCTATAGAGATATGAGCAAATCAATAGTAATACTTGGTGCCGTGACGGTATTTCTAGTTTTGGCATTCAGTGTTGTCAACATTCAGCAAGGCGGCAGAAATCTTGATCAGATTCTAATGGAAGTATCTGCTTCTGCTGAAATGGATGCTCAAAAAGAGATGGAGTTAGGGCAGTTTGATTTTCTGGCTGAAGCTTATGGCTTTGGCGATGGCGGTAGAAGAGTTCCGGGTATAGGATTTGAAAAATACAATAAATGTCTAAAGCAAGTGGCCTCACTAAGGATTTACCTTCGTTCGGGTGATGTCACATGGGAAAAAACAGAGTTAGAAAATCTTAAAGAGCTCACCGAAGTGCCAAAGTCCACCCACACTTATGCCGCCTCGTTCAATCTGAGGAAGTTCAAGTGGCTTACGGAAAGTGGGGTGATTCAATGCACTTAACAATCACAGGCAGTGAAGCTCCGGCCCTTCGGGCCTACGCGGGACGTCTTACTTTATACACGTTTTGCGCGGTCGCTTCGCTCCCAGTTTCGCGTAAAACGTGTATAAAGTAAGCCGCCCTTGCTGTGGGCGTTATGAGTTTTCCACTGGAAAGTAATGATACAAGAAATTGAACTTACATTTAGTTTAGGTGAGTATGGATGGAGCGATTTCCGTATCTGGACCAAAGAAGAACATATAGAGATTGGAATGACGCACATCTTTAACAATCCTCTCGAAGAAATGTTCTCTGCTTTTACAGAACTACTTAAGGGTATTAAATCTACATATATAATGTGGCTCGATGAGCCAGGTGCCTATCGCTGGGAAATAACTCGTGACGAAGAACAGCATCACATCCTTGATATTAGCATCACCGAAACAGCATCGATGAGCGAATGGAAGGAATCAGATAGGGTAATGTCTGAAATCGAGTTTACCGTGAAGCAGCAACAGCTTATGGCCTGCATCTACGGAGAGGCTATTAAGCTTCGTGAACTCATGAAAATGAAGACTTACAAAATAGATCGAAACGAACAATATCCAGCGAGAGCGCTCAATGAGTTTTTACAGGCTTATGAAGCGAGGTACTCATAACAAGGCAATGCAGCGGACTGCTGCGCAGTCTCGCTGATTGCGGCGTTAAGTGTCAAATCATATGGAATACTTGAATAAAGATGATATTTTCGAACTAATAGACTCCTTGAGTAGTGATGTTGTTAGCTTTGATAGAGTGCGTCCACATAATAAAGGTGAAATTAGAAAATCAGCCTCAATGGATAGAAGAGAGCTTAAAGAGTTTATCGCTGAGGCTATTGAAGAGGAGCATCAACCTGGTGGTGATATTGAAATATTTATTCCATCAATCAATAAAATTTTAGTTGGGCAACATGACGGGGTTTATTGGCTTGAAAGCAACACTTAACAAGTTGCTGAAGTGCACTCCAGCCGCAAAAGGCGCGGCTTCCGCGAGACAGCCAAACCTTTGGTTTGTCTGCCCCTTAGCAAAGCGTTATGTTTAAGGAGTACTAATGAAGTTATTGATTATTGTCTCTATTGTTTTTGCTCTTACAGGTTGTGTAATGGGGGCACCCAAGCTGACTCCAGATCAAGCAGCAAGAGTGGATCAAATAGAGATTCTTAAGGAAGGCCAAGTTCCTGATAAAGAATATACCACCATAGATGATATTAGCGCTGCTGACTGTTCAGGTGCTCCTTATGGAGGTCGAGTTTGGGGTGACGCAGAAAAAGCAATTGAAACTCTAAAGGCAAAAGCTGCATCGTTAGATGCTGATGCGATCATAAACACAAGTTGTTCTGCGGCCCC
The DNA here is from genome assembly GCF_030012965.1 of Microbulbifer sp. MLAF003. Classification (NCBI taxonomy): domain Bacteria; kingdom Pseudomonadati; phylum Pseudomonadota; class Gammaproteobacteria; order Cellvibrionales; family Microbulbiferaceae; genus Microbulbifer; species Microbulbifer sp. MLAF003. The sequence continues at coordinate 1,909,289 of NZ_CP120232.1, forward strand.
ATTCGTTAATAACTGCTGGGCTGCAAAGCTTTGTTCGGGTCAAGCAGTAAAGTGGTCAAAAACATAACAAATCGCAGCACAATCGCCACTTCGTGGCTGGACAGTCAAGCCTACGGTTTGTCTGCCTGTGTGCTAAGCGTTATACATTTTACGAAAATAATATGATTCACGGTTTAACACACATAGAAGAGTTTATCTCCAAAGAAGAAGAGCAATTTCTACTAGATTCTTTGGATAATGAAGTATGGCTTACGAGTTTAAAGCGACGAGTGCAGCACTATGGATATCGATACGACTATAAGGCTAGGTTCGTTGATAGCTCTCTTTATCTCGGGGCACTCCCTGAGTGGTCTGCCAAAATTCTATCTCGCTTACATGCCAAAGAGTTTATTTCAGAAACCTTTGACCAGCTTATCGTCAATGAATACGAGCCAGGTCAAGGAATATCAGCACATATTGATTGTGTGCCATGTTTCAAGGAAACAATTGTTTCTCTAAGTATTGGATCACAAGCAGAAATGGTATTTGGCAATAAACAGGTCGAGAAGCAAACCATTTTGTTAAATCCAAGATCGGTAGTAATACTCCAAAAAGATGCTCGGTATAAATGGACGCACAGTATTCCAAATAGAAAAAGTGACTTAATAAACGGGCAGAGAGTTCAAAGGTCGCGCAGAGTTTCTTTGACGTTTAGACAAGTAATCAAAAAAAATGTATAACAAGGCACTCAAGTTGATGCCAAAAGATCCGCTTTTAGCACAACTTAGTGCGGCGTTATGATTTTAAAAGAAATGAACAATGATTAAGAAAATTTTCGAGCAACTAGATTCTTCCTTTAAAGAAAATTTCAAGGATGTTTTTGATTCTCTTCAGCCGGGAGCATCCGAAGAAGATCTAAAAGAGCTTCAAGAGAAATGCTTCAAAGGTAAAGATTTGCCACCTGATTTGGAACTTCTTTACAAATGGCACAATGGCCAAACTGGATATGGCTCACTGAATCAAAATGATAATCGGACATTTCTACCGATTGACGAAGTTATTGATGCATGGGAATTTTTAAATGGTTCTATGACAGATATACAGGGGCCAATGTCAAAATCCTGGATTCCAATTGCTTACAATGGTGGTGGAGACTACTTGGTCTATGAATCAGAAGGCGAAAATGCCGGAATGGTAATTGCTTACTGGCACGACGATGACAGTCGTAAAATAGAGTATCGTGGGCTTCAAGAATGGCTCACAGCAGCATTAGAGGCATCAAGATCATAACAAGCGCATGTTGTACGCCGCTATCGCGGCCGGACGGCTTACGCTACGCTCCAGCCGCCGCAAAAACGAACGTTACATTTACAAAGAGGTACAACCTTGAAACTACTCCTAATCATTTGCTTATGCTTAGCATCTTTTGCTGTCTATGCCAGCATGAAGAAGACTGACAAACCAACACACCCATTAAGTAGGTTGGTATCATTAGTTTCTAAGTCTAGTGAGAAGGCAAGTAACGATATAAATCTGTATTTAAATTCACCTGAATCTTTCCTTGAGGAATATGAGTTCGAACTCAGAGAAAGAGACATCGAATCAGTAGATGACATGTCTGATTCCGTCATTGTGGTAGAAATTTTAATGAAAAATAAATTTCTTATATACGTAGATGGCGCTCATGAACCAGATGATGCATTGTTACAATTAAACACCCTTTCTAAGGAAAAGCTACAGACAGCAGACTCATACAATGAAATCATGGATTTCTATAGATCAAGTAACTATGGTATTGCAACTTTCTTACAGGATGGTGAATGGCCCTCTTTGTTTAAATGTGCTAACGAAGCAGGTTTTAAGCTTCTTGCTATTGATGAAGATTCTGATTCCTTGCCATTAATCCTTGTGCCAATTGAGAAATCCGAAGAACTTCTGAATGTGTTTAAAGAGGCAAAGCTTAAAACCTATTTTTCAAGTAAATAAATGTAACAAGGCCAAGCAGCATCGCCCCTCCGGGGCTGGACCTCGCTACGCTCGGCCGCTGCTGGCGGCGTTATATTCCCTAGAGAGGGTCGCAGAAGTTGAAAATCTTTAGCACATTTTTAATATGGTTGATATTTATGTCTAGTGCAGTTGCTGAAAATATATATTTCACTGCAACCGGTGAGCAAGAAGGGAAGCCTGTTATTTACAGGAATATGCAAAGTGTCCCTAAGGGGGAAAAGGAAACAGATTTCCCTACTTTGATAAACATATATTGGCCATTTGAAAAGAAAGAAAATAATGGCATGCCTGATCGAAATACGAACAAAAAACAAATCGTCTTTGAAGATGCAATAGCACCCTTAGACGTAAATGGTGTGTCACATTTAATGATGGTTGTTACTGGCAATGGACGCAAAGAATGGATTTGGTACGTTAGAGACTCCGATGAATGGATGGAAAAACTTAACGAACTTTTAGTGGGACACGACGTATATCCGATACAAATTGAAATGGAAAATGATCCTGAATGGTCTACCTACTATAACTTTGTTTCTGACGTTAAAGTAAAATAACAAGTTGCTGTACGCGGACACATACTGCTACGTTCGTTTTTGTGTCTGTCGCTGCGCTCCATTTTTACACAAAAACGTTCCCAGCAGTATGTGCCGGTGAGCAAAGCGTTACACGGTAAGGAGAATTAGTGCTTAATCGAAAGTTAGTTGTAGTATTTTTTGTATTAATGCCATGCCTAGTGCTTGTTTTTTTGCCGATATACTCTGTTGTGAGTGGGTACTTGAATCCAAGTTTAGAGCACGTAGAGAGAGCAAGAAATTACCTTCCAAACTCTAAACTGTTTCAGATCGGATTTGGTTCTGGCAGCTACTCCTGTATCAATGGAGAATGTGATTACAGTAATACCTATGATCAGAAACAATTTATAAGTGTTTCTAGCGCCAGTAAAATTGTTACAATTCGCAGGTCATATGAAGGTGAATGGACAGAATCTGTGGAAGAAACCAATCTAAAGTTAGGGCTTTCACTTTTAGCTATTTATACGCTAGCAATATTTGGTTTGGGATTTTCACTAAGAGAGCTAAGGCGTGTGTAACAAGCCGCAGCAATCGCTCCCGCTGGTCGCTGGGACAGCCAAAGTGCTGCGCTTATTTGTCTGCCCCTGTGCGGGGCGTTAACTGCCCATGTACTCGGAAATCGCAGAAGCATTTCAGTTATCTGAGAACAGCGCCATCTCGGAAGACTATATCTGCTCCCACCCCGACCCGATGAGTGATATATCAGACTTAGAGCCGCTCCAATACATGCCCTCTTACATGGCCTGGTGTGTCCAGAATAGAGACATAGATGGTAACCTCATATGTATGTACACCATCAATGCGCTCGCGGAGTTCGGGCGCTGCAAGAGCCCTGAATTGCCACATTTAGCTTTCAAGTTTCGTTGCAGTCACGAGCAAAAACAGACCGTGATTGGCTTTCTCAAATGGAGTCTTGCCAATTTACCACTAGAGGACAAGGAGCAAATAGGCCGTGCCATTAAGCAATGGTCAGGCAGTTAACAAGTCAAGGCTGCAAGGGCGCTTCGCGCCGGGACGCGCTACCGCGCGCCCCAGCTTGAAGCGTTGTGCATCTTAGAGAATTCAAGTGAATACATCAGAGATACAAGTGAAGAAGAAATTTCCTAAGGAAATCGCAATTGCGTTGGCTATAGTCGGTGTACTAGTTTCACTTACACCAATTGCCATTGTTCAAAATGAGCAAGCAGTTTTACCTGCAATATTTGGCCTTGTAATGAACTTCACTCTTATACCTTCCATTTTCCTATTGTTTGGTATTATCCAGAAGTTACGCGATAGGCAGTTCAATTTGTGGAGTGCGTACTACCTTGGGCTTTTTGTTGCCATAATTTTGGCGGGACGGAAGCTGGTGGTGTAGCGGCCATGCATAACAATGCCGGGCAATTTACTCCGGGCCTTCGGCCCTCCGTGGGACAGCTTATCCTGTGCACGTTTTGCGCAGGTCGCCTCACTCTCATTTTTGCACAAATCGTACGCAGAGTAAGCTGCCCCTGCCGGCGGCGTTATATTTAAAGTGAACCATCATGATATCGAGTAAAGATTTAAGTAGATTAAGTGATATAGATGATTTAAGAAGGTTACTAAAATCGCTAGCGACGCTAGATCTAATTATGTCTCCTGAATGGGAATCTAGATATTACTCGTTTAACTCCAAATGGGATGAACACGAGCAAATGGGTTCCATGAGAAATGGGATGGGTGACGAATTTTTTGTTTGGTTCAACAAGGCTGGATGCTTCATTAAAGGGTTCGATCATGAAAGTGAAATGTCTTCATGGTCTACAGAAGATCAATCACCATGGCCGAATATATATAAGGGAGTTCCAAGTCAGTTAAGCGCTGCGCTAAAAGAGCCCGCTTTTTCAACTGAAAATGTCTCATTTGCTTTTTGGCGCTTGAATAGTGATCCGAGCTGGAGTCGAGGGGATTTCGATCTACCCAAATCCGAAGATCCTGATGGTTCCGAATACTTATTGGAAATACTTGATAGAAAGCCTAGAACTTACCAAGACTTCGCTGAAAAGTACTATGAAGAAGATATTCCTTTGGCACCTATCCGCGATATCTACGCACATGCACCCATTACTGCCAAAACCCTTGAATATTTAAACCCTGATATTACCATCCAAGATATTGCAGAGGAGTTAGCGGAAATTGGCTACCCTGAAAGTTAAATATAACAAGCCAAGCCAGCAGGACTTATTTTGCTGTCGCTTCGCTCCAAATCGCAAAATAAGCCTCTGCTTGGGGCGTTATGTTCTAAATTGGTAATAATTAAGCTATGAAATATAAACCACTATTTGTTTGCATAGTATTCTTGTCAGGATGCGACGGTGCTATCGACAAATTCTTGGACAAGAGCTCAGATACGTTCAATGCATCTTACAAGGAGTCTTTTGTTGAGGCTTGTGTAAAGCCTGAAAATACCGACGAAAAGGGACGAGTATGCTCATGTCTAGCAGATGATTTGATTGATAACCATTCACCTAGAGAGCTTATAGATCAAGAGAGGGTTGAAAAATACATTGAAGAGGTCGCTATTCAAAAATGTATAGGCGAGCGCGAGGTTGAAACATAACAAGGCCGGGCAATTTACTCCGGGCCTTCGGCCCTCCGCGGGACATCTTACCTTGTGCACGTTTTGCGCGGGTCGCTTCGCTCCTATTTTCGCGCAAACCGCGCACAAGGTAAGCTGCCCCTGCTGGCGGCGTTATGTGATAGAGCCATGAAGAGAGAAAAATCGATAATTGTAGCAGTGGTACTTCTACCGCTAATCTTAGTTCTTTTTCTATGTATCAAAAGCTTTGAAAATTGAAATACATTTTCAGCTAATGGTGAGATTCAGAACTCGTACGTTACTTGGGCATCCGAAATTCAGTCGGGGAAATACACAAACGTGCAGATTGCAGAGAAATTTAAATCGCTTGCAGAAGCTGAGAAGAAAATATCAATTGGAGCTGAGTTGATTCAGTCAAGTTACTATTTCTGGAGTTTCGTGTTTGTGGGAATTGCAGTCCTTCAGCTCTTGGTCCTCTTTCGAGCGTTGGGCGCACATAACAATCACGGGCAGTGATGCTCCGGCCCTTCAGGCCTCCGCGGGACGGCTTACCTTATGCACGTTTTACGCAGGTCGCTTTGCTGGGTGGTGCGCCGGCCCCCTCCGGAGCATCACCAGCTTTGTTGTTGAGCGAAGACGACGAGCCTTGGAATCAGGGTGTGCTGGCTTTTAAATAATTCTTTAGATGATGGCAGTACCGCAAAAATCACAATTGCCGCGCATTCGGTGCAGTTTGGTTTCGGCATTGTTAATTACAACAGTGGCAGTATCACTGGTTTGTCCTTCAGCACTAAATATTATGTGTACTGTGATGATCCAGGCACTCAGGGCGGCGCTGTTACCTATTACGCGACCACGAACATTTACCAGCTGGCTGCCAGCACCTGGCGCCGAGGTATAGGCACCATTACAACCCCGAGCAATGGAGGTGGAACCACAGTCCCTAGAGATCCCTGGTGCGTTGCCGCAGGCAGTTGGCTGCGCGAAGGTTTGCTAGCGGACAACTGCGAAAGCGGAGACCTGATCGACTGCTGGGATACCGGCGACGAGGAAACCCATCTAAGCCTCATTACTGGCGCAGTAGATACAGAGTCAGAAATACCCTGTGTATTGCTCACCACAACAAGCGGTGCCCAAGTAATTTGCAGCCGTGAAACCCCTGTCACCGACAGTGCAGGCCAAGTATACGAGGCGCAGCACTGTCAGGACGTTGAGCTGGGTGTACTGCATGAAGAAGAGCCGCTCACCTGGGAGCGTGTCGAGCGGGTCGAATGCGCCGGCCTGCGTACCGTGTACAAGGTCTCTGTTGGTGGCAAGAGCTATGCTGCCGGTATCGATCCCCAGCACCGCATCATCACCCATAACGGCGTACATAAATCTGATTAAGCAAAGGAGTAGATAATGCCCAGCTTTTCCCCGATAACAGTGCCAGGCCTGGAGGCCTGGCAGTTCGCCTACACCATCGACGACGGCCACAGTGCCGGAACTATTGTACGCGCAACGGTAACCCAGACCACGGAGCCTACCAACAACGAAGCTCAGGCTGCTGCAGTACTTAAATGCTCTATTGCCGTAATCGACAACCAAAACACAGTACAAACAGATGGTGCCGGCGATCTAATGTCCAGTGTTTATGTCACCACCAAGACACTGCAGACCGATGCAGGTCAGCCGGTAAACGTTGCTGATCACGCTGCTGATTTAGTAGCGAGTTGTATTGTCGAAGTGGCCAACCGTCTGGCTGTGCATAGCTCTATTGCGGCGATGGCGATTCCGAGCGGATGATTAAAAGTATTGTTTTACTAGGGATACGGGTAGCAATTTGGCCGAGGTGGTTACGCAATTTTAACTCGCGTTAAAAAGTTTTTATTGGGATAACCAGATTAATTAGCAGTGTTGTCTTTAGTTTTTTATCTGGTACGGTTAAAGAGGAAAAAATTTTGGATAGGTATGACAGGGTGAAATACAATGCTTCCGACAGTTTTAGCCCAGTAAATCTATAAAGGTATTTTCGTGGATTGGAGCTATCAAGACATATGGAAAATATAGGTTGTCAAGGAACAGGTCTCGCTTTATCAGCATTTGGTCCTAAAAAACTGTCTGAAATATTGTCGTATCTCATACTATATGTAATGGATTGTAATTTTGAAAAAACTAAATAAAAACAGTTCTCTGCAAAGGGCTGTGTTGAAAAATTCTATCGCTGGCTTCACTCTAATCTGCACATCGACATTAGCTCAGGCTGATACGATCAGTAAAAAAATAGACCTGGGTGAGCCGTTCCCCTTTAGGATGGAAAATGAGGTTGAATATAAGATAAATGTAGATGTTGGCTATCAATTTGATACCATTAGTAAAATTTGTATCAATGCCGAGGTTGATAATGGAACTGCTACCGCACTATCTTATTTAGCGAAAGATGAATCTGCAGATCCATTTTTGGTTATTACTCCGCAATTGTTGGGGTTGTATAAGACCTTCGAACTTCCAACATCTGAAAATCCTAACCCTGTTCCACAGTTGCAAAAAAGCATCAATATTTGTCAGGGAGAAGATAGTATCTTGGCAAAGAGCTTTCTCGATGGAGAAGGTGGATTTACATACAATGTGTCCGGTGGTTATATAGACTTCTGGGACATTGAGCTGGTTGTTGAGGGTGATGTTTCCGACATTCGGTTGGCGATTGAGATTGACGAACCTGCCGAGTTCTCAGTTCCTACCTATGGGGGAAGAGTCAATTATGACGCAAGTATTCGTAATTTAGACTCTACACAATCTTTGGTGACACTCGAACAATGGAGTGTACTTAAATTTCCCAACGGTGATAACTATCCCATCCATAAATCAAGGGATGTGGTATTAAATTATTCTGAAGCGAAGGATTACACTCGAAATTATCTAAACATACCTGCTTGGTTTGAGGCTGGAGATTACGAGCTGACTTGGTATGTGACTGACCCAAATACCGGGGTTCGGGTGAAAGACAGCCTGTCTTTCACAAAAAGTGCTGACTAAAGTATAGATTTTTACAGGCTGGGATGCTCTTGTGTCCCAGTTGCCCTATTTAGGTTGTATAAGTAGAGAATTGCCTAGCTGTGCATAGCTCTATTGCGGCGATGGCGATACCGAGTGGGTGATACTGGCTGTGGTTTTCAGTAGTGGAGTGGACGTATCGCCGGTGCGAAAGCCCGAATTATAGAGCCATGGCTGACATCTACAGAAATTCCCCCTAACTTATTGATTTAATTATGGGTAAAATGTGTTCAAGAGTGGGAGGTCGAGCCAGGCGACTTGAGCCGATGGCTCACTATTTCTGGTTGTTATTTAGACAATGGTTTACAACCTGCTGTAAATAAAGGCTTTTTTGCGGAGCTTGGAGGCTCCCTCCCAGAAATAGTGGCCAAATGGATAGTGAGCCACTGGCTCTTTAATAAACTGTTATGTGTAATCGATAAGGTGGTGAGGCCCTAGTAATGAGAAGAGTAATATTGTTAACAGTATTTCTAGCGGCATGTGCTACGACTCCAGAGATGTATCAACCGAATTTAAATAAAGCGGTCTTGGTTGCCCAAAATGATGCGTGGGGAAAGTCATTTATTCCACTAGAAACCCAAGCCAATACACGGATTGAAGCAATTGATGGTGAGAAGGTATCGGATTTCTTCAATAGTACAAAAAATATTTCCATTGATCCTGGAGAACATAAGGTAGTGGTTTCTTGCTATCTACGAAGGGGAGGACTTCATCAAAAAGCGGAGCACGAGTTCATCCAAACTTTCAAGAAAGGCATAGTGTACGTTTTTGCGGGTAAGCTCGGTAAGGGCGCAGAATGTGAAGTTGATATTGAGCAACGTACATAACAATTACAATCAGGTTGCTACGGGCCTTTGGCCCTTCGCGGGACGGCCTACGCTGCGCTCCAGCCGCCCCTGTTGTAGCCATCATGTGAACTCACCTCGGAATATATGACTGAGATAGAAATAGAGCTATTAGAGAATTTATTTGATTCTTTAGACAAGCTGTTCGATAGAAAGTGTACGGTCTTTGACTTGACGTCAGAATTACAGGCCACACAATCAAGATTAGGGCTGAACCCACCTATAGACTTAAATCCATACTTAGAAAAGCTAAACAAGCTAATAAAAAGTGAGGAGTCTGAAGAAGCTAAACGCAACGAAGCCCTTGCTATTACTAATAAGTTGCGGGAGCAATTGAACGATCTACTACCTATTTAACGCACACATAACAAGGCGATCAAGACGGACCTATTTTTCGTCGCTTCAAATGTGTGCTTTAATAGCACACATTCAAACCAACAAAAAATAAGCCGCTTATCACGGCGTTATGTGGCTATCAGATCAAAGCGGAAATGAATATTAGAAATTTTGTTGCGTTAGTTCTTGTTGTCTCTGGATCAATATTATTGGGTGGCGCCTTGTGGTCTTTAGCGGGTATATATACTTGCCCAGAGGGCACACCGGATTGTGAGGGATGGGCTATTTGGGGTGGCTATGTACTAGGTCCAACAAGCTTCGGGCTTCTAGTTGGTGGAGTAGCTCTGTATAAAAGGTATAGCGCTTGGTTCCAGCTTGTTGCAGCCCTTGGGTTAGCATGGGGCGTGTATTGGGGGTTTGTGTGAAACCGCATAACAATCACAGGCAGGTTGCTCCGGCCCTTCAGGCCTGCGCGGGACGGCCTACGCTAGGCTTCGGCCGCCCCTGCTATGGGCGTTAGGAGCATTATGTACCGAAGCTTCATAGGATTGCTTTTTTTGTTTGTTATTTCAGGATGCCTATCGCATGAAGAGAGGGAATATCAAGCTTATATTCGCGAGTATAACCGTATAATCGCTAATCCAGCTCCAAGCACTTGGAAGCTTGACACACCTTGGTCGCTTGTACTGCTGGATGAATCGTCCAAGATAGTTGAGACGATGCAAGTTGAATTTACTTCATTGGCTGCGAAAACTTGTACCTCCGGCGACTGGAGACGGCTACGTGTCATAGAGGCAAACTCTGAGGTTCAAGCAATAGCTAATTCTGGCTTCATCCCTGAGCCGGCGTATACATTGACGGGTAGCTACTTGGTAATCGATTTAAACGCAAACATATGTGATGCAGGCAATGAATTACGAGGGGAAATCACGGAGCTTGGTATATCTGGTACTCGCCAGACGGTACACATGTTTGGTGGAGAAAAGCTCGGTAGATTTGTCGGGATCCGCGTTGGCTCCTAACAAACGGCAGCACGGCGAGCGCTTTTCCGCAGCTGCGCTGCTCCAAAGCGCCTCGTGTACCGGGCGTTAGCTGCAAAGAGTAAATCTCATGCAATGGTCAAAATTGAAGAAACGAATAGAAGAAAATTTCGCTGACTCAATCAAAGGTAGAATCGAGGTTTTTACAACCGCATACAGGCGACAAGATGAGACGGCTAGAAGTTGGGTTGTAATTGATGGAAAGCAAGAAGTAAGTCTTACTGATTGTAATTCTTGGTGGGAGCAAGGAGCATATTTTCATGAACTCACGCCTACTGATTGCCTAACTCATAAAGCTGTAAACGACTCCGAAAGAACTGAAGGTAATCTATATGAAGCGGGTGAATTCAGCAGTTATGATTTTAAAATTATGTGCTTTGAGTCATTAAACATCTCAGCGCAAGATTGCATCAAGTCAGAGCATCCTTTGCTAAGGGTCATTGGCGTTCTCCATAGAAAGCTAGGAAAAGCCAAAGTTAAGGAAATGCAAAAAGACTCTCACCCAATGGTTGCCTATTTTGCTAAATTTCGCATGCAGGCAGAGGCAGCTAACTAGTCAATCAACTTCGCGCCTTCGGCGCCGGACGCGCAAAAAGCGCGCGCCGGTTATTGAGGCGTTAACTGCTAAGGAGAGTTGATGGACTTCGGCAAGATTGTCAAAGGTACTGAAGGAATCGATCTTGATCTGTGGAGCGAGGTTATTTCTAAACATGAACTTCTTGAGCAAGCCCCAGATAGAAAGGGAGTCAATCCATTTACTCATGAAGAAGTAATATTTTCTGGTGTAGGGGTGGCATTCTACTGCGAGGGTGGTGAGAACGTTGGCAATATCTGTTTCCAAGAAGGAGCATTGCTAACTACGGGAGTACCTATGTCCGTCTGTTCTGAGCTAGCCAAAATATTCAATGCGGTTGCATCTGAGGATGATCGCAGTTAACAAGCCGCAGCAATCGCTCCCGTTGGTCGCTGGGACAGCCAAAACGCTGCGCTTATTTGTCTGCTCCTGTGCGCGGCGTTATGCGAGCTATTGCAATGAAGCTTGTAGTGATCTTAATTTTGGCTGTCTTTGCCATAGGATAGTGAGACTATACGAGGTGTCACCAGGGTCGCCTACTTCGAACCTGTGCCTGCCAATGAGTGCGTCATCACTTCAGCCAAGTCCATTGAAGGCCTCACAGAAATAGAGTACGTCACAGAGAGCGGAGGAAGACCATTGACTCTCCATGGCATTGAGAAGACGAATGTAATTCATCGCTACTGGTACACTTACAAAGGCATTGAAAATGACTTTTATTTCGCCGAATCGTACAACGGTGAGGTGGAATTCAGGCATGGATACGGTTGTTTAAACTGCTACCCACCGCAGGAAGCAATAGACACAATTTATCCATTTATTATTGAAATGGAAAATCGGCTTCAAGAACAATGTGGCGTAAGCAGTCTTGCATCCGGTGTGCAAGAGTTTTGTAGCGGTGTTAAATGTCCGAACGCATAACAAGTTGCGCAAGTGGGATGTATTTTTAGTTGCTTCAATTTGTGCTTAAATAGCACAAATCAAAACAACTAAAAACGCCCCTTAGCAAAGCGTTAACCGTATATGAGCCTTACCATTGATCAAGAAATAGCACGAACGAAAAAGTTGGTATCTGCCGCGAAGTCAGTAGTGTCTGGGCAGGTAGGAATTACTATCGGTTCTAAATCAGTGTCGAACAAATTTTACTGGCTAGGACCGGAATGGGAAGAAAGATATCCAATATTTAAGGAGTTTCATTCAGCTTTGCCACTAGATATTCCAGTGGGTGTAGAGCGTCTTGAGTGGAACCCGGACCTTCTTCTTGAGCTAGACCCAGTTTTAGCCAAAATAGAATTTAAATTTCGTCCGCGTATACTTGAGGCTTGTATAGCCATTATCAAGCAACACGGTTAACAAGTTACTGCATCCGACAACCTACACTCCGCTCGCCTTGTACTGTACGCTACGCTAGCACAAAGCGGCTCCATTCCGGTGGCGGCTGAGTAAGGCGTTAGGTTTAGATGATGAATGTTAAAAGTGTTGCTGATATAGAAGGGCCGTGGGTAGAGCCAGAGTTAAACTCTGGGTTAATCCAGCGATGTAGAGATAATTGGTCGAAGCCAGTTTCTCAAGTTTCGAATCATGTTCTTGCAACATTCATCCGCCAAAAATTTGCACTAGCCATTGTGCTTCCGGAGGCAGAAGACCGTCTTAGACGTGGTTATGTAGATGGCACAGAGCTATACGACGAAGAGCTGGAAGTAGCCATAAATGAACTACCAAAAACCTAACAAGGCGGTTAATTTCGTTCGCTCCGCTCACTGGGACAGCTTACACGCCGCTTCGCTCTGTTCCAGTTGCCCATTACCGAGGCGTTAAGTGTAAAATCCATGAGTAGACATCAAGGAAAGCAAGAAGAGCGAGAATTTGAGGGAGAGAAACTTCCCTCAGAATTCAAGCTGTCTCGCTCTAAAATAATGTATATCGAAGATAAGTCGGGCGGCCTAGAAGGTGAGGCTCGTATTGGTCGTGTTTACTTATCAAAGTCAGGAAAAACGCTTTACTATCGAGGAATGAAATTTCAAAGCCTTAAAGGTAGTGGCTTTAAAGCAAATTACTTCGAGGTCGAGTCTGGTGACCACTATTGGATATCCGGGCCCCGTAAAGATAAAAATGACCGTCTGTATGGCGGTAACAGTGGTGTGGAAATAGACAATGATGTCCATGAAGAGTACAGGCAGTACATCAACACTTAACAAGTGGCGGCACAATCTCCACACTTCGTGTGGCTGGACAAAGCACTGAGTGCTTTGCCTGTGCGCCAGGCGTTAAATGTCCGAGTGGGGAACCGTTACTTATAGAGGAAATATGACATGATGAGTCTTATATTTATTTTGGTCCTTACCAGCATGGTTATTTGTGCTTCGATCGCGCGAAAACGTCATTTAAATGGAGTATTCTGGGCTTTTATGGGGGGACTTCTAGGGCCAATCGCCATTCCATTTGCCTTGGTCGCAAAACAAAAAAATGATGGAGTTTAGGTAAGGATGCTTTTTTCTAGAAGTCGGTCGTCACGGTCTATTTATGGTGCCCTTGCTATCGCTTTTTCAGCTTTAGTTGGCTGCTCAGACTTTTTCCCTGTGGAGAGACAATCTCCAGCAAAAGAAGACTTTTTAACTTTGACCGAAGATGATCGGATTCTGTACAAGGAAGGGATGAAAGACCAAGCTTTACTGATTCGGAATGTGCTAGATGAAAAAGTCAAAGATATCGAAATAGTACATGGAAAACCATTCATCAATCCGCCAGTCGTTCATCTTTGCGATACAAGGGAGTGCTTTGCTAAATATACAGGAATTGATAGTGGTATTTTAGCTGCGGTGAGTTCGAATGGCTTATTTTTAAAGTCTTATGTAGTTACTCATGAAGATTATTCACGATGGCTGGCACATGAGTTATCTCATTTGCACCTTCGTCAACAAATATCGACCTTCAGAGCCAGTTTTATACCTCAGTGGTATCAGGAAGGTTTGGCTACGTTTGCATCGAATGGCGGTGGAGCTAATAAGGTTAGCCGAAAAAAAGCCTTAGAGTACATTCATAACGGCAAGCACATAGTCGTGGTGGACGAAAGCTCTCTTTTCAGCGACCCTTGGCCTTTAAACTATGTTGTGGCAAATGATGATTGGCCTAAACCTTGGTACCAGCAACATATGAACTACCGGCAGGCTTCCCTATTCTATGAGTTTTTGCATCCAAATGGCGGGATTGAGCTTATTCGTACACTGGAAAATGGGGAGACATTCAACGATGCATTCAAGTCAGTTTACGGTAAAAGTCCAGAAGAAATGTTTGCTATTTACAAAAGTAGTCTAGCTAAAAATAAGGTTCACGAAAACATTTAACATGGCGCTGTAGTTCGTTACGGGCTTTCAGCCCTCCACCGGACGTGCAACACACGCCGCTGAGCTTGGCGTTACGTGCGATAAGGATATTTAATGAAAATTAGTTTCTTTACATTAATTGCTTTTTTGATTGTTAGCTCACCTGATATTTTTGCCACAAGCTTTGATTGTGAGAAGGCTTCTACCAGTTCTGAATTATTGATCTGTTCTAATAGGCGACTTGGATCTTATGATGAAAATCTATCAGCTGTCTATAAGTCTGTCATGTCGACATTTTCAGGGCAAAAGTCGTTGGAGATTAAGAAAGAGCAGATTAGCTGGATTAAAAAGCGGGATGATGCATGTAAAGATGAAAAGAGTTGCATCTCGGCATACAAGCAACGCACAGCAGAGCTCAGAAAACTTTTATGGAGCGGGAGTGACTTAGAATCGTTTTCGATTGATCGGCAGTCATGTAGGGCAACTAAAGATCAGGAGATTCTAATAAAGTGCATTAAGTTGAATATTTACGATCCATGCGACGATGCTGGTGGTAAATGGGGGGCGGCACAATGTGGTTGGGCTCATAATATTATAGCTGAAAGAAGAATCGATGCTCTAGACGCAGAGATTATTGAGAAACTAAGTAAAGCTGCCGATGGAAACGAATTAATAGAACGCTTTAAATCAACCTCAGCTGTGTGGCGCTCATATAGGGATTCACACTGCGCACTTATAAATGAAATGGACGGACTTGAAAACTTCAGTAGTTACCGATTACATATGGCATTCTGTAAACGCCGATTAAGTGAAATGAGAGTGATCGAACTAGAAAAAATCTATGCTAGTTCTGAATAAAAACGTAACAAGCACGTGCATTTGACCTCCACTTCGCTGCGGCAAATGACACGGGCGTTATGAGCTGAAATTACCAATGAAAGCACTTACTTTAATTTTTCTTTTTATCTCGACATCAGTATTTGCTACGCAAGATGATTATTGGTGGTGGGATAAAATGAGTTATGAAAAATCACTTCCGATGAATCTTGGTATGCTAAAGCTTGATATTCATCTAAAGTCTGAATTTTCGGAGGGTGAAGACAATATTCAAGAGATGGTATTCGTCCTTAATAGTGAGAAAATTCAGGTACCATCCAACGTTTTAGAGAGCTTCAAAGGTATCAATCCCTCTAGCTTTTCACTGTCAACTAGTCATATTGATGAGGGTTTTACCGTTACTGATGTCATTTTCACTGCAAGGTTCAATTATGGTTACCCAGATTGCGTTCGTCGTGGAAGTATCTCAATTAGCAGTACGGGGTATACGTCACATATGATTACCGGTGAGCAGGTATGCTCATAACAAACACAAGCAAAGGGATGGTCAACACTATGCACATTTTGTACGGTCGCTATGCTCCCAGTTTTGTACAAAAAATGCATTGCATTGTCCGCTCCTGTTGTGAGCATTAAGGCAAATAATGAATAAAGTCTTCCTATGTATGCTGATACTTAGTTGGTCTGTAATTGCAAAGGCAACAGATCAGAGTAGTTTCAAAGGCTATTTAGTTTACGATGAAGAGTGGGTCGGGTTTTATCACTGTGGAAGTGATGTATACGGCTTAGATGACAGTAGCGATCTCGATATTTACTCTATGTACCAAAAAGAGAAGTCAGGTTTTAGGAAGCTTCTATATGTCGAGCTAATAGCAGAAGTCACGAATATTGGGATCTATACTTTTGGACTATCCTCACCGCCGAGAGACATAAATCTCCGTATTACTAAAATTATAAAAACTGAAAATCACGACTCTCCAAAGTGTAGTATTGCTTCTGAAGCAACGATAATTACTACTTATGATGAAGCGCCAGATGCCTAGTTTCTTATGGCAAAGTATAACGGATACTGAAGCCGGGGCCAGGGTCCTTGTCGCCTTAACAAGGTGCGGCAGACCGACGTCTTACTTTGTGTGTTTTTTGCCCAGTCGCTACGCTCCTATTTTCGCGTAAAAAATGCACAAAGTAAGCCGCCGCTGCGCACGGCGTTCTGTGCGGTTGAGAGTTCTGATATGAGATTTAAGAATGTATTTTTAGCTTCGGTACTTGTTTTAATGTCTCATAGCTTAATTGCTGCTGGTAACTTCGATACTTTAGTCAACGGATGTAAGGCTTACAGCTCGATTTATTTATTGAAGTCTAGGGTTCCAAATGAGGCAGATTTGATTGGTGTAGGATTTTGTTTCGGCTTTATCTCAGGCATCGTGGAAGGAGTAGATTTTTTTGATGGTAACTCTGACAATCCTCTGACCTGTCTTCCTGAGCAAGATATTTCAAATAAAGAGATGGTTAGTGTGGTTGTCGAATACATCAACAATAACCCTGAAACTGTTACTAGGTATCGTGAAAGTGGTGTCGCAGGTGTTGCTGATTTAGTCCGAAAAGCATTTTACACTAAGTACCCATGTGCAAGTAGCACAGAACAAGGCAATTAACTCAGACCTCCGCTGCTGTGCAGCTCCGGCCGGTTATTGCGAGCGTTATGACTCTTAGTAGTATGAAATATTTAATTATTGCTCTAGCGATGCTGCCGCTCCATGGGAAGGCATGTGGTAGTGATGAAATTCCGCATCACATAAAGTTGTCCGAAGGGGCATTGTACAATTCGCCTCAGTGCCATCCTGTGAAAGTAGTTGTTCCTACAAAGTACAGGGGTGGAAAGTTGAAGTATGCAACCTACCTGCTGGGATCTGGAGTTGCGGATAGCACCTCTCTTGAAGTAAATGTAAATATTCTTGGTTCATCTGACTCAATCAATGAATCGGAATTATATTTATGCTTGAACTATGAAGTGGCTCCAAGGTCCACGCTGCACTTACGCTATCTTCCCGAGCCAAACGAAAACGGAGTGGTATCTCTATGTGCCCATGAATACTACATCAGAGATTTTATGTCTCATCTCACAGAGTCATAACAAGTTGCTGAAGTACACTCCGGTCGCGAAATTCGCGCTCTCCGCGGGGTAGCTTACCTTGTGCACATTTTGCGCAGGTCGCTGTGCTCCCATTTTTGCGCAAAATGTGCACAAGGTAAGCTGCCCCTGCCGGCGGCGTTAAGTGCCTATGAGCGATAAGTACAGTGCATATAAGCTAGTTCTTGAAGAGTTAGTATTGATTCTCAGAGAATATAATGAAGAGAATTGGTTCACCTATTTTTCTAAATCCTTGGAGCTACTAGAAAACAATAAGCCACAAGCAAGTATTTCTCATTCATTGCGTGCATATGGAGGAATGTGTAGCTTCAGTGATGAGTTGTATTTTACTGGCGCTCCTCCAGTTGAGGCGCAAAGAGGGTATGAGCTTCGTGAATTACTATGGCAGCAATGCAAGGACAGTGAAAATTTTCTCAAGCGTATTTTTGAGCTATGAGCACTTAACAAATTTAGGCAAGCGCCGCGCGCCTGCTAAAAGCGTTATCGCCGAGTCTTCCATAGCTGCTCTCTATAACTCTATGGATATGTCGTCGAAACTCCAGTGGAAGTTGAGCATAAAGCCTGGCAATAAAGGGAGGAAATGGAATCTGCACGAAGTGGTGCTTTGTTAGCCAACCGAGCAGTAAAGAAAATCTCCAAGTGCGATGGGGTTTGCGCTTTGGATACACAAGAAAAGTGGCAATGGATGCAGCGCCGTACCGCCGTCAATGATGTCTGGGGCATAGGCCGGCGACTGTCCAAGCGCTTGGCCGATTTTGGCATACAGACAACCTATGACCTGGCGCAGGCCAACCCAAAAGTATTGCGCCGCCATATCAATGTGAACATTGAGCGAACGATTGAGGAGTTGAACGGGATTCCCTGCCTTGGCTTGGAGGAAGAGCCCCAGCCAAGAAGCAGATCTATTGCACCCGCTCCTTTGGTGAAAAGCTCACCGACTTACAGCCGATACTGCAGGCTGCCACCTTGTACGCAAACAGGGCGGCGGAGAAGCTACGGGCTCAGAAATCGCTCGTAAAGTCGATTCATGTGCTTCTGCATACCTTGTACCATAAGCCCAGCTACTACAGCTGCAGCATAATTGTACGGACACTATACCCTACCGACGATACGCGGGTAATTGTGGGGCTGGTAAGAAAGTTTATTGCAAGTCTGTACCGGTCAGGGTGCCGCTTTATGAAAGCAGGAGTGGAGCTTGTTGAGATTATTCCTTGCGCTAGGACAGGGTGATCTATTCACGCCAGGCCAATCGGCAAGGGCCGGGGAGATCGATAGCATCAACCGCAAGTTTGGACGGGGGACTCTATTCCTGGGGGCTGAAGGTATCCAGAAGAAATGGAAGATGGGGCAGGAGCATCGCTCTCCGACCTATACAACTCAGTGGGATCAACTGTCGGTGATTACAGTCTAGTTACTGTGCAGCCATACAGTTTCTACGTGTAAAAAAAATTGAGTAGCTGAGTAATCACGGGGTTTATAGTGGGTCTAAACGACCTTGCTATTTACACACGAAGTTATATAACTATATGATAGTTATATGGTTTTTGGTTTGACTGTGGCTCCTGAGGTCGCGGGTTCGATCACCGTCGGCCACCCCAGATTCTTCCTTGTTTATCAAGGACTTAAAACCTCGCCTAGTGCGGGGTTTTTTCGTTTCTGCTCCCCGTGTGGTAATTTGGTGTGGTAATTTTGGCCTCAATCTATATTGAGGTATTAAGTTGGAGCAAGGGGGAGAGACTTGTATTGCCGATCAATTAGAGCCGTTCAAATCGATTCTGAGTGAGCTAGATGAATCATCGAAATTAAATGGTGAATTTAAACGGCTAAGTCAGCTAAGACCCGATTGTGGGATTCATGACCTTGAGGAGTATCGCTTAGGGTTAAAGAAATCGAAGTTGGAGTTGCAGGGCTCTTGCCGAACGGCGCACATCATAGGGGTTTATTGAAATCCTCCTTTTAGCGGTCGAAAACAGATAATAATTTGCATGGCATGCTGATCCTTGAAATAAAAAAAGATTAAGTGCGCAGAAAATTATAAAAATTCGTATTAGGTGTTGGGTATGTTGAATAGACTTTTTTTCTTTTTCTTGTTTATAGCTTCGGCATGTGTCGAGGCTGATTTTATTTCGGCGCGGGGTGAGCTCACTCAATCTAAGACGATTTCAAATATTTCATGGAAATATGAAGGTGCTGATGTTATTAAATTTTTGTTATATAGAAGAGGTTGGTCTCAGGCTAAATGGGAATTTGTATCCTCTTTTACCCCTGAGATATCTTCTTATCTTGACAGGGACGAAATAAATTCAGAGCGCTCTTGGCGATATAGAATCGTCGCTAAGACTATATCTGGTGACTATGTCCGATATTTTGATGCTTTTGATTTGACAAAGCTTTATGCGAGTGGGATGAATAGAGATTTAGATGCTGATTTTTGGATGTCAGTACCGGCCGGCTCGGGTAGTTCTTTATCTAATGGCCGTGAATCGAGATTGGAGATTAAAAATATTTCTCGTTGGTCTAGCCTGGCTGGTCAACTTGATGGCGTTGTGGTTTATCGTTCCGCAATCATTGAGGCGAGTGATGAGGAGCTGGTCGAATTTTCTCAAGCTATGAAATCAAACGGTATTAAAATCGCGATTGAAATTAATGGATTATCTTCAAGCTACGCTTTGCATGAAAGTGAAGGGGAATCTTTAACTGGTGAAGAATCATTTTCTAGTAATTATACAAGGTCTCTAAAGCGGTTTGTTGATTTAGGAGGGGAGATCGATACTTTGATTTTTGATGGCCCCATTAGGAGAGTGTTATATCCGTCTGATACTCCGATATCCCCCCATACTTACCAGTCAATTGGAAATGAGCTTGTTGATACTATGCGTCTTTGGCGTTCTGTGGTTCCAAAGATTAAGTTTGTACTTCTAACCAATTTTTCGAACTGGGGTTGGAAAGGTCAGCCTGCCAGGAATAGTAAAGGTCTTCCCCCTCAAAGTCTTGGGTACGGAAATTATGATGAGGCCCTTCGAGAAGTCTTGGGTGTGGTTAGAGGTAGTGAGGTTGACTTTGACGCTGTAGCTGCAGATTACAACTATGATGCATTTTTAAATGAGGGCTACTCAAATCAGGTTGAGCTAGTTAAGGATGTGGATTATAAAAATCGACTGATTGAGTTTTATCACGTAGTTAAGGATTATGGTTATCAATTCAATATGATAATCAATTCTGCGAGGGGTGCGAAGGAAGGAAATCACCCATATCGGGTTGAAGTTTTGAATTACATCCATTCCCTTATTGGAGTTGGCGTTAATGTAGATTCGTTTGTAATTCAGAGTTGGGGTAGTTATCCGTCACTTTGGTTAACAGAAAATACCACCGGAACTATGACTTGGACGACACGGCTGGCTTTAGAGCGTGTGAGAAATGGGGTGGATGTCGCACCTGGCTACTAGTGCCGCAATCAGATCCGGTAGTGTAGTAAAGGTAGCGTGAAAGGAAAGTAATTGGTGTTTTAATAATTTTTCTCTTCGTAACCAATTACTTGCCTTTCTTTTGGCGCTTCCGGTCTAGGCTGGCAACTTTATCTGCTGTTCGATTGTATCGCTCTGCCATCGAGCGGGTTTTATGTCCGGTAAATTTCTGCACATCACCGTCAAAATCACTGGCGGCTTTAATTTTCAAATCGTGAAACCGAAACCGCTCCTTAATAACTCCCGCTTCAAGCGCAGCTCGCTGCTCTCTTAGCCAGGTGGCATTAAAGCCCATGCGGGTGAAGGGTCGCCCGATGCGGCTGCGAATAATATGAGCTGTTTGAATTTGTGCATCAACATTGCTTGCGAGTGCGCGATCCACAGCTTCCCTTAGTGCTGGGCTCCAGAGTTTTATCTGTGCTTTTCCGGTCTTGCTTTGAATAATAAATAGAACATCTTCTTTCATGTCTGCTCTCGTAAGGGCCAATACATCCTGCTGTCGGGCTGCACACAGATATCTGATCTCCATGGCGCACTGGTGCATGATGTGGCCGCGTTCACCAAGCCATTGCCAAAAGGCTTCATACTCCCAGTCTTCCAAATAGTGACCGCCAGCTTTTTCCTTGAGTGCTTTAACTACCACTGTAGGGTCTTCGATTTTTACAAACCCTCTGGCCTTACCCCACTTCATCACAATTCCTAGAAAGGTTTTTTCTCGGTTTGATGCGGTAGGGTGTTCTGCCCCGCGGGCATCCAAAAACATCTGTACCAGTGGTGAAGTGATTGAATCAGGTGTCATCTCTCCAAACACTGTCAATATACGTTGGCTGTAGCGGTAGTAGTCTTTTTGAGTTTGTGGCTTGATGTGCTTAGTGTACTGAGGTGATGCAAAGTACAGCTCAACAAGGTCTTTAAGAGTGAATTCTTTCTCGACTAGGCCCGCAAGGTAGCGTTCATATGCCGTCCAAACCTCTGCTTTGCTGGCATCCTGTTTAGCTAAATGCTTGGTTGGATAGCCCCTTCGGTTTACTCGAAAGCCATTCTTGTACCGCTCAACATGTGGTGGCATCCATGCATTTTCGGGGTTGCGCCTCCTGCCCATCAGCTTGCTGCTCCAAGATTAAAGCCTGGGGGTAGGTTAACGCCTGGCGAGTTTGATTTTGCGGCCCCTCGGGTCAGAATGGCTTGGTTGACCATTTCCCAGGTTAGCGCGGGGGATCTGTCTTTTTTCAGCACGTAGGGAATCCGGTTGGCATCAAGAATGCGTTTTTGCTCTTCGGTATTTTCGGCGGCAGCACCGGTTAGGCGGGCTATTTCATGCTTGGTCAGCAAGTTACCCATCGCACATCCCTCGCGTTGTTGTCTTCTACCTAAAAAGCCCGCACTAGGCGGGCTATGAAGTAGGTTAGGGAGGTTGACTACTCGTCATCTCTTTCCTTTAGTTGGCCGTCGATAATGCTGTAAGTGGTGAATTGGTCGGTTTCCTTGTCGAAGATTTGAACCCAATATTTAAAGAGTTCCTCTTTGGCTATTTGGGCGGCCTTTTCCTTTGCTTCTTCAAGGGTTTCGGCGGACTCCTGAAAATCTTTTATTCCACCCATCATCAGGTTGTAGGTGCCGCAAAATAGTGCGTATCTATTCATTGGATTCTCCTTAACTTTAAAAATGGGCCCCTTACAGGCAGCCCCAGAGAGGTACTACTGACTGATTGCGCCGGGGCGCGTAAAACTACTAGCTGGCTTTGGATGCGCTTTTGTCTTCAATAAGATCGCGAATCCAGACCATGCCTCTCGATGTAACCTTGGTGATGATGTACGGCACCTTAACCGGACCACGCTCAAACTCTGCATTTTCCGCTACTAGTAGGCCCTGTGTCGCAGCGAACTTTGTCGGCGAATTGCGCATGGGTTCTCGGCTGTGTAACAGGCCATTGTTGCGTAGCAATTTGAGTAGGCTATTCCTGCCCATTTCTAGCGTTCGGGCGGCCTGGGTAATGGTGAAGAGTTTTTCCTTTTTCACGCTGCCTCCTGGTCCTTCAATTTTTGTTCTGGTGGCTGGCCTTGGATGGCTTCGGAGAGTGCCGCGATTTGTTCGCGCATGCCGTTTATTTGTAATTGTTGGGCTTCTACCGTGGCCATTAGGTCTTGAGTGATGTGCAGCAGCTGGGAGAATTCATTCATGGTTTGTTCCTACCAGCTTCTTGAATTTTCTTTCTCTACCTATTGCCGGCTCCCAGTATTTGCATGATTGGCAGTTCCAGCCGCGCAATAACAGCTTCCCGTTAAATACTGGCTCTGCGGGTTTTCTGCAGCGTACGCAACGTACTCTTGGGAGCTGCTGAATCTGTCTCACGCTGCACCTTTCCTCTGCGTTTCAAGGTGAGACCACTCGACGCTAAGGGCGCGAAACTTTTTCTCGCCATGAGTAATGACGCTGTGGGGTTCTTTGCCTTGGTAGCGAAGCGTGATTACGTTAAGTGCGTGTTGATAGTTGTCACCATCGAGTAACGCGAGTTCGGCGATAGGGACCGCGAAATCACTGCTGTTCCAGGCTGAAAGCAATACCTGTGCAGCAATTGCACTAGCGCCGGAGTAGCCGTTGGCTACGGTGAGCAAGGTCTCCACGCTCTGTTTTGGGCTGAAAGAGTTCATGCCGCATCACCTCCAAACGGAGGCCAACCATCACCCTGTATAGGTCGAGCCAAAGTAGGTTTTGGCTGCGACGATACCGTGTTGCGGCCTTTATGATTTGGGGCAACGATTGGCCCGGTATAACCACTGGAGCGATTGGTGTCGCGCTGAGTTTGAGCTGTTGGGAGTACATAGACTTTGGCGGTCATACGATGCCCTCTCGATTATTGCGGATGCGGAGTGTTCGAATAGTGGGGCGGCGTTGGATGCGGGTGCGTAATTGCTCCTGTGCATCCGCACCAATACCGCTGAGAACTGAAGCGATCAGGGCGAAGTGAATTAATCCGTGCTTTACCGCCTTGGCCACCGCTTCAGTACTGTTGCGGGCATGCAGCTTGTAAAAGCATTCCGCCAGCAGGTTGGTGACATTGGCTACTGAGCACCGCATAGCTTCTGCCGTCTCCTTATTGGAAAGGCCACGGGCGCGATGTGTAAGCGCTTCGGCTTGGCGTGGAGCCAGTGTTCTCAAGTGGTTGCCTGTTTCCATTTGGGCGCCCTGTCCTTAGCGATTTCCCTTGGTTATCGATCTGAATAGTATCAGGGGTATTTTACATGTAAATACCTGAGGTATTATTTTTTAATATTCAGGTATTAAAGCGCGCCAGGGATTTACCTTGGGGTAAGGTGCGTGAGGTAGGCGGAAACTTGAGGTTGGTGGGTGGCAAAGGTGGCCTAAGGACCACCTTTTATGTTTTACAGGTCGATTTCGACCTTTTTTGCTACACCTACAATCCGGCAGTTCCCATTAATCGGGATGGGTGCATAGTTTGGATTAAGTGGTTTTAGGTATCTGTTGGGGCCATCAATTACGAGTTTTTTGATAGTTGCTTCTTGTACATCGATCAGTTTGGCAACAACGATAGAACCATTAGTGTATTCCACGTCAGGATCAACAATCACGATCGACCCATGGGGAATGCTGACGCCTGTCGGCGAGGTCATTGAGTCACCCTCAATACGCAGAGCAAATGCATTTGGGCCGACCTTTGCCGTAGTTTCCCGCCATTCTTCTGCGTCACCAGGCTGAAAATTGTCTACAACTTCTGCCCACCCTCCGGCTTGCACAGATGAAATTAATGGCACGGTACTACGGTGTGGCGGGATGGAAAAGTGGCTTCTGGATGCATTGCTAACTCCCTGCATTGCGTTCTCAGTTAGTGCGCTTGGATTTGAGCGCCTTCCCAATTTAACAACCTGATTGGGGTCAATGTCACTGGGTTCGACATGAAGTAGACGGGCAAACTTAATGATTGTTTCAGTGTTAAGAGCTATACGCCCGTTTAAATAGTGCCCTACAGCCCCTTGAGTCATTCCCATGGCGGCACCGGCTTTCTCTTGGTTAAGTCCTAGCTCTCCTTTTTTTGCAAGCCAAATACGCCGGAGGCCTTCCGACAGCTTCATTTCGCTGTCTGTGAGTTTGCGTTTAGATTTGTTCATCGGCTGAGGTTAATAGCGCCAGTATTGAAAAACAAATACCTGGGGTATTGTCAGTTATTAATATCTGGGGTATTAATATGGCTGGATTCAACTGAAAATATGGTGAAAGCAGGTGCTTCTAAAGGACGCTTAGTGGAACTTTTAGGGTGTTCTCTGTGCGGTTAACCGACTGAAAGGAGGTTGGCCAGAACGGTGTTCACGATATGGCACTACCTAAATATTTTTGAGCCTCAGGGCGTGAATAGCAGATCTGGTGTGCCTGCAGGTATCCAGTATGCGAGCTGGTCGACGACAACAAAACATTGATCATTTTCAAATTCCTCTGTTGTGACATGGTGATTCTGCCGATTGTGGAGTAGGGCGGTAATCCAGTGCGCTATATGGAAATTTATACAGGAGGTGAGTGGTGAGCTTTGAAGCTGCGGCATGGGCCATTAAACGCAGGACCAGAACACCAACAGCAAAGCTGGTTTTAATTGCATTGGCCGATTGCCATAACAGTGATACCGGGCAGTGTGATCCGGGTAATGCCTACCTGGCCGACGTTGCGCAATGCACGAAGCGTTCGGTGATTAATGCCATCGAAGAGCTGGAAGAACTGGGCTACCTGAGTGCCGAAAAATCCAACGGGCGCAGGACCAATTATGACCTCTTTTTACACGTAAACCGGTGCAATAATTTCACCGGTGAAAATAAAACACGAACCGGTGAAATCTGAGCACCCAACCGGTGAAAATGACAACACGTCCTTCTCTATAGAACCAGTAAGAACCAATAAGAAACCAGTAGAGAGAGGCACAGTTCCAAAACGCGCCAACCCCAAACGCGGCACACGCCTGCCCGGAAACTGGATTCTCACGGACAAATTCCGCACCGAAGCCAAACGCCTCCGCCCAGACCTGATCCCCCGAATCCACGACATTGCCGAAAGCTTTCGCGATTACTGGATATCCCAACCCGGTCAGCGCGGCGTAAAACTCGATTGGCTCGCCACCTGGCGCAACTGGCTTAAACGCGAGAAGTACTTCGCACCCCAGCCTCGGGGGTCAGGGCAGCGGCTAACGCGAAACCTCAGCGCAGTAGAAATCGCAACGGATACCAACTGGTAAAACCCAATCACCAAGGAGAGCTCACCATGTGCACAGTCACCATCCAAGAAGCCATCGCAAGGATTTCCACCACCAACCCCAGCAGTCCGCTGGCCGTATTCCGCACCAAGTATGCTCACCTCGTGGAGGTTGTGTTCGCGAATACGGTGGTTACCCAATTCTGGATAAACCAGGGCCACATAAATTACCTGGGCACGTATCACCGAGACAATTTGCATGCAGCCGAAAGGCGGTTTCAGGATTACTACGAGAGTATGCCGAAGGCAGCTTGATGGGGTGTATGGCTGGTTTTTGGCTTTAGAGATTTGAAGGGGGAGGGGCGATGTCTGAATTAGGTATACGTGAACTGTTGTGGGAGTGGTCCCGGGCCTACCCGGAGAGAGCAGGGGATTCCATATCCTGGCCGCGTAAGTCCGCTTTTGCGAGGGAGATGGTATCGGGTCATAGGGAGAGCCTTATACCGGTGAATGAGGCACGAGCAGAAGAAACTGATCAGGTTGTAGGTATGTATCTTCGGGCAGTCAAGGGGCGGAAGAGCCAGAATAAGGCGGAGGCCGAGTTAAGGGTATTTTGGCTTCGTTATTTCCGAAGATGGGAATTGCAGGATGTTTCTAGAGTGGTTAAGAAGTCGGTGGCTAGTATTAAAACTCTTTGTCAGATTATTGAGTCGAGTATTGAAATAGCATTCAGTATGTGGGAAAGGGCGAAATAGAAAATTGAATTCTGCCTCCTCTACTACAAGGAGGCAGATAGGTCACCTACTTAATCGCTCGAAAATCTTCATCAACATAAAAATTTTCTGAAAACTGCGTGGTTTTAGTGCAGCCTGGAACCTTTGAGGTTGCAGTAATAGTAATAGTGAACCAGCCCAAGGAGTGCGATTTTATAACTGCAGATCCGCTAGTACTACCACTCAAAATTTCGCCATAATTGACTGACCAAGCATAACTATAATCATCTACTGAATTTCCACTTAAATAGTATCGACCATAAGGATGCATAGGTGGGTAATAAGTTGGAATACTTTCTACAATATCCATGACAGGAGGGGCAACACAGGGTTCCGGATCAACAATAATAACTGGGCATTCATGGCGTTGGCCATTACAGCTTACATAGTCGGAACCTACATGGCATGAGGAAGTTTCTCCTGCACAGCTGACAATCGTAGAGTCATTTGGACATTGTAATTGAATATAGCAATCGCCAGGACCTTGAGGTATTGCGTGGCTGAATTGAGCAAAACCTAAAATAAGGGTTAAGACTGCCAAGCATTGGAAATACTTATTAATTCTCATGATTTTATGCCTATTAATTATTGTTTGTATAAATAGGAAGTTCAATTTGGCACCAAGCTAAAACGGCACCAATCGGCATATTATAGAACGCTACCCTTATGCTCAATTGGCTCTCAGTACAAACTATTACAGATGTGGCACGTAGGTTTTAGTAAAAAATATTTGTGGATATTTGGAAGTGGGGTTTTTATCAGAAATTGCATGTGTTGACAGCTAGCCATGAAATAAGTAATCTCTGGCAAGCTGTCAAGTTCTCATGCAGCGAATAAGGAATTCCCCTAAAACCGGCCTCTGAGCCGGTTTTTTTGTGTCTGAATAAACTGAGTGAGGCTTCATGTTTAAAAATGACTATTTCACAGAGTCGGAATTGGCCTGCCGATGTTGTGGCAAAAATCATTTTAAAGATGAAACGCTTAGACGGTTAATTCGGGTTAGGGGGCGATATGGCAGGCCGATGATTATTAATTCCGGCTACCGTTGCCCAGCTCATAACGCCAGATTAAATGCGACCATAACCCATACCACTGGGCAGGCTGTTGATGTTTCTGTGGCTGTAGACAGAGCACATGAGCTTATGAAAGTTGCCTTAGAAGAGGGTTTCAGCGGTATAGGGGTGAAGCAGAAGGGGCCGATCAAAAAGCGGTTTATCCATTTGGATGACCTTGATTCAATTCCTGGCGAGCGTGTGCGCCCTACGGTATGGAGCTACTAATGATTTCAGCTATATCCAGCTTACTCGGCAGGGTCATAGACAAGGCATTCCCGGATAAGACAGAAGCCAATCGCCTAAAGGCACAGGTGGATTCAAAGTTAATCTCAATGGACCTGGAGGAGCTGAGAGCGGCTACCCAGGTAATCACTGCAGAAGCTGGGGGAGAGTCATGGCTACAAAGAAACTGGCGGCCAGTAACAATGCTCACGTTCGTGGGGCTGATCGTGGCTCAATGGCTGGGGTGGACAGCTCCAAATCTAAGCGAGGAGCAGACTCTAGCCCTGCTGGAAATCGTAAAAATCGGCCTCGGTGGTTATGTCGTGGGGCGCAGCGCTGAAAAAGCGGTGAGGGCTTGGAAGCAGTCATGACACTTCAGGATGCTTTGAGAGAAATAGCGGATAAGGCTGGCTATATGACTGCTATTGGTGCGGGAACTTTTGCGGGTTGGCTTGCTAACAACTGGCTTGGCTTTGTTGGTGTGCTGATAGCTGCAGCAGGTTTAATGGTTAATTGGTATTACAACCACAAGCGTTTAAAGCTGCAGGAAAGAGAGTGTGGAGAATCATGATGTTATCTGAGGTTTTGTGTTTTTCTTCTGAGGTGCAGTATTCCTATTTCTCGAATACGTATTTTTCGTTAAAGATTTCCCGTATTTTGGGTTTCTGTACCAAGTAATCCCCCCAAAAAAACAATGTGTACTTAATTCATGATCTAATGTAAGATTTTTTGCGCTATTTTGGTTCAAATCAAATAAAGCTACTCTTTTGTGGTTTTATTTTTTTGTGTATGTTTTTATTTCTGATATTAAACTTATTTTATGATTTTTAAAAAAGCCATGAAGGTTGCGGTAATTTTTGCAACCCTATTAGTTGTAAATGTGCAAGCAAAAACATTTAAGTATGAGGTGCAGGATGCGCGTGTATCCCAAGGTCATTTATATTATCTACCATTTAACCTTGATAATATTAACTCTTTAGTTTTGACGGTAAATATTGCGCATCCAGAGGCTGATTCTGGGTCTGTTTCTCTCGAGGTTGACTTTGCGAATGCACCCAAATTGGTAATAAAAAACTTCAAGCTGCATGATCCTCATTGGGGGGAGTTGCTGGGAACTTTCGAGGGTCTGTAAATAATGCTTGGATGTATCGACAGCTTAATTTTGATATACCTAATATAGATGCTTTATATCCGCATTTTGATGATATTGAAATTAGAGCTTTTGTATCAGAAAGTGATAGCTTCCTAGGTGCGGGTAGATCAAATGAATTAGGTGGAGAGCTATTTGAGATTTCGGGGCGCCTCGTTGATGTGACACCAAGTAAGATTGTTGATGTAGAAAAACTAAAAGTTAATGATAGTACACTAAAGCTATCCCTAAGGGATCATATTTCTGGTATACCTACCGAACGGCACACCGGAATTATTATTGATTCATTGTGGTTTGGAAAGGGAGAGGCACAGTTGGTTATCCCTTCAAATTGGCTTCATGATAGTTTTATGAAGCCTGTTGATCTTATGATATCAAAAGATGCTGGTTCTGGGATTGATGAATACTTTGTTAGTGTTCGGGCAGTAAACCTGGATGGTGAGGAATTTATATCAGATACTTTACCTTTACAGCAGCTGTTGGATAGCGCTTATGGGGATGTGTCCGCTCTGTAAATAGATGTTAAACCATGAGGTTTAATTAAGTTAGTATTAATTTGGCCCGCCTAGTGCGGGTTTTTTTATTTTGGGTAATGCGATCTCTATGTGGTTTGCTAGTTTTTGAAATATTAATTTTGAGAATTAAATAACGTAGGAATACTTTTCAGATGGACGTTAGTGTAAAGCTGGATACTTCAAAGTTTGAGCGTGCAGCTGCTGAACTGAAAAAGCAACTACCTTATGCCAGCTCGGTTGCCCTAAATAACGTGGCCTTTCGTATACGTGGAGAAGAGCGCTCAGCGATGGGGCGTGTATTTAAAAATCCGGCAAAGTTAACGCTGAACTCTGTACTGGTGAAGAAAGCCACTAAGTGCTCAGGTATCGCGAAGATCTTTATCCGTGATCAAGCAACCAACGGTACGGCACCGAGTAAGTACTTGGCACCGTCGGTTATCGATGTGAAGCGCAACGATAAGAGATTTGAGCGTGCCCTTCAGCACATGGGTGTCCTACCTTCTGGCATGTACGTGGTGCATGGTAAAGCAGCGAGATTAAACAAGCACGGGAATATCTCAGCAGCAACCTATAAAAAAATTCTGGCTGAGCTTCGGGCAGGATCTGGTAGTGGGCAGGATAAGAAGGGTAAGTATTTCGTTGGCAAAGTTAATGGTGTCTTAGGCGTATGGAAGAGGGCAGGCAGCAAGCGCCGGCCTACGGTTAAACCCATTCTGATATTCCTCAGGGGAAAGCCAGACTATAAAAAGCGCTTTCCCTTTCTCCGTATTGCCGAGGGCATAGCGCGGCGTCACCTGCCGATTGAACTTAATAAGGCCATGGATCATGCGATTGCGACCGCAAAGAGACCTTGAACGGGTCCTCCTGAGGGGGCCAACACACGGGTAATTCGGACCGTGTTTTTTTAACAGCTATCTGAAATTTCCTAGGGGGTTATACCTTGGCTGAAAACCTATCACTTGATGATCAGGCCACTCAGTCTGGTTTTGCTCGCCTGGTTGGTGCTACTCAACCTGCTATTGCCAAACACTACAAGGCAGAGGTTTTTACCGTAGGTGCCAGTTACAAAGTTTGGCTTCATGAATACTACGAGCGACTGCGAACCGAGGCCGCAGGCCGCCAGGCGAATGAGGCCCGAAACCGTCGCGATATGGCGCAAGCGATTGAGTCTGAAGTTAATGCAAAACTAAAAATGCGCGAGCTATATCGAGACGATCAATTAATCCTTGATGTCGAGTCAACACGCAAAGCGATGGTGGAGTGGTCCACCGTTGGAAAGAATGAATTTATAGGAGCGGTAGAGAGCATCATTATTGCTATCGAAAGTCAGTATGCCATTACCGTCAACAGAGAACCCCTACAGCCAAACATTGAAGCTGCCCTCAGAACTATTGGCGGTTACGAGATTGAATTTACAGAGGCTGGTGAAGGAGGTACGCCAGACCTGGATACCGCAGCCTAAAATTCCGCTGATTGAGTGGTTGCCAGAAAATATCAAGTTGCCATCCGAAGATAGCGATAACGCGGGGTACTACCGAGTAGATTTTGTGCCCTATTTCTGGGGCGTAATGCACGCGCTCGATAGCCAAGTCTCCTGGATGGTTGTAATGCAAAAAGCGGCGCAGATTGGCTGGACGGTATTGCTAGCGGCAGATATCTGTAAGGTGGCGGTGACTGATCCCGCGCGGGTATTGATGCTCTTTCCAAAGGATTCAAAAGGCCAGAATTTCATGGACGAAAAGTTCGTGAAGATTGTTGAGGGCTCGCCGAATGTAGCGCGTGTGATTGATGTCTCCACCAGTCGCAAGCTGGGGAACAGATCTACCAGAAAAGTATTCCCCGGCGGGGAGGTGCGGACTGTCGGTTCTAATTCCGTCTCTAATGTTAAATCCACCACTGCCAAGCGTGGCTATGTGGAGGAGCCGGACGATACCAACAAAGACGTGGGTGATCAGGGCGACTCCATTCGCCATCTGCGTGAACGTCTAAAACGGATGCGCAATAAGAAATTGATTATTGGCGGCACGCCGGCGGTTGCTGATCTTTCCCAAGTCGAGCACTACACCAAGCTCGGCACCATGCGCGTGCTACCGGTTACCTGTCACGACTGCGGTGAGTCCCATGTGCAGGACTGGGAAAACGTTAGTTGGTTGGAGAAAGAGGGCGGCACACCGCACCCGGTATTCGGCCTGAATCAGCCAGAAACCGCTGTTTATTCCTGCCCAAAATGTGGCAGTGCCTGGGATGATTACCGCCGCCAGGCCAATATCCAGCAAACCTGTAAATCCGCACGGGAAAACGGCGATGAATTTGCCGGTTGGGTCAAAACCCAGTGTGGCGAGGATTTTGAGCCCGATGAAATCGAACCGATTGAAACCTTTATGGAGCTATCGGAGCTTTATGTGTGTATCCCTGGCACTAGCTTGGCGGAGGTTGTCAGGGATTTCTTGGAAGCCGAACACGAAGCCAAAAGCGGCGATGAATCTGCACGTATCGTATTCTAGAACAACAAACTGGGCCGGCCCTATCAGTATGCGGCCAGCCGGCTGCTGGACCATGAACAGCTGCAAGAGGCTGCCGAGGATTACCCGGAATTATTCTGCCCTGCAGGTGGCCTGCTGGTTACGGTGGGCATTGATGTGCAGCACGACCGCCTGGCAATCACCATCCGCGCCTTTGGCCGCAATGAAGAAAGCTGGCAAATGTTCTGGGGCGAGATCGATGGCGATACTGCGGACAAACAGGATGATTGCTGGGCGGCTCTGGATAAGTTGGTTTTCCAAAGCTTTAAGCACGAACGTTTTGGTGAGATCCGTGCGGCAGCGGTAAGTATTGATTCCGGCGATGGTGGCACCAGCAACGCGGTGTACCACTGGGCAAGAACTCGCGATAAAAAATATCATCGTGTTCAAGTGAATCCAATCAAAGGCGATAGTAACGATTTTGGGAGAAAGGAGATTTATACCCCTCCTAGACAGGTCGAATATGCCGACTCCAAAAGGCGAACCAAAGCAGATTTCTTTGAGGTAAAACTGTATTTCGTCGGTACACACAAGGCTAAAGACCTGATTGCTAAACGTCTAGTCGGCACCAGTGCCTACATGCACAGCTGTAAAAATGTACGGCAAGATTATTGGGAGCAAGTTACTGCTGAGGTTAAGGCTCCAAGCAAAAAACACGTAAGTAAGAAAGCGTGGCAAAAAAGAGCAGGTAAGAGTAACGAAGGGCTAGATACTGAAGTCTACGCCTTGCACGCAGCCCATGTCATGGGTATGCACAAATGGAACGAAAAAAAATGGTCAACCATTGAGGCGCGTTTAGGCCAGCGCACTTTATTTAGTGAACCTGGGTCTAGCTCAACTCCCGAACAGCTCAAGCCTGCTCGAAAAAAACCACGGCAGCCATCACAGCCTGCCGGCTCCTTATTGGATAGCTAAATGTCTAAAACCGCACAGGAAATGGTCGACCTCTACACTGAGGCCGAGATAGACGTGCTCGCCGGAAAAACCACGGTGATTAATGGCCGTCAATTTACCGCTGAGAACCTGCAGGAAATACGTGCGGGTCGGCAGGAGTGGGAAGGCCGCGCACATCAAGAAACCTTAAAGGCTGCTGGTAAACGCCGTGGCCCTGCCTACGCGAATTTTTGCTAATGAACAAACTGGATTCTGTAATCGGGTTTTTTGCGCCCGAGGCTGCCCTGCGCCGTGTGCAAGCTCGCAGGGCCTTAAAAATCGTTGCAGCCTATGAAGCTACACGTCCAAGCCGTACAAGAAAAAACCCTGGAGATAACCGCAGCGGGGACTTGGTGGTAGAAGCGGATGTGGAAACTCTACGCGGCCAAGCT
Organism: Microbulbifer sp. MLAF003; assembly: GCF_030012965.1. NCBI lineage: Bacteria > Pseudomonadati > Pseudomonadota > Gammaproteobacteria > Cellvibrionales > Microbulbiferaceae > Microbulbifer > Microbulbifer sp. MLAF003. The sequence continues at coordinate 1,942,763 of NZ_CP120232.1, forward strand.
CGGCACCTGGAACAAAACCACGATTTCGCCGCTGGTATTCTCACAACCCTGGTCACCAACATTGTTGGCCCGCGTGGCATCGATGTGGAGTTTCAGCCCAAGACCTGGGATGGAGATATCCATGATGGTCTCGCCAGCCAAATGAATGATGCCCACAAGGAATGGGCACGGCGCCCGGAATGTACCCGGCAGTTCAGCTGGGCCAAATCCCAGAGACTACTGTGCAATACCTGGCTGCGGGATGGGGAAACCCTACTGAGGCACTTGCAGGGCACAGTACCCGGCTTAAAACATCGCACTGCTGTGCCTTACACCATCGAATGTCTAGAACCGGATTTTCTACCGGTAAATTACAGCGACCCCAGCAAGCGCATCGTTCAAGGCATCCAAAAGTCTGCCTGGGGCGAACCCGGAGGATTCTGGCTGTATGACGAGCACCCCGGTGCCTCGTTGAACTGGTGCATGAAGCGCAGGTTCCATAGTGCAGAAAATATCGAACACCTGAAGTTTGTGCGCCGTCTGCACCAAAGCCGTGGGGTCTCCATCTTTGCAGCGGTAATGAATCGCCTCAACGATATTAAAGACTATGAAGAAAATGAACGGGTCGCAGCCAAGATCACTTCTGCGATGGTTGGTTTTATCCAAAAGGGCAGCCCTGATCGCTATCAGTATGACGACGACTTGGATGATGACGGAAACCGCACCCTGGATATCCGTGCCGGAGCCATCTATGACGACCTTCGCCCAGGGGAAACCGTCGGCACCATCCAGAGTAATCGCCCAAGCGGTCTGCTGACTCCTTTTTTAGAAACCATGCACCGCATGGCTGCCGCCGGCACCATGGACAGCTTTAGCAGCATCAGCAAAAACTACAACGGTACTTATAGTTCGCAGCGTCAGGAACTGGTAGAGCAGTGGGCAAACTACGAAACCTTCAGCCTGGAATTCTGTGAGGAAATCGTAGAACCGGTTACTCGTCGCTGGGTGCAAATGGGTTTACTGGCTGAAGCTTTTCAAGTGCCCGCTGATGTGGATCCGGCAACCCTGATGCACGTCGATTTCATTACCCCGGTCATGCCCTGGATTAATCCAGCACATGAAGCCAGCGCCGATGAAACGCTGCTGGAAAATGTTCTGGCTAGCCCACAGCAGACCATCCGTCGCCGAGGCAAAAAACCTGATGACGTTATTAAACAAACCGCTGCTTGGCAGAGGAAGTTGGAAGAGAACGGAATCACCACCCCAACCAAACGCGCTGCGGTCCCCACAGAAAATACTGAGTCCGACTCCGAGTCTGACTCCGACTCTAAATAGGAGACCGTAATGCCTAAAAAATCTTGGTACAGCATTACCGCTGCCGCAAATAACACTGAAGCCGATATCTATCTGTACGACACCATCGGTTATTGGGGCGTAACTGCAAAAGACTTTGCCCGCGATCTAAAAGCGCTGGGGGATGTCAGCAAGATCAATCTGCACATTAACTGCCCCGGTGGGGATGTGTTCGACGGTACCGCCATATACAACCTGCTCAAAGATCATAGAGCCGAAGTGGAAACCTGGATTGAAGGTATCGCAGCCAGTATGGGCAGTGTGATCGCTCTTGCCGGAGGCACGGTTCATATTGCTGAGAATGCCTATTACATGGTGCACAACCCCAGTGCCGGTGTGCGAGGCGATGAGCGCGCCCTGGAAAAAACCAAGAGCCTGCTGGCAAAAGTGAAAACCACCATGATCGGCCTCTATTCCTCCCGCTCAGGAATGTCGGATGCGGAAATCAGCCAAGTGATGGATGACGAGACTTGGTATACCGGCGCTGAAGCAGTGGAAGTGGGTTTTGCCAACGACACCACAGCAGCAATGGAAATGGCCGCAAGCTTCAGTGCTGATCACTTAAACCAGTTCAAAAATACCCCTCAAGCTATTAGTGCATTGGTTATGCAGGGGCCCACTGAATTTAGATTCCCGTCTGCGGTTGCAGACAACCCACCCAAAACCAAGGAGGCGCAAGCCATGACCACAACCACCTCCACCACGCCAGCTGCAACCGCTGCGATCGAGGTCACCCCGGAAATGAAAGCCCAGATTGCCGCCGATGCCAAAGCACAATTTGCAGCGGATGAGAGAAAGCGCAAAGACACTATCAAAGGAGTTTTTAAAGGCTTCGAGGCACACAGTGTTGTGATGCAGGAATGTCTCAATGATATGGACTGCACCGCTGAAAAGGCCAAAGATAAACTGCTCACAGCCCTGGGTAACCAGACCCCAACCCCGGTACAAAGCTACAGTGTGGTGGTGCAGGAAGGTGAGGGTATCAAACGCATCAACGCAGACGCTGAGAATGTCATTGCCATGCGCGCCTTTGGCGAGAAACGCACCGAAGGCAATAGTATGGCCGGCTATACCATGCTGGAAATTGCCCGGATGTTTATGCATGCCCACAGCCAAAACCTAGCGGGCCAGGACAAAATGGGTGTAGTCGCCGCAGCGTTTACGCATAGCTCTGGTGACTTCGCTACCGTCCTGGGCAATATCGCTAATAAATCGATGCTGAAGGGTTACTCTGAAGCGGCGGAAGTTTTTCCGCAGTTTACCGCCACTGGAAACTTGAGCGACTTCAAGATAGCTACTCGCACGGATCTTGGTACCTTCCCCTCATTGCGCCAAGTGGCACCCGGGGCAGAATTTAAATACGTGAGTATTGGAGAGCGCGCCGAAACTGCCGCGTTGGCCACTTACGGGGAACTCTTCTCCATTACTCGCCAGGCAATCATCAATGACGACCTGGGGGCCTTCACCCGAATCCCACAAAAGATGGGGCTCGCTGCTATTCGCACCGTGGGGGATCTGGTGTTCAGTATCCTGATTAACAACCCCAAAATGGCCGATAGCAAGGCATTGTTCCATGCCGATCATGGCAACCTCGCCACCAAGTCAGGTATCAATACCGCCAGCATCGATGCCGCACGGGTGCTGATGGGCAAGCAAAAGGATGGCACCGCCTTCCTGAATATCCGCCCCAAATTCTTGCTGTGTGATATCGCCGATGAGGGTGCCGCAAAGGTTGCACTGGAATCTGAATTTGAAGTGGGTGCATCCGAGAAATCCAACACCGTACCCAATAGCGTGCGCAATATTGCCAGTGTGATCTCCGATGGTCGCCTTAGCGGCCACAATGGCTGGTACCTCAATGCCGACCCGGTAGCGCACGACACTATCGAAGTGCTCTATCTGGATGGCCAGCAAGCCCCAGTGCTGGAACAGCAAAACGGCTGGAATATCGACGGGGTGGAATTCAAAGTCCGCCTGGATGCAGCTGCGAAAGCCTGGGATGCGAAAGGCATGGTGAAAACACCTAAGACCTAATACCCAGCTCAAACCGAACCAAACCTTAAAGAGTCCGAAAAGGGCCGCACATCGCGGCTTTTTTGCTTTCAGTAATTTACTCAATTGAGAGAAAGAGAATGGCTACTAATTTTGTACAAGACGGGCGCATGCTGGATTACACCAATAGCACTAGCGCGGTAATTACCTCTGGCCAGGTGCTAGCAGTAGGCGCAGTACTGGGTGTGGCGATGGATGATATCGCCGTGGGCGCATCTGGTGTGATCGCTATTGAAGGCGTATTCACCGTGCCCAAGGTATCCGCCGCAGAGATCAGTCAGGGGGAAACCCTCACCTGGGATGTATCCGTAGCAGCCTTTAATAACAGCGCCGCAACAGCCGCAACCGGCGATATCACTGGCCCCACCGCTTTTGCCGCAGAGGCAGCCGGTAATAGCATTACTAGCTTAGCGGTCAAGTTTACCGGTGTTCCGGGCACTGTGAAGGCCTAGGTGATCCATGGATCTGGACCAAAGAGCCGCGGAGCGCGCGTTTCGTAAATGGGGAAAAGCCGCTACCTTTGATGATGGTAGCGGCGGAGAGCCTATTGATTGCCGTGTGATAAAAGATCAGGAGATCGACGAGTTCGAAGATGAGGATCGCGTGCGGGTGCCACGTATCGAGTTGAGTCTGCTGGTGAGTGAGGTAGGGGCTTACAACTCAGAGGCGGTGATAACGCTTAATGGTGTGGCCTATACGGTGCGCAAGCGGTTGTCGGATGATGGAGTTATATGCCGGGTACAGGTGGATAGTTGAAACCCATGGATCTTTGGTTTTGGGGATATTAAGGGAGACTGGCGTCGAGTAAAAAATATACAGTCGTGCTTTTAATAACAAAGATCAAAAGGCGCTTTTTCTTATCGGTGAAAATCAGTGATCTATTGATATTTATAGGGGCCCTAAAGTGATATAAAACAGGGTGATATAAAGAAGTTTCTCTTGAACTCACTGTTAAGTTACAGGAGAGAAAGTGAAAGAACAAGAATGGGCCAAAACGGTAGCAGTAGAAATTTATAGGCACCTTAAAGGAATTCCTCCAAGATTGCTTAGGCACGGTGACAGATTTGATTTTATGTTCGCGTGGGAATGTTATAAACCCAAGAATGAAGAGTGGAGTGTATTGGTGGAATAATTGAAAGGGAAATTGAAGCCTCTCAGATTATTGAGAAATTTTTATTTAATAATCGGTCGAGAGGCAGGCAAAAGTATTTTGCAGTTCATAGGCCATCAGTTGCTAAGAAGGCTTAGTAAGTCAAAGATAGATATTTAGTTGGAAAGTTGTGATGATTGATAAAAGTGGTTACATAGAAACCTGTGGCTCACCAATTTTTTACGAACTATCTGGTAATCCAAATGGTGAGCCGCTACTAATGCTGCATGGAGGTTTAGGTTCGGGGAAAGACCTAGCTCCTTTGCATGAATATATTGCTCCAGACTTCCATTTGATTAGTATCGATCTTCGTGGTCATGGAAGGTCACCATTAGCAGGGCCCTCGTTGAGTTATGCTCAATATGAAAGAGACATCCAAGAAGTGCTTTCTCATTTAGGTGTTAAACGGTATTCAATATTTGGTTTTAGTGATGGCGGAATTGTGGGCTACCGGTTGGCGGCGCAACAATCAGAAAATGTTGTTTGCTTAGTCACACTTGGTTCGCAATGGCGATTGGAGGCTAATGACCCATCTATCGAGGCCCTGGGTGGCCTGACTGCTGAGTTTTGGAGTGAAAGCTTTCCTGTAGATGTGGAGTCCTATAATGCTTCCAATCCCAACCCGGATTTCAAGAGTCTTGTAGAATCAGTAAAAAAAGTGTGGCTTGATACTACAGAGGCCGGTTATCCATGGGGCCTGGTCGAAAGAATAAAGTGTCCGACCTTAATTATTCGAGGTGACAATGATTTCCTTTTCTCATTAGATGAGGCTGTGGCGCTGAAGGCAAAAATACCTGATGCTAGTTTTGCCAATATTCCATTTACGGAGCACGCTTCTCATCAGGAGTCACCAGAATTGGTAGGTATGATTCTGAAACAATTTTTGTCTCCGCACAAAAATTAACAAGTTGATGATGCTCGTTCCATCTCTACAGCGCGCTACCGGACGGCGCATGCCACGCTTAGACCGCCGCATTTCACGGTGTTAGGCATCAAGGATATTTAAAGTGCGGGTACTCTTCATATTCTTTCTCATTTCTATATCAGCTTACATAAATACTAGTGCTTTTGCCTATGAGCTTACGATAAAGCAGGAACGTATTCTTAATCTCGAGGGGGAGCTTGATAAGTGCGACAAATTCTATTTACGGTGAACTCTACTCGATTACCCGCTGTCGCAGAGCCAGCTGGAAATGGCACTACTAGCCTAGCGGTGAAGTTTACCGGAGCACCTGGCAAAGTGAAGTCATAGGTGATTTATGGATCTGGAGCAGAGAGCCGCAGAGCGTGCGTTTCGTAAATGGGGTAAGCCAGCTATCTATAACGATGGTGGCGGAGGTAAGCCTATAGAGTGCCGCGTGATACCCGATTAGAGTATTGATGACTTTGCTGATGACCGGGTGCGAACGCCACGTGATGAGTTCAGCCTGTTGATTAGTGAGGTTGGGCCTCACAGCTCGGATGCCTTAATCAGCTTTAACAGTGTGGAACACAAGGTGCGTAAGCTTCTGGAAGATGATGGCATCGTGCGAAGGGTGCAGGTGGACGGTTGAAAAATGCACACTTGTGCATTTGGTGACAAAGATCAGCAGCAGCTTCTTCTATTTCTGAGTGAAAATGAGTAACTCATTGATATTTATAGGGTTCCCAAAGTGATATAAAGCAGCGAAAATACAGAGATATAAAGACGCTGCTTTATATCTATTTTTGTAAACTTGTGCCAATTTAAGCTAACCTATTGATTTAATAGGCTTTATTTCGTTTTTCAAAAAGGTGGGGCCAAGAATTATATAGCAGGGTGGTATAAAGAAGCTTCTTTTGAATTAATTGTTATGAATAAAATAGGAATCTTATGAAATATCCAGTAGTTTTGTTTTTTATTTTTTTCAATTAATGCTGTTTCTGAAGTTGCTACCTGTGTAGGGGCTGTGGAGCGTATTGCATATCATGAACCGGATGCGCTTTATCTTAAAATTGGAGATACTGGAATGATGAAAGTGTGCGATCCGGTAGCACAATACTACCGAACTGGTGCTGAAAGCTGTAAATTAATTGCCACTTTAGCAACTACTGCTCGTGCAACGGGGAAGAATCTAAAAATCACTCTAGACAATGCTCCATCATCCAGTTGCTCCAGCATTAGTGAGTGGTTCGGTGCCGATGTTCGATTTGTAGAACTGATGCCCTAAACTCATAACCAAGCGCTGCACCGGACGGCCAACGCTATGCACCTTTACTTTGGTTGCTATGCGTCCAAAGTGCATAGTATTGTCCGCCAGTGAGCGCGGCGTTAAGCCATAGTAGAAATGAGATACGTGGAATCAAATTATTGGAGATTAACGGTGCTAGTACTGTCGGTTACGGCAGTTCTGATTTTTTTCCGATTTCATATTTTTATCACGGTAACTCCATTCGAATGCTGGAGTTTTGAGGAGGTATGGGATTACCGCCCGGATCCATTGAATCCTTTTTGGATGTATACGGTAGTTTTCCTGTTGCTTGCAATCTGGTCACTTTTGGAGTTGGTACTTGGTATAGTTGCAAAAGCCCAGCGATTTGTTCCTTTTTTCTCGCTCGTTTTAATGATATCTGTCCTCTTTGGGCATATGCATTTTTGGCAATCATTCCAAGTTATGCGTGGAGAACAAGAGTTTAGTTACTTTACTCTCAAGCTGGTTCACTTTAAGCAAATTGGGCCAGAGGTTAGGCTTTCAGGTTTCCCTCCAAGCTGGCAGGAGTATGTGATCGAAAATAGGTGCGCTAAAGGTTTGACAATTTCAAACATGTCAGATCAAGAGCGGAAAGAGCTTCATAGCAAGTACTTGGAACTCTGGGAGTAGGGGCTTAACAAGTTGCTGAAGTACACGGTCGCAAAGAGCGCGGCCTCCGTGGGGCAATCTACACTGCGTTTCGGTTGCCCCTTAGCAAGGCGTTAAGTATCATGAGGGTTAATACTTGAATTCTAGAGTTCTCTTTGCTTGGGTTTGTAGCCTATCTGCTGTGATTGTTCTTGGGTTTGCTCCAAGTTATTTTATGGTTTACGAGACGTTATCGTCTTTGCACCATATTCATGGGTTGGTTGCATTTCTTTGGGTTTTGCTGCTCTGTACTCAGTCATATTTGATAAATAGAGGAAGTTTCCTGATTCACAAGTATTTGGGATGGTCCTCCCTTGGTGTAGCAGTCATTTTTATTGTCACTTCGTCAAGGCTATATTTAGGTACTATAGAATTAGCTGTTCAGAAAGGGATTATTTTTCAATATGTGTATTGGGTTGATCTATTCCTAATACCCCTATTCGTATTTTTCTTGGTTTCCGGCTTTGTGTATCGAAAATCCCCAAAAAAGCACATGCTTTGTATGCTGCTAAGTTTGGTGGCAATATTTCCGCCAGGCCTGGGTCGGTTAATCTATGGGTTATTTCTTTATCCATTCAACGCTCCGATTAGGTATTTCTACGAGCCAATGATGCTTGTTACCTTAGGTATATTAATCTTCTTCGGCGTCCGAGAGCACTGGAAATATAGCCAAATTAAGGTGGCATTGGCGGTAGTAATGGTCTCGTTTATATCTTCATATTGGATAGTAGCTTTCGGGGCTTTTGAGGTCGGGGCACGGTGGCTCGTCGGCATTTAATAAGTGACTATGAATAAAACTGCTTCCTTTTTTTGATTTGCATGGCTCATCGAGATTTAGGTAATCACCCAAGAAATGATGATTAGTTCGGTAAGCATTGCTGCACTGTAAACACCCTAACCCGCAATCGCGGGTTTTTTTATGCCCATAATTTATCAGGATTAGACTATGACTCGACGCATAGCCATACGCGATGCAGTACAGAAAGAAATAGAGAACATAAGCGGCTATTCATTCCCACCCCTGGCACCACAGAAGAAATCGATTCCAAAAAACTGCCAGCGATTGTGGTGGGTTTTGCAACCGAAAATACTGACCCCGAAATGCATGGCGGTACCAGTCGGCAGCTGGATCTGACTATTGCTGCGGTAGTAAAGAGCGATGGCGATATATATGCCGCACTGGATCAAGCGGCTGCAGATATTGAGAGTGCCCTGCAGGATGCCTCTCTGGGTGGCAGCTGTGACTTATTCCTACTCAGCCAAACCCAGTTTGCGCTGGATCAGGATCACCCACTGGGCGAGGTTCGATTGACCTATACGGCCCAGTATTCCACTGAATCCATAGACCTTTAATTGAGCAACCCACAGAGGGCACAACGATGGCACAAGGTTATAAAACAAAATTTTCCCGCAGCGATGATGGCAGCTCTTATACGCCAGTAGCGGGTATGTTAGATATCGACCCGGGCGAGGAGTCGCGCGGTTCTGTTGAGATGACGCCGATTGATGGTACCAGCGGCTATATGGATTACGATCCGTCAGGCTTACGTGATGCCGGTGAGGTTTCCATTACCTTGATTTGGAATGAGAGCGACAGCGGCCAGCAGGCACTGCGGGCAGATTACGACTCCGATACTAATAAGTATTACCAGATTGAATATCCTGAAGGCACGACAGTAGAGTTTACCGGCCATATTACCGGCTGGGGTAAGGCAGTGCCTAAGGATGACAAGATCACTCGCACCGTGAAATTTAAGATTTCCGGTAAACCCACTGTAACCGCAGGCAGCTAACAATGAATTCAGTTCTCACGCCTATTTTAGAATCCGAAACCGTTGTATTTGGCCAGCAGGAAGTAGAGTTATTTGAGCTGAGCGCCTACCACCGCTGTGAATATCTGCAAAAGACCACCGAAGATATTCCGCTGCCGCAGGGTGAAGAGTTACCAGAAACTGAACTGGAAAATTTTGGCCAGCTTTGGGCTTTCCGGTTGGGGGAGGTGAGCAAGAAGTTGTTGCTGGTTGCCTATGCCATCTGGATGAAACCAGACTGTCAGGAATCACTGGAGCAGATCCATCAGGGCTTAATTCGCAGTGTAACTCCTAAGTTGATTGATGTGCTTTATGTACCTGCGGCCAAGTTATCCGGTCTCTATGTAGAAGCATCCACTGAGGGAGAGAGCGGCGAACCAGAAAGCGAGGACAACGAAAAAAAGGCTAGTGCCGGGTTTCTATTTCGCCCGGCAGCTCGCGCGGGATTTTAATCGTCCCGACTATTTCAATATGTTGCGCTCCATGAGTTCTACCGAGTTCGACCACTGGTATGAATATCACTCTGAGCGTCCCCTAAATACCGAAGTCCAGCAGTGGCAACTCGCCCACATTGCCGCCGGCACACTGGGGGGCAAAGTCTCTAACTTCCTTCCTCTGCCGCACAAGCCAAAAACCGTGCAGCAACAAATCGCAATCTGGAACTCCATGAGCTGAGCAATGGCAAAACAAACTTCCATGGCCACCATGGTGGCGAATCTGGAGCTGCGCTCCACTCAATATAAGCGGGAGATGGCCCAAGCAACCGCACGCAATAAACAGCTCACCCGCGAAATGAAATCTACCAGTTCCGCGGGCACTATGTTTGGCCGCTCAATGCGTGGTGCTGCTCAGGGCGTCGCCGCGATTGATGGCCCTTTGGGTGGTGTATCTGGTCGAGTCGGTGCCCTGAATGGTCTGTTGACTAATGGCGCGGCTAGCTGGGCATTGTTTGGTGCAGGGGTGGCCGGTGTTACTGCGGTGTTTTATCAGAGCATTCGCGCCGGAGAGGAGATGGAGCGGCAGCAGCTCAAGATAGAAGGTCTGCTAAAAGCTACTGGCAGTGCCAGTGGTCGCACTGCACAACAGCTGGATGACCAGGTGCGCTCAGTGGCCCGCGCTACCTTGGCGAGCGTTACTGGTATCAGGGAAGCCCAAGGCGTATTGCTCACCTTTAAGGGTGTGCAAGGGCCAGTCTTTGATGATGCTATTCGACTGAGCCAGGATTTATCAGCCGTTATGGGTGGCGATGCCAAGAGTGCAGCGCTGCAGCTGGGTAAGGCATTAGAGGAGCCATCGACTGGCTTGACTGCTCTTAAGCGCGCGGGGGTGAGTTTTACCGAGCAAGAAAAGGAGCAGATTAAAACCCTGGAGCAGTCGGGCCGTGTAGCGGAAGCCCAGCGCATGATTCTGCTTAAACTGGAGCAGCAGGTGGGCGGTGCCGGTTCTGCCGAAGCGGGCGGTCTCACCGGTGCTACTGATTCCTTGGCGCAGTCCTGGCAGGAGTTTTTGGAGGGGCTCAGTAAAACCACTGGCTCAACCAGTATCGCTACGGCAGGGATTCAGAAACTCACTGGGGTAGTGGATACCCTGCGCCGAGGTATCGCACCAACTGATGAAGAAAAGCAGCGTACACAATTTGCTGAGCTTCCCAGCCGGTATGTTTCGCATCAACACCTGTTGGCCAAGGCAGAAGCTGAAGGCGTCCAGGTTCAGGTTGAAATTCACCGCCACAAATCGGAGCAAATACGCAAACAGCTTGATGAGTTACAGAATGCACACATAGCCGCGCAGAAGAAGCGACAAGAGGAAGAGCGCATAGCTGAAGAAGCTGCTGCAGCGGCGAGGGAGCAATCTGAGCGCGACCGTATTGCGCAACAACGTGCCATGGCAGAGGAGGCCGGTGGAGCTCAGTTAATACAGCTGGATCAATTTCTGGCAGATCAGCAGGGAAAAATAAAACTCGATCATGAGCAGAGACTGCAGCAAATAGCCGCCCTTCAGATTGCTGAGGAGGAGCTGACAAGGCGCGGCTTCGATTCTATCGAGGCTCTGCGGACTGAATACTCTGAGCGTGAGAAAGAGCGCTATCAAATGGCTCTGGCTGAAGAGCAGGCGCGCTCGGAGAGTGGTGAAGGCGATGGTAACCAAGCTGGCGCCGATGGCCTTACTGAAGTAGAGCGTCAGCGTATGGTGGCCCGCCTAGAAACATTGCAGCTTTCCTGGCTCACCGAGATGGAACAATTACAGGTACAGCAGGATGAAGAAATGGCCCTGCTGGATCAGGCCTATGCCAGCAAAATATTCGCTCATGATGAATATGAACGCAAACTCACTCTTTTAGAAAACAAACATCGAAAGCAGCGCGAAAAGCTCGAACAGGCTTCCAACAAAAGCAAGCTGAAAATGTTTACTACCGGTGCCGGGCAGATACTGTCTGCCGCGGCTGCTTACAACCAAAAAGCGGCAAAGGCAGAGATGGCTATGGCTGTTTTCTCTACTGGGGTTTCGCTAGTAAAGAATATTGCTAAGGCTTCTGAGATCGGTTATCCGCAAAATATTCCGATGATCGCCGGTGCTATTACACAAGGGGCGCAGATTGCCGGCATGTTGTCATCGCTGAAAGCACCCGGCGGGGTTTCCGGTGATGCCAGTGCGCCCAGTATGAGTACCGGGGGTGCGGTAGCAGCCACACCATCAGAGAGTTTTGCCAGTTCTGGTAATGATGGTTTTGTAGAAGGGGAAACCAAACAGCCGGCAAGCCAGTATATTTTTGAATTCCATGGCCCGGTTGGTGATCGCGCTGATCAGCTTATCGAGGATATTAAAACTCAAATTGAGGAAGGGGATCTGGTGTTATTTGATAAGAATAGTCGCCAGGGTCAGGAACTGATGGGGTAGGGCCATGTTAATTCAATACACTCCAACACGCTCTATTGTCGGCGATGGCAGTGATTATCAGATTGAAGCCAAGCTAAAACGCTATGACTGCAGTGACCGCCCCGAAGGTAAAGAGCACAAGGCGCTCAGTGGTAAAACAGAATACACAGTTTACCGCCTTGAAGAAGAATATCTTTGTCAGACGGTACCGCTAAAACTCACTTACACAGATTTGGCCCGTTGGCGGGAGTTTAAAAGAAGCTGCGCTTTCGGGGAATTTTTATTTTCGATGCATACGGCACTGAAGCCGCTGCCGATTTTCCGCAATAAGTGCAACTCAAATATAAATCCTTCAAAGAGCAGCGTCAGAAAGATGGCCGCTTTATTTTCTCTTTCACTACCGTTCAAGTTATCGCTTAATCATGCGCAATAATTCAGAAAATTTTGACCGGTACAACCGGGGGCTCAGCTTGAGCTGTTCTAGAATGAGCCTGCATCAGGCGACATTAGGCAAGGTAGTAGATCTCCGAACAATGTTTTTAGGGTGCTGCCTATGCAGTGTATAGGTCAGCAACAGGGTGCTGATGAAGGCATGACATTCCTGACGATTAAAGAGATCGAGGGTGTCATCATATGGCAATTATTGGGCGAAATGTGGTTGAGTTGTTTATGACTATCAATTACATTGCCGGCATGATCAATAACTGGGAGAGTGGACTTGCGAAGTGATGCTTTTGCGGAATATTAATCTTTATGCTCCAATCTCTTTTACTATCCTAATCAATATTCCATATATGGAGAGAGTGATGAAAAAATTTTTTTCATTTTGCTTAATGTTAATTTCACTTAGTGCTCAAGCTGGTACACAAGAAGGTCAAATCACAAGTATCCTTAATAGGGCAAGTGATGGATTGCATTATTTTAGAATGTCGGGAACTGCTGTAGATAAACCTGATTGCGCTTCAGGGAGTTATTGGATGATTAAAGATGAAAATTCTACTGCTGGAAAATCACAATTCTCAATGGTTTTGACCGCCTATGCCTCAGGAAAAACGGTCCAAGTTATAGGGTCCGGGAAATGCGACCGCTGGCATGATGGTGAAGATGTAAACTCAATTATACTGAAATAATCTAAGAATCGTTCCGGTTGGTGCGGAAGATCCTCCTCTATTAAGTAAATAATAGTAGTCTCTGTTAGATAAAAGCCTGCATTCAACTCTGAAGTGCAGGTTATATTCCGCTTATCCTCAGCGCATCTATCCTTTAGCTTTTCGGTAGCTCACCTTGTGATTTCCCCAAGGACTTCCTTTCCGCATTGGAATCCTTGTTATTATCGATATAAGCCTTTCTACCGAGTATTTAAAATTGCCCAGGTGGTATCTTCCACCTTGATTGTTGCTGTGTTCCCTGCTGTTAAGCGCTGAACTAGCTCTTTTACACAGCCCTCCAAGTGTTTTTTATCTTTTATTATTACTGCAGTCATAGCTTAATCATGCGCAATAATTCAGAAACTTTTGACCGGTACAACCGGGAGGTTCAGCGTGAGCTGCGTTTGGTCATCGAAATCGGCTACGACCTGCCGCTCTACATTACTAGCCACAACGATATTCCCGGCCTGCCTTTAAACGCGATTCTGGGCACCCTAAAAAAGTGCAGCGCTACCAGCCAAAAATTAATCCCAGAGCAGGGCCTGGCGCAGATTGGTGCTATCTCGTTTGAGGTGGTAGATATTGGTGGCCAGCTGTCCTATGTGCTGCGCGACGAGCTGGAGCAGGGCAACGGTATCAAGGGCCGTACGGTGCGGCTGTATCAGGGTTTTGCTGGGCTCGACTGGAATGATTTTCGCCTGGAGCAAACCCAGATTGCCGAGGAATCCATTTCCTATGCGGAAGGGATCTACCGGGTACGCTGCCGGGATATCCAGCGCGAGATGCGCCGCGATATTTTTGTACCTAATACCACGCGCCTGGCTGCCAATTTCGCCAAAGCGGATACCACCCTGCAGGTATTTGATACCAGCAACTTTGAAGCGAACCCACATACCGCAGCTTATGGCGATGCCCCTGGCCAATCCGTGTATTACCTGAAGATTAAATATCAGGACGGTTTCGAGATTGTGCGCGCAACCGGTAAAACCAGCAGTAGCTTTACCAACTGCGCTAGGGGTTTGTTCGGCACCTTTGCCCGAGACCATGCCCTGCCTGAAGACAGCGACGACGAAAGCGGTGTAGAAGTTGAAGAATTTATCTATCTGGAAGGCCCTGGCCCCCAGCTGGCCTATGCACTGTTGACTGGAAAGATTCTCGGTACCAATAACGTACTGCCCAGCAATTGGCACCTGGGCATAGACCCCGCTTTCGTGGTGCTGGATGAGTTCCAAAACATTGGCGCCGACTGGTACAAGCCCGGCGACCACAGCAAAGGCAAGATCCTACGTTTCGATGGCCTGGAAAAGACTGACGGCAAGAAGTTTATCGAGACCGAAATCAATTTATTGCTCGGCGCTTTTATGCCGGTTAATGCGGCCGGCCAGCTAGGTTTTCGCCGTATGGCTGGGGTGCTGGCTGAATCCGGCAATGTGGCCACCATAGGCCCCGATGATGTGAAAAGCCTGGGTGAATTGAAATACAACCTGGCCGGGGTGCGCAATGTTTTCTCGGTGCAATGGAGCTGGTTTGAGCAGCCCGGATTCGATGGCAAGTTTCTGCGCTCGAATAATTTAATCGATGCGGATTCGGTGGCTATTCATGGTGAAGCAAAACAGCACAGTTTAAAGTTTCGCGGTCTGCACAATTCCCGTCACACCTATACCACGATTAAAAACACCTTCGATGCTCTGCGCGATCGTTTCGCCGGCCCACCTTTAAGCCTGCGTTTAGGATTACTGCCCAGTAACAATGACCTGGAAGTGGGGGATATTGTACGGGTGAGCCTGCCGCAATTGCGCGATCACTCTATCCGCGGAGACAGGCCCTACGATTTTAATTTTGGTCGTGACAGCGAAGGCTGGATCCCTCGCGATGGCATCACCACTTCCAGCATTAGCAATAGTGTCCTTTCGGTAACAGTAAAAGGTGAAAACCCCTGGATCAGTCGCAGCTTTGCGCCCACTTTTTAGGGGCGGATCTGCCCTTTATTAAATTGCGTGTGCGCCGCACCAGCGACGAACTTATAGCGGCGGGCAGCGGAAGCAAGTTGTTTTTTAAACACACCGAGAGCAGCAGCTATTTTTCTGCTGGCACTGCGGAAATGCTGGACCTGATTGAGCGCCTAAATGGGGCCAAAGGGGAGTGGCAGGAGTTGGTGCTTAATCTGTCCCAAGTTAGCGACTGGACCGGCAACCAAGTTTCTTTAATTCGTTTCGATATTGGTCACGACCACAGCGCAGACTACAGCTATGACATGGACTATATTCGCCTGTTGCCAGCGCTGGGCCTCGATGAGTACAGCCTAGACCGCGCTATGGAAGTGCAACGCATCAGTATCGATCAGGTGAGCGGTGCGGTATCCGTGGATCTATTCGGCAGTTACCAGCCCGCCGGCATGATTGCCGATCAGGCTGAAAGCACCAGCGCGGAATTACCGGATGCCTGGTACAGCGCTGAAGGTGCGGCCATGACGGCCAGTGGCCTGAGTATCGATGCCAGCGGCTTTTTAACTGCTGATGGTACTTTGGCTGGAAATGGCGATAGCCGCGCAATTTATTATTACCCGGGTGATCTTACGATACCTGCAGGACGCACACTTTCTGTGAGTGGCAATATTGAGCTGCGGGTGCGTGGTGTATTGCAAATTGACGGCACTTTACGGGGCACCCCAAGCAATAGCGGCGTGGGCTTTCTCGGTTCCTGTTATGGCGGTGCAGGTCAGTTAAAAAATGCTCAAGAGACTGTCAATCGAGGAACAGCCAGAGGGGCTTGGGGAAAAACTGTCAAAGCCCCAATGAGGTAATGCCGCCCCTTAATATCGAGAATAACGGCGGAGATCTACAAGGGATCCCTGACGACCTATCCGGATCTGGTGGGGCTCGCGGTGGTCACTCCTCTTTTTATTCCTTTGATGGCAGTTATGAACCCAGCGGACGCGGTGGTTTAGGTGGAAAGGGCGGTGCTGGGATTGTTGTAATTGCGCGAGGTATCGCCATTGGTGTCAGCGGCAAAATAGAAAACTCCGGTGAAGATGGCAGCCCCGGTACTACTGGCGATAGCAATGTAATTCAGGTGCCTGGAGGCAGTGGCGGCGGTGGTGCCCCTGGCGGCATAGTGCTGTTGGTCGACGGTACACAGAACCCCATGCCAATCCTTAGTAACAGCAAAATACATGTTATGGGGAAAGCCCGGATAGCCCCGGTAATGCCGGGCACGGGGGCACCTGTTTGGGCACCAATGCCGCGCGCCTGATGTTTGTGCCCAAGTCGCGCACGCCTTATACCGACTATGAAGACCCGGCACTCGACCCTGAAGTACAGCAGGCGATCGATAAGGCCGAAGCCGCACAGGCGGATGCTGATGCCGCATTGGCAGACCTGGATAACATTGCCGCCGATGGTGTTTTACATCAAAACGAAAAGCTAATTGTCATTCGTGAGTATGCCCAGCTTCAGGCAGAGCAAGTGGGTATTGAAGCGCAGGCTGATGGTGCCGGACTCGTAATAGAAAAAGGAAACTACTCCGGCAACCTGGCAGCCCTCACTAGTTACCTGGGGGGCTTATCTCCCATCTGGAACGATACCGCAGCCAGCACTTCTATCAGCCGCACAATATGGAATGCTAATTGGGAGGCGGTGTACAGCGCTCGCCAAGTCCTACTCAACGCTATCGCCCAACAGGCACGCGAGGCGGGCATGGTCGGGGCCACGCTGCAGTTTCAGTGGGATGGCCGCCCCACCGGGTTACTTTGGCCCACCAATACCAACTATGCCGGCGGCACTAAGTATTCTTTTAATGCCACTGCTGGCCAAGGCTTTATCCATGTACTGGCCTATGATGCCGAAGGTGGTGGCCCGCGCGTTGGTTTGAATGGTGTCCAGGTCGGAATTATGAGTGGGCCGAATGATTCAACCCAATGGTATTCCTTCCCAGTCACTCTTCAAGCTGGAGCCAATGAAATCTCTATCTGGGCCAACGCCGCAGACGGGGGAAGTTATGGCGGTATCGTGGTTACCCTCGGCGGTAGTGGTGACCCCGAGGCATTGTTGGGAGTGTCTGCAGCGGATGCCAAGGCACAAGCCGCCGCAAATGCTGCTGCTGAAGCCAAAACTGATGCCGCGGCTGCTCTATTAGACTTCAGTAACATAGCCGCAGATGGCAAACTGCACCCTACCGAGAAATTAACCGCGGTGCGCGAATACAACCAGATTCTGGCAGAGCAGGGCGATATCGAAGGACAAGCCAATAGCTACGGCATTACCACCGAGAAAACCAACTACAGCGGTGCAATAACAGCACTCTCCAGTTATCTCAGCGGCGCAGGTCTGGGCAATACCTCAACAGTCACCAGCATTGATCGCACCACCTGGAAAGCCAAATGGCAGGCGGTATATAGCACACGACAAAAGGTGCTGATTAAAATCGATCAGATTGCCGGTGCCCGTGCAGACTGGGAAGAAATTTATGGGACCAATAAACCTGAGGAGGGCGCCACAGTCGGCGCTACCGTACAGGAGCGTGCGCAGATCCGCTCCATGCGTAATACCTTTTTGGAGGATTTTTCTGATAGCAATTATTCCCAGTACTGGACCAACTTTTCCGGCGGATACCAGAATTTCTATACCAGCGGTTACCTAACAGTTGGTGGTGGTGCGGCTCGCCTGACTAATCATGTTTCGATGTACCACGCAGAAAAAATACCCTTTGATCCCAGTAAGCTTTACCGGATAGAGACTCGGGTTTATATGTATGCCGCAGGTGATGCCGATCGCACCATGTATGCCGGTTTGGCTGGTTACGATAATACCGGTACTGCTTGCAATGCTACTGGTGCAGATACTATGAGTAGCCAGCACTATGTCCTTGCTGCTGGCCTAAACATAGTGGGGCAGAATTGGCAGAAGCTGGTGGCCTATGTCAAAGGCAACGCTAGTGGCAATGCTGAATACAGTGGCGTTAGAGGAGCGAACCATATTGGCAACCCAGCCAAGCTACAGAACAAAGTACGGTTTATTGCCCCGATTTTTTATTGCAATTATCCGGCTAAAACGGGTGATACCTTAATCGATTATATAAAAATCGATGTGGTGGAAGTGCAGGACCAGCGCAATCTGCCGATGATTCAATCTGGTATTGCCAGCCTGCCTACCAGTTCCGCGCTGTCCGGCTCAGATGATGGCAGTACCGCAAAAATCACGATTGCCGCGCACTCGGTGCAGTTTGGTTTCGGCATTGTTAATTACAACAGTGGCAGCATCACTGGTTTGTCCTTCAGCACTAAATATTATGTGTACTGTGATGATCCAGGCACTCAGGGCGGTGCGGTTACCTATTACGCAACTACCAACATTTACCAGCTGGCTGCCAGCACCTGGCGCCGAGGTATAGGCACTATTACAACCCCGAGTAATGGCGGCGGCACTACGGTCCCTAGAGACCCTGGTGCATTGCTGCAGGCACTTGGCTGCGCGAAGGTTTACTTGCGGACAACTGCGAAAGCGGAGACCTGATCGATTGCTGGGATACCGGCGACAACGATGTCCACTTAAGTTCCATTATTGGCGGGGTAGATGCAGAGCCAGAAATACCCTGTGTATTGCTCACCACAACAAGTGGTGCCCACGTAATTTGCAGCCGTGAAACCCCCGTCACCGACCGTGCAGGCCAAGTATACGAGGCGCAGCACTGCCAGGGCGTTGAGCTGGGTGTACTGCATGAAGAAGAACCGCTCACCTGGGAGCGTGTCGAGAGGGTCGAATGTGCCGGCCTGCGTACCGTGTACAAAATATCTGTAGGTGGTAAGAGCTACGCCGCCGGCGTTGATCCGCAGCACCGAATTATCACCCACAACGGACAACATAAATCTGATTGATTAAGGAATAGAGAATGCCCAGCTTTTCCCCGATAACAGTGCCAGGCCTGGAGGCCTGGCAGTTCGCCTACACCATCGACGACGGCCACAGTGCGGGCACTATTGTGCGCGCAACGGTAACTCAGGCCATCGAGCCCACCAATAACGAAGCTCAGGCTGCCGCAGTGCTTAAATGCTCCATTGCCGTCATTGATGACCAGAACAATGTACAGACTGATGGCGCCGGCGATCTGATGTCCAGTGTTTATGTCACCACCAAGACTCTGCAGACTGATGCAGGCCAGCCGGTAAACGTCGCTGACCATGTAGCGGGCCTGGTATCTGACTGCATTGTCGAAGTGGCCAACCGCCTGGCTGTGCATAGCTCTATTGCGGCGATGGCGATACCGAGTGGGTGATACTGGCTGTGGTTTTCAGTAGTGGAGTGGGCGTATCGCCGGTGCGAAAGCCCGAATTATAGAGCCATGGCTTACATCTACAGAAAGTCTCCCCTAACTTATTGATTTAATTATGGGTAAAATGTGTTCAAGAGCGGGAAGTTGAACCAGACGACTTGAGCCAATGGCTCACTATCTCTGGTTGTTATTTAGGCAATAGTTTATAACCTGCTGTAAATAAAGGCTTTTCTGCGGAGCTCGGAGGCTCCCTCCCAGAAATAGTGGCCAAATGGATAGTGAGCCACTGGCTCATTAATAAACTGTTATGCGCTTTAGGATAGACTTGTGAATTTTAAGATAATCGCTATATACACAATTCTTTCGTTCATCATAGGAACTTTGGTCGGTATTCCGTTCGGATTATGGATCAGCCATGACGAGAAGATTATTGAATCACCTGTCTATCACCTATTCGTCTATGTGTCTGGTTTTCTGGCAAGTTTTTGTATTTATTATTTCCTATTCAAAGTTAAATTAGAAAGACCAGTCCTACATGCTCTGATCATCGGTGTTTTAAGTAATATGCTAGGAGGTCTCATCGTTTATCTACTAGTTGGTGTGACCACTCCGATACTGCTTTTGTATGTCGATGTATTATTAATGTTTGTTGCCATCGCTTTAGCGTTATATGTCTGCAAAATTCGGGAGCAGTTCGGTGTACGCGCATAACAAGGCAGTCAACTCGGACAGCCCGCGCTTCGCGCGGCCTGCCGGTTACTGCGGGCGTTAAGCGAAAAATGAAGCACATCATACTGACCATATTAATATTGGCATTCTCTACTGCCAGCCACGCATGCATCATGAGTCCGTTCAAAAGAACCGCCATGGACTCTGATAGAATGCTCCAAGAATATGATGTGATGTTCTTTGGGCGTCTCGATTCAGAAGAGATGATCCAAGATGGGCGAAAACAAGTGGCCACATTCACGGTTATAAAGTCCTACAAAGGTAATGTTTCAGGAGTGGTGGTAATAAACAACAAGCTAAGTTCAAGTTGTTCTCGTGTATTTCAAATACCTAACAGTGCTTTTTATGTGTTTGCTAAATCCGCTGAAACAGAGGGTGTCTATGAAATCTCTGGATTCGCATCGTTTATTCCACTTGGTAATGCAATGGAGTACGAATGGTCACCCGAGTAAAATCGCTTAACAAACGCAGGCTGTCGGAACGCCTTTCCGCTCCTTCGTCGCTACAAGTCGTCCGCAGCTGCGGGCGTTATAAGTCATGATGAGAAAGTGCCCAAAATGTAAAGAGAAAGCGGTAAAGGTAAAAATGCTGTCTTTCTCAAGTAGAATGCATTGCGAAAAGTGCTTCTTCCAGTATGAATACACATCCTTATCTAAGTGGGTGATAGCATTTTACGGGGCCTGTATACCCATCCTTGCAATCTACATGGGGTTGGCACTTCAAAGCTTAGTGGTTTTTGGATCCCTATTGTTAGCTGCTCCATTTCTTGCTGAGTTTGTTTTTGCAAAGTATTGCTCACTAAAGCCAGTTGGCATCAGGGCCTTAAGGGAGAAGCTCCGTGGCAAAAGCTTATAACAAGCGGCTGTTGTCGCGCCTATGGCGCTGGGACGGCCATTTCGCCGCTCCATGGCCGCCCCAAAGCCGGGCGTTATGCGTCAAGGAGATATAGCGAGTGATCCGTGAATATGTGGTAACTCTGAAGAAGCCTCCTGATGGTGAGAAGCGATCCACTTCGATTGTAGAAGTTTTGAAGCTCTTCACGACGATCATCGCAAGCGTCGCCATCCCAATTGTGTTGCTAATTGTTGGTAAGGGTATTGAAGGGTCGGTAAAAAGCAAAGAACTTGAAACGAAGTACGTCGAAATTTCTGTGGGGATTCTTACTGAGCCACCCAGGCCCGAGACCGTAAATCTGCGCAAATGGGCAATCGACAATATTAATAGATACGCCGAAATTAAGCTAAGTGAAGAAGCGCAAGAAGAACTGAATACTGAGTCACTCCCCAGCGTAAAGATTGGCACCTCTTCTCCCTCGAGGAACTTCACCGTTCCATCATCTCCTCGCAGCATTGAGTATGTCGTTATAGCAGACACTGAAAATGCAACCTTAGAGAGTGTAATGTCCTCGCTATCAAGACCTAACGTAAATGCCTCTTATCATTATGTTATTGGCACAGATGGGACCATTGAGAAGTTGGTGGAAGAAGAGAATATAGCTTGGCACGCAGGAAGGAGCAGCTGGAAAGGTAAAGAGAATCTTAATAGCATTTCAATCGGCATCGGTTTAGTTCACCTTGCGACCTCGGATGGAAAGAATTGGCTAAAACTTCCAATAGACCACCCAGCTGTTGGTCCAAAATACCCTGAAGCTCAAATAGAGGCTCTGGTTGGCTTACTCGCGGAAATAACTGAGCGTCATGGGATAGCGCCTGACGATGTGCTTACTAAGCAAGATATCGCCCCCAGCCGCCGGAAAACCGACCTGCACGGAGAGTTAATGAGGCGAATCCGAGCACGTCTTAGTGAGATTCGAGGTGATCAAGAGTGACGCATAACAACGCCATGCAACCGAACGCTTTTTCGCTACGCTCCAAAGCGGCGGCTGATGGCGGGCGTTATGCTCAAGTAGGAATGAAATGAATCGTATATTTCTCGCAATAATTTTGATTACCATTGGCGGTTGTGCGTCCCAAGAGGTGAGGGAAATAGAACTTCCTGAAATTATGAGTATTGAAGGAAAGAATTTCATTTCCGCGGCTGCATTCAAAGAACACGAATTAAGTATCACCAGGCCGAAAAGTGGCGAATTAGTAGTAAATATCCCTGAAAAAGAAGCACCATTTTACTGGACCTGTGGTGGAGTTTACTGGGATGGGCTCATTCAAGGCCAAAGCATATTGGAAGAAGCAGATTTAGTCTTGGACTTTAAAGGAGTCAAAGAGGTTTGGGTCCCTATAGAAGGTAAGCCCAAGAAACTTTATATTTTCGAGGTTCGCTAGCATAACAAGGCCGGGCAATTTGCTTCGGGCCTGCGGCCCTCCACGGGACAGCTTGCCTTGTGCACCTTTTGCGCAGGTCGCTTCGCTCCCATTTTCGCGCAAAACGCGCACAAGGTAAGCTGCCCCTGCCGGTGGCATTATGAATTCATGAGAAATACTAAATCAATACTGCTACTAGTTCTCTTGGGGCTGACCGCTTGTAGTAATAAGCCGTCCGGCGGGTTTATGCGAGGAGATGTGCCTATGGTTGTCGGTATGTTTGAAAATTACTATGGCAAGCATGTTCAAGTTGTCGGTTATATGTACAAACCGCCTAGAGGCAATGTTTTAGTATTAATCCCATCAAAAGATCATATTAATTTACAGACACAGCCTCCAGCTAACGTATTGAGTTTACTGTTATTCTCAGACACAGCAATTAGAAATGGCAGCGTTCACTCCGAGATGGAAGGGTGTATTGGTAAGACTACCTATGTGTCTGGGCTAGTCGGCATTTTTTCTGGGTTACCTGCAATTGAAGAGATTCGTGAAGTGGCGTGCTAAATTCATAACAAATGCATGCAGGATGCCCCGGCCCTTCGGGCCTCCGCGGGACGCCCAACGCTATGCACATTTTGTGCGGGTCGCTACGCTCCCAGTTTCGCACAAAATGTGCATAGCATTGGTCGCCCCTGTTGCGGGCGTTAGAAGTAAGAGAGTAAAAAGTGCGACGAAAGGAATTCAAAAGCATCGCGAAAGGTTTTGCTAAGCGTTTAGCAAGCCGCAACAATGACTATGAAGGTTATTGGTCACTAGGCCAGCTCTTAACCATCGCTCGGCAAATGGAAGCAGACAAATTGTCCCTTCGAGCGTCACAAGATGTAGTCGAATGTAATAATTCTAATTTGCTCCCATTCGCTCAAGCCTATTTGGCATACTTATCTGAAATGGTAAAACGCATGGGTGGCAAAACTAGCTGGCTTCAAAGTGTGTCTATTGAGTTCACATTCTCCACTGATCCGAAACGATCCTACAGCTTTTGGGGGCAGCATTTGATGCAGTGCAGTATTTCTGCAAAGCTTACATCAGACTTGGGCAAGCAGTTTACGGCATCTGCCATTAGTTATTGCGTCTCTCACAATCCGAACAAGGAGCAGAGACGTGCACACTTCTAACAAGTTTAGCCAGCATCGCCCCAGCAAAAAGACGCTGGGGCTGGACCTCGCTGCGCTCGGCCGCTGCTAAAAGCGTTATGTGTACTAGGAACCATCGAATATGAGTAGAAGTATCCATAAAACCGTAAAAGGAGTTTATGGCGGAAAGTCGGCTCGTGAGATGCATCGTATGCTGAACGAGAATGATCCCGACACTCAAGAGCTTGGGAAAAAGTACTCATATAAAAACTCTGAGCGGGAAAGGCGCAGCTACAAAAAGCAAGTGAAAAAGATTGAGAGTGAGCGGTAAATGTATATTGCGCGTTCACATAACAAGCCGCAGCAACTGCTCCCATCGGTCGCTGGGACCGCCAAAACGCTGCGCTTATTTGTCGGCCCCTGTGCGGGGCGTTATGCAACTATATGAATTTTCAAAATATACACAGGAAGGTGAAGTACATTTGTCTAGCATTGTTCCCGGTTGGTTTCATTATCGGCGGGATCACCGAAATTCCAAACAGTACAGAACGAGCAGCTAACTACTTATTCTTCGTTGGAGCGATATTCATGATCTCATACTGCTTAAATGGTATTGAAAGAGGGAAGATTGAGCTGCTTTCTTATACAGATAAACTCGATAAGAACAAAGAGCCGGTGCTCTTTTGGTTATTTGTTTCAGGTATTTTGTTCTGCTCAGTTGTAGCGGCACCAGTTTTATTGTACAGAGTGTTTGCGTAACAAGCGCAGGTTGTCGGACTGGTTGTCCGTTACGCTCCAATCCAGCCGCAACTGTGGGCGTTATGTGTAAGACTTGCCCACGTTTGGTAGACACCCTGTATAGTTAGGTTTAGGCCTAACACGGAGGTGTATCATGGGTAAGAAAAGAACTCAGGCGTATACGGAGGAGTTCCGTAGAGAAGCAGTTAAGAGAGCGGAAAAGCCTGGGGCAACAACGGCCTCCGTGGCACGAGGGCTAGGCGTCAGCGCACAGCAGATCTACAACTGGCGTCGTCAATTTAATCGACTGCCTGATAAGCAGTTCAATAGTTTAGACGGCGTCAACTATTCCAAACAGGAAAGCGCTGAAGTTCGCAAGCTCAAGAAGGAACTGCATGAAGCACGTCAGGAGGTTGAATTTCTAAAAAAGGCAGCTGCGTACTTTGCGAACCACCAAGAGTAAAGTACGCACTGATACAAGAGCATGTAGGGTCATTCCCGGTTAGCTTGATGTGTCGGTGTTTAGAAGTCTCAAGATCGGGTTATTATCGATGGCGAGGGCGGTTGCCACCTCCTCGCACGATTAGAAAGATACGAACAATCGATAAAATCCGAGAGACGTTTACTGCGTTTAAAGGTCGTTATGGAGCGCCTAGAATCGCTTACGAGCTTCGAGAGTTAGGTGAGCCGTGTTCACGGAACTACGTCGCTAAGCTTATGCATCAGGAGCATATTAAAGCGAGAAACGGCAAAGGCTTTCGATATAGTCAGCCCGTAGAGGGGAGCATTAATGTCTCCGCCAACTTACTTAAGCGTTGCTTTGATGTGAATCGACCAAATTGCCGCTGGACAAGTGACATTACATATATCTGGGTTCTGGAGCGGTGGTTGTACCTCGCGGTAGTTATGGATCTGTATTCTCGACGTATTGTAGGTTGGGCATTCGACTCCCAGATGACCGATGAATTGACACGTCGAGCATTGAAAATGGCTCTAGAGCGACGACAAATAAAGCCTGGACTAATAGTTCACTCTGACAGGGGTGTGCAATATCGATCGCAGAAATACCAGGATCTCTTGTCCGAAAGCAAGTGCAAGCCGAGTATGAGTCGCCAGGCTAACTGTTGGGATAATGCGGCAATGGAATCATTCTTTAGCAGGCTAAAAGTCGAGCTGGTCTATGCCGGAACATTCGAAGGCGAAGAGCAAGCAAAATTTGAGGTGTTTGAGTACATTGAGATTTTCTACAATAGGGTTCGTAAGCACTCTGCATTGGGCTATGTAAGTCCAGCAGAGTATGAGCGAAAATACGCATAGTTAGAGTGTCTACTTTTTGTGGGCAAGACCAGTGTCACCGTTAGCACAAGCTTGGATATTCAACAGAAATATGGATTTTTAATAGGTCGTATGAAAAGTTGGTTTATACCCGTTTCAATTGTTCTTCTTCTGCTCGTACTTGCTGTGGTCGTGCCGGCCATCATGCTTCAGTTAAAAATAGATAAGTGCTTAGATAGTGGCGGTAAGTTCATGCATGACAGTAAAGAGTGTGAGGTCGTAAAGTAGTTAATGTATCCAACACATAACAAGTCAATCAATGTCGCCCCTTCGGGGCTGGACCTTCGCACTGCGTGCTCCGGCCCATTATTGAGGCGTTAAGTGTTCACACTATGAAATACATCGTGCCACTATTGTCCTTATTCCCGCTGCCAGCTCTGGCTGAGGTATCAGACAAGATGACCTCTATTCCAGTAATGTGGATTCAGGGAGCCGTCGGTGCAATAGTATTATTGCTTGTAATTCGTCGTTTTATCTGGGCAAGTGCTTTTGGTGCGCTAGTGGTAGCTTTTTTTACTTACGCTTCATTCGCTACTTTTGATGATCCACATATTGGCCCGGCAATAATTAAAGAACAAGCCACACCGTATATTGTCGCCGCATATGGTTCAGCGGTCCTCATGGGAGTGGGGTTGTGTTGTGGCATCTATTTAAATCGCAGGCGCTGCAGGCAATGCAGGAAATGCACTTAACAAATCAATCAGCTGCGCGCCTTCGGCGCCGGACCGCTAAAAGCGTGGCTTTGCCACAACGCGGCCGGTTATTGAGGCGTTATGTGAACTCGCCTCGGAATATATGACTGAGATAGAAATAGAGCTATTAGAGAATTTATTTGATTCTTTAGACAAGCTGTTCGATAGAAAGTGTACGGTCTTTGACTTGACGTCAGAATTACAGACCACACAATCAAGATTAGGGCTGAACCCACCTATAGACTTAAATCCATACTTAGAAAAGCTAAACAAGCTAATAAAAAGTGAGGAGTCTGAAGAAGCTAAACGCAACGAAGCCCTTGCTATTACTAATAAATTGCGGGAGCAATTGAACGATCTATTACCTATTTAACGCACACATAACAAGGCGATCAAGACGGACCTATTTTTCGTCGCTTCAAATGTGTGCTTTAATAGCACACATTCAAACCAACAAAAAATAAGCCGCTTATCACGGCGTTATGTGAATCCAAGTTATGGCAAATATACCAATAAATATTAGGAATGGATTTTTTGAGCACTGGTGTGATGATTTCTTATGCCATTACGGAATAGAATCTGAATTTCCTAAGGCACTTTCGGACTTGTATACGATTAAAGTAGCCAAAATGATGGAAAAAAGGGGGACTTTGATCCCGATACAAAGTTAGGCCTATTTTCCTGTGAAAAGGCAGTGGAGTCCTTACGTGAACTTATAACCGAATGTGAGGGTGTTGGTAAGGTTCTGTACAAAGAGGGGTTTGGAACGGCAGTAGTTGGCTCTGTTCGAGCCTACATTGATCAAAAATGTGGGAATGGAGTATTTGATCTATGGCTCAATCATTTCGAGCGCAAAGAATACTCTAAGTGCCTAGAAGTAATTCGGAAACTACATTGAGCAATCACATAACAAGGCGTTGCAGTGCGATGTTAGGGAACTTATGAGACTATTGCTCGCGTTCATATCAGCAGCGGCATCTCCTGCCTTACTGATGGTCATATGGTATCTGTACGGGCAATTTCAGATATTTGAGGCAGGTGATCCATATATCTGGGTTCGCACAGGAAATTTTGCTATGATTTGCTTCTTTGTGTCTGGTGCATTTGTGTTGTTACTCGGGCTACCTGCCTATTTTGTTTTGCGTAAGTTTCGGTTGGTTCGCTGGTGGTCGACTTTGGTTGTTGGTTTTTCTTTGGCTGCAATCCCAATGGCAATTTTCACTTGGCCTCTGAAGTATCCAGAGCTAAAAACAAGTGCTTCTGTAAACGGTGTGCAAACAATGGTAGATGGTGTGCCCACAGTAGCTGGCTGGCTTCAGTTTACGCAGGGAGTTCTATTTCTTGGGGTGTGCGGCCTCGTGGGTGCATTAGCGTTCTGGCTGACCGCCCCTAACAAGTTTAGACAAGGGACGCAGTAAACTGCGCCTCTGCTAAAAGCGTTAGGCAGTAAATGAGTATGAGAATAATATTTCCGGCTGATCCATTAGACGAAAAGCAAGCTGACGGCCCCTTTAGGGATGAGTATCTTTCACTCAAGTCTAGGGGAGTCGATTGCTCCCTATTTGATTACGACTCAGTTGAATTTGATGAGTTTCGCCCAAAACCGCAATTAAATAAGGGAGAGCTTATTTTATATCGTGGATGGATGATGAAACCGTCCGTCTATGAAAAACTCACATCAATGGTGGAGCGTAAAGGTGGGAAAATGCTCACCCCACCTCAAAGCTTTATTCGCTCACACCATTTACCCTGCTGGTATGAGAGTTGTAAAAAATTAACACCAGAAACCATTTTTTCTGATTCAGAAAAGGATTTAGAGAAATTAGCCGATGATTTAGGTTGGGGGCGTTTCTTCGTTAAGGACTTTGTAAAGTCGAACTATAACGAGCGTGGTTCGATAGCTAATTCACCATCTGAAGTGCTAGAGATTGTAAGTCTTATTAAAGAGCACAGAGGAGAGATCGAGGGAGGTATATCACTAAGAAGAGTTGAGGAGTATCTCCCAGAAACCGAGCAAAGATATTTCGTTCTAAATGGAAGGGCATATTCAGCTGATGGAAATGTGCCTGATTTGGTCTCAGAGATATCAAAAATTCATGCGGCACCATTTTACTCAGTCGATGTAATTCAAAGGTCTGATGGTGTGTTACGGTTAGTAGAACTGGGTGACGGCCAAGTTTCCGATAAAAAGACCTGGGATCCAGATGTGTTTTGCCAAATGATTGCAGAAAATGCCTAACAAGTCAGTGATGTGCGCTCCAGGCTTGCAGCCTTCCGCCGGACTCGCTACGCTCGCCGCATACTGAGGCGTTATGAATACAGAGGAAAATATAGATGTGTTTTATGAAGAAACTTTTGGTAGGGATTTCTGTTCTCGCAACGGGTTGTACTAGCCTTTCCACTGACTTGAAATTGGTCACTGAAGGTTCCGAAATATCAGAGTTAAAAGTATTTCGGGAATCTGCATTTCAGAATGGAGCAATAAGCATGTATATTGGCGAATCAGACAAATATTTCCTCAGGCTGAGGAGTGGGCAGCATGGTTCAGTCAAGATGAATTCAGGTGTTCATACCATTCAAGCTAAGGCTGATGCTAGCCCGTCTTCTTCGATAGAAATAGAGCTAAAACCGAACGAGACAACGTGTTTGAAGGGCAGCCCTAATAAAGCGGCTCTAGGTGCAGTAGTAATTCCGATTGTTGGCAACATGGTTCCATCATTCGTACTTACAGAAATAAAATGCCCTGCCGATCAGGCAGAAGAGGCCAATGGTAGTAGAAATTCATAACAAGCGATTCAAAAACCGCTCCACTTCGTTCTGCTGGACGCGCCTATCGGCGCGCCTTTTAGCCGGGCATTATGCATCTTTTGGGGAAGAATGTTGATTTTCTATTTTGTTGTTAGTTCTATAGCCTCAGTTATCTGGCTCGGTGGACTTGGTTATTTACTGAAAATATCTTTAAATAAATCGAATACAAGAACCACGCATAGCTCAGGTTCGATATCCGTATTTTTTTCTGCTTTCGCTAAAGCTATATTCTTACCTACCAAAATTGGTAATTCAGCAGTAGAAATTAACGTTGCCAGGTTTAGCCTAGTGGTTCTTATTGTGTTTTTAGTAAGCTTTTATTTGTGTGTAAGGGAATTCATTCATATATATGCATAACAAGCCACTTAAAGTTCAGCCGCGTTGCGGCTTGAACCTCCGTTTCGGCGCTCGTTTTTGGGTTAACGCTAGGCTACCCAAAAACGTTCGTCTTCACTTCGGCCCTTTAGCGGGGCGTTATGAGTAAAGGAAGTACCGAGTGAGTAATGAAGATTGGTATAGGAACGAAGAGTGGAGAGAAGAAATTGAAAGCATGTTCTCCGAGAAGCTTAAGCGTGCTCGCCGAAAAGAACAGTATTTGCAGGTCCAGGCTTGTACCATTGCCAGCACAGAGCCTGATGTTGCACTTTCACTACTAGAACAATACTTCCAGCTAAAAGATGACTTCGATCATGCTCGGGCTTACTGTGATATGGCGACTGTATATATCGCTAAAGGTCAAATCAAAAATGCAATCAACTCTTTAGTTAAGGCCTTAGAGCGAGAGTCGGTATTTCCAAATCTAAAAACCGAAGCATATATTCTCTACCCAATGCTCATCGTGGAGTATAAGCTTCCTGACTTGTATCAGTCTGCCAACGAAGCCCTAGATGAGCATCAGGGGCGGGTAATGTTTCCCGTCGATTATTGATCTAGCAATAAAGAATAATACTAAAAGCAAATTGTCAGTTGGGTTTGATGCTGCTCAGCTAAAACCATTGGTGAGTGGCGGTTTCGCTAAATTTGAAAATCCAGAAAAATTGCCCGTATTCATAGATAACAAGCATCAATTTTGTCTGTATATGGCAGAACCGCTCATAGAGGTGGTTGATACAGATAAACCTGGAAAATATGAAGTACTATATGGCGAAGAGGTTCTAAAACCAATTCAATGCAAGTAACAACTTCTAACAAGGCAAGGCAAAATCGCCCTGCGGGCTGGACGCACTTCGTGCGCCTTTGCTTGCGGCGTTAGGGGTAAGACTTACCCACGTTTAGTAGACACCCTGATCTTACCCCATTTTAACGGACACAAAAGTCAAACAGACGAGGTGTCTTATGCTAAAATACAAAAAACCTAGAAAGACTTGGCAGTATTCAAACGAATTCAAAGTGAAAGCGGTAATGCTTAGCTTGATAGAGGGCATTCAAGTTAAGGAAGTGGCTGAAACTCTCGACATTCACCCATTCACCCATTCACCCATTCACCCATTCACCCATTCACCCATTCACCCATTCACCCATTCACCCATTCACCCTTTCATGCTGTCACGATGACGAAATGCGTTTCAGGAAGGGAAGATTGTGGCAGATAAACGAAGAAAGCTTACTGATGTAGTCTCTAGAACAGAAAAGGAATTTTTTAGGGTAAAGCGTTTAGAGGCGGAGAATCGTAAATTAAAGCAGGAGCTTGATTTGCTAAAAATGTGGCAACGGTTTCTTGCGGAGGAACATCAGCAAGATATCAATTTATCCAGAGGTTCGGATCAGAACTAGGTATCAAAAGAACTTGTCAGTGGCTAGGAGTATCGCGCAGTGGCTATTATGATTGGCTGAAGAGGTTGCGATCGCACCGAAAACACCAAGATGATGATCTAAAGATTCAGATTCAAAAGATTTCGGATGACTCTGCAGGGCGCTATGGTAGTCCAAGATTTTGGAAAGCCCTGCAGACCAAGGGCTATGAAGTTAGCCGTAAGCGCGTAGCCCGTCTGATGCAGGAATTAGGAGTCGTAGCCAGAGTTACGAGAGTGGCACGTAGGGCACCAGGCATAAAGCGTTTCCGAGCCTCTGGGGAGAATCTTAGACCGGAAGGAGCTGTACCTAAAAGCAAGAATCAAGGTTGGGTTGCTGACATAACTTACCTTAAGGTTAAGGGTCAATGGCAGTACTTGTCAGTGGTGATGGATTTGTATTCTCGCCGAGTAATCGGTTGGAGTTTGGACACGAAGAGAACAACAGAATTAACCCGAAAAACCCTGATGAATGCTGTAAGGAAAAGAGGATCACAACCGGAATTAATATTACACACGGACAGAAGTGTAGAGTACAGAAGGTCCGAGTATCAAAAAGAGTTGAGAAGATATGGAATCCAGCATAGCTTGAGTAGAGCGGGTAAATGTGCGGATAATGCTCATATGGAGTCGTTCTTCCATAGCTTAAAAGCTGAACTGATTAGAGAAACTAGCTTCCAAACAATGAGCCATTTATAGTATGCTCTGGCTCGATATATTAATGATTTTTACAACCGTAAGCGGCTGCATTCAGCTCTAGGCTATCAATCACCAATAGAATATGAGCGAATAGCAGCATGAAAAGTAGTGTGTCCGTTTTATCGGGGCAAGATCACTGTGAGCTTTCTTATGTTTGAGAGGCTGTCCTTCTTTTTCTTGACATGTAATCAATTAAAGTAATAATTATAAGTCTGTCTATTTCGTCAGAATGGAGACTGTTCGTAATAACTGCAACTTTGTTGCACGATGGCTCAGATTTGGCTGCGGTTTTAGAAAAAATATTTCCGTAATTTTTTTGACCATCAAAGCTGTAAACCTTTAACGCACCTATAGTCCCATAAGTGATATCCCCTGCGGATTCAAAAAAAGGTAAATAGCAAAGCTACAAATACTGTTAGTTTATTTGGCTTCATAATAACCATTTAGATGGATTAGAGTTCCTTTCGGTTTATATCGTTGGAATTCATTGTGGGGATCCAAAGGGGGTGGAAAAGCACACTGCAGAATATACTCGGCGCTTGAATACTGTAGCTTGTTGTTATTTCGTGACGGTTAAATGGCACTGGGTCTGATTAATTACAGTTGTTGATAGTCAGTTTTTTATCGTAAGTAAAATGTTTAGCACACTTAGCTTCCTAGGAACTGATAGTCCCAAGAAAACACTAAAAATTCGGAAGCCTCTCGTGTGACCTATCTTTATTCTTAAGTTGAGAGTTTGCTGAAGATGGTGGCATTAGTGCTATGTGTAGGCCATATTCATAAGTATTTAACTCTAGGCAGAGACGACTGGATCTCAATACAAGTCGCTCTGGCTCAAAGAGTCTCTGCTGTCGAGGTTTGTTTTGCTATTCGGTTATGTAGGTGGCTTTAATTTTTTATCCAGAAGTCTTGGCTGCCTTCTAAAAGTAACTTTTCTCTTTGCTATACTAGCTGACAGTAAAGTAGGTTTTAAGATGGGGTCAGCGGAAGTGATGTACCTGTAAAACCATTGAAAGTAAGGCGCTTACTTTTCGAGGCATCGTTAGACCCTTCTTCTAAACAGAGTACAACATTACCTTCTTCTTGGGAATAGAGGCGTTCAATTCCCCCTTCTGTCGAAGCCCCTGAATGTGCCAGTGCTGATGTGAACATTGTAATAATTGAAGGTAATATTATAGATATTTTCATATTTGCTCCTGTTTATTTTGGTTGACCGTGAGAGGTAGCTAATGAAGTCAATAACCAAAAATTGTCCTAGTTAATCTATGGCCGTAATGTCATTGAAGCTACTCTTGCATGTCCCTCTGAGTCGCAACCGGCAACCCAGGTATCAATTCCTTTTCCTGTGGCCAATGCTGTTAACGCCATGGAAACCATTGTTTCATAACCTGGTTGTGTGCAAGATAAATTAACAATTCGAGGGTTGGAGCAGCTGTCAGGATTTTTGTGATCAGTTTTGAACGTAATCTCGAAGCCTTTATTCTCCGATGAGCATTCCCTTTGCTGTATCATTTCAATATCCCGAATTCCGCTCCAGCCATTTGCTAAGGTTTCCATTGATAGGAAAAGGCTAAATAAAATAATCTTTCTCATCAGTGTTTCTCCATTTGTTAGTTTTGATAATGTATTTTCAAATATTTTGCGGGGCTATTTTTTAATGTAGAGCGTCTGTATTATTGGGTTGTTGAACAGGCACTCTGCTGAGCTTGAATCATCGTATCCTATATTGACTGTTTTTGAGCTGGCAAAAGCAGTTAATGCAGCTGAATACACTTCTTTAGCAGTGAAGCTGCTGGCAAGAGAAATTCTTACTTGTGAGCTTCCACTGCATGGGGTATCAGAAATGCTTGGATAAACGCCTATATAGACAGTTTTCGTAGATTCACTTATGCCTATACCTGTTATTTCAACATCCTGAGAAGCTGATAAAGAACTCATGGATATCCCGCTAATCATAAAACTAAAAACTAATTTTTTTAACATGTTCAGATTCCTAAATGTATACAATTTGAGATTACACGTGTGCCGCGCTGTTAAGCAGAAAAGTAGCCCTGACCTAATCTGGGGCTGCTTGATTTTAACTGTCTGCTATGCGCAGCTTATGATACCAATTAGCCCAATGGTAATTTCATCATTCCCAATTGTTAATCCATTCAATTTCATGTGCATTTGAAGATATATCCCTTGATTCTTTAACATTTACACTTACTTTTTTCCTGAAGCTTGTGCAGATAATATTGTAGATAAAACCCTTGGGTAAGAAGCTTTTGAATTTTTAAGGTAGGTATACATAACCCCGCTACAATCTCCCTGATAATTTACGTGTGTACGTAATATATTTACAAAAGCACTACCATTATCGCGAGTTGCTTGCACTGTGATACCTTTTACATCGATGTAGCCACATTCTAAATATGCATATGATTGTGTAAAGAGAGCTGAAAGGGTTGTCATTATTGAAATAATAAAAAATTTCTTTTTTTAACGTTATAAATACTTTAAATTAGCTCTCGATGATGATTTTTTATGCTGACATAGATAACTGAAAGATAGATATATCTACTTGTAAATATAGCGACCCTAGGATCGCGGGCAGCTACAGCTGCCATCTAATACTATTTCTGGTACAGCCTAACAGCTCTAATCATACAATGTGTTTTTCCTTCCGAAGCATACCATTCATTACTTTTATAGACCTGAAGCTTTACTGGAGTTTTAGAATGAAAGGCACTCAAAAGTAACGATGTTAATTCCATACGGTTAATGGAGTCTTTAGCAACGAACCCACCTTCTGGACACTCTTCAAACCCCGTGTCAACGGCGACGACTAGTTCAGCCTGGTGAGTGTATGTTCGTATTTCAGTAACTTCTGCACTAGTCGACATAAGGCAGCCATATTTGCAGAGAGGGTCATCGCCATCTCCATACGCTAGTATATTGCTTGAGCCTAATAGAAAAGACAAAGCTCCGATTGAGCTACCAACTAGTTTCATCATACCTCTATTTACCCTCGATTTATAATTAGACACACATAAACCCCTGAATATGGACGGCAGAAGTATAACGTGAACAAGCTTGTGAAAGCCATCTAGCGAAAGGGGTTTTACGTAGGTTTCTTTTGATTTTAAAGAAATGATATTCATGGTTAGTGGGAGACCCTTACCGGCTTCGCCATAGTAATCTTTGTGACTTAATATGCAGACGACTGATTAAAGGGGGGCTTAAAGGTATCAATCAGCCCTATATGAGCGTCATTTTATTTTTGGTTGATAAATACACAGAGTTGTTTGTCTATTCCGGGATGCCCCTAAGAGTATCTTATTAATCAACCTTGAGCTTCCAGCTATTGGAAGATGGGGTATGAATGATTGAATTTTGAGCTAAGCGGTGTTTATATATACAGTTTATTTATTTGCTAAAAAATAGAAGTCTCACCAAATGCAGAGTGTAACACATTGATGATAGAGTGCTTTGTGCAAAAAAGTGCTTGAAAATCAGCTGTAAATTCCCAGTTATCATAAGCTAAATATTGTTTTTTTGAGGAGGCGTGCTCTGAATTTACTTAGGAGGGTGAATATTTATAACTTCCCATCTTTTTTTGAGTGTAACCTAATGGCTGCTAATTCTCTCGTAGAGAATAACTCCAGAAAAAAGGTTTACCTTCAGCTCAAATCTTTGGTAGTTTTTATAGGCTTTAATGACCCACTGGTCATCCAATAACTCTATGTCTATTGGTGTATAATTATGCTGCTCTAAGATGGTAATTATAGAGGATAGTGGTAGGGCATTGTTAGGCAGCTTACTGTTATAGAGGCTGTTTGAATGTAAAGGTCGAGCAGCCAAAGCCTCCGATGGGGAGGGCTTATTAGCAGTAGCAAAATTAGAAGCCATCGCAGTAATTATAATCAGTAAAAATATATTACTATTTTTCATCGAATGATACTTCCTGTTGATAAAATTCTATAGCTGCCAACAAATGGATAGCATACTTTCTACCAACTTTCAATCTTTATAGTTGAGATTTATATGTAAACTTAAAAGCTATTTGTGACTGGGACAAGTGAAAGTAGCTATTAGTTCGAAATATTTCCATTAATTAAAAGCCTGTGCCGGTCTGCTAGATTCTAGCTTGGTTACCTGAGACTCCGATGCAGAGTTGTGAATAGGTGCGAATAATCAGACAATTATATGAGAAACAGATATGCAGAGGGTGGAACAACTGCACATAGCTGTAATCAAACGTAGATTTTACTTCGACTTTACTATATTCATCTTAAGCCAAGATAATTGATCAATAAGGTGAATTGGGTGGTTCCTTTTTTGATCTTGAGCCATCTGTGGCGGTATGCACTTAATCTGATTTTTTGTATATTTCTAAGTCTATCTTCCAAATTGGCATGCTAACTGGCCATGCTTACTCTTGTGGAAGCTATCTAAATATATTTTTGCATTATTCATCTGGTTTGGATAATTGATGATATCGGGGGTGGACCCTGAGTTTTTTCCAAATTTAGGGGCTCTGAATTTTTTGGGGTGAGCGAATTATGCTTACAGAAAGATGATGTAACGTTTAATTTTTAATGGTAAAACGAAATTAAGAATGTTTAAAATGTCAATGATTTTGATCTGAATGTGGCAGGATCTGGGGGGGTAAGTGAGCTCGACCAGCTTTAAGATTATATAATTTCCATCTCACCAACTCCCTCGCTTTTGCAAAAGAGCTGGCATGGGTGTTTGAAACGACGGCAGTTTTGCGAATTCTAAATCAAATTCATAATTATTGAGATTAATTTTTTAGCGAACGACTGTTAGATTGACGACACAGAGAGCCTGTCGAGATGTTTGGGTTTGGGGTTGATACTGAGATGGCAGGTGAGGGGATAAAAGCTGTGAGGGATCTTGGTTAAAAATTGCTCGCAAATCTTAGTGTTTTGATTTAGGTAAGAGCAGGTGGCGGCAAAAAGCTTGAATTTTATAGAAATGAGTGTTTCGATGTTTTCGAAACCGGAAGGCAGGAAGAGCGAAGATTAATCTAAAATATTTACTTTCCCTGGATATTTTCGATTTAGGCATGATAAACATATCAGCTGTTGATTGTATTTCTTTGTATAGATATGGGTTTTATGCCACTTCCCTTCTGAGGTCTATCTCTAACATCACTGGCAGCTTTGACTTTGACCCATGAAGCAGATTCCAATGGTTGTTGTAAAATCAGCGGGCCATCTTCATAGAAGCCTGTATGGGTGAGAGTACACTTTGCAATATAGATACGCAATGGTAGGTGGTTTTATTAGTATTTTGGTGCTGTTGGCTCCCGTTCTAGGAGGTATATTTTCTCGCGGTTTGCGGCTCATTAATTACGCCGAGATGCCTAAAGCTATAAGCTGCCTTTAGGTTTAAATTTACTTTCTTTAAGGTCGCAAGTCTATATACTATGCCTCTCGATATAACCTTGATGATGTGCGGCATCTTAATCGGGTCTTATCTATATCAGGCTTTATGAAGTCAGTGGTCATGGCTTATCTGATTTCATATTTGTGAATAGAGGGCCTAGTTAAGAGTGGAAAACTCCTAGGCTAGGCACAAGTTATCTTGACGATAAATACTTCTCTGCTTGGCTTTTGCGTTCAATAGTAATACTGTAAGCTCTAATTGTAATTGCTTCATCCAACTTACCCTTCTCTATATTGCTAAAAACTCAGTTTTTTAGCAGGGAGTAACTTTTTGTTATTGCTCTAATTTTAACAAGCTTATACTGTTTTAAGCCTACATGATATTCTTGGTTCAGGATAGTAAAAGTTTCATAGGGGTTTTAGTTTCGAGGTGAATGTCCAAGCAGCGATGATTTTATTGCTGAAGTCGTTTTATTGTTTTTGGCTAATTAACTCGTGATTTTGATCTAATGATGATAAATTCTACATGATTTCCAAGGGGGTTATAGAGGGAGGGGCGGTCAAATTTTGACTGGTTAATGTACTGGTAATTTTGATTTTGTGGTTTTGTTTAGGTGTTTTTTCCATAAAGAGCATTAATATACCATAGGAGATTAAAAGATGTATAAGAGCATTCTATGTGCTATAGAGGCATCACATGAAGGCAGGCTTGTTCTTTCAAAAGCGGTAGAGCTTTCGAAGAAATTTGAAAGTAAATTGTTTGTTCTAAATGTGTTGCCTTATGGCTTCTTGCCGAGGGATTATCAGAAGGAGTTAAAGGAGAGTGCTCTGCCGAAATTTGAAGATATCGTATCCGATTTTGGTATTTCCAAAAAGAACAGGGCTCTTAAGGTAGGAAAACCTTACGAAGTCATATGTAAGGAATCTGTGAAGAGGAAGGTAGATTTAATCGTGCTGGGTACTCATTCCAAGAAGGGGTTGAGTTCTATTATTGGATCTACGGCAAATGGTATAGTGAATCATGCGCATTGTGATGTAACTTTAGTCAGAATTTAACTTCCTGGAACTAGAGAAATACTGTGCGTATAGCTTTGTCGGGGTTTAATCTATTGGTTTAGCTTGGCCTTACGTAGAAAGGTTTTGGGCAAGTTTGCAAAATCTGAATGCTACTATGCAAGTAGCGATGCTGGTTTTATGGTTAAACCTTGCTAGGTGGTGATCTCGATCATTAACTTCAGCGTGCGCTTGTTGTCATGGTTAATTATTACAGAACGTAGAATTGAAAGGCCGAGTAACAAGAATTTACTCGGCCAAAGAAGTGCTTGATTCAGTTTTCTAGGTTGCGCTAAAGCTAATGTTTACTGGGATAAAGATTGAGTTGGATAATCGAAGTCGTCGCCTTGAGCCTCTTCATCATCAATGGTAGTGGTTGCAGGAGCATTGCGTAATACCAGGAAGCCAGCGGTTCCAGCTATTACAGAGGCTAGTAGAATGCCAGCTTTGGCCTGAATTAGTAGCTCATACTGAGAGCTAAACGCAAGCTCGGCGATAAAGATTGACATGGTAAAGCCGATACCTGCGAGCAATGCCACACCGATTATATGTTGAAAATTAGCTGCCTTGGGTAATCTCCCCCATCCTAACTTCCAGCCAATCCAGGTTGCGCCCACAATACCCACGAGCTTGCCAAAGACCAAGCCTCCTATAACTCCAAGAGTAACTGGGTTAAAAACTGCCGCTGAGCTACTAAAGCTATCGAATGGGATGCCAGCATTGGCGAGGGCGAATATTGGGATTACAAGAAAGCCAACAGGGATATGTAAACGGGTTTCCATACGCTGCAGGGGGATTGGGCGAGGCTCACGCCATTACCCAGGGCCATAACGCGCGCGCGTAGTGCATCGTTGGCAATAATCTTATCACCTGGGCGGAAGCAGCGGTCAAAGCTGCGGATAATATCCTTTACAAATGTGCTAAAAGCAACAGGATCATATTTTGGCTTGGCAGGTAATGCCATAGCGGTAATGACGCCCGCAAGCGTGGCATGAACGCCTGCTAAGTAAAGTCCATACCATAATAGTATCCCAAGGAATACGTAGGCTGATGATCGACGTACGCCGGCAGCGTTAAGAAGCCCCATTATTACAATTAGGCTTCCAGATGCGATTAGAGCTATAACGTTCACCTGCTCGGTATACCAGATGGCGATCACGAGGATTGCGCCGAGGTCATCAACAATAGCTAGGGCAACCAGGAAAGTGACCACTGCACGGGGAACCCTGTTCCCTAGTAACGCAATGCATCCTACTGCGAAAGCGATATCAGTAGCCATGGGGATACCCCATCCACGCCCTGCCTCTCCGCCAATATTAAAAGAGGTATAAACTAAAGCAGGTACTAGCATGCCGCCGATAGCTGCCATTACAGGTAATACAGCTTGACGCAGGTCGGAGAGCTCTCCTACAAGAAATTCACGTTTAAGCTCCAGCCCCACTAGAAAAAAGAAGATGGCCATCAGGCCGTCATTGATCCAGTGGTGCAAAGACAGAGAAAGCTCCCAATCACCTGTACCTAAGCTGATAGGCATATGCAGTAGGTGCTTATAGGCATCTTGAAGGGGGAGTTAGCGATAATAAGCGCTGCCAGTGCTGATAGCATTAGCAAAATTCCACTGCTGCTTTGGCGATGGATAAACTCTTCAAATGGAGTAACCAGGCGGCCAAATGCTTCTTCCAGCGGTGCCTCAAAAACCTTTCCCTTGCGAATCTTGAACCTATCCAAAACGCTCTTTGCCATCGGCTAATACCCCCTTTCTCAAAGCCAAACCCCATGAAATGTAGGGTTTTTCAATTACCTATAGGAGTCAGAGGTTAGCATGACCCCGATATCTTTAACCAGATTAACGAGGCTTTATTGCACTTGTTCGCTTGAAAGACATATTGCATGTAAAAACAGGATTGCTCTAATTTACAGCGACGTGGATAAGCGGCCTAAGGCTAGTTACGAGTTTCTTCATGAGGGCCTTAAAGAGCCCATACATAATGCAGGGCTAAAGAGATCAGAGTTGTCTTAACTTCGGTTTGGCAGTGTTATTCTTGCAATAAGTGGTTACATTGATTAGGGGTGGTTTGGGTTCCTGTTAAATGCTCAGTGGGAGACGGCAGGGGTGGGGTTGGAAAATAGATGGGTATTATAAAGAGTCGCTGTTGAGTTGTAGTCCACCCTGCCCAACAGGTTAATTTATTAGTTCAAGGCATTTCAAAATGCTCAAGAGGGACTCTGGCTTGCATAGCTCTATATCGAGGATATACAAAATTATATAATTTTGAGGAATTTAATAATTTTTGCAAAAGCTAGGCCTGGAGTGGGCGAGGGGAATGATGCGGCCTATTTGAGTCTAGGCCACATCAATAATTTAACTTGCCTACATATCAATTATGCAAATTTTGGGCTGATGCCCCATTTATTCTCCTCTGTACTATCAAGTACTAGAAAAATAATTAGAACTATTCCGCCAATAAGAGGTATCAGACTCAAAAGCTGCCACCAACCACTTCTACCAGTGTCATGTAGGCGGCGTGCAGTGATGCTGATAGTTGGGACTAGCATTGCAAGGGCAAATAAGATTGCAAGGAACCCGGCACCAAGCGCAGCATCTAGTATGCTTATACCGATGGAAAGTACAAAATAAACCAGGGTAAACATCCAAAATTCAGTGCGACGGGCGCGTCCAGAGAAGTCTGCATATTTACTTAGCGCATCTAGGAAGTACTTCATTTTATTCCTTCATTGGTAATAGATTAATTAATTTTTTTGTGTGACCAAAAAGGCAATTTTTCCTCACCTGTAGCCGAAACTTGACTATATGAGGCTACAGGTTTCTAACTCGAAGCTACCGTAATTTGAGGTGCCCTGCTGGGGGCTGGCTCAACATGTTGTGGCTTAGAGTGCCTTCGATCAGGCTCGGAATAGTAATTACATTTCAGCTGGAATCAATGGGTCGAGCCACACACGCTGTTACAGGGTCCGTGTTGGATAAGTTGATTTCTACAAAAGCTCGAGAGTAGCTCGATCTTTTCATCGGGCAGCGATGGCCAGTCAGCAAGAGATAAGATAAGAGGCTTTCTCTAGCATTAACAAAGATACTTAAAATGGGTTTACCTAGTTGTTAGCTGGGAGACTCACTCTTTAGAGCTGTCCGAATATCACGAAGCCATGCGTATAACCCTGGCCATTCTGTGCCCATCACGAAATTCTTGTTAACAAGCGTCTCATCAAAACTCAACTTTTTCCAGTGTGCCCCTGCTAAGCTTGCCTCAGCCTGGCATACAGGGTGACCAGTTACTGGTAGGTCTTTCATTAGGCCCGTGGCGAGTAGAATCTGGAGTCCTCGACAGATTGTCGCTACGACTTTCTGGGATTCTGCAAAAGCTATTACTAGTGATTTGACGAGTGGATCGTTTCTCAAGGTTTCGCAGGCGCGGCCTCCGGGAAGTATGATAGCATCGTAGTCATTCGCATCTACCCCATTTAATGCTCTATCAACGATAAATCGGTGCCCCTCCCACTCTGTAACCGCTTGATAGCGATCGTTGAAGTCGTGGATGCATGTAGTGATGTATTGGCCGTCAACTTTGCCAGGGCTAGTGGTTTTCACTTCATGTCCTAGCATCTTCAGGCAATGGAATGGAACTGCCAGTTCATAATCTTCAGTAAAATCACCGCATAATATGATGATTCGCCCCATCTTGGACCTCTCCCCATAGCTTGTGGATACTGCGACCTTATATTAGGTGGGTGAAGTCTAGCTGAGTTGGTGGCTGAGCCTGGGAGAGTAATT
Organism: Microbulbifer sp. MLAF003; assembly: GCF_030012965.1. NCBI lineage: Bacteria > Pseudomonadati > Pseudomonadota > Gammaproteobacteria > Cellvibrionales > Microbulbiferaceae > Microbulbifer > Microbulbifer sp. MLAF003. The sequence continues at coordinate 1,984,673 of NZ_CP120232.1, forward strand.
TTGGGGCTATCCAATGGAATTGGGGAATTTCTCCCTTTCTAAATAGTCGTTTTTTCCTTTTTTTGGCTTTTGGGGCAATTTAGTTCGCCATTTATTATTCACTGGATGAACCTCCGCCCCCAAAATAGCTATAAGCAATCCCTTTACGTCATCCCCTTGAATCCTTGATAATTGGCGCCCAAACTTCCCCGCTAGTTGGTACTTAGTGCTAATGGTGGGGTGCATAGGAATGGTATGTGAAATCTTGGAGTGATCGGTGACTACTACAGTTGAACGCAAAGCGACCAATGTTCATTGGCATGAGGGTGAAGTGACTAGGGAGAAAAGGGCGGAAATCCTTGGTCACAAAGGCGCGACCCTTTGGTTCACTGGTTTGTCTGGTTCTGGCAAGAGCACTGTGGCAGTTGCTGTAGAAAGGGCTCTGGCCGCTAGGGGCGTGCTAAGTTATCGCTTGGATGGGGACAATATTCGCCTGGGTATCAACTCCAACCTTGGCTTCTCTGCTGAAGATCGACAGGAGAACATCCGTCGGGTAGGTGAGATCTCCAAGCTTTTTGCAGATACCGGGGTTGTGGTATTGAGTAGCTTTATTAGTCCATACCGTGATGATCGTGACATGGTCAGAAAAATACACGAATCTGGCGATCTTCCTTACCTAGAAGTTTTTGTGGATTGTCCTCTTGAAGAGGCTGAGTCGCGGGACCCGAAAGGGTTATACAAAAAGGCTAGAGCCGGAGAGATCAAAGGTTTCACAGGCATTGATGATCCCTATGAGGCCCCGCTCTCCCCTGAGCTACACCTAAACACTGCTGAAATGACTCTTGAACAAGAAGTGGAGATGATTATCTCTACATTGCAGGAGAAAGGCGTCATCACTAAAGGCTAATTTATTTCCTTAAGTTCGTCTTGATAGGGGGCCATAGCGCCTCCTTTTTAACTTTCAATAACTACTTGATTTGACTTTCCATAGATAAGATATCTGCTTCCGGCTACTGATACTTTGGCCCTAGATGTCCTGACCGGCGCCAACTAGCGGCTGCCTTGCTTATCCCTTCATATAATCAACCTGTACCAGATACAGAAGTTGACGGCTGTGGAGGCGTTTATGTCGACAAGGGGAGCATGGTTTCTCTCAGTTTTTTTCTTGTTCTTGCTGGCTGTGTTGGGAGCAGTTGCGTGGGTTGCGTATGAGAAGCTGCCAAAAGTACATGGAAAAGTAGATGCTCCTGTACTGGGGGTGCCTAGTGGCGCACTAAATTATGACCCTACACCTGCATATACTGGTCCTCATCCGAGGATGATGTCTCGCCCGCCAGAATACTTTCCATTTCCGATCTCGATAGGTGAAGTTGGCCCTGTGGAGACCCTGTTTACCGGTCCATCCAAGTATCCATTCTTTTGCGGTAGAAATGCCATTACGAATAAACAGCCGTTGGTCGATAACCAGGTGAAAGAGGGGGTACCTGTTTTTGCGCTGAATGAGGCAGGCGAAAAAACAAAGGAAGTTATTGGATATAGTCGCGACTGTAGTCATGCAACTGAGGTTACCTATTTCTATCGCAGTACAACTGATGGAAAGTTTCGCTATCTGTTTGAGGCGCGAAATGATATTGATAAAGTGACTGTAAATGGGCGCCAAGTGGATTTCATTATACGCGTAGAGACAGGCACTATAAATCGGCATTTCTATGCGATTGCTGCTTTGCGGGGGGATGGGGAAACTGCAGAGGCACCTAATGGCAGCAATTGGAACCGGCGGTTGATTTATCAATTTAGGGGAGGTGTCGGTATTGGGGGGCGCCAAGGTAACCTCAATAAAGGCGATGTAACCAGGCGGCGAGTGGATCAGTTGGCGCGTGGATATGCAATTGTTTACTCGACAGCAAACCAAACCCGCAACCACTACAATATGTGGCTGGCGGAGGATACAGCGCGTCGATTAAAGAAGCAGTTCGAAGCCCTTTATGGCGAGCCAATGTATACAGTGGGTATAGGTGGATCGGGGGGGCTATCCAGCAGTACTTGTTTGCCCAAAATGCCCCTGGTTTATTGGATGCTGTAATCCCTCTCTACTCGTATCCGGATATGGTCACTCAGACTATCTACGCATTCGATTGTGAGCCGCTGGAATACTTCTTTGATGTGCAGGATGCCGATAATCCTCGCTGGAAGAGTGTAGAGGAGCGTTCAATTCTTCAGGGGCTCGCTGCTAACCCTGAAGTGAATAGTCGCTTCCACATGATCAACGTTGCAGCTTCTTTATTTGATAGCCGCTATAGGAACCGAGCTCGAGGGGCAACGGAGTGTGTGGAAGGGTGGCGAGGGCTGGTGCCCTTGGTTAACAACCCTAACTTTGTACATTTTTTTAAGAGTTTTTCTACCTCTGTTGTAGATAATGTCCACTGGACTCATTGGGAGAACCTGCGTCAATTCTATGGCGCTGGAGAGAATGGTTATGCCAATAGTACTTGGGATAATGAAGGTGTTCAGTATGGTTTAAAGGCACTGGTAAATGGGGATATAAGCATCGATACCTTTTTAAAGGTGAATGCATCTATTGGAGGGTGGAAGGCACAGGAAAACCAGAGTGATGAAAAGTTGTGGTTTCTAAACGGAGGCTTATTGCCAGTGAAGCTATCTGTTTGGAGCGAGCAAAATTTAAACTTGGGTACAATTGCAAAGCCGGCAAAACGGAGCCGCGCAAGTATGGAGGCGATTAATGGGATCTACCGGTCGGGCCATGTTTTTCTAGGAGATGTTGAGATTCCGATAGTGGATATGCGCCACTATCTGGATAAAGAGCCCGATATGCACCATAGCTCAGCTTCTTTTTCTGCACGTGAGCGTATTCGCCGTGCTCGGGGTCATGCAGACAACCACTTGATCTGGGTGAGTCACAAGGACCACAACCCAGTGGATGAAGCGCTCGATATAGTTGATCGCTGGATGCAGAACATTATTAATAATCCTTCGAAGGGTGTGGTAGGCAATCGGCCTGAAGGTGCCAACGACCGCTGCTTTGACCGGGAGGGCAATGTACTAGCGGCTGGCCCTGAAGTTTGGAATGGTGAATGGAACGGCTTGGCTTCCGGGAAATGTATGCGCGAGTACCCGATTCATAGCACTTCCAGGCAGGTGGCCGGTGCACCGATTACTGATGATATTTTCAAGTGTGCATTACAGCCTGTAGAGAGAGCCTTGGCAAAAGGCGTATATGGTCCTCACACGGAAGAAATTACTGGACGAATTGATGATTTGCTGCGCATTTTTCCTACTGGGGTGTGTAACTTCAATGAGCAGGATTTGGCGCGTCCTAAGGAGCAGTTAATTCCAATGGAAATCCCTGTGAAGATAGCTGGTCACTTGATTGATCCCGACTATCGGCAGGGCAAAATTATGCAGGAGGTGAGTGTGGATGAGGTGGATGTGATGGCTGCACCGGTTTCTGCTCCCTCTGAAGAGGCCCAAGATTAGTAACTCTTACTTTTGGCGCGAAAATTGTTGACAATAAATTCCAATCCGGTAATATGCGCCTCGCTCAAGGGGGCAAGGCCCTTAAAGAAAAGAGCATCGGGTGGTTAGCTCAGTTGGGAGAGCGACGGCCTTACAAGCCGTAGGTCACAGGTTCGACCCCTGTACCACCCACCAACTTCTTTCTAAGAAGTTTGCTACCGAGGACCGGTAGTTCAGTTGGTTAGAATGCCGGCCTGTCACGCCGGAGGTCGCGGGTTCGAGTCCCGTCCGGTCCGCCAGATTAAAAAAGGCCCGCACGAAAGTGCGGGCCTTTTTTGTGGCTGTTTAGGCTGGGGAAACATTTCTGTGGTCGCCGATATTGAATAATTTTCGACCTTCAGCTGTTAATATACTCACAAGTCATATCGGTTATGTGGCAAGCTTCTGAGTTTCTTGCTCTGCCTATAAAGGCCTGAGTTCTAGTTAAATACCGCCTGCTAGCCGGAAGTATCATACCTGCCGACAATCTTCACCCCCATCCCCTTTTAGGTAGATTGTTCCTTCAGGGGGCTTTGAGGTGTATGGTTATGGATATATAGTCATTTTACTGGCAGTTCAGTAATTTAAGGTGGGTTCATATTCCTTGTTGATTTGAGGTGACTACAGAATTGGACCTGGTGCAAGATAGGGCTGCAGGTCAGTCTCCCCGGAAGTAGGTTTATGCGGAAGTCGCATTGCGAGGCTAGCTGTCGTTACTGCACCACATGAACCTGGCTGAAGCTTTTGCATTTTGTAGTTATTTTTATGTATTCCGACAATTGTTTGGCACGGCATCTGCTCGAAAAATTATTGTATGAACTACTGCATCTAAATTGAAGCCGCTTTTTGGATATGGTGATATTGGCCCATTCGTACCGAAGCCTTTTTCAGTTGAAATGCAGGCTATAGGCTGGCTTGGTTATGATGTGGAAGCTTGTTCTTTAGTACACCTCAATTTCTTTTGGATTAATTGTCGCCTCGTGGTTTTAAAAACATTAATGTGTGCCTAATTAGAATATTGATGTTTTGGTTTAAGTTGGTAAAGGGAAATGCTCTTGGCAGAGCGGATAATAAGATTAATGTATCTGATAGGTGCCCCCCAAATAGGCATAATAGTTTTTTATAAGGTTTGTCCATGATGCCCCATTTTTTAGACCGACTAGATCTTCAGGTATTTACTGATGCAGCTTTTCGAATTCCATACCAGCAGGTTAGAGGCGGCTTGTTTCCTGGTTTGGATGTTTGGGTCAGGCGTGACGATTTGATCGATCCACTAATATCAGGAAATAAGGCTTACAAACTTATCCATAATTTGATTGAGGCCAGAAATCAAAGGGCTGAGACAATTGTTACATGCGGCGGGGCTTGGTCAAACCATATACACTCAGTTGCAGCCTCTGGAGCTCGCTTTGGCATTAATACTATAGGTATTATTCGCGGTGAAAGGCCGCCGGTGCTTAGTGCTACTTTACGGGATGCTGAACGCCTTGGAATGAAATTAATTTTTGTAACAAGAGCGCAGTATCGACGACGCTATGAATCGGGCTTTATAGAGGAGTTGGGGCTTGAAAATCAAGGCGTCTACTTTGTACCTGAGGGGGGCTCTAATCTGGCTGGCGTGCGAGGTGCTCAATTATTGGGACGTGTAATAGAGTGCACGGCGCCAGTAGATTTTGATCAAGTTTGGGTAGCCTGTGGGACTGGAGCTACCTTTGCTGGGCTTAGTTCAAGTATTCAGAGATCGTCTGTTGTTGGGGTTGAGGTTTTAAAAGCAGGGGAGAGTGTTCGGAAAAGCGCACAACATTGGCTTACTGTGCTTGGCCAATCTTCAGAGATTAACAAGAGTATCCAGGCTGGAGTGCAAGTGCCTCACCTCTTGTCTAATGAAAGAATGGGGTGTTTGTTGGGGGGATATCATGGAGGAGGCTATGGGAAGCTCTCAGCGGAATTAAGAGAGTTACAACGTATACTCGAAGATCACTCTGGGATCCCGATTGAGTCTGTTTATATTGTGAAGTTATTTAATGCCCTTCAAAAGATTAATAATAGTGGAAATATCTCTCATGGGGAGCGTGTTCTTATAGTTCATTCCGGGGGCCTTCAGGGAAGGCGCGGTTATGAATAGGAGTTGCTCAAATATTAGGTGAGGTGACGTAATGAACCTCTTAAATCTACAAGGTTGTCGGGAAAGTGTGCGTCGTAGTCTATGATGACTTTGTACTTTCTCCTGACTTCTGCAAGTTCGACTGAAAAGTTAGTCTCCGGCATAATGGGGGTTTGGGCTCTCGGGGTTTCACCTAGCCAGTTAGTATCGACTGAGCGGGTATTCAGCTGGCTGTTGAGGGGTACTAAATATGTATAGGGGGAATGGTGACTGAGTTTCAAAATATAGGTCTAATTGGTCGTACAGAAAGTGAGAGTGCAGTTATATCACTCGAGCGCTTAATGTCATTCCTTCAAAAAGAAGGTTATTCAATAGTTCTGGAAACTAATACGGCAGAGGCGCTATCAGGGCACAATGTTAGAGTGTCTTCCAAGGAGCGGCTTGGCGAATTGTGTGATTTAGTTATTGTTGTTGGTGGTGACGGAAGTCTTCTTGGGGCAGCTAGGGCGCTTGCTAAGTATAGTGTTCCGCTATTGGGGGTTAATCGGGGACGTTTAGGTTTCTTAACAGATATTATGCCAGGCCAGGTTGAAGAAAAGGTTGGGGAGGTGTTGTCTGGTAAGTATATGGCTGAGAGTCGATTTTTATTAGATATGTCTGTCACGAGAGCCGGAAAGCAAGTTGGCAAGGGGGCTGCTCTCAATGATGTGGTGCTCCATCCGGGTGAGTTTATTCGGATGATTGAATTTGATTTGTATATTGATGGTCAGTTCGTATATACACAGAGATCGGATGGTTTAATCGTTTCCACTCCAACAGGCTCAACAGCCTATGCGCTTTCTGGTGGGGGGCCTATTATGCACCCTAAGCTAGATGCAATTGTCCTGGTGCCTCTTAATCCTCATACGCTAAGCAGTCGTCCTATAGTTGTGGAAGGTAGCAGTGAGTTTAAACTCATAATTGGTGAACATAATATTGCTAAGCCATATGTCACTTGTGATGGACATGATCAGGTTATTACGCGGCCTGGAGATGTAATTAGAATTCATAAAAAGCCACATCGATTAACATTGATTCATCCTTTAGATCATAATTTTTATGAGATTTGCCGCTCTAAATTAAATTGGCAAAAAACTAGTTAGTGTGTATTTAAGCTGCGGGTCTAGAACTCTAATTTATTTATAGTTATAGGGTTAGAAGGTTTTCAGCTAGGTAGAGTGATGGGCTATAGATTTTTAAGATTTGCACCAATGGAAAGTTATCCTGAGGTTCTGTTTGTTGCGGCCTGGGCAACTTCTCAGTGGTAAGCTTTTTAATATGGATGCTATGATTCGTATGGTCTGTCCTGTATTTTTTCAGTTAATTAGATTTCCCTGATTGGGATTTATCTCTGTACCCCAAAAAATCATTGAAAATGCCACAGGAAAAGAGGTGCACTTTTAACAATAGTTCTTTTTGTTGGTGCTTAGATAGGTCACTCTAAACGTTAAGGTCAAGAGTGTGTTTAGGGGGCGTCCGCACCAGTGGTGAGATTTTATAGTGGTTTGATTCTTTGTTGCTTGATGTTATGAGTAGATAAACTTCCTTTATCAAAAAAATATTAAGTGATAATAGTAGAGCTCACCCCTCTTTTTGGAGGGGTGCATGTTTGCAGTCTTTTTTGTGGGCGGAGGTATTACTTAGGTAAATAATTTCGGTAAAGATTCTTCTTCTGTGCTTTCCGAAAAAGGCAATTGCTTTTCCAGCAACCGTTCCACTAAAACTTTGACTTTCTGTTGATTCAACGGCCGTGGCTGTTCTTGATATATAGCTGCGCTTAAGAGTCCATGAAGCTCTTCAAGCTCTTCAAAAGCTAATTGTTGGGTACTTTCTGTGAGGTTGCTGCCTCTTAGCTGGGGCCAGCGTACATGAATCCAATCTAAAAGAGCTTTTTGGATGTATAACGGTGTTCCACTATCCACAGCCCTCCTTAGAGCTGATTCTCGCTGTGCCGCCGTATTCCTCGGAGTTTGGTGGCTGTTTGGCCTGTGGCTGTTCCAGCGAGTTCGGTAAAAATAGATAACCCACAGTAAGTGTGATGCGATTGCCGCTATAGCCAAGTTGCGCCAAAAGTAGTCCTGGATTTCTAGGCTTGTAGTGTTAGAGGCCGGGGAGGGTAATTGACCAGGTTCTTGATTTTGCGGTGAGGTTGCTGCTGTACCACTGACATTAAAACGAAAAGCTGGTAACTGAGTGGCCCGCTGTTTTTTACTCTTGGTGTCCCACCAGGTAACAGTAATAGCGGGGAGTTGGTAGTCACCAGGCTGGGTGGCAACGATTGCAGTGGTTTCTATACGGCTGCCGGTTACTCCATTTGGGCCAACCTGGTCCTCTTGTTGGGGTTGGTCTGGATAAGTCTTAAGCCCTTCTACGTCAAGCTTGGGCAATGGTGGGAGTTGGGCGGCTCTCAGACCTTCAGCGCGAATAGTGAGGATGCGAGTGATAGGCTCGCCGACAGTAAATGTATCTGGGTCCTGACTCCAACTCTGCACGATCCCCAGGCTCGCAGCTGGTAGCCAGTCAATTCCACTATAACTATCCGGCTTCGGAAGCACTTCTATTGTTTTCGCTTGTGAGCGCAGGCGTAGGCGTTGGCTATTTCGATTAAACAGAGAGAAGGGATCTCTGCGCCCAGCAATGGCTACATAAGTCAGAGCAGGGATGGAGAGTTGACCGGAGCTATCTGGGAAGACCGCATAAGTAAGCTCGTATACCGCATGGCTAATACCATCCAGCTTGCGCTCATAGCGCTGTTCATCAACTTTTTCTACGTGAGCACCGGCAACCTGGAGTGGCTCTGTGGCTATATCGTGTAAGCCAATAGTGGTGTACAGGCGTACTTTGACCAGTATCTGTTCTTGTACATAGGCTTTATCTTTATCCAGCTCAATTTCCAAAAATGCCTTGCGGTTGGTGCCATCAGGAGTATTGCCTGCTTCACTAACCGTGACTGGAATCGCATCTGATACTTGGCCTTTGTAGTGGAAAGATGGTATGAACAGTTTTCCTTCACGCTTGGGCGCGAGTGTAAGCGTCCACTCTACAAAGCTTTCTGCGCGGCCATTTATTACCCGGTATTGATTGGATTGCTGTCTGGAGAGGATATCGAAATCCTGCTCAAGTTGCTCAAGGTCAGGTTGCCCGCCGTTTTCATCGCCGGAGTAGCGCACACGTAAGTTGACAGTTTCATCGATGCCTATTTTATTCCTATCGACAGTGGCTGTTAGGTCACTGGCGAAACTAAGGTTGCTGCCACCAAGTAACAGCAAAAAAAGAACAGGTGATAGAGGCCAAGTTGGCTGAATACGCTGTTTATCATTTGCTTTTCGTTTACGTGTACCATTAACTTTTCCGAAATTAGGGCACTCAGAAATCCATAAGTGGTGAACTTTTACCACCTCTGCGTAGCGCCATTTTCTGGGGGCTCCCACTCCCCACTGCGATAGGCCCGGCGTCTTTGCAGGCTTTCATACTTGAATTTCTCACGCATCAAACCAGCGGGATCGTCAGGGATTTGCCGCAGCCACTGATCCAGCGCTTGCTGGGTTTCTGGGTCCAGGGTGTTTTCCTTCGCATTAGCGGGTTGCTCTTGTTCCCGCCCCTCTTCTTGTTCCTTTTCATCCTGCTGAGCTTTTTGTTGTTCCTGTTCCTGGTTTTCCTGCTGCTCGCTTGCAGTCTGTTGTTGCTGTGCCGATTGTTCTTGCTCCTGTCCCTCGGATTCCTGCTGCGAGGCTTGGGATTCACTAGTTGACGGTTGTTGCTGGTCTTCCTGCTGCTGGTCCTGTTGACTTTGCTGTTGTTGATTTCCGGACTGTTGTTCTTGCTCTTGTTGTTCCTGTTTTTGTTGTTCCCCGGATTGCTGCTGAGCTTGTTGTTGCTGGCGTTCGTGCAGCTCCTGCAGCTTTTTCGCGATCTCCCGATTATGCTCTGCGTCGGCAAATTGAGGAGCCTGTTCCAGGGCCTTATCGTAAGCTTCGATTGCCTGCTGGTAATTGCCCTGCTGGACGAGACTATTGCCGAGGTTGTAGAGCGCTTGAGGATCGCTATTTAAGGAGAAGTCTTTTTGGGCGGCTGCGTAGTCTCCGGCCCGGTAATTGGCGGCGCCGCGCCATTGTGGGTTGCGGAAAGTTTCTGCCGCTTGGCCGGGCTCCCCCTCATTAAGCAGTTTCTGGCCCTGCTGGTCCTTCCGCTGCCACAAATCCTTCCATTCCAGCGCATAGCTGTCGCTGGGAAAGCCTACTAGCAATGCAAAGGGTAGAGCACAGGCTAGGGCCCCCTTACGAAATAAAAGCGCGGCAAATGGCAGTATGAGCAGAATGAGCAGAGGGCCCTCATCCCGCCACTGGTCGAATTCCCTTTCGGTCAGTTCAGCTTTTTGGGGGCTCTCAGAGTGGGGAAGAAGGTGCTCGATATCAGAGTCGTTCACGGTGATTTTTGCATAGCGGCCCCCGCTATCTTGAGCGAGCTGGCGGAGTTCACGGGGGTCGAAATTGGAAATGACGATCGCCCCTTTACTATCGGTGACAAAGCCGCCGCTATTTCCCCGGGGAATGGGGCTGCCTTCGCCGCTACCGACCGCGAGAATATTTAGCTCAACGTTGGCCTCCGAAAGAGACTTTGCCACAGCATCCGCTGCGATAGGGTCAATGCCGTCAGTGACAGCCAGGAGCTGACCGCGCCCGGTAGCGCCATCTTTTAATAACTGAATGCCTGTGGTGACTGCCATTTCTATATTACTGCCAGGCACAGGCATGATTGCTGGGGATAGGGCAGGCACCAGGTTGGCAATCGTAGCAGTATCTTCGGTGAGCGGTGTTACTACATGGGCCTCGCCGGCATAGGCGACCAGGGCTGTCAGCCCATCCTGGCGCTCGCGTAGGATATCCAGGATTTTCAAGCGTGCCCTGGTTAGGCGGTTAGGGGAGAGATCTGTCGCCATCATGGATGGAGACAGGTCCAGGAGTATGACTAGGGCATCCTGACTGCTGTATACCGGCGTTGGTAATTTTCGCCAGGTTGGCCCGGCCAAGGAGATGATCATTGCCGCCAATATGGCAAATATCAGGGCAAACAGCCACGGACGCCTGGTGCCGCCACGCATTAAGAGATGCGGTAGCAAATCGGCATCGATAATCTTTTGTAACTGTGCGCTGTTGAGAATGGTCCTTCCCAATCCCCAACAAATCAGAGCGGCAGGAATTAGTAACCACAGCCAGTAGGGGCGTAGGAAATGAAAGGTCTGGAGAAGGTCTGGAATACTCACAGGGCCTTGCCTCCGGTATTAAGTCTCTGTTTGGTGCTGCTTTGCAGCTCTCTCATATTGGTTGCTAAAGGGAGGATGGCCCAGGTTCCTGCAAGCAGTAGAGCTATTCCTAGAGGCCAAATAAACAGCGATTTTAGCGGTCGATAACTTTCCGCTTCCTGTTCAACTGGCTCCAATTCGTCCAGCTCAGCGTAGATTTTGGCAAGCTCCTGAGGGTTGTGCGCTCGGAAATAGCGCCCTCCGGTTTCATCTGCAATAGCTTGAAGGGTTTTGCTATCCAAGTCTCGGGAGGGGTTAATACGGCGACTGCCAAAACGACTGCCGAGCAACCCGGGCTGCACCATCTCCTCCGCTCCAACGCCAATGGTATAGACAGTAATCCCGGCCTGTTGTGCCAGCTCTGCCGCTTTTAGTGGCGATACCTCTCCTGCGGTATTGGCACCATCGGTTAGGAGTATGAGGACTCTTTGATCCGCGGGGCGCTGTGTAAGCCTTTTTACAGATAAACCTATTGCATCCCCGATAGCAGTGCCCTGGCCTGCAAAACCAATCTGGGCTTCGCGCAATAATGTGCCCACGGTTTCCCGGTCGTAAGTGAGAGGTGCCTGGAGGTAAGCGCGAGTACCAAACAACACTAGTCCCAACCGGTCTCCCTGGCGGCGTTCTACAAAATCTCCAACTACCTGTTTGACGGCGTTTATGCGCATCGCTGGCCGGCCGCCCAGCATCATATCCGGGGTTTCCATGCTGCCGGAGATGTCTACTGCGACTAAAAGATCACGGGCGCTACTGGTCTGGGTGATTGGCTCGCCGTACCACCGGGGTCGAGCGGCGGCACTTATTAGTAGCAGCCAAATCACAATGAGTAATAGTAAGCCGAAGTAGTTGCGCTGCTCGCCGCCACTGCGCTGGGATAGGTCAGCGTAAAAAGGAACCTTTAAAGCGCTGCTGATAGGCTTGGCTCTGGGGAGTAGCCAGCGGGCAAGTAATGGCAAAGGTATGAGAATGAAAACCCACGGCCAAGCGAATTCAAACACCGGCAGCCTCCTTGTGTACTAATGCAGAGGGCTGGTGGGACTGCAGACCGTGTATTTTCACCCAGGTGATTGCATATTCGCGTAGTGCCTGGTTATTTCGAGGGTCAGAAACTCCACGGTAGAGTTGCTCCAGTAGAGCTTGGCGTGCATCTGGAGGGCACTTATGGGCTGCAGATTTCTCCAGGAAGCTCAGCCATTGATCACCGGTGAGGTTTCCACAATGAGATCTACCAAAGGTAGTTACGGCAACACGCTTGAGGATCTCATTAATTTCTGCGGTAGCTGTTGCCTGAGTATTATCTACAGCTTCCAGCAGTTTAATAGCCTCAATACGGTAGCGATTGCGCGCCGCTTTTTTACGTTGGTATCTGACTAACAGGGTGATTCCCAAAACGCTTAACAAGAGTATTGTGGCGAGAATCCACCAACCGGGAGCCGGTGGCCACCAGCTGATGGGGGTCGGTTCCTGAATATCGTAAAGTTGCGCCAATAGCTCCTGGGCTTCCGGTGAAGGACTTTGCATTTGTTGCTGTTTTCTCAACATGCTTCCCCCATCGAAGGCTTTGCCATCTCACCTGCGAAATAGAGTTCTAGCACCAAAAACACATTTGCATCCTTATCCGTCACAGCTACTGCCTTTTATTCTTATGCCAACCATTTTGTTGGCGTGAGCCGTAGAATGATATCAACTCAGGCACTAGGGGCTTGGTGTTATCAAAATCCAGCAATGGCAATCGGTGTCGGCGGCAAAGCTGTTCGACGTCGGTCCGTATTTGCGCCTGCTTTTCTGCGAAATGATCGCGCAGGGGCTTGTTGCCTGCATTCAGAAATGTGCGTTGGCGACCATCGGATATCGTGAGTGATTGAGTCGGTAAATGTAGCTCTAGTGGATCGGTAATCCGAATCACTTGTAAATCCGCATGTCGCGATAGTAGGTATAGGGATTGAGAGCAGTGGGCATCCAGATCATGGCAGTCACTAATCAGAAATAAAGCGCTACCGGGGCGGGCGATACGCCGAGTCTCTTCCAGAAGGTTTTTCATGGTTTGGCTGCCGCTTTCCGCTACAGGACTGCACAATTCTGCAGCTCTGGCCACGGTACTATGTATCATTGACAGCACTGCGTGGTGACTGCGTCGCGGTCTGACTGTATCTATTTCGCGGTCGGAAAAAAGTAGGGCGCCAATGCGGTCGCTGTGCTGGAGCCCAGCCCAGCCTAGTGCTGCGGCAATTCCACTTGCAGCGACAGACTTGAAGGCTCGATGGCTGCCAAAAAACATTGGCGAACGCAGATCCAAAAGGATTATAACGGGCCTTTCTCTCTCCTCCTGATAAAGCTTGGTGTGGGTTTTTCCTGTGCGGGCTGTTACACGCCAGTCGATAGAGCGGACATCATCGCCAGCCTGATAGTCTCGCACCTCTTCAAAATTCATCCCGCGTCCGCGGTAGCGAGTCAGCAGGTTGCCTGCTTGGTCGCTACGTACAAGGCGCGGCTTGAATAATTGCAGCTGGCGTGCAACATATCGCATTTGTACAAGTGAGCCCACCTCTGGGTAAGCCCCGCGTAAGTCGAATTCCGTTGGGGAGGTTGCCGCGTGCATTAGATTGCCGGTACCTGCTGCAGAAGGCGTTGGATGACATGGTCGGTCGTGATACCAGCGGCCTCGGCCTCAAAGCTAAGCAGCAAGCGGTGACGAAGAATATCTGGTGCCACGTCCATAACATCATCGGGTGTAACATAATCTCGGCCTGCGAGCCATGCTCGTGCGCGTGCACAGCGGTCGAGAGCAATTGTTGCTCGCGGACTGGCACCAAAATCTAGCCATGAAGCCAGCTCGCTGTCATACTTCGCCGGTTCGCGCGTAGCAATGACAAGTTGGACAGTATAGGTCTCCACAGCTTCAACCATCTGCATTTCCAGAATCTGGTTGCGGGCCTGGAAAATTGTCTCCTGGTTAATAATATCTGAGGGGCGATTTTCGCCAAGAGTAGCCTCGGATCTGGCCAGCCGCAGGATTTTTGCTTCCGCCTCTGCGTTGGGGTAGGCAAGATTCACCTGCATCAGGAATCTGTCCAATTGGGCTTCAGGTAGAGGATAAGTCCCCTCCTGCTCAATAGGGTTTTGGGTGGCCATCACCAAAAATAATTGCGGTAGCGGATAGGTTTTGCGGCCTACACTGATCTGTCGCTCGGCCATGGCCTCCAGCAGCGCCGACTGTACTTTGGCCGGCGCGCGATTTATCTCATCGGCCAGGATCAGGTTGTGAAATACCGGTCCGGGTTGAAAATGGAACTCTCCGGTTTCCGGCCTGTAGATGTCGGTGCCGGTAATATCTGCCGGTAGCAGATCTGGCGTAAATTGAACGCGATGGAAGTCTCCCTCAATAGCTTCACCCAATGTTTTAATCGCCTTGGTTTTGGCGAGGCCTGGGGCGCCCTCAACCAGCAGGTGGCCATCCGCAAGCAAGGCAATCAATATGCGATTAACCAGTGTCTCCTGACCGATAATCTGCTCTTCCAGCCAGTTGCCCAATGCGATAATGCGATCTCTGAAATTCCGGTTTGCTTCCATAGCGTCTCTTCTTTTGCGATTGCGCCTACCCTGTCGATTTGGGTGGCTATCTACCATCTTTTATATATAGTCGCCGCCAAGAAGGTGGGGCACGTCGATTTTAGCGGCATCAGATGAAGAGGCAACCACTGAGCACGCACACACTTGTTAAGCGACATAATTCGAGGAGGCTCTGGTGCCTTCCCGAAGGCTAAGTGAAAGTTTAATTTTTAGGACTCTCTCCTGCAGCACACAGGGATGAGATGACTATCTTTTCGGATCTGCAGTCTTTGGATTCGATGTGACAAAAATGAGATTGGGAGGTTCCCCGTGAATATGGCGACGGTGATTACCGATAGCCGTGAGGAATTGGTGGCACAAATTTGTGAGCTGATTCGTGACAAGCTGGCGAGTGAAGCGGAGCCTGTTGTGGCTTTTGCGCAGCAGTTCCTGCACCAGTATCCACTGGAGGACCTGGAAGGCCGGCGCTTGGTGGATGTTTACGGTTGCATCTATTCCTGGTGGAACTTTATTCAGCAGCGCTCAGATGATTTACCTAAGGTGCGTATCTTCAATCCGCGTCTGGAGGATGATGGCTGGGAGTGTTCACATACGGTGATTGGCATCCTTGTACGAGATATGCCATTTCTGGTTGACTCGGTACGTATGGAGGTCAACCAAAGAAATACGGTTATTCACTCGATCAAGAGCACAGTCTTGCATCTTGAGCGCAATGCCGGCGGTAAATTGAAGCACTTGCTTCCGCCCCGCGATGAATCTCTCGATCTCTCTTATGAGCACGTTTCAGGAAAAGAGCACAAACCCGCCAAGATGCTCAATGAGGCGCTGATTTATATTGAGGTAAATCATGATACCTCAACAGAGTTTGCCTCCAGTTTGTCGTCGGCATTAAAGGATATACTTGGCGATGTAGAGCTGGTGGTCGATGATTACGCGCCAATGCTCGAGACCTGTAGTGCGATGGAGGGCCAGTTGCGTGCGGGGCTATCCGAAGATGAAACTAATTTGCTGGAGGCTTGTGCCTTCATGCAATGGATGCGAGATGGCAACTTCACGTTTCTTGGGTATCGGGAATATGAGTTTAGCCAGGTAGGTGATAAGAAAATTCTCAGCGAGGTGGAAGATCGCCGCCTGGGGATTTTCAAAAAGTTGGAAGAAGCTGCAGCCCCCATGCCTGAGACAGCGTTTAGCGAAGGTAAGCAGCGCTTTTATCAAGGCCCCAACTACTTAACTTTTGCCAAGTCCTCAGTTAAATCCCGAGTGCATCGCAGTGCTTATTCTGACTATGTGATGGTCAAACGCTATAACGCTGAAGGTGAGGTGATTGGAGAGTCTGCCTTTATGGGGCTCTATACCTCTCCGGTTTACACTGAAAGCCCGGCGAAAATACCGATTATACGCCGCAAGATGGCTTCTATGATTGAGTCCAGTGGTCTTTCCGGTCATGGTCACGACGGTAAGGCACTGCGTAGGATTCTGGATACTTTTCCCCGCGATGAATTGTTCCAGGGCAGTACCCAGGAGTTATTCGATGTAGTCATGGGGGTGCTGAGCTTAAATGAACGCGCGCATATCCGCTTGTTTATGCGTCGCGATCCATTCGGCAAATTTGTCACTGCAACAGTGTATGTACCGCGGGAGCAGTTCAGCAGTAGTGTACGTGAACTGATTTGCTCCCATATTGCCAAGGCGATCAAGGCCAAGGATTCAGACTTCACTACCTTTTTCTCCGAGTCGATTCTCGCCCGGGTGCACTTTGTTTTCCGTGTTTCACCCGATGAGCCTGTAGATATAGATGTGGCGCTGTTGGAGGCGCAGATTGTGGATATAACCCGCTCCTGGGAAGATGTATTTCAGAGATCACTTATTGACAGCAGCGGTGAGGAAGAGGGCAATCGTCTTTTCCGCATCTTTGGCCGTGCCTTCCCCGCTGGCTACCGCGAGGATTTTGAGCCGCGAATTGCCGTACAGGATGTAGCTGCGATCCAAGGGCTCAGTGAAAATAATCGGGTGGCAATGAGTTTTTACCAGCCGGTTGGTGCGGCCCAGGGCAGCCTGCGTTTTAAAGTGTTTAACTGGGGTAGCGGCCTCACTCTTTCCGATGTAATCCCTGTGTTGGAGAACCTCGGCTTAAGGGTAATTGGTGAATTCCCCTATACCATTCGTCCCTGTGGTGGGACCGATGTATGGATGCACGAATTCCACCTGGAGTTCGGTTTGCCCACCAAGATTGATGCACAGGCATCCCGGGGTTTATTCCAGGACGCCTTTGCCGCTATTTGGAATCATACCGCCGAGAGTGATGCCTTTAATCGCCTGGTACTTGCCGCGCGTTTGAACTGGCGCGAAGTATCCATGCTGAGAGCTTACGCTCGCTACCTCAAGCAGACCAAATCCAGTGCCAGTCAGAGTTATATTGCCGCGACTCTTGCCAGCCACGTGGAAATCACCCGTAACCTGGTAGCTCTTTTCCGTGCCCTGTTTGATCCGCGACTCAGCACAGGCAAGCAGGAGCAGACACGGGTTGAGCGTTTGATTAGCAAGATTCACGACAATCTCGATAGTGTCGAAAACCTGAATGAAGACCTGGTGTTGCGCCGCTATCTGGAGCTGATACTTGCGACTTTGCGTACCAACTTCTTCCAGACTGACGCAGAGGGTGAGCCTAAAGATTACATCTCAATTAAATTCAGCCCGCGGGATATTCCCGGTATCCCGGAGCCACGTCCTGAATTTGAAATTTTTGTCTACTCGCCGAGGGTAGAGGGGGTGCATCTACGTGGCAGTAAGGTGGCACGCGGTGGCCTGCGCTGGTCGGATCGCTTGGAAGATTTCCGTACAGAAGTGCTAGGGCTGGTTAAAGCCCAGGCAGTAAAAAATGCAGTGATTGTGCCCAGCGGAGCGAAGGGAGGCTTTGTGATGCGTCGTCCGCCGGCGGACGGCAGTCGCGAAGCTCTGATGGAAGAGGGTATTGCCTGCTACAAAACATTTATCCGTGGATTATTGGATATTACCGATAACCTGAAAGATGGTGAGATAGTGCCGCCTAAGCTGGTGGTGCGCCGAGACGAGGATGATCCTTACCTGGTCGTGGCTGCTGATAAGGGAACTGCAACTTTCTCTGATATTGCCAATAGCATCGCTGAGGATTATGGCTTTTGGTTGGGCGATGCCTTTGCCTCAGGTGGTAGCCAGGGGTATGACCATAAGAAAATGGGAATCACCGCCCGGGGTGCCTGGGTGTCGGTACAGAGACACTTCCGTGAAATGGGAGTGGATGTCCAGCGAGAGGACTTTTCCGTAGTGGGAATCGGTGATATGGGAGGGGATGTGTTCGGTAATGGCATGTTGCTGTCTGAACATATTCGCCTGAAAGCCGCTTTCAACCACATGCATATTTTTATTGACCCAAGCCCGGATGCCGCCTCGAGTTTTGAAGAGCGCAAGCGCTTATTTGATTTGCCGCGCTCAAGTTGGCGCGATTATAACCGTGACCTGATCTCAAAAGGTGGCGGTATCTTTGAGCGCCGTGTAAAGGCAATCAAGATTTCTCCGGAGATGAAGGAAGCCTTCGATATTAAAGAAGATCAACTTACACCCAATGAGTTGATTAGTGCGCTGCTGCGAGCACCGGTAGATTTAATCTGGAACGGTGGTATTGGCACTTATGTTAAAGCAGCTACCGAATCAGATGCAGAAGTTGGGGACAAGTCCAATGACCACTTGCGCGTGAATGGTCTTGAGCTGCGTGCCAAGGTCTTTGGTGAGGGCGGTAATTTGGGTATGACCCAACGCGGGCGAATTGAATTTGCGCTTAATGGTGGTCGCTGTAATACCGACTTTATTGACAATGCTGCCGGCGTGGACTGCTCGGACCACGAAGTGAATATCAAGATTCTGCTCGATAAGGTTGTGGCTAGTGGAGACCTGACCGACAAACAGCGAAACCAGTTGCTGCATGGCATGACTGACTCTGTGAGCGATCTTGTGCTGCACAATAACTATGATCAGACTCGAGCCTTGAGCGTGGCTGAGTACCAGGTTTCCATGCGCTTGGATGAATATCGCCGCACGATTAACACGCTTGAGGATGATGGCCGTCTGAATCGCGCATTGGAGTTTATCCCTGACAATGAACAGATTTCTGAACGCGTGCACAAAGGGCAGACCCTAACAAGGCCAGAACTGTCGGTATTGATCTCCTACGTGAAGGTGAAGCTCAAAGAGGAATTGCAAGGCGCAGAGATTACCGACAACCCCCGCGTGCGCGAAGCTGTAGAGTCCGCCTTCCCGGCAGAGCTGGTTAAGCGCTATAAAGAGCAGGTTTACGAGCATCCACTCTTGCGCCAGATAGTATCCACCCAGGTGGCCAACGAACTGGTCAACAGTATGGGTATTACCTTTTATAACCGCATCAGTACGGCTACCGGCGCAGATGTAAATGATGTTGCAGCAGCTTATGTCAGTGCCCGCGATGTCTACAAAATGCCGGAGTTTCAGGAGCAGCTGGCGGAACTGGATTACAAAGTGCCCGCTGAGCTGCAAACTGAACTGCTGAATTCAATGATCGGTCGGGTTCGACGCGCTACGCGCTGGTTCCTGCGCAATCGTCGCAGTGAGCTGGAGCCGGCACAAAACTGCGAGTTGTTCCAGGAGTCGGTGCAGCGGGTAATCAAGGCTTTGCCGAAAGTCTTGAGCGGCGACCCTCTCACCGAATGGGAGCAGCGTTACCAGAAGCTGCTGGAAGCAGGGGTACCAGAATCTTTGGCGCTATTGTCGGCATCACCCACTTATCTGTACTCAGCCCTCGGTATTTCCGAATCGGCCCGCGCCAGCGAGAGACCGGTAGAAGAGGTGGCCACTGTCTATTTCAGGCTCTCTGATGAGTTGAATTTGCACTGGTTTGGTAATCTGATCGTGGATTTGCCGGTGGATAGTTTCTGGCAGGCACAGGCCAGGGAAACCAGTATGGATGATCTGGATAGCCAACTCTCGACGCTGGCAGTGAACATTATGCGCTTGGCCGGCGATGAGAAATTGGATGTAGATAGTGCAATGTCGCGCTGGAGCGCTATCATGGCGCCAGCTATTCAGCGTTGGCACAATATGATTGCCGAGTTGAAGGCTTCCGCTGTCAGTGACTTTGCGATGTTCACCGTGGCCCTGCGCGAGTTAATGTACCTCGCCCATGCCACTGCTGATCGCGAAGATCTGGCAGAGTAAGCTAGCCAGGCTTGCTGAGAGGCCACCCTTGGGTGGCCTCTCGTTTGTATGCTAAAACACATGGCTCCACTTGTTGCCATCTGGTGGGTGGGGCTGGCTCCTATTTAAGGAAAGGTATGTATTCGACTCTGCGTAAAGCTTTGTTTGCGCTCGACCCTGAGCGGGCCCACCACCTCTCATTGGATGCGATCGGTGCCGCCGAGCGCCTCGGCTTAATGTCCCTGTTTAAGAAGCCGATAGCGCACGATCCGGTAGAGCTGATGGGGTTGACCCTGCCCAACCCTGTGGGACTGGCCGCAGGTCTGGACAAGAATGCGCAGGCTTTCAACGGATTGGGGGCTTTGGGCTTTGGTTTTGTAGAGGTGGGTACTGTGACTCCGCGGCCACAGCCCGGCAACCCTCTACCGCGATTGTTCCGAGTAGAAGAGGCTGACGCCATTATTAATCGCATGGGGTTCAATAACCTTGGCGTTGATTACCTGATCGAGCGTGTAAAACATCGCCGCTACAAAGGTGTACTGGGTATCAATGTGGGCAAGAACTTCGATACACCGGTGGAGAAGGCCGCAGATGACTACTGTCTGTGCATGGAGAAAGTCTATCGCTATGCCGATTACATTACTGCCAATGTATCCTCTCCCAATACCAAGGGACTGCGCGACCTGCAGTTTGGCGACAGCCTCAACCGGTTACTGGGAAGTATCAAAGACAAGCAGATGCAGTTAGCTCAAAAGAGTGACCGCTATGTGCCGGTGGCTGTGAAGATTGCTCCGGATATGGATGGTGATGCCATTGCGCAGATTGCCGAAGCGCTGTGTGAATACAGCATTGACGGTGTAATCGCGACCAATACGACTATCGATAAATCATTGGTTTCCAATCTGCCGCATGGTACGGAGGAGGGGGACTTAGTGGCAAGCCACTGCAGCAGCGTTCCACCCAGGTGATTGCCCAGCTATCCGAGGCCTTGGAAAAGCAGATACCAATTATTGGTGTTGGTGGCATTTTCGATGGGGATAGTGCTGCTGAGAAAATTCGCGCTGGGGCTACAGCTGTACAGGTATATACCGGATTTATTTACCGTGGGCCTAGGCTGATTCGTGAGGCAGTGGAGGCTATTGCGTTGGAGCGCCGCCGTCGCTCGGAAGATGATTAGAGGTCGAAGCGCCCAGCCTGAGAAATTCTGATTGAGCTGGGTGGTGAGCAAATGTTTAGCGCGCCTGCATAGAGGCGCACTATCTATTTTGGGCTTGGTTTTGTAGATAAACGCTCAGGTTATGTGTTCTAAATAGTACTCCACCCATCGGGATACTGAATATCGGTGGAAATAGCGCCATAGATCTCCAATTTTTGCGCCTTTGTAATCCTATCAAAGCCGTTCCAGTAGTCTTCCCGCCCTTCACGCCAGCCGTTTACCCATTCCTGATGGGGATCGCTTTCGACAAAAGGGCAGCTGTCAATGGACTTATTGTTTAGGGCGGCCAAATAACCCTTGTAGAAGGCCCTGTCGGCGTGATTGCGTTTTTGGCGTCTCATCAATACGGCACCTCTGCTTGTAGATGTTCGGATTGCTACGCGGCGTGATGGATGCTCGTTACAGTTTTATTGCATCAATATTTTGAGTCTAGTGAATCTTTCCTTCGGGCAGCCACGTACGATTCCTGTCACTCCTCCACATTCCAAGAATACTGTGAAGGTGGGGCGATCGGAAAATCTGACTCAGTAACCTGTGAGTGGTATTAATTTGGGCATAAAAAATCATATGACTAAATGGACACTGTGTTCCAGGAGGAGCCTGGCGTAGGCGGAGCCGAGCCAAAATGGGATAATCGCGCCAGAAAGGTGGCGATTTTAAATAGCTGAGAGGAAGGTGACCCCAATTTTCTGATGGCTGCGCAACCTCTTTTTCAAATTGGCACCTACAGGTGCGAAATCCCCCATTTTGCAGGGGTTAATTGAGTAATAGTTTTGACAGACCCTCATATGGAAGAATTTCAGTTTACTGCGACTTGTCCCAAAGGCTTGGAGAGCTTACTTGTCGAGGAATTGCGCACTCTAGGTGCTGATATCAGGCGGGAGCAGCCTGCGGCAGTGCATTTCTCTGGCTCTCTTGAGGTAGCCTATCGTTGTTGCCTCTGGAGTCGCCTGGCGAATCGTATTTTGTTGCAACTGGAGCAAGTTCGTATCAGCAGTGCAGATGACTTGTATCGGGCCGTTGCTGCACAGCCCTGGGAACAACATATCCGGCCGTCTGGCAAGCTTTGGCTGCAGTTTTCGGGGACAAACCGTGAGATTCGCAATAGCCAGTTTGGCGCACAAAAGACCAAGGATGCCATTGTCGATCGCCTGCGTAACCAGACTGGTGCCAGACCAACAATTGATAAACATCATCCAGATCTCACGGTGGCTTTACGTCTCAACCGCGACAGGTTAGATATTGCTGTCGATCTCAGTGGTGATAGCTTGCACAAAAGAGGTTATAGAACCCATATTGGCGCGGCACCCTTGAAGGAAAACCTGGCTGCGGCGTTGCTTTTGCGTTCTCGATGGCCTCAGATCGCAGCTGATGGGGGAGCGCTGCTGGATCCAATGTGTGGTTCTGGCACCATTCTGATTGAGGCAGCCATGATTGCGGCAGATATCGCTCCAGGGCTCTTTCGAGAGAGCTTTGGTTTTGAGCGTTGGCTCAATCATCAAAGTGATATCTGGAATAACCTGCGGGAGGAAGCACTACAGCGCCGCGCCGCAGGCATGGAAAAGAAACTGCCGGAGATTCGTGGCTATGATGCGGATGCGAAGGTGCTATTTGCTGCCGAAGCTAACATCGACCGGGCGGGCCTTGAGCGCCAGGTTAGGGTTAGCTGTCGCCCTGTAGGATCCTTTAAGGTGCCAAGCCATCGAGAGGTTAAACCCGGTTTGGTGCTGACCAACCCGCCCTATGGCGAGCGCCTGGGTGAGCAAGAGGCCCTGCGCGAAACTTATGCGGAGCTGGGCCGCCAACTAAAGTCGGAATTTGCCGGTTGGCAGGTTGGTGTTTTCACTGGTAATCCCGAATTGGGCTACTCCACCGGGTTGCGTTCTCATAAACATTACCAGCTATATAACGGCAGTATCCCCAGCCAATTATTGCTATTCCAAGTACACCAGCAGAGTGAATCGGGCCAAGCGACTGACAGGGCGCGTAAGCTGTCCGTCGAAGCTGAAATGGTGGCCAACCGCCTGCGTAAAAATCTGCGAACTACCGGCAAATGGGCAAACAGAAATGGTGTTGATTGCTACCGCCTTTACGATGCAGATTTACCTGAGTATTCAGCGGCGGTGGATTTGTACAAAACCATAGATGGAACTCTGTATGCGCACCTTCAGGAGTATCGCCCTCCGGCCAGTATTGATGAAGGAAAAGCCCGTAATCGACTGCGTGATTTGCTTCGAGCTGTTCAGTGTGTTCTGGAGTTGCCCCGTGCAAATATCAGTATCAAAGAGAGACGTCGCCATAGTCACAAGAGTGGACAAAAGGGAGGTGGCCAGTACCAGAAGCAGGCAAAAGCGGGAACTACTCTGTGGGTGCGAGAGTATGGTGCAGAGTTTGAAGTCGACTTGTGGAGCTATCTCGATACTGGGCTGTTCCTCGATCATCGTCCTGTGCGCAAGTATCTGCGTGAACTAGCCTCTGGTAAGAAGTTTTTAAATTTGTTCTGCTACACCGCCAGTGCGACTGTACAGGCAGCCAGGGGGGCTGTGTGCAGAGTACTAGTGTGGATATGTCTAGAACATATCAAGCCTGGGCTGCGCGTAATTTCCGTGCGAATAATATGGACCCCTACAAACACCAACTGGTAGAGGCGGACTGCTTGCAGTGGCTGATGTCAGCACAGCAAAATCGTAAAGGACACTACGACCTTATCTTCCTTGACCCCCCGAGTTTCTCTAATTCTGCCAAGATGCGTGGAGTATTGGATGTCCAGCGCGACCACGGGAAGCTGGTACGCCAATGTATGGCTTTACTGGCACCGGGGGGAACCTTGGTTTTTTCTAATAACCTGCGCAGTTTTAGGATGGATGAGGATGTAATCAGGGACTTTTCTGTTAAGTGCCTGCAGTTGCTGGATAAGGATTTCCAAAGAAATCCGAAGATTCATAATGTGTGGGAGATTCGGTCTGCACACCAGTAGCAGGTGGCCAGTGAAGGTCTAATTTTACTTAAAGCCCGAGAGAGAAAATCACTCGGGCTTTTTTATTTCTTAGGGTATTTATTCAGTTGAGTTCCATTACCACTCGAATGCCAACATCTTTGTTGCGGCTGTGGTCATTAAGCCCCTTGCGGTAATCTGCTCCAATTTTGTTTGCCGGATCACGCATTGATCCCCCGCGAACACTGCGTAGCTTGCAATTGGCCATTTCCAGTGGGCGGGCGCTGTTCTGATTTATATCGTAGCCAGGTTGGTAACAGTCCTGAACCCATTCTGCAACATTGCCTGCCGTGTCAAATAATCCAAATGGATTGGCCTGGTAGTGGCCTGTTGGCCCTGTTTTCGCACTAAACAGGTTATTGAATTCGCTATTGCAACCACGTCGACAATTAGCCTTACCGCGTGCATCACTGCTCCCCCACCAGAGTGGCTGAGTGCTGTTACCTCTTGCTGCATACTCCCATTCAGCTTCGGAGGCTAACCGGTATTTAAGTCCTGTCTCCCTGGATAGCCATTCGACATATCTCTGGGCATCTTGCCAACTCACATTGATAACCGGCCTGCCTTTGCGACCCCAGCCAGTATCATTTGGTTGGGCGTTACCGGTGGCAAGCGCAAAGCGATCATACTCGTCGAAGGTAATTTCATGAGTGGATATGGCAAATGCTTTTTCAATTTTCACTTGGTGAGCAGGGCTACTGAAACTATATCGATTGCTGCCCATAGTAAAGCTGCCTGCGCCTACAACCACCATTTTGGGGCCCTGGCCCCTGAAGATAAATTGGAGCGAATTTTTTTGCCAGCAAAGTAGGCTTTATTGAGTTTTATCGATAGTGCAATATCCCGATCCTCAATTTCGATCCAGCGGCGAACCCTGGTAAATCCTTTTTTACTTATTTCCAGGTCATATCTTCCTGGTTCCAGCTGAATTCCCGGCTCATAGCGCGGAGCAATGTTCATGATACGAATACGCGTATCCGTGGGAATTGTATTGACATTAAGAGCGAAAGATTTTGGGTTTTGTTTTTCGCGTGGTACTTCTTCAGTAAAAGTGTTTTCTGGTCCCTCAGGTAAAATTAATGCACTGGAAGCCTCTGACGTGGAGGTTTTCGAAACTTGATTTGTTCCGTGCGGCTCCTGGCTAAAGCTTGCTGACGGGGAGGGTGAATCGGTAGGCAGGATGATCCCCCTTGCCGATTCGGCAGTGTCGTTTTCGGCGAAGCTAGTGTTTTGGTCTCCGAGAGTATTGATTCCGAGGAGATTGGCTGAGAAATCGCCGGCCCCATCTAAAAATGGCAACCCAGTTCGCCAATGGGTATTAGCGCTGATCAGACTGAAAATACCCAAAAAGATAATCAGGGAAGCAGTGAGGACTCCGCTCATAAGCCAGGGGCGTCTATGCCTGCTAGGTTCACTGAGTAGCTGACGTAGGCGTACCAGAGTATCCTGCTCTGTGCGCCCTGGGTTTGTACTCTCTGGATCTGATTTCGTTTGCAATAGGCTGGTTAAACGATCACCGAGGCTGCTGAATAAAGTGAGTAGCAGGGCGCGAGCCAGGCTGGATACGCCGAGGGAAGCATTATTCAATTGGCTAATTTGGTGGCCTGGTTTGCCAGCAAGCGTAGCAACCAATTGGTCTGAGGCATCTGCCACATCCAACCCGCGTTGAAATCGTCTACTGGGGTCTTTAGCGAGGAATTGTTCAATTAACGGTTGGTACAGCGCGTGGCGCGCCGGCAATTTGGGAATAGGGTCGGTGAGGTGCTTGATAGCAATGGCCACGGCTTCTTCAGCTTGGTAAGGTACTGCACCGGTTAACATTTCGTAAAAAACTATACCGAGACTGTACAAGTCTGCACGGCCGTCGATAGCAGCACCGCGGGCCTGCTCTGGGCTCATATAATAGGGTGTTCCCACCACCATGCCGCTATTGGTCATACGAGTGGTGTGAGCCACAGCTCGTGCTACTCCGAAATCGCTCAGTACTGCAGAGCCGTCCTCCCGAAACAGGATATTCTCTGGCTTGAGATCCCGATGCACGTAGCCTTTGCTATGGGAGTGGTCTAATGCCATAGCGATCTGTCGCACGACATTTAGGGCCTCCAGCGGATCCAGTGGACCTTTTGCAAGTCGTTCGGATACTGAACCGCCTGGCATATAGTCCATGGCGATATAGTTGAGACTGCGATAGCGGCCGATATCGTGAATGCCAACAATATTGGGGTGAGACAGTTGCCCGACAATGTTGGCTTCTCGCTGAAAGCGCTCGCTAAAAATGGGGTCGGCATTCAAAACCGGTGACATAACCTTCAGGGCCACCTGGCGTCCTACGCTACGTTGGATCGCCAAATACACTGTGGACATACCGCCCTGATTTATTTTTCTGACGATTCGATAGCCAGGTATTTGCAGCGGCGAGTTGCCGCCATTAATGGCTTCCATTATGTGCTGCTGCTCAGTCACATCAGGTGGGGAAGCCCAATTGCCAGGGTAACAATGGTTCCCGCAGCAATAAGTAAGACTGACAGAATTTGCCAGATTTTTTTCTTGTTTGCCTCCACTTCACGGGCTTGGTCGAAATCCTCTGGGAGAATGTTGGGGTTCGTTATGAAAGTGGGGGCTTGGGGAGGGGCGTCTATAATTTGTACGGTTATGTTGTCTTTGCCACCAGCGTCAAGGGCGGCGCTGATAAGAAGATCTACTATCCGTTGATTATCGGTATTCTCTGCGATGATTCGTGTAATCTTCTCATTTGCCACTTCCGAGCTCAGGCCATCGCTGCAGAGGAGTAGTTTTTGACCCGCGGCCCAGCGATAGGAAACTCGATCTACTTCTAATTTGGGGTTAGTACTGCCACCGATACATCGTGTGATTACATGGCGGTTAGGATGATTAGCTGCTTCTTCAGAATTTATTGCGCCTGAGTCCATGAGCATCTGGACATAGGAGTGGTCACTGGTTAACTGGCTGAACTCACCATTTTGCTCATTTGGCGTCCATAAATAGGCGCGACTATCGCCTACCCAGTAAATATGAAAGTAATCTCCTTCCTCGGCGAGAACAACAGCAGTCGATCCCATATTGGCGGTACTATGTTCGTCGCCTAGGAGTAGGGCGTGGGCTTTCTGCAACGCTCGTTCGTAGTGGCGGTCGGTAGATGCGGACTGGGCAATTTCCTCTACGACAGTTTTACTGGCAAGCTCTCCAGCATGATGGCCGCCGAGGCCATCAGCAACAACCCAAATGCCTTTCTGCTCATCTGCCCAGTAGGCATCTTCATTCTGTTCACGCCGGTAGCCAGGATGGGTGGAGCCTGCACTACGTATAGTGCCTGGTGTGCGCTGAACTACTTCGCTTTGCCGCGATACTTCGCGTACTTTGGCTTCACTCACTGGCGTGCAACTACCTGTAATGTATTCTCAATTCGATCGATGGTGATGGCCAGCTCTAAGGCCGACTATCTCTTTCATATGATGCTGCAAGTGTACTTTAAATAACCACACCTGTGACAGCGACAATGGTCATCCCTGTATTGGCTGAATACTAGACTTTTGTGCCGCAGTAAGCTGCAAACCCAATCACACGCTAATGATATCGCCCATGTTAAAATCATTAGCAACTCTAAAAAGGGCTTATTACAGTTGCTTACAGTGCCTCGTTTTAAAGCAATTTTACTGGGATAGCGCCTATTTTTTAATGTCTATTTCGGGCTGAGGAGCGATAACAATGCTCAAACTTTGTGATGTAAAAGACCCGAGCCAGAGTGTTTGGCTGGTTTCACCTGGAGTAACTGTAGGACGTGATCAAGGCTGTGACTTTTCTATTGCTGACGACTCCGTAGCGAAGCTGCACTTGAAAATCGTAGTAAAGGGAGAGCAATTAACTCTCGGCAACACTTCTGGAGGCTCCCGGGTTCTGGTCAACGGCAAACCTATAGAGGCTGCTTGCCGGTTAAAACTTGATGATCAAATCACAGTTGGTACCCGTATACTTAAAATTATTGACCCCAAAGTGACTAAGCTTAAATCTGCTGGGGCTAAAAATGTGGCCTGGGCATTGCGGGCGAATCACCGAGCTATTGCCGGTAAGGTTTTCCCGGTGAAAGACAGCTCGGTTATTGGCCGCTCGGATGAGTGCGATATCGCCTTTTCACTATCCCATTTATCACGTCGCCACGCTCGTTTGGAAGTGCGGGAGGGGTTACTGTTTGTTGTCGACCTTGGTTCGGCGAATGGGACTTATGTTAACAACCGAAGAATCACAGAGTGTCGTGTGCGCAGAGGCGATGATCTGCGCTTTGATACCCTCAGTTTTTCTGTAGTAGGGCCCACAGATGATATTGATCGGACTGCAGTGCGTCCGGCCCTCCCGGAAATGGAGATCATGAAGCCTGTTGCAATGCCCTCTGGCGGTTCGGAGGCTGTAGATGTTACCCAGCCCTCTTTTGTTACTCCGGGCGGTGAACTGCAAGATATTCCCATAAGTAATGAGACCGATCGCAGGCCAGGTATTCGATTTTTGGGCCTGATTTTATTATCGGTAGCGAGTGCGGCTGCTTATTATTGGGCGAATACCCAGGGGGTTATCTGATGAGTGCATCTGCTGAGTTGATGCTTTATACCACCCTTGGTTGCACCTTGTGCGAAAAGGCCAAGTTGGAAATTTGGCCTTTGCTTAAACAGTATGGGTTGCGACTGAAGGAGGTTGATATCGCCGATGATGATGAACTCTTTGAGCGATTTCGTTTGTCAATTCCAGTCGTTGGCCTTGGCAACCCTGATGATGTACGCGCTTGGCCATTCAGCCAGTCTCAACTGGATGAGTGGCTAGCGCAACGCTTAATTTAATCAGAGTTTGGTCCGGGACTCGTTCTCCCTGAGTAGTTGCAATTTGGTACCGCTGCGATAAGCGTAAATTACCGTATAAGCCAGTACATTTTGTACGTAGTTGCGCGTTTCACTGTAGGGGATAGTTTCAATCCAGACATCGTGAGGCAGGCGTTTGCGGGTTTCTTTCAGCCATTTCGCTACCCGGGTTGGTCCCGCATTATAGGCAGCGGCAGCGAGAAATCGATTATTATCAAATCGGTTGAGCAAGGTGCTCAGGTAAAAACTACCCAAAGCAATATTGGTACTGGGGCTCAGTAAATCCCAACTGCGACGGTAACGCACTCCGGCACGCCGTGCTGTGGCACGGGCGGTGGAGGGGAGTAACTGCATTAGTCCCAGGGCGCCGGAATTGGATTTTGCATCGTGGCTAAAATGGCTCTCCTGGCGTGCAACTGCATAGATCATGTAAGGCTCAAGTGGCGTGCTTTGTTGACCAATCTGGGCACTGACATCGCGCACTATATCCGCAAAGGCCAGGGGGAAGCGCAATTCCAGGTCATCTAAGTAGTCGGCCGCGAGTACTGACTGTATGGATTTGTGATACCAGCCCCAGGCACTGGCGACCTTGCCGGCTGCAAGTAGCTCTTCATGACTCATGGCTCTAGTGGCATAACTCCACTCCCTGCGCGCGTGAAAGAGTTCACCAATAGCTTGTAACTCGCGGGCACGCTGTAGGCCGGGGCGATTAGCCATCTCTTTTACTTGCACTGGTGTGATTGGGGCGGGACGGTGAACGAAGCTGTAATTCTGTCCCAGAGCATCGGCGGCGAGAAAACCATAATAGCTGCGTTCCCGCGCGGCTTTGCGGTATAGGACTGAGGAAGCCTCTGATCGCTCTTTGCCATAGAGCTCATCCAATGAGCGGGCTTTCCAGTAGAGCCAGCGGTCATGCTGTTGAGTTTCTTGAGGTAGTCTGTCGATCCAGAATGCGACTTGTTCCCAGTCCAGCTCCCGTAGCGACTGCCGCGCTAGCCACTCGATAGAGCGATTATCGTTGATCGTGTGTCTTTTTGTCAGGCGTAACAGGCCGGGCATATCCTCTTGACGTGCATATTGACGCGCCAAGTGACGGAGCATGTCATTCTGTTCCGCATCACTGAACAGAAGGCTGGCACTGTAGCGCTGCCAAGCTTGTTCAGCGCTTGCTGCATCTTTGCGGGCCAACCTGAGTAAACCGTGCAGGATAATATCTTTATTTTGCTTTGGGTTGCCTAGAAATTTGGAATAGTTGAGCAATTGTTTGGGGGACTTGTGCACTTCGCGTAATAGCGCTGCTTTGCGGCTATAGGAATCCTCCATCTTCCTGGAGATATAGGCTGCAAGCGGCAAGTTCCCCTCTTTAATCGCGAGTAGGTGGCGTTTCCAGGCCATATCCTGAGTGAGGCCTCCATCTCGTATCCAGCGGGTAAAGACTGGGTCACACTCCTTAGCTTGGGAGTGCCCAACCAGCCAAAGTTCTCCTACAAGACGGTAGGCCTCTTCCTTGCTGCCGTTACGGCTTAGAGCATCGGCGTAATAACAGCGCAGACTGGCGCGATTATTTTTCTCAGGTTCGTAGTAGTTTAAGAAAGTGTCAAATTTGCGTTGTTTGCCAAGCTCTTTAAGTAGCCTGACCCGCATCCAGTCACCTATAGCGCTGCTTTCATTTTCGGTCAGAAATTGGTCAATTTCTTTTAAGGGCAGTTGGCGTAACTTTCTGCTGATGGCCCAATATTCAAGATACGGAGCCAGCGGATAGTTTTTTAGTTGGTTTTTCAACTCTCGTAGCTGATGCTGGTTGTTGTGCTTGATCGCAAGCCGGGCGCTACGCAGCTTCTCACGCTGGTTGGCAATGACCACCGGTAGCTCAGTTGATCCCTTCTCCCGCCCCTGTTCACGGACTTCGGTCAAAGCAGATACTGGAATAGCAAGGCAGCTCCAAACAAGTAAAAGTGAGATGAGTAGGGTCAATTGCTTTGTGTCGGCTGTCATCAAAGTTACCCTGTTAAAATTTGCGCCCTTGCAAGTTTGCGAGACGGCTCGGTAAAAAAGCGTAAAATAGCGGATTTTCCACAGGACCCGTAATAACAGTTTCGCGTATTTCATCTTGCGGATCCATTTTCCGGGTTTGTTAATTGTAGTGCCTAATTATGTTGCTTCTTTTGGATGGGGTTAGTCTCCGCTATGGGACCCAAGTACTTGCCGACAACGTCAGTGCAAAAATTGAGCGAGGTGATCGCATTTGTTTAGTGGGCCGAAATGGGGAGGGAAAGTCTAGCCTGTTACGATTGATAGCGGGGCAGGTGGACCCTGATGGCGGAGAAATCGTCCGGGCCAGTGGTATGGTAATGGCGACATTGGAGCAGGAGTTGCCGGTGGGCTGTACTGACTCCGTTTACAGCTATGTTGCTAAGGGGTTGGGTGAAATAGGTACAGTGTTGGCTGATTATCGTGATACCCCCACTGCTGAATTGCAAGGGCGCATAGAAGCTGGCCACGGATGGGACCTATTACCACGTATTGACAGTGTCCTGGATCGTTTGGGCCTTTCAGCAGATGAGCGGGTAGCAGACCTCTCGGGGGGTGGCAGCGTCGTGCAGCCCTGGCCCGAGCACTGGTGACTGAACCCGATTTACTGATTTTGGATGAACCCACTAACCATCTGGATATTGCTGCGGTGGAGTGGCTTGAAGGATTCCTGGCCAACTATCGAGGCGCCCTGCTTTTCGTCAGCCATGATCGGGCGCTGGCGCAGAGGCTTTCCAGTGCAGTATGGGATCTGGACCGTGGTCACCTTCGTGTATTTCGCTGTCAGTTTGAGCGATACCAGGAAGAAAAGGAGAAGCTCCTGGAAGAGGAAGCGAGAAACGATGCCCTGTTCGACAAGAAGCTTGCTCAAGAGGAAGCTTGGATTCGCCAGGGTATCAAGGCGCGTCGAACCCGTAATGAGGGGCGTGTCCGTGCTCTGCAAGCACTGAGGCGTCAACGAGAGGCGCGCCGGAGCCAGCAGGGTATTGCCCGGATGTCCCTGGATAGTGGGGAGCTGTCCGGCAAGCTGGTGGCGGAGTTAACCGATGTTTCCTTTGCTTACCCAGGTGAGCCCTCCCTGATTCAGGATCTCTCCTTCACCCTGTTGAGGGGTGATAAAGTCGGCTTGATCGGCCCCAATGGTGTCGGCAAGAGTACCTTGATTCGCGTGTTGCTAGGGGATTTGAAACCGCAATCCGGTCATGTACGCCTGGGTACCAAGCAGCAGGTGGCTTACTTTGATCAGCGCCGTGATCAGCTCAACCCTGAACTTACGGTATTGGATAACATTGCTGAGGGGCGGGACTCCGTAACTGTTGGCGGCAAAAGTCGTCACGTTATGTCCTATTTGTCGGATTTTCTCTTTAGTGGAGTTAAGGCCAGAACAAAGGTTGGCGCTTTAAGTGGAGGAGAGCGTAATCGAGCCCTTCTTGCAAAATTGTTTAGTCAGCCTGCCAATATCTTGGTACTTGATGAGCCTACCAATGATTTGGATGTAGAAACCCTGGAGCTGCTGGAGAAGTTGTTGCTGGAGTTCAGTGGTACCGTGTTACTGGTGAGCCATGATCGTGCTTTCCTGGATAATGTGGTGAATTCCTGCCTGGCTTTTGAAGGTGATGGGCGAATTTGTGAATATGTGGGTGGCTATGGAGATTTTATTCGTCAGGGAGGCAATTTTGCGGCGGATGCAAAAGTAGATAAACAAGAGACAAAGCCAGTAGAGACCGACTCGAAGTCTGCAGTAAGGGAAAAGGCGCCAGCAAAGAAAAAGAAGCTGAGTTATAAATTACAACGGGAGTTGGATAGCCTGCCCGCTCTGATTGACCAGCTTGAAGATGAAATTAGCGCTATTGAGATGGAGGTGGCCGAACCTCAATTTTATCAACAGGAGCAAACCCTGGTTCAGGCGCGCCTCAACTTGCTCGCAGAGAAGCAATCGGAGCTGGAAGCTGCTTTTGAGCGTTGGTCTGAACTTGAAGGTGGTGAAGAATAAGCGAGGGAATGGGCTGTTTTTGATACAGCCCATTATTTAATTACTCGTCATCTATATGCACTCTTACAGCCAGCACATCGCACTTGGCACCATGCAAAACCCCGTTAGCGGTTGAGCCAAGTAAGAGTGCTAGCCCATGGCGGCCGTGGCTGCCGATAATAATCAAGTCTGCTTCCAGGTCTTTGGCTAGGCGGTGAATTTCAGTCGAGGGTTGTCCCAGGATCACATGCTGTCTTTCGGAGGGAATGTTGAGCGGTTGTGCGGCTTTTTGTAGCTGTTCCTTGGCTTGGCTTTGAAGTTGGTCCTGAACTTCAGACAGGTCCATGGGGATATCCCCGCCATAGGCAAAAGTCAGCGGCTCAATGGCATGAACCAAACTGAGCTCAGCTCCAAATGCTCCGGCCAGTGCGGCGGCCTTATCCAGTACTTGGGAGGATTCCTCCGAGAGGTCCAGTCCAACCAAAATTTGTTGGTATTTCGCCATAATTTTTACTCCTGTCCCTTATACGTGCTCTTTGGGTGCACTTTTCGACAGACATTTTCAGTCTACCGTAAAAAAACTGATTGACATAGATCACACAAGGCACCGCACAATAGTCATTTATTTCTACCTCTAAGGAGCCGTTATGTCCCAGTGGTTGCCGGTGATTATTATTGGCTTTGCCATCGCGCTGGTATTGGGGCCGGTGATGTGGCTAAAACCCAATCAACGTGACTCCCGCTTGGCTGATCTGCGCGGTCGAGCGGCGCAGAAGGGGATTACAGTGCAGATCCAGGCACTTCCCCCGCGCTTGATAAAGGCACTGCTGCGGTTTATTACTACCGGTGGAATGACCGCAAGAGGTTGCAAATTGGTTGGACCCTCCAGCGCCAGCGGGTGGAGCATGAGCTGAACTTTGCCGGGAGTTGGGATTGGAGTAATGGTCGTGCTGCACCCAAGGCGGCATGGAAATATCTGCACAAATTACTCGACGCGATACCCTCCGGAAGCTATGCAGTTATTGCTACAGATATCGGATTGGGGGTGCAGTGGAGTGAAAATGGAGGTGATAAAGCCTTTGAAAAGCTCTCTACCTCTTTGGCGGAATACACCCCCCATATAGAAGAAGCAATACGTAAAGTGAGCCAGATAAAACTCCCGGAAGACTAGGTCTTCAAGGGGGGTACGGCTGCCGAAATTTGGCGTCGGAAGGCACTCTCACAAGTGGTTTTGAGGGGCAATTAATCCTGACTTGGTACGGAAAATTGTCAGCTTTGCTTGACCCCGCAGGAAGTGAGGCTTATATATTCGCGCAGCACAGGTCCGATGAAGGGACCTGAAAGGCTTCGGATAGCAGTAAAATTTTCATTTGAAATCAAAGGCTTATGGGTAAATCACTGGTCATCGTCGAATCACCGGCCAAAGCGAAAACGATCAACAAATACCTCGGTAAGGACTTCGTTGTGAAGTCCAGTGTCGGTCATATTCGCGATTTGCCAACCGGTGGGGGTAACAAGCAACCCGTAGACGCGAAGGAGCGTGCGCGGCGTGCAGCTGAAACTCGCAAGCTCTCCCCTGAGGCAAAGGAAGCTTACAAGCGCAAGAAAAACCGCGAGCAGCTTATCAAGCGTATGGGCATCGATCCCGATCACGGTTGGCAGGCGCACTATGAGATTCTACCGGGCAAAGAAAAAGTCGTAAGTGAGCTGCAGAAGCTTGCTGAGAGTGCCGACCACATCTACCTCGCGACGGATTTGGATCGCGAAGGGGAGGCTATTGCCTGGCATTTGCGCGAGGCGATAGGCGGCAATGATGATCGCTACCGACGTGTAGTTTTTAATGAGATTACCAAGTCGGCAATCCAGGAGGCTTTTAAAGACCCTGGGCGTTTAAATATCAACCGGGTTAATGCCCAGCAAGCTCGCCGCTTTCTCGATCGTATAGTTGGGTATATGGTGTCGCCCCTGCTTTGGGAAAAGGTAGCGCGGGGGCTCTCCGCTGGACGCGTACAGTCTGTTGCTGTGCGCTTGGTAGTTGAGCGTGAACGTGAAATTCGTGCATTTATTCCTGAAGAGTATTGGACCCTATTTGCAGATACGGCGACACATAAAGCAAACAAACTGCGCCTTGAAGTAAAAAAACAGGCTGGCGAGGTATTCCGTCCCACTAACGAGACTGATGCCAGTAGTGCTGCGCAGAAGCTGCAATCCAGTGAGTTTGTAGTCAGTGGTCGTGATGATAAGCCAACCAGTTCCAAGCCTGGCGCTCCCTTTATTACTTCGACACTGCAGCAGGCTGCGAGTAATCGCCTGGGCTTTAGTGTCAAAAAGACCATGACCTTGGCCCAGCGCTTGTATGAAGCCGGCCACATCACCTATATGCGTACTGATTCAACCAACCTCAGTAAGGAGGCGGTTGAATCGGCGCGTGAATATATTGGTGAAAATTACGGTGGTAAGTATCTTCCTGACACACCGAACAGCTACAGCAGCAAGGAAGGTGCCCAGGAAGCTCACGAGGCAATTCGTCCATCTGATGTTCGTATTGCGCCAAATATGCTTTCCGGAGCTGAACGGGATGCGGAGCGACTCTATAACCTGATTTGGCAACAGTTTGTTGCTTGCCAGATGACACCCGCTCAATTTACCTCCACCTCGATAGTGGTGACAGCAGGGGAGTTTGAGCTTCGCGCACGAGGCCGTGTTATTCGCTTTGATGGCTTCCTTAAAGTGGCTCCTCCCGCTGGCAAAAAAGACGAAGACCTTGTGTTGCCGGATGTGAAGGTCGGGGATAAGTTGGCTTTGGAAAAGCTGGACCCGAAACAGCACTTCACCAAGCCCCCAGCCCGTTTCAGCGAAGCAGCCCTGGTAAAAGAGCTGGAAAAACGTGGTATTGGCCGCCCCTCTACGTATGCTTCGATTATCTCCACCATCCAGGATCGCGGATATGTACGGTTGGAGAACCGTCGCTTTTATGCAGAAAAAATGGGCGATATCGTTACCGATCGCCTTAGTGAGAGCTTCAAGAACCTGATGGATTATGGGTTTACCGCGAATCTTGAGGAATCCTTGGATGCGGTGGCCGATGGAGATAAGGGTTGGAAACAGTTACTTGATGAGTTTTATCAGGACTTTTCCTCGCGCCTTGAGAAGGCACAGTCAACTGACGAGGGCATGCGCCGCAATACCCCGACAGATACGGACATTGAGTGCTCAAAGTGCGGCCGCCATATGCAGATTCGAACCGGCTCCACAGGAGTTTTCCTGGGGTGCTCCGGTTATGCTTTACCACCCAAGGAGCGTTGCACCAATACCATGAATCTGGTTTCTGGTGATGAAGCGGTGGATGCAGATAAAGATGAAGAAGCAGAATCCCGGCTGCTGCGTGAGAAGCGCCGTTGTGCCATATGTGGTACAGCGATGGATAGTTACCTTGTCGATGAACACCGCAAGCTGCATATCTGTGGTAACAATCCGGATTGCAGTGGCTATGAAGTGGAGCAGGGAACTTTCAAAATCAAGGGTTATGATGGCCCAATTATCGAGTGTGATAAATGCGGCAGTGATATGCAGCTAAAGTCCGGTCGCTTTGGAAAATACTTCGGTTGTACCAATGAAGCTTGTAAGAATACCCGTAAGCTTTTGAAAAATGGCCAACCGGCTCCCCCGAAAATGGATCCGGTATCTATGCCAGAGTTGGCCTGCTTAAAAGTGGAGGATCACTATATCCTGCGTGATGGGGCTTCGGGTTTGTTCCTTGCTGCCAGCCAGTTCCCTAAAAATCGTGAAACTCGCGCACCACTGGTGAGGGAGTTGCTCCCGCATAAGAGTGAGATTGATCCTAAATACACTTTTCTGTTCTCTGCTCCTGTTGAGGATGATCAGGGACGGGATACAGTAATTCGTTTTAGCCGCAAGACCCAAGAGCAGTATGTACAGTCTGAGGAGGAGGGCAAGGCAACGGGGTGGCGAGCCTTCTACCGCGATGGTAATTGGCAGGTTGAGGCCGGCAGTAAGGCTACCACAGCGAAGCGCAAGCCAGTGCGT
Source organism: Microbulbifer sp. MLAF003 (assembly GCF_030012965.1). NCBI lineage: Bacteria > Pseudomonadati > Pseudomonadota > Gammaproteobacteria > Cellvibrionales > Microbulbiferaceae > Microbulbifer > Microbulbifer sp. MLAF003. Next base: position 2,021,508 of record NZ_CP120232.1, read on the forward strand.
AAAAAAATAGCTGCAAAAAGTAAATGAGTAATCCTTTTACAGGGCAGGTTGCCTCGGCTCTGCGCAAAGCCCAGCTGTTACTGCAGCTGACCAGTGATGTGTCACCGCTGCAAAGTGCCGCACTTGAGGAGGCGGTTGTGTTGCAGCTCTGGAAAGCATACAGAGCTTTTCTTGTTGAGCTTTCGCATCAGCTGCAGCTGGGTTTTGAGCCGGAGTCCCTTCAGATGATAGCTGACAGCCTTGAGACTCAGGGCAGGGCCAGTAATGAGGTGAAAGAGTTACAGCAATTGAATGAGCAGCCCGATAGTTGGCTAAATCAGCTGCTGCAAGCCTGGACTTTGCTATTGTCATTGCCGTCAAATACTGAGGTTAAGCGCGAAGCGCCCAATTTGATACCGATACATAATGTTGGTCGGGAACCGGTAACAATTACCGTTCAAGGGCTCACGCAATGGCATAAATCTATGGTTGAGTTGATTCGTAGGCAGCGGGCCAATCTGGAAGAGTGTTAGTCGCAGGTACTTTCGTACCATGTTTCTCAGCTTTTAGGCCCCTGATACTTCTAATTTGCCTGTGGTACACTGTGCGCAAACTGATGTGCAGTGAAGGAAAAGCGAATGTCCTCCGAAACTTTCGAAATTATTGAGCTGGCCAATGGCGATGTGGCATTGCGTCGTGCTGGTCACAAGGAGGACCCTCTGGTGAGTATTCATTTCTCAGCTGAGAGTCTACAATTCCTGAGAAAACACAAAGTGGCTGTTGCGCGTGCAATGCTGGAAGCAGGTATAGAAACTGTACAGAATTTGGATGATCTGGAGCCTGGTTACTTTGAAGAAGAAGATGAGTCGATGCCGGTTAGCCATACTATCCATTGATTGAATGGTTAACAGAGATATGATTCAACAGCGGCCATTGGCCGCTGTTGTTGTTTTAGCTTTGAGATAAATACAGGTTATGGTGTTTGACGAATGACGCCTACTGCCAAGCCTTCGATCACAAAGTTCTTATCCCGCATATCCACCTGGATAGTTTCAAAGTCTTCATTCTCTGGCAGCAGTTGAACAGTCGCTTGATTACCTTTACGGCGGAAACGCTTAACAGTTACTTCCTCGTCAATTCTCGCTACGACAATCTGTCCATTCCTGACTTGCTCAGTTTTCTGTACTGCAAGCAAATCCCCATCCAGAATCCCCGCATCGCGCATACTCATTCCATGAACCCGCAATAGGAAGTCTGCAGGGGGTGAAAGAAGCTGGCAGGAAGGTCGCAGTAATCCTCAATATGCTCTGTAGCAAGAATTGGGTTGCCTGCGGCTACACGCCCGATAATGGGAAGCCCCGACTGGTGATCGGGGATACGAATTCCACGTGAGGCGCCGGCAACCATCTCAATGGCCCCTTTTCGCGCCAGTGCTTTCAGGTGCTCTTCTGCTGCATTTGGTGAGCGGAACCCCAGTTCCTGAGCGATTTCCGCTCGAGTGGGAGGGTAGCCAGTATCATCGAGATAGGCTTTGATGAGCTCTAATACCTGAGCCTGGCGTGCGGTGAGATTGGTCATAGATTTACCTAGCTTTTCTGTATTTATATACAGTTGCTGGGATTATATACAGAATTAAGCTTCACGCAATCCTAACACCCGCCTCTTCATAAGCTGCTACATTGTTTATGAAAACAAGTAATGAGAGTAATCGTTGAAAGATCTGACAACGAGGGAAAAAAATAATGTTAGATGTGAAAATGCCAGAGGCATGGCGGGTTCTGCGAATTCAGTCCGAGTTGGTTGATGGAATAGAGCGCCTGGTAGCGCTCAGTGGAGCAGTAACAGTTTTTGGAGGGGCGAGGTTTACCGAGGATAGCCCTGAATATCAACAGGGGGTAAAGCTGGGAGAGCTGTTGGCTGCGGAGGGGGTGCCCGTGATTACAGGTGGAGGGCCCGGCCTTATGGAAGCCTGTAATAGAGGAGCCTTCGATCAGCCAGGCACCTCCATTGGGTTAAACATAGAGCTGCCTTTCGAGCAGGCGGCGAATCCATACCAGGATATCAGTTTAAATTTTCGTTATTTCTTTGTTCGTAAATTTATGTTTGTTAAGCACGCAGTAGGCTTTGTGGGCTTGCCTGGTGGCTACGGAACGCTGGATGAACTGTTTGAAGCGCTGACATTGGTGCAGACACAAAAGGTCCGTCGCTTCCCCATCGTGCTTGTGGGTAAGCGCTATTGGGCAGGACTCTACAATTGGTTGGTAGATACAGTACTTGAACGAAATTGTATTGATGCCAGTGACCTGGATTTATTTCATATCGTGGATACCGTCGAAGAGACAGCGGACCTGATTATGAAATATATGCGGACCAGGGACTGATCAAACGCGACTCTATAAATGCCAACATCTGATACTGAAAGCTCCACAATGAGTTGGCCAGTGATTTAATGGGTTTTGTAGTCTAGTCAGCTCAATTCAAATTTTCTTGATAAGAGATAAACCCTCTTTGCGTTTTTATTGCTAAAAATGGTAGCTGCTTTAGGCAAGGTCCCGGTAGCCTTTTCGTTGAAGTTGCAATAATTCAAATTCTTTCATTGCTCAAAGTTAGTTCTTAAAGCGTTGGAACTTCCATAGAGTCTATTCTTTATTCAGTTCCTTCCAGCTTCTTAGATTATTTAAGGTTATTTTTTTGGAGATTGAATTGTGCCAATTTTCGGCCCCCGATTGTCGAGGCCTGTGAACTTGGGGGATCTGCTATCTCTGCCCCTGAATAGCAGGCCGGATACAAAGGCATTAGTTTCAGGAAGTCGAGAATGGACTTGGAGGGGGTTGCAGAAGGATATTGATGCTCTGGCCAAGGGGTTGATCACAATGGGATTACACAAAAGTGATCGGGTCGCAACCCTGATGCCTAACCGGGGTGAAATGCTCGTTTTTTATCTCGCATGCTTGAAAGTGGGGCTGGTGGTTGTCCCGCTAAACTACAGGTACACAACTCTGGAGATTGACTACGCTCTTGAAAAGAGTGGCGCAGTTGCGCTAATTATAGGTGCAGAGCGGAGTGAGGATATCCAGGATAGTAAATTTATTGGTAAATTAAAAAAAGGGTTTCTTTACTTTGGTGGTGTGTTCGAAGATACAAGAAGTTATGAAGGTCTAATCAATGCCGGTGGGCAGCCTGCTGAAATTCCTGTATCCAGTATCAGTGATCCTGCATTTTTATTTTTTACATCTGGAAGTACTGGCAAGCCAAAAGCCGTTGTGCACAGCTTGCTATCCTTTGGTTCTATCGTAGCTGGTTTCGTTGCTGCCCTGAAGTTAACTCGGGACGATATCGTTCTGCCTGGAGGTTCAATCGCACATGTCGGGTCGCTTTCAACGGCCCTGGCAGCTCTATCCGTGGGTGCGAAGACAGTTATTCCACAAAGTTTTGATGGTGAGGAAATTCTGTCGATATTGCGGAGTAGCCGGCCAACTATTTTGGTTATGGTTCCGGCAGTATTTATTGCAATGGAACGCAATCCGGGAGCCAGGCGTGAAGATTTTGAATCTCTTCGAGTGTGCTTCACAGGCGGAGACAAATTTCCAGTAAATATTGCTAAAGAATTTACCAACAAAACCGGCCATATGATCCAGGAAGGATATGGACTGACAGAAGCTCCCGACTGCCTTTTCAATCAATCGCTCTCACCAGATAAAGCTGGATCTGTAGGTACTGTTGCTCCAGGCTACGTTGCTAGCCTGCGCGATGAGAAAGGCCAGGAAGTGGCACCTAATGTTGATGGCAATCTCTGGCTCCGTGGGTCGCCAGTTATGACTGGCTACTGGAAAAACCCCCAGGCAAATAGGGAGGTGTTATCTGATGGTTGGTTTGATACGGGCGATGTTATGCGTGTCGACTCTGATGGTTGTTTTTGGTTTCGCGGTCGAAAGAAGCAAATTATTGTCCACGATGGCTCAAATATATCGCCTCAGGAAGTAGAGGAAGCTCTCATGGAGCATCCGTCTGTAAATCTAGCAGGCGTAATCGGTATTCGTGATGACACGCACGGGGAGAGCGTTTGGGCTTTTATCACCTTGAAAAAAATGTACCTATGCCAAGTGTCAGTGAAGTTATTCGTTTTGCAAAAAAACGTATTGGATACAAGGCTCCGGAGGTAGTCGAAATTCTGGCGGATATGCCAATTAATCCAACAGGAAAAATTGACAGGGTGGCCTTAAAGAGGCTTGCCGAAGCCCAGTTGGTTCAAGGCAAGGAAAAGTGAATATATTTGGGGCCTGGTGTCACAGGCGAAGGCACCTCCGTATTTGTGCTTCCAGCAAATCAAAATCTCAGATCTGGCTTTTTTGCTCTATAGGATGAATCGAGAAGCCCTCCGATATTTTTCCGAGCCGTCCTCTATATACCTGTGTAATGTGACTTAGGGTGAAGCACTGTAACCGCTTCCAGCTGATGAAGGAGATGAGTGCCGTTGGCTGAGCAATGGAATGTGCTACTCTGGCCAGAGTTAAACAACTGTTTTAAATGATGGTTTGAGAGATATGAGCCAGACGGATACTGTCAGCCGCATTCTGGATGCAGCCGAGGCCCTGTTTGCAGAACGTGGTTTTACTGAGACTTCCCTGCGCACAATTACGAGTACTGCAGGGGTTAACCTGGCTGCGGTTAACTATCACTTTGGTTCAAAGAAAGAGTTGATCCAGGCGGTTTTTGAGCGATTCTTGACCCCCTTTACCGAAGACCTTGAGGCCGAGTTAGATCGTCGTATCGCCACCGGCCAAGAGCTGCACGTGGAGGGATTATTAGAGAGCCTCTATCGAGTGGGCCTCGGTGGTTTGAGTGACAGAGGGCTCGATCCACAGCGTTTTATGCGCCTATTGGGGCTGGCCTATACGCAGTTCCAGGGGCACTTACGTCGCTTTATAGTGTCTCGATACGGGGATAGTTATCGCCGTTTTGCAGGCTTGTTGGCTGAGGCCTTACCGGGTGTGGACCCTGTAACCTTTTATTGGCGCCTGTACTTTATGCTGGGGGCTACGATCTTCACCCTGTCGAGTTACGATGCCATAGAAGCTATCCTGAGAGAGGATTTTGGTGCACAGAGCAGCCTGCCGGAGACCCTTGAGCGGTTGGTTCCGGCGGCCTCTGCAATGTTGAAGGTGGAGGCTATCTAGTTTTAAGTGGCTCTTATTGGCTGATAACAGAGGAATAGAATATGTCTGCACCCTTGGGACCGGTCATGGTTGATATTGAGGGATTAGAGCTTACCGATGCGGACTGCGAGCTTCTGCGTCATCCCCTTGTTGGCGGGTTGATTTTCTTCGCACGTAATTACCGGGATCGCGCGCAGCTGCAAGGCTTGATAGCGGATATTAGAGCTGTACGCCCTGAGATTTTAGTAGCTGTTGATCAGGAGGGGGGCAGGGTTCAACGCTTTCGTTGCGAGTTTACCCGTTTGCCATCTATGCAAGTATTGGCAGCGAAGGCCAGCGAGGAGCAGTTGCAGGACGTGGGTTGGCTATTGGCCACTGAATTGTTGGCGGTAGGGGTGGACTTCAGCTTCGCCCCGGTATTGGATGCTGATGATCAACACAGCCGAGTGATCGGCGACCGCAGCTTTTGTGCAGATCCCAAGCGTTTGGAGCTATTCGCACGTCCATTTATGCGAGGAATGCACGAAGCAGGCATGGCGACAACGGGTAAGCATTTCCCTGGTCATGGCCATGTACTAGAAGATAGCCATGTAGAGCTTCCTGAAGACAAGCGTTCACTGGAGCAGGTAATGGAGTCCGATGCCTTACCTTTTGTGGACTGCATCGCCTCCTCTCAATTGGATGCAATAATGCCAGCACATATTCGTTTCGTGAATATTGACAGTCAGCCGGTCGGATTTTCCCGTTACTGGCTACAAGACATCTTGCGAGGGCGATTGGGTTTTGGCGGTGTTATCTTTAGTGACGACCTGTCGATGGAGGGGCTGGTGCTGCAGGCGGTTATGGAGGGAGAGTTCGTGCAGCGCTGGAGGCGGGATGTGATATGGGGGTTATTTGTAACAACCGAGACGGCGCCTTGGAGGCGCTGGCCGCCCTGCAGGATTACATACCTCAGAGAGAATCCAGCGAGCGTTTGAAAGCTATGCGTGGCAGGCCCTTGATAACATCCTGGTCGGAACTTGAAAAGAGTGCGCGTTGGCATAGAACCCGTGGCTGGTTGGCGTCGATAATGCATTAAGGGCTCGAAATTTTGATGCCCGCCCAAATTATCTGGGAGTATCAAAAAGATTGTCGAGCTCAGATTTAGATGAGCGGAGGGGGTATTCGTGGAATCCGTAGATAGCATTCTAATGTCTTGGCTCGGTGAGAACCGGGTTTGGATAGTATGGGTTTTCCTTATTGTGCTGGCTTCAGCTTTGGGAGCCTGGGCCTTTGGGCGCTTTGTACAGCGATTAGCGGCAAGAGCCGAGAAGACGGTTAATCCGTGGGATGATGCTCTTGTTGGGGCCATGTCACCACCTGGACCAGTGCTTGTTTGGCTTGTGGGATTGACTGTTGCCGCGCAGCGGGCAGGGCAGGCTACCGGGGCTGAGATTTTCTCTCTGGCTGAACCAATACGGGAGATAGGGCTTATCCTGGTTTTATCCTGGTTTGCCTGGCGATTTTCCCATAGCGCTGAGCACAACCTGTGTAACCCTCGCTATATTGGCAAGCCGATGGATGCCACTACAGTGCGGGCAATCGGAAAGTTGGTGCGGGCCTCCATCGCTATCACTGCCGGCATAGTCATCATGCAGTTTCTTGGCTATAGCGTCAGTGGCGTGTTAGCGTTTGGCGGCATTGGTGGGTTGGCAGTGGGTTTTGCAGCCAAGGACCTGTTGGCCAACTTCTTTGGCGGGCTGATGATTTACTTGGATCGCCCATTTGCCGTGGGCGACTGGATACGCTCTCCTGATAAGGAAATTGAGGGTACCGTTGAGGATATTGGCTGGCGCCTGACACGCATCCGCACCTTTGATATGCGCCCTGTGTATGTTCCCAATAGCATCTTCACTCAGATTTCTGTGGAGAACCCCTCGCGAATGCTCAATCGCAGGATCTTTGAGACCATCGGCATCCGTTATGAAGATGCCCATTCAATGGCTTCAATAGTGGCGGATGTTAAAGAAATGTTACAGCAGCATCCTGAAATTGACTCTAATCGAACCCTTATAGTCAATTTCAATAGTTTTGCTGCATCGTCGTTGGATTTCTTTATATATACCTTTACCAGAACAACAGATTGGGTGAGATATCACGAAATCAAACAGGACGTTCTGTTAACTATCCTAAAAATTGTCGAAAAACACGGTGCCTCCTGTGCGTTTCCGACTTCGACTATTCATATTGCCGATATTCCTTCATTAGCCCGTGAGGCCGCGTTAGACAGTTGAGTATAGGGAGTGCAATAAGGTACAAATGATTAGTTTATATATGGTCTCTAAGTGATATTTTGACGGTTAATTACCCATACTGGTAAAAACGTAGTATTTATTTCACATAGAAACCTAGACACTGGCGCTGTTTTATCTAAGAATCAGGGTACGTCCTTTGGGTACCTACCTAAAGGATTAAGCAAGATAGCATTCTGCATGAAGCAGTCTGTTAACAATGGGGTGGCGTTTGCCCCTCTTGCCGAAAGTAGTATTGAGGTAATTGAGGTAGGCGCAATAACAATAATGAGGTTTTCTCAATGAGTGATCGCGTTACAGGTACTGTGAAGTGGTTTAATAACGCACGGGGTTATGGCTTCATCACCTGTGGAGAAGGAACTGAAGACATTTTTGTTCATTATCGCAGCATTCGCGGCGAGGGTTATAAAACCCTTAACGAGGGGCAGGCGGTAGAGTTCGAAATGCAACAAGGTGACAAAGGACTGCTGGCGGAAGATGTTGTTCCCTGTGAGTGATTTACGGATCGCTCGTTGAAAGAACTGTTGTCGTGTAGGGTTGTGCAGATACCTGCTGCCAGCTCTGCCAGCGCCTCTGGAAAAGTGGGCTGAAAGGTCCGCTTTTCTATTCCGTTTCCTTCATTGGATTGGTTCCTTTTTTCCGTAGGTTAAGAGGTTGGCTATTTTGTGACTGTTGATATTGCTACGGTCTAAATGCCCGCCGCCAGTATATTTTGATTCTCGTTTTATTCTCTCGCTTAATCCAATTGAATTAACCTCTCATTAATTTTTAGAATTAATCAATTTGAAACCTGTTTAATGTTATAGGCTTCTTTCCCAATTGTGCCCCAAAATTCTGCGGTTAGTGAAAATGTATTGTCCAATCAAAAGGATGTAAGGAAAGAAAATTGATAATTAAGCGTATGTTGAAAAAAGTGGTTTGTTATAAGAGCTGATTTCTGTATTTAGTTTATAAAAAATTATTCTTTAGTCTTTTTGCATGCAATGTACTTAATTCGAAATTTATTAACTGACTTTAAATTTGGTTGTATCTTGGGGAGTGTAGATTGGCGAGGTAAAGGATTAAAGTAATACCCCCCATTGTTGTGGGGGATAAGTTGGCTAGCTTAAGGTTTTATTAGTCAGTTTCCAGTATTCGAAATATTATTCTCTATGGTATTGCTTGCTTTTATATCTTCTTCTGTCGGTTTAGCTACGGTGCGGACTTCAATCAGAATACCGAAGGCGGGGTGGTCGATATAGTGTAATTGTCCGCTACGTAAGCGGCGTTCATGTTGCAAGCGGGCAGTGTGAGCGGCATAAACCATATGCTCAGTTTCCAGCTGGGGCTCGCTTAGCGTTACAGGTTCATAGTCTGACAAGGAATTTGGGACATCCTGTAGCGCAACGCTCTTATAGTTTTCTTCAGACTGTGCCCTGCTTTTTATTTCCAGTGGAGCTTCGACGGCGACCCTTGGTCGTTGTGGCAACAATACGCCATCAACGGAAGCTGGGGTGGAAAAATCATTTAGCCAGAGGTCTGTGCTGATGTGGAGATAGCGGGAGACGCTCAGGGTGATCGAGCCTCCCAGTTGGCTGTGGCCTTGGAAGGTGTCGCCGCCGTCGATCAGAATGGCGGGGGAGTTTCGCTTTTGCTTCAATATTTGGCGCCATGCCTTGTGAAACAGAATCCGGTCACCACCTCTTGCAAGGGCAGTAGCCTTGTTGCCCAGTAGGGTTGCTGTGGGCGAGAGGAGTAAACTGGAGTGACTTCCTGACTCTACCTTATCGCCATTGGTTTCCAGCGGCTCAAATCCCAACGGCTCATCGGTGCTGACTTCTTCCCCGGCCAGTTCTGTTAGAGATACCGCTTCTGGAGAGGGGGTCGGTTGTGGGTTTTCCTGGCGGGTCTCGAAGTCCACCCAGTTGGAAGGGTACTCCAGGCGTGGATTTGCTGGCCAGTTTTCACTAGTCTGCGCCATGCCTTGGGGGCGCTCGAAAATGATCATCTCGATTTCGAAAGTGTTCCCTGCATAGTTGGCGGCTTGCGTGCCTGCAGCAGCGAGCGCCAGGGCTAGGGTGGAGCAGAGGCGAGTTATCCTTTTCACGGTCATGGAGTTACCACTTTTCATCTTTCTATGGTCGGTGCCTGGAGGAGCGGCCGAAGCCAGTTTTTGGTGTCGGTAATTTTGGCAGCAGGAATTGCTGGTGTCGATCGATCACCTCACTGGCTGCGAGATATTATCATTGCGCTAGCCGCTCCAAAACTTCATTGATTTCCTGCAGCTTGCGATCTGGACCTTCCTCATCAAGGCTGAAGTTTAGTTGGTTGGCGCCTGCCAATTGATAGCGGCCAGGTTGGGTTTGAACCAGCTTTACCAGGGTGAGAGGGTCTACCTGGGTTGTGTCAGCAAACTCTATTCTGCCGCGGGCGGCAGAGGCTTCCAGCTTGCGAATGCCCATTTTATCCGCCTTCAGTTTGATTTCAGTGGTGCGGAACAGGTGCTTTACCGACTCCGGCAGCAGGCCAAAACGATCTATCATCTCTACTTGCAGCTCCTTGAGTTGTTGGCGATCGACAGCGTTGGCAATGCGCTTGTACATCATCAGGCGGCCGTGCACATCGGGTAGGTAGTCTTCAGGGATGAGTGCCGGCACTCGCAGATTGACATCAACCGCAGGAGACTCCAGAGGTTCATCGATATTGGGTGTGCGCCCCTCGCGAATTGCCTTTACTGCTCGGTCGAGCATCTCCATATACAGGTTGAAGCCTACACTTTGGATCTGCCCGCTCTGTTCTTCGCCAAGTAGCTCACCGGCACCGCGAATTTCCAGATCGTGAGTGGCCAGAGTAAAGCCTGCCCCCAGATCCTGGGCTTCACTGATTGCTTCCAGTCGCTTTACAGCATCGCTGGTCATGGAGCGCTTGTTGGGTGTCAACAGGTAAGCGTAGGCCTGGTGGTGGGAGCGTCCTACTCGGCCGCGCAGCTGATGAAGCTGAGCCAGCCCGAACTTATCTGCGCGCTCAATCAGGATGGTATTGGCGGTGGGGACGTCGATACCGGTCTCAATTATGGTGGTACACACCAGCACGTTAAAGCGTTTGTGGTAGAAGTCACTCATGACCTGTTCCAGCTCGCGCTCGCGCATTTGCCCGTGGCCAATACCGATACGCGCTTCAGGAATCAGCTCTTGCAGTTCCCGGGCAATACGCTCGATGCTCTTGACTTCGTTGTGCAGGAAATATACCTGACCACCACGCAGAATTTCCCGGAGTATGGCCTCCTTTACCAGGGCGTCATCGCGCTCACGTACAAAGGTCTTTACCGATAGGCGGCGCGCCGGAGGAGTGGCAATCACCGAGAGGTCGCGAATACCGGCCATTGCCATATTTAAAGTGCGAGGAATTGGTGTGGCAGTCAGGTTGAGAATATCGACTTCTGCACGCAAACTCTTGAGGCGTTCTTTCTGGCGTACGCCAAAGCGGTGTTCTTCATCAATAATCAGCAGTCCCAGATTTTTAAAGTCCAGGTCACTCTGTAGCAGCTTATGGGTGCCGACCAGGATGTCCACTTTGCCACTGGCTACTTTTTCTTTCACGCTGTCCACTTCCTTGCCTGATCGGAAGCGTGAGATCACTTCAATATTGATAGGCCAGTCTGCAAATCGGTCCTGGAAAGATTGAAAATGCTGCTGAGCGAGTAGGGTCGTTGGTACCAGCATGGCCACTTGCTTGCCTGCATGAGCGGCGACAAATGCCGCACGCATGGCGACTTCGGTTTTGCCAAAGCCCACGTCGCCACAGACCAATCGGTCCATGGGTTTCTTCGACAGCATATCGCCAATCACGGATTCAATGGCCTGCTGCTGGTCTGGCGTTTCCTCGAAAGGGAAGGCCGCAGAGAACTCTCGGTAAGCCAGCTTGGGATCGGCAAAGGCATGGCCGACACGTGCCTCCCGGCGAGCGTAAATATCCAGGAGTTCGGCGGCGGCATCGCGCACTTTTTCAGCGGCTTTGCGCTTGGCTTTCTGCCACTGTTCACTGCCCATTTTGTGTAATGGAGCCAGGGCTTCATCAGCGCCAGAGTAGCGGCTGATCAGATGCAGGCTGGCTACGGGCACATAGAGCCTGGCCTCATTGGCATACTCCAAGGTTAGGAATTCAGCGGGTTGGCCGTCGATCTCCAGGTGTTGCAAGCCGCGATAGCGACCCACGCCATGATCAATATGTACTACCGGGGCGCCTATACGCAGTTCCGCCAGGTTTTTAACTGCATTGTCTGCGTCGTCCTTAGCTTTCTTGCGGCGACGCTGCTGTAGTACCCGTTCGCCGAATAGCTGCGGTTCAGCGATTAAATTAATGGAGGGGTCAGTAAGTAGCAGCCCTTGGTCAAGGGGGCGACGGTGATGCCGATGGCTTCATCGCTGTGCAGGAACGCCTCCCAGCTGGCAAAGGCTGGGGGAGCCAGGCGAATGCCTTTGAGGAGTTCCAGCAATGCCTCACGGCGCCCGCCACTTTCCGCGCAGAAAAGCACCCGCCCAGAGCATTCCATCAGGTAGCTTTCCAGAGCTGCCATGGGTTGTTCAGCTTTACCATCTACGGGTAGGGTCGGCGGTACCAGGGTGGCAAAATTGTAGTTGCCCTGACTATTCGGCAGAGTATCGGTGGAGAAAATGGCTCTCGGCATGGACTTGAGGGCACCGTTGAATTCATCCACATCGAGCAGGATCTGACGGGGTTGTAGTATAGGGCGAGTCAGGTCGCCGCAGCGGCTCTCATAGCGATTGCTGACCTCACGCCAGAAGCTTTCTATTGCTGCTTGGATATCCCCCTGAATGAATGCTTGGCTGTTCTCGGGAAGGTAGTCGAAGAGGTTCGCGCATTTATTATCGAAGAATAGCGGCAGGTAGTATTCAATACCCGCTGGGGCTATGCCCGCGCTGATATCCTGGTAGATAGGTACCAGGCTGGGGTCGGCCTGGAATTGCTCATGCCAGTTCTGCAGGAAGCCGGAAAGTCCGGCTTTGTGCATGGGAAATTCCCGCGCGGGGAGCAGATGAATCGTTTCCACTTTGTCCACAGTGCGCTGGGTTTCTGGGTCAAAAGTACGCAAGGATTCGATTTCATCGTCAAACAAATCGATGCGATAGGGCAGCGGGCTGCCCATGGGAAATATATCCATTAAGGAGCCGCGCACGGCAAATTCACCATGCTCATAAACGGTGTCCACGCAGTGATAGCCCGCCTGCTCCAATAAGCGCCGCTGGATGTCGATATCAAATTGTTGCCCCTCGCTCAGGATCAGGGCGTTGCCGGCAACATAGTCGCACGGGGGTAGGCGGTGCATCAGGGTACTTACCGGCACTATCACAATGCCGCTGCCCATTTTGGGCATTCGATAAAGGGTGGCAAGGCGGTCGGAAATGATGTCCTGGTGGGGTGAGAAAGTATCGTAGGGAAGTATCTCCCAGTCAGGGAAATGAAAGATCTCAAGTGGCTGTTCCGGGCCGTCATCTCGCTGAGGTTTGTTAAAAAATTTCAATTGCACCTCTAATCGGTGCGCCTCAAGGCTATCTCCAGTGATCAGCAGTGTCGGGGATTTGCTGTTGCGAGCTGCGTTTAATACGGCGAGCGCGGCCGCTGCGCCATGCAGCTGCCCCCAGAATTGCCGGTCATTGCTGTTGAGAAACTTTGGTGGAGTCAGGGGCTGTATATCGGTCATCTTTCCTTATATATCCGCGCTTTCATCTGCTGTAGTGCCAGGGGCGGCTATTGTAGCCGTGAAAGGGTCTGGCTGCAGTCTATGTTAACCGTGCCTGTGCTTTGGGTTGCGAACGGCTACGCTTTTTTTGATATTGCACTACATCCGGCAGCGGGCTAGCGAAAAGGTAGTTTTACTACATTTTTTTGACTTTTTTTGCCCAGTTGCGTAGGCATAGGTGAATACTGATAATGCGCAGCCACATGGCCCTGGTGAGGTATCAGGCCGTGATTTCCTGCCTATTAATATTTTGCAGAGGTGTCTGACAGTGACTCAGAAGCGACCGAAGCCCGCGGACTTTTTCAAGGACTGGAAGCAGCGTGAAGCGCTGGCCGAATCCATGATCCCGATGATCGGAAAGCTCAACCGCGAGCAAAACGTCGGTATTTATATGTACGGCCGCAACCTGGTAAATCGCTCAGTTCTGAGCATTATGAAAGCGCACCGTTTCGTGCGTCAGGTTGAGGAGAATGAACTCTCCGAGTTTGAAACCTTCCCTGTGTTGGAAGCTATCTGCAAATTGGACCTGGGTCCTGTACACATTGACCTGGGAACCCTGACCAATAAATTTATGCGCGACGATCGCAATCTGTCTGTAGACGATTTCGTGCGTGAGGAACTGGCGGATGCCAGTGGTGCTGGCAAGCCTTTGCCTGAGCCCAAGGATGTAGTGATCTACGGCTTTGGCCGTATCGGTCGCTTGGTTGCTCGTTTGCTGGTTGACAAAGCTGGCAGCGGCGACGTCCTGCGCCTGCGCGCAATCGTGTTGCGTAAGGGCAAGGCCCCGAATGATCTGGTGAAGCGCGCCTCCCTGCTGCGTCGCGATTCCGTACACGGCGCCTTCCAGGGCACTATCCGCGTGGATGAGGAGACAAGCTCCTTGATCTGCAACGGTAATGAGATCAAGGTCATCTATGCCAACTCTCCGCAGGAGGTGGATTACACCGAGCACGGCATTAACGATGCAATCATCGTGGATAGCACCGGTGTATGGCGTGACGAAGATGGCCTGAGTCAGCACCTGGAAAGCCCAGGTGCTTCCAAAGTGATCCTGACCGCTCCGGGTAAAGGCGATATCAAGAATATCGTTTACGGCATCAACAACGGTGACATCAAGCCAGAAGACAAGATCCTTTCCGCAGCATCCTGTACCACTAACGCTATCGTGCCGGTACTGAAGGCTATGATGGACGGCTACGGTGTTGAGCATGGCCACGTGGAAACCGTGCATGCATATACCAATGACCAGAACCTGATCGACAACTACCACAAGGGTGAGCGTCGCGGTCGCGCAGCTGCGTTGAATATGGTTCTGACTGAGACCGGCGCTGCCAAAGCTGTCGCCAAGGCGCTGCCAGAGCTAAAGGGCAAGCTCACTGGTAATGCGATTCGTGTTCCGACCCCGAACGTTTCCATGGCGATCCTCAACCTGAATTTGGGCAAAGAGGCCACCAAGGAAGAGCTGAATGAGTACATGCGCGAAGTGGCTCTGCACTCTCCGCTGCGTCAGCAGATCGACTACACCAACTCTCCGGAAGTAGTGTCCAGCGATTTTGTTGGCTCCCGTCGTGCCTGCGTATTCGATTCCAATGCAACAATCGTTGACGGTAAGAATGCGGTGCTTTACTGCTGGTACGATAATGAGTTCGGTTACAGCTGTCAGGTGGTTCGCTGCCTGGAAGATATGGCCGGCGTTCGTTACGAGTTGTTCCCCAAGAAAGACTGAGGCGTCAGCTGAAAGTCTCCAGGTCGGTCTCAGGGGCCGGCCAGTGGGGTGAGGCGGCTCTCGTAGCCGTCCGCCCGGATCTCTCCAAATCCCTGTTTTTCCAGTAAAAATTTCTCAACTTAGTGTTAGTTAGAGACTTCCCAGGCTGGTAAAGCCTCTGTCCCATCTTTATAATGCGCGCGATTTTGCGGGGCGGCCGTGCGCCGAGAAGTTAGCGCGCACAACCTTTTAGTTAGCTTCCTTCCGCCCGGTCTACGGGTGAAACGGCATAAGCCCTCGCTACATGGAATTCCACAGTATGGCTCGCCAGTCTGGGATCGACTGTTTGTCAGTTTGAACCCGGAACGGTGGGCCGTATTGCAATTTTATAAACTAGAAACTTAGGCATAGGCGTATGAGAAAGATCCGTCGGGGATTGGACTTACCCATATCCGGCGCGCCCGAGCAGGTCATCCACAAAGGGCCTGCGATCAAGACCGTTGCTGTTCTCGGTCCCGATTATCACGGGATGAAACCGACAATGGCGGTGGCTGTAGGGGATCGCGTCAATCTTGGTCAGCTACTGTTCAGTGACAAAAAAACCGAAGGTGTGCGCTACACAGCGCCGGCCGCTGGTCGTATTGTTGCTATTAATCGCGGTGCCCGCCGTGTTCTGCAATCCGTTGTGATTGGCATTGACGGCGATGCAGCAGAACAGTTCCAAAGCTATAGCGCAGATAAACTGTCTGGTCTGACGCGCGAACAGGTCGTTGAGAACCTGGTTGAATCCGGTATGTGGACCGCACTGCGCACCCGCCCGTTCAGCCGCGTTCCCGCCCTGGACGCTAAACCGGAAGCGGTGTTTATCAATGCGATGGACACCAATCCTCTGGCTGCCAACCCAGAAGTGGTCATTGCCGAGAACCCCAAAGCCTTCTCTCAGGGCGTTGAGATTCTTTCCAAGCTGGCGGAAACCACTTACGTCTGTACCGCCCCTGATGCAGATATCCCCGTACCGAGCGCTGCGAATATTCGCCGCGAAGCTTTTGCCGGCCCCCATCCGGCAGGTCTGTCCGGTACCCATATCCACTACTTGAACCCGGTTTCCGGTTCTCGCAGTGTATTCACCATTAATTACCAGGATGTGATTGCCGTAGGCAAACTATTTGCCACCGGTAAACTGTTCACCGATCGCGTTGTTTCCCTGGCCGGCCCTCAAGTCAAGCAGCCGCGTCTTCTGCGCACTCGTCTCGGCGCCAGCCTGGAAACTTTGACTTCCGGTGAGTTGAAAGGTGATAACGACCGCGTTATTTCCGGCTCGGTATTTGGCGGTCGTACTGCTGAAGGTCCTTTGGGTTACCTGGGCCGTTACCACAACCAGATTTCTGTTCTGGAAGAGGGCGATGAGCGCCCATTCCTGCACTACCTGCGTGCCGGTAACAAGCGTTTCTCCGTATTCCCGATTTACCTCTCGCGCCTGTTCAAGAACAGGCTGTTCAATTTCACTACCAGTACCAACGGTTCCGAGCGTGCCATGGTACCGGTTGGCACTTATGAGAAGGTCATGCCGCTGGACGTACTGCCGACCCAGCTACTGCGCTCCCTGATCGTGGGTGATACCGCTATGGCCCAGAAACTGGGTGCTCTGGAGTTGGATGAGGAAGATCTGGCGCTGTGCACCTTTGTGTGTCCGGGCAAGTACGAATACGGCCCCATTTTGCGGGACAACCTGACCCGTATTGAGAAGGAGGGGTAAGTATGCTGCGTAAATTCCTCGATTCAATCGAACCAAAATTTCATAAAGGCGGTAAGTTCGAAAAGTTCTACGCCCTGTTTGAAGCGATTGACACCGGTCTGTTTCAGCCGGCAGACAAGACCAAAACTACTGCTCATGTGCGCGATGGTATCGACCTGAAGCGTATTATGATCACGGTTTGGGCTTGTGCGATGATCCCTGCCTTCTATGGTATGTGGAATATCGGCTTCCAGGCCAACACCATTCTCGAAGGTATGACCAATCCGGATCTGTCCGGCTGGCGCCACGCCATTATTGGTGCTTTGACCTCCTACAACCCAGCTAGCCTGTGGGACAACTTTGTCTACGGAGCCATGTACTTCCTGCCGATTTATGCGGTCACCTTTATTGTGGGTGGTATCTGGGAAGTGTTGTTCGCCGCTGTGCGCGGTCACGAAGTGAACGAAGGCTTCTTCGTAACCTCCATCCTGTTCGCCTTGACCTGTCCGCCGGATCTGCCTCTGTGGATGGTGGCTATGGGCATCAGCTTCGGTGTGGTTATCGGTAAGGAAGTATTCGGTGGTACCGGCAAGAACTTCCTCAACCCGGCTCTTACCGGCCGTGCCTTCGTATTCTTTGCCTATCCGGCAGCAATGTCTGGCGATGCAGTATGGACTGCGGTTGACGGCTATACCGGTGCTACTGCGCTGTCTGTTATGGCCAGCGAAGGTATCCAGAACGGTATCGTCAATGCTGCTGTTGGCCAGGTAACCTGGTTCGACGCTTTCTTCGGTCAGATCCATGGTTCCATTGGTGAAACTTCTACCCTGGCCATCCTGATTGCCGGCGTAATCCTGATGGGCATGAAGATCGCCAGCTGGCGCATCGTAGCCGGCACTCTGCTGGGCATGATGGCCACTGCGTTTATGTTCAACATGATCGGTTCCGAAACCAACCCAATGTTCCAGGTACCCTGGTACTGGCACCTGGTAGTGGGTGGTTTCGCCTTCGGTCTGATCTTTATGACCACTGACCCTGTATCTGCAGCGATGACCAATATCGGCCGCTGGTGGTACGGCATCCTGATTGGGGTGATGGTTGTCCTGATTCGTGTGGTGAACCCGGCCTTCCCGGAAGGCATGATGCTGGCGATCCTGTTCGCCAACCTGTTCGCTCCGCTGTTTGACCACTTTGTGGTGCAGTCCAATATCAAACGGAGGTTGGCACGTGGCTAATAAAGATTCCGTAACCGGTACTCTGATTGTCGCGCTGGTAATGTGCCTGGTGTGCTCCGTGGTGGTTTCCACTGCGGCGGTAATGCTGAAGCCTGCCCAGCAGGCGAATGCCGAGCTGGACATGAAGCGCAATGTACTGATGGCAGGGGGCCTGCTAAAGGATTCCCACGCTAGCAAAGCTGAGGTTGAGAAGGCCTTCGCGGATATTCAGATCAAATATGTTGACCTGAATACCGGCAAGTTCACCGATCAGGCTCCGGCTGGTGGTAGCGGTCGTGCCGCTTCCAAAATTGCCTCTGCCAGCGAGAAGCTGCCCGCTGATGAGGACACGGCCAAAATTATCCGTCGGGAAAATACTAAAGAGGTATACCTGGTAGAGAAAGACGGCAAGCTGGATAAGATCATTCTGCCTATCCGTGGTTACGGCCTATGGGGCACCCTGTATGGCTTTCTCGCACTCGAGAGCAATCTCGACACCGTAGCAGGCCTCGGCTTCTACGAGCATAAGGAAACTCCCGGACTCGGTGGCGAAGTGGACAATCCCAACTGGAAAGCCCAGTGGATTGGCAAAAAGGTCTTCGATACCGATGGCAACGTTGACATCAACGTGATCAAGGGACAGGTAAACCCTGACAGCCCAGATGCGATTCACGAAGTAGATGGTTTGTCTGGTGCGACTCTGACCAGTAAGGGTGTTGATAACCTGGTGAACTTCTGGTTGGGTAACCAGGGTTATGGTCCCTTCCTGAAAAACCTGAAAGCAGGGGAGGCATAAGCATGAAAATCAAAGAGACTCTGCTAGAGCCGATTTTTAACAACAACCCGATCGCGCTGCAGATCCTGGGTATCTGTTCTGCACTAGCTGTTACCAGCTCACTGCAGGTTACCCTGGTAATGTGTATCGCTCTGACCTCGGTTGTGGCCTGTTCCAACGTTGCGGTATCTCTGATCCGCAGCCAGATCCCGAACAGCATCCGTATCATTGTACAGATGACCGTGATTGCCTCCCTGGTAATCCTGGTTGACCAGCTGATCAAGGCCCTGGCTTACGACATCTCCAAGCAGCTGTCCGTATTCGTTGGCCTGATCATTACCAACTGTATCGTAATGGGCCGTGCGGAAGCCTTCGCTATGAAGAACCCGCCACTGCCCAGCTTTTTTGATGGTCTTGGAAACGGTCTGGGTTATAGCGTAATCCTGATCGGTCTCGCGGTAATCCGTGAACTCTTCGGTGCCGGTAAACTGTTTGGTGTGGATATCCTGACTACCGTGAGCAATGGTGGTTGGTACATCCCTAACGGCCTACTGTTATTGCCGCCGAGTGCATTCTTCCTGATCGGCTTGTTCATTTGGGCAATTCGCGCCTGGAAGCCTGCCCAGGTTGAGCAGGATGAGTTCAAGATTGCGCCTAATTCCCAAGCGCAGGAGGCCTAATCCGTGGAACATTATATTTCTTTGATTATCCGCGCCGTTTTCGTTGAAAACATGGCGTTGGCCTTCTTCCTCGGTATGTGTACCTTCCTGGCGGTATCGAAGAAGATTGAGGCCGCTATTGGCCTGGGTGTTGCGGTTATTGTGGTACTGACTTTGACAGTACCGGTGAACAACCTGATCTACACCTACCTGCTGAAAGACGGTGCGCTGGCCTGGGCCGGCTACCCCGACGTGGACCTGAGCTTCCTCGGCCTGCTGTCTTACATCGGCGTAATTGCAGCACTGGTTCAGATCCTGGAGATGTTCCTGGATAAATACGTACCGGCGCTCTACAACGCTTTGGGTGTATTCCTGCCGCTGATTACCGTGAACTGCGCCATCATGGGTGCCTCTCTGTTCATGGTTGAACGGGAATATGCGTTTGGTGAGAGTGTTGCCTATGGCTTCGGTGCTGGCCTCGGCTGGGCACTGGCGATTACCGCACTGGCCGGTATTCGTGAAAAGCTGAAGTACAGTGACGTACCGGATGGCCTGAAAGGCCTGGGTATCACCTTCGTAACCGTTGGTCTGATGTCCCTGGGCTTCATGTCCTTCGGCGGCATCGATATCTAAGCGGGGAAAACAATAGAATGAGTATTGAAATTATCCTCGGCGTAGCGATGTTTACCGTTATCGTACTGGCGCTGGTAGCGGTGATCCTTGCGGCCCGCTCGCGCCTGGTAAACACCGGCAACGTCAATATCCTGGTTAATGGTGAGAAGACTCTCACCGTACCGGCCGGCGGCAAGCTGCTGCAAACCCTGGCTGCTAACAACCTGTTCCTGGCCTCCGCCTGTGGTGGCGGCGGCAGCTGTGCGCAATGTGTATGTAAAGTGACTGCGGGTGGTGGTGATATGCTGCCCACCGAAGCGGCACACTTTACTCCGCGAGATGCAAAGGAAGGTAAGCGTCTTTCCTGTCAAGTTGCTGTTAAGCAGGATATGGAAATCGAAGTACCGGAAGAGGTATTTGGTGTGAAACAGTGGGAGTGCACTGTGGAATCCAATCCAAACGTAGCCACCTTTATTAAAGAGCTGACCCTGCGTCTGCCTGAAGGTGAAAACGTTGACTTCCGTGCGGGTGGTTACGTGCAGTTGGAGGCTCCGCCCCACCACGTAAAATTTGCTGACTTCGAAGTAGAAGACCAATACCGCGGTGACTGGGAGCATTTCGGCTTCTTCAAGCTGGAGTCCAAGGTTACTGAGCCTGTGGTACGTGCCTACTCTATGGCCAACTACCCGGAAGAGAAGGGTGTTGTTAAATTCAACATCCGTATCGCGACTCCGCCGCCGCGCACGGAAGGTGTGCCCCCTGGCCAGATGTCTTCCTACGTGTTCAGCCTCAAGCCGGGTGACAAGATCAAGGTATACGGACCCTTCGGTGAGTTCTTCGCCAAGGAAACCGATAACGAGATGGTCTTTATCGGTGGTGGTGCCGGTATGGCACCGATGCGTTCACACATCTTCGACCAGCTCAAGCGTTTGCACTCCAAGCGCAAGATCAGCTTCTGGTATGGCGCTCGCTCCCTGCGCGAAATGTTCTATGAAGATGACTACAACGGCCTGGCTTCTGAGTTTGACAATTTCCAGTGGCACGTGGCTCTGTCCGACCCACAACCTGAGGACAACTGGACTGGTTACACAGGATTCATTCACAACGTAGTGTATGAAAACTACCTGAAAGACCACCCGGCTCCGGAAGATTGTGAGTACTACATGTGTGGGCCGCCCATGATGAACGCCGCAGTAATCAATATGCTCAAAGACTTGGGCGTGGAGGATGAAAATATCCTCCTCGATGACTTCGGTGGTTAAACGGGGAGCTTAGTTTGCTAAACGCAATCAAAGCCCCGAAAAAAGCAAAAACAGGGCCCGTTCTTCCGGCCCTGTTTTTGCTTTGTGTGGCTGTAATTTTTTCTGCTTGTACACCGACACCTGAGAACTGGCAACTCAGTGGCCGCACCATGGGCACCACTTATCACATCACGGTTGTCGATGTTCCTCGAGGTGTTGGGCACAGCCAGTTGCAGACGCTAATCGATAGTGAGCTGCAACAGGTCAACCAGGAGATGTCCACTTACATCAATGATTCCGAGTTGATGCGTTTTAATCGCAGTCCTGTGGGTGAGGCCATTCCGGTTAGCGAACCGCTCGCCGATATTGTGCAGATGTCTCTGGATATCTATCGTCGCAGCGAAGGCGCCTTTGAGGTGACTGTGGGACCCCTGGTTAACTTGTGGGGATTTGGTCCCCAGCCAGAGCCCGAACTTATTCCCTCAGATTCGGATATTGCCCGTCTGCTAAAGGTCATCGGTTCCGATGCACTTGTGGTGGCGCGAGAGCCGAACACTATTACTCGTGAGCGCCCAGTGGAGATTGACCTGTCGGCCATCGCCAAAGGGCACGGCGTGGATCGGGTTGCGATGTTGTTGGAGCGGCAGGGAATTCTTAACTACCTGGTCGAAATCGGTGGTGAACTGCGTACCCTTGGTGTGAATCCAAAAGGTAAGGCTTGGCGAATTGGCATTGAGGCGCCTGACTCAACGGGGCAAATGGTTCAGGAATCAATTGCTGTGAGTGGTAAAGCAGTGGCCACCAGTGGTGATTATCGCAATTATTACGAGCGCGACGGGGTACGTTATGCGCATAGCATAGATCCGCGTACTGGTCGCCCGCTAAAGCACCGATTGGCGTCGGTGACTGTTATAGCGGATACCTGTGCTGAGGCAGATGGTTTGGCCACTGCACTGAATGTACTTGGGGCCGAAGCGGGAATGGCTTTGGCAGAGCGTGAAAAGCTGGCTGTCTTTATGCTGGTGAAAACTGACAAGGGGTTTGAAGAGCGGTATAGCGCTGCTTTTGCCCCTTACCTTGAGAGGTCTGAGTAGTGACAATATTTATATTTGCATTTGTTGCCATGCTACTGGTCGTTGCAGGGATGGCCCTTGGTGCCATGGTTCAAAACAAACCCCTGAAGGGTTCCTGTGGCGGGCTGAATAATATCGGCATGAAGCAGGACTGCACCATTTGTGGTGGCAACGATGACGAGTGCGAAAAAGAGCAAGAGCGCCAGCGCCAAAAAGGCATGGCTACTGAAGATCTCGCTTATGACGCAACCAAGCGCAAGTAAGCATCTTCCCTCCCAAGCCCGGGATCAACGGGCTTGTTGTTTTATGTCATTGGCATATTGTTGCTGATAATCGTAATTAAATAATGAGTGAGCAGCGCTCTCGCGTATCTCACTCCGTTTGGAAAACAGAATTTAGAGCATTTGATGGCAGAGCAAAAGTTTGATCTGGTTGTAATTGGTTCGGGCCCTGCAGGTGAGGCCGCCGCGATGAGTGCCGCTAAGAAGGGCATGCGCGCAGCAGTTATTGAAAAGCGCCAAGTAGTAGGTGGCAACTGTACTCATAAGGGCACTATTCCTTCCAAGGCCTTGCGCCATTCGGTCAAACAGCTGATGCGTTACAACACTCAAAGCGTGTTTCGCGCACTGGGTGAGCCTCGTCGCCTTACTTTCCCGCAGGTGATGCAAACGGTCAACAAGGTCATTTCCTACCAAGTGGAAATGCACACTTCTTTTTATGCGCGTAATCGTGTTGAGTTGATTGTTGGTGAAGCCAAATTCCGCGATGCTAACAGTGTGGAAGTGCAGCTGCCGGATGGTGCCACAGAAATTGTTACCGCAAAGAAATTTATTATTGCTACTGGCTCCCGTCCGTATCGCCCGGCAGATGTAAATTTTGGTCACGAGCGCGTCTACGATAGCGATATGATTTTGGATATGCAGCATACCCCGCATTCCATCATGATTTATGGTGCGGGAGTGATTGGCTGTGAATACGCCTCAATTTTCGCCGGCTTGGGTGTAAAGGTGGACCTGATTAATACCCGCAGCAGTTTGCTGGAATTTCTGGATGATGAAATCTCAGATGCATTGAGCTACCACTTGCGAGATATGGGCGTAACCGTTCGCCATCAGGAAGAGTATGCACAAGTACTGCCCAACGAGCAGGGCGTGATTATGGAGATGCAATCCGGTAAGCGTATCCACGCTGACGCATTGCTTTGGTGTAACGGCCGTACTGGTAATACCAACTCCTTAGGCCTGGAAAATGTTGGCCTAGAAGCCAATCACCGCGGCCAGCTAAGTGTTGATGACCATTACTGTACAGAAGTGGAAAATATTTACGCGGTAGGGGATGTGATTGGCTGGCCGAGCCTCGCTAGTGCTTCATATGACCAGGGGCGGGCTGTGGCGGCTGCCATTGCAGGGCGTGGTCACCGTGTAATCGAAGATGCACCTACAGGTATTTACACGCTTCCAGAAATTTCCTCGGTCGGTAAAACCGAATCTGAGCTGACTGCTGCTAAAGTACCCTATGAAGTCGGCCGTGCACTTTTCAAGCACACAGCACGTGCGCAGATCTCCGGTGAGCGGGTGGGTATGCTCAAAATCCTGTTCCATATTGAAACCCATGAAATTCTGGGTATTCACTGCTTTGGTGCTGAGGCTGCAGAAATTGTGCATATTGGCCAGGCCATAATGAAGCAGCCTTCACCGCATAATACGATTGATTATTTCGTAAACACCACCTTTAACTACCCCACCATGGCAGAAGCGTACCGCAGTGCTGCATTGGATGGGCTTAATCGGGTTGCACGACTATGACAGAGCCCTCACCACATGAGTTTCAGGAACTGGTGAAAGGGTTCTTTGAAAAGATTCCTTTTAACCAACAAATCGGACTTGAAATGCGCTCCCTGGACCTGGAGGCACTCACACTTTCAGCGGGGTTTGATCTGCGCCCGGAATTGATTGGCAATGTCTGGAAAAAAATTCTTCACGGTGGCGTAATCGCCACCGCCCTGGATACCGTCGGTGGTCTTACTGCTATGGTAGCCGCTTACCAGCGTATGGGTGACGTACATTGGAAGGAAAAAGCTGATCGCTTATCTAAGTTAGGTACCGTGGATATGCGTGTGGACTACCTAAAACCGGGCAGGGGAGAGCACTTCCTCTGTGAAGGTTCTATCCTACGTACAGGCAACAAGCTGGTAGTTGCACGTATGGAGCTAAGTAATGATAAGGAAGAGTTGATTGCTACTGGCACAGCAACCTTTTTATATTGAATGGCGGCTGAGCCAGAGATAGGTTTGGTCAACCAAGCTTTCTAGCCACTTATTCTTTTAAAGGACGCCTTGTACCATGAGTGAGATACTCGCTTTTGCCGTTATATCGCTTTTATTGGTTATATCTCCGGGGCCAAATAGCGTCCTCATACTCAAGACTGTAACAGGCCAGGGGTTAAGGCCGGGCCTGGATAATATTCTTGGACTGGTCTCAGCCACCTTCGCTCACGGAGCTATTTCCATTCTCGGCTTGTCGGCGATTATTGTGCAGTCAGCTGAGCTTTATACTGTAATAAAATACCTCGGTGCAGCATACCTAGTTTATTTGGGTGTAAAGACAATTGTCTCTACTTTCTCGAAGGAGGCGAAGCACAGTCTTACAAATAGACCAAAGCTAGGAGCAGCTCAACAAGCCTCCCATATAAATTTTGTTGAAGGCTTTTTAACCCAGATCCTCAATCCCAAAGTATCAATGTTTTATCTTGCAGCTTTCCCCCAGTTTATCCAGGTGGAAACAACAAGTTATTATCAGGCATTCCTGCTGGTTTCTGTTCATGCCTCTATTATATTTCTATGGTTTTTAGGAATGGCTTTGGTGCTGTCTAAATGGAAGCAGTCCTCAGTCAGAGGCAAGTTTCAACGCTGGATTTTACGCTTAAGTGGGAGTTTGCTCATAGGTTTTGGTGGCTTGGTTGTTCGTCAGGATGCTTGAGAAATACTTTACTTTGGGTATATGAGTTTCTAACAGGGAATAAGCTTTGAAAATTATTCAGTGCGATGAAAGCTACGTATCAG
Source organism: Microbulbifer sp. MLAF003 (assembly GCF_030012965.1). NCBI lineage: Bacteria > Pseudomonadati > Pseudomonadota > Gammaproteobacteria > Cellvibrionales > Microbulbiferaceae > Microbulbifer > Microbulbifer sp. MLAF003. The sequence goes on from NZ_CP120232.1 coordinate 2,046,749, forward strand.
ATTTGGCTTCCATTTTTGACGAATATAGAGTGTTTTGTGGCTACACATCGGATTTGGTGAGAACAGAGAAATTTCTAGGTAAATTGTTATCTAGCAAAGCCTCCGCTCTTTTTATCGCCGTAGATTTGAAGACTGCAGGGATAATGGGTTTTGTAAATCTCTATCCAAGCTATTCTTCCCTTGCACTCTCGCGCTTGTGGATTCTTAATGATTTAGGAGTATCAAGCCGCTTTAGAGGAAGAGGAGTGTCTAAGCAACTCATTCAGACTGCGATAAATTTTGCAAAGGAAACAAAAGCCATTCGTATTGAGCTTAAAACAGAGATAGGAAATAGCCGTGCGAGGCGGTTATATCACTCCTTAGGCTTCGAAATCGATCATGACAATGTGTACTACAGAGTACCTTGTTAAAGGTCTATTGCTTCTTTAATCACATATGTAATGTGCGCCAAAAATAATGAGTTCTTAATGGGTGTCCGATCCATTGTTTGGGCTGAATTTGTTTTTTAATATTAAGCTAGGGAAGAATGGCGAGATAAGTAAATGTAGCATTGCCCTTAGGTCTTTGTAGGGTTGATATATTTTTTCAGGTTTTACTTCATTTTAAGATTATGGGTTAATATCAATTGAAGATTCTGTTTTTGGGTTAATGGTAAAGCATATCTAGCTAAAAAATTGCTTTCAATATTTTTCACGATCCCACTGAGCAGCTAAAGTAGGGTTTGATTTAAGTGGCAAGCACAATAATTTTACTTGTTATTGATCTTGCGTGTGTTTCCGGAGTGTATTAATTTTTGGCTCCGCTCACTCATAGTCTACTTTCGCCACTTAAATGTATTCATGCCTGGCTATTAGTGACACAGTCCTTTAAGTTTCTCAAGGCTTGGCATTTCATGGCGCTATTCCTGCACTCTAATTACGAATCTTAACTACAATCTGGTAATATCGAACATATTCATCCGGCCCAATTTCAACACAATAGGAGCTAATTTTTAGTTTGGAGTGGGCGATGAAAAAATTCTATTATATATTTGGTTGCTACTTTCCTCAGGCAGCGTTTGTGCCGAAGTTTTCAATATTAAGGCTGAACCAGGCAGCGGAAGCCGTATTACGTAAGTGGGGATATCTTGGTAAGTGATGCTTGTAGTCGCAGTTTGGTCAGCGCAAGGGCAGTGGATTCAGAGTAGGGAAAGGTGGGAGCTAGGCTTCTGATGATTGAGGAGTTGTTCTGGGGTGTTGAATATACTTTACTCTTTTATGTCGTACCAATTTGGCTAGCTGGCTCTTGGTGTTTTGTTTAACTCTCCTCTTCAGCCAATAGTCTTGGTGGTTTATACTTTTACTAGTGGGTAGTCCATGGTTGCCGCGATTATACTTTTGAGGAAGGAGAGCTAGATATCAAGCCGTTTCATCTATCGTTCGTTGTTCCAAACCTAGAAAAGGCAAGGGAGTTCTACGTAAACCTACTTGGCTGTGCTGTAGGCCGAGATACAGGAGAATGGATTGATATAATATTCTATGGGCATCAAATTACTATACATCAAGAAAAGGATGGAATGGTAGCCAAGCCTATAGATCACTTTGGCCCATTACTAGAGAAAAAACAGTGGAGTGAAATATTAGCTTTACTCAAAGACAATTCGATCCCATTTGTACTGGAACCACTAGTGAGAGGTGAGGATTCTGAAAGTGAGGCTGGTAAATTTGTGGTTAAAGATCCGGCGGGCAATTTACTAGAGTTTAAATACTACAATAATTTTTCAGGCACTGCGGCTGGTAACAATAAATAAAAAAGACAGCTAATAGCTATAGCTGTGTATTACTTAGCAAGTTAGTTCGACAATCCAGACTTGATGCATCTTGCAGTCTAATCAAGTTCAACCTGTTTATCTTTATTGAAGATCAATTCGGGGTGTTTCCCGGTGGGGAAGCATTGTGAGCGATGCCTGGTGCCTGGCGGCAGAGTAAGTGATGGGCTTTAATGGGGAAGGCGGGCAATAGGCTCTTAAAGCTTGGGGGCTTTTCAATTTATTCAGGGTACTCGAATTTCATATTAAAGGATGTAGCTGATTCTCAATTTTTCTAAGTATTCTATTCGGCCATTAGACTAGACGATTTGTACTTCTGTTTTGTAGGTGTCCAGGGGTACATGTTTTCAATAGGGTTGCCAGATTCTGATTAAGATTGAATAAATAACTGTACTAACTATGACAGCAGCCCAATTTCCTTAATTGTGGTTATTAATGCCTAACTTATCAGCGATTAGATAATCTAAGCTAAATCGACCGGGACCTGTAGTTATTAACCATGCAAATAAAATAATATATAAAACTTGGGGTAAGTAAATAAACCAGCTCAGCCAATCCAATGGCCCTATGTCTTTGGGAATGACCTGCTCAATTTCAACGGTGGTGATAGCGACAATCATTACGATAATTAATACAACCGCAACAATTGTTGAAAAAAGCCCTACTATTAACAGTAATCCACCAAAAAATTCTACAGAAGCTAAAAATATAGCCATAAATTCATGAAAGGGCACTCCTATTTCTTTCATTAAATTTATTAGATCTGCATGCCTCTCGGGTACAAATAGCTTGTTATACCCAGATACTGAGAAGAATAATCCCAATGACACACGTGCCACCAAGATAGGTATCCATTCCCAGCTATGAGCACCAACAAGTATTTTCTTTGTCAGTGGAGAATCTTGTGTAAACATAAGCGCCCTCTTATATAGCTATATTCTAACTGTCAGTTTTAATTTTAAAGTCTTCCCTGCAGCCTGTACCAAATGTTGGAGTATTTTCATTCTCACCTTTTTCATTCTTATTCAGAGGTGCGTATGTTTTAACGTCTTTTTTATTGGGGCCGTTTGCTAACAGGTTATCATCTCAGTCATTAATATTGCGTCGTCAATAAATTATTTTTATTTAGGTATTAAGCGCAGCTAAATTAGCTGGCGCAGACGCAAATTGCCTTACTCGTTATACATCGAATCGGCATGATTGCGCATATCCTAAATGCAAGCGATTTATCTTGGCTGCGCACTTACCTTCGGATACGAAAGCTAGAGAGATATTAAAAAACACGACAAATGCAATACAATTCGCAATGCTTCCACCATCTTAGCCTATTTAAATGTCAGGGCAAATCAAATCGATGGTTGACCTTTTCCGCGCCATATGACGTGTTTGTGGTTAGGAAGCCCACAGACCTCCTTATCCAATGGAAGCTTTGGTGCTATTTCTAATTTTTGCCGGAACTCACTCATGGTCAAGCGTGGAGATGGATCAGAATATCCTGTAGTCCTTTTGCAATCGTGGTGAATAAAAAATTGGTAAGGAACAGGAAACAGTGAGTGGCTATATCAAGGAGAGAGGTTTTAACGGGGAGAAATGTACAAATGAAAAATGCCGCCTGGCTTAATTCAAGAATTTATAAGAAACTCGGACAAAAACAAGCGCAAAAAAGCATACTCTTTCTTCTTCAAAGGTTTGCCCCTTTTGCTTCCTCTTCTGTAACCGAAATATTATCCCCAACTGTTATTCTTTACCGTTTCGGTATTTTTGACCAGTCTCTTTTTTTCTACCGGTGCTCAAACTGCGGTGGGCATTCCTTGATGAGTTCGCTTGGAAAGTGGCTTAAAGCCGGAAGGTCAGGTAGGGACAGGGTTGTGTTCTTTTTATAGTAGGTATGATAAATTTTGTAAATATAAAGATACATAATATAGAACAGCTATTTTTGAATTAACTGTTAACCTCTTTAAGAGATCATAAATTGAATATTAAAATTCGTAATGAAAGTGGTGGAGATGCTGAGACAATCCACCGAGTTACAGCCCTAGCATTTCGGGATGCTCCACATAGTGATCACACTGAGCAGCTTATTGTGGAGGGTCTTCGCAAGGCAGGTGCATTATCTTTATCTCTGGTGGCTGAGTCAGGTGGAGAAATTGTAGGTCACGTTGCCATTTCACCAGTAAACATTTCTGATAACTCGACCAACTGGTTTGGACTTGGGCCGATCTCGGTATTGCCAGAGTATCAAGGAAGGGAGTTGGCTCGAAACTTATGGAGAAAGCTCTTGCAGACCTTAAAGAAAAGGGGGCAGAGGGTTGTGTAGTACTTGGGGATCCTAATTATTATGGGCGCTTTGGCTTCAAGGTGATCGATGGATTGGTTTTGCCAGGGGTTCCAGCAGAGTACTTCCAGGCATTGTCGTTTAGTGGCAATTTTCCGCAGGGAGAGGTTGCGTACCACGAGGCATTCTGGGTACAAGGTTAAGAATCGGCCACGTTGATTGGCTACTTAGCCTTGTTAAGCCTTGCCGTTTTTTTAAGTCTTTTTCTATCAGCTTGTCAAGGAGGCTTTAAATTGACAAATGTTATTACAAATCGGATACGTGTTTCCCCAAAAAACAATAAGATAAGCAAATCTTTAATTGAGATGCTTTTATTTGAAATTAACCATTTTAGCTACGGGAAAATTTTATACTCCGTTGGCACCGGCAGAAACTTTACTGATTTTGTATTTTGTTCACGGCGACCTTTTGACCCTCCTAATTTGGATAAGATACTCAGCCATAATGATGTTTGGCTATTGACGTCAGACGAAGGTGGTTTTCATGATTGCTTTGCTCACCTTAATGTCCAAGATAGCTACAGGCCTGCCGTATATTCTGCAAACCAAATATTAATTAACGGAAATATATACAAGTTACATAGTTTTATTAAGAAATTACTTGGTGAAAGGTGTAATGATAGTTTACTAACCTCTGAGAATACGTTGCTGTGTGATATCTCCTCCACTTTTAAAGCGAGTAACTATATAAGGTTGTGGGATGAGAATGGTGTTGTGGAGGTTGATCAAACCTCAATCATTGGTGAGTCAGATAGCTCCGAAATTAAAATTATTGATGGAGACTTAGAAGTATTTGAGTCAATATTTTATAACAAATTATGCTCAGGTCCAGATTCGGCTGATTATAGGATTCATAATGAATTAAAGTCAGTAAAACTCTTATTTAATAAAAGAGTGGTTAAAAATTATACATATGCGCGAAGTCAATCGAATCCAGATCGCTTCTTTTGGACAGATAACAGCGCAGATTATTGGGATAATTTGAAAGCTGCTAGTTAACTATGTCTCATAGCACAGTCTGATTAATATTCATCATAAAGCTTTATCTGAATTAGTATAAAAATTGACGTTGCTACTTTTTCAAGCTTTTAAGCTACCAATCCTTACAGTTTTTTTTGCTGTCGTACAAGGTGGTTGAAGCTGCTTTCTTATACTGTGGATGATAAGGAGATCCCCGCGAGTTTTTAGTAGTAAGTCTCTACTTCCATTTAGTTAGCTGGCTCATAGTGTTTTGTTTAGCTCTCGCAGTGCAGTCAGTAATTTGAGTATCTCTGCAACAGCTAGATTCACAAACCCTGGACTTCTACAGCCAAACTAACGGAAGAGCTTCATTCACGATAATTTGGCTATGTAAGCTTAGATCCGTGGCAACCACATTCCCATCGTAGCGGCAAAAATACCAATGGCCATAAACACAGTCAGAGGTATCAGGGTACTGACAAAAGCAATCTGGGTTCCCTGTGCGGTTCCACGCTTTTGACAGTGAAAATACCATTCCAGCATGACCAGCGGGAGCAGGTATTGGCCGAAGCCCAGTGCATACAGGAATGGCCCGGTAAAAGATTCCCAGTCGACCCCCCAGCCGCCGGTGAGCATTGCCCAGCCCATCAAGGCTACACGAAAGAACCACACCGCACTGGCAGCCATAAATAGGCGTAAGGCCCAGCGACGGTGCTCAGCAAAGCGCCTGGCTATCGCGGTACGCACCGCCAGAAAGGCAAACGCCAAAATTAGTATGCCGTCCATGGTGATGCTGATCTGTGATACCAGATTACCAATGGTGTGCCGCGTCCAGGTCATGTAGAGCCCCGCAATACTGGCGATGACGGCTGTCAGCAGATAGCTGCGTCCCAACCAGCGATGGAAGTTGGGGGCATGCCGTCGCACCGAAGGGATCAGCTGCAGGGGCCCACCGCCGATTACAATTGCGGCCAATAGCACGTGACTCACCGAAGCGAGATTACCCAGTGTATCTCCCTCGCGGAAGCCTGCCGGAAGGTGCAGTCCTTTCAAGCCGTGCACCCCCGATTCGGCAATGGGTGGGTAGAAGACGGCCAGGATATAGGCAAAGAAGATCGCATGGCCGATGGCCGCGATGCAGAACCAGGTTTTTACCGACAGGTAAACGGCCCGCCGGGTGTCGAATGATCGCGGCAGTGTTTGGCTGAGTACAGCGTCGTTCATGGGGTTTCTCCAGGCGTTTATGGTGCGTGCTTGGGCTGAATGTGCCTGCCGAGCATGTTCGGTTTTTTCAGGCACACGCACATCGGCCACAGGCAGGAATCTGACCTCCCCAAAAGGTGGAGATGCGACTGCTCCCGCCTCCCTCGAAAGCCCCATGACAGCTGGTTGCGCCTGGTTTAGCATGCGGAAATGAAATCGTCGTCCCTAAATACACCTGCGTCGAATCCGCTCAACACCAGCTCGGAACTACCCAAGCTTCCGGTGTGGCAGCCCTTCCGCGGGCCATTCGAACGCTGGCCGCACCTGACTGATCTGCTCATCGCCTTGCTCATGTTTTTGCTGACGCTACTGATGTGGTCGCGCGACGAGGCGCGGGAAGTGCTGGCCATGCAAAATCTGGGGGATGTTATTGCTTTCCAGTGTGCGTTCATTGGCTCCTTCGCTCTGTTGTGGCGTCGCACACACCCCTGGCAGGTACAGGCCGTTATTCTCGGCGCAACAATATTGCTGGAACTGGGTTTACCGGCGGATGGCATTGTCGCCATGGCGGTTTCGCTGTATAGCCTTGGCCGCTACGAGGCCAACACCCGGGCCAGTTTTATCGGAGTCATCGCAACGCTGGTTTTTGTGGCGATTGATCAGGGTATTCCGGTTCAACCAACCGCGGCAGGCACAGTAACGGTGATGCTGGTATGGGCGTTGTGGTATATCGGTCGCCGGCTGCGTTTTCGCGGCGAATATCTCCGCTTACTGGAAGAGAGAGCTGAGTATTTGGAGCGCGAACGCAATGCCGAATCCGAGCGCGCGGTAGCGGCCGAGCGCACCCGAATCGCCCGCGAGATGCATGATGTGGTGGCGCACCAGGTGAGCCTTATGACTGTGCAGGCCGGTGCCGCCAGGGCCATCAGCCGCAATAACCCGCAAGCCGCCAGTGAAGCCATGGCTTCTGTGGAGGCTGCTGGCCGTCAGGCCATGACAGAAATGCGCCATTTACTGGGCGTACTGCGCCCGACCAGCGGCGACACTGCCCTCACGCCGCAACCGGGTCTCAATGATTTACCAGTTCTGATTGAAAAGGTCCGGCAGGTGTTAACCGAGGTCGACTACGAAACCCACGGCACGCTGGAGAATGTACCGACAAGCGTCGCGCTCACCGCTTATCGTATCGTTCAGGAATCCCTCACTAATGTCATCAAGCACGTTGGAGCTGCAGCGCGGGTTCAAGTGAGCCTGCGCTTAGACCATGACACTCTAGTGATTCATGTAGGCGATGATGGCAACACCACTGGCGACAGGCCCATGGTGGAAACAACTATTGACGGGCAACCCGGCGGTGGGCACGGCATTGCAGGCATGCGCGAGCGCGCGGAACTGCTCGGTGGCCATCTGCATGCAGGCGTGGTCGATGGTGGTTTTGAGGTATATGCACAACTACCGACAGGAATGGTGAAAACATAATGTTGCGAGTGATGGTGGTGGATGACCAGGCTTTGGTGCGGCGTGGTTTTGCCCTGATCCTGGACAACGAGCCCGACATTGAGGTGGTCGCCGAGGCCGGTACCGGCATTGAGGCAGTTGAAGCTGCACGAGCGCATCAGCCGGATATTATCCTGATGGATATCCGCATGCCGGAGATGGACGGGCTGGAAGCCACGGCACGCATCCTGGAAGCTAGTGATGCAACTTGCCGTGTCATTATTTTGACCACGTTCGATCCCGATGAATACGTGTTTCGTGCGCTGAGGGCAGGGGCCAGTGGCTTTGTGCTCAAGGATATTCCCCCAGAGGCGCTGGTGCAGGCAGTACGCACCGTAGCAGAGGGCGGTGCCATGCTTGCACCCGGCATCACTCAACGCCTGATCAGCCAGTTCGCACAGAAATTGGGGGCAGGGCGCAATCTGGCAGAACGCCTGGAGCGCCTCACTACTCGGGAGCGCGAAGTACTTGAGGCTATCGCCGCCGGCAAGAGCAATGCCGAGATTGCGGAGGCCCTGTTTATTGGGCCCGCCACCGTGAAAACCCACGTTTCAAGCCTGCTCTCCAAACTGGGGTTGCGCGATCGTGCACAGGCGGTAGTGTTCGCTTACGAATGTGGCCTGGCCACAGTAGGGGAGCGCAATGTCGGCTTCTAGATCAACACGTGTTTTGCAGTGGAATGCACTGTATCGGCTCGCTGCCATCGGCGCAGTAATTTTGGGGCTGTTCCTCACCCTCGGAGCTCAAGGTCACTTTACTGCCGTTTGGCCACTGGTAACCAGCGACGGAATGGGTTTATCCCGTCGCTTGCTGTTGATGTTGCCCGGCGTGATGCTCGCCGGCACCGCGGTGTTGAACTTCCTGCTCTGCAAACCACTCTGGCAAGTACGTGGCTACGCCCTCAACGTTACGCTCGCGGGTAATCTGCTTGCTATGTGCTACTTGTTCTACCTGATGATACGCGGCGTGCCCAATCACCCTATAGGCGTTTTTCTCGCATTGGAGATGTCTTTTGTATTACTGCTCGTAGCAACAAGGGCGGGACTGGTCTGGCCTGCGGTAACAGAAGCATCGGTTGAGAAGGGCATGCAGTAATGTATACGCTCGGGGATTGCACTAGCTACCCGATATCTTAAACCTCAAGGTTGTTTTTTTACTTGCTAGTTTCTTTCTGAAGTCAGATAAATAGATTTCTCTGTGTAACTTTGAGGCACTGACTAAGTCATTTTCTTCGCAAAATAATTCCACCCGTCTAAATCATTTTTCTTACCATCAAAACTTCCAATATGAAGCAACTGTACGTTAGGGCTATCACAAAATGACTCGAACCGAATTTCCCCGGTAAGCTTGTTATTTTTTCGTCTCGACTCGTTCGAGAGCTTCCCACACAAACTTTTCAGAAACAAAATCTGGATGTCTGATTCTTAACGTTAAGACCAGCGTATCCTCGTTCAGGGTGCTATCGAAAACTTTCTTTGGATATGTATATCAATTAAAGGTAAACTCTTGATCCTCTACATCTTTTAGTATCGCCGGGCTGACACGCTTTGGAGTTACAGAGAAGCGTGATATATAGATGCTGCTTTTGAATTAACTATTAGCTCTCTATGAATATTCGAGTATTTACATTACTGCTGATAACGTTCCTGTCTTCTTGCGCGTCACAAGAGAAGAAAGAGGATATATTGCAGTCTGCATACGGGGATAACCTCGATTACTTCGGTGGCATCACTTTTTTAACAGGCCCTTGGTATGCGCCGGGCTCTGAGTACGGTTACCATATTAATGATGGTACGGTCTATATAGCTCATGTCCCTGAAGATGGTCACGATAAGCACATTGTCAAAATTTCAGATTGCCCTCAAATAGAAACCGGCATCAGAGATCTACAACGTGCAATATTTAAAACATCAGAGATTCTTGCTGGTATTAAACAGGCTGCTGAGTTAGAGATCATCGTGATGGATGGCCCCAGCTACCGATTGGAGTATTACTCCGATAGAATAAGTGGCTCAATCACCCTTGAGGGTGGAGCAAATAGTAGTTACGCCACCCCTTGGATTAATGCGGCACTAAAAATCGGAGATATAGCCGGTGCCTGCGAATGAGCTAACAAAGCGCGCATGTGGGACAAAGTGCTGCGTACTTCACTTTTTTACTTAGCATTATAAGTAATCCAGCTATGAACAGAGAACTAGGAGAGCAAATAAAGAATGTTAGTCCAGATGAATCATTAAGCTTAGTTCGATCCATAATAGAAGGGGTTTGCGCTCACAATATGAGCACCAATGAATGGCTCTATCTATATGAAATGCTTTATGCGCGAATAGGGGACTCAGAAACGACAGACCTTAGTTATGCTGAAGCTGCCGTCGAAATACTTTCTCACTTACAAGGTGAGAATTCCTCAGATATGAATTCATTTTTAGTGCAGGAGTTAAATCTAAGAGTGCGTCTTATAAAAATTTATGGCGTAGGAGGCGGACTACTAGACCCTAACTATATATTTTTAGCTGTTAAGTCAAAACTTTGTAGCACTGACCCAGCAGATATATCCGAGAATTGGCGAGAGTTGCAATCATGCGAAGATATCGCGAGATTAAGGAGTTTTAAAAACCTACTAGGCCTCATCTCCCTGCTTAAAGATATAGATATGGAAAACGAATTTTTTACAGATTGGTTGGCGCTTAGGGGAGCTTTGCCATGAATACATATTACAAGGTACATAAACAGCGTTCCTAGGGATTGGATAGCCAAATCACCCTATTGAAGCACTGAGTAATTGTATAGAAGGATGGATAGAGTTCAAGGTAACCGTTATGTCAAGGTAGTTATAGCCTCCCTTGTTTAGGGAAACCAATTGACCTAACTATCTAGAAGAAATATAGCTATAGGCACAATTACACCTGTCCTGAGCATATTTTTCTCCTTGGAAGCTGTTATCGTCATTGATTAATGGAGGCTGATGCTTGCTGTACCCCTTTCCTTGAAGAATCTGTCCTCACCATCTTCCATTGCCTACTTGTCTTTCATTCCAATACGCTCATAAACCTCTTTACGAGAGGCGGGAAGGGATTTGAGGGCGTGGATGCCTATCTTTACTTGATTGCTTTTTACTTCTAGCATTGTGATTGAGAGATTTGTTCCGATTCTAAGGTTCTCGTTAAGGTAACCTGTTTGTTTCCTAATGAAACTCAATCTATGAGTGGGTAGTTTGGCGGTTATGCCTTGTACTATATATCATAATTCAAGAACAGCTTCTTTTACTACATCTTCCATGGGCAGATATTGTTTTGATTTGAGAACCTAATTTTCTTAGTATCTGTCCGTGGTTCCTACCTGTTTTCCACTTAAAACTGTCCGAAGTATTGATAGATGGTCAACAAAAGCATTTTACTGGACGTCTACACAAGGAAGATCTTGGGTCAAGTCCTGCAGGCGCCCCCAAAAATACTGCGTTGGCTTGGCATTTATACCTTCTTGCTGAAATATTTCTTTCGCTTCTGTGGCTGCCGTTATACCGGCTAGGGCATGAGCGCGGTCACAATCACAGATGGCTAAATTTTCAGCTGCCCGGTAATGTTCTATAGCGCTATCAAAGTTGCCAGCAGATTCGTAATAGAAAGCGAGGCGGAAATGCTTGTCCAGTTCCTTTTCCCCACGGGATGGTTTTTCCGATGGATTAAGAGGCCTCTTTATTTGGTCGCAATTAACTAAGGATTCAGCTGAAACAGTATTTTTCGAAGAGTTCGTGAATTGTGTCGGTGCTTCTCGATGATTATCTAGTGATTGGCCGCAGCCAATAAGAGCCGATACAATGAGCGCACATGCCGCTTTTTGCATTAGGCTGTAGCTCCGGCATTGACCAGTGCCTGCTCAAACTCCTCAGCGTAGCGCGCTATATTGTCCGCTTTATCCATAGCGTTGATAATTTGCCGCGCATAGCGGTAATCGACCATCTGTCCCTTCTCTGGATCGCCGATGGAATGCCTTAGTGCTTTCCCGGTGAAGATTCCTAGGAACATGCCGTAAAAAAGGATGATCGTTGCATATTTTGGAACTTTCACAGCATCGGGGTCTTGGGTAAAGTCTGGGCACTGAGGGTAATGTTCACGTACTACCGGTGTCAGCTTCTCGTAGTTGCGACGCCCGGTTAGCTGCACAAAGCCGCGACCCCGGAATTTATATCCATCGCCTGGCTCAGTATTCCCCAGGTCTTTTCGGAAGTCGTACCTGGTAAAATAAGATTTAGAGCCATATTCCGTAATTGGTTGCATAGTGTATGCCGTTTCGTGAAAAGTCGTTGCGAGCATATAAGCCAGCCAACCAATGCTACGAATTTCCCACTGAATTTTGAAATTTCCGCTCGGCTGAGTCGGCGGCTTTTCCCAGAAATTCAGAATAACCTCCATTCCATTAACCTGTTCCTGGGTCAAGCTGCCTTTGAAGATGCCTTTGCGTATATCTTCGTAGAAAGTTGACCTTTCCATTTGAAGAGCAGTTCCTGGGGGCTTTTCGGGTACCGATGGAGCCGGTTGTGGTTCTATAGGCAGTGGCGACGCCTGACTGGTCTCGGCTTGTAGTAACGCTTGTTCGAACTCCTTAGCATAGATTTCAATACTACGTGCCTTATGCATGCTGCCAGTGACTTTACGTGCATGGAAGTAATCGACTATCTGTCCCTTATCTGGGTTGCCAATATATTGTTTCAGTGTCTTATCATTAAAGAACCCCAAAATCATACTGTAAAACAGTATTACCGTCGCATACCGTACATCTCTTACCGCTTCGGGGTCCGTGGTAAAATCAGGACAATTCGGATAAAATTCACGAACGACTAAGGTCATTTGCTCGTAATTACGGCGCCCGGTTAACGGTAGATAGCCGCGCCCTTTAAACTTTACACCATCACCTTCCTTGGTATTGCCCAGATCTTTGCGGCCTTCATATAACTGAGTAAAGCGTTCATTACTGCCAAACTCTGTGCCCGGTTGCATAGTGAATGCCGTTTCATGAAAAACCGTTGCAAGCATATAAGCTAGCCAACCGATATGGCGAACCTCCCAATGAGACTTCAAATCCCCAGTCGGCTGAACGGGCGGGGTTTCCCAGAGATTAAGGATCGCCTCCATTCCTTCAACCTGTTCAAGATTCAGGCGTCCCTCGAATAGATCTTCACGAATACCGTCGTAGAATATTGCACGATCCATAAAAAGCCTCCCTAAAAAGTTTTTGTAAGTAATAAAAAGGGGAAGGAAAGAATACACTGCGCTCGGACCGTATGAAGCATGGATGCCGATTACGAGCATACAGGGATGTACTCGCAGCGCGCCTCGAGCGCTGTGTATTCTTTCCTTCTGACCCAGTAGTAACTTTACCTTTCCTCAAAGCAACTGTGGTCTATGGATTGCTTTGCTTACAGTGGCTGGCAGCTAATCAGGCATCTATTTCCACACCCATGGCTCCGATAAATTAACCGTGTCGCCAATAGTATTATCGCGATTTTTAAGCCGAAAATTGACGACAGAATACCCCATTACTTAGACAGAAACTTATTGGAGCGGTTTAAAAACCCTTTTAAGGAGAAACTTTTAAGAATCACCTGCGCAAATGTTCCAAGCTCACTTGTCGTAGTTGAGAATCAACTTCGTAGTGTTTTCCGCACCACAATTGTCTATTGATGGCCCAATCTCGATATTCTACCAAAACTTATGGTAAAGCTTCTCAAAAAGGAACTATTTCATAAATTCAGTTAAAAACACACTGCCGCAAGCTTGATAATTTTTGGTGTCAGTTCGGCATTGGCAACCTCACAAAAGCGTTCTTTGAATAGCGCTAGCCAGCCTTTAATCTCCTATTCTCATCTTATGCGTCGGAATAGTAGAGATCAGTAAAATATCAGTATCCAAGTCGGTAGTTTATCCTGTATTAATCATGATAATAAAGTAGATATAGAATCTAACTACTATTCTTACCAATAGCTGGAATCGTGCTACTCCCGAATTATCCTCAGTGAAGGAATGTCCGCTTAATAGACCGAGAAATTGCCATGAAGAAGCTGAGCGAGCAATTTAATGTCATTAGTGACGCCCTGGATCTACGGGATCGCTATTATGAGCCCCGCCTGTCTCCCATACCCTGCCAGATGCCCCCTCCCCAAGACCTCACTATTCTCAATCAGGGGCAGGATGGAGCCTGTACCGGATTTGGTTTGGCTGCTGTAATTAATCGTTTGTATCAACAACAGAATCAAAATGTCTTAGTCAGCCCCTGGATGATTTACAACATGGCGCGCAGATACGACGAGTGGCCTGGGGAAACCTATGAGGGGTCAAGTTGTCGGGGAGCGATTAAGGGGTGGTTGAATACCGGTGTTTGTCTCGATTCCCTTTACAAGAAAGAAGATGGCGACACCCCAAATTTTGAACAACTGGAAGATGCTAAGTCTCGAACTATCGGCGCCTACTATCGAATACGCCCGGATATTACTGAGATGCACTATGCACTTCAGGAGACCTACATCATATACGTATCAGCAATGATCCATGATGGTTGGTTTAAACTTCGCAGAAACCCTAACGGCGAATACGTTATACCAGCCAATAAACAACAGATAGGCGGGCATGCTTTCGCCATAGTTGGATATAACACCGAGGGATTTTGGGTTCAGAATTCCTGGGGCAGGGATTGGGGGGCAATGGGAAAGCCCTCTGGCCTTACGAAGACTGGTTAAACTCAGTACTGGATGCCTGGGTGGTACAAATTGCCCTGCCCACGCCGCAGATATTTGACCAATTACGCCGAGCCGGTACCCGGTCCACTGCCAATCTCGCAGCATCCGCTACACCAAGCCGCAATGAGATATGGAGACACTTTGTACATCTTAATGATGGTAATTTCCGTGACGGCGGTAAATACTGGAGCAATGAATCTCATATCGCGGCTATAGCAGATAACCTACACCGAGAGAAAACAAATTTCGATCATTTACTTTTTTATGCACATGGTGGCTTAAATACTGCGAAGGACTCGGCGCGTCGTATCGCAGCGATGAAAAATGTTTTTATTGAGAACCGCATCTACCCCTTTCATTTTATGTGGGACACTGGCCTTCTTGAGATTATGAAGAGTATTCTGACTGATAAATCTGCCCGTGCCGAGCGCATTGCAGGAGGCATACGAGACTGGTTCGATCGTCGAATTGAAAATATGACTCGTTTTCCGGGTCGAGCTATATGGGATGAAATGAAACAAAATGCGGCGAAACCTTTTGAAAGTCAAGATAGCCATGGCTCACGCACACTAAAACACATATTGAACACGCTGAATGAAATAGGCAATAAGCAGGTACATGTGGCTGGTCACAGTGCCGGAGCAATACTTCAAGCACACCTGTTAAAACGTTTATTTAGAGGTAATATGTTCAACAAAGTATCCAGCTGCTCCCTGCTGGCACCGGCCGCCAATTATGACCTCTACCAGCATATTTACAAACCACTGATTAAGAATCAAAAATTAGAATCAACCACCATTTACAATCTGTCCGCAGAAGAGGAAGAAGATGACAATGTCGCTCGAGTCTATGGTAAATCTCTCTTATATCTGGTCTCCAATGCTTTTGAGGAAAAGCGTGGAGAAGCACTCATGGGCATGCAGATCTACAACGATCAGATTCCAATGAACGAGGTAAAAATTCATTACAGTCCTTCCAATGCCACCAAGAGTAAAACACATGGTGGGTTCGATGAAGATCCGGCGACGATGAATAGTCTGCTACGCAAAGTTTTAGGTAAAAAACCGCCACGACCATTCACTGCTGGAGATTTGGAATATTGACTGGAAAGGTACTCTAGTAGCTTGAAGACATTTATAGAAATCACTTTATGTCAGCCATGCACAGCAGGATGATGAGACATTCGATGAATTCAACCTGAATAAATTACATTTGTTGGAGCAACCATATCTACCGCATACTATTTTCTGACTATACGACCCACTTCACCGATTAAGATTCCATTAAGTGACTCCTGGAACACCTTCAGCTGTACTTAGTCGACCCTAGCATTAATATTAAATGAGAAAGCGAGGTGACATACATGATCATTGAAAATGCCACAATGATAGTGGGGATCCTCTTGGGAGGAATCTGCCTCCTCGCTGCGGTATACAACCACATTAAGCATCAAAATTTCGGGTTGGGAGGTGTCGTACTTGTAATGTTTGGCTCGATGCTACTTGCTTTATCCATCTGGGGGTCCGTGGAAATATGGGTAGGAGGTTCTGGAGCAAAATTTCAACTTAAGGAGGATTTTGGTGCAGAGAAAGCGGAACTCAATAACCAGCTGGAAGAGCTGCGTTTGAGATTGACCACCAATAGAAATGATATTGAAAGAATGGCCGAACATCTTCCACGTGCAACTATTAGCCCAGCGCAAGAAAAAGAAAGAAGGGCAACTCGGGAAAAATTTGAAAGAAATTCGCATTACTCTATCCTCATATTCAACAAGGCCGCACAGCAGGAAAATGCAAAGACTATTACTAAAGATTTACTTGAAGCCGGATTTAAAACTTCTGCAACTGAGGCTGATCTAGAGGAGGTAAAACAACAATTTCCAAACAATGTAGCATGGGTGGTTTACACAGAACGAGGGGAAAGGATACTTCCTGAAGTTAGAAGAATTTTATCCCAATCAACAACAGATATCCGCTTCGAGATTGACTCGAATCCAGTGTCTTTACGCCGGGGGGACATCCAGGTTCTATTGTTCTAACCCGCTCGGGTTGTTGCAGATGATTTTATCATCAACTCCACCGCCTTTATTACCACCGGGTCAGAAGTAAAGAATACACTGCACTCGAGACACGCTGTGAATACACCCCTGTTAGCTCGTAATCGGCAACCATGCCTCACAGGGTCCCGAGCACAGTGTATTCCTTCCCCCTTTTTAGTAAGTACTTCCAAATATCACCGTAATCCTATTAATTTGCACTAATGGTAGTTGCTGCCCATTAACTGTGCCAAATAAGGTAAATCCGATATTGAGCCGTGCATTATCGGAAGGGAGCTGGCTATCCTGGAACCACTGCCAGACTTGTGACGCAACACTCCGCGCTGTCGTCGATGGAGACAACGTGTCTAACTCAAGCGCGTTGGCTAACAAAACGGAAGCTTCCGCCATCAAATGGCTACTACCGCTGTTATCACTTACCAGCGAGTAGGCGTAACTAATTCGCAAATTAATCCTGGGATTAATAGCAGCAAAGTTGACCGAAGAAATAGGCTCGATAATATCTTCCATCACTTGCTGTAAAGTAGCCTCACTCATAGGTCCAACATCGACGGGATTAAGTGACTCCCGTTCAACTAACGGAATAGTTGCATTTACAAAGGAGGTTTCATCCGTTGTGTAAATAAACAGTGGATTGGTTTTCTCATTGGGTACTAACTCGGCGTTGCGAACAATCCATGAAGTGAAATTGGCAGACTGATAAGCCAGTATATCTAGGGGTGTCCAAGTTAAAGTTAGAGGACTAAACAGGGGGTCAGCTGGAATACTGTGTTGAAGCTCCCACCATCCGTCTTTTTCCGTAGCCTGGCTAGAATCCGGCTCCCAAAGGTTATCTTCATTCATAAGATCCTTAAAGGAGAGAGAAGGCCAGATAGCAGGATTCTCGTTATCCCGATCAGTTTGCCCTTGCAGTGTCAGCGTATTCAGTGCGGTGTTGACACCAGGGTCTCCGCTCAGAGTGAGATGGAAATGGTCGATCTCATTATCTTCAACTAACAAGTCTTCGGCGATATCCCAATTGGTGGGCCAAGACTCTGCAACATTATTTACCAGTGTGACAAAACTTGAAACAAGCTCGGATGCTTCCCCACTAGTGTTACCCTGGGAAGCGGTACCACTACTATAGGCTTCAGACAAAATATTATTTAATTGGGCCGACAAGGCCGGATACTCTTGGTGAAATTCTGCAAGAGCTGTAAATAAGGCATCAGTAACTCCTAGATTTTTTCTGGCCTCAGTGATTCGCCGTTGCCCCGGCGCGATCGGTTGGTTGCGGATAATATCAAAATACAGGTCATCTTGACTGGCAATATCGGTGCTTATTTGCACCGTATAGGTCCACTCCATCGCATCGAGAATTTCATCGCGAAGCTCTGAAGAGCCGGATAACTCCGTTAACTGTTTGGCTCCAGTGCCACTGTGGGACAACAGTGTTGGCAAGGCTGGCTCAAAAGGCAGGGGGATCGGGATGATAGCATCCGTATTGAGTGACGCCTGGGCAGTGATAGGCATCAGCAGGGGCGCCTCTTCGGGCAGTGCAAATTTTACCCAGGAACTGGGTACGTAGCCGAGAAATTTGCTACCTTCTTCAAAGTTATGTTGCAAGTAGCTGACATTGTATTGCAGTGGTAGCTGAATACTGGAGTGATCCTCCGGTGTGGTAACACTAAGCAAAGAAGTTGCCCACTGCTGGCCTGTATCAAGGCTCAGATAAACCGCTGAGAACTGGTATAACTTGTCGATATCAGCGTCGCTTTTATTCAGTGCATCATCATTAGGTTGGGCAATGCTGCCAAACAGTTGTGGTGCCTTTTGTGGGTGAGTGCCATCTATAATTTCTGATGCATTAATATCAGCGGGCACCTGAACAACAGTGGAAATGGTGTAGGCACTGGTAAGGTTTACTAATAGCGCTTGCCGCAACCGCTCCTGAGCTTCTCCGATATCACCCTGTCCTTCATCCTTCTCTAAAATCGACACCAGTCCGCTAGGTATTGATGTAGCAAGAGTTTGTTTGCTCGCCATTAACTGATCGTAGTAATCAGTGTTATAACGCTGATCCAGCAGCGCCACTGCGATACCAAATTCTGCCGTTAGAAATGCTTCCACAGCCATCAAAAAGCTTTGGGCCCATGCATCCATATCGATATCATTGTACTGGATATCATTGACCATACCGCTGCGTGGTGTCGTATTCAGTGGCCGAAGCGCAAAATAAACCGGATCGCTGCAAAAGCTTATATCAAAGCCTTTAATTTCACTGAAGCGAACGGCCCATAAATCAGGAACTTGATTACTGTCATCGGCCACTTGTTGGACTGATTTCTGCGCCAGTTTCAATACGCCTCCAGCCTGATCAAAATCAGCAAACGCTGCTTCGAAATAACGGGCAAAGTTAGTGATTCGATTACTGTCCTCCGCGATCCAGTCTGTAGCCATCCCCTGAGCAATAGGGAAAGGGGTAAGTTAAGTTTTGCCGGGATATGAAATTGCAGTTCAGCGGCTGCAGGCAAGCATGTCTTTGCCAACGGATAAACCAGTGAGCTGTCGCGCTTCATCGTCAGACATGCCGTGATCTCAACAATATCATCTGGTTGCTCCAAGACATCACTAAAGGCGACGGGAAAGTTAAATTGTGTGCTAATCGTAGGCTCAGTCAATGAGGGCACCGCACTGAAAACAGCATCATTGACTTGCTGGTTGATATATTCCAGTACCTGCTCTGCAAAGTTAAGCAGTTCACTTTGAGGGTTACCAATGCTCACACTTCCGGTCAGGCTGGTAGTAACCGCTAGGGAGGTATTGCTATCGGTAAGTTGGTCAATGATCAAACGATAGCGAGTTTGAATAGCTTGCCACTGCTGTTTCTCATCAGCAGCAAGTGAGGAGAATTCTGGTGAGTGTGTAGCCCCGACTATGCCTGGATTAAACTCCATAGACAGTTTCAGCAGTGCCGTATTGTTGTTATGATCAATAAAAAAGAATCCACTCTCCACCCCCGGCCACTCTCCGGGGCTGATAAGAGGATCGTTATAGAGCGGCGTAATCGTATCTCTGTGTTGTATGTTCAGCGGGTTGCCGTATAAATCACACAGACGGAATCCCAAATCTGTTTGTTGGCCGATAATATCGTAGCGATTGGCTATTATCTGGGAATCCACCTCTGGCCATGTTTCCTGTAGAAAGGCAAACACCGGAATGACCTGGCGCAGTTGCAAACAACCATCTGCCTGTGGGGAAAGCTCATCCTCGCTCTGGGTGGGGCCCACTGGTAAACTCCAGACCGAAGCACGATAAGTGCCGTTGCCTATTAGCTGATACTGAAGCAGGTGGTAAAGTTCATTGACCCGAATCTGCGGCAGATCACCGTTCGCCGGAATCTGGATCAAATCATCATCACTAACAGGTGTCCAATTGATGGCAAAGCCTATATTGCCGGCTTCATAGGTGGGCTGATAATTGGTGAGGGGCACACCATTCATATCGAATACTTCGGCAGTCAGGGTGGGAGCCGGACTGTCACATTCCACCCACAAGGAGTTTTCATAGGGGGCAAGAGCCACCCTATTGTTCCCAGCATTCTGACACTGAACCAAAATAGTAAAATCAGCGGTTCCACCAGAAGTGCCTAGAACAGTGCCTTGGTTGGGGTCAGTCGGAGAGTCAGTAGCGTTGGCGGTATCCGCAAACAGATCATTGGGCAAGCCCTCACCCGAGCTAGTTTTATAATAGAGATAAAAGCCTTGGGCCCGAACAACGCTGAGCTCCCATATTAGACGCAGGAAATTTCTCACATCGCTTAAGGGAGCGAAGTCGGAATTATCTGCCCCTGATAAAACGCTAAACGTGTGGGCGTGCAAGGCACTGACTTGCTCTACTTGATTTAAAGTCGAGAGGTTCAATTTGGCCAGCAGTACACTGGAGTCCAAATCGTCCGAACGCAGTTTGTCACTGCCGGGGCACTGGTAGAGTAAACTGATGCTTGCATCCGACAAATCACTTTTCAACGCCTGTTCAATCAAATCCCGGGTGGCTTCATCAGTGCCGTTTAGTTGGTAGATATTCGCTGAGTAGTCAGCTTCCGCGAGTAACCCCGATGAGCGGCCCATAGCGCTCTCTGTAGGGCTTTGAACTTGACGTAGTGACAGCGGAATAGCCAAACTTGGAATCGCTTCTACATCCGCCCCAAGAATAGCTGCTCCGCTGTCGACCCTTTCCAGTGCGAGTTGCACGCCCTGCTTCTGCGCAACTAGATTCATCAGCGGCTGAGGTAGGGTATACAGGGTGCGCGCTTCACCCGGCGTGTCCCATGCAAGGCTATTTTTTAAGTTGAATCCCAAGGGTGTGGCTGTCAGCGGTGGCAGTGCACGGAAATCAATGGTGTTTTCTGCGGGACTGGTGGATCGGGTTGATGATCTAACCGCCTGCCAGTTGGGGTTTGGGGCCGAAGGTAGTTCAGTAGGTAATTCAATCTCCGTTTGCACCATATCGGGACTAACACCATTAAAGCTAATCCAAGCGGCCGACTGGCCCGGTGAGAAGCTCAAACAGGCTTCCTCTGTAGCGCTCCCTTCACTGGCCGAAAATTGCTGGCCAGACAATTCGAATAGGGAAGCCATGGGAAAATCAGCGATGATTTCGGGGCTCAATTGAGGCGGTACCTTATCTGGCTCAGGTAATTGCAAGCCTGACATCAGATAACGTGAACCGAACCCCGCAACACTGGCATAGTCAAGTTCATCCAGCAAAGTACTGAGTTCCTGCCCTGGATCACTGGCAGCGGCATGGGCGCTGACTAAATCAACATACCGGAAAGGGTCTTCCGACAAAGCTGCAGAGGCATTGGCAATATCTTTTTGCAGTCTTTGATCGATATCTTGCTCATACTGTTGAGCTGCCGGAATCAACAGTGAAACAACATAACGCGCGATCAAAACAAAGTAATCTGTAAACAAAAAGCTCGCCATGCTGGGACCTGTTAACGGCGAGGTCTCTGCTGTTTCGAGAATTTCTGAGCCGACCCCCGGCACTTCTGAACCGATGAGGCCCAGATTGTCAAAATACATGTCGATGGCCTCTAGGTAATTGGCCGGGGTGCGATTCAATTCACTGAAATCTACACTATTGTCGCCGCTCTGCAGGCGTAATTCATCGAACATGGGTAATATAGCTGCTGTTTGCAGAGCTTCTTCAGAAACCTGTTGAAAGCTGCTGATACTAAAAACCAGATTATCTTCAAAATAAGCTTTGAGTTTTTCCACAAAACCATCAGTGCCGCCGAATAGTGGACCGGGCTCTTCTGTTCCGGTACCGAGATTATCAGAAAGCATTTGTAAGGTTTGTGAAAGCGGTACTTCAACAGGTGTTGGAGGGACAAATGTCAATAACCAGTGTACCAGCTTAATAATAAGTTGTTCATAGCCGGTAGCCGTCCCAGGCGACTTCAATGGCACTTCACCGGGTGCCGGGCTCTCCATCACCAGCGAAGCAATAAGTTTGATTGATGCTGTATTCTCGCTATAAACCACGGTAGGTTGAAGCAGGAAAACCACTTCCAGCTCCGCTAGACTCGATTTTATGGGTGCATCAGTAAACTGTTCTTTGTCAAAACCTTCACGTATAAAACGAGTTGGAACACTGAAATTATGTAAAAGCTGGACAGGCTGTTTCATTTCTCTACGTATACGTAGGAAGCGTTTTTGGCCCGTTCTGCTAGTATGTCCGTTACACTAAATTCGGGGAAGCTGAGACTAGGTGCTGAAGGACCGTCAATAGACGCCGGTGTACCACTTCCCACATAAAAAGTGTGGGTCACTGTAGTATGGAATGACAAGTGGATACGTATAAATACCACTTTAACTGAGACACTCACTCTCACAGAAGCCGAGACAGGAATGACTGTTTGATAGCCCGTTTCAAAGGCAATACCTGCAGTGGCAGTGAAGCTCACTGTCACAGTGGCCTTAATAATTCCCAGGTTCACGGAGCCTTTTAACAACACTGCAATACTGGCGGCGCCGGCAAACCAATAGTGATCTGGCGGTTTGGCTAAGGAATTCCCCGAACCATTTTCATTGGCTCGCCAAGCCAGCAAGCCCTGCATTGAGACCGCTACTGTAGCAGCCAAGGACGCACTCAATGGCCCGGCCTTGATACTCAAGCCTGCACTTACCTGAATGCCGATACCAAATTCAAGAATAGGATTGTAATTGACACTTGGAGTTGCACCTGGGTTATTTCCGCTGCGCAACTTCGCAAAATAGAATCCAGCCCAACCGGTAAGAACACTGACAGAGATACCAATAGACCGCTCGGGGCTCACGGGCCAGCCTACATTTATCCGAAAGTCACCATTGGTGTAAACCCAAATGGAAAAGCTCGGCAGTATAAGAATAAACCCATTAAGCGGAATTCGACGCATCGCATAGGGCAACGTCAGGGAGCCATAGTAAACGCCGAGATTTGGTCCTAGCTTCTGGTAGAGAATTTCAAACAGCAGGCCACTGAAAAACGAAGGTGGTGTGGACATAGGCACCGAAATTTCGAGGCCATACATAACTGGATCATTGAAAAGAACTCTCAAGCGGAATTCACGCAGCGAAAGATCTACAGCAATAAACCAGTCTCGATCGGGCTGATAAAACTCTTTAGCCAGCTCAGTAATGATGGTAGCCGGATCATCGTCCACCAACTGATTTTCCAGTTGGTTGAATATTTCCTCCATGGGGTTAGCAGATTCGGCAACCTGAAGCCTGGGACCTACCCGCTGACCGATACCTAAATAGTGCAGCTTGAAAGCCGAAATTGAATTCTGGGAAGGTATTGGGAAGGGAAAATTAACCAGTTGTTCAGTAGCGCCAGCATCCTGACTAATAGTTTTTCCCAAAGCTGATGGCGTTGTGGGCGTTTTGATTTTTGCTTTTACTGTCAGGCCGTCACCATCACCGTCATAGCCAATTAATATAGCCAATACCTGTATATTGGGCTCAAAAGTAATCTCAACGGGACCATAACGGCCGGTACCGCCTATATTCAGTGGCTGATCGAGTGCCAACTGAAGATAGGCGGCAGTATTGCCCTGCGCTGTGCTGGGTGTCACGCTAAGCGAAGGCGTGATGTTCAGATCCATGATAGCCTGCCAAGGCCCGGCAGGGATGTCCGGAAGTGAAACCCCCGTCGCCGACTCCAGTTGGCTGCTAAAAAGATTCCAGACATCATTGATAGATAGTGACTGAGTTGTTGCGAGAGTCAAAGAAAGAGGTCCCCCCAACAACTGCATATCTAATTCTAGGGGAACATCAAATGCGCTACCTGTCGCCTTGAGTACGAGATTTGTCATGGTGCTGTTAGAATGAAATTCGATACCGGTTGGGAATTTTAAGTATTGATCCGTTTAGTGAGCAATCCTAGCCATTGATATGTTCTTCCTCCGGAGGCTCATCACCAGTTGAACTGATTTCAACCCCAATAGAGTCCAAGCTAAGGCTGCTAACGATTTCGATTGGAGTTTCCGGGGTCGCAGTGACACCGATACTATAGTCATGGCTTTTTGTATCCACCGATAAGCTCCTGATCGTAATGTCAGCCTGGAAAATTATACCCAATCCAGCTTTTATTTTATCCAATGGGCTGACATTTGGGATTGAACTGATTAATCCTTGGAGCGCCTCCTCATTAAGGCCTGTACTTAGCTTGTCATCGAGCCAGTTAAGAAAGTCATTGATAGTTCCAAGCGTCACCGGATTGCTTAAGCTAAATTTAATCCCGTCAGTAATCTTATTAAGATCCTGACTTGTGACGGGAATTTTATCACCATTGTAATCAAATGTAGCGCTGATAGCTACATTGTAACCATTATTAGCATTTTCGAGAGGGAGCGTATTCATAGCGATTACCTTTTAAGTTTTTGCTTATTGCTTGTTACGGAAATTTTTAATTTATAAATCAGGCAATAAAATCAATAAATCATCATCTATTTCACGGATTCGCATCGGCCTATCCCAAGGGCGGTACATCCTTGTGCCGCATTAACCCATTAACTGGTTAGTTGGCTAAGTTAATCGTAATTTGCCTCTACGTAAGCAGGCTAATCTCTGTAAATATTGATCCTCAGATCTTCAAATACAAAGTTTCCACTTCCAAAAGGTTTCCAGGTACCTTCCACTACCACAGTCTGCGGGGATGGGCCTTCTCCGGGCAGCCAGTCGACCACCTTATTCCACAATGTAACAACAGCAGCTGGCCAACCTGTCAACGGCAGCAGTGGTAATGACAAGCCGTAGGTTTGATTGAGCCATAGCATTAGATCGTCTACGATTTTGCTAGAGGAACTCATGATTAATCATTCTCCGGTTTAGCTGATAAAAACCATGCCAAGTTATTAGCATAGGTGGGAATGACTTGCCCCGGTGTTGTTGTTCCAGCAAAAACCGTGAAGTCAACCATTATCCCTGGGGGGAAACTGTAGCCAAAAGCGCTCAGTTGAACATTATTGAACAATATGGCATACACGGTTTGACTGCCGTTTTCCAGGTCGACTTTAAGCAGGTTGGCATCACCAAATGCTGTCTTCAGTACACCTTCGAGTTCAAAACCACCAGCACCGGCGGATAACTGTGGCAATTGGATAAAAAGTGCGGCGGCGTCGTTATCCGGTATGGTGGATGAAGGCCCCCAGGCCAAAAGCACCTTAGCTTCCAGCTTGGCATCCGCACCAAGAGCACCGAGCGAGCCGAGTAACATGTCGTACTCCAAAGCATATCTCGGCGCGCTGGTAACGTAAGTGCTAGGCGGACTAGCGGCTTGGTCGGGAGAATCCAGCAATGCTGGCTGTACAAGTGAATCCGCATTGATTGGGTTGGATTCCAGCTGCAAGATATTCACAGCGGTAGATCCGGTATTGGTGGCATTAATTGCCTCTTCTTCGCCAACAATAAAACGGCTGAATTTTAGCGGAATGCTGAACAGCAGACTATTAGGGCGAATGGCATCAGTACTCGGATCTGCAGTCATAGCCGTCAAGTCCAGAGTGACTCGTTTACTATCAGGCACCGTTATACCCACTTCATTAAGAGTAAAATCTACATCAACAGAAAGATTTGAGATTGCCAAACCTACATCGGGCCCATCCTTGCACCCATAGGAAAACAAATCCAGCTGATCACTGTCTGGGAACGGGTTGGGACAAAACCACAAGGCACCACTTAAACTGAAGCGCGCACGGACCTCGGTTGTACCTTTTTCTTGTACCGGCTGGCTGCTCACCGGTACCAGACTTGCCTGATTAAATTCTACTTTCTCCAACACTCTTACGTTGGGCACTACTGGATCAATATTGGGATCATTTACTATAAATTTGTATTTAAACTTCTGTTCACTAATAAATGTCATCCGGCCGACACCATCACTACCGGCCTGATACTGCCCTTTGATACTTATGGTGTTCAGTTTGGAATCGACTGGGGGATGGATCAATTGAACATCTCTACCCATCAATTGGTTGAGGGTGAGCCCAACGCTGGTATTAAACTGTGTAATACTGGAATTACTAAACACCACCACCAGTGTTTCTGTTTCGTAATCCACTGGTGTATCACACAAATCAGGGTTCGAAGGCTGGCCATTGCCGTTATAAAATATAACTCCAAATAAGGACGATTGATCGATCTCTAATTTCCCAGACTTGGCCTCAACATCCATCATATTACCCTGAATACCCAAATGGTGCGCACGCAGGGGCCCGTTAACGCCTCCCAGGAGCATTTGTAAATCTGCCGGCATGCCATTGCCATTAATACCTGTGTTGAGAAATAACACTCCTGTCCAGGCTGGATCATTCACCAGGTTATTAAAGTGTTCGAAAGGATCGCCGGGCACTCGTTGCTGAGCAAAGGTAATATAGTCATCGATCAGTGCTGAGGTCGCCTCTGGATCACTATTATAATGCTCTGCACCGGTCCATAGCCCCGGATTAGCAACCAGCTCTGCGACACTGGCTGTAGTATTAAACTTAAAAATCATAATGAGCTGTGCGTCCGGATTTTCACTATCAAAACCCAGCTCAAATTGAAAACCACTGAGAAAAATCGTCGAGTCAAAGCTCCAGCATTCAGAGGGTTCAGTTACGATAAAAAAAAGCTGATTTTGTGTCAGTATCAGCGACAGGTCTGCAGGGAATTTTGGAGGGGAACCATAGGATAAAAACTGCAGCTGGGTCTCCGGAATCGGAGGGTCGGCATTCAGCATAGCTGGCTGCTTGGCCAGCACCACTTTGTTCCAACTACCATCGTCATTGAGCTCAATTAGCAGCCCTTGGGGCGTAGTAGAGCTAAGCATACTTGAAGGGCCCAGCAGACTGCCCCCAGGGAGAAATACTGGTCCCTCAGAATGTAAAGTCAATTTACCATGGCGGGCACTGCTGAGAATGGTCGCCTCAAAGCGACTGATTTGTTCGCTGTTTAAAGGGGAAGGAGCGGAGAAAATACCGCCCAATGGCACACAGGGGAATGCGGTACTGTTAGATAAAGTTGCCAGGCGAGCATCGACGCTATTTGAAAAGGGGCCACCATCCTGTTCAATAAAAAAGCTTCCAGAGCTAGGTTCGCCAAAGTAGTGCCCCTCTTCAGTCAGTACCTGCATCCAGGATGTGGTGTAGTCGTTCTGAAGTAAATCCAAATTACTGGGTGGTGAGTCAGATGGAGATCCGCTAACCGAGAATGATCGCGCATAGGCAGGCTGATCGTTGATAAACTGTATTTTAGTACCCTCAGAAATTCGCAGGAATTCCTGTGAATAAAGCCCGGGCATAAGCTCTATTATCGAGTTCTTGCCATCAGCTTCTATATTTTCAAGTGTAAAAATCCCTACGGGCGAAAGATATAAGTTGCTGGGAAAGTGAGCGGGCAAGCCACTTATATCTTGATCCTGCATTTTTGAAAAGCCAAATCCAGCACCGATTTCGCCGTTGACGGGTAAAACTGTACCCGGATCATAGGGTGATAATTTTACCGGAGCACCTTCGGTAGTGAAAAAATAGCTGGAAGCAATGGCTTTGGCTTCGGTTGCCCATTCCTGATTATCAGAACGATTTGTGACATCCAACTGTAAGCGTGTAGCGAAGAAATTCGTAGGAAGAACGGGGTTTAACCAAAAATCAAAACCGACTGTTCCTTTTACATCTGTAAAATCGAACATAGGAAATTGGATCTCATCCGACACGGATTTCCTGCCATTCGAGGAGATTTCAGGGATATATTTAAAATGACAGCCAGTTGCGGCTACTAGTTTACGCAGGTGGCAATCACTCAATCCAAATGGAAAATTCAAGCTACCGGCAGCCAGTCCAGAAAAGTACAGCTGTATTGCCGAACCTATGGGGGATAGATCCGGCCACGCAACATAGAGCTCTTTATCTGAATCGTAATGAAATAGCTGGAATGGTGATATAGTTCCCGGTAACGAAAACCTCAGAACAGGAGAACCTTCTTCCACCCCAATGAGCTCAGCCTTACTTCCTGGTATAAACTCTAATTTAAGTTGCGACCAATATAAGTTTTCAGAGCATCGTACTTGAAAATTAAACTCTGTGTTTAGTATGCTGATAGCTGGTATATCCTTTGGTAATGATTGATTTTGCAGCCATACAAGTGCATGTTCAGGTTGTATAGTACCGGTAAGGTCGGGAAAACAGGTTTTAGCTTTCTCGATAAAGTCAGGCGCTTCTTGTTGACTCACTTCTACGCCTATAAAAATATACCAACCTGACATTTCATTCCAAGTGTGTTCGAGTGTAACTTTCGCATGTTTTGGCGAATGTTGGGAGCTATGCTGGGCAAGAATTAAAGAGGGTGGTGAAAGTAAAAAGTATACCCACAGTGACTGCTCGCCAATATAAGGGCGGTTCTCTGGTGGCGCTGAAATTAAGTATAATCCTTGGCAAATTTCCGTTAACTCTTCTGATAAGACGCCGGCAAAACTTTTTGCTCCATGCTTTTCACTCATATTCTATTATCCGAAATTAACAGAAAACAACTTTCGCCATAGCGGTGCACAAACACCAAATTAACGTTCATCACCTCGTAGGCGATATTTACGGCCGCATAAAAGCTGTCTCGATATGATTTTTACCCCTTAAAAACATTTGATACCTTGGTGGTTATATATAACGCCACCTAAAGATATTTTCACAGCCTTAGTCGATACTACCAGCATTCTTTACTGGGGATCAGTACCCTTTGCTGGCATATTAAAAAATCATATATTAATTTATAGATTAATTATTGGGTGTTATATCCCAACAATACTTCGAGCAGTTTTACGCAGCTATAGTACCGTAGTCACTATACCGCTCGTAAATGCTGGCATCTTTTCCACAACTTTGGTCCAGATCTAACTCGTCAAAAAGTCTATTCATAAGGTGCTGATTGAACTTGCGGCGCTTCCAGCTGGAAATTGAAATAACCGTTGCTTTATCCGTTTTCTTCGCTTTTCTGTCCTCAGCTTTCAGTAAATTTAGGGCTGTCAGTGTTGCATTTACTTGTAGACCGATAGCTTCTTTTCGAGTTGACTGGCAGTGGGTTAGACCTGTGTACTGTTTGGCATCCCAGGACAAAAACTCTATTTGAAATCTTGACTTGTAATAGGCGATCAGTTTCATTGCATCTAGCTCTGTATCTGTCGAATACAGCGGTGCATGCCCATCTTTGTCGCCGTTAGTAGACCTCGGCATCACAACGCGAATAACTCTTTTCAAAAAACTTGCATAGACAGCCTTTGTATAAACCTCAGTCGTATCATTCAGAGCGCCAACATGATCAAAACGGTTCAGGCCAGCTATAAAGTCAACTTTTCCATCGTATTTTTGGGGCGTCCAGTGCCGCTGTAAACGCCTTCATATAGCCATAGCAGGTTTACATCAGATCGTAACTTGCCAACGATGTGTAACTCCGTTGGAATGTTGGTCGAACCAAATTTCACCTTGCTATACTAGGTATCTGCAGCAGGATACTTAATGCCGAGATCAAGGAGTGTTGGTGCAAGCTCGACAGCATGGTGAGCATATTGCTCAATTCGGGATCGGCCTTCTTCGTCTATTGTCTGCTGCGCATCCATGGCATAGGCAGTATTCGACTTCAGGTCAGTGATGCTGATTATAGAGATTTCAAGGCCACGTTGTGAGGCTCCGGCACGACCATTGTAATACCAGCCAACTTCCTCTGTTGTTTTCCTGGTTTATTGATAAAACTAGCATCTATAGCCGCCACACATTCATCGTTGTTTGGGAATGTCTGCATAAATAATTCTGCATTTAACTTAACGAAGTCAAAATTCCGACGAGACCATCGACAATAGCGCTTTTCACTGGCTAAACTGTATCGCTCCATGTTCAGAAATGTCGCCTTCCCCTGAAAAACCATCAGTACAGCAAATAGCGTGAGTATGAAATTTCTTCGTGGTTTTTTGACATTGGACATTCGAACGAAAATAGCTTTAACTCTGTTTTCCATAGGCAGGTACTGCGTCAATTTGATCTGAGAACCTTATTTTTCCATACTTGTCCATGGTTTCTACCCATTTCACCTCTTAAAACTGTCCGAAGTGTTGTTAAATAAAAAAAGTATAATCCTGGTTTAGATTAGGTTGCATATGACTCCCCTGTATTTTTCAGTATAGAAGTGGTTTATAACTATATTTGCAACAAGAATAATTTAACTGTCTATGAAAAAAATTCACAAAACTACTTTGCAACCCTTGATTAAGCAATCGAGTTTAATGAAGGGCGTCTATGGGAAAATTAACTTTGTATCATCAACAGCGAATGCGAAACATAAGGAGTTTGGGGCAATGGTTTTTAAGGATGGTGGCTTTAATGGTGAGTTTGACTGATTTATTTCACGTCTAGAGACCAAGTTAAATGATAAAAGGCTGACCTTTTTGCTTAAGCTAGTTAAAGAAGATGGTACAGCTTTTAAAATAAAGGATTTCCTAATTACCACTCTTGCTAAGTTAAGCCTAGCTCTATATAAATACAGTTATCTTGTTGATCTGCAAGGGAATACACCATGGCTCGCAACAAGGTATAGTTTCAGAAGGGGATTAGTTTGACCAATTCCTCAACATGTACGGCAGCGAGGAACAGTGCTTCGATGCGCTGTCGCGATGGCGTTGGCCCAATGGTTTTAGTTGTCCTTACTGCGGATATGACAAGCATAGCGACCTCGCTTATCGCAAGCCTAAGCAGTGTAACCAGTGTCGACGTCAGACATCGATTACCTCCCGTACGATTTTTGACTCCACGAAGCTCTCCCTCACCACCTGGTTTCTCGGTATCTTCCTGATTACTCAAGATAAGAAGGGTGTTTCCTGTTTGGAGCGATCTCGATATCTGGGTATCTCTTACAACGCAGCATGGCGTATGAAGCAGAAACTCATGCAAGTGATGATGGAGCGGGACCAGCGATACAATCTGTCCGGTTTTATTGAACTGGATGATGCCTATCTCGGTGGTGGGCGTGCTGGATGGGGCGCGGAGCCAAGGGTAAAACTCTCTTTGTAGTGGTAGCACAGTCATCTCAGATGGCCTTCCATGCTTCAATGCCATTAAGGAGGCAGGTTGTGTGCATGAAAAAAATGTTTGTGGTGGTGGCCGAGCTTCTGTTGAAGAGCCTGAGTTCTATTGGGTAAATATGGTACTTGATAATTGAAAGAGTGCGCTGCGTAGCACTTACCATGCTATTAGGCCGAAATATGCAAGCGCTATTTGGCAGAATTTCAATATCGCTTTAATCGAAGATTTGATTTATCGGCACTCATTCCAAGACGTGGTTTACGTCTCTCTTCGGACTCCACCGATGCCGGAAAGGTTGCTAAAAATTGGCTTAGCATAAGTGGTAATTAAGTAAACCTCTATAGAGAAAGTAGGGGGCAGGCCTCCTTTAGTACTTTTATTGAGATATATGCTTCAATGCGTAGTTTATCGCTTAAGAGAGTGTTCGTCGTTGATGGGTAAGATCATAAAAGATGTCACATTTAGAAATGGTGAAAAAGCTACCATGTTCAAGCATGCCAATGGATATTGGCATTGTCCTGTATGTGGTAGTCCTGAGTTGGGATCTCCTGCTTACTTAGAGGATGGTAGTGGCTCTTTTCAGATATGTAGCTGTGGATTTGAGTTTGGTTTCGATGATGAACCATCGGCATCCGGTACAAAAATTGACTCTGTCATTGGTAATTGGGAAGTTAAAAGGCATCGTAAGTTACAATACTTATCTTCCAAGTCCGATCAATATAAAGAACTGCTAACAAATTTAAGATGTATCGGTATTGAGCTAAGCACATAGTAAAAGCATGTATCTCTGCCCCCATCGGGTGATTCCGGCGATGTGTATCTTAACTGGTCCTGCATTTCATCTAAAATAGAAAGTGGAGAAGACCTTTAACGTTTGTGTTCAGTAACTTGAAACGAGCTATGCAGCTGATCGAACCAATAGTTGAATACATAGGTATATATCACGATATAAATCACCATGACTATCTCAAGCATAAATGCTTCTAGGATAGTCAGATTAAAGCCCCAGGCGATTACTGGCAACGTCAGTACCAACATACCCCCTTCAAACAATAACGCATGCATGGCTCTAACGATAAACGTCTTCTCCGGGTTTTTACGTATATTCAATAAGTACCAGTCAAAGGCGTGATTGAAAACCATATTCCAGACCAGCGCAAACAGTGATAGTCCAGCCGCAAGTACTAGCGATTGGTGTACCTCCAGATCAAACACTGGCACCACCAGTAAGCCACCTGTCAGCAGCAGAAAAAACTCGTAGGAAACCGCATGGAATAAACGATTCTTCAATGATTTAGTCATCAGCCATACTCACTCTGGTTGAGAAAATATGCCTGAATGATATATAGTTATTTTAGGTGGGATAAGTTAGATACTATACCTTAAACAGATAGGTTGGGCGCGTGGCAGTTTCTATTGAGCAACTGGAAGCATTTGTAGCAACCGAGCAGGCTGGCTCGTTCTCAGCGGCTGCACGTAAATGTGGAAAGGCACAGTCGGTAATCAGCTCACTGGTATCGAATCTGGAGGTTGACTTGGGAGTCAATCTATTTGATCGAAGTCAACGATACCCGCGATTGACGGACGCTGGTGAGTCACTGCTGGAACGCGCACGGAATCTTATCGAGCAACGCGAGCGTTTGATGGCGATCGCACAGGGGTTGTCTCTGGATGTCGAGGCCCGGTTGACGTTAGCTATTGCCCAGCATGTGCGGATTAAAAACCTGGGTGGACTCTTTCAAGAGTTTGAGACCAAATATCCAAATGTTCAAATTACGCTCAGAGCGGGAAGTGTTCAGGATGTACAGACCTGGGTCGAACGGGATGTGGCGCAACTCGGGATTATTACGCAGCAAGAAGATGTGCCCACTGGGTACGATTTCAGAGCCCTGGGCCATCTGAAGCTCACTGGCGTCGCCTGTGCTGAGCACCCGATAGCACAACTTACTGAAGTAACCTGGGAAGACCTGAAACAATACCGTCAAATCTTATTGCAGGAGTTTGAGATATCCAGCCAAACTCGCTGGCTGGTGTCTCCCGACGTGTGGAGTGTGTCACGTGTCGATGATGCACTTGACCTTGTCAACGCCAATTTGGGCTGGGCAGTATTGCCACTACACGTGGTTGCGAAAGGGATAGCGGCGAAAAAACTGATACAGCTCCCGCTAGTATTTGAGCAGGAGAAAGAGTTGTCACACGGTGTAGATATTATCTGGTCCAGTAAGCGTCCACTAGGTCCTGCAGCCACTGACTTGATGAAGCGGCTGAGCACAGAGGACGCAATACTGAACAAGGATCAGTCGCTATGAAGCGTTTGACAGATCTCGGGCAAAATCTGTGATAGTTGTATCTGGCTTACCTAACACCTGCCAAGTTTTTTGACTCACTGGTTGCTCCTTTAGCTGTTCTACGTAAGTCAGCATATTTTCCATAAATACTGCCTGCTCCTCGGGCAGTCCCATTTCTGCAATGGCCGCGATAGGGTGAACGGCAATTTCTGTTCCCGGAGAATTTGCCTCTACAAACGTTCTGGCCGCCTCTGGTAAAGACATCCCCTCAGTACCCTGAACTGAAAAACTCTGGTTGTAGGCCATCTCATTCCCGATAGCATTACCGATCATCTCTGCCAGATCTGTTGTATTGGTGTAGTAGATAGGGTGGACATGATCGCCGATGATAGAAAATTGGCCGCTCTCGATGAATGTGGGGAAAGAATCCAGGAAGAATGAACAGAAGAAGAAAGTGAAATTAATGCCCGAACTTTTAATGGCCTCTATCCCTGGCTTACGGATTACATTGGTCTTGTACTCAAGCCCCTTGTCCGCAAACTCTGGGTGGAGATAATCAATACCAGCAATCTGCATGATGTGTTGCACACCATTGATCTTTGCAGCCTCCACGATATTAATCACACCTTCACGCTCACTATGAAAGGGTAAAGTCGGGTCGAGTGACGTGGTATTCAGGGTGATATAAAGTGTTTTGGTACCAACTAGTGCAGACACCAGGCTCTCTTTATCCGAGACATCTGCTTCGACAAGCTGGATACTCTCTGGGAGGATAGTGCGAGCACTAATTACGTCCCTCACGATCGCAGTTACCTTTACACCTTTATGATCCAGTTTTCGTGCTACCTGACGACCTAAATGGCCTGTGGCACCAATAATCGTAATAGTTTTCTGCATGATTCAACCTTTAAAGCAATGAATGGGATAGCCCATACTTTGCCCAAGTTCTAAAAAATCCTACAGTTATGTACCATCTATCAAATAGATACTACAGCAGGGCTCTCTAGTCCTACTTTTTGTTCATGTTTGATGCGCACGTAGGTGTCTCCTCGATAGATGACAAGGGGTTATTGGTGGGAGGCATATCTTTACTTATTTTCCAGTTACTTCAACACTGTGAGTGAGGAATTCGTAACAATTTTTAGGTTTTTGCCGGTTCGTTACTTGTGGGTAACCTCATTGCCCCATAAAGCATTTCTAAAATATACAGAGCAAAGAAAGTACAGAAAGATAAAGAGGTTGCTCTATATCTTTATTTGACATACTTATCAGTTAAAGGTGCTTTCTTGACTCTCTGTATCTTTTTGTGTTGTAGGATATATGAGCTTTAGAATTAGAGAGAAGCATGATATACAGATGTAGCTTTTGAATTAATCGGTAAAGGTACCCGATCGTGTGGTTTTTAAAATTGTCAAGTAAACGCAAGGCCATACGGATCTTCAAAAGGGATTTAAGGCGTAAATTATCAAATGATTGGGGGAATAAGAGAAAGTATTTAGCCTCTGAGGTAGCTAATAGTGTTCAAAACCACTATCCCAAACTGACTAAGTATCAAATGTACGCAATATACATGTGGTCAGATAAAAAGCAGTTTGATAAATATTGTACAGAATCTGGCGTAAGTCTTAGCTCAATCGAGGCCAGGAAAGAAATTGATTCTGTTGTGATTTCTATGAATAGAAGTGATTCATCCCTAGTAGAATCCAATTGTAGCAACGAATTTTCTGACTCAGGAGGTTCGGATTGAGCTCACATTTAAAACGAAAAGGCATACGGTGTAAAAACCGTTGCTTCGATTTGATTTTGCAGTAAGTGCTTTAGGCGTCAAAAATCCTGAGTTCGGAGAGAGAATTAGTGGAAGAAGTAATAGGCGGTGTATTTAGATTTCTCGGTCGATTTATTGTTGAGACTATATTTACAATCATTGTCGAGGTCATGTTCCATTTCCCTGGCAATCTAATTTGTAAACCTTTCACAAAGAAAGGGAGAGAGCCAATTGGGTTTCTGGTGGTGATTGTCAGTATTTCATTTTGGTTGTTAGTAGCTGGATTAGCCTACACAGCATACTTCCTTCTTTCTGGTGAGCCCGGTGCCTAACAAGCACAAGTAATATGCTACGGCTCTTCGGGCCTTTTTGGAACAACTTACTTTATGTACATTTTGTACAGTTTACTCAAGAAAAGGCTGGAGCAGGGCGTGGAGATATGTATCTCGTTGCCAAATAAAGTTTAACTTCTACAGAGAGGGGTAGGGCCTTCCTCCTTGGGAAGCCTGACCTGGACAACCCCTATAGCCTAATTTTCGTTCGCTTTAGATATAGACATAGATCTCTCACCTGGGGGCGTGGATGCCTATCTTTACTTAATTTCCTATCACTTCTAGCACTATTGCTAAGACGTATGTCCCAGCTTGTAGATTTTTGTCGGTTTGGGGTTGTGGACGTGGATCAGTAAAAGACGGGAATTAGGTACTGGGAAGTTGGGGAGTCGCTTCAAGCTACTGAGTTAACTAATTGGATTCGCTATGGCTCTAATGGCAAAGGGGATCGGGTTTGCGGCTGGCTATGGCTCGTCGTTAAGTATTGAAGTAATATCGCTTACCAACATCGGATTGAAACTTATGGAGTGAGTAAACAAATCTAAACGTTTTGGGCTTTACACGGGATGATGCCTAGGGCACGCAAAATCCACAAACTTGCCAATCAAGTCTATATGAAGAGATTTGATGTGGATGTGGTGCTTAGGAAAGGAAAGCTTGATAATCCGCAGATCGATAAGGTTAGGTATCGTGAGGACCATCGGCCAATGATGGTGAAAAACAAGAGAGCGGGCGAAGAGAGGCCCAAACGAAACGATATCGTATCCTATCGGATGCCAGGCTCTTCAGAGTCGTATATTTTGACTAAATCGGGTGGGGTATCACTTTTTGATGGTATCAGTAGCAAAGTTCCATTTAGAGAGGGAAAGGATGCTCGGTGGATAATTACCAAAGATGCGAGATTGGAATCAGGATTGTTTATTGCAAAAGATATGTTTCCCGATGCAGAAGGCAATACCCACTACTCGATTGAAGCGGAAATCGACATGCCTGTTTCCGAGTATTTTGAAAAGCTTGCCGCCTTAAAAAAATATGAGAGTTAAGTGATGTCTTATAACTACAAAGATTTGAACTACATACGAGAAGCCCTTGCTTGCTACGAAGAAAAATTGTGTGATGTTGATATTAACGAATGTGATGATGAAGAAGCTGAAGAGCTTCAAGAAGATATTCTGTACATGGGACGCTTGAGGGCGCTGACCGAAAGAATGATTGACGAATGGGAGAATAAGGGCCCCACTTTAACCTCTGTCTAAAGGTCAGGACATAAAGTAAAAAGGTTAAAAGTAGTTAAGGCCTCCCTTATGTAGGGAGGTCGTATTGAGCTAATTATTTAGACAAATATAGGTACAGGTTGCATCTGCCCTCAACTGCCTAGTCTGGGTTTTTGTTTTATGAAGAGATTTATACTCCTGGCATGCAAACTTCTATGATAACTACTGTATTTATACTGCTGCTGTTAGTGGCATTTCTAACTACTACGCTATTGGTGCAAGGAGATCAACACCCAGAAAGCTGGGTGATAAATGTCTATGATATTTCTGCTATGGCGATAGTAATTGCCCTTTATATTGCCGTAATGGTATATACGTTCAGAAGTTTTATTAAGGCAAGAAAAGCGCCTCAGGGAGTAGAAGTATAGTGATGTGATTAGCTTTCGCTGTGTGTCCAAAGAATTTACGCTTGGGCTTAAGGTAGATTGACCTTTATATATGATGTAGATTGTGGAGATTCGTTTGAAACTTAAAGTAGTAACCTCTAAAGCTGACCATAATAATTTTTGTGACTATGTGGTATGTAGTCGTTTGAAATCTCATACATGGATATCGATTCTTAAGATCTTAGTTGTTTGGTTGGCTATCGGTTTAATATTTATGTCTTGTGTTCAGTTTAAGGCTGGGAAAATTGAGCTGAGTCCGTTCATATTAGTTATAGTAATATCACTTGCGTTTCTTTTTTATGTTGCTCTTAGTAGGTTGTTGGCTGTAAAAATAGGCGAGTGCTTTACACCAAACAAAGATGGAATAATATTGGGCTCTAAAGAGTATGAGATTACTCCAGAGGGTATTAAAGAAACTTGTCAACATGGCCATAGTTTCTATAGTTGGGCAGTGGTTGAGCAGGTGGAGGAAGTTAATGGGGCAATTTATGTTTTTGTGGATCAAGCATTAGCTTTGATTTTTACAGCTGAATCATTAGAGAAAATTGATTTTAAAGATGATCTTTTAGATACATTGAAAATGCATACATGATACACCGAAGATACATTTAGGCCAGAATAAGGTATCTGGCCTTTTTAAGAAAAATACTATTTGTAGGAAGCCCTAGCTTCTAAATAAAGTAGAGTACATGGGAGTCGCCAAGTACAAGAGTAGTTATTTTCAAAATACTGACAGACCAAGGGGGTGTGGGAAAGCCATACTCCCTTAAATTGGAGCAAGGCAATACCAGGTTTTAATTAGCACGTATCTTACTTGATGTACTTTCCCAAATTTCTTCAAAACCATTAATAAGCATGTAGCCAGAAAATTTGTTAAAGAGTTTATGCATCCAGAACTCTATATCAGTAATTCCCTCTATGACTTTTTGCTCTTCATTATCTTTGATTGCTAAGTCTGTCATTTTCCAAAATGATTCTGTTAATGAAGCTGCCATTTCGGTCGAATTAATTTGCACTTTTGAATTTATAAACTCTTCAAGAAGTTCATCATTCATTTCTTTAGCATAATGTAAAGCGAGGCTTTTAGCATCAGACTCAGATTCTTTAAATTTAAGCACTTTTATAAGCCTCCAGTTGCAGGTCTGTCATGATAGCCATTCTATCGGATATAGATCTTAGTTTGAAAACGAGTTCATCAACTCGCATGCGTTCTGTTACCGCCAGTAAATAATGAGCGGAGTTGTCAGGATCTTGTACAAATTTCATCCCAGAAGGGATATGCTGACTGTCTTCTATAATCCAATAGGCACAGTTAACTTTAGTTCTCT
Source organism: Microbulbifer sp. MLAF003 (assembly GCF_030012965.1). Lineage (NCBI taxonomy): Bacteria > Pseudomonadati > Pseudomonadota > Gammaproteobacteria > Cellvibrionales > Microbulbiferaceae > Microbulbifer > Microbulbifer sp. MLAF003. The sequence continues at coordinate 2,085,278 of NZ_CP120232.1, forward strand.
TTTCTTAAAATCTGCCTAGAAATCCCATTGTTGAGACAGCATGCTTAACCGTTGAAGAGAAAGACAAACCGTGCTCGTCACGGGGTTCAATCCACATAGGATCTGAATTTGAGAATTTGTCGTCACAATGCCTAACCCCTTTACTTATCCCGCCTCTACCATGTGAGCCTTCCTTATATAATAGCTTCATTCGGATCTATGACAGTCCTAAAGAATGCTCTCTCCTTTCACTCCAGTGCTTCTAAATAGATTCTGGATATGCGGTCAGTAATGTCTTGTACAGTTTTTAGCTGATGTTTGAAAGGTATCTTCTTTTTACCTATTTTTGAATTCCATTTCGATGTTATTGATTGTAAAAGCATAATATTTGCCATTCGGACAAGCAACTTATTGCGGGTTTATCACACTCAATAGAAACATTCGTACCAGCTTCTAGGTTTTCGCCGGCTTACTGGCTCATGGTCAAAATGCTCCCCCTCGCGCTGGCTCTCAAGCTGTGTGTAGGCATTCCTTGGTAGAGAAGCTTGATAAGTGAAGCCCTTAGAGGAATGGGGTGGGTGAGGAGGTGGTAGGTCCAGAGTAAGAATATGCGAAGCTAGGCCTCTAGATCCAGCTGTCCCATGGTGTTTTATTTGAGTCTACTCTTCAGTCTGATAGCTCTTGCGGTTTATACTTTCAATTTAGTGGGTATCCAGAATTGCACTAATATGGAAGTAAAATTAGAAGTATTAATAGAGTTGCCAATATCAGATCAGGCTAACGATCTTAGGAAAGAATGCAGCTCGACTGCAAGAGACGAGCTACTTACAGTAAGTGGATATCGAGACTTGGTCGGATATTCAGCTGATCATCAATTTCATTCGTTAAGTAAGCTTAATGACAACAATTTGGCGCGCGCAATTGAACTGCATATATCAGATTTTGAAGTCAAAGATTGTTGCGCCTTCTTTGGCGGCTTTGCTCTAGTCATAAATGGAGTTAATAAAATATTTCCCCAATGTTGTGGGACTATAGCTGATCTTGAGTCCTGGGTGCGATTGAAGTCGGAATCCGATCTCTACATAGCCATTGAGGGGCATCCAAGTCCGCGTGCGTTTAGAAAGGGCGATAAAGTAATAATTGAGTGCATTGATGACGAGCCATTCATCCCCGCCACAGATAGAAAAATTGAGGTTGATTATCAGGCTGTGTATGAAGCGATAGGGGTGGCCGAGTCAGAGATTACCATGGTGGCTAATCGTATAGATGGTTTGGCAAGCTCAATGGGGTTGCCAAAAAATACATCTATTCACTTGCTAAGAGAGATGGCGTAGGGCATGTAATAAGAAAATACAGCGGAACTGAAACTCCGCTGATTTGAGCGTTATCAAGCCGTGAAATAGGTGCAACAGTTGAAGATAATGGAAGAGAAAGTTATTTTAGCAGTTAAGGACTTTGTGAACTCGATAAATTCGGGGAGCAAGGTTGTAGCTGATATGTCTGCATTAGTTGATGTGACGAGTCAGTTATCTCTTTCCAGTTTTGACTACTGGGAACGGTTAATACGCACTGAGTTCTCTTCAGCATTAAGAGAATCCACGCCTCCCAAGTGGAAACTTTGGTCAAAACCTAAGGAGCTGACAACTTGGCTTGACCTAATAAGTTGGGATGGTTACAAAAGAGAGAAAGCTCTACGAGCTCTTTCGGGAGGAGCGCCAAATACATTCTTTTTCTCGCTTGCCGTTCGTAGGCTGAATGATTGGGTACCTCAAGTGCGTGAGGTTGCAAGAGAAAAGCTTCCTGAGATAGCAAAATTAACTGATCCAAAATGTGTAGTTGAAGCACTATGTATTGCACTATCAAATTGGAACTCATGGGGTAGAATCAAGGAAGAAGACAAGCAGATTCTTCTTCAAATCATTTGTGAAAAAGATATAGCAGAGTCGCTTCGGCGTAAGTTAATTTCGTCTGCGTCTGGGCCCATGCCATCACTTTTTTCCCAGCTTGGGCGCACACCTATTCTTGATGAGAATTTAGAGGAAATAGCGAGATTAGCTATTCAACCTTCGGTTAGAGCTAAGGCATATCGTAGTTTATTTGAAGGCCGTATTGTATGGATGGAGGGCCGGAAATGGGAATGGACAGATATACGCTATTGTGAAGGTAGGGTAAGGCCCATCGTAGGTGAACGAAAACTAGACATCAAGCTCCCTATACTCGATTTTTTGAAATTATCATCTACTGATCGCTCGTCTATCGTTAGACGAGTTTCAGCTGAGATTTTGATACGAGAGCTGGGTAAAATTGAAGCAGTTATTGCTAAGGAGTTAGCTAACAAGTTTGCTTCAGATGAGTCTCACCCTGTATCAGAAAGGGGTAAGTTTGCGAAAAGAAAACTAGAGGGAATGGCATCTGTCAATGAGTCTTAACGAGTGTATATTGATAGACTCGCTTTCAGTTTTGCTCCAACAAGAAGGCTGTATTACTAAATGGGTAGCCATACATACAAGGTAACTTGCTATGTTTAAAGTGTTCTATAAGTTTAATGTAAAAATTATAGTTTTCATGGCGTTGACAGTTTGTTCCCACATTGCAAGCGCCTGCTTGTGTTCAGATAAACTTGCGCTTGAAAAAGGGGTTTCCGAAATTGCTACAAAGTTTCCAGCCAAAAGCGCAAAAGTTGGGGACTACAAGTTGATTGTTGATGGCAGTTTCTATTTAGTGATTCCGAAGGAAGAATCAAAGTATGGACGTGGCGGTGGTCAGCCGACTGTGAAACTACACCGTGAAAACTGTCAGGTAGTCGATATTTCACTCGCTCGCTAGTTGCATTGCCTGCTTGATTTATAAGCTCCGCCTCAGGTTCATTGGTTAACTATATTAACCTTAATTTGTTGATAGGAATTTCATGAAGCGCCAACCAAGATACGAGAAAGTAAAAAGGAATGCTGAAGGGAGAGCAAAAGAGTTGTTCAAGCCACTTCCTGAAGATATCAAGAAAGAGCTTGAAAAAGACAGTACCTTGGGTTCACCACAAAACCTAATAGATCGTATTGATGAGGAGGAGTAGGTTGAAAAACGATCAAAGTCTTCTGCTAAGTAGCTAGGTTACTTGTTCACTCTAACTTGTACTGTCTTTTCCGCTTTGTAGAGAGGTAATTCCTTGTAAGTGTGAAAAGGGTTCTATGAGCATGCCGCCCGTTACCTGAAAGATAGCTAGCTATCAATAGCGCCTCTCTGGAGCCCTATTGGGGTAGAGTCTCCTTCCTTGGAGAATTCCTTCTATTGCTTACCTTTCGATTCGCACATAGATCCCTTTACGATGGGCTGAGGGGATTTGGGGGTGTGGATGCCTATCTTTTCTTGATTGCTTTTCGCTTCCAGTACAGCAGCTAGCACACTTGTACTAGCTTATGGGATTTCGCCGGCTCGGTGCTTTATGGTCAACCTACTTACTTCGTGAAGATACTCAAGATGTGGGGGGATTCCTTACTGCGGGAGCTTGGTGAGTGATGCTTTGCGGATGGGGAGCAGTCGTAATAGTGCAGAATAGGGAAGGGTGGATATAAGTGTTCCTGAATTGATTAGCTAATATAACTTATTGAGTTTACAACTTGTTATATTTTCAATGCCAATTTTCTTATCCGGCTACTGTTGCTCTGCTCGCTATTCTACTTGGTGGGTGTCCAGAATTGCCCCTAGAGGTAAAAAGCTTAATATTTTCGAATAAGGGATCGTAAATACCAAATTTTTGTATAATTATCCTCTTCAGCCAATAGCCTTGGCGGTTTATACTTTTGTTCGGTGTGGGGCCAGGATTAATTCAGTATCTTGAAAAGGAGATCATCATGTTCCCAAAGGAGTTCTTCATTGTTCCAGAAGAGCTATTTAGGCTCGGTAATTCAACAAGCCCAAAGTTATCAAATGTTAGACCAAAGGATGTTGATACAATGGAGGTCAATGGCATTCGAGTAATTATCGCTAACGGCAAGGGTATAAGTGTTTTTGATCGGGAAGGGATTAATGAATCCCCGATGACGGGTTGGGTTTGGAGATTTCAACCAAATACTAAACCACCAATGGGCCTCAAGATGGTTCAAGATAAGGCCCATCACTATTGCATATCTCCCACCCAGAATATGCCGGTTGATAAATTTAAAGGACTTCTCGAAGAAATGGCCCTTAGCGCCACAAGAGTTTTTAAGAAAGAAGGTAGAGTGGTATGAATGACTTTCAATTAAGCCTAGTAGAATCAGAGCTCAAGATTATCCTGGAAGCGCTGATAGAAATGGAACAAAAAATGTCCAATATTTGCGAAACATCGGATAATGAAGATGAGATCGCGGATGTTGGTAATGATCTTATTGAAGTAAGGCTCCTACTAAAGCCTCTTAAAGAGAAGGCAGTTGAAAAATACGGAAAAAATATAGTTAATTTTTCACGCGAACTACTATGAGTTTACTAGGGTATTACAGTCGGCGATCAACGTTATGCGCCTCTTTATGGCGATAGTACGGTAACCAAAGTTTGATACACCAAAGTTAAATCTCTATAGAGGAAGCACGAGTGGGTGATTCCTCATAATCAGACGGGACTCAGCTTTTCGGCAAACTGGCAGCACCTCAAATCAATAAATAAGCTGAAAGCATCTAAAAACCCTGGGAAAAATGTCGACGTATTTTGGGTTTTGGAGAAGTCAGATTTGCCGCCTGATCTGAAATTTGTGCAAGATCAGAAAGATAATAGACACTACTTTCTAACCATTACGAGGAGAATGACGGCTTCTCAACTAGTCCAAAAGCTCCAGATGGTTGCTGATCGCATGAGTGTAATAAGAGATGGTACGAAGGTGATAGGGTGATTAATTATAAATTGCCCGAGGAAAAGGAGTTTCTTTTGCATTATGCAGAGTTACTCAATGATAAAAAAAGCCTCGATATAATCAAATCGGGATCTTTGGCTAATAAAGAAGAGGCCATTCACTTCGCTGAGTTTTTCTGGAGAACTGTCAGTGAGTCTAATAAGCAAGATGAAAAGCAAGGTGAGAGTAGTGAATATATCCTTGAGAAAATCATCATTACGCTGATGGCATATTTTCGTTCAGCCGGTTATGAAGATGAATGGGAAGAGGTAACTGATAAAAATTAGTGTGAACAGATTGCAGCAATGCTAGCTATGTCTTGAACTCAGCTGATCTCCCCAGTTAGTGTCGATTTTCACTTATAGAGTGTGTGCAGCTGTTTTCTAATACATTTGGAAGTAACTGTATGGCTGTGACATTTCCCATCATAGAAATAGTGTGCGCTCAAAGGTGCCACTATGATGATGAAAGAGGGGAGGAGATTTGGGTGGGATTCCCTCCATTGTGAATCTGGTCCCGCGGCCTTTCAGTGTCTACTTTTTTCTTTTGATAGGCATAATAGTATCGCTCCAACGGCAAATATGCCTCTGGATGAATTCAAGGGTCTACTTTCAAGATTGGCAATTAAATGTCAGAAGGTATTCAAAAAGCAGATTGCGTTATGACACATATAAAAGAAATGAACTCATCACTATGTGATTGGGAAACCCGGATAATACTTGAAGCAATAACTCATGAAGCTGAGCGTCTAAAGTCTATTTGTGAAAAATCTGAAGATGAGGATGAAGTGGCAGATGCTGGGAATGACTATCTAGAAGTTATTGGCCTCAAGGAACGTTTAGAAAATCAAGCAATAGAAGTTTTTGGTCAACAAATTACCAATTTCAGTAGGGAACCACTTTAGCTCTAACAAGTTATTGTGCTGATGTATTGCCCTCAATGTTGCTTGTCCGAGCAAGCATTAGCAAAACTCAGGCCCTAACTATTAGGTTACGGCTCAGCAAAGAGCTAGATTTGTTAAGTAAAGGAAGGAGGATCGTCTGGAGCCTCCCTCCTTGGGGAACCTTCCCTCAATGCCTTCCGTTGCCTACTTTTTGTTCTCTTTTGATACGTACATAAATCTCTTCACGATGGACGGGGAGGGATTTGGGGGCGCGGATGCCTATCTTTACTTGATTTCCCTTCACTTCCAGCACTGTGATCGAGACACTCGTTCCAATTCTTAGGTTCTCGCCTGTTCGGCGCTTTAGGATCAACATATTTGTTTCCTAGTGATACTCAAGCTGTGGGTGGGCACTCCTTGGTGGGGAAGCTTGGTAAGTGATACTTGGTGGAAGAGTGGGGTGGGGCGCGGGGGCGGTGGGCGCAGAATAGGAAAAGGCGGGCGCTAGGCTCCCAGAGCTTGGGGAATTGCTCCAAGCTGCTGATTGTGCTCCACTTTATTGAAGACGAGCGGGTTTCTAGCGTAGTATGCATACAGCCATCTTGATAGTGAGTTTATCAATTTGGTTAGCTGGCCCCTGGTGTTGCAGCACCTTGGGTCAGCGCCTTCTCTCTACTCTTAATTCACCTTGTGGTTCTCTTATTGATAGTGTGGACGCTTCAGAAATTTGGGGGTCTTTGGTAGAGGGCTGCGGCCGTGGAAATTTGCTTGATCGCGACCCGTCATGCAAATAGATATCTGTTAAGTTTACTCAGCCGTGACACTGAATAAAACTTAATATATTCCAATAAGAAAATTTGCGCGCCAATATTTCTCTAAGATTCTGTGCTGAAAGGCTGGTTTCCTTAATTGCTCATTGCGCTCCCGTATTTGGTGCTGATTAACGCTTTAGTCGATAGGGTTGGGGGTTATATTTTGTAATTGGTCGGTGTCCAGGATTGCTCTTTACGCTGATGGCCTACTTTCGTTTAGCCGGATATGAATAGGAAAAGGTAACTGATAAAAGTTAGTGTAAACAGATTGCAGCAACGTTAGCTATATAGTGAACTCAGCTGATCATTCCGGCTAGTGTTGATTTTTCACTTATAGAGCCTGGGAAGCTGCATTCTGATTCGTGTGGAGATAGTGTGCTCACAAAGATGCCACTATGACGATAAAAAAAGGGAGGGGGTTTGGCTGGGCTCCTGTCATTGTGAATCCGCTCTCACTGTCTCTTCTGCCCACTTTTTGTGCGTTTCGACCCTTATATGGATCTCCTTTCGATGGTAGGGAGGGAGGTTGCGGGGATTTTGGATTGCCTTTCACTTCCTGTACCGTCATTGGGATATTCATCCTGATTTCTAGCTTTTCGCCGGTTCGGCGCTATATGATCAACTTGTTTACTACCTGCTAATTCCCAAGCAGTGGGTGGGTATTCCTTTGCAGGTGAGAGCTTGGTAAATGCTGCTTACCGGTTGGGGAGTGGCTATGGTGGAGCGGAATAGGGAAGTGTGAGGGCTAGTGGCCCTAAACTGAAACTCCACTGTAACCCATTGAATTTAAAGCATTTTCATGGGCTCGGTGCCAATCTTATCATTTGGCTACTACTGCCTTGCCCATCTCGCTATTTTGTGGGTGTCCAGAATTGCACTGGTTTGTATCATCGCTTATTTACCAATTACTTCGATCCGTACGCTCTAAGAGCAGGGCGAGCAGTCTCTTTAGTATCTCGAGGTTTGCCAATATCAAATGGCAAAAGCCCATAAGTTGCTGAAAATATGCAAGCTCAAGTTCATAACTTAATCGATCCGGTGAATGATTAAACAGCGTAGACCTCACACCTATCGGCCCTTAAAAATTTAATTTCAACTCGCAAAATGCTAGTTAAATGTCAAGATTGTGATATGCTCCAGCGCTATTAATAAGACCGGACTGTTAGGGGCACAGCCATGATCCGCTGTCATCTAGCCCGTATGATGGGCGAACATAAGATGCGTATTGCCGACGTTGCCAGAGAAACGGGCCTAAGCCGTGCCACGGTGACCCTGCTCTACAAAGAAACTGCGCAGAAAATAGATCTTGAAGCCATTGAGAAGCTGTGCCTGCTGTTTGAGTGTGAGGTGGGTGACATGCTTGAGCTGGCACAAACCTAAATAGCACCGCCGTAAAGACTAATTATTAGCCAGCAATCACCTTGATAGTCGCTGGCAAAAGCCTACAGCAGGCTGATTGTAATAGAGATAGGAACAACACAATGACAAGTTTACAACAGCGCGCCGCTCTGCATCGCCAAATCTGGGCGATTGCCAACGATGTCCGTGGCGCGGTAGACGGCTGGGATTTTAAGCAGTATGTACTGGGCGCCCTGTTTTACCGGTTTATCAGCGAGAATTTCACTGATTATATTACAGGGGGCGATAGCAGCGCCGATTACGCTGCCATGGATGATGGCGATCAAAGAATCGCCAATGTAAAAGAAGATGCTGTAAAAACCAAGGGCTATTTCATTTATCCTAGCCAGCTGTTTACTAACGTCGCCGCCAGTGCCAATACCAATGAAAGCCTGAATACCGATCTGGCAAAAATCTTTAATGATATTGAGGCCTCGGCCAATGGCTACCCCTCCGAAGGTGATATCAAAGGCCTGTTTGCCGATTTCGACACTACCAGCAACCGCTTGGGCAATACGGTAAAGGATAAAAACAAGCGTCTGGCGGATGTGCTTAAAGGCGTTGCGGGTTTAGAACTCGAGAGCTTTGAAGATAATCAAAATGACCTCTTTGGCGACGCCTATGAGTTTTTGATCTCAAACTATGCCGCCAATGCGGGTAAATCTGGGGGTGAGTTTTTCACCCCGCAGCACGTCTCCAAGCTCATCGCCCAGCTGGCCATGCATAAGCAAACCAGTGTCAATAAAATCTATGATCCAGCCGCAGGCTCCGGCTCGTTGCTGTTACAGGCCAAAAAGCACTTCGATAACCATATTATCGAAGATGGCTTCTATGGCCAGGAGATCAATCACACCACCTACAACCTGGCCCGCATGAATATGTTCCTGCACAACATCAACTATGACAAGTTCGATGTACAGCTGGGCAACACCCTGATTGACCCGCACTTTGGGGATGAAAAACCCTTCGACGCTATCGTCTCTAACCCGCCATACTCGGTGAAATGGGTGGGTAGCGATGATCCTACTCTGATCAATGACGACCGCTTTGCCCCAGCAGGTGTATTAGCCCCCAAATCCAAGGCAGATTTTGCCTTTGTGCTGCATGCCCTCAGCTACCTCTCTAGTAAGGGCCGCGCCGCCATAGTCTGCTTCCCCGGTATTTTTTACCGCGGTGGTGCCGAACAGAAAATTCGCAAATACCTGGTGGATAATAACTATGTGGAAACAGTGATCTCGCTGGCCCCCAACTTGTTTTATGGCACTACGATTGCCGTGAATATCCTGGTGCTGGCGAAGAACAAAACCGACACCAATACCCAGTTTATCGATGCCAGTGGCTTGTTTAAAAAAGAGACCAATAACAATGTTCTTACAGGTGATCACATCAAGCAGATCATGGCGGTGTTCGATAGCAAAGAGGATGTCGATCACCTGGCCAAGTCGGTAGCTTCTGAAAAGATTGCCGGGAATGATTACAACCTGTCTGTCAGCAGTTATGTAGAAGCTGAAGATACCCGTGAAGTGATTGATATTTCAGCGCTCAATGACGAACTGAAAACCACCGTGGAAAAAATCGATCAGCTTCGCTCGGAGATTGATGGGATTGTGGCGGAGATTACGGTATGAGTCAGTTGGGGTTTATGGAAAAGCTGCTGGATGGTGCTGTGGTGGAGTGGCGACCGTTAGGGAGTGTAGCTGAAATTGGAACTGGCAGCCATGATACGAAGGATGCTATTGACGATGGCAGCTATACATTCTATGCACGAGGTCGTGAGCCGCTGAAGCTAAATGATTTCGATTTTGACGAAACTGCTATCATCACTGCTGGAGATGGTGTTGGAGTTGGGAAAGTATTTCACTACGCACAGGGTAAATATGCGCTTCATCAGAGAGCGTATCGTATTGCTCCATCTGAGGCTTTAAACCCAAAATATTTATATCATTATATAGTTGCAAACTTTTATCCTTACATAAAAAAGACATCGGTGCACGCTTCGGTAACTTCGCTTAGAAGACCAATGTTTTTAAAGTTTCAGATACCCATCCCCTGCCCAGATAACCCCGAGAAATCACTGGCCGTTCAGTCCGAAATCGTCCGTATCCTAGACGCATTTACCACCATGACCACCGAGCTGACCACCGAGCTTAGCTTGCGAAAAAAGCAATACAACTTCTATCGTGATAAGTTGTTTAGCTTTGAGGAAGGGGGCGTTGAATGGAGGACGTTGGGGGAATTGGCAGAAAATCACGATTCCAAGAGAAAGCCAATCAAGAGCGGCTTGAGGGAAGCTGGCAGTATTCCCTACTACGGCGCGTCAGGCATTGTCGATTATGTGAAAGGCTACATTTTTGATGGTGACTTTCTGCTCATATCTGAAGATGGCGCGAATCTATTGGCGCGTAATACTCCAATAGCGTTCAGTATCAGTGGCAAGACCTGGGTGAATAATCATGCCCACGTACTTAAATTCAATACTTATGCTGAGAGAAGGTATGTTGAGTACTATCTAAATAGTATTGACCTAACGCCCTATATATCAGGTGCCGCTCAGCCAAAGCTAAATAAAAAGAATTTGGAAAGTATCAGAATTCCAAGCCCGTCACTTGAAGAAAAAGAGTACATCGTTACTGTTCTTGATAAATTTTATGCATTAACCAGCTCTATGAGCGAAGGCCTCCCCCGCGAAATCGAATTGCGCCAAAAGCAATACGAGTATTACCGCGATTTACTGTTGAGCTTCCCGAAGCCGGACGCGGAGGTGGCGGCCTGATATGAGCAAGACGTTAACGGAAATTGCCGAGCAATTAAGAGGCGCTGACAAAAAAGTGCAGTTAATCTATGCCTTCAATGGTACGGGTAAAACACGCTTGTCCAGAGAATTCAAAGAGCTATTAGCGTCAGAAATGAACAGTGAGGGAGAGACTGTTCAGCAATCAGAGCTGGCTCGCAAAAATGTTCTCTACTATAACGCTTTCACAGAAGATTTGTTCTACTGGGATAACGACTTGGAAGGGGATGAGGATAGAAAGCTTAAGATTCATCGTAACGCCTTTACTAAATGGGTACTAGAAGATCAGGGTCAAGCTCCAACTATCATTGATCATTTTCAGAGGCTGACGAATAGTAATGTAGAACCTCTGTTTAGTGCCGATTATTCAGAGATTTCATTTACAGTAAGAGATGATGAGGGAGGTCAACCCATAAAGATCTCTAAAGGTGAAGAAAGTAATCTGGTTTGGAGTATATTTTACAGTTTCCTAGAGCTGGTTATAGAGGAGTTAGACAGCTCTGAAGATGAGAGAAGTAGTACTGATTTTAATAACTTACGTTATGTTTTCATTGATGATCCTGTAAGCTCTCTCGATGACAATCATCTAATTGAGCTTGCGGTTGATTTGGCGAAATTAGTTAAGTCCTGTACTGCGGGATTAAAATTTATCATCACGACGCATAATCCACTTTTTTATAATGTCCTCTCAAATGAATTTAATAACAAATTATCCATAGACCCAAATGCTGAGACAATCGAGTGGGCATATAAGCCTCGAGAATCTGAAAAATCCCGTTTGGATAAGAATTCCGATGGGACCTTTGACCTCACGACACTAGATAGAAAAACACCATTTTCATACCACTTGCTATTACTTTCTGAGATTAGAGAGGCTATTAGTAGTGATCAAATAAAAAAATACCACTTTAACTTCCTTAGAAATATCCTTGAGAAAACTACAACCTTTTTAGGGCACGATAAATGGGAAAATCTTCTTCCTACAGTAGAAGATGGTACCCCAGACCCTTTTGCGAACAGGATTCTTAACCTTTCTAGTCACTCTGCGCATGCTGGTGAAGAAACAGGCGAAGTTGAAGCAAATGATAAAGCTAAGTTGGAAGAACTCGTTAATTTCTTGAGCAGTGAATATGGATTCTGGAGGCAGGAAGCACAAAGTGACTGATTACAAAACTATCGCCGAATCGAATAACTTTATCGTACTGGATAGGTACAGCAAAGAATGGCAGATAGCTGAAAACTACCAGAGCGAAGATGACCTGGAACGGGAGCTGATTCAGGACCTGGTCAATCAGGGCTATGAATACCTGCAAGGCTTGAATAACCCCGAGGCCATGCTGGCCAATGTGCGTGAGCAGCTGCAAAGCCTAAACAGCGTGCAGTTTGAAGATGGCGAGTGGGCACGCTTTGTAGAGGCTTACCTGGATAAGCCTAGCGATACCATCGTTGATAAAACCCGCAAGGTTCACGATGACTATATTTATGATTTCGTTTTTGACGATGGCCAGATTAAAAACATTTACCTGCTGGATAAAAAGAACATAGCCCGCAACAAGGTGCAGGTAATCAAGCAGTTTGAGCAAATCGGTAGTCATGCCAACCGCTATGATGTGACTATTCTGGTCAACGGCTTGCCGCTGGTGCAGGTGGAGCTGAAAAAGCGTGGCGTAGCAATTCGTGAGGCCTTTAATCAGATTCACCGATACAGTAAAGAGAGTTTTAATAGCGATAACTCACTGTATAAATACTTACAGCTATTTGTGATCTCTAATGGGACCGATAGCCGTTATTTTGCCAATACTACCAAGCGCAATAAAAACAGCTACGATTTCACCATGAATTGGGCAAAGTCAGACAATAGCCTGATTAAGGACCTAAAAGATTTTACCGCTACCTTCTTCCAGAAAAACACTCTACTAAATCTACTGCTACATTACTCGGTACTTGATGTCAGTGATACGCTGCTGGTGATGCGCCCCTACCAGATTGCCGCTACTGAGCGTACTTTATGGAAGGTGAAGAGTTCATTCGAGAGTAAAAACTGGAGTAAACCAGAAAGTGGTGGCTATATCTGGCATACCACAGGATCAGGCAAGACATTAACCAGCTTTAAAGCGGCACGCTTAGCTACAGAGCTGGATTTTATCGACAAGGTCTTCTTTGTCGTAGACAGAAAAGACCTCGACTTCCAGACCATGAAGGAGTACCAGCGCTTCTCACCCGATAGCGTCAATGGCTCTGATAGTACTGCTGGCCTCAAACGAAACTTGGACAAAGATGACAACAAGATTGTTGTTACCACAATCCAGAAACTCAATAACCTGATGAAGTCGGAAGCTGAGCTTTCTATCTACAGCAAGCAGGTGGTGTTTATATTCGATGAGTGTCACCGTAGCCAGTTTGGTGAGGCGCAGAAAAACCTAAATAAGAGGTTCAAACGCTTCTATCAGTTTGGCTTTACCGGCACCCCGATCTTCCCGCAGAACGCCTTGGGGGCTGAAACCACGGCAAGTGTCTTTGGCCGGGAATTACACTCCTATGTTATTACCGATGCTATCCGTGATGAAAAAGTGCTTAAGTTCAAGGTGGACTACAACGATGTGCGGCCAAAGTTCAAGCATATAGAAACCGAGCAGGACGAGAAGAAGCTGACCGCCGCTGAGAATAAAGAAGCGCTACAGCATCCGGAGCGTATTCGTGAGATATCTCAGTACATCCTGAACAACTTTCGCCAGAAAACCCATCGCCTGTTGGCTAATGCCAAAGGCTTTAATGCCATGTTTGCGGTGAACAGCGTCGATGCTGCCAAGCTGTATTATGAGACTTTGAATCAATTGCAAGTCGGCAGTGACAGACCGCTAAAAATCGCCACTATTTTTTCCTACACCGCCAATGAAGAGCAGGACGCGGTAGGCGATATTCAGGATGAAGGCTTTGAAACTACGGACATGGATAGCAGTGCCAAGGAGTTTCTTGCCAAAGCGGTGAATGACTATAACAGCTTCTTTAAAACCAGCTTTAGCATAGACAGCAAAGGCTTTCAGAATTATTACCGTGACCTCGCCAGGCGTGTAAAGGGTGAGGATTCTCAAGGCAATAAGCTAAAGCCCGAAGAGAAAGTTGACCTACTGGTTGTTGTCGGCATGTTTTTGACTGGCTTCGATGCGCCGACGCTTAATACTTTGTTTGTCGATAAAAACCTGCGTTATCACGGCCTGATGCAGGCATTTTCACGCACTAATCGTATTTATGATGCGACAAAAACCTTCGGCAATATCGTCACCTTCCGCGATCTGGAAAAGGCGACCGTCGATGCCATTACTTTATTTGGTGATAAAAACACCAAAAATATTGTGTTGGAGAAGAGTTACCAGGAATACATGGAAGGTTTTACCGATGTGGTCACCGGTGAAGCACGCCGCGGGTTTATGGATGTGGTGTGCGAGCTAGAGCAGCGCTTTCCCGGCCCATCGGGGATTGAAAAAGAGTCGGATAAAAAAGCCTTTGCCAAACTCTTCGGTGAATACCTGAGGGTAGAAAATGTACTGCAAAACTATGATGAGTTTGCCAGCCTGAAAGCGCTGCAAAACGTGGATATTAATGACCCTGAGGCAGTTGAAGCCTTTAAGGCCGAACATTATCTGGATGATGAGAAGCTGGCCGAATTGCAAACAATACGTCTTCCTGCCGATCGCAAAATCCAGGATTACCGTTCTACCTACAATGACATACGGGACTGGCAGCGTCGCCAGAAATCAGCCAAAGAGAAAGAAAAATCCACTATCGACTGGAATGACGTGGTGTTTGAGATAGATCTGTTGAAGTCTCAGGAGATCAACCTGGACTACATCTTGGAACTCATCTTTGAACATAACAAAAAAACCAAAAGTAAAGCTGATCTGGTTGATGAAGTGCGCCGGGTTATCCGTGCCAGCCTTGGCAACCGTGCCAAAGAAAGCCTACTGGTGGATTTTATCAATCAGACCGATCTTGATTCTGTGGGGGATAAAGCCGGTGTTATTGAAGCTTTCTTCGCCTTTGCCCAGGCTGAGCAACAGCGAGAAGCTGAAGACCTGATAGATGCAGAGGGACTGAATCAAAAAGCTGCGAAGCGCTATATCGTGAATTCTCTAAAGCGGGAGTATGCAAGCGATGCAGGTACCGAGCTCAATGATATTCTACCCAAGATGAGCCCATTAAACCCACAGTACCTGACTAAAAAGCAAAGTGTATTCCAGAAGATCGCTGCGTTCGTCGAGAAGTTTAAGGGTGTGGGCGGTCAGGTGTAATCAAGGGGGAGAGCGGAGGTAAATCAACCACCTGATGTGATTCTTAGTAGCATGGACTTCATCTGTCAGGTCTGCACAATAAATTTAGAGGTAATTTTTCAGCTAACAACTTGAAATGTATCCCGAGCTTTGGGGTTGACTAATTGTCAGCCGTTAAGCCGTAAACCAGTTTATAGATACGTTGATACCTATTGACAAGGAAAGCTAATGTCTGAAAACAATAAGGAAGTAAAGAAAACAATAGATGCATTTCTGGTAGATAATCAGGAACTGGAAGCACTCACAGCCAAGCTGTCCGAATTCAACCTATTCAATATACTAAAGGCCGACAAATCGGAGTTGCGGCACAGCAATATCCTTGCCTGGTTACTGGACCCTAAGGGGGAGCACGGCTTTAGTGATCGCTTCCTGAGGCGCTTCATATCCAAACTTCTAATGGAAAACGAAAATCCGGAAGTTGATCTAGGTCCGGCTCAGGTAGAGCTAATGAGCCTAGATGATGCCGTTGTCTATCGTGAATGGAAGCATATCGATGTGTTGGTGAAGAGTGAGGCCAATAAGCTCTGTTTACTGATTGAGAACAAAATTAAGAGCCGCGAATCTTTAGGGCAACTCAACCGCTATAAAAAAATTGTTATGGATGAGTACCCAGATTTTAAAGTGATACCAATACTGCTCACCTTGGACGGGGATGATCCTTCCGAGGCAGGCAGTGAGGCGGGCTTTATCGGATTGAGTCATGGCCATGTATTGGAGCTATTGGTGACATTGTCTCAGCAGTATGAATCCAGAATGACGGACGATGTGAAGGTCTTTTTGGACCATTATGTAAAGGTATTAAGGAGACTGCTTATGCAGGACGAGGAGCTGTCGTCGCTTTGCAAAGCGATATATAGAAAGCACCGCGAGGCCATCGACATGATCGTCCAGTATGGCATCGAGAACCGTGTCTTGGATGTATGCCAAGAAACCATGGAAAACATATTGGAATGTAACACCACTGTTGCTAGAGGACGTGTTTGGTTTATCCCAGAAGAAATGAAGGTCTGCCAGGAACCACAACTATCCGGTTGGAGTTTTCTGGAAGAGCGTTATCCCATTCAATGGTGGTTCTATCATAGGAAGAAGAATGGTAAGTTGCAGCTGACACTAGAGGTTGGTCCGATGGACGACTCGGAGAAACGCATTGCATTACTATCCGCATTACGAGATGGCGGCTTCAAGATTGGAGAGAAGGGTTTTAGGCAAGAGGCTAAATATACCCGTATATCCACTATCACCAAACCGCTTAAAGTCAATGAGGAGGGTGGCATTGAGGATGAGGATAAGTACGTAGCGAAAATGGTGAAAGATATGTGGGAAAAGGCTTGGATGGAAAATAAGTCAATTGTAGGCTTACTTAGTAGCTTCGAGTGATGAACTTACCCTTAGAAAAAATGCAGTGGCGACGCTTGCCATTCCCAATGGCACAAATCAGAAGTAGAACGCGGCTTGTCCTCGTCCGTTAATAACGCTAGACGAGCGGTAAGTCTTGATTATGGCTAAACAATCTACTGAGTCAGATTAGGCGATGTTCTTATAGGAAGTTTAACACTGACTAGTTCAGCCCTACTGTAACGGGGTAGTGGAAGACATAGGTAATAATTATAACCTCACCAAGGCTGCTAATCGTTGTCTTGGTGAGGTTCCAGACTGTTTAGATCAGAGGGTTTATAGCTTCGCTCTGTACCATACTAATTACGGGTGTAAATAATCTCCTTAATCCAACTCCACCAACCTCTGCATCAATGGAAAATACAGCGCACACCGAATATTCCGCTCCCCCGCGCATAGAAAAGCTTGCGGTAATTCTCCAGCTGATTCCGATACTGCTCCAGTTGAGCCGCAATAAACTCTTCCTGGCTTTCCTCACCACTGGGCTCAGCCGTTTTGTAATCGACAATCCAACGGGTGCCTTCGTTATCGATAAAAGTGCGGTCCACAATGGAGCGCCGTAACTGTCGGCCACCGCTGTGGAGTTCCAGTTCGCAGGCAGATTCTCTTAGTGAGCCATCCAATAGCCAACGGCCGGTGGGGCAGTTGAGGCTATTGCGTACGGCGATTTCCACTTTCTCGGCGGCACGGTCCAGGCTGGTGGCGGATAGCCCCAATTGCTTTAGTCGCAGTTGCCATAGGGGGCGTTGGGCTTCCAGTTTGCTAGGTGTCCAGTCGTTGATATTGGTCTCGGCAATGGTGGCGAGGGTTTCGTGGGCTACGGTGCCGGCGTGTTTGAGCCAGCGCAAGGCTACCTGGCCCAGTTCGGGAATATTGTCTTCTTCCTCAGTTTTGGGTTGGTAGTCTGGCATGCGGTATTGGGCCAGCCATTCCTGCCGGGGCATGGCCTGGGGTTTCCATTGGTTGGGCAGGCGCAGTAGGTAGTTGTGATCTCTGCTAGCTTCGTCCTGGTTTAGCAGGGGTGCTTCTGCTTCCAGCCAGTGACACCAGTCGCTTTCCTGATGGTGCAAAACACTGGGCCAGATGCCGGCGAGTAGGGCGGCGCTACCGGGGGCTTTTAGGTGGCCCTTTTTTTCATCCCGGTTGATGCAGGCCAAAAGATGCAGAGAGCGGATGGCTCGGGTGCAGCCTACATACAGCAGGCGGGTGCCTTCCAGGCGTTCGCGCTCGCTGTTGTCGTGCTTCAGGTATTCAAAAACCGGGTCGCGGCCGCCGCGTGCATTTTGGGGGCGAGCAGAAAGCGGCTTTCGCCTTCGCGGCTGAGCCATTCGCTCCAGCGCAGCAGTTGGTCGCTGCCGGGTTTGCCGCCCTGGTCCAGGCCTGGGATCAGTACGTGTTCGAACTCCAGCCCTTTGGATTTGTGAATGGTCATCACCTGCACTTTGGCATCCTGGGCGGGGCGGGCGTAGAGCTGTTCCAGGGCGAGGGTGAATTGTTGCCAGTCGGTAATGGCTCCGCCGGTATCGAAGGCTTCTAATAATTGCAGAAAATCCTGCACATTATTCAGGTCGGATTTTTGCGCTACGGTGGCGGGGCCGCCCAGTTCCAGCCAAAGGCCTTCAATCCAGGTGCGCAGGGGTTTGCGGCCGCGCTGTTGCCAGGCGAGCAGCAGTTTGGGAGCCACTTGGGCCAGGCGTGTGCGCCCTTCATCGCTGAGCAGGGCGATATCGTCCACTTCCTGCAAGGCCATTAATAGTGGGCGCGCGCTGGTATCGGTTACGGTGATATCCCCATTGCCCCAGTTGGCCAGGGTGTAAAGGTCTGACAGTTGCAGTCCGCACCAGGGGGCGCGGAGTACGGCCAGCCAGCTGATTCGGTCGCTGGGGTCGAGCAGGGCGCGGGTGAGGCTGAGTAAATCCAACACCACCATTTTACTGGCAAGCGGCGCCAGCTCTGGGGCCTGGAAGGCGATATTGGCAGTACTTAGGGCCGGCAGAATTTTTTGCAGGTGTTTTTTCTTGCGCACCAAAATGGCGATGCGGCTTTCCGGATCTTGCGCTTGTAATTGCTGCACCAGTTCAACCGCTTGGGTGGCTTCGCGATTGCGGTCTTCGTCATCGATGCAGCCGTAAAAATTGACCGAGGGCTCGGCCCATTTGCTGCCTTTAAACGCTTCGGATTGCAGATAGCGCACAGCGCCGCGACCGATATTGTCCGCTTGCGGAAAAGCCCTTTGGAAAGTCTCGTTGACCCAGTTCACCACCGCGCTTTCGGAGCGGAAATTTACCTGGAGGTCGAGGGCTTCCAGGGGCACTTCACCGATACCGCGTTCGCGCGCATCCAGGAAAATACCCACGTTGGCATTGCGGAAGCCGTAACAGGATTGCATGCCGTCGCCGACAATAAATAGGGTGCGGCCGTCTCCCTGCTGCCAGCCGGCAGTGAGTTTTTCCAGCAGTTGTAGCTGGGTATGGGAGGTGTCCTGGAACTCGTCCACAAGAATATGCTGGGTTTGCAGGTCCAGTTTCAGCGCCAGGTCTGTGGGGTTATCGCTATCGCCCAGGGCGATCAGTGCAGCTTGGGCCACTTCGGTATAGTCGGTGGCGCCCAGCTGCTGGAATACTAGTTTTAATTCTGCGACCAATTTGGGCAGTACCTGGGCGAGCCCTTGCAGCAGTTGCCACTGGCTCTGTTGCAGTCCGCTGGGGAGCTTGCCCACTTCCCGCAGGGCGGAGAGCAGTGGTTCGTTGCCGGCCAGTTCCGCCAGCAGGTCTTTCATGCGCTGTTTGTATTCTTCGGCGATGGGGCGCTCGGGATCTTTTTTATCCGGCAAGCCAAAGCCGAGTTTTTTATTGATGCCGCCGCCTTTGCGCAGATCACCGGTGGTGGTGAGGAGTAGGCTGCCGAGTGCGAGCCAGGCGGGCAGGCCGCTGCTGTTTGCGCTGGGGAAATCGTCCAATTCGGCGAAGAGGCACAGGCCGTGGCTGGGGTTTTCCTTTTGTAAATTGCTGCCGGCATAACTGGCTAGCTCCAGCAGTTCCCCGGCGTAACTGCCGAGGGCTGTGGTGAGGTCTTGCAGCTTTTCTGCTACCAGTTCGTCGATAACAAAATGAAAATAGTCCTGGGCTCCGTCGAAGTTGACGCTCAAGAGTGGGCCGAGCCATTGCTCGCGCTTATCCAGCAAAATACGCAGCAATTTATTGAGCTGGCCCAGGTCGTTGTCCAGGTGGAGCAGTAGTTGCTGTAGGTCTGCGTCTGGGGTTTCGCCATCGAGGTGTTTGAGCAGGTTCACCACGGCCAGTTCGAAGGCAATTTGGGTGCGCTCCAGGGGTTCACCCGGTGCGCCCAGGCCGCTTTCGATTGGCAGTTGGCTGGCGAGGCTGCGGCAGAGGCCGTCGATGGTTTGAATACGCAGGCGCTGGGGTGTTTGCAGCAGTTCCCATTCCAGTTCGCGATCCCGCTCCAGCAGGGCGCGGGCCAAATCCCAGGTGATGGCATCGTGGGGGTTATCTGGCCGGGCTTGATCGCGGGCGTTGTGCAGGGCGTCGATCAGGCGCTCGCGCATTTCACCGGCAGCTTTGCGGGTGAAGGTAATGGCCAGCACTTCTTCCGGCTGCTGGCAGGCGGCGAGCAACTTTAATACGCGCTGGGTGAGCAGGCCGGTTTTACCGGAGCCCGCCGGGGCAGATACAGCAAAGCTGCGGTTGATATCCAGGGCTTGGCTGCGGGCGTCGGCATCAATGGGGCGGCGCAGGGCGGGAGTGGTCACGACTTCGTTCATTCGGTTATTTGCTCCCTTTCCGGCCAGCGGTTTAGGGGCCAGAGTTCACTGTTGTTATCGGTGGGGCGATCAAAGGCGAGGGTGGCTACACCACTGCGATATTCTGTGGCGAGGGATTCCAGGCTGTAGCGCCAGTGCTCCACCAGATTGCTCCAGGTGCCGTAGGGGGATTCCTTTTCGGTATCGCCCACGGCTTTAATGCCGGTGATGGGGTGCTCCAGGTCTCCGCAGCCATTCCATTTGCAGTCGCCGTTGCGCACCTGGCCGAAGGCGATGGCGTGGGCGTCCGGTTGGAAGAGGGCGTAGAGCGGCAGCTGGGGTTCGCGGATGCGCTGGGTAAGCCAGTCGCGAATACTGGGAATACCGGTTTTGTAATCAATTACCAGTTGCTCGCCGCTGGCGAGTTGATCCAGCCGGTCCAGGCGCAGGTTAAAGTGCAGTCCTCCGATTTCCACGGCTTGTTCCCATTCGACTTTTTCTACGGAGAAATTGGGCCTGTCCAGTTCGACGGACAGCCATTGTTGCAGCAGGCGCTCCAGGCGCTGCTTTTCCATGGCCCAAAATCCGATCGGCAGGTGATTGTATTTTTTGCGCACACTGCCGAGGGAGCGCTCCACTGCGCGTTCGATTTGCGCTTGGCGTTGCTCGTCGTCCATGGCTTGCAGTTGTGTGAGGGTGCCGCACTGTTGCCAGAATTCCGCCAGTACCTGGTGCACCACATTACCGCGCTCGGCGGGGCCAAGGCCGATATCCGGTTGGGTAAAACTGCTGGCGCCAAGGCGGAAGCGCAACTGCGCATTTAACGGGGACAGGGCTTGGGCCTTGAGCACCGAAGCTCCACCGCGCACCCGTTCGCATTCGGCGGGGGTGAGAGGCGGTAGCTTTTGTCTTCGATTTTTTCCAGCTGACAGGCTTGCGCCAGTTGGCTGTAGTGATTGTGCAGGGCGCCTTCGGCAAAGTGCTGGGCTTGTTGCGGGCTTTCAAACAAGCTGCTCAGGCCTTGCTGCACACCGTCTTCTTCGCAGGTGTAACTCACGACGATATCGCCGCTGGCATTCTGCAGGTCGGCGGTGAGTTCGCGGGCTAGCTCCAATTCCCGCTCGGCACTGGCGCGGGGCATCTTCCAGTGTTTTTGCCATTGAATTGGCAGCAGCGGATTGGGCGCCGGTGCCGGCGGCCATTGCTGTTGGCCGAAACCGACCAGGCGCAGGTGATCGAAGGCGAGGCCGCCGGCTTCAAGTACCCCGAGAATTTGCAGGGGGCCATCGCGGGTTTCCGCTTGGAAGGGGGTGCGGCTGGCAATCTGACGCAGCAATTGTAGGGCCTGGGTGAGGGTAAGGTTGCCACCGCAGGCGCTGAGCGCGGCGAACTCTTCCAGGATGGATTCCCACTGCATCAGCTGCTGGTATTCCTGGCTGTCCGGGTTGCGGCTGCCGGGCCAATTTAATGCGCTAAGGGTTTCGGAAAAGCGCGCGGCCCAAATTTCTGCGGGGGCTCGCTGCCATCGCCGGGCGCGTTCGGCCATTTGTTCCAGTTGGCGGGGCAGTTGCGGTGATTCCAAGTGGAGGACTTCTGCGGTGCGTTCGGCCCAGTAGCGCAGGGTTGCGCCGTCGATGCGGCGAAGTTCCAGTTTTTGTAAACGGCGGAACAGGGCGCTGCGCAACCAGGTTTCACTGTCGTCGCCCCAGAAAGGGCTGAACAGGATGTTTTGCAATTGGGGGTAATCCCATTCGTCTTGCAGTAGCGATAGCAATTGTAAGGCGGCGCTGCCGACCGGTGTCTGTGCCAAGGGCGTACCGGCAGAGAAGTTAAACGGCAGTGTATAGCGCGGTTGCTGGGGGTCCAGGTATTGGGGTTCGAGCTCGCGGGAAAATACCGCTTCCACCTGGGCGCGGCACTGGCCCAGATTATTCACCACTATGCCAACACTGTGGCCGGGGTTTTCGGCGAGCTTTTGCCCGGCCCAAAGGGCCGCCTGATAGAGTTCTTCATCCAAATCGGCGCAGGCGGCTACGGATAATTCACTCTGCTGGGTGAGTCCCGGCCTTTCATTAACGGCTGTTGCACCTGCGTGAATCAGGGCATTGGCGAGGGGCGAAATCTGGGCGAAGCCGGCGGTATCAATTTGCTCGACGGGTTCCAGAATGCCTTCCTGGAATGCGCGCAGGATCAATTGATCGCGCTGGTCTGGGGTGATGGCGCTGTGGGCCTGAAGCTCAGTGGCAAAGGCTTTGATCATGGCGCATAGCGGCAGTTCGTCGCTGCGCATAGAGAGTGCGAACTGTTCCAGTAGGGGAGTTAGCGCTTCATCTATTTGCGATAGATCGGAGATCAGCTGCCATTGGAGCAGCTGCGCCAGGGCGCTATCGGCATCCCGGCATAGTTGCTGGCTGTTGAGCAGTTGCCGGTCCAAGGACTCATCCAGGGCGCGCTGCCAGAGTAACTGCCGCTGCTCGCGATTCAATACCTGCTGCAAGGCGGGCTGCCAGTTGCGCTGTTGCAGCTGGAACCAGAGTTTGTCCAGCCAGCTGCGCAGGGATTCCACCGGCGGCGGCATCCAGCAGGCACCGGGCGACTGCTGCGCGGCAAACACCTGTTGGCAGCGGTTGCGCAAACGGTTGTTGGGGGTGAGCAGCAGTCCTCCGGGGGGCAGCTGCGCAAATATTTCGAGAGCGGGAAATGCCGGCTTCAGCATGAATTCGGGTACCGGTAAGGGCTTGTTATTCGGGGAACGGTCGCGGTTTGTGACGGAACTGTCAACTCCGTTGCGCGGTTCTCATCATGTAATGGCTTGTTGTTAGGGTTTAGATGCGAGGGGTTCGGCAACTGGAGCGAACTCGCTAAAGGCCCGTTCTATATTGCCGGTTAGGTCAACCGTGCTGGTGATCAGGCGGCCAGTGTTTGGGGCGTCCGGCAGCATCAGTTCAAGTTCTTCCAGCCACCAGCGCACTCGCCGGGCGATGGCTTCGCCGGAATCCAGCCATTGGATTGAGCGAGGGGCGAATTGGTCCAGTTCTTCCCGCAGCAGGGGAAAGTGGGTGCAGGCCAATACGGCAATATCCACTTGGTCGCCGCCGGCGGTGTGGAATACGCGGTGCAAGACTGGCTCCAAATCCTCTGCGGTGATGGCTTCGCCGCGCAGTTTGCTTTCCGCCAGATGCACCAACTCTGGTGCGGGCACATTAATTACCCGGTTGCCGTTGGCAAATTGCTCGATCAGTTCGCGGGTGTAGCGGCGATTGACGGTGCCTTCAGTGGCAATCAGGGCAATAGTGCGGGAACGGCTGGCGGCAGCGGCGGGTTTCACCGCGGGCACAACGCCCACTACGGGTTTCTTCAGGGATTCGCGCAGTTGGGGCAAGGCCAGGGTGCTGGCAGTGTTGCAGCCCACCACTAAAATATCGGCCCCGCAGTGCTCCATCATGGCTTGGGCCTGCTGGACGATCCGGGGGCGCAGCTCTTCTTCGCTTTTATTGCCGTAGGGGTAAAAGCCATTGTCCACACCCAGGTGCAGGGTCAGGCCCGGTATCAGGCGGCGGATTTCCCGCGCAATGCTGACGGCGCCCACGCCGGAATCAAAGATCAGGGCGCTGGGGGCTGGGCTATCTGGGTGGGCGCTGTGTTTGTGCATGCGTTCTGGAGTACCAACATCGAAACCAATCCTCCAAGAATACCTCAAAACTCCACGAAAATTCCCGTTGCAGGTATCAGGGAGCAATAGCATCCTCTGGCGGACGCACTTTCCATAGTCAAACTGGTAGAATGGTGGTTTCGCCTCTAGCTAGGCAAGCCAGTGGGGATAGGCCCCTGGCAAAATCCTGATTTATCCACCTCTTTCCGGGTCTGGGAGTACCACTCTATGCCAGCGTTCCCGCTGCAATTGAATGCCGATCATGCGGTGATGGCGGCTGTTGCCATCTTGTTTCTGTTGGGCTTGGTGTTTTGGTTGGCGCGAGCCAGTAGCCGCCGCGCTTTATTGCAAAGCCAAGCCGCTTTGCAGGTGGCTCAGGCGCGTATCGATAGCAGCCGCGAGCGGGAGTCCCAGCTTGGGGTTGAGGTGGAATCCCTGCGTACCGAGTTGGCGGACAAGCTCCAGCAGCTCACGCGAAGCCAAGTGCTGGTAGAAAAAGGGGAGGCGGCCCTGGCGGAGCAGCGCAAGCTGATGGAGCAAATGCGTATAGCCATGGGTGAGCAGTTCGAGAATCTGGCCAACCGGATTTTTGAAGAGAAGCAGCAAAGCTTCGTGCGCCGCAGTGAAGACAGCCTGCGCAAAAGTCTCGATCCGCTGGAGCGCCAGCTGGGGGATTTCCGTAAGCGAGTAGAACATGTCTACGATCGCGAAAATGCTGAGCGCAACAGCCTGCTGGGTCAGATTAAAGCATTGCGCGAGCAAACCCAGCGCATCAGCGATGAGGCCCTGAACCTGACTTCGGCCCTAAAAGGTGACCGCAAGATTCAGGGTAACTGGGGTGAAGTGGTGCTGGAGCGCTTGCTGGAGGAGTCCGGCTTGCAGAAGGGGCGCGAGTACGAAACCCAGGTAACCCTGACGAGCGATGGCCGCAGGCGCCAGCCGGATGTGATTGTGCGCCTGCCGGAAAACAAAGACCTGATTATCGATTCCAAGGTCTCCCTGGTGGATTACGAGCGCTACAGCTCGGCGGAAACCGATGAGGAGCGCACCCAAGCCCTGAAACAGCATGTGAATTCCCTGCGCGCCCATATCACCGGCCTTAACAAGAAAGCCTACGAGCAGCTGGAGGGTGTGCGCACCCTGGATTTCGTCTTTATTTTCGTGCCTATTGAGGCTGCGTATATGTTGGCTATGCAAGCGGACCCTGACCTGTTCCGTTTCGCTTATGAGAAGCAAATTGTCCTGGTGAGCCCCACCAGCCTGATGGCGACCCTGCGCACCGTCGAGAATATCTGGCGCTACGAGAAACAAAACAAGAACGCGGAAAAAATCGCTGACGAAGCCGGCAAGCTGCACGATCAGTTTGCTATGGTGCTGGAGTCACTGGATGTTCTTGGTGACCGCCTGCGCCAAGCGGATGATGCCTACCAGCAGACCTATAAGCGACTGGCGACAGGGCGTGGTAATGCGGTGAAGCGTATCGACAGCTTGCGTAAGCTGGGTGCTAAAACCCGAAAGCAGATTTCTGCGGATTTAAGGGAGCGAGCGGATCAGCCTGAGGTAAAGGGATTGCCACAGGCTGAGGAAGCCGCCACGGAAGAATAATTTTTTATGGAAAATCTTGTATTCGCGCTATCAGTCACAGGGCCGATTTTCCTGATGATTATTGGCGGATACCTGCTCAAATATAAAGGGATAGTACGAGACAGCTTTATTGATGATGCCTCCAGGCTTGTTTTCCACGTGGCATTACCAGCACTGCTTTTTATTAATATCTATTCCTCGGATGCCAACCCCGCGCAAGAAATAGACCTGCTTGTAGCAGGGGTTCTCGGCACTTTTGTGATGCTCCCTTTGGCATGGTTGCTGGCGCGGCCGGTATCGCCAATGGATCGCAGCGCTTTTATCCAGGGGCTTTTCGTGGAAATGTGGCGATTGTCGGCCTTGCCTGGATCGAAAAAGCCTACGGAAGCGAGGGTGTTTCCAATTCCGCAGGGTTGGTAGCGGCACTCACGATTCAGTTTAATGTTATCGCCGTCGCTCTTTTCGTGCTTTACAATAAGGACAGAAAATTTGGCTGGCGGGTGATGCTGTGGGAGCTGGTCAAGAACCCTCTAATCCTCGGTGTCATTGCAGCCATTGTGTGCCGTTTATTGGCTGTAAGGCTGCCGGAAGTACTGCACGATACCATTCAGTATCTTGCATCTGTGGGCTTGCCATTGGGGCTTATTTGTATTGGTGCCAGCATGAAAATGCGAACACTGATGCGCAGTTCCCCTACGGCGCTGGCGGCCTCATTACTTAAACTGGTTGTTGCCCCGATTGTCTGCCTGTTGATTGGTTTGGCATTGGGCATGAGCCCTGAGTACTTGGGATATTTGATCCTGATGGCGGGTGCTCCCTGTGCGATCTCGGCCTTTGTAATGGCCCATGCTATGGGTGGGAACAGCCAGCTTACGGCCAATATTGTGGGGCTCAGCACATTGCTCTCTGTTGTTACTGCCAGTATCGGGCTGGCATTGCTTAAGGTGTATTTTTAATGACCGTTTTCCCAATCTGGTTGCTTATTCTTGCAGCAGTAATCATTTTTGCTCTCGCTATTGTGGCTGGCTACTATCTTCGCAAACTATCAGTAGCGCAAAAGAAACAGGCCGAACAACTGGCGGAGCTGGAGCAAGCTGCCGAAGATCAGCGCCAAAGAGTAAACGACAGCATCCAGATTATTGCCCGCACCTTGTTGGATGATGGAGTAGGGCTTACCGAAGCTTCGATTCGTATTCGCGTTCTTTTGGATGCGCTTCAGGTGGAAGACAAAGTACGTGAAGAGTTTGTTGCTTTTTATACCATCGCAGAGAAAACCAGTCATATCCCAATTCTAAAAGACTGGAAGGCATTGCCGCGTAAAGAACAATTTCAATATGAGTTAGAAATGGCACAAATAGAGGCAGATTATAAAGACTTTGCGATAGATGCCGCTAAACGTATCCTTGGCCGTACTTTTTGAAGTTGGGTAGCCAGATGATTGGCTGGGATAGCTCTTTATTTGTTAGTCAACGGGTAGTAATCTGCCCGTTGTTTGGAGAGTTTAATTCTTTTATTTCTAGCTTTTTGCAAAGGTTACTTTGTAGGTGCTAACCCGCCTTAAAATTTATTTTTTATGCATACTGCATTTGCGCGGAACTTATTGATCCCATTTTTTCGCAAAATGAAATCAAAATTTACTGACTCTACTGGCAGTATTCAGTGAGAATTAGTAAGTGATTTTAAAAGTAGTCCTGCTTATCGCTGTGCTGACATACTTCGCACGTTCATCAAATTAGCTTTATTCGGCAATTTTTGGGGTGCCGGTGTACTTTCGTTGAACTTTATTTTTGGTGGTTTCCATTTGAATGTACTCATTGGCACCGTAATTTCATTTGTCACCGCGTTAGGTGTATTCAAGCTGCTTGATCATCTTGAGGGGGCTGGAGCTTGGTACTGGATCGCGTTTTTGATCGCTATCGGAGCGTCCGTCATATTGGCCTGAATGTGAACTTGTTAACAGGGCTTATCCTTAAGTAGCAACAAAATGCTCTAAACAAGAAAGTAAGAAACTTGATGCTACGTCAAGTCGTTAGCACACTTAAATAAGCTGATTGACTTTCCTTTGAAGCTTTGCGCATACGTTAAAAGTTTTGGTGTCTAAATTGAAGAAATTATTAATATACTTTGTCTCGCTCTTTTTTGCGGTTGCTGCATATTTTCTTACGTTTTCGGCATTTTATGAGTCATGGTTTCCCTACTACTATGAGGAATACCTTTCTTATTTTTTCCTGGCAGGGCTTGCAGTAATTGTACTCTTGCCATTTGCTGCTGCAGTGGCGGGCTCAGAAAATAGTATGAGCTATTTTTCAAAATATATAAGCTTAGCTGTCATATTTCATTGGGCTGTAGTAGTTTTATCTGTGGTGGTTTTTGTATACATGTTATCTAATGGCGTATTAATCAATGGGTCTGGTATTTATAGGGCGGCTCCATAAAGTAAATTGACATAATAAAGATAGATAGTGCAGCTCCGGGCAGAACACCTTACGCTTTGTTTGATTTCTGTGCTCTCAGTTTGCATGATAAATGAGTAGTATCGATAGCCTCTTTAACGGGGATTAAGTTATCTAGTGAGAAAATACGATGTTTGGAATTTTGAAGTATATTGGACTTGTGATAATCGTAAGTTTGGGGTTTGGTCAAACCTTTGTTTATCAAAGAGTAAAGAAAAAATGGAATTCTCTCCCTGTAGTTGATGCAAAAATAAAAACCTCAAAATTAAATAATTTTACGAATGCGGAGGGGCAAAGGGTATACGAGGCACAAATCGAGTTTGAGTATGAGTACATGGGCGTCAAGTATAGTTCAGATACTCCATTACTCAGGTCCCCCCAATTGTTTAAAAATAACAATATCGAGCATGATCTACTGAGTCGATATAAAGAGGGGGAAGCGTGGCGGTGCGTGTAATGCCCAGCTCCCCAAAAAATGCATTTATAGAAATGGAACGGTTCAGTAAGTTGTCTGCAGTTGTGATTCCAGTACTTATAGTTATTTATAGTTTGGCTGTATTCGGCTATGGATGGTTGGTGACTGCGGCAGTGACACGCTAGTAACGTATTGTTAGTATAAATGGTGTAATATGATGCTGTAGAGGAAAAGCTTCTCTATTTGAAGTTTTATGAATATCGTTTTCGTCATGAATGGTTTAAGCCTGAGTGGAGTTTATACATTAATTAAACGCATAGAAGGATAAGCGGTTGGCTTAATAATCCAATGCATTGAATGCATAGTATTGCTTTTAGCTTTAGCATTAATCTAGGGAGGGAGTATGAGGCTGGGAATTTTGATATTCATATCGATCGTATTGTGGGTTATTTCAGGAATCATTGCATTTTATGGTTTTGAGAGTCTGGATCAGGCGAGTAACTTTGGAGAAAGTTTTGGTGCGATCTCATCTCTGTTTTCCAGCTTTGCTCTGGCCTTAGCAATTTATTCTATGGTGTTGCAACAGAAGCAAAATGATCAGTTTGAAAAGTATACTTTAACTGCTCTTGATCAACAGTCTAAACAAATAGAAATTATAAATAAAAGTATCGAAGAACAGTTGAAAACTGCAAAGGTAGCAGCAATTACAGCGCTGATTGATCGCGAGGAGCAGCGTATAGCTAATTTGAAAGAGTGGGGTGAGCAGAAGGGGGATATCAATAGGTACGAAAATGGGATAGCTGCTGCATCCAGACGAATTGAAAAATATAATGAGGATTTGCAGGCCCATGCGACATGCTGATAAAGGGTTGTAGTATGTCCTAGCTAGCAGTCTTCACCGGACTTTATTAATTTAGCTTGCCATGACTGCTGAGCTTAACTTAAGAGAAAACGCTTAATATTTACTTCATGATCAAGTACCTGACTACTCAGCAGTTACAATATAATCATTAGAGTTAAGTCTCCTGGTAATTCGACTAGTGTCTACGCTTAGGGGCTCTTCTTCATGGCTACATTTCATCCAAGCATTGAGGCATTGAAGTGTTAAAGTGAGATGAGGAGTCGCACATTTTTCTTGTTTTCGTAGACTTTGGCTTGCTCGACGGCAGAATGGCCAAAGATAAGCATTTCTAGAAGATATCATGGACCCTTTAAAATGGTGAAAGATGT
This sequence comes from Microbulbifer sp. MLAF003, assembly GCF_030012965.1. Classification (NCBI taxonomy): domain Bacteria; kingdom Pseudomonadati; phylum Pseudomonadota; class Gammaproteobacteria; order Cellvibrionales; family Microbulbiferaceae; genus Microbulbifer; species Microbulbifer sp. MLAF003. The sequence continues at coordinate 2,114,819 of NZ_CP120232.1, forward strand.
AATCTTTGGATGCGTAAAAATTTGGAAGGTGACAACCCCAATTTAGGGTGCACTTCTATTAGGCTATATTATAGGTAACTACTGAGAATGTATATTTGTGATAGATGTGGGAAAAGAGGAAAGTCTAAGATCAAGCTATGGGTTGCAGGTGAAGATCCAATCGGTTTTATTTTTTTGTCTGTCGCTTTAATGGCCCCTATAGGCTTCATGACATACTTATGCATTATAACCCTATATCCTGAATCTTTCTTAGAGGAAGTATTTGCTTTTGAAGGTATGACTCAAATAGTCTTTATTGGGCTGCCAAGCCTATTAGTAGTTGGGTACTGGTATTACCGTATTGGGCATAAAGTATACGTATTCTTTGGAAAGTTTGTTAACTTTAAGTTTAGCTATGTCGCTATCTGCGAACCTTGTGGCTTAAGCTTGAAAGAGATTCATCTTCCCGGAGAATCTTGATATTTTAAGCTGTTGTTGTCCTTCCCCGAGGGAGAGTTTCTTGTGCTTAGCTACAGTTGTTTGCTTAGTATTTCTAATATCGGGATACCCTGGCAAGTTCAGATAGAGATGTGAAATACCAACCACCAAGGTCTACATTAAGTGGTGCTGAAAGCTTCATAAAGGTTTGCCTCGTATGAGCATAAAACCATCACGAATTTTATTAATAAATATTCTGATGACTGCTGCATTTTATGTGGCCGGTTTTGTCGCACTAGGCAGTTCGTATCCAACTATCGATTCAAGTGGCGAGCAGATTGTTCATTGGTTTTCAATTAACGAACTGAGCGCCCGGTTTTATGCTTGGACAGCGGCTTTTTTCTCACTTGGCCTCGCCATCTTTGGTGGGCAGATTTCTACATTGTTACCGAAGCCGAGTCGGTATATTTTTCTTGCAGGCGTGCTTGGATTTGCCATCACAGCCCAGGTTCAAGCTTGGCTATGGGCGGGGTTAGCACTTCATCCAGAAGGGCTGGAGCCAGCAGTTGCTCGCACAATCTTCGGCATATCTTCTTATTGGGGGCCTCTGGTGAATGGGTCAACAACAGCGATGGCGGTAGCGTTTTTAGCTATAGGGCCTGGCACATCTGTTGAGGTCCCACGCTGGCTTAAGTCGCTCAGTGTTATTTTCTTTCTTGAGCAGGCAATCGAAACTATCACTGTATTCGGATACAGTGGCTTTATAGCCCCAGGTGGAACTATGAATGTTTATCTTGGAGGTCTTATTGGATTTATTTGGGTTGCGGGGGTTGTGCGTTGGGCGATACCGCGCATAGACTTGCCCGCCTAACCAGAGAGTACTGTTGACTCATAATGCCATTAGTTTAGTGCTCTACTGATCTTGGGATTGGGCTTCATCAAAAGGAGAGTTCATGGGTAGCTTTGTGGTGGAAGCGTTAGTTGTGGCCTTGTTTCTCTTATACCCAGTGTGGCGAATATTTAAGCGTGTTGGACTGAATCCAATTTATAGTCTTACGTTGTTCATACCAGTTTTAGGGTTTCTGGTAGCTGGTGCTGTTTTGGCTGCATCTAGGTGGAGTGTCAGCACCAAAACTGAGGAGGTACAATGATGGGCGTTGGCGGAATTAGTCTTTGGCAACTCATCATCATTTTTGTAATCCTTCTCGGCCCGCTGCTAATCTTTGGTTCTGTAGCTAAGAAGGCTGGCTTTTCCAGATGGTGGGGCTTGTTACTTATAGTTCCTGTTGTCAATATAGTCTTGGTGTGGGTGCTTGCATTCGTCAAGTGGCCAGTGGAAGAGGCTTCTTAATAACGTTGAGCGTTATTCTCAGCGAAGTTGGTTAAATCTCTATTGTATTTATACTTCTTTCACCCCCTGAATGCAGGTTGGGAAGCCGGATTGCATAAGGTGTTCCTTACCTGATCATAATGGTTTTACCAGGACCCAGGGTTGGCCGGGCTCTATCTTCAGGAACTGAAAAATTGAATGTAAAAAGTGGTCGCGGAATACTTTTGAGCATTATGGCGATGCTTTGTTTAGCCGGTATGGATGCAACCGGTAAGCTACTCGTCCAAACCTATCCCATTGTTCAAATTATGGCAGTCCGCTTTGCGATGTTTTTTTTCATCGTGATCGTCACGGCTGGATTAACAGGCAAGCTCAAACAAGTTCGAAGTAAGATTCTCGGTACCCAAATACTTCGATCTCTTGTGCTTTTGATCGAGGTGACAGTATTTATCTTTGCATTCAGTATGATGCCGTTAGCTGATGTCCATGCAATCGCTGCAACGGCACCGCTGTTTGCAATATTGATGGCGGGATGGTACCTGGGTGAAGAGATAGACACGAGAAGTTGGGTGGGTGTTGCTATAGGCTTTATAGGTGCTTTGATCATCATTCGGCCTGGATTGGGGGTAATGAGTTGGCACACTTTGATACCGATAGCTGGGGCAATTCTGTGGGCTGCATATCAAGTTCTTTCACGCCGTGTCGCGCAGTTCGATAGCTCCAGTACAACGGCCTTCTATACGGCTTTCATTGGTCTGATTGTCTTCGGCGGATTAGCACCCTTTTACTGGGTAGAACCGACCTCAACAGGTTGGCAATTATTGATGTTGAATGGACTATTGGGTGCAATGGGTCACTATTTGCTCATCAAGGCCCTTTCCTATGCGCCCGCAACAGTTTTACAGCCCTTCAGCTATGCCTTGTTGTTTTGGGCCATCGTGATTGGTTTTATTATCTTTGGTGATCTACCCGATGGACTCACGCTACTTGGTGCTGCCGTAGTATTGGGAGCAGGGTTCTATGCTTCGGACGCAGGTCGCTCATTGAGTGGCTCTCTATCGGTTGCGTTCAAAAGGAGGTGGCGGGGTATCCAGCGTGAGTCTAAATCTGTGAATTAGTCTCTGCACTGTAGTGGTTTCTGTTTGGGAGCAGGAAATCGCTCGCAGCTTCTGAATAAGCAGGTACTCAAAAATAGCATCCGTAAATTCGGACCTTTTGCTGTTAGGAAAAGAGCGGGAAGGTGGCCTACGGGGTGAAGAAGTCGGCAGTTAAATTTGTATCGTAAATAATGTAATTGAGGATCTGGATGCACTAACCCTGCGCATCCAGATCTGTCTCGGCGGCTCAGGAATTGGGCGTTCGATCATTATGGCGAATTCAATCTTGGGTCAAGAAGAAATAGCGCACAGTATGGAAAAGTTCAGGTCTTAAATTCCGCTCCTAGTAAATCCAAAGTGATTTCTCCGAAACGCTTCAGCATCAGTTTCTCAGCTTCATTCATAACGTCTTTTAAGGAGGCGTTTACCGCATGCTCAATGGGGCAGTTGGTATGCTCGTCAGTTAGCCCAATAGTGAAAACCGATGCTTCACCCAGAGCCTTATGGATATCCAATAGTGTGATTTCATCTAGGGGCTTGGCCAGTGACCAACCTCCGTTATGCCCCTTGCTCGACCGTACATATCCCCGATCGCGTAACAGAGCCATGGTACGCCTAACCACTACTGGATTGGTGGAAAGCATTTCAGCCATTTTATCTGATGTGACTGGCTGATCAGTCATTTCAAGATGGATGAGTACATGTAGCACCCGGGAAAGCCGACTGTCCTTTCGCATAGTTCACCTTAGTCATTGAGCTCGTAGTATATCATGAAACATTTGGTGTTACGTGTGTTGCCATTTTTAAAAATATTGTGTAACAATTAAAGTTACATGATGATTGGGAGGTGACCATGGATATCGATGTTTTGATTGTTGGCGGTAGTTTTGCAGGTTTGTCTGCCGCGATGCAGCTTGTTCGTGGGCGGCGTAAAGTAGTGGTGTTGGATACAAACCAACCACGCAATCGCTTTGCTCGTGCGTCTCACGGTGTATTTGGTTTGGATGGAAAAAGCCCCGCCGAGATTCGGGCTACCGCACTATCCCAGCTTGCGCTCTATCCCGGTTTTCAGCTGGTTGAGGATGCGGCTGTAGGTGTTGAGAAATTGCGAGGCGGGTTTGAGGTAGCGGCAGAGAGTGATGCCGTTTACCGCGCAAAGAAACTGATTCTTGCCAGTGGTATCACAGACCAGTTGCCAGATCTTCCAGGTGTAAAAGAGTTCTGGGGTAAAAGCGTTATTCACTGCCCCTATTGCCATGGTTATGAGCTAAGTGATCGCCCCTTGGGTGTGTTTGCGACCAGTGAATTGTCTTTTCATCAGGCGGCAATGATTCCAGATTGGGGGGCGACAACCCTTTTTACTCAGGGGCAATTCAACCCAGAGGGAGAAGTACTGGGGCACTTGATTGATCGAGGTGTAGTACTAGAGGAGACACCGATTACCAATTTGCTGGGAGCAAAAGGGCAGTTGCAAGCTGTCTTGTTAGCTGATGGGAGGGAAATACCTCTGGAGGGTCTTTATGTTTCTCCAAAGGCTATGCTGGCTTCGCCGCTTATAAGAATGCTGGATTTAGCACTGGAAGACTCTCTAGTTGGCAGTATTGTGAAAGTTGATGCTTTTAAAGAAAGTTCTGTTAATGGGGTGTTTGTTGCGGGGGACCTGTCCAACCCAATGCAGAGCGGAACATTTGCGATCGCGTCCGGTACTATGGCTGGTGTCGCTGCACATCGTTCACTGATATTTAATAACTAGTAAATGCACCGTGTGAGAGTTATCAAAATCCCTTATTTCTAGGTGGGAGCAATGGGCTAAGAGCTGATGTAGGGGGAGTTGTGTTGTGGCCGAGGCAGTTACTTGCCCCGGCCTTAAAAACTCAGCAGTTAACCGCGTTTACAGCGAGCCCTCCGAGAGAGGTTTCCTTGTATTTGCTTTGCATATCGATACCGGTCTGGCGCATGGTTTCAATCACACTGTCGAGTGGAACTATATGGGCACCATCACCGCGCAGAGCCAGGCGTGCTCCATTGATGGCTTTTACTGCACCCATGGTATTGCGCTCAATACAGGGTACTTGTACCAGTCCGCCAATAGGGTCGCAGGTGAGCCCTAGGTTGTGCTCCATACCGATCTCGGCGGCGTTTTCAATTTGCTGATTAGTACCGCCTTCTACTGCTGCCAGCCCTGCAGATGCCATGGAGCAGGCTACGCCGATCTCTCCCTGGCAGCCGACTTCAGCAGCGGAAATAGAAGCATTCTTTTTAAATAGCATGCCAATGGCGCCAGCGGTGAGCAGGAATTTTACTACCTGGTCTTTCAGCTCTCCGTGAATATCCGGGTTGTGTACGAACTCTACGTAATAGGCAATTACCGCGGGAATAACACCGGCAGCTCCGTTAGTGGGGGCAGTCACGATACGTCCGCGTGCAGCATTCTCTTCGTTTACGGCCAGGGCGAACAGGCTGACCCAATCGAGGATAGCGAGGCCGTGGTTGCGTTCTTCCTGGCTCTGCTTATTCAATTCACGATAGAGTTCGGCTGCACGGCGGCGTACATTCAGGCCTCCGGGTAGGATTCCGTCCTGGTGGCAGCCTCGCTTGATAGAAGCGTCCATGACTTTCCAGATATTCCACAGGCGATCTTTTACTTCCTGCTCACTGCGAAAGGCTTTCTCGTTTTCCATTGCCAGTTCGGCAATGGTCCAGCCGTGCTGCTCGCAGGTTTTCATTAATTGCTCAGCATTGCTGAAATCATAGGGAAGCAGGGTGGCTATCTCTTCTTTGTGAGCAAAATCTTCCTCGGACAGTACAAAGCCACCGCCAATGGAAAAATAGCTGCGCTCGAACAGTAGTTCAGATCCGGAATATGCCTGGCAGGTCATCCCGTTTGAGTGTTGCGGCAGGAACTCTTCCATATGGAAGACCAGGTCACGTTCGCGAACGAATTCGATACTGTGGTCATTGTTTAGCACAAGGGCGCGATCACTCTGTATCGCAGCCATCTTGTCTTCGATGCTATCCACATCAATCGTATCTGGAGCCTGCCCCAGAAGGCCCATCAGTACGGCCATATCAGTACCATGGCCCACACCGGTTAGCGCCAGGGAGCCATACAGGTGCACCTGTACACGATCAGTGCTGGTTAGCTGGGAGCGAGAGCGCAGATCCTGCACAAACTGGCGGGCGGCGACCATAGGGCCCACAGTGTGGGAACTGGAAGGGCCGACACCAATTTTGAAGAGTTCAAAAACACTAATGCTCATAAATTTTCTCTGCGCTGGGCTGTCTACTTTCACAGCCCTCCCTTAAGGATATAGTTGCACCAATTGGGGGCGCACTTTGCCTTACAAGGCGCAACAATCAAGGTGGCAGTCAGCATTCCGTACAAAATTCTATTTGTTACGGATTTTGCGGAATTTATGATCTTCCTGATTCGTAGCGTAAGAGAAGCTACGGCGCTTCCGCGACCAGAACGGCACGTTTGGGCGCGGGGTGACCTTCGATGGTTTTATCTGGTGATTGTGGGTCCAGGAAATCCTCCAGTGATTCAAAATGCATCCAGTCAGTGCGGCGCTGTTCCTCCTGGCTGGTGACATTTAGGTCCACTGTTCTTGGATTGCGGAATCCGCATTTGCGTAACCAGCTTTCCAGGGTGGCGCAACTGGGGAAAAACCAAACATTGCGCATTTTTGCATAGCGGCCCTCCGGCACCAGGCAATCCCCCAGGCCACCATCGATCACCAGAGTTTCCAAAACTAACTGGCCTCCGGGGCGCAAGGTTTCCCGGAGCTCGCGCAGATGGTCCATGGGTGAGCGGCGGTGATAGAGCACGCCCATAGAGAAAGTGGTATCGAAGGATCGTAGATTGGATGGCAGGGCTTCAATACCCAGGGGCAACAGGTCTACCGGTTTTTCTTTGCCGAGGTATTTTTTCAGGGCATAAAACTGGGCAACAAATTTTGCCGATGGATCTATGCCGATCACACGCCGGGCGCCAGCACCATAAGAGCGCCAGCAGTGGTAGCCATTGCCGCATCCCACATCCAGTACCAATCTATTTTCCATAGGGGCCAGATGGGGTAATACGCGATCCCATTTCCAATCTGAGCGCCACTCGGTATCAATAGGAAGGCCAAAAATTTCCCATGGGCCCTTGCGCCAGGGGTGTAGTTTTCTCAGTTCCTGTTCCAGCAAGTGCAGTTGTTCAGAGCTTGCATCACTGGCGCTGCCAATGCGGACGCTTTGCGCAAGCTCTATATCTGAGGGTTTGATATCCGGTAAGGCTTCCATGGCTGCGCGCCAGTCGGGCAGGTCACCCCAGCGATGGGGGCTCAGGTTTTCGGCCACCTGATCGGGCAGCTGCGCGAGCCAGGAGCGCAGATCAGGGATATGTTGCAGGCCTTGGTAGAGTTGGGAGTAGTCGATCACGGGTACTTACTTTTCGGGGCTGCCTTTAATGGCAATGAGTGAGGCGAAATTAAAACACTGGAACCAGACATCAACACTGGTAAAGCCGACGTTCTTTAGCCGCTTGCGATGGGTATCCAGGGTTTCCGGGATCAGCACATTTTCCAGGGCTGAGCGCTTTTGGGCAATTTCCAATGCACTGTAACCGTTGGCAGCCTTGAAGGAATGATGCAGTTCAATCATTAATTCATTATGGGCTTTATCGGCGAAGTCCACTTTTTCTGAAATAATCAGGATGCCGCCGGGGCGTAGACCATCGTGAATTTTTCTTAGAATTTCCTCGCGCTCTTCCACCGGAATAAACTGCAAGGTGAAATTGAGTACGACTACAGATGCATTTTCAATAGTGACGTTTTGCAGGTTGTCGCAGATAAGCTGTACAGGTATTTCGCCGCTATCGGCTTCGAGCACGGTGCGCGCCTGATCTGTCATGGCTTTGGAGTTATCTACGGCAATAATTTCACAATCTGCTGCGGGGATGCGGTGACGCATGGCTAAGGTTGCGGCGCATAAAGAGCTGCCGAGATCGTAACAGCGGCTGCCTGCCTGGGCATAGCGCTCAGCCAAGGTGCCGATCATGGCGACGATGGTGGTATAGCCCGGAACCGAGCGCTTAATCATATCGGGAAATACTTGCACTACCTGGCGATCGAACTCAAAACCGGCTACCTGGCCCAGAGGACTCGCGTAAATATTGTCGTGTTTACTCATCTGAATTTCGCTGAAGGGTTACTGCGATTAACAGGCAGGCCTGGGGCCTGCCGGATGCGCGTCGGCTGCGGGATCTATCCCCGGCAATAACTTTACCGGGGATAGAGCACAGGGCTCTGTCAGAGTTTTTCTTCCTGCAAGTTGAGGTTTGCTGCGGCAGCCTGGCCCTGGGGACCTGTCACTACAGCGGTACTCGCCTTGCTCTGGTCCAGATAAGTGGCGCCCACTCGCTGAAGATCCTGCAGGGTCACTTCTGTTACCTGTTTGCGGAATTGCTGGCGTACTGCGTGGGTTCGACCGTAAAGGCCCGAGTGGAAGTTCTTCTTGGCTTCGCCGGCGGGGGAGCCTGGCTTGTCCAGTCCGCCGACGACACCGAGAACGGCTTCTTCAACCTGTTCTTCCTTGTGTTTTTCTTCAGCCAGCCACTGTAGAGAGGCATCGAAGTCTTGCAGAGTTTCTCCCATACGCGGATCGCGATAGGAATAAAAGCGAAACACTCCAATATTGCTGTCGTGTGCCGCACCGCCGCCGTAGGCGCCGCCCTGTTCGCGGATGGTGCGGTGCAGGAAGCCATTGCGGAGGAAGCCACTCAGAACAGACAGTGGTGCCGCGTCCGGGTGTGACATGGGCACAGTTGGGTAGGCCTTGGCACAGAAATTCACCTGGCTGTTGGCAATCCAAAGTTCTTCAACCCGCTTTCGTTCGAAAGGTGCTTCCGGATTTGCCGCGGTGGTACTGGGGTTGGAAGTGAGCGGCGACAGCGCTTGGCTGAAGCTGTCAATTTTATCTTCTTCACCTACCAGCAGGAATTGGCGTGGTGCAGCCAGGATCTTTTGGTGAATAGCCTGGAACTGCGCGGTAAGTTTCTGCAGGCCTTCCACTTTGTCCAGGTTGGCGACCAGTGCTTTTAAGTCGCGCAGGCCCAGCAGGCCGCCTGTGGCATGACTTTCCCAGGCGGCGCGGTTAAAGCCGGCACTCGCTGCGGCCATTGCCAGGGCATGACCATTACCAACTACGCCCTGCTCGCGGCGGGCCAGGGTCTGTAGTAATAATTCCTTGATGCGGGCATGCTCGTCGAAGCGGACCTGCTCCATAGTGGCCTGCATCAGTTCAGTCAGTTCCTCCTGGTTGCGCGATAACGCCTTGCCGGACAGGATAAAGTGGCCGGAAAGATGATCGAGGTTATCAATGGCAGTGCGGCTGCTGGTGAAACCATGTAAGGCTCCGGCTACGCGTGTCTGCCACTGTTGTACTTCCAGATAGTCCTTGTCTCCCAAGCCAACTTCACTCAGTACTTGGCAGTAGTAAGGCAGTAACTGTTTTTCTTCTTCAGTGAACTCCGGCAGGGCGCTGACCATCTGTTGGTAGACCAGGCCATTGGTGCCGGCGCTGTAGCGGGTTAATGTCTGGTTGCCGAGAGAGGTTTTTTCTCCCTCTACGTCCGGCAGTTCTGCCGGAATATCCTCGATGCCAACTTTTGGCAGAATAGAGGCGTCGTCTTCACGATTTTGCCGGTCGGCCAGGGCCTTGGCGGTTTCGACAATTTGCTCCCTGTCTTTTTCATTGAGGCGGGATTTGATCTGCGCCAGCTGGTCTTTTTCCGCCTGCTCCCGGCGTTCAGCCAGTTGGTCGTCAGGGCTCATTACCAGGCGCACACGGTGTTGATTATCCAGCAGCAGTTCGCGGGTTTTGTCGGCGATAAACCTGGGATCTTTAATCTGCTCGCGCAGTTTTTCCAAAGTGGCATCAATGTTTAACAGGCCGATGGGGTCGCCGCGGTGGGTGGCGCCAGTGAGGGCCGTGAGGATTAGCTGCAGGCCGTAGGGGTAGCCGTCGCCACCAATCTCGCGCTGTTGCAGCTCCAGTTGGTGCAGGCTGGCGGCAACCTGTTCGTAGGGAATCCCTTTTTCCGCAACTTCCTGCAGCACTGCCAGTACTTGCTTTTCCAGTTCGTCGGCGCTGTCGCGCTCGCTGCCTTCAATACCGCAGACAAAGACCAGCTCGCGTTGGGAATCGTCCAGGCCTACAAGCGGGGATGGGGAAGTACCCAGGTCGGTAGTTTCCAGCAGCTTCATCAGTGGGGAGGCGCTATTGTCCAGTAGCACTCCTGCAAGTAGATGAGCAGTAAGGGCTTCTTCCAAGTCGGTGACGTCACCCAGTAGCCAGCTCAGGACAATATGGGTTTTACCCTGCAGTGCCTCTCCGTTCAGCGGATAGTGCTCCTCAACTTTGAGCGGCGCCTGGTAACGGTCCTCGCGCCCAACGGCAATCATTTTTTCCAGCTGGTCGAACTTGTGCAGGGCCTTTTCTTCGAACGCTGCCTGGTGCTCTGCGGCGGGAATATCGCCAAAGGTCATAAAGATGGCATTGCTCGGGTGATAATGGCTGCGGTAAAAGGCCACCAGCTGCTCGTAACTGAGCTTGGGAATATCAGTAGGTTCACCACCGGAGTTATAGTGGTAAGTGGAAGTAGGGAACAGGTATTTACTCAGCGTATGCCACAGCTGTGAACTGACAGAGCTCATGGCGCCTTTCATTTCATTAAACACTACGCCCTTGTAAACAAGTTCACTTTTGGGATTATCTGCCTCGGCAAACTCCAGGCGATGTCCCTCCTGGGCAAAATCCAGTGGGTCCAGGCGCGCAAAAAATACAGCATCCAGGTAGACATCCAGTAGATTGTCAAAATCCTTGCGGTTCTGGCTGGCAAAGGGGTAGGCGGTCCAGTCGGAACTGGTAAAGGCGTTCATAAACGTGTTGAGCGAACGCCGGATCATCATAAAGAACGGGTCCCGCACCGGGTACTTGTCACTGCCGCACAATGCGGTGTGCTCAAGGATATGTGCCACACCGGTGGAGTCTTCCGGCACAGTGCGCAAGGCGACCAGGAAAACATTTTCCGGGTTGTCTGCGGCGATATGTAAGTGCTGTGCACCGGTAGTATTGTGGCGGTATTCCTCGACTCGCACGCCGAGAGAATCGATTTCTGCGCTGGTAACCAGTTTGAATGCAGGATGTGAGTTGCTCAAAAGACAGCTCCCTGGAGTTATAGGAAATTTTCTAGCCAGCCTCTGTCGCTGGCGAAAGGGCGCTATTCTACCGCTTGCACACACCGGAAAGACAGTGTTGACAAGGATGCCAGCAAGGCGAAGACTTCGCCTTCCAAAGCCCCGGCATAAATGTAGACGAACAGGGAGATAGAGGTTGTCCTGGTTGGATATCGCCAGCGTCACTGGCTTTTTTATTACTTGGGTCGGCTACACCATATTTGCGCGAAAAAAAGCCAAGGAAACCTGGTGCCTAACGTCCTCGCTGCAATGGTACCGGGTGGAGTGGATGCTGCGCATGCTTGACAGGGATATGCGTATGGCCGACACGGCGATCATGAGTAACCTGGAGCGGGTGATTGGCTTCTTCGCTTCTACCAGTATCCTGATCCTGGCGGGTTTGGTAACAGCCCTAACCGCAAATAAGGCCGCTATCGAAGTGATTACGAGCCTGCCTTTTGCTGAGCCAACCTCCGTCGAGCAGTTTGAGCTCAAGGTGATGCTGCTGATCCTGATTTTTATCTATGCCTTTTTTAATTTCACCTGGTCTTTGCGCCAGTACTCCTTTGCCAACGTCCTGATTGGCGCTGCGCCGCCGCCGGAAACCGGTGATCTCTCTGAGGAAGAGCGCCGCAGATTTGCGATCAGCATTGCCAAGGTGATCGATCACGCGGGCCACAGTTACAATTACGGCCTGCGCTCCTATTACTTTTCTATGTCAGTGTTGAGCTGGTTTATCCATCCGCTGCTCTTTATTGCGAGTTACCTCTTTGTGGTCTGCGTACTGTATCGGCGTGAGTTCTTGTCCAAGGCACTGAACTCCATTTTGGCAGCACGTGAGGGCGGTCTGGAACGTCAGCAGAGGAAGAAATTTGATGACCCATCGTGAAATCCTGGCGGCCTTCGACGCAGTGGCCGAAGCGCGCGGTTGGCAACCGTTACATTCTCCTAAAAACCTGGCAATGGCACTGTCGGTAGAGGTTGCTGAGCTTGGGCGATATTTTCAGTGGAAAGATAACAGCGAAATACAGGCTCTGATGCAAACTGAAGATTCGATGGGGATCGCCGCGGAGCTTGCGGACATCCAGATGTATCTCATCAAGCTGGCTGCGGTATTGGGGGTGGATTTGGATGCCGCCCTACGCGACAAAATTGATGAGAATCGTCGCCGCTGCGAGATAGCTTTGTGTAATGAGGAAGCCGATGAGCGTTAGTCGTTTTAGCGATCGCAACTTTGATGACCTGGCACACCGTTTTCGCAACCGTATCTATGGGGGGCTCAAGGGGGATATTCGCCTGGCGGTGCTGAACAGGGATCTGGCGCCGCTGCTCAATGGAAGGTCAGACTCTTTAAAAGTGGTGGATGCCGGTGGTGGCCAGGGGCATTTCGCTATGGATCTGGCGCAGGCTGGACACAGGGTTTTCCTGGCCGATATCTCTGCACAGATGCTAGAGCATGCCGCAGCTGAGGTCGAAGAGCGACAACTGCAAAAGCAGGTGACACTCCTGCATAAGCCGTTACAGGCATTGCCTGAACAGGCAGAGCTGCGCGAGGCGGATCTGGTGATCTGCCATGCAGTGCTGGAGTGGCTGGAAGAACCGCAGCAGGCGCTGCAGCATTTGCGCCGATTGCTGAAGCCCGGCGGATACCTGTCACTGACATTTTACAATCGCCGTGCGCTGGAGTTTCGTCTGCTGCAGCGCGGTAGCTTTCGTCAGCTTGAACGCAACATTGGAGAGGACTACTGGGGAGGGCATCCGGGCAGTCTCACCCCGCAAAACCCCTTGTTACCAGAGTGGGTGGAAGGATGGTTGGGAGAAGTTGGCTTTGATGTTAAGTGTCACAGTGGCATTCGCTGTTTCCACGATTTTATGACGCCCTCAATTCGAGAAAAATTGCCAGCGGCGGCGATTGTGCAAAAGGAGCTGGAGTACTCTCAGCTCGACCCATATCGGCAGCTGGCTCGCTATATGCACCTCCTCTGCAGGGTGCCCTGATTACAAAATACGCAACAATAACTCTTTGGCGGCGTTTACCCGGGATGCCAAGTAGTCATTGCCGCCACGATCCGGGTGTAATTTCTGAATCAGCTTACGGTGTGCGCCAATAATTTCATCTTTTCCCGCATTGGCGCTCACTCCCAGGATTCGCCGGGCTTCATGCTCGGTGAGAGGTGGGCCCTGATCCTTTTGAGCTGCTTTTTGCCCCTGCCAGTTTTCCTCGCCCTGTTGTTGATTTTGTTGCTGTCGGTTGCGGGAATATCGCTCAAAGAACGGTGCCATCCAGGGCAATAAACGGGTGAGTTGGTTAAGCAGGCGGCCGAGCACCGGCAGGATCAGAAGCACAGCGGCGCCAACCCAGTGCAGACGGCCACTCAGTGCGAGTAAAACGACGACTACCGCAGCCGCTAAAACTGTGGCCAGAAAAATCTGCTTGCGCTTGTTTTCAGGTGAGCTGGCCTTGATTTTCTGCCATGCATACCAGACTCCAATCAAGATAAGCAGTAGTAAGATTAAGCGTGCCAATGGCGACTCCTTTTATTGTTGATCTGCCAATTTTTAACCCAGTGATCAAATATCTCTCTGACCTGTTTGATCACTGGGTTAAACTGGCCTAAGTATGGCTCTGGGCGGATTAGCAGCTTATGGCTATCCTGTTTGAAGAAAATTTCAGCACTTGAGATAACAGTATGCAATACGACAAATTCCAGATACCGGATGCGGATCAGATTTTGCCTGGTCGGCCGCAGCCGATGGAAATCACTGGCGTCCACTTCGTTAATGGTAACTCTATCAAAGAGCCGTTCCCGGAAGATATGGAAGTTGCCATGTTTGGTATGGGCTGTTTCTGGGGCGCCGAACGTATATTTTGGGAAACTGATGGTGTTTTTGCCACCGCCGTTGGTTACTCCGACGGGGCGACAGAAAACCCGAATTACGACGAGGTATGCAGCGGGCGCACCGGGCACGCTGAAGTGGTTAAGGTGGTTTACGATCCCAAGGTTGTCAGCTATGCGGAGCTTCTAAAGCTGTTTTGGGACATGCATGATCCAACCCAGGGTATGCGCCAGGGTAACGACATTGGTTCCCAGTATCGCTCATGCATATTCTGCACCAGTGAAGAGCAGAAGAAAGAAGCAGAGGCCAGCAGGGATGCCGTGCAGGCGGCGCTGGATGAAAAACAGCGTGGCGAGGTGACTACTGAGATCAGTATGGCGCAGCCGTTTTATTACGCTGAGGAGTATCACCAGCAGTATATGGCGAAAAATAAGGAAGCGATTTGTCCGATCCTGCGCAATCCCATGCACGATTAGACCCCATATTGAATCAGTAATAGGTGGCATGAAAAGTGCCGCCTATTTTTTGATGTGATTTACGTCCCCCCTCATTTCCCTGCCTTTATAAAAACCCTCCCAATAAACGTTCCGGCGCTCAAATACTGCCAGTACTTTCCTTAAAAAATCAATTAAGACCAAAACCTAAAAAAATACGCTCAGGATCTAAAGCAGAAGGCTATGCGCTCTCGTAAAGTCTGGCTCATGACATGAGCTACAAGAGAGCCTCATCTCCACTGGAAGGTAGGTGTATCACTCGTGTTTGTCATGATTAATAAACTATCCATTCAGGAGGAATACTGTTATGGGGGTTGATCGTATAGCCAGGCGTAACAATGGTGTAAAAACCTGGGGCTTCTCCCAGTCCTCACCACGGGCTTATATTCATTATTTCAGATTTGGTAAGTTTGGAATTTGCGCATCTCTAGCTGCGCACTGGATAAAGACCAACGCACTGGACGATAAAAGTTTGCCGGATAAATTAGGCTTAACTCCCCGGGTCCATAATGCTGGTGCTTTTAGTTTTCGCACATATCGGTCCCTAAATATTGGCGAGCTAATAAAGGTGGGGCGGGATTTTCGTACCTGGACTTATGGAGGTGGTAGACAGGGATTAAATATCGAAAACTGGCTAATAAATCAGGGTTTGCATAAAGAAGATCGCTGGAGTTCAAGTGCAATTGCTGTTGCATTGAACAATATGGTTGTTATTCAACCGGGCCAGCCAGTACCTCCAGTTCAGCCAATTCCGCCAATTAATACGAGCCTGGTAAATGCGCTGCGCAGTTTACGAGATGCGTATGGATATATTACTTTCTCTGGCCGCAGAGCAGGGCACGCTGTTGCAGCCTGGGTTGCAGATGACAGGGTGAACTCTGATATAGGTGCGCTCTTTTTCGATCCAAACTATGGAGAGTACCGCTTTGCGACAAAAGGAGACTTCCTCAACTTTTTCGATGCGTATTACCGGCATGCCTATATGCGTGGTTGGATACAATTTCGTAGTGATTGGTCTGTTGATGCCTACATCAACAGGGTGTGGTGACGCATTGAGTGATTGTTGCCATTGAATAGGTGTGGGGGTAGATATAGCTGCCCTCACAGCAATGTATTTTCCGGCAACACTCAGGGACTAGGGTCCCCATTTACCGCCTTCCTTCGCACCTGGACCGGATAGGTAAACACGAGCGACTCACTCATTGTTGGTGCGCACACCAGTCGCTCCAGCTGCCGGGATAGAGCAGAGAATTTTTTCGACCGGCCAGGTATTGCCCAAAGAAATTCACGCAGGCAGTGACACCGGAACCACAATAGTTAAGCAGCGGTTTACCTTCTCCCAGACTGCCAAACTGAGCTTGCAGTTCCTGAGTTGACTTTACTTTCCCGGTATTTTTGTCCGTGACATTCTGCCAGGGTTGATTGATAGCTGAAGGGATATGACCGGCTATAGGATCAATGGGCTCCTGAATCCCATTGAAACGCTGGCTATCCCGCGCATCAACAAGCTGCCATGACGCGCCGTTTAAACCTTCCTTGACCGCCTCATAGTGCACCAACAGATTTTCTTTGGGTCTTGCAGTAAAGGATCCAGATTTTGGGGCAATGGGTTCAATGGTACTAAGCGCCTCTCCAGCATCAAGCCAAGCTTTCAGCCCCCCATTTAGGATGCTGACAGGCTTGTGACCAAAAAATAAAACAGGAACCAGGCTCGCGCGGCGAAACCCAGCCGGTTGTCATCATAGACGATGACAGATGCATCGTCATTGATACCAAGGCTGCGGGCATATTCCTGGAACTGGCCGCTGGTGGGCATGGGATGCCGCCCGCCAAAACGTTGCGTTGGGGCTGAGAGATCCCGGTGTAGGCTGGCGTAGTGGGCCCCAGGAATATGTCCCGCAGCGTAATCTCGAGCACCACTCTCCGGGTCAGCCAGCTCATAACGGCAGTCAAGGATTACGGGGTCAGAACTTTTTTGAAGTGTTACCAGGTCAGCTACTTCAATCAGTGCAGTATTGTCATCCGTTTGCATCTGCTCAATTCCCTTGGTTTGCCTGACTCCAGGTTGGCAAATTAGCTCAGCCTGTATTCTTGGTTTTTGCCAGCTGTTCTGAGTATGTACAGGCCTGGCTGGTTGAGTAGGTGGAAAGCCATGCTGTTGTTAATTCAGCTGGCCACTTTCCGAGGCTGCTGGTGGTTGTGTTGGCGATGCCACCGGGGGTTCGGAAGTCTGGTTTTCAGCCTCACTGGATTCTGCCTGCTGGTCCTCTTCTTTATTTGCCTCCTGCTCGGCGAGTTCCTGCTCACGGCAAGTCATGGTGGCCTGAGTTTGATCTTTTAGTGGATTGTCCAGGAAGCGGCCGGCAGCTTTCTCGGCGCAGCTGCTGGCGGAAATAATATCGTGTGCCAATTTGGGGAAAAGTAGCCACTGATGATTGGGTAGGGCTTTGCGTGCAGCATCTACATCCTCCGCAGCCAATACCGGGTCGAGACCTCCATGCAGCACCATTACCGGTGCGGGAGTTTCAATGGCCTCAGATTCCAGTAGTGGTGCTGAGGGAATCGCCCAAATACGGCACTGCAGCTGTAGCAGGCTCAGGTCTGAGCGTACGGCGCCACCAAGGATTCCGGTATTTTCGGCACTGGCGCGGGCTTGGTCAAAATCCACGAAAGGCGCTTCTTCATAGCAGAAATGGCTGACTCCGGCAGCATCGCCAAAATAGGGGTCAAGCACAATTTCCATAAAGTGACCGATGGCTTTTTGTGCAGGTTTAAGTCCTTCATCGCCACTGCTCTCCAGTCCTTCGATCATTTTTGGCAGTTCACTGTAGAAATTCTCGTTGTACAGTGCCTGGAAAAGCACTCGCAGCAAACGCTGTCCGTTCAGAACGAACGGGTAGGTCTGTTTTGAATAGCGGTGTTTGATATGGATGGTGCGGGGCTCCTCATCGAGGGTTTGCACCAGGTTTTCCAGTCTGCGACGGAGATCCGGGTAGCGGCTATTGCATTTTTTATCCTCAGTACAATGTTTGAGGCCGCGCTCATAAGCTGCCAGCGAATCCTGGGCTAGCTGCTGGGTGTAGGCGATGTTGGGAAATACCGCGCTGTTAAGTACCAGTGCGCGTACAGACTCAGGGTAATCCCGGGCATAGGTGAGTGCGTACCGGGTTGAATAGGAAACACCGTATAGGTCGAGTTCATCGAGCTTCAGTAGCTTGCGCAGCTCATCCACATCCCGCGCTACCACTGTACTGTTATATTGGGCCATATCGGCGCCTTTACTCAGGCGACTGTAGCAACGCTCCATACTGAAAGCGAAAACACGCGCCTCCTCCTCCGGTGAAAGCTTGCGCTGGAAAGCGGTCTGGGCATCATCAATAAATTCACTGCAAGTGAGGCGTGGCCGCGCCATGCCGGTGCCCCGGGGGTCGATCACAATAAGATCCCGGCCGTCTTCGACCGTCATGGCGGCGTAGTTTAGCCATAGCCAGTCGCTGGCATTCTCTGGTTCCAGGCCCATGCTTGCGCCGGGGCCGCCGGCTCCTAAGTGAAGCAGGGGCGGTTTGCTGGCATCGGGCTCTTTGGCGCGGAAACGGATAACCGGAAAGCGGATTTTCCGCCGTGTTGGATGGGCATAATCCTCTGGGACTTCCATCATAAAGCATTGGGTAAAGGGCCAGCTGTCGTCGGTTTCAAACCAGCAGGGCTTGGAGATCAAGCGAGTATGGCTCTTGGACTCCTTGTCTTTACCTGGTTTCGCGTCCGGGTCTGATCGCTCACAGGCGCTCAGCACCAGGCAGAGAAAGCAAAGTAGGGCGGAGAGCGGGCGAAAGTTACGCACTGGGTCTATTCCTGTGAGCAGTGTCGAATACTGATGTTTGGGTTTCGGAGTTGGCCAAAGTCAATGATTACCAAACCGGGCTATGGGGGCGGAAAGATTCCAGCGTATGGCAGCTAGCCTGATAGACAGGGTGACAAGCACTGCAATGGCCACCACCAAATCGCCTGGCAGTTTGCCATTGGCATCTAAAGCAACCAAAACGGCTGCGCCAGTGAGGGCTGCAGTAGCATATATTTCCCTGCGCAACAGCAAGGGAATATCCCCGGACAGCACGTCGCGGATAACACCACCAAAGGTGCCTGTCATCATTCCCATTACTATGGCGATAGTGGCGGAATAACCCATTTCGAGGCCCTTCTGGGTACCGATCACCACAAATACTGCAAGACCAATAGCATCGGCAAACATCAGTAGGCGCATGGGTACCTGTAAATAGCGTATCAGGTAAAAGCTGACCACACCGGTGATTACGGCAATCCACAGGTAGTAAGGTTCCTGTAGCCAGAAAACCGGGATGTTGAGAATGATGTCGCGGATGGTGCCTCCACCCGTCGAGGTGACGCAGGCGAGTACTACGGCGCCGAACAGGTCCATTTGTTTGTGTCCCGCGGCAAGCACTCCGCTGAAGGCAAATACCGCTATGCCGATCAGGTCGAACCAATGCAGCAGTTGATCCATAGTGTCTTTAAATCCACAGACTCGCAAAGCAGGGGAGAATAGCACTCCTTATTTGGCATGGGGAGAGAGGGGTCGACAGTGTGTGACAGAATCAACTGGTACGGAGAGAGAACCGTATTGAAATCGAATATTGAGATACCGAGCTAAAAAGCGGGAAAGAGCAGAGAAACGGGTATTGGCGCACCCGCCGGCAAGTGCCGGGGGTGCGCCTGTATGCGGGCCTTAAACGAAAGCCTGTAGTCCGGTCTGGGCGCGACCGAGGATCAGGGCGTGTACGTCGTGGGTGCCCTCGTAGGTGTTTACCGCTTCCAGGTTCATCACGTGGCGAATTACGTGGAACTCGTCGGAGATACCGTTGCCGCCGTGCATATCGCGGGAGATACGGGCGATTTCCAGGGCCTTGCCACAGTTGTTGCGCTTCACCAGGGAGATCATGGTGGGGTCGAATTGCTTATTCTCGTCCATGATGCGGCCAACGCGCAGGGAGGCCTGCAAGCCCAGGGTGATCTCAGTTTGCATGTCTGCCAGTTTCTTCTGGAACAGTTGGGTTTGAGCCAGCGGACGGTTGAACTGTTTACGATCCAGGCCGTACTGGCGAGCGGCGTGCCAGCAGAACTCACCGGCACCCATGGCGCCCCAGGAAATGCCGTAACGGGCGCGGTTCAGACAGCCGAAGGGGCCGCGCAGGCCGCCGATTTCCGGGAATTTGTTTTCTTCCGGTACAAAAACATTATCCATCACGATTTCACCAGTGATGGAGGCCCGCAGGGAGAACTTGCCTTCGATCTTAGGAGCCGACAGGCCTTCCATACCTTTTTCCAGTACGAAGCCGCGGATAATGTCTTCATCGTCTTTTGCCCAGACTACGAATACATCGGCAATCGGGCTGTTGGTGATCCACATCTTGGAGCCGCTCAGGCGGTAGCCGCCGTCAACCTTCTTGGCGCGGGTTTTCATGCCGCCGGGATCGGAACCTGCATCCGGCTCGGTCAGGCCAAAGCAGCCAACCCATTCACCGGTGGCCAGCTTGGGCAGGTACTTTTGCTTTTGCTCTTCGCTGCCGTAGGCGTAGATGGGGTGCATAACCAGGCTGGACTGTACGCTCATGGCGGAGCGGTAACCGGAGTCCACGCGCTCTACTTCGCGCGCTACCAGGCCGTAGGAAACGTAGTTGAGACCGGCACAGCCGTAGCCCTCGATCGTGGAACCGAGCAGGCCAAGTTGACCCATTTCGCTCATGATTTCCCGGTCAAAGATTTCGTGGCGGTTTGCCTCGAGGACTCTGGGCATCAGCTTGTCCTGGCAGTACTCGCGCGCGGCGTCGCGCACCATACGCTCTTCGTCGGTCAGCTGCTGATCCAGCAGCAAAATGTCGTCCCAATGGGCGAGGGGCTGATGTTTACTCATGGCTTGTCTCTTCTACTTCCGTTATTAATCTGCACCGGATGTCCAGCTGGTCAGGCTTAATGGATGCCTGGCCAACACCGATTGTCATGGGGACTATCGAAGAATCCCGCGGCGAATCCCGGTGACCATTCAGTTTAGTGTGGCGCATCATACCTAAGTAGTTGCGTTGGGGCACTCTTACGGACGGCAAAATTTCACAGGATTTTCCCCGCGGTTTGTAAACAAGAGTAAAACGCCTTGCCGGGCATTTTTTCGGGGAGATAATGCACGCAATAAATCTCTACTTTTAATGGCTTAAAACTCTTTTTCGGTGATATTCCTTGTGCTTTTACCGCGTTTTGGCAATTTGTATTCCCTTGCTTGCCAGCTGTTCTTCGCAACCTGTCGAACCCCCTCAATCGCAGGAAATTTTAGGGCTGCCGCAAACTTTTGGTGCTTCCGGCAGTGTGGCTCCGGAATTGCGCTGGTGGCGTAGTTTTAATGACCCCCAATTAGATCAACTGGTTCACTTGGCCCTGCAGGACAATCCGAGCCTGCAGGCCAGTTACTGGCGTCTTGAGCAAGCTGCCGCCGCGGCCCGGGGAGCGCGCTCGGGATTCTGGCCCAGTGTGACCGCCCAGGTGGAAAATACCGAGCAGCGCTATTCATCCGGTGAATTTACTGACCCGTCTAACGAGGGCAACAGCTGGAGCACCCGTATCGCTGCCAGTTATGAAGTGGATTTGTGGGGGCGCGTACGCTCCGGTGCCAGTGCTGCTGAGGCGGGCTTCCTGGCACAGGAACAAAACCTTCAGACTGCGGCTCTCAGTTTGGCTTCTGAAGTGTCTGCTACCTGGTTACAGCTGCGCGAGCAGTGGGGGCAGCGCGATTTGCTGGAGCAGCAACTTGAGACCAATCGCAAGAGTCTGAAGGTATTGGAGTTGCGATTTGGTCGCGGTGTCACAGATGCTGCCGATGTGTTGCAGCAACGCCAGCTTGTTCAGAGGTCAGAGCAGGAACTGGAACAGACCGAATCCGATATCGAAACGCTCAAGGTACAGTTAGCTGCTCTGCTTGGGACCAATGAGCCCCAATTGGAAGGCTATATCCAAGAGGCGGCAAGCTTGCCTGTATTGCCAGGACTGCCGGATACCGGTATTCCCTCCCAGTTATTGTTGCGCCGCCCGGATGTGCGTGAGGCCCAGCGCAACCTGCTTCAGGATTACCACTTGGCGGACCAGTCCTGGGCGGATCGGCTTCCTGTACTCAGTTTGTCCGCTGTCGCCAGTAATGGCACCAGTCTGATAAGCGATATTACCGAGAACTGGCTGATTGCGATTGCCGCGTCTATTGAGGGTGTCATTTTTGATGGTGGGGCACTGGCTTCCAAGCGAGATCAGCAGGGTGCGGTCTTGCAGGAGAGCTGGGCGCTGTATCGCAGTACGGTGAATGAAGCGCTATCAGAAGTTGAACAGGCCTTAATTCGCGAGCGCGCCATTGAACAGGAGCTTGGGCACCTGCGGGAGCGTGAGCGCCTGTCGGAATTGATTGCCCAGCGGCGCAGTCGCGCCTATATCAATGGCACTGTGGACTTCCTCAATGTTCTAACTGCGACGACCGATTACCAAAATCTGGCGCGTGAGGTGCTTTCCGCTGAACGCCAGTTGATTGAAAACCGAGTGACACTTTACCGCGCACTTTCCGGGGGCTTCCTCAGGAGGACCTCCCCGTACCTGAGCCAGTGGATCTGGAGCTGTACCTGGAGGGAAATTCTTAATGCTGAATAAATTCAATTGGCGCTTGCTGATGCCTTTAGTTTTGCTGGTTTTGGCATTTTTGCTTTCCAGCTGGTTGATCCGTGAGAAACCCACCGTGGGACGTGGTGAGCGCAAGGTGTCAGCACCGGCGGTGGATGTTGCCCTGGCAGAGCAGGGGCATTTTTCTTTTACCCTGAGTGCCCTGGGAACAGTGGCGGCGCGCGAACAGGCGGAGTTGGAACCGCAGGTGGATGGACAGGTTGAATGGCTTGATTACGATCTGGGGCCAGGTGCGGTTCTGCCAAAAGGTAAGGTGCTGCTTCGTATAGAGCAGGAACCCTATCAGCTGGCGCTAAAAACTGCTCAAAGTACCCTTGCCAAAAGCCGAGCGGAACTCCAGCAGGAGCGTGGCCAGCAGCAGGTGGCTTTGGAGGAATATGAGCTGCTTGGCACAACTCTCTCAGATGCCGACCGCGCACTGGTGCTACGTGAACCCCAGCAGGCCGCTGCCGAGGCTGGCGTGGAGGCTGCAGAGGCCGATGTCGCACTTGCCCAGCGCAACCTCCGTCTCACTCAGGTCCGAGCGCCTTTCGATGCACTTGTAGTGAGTCGCAGTGTGGATGTGGGTGATCGGGTATCTCCCGGGGATACGCTTTATAGCCTGGCCAGTGCCGATCGCTTCCAGATTGCTGTGGAAGTGCCAGCCTCTCAGCTGTATCGCCTGAATAGCAGTGATATTGAAGTGCGTATTTATGGCAGCCAATGGCCCGCAGGTATTTATCGTCGTGGTGAATTCGTTCGCGTGATTCCAGTGTTGGAAGAGCAGGGCAGGCTTGCCAGTGTGTTGGTGGAATTAGACGACCCGCTATCTGTTCAGGATCCATCGCAGCCCCAGTTGTTACTGAATGATCTCGCGCGGGTCGAGATTGTTTCCCAAAGTGCGCAGGAGCGTGTGCGGATTCCATTAAGCGCACTACAGGATGGCGATAACGTATGGGTAGTGCGGGATAACCGCACTGCGGTTTTGCCGGTTGAAGTGGCTTATACCAGCGGGGATTACGCAGTACTGGAGAAAGGTCTCAGTGGGGGTGAAACTCTGGTGACTACGCGCCTGATTACAGTGACCGAGGGAATGCCCGTGCGGATCGCTGGAGAGATTAACCTGTCCCGTCTGCCACCGGCAGATGCAGCGGCCTCAGCCGAAAATTCCACCAGAAAAGGCCCTCGTGGCGGAGGCGCGAATGAATGAGCTGAGAGTGGAAGACGGAGGTATCGATACCAAAACGGGCGCCATCGCCTGGATGGCGCGAAATCATGTCACCGCAAACTTGCTGATGCTGGTGTTTCTTGTCGGCGGGCTGATATTTTCCGTGATCGTCAAGAAAGAGGTTTTTCCTGAATTCAGTTTGGACTTGGTCAGCGTTTCCATTTCTTATCCTGGCGCCAGTCCGGAGGAAGTTGAACGCGGGGTGCTGGTAGCGGCCGAGCAGGCGGTGCAGGGCTTGGTGGGTATTAAGGAGATGCGTGGCAGTGCCCGGGAAGGCTCTGCCGTACTCAACCTGGAGCTGGAAGGTGATGCCGACGCCAATCTTGTCTATCAAAATATCCAACAGGCGATCGATTCGGTAACGACATTTCCCGCCGATATTGAGCGGCCCCAGGTGAACCTGGCCGAACGCAAGCGCGATGTATTGGATCTGGTCCTCCATGGCAACCTGGATGAGCGGAGCCTGCGCGCACTTGCCATGCAGGTATATGACAAATTGGAGGCCCACAGTGGCATAACCCAGCTGGAGGCCCAGGGCGTCCGCGATTTGGAAGTGGCGGTGGAAATACACCGTGACGACCTGCGCCGCTATGACCTGACCCTGGCCCAGGTGGCCACAATTGTTCAAAACGCTGCAGTGGATATTCCCACCGGTAGTGTTAAAACCGATGCCGGTGAAATTCTGGTGCGGGTTACCGAACGGCGTGATTGGGCGCGGGAATTTGGCGATATTGTTGTTACCCAGGGTGGTGGCGGTGGCGCGGTTTATTTGCGTGATATCGCTACTGTCAGCGATGCCCTCGAGGATGAGGCCCGCAATATGGTGTTTAACGGTGAGCCGGCCGTTGGTATCAAAATTTATCGGGTGGGAGACCAGACTCCACTGAGTGTGAGCGATGCTGCAAGGGAAGTTATTGATGAGGTTCGGGCGTCGTTGCCGCAGGGAGTGAGCCTCACTATCCGCGATGATGATTCCGAGATTTTTAAGGAGCGCTTATCGCTGTTACTAAAAAACGGCTTTATCGGTTTGTTGCTGGTTTTTGTTGTACTTGGGGCTTTCCTGGAATTGCGCCTGGCTTTCTGGGTAACACTGGGTATTCCAATTAGTTTCCTCGGCGCGTTGCTTTTCCTGCCCGGGTTGGATATTTCTATCAGTATGGTGAGTATGTTCGCCTTTATCATCGCCCTGGGTATTGTGGTGGATGATGCAATTATTGCCGGCGAAAATATTCACGAGTGGCGCCAGAAGGGTTATAGCAATTTACAGGCGGCAATTGCTGGTGCCAGGCAGGTGGCCGTTCCCCTGACATTCGCCATCCTCACCAATATTGTCGCTTTTATCCCGTTGATGGCGCTGCCTGGATTTATGGGCAAAATCTTTGGCGTTATTCCCTTCGTTGTGGGCTCGGTATTTATTATCTCCTGGGTTGAAGCACTGTTTATTCTTCCCGCGCATCTGGCCCATTCGCGCCGAGGCTATAACAGTCCGCGGGCGCAACGTTTTGCAGCCCGCCAGGAGAGATTGGCTCGTGGCCTGGATCGATTTGTACAGGAGCGATTCCGCCCGTTGCTTGAAGCCTGTGTGCGACACCGATACACCACTATCGCTATTGCCATTTCCACGCTGCTGGTAGTTGGTGGCTATGCCGCCAGTGGTCGTATGGGCTTTACGTTGATGCCCAGGGTAGAGCGGGATTCCGGTCGCTTTGCGGTGACTTTCCCCACGGGAACAGCGCAACACCAGCTGGAGAAAGCCAGATCCCAGATTATTGCCGGTGGCAACAAGGTTCTGGAGCAATACGATCGCGACGCTGTATTTCTCGGTAATCGCGGTTTGATGGGAGATGACTCAGTCCAGGTGGACTTTTTCTTCGTGCCATCGGATCAGCGAGAATTTTCCACCGGTGAGTTTGTCCGTGCCTGGCGGAAAGAAGTTGGTGTAATTGCCGGAGCTTTAAGTGCGACTACGGCCTCCGATCGGGGAGGGCCCGGCGCAGGTTCTTCTCTCACGGTTGAGCTGCGCCATATCGATACAGCAGTCCTGGATCAGGCGGCGGCGCGATTGGGGGCCGAGCTGGCAAAATTTCCCAATGTCAGCGATATCGATGCGGGCGTTACCCTGGGAAAAACCCAGCTTGACCTGACACTTACTGAAACCGCCAAGAGTCTGGGCTTGTCGGCTGAGGAGATTGGCCGGCAGATACGTGCGGCTCTCTATGGTGATGAGGCGCTGCGGCAACAGCGCGGCCGAGATCAGGTCAAGGTCATGGTGCGTTTGCCGGAGAGCGAGCGTGTCAGTATGGATGACGTCAATAACATTATGATTCGCGCGGGCAGCGGTCTATGGATGCCTCTTACGGATCTCGTGGTTATCGATAAGGGGCGCGCTTATGCAACTATTAACCGTCGTGCTGGGCGCCGGGTGCTGACTGCCTCTGCCAATGTAGAGCCCAGTGATCAGGCGGCACTGGTCATCAATGAGCTGGATCGCAGTGTTATTCCGCAGCTGCAAGCAGAATTTCCCGGTCTTACTATTTCGTACGAAGGGCGTCAGGCGGATGAGCGCGAAGGGCTCGCTTCCCTTGGCCTGACATTCCTGCTGGCTATGGCTGTGCTTTATCTGTTGCTGGCAATTCCCTTGAAAAGTTATATGCAGCCATTAATTGTGATGGTGGCGATTCCCTTTGGGGTTATTGGTGCAATCCTGGGGCACTTGGTCATGGGGTATGGCATGAGCATGGTGAGCTTGTTGGGGATGGTCGCTCTTGCTGGTGTTGTGATTAACGATACCCTGGTAATGATCGAGTACAGTAATCGCCTGCGAGAGGAAGGCGTTGATGTTGAGACTGCAATCAAGCGTGCGGCAGCGCGCCGTTTCCGACCGATTGTTTTAACCACGGTAACCACTTTCTGTGGCTTAATGCCGATGATTTTTGAAACCTCGGTTCAGGCGAAATTTATGATTCCAATGGCCATTTCCCTGGGCTATGGAATCCTTGCAGCTACGGCCATTTCACTTTTATTGGTGCCCTGCTTGTACCTGATGTTTGGGAAAGACATCCCCCGTCTATTTAGCGCCCTGAAAAACGCCCTTGAGTCATTTACTGGCACCGCTCGAGCCGGAAATTAAATACAAGCCAGCTGCGCAAGGTTAATCCCTGCGCAGCTCGTCTTTGATTGCGATGGGATTGGGAAAATTCATCACCACGATATAAGAGGAGACCAGGAAGGTAATAATTGCCGTAGCTTGAATTAAGTGAGAGGCAGCGCTGCCGATTAGGTTCTGGCTATAGGCAAGTAAGGCGATGAGTAGGGAAAACTCGCTGATTTGCCCCAGGCGGAAGCCAATATCCCAGGCCAGAACTTTAAGCTCGCTCTGGTTGCCCAGCAAATAGCGGAAAATCACCGGTTTTGCCAATAAAACTACCGTAGCAGTGACTATTGCCGGCACCAGGATTTCCGGCAGCATGGCCAGTTTGAATTGAGCTCCAAGGCTGAAGAAAAATAGGATTAGAAAGAAGTCCCGTAATGGTTTCAGGTTTAGGGCGATATATTGGGAAATCCGGCTGGCAGCAAGAGTAATACCGGCAATAAAGGCACCAATTTCTCGCGATAATCCTAGTGATTCCCCCAGCTCAGCCATCCCCATGCACCAGCCCAGGGCCATCAGGAAAATATACTCGTGGAATCGATCGAAACGGCTGAACAGCGGTAGTAAAAGATATTTCACAACTACCCAGGCGAATAGCACCATCAGAGGCAGTGAGCCAAAAGAGAGTGCAATTTGTCCCAGATGCATATCCCCGGTGCTGTCGCTGAGCAGGATCATTAAGCAGACGATGGCGACAAAATCCTGGAAAAGTAGCAGCCCCACCATCAACTCACCCAAGTGTTTATGGTGCAGTACTGTTGTGGGCAGTAGCTTGATACCGATAATGGTGCTGGAAAACATCAGGGCCATGCCGATTACCCAGCTCTCTGTGGTGGTAAAACCAAATAGCTCACCGATACAAAAGCCCAGTCCGAGAAAGATTGCGCAACTCACAATTCCAACGAAGGTAGCTTTTCGCAGTACTGAGATCAGGGCCTGCGGCTGCATGTCTAATCCAAGCAGGAACAGCAAAAATATAATGCCCACACTGGACATGTCAGAAAGCAGACGCAGGTTATCAATCACTGCAAGCCCGGATGGCCCGAGCAGTACACCCAGGGCGATATAGGCGACCAATAGCGGCTGGCGGCCGAAGAGAGCCAGGGTGGCGAATATCGCCGCGCCACTAAAAATTAGAAAGAAAGACTGGAAGAGAGAGCTGTCCGCCACATGTCATCCTTGCGAGTGAGCGAGATTCCATCATTATCCATAGTTGTGTGGACAGCCGGTAGTCTTCGCCGATTATCTCCCGTGTATTAATCCTTGTTTTCCGCAGGGATCGGCAGTTCAGTAGTGCTCTTAATCTGCTCCAGGGCAAAGTTCGAAATAATATCACTGATACCTACACGCCTGATCAGCTCCTTATAGAAGCGGTCGTAAGCGGCGATATCACTGACGACTACCCTGAGCAGGTAATCGTAATCACCGGCCATTCGGTAGCAGTCTACCACCTCTGGCAGTTGGGCCACATGCTCGGCAAAAGCATCCGCCCACTCCGGTGTGTGCTGGTCAGTCTTTACCTGGGCGAATACCGAGACAGGTAGGCCCAGGATCTCCGCATTCAACAATGCAACTTTGCGGCGGATAATGCCGCTTTTCTCCAGCTTTTGCACCCGGCGCCAGCAGGGGTTTTGGTTAGACCAACACGCTCCGCCAGCTCCTCAATTGAAAGGCTGACGTCGGATTGGAGGATAGCAAGAAGTTGTCTATCAATCGCGTCAAGTGAGGACATAGTGCTACAGCGCTCCCAAAACTACGGGGTTCTGTGTCCTTGCACGCATTTTTAAAGCCGTCCGCTGGCATGCCGCCCCGAATGTTAGTTTGGCGTTCCGGGTGTAGGCAGAGCTGAAAGGTAGTTGGCCTCCCACTACACAACCTGCTGTAACGATAGGCTCAGGCCGATTGTGCCGGTAGTGGAATTTTCCCCAAGTGCAATGTTTATGAGAGTGGTTTGAGTAAATTTTCCATATGCAGGAAATAACGGGGCGGGGAGGGCTTTACCGGGCTGCAGTTTACAGCCCGGTAAAGTAGTGCTTAGGCGGCGTCTTTTGGCGGGAAGCGCGGTTCGAACAGGCCAAGCTCTATGGCTTCGCGTACCTTGGACATCAGGTCAATTTCTGTGAGGTCCTGTAACTGTTGCAAGCCATCCAGTACGTAATAAATCGGCTGTACGATGTCGATCCGGTAAGGTGTACGCAGAGCATCAATCGCAGAGAAGTCGTAACGCTCTGGTTGATTACTCAACGCGTACAGTGTTTCTTTTGGGGAGGACAGGATGCCGCCACCATAAATCCGCAGGCCATCTTTGGTATTGAGTAGTCCAAATTCTACGGTGAACCAATAGAGACGGGCTAAGTACGCGCGCTCTTTGGGAGTGGCTTGTAGCCCAAGTTGCCCGTATTTCTCAGTGAAATTGGCGAATGCGGGATTGGTGAGCATGGCGCAGTGGCCGAAAATCTCATGGAAGATATCCGGCTCCTGCAGGTAGTCAAACTCCTCCGGAGTGCGAATAAAGGTAGCTACCGGGAATTTGCGGTCGGCGAGCAGACCGAAGAATGTTTCAAAACCGATCAGAGCGGGAACCCGAGCCACTTCCCAGCCAGTTTCACGGCGTAAAACGCTGGAAACTTCCTCCAGTTGGGGAATGCGATCGCGGGGAAGGTCCAGGAGATCCAGGCCGTGCATATATTCATCGCAGGCGCGACCGGGCAGTACTTCCAACTGGCGCTCTATCAGGCGCTGCCAGGTCTGGTGTTCCAGATCCGTATATTCGATAAAACCCTGCTCATTGGGTTCGCGTGCTACGTACTTGGTGCCCTTCTTGGCTGCTTCTTTTTTCATGCGCTCGTCTCCTGCGGTCCACCAGTCCCCAATAAGTACCGGGTAAGCCTGGCCCTGCCGCTGAACCTTGTTGTTATGTCTCTCCTCTATTTTTAGTCAGGCAGATGCCTGGAGGGGAGAGTGGAGAGGGCTGTATTGCGCCGCTTGTGGCAGTCAATTTACACTTCTTGTAAAGTTATCTTTACAGGTGGACCGGTGAGGATTGAAATAACTTGTGCTAATCGAGTCGGCATTTTGCATGAAATTATGCAAATATTCGGCGAATATCGTATAAACGTTACCTCTGGGGAGCTCGGTGGTGATAGTGGCGACAAGGTGTATCTGCTCGCGCCGGGGATGCTTGGCACTCAGTACCAGACCATAGAGAAGTCCCTCTACAGGGTTCCAGGGGTGCAGAGAGTTCGCCGCATCTCACTGCTGCCATTAGAAAGGCGTTATTTTGAGCTTGATACACTGCTTCAACATGTGACCGACCCGGTTTTGAGTGTGGACCGTGAGGGCAGGGTGGTGGCTGCAAATCTGGCAGCGGCACGAGCTTTCGGCGTAAGCCTGGATAAGGTGCCGGGTTTGCAGTTACAGCGCTTTCTTCCATTAATGCAGGTGGCAGAGCTGTTGAGGGATTTTGCCGTTCCCCGCTTTGGTCTGCCAGTAGTGGTGCGTGGGCAAAATTTTCGAGTGGACTGGTCGCCCTTAGCGTTGGATAGTCCCAGTGATGTAGATTCCCTCGCGGGGGCAGTATTGCGCATGCAATCCTGGGATAGGAGTGTGTTTAATGCTGAGCTGCCCAGGCCTGTGGCCTTATGGGATTTCGACCTGCGCAGAGACAGTTGCCTGCAGTTGCAAGATATTGCTGAGCTGGCCTCCCCGTTATTGATCACCGGCGAGCGGGGTACTGGCAAGAGCACTTTTGCGGGTGCGGTACATTACCTCTCCCCAGCTGCTGCCCGAGCAGATTGCTACCGGGTTGTCCCCCAAGAAGGCCGGATGGAAGTCCCGTTGCACTTACGTTCCAGTGGAACTCTGATCCTTGAGGATCTTCATCGTTTGAGCAGTGAGGCACAAGTTTTACTCTTGCGTCGTCTGCGCTCTCTGCCTCCTTCCATTCGGTTGGTGGCCACCTGTTGTACCCCTAAAACCCTGCATCCTGCCCTGGCTCAATTATTTTCTTCGCTTTCTATAACTTTGCCGCCGCTACGTAATATGCGCCCCGCCATCTCACGTTTTGCCAAGACACTGCTGCGACAGGAGTGCCCGGACGAGGCGGACTTGGCTTTGGATCAAGAAGTCGAGAACTTGATTTGCCGCCACGACTGGCCGGATAACTTCAACGGATTACGTGATTATTTTGTGGCTGCTGCTGGGAATTGCCGGAGGCACGGTATGGACAGCATCGCCTTGCAGCATTTGCCGGATTTGACCGTGCAAGCCCAGTTGCCTTGGAAAGACTGGGGGCGAGGACTCAGCTATAAGGAAATGATGGAGCACATGGAGCGAGCATTGCTCAGAGAGCTGATTGCCGGGCGTCCTTCAACACGAAGGCTTGCCAAAGAACTGGGAATCTCCCACACCGCTGTAGCCAACAAGCTGCGTAAATATGGCTTGTCGGCGGACAAAAAATAAGCGTAGGTCAGCGCTCAATACGGCCCAGGAGCATGTCCTTAAACATCACAAAGTCTCCCAAAAAGCTGTAAAAGGGATACTTAAAAGTGGCTGGACGGTTGTGCTCAAAAAAGAAATGTCCGATCCAGGCAAATCCATAACCTGCAATGGGGGTAGCCGCGAACCACATAGGGTTAGCGGAAATGATTGCTGCAATCACGGTTGCAAAAACCAGGGTGGTGCCCAGGAAATGAAGCCTTCTGCAAGTGAGATTGCTATGTTCTTGTAAGTAGAACGGATAAAAGTCGCGAAAAGATCCAAATTTTTGGGCTTCTATAGCGGCCATGCTGCGCCTCCTTATTTTTATTGCGCACCTCAGTGTACGGCGAATTTTGCCAGCTTCCAAGTTGGGCGTGGGCGTTAAATATCTGTTAGGCTGCCGCAAAAATTTTTCCGGTTTATTCCCTGTATTAGCGAAACGAGGAAGTTATGGCAGGTCCGCTCGCGCATTTAAAGGTACTTGATCTCAGTCGGATTCTTGCTGGGCCCTGGGCGGGGCAGGTTTTCGCCGATTTTGGCGCAGAAGTGATCAAGGTGGAGCGCCCTGAACGAGGGGATGATACCCGTCACTGGGGCCCTCCCTACCTGAAAGATGGGCAGGGTAATGATACTGCCGATGCGGCTTACTACCTGAGCGCCAATCGTGGCAAAAAATCCGTCACAGTGGATATCACCACGGAAGAGGGCCAGGAGCTGATTAAGCAAATGGCAGCACGTTGCGATATCCTGCTGGAAAACTACAAAGTTGGCGGACTTAAAAAGTACGGTCTGGATTATGAATCCATCAAGGAAATTAACCCTGGTGTCATTTATTGCTCCATCACCGGCTTCGGCCAGACTGGCCCCTACAAGAATCGTGCTGGTTATGATGCCATGATCCAGGGTATGGGTGGCCTGATGAGCATTACCGGAGTGCCGGAAGGCCAGCCTGGTGCCGGTCCGCAAAAAGTGGGGGTGGCGGTTGCCGACCTGATGACTGGTATGTATGCCGTGTCCTCCGTGCTAGCGGCGGTGGTGCATCGCCAACAGACCGGAGTGGGACAGCATATCGATTTGGCCTTATTGGATACCCAGGTGGCCTGGCTTGCCAACCAAGCGCAAAACTATCTCACCTCTGGTAAAAGCCCGGAGCGGCAGGGCACTGGCCACCCCAATATCGTGCCTTACCAAGCAGTACCCTCAAAAGACGGCTATTTTATGTTGGCGGTAGGCAACGACGATCAGTTCAAACGCTTCTGTACGATCGCTGGCATTGAGCAGCTAGCAGATAATCCTGCCTATGCCACCAACTCTGCGCGAGTGATTGCCCGTGAGGAACTGATACCGCAAATAGAGGAGACGACTCGCCAGCAAAGCTCTGCCTGGTGGCTCGAAAAACTCAGCGATGATCATGTACCTTGTGGACCGATTAATACATTGGAAGAGGTCTTTACCGACCCTCAGGTTCAAGCCCGTGGCATGGTGATTGAGCAGGATCATCCGGAAGCCGGTAAGGTAAAAACCGTGCGTAACCCGGTTATCTTTTCTGAGACTGCCCTCGACTATCGGCAAGCCCCCCGTATTGGGTGAGCATACTGAAGGAGTTCTGAGGGACTTCTTAGGTAAAGACGAAGACCAGATTGGTGCTCTGCGCCAAAAAGGGATTGTGTAGAGCCTCCTAATTGGCCGGTAGTACACCCTTCGGAATTGGGGCTCGCATAGCAAAGCGGTGCATTTTGCGCCGCTTTTCAGTCAGCTGGTTAATACAGGGAAGCGTTATGCAATTGGATCACTTCAACATTACCGCACCTATGGAGCAATTGATCCGCGTGCGGGATTTCTATACCGAGGTTCTCGGTCTGATCGAGGGTGAGCGCCCGAACTTCAATCGTAAGGGGTTTTGGTTATATGGGAATGGGAAACCTATTCTCCATTTGATTGAGGGAGAGGTTGCTAGTGAACAACCGGCTAAGCCGCATCTTGATCATGTAGCTTTCCATACGGATGATCTTCAACCTATTAAGGCCAAGTTGGACTCTTTGGGAGTCGACAGTAAGCAAATGGATATCCCGGGGCGAGATATGCGGCAGCTGGTGTTTTTTGATCCGGTGGGAATTAAGATTGAGGTGAATGCAAGAATATAGATCGAGGGTAAATAGGCAGTTGATAGGAGCGGGATGAAGGTTGTTTTCTCAACTAGTCGATAATTTCCTTTTTTAGTTATCTTGGTGGCTTTTACAGAAGATTATTTCCGATTATATTTAATGCTATTGCGCTTCTGTCTTATTCTATCCTTAGAGTTCCTCACAAAATCCAATAGTTTTCGGGGACATCTAAAACTCTCCTTAGAATTTATCATTTTTTAGCAGCAAGATAACTGGCAGGATGATACCCCATGTCGATCAATGGGTATGCTCTAGTCGGGCGCTCCATTTTAAAGTTTTAGATAATCCGGTTTTTATTTTGCGGTTATTTTCTTTGACTGTAATAGCCTAAATGATATTAATGATAAGGATTTTACTCAATATGAACTTGGATTATGAACGTTGAATATTTTTTTGATAAAAAATACAGCGCTCGTAAGCCATATTTTTTTCTGATAACTTTACGGAAAAAAAGAGGTTTGTTTGTTAGACAAAGTATAGATTTATATAACTTGGAAGCAGAAAGTATGACTCTTTTAATGTAGCTTATTGCCAAGCTGAATTATACTGGGGTTTTGGGTGGGGGCTAACTCAAACCGTTGGGCAGAAGGGGAAGCGCTTTAAAGCTAGCAGCTGTTCTCGTGGAAATTGGATTTGCTTTCAGCTAATTCAGAAAAGAGCTGGCGGTATCGGGTATATAAAATGAACATAATTTATGCCTGATAGCCGGCTATAAGAATAGTTTTCCGTGATGGCGAGCTCCTCATTCGCCTATTTCCCCCGTCCTCTGTACTATACCCGCGTTAAAACAGTGTGCGGTGTGACTAAGGATCAAGATTTAGTTCCCGCTGTCAGGACTTATAAGGAAAATAACGATGAAGCGTATTCCTGAACCATTCCGTATCAAGATGGTTGAGCCGATCAAAATGACAACCTTGGCCGACCGGGAAGAGGCTTTGGCGGAAGCTGGTTTGAACCCTTTCTTATTACGTAGTGATGATGTGTACATCGATCTGCTGACTGACTCTGGTACAGGCGCCATGAGCGATAACCAGTGGGCTGGCTTGATGTTGGGTGACGAATCTTATGCAGGTAGCCGCAACTATTACAATCTGTGTAAAGCGGTTGAACATTTTTTTGGTTATAAATTAACCGTTCCCGCACATCAGGGGCGTGGTGCTGAGCAAATCCTGTTCCCTGCGTTGATTGAGCGTATGCGCCAAGTGCGTGGCGGCACTACGCCGGTTTTTATTTCCAACTATCACTTTGACACAACTGCTGGTCACATTGAGCTGAATGGTGGTAAAGCGATCAATGTGGTGGATGAGCGGGCCTTTGATACCACTACTGCCTATGACTGGAAAGGAAATTTCAACCTGGAAAAGTTGGTTGAAACGATTGAAGAGCATGGGCCGAACAATATTTGTGCAATTATCACTACGGTAACTTGTAACAGTTCTGGTGGGCAGCCGGTTTCCATGGCGAATATGCGCGCAGTCTATGAGATAGCCACAAAATACGATATCCCAGTGGTGATTGACTCCGCTCGTTATTGTGAGAATGCCTACTTTATCAAGCAGCGGGAAGAGGGCTACCAGAATAAGTCGATCCTGGAAATTATTCGCGAGATGTATCAGTACGGCGATATGCTGACTATGTCTGCTAAAAAAGATCCAATGGTTAATATCGGAGGTCTGTGCTGTATTCGCGATCATGAAGAGCTGTTCCAGGCCGTACGCACACGCTGTGTACCTATGGAAGGCTTTGTTACCTATGGTGGTATGGCCGGGCGGGATATGGAGGCTTTGGCCCGAGGTCTTTATGAGGCAGCTGATGAGAGCTTCCTACACTACCGTATTAGCCAGGTAGCGTATCTCGGTGAGCGTTTGCGAGAGGGCGGAGTCCCTATCCAGTACCCGACAGGTGGCCATGCAGTGTTTGTTGATGCTGCCAAAATTCTGCCACATATTCCGCCGGAGCAATTTCCTGCTCAGGTTTTAACTAATGCACTGTACTTGGAGGCGGGTATTCGCGCGGTGGAGATTGGCTCTTTACTGTTGGGGCGTGATCCGGAAACAGGTGAGCAGAAGAAGGCGGATTTGGAATTAATGCGCTTAACCATTCCGCGCCGTGTGTATACCAATGATCATATGGATTATATCGCTGATGCCATTATTGAGTTGCAAAATCGAGCCCATGAATTGAAGGGTTTGACCTTTGAGTATGAGCCGCCGGTTTTACGACATTTCACGGCGAGATTTAAATCTCTCTGATATATGGCTTGTGCTCAGCAGGGGATAGGACCTTGTTGCCTTTATTAAGCCTCTCCCCTCTAAAAAGGCCCCTTGTGGGCCTTTTTTCTTTTCTTACAAAATCGCTTAGATCTTCATAGTGCCGCGAGATATCGTGGCCAACGCTCTCAAGCCTGCAAAAGGGCGACTGACCAAAAAAGGGAAGCAAGCCTAGTGTGCCACCCAAAGGGTTAATTGCCTTGTGCAGCCCAAAAATATGACTATTAGGTCGATTTTTTAGCTTGTTCTTATTTGAGGTCTGTTATTTAATTAATCAAGTGATTAATTAATTGGTTATTTAAGGTGAGTGAATCCATATCCAGCCGTGGCCGCGGACGGCCCAGGGATCCGGAACGTGAAATGCAGGTGCGCGAGGCCTTGATACAGTCTGCCTATGTGCTCCTGCGTGAGAAGGCCTTTCGCGATATTTCTATCCGCGAGATTGCCAAAGGGGCAGGGGTGAATTCCGCAATGATCAGCTACCACTTTGGCGGCAAGGAAGGGTTGATTATTGAGGTAATGCGAAGCCAATTCCTGCAGTACGGCCCTGCATTCCTTAATGTGGGGCTGGATGGAAAAGAACCTTCCTTAGATATGCTGAAGGAGGCGATGGCCAGAATGATTCGCCTTTACACTCGTGAGCCCTGGATTCCCAGGCTTATTGTTGACGAAGTGGCGTCTAAACCGGGCCGTATGCGTGACTTGTTTGCAGATAGGCTGGCATCCCAGCTGGGGCCCAAGCTTCGTGAATTACTGGGTGTGCTCAAGACAGCCGGTTGTCTGCGTCAAGATCTCGATATCAACTTGATGCCCATTTCTTTTATCAGCCTGATTGCATTCCCGTTTATAGCGGGAGACCCCCTGAAGAAAGTGTTCGCCTTTATGGTAGATGGGGATAACAGCGAGAAGTGGGTTGATCACACAGTACAGATGTTGCTCCACGGAGTAGCAAATACTTCTATAGCTGAACAGCAGGAGACAGGCGGTGAGAATTAAAGCCCAACTGGAAAAACAGATGAGCCGTCGCCTGGCACTACCTGCGCTGATTACCATTGGTATGTTTTTGGCTGCAGCGGTGGTGATGAGCAAGCGCCCACCGAAACACGATGGGATAGAAGCACTGATAACGCCGGTTAAGGTGGTGGAGGTGCAGGAACAGCAGTTGCGAGCTAAGGCTGTCGCTTACGGCGAGGTAAAGCCCAGTACATTTCTGGAGGCGAATGCTGAAATTAGCGGTCGGGTAGTTTACATAGCCCCAGAATTGGAGCGCGGAAATATTATTCCTGCGGGTACTTTGGTTCTGAAGATTGATGACACCAGTTATCAGTTGGCCCTGGCCCAGGCTGAGAGTGATCTGGCGGCTAACCGGGCTAATTTACAGGAGTTAGATGTAGAAGAAGCCAATAGTCAGCGCTCTCTGGATATTGCCGAGCGTGCGCTAAAGCTGGGTGAAAAAGAACTGGCGCGCAAGCGGAGGCTGGTAGCCAAGGGCACTGTCTCCCGCTCCACAGTAGATCTTGAAGAGCAAAACATGCTGCGCCTACGCCAGGAAGTGCAGAACCAGAACAGTCAGCTGTCACTCTTTCCCACGCGCCGCAAAGTAATCGAAGCCCAGATAGCACGCTCTGAGGCCCAGGTGCGTGATAGTAAGTACAACCTGGGACGAACCCAAGTGACCCTGCCTTTCGATGCACGTATTGGAGACGTCCATGTGGAGGAAAATCAGTATGTAGCCGGTAACGCGCGCTTGTTTGACGCCAGTGGCCTTGCGCAGGTGGAGATTGCCGCAGAGCTTCCTATGGTTCATGTGGCCCCACTGTTGCGAAACCTCAGGCCGGGAGAAGGCAGTGCTCCAACGCCGGATGATCTGCCCAAAATGCTGCTGGGCTTAGAGGCCCGCATCACCCTGGTCGGTGGCCCAGGGGAAAACGAGTGGCAGGGCAGGGTTGTTCGATTGGGCGGAACTCTTGACAGTACCAGTCGTACCCTTTCCGTTGTTGTTGCAGTTGACGATCCCTATGGCGAAGCCCTTGCGGGTGAAAAACCACCGCTATTTCGCGGTATGTATGCCCGCGTAGAGTTGCTTGCTCCTGCTGCGTCGGCACTGGCTATTCCTCGTCGGGCATTGCACGAGGGTAGGGTGTACCTGGTTGAAAATGGCCAATTGCGCGTTCGTCCTGTGCAGGTGGATTATCATCAGGGAGATACCTCAGTGATTCGTGCCGGTTTGAACCCCGGTGAGCAGGTAATTGTCACCGATGTAATTCCGGCGATTAATGGCATGGCGGTTTCTGTAGCCGGCGGTCAGCAGCCAGTGGCGCTGAGTCCAAGAGGTACGCAGCAGTGATTCGTTTTTTTGCCGGCCACCCTACTGCGGCCAACTTGCTGATGGTAGCGCTGATGTTGAGTGGCCTGTTTGTCCTGCCCAGTATGAAACGCGAAACCATGCCGGAAATCGATAAGTTTGAGGTGCAGGTTTCTGTTCCTTATGCCGGTGCTGCAGCTGCTGAGGTGGAAGATAGTATTTGTCTTCCATTGGAAGAGGCCACCGATGGGATTAGCTTTGTTGATGAGCGTTTGTGTGAAGCGAAAGACAACCTAGGCCTGATGACCCTAAAAATGCAAGAAACTGGTGATATGAACCAGTTTCTTGCGGATGTTGAATCTGCGGTAGACGGCATCGACTCCCTGCCAGCAGAGAGCGAGCGCCCGGTAATTGAAGAGCTGGGGCGTACTCAAGGGGTTGTCAGTATTGCTATTAGTGCTGACTTGCCATTGCCGCAACTGAACCAGATGGCAGAGCACTACCGCCGTGAATTACTGCGTGACCCCGCTATACCGATCGTCCGAATCTCGGGTTTCTCGGACCACCAACTACAGATCGAAATCTCTGATTACAACCTGCGCCAGTACGGGCTCAGTGTGATGGAACTGGCCAATATTATCGATCAGCAAGCGGTCGATATGCCAGCCGGCAAAGTATCTACACCGGATCGTGAATATCAGGTGCGCTTTACTGAAGAACGCCGCACTGTGGAAGAGCTGGAAAACCTGGTTGTTATTAAAGGTGATGATAGAGCTGAAGTGCGTCTCGGTGATATTGCGAAAATTTATGATGATTTTGAATTGGCGGAAGACAAGATTACTTTCGATGGCCACCGCGCAGCATTGCTCAATGTTGAAAAGAACAGCGTAGATGACAGCCTGCGCGTACTGGAAGCCGTAAGCACTTTTGTTGATCGCGAAAATGAAAAGTTGCCAGAGGGTATGAAGATGACCCTCACCCAAGATAGTGCTTCCATCGTCGCAGATCGCCTGCAAATGATCATCTCTAATGCCTGGCAGGGCCTGATCCTGGTGGCTCTCGCCTTGTATCTTTTCTTTAGTGGCCGCTATGTATTTTGGGTGGTGATGGGGTTACCGGTATCTTTCCTCGGCTCTTTTGCGCTGATTACTGCCATGGGTGTGTCCATTAATATGATCAGCCTGGTAGGTTTACTGATTGCCATCGGTATTTTGATGGATGATGCCATCGTGCTCTCGGAAAGCATCGCTAGTGAACACCGCGATGGTCTTTCTCCGCTCGAAGCAGTTGTCAATGGTACCAAGCGTGTAGCTCGCGGGGTGTTGTCCTCCTTCGCTACTACTGTGATGGTATTTGGTGGGCTGATTTTTATTAAGGGAGATATGGGGCAGGTGCTTAAGGTACTGCCGATTGTCCTGATTTCTGTTCTGCTTGTGAGCTTGGTGGAAGCCTTCTTAATTTTACCGGCGCACCTGCGCCATGCACTCGATCAAGAAAGCCGTACGCCAGCCTGGAAACAGGCTTTCGCTCAGCGCTTTGAAGGCTGGCGTGAGAGCATGGGCCGCGCGGCAGACTGGGCTGTTAAATATCGCTACGCCTTTGTTGGGGGTGTGCTGGGCCTGTTCTTTTTAACGGTGAGCTTGCTGCCTGCGGGGGTTGTAAAGTTTCAGGGGTTTCCAACTCTTGAGGGGGATCTTTTACAGGCCCGTATTCTGATGCCCCAGGGGACTTCTCTGGTAGATATGGAAAGCCTGGTTGATCGGCAGTTAGATGCTTTAGACCGGGTTGCCAATGAACTTTCTGGAAATGAAAGCGCACCCCTTGTAAATCATACCAGCGTAACCTTCGGCGTAAATGGAGATGCTTTTGAAACTGGGCCTCATGTGGCCACTATTAATGTGGACCTACTTGCAGCAGAGGGGCGCAATACCAGTATGGATGAATTGCGCCACGCCTGGCGAGAGGCTGCTGGTGAAACACCGGGAGCTATCGCCATACTTTACAAAGAGCCCGCTCTCGGTCCCGCAGGTCGTGCCATCCACTTGCGCCTTGCCGGGCTGGAACTGGATCAACTGAAAGCAGCCTCTATCCGTCTGCAAAACTGGCTGCGCGGATACGACGGAGTGGTGAATGTAGTGGATGACTTGCGCCCAGGGAAGCCGCAATTAACTGTAAAAATGCGTGAAGGTGCATACGCTTCCGGGTTAGATGCCAGCAATGTTGCGAACCAGCTACGTGCCGCTTACCAGGGTATGGAGATCGATGAAGTTCAATACCTTGGGGAAACCTATGAGATTCAAGTGCGTATGGATGCGGATTCCCGTGGAGCTCTTAGTCGCTTCGATGAACTGGTAATTATTCACCCGGTTACCAAGCAGCGGGTCCCTTTGATAGCCGTTGCAGATATTGAAATGAATCGGGATTATGCGCGCATTCAGCGCGTAGATGGTGAACGTGTTGTGAGCGTGTACGCTGATGTTTTCACCGAGAAGGCTAACGCAGGGCAGGTACTTGGGGATACCAAGCAAAAATTTCTGGAAGAGCTCACGGAAGAGTTCCCCGGTCTGCGTGTGGATATGCAGGGGGAGTTGAAGAACAGTGAAGTAACCGGTAAATCCATAGGGCGCGCACTCCTGATAGGTGCTATTGGCATATACCTGATTTTGTCTTTGCAATTCCGCAGCTATGTGGAGCCCTTTATCGTATTGGTTGCGATTCCGTTGGCGCTGATCGGCGTAATCTGGGGGCACCTGCTAATGGGGCAGAATATGTCTATGCCCAGCATGATGGGATTTGTTTCCCTTGCTGGCATAGTGGTGAATGATTCCATCTTGTTGGTGGAATTTGTAAAACGGCGAGTACGTGAGGGTATGGCCGTGCACAGTGCTGCAAGCCAGGCCAGTCGCGACCGCTTCCGGGCAATCTTCCTAACCTCGCTTACAACTATTGCTGGCCTCTTACCCCTGCTGTTTGAAACGAGCTTACAGGCCCAGGTGTTAGTGCCTCTGGTAACCAGTATTGTATTTGGTATCAGCAGCTCAACCATTTTAATATTGCTGGTGCTTCCAGCACTGTATGGGATACTGGAAGACTTTGGGTTTACTGAGCCACAAGAAGAGGAAGAAAAAGCAGATTCGTCTCATAAGGGAACAGTTGTAGTGGCATAGTGACTATATGCTTAAGTATAGTTAGTGGTTTCCAGGTGCTTTATATCTGCAGATAGCCGCGTGAGAGATCATTTGGCTTTTTTATAGGGCTTTGCGTGCAATAAGTGTCATGAACTCAAAGAATAAATTGAGGCGCCCTTTGAATTGTCAGATAAAGTTGAAATGAACGGTAGGCATTCAGAATGTTAACAGATTGACTATTTATCTATCAGTAAATGCCGTGCCAGTGAAATTGAATAAAGTGATTGCCCGAAATTGGCCTTCACTAGAAAATATGTACAGTGATTAGTTCTTTGAACTGGTAATGCCTATCAAAATAGTAACAATTGGATAACTGAAAATTCTTGATGCGATTTTTTCAAAGCCACAGATTCTTGTTTTTACTTGTTTAGGAAAATGAATAACTTAACTTTATTTTTGGTTTTAAGCTTCTTAGTTGGAGAAGTAGGGGCTTCCACGCTTCCCTCGAGTGAGCGATCTGAAGCTGCTACTAAGAGTGTAAAGAGTAGGCTCATGAGTGAGCTGACTGCACAAAATTTGGAGTATGGCGCCCCGATTTTCATCAGGATTTTCAAAGGGTCAAGCACTTTGGAGCTTTGGATGGAGTCTAATGATGGAAGGTTCAAGCTATTCAAAGAGTATGAGATATGTGCCTACTCCGGAGATTTGGGGCCAAAAGAACAGGAGGGGGATCTACAAAGCCCTGAAGGGTTTTACTTTGTTAACGCAGGTCGCTTAAATCCTTGGAGTCAATTCCACCTGTCATTTAACTTAGGCTACCCGAATAAATATGACCGTATGCAGGGTAGGACAGGCAGCGCTTTAATGGTTCATGGTGATTGCGTTTCTATTGGTTGTTATGCCATGACAGATACTAATATTAATGAAATATATACATTGGCAACAGAAGCTCTCAAAGGGGGCAGCCGTTCTTCAGGGTGCATGCTTTTCCGTTCAAATTGACAGATGAAAATTTAGATAAGTATCGGGATCATAGGTGGTATGAATTTTGGAGAAATTTGCAAGGTGGCTATAAGTACTTTCTGGTTCATGGCAGGCCACCAAATGTTGAGGTGGAGCAAGGTAAATATGTTTTTGGGGTATAATTTGGGTTTGTGGATTCAAGTAAGATGCAAACTCAAGCACTCACTAAACAAGCTATAGGCCTTTTACTTCCAAAGTAGTGGGTATAGACGGATATTCGTTACTGTGAAGGTGGAGTGCAAGCTGTTGTTGCAGAGAGGAAGTTAAATAGAGCTATAGCAGTGCTTTCCTTGTTAAAAAAACTGCATTAGATCCCTCTTCCTTTGTAAGGCGTGTTTCAGCTGAATTCCTATCAGGGGCTTTGATAAGTTAGGACAATAGGGACGGAGATTAGCTGAGCATTTTGCTAGTGATAAGTCAGATTCCGTATCTGAGAGGGGCAAATTTGCACTTGGGCAATTGGATCAGGTGCGCTCTGATGATGACTCTTGATAAACGTAGGGCTCGACGGGAACAGTCTGGAGCAATTAAACGCGCTGGCGCGTGAAGATGATTAAGTTTAGAGGTTTGAGCGAAGCGGATGAAGCAATGCTAGTCCAATACTTGAATGTCAAAAAACGGTTAAATATCTATCATCCAAAATACCTCAACCCTATATACTTAAAGATACTGAATGGTGGGTACGTACCGGAAGTAAAGAAATTGGGGTTGTAAAAATTATTGAGTTTGAAGGAATTTTTTGCGGGGTAATTATTGCTAATAGTCAAGCTAATGAGCATGTTCACTCTGCATAAATGGGGTGCAGGATTGCTCGTGATTTCTGGGGAAAGGGAATTGGATCTACAGCCCTTGATAAATTTATTAATTATATCTTTTCAAAGGGACCCATCGTTGGGCTGTTTGCTTCAGTAGCACCTGAAAATAGAGCGTCGATAAGAGTTTTGGAAAAATCTGGTTAGGAATTGGAAGGCGTTTTTAAAAAGGCTATCTTTAAATATGGGAAGTACACAGATGATTTCCGATGTGCAAGAATAAAACTCTTACGGC
The DNA here is from genome assembly GCF_030012965.1 of Microbulbifer sp. MLAF003. NCBI lineage: Bacteria > Pseudomonadati > Pseudomonadota > Gammaproteobacteria > Cellvibrionales > Microbulbiferaceae > Microbulbifer > Microbulbifer sp. MLAF003. Next base: position 2,157,714 of record NZ_CP120232.1, read on the forward strand.
AGGTTTAAACCATGGTTACCCCAGGGGCGGTAGGTATCCCGATTCCTCTCCATTGGGGTTAGTTCTAAAAACCGTGAAGCGGAGTTAATCAGATTGTTTCGTATCGCCTTTATGAATGCTTATGCATAGCTGCTCTTTTTAGCCTGTTACTTCTCTTTTGCACTACTCCTTTTAGTCGCTGGGTCAGCGCCTCTAAATATTTTATGCGTAGTAACTTTTATTAAGAGTCCTCTCTATCGCCTGCCTTTGATTAAAAATCAATCAAAGGCAGGCAGGCATTTGTCATAACTTGAGATTTGACGCAATGCGACACTTGTCGCATACTTGCCTTCTGTGTAGCGAAAATACACCAAGTGTCGCGAGAATAAAATATATGAAAGAAATTAAACCTTCCCCCACTGAGTTGGCTCTGCTGAAAGCGCTCTGGAAGCAAAGTCCCCTTAGTGCAAGAGAAATACATGAAAAGGTGAAATCTGAACTCCAATGGTCCTATTCATCCACCCGAAAAACGCTGGACAGAATGCGTGATAAATCACTTGTGATTCAGTCTGAGGTGCATGGTATTCAGGTCTATAAGGCGGCTCTCGATAAGGTTGAAACACTAGCTCACTATGCTACTGACTTTGCAACGCGGGTTCTTGAGCTGGATGGCCCTCTTCCTATAGCCATGTTTGCTAACAGTAAGCTAGTGGATGAAAAGGAACTGGAAGAACTGCAAGAAATGTTGAATAGCTGGCCAGATGCAGATTGAAGGCAAGAGGCGTGAAGTAATATGTTGGAATTAATATCCTCTTTGTCACCCTTTGCCTTCAATCTTCTGGTTGTATCTATATTTTCTTTTCTTTGGGCATGCCTCATATATATCGTTGTAAGGGGAATATCCTCTCTGGTTAGCACCAGGATTAAGATTGTTTACTACTGGCGTAGCTTCTGGATATGTACTTTATGCGTGATTAGCTTGCCATTCTTCCTTTCGCAATTGTTGGATATCTCACCAACAGGGTTGGTACCGGAAGTCAGTTATGAAGTCGCTCCACTCGATGTAAATCTTGGCCATCGTCTGGGAGCAAGCCCTTTATTGGAGGATGGAGCGCGAAAGTTAAGTGATATCGATATTTTGGCCAGCGGCTGGTTGATTTTTTATATTAGTGGAACATTACTGAGCCTATCATTGATGTTTCGAAGGCATTATCGGCTGCTTAGAGGCTTAGAGACAACGGCTAAAACAGTGATTAAGAAAAAAGTCATTGGTAGCCTATTAACTAGCGCGCAATATGAATACTTGTCTAAGAACAATGTACGAGTGATTGTTACAGAGGCTAAGTGCTCTCCATTTGTTTTCGGTCTTTTCAAGTTGAATCTCGTTTTGCCTAGTTACTTATTATCGATGGATGCAGGACAAAAGCAGCTAGTAATGGAGCATGAGCTAACACATATAAGAAGACATGACCCGATGTTGATTATGGCTGCTCATATATTGGGCTGTTTTTTATGGTTTATTCCATTTTTGAAGTGGTTTAAAGAACAATTGTCGTGGGCTATTGAGCTAAGTTGCGATCGAGAGGTTTTGAGGACCGCTGGTATGGGTTTAGGCAAAGTATACGCTCAAGCAATGCTTCGCACATTACAGGAGTGTTCGGGGCCAGATAATCGCAATGGTGTTGTGGCTTTCTCAATATTTGATAAGACCAGCCAGTTATCCTTGATTAAAAAGAGAATGTTAAATATCAGAGATGCTGCTCAAGAGAGTGCTTCATCTAACAAGTTTAAAATGGGAGTTTTAAGGGTATCACTTATATTCTTTACAGTGTTTTTTACGGTTGTGGGGGCTATGGCAAAACCAAGCTTGTCGATAGTTAATCCTGAAGTAGAGAATTGGATAGTGCCAATTCAAAATGCTCGTATCAGTAGCCTATTTGGCGATTTAAATAAAGTTAGAAATAATTCACATCGAGGCACTGATTTTGCCGCGCCGCTCGGTACAGAGATAGTAGCTCCTGCTGGAGGAGTTGTTATCGTTTCAACTGATCACTATAGACACAAAAATTATGGAAAGATTATTATCATTGATCATGGGCAAAACATCCAAACACTTTACTCACATTTAGATACTCGGGAAGTAAAGGTAGGACAAAGTATAAAAATGGGGCAGAAGATTGGAACAGTTGGTATTACTGGAAAAGTAACAGGCCCTCATCTTCACTTTGAGCTGATAAAACAAGGTGAGAGAGTAAATCCTGAATACTTACTGAAGTTGTGGTTTGGTTGATTTATGGCCGGGGTTCTAATGAGTAATGTCACATCCGGTTGGTTTTTTAGCTCCTGTAGTAAAACGATTCTAAAGTGTATCTCTATTTTGTTGGTGGTGATATCCCCGTTAACGGTGATGGAAGCAAAGGGTTTATCTCAGCATGAAGGTTTTTTTAAGATCAATAATGATATCTTGACAATTTTTTTCTCTTCAAAGCCCAGTCAAATGCCTTTGAGGCTAGGAAACGGGCCAATAGTAGGTGTAAATCAAGAGGGTTCTTCTGCCTTAGAGAGCATGGTTGTCAGGGTAAAAGAGGTATCTCTTTCAAAAAATCAAGGAGTGCTTTCGTTACTGGCTGAAAACTCAATAGGGAAAGAAGAATCTTTAATGATTGTAAAGCTCTTATCAGAGTACCTCGATATCAATGCAGTAGCGGTTGGGAAGAAGTTTCTATTGGCCTTCGATGAAGAGTCACGGTTTCAAAGCCTTAGTGTAAATTTAGCATTTGCTGAGAGTTTGGAAATAAAGAAAGATGGCCAAGAATTGATTTCTGTAAAACAACAAAATCCAACGACCTTACAAAATTACTATGTCGAGGGAGAGATCAGCGGTAGTTTATATAATACAGGACTAAACTTTGGTCTAAATAATGCGGTACTGGTTAAATTGAATGAAATATTGAGCTATGAAGTAGACTTTCAGCGCGAGATTAGATCTGGAGATAGCTTCTCTGTTTTTTATAGTACTCGTCGGGATGAGTTAAAGGGTGACGAAGTTTTTCAATCGATACATTTTGCAGAAGTGTCATTGTCGAATGACGTGATATCTCTTTATCGCTATCAGGATGGCGATTCAGGAGTGGTTGATTATTTCCACCCTGATGGGAAAAGTTCAAGAAGTTTCCTAATGAAAACCCCTCTAGAGAATGCTCAGTTATCCTCATATTTTGGTAGACGTAAGCATCCGGTACTGGGTTTTACCAGGATGCATAAAGGACTAGATTTTGGAGCGCCTCTAGGCACTCCTATACTGGCTGCAGGTGATGGTATTATTGAGAGGGCTTCATATTTTGGTAGTTTTGGTAACTATATTCGAATTGGTCATCAATCGGGAGTCCAAACCATTTATGCACACCTAAGAGGTTATGCCAAAGGTATAAAGGCAGGTGTGAGAGTAGAGCAGGGGCAGGTTATAGGCTATCTGGGCGCTACAGGTAGGGTTCAAGGGCGGCATTTGCATTACGAAATACATAAAAATGGTAGGCCAGTTGATCCTCTCAGATTAGATCTCCCAGCTTCTAATAATTTATCGGGGAGGGCTTTGGATCGTTTTTTTGAATATGTTAAAGCGGTAGATAAAGATTTGAATGTCCATAGAGCTGTAAAGTGATAACGGGTTGTAGCTCTTTGTAATATCCAGCTCCATGAGTTTAATGTGATTTCATCCCCAATGTCCTTATAGATTTCTTATCTATGAAATTTCAGTGCTAATAGGGATTCAATATTGTGGGCAGAATACAATCTTTCAGGAATATAGTTTTCGACTATTTAGGATATATAGAGGGGGAGGGGTTTGCGTAGGTTCACTTTTTTGTTAGCAATATTATTATCTTTTGATTTTGCCGTGGCAGAAGAACTTGTTGTTGAGACTTCTGGGGAATTTAATATAAAAGGCTCTGAAATTTTTACAGTTTATTCAAAGATTCTGGGGCGAAAATATGATTTATATATCAAAACCCCCGCAGGATATAATGATAAGGCTGCGGAGAAATTAAAGTATCCGGTTCTATATCTTAATGATGGGCCTTATGCCTTTAAAGTTGCTGCAGGTGTTACACACCTAAAAAGTATGAATAAGGCTATTTTGGTTGGTATCTCTTTTGCCCATGGAGAGAATGGGCAGTTTAGTCGAGTGCGTGACCTTACTCCTGTACTTGATGAGAGCTGGAAGCGCTATAGGACTGGAGGTGCTCCGGAGTACCTGAGATTTATCGAAGAAGAAGTGATACCGTTTGTTGAGGTAAATTATCGTGCAAATCCTGCGAAGAGAATTTTGGCTGGTCAATCTTTAGGCGGATCATTTGGCGTCTGGGTGCTGTTGAGCAAGCCGGAATTGTTTTCCAGCTATGTCCTGACGAGTCCGTCACTTTGGTATAAGAATGAAATGATTTTTGATATTGAGGAAGAGTATTCAAAGAAGTATAAATCGTTAAATGCCAATGTTTACTTGGCTACCGGAGCTCTGGAAACCAAAGAAGATGGCCGAATGAGTAATGACATGGTGGATGGTCATAAGAGGTTTGTCGAGATTTTACGATCGCGAAAGTATACAGGCATATCTATCAACGATGAGATAGTAAGTGGAGCTGATCATTACTCGACTTTTCCCATTGGTTTGGCAAAAGGCCTCAGGTGGATTTATCAGGACCAATGGAACCTGCCTTAGCAGTTAAAAAGTATAACCTGAAGTGAGTCGATGAAGTTATGATTTGCTCTGATATGCGTTGAGTTACTTGTCTGTTTCTTGATCTAGTTGATTGTTCCTTGAGTGGTGATTTATCGTGCTTGAAGGTAATGTAACTACAGTTTTTCAGTAAACCAAACTCTAGGCGCACCAATGACCCCGGCCTTTTTTCTTGCCTTGTGGAGTTCACTGCTATTGACGAAAGCTTCGGCTTTTTCTTTTGAGGGGAACTCATGAATCACAGTAATATTATTGAGGTTACCTATCTCCTGATATATCGAGGTATTGGTGGCCCCCATTTGATTCAGTATCGGTTTAAAATCTGTAAGTATTTCCTGCCATCTACTAAAATCCTCTACCTCGGCATGCATAAATAGATAGATCATTTTATGTCTCTCAGTTGGATTTTTAAGTCCGTGCTGTCAATCGATTTAACTATAGCATTGAATAACTTGGTTATGAGGTGAGGTGCTATGAACCCGGCAAGTAGAGAATAAGAGTTCATCTATTTCATTGCCGGGTTATGAAAGCTAGGTTGCCTGATGTGAAATTTTTCTTACGGGAGAAGACTAGTTCATCACACCAAGTTTGCAGCCCTTGTTTTTAATCTTTACCCATTTGCTCATAAAGTTGACTGGCGATGTGTAGGCTTCATAGATAACCGCTTGACCCCAGGGCGTCACAGCTCCTTGCATGGGCTTAGAATAGGAGAAGGATCCCATTACCCATGCGCTCTTTGTTACACAGTCCCCTTTGGTTGGGAAGCTGGATGTTAGGGTAGGGTTATGATTGTACACGAGATTGGTGGCATTCAAGAGTTGTTGGGCTCTGGTTACTACGGTGGCTACTTCGGTGTCACTTGCCGGGTGGACATAGACAGTTATGTCATTTGCTGAGCTTGGGTAGAACATCACATCATTCACTGTGCCATGAGTTTCACCGGAAGCTGAATTTTGCGCCCAAGTTTGCCAACTGCTGTCACAGACTTCGTCCCAGCTTTGAAGTCCATTCGCATTCACTACAAATGGAGAAACGTGCCCGCCACCCATGGTCTTTTTTATATTGCTAAGTGAAGTTAGTGTTTTTCCCGCTTGTATCATTACACCGACACAGCGCATATTGGCTGGGGTTACATCAAGCGCGGCGCTCAGATCAGCCAGCAGGTCATTACAGCTGGTCGCAACGGTGCGGCTCCGTACAAGGTTAGGCATTGCTTGCTCTCCTTTCTTGCATATGGGGGGTGAAATTTAAGGTGGTTTTTTAATAGGTTTTCTCTTTAGCGATTTATTGAAGTTAGCTTTGAGTTATATTGGTCGCTTACATATTGATCTCTATAAGGTCTGCCTAATGATCATTGCTCGGAGCTAAGAGTAATTCCCCAGAATTGAAATAGGGAGCTATTCTATCGGAGCACCCTTGTGAGGGTTTTATTTTTTGCTGTAATCAATATCTATGCTCTGCTTTGGCTAGATGTGGGTGCTCTTAGCGTGTGCAAATTCATATTTGTACGGCTCTATCAGCTCTCTTAAATATCGTTATTGCTCTGAGAGACATTTCTTTTAATAGTGCGATAAACTGCCTCTCGGCCATATTTTTTTCTGGAGAAATATAAAACTCTCCCGGAGATTGCTCGACAATTTTTAGGCCTTCTGGAAGAGTTGTCCCGGCGGGAAATCGGCAAATCCAGCCATCTTGGATTAACTGATTGATCCTTTCTTGGTTAAAAATCCTCACTCCTTTGCCATTTGCAATAATGATTTTCCTGTCGTTCAGCAAGGTTGTGTCAAGGTTGGCTGTCAAGAGCTCAGAAGTTTTCTCGCTTTTGTGGAGACCATATTTAGGTAGGGAATCTGAGGCTATATAAATTTCGCTGAGGGGCATTTTGATCTCCCTGAAAAATAGCTCGGTCAATAGGCTTTTATGTTGTTGGTAATCTAATGTTTAAGGGTCAATTCCCGGTTTCTACCTGGCTTCAAAATGGAAGATATTTTTTTGTTTTTATTTAACTTCTTTTGGTGAATCATAACTGTGCCAAGTTCTTTGGTGCAACAAGTACAACTGTTTAACAGTAATATTTTAGATAATTTGAGGAAGGGCGGGTGTAAATTTCACACCTTGTATCAATTCGTCGCTTTTTGTAACTGGCTGGCACTTTTTGTTGAGGGTTAATCAAAAATTATCTATATAAATATTTTTTAATAAGCAGTGAGTGCTCGTGGTGAGGGCGTGGCTGGAGTAAGTACTTAATAAGAACCTAGGTAGGCTTATTGAGTGCACAAATCACTCCTTCATTTTTTCCTGTTGTGGTTTTATAACCGATCGTTTTCAGGATGGTTGGAGCTGGCGGGCCGGCGGTTCATTGTGATTGGTTGGTTTATGTAATTGAAAAATGGGGAGAGTGAATTATTTTTTCTGCTGTTTTTTTGAGATGTCTGTTGAAAAGCGAGAAGTTTCTTGTTGCTAAAGAAGCCGGGAGCATTAAGTTTGAGGCGTTTTAGTTGTAAATTCCAGTGGCTGTTTAAGGTTGTGCTGTTTACATCCTCTCATAGCGCGCAATGCGATCCTCAAACTATTAGGGTGAACAATCAGTATGGATAGTAAAAAAACACCGGATAAAAAAATGAAATAGAAAGCGTTAGTCGGAGAACTTTCGCCAAGCGAGCTTTACAAGTCGGTTTGGCAACAGGAGCTGTAGCTACAGGTGTTAGCTCGGCACTGTCTGATACGTCAAATCAGTTCTATGATGAATATGACTATGTGATAGTGGGGTCCGGTGCGGGGGTGGCCCACTGGCTGCAAACTTAGCGAGAGCCGGCTTCAGGGTTCTGGTGCTGGAAGCGGGTGCCAATGATCCTAGTGATAACACACATAATATCCCTGCCTGGCATCCCTTCGCATCAGAGGACCGTAAGCTCAGCTGGGATTTTTTCGTTAAGCACTATGCAGATCTAAGCCAGCAAAAACTGGATAGTAAATATATACCTGGCAAAGGTATTCTGTATCCCAGAGCAGCCACTATAGGTGGATGTACTACCCACCATGCGCTGATCACCGTCTATCCCCACAATAATGACTTTGATCGTATTGCAGAGAGTACCGGGGACAGCTCTTGGGAAAGCTGGAATATGCGGCGATATTTCCAGCGTATAGAGCGCTGCGAGTATGTGTCCCGTCCGGTTTTCTCTAACCCTTCACGGCATGGGTTTGATGGTTGGTTACCTACCAATCGGGGTAATCCGGCTTTGTTACTGGAAGACCCCGCAATACTGAAAATTTTTAAGGCGGCCTTGGCCAAATATGGCTTGGAAGGAGCTATCGACCAGATAGTTACGGGCAGCTTGAACCTTGATATCAATCATTGGGATGTGGCCAGCGGTTTAGAGGGGCCGTTTATTGCACCCATGGCGGCTGATAGTAAGAGTCGGCGCAGCGGTGTACGTGAGCATTTGCTGGATACACAGGCGATTTATCCCAACTTATTGCACATACGCACTAATGCCCTGGCTACACGGGTGCTGTTTGAAGGCAAAACTGCGGTGGGTGTAGAGTTTCTTGATGGGGCAAGCTTGTATAAAGCAGACCCTTATTACAATGAAAGTGGCTCCGCTGGTACTTTGCGGCAAGTGCGTGCCACTCGCGAGGTAATACTGTCGGGAGGGGCCTTCAACAGCCCTCAGTTACTGAAGCTCTCCGGTGTTGGTCCTGCGAGTGAGCTGCGAGATTACGGGATTGAGCCGGTTGTTGATTTACCCGGGGTAGGTGAGAACCTTCAGGATCGTTATGAGGTGGGTGTGGTCAGTGAGATGACAGAAGACCTGGCTCTGCTGAAAGACTGCACTTGGGGGGAGGAGGGTGATCCCTGCTTGAACCGATATCGCTATGGCTGGTTGAATAAGGGCCCCTATAGTGGCAATGGCCCAGTGCTATCCCTGGTGAAACGTTCAAAACCTGATTTGGAAGATCCAGATCTGTTTATCTTTGGAGTACCTTCAGATTTCCATGGTTATTTCCCCGGTTACTCAGAGGCGCTAAGGAATTACAAGGACCGTTTCTCCTGGATTGTGTTGAAAGGGCATACAAACAATACGGCTGGGCGGGTGACGTTGCGCTCTGCTGATCCACGAGATACACCGGATATCAATTTCCACTATTTCGGTGAGGGTAATGATGCTTCGGGTGATGATCTTGCGGCTGTTATCGAGGGGGTGAAGATCTCCAGAGATATAATGTCTGGTCCCGTTGTTGGCAAGAAGGTATCAAGAGAATTATTACCTGGGGCTGACATCCAATCAGATCAACAGATTGGTGACTTCGTTAAAAACCAATCCTGGGGGCATCACGCCTCCTGCTCAAACAAAATGGGGCCTGCCAGTGATCCCATGGCGGTGGTTGATAGCAAGTTCCGAGTTCACGGTACCAATAATCTGAGGGTTGTGGATGCTTCTGTGTTCCCTCGGATCCCCGGATTCTTTATCGTAGTGCCGGTCTATATGATCAGCGAGAAGGCCAGCGATGACATTATCGCAACGGCTACGGGGCAAATTGCCTGAGGTATCCCGTTTAAATAAAAGCAGGAAAAGAAAAAGCCCCGCGTGCGGGGCTTTATTGCATCAGAACGAGATGTTCTTTGGCGTGCGCGGGAAGGGGATCACATCGCGGATATTACCCATCCCGGTAACATAGGATACGATGCGGTCAAAGCCCAGGCCAAAGCCGGCGTGGGGCACAGTGCCGTAGCGGCGCAGATCGCGGTACCAGTCCAGGTGCTCCTTGGGAACTTCCATTTCATCCATGCGTTCATCGAGTTTCTCCAGGCGCTCTTCCCGTTGGGCACCGCCGATAATCTCGCCGATTCCCGGTGCCAGTACGTCCATGGCGGCAACGGTCTTACCGTCGTCATTCATGCGCATGTAGAAGGCTTTGATATCCTTCGGGTAGTTCATCACGATAACCGGCTTCTTGAAGTGTTTCTCGGCCAGGTAGCGTTCGTGTTCGGAAGCCAGGTCGATACCCCAGGATACAGGGAATTCAAACTTCTCCTTGCACTTCTCCAGGATTTCGATTGCTTCGGAGTAGTTGATGCGGGCAAAGTCATTATCAACGATGTTCTCCAGGCGGCTGATAGCCTCTTTGTCGATACGCTGGGCGAAAAAGGCCATGTCATCGGCACGCTCTTCCAGTACCGCTTTGAAAACGTACTTCAGCATTTGCTCGGAGAGATCGGCTACATCTGCCAGATCCGCAAAGGCGACTTCTGGCTCAACCATCCAGAACTCCGCCAGGTGGCGAGTGGTGTTGGAGTTTTCTGCGCGGAAAGTAGGGCCAAAGGTGTATACCTTGGACATGGCCAGACAGTAGCTTTCCACGTTTAACTGGCCGGATACGGTGAGGAAGCTCTCCTCGCCGAAGAAATCCTTGCTGTAATCCACAGCGCCCTTATCAGTGCGCGGTAGGTTTTCCATATCCAGGGTACTGACCCGGAACATTTCCCCGGCGCCTTCACAGTCAGAAGCGGTGAGGATTGGAGTATGCACGTAGAGGAAGCCGTTCTCGTGATAGAAACGATGAATAGCCTGGGCGATACAGTTACGTACGCGGGCTACGGCACCGCTAACGTTGGTGCGTGGGCGCAGGTGGGCGTGCTCCCGCAGGTGCTCCATGGTGTGGCGCTTTGGCGACATAGGGTAGGTATCCGGGTCTTCAACCCAGCCTACAACTCGAACTTCTGTGGCCAGCAGCTCGATGGATTGTCCCTTACCCTCAGAAGGTTTGATGGTACCGAGGATATCCACTGCACAGCCGGTAGTCAGGCGCTGCACTTCTGACTGATAATTGTGCAGGTGATTCTCAGCGACTACCTGGATCGGGTCAAAGCAGCTGCCATCATGCACGGCCAGGAAGGATAGGCCGGCCTTGGAGTCGCGGCGGGTTCTGATCCAGCCCTGCACGCGAACTTGTTCTCCTTCGCGGCCGCTGGACTTCAATAGGCTATCTACGGATTCGACTTTTACTGTCATTTTCTATCGGTTTCTCGCTGGTCCTAAAAGGTGGAATATCGCCAACTTGCCTAAAAGTTGTACAATCCACCAAGCTGAAGTTACGGCGGGCATATTGACCTGTTGCCGAGGGGAAATCCAGTCCCTTGACCATTTGGGTGCCCAGAGGGCAGGGGGTTACCAGGAAATCTCTATGGGTGTTCCGGTTGGTACCAGGGCCATAAACTCATCCTTTTCATCGTTGCTGAGAGCGATACAGCCATCCGTCCAATTAATCCGTTGGGCGAGTGCCGCAAGCCAGCCCAGACTATTACGCTGGCCATGCACCATGATAAAGCCTCTTGGAGAAACGCCTCGTTGCAGAGCCTGGGCCTTGTCTTGAGCGTTGGGGTAGGAGATATGCATAGTGCGGTAGTAGGAAGAGTCCTCTTTTTTATGATTCAGTATGTAACGCCCTTCAGGCGTTTTCTCATCTCCCTCCTCTGACTTGTGCCCCTTAGGGGATGCACCAAAGGCGACCCGGTAGGTATTTACTACCCCCAGTCCATCCATAAGTAACATCTTGTTTTCCGACTTAATAACTCGAACCAGAGTGACCTCGGCTCTGGCAAAGCTAGTTAAAAGCAGGAGTAAAATTGCAATAGGTTTCATTCCTGGGCTCTCTGGTTATTTAATGTTTGCAGAAATAAAGAGGAAAGGAGTGGTAAGTAGGTTGTTTGACCATGAGTGGTCTGCGGGGGCTTTCTGGGAGATTTATATTTTTTGCTAACCGATGTCCCTGGAGAAATCGCATGGGCCAGAAATCTAGTGGAGAGGGTAATGCGAGCAAAGCCGTTGATATTGGCTGCCAGTTTTTTCAGTTGAGATGCCAGTGTTGGGCAGTGTCGATGTTCTTAAGTAAACCAACCAGCTGACTGATATTGAAGCTAGTAGTCGCTGGCCTCTCCCGGTTTTCAGGTCTGTAGTTAACTGTGTTTTTGAGTTGGGTTAATTTTGAGGGAGCCTGCTTGAGGTTCGTTGGGAGCCAGGCAGGGAATCCTGCCCGGTGTAGCTTATGGGAGCTTTAGCTTAGCCTCGGGGCTTAACTACCGTATGTAAAACGGTATCCTGCTCAAAAAAACGTAAAAATCGGTGTATTCCCAGCGTGTGATAGCTGGCTCACCGATAGGGCCCTTGATGCTCAGGGGCTCACCCAGTCTTGTGGTTACGTCATTTTTCTTCATTCCGCGAACTTCCTCGAAGGAGGATTCGCCACCCTGAGTGCCCACTGGCATCTCGATGGGCTTTGCCTGGGCGCCGAATGCAAAAAGCAGTGCGACGGTACCAGCAATATGGGCGACCCCGTTGCGATTTCTGCTGAACATTTATTGTTCTCCAATTTTGGTGTTCGATTACGCCACCTCATTAGAACAGAAATAATGCCAAAACACTTGGCTTTCTTCACGTTTTTCATTGTCAAAAAGCATTTTGACCAAAGAAAAGGGATGGATAGGGTGTGCTAGGCTGACTAGTACGCTTGGTCCTGCGAGCAGGCTCGGATGCGACTTACAAGAATATTTTCGGTTTTCGGCTTGCTGATTGGCGCTATATTTTTTGCGCTGTCCCTTACGCCCTCCCTGATTCCCCGCAGTGCATTTATGCAGGGCATTCTGGCTGGTACGGCTTTCACCTTTGGTTATATCTTCGGTCTGTTTGTGCACTGGTTATGGAATTACCTGGAGATTCCTGATATCCCGGTTAATCAGTGGCAGCGGCGTATATTGAAACGTGGAGCTTTAGTTTTTTGCATCTGTCTGATCATCGGTTTTCTTTGGCAGGGAACTCATTGGCAGAACTCAATTCGTGCATTGATGGGGATGGCGCCAGTATCTGGAGTTGGGCCTGTGACCGTAGGAGTGGTTGCCCTCCTGGTCTTTCTAATCTTTTGGTTGTTGGGTAAAGGGTTCCGTAGGATTATTCGGGTAGTCACGGTCCGTTTGGAAAAATATATCCCTGAGCGGGTGGCCTTGCTCACGGGGTTATTTGTGGCCCTAATACTATATTGGAGTGTTTTAAATGGCGTACTTCTTAACGCGGGGCTACATACGATTGCGCTGATATCTGAGAGAGTCGATACCGCAGTTGCCGAGGGTTTACCACCACCAAAAGACCCAAATAAGACTGGTGGAGCACATTCCCTTTTGTCTTGGGACAGTGTTGGGCACCAGGGGCGGCGCTTCCTTTCACTCGGCCCAACTAAAGAGGATATCAAGGAAGTAGCAGGGCGAGGCATTGAACCAATACGTGTGTTTGTGGGGCTGAATGCAGCCGAAACCCCGATGCAGCGAGCATACCTGGCCCTGGAAGAACTGAAACGCCTTCAGGCCTTCGACAGGGAGATACTCCTGATTGCTACGCCCACGGGGGCTGGCTGGATCGATCCAGGTGCGGTCAACTCACTGGAGTTTTTATATCGGGGGGATGTGGCGACGGTTGCAGCCCAGTATTCCTATCTGCCCAGTCCGGTGGCTCTGCTTACTGATGATCAGTATGGATTGACGTCCGCCAGGGCGCTGTTCAAAGTGATATATGAGTATTGGGAGAACCTTCCCGTAGAGACCCGCCCTCGGCTCTACTTATTCGGTCTTAGCCTGGGTGCGCAGTTATCTGAAGATTCATTTGACTTCTATGACATTATCGATGATCCCCTGGATGGCGCTCTCTGGGCAGGCCCTCCCTTCGGTACAGGCATTTGGCGCATAATCACCGATAATCGCGATCCTGGAACACCGGCATGGTTACCCCAGTTTAAAGGGGGAGGTAGTACGTTTTGGCAATCAGTATGGTGGTTATTTGGGGCAGGAGCCGTGGGGCCGGTTCCGTATTGCGTTTTTGCAACATGCCAGCGATCCCATAGTCTTTTTCGACTTGCGCTGGATGTTTCGTAAACCCGATTGGCTGGAGCGCCCCAGGGGGCCTGATGTATCGCCGGATCTGCAATGGTTCCCTATAGTAACAATGTTACAACTGTTGGCGGACCTGAATGTGGGTATAGCCCCCCTGGAGTTCGGACATCGATATTCCCCTGCCGGGTATATATTGGCCTGGATGGCGTTGACCGAACCCCCGGATTGGAGTGAAGAGGAATTAAAGCGTCTGCGCGTAAAACTGAGATCCTATCCGGTGCGGTGAGATTTCCCAGACGCCATGAGTCCGTGGGTTTTTCTTGTTAAAAGCAGTTTGTGGCTTAAAGATCTACCCGCCTTAAGTTGCGGGGCTCTATGCTAGGCTGACGTTAAGCTTGGTCTAGCAGGCAGGCATGGATGCGAACAACAGTAGTCGCTTTTTCAGTTTCTGGCCTGCTGCTGGGCGCGATTTTTTTTGCTCTGAGCCTGACCCCTTCACTGATTCCGCGCAGTGCTATTGTCCAAGGCATCCTTTCTGGAGTCTCTTTTACCGTCGGCTATTCCTTTGGTGTACTTTTTCGCCGACTTTGGAAGTACTTAGATATTCCAGATATTCCACTAAATAATCGGCAGCGGCAAATACTGAAGCGCTGGGTAATTATTTTTGGTTTTTTCCTGATTTCAGGGTTTCTCTGGCAGGGTACCTACTGGCAGAACTCTGTGCGCTCATTGATGGGTATGCCTGCGGTATCTAGTACCGGCCTTATTACGATTGGGGTTGTGGCATTCGCTATATTTGTGTTCTTCAGGCAGCTAGGTAAAGGCTTCCACAAGATAGTTCTTGCAGTATCGGCACGGCTGGGAAAAAGGATTCCTGAGCGGGTGGCAATTCTTGCTGGGCTGCTGGTGGCACTGTTGCTTTACTGGGGCATTTTAAACGGAGTACTTCTGCAGTCGGGTCTGCATACAATTTCAGTTGTTTATGAACAGTTAGATGAGGTTATTGCCGACGATCTGCCTCCGCCGGAAGATCCCAACCAGACAGGTGGGGCAAATTCGTTTTTGTCTTGGGACAGCATGGGACACCAGGGGCGCCGATTTCTGACGCTGGGACCTACCGCTGAGGAAATCAAGGAGATTGCCGGAGAGGGAATAGATCCTATTAGGGTTTATGTGGGTCTGCACTCTGCTGAAACTCCTAAGCAGCGCGCTCTCTTGGCGCTCGAGGAATTGAAGCGACTCAAAGCGTTTGAAAGGGAAATTTTGCTGATTGCAACTCCGGTAGGGGATGGTTGGGTTGATCCGGGTGCGGTGAATTCCCTCGAATTCCTATATCGGGGTGATGTGGCCACGATAGCGGCTCAGTACTCATACTTGCCGGGTCCGATCGCATTGCTGACGGATGACAAATATATCCGAATGTCGGCTCGCTGGCTGTTTAAGGTGATTTATGATTACTGGGAGACTTTGCCTGCCAGTACGCGCCCAAGGCTTTATCTATTTGGACTTAGTTTGGGTGCACAGCTTTCCGAGGATTCATTTGAGTTCTACGATATTATCGACAATCCCATCGACGGTGCGCTTTGGGCAGGGCCTCCATTTGGAATGGGCGTCTGGCGAATGATTACCGATAATCGTGATCCAGGCACGCCCGCCTGGTTACCTCAGTTTAAGGGTGGTGAGGTAGTGCGCTTTGGCAATCAATACGGTGGCTACTTGGGGCAAGAACCCTGGGGTAGGTTCCGCATTGCATTCCTTCAGCACGCCAGTGATCCAATAGTCTTCTTTGATTTACGCTGGATGTTCCGAAGGCCTGATTGGCTGGAGCGCCCCAGAGGACCGGATGTGTCCCCGGATCTTCGGTGGTTTCCTGTAGTTACCATGCTGCAGTTGATCGCGGACTTTAATGTGGGGGTAACACCGCGGGATTTTGGGCATCGCTATTCACCGGCTGGATACACCCTCGCTTGGATAGCCCTGACGGAGCCTCCCGATTGGAGTGAAGCGGAACTCAAACGCCTGCGGATGACGCTAAAAACTCAGTCAAAGCGCTGATGTTGTGTAAATGCTTGGATTTCTTAGTCCTTTTCCGTTTAAATCTGCTCTATGTTAAAACCTGTACCCCTATTTATCGGCCTGAGGTATGTGGCTGCCCGGCGTCGGCAGCAGTTCATTTCCTTTATCAATGGCTTCTCTTTGGTGGGCATGGCGCTGGGCGTTCTTGCGCTGATCGTTGTGACTTCTGTAATGAATGGCTTCGATCGTGAGCTTAAAACACGGATTCTCAGTGTGGTTCCCCACGGTTTTATTGAGCGTGAAGGGGGACTACAGAACTGGCAAGGGGTGGCAGAGCAGATTGAGCAGCAGCCCCACGTTGAGGCGGTCAGCCCCTTCGTTAAGGGTTTTGCTCTGTTGAGCGCCTATGGTGACAGTCATGGAGTGCAGTTTCAGGGAGTGGAACCGGCTGCCTTGCGCAATGTCTCCCAAGTGGGCGAGAACATGATTTTGGGCAGCCTGGATGAGTTGAAGCCGCGTAGCTATCGCATTGTGCTTGGCCGTATCCTGGCTCAGCAGTTGAATGTGATGCCCGGTGAGTCTGTGATACTCACTCTGCCTCAAGTTTCGGTAACCCCTGCCGGTATTTTTCCCCGTACTAAACGTTTTACAGTAGCTGGCGTATTTTCCGTTGGTGCCCAGGTGGATCAAAATATTGCCCTGATGAATATTGAAGATGCGGCCCGTCTAATGCGCATACCGGGCAAGGTCCAGGGGCTGCAGCTGCGCTTCGATGATATGGATAACGCTTTAGGTAGGGTTCCCCTGTATGCCAGCGAGTTGGGAGAGGGTTTTAGCGGTGAAGACTGGAGCCATTCCCAGGGCAACCTGTTCCAGGCGGTGAAGATGGAGAAGACGGTAGTCACATTGATGCTGATGATTATCGTTGCCGTCGCTGCTTTTAATATCGTATCGGCCCTAGTCTTGATGGTGGCAGATAAGCGCTCTGATATCGCAGTGCTTAGGACCCTGGGACTTACATCCCGGCAGATTATGGCGGTGTTCGTGGTGCAGGGCAGTGCAATCGGCCTGATAGGTGCTTTTAGTGGCGCGGTATTGGGGATATTGATAGCACTCAACCTGACCGAGATGGTTACTTGGGTTGAGAACCTGCTGGGGGCCAAAATATTTGACCCGCGGGTATTTTTTGTCAGTTATCTGCCATCAGAATTCCGAGTTGGTGACGCCGTTGTTGTGCTTTCCGTGGCTATTTGCATGAGTCTTCTGGCGACCCTTTTTCCAGCTTGGCGCGCGGCTCAGATCGAGCCTGCAGAAGCTTTGCGCTACGAATAAATGTCAAAAATCAATTGATTAGTAATGATTGTTGACATGATTTATACGAATTGAGAGACGACGAATAGATTGATGAATAGCCGAGTGGAAATAGATACCGAGCAAGCTCGTCCGGCACTGGATACCCATGATGCCGTGCTGGCCTGTCATAAGCTGTGCAAGAGCTACCGACAGGGGGGTAGGGATCTCGCGGTCTTGCGAGGTGTTGAGCTGGAAGTGAAGCGTGGCGAAAAGCTGGCAATTGTTGGTGCTTCCGGGTCTGGTAAATCCACTCTGCTCAATCTGTTGGGCGGCCTGGATACGCCAAGCTCTGGCGAAGTGCGGGTGGCGGGCCAAAATCTGGCGGACTTGAATGCCAATGAACGCGGCTGGCTGCGCAATACCAGTCTTGGCTTCGTCTACCAGTTTCACCATCTTCTTAATGAATTCACCGCCCTGGAAAATGTGGCTATGCCATTGCTGATTGGAAAGCACAGTGTGGCGGATGCCCGTGCCGAGGCAAAAGCCATGTTGGAGGCAGTGGGTCTAGGCGAGCGAATTGGCCATAAGCCCTCGCAGCTTTCCGGTGGTGAGCGCCAGCGTGTGGCTATCGCGCGTGCGCTGGTTACCCGTCCAGCCTGCGTGTTAATGGACGAGCCTACTGGCAACCTGGATAGGGCAACAGCCCAGGAAATTCACAGGCTGATGGATCAACTCAACCAGGATATGGGTATCAGTTTTGTAATCGTTACCCATGACCCGGACCTTGCTGCAGCACTGGATCGCTGTTTGCACTTGATAGATGGCGAACTTCTCAGCGACTGGCATCAGGGTGACCATGTTTAAGCCGCTTCCCGCATTTATTGGCCTGCGTTATGCCGGCGCCCAGCGGCGAAGTGATGACTCCGCCGGACTGGTTTCCTTTATTTCCGGCTTGTCGATGATCGGCCTAGTCCTCGGCGTCGCTCTGATGATTGTGGTGATGTCGGTGATGAACGGTTTCGATCGTGAGCTGCGCGACAGAATTCTCGGCATTATGCCCCATGCAACCATTTACAACGCCAGCTCCGAGGTAGATTGGGCAGCGATGCGAAAAAAGCTGGCTGCCGATGCTCAGGTATTGTCTGCGGCTGAGGTTTGGCAGGTAAACGCACTAGCTCGGCGTGGCGCCGAGGTAACACCACTGCTGGTCCAGGGGGTTAACCCGGAAACCATTGTTGAAGTTTCGAATATCAGCGAGTTTCTGAGCCCCGAGGCATTTCCGGCAATGCTTAATACTGTTGAGCCCGGCGTAGTGCTCGGGCGTGGTATCGCCGAGAAGCTAGGGGTGGAAAAGGGCGATTACCTCTCCCTGATTGTGCCAAACAACGATGCGGCCTCTGGTGGTCGCCGTGCTGCCAGGGTGGCTGGTTTTAGGGTTGCGGAGGTGTTTCACTCTGGAACCGCCCTTGACCAAACGCTGGCTCTGGTCTCTTGGGACCAGGCCAAGGCACTGGCAGGCAGTAAGGGCGGAGCAGGGGTGCAGTTGCGCGTTACAGAGATGCTGGAGGCCAATTGGATTATGCGCCGACTGCTGCAGGAGCTGCCCAGGGAGGGTTTCTATGGCACGGACTGGAGTCGAACCCATGGCAATCTTTACCAGGCGATCCAGATGTCCCGCAATCTGGTGGGGCTGCTGGTCTTGCTGATAATTGCCATCGCTGCCTTCAATGTGGTTTCCACACTGGTAATGGTGGTGATAGATAAGCACACGGATATCGCCATTCTGCGTACCATGGGTGCCAGCACCCGCCAGATCCTGCTCACTTTTGTTAGCCAGGGCGCATTAGTCGGCCTGGTCGGGGCTCTAGTTGGCGGTGCCCTTGGGGTCTTGGGTTCGCTCACAGTGACAGACCTGGTGGCGGGCCTTGAGTCACTCTTTGGTATCCAGTTCCTCAAGTCTGATGTCTATCCGGTGGACTACCTGCCCTCGGAATTATCCTGGGCAGATGTAGCGTTAGTCGTAGGTGCAGGGTTCCTGCTCAGTCTCCTGGCTACTCTCTACCCTGCGTTGCAGGCTAGCCGTGTGCAGCCAGCCGCGGCGTTACGCAATGAGTAGAGGGCCCAAGTGTGAGAAGCGTTGCCGGAGTGATGCGTAAATTATTACCTGTTCCTTTGGCGGCCACAGCGTGGGTAGCAGTATTGTTCGGTACTTTGTGGTTTGATGAGTGGCGGGTGAAAACCTTCTGTCCACCTGGCTTGCGTGAAGGTTCCGTCTGTTATGCGGAGGTGTGGGAGATGCACCCTCTCTGGTTGGTGAGTATGGGAGCCGCCCTTTCTGCCCTTGCGGTTATTTGGGTCGTTGCACTTTCTGCCAGCGGAGATCGTGCAAAGGCGGCAACCATAGCTTTCCTGTTTGGGGCTCTTGCTGCACTGGGGCTGGGTATCGCTACCGACTACTCTCTACCCGCGCTAGTAGCTGTTGGTGTGGGCGCAGGGGCTTTATGGAGTGTCAGGCAGTTTTGCCGTAGGGGTGCTAGCTGACAGCGGAGCGCCGTTCCAGGCGCAGTTTCCAGCGTTTTACCACGTGCCAGCGCCAAAGGGCGCGCATAGAAAAATAGGCCAGGGTAGCAAAGAAAATACCCGCCAATAGTGAGCCGAAAAATAGCGGCATCCAAATCTTTCCTACTTCTTCCGTGAGCCACTCCCAGGATAGCTCGATATCAAAGTCCACTGGTGGGGTGCCCAGAATCCAGGCACCCAGTTTATAGGTGCTGTAGAAGATAGCCGGCATGGTGAGAGGATTGCTAATCCACACCAGAATTATCGATAGCGGCAAATTGCAGCGCAGCCATAGGGCTAACAGTGCGGCAATAATCATCTGTCCGGGCAAGGGCAAGAAGCTGGTAAATACGCCAACTGCGAATGCAACTGAAACCGAGTGCCTATTCAGATGAAATAGGTTGGGATCGTGGAGAAGAGTCCCCAGAAACTTGAGCCCGTTCTTGGCTCGGATTTCTTCGGGGCTTGGCAGCCATCGCCTGATAATACTCTTCGGCATAACTCTGTCTGAAACCTGGGTGCTGGCAGCCTTTTTAAATGAGCGCTGTACCGGGGTTTGGAAATTCTTGCTAGGGATTTTTTCCCACCCCAGATAAGCATAGAGCGCCCCCGGTAGTGGAGCATGGCGTATCTGGCGCGGGCGCTATTATGCCCACTTCGGTGTTGCAAGACTACTGCTGCCGCAAAAGTCATTCTTCACTTCAAATTGTCAACAATCTGTCTTAAGTACATTAGTTGACGCTCAGGTCGTAGTGTTTTAAGGTCTGCGGGATTTTAAGATTGTCGACAATGTTAAGGGCAAATGGCTACTATTGGTATGAACGTCCCGATACGTGAAGCCCATCAGAGTCTGGCTGAGCGTCTTTTTTTGACACTGCGCGGTGAGATTGTAGAGGGGCGCATCGCTGCGGGCAGCAAAATTAGTGAGCCTGAGCTTGCCCGGCGTTTCAATGCAAGCCGGGGAGCCTGCGCGAGGCTCTAATGCGCCTGGAGTCCCTGGGTTTGTTGGAGCGCAGAGTGAATGTGGGCGCCCGTGTGGTCGAGCTGAGTGAGCGGGGCCTATTGGAGCTCTATGAGGTGCGTGAAGCCCTTGAGGGCATGGCCTGTAGGCTGGCAGCTGAACAGCGCAGTGACGAGGACTTGGTGGCTTTGCGCGGAATGCTTGCGGGCCACGAGCAACAGGAGGAGCTGCAGGCTGGCAAGGCCTATTTCCAACCGGAAGGGGATTTCGACTTTCATTTTCGCATAGTGCAGGCGTCCAAAAATGATTTACTGATCGACACGCTATGCAATCGTCTTTACTACCGTGTTCGTATGTATCGCTACCAGTTGGGTATGGCTAGTCCCAGGGCCCAGCGTGCGTTTCGCGAACACAGCCATATCATCGAAGCCATAGAAGCGGGGGATGGGGAGCTGGCAGAGTTATTAATGCGCCGGCATATCCGCGCTTCCAGGCAGAATATTGAAAATAAACTGAGGTAGAGTATGAGCAAAAAGCCTTCCGCCGGCGCGCGTTTTCGCACCGCACTTGCAGAAAATTCACCGTTACAGGTAGTCGGTACCATTAATGCGTATTCCGCGATCATGGCCGAACGTATTGGCCACAAGGCAATTTACCTTTCCGGTGCAGGTGTTGCCAACGCCTCCTATGGTCTGCCCGACCTGGGTATGACGAGCCTCGACAATGTACTCGAGGATGTTCGCCGTATTACCGCTGCCAGTGACCTGCCGCTGTTGGTAGATATAGATACTGGTTGGGGCGGTGCTTTCAATATCGCTCGCACCATTAAAGAGATGATTCGTGCAGGCGCAGGTGCAGTGCATATTGAAGATCAGGTTGCACAAAAGCGTTGCGGCCATCGCCCAAATAAGGAAATCGTTTCCAAGCAGGAAATGGTGGATCGTATCAAGGCTGCAGTAGATGCCCGTACCGATGATAACTTCTTTATTATGGCCCGCACCGATGCCTTTGCTCAGGAAGGGCTGGATGCGGCCATTGAGCGTGCCCAGGCATGCATTGAGGCCGGTGCCGACGGTATCTTTGCTGAAGCAGTCACTGAATTAGAGCACTACAGAGCGTTTAAAGAGGCATTGAACGTGCCGATTTTGGCAAATATTACCGAGTTTGGTAAAACCGAACTGTATAACACCAAAGAGTTGGGTGACGCCGGTGCAGATATCGTACTGTATCCGTTGTCGGCGTTCCGCGCTATGAATCGTGCTGCGGAAAATGTGTACACCAGCATTCTGCAAAATGGCGACCAAAAAGCGGTTGTGGATACCATGCAAACCCGTGAGGAGCTGTACGACTACCTCAATTATCACGTGTTTGAGCAGAAACTCGACGAGCTGTTCAAGAAGTAACGGATTTTCGTTTCGAGTAGATACCAGCGTGGTATTTACTCAACGAATAAAGAAACTGCGTATTTAAAAAGGGGAGATAAGAAGATGGTAGAGAAAGCATTGGGTGGTGCCGGTCTGCGCGGCCAGGTTGCGGGTAAAACTGCACTGTCTACAGTGGGCAAATCCGGTTCCGGCCTAACTTACCGTGGTTACGATATCAAAGATCTGGCTGAGCACTGTCAGTTTGAAGAAGTGGCCTACCTGATTTTCTACGGAGAGTTACCTACTAGCGGTCAGCTTGCTGAGTACAAGGCGGTGTTGAAAAGCATGCGCGGCCTGCCGCAAGCGCTGAAAGAAGTTCTTGAGCGCATCCCCGCTGATGCCCACCCGATGGATGTCATGCGTACCGGTTGCTCCATGCTGGGTAACCTGGAAGTTGAAGAGTCTTTCGCGCAGCAACTGGAGAAAGCCAACCGCCTGTTGGCCGCTTTCCCATCCATTATTTGCTATTGGTACCGTTTCACCCACGACAATGTGCGTATTGAAACTGAAACCGATGATGACAGCATCGGCGGTCACTTCCTGCATATGCTGCGTGGCGAAAAACCTAACGCGCTGCATGAGCAGGTTATGAACGTTTCCCTGATCCTGTATGCAGAGCACGAGTTCAACGCATCTACTTTTACCGCACGTGTTTGTGCATCCACTCTGTCTGACCTGTTTAGCTGTATTACTGGAGCGATCGGTACCCTGCGCGGGCCCTTGCACGGTGGTGCTAATGAAGCGGCGATGGAAATGATCGAGCGTTTCTCCAGCCCGGATGAGGCAGAAAAAGAACTGCTGGGAATGCTGGAGCGTAAAGAAAAAATTATGGGCTTTGGGCACGCTATTTATCGCGAGTCCGATCCGCGCAATGTGATCATCAAGGCCTGGTCTGAAAAGCTGGCTGAAGATGTGGGTGATACTGTGCTTTACCCAGTATCAGTCCGTTGTGAAGAAGTGATGTGGCGCGAGAAAAAATTATTCTGCAATGCAGACTTCTTCCACGCTTCCGCGTATCACTTTATGGGGATTCCCACAAAGTTGTTCACACCGATTTTTGTAATGTCCCGCGTTACTGGCTGGGCTGCACATGTATTTGAACAGCGCGCTGACAATCGCATTATTCGCCCGAGTGCAGAGTACGTAGGTGTTGAGCCTCGTACAGTCACTCCAATCGCCGAGCGTGGTTAATTTTCATTTCATTATTGAAGTGAAGCACACCCAGTGTGCAGGTTTCAGGTTACCAGTGATTGGTGGCCTGAAGCCATTCTCAGAAGAGACACGATTTTAAAAAAGATTCGACTGATTTACCTAGCTATGAATACTGATTACCGCAAATCACTGCCCGGTACCGACCTCGATTATTTCGATACCCGCGCCGCCGTTGACGCGATCCAGCCCGGAGCCTATGCCAAACTGCCGTATACCTCACGTATTCTGGCGGAAAACCTGGTGCGTCGCTGCGAGCCGGAAAAACTGTCCGACTCCCTGAAACAGATTATCGAACGCAAGCGCGAATTGGACTTCCCATGGTTTCCAGCCCGGGTTGTATGCCACGATATTCTTGGTCAAACCGCACTGGTAGACCTCGCCGGTCTGCGCGATGCCATTGCCGATAAAGGCGGTGATCCCGCCAAGGTAAATCCAGTTGTTCCCACCCAGTTGATTGTGGATCACTCCCTCGCGGTAGAGCACCCCGGATTTGAGAAGGATGCTTTTGAAAAAAACCGTGCGGTAGAAGAACGCCGCAACGAAGATCGCTTCCACTTTATCAACTGGACCAAAACCGCATTTGAAAACGTCGATGTGATTCCCCCCGGTAACGGCATCATGCACCAGATCAATCTGGAGAAAATGTCTCCGGTGGTGCAGGTGCGCGAGGGCGTAGCTTTCCCGGATACCTGTGTCGGCACTGATAGCCACACACCGATGGTAGATGCCCTGGGTGTGATTTCTGTGGGCGTTGGCGGTCTGGAAGCTGAGAGTGTGATGCTCGGCCGCGCCTCTTATATGCGTCTGCCGAATATTGTTGGGGTGGAACTCACCGGAAAGTTGCAGCCAGGTATTACCGGTACCGATTTGGTATTGGCTCTCACTGAATTCCTGCGCCGCGAGCGCGTGGTTGGTGCCTACCTGGAGTTCTACGGCGAAGGGGCTTCCAACCTGACCCTGGGCGATCGCGCCACTATTTCCAATATGACTCCGGAGTATGGCGCTACTGCGGCCATGTTCTCTATCGATGAGCAGACCATCGACTACCTCAAGCTCACCGGCCGCGATGATGAGCAGGTAGCCCTGGTAGAGAAGTTTGCCAAGGAAACGGGCCTCTGGTCCGACACCTTGAAGGATGCCGAATACGAGCGCGTGCTGGAGTTCGATCTGGACACAGTGGGTCGCAACCTTGCTGGCCCTTCCAACCCCCACGCGCTGCTGCCGGCCTCGGAACTGGCCAATCGCGGTATCGCTAAAGCCTGGGAAGAGAAAGCCGGTGAGATGCCCGATGGTGCTGTGATTATTGCCGCGATTACCAGCTGCACCAATACCAGTAACCCGCGCAATATGATTGCCGCAGGCCTGATTGCCCGCAATGCCAACAAGCTCGGTCTGACCCGCAAACCCTGGGTGAAATCCTCCCTGGCACCGGGCTCCAAAACGGTAAAAATGTATCTGGAAGAGGCCGACCTGCTACCGGATCTGGAGCAGATGGGCTTCGGCGTAGTGGCTTTCGCCTGTACCACCTGTAATGGCATGAGCGGCGCCCTGGATCCGAAAATCCAGCAGGAAGTGATCGACCGCGATCTGTATGCTACTGCAGTCCTGTCTGGCAACCGCAACTTCGACGGTCGTATTCACCCCTATGCCAAGCAGGCTTTCCTGGCTTCACCTCCGCTGGTCGTTGCCTACGCTATTGCCGGTACCATCCGTTTCGACATCGAAAAAGATGCGCTGGGATACGATGCCGATGGCAACCCGATTACCCTGAAAGACATCTGGCCCAGCGACGAAGAGATCGATGCGATCGTACGTCAGAGCGTGAAACCGCAGCAGTTCCGCGATGTGTATATTCCCATGTTTGAAGAGCGGGATGCCGCAGAAGAGCAGGGTCACGCACTCTATGACTGGCGTCCAACGAGCACCTATATTCGCCGTCCACCTTATTGGGAAGGTGCCCTGGCAGGCGAGCGCAGCTTGAAGGGCATGCGCCCGCTGGCGTTGCTGGGTGACAATATCACTACCGACCACTTGTCTCCCTCCAATGCCATTCTGGCCAGCAGTGCTGCCGGTGAATACCTGGCGAAGATGGGATTGCCGGAAGAGGACTTTAACTCCTACGCAACCCACCGTGGTGACCACCTCACTGCCCAGCGTGCAACTTTCGCCAACCCGAAGCTGCTCAACGAAATGGTACGCAATGATAAGGGCGAGATTCGCCAGGGCTCTCTGGCTCGTGTCGAGCCGGAAGGGCAGGTTACCCGTATGTGGGAGGCGATCGAGACTTATATGGATCGCAAGCAGCCGCTGATTATCATTGCAGGCGCTGATTACGGGCAGGGCTCTTCCCGTGACTGGGCTGCGAAAGGTGTGCGCCTGGCCGGCGTGGAGGCGATTGTTGCCGAAGGCTTCGAGCGTATTCACCGCACCAACCTGATTGGCATGGGCGTGTTGCCGCTGGAGTTTAAGCCGGGCACTACCCGTGAAACCCTGGGTATCGACGGTACTGAAACTTTCGATGTGGTTGGTGGGCGCACTCCCCATGCCACGCTGACCTTGCTGATCCACCGCGCCAACGGTGAGACAGTTGAGGCTCCAGTTACATGCCGCCTGGATACCGCAGAAGAGGTTTCCATTTATGAGGCTGGGGGTGTTTTGCAGCGCTTTGCTAAAGATTTCCTCGAAGCAGAAGCGACGGCCTGAGTTATGAAGTTTATTCCTCAAGTAAAAATCCCCGCGACTTATATGCGCGGGGGAACCAGCAAGGGTGTTTTCTTCCGTTTACAGGATCTACCCGAAGTTGCGCAGGTTCCAGGAGAGGCCCGTGATAATTTACTGTTGCGGGTAATCGGCAGTCCGGACCCCTACGGTAAGCAAACCGATGGTATGGGTGGCGCCACTTCGAGCACCAGCAAAACGGTGATCCTGTCTGCCTGTGATAAGCCCAATCACGATGTGAACTACCTGTTTGGCCAGGTTTCCATCGATAAGCCCATGGTCGATTGGAGCGGCAACTGCGGTAATCTCACTGCGGCTGTTGGAGCCTTTGCGATTAATAGCGGCTTTGTGGATGCTGCGCGGATTCCAGAGAATGGTATTTGTACAGTGCGCATTTGGCAGGCCAATATTGGCCAAACCATTATCGCCCATGTGCCTATTACCAATGGTGAAGTGCAGGAAACCGGGGATTTCGAGCTGGATGGCGTAACTTTCCCGGCAGCCGAAGTAGAAATTGAGTTTATGGATCCCTCGGACGGCGAGGGTGCCATGCTTCCCACCGGTAACCCCGTCGATGATCTGGACGTGCCCGGGATTGGTATGCTGAAGGCGACCATGATCAATGCCGGTATCCCCACGATCTTCGTCAATGCGGAAGACATTGGCTATAGCGGCACTGAGTTGCAGGATGCCATTAATGGCGATGGCAAGGCGCTCGCCATGTTCGAGACCATCCGCGCCTACGGTGCAGTGAAGATGGGCCTGATTTCTTCGGTGGAGGAAGCCGCGGCCCGGCAGCACACGCCGAAGATTGCCTTTGTCGCCAAGCCGCAGGGCTACATCGCCTCCAGTGGAAAAAAGGTAGCGGCGCAAGATATTGATTTGCTTGTGCGTGCGCTCTCGATGGGCAAACTGCACCATGCCATGATGGGCACGGCAGCGGTAGCTATCGGCACAGCTGCGGCTATTCCTGGTACTTTGGTGAATCTTGCCGCTGGTGGTGGTGAGCGCAGTTCCGTCTGCTTTGGCCATCCTTCAGGCACATTGCGGGTTGGAGCCCATGCGAAAGTTGTTGATGGCCAGTGGGTTGCCACCAAAGCCATTATGAGTCGCAGTGCCCGGATCCTGATGGAGGGGTGGGTAAGGGTGCCTGGCGATAGTTTCTAGGGTTAATTGGCGTTACTTTGGCGGGGGCCCTGTAAGGTTCCCGCTATTTTTCACTTCTTATCTCCTTTGCTTCTAGTTATTTAATAAGTGCTTTTTCCAATTGAATAAGCTTGCTCTGAAGCCAAGACATTTTTTTCTCTGGCTGATGTAAAAAATTTCACGGCTTTCTGTGGGAATTTGTCTCCTTAATTTATGTAAAATAAAAAAATATTTCTAGAGTCTGCTTCCATTCCTCCAAATATTTAAGTAGTTGGCTGATATCCTGGCTTAACGCAGATTGGTCCGATTTGTCCTAATCGCGATCCCTCCCGTCGTATCTTGGTTTCACAGAGCTCTCCTTTCTGAGATTTTAATCTGGTCGCCGTATAGCCGACGGCCTTTAGGGTTAGCCACGTATAACAATCAAATTTGGCTTTCCTTTTACAGCAGATTGGAGAGACATCAATGAGAATTAAAAAACCACTTACCCTTGCGATTGCAATGGCAAATGTTGCGGTAGTGTCGGCTTGGGCTCAGGAAGAAAGCCAACAGGATGATGATTGGGTACTAGAAGAAGTAACGGTTACCGCAACCAAGCGCGAAACCAACCTGATGGAAACCCCGGTAGCGATCAGTGCATTTACTCAAGAAGAGCTGGATCGACAAGGGGTAAAGAACGTAAAGGATTTGGGCAACACTATCCCCAATGTGGATATTGGCTATGATGCCTCCCAGTCCTCCCCTGTAATTTCTATGCGGGGCGTGCGCTCTACTAACACCACTGAGTTTGGTGACCCAGCTGTTGGTTTGCACTTCGATGGTATTTACTCATCACGCCCCCAGTCTGCTATGGCAATGATGTTTGACTCCGAAAGGGTTGAAGCCATGCGTGGGCCGCAGGGCACCCTTTATGGGCGTAACTCTACCGTTGGTGCCATTAATGTTATTTCAAAAAGACCGGTAATTAATGAGTTCGAAGGTTCAGTTGGAGTTGAGTTCGGTCGCTGGAATCAAGAGCTGGTAAAAGGTGTTATCAATATTCCAGTTTCAGACACCTTTGCTCTTCGTGCGTCCTTTATGGATGAGACACGGGATTCCTACCTTACCGGGTTTTATGACGTTAACCAGTGGGATAATCGCTATATTGATGCTGACTCTGTAGGTGCGGGTGTATTAGCTGATAACGCAATCACAACTTTTATTCAGGCGAATAACGCTGAAGGAGCCACAGACTATCAGCTGGTCAGGGCGGATGCTGAAGATTTTTATGGGAATGTTGATCAGCAAGCGGTGCGTATAGGTGCGTTATGGGAACCGACTGACGATATTTCTTGGTATGCCGTAGCGGAACACTATCAGGATAGTAGTGCAGGCGGCATCAACACTATCGACTGTGAAAAGGCTGAGCAGCGCGAAGATGGAACAACTTGTGAAACCTACTACGGCTCCGGTGCTGATGAGTACACCGTAGCGGTGAATGTACCAGGTGAACTTGATCTCACCATGACTTCATTCCGTTCTAACTTCCGCTGGGATCTCAGCGATACAATGGCCTTTGTGTATAACACCGGATATGCAGTTCAGGAACGAAGTAATCTGATTGATATTGATGCTGGTCGCAATACCTGGGATATGAGTATGAGCATTACAGACTCAGAAAATACCTCCTACTCCCATGAGTTGCAGCTGCAATCTACAGGTGATGGTCCCCTACAGTGGATTACAGGTTTGTTTTATTTCCATGAGACCACTGATCTGAATGGCTACTTCCTGGCCTCATTAGATAATGCCGTATTTTGGAGACAGCCAGACAGAACTGTAGAGGCCAGCGCGGTATTTGCTCAGGCTACCTATGACCTTACTGATACCCTGCACCTGACTCTTGGTGGTCGCTATACTGAAGATAAGAAGAGTGATGAAGGTGGTAATAACCTGAGCTGTACTCGTGACTGGTCCACTGGATCAGATGAAGTGTATGGTTGCTTCCCTGCCTATTTACAGGACACCTTTAATAGCTTTTCTATTAGTCACTTCGCCGATAGTTCAATTTATACAATCGATACTTACAATGATGTCAGCAAGAGCTGGGATTCATCAGACTTCCGAATTGGTCTTGATTATGACCTGACAGATGACGTCATGCTGTATGCATATGTTGCAAGTGGATTTAAATCCGGAGGTTTGGGTGACGTTGTCATCCAATATGAGCAAGACCCGGGTACGGCTGAGTACATCTACGATGATGAAGGAAATCGGGTTGTTCAACAGGTAATTGACACTAGCTATGATGAGGAGAAGGTCATTACTTGGGAGCTAGGAGCAAAAGGTACCTTCTTGGATGGACGCCTAAATCTGGCCAGTACCTTCTTTTTCTCCGACTATAAGGATATGCAGCTAGCTGCACCTGATACCGCGTACTCGTACTATGCGGTAGAGCGAGAAGGTGAGAATGCCGGTGAAATTACGACCGAGCCCGTTGTTATTTACCTTACCAAGAATGCTGCTAGCGCAGAAATTATGGGGTTAGAGTTAGAGTTTGACTGGGCTCCCTATCCGAATGGCCGAATCAGTGGTTTTGCTACCTGGATACAAACAGAAATCACCTCTGATTTTTGGAACCGCTGGAATTTCAACAACCAAGCGTTGTTTGAACTTTCGGATTATGGTTTAGCTCATGACAATACTAATGAAGGACTCTTCAGAAATTTGAAGGATAATGAGTTGCCGGTATCACCGGAGTTCAGCTTCACTATCAATTACGATCACACTTTTGAGCTGGCCCACGGCGGTGCAATTATTCCGTTTATCGGCATTCACTGGGAGGATGAGTCTTACCTGACTTATTGGAATGTTGATAAGCATGATTTCCCGGCTGGTGATACTTCGGCTTATGATGATGGCCGAGATTCTTTCTGGATGATCAATGCGTCCATCAAGTATGCAAGCCCAGATGATCAGTGGAATGTTGAAGCTTATGGTAACAATATTACCGATGAAATTGTTCCGTACTACGCAGATGGAAGTGATGGCCTGGTATCCGGTCCATTCTCCACACCTGTGAGCTACGGAGTACGTTTCAACTACAATTTTTAAGTAAAGTTCCCAATAAGGGTCACTCAAATCCGAGCAGCCTTGGGCTGCTCGGATTTTTTCATTCTGTCTTGTATACCTATGGAAGTCATCGTAGTCTTTGTTTACTAATATATCCCAGTATATGTTTAATAGCTTTTCCGGGTAAAAATGAAGTAATGACAGGGTTATTCTTATGCCAGAAATTGTACTTGAAAAAGAACGTAAATCTGTATTGGTGGAGAAGATAAGGAAATACCTTTCTGAGGAGTTTGATCTCGAAGCTGGTGGCTTTGAGGTGGAGTTCTTGATCGATTTTCTTGCAAGGGAGATGGGGGCTGGCTTCTACAATCAAGGGCTGCATGATGCACTGGCTATTGTGTCTTCAAAACTGGAAGATATATCTGATGCAATTTATGAGATTGAGAAGCCTGTGAATTAGATCTATCACTCCTCCTGCAGTGTGGGTAAGGGGAGGGTTAAGAGGGTACAGCAGTGATCTGTAGTTCAATATTTGGGGTGCCTTTTATGCTGTCTTTTCTGCCTGAATAAATAACATAGCCAAGAAGACCAGAATAATGCTTGGAAAAAGGAACTACTGAATTCTGACATTTCCAGAAGCAGGGTTAGTGCCAGTACAAAAATCGGGTTCAAGAATCCATAAGCGGCTACCTTGGTGGGACCAATTTTTACCGTGTCGAACTGCAGCAGAAAGAAACTCATTAGTGTGGTGAATAGCGCTAAATAAAGTAAGCTGCCATTGAGTTGAAAAGATGTATTTTGCCAGTTTATGGTGCCTAAGAGGGGGAGGGTAAAAAACAATAACCAGAGTGCACCGAATAAAATTACCCAATAGGCCATGACCTCTGTAGGTTCATCAGAGTGAACCAGCTTAACCAGTGGGTTATACAGGCTAAGTGAAATTGCACCTGATAAGAAGATCCAGCTCGCCCCCGGTTTAGGTCCAGTGTTAATGCAGCCATATTTCTCTTGAAGCCTATCCAGGCTGCACCCAGGGTTCCCAGAAATAACCCAATAATTTTCTGGGTACTTATGGAAAGTTTTGCAAGTGATGCAGAAAATTTTTAAAGAAAAGCAGAATCAAACAATAATCTCTTGCTGTGTAGAACAGTGGACGCTGCCTCCACCTGAAGCAATTCCATCAATTGCTATTTGCTCAATTATATGATTGGGGAAGGCGCTTTGCAAAACAGCTCTGGCTTTCTCATCTGCATTTCTATCGCCAAATTTTTGAGCAATTATTGCGCCGTTACAAACATAGTAACCAATATAGCCTGCGGCAAAGTCTTTAGTACCAAATCTCTCATTAATAATTTCTGGTGTATCCAGGACGTGTAGGTTTAGCGGATTTCCATTTGCGTCGACACTATTGCTTAATGTGTTGATATTTTCGCGAGTAACCTCATAGTCATAGGAGGATTGATAATTATCCCTGCTGACTATAACTTCCCCAGGTTTGATAAAACGTGCGTAAAAATCGGTATGGCCGTCTGTGATATCCATTCCCTTAATGCCTTTGAGCCAAATAATTTTACGTAATCCGAGCAGTGCCTTGAGTTCCTTTTCAATATCTATTTTTGACCATCCTGGATTACGGTTTTTATTGAGGATGCAGCTCTCAGTCATAATCGCTGTGCCATTTCCATCAACTTCAAAGCACCCACCCTCTAGTACAATGTTGGCTCTCTCATGGATTGCTCCAGATGTATTGGCAATATACCTGGCGACTTGTTTGTCTAACGAGTGTTCCTGTTTGTTGCCCCAACCATTGAAATTGAAATTCAGTGCAATTTTCTCCCCATAGGTGGATCTTACAAAGATAGGGGCCGTGTCACGAAGCCATAGATCATCGACTTCAAAAGTATGAAGCTCGATTTTAAAATTTGAATTATCTATATCCAGTAACTCTTCTGCTTCATGTAAATTTTTTCTGCTCACCAGGAGAGATACGGGCTCATATTTGGCAATTGTATTTGCAATTAATGCCAGATTCCTTTTTACCTCAGGAATTTGCTTATGTGACCAAATATAATCATTGGCAACAAAAGCCATCCATGTTCTCTTGTGTTGATCGCTTTCATCTGGCATGTGCAGCGAGCTGAAGGTTAAGTCCTGCATGGCTAATGATTTTTTTGCGAATAGCGGGGCTGCAAGTAAAAGGCTGCTAATCTTAATAAATAGTCTTCGGTCAATCATGGTGGTTTTCTGTTTTTTCAGATTGTTGCTTTTTTGCAGTTTTATGAAGTTGAGTTTAATATTCTTTTGCGTCTTAGGCTACATATTTATGTGATATTTCTGTGGAAAGTGATGGTTTAAGGGGCTTGCTGATTCTTTCTTTTTAGGTGGATTTGCTGCATCTAGCTGCATCTAAGGGGAGGGTTTATCCTGTGGGTTGGCGGTCTATATCTTTATAATTTTTTTATTAATTTAAGATATAATTAATCAAATATTAAAATGAATAAATAATTTATTTCTGCAGTGCTCGGTTCGTATTAGTCGCTACATATCACGGGGTGGTTATGATAATGTCCAGGATTTAGTAGCTAAAGCTTCCTGATTTCAGCACTCTTTTTAGTTGTAAGGGGGCATAATTACTCCTTTCATTGATGAAGTGTGCCCTTTGTATCGATAACCACCTGAGCTTTATGTATAGGGGTGAAACCGAGAGTTCATGTTTATACTTTACGCAGATAGCAGTGGCCTGATAGTGAAGTTATTCGAGGTGGCTTGTGAAAGTATTGGTTGTTGGGGCGGGACCTACTGGTCTTACCGCTGCCATTGAGCTTACCCGCCTTGGTTTGTCACCAAGGATTATTGACCGTCGGGACAGCGCATCCACTCTAAGTAGGGCTGTGGGTATTACTTCCCGCAGTCTTGAATTGCTTTCGAAGTCAGGCGTTTCAGAGAAATTGATAGCTGAAGGTATTGCTGTTCAAGCTGCCTGTATCTATCTGGATACGCGACTAGCGCTTGAATTCCCCCTTCACTCCGATCGCACCTATTTCCCCACTATTCTCGGATTGCCTCAAGACAGGACCGAATCCCTTATGGCCCAGGTACTATCAGGTATGGGTGTTGAGGTCGAATATCAGAAAGAGCTTACATTTCTTACTGAATCTGAAGGCGGAGTGGTAGCCCAGTTTAATGCGGGTGAGGAGGCGCGTTTCGATCTTGTGATTGGAGCGGATGGTATCCACAGCACTGTTCGTGAGGCTGCAGGTATTAATTATCCTGGGTTTGACCTGGAGGAAGAATGGTCGATTGCCGATGTCGATACCGATGGTTGGCCCCCAAAAGAAAGTTCACATTGGTAAAAATGGAGTCCGGAGTGGTAGCTGTTGCAGTGCCTTTAGGGGAGGGGCGCCATCGTTTGGTGGCAAGCTGTGACGATGCCATAGGGGCTTTCCCAATGGCATTGGATATCAAGAGGGTTCGTCGTCAGGGAACCTTTAATATTTCTGTTCGCCAGGCTGAGACCTACTCGAAAGGCAGAATACATCTTGCTGGAGATGCCGCCCACTGTCATTCTCCTGTAGGCGGCCGCGGTATGAACTTGGGGATTGCCGATGCTGCTGAGCTAGCAGCGCGGGTTGTAGCAGGGCGGCTCACTGGGTACTCAGAATTGCGTCACAGGGAGGACAAGAAGGTTATTGACATTACCGAGCATGGCCGCAAAATAGTCACTGGGCAATCCCTTAAGGCAAGATTTGAATTCAGGGCCCTTATAGCTGCCGCTAACTCTTTGCCGGCGGTGCGGAGAAAGTTGGGGCAGTTTGCGGTAGAGCTTTAGTCGTGTAAATAAGTAGCAGCTTCTAGCTTGGGTTAAGTCTATACAGGGAAATTGTTCAAATTTTTTGATGCCAACAGCCTATCTTTTTAACTTAACTGCTGTACCAAAAACCAGGATCTCTGAGGAGCCGTCCATAATAGCACTTGTAGTAAAGCGAATACCCACTACGGCGTCAGCACCTTTCTGTGTTGCGCTATCGCTCAGTCTTTGAAAAGCTTTTTTCTCGCTTCGGTCAGCATTTCGGTATAGCCGCGGATCTCTCCACCGACAATACTCTTGATCCCTGCCATTAAGTCACGACCGATATGTTTTGACTGAACAACATTACCTGTGACGATATCCAGCACCTCTGAGATCTCCTTCCCTGGTACTGTTTCCGTAGTTGAAAAAATCATTTGACTTCCTTCTTATGGCGAAATCTAGTGTAAAAGTATATATCTAATACGTGGTTATCGTAATCGAATGGTTATATATCTTAATTATTTTCCTGAGGAAAGTAAGCATTGCCAATAACCAACATCCACCCACTGCCCAAACTTGTATCCCACTTCCTTAAAATGAGCGACTTTCTTCATGCCAAATTTCTCATGAAGTGCGATGCTACTTGCATTGGGTAGTGCTATACCGCAGATAACTGCATGAACATCAAGCTGTATCAACTGCTTTAATAATTCTGCGTAAAGCTTCGAACCCCAGCCTTTGGATATTGAATTTGTATCTAAATATACGGTAGCTTCTACTGAGTGCTGATATGCACAGCGCCCCTTCCATTTACTGGCATAACAATAGCCAACTATGCGACCTTCATATTCTGCGACAAGCCAGGGGAGTTTGTTTCTGGAGCATTCTTCGATCCTGTTGGTGATAATTTCAGTTGAAACAGGCTCGGTCTCAAAAGTAATAAAAGTACTTTCTATATAGTAATTGTAGATTTCAGCAATCTCTGCGGAGTCTAAAGTAGTAACTAGTCTTATCATGCTTATTCTTAGTTCTTCCCTTGTCGTAATAAGAAAAATGGTCAGCTTAATTAATGCTTGCCTTCCTTGGTGTTGTTCAGTGATTTCTCTAAAGCCTTCGATTCTTCTATTACTCGAACTGACCAGTCTATTCGTTGCTGATCAGAGATTATATCAGGATCTATATCATACAGGCTCCAGTTTCCCGATGGGTCTTTCACAAACTGGGTGCCATACCATTGTGGTTGGTTTAGGTTCATCATTAATCGATCCCATGTAGCTGCTTTTAACCAATTTGCCTTGCTTTTGTCCTCAGCAAGGGTGGCTGCTATGGTGGTAAGTGCGTGAGCGAGCCTAATATCTTCCGCATTATTGCCATGCTGGAAAATAAGTGCTGCATGGTAGAAGTCTTTTGAAGTCTTAATTCGGCCCTCTGCTAGCATCTTTAGTACTTTTTCACGTCGATTCTTGTCTTTATGATTAAGTACATTCCAGTCGATTTCGTCGTGTGAAAGCTTGCGTGCAATCTGATCCTGGTTAAATAAACGGGTTAGATGCTCATTTTCCTGTAGGTGTCGGCTCTCAGATGCCTTATCTATACCTGTTCCGTGATCTGCAAGCGAATCATGAACTGTAATACAGCAAGTATAAATTAGAATTTTAATCAGGGTCTTTTTCATGCAATTACTTTTGTGCTGTTAATGGTGAAGTATGGGGCTGATAGCCCCATACTACTTCTTTATATCGCTATCGTAGGATAAATGTTAGGTATCCAGCTCTTATATGCCAGTTTATAGAGTCAGAAATAAGCTTTTGCTTGTTCTTATTTTCATTATTTTCAGGTTGCGTGTATAGAGATTGGGTATTACCTGGCTGAGGATCATTTGAGTAGCTAAGTTGATACATGTTTAGATCCCCTGGCCACAATTCATTATTCAGGGTGTCTTCCTGGTGTGCGCACCCAACGAGAGCAATAAGTAGAAATGCTGATGATATGAATCTCTTTGTCATCTTGGTATTCTGCTTAAGCATTATGTGACCTCGGATATCTTAATTTACCAGCTGTAGTTAAAATGCTCCAGGGTCCAAACCAGCAAGTAGTGATTTTAAACTGATAGTTTTCTGAGAGGCAGGAAGTTGTGATTTTCTGTCTTGGGCTTGAGTGCATTTGGAAATCACATGATATACAGAAGTGTCCATTTGCTTTAGGCCCGTATTGCCCCAGTTTATTTCTTGCTTACATGTCTATTGTTGTCATGGTATTGCCAGAGAACGTTGATTATCTTCCATTCGTCTCTATCATTTTTATATAAGTGCATGTAGTCAATCCACTCATCTACAGATAATTTTACTGATGCAGCTCGATTATCAATATCAAGGATATCTATATCAATTCTAGGGGAAGGTGGAAACTTATCTCCATCCTTATTGTAGTTTTCGGCTATCCAAAGCATGGTTTCATAATCTGTCTCCATTATGAACTCTGAACCATCCTTAGTTTTCCAATAGGTTCTTTTGGCTAATTTTTTATCTAAACCCCTACCCATTAATTTGGGCTTAACCTGGTGTTGTGATTCAATATAGTCGAGTACAGCCCTCTCTATGCTTTTCTTATCATCTGGTGAATTTGCAGTTACAGCATTGACGATCAGGAAAGATAAAGTGAGCAATGTAATCCGATACATAAATACTCCCTTGGATTTTTTGAGGTTTATTTTATATTCTGGTTGAGAATATCTGTCTAACTATCCACGTTACTTATCATTGAAGTTGATCTTGTCCTTTTATATAGGTGGCTGAAATGTATCCTGTGTCTATCTGCCTTCTTTGACTTGAGGAAGCAGGGCTGTACCAGATCTATCTATCAAGATGGCTGGATTGGATGATTTTTATCGATAGAACTCAACATAAAATTTTACGTTCCCTAGCGGTTTTATGTGGTGCCTTATAGTTGGTTCTACTACGCCAAATTTTTTAGGACTCAACTCAACAATCTCCACTTCAGGCTCTTGAATCGTATATTCTAGTGATCCGGAGAGGATTACAATTTTCCCCCATACTCCCTCCTTGGTATTGTGATCTTTCAGTAGTCCTGGAGGGATGTCTTTTTCAGTGAATTCAGGGGTTTTCTTATAGGGGGTTATACCTGGGGGCAACTCTTTCATTGACGGCAACCTTTTATTGTTTGGATAGAATTTTGGCAATCTAGCCTTTGGTTATAGGCTGATTGGAGCCACTTTTTTGAATGGTTCTCAATAAACCCTAGGTAGGTTGATGCGAGAAGTTCTGGTGCTTCCCACTGCGGATAGTGTCCCACCTTTGCCAGTTCTACGATGCCAGCTGGCCGCTCTATCAGTTCGCGGAACCGGGCTACCATATGTGCGCCTGAAACCGGGTCATATGAGCCATTTATGAGCTGGAGTGGGCCAGGGTACTGGTTTAGGGCATCCAGCCATCGCTGGCGGTATTCGAGTCGTTCTTGCATGTAATTTATCAGTTTGTGGAAACGGTATTTGCCGCCGTTGTACTGGATAATTTGCCAGAGTTCACGCAATTCGGTCTCTGTGGGCTTGGTGGCAGGTCCAAACAGCACCTTGAAGCTGCGGCAGAATTGACGATAGTTCACTAGCAAGTTGATCAGGGGGCCGATGGGGAAATCAGTAACTTCTGGATGGGTCGTGCTTTGTGCGTTTCAGGAAAGAGACCACCATTCAGTAAGCACGTAGAACGGAAAAGCTTCTTTTCCCGGCTATTGTCTCTAGCGAGCAGTTCCTGGGCAACGGTATCGCCGTAGTCGTGTGCCAATAGATGTAATGAAGTGATTTCTAGGCGATGTAGAAGCTCTTCTTGTAAGTCGGCTTGCTCATGGATGCTATACCGGTGTTGTTTTGGTTTGTCAGAATACCCAAAGCCCAGCATATCCATGGCAATACACCGGAAATTTTCCGTAAGTTGTGGCCAAACTTTATGCCAGTCATAGCTACTTGTTGGGAAGCCGTGAACCATCAATAGTATTGGCTTCTGAAGGTTATTTGGATCGCTGTCGATATAGAATAACCGGTGATTTTGGTAGCTGAAGTATTGGCCACTTGATAACCACTGTTGAGGCTGCATTGGTTCTTCCATTTCTTATCGTTGTATTCGCAGCAAAGATTGCATGAAGCGAGTACAATCTCAAGCAGTGTCGGATATTGGCGTAAAGAGTAACTACCCTGTGCCACGCAGGGCGTAAATTGCGGGCTTGTTGATTATCTTCCATACTGAAAGCAGGGTCACCGAGGCGGTTAGGCCGATAATAAGCAATGGTGGTAGCAGCCAGCCCCATAGGCTGGTTTCAATACTGAACTCGCTTTGCTCAAGCCAAAGCGCCAGAGGGACTAGGACCAAAGTCGCTACAGCGATACCGATAACGACGGGAATCAGGCTATCGATCAGGGTGTGATAGAAAATCGTCGCTGGGCGGGCGCCGATTGCCATGCGCACGCCAAGCTCAGTACGCCGCAGTTGTACACTGTAACTGAGCACTCCAAAGATACCGATGGCAGCGAGGCTAAGTGCCAGTAATGTCAGGGCGGTGGTTACCCAAACTGAGACCCGGTCATTGCTTAGGAGTAGGTCTCGCGCCTGCTCCAGGGTGAATAGCTCAGAAACTTTGTACTGCCTGTTTACTTCGGCAAACTCCCGATTAATCTCTGTGGTGCTGAGCGGTTGGTGAGGCTTATGTCTAAGTACGAGTAGGGGATAGCTCACGTTGATACCGCGCACAAATAAGCGGGCGGGTTCCTTTTTGCCGGGCAGGCTTGCGTTGCGTACTACACCGACCACTTGGTAGGGCAAGTCACCTCGCCAGTAGTAGCGATTGCCTAATACTTCTCCATCCGGCTCCAGTTGCTTGGCCAGGGTTTCGTTGACGAGCATCATGTGATTGTTATCGGAAAACTCAGCCGCATTGATATGGCGGCCAGCTACCAGTGGCATACGCAAAATGGAAAGGTAGTTTTCGTCGACAACTGTGGTCTTGGCCATCACCGGGTTTTGTCGGCTGGCATCATGACTCAGGGATGTGGTCCAAAGTGGCCGGCTGATAGAGATAGGAGTGTTTAGGCTCAGGCTGGCATTTTGTACTTTAGGGTGCTCCAGCAATCTCTGCCTGATGGCCTTCAGGTAACTCTCCCGTTCGGCAGTGGGGGCGCTCCTAAGATTGCCGATATTCAGAGTCATCACTTGAACGTTGTCCAAGGGGAAGCCAAAGGGCTGGTTAATCAGTCGGTTAGCTTGCAGGAAAATCTGCAAGCTGGCGACGATAAGCAAACTGGTCATCGCCACTTGGCTGCTGATAAGGACTTTGCGGATCAGTGGTGAAATTTGTACACCGGAGCCTTTGCCGCTGCTCTGCAACATTTGATTCAGTGCGCGGTAATTAACCTGTCGACTGACTATGGCTGAGAAGAACAGGGCGAGAAGTGAGGCACACAACAGTGCAAAAACCAGTGTCTGCCAGTTTAAGGTGAGCTCTTGAATGCGAGGAATCTGTTCCGTAGCCATCACCTTTAATACTTCCGTCGATCCCAGGGCTAAAAGTAGAGAAAGTAATGCAGCCCCTAACATAAGTAGG
Source organism: Microbulbifer sp. MLAF003 (assembly GCF_030012965.1). Taxonomy (NCBI): domain Bacteria; kingdom Pseudomonadati; phylum Pseudomonadota; class Gammaproteobacteria; order Cellvibrionales; family Microbulbiferaceae; genus Microbulbifer; species Microbulbifer sp. MLAF003. Next base: position 2,197,089 of record NZ_CP120232.1, read on the forward strand.
CCGATTTCACATAGCAGGGCCAAAAAGATATGTTTTTTGTGTGCGCCCAACGCGACCTGTATCGCCATATTGCGTTGTTGTTTGGCTGCGCGAGAAAGAATCAGGTTGGTAACATTGGCGCAAGCAATTAACAGAAGTACCAGTGTGCCGCCCATAATCATTAGGGTTCGCGTGGCGCTGTCACCAAGGATTTTATTGGCGAAGGGGGTGAGTCGGTATTCAACGGACCTTTCTACCGAAGAGGATCTCCCGGCTAGGGCCGCTTGATACTGGGCATCCATTAATGTGCTCAATTCATGCCCCGCACTGGCGGGGTCAATGCCCGGCTTCAGCTTTCCTGTGAGCATGCGGAAAGGCAGGAAGCCTCTCCAATTATTTCTGCGCTCTACTTGTGTATCGTTAAAGTCCCAGGGCAGCCAGACCGCCGTTTGCCGGCCCTGCTTATAGATTTGGGGTTCAATGAAGTCTTTGGCGGTGACGCCGACAATGCGAAAGTCCACCTCCCCAAATTGCAGGCTTTGCTCCAAGACATTTGGGTTGCGCCGGAACATCTGCTCCCAGGTTTGATAGCTGATAACCGCCACGGGAACTCGGCTGTCGAGCCCTTCATCGGCATTGAATTGTCTGCCCAGGGCCAGGGGTGCTCCAGCCAGCTGGAGATATTCCGGAGAGACATAGGAAACATTAATCCGTGGTGATCCGGATAAATTGCGAACCACATCTTCCCAGAAGTACACCAGGGCGCTGGACTCGAAGAAACTATCGTTCTTATAGATTTCAACCAGGGCAGGGTATTGGCTGTTGTTTTCCAGCCGCAGCTGCTTGTTCTGGTAGAGATTACCATTCACGACATACAGCCGATCTTCGTCCGGGTAGGGTAGGGGTGCGGCTAACAGTTGGTAGTTGAGATTAAATAGTGTTACCAGGGCGCCGAGAGTGATACCCAGGGTCAGAATAATAGTGGTGGCGTAGCTCCGCGCCCGATTGAGGGACTGGAGGGCAATGGACAGGTCCTTTGTGGTGATCATAGGGCCATCTCATGGGGCTCTAGTATGGGCTGCGGCGTTGAGATTTTTCCATCCAGCAGATGCAATTGACGGCTGGCCATATCTGCATAGCGAGGGTCATGGGTCACCATGCACAGGGTGGTACCTTCATTGTTGAGCTGCCGCAGCATTTTCATTACCGCATCGCCATTGTGGGAATCCAGGTTGCCGGTGGGCTCGTCTACCAGCAGCAGGGACGGATTGCCAACTAGCGCCCGGGCTATGGCGATTCGCTGCTGTTGGCCACCGGACAACTGGTTAGGTTTGTGAGAGGCCCGGTGACTCATCCCCACCTTCTCCAGGCAGTGTTTCACTTTTTTGTCGGCTTCAGACTTGGAAATCGGATTGCGTCGGTATCGCAGGGGCAGGGCGATATTGTCGTAGACAGAGAGTTCGTCAATCAGGTTAAAGGACTGGAAGATAAAGCCTACTTTCTCGTTACGAATTGTTGCCGCCTCACTTAGCGTCAATTGAGCGACTTCAGTGCCTTCAATCTCATAGCTGCCGCTGGTGGGGAGGTCCAGCAGGCCGAGAATCGAGAGAAGTGTGGATTTACCGCAACCCGAGGGGCCGCAGATAGAAACAAATTCCCCCGAGTAAATACTCAGGTCAACGCCCCGCAGGGCGTGAGTTTCCATTTCTTCGGTGCTGAACACCTTAGTGATCCCGGCCATATGAAGGATTGGCTTGGACATAGCGAACTCCCTGTTCTCGCTTTGGGTTTCAGGCTTTAGTCAATAATCTGGATATGCTCAGCTTCATTAAAATTGGCCATATCCGAGAGGATGATGCGGTCCGCTTCATTGACGCCTTGGGTGATCTGGATGTATCGGCCCGACTCCTCGCCGAAGCTGATGGGCTGGAGTGCCGCTTCCTCCCCGTTTTCGTTAATCAGGAAAAGGTTGGTCTCACTGTGCCTTTGCACATTGATAGGTCTCTCGACGAACAGTGTATCTTCCATCGTGGCGGTGAAGATCCGGGCATCGACGTTGAGTTGTGGCCTGGCAGACTCCGGGGCGCCCGCGCTAAAAGCAATTTCCACTTCAATATTGCCGTCCCGAACCTCAGGAGTAATACGGGTTACCACACCCTCGACTTTTTCCCTGCGGGTATCAATTTCAGCGGGCTGGCCAACTTCCAGTTGCTCTGCTTTGGATTGTGGTACTTGAACCAGGGCGAGTAGATCTGTCTCGCTGCCGATCAATGCCAGCTCCTGGCCGGGATCGACACCTTGCCCCAGCTCTACCGGTAGTCGTTGCAGTATGCCGTCCAGGCCGGCGCGTACTGTCAGTCGGTCTGTACGTTGCTGGATACTTTGCAATTGGGTCTGGGCTTGGTTGATTTGCTCGCGCTGGATTAACTCTGATTCGACGGCGACTTTGCGCAGATGGTTGATACGCTGTTTTTGCAGGTCCACACGTTTTTTCATCTGTTCCTGGCGTAAGACGGTGGTTTGGTAGGTGAGCTGGGAAACCACTCCACTTTTTACCAGCTCGTCCTCAGCTTCGCGACGCAACTTGATCACTTGGTAATTGGAGTTCAGTTCCGCGAGTATGGCTTCCTCCGCGAGAACATCGCGCTGGTTGTTCAGAACAAGCCGACGCAGATTAGCTTCCTCTTGTTCCAGGGAGGTTTCGGCTGCATCCAGGTCGCGCATTAACTCTGGATTACTCAGCTGCATAATGATGCTATCACTTTGTACTTCTGCACCGGGACGCAACATGATTTTTTCAACATTCGCTGCGGTTAGGGCGGTAATTAAAGTCTGCTTGTCTGAACGCAGCCTACCGTAGCCATCTACCACAACCTGCAGGTCTCCCCGTTGGACGGTACCCAACATCAGCTGTTCCCGCTCAACCTTGTAGGCGCTGTCAGGAAGTAACAACAGGGTGCTGGTAAATGCCACAAAAGCAAGAGCAGCACCACCTAGCATTAAAGGGTGCTTAATCAGGGGGCGTTTCTTAGGTTTAAGAATATCCATATTGCGGCATTTCCTTGGTTAAGCAATCGTTGCACGCTTTTCTACTGTGAAACCTTGATGCAGAGGCGAGTTAGAGGTGGAAAATCATAACTATTTAAAAAGGGTGTATTCCTGTTGGAACTCCGAGGTAGGGCGGATTTTTATCTTGTAATTAGTACTGTCGAGCATATTTTTGTGATCAAAACTCAGGGCTTTAAAAGGGTTTTAGGTGAGGCTGAAAATGCAGGAAAATTGGTACAAGAACCAGTTGCTTGCGGTGAATGGTGGGGAAATACAGGACGGTTTGAATATTATGAGGTGGGCAGTCACTTGAGAGGTTTAACGATTACCCAATGCATTTTGAGGATAGGTTCACAAGTAAAATTGTGGAGATGTAGTGGGAATAAAGGTGTCGTGGCTTAGTGAATCCGGTAGATTGTCTAAACCACTACACCTTTAACAAAATATATTTGCAAAACGAAGAGCTTGATAAGCCATAGTGCAAATTACAGGCCGAGGGTTATCCCAGAGCTTTGACCAATAGCGCCTGTTGAAGTTGATCGTCATCAACCCCCTCTGGTCGGGGTATTTGCACGATATGCCCGGATCCCGGAGCTACATCGATCGCTTTGCCTTCCGTATTCTCCATTTGCTCCAAGGGGAAGAACAAGCTACCGCTGGGAGTCATTAACTCCAATTGATCACCGCGCTCAAAGCGATTTTTAACATCAATCGTCAAATACTCAGGACTTCCGTCAATAAGCTCGCCTACGAACTGTTGGCCCGGAGTTGATATCAACCCCTTTTCATATTGCTGGTATTCTGCTGGTGGATGGCGACGGTAGAAACCTTCCGTGTAGCCCCGGTTCGAGAGGGTTTCCAATTCGTCCATCATCTTCATGTCAAAGTCTTTTCCTGCTGCAGCATCGTCTATCGCGCGACGATAGATCTGAGCAGTGCGAGCCACATAGTAGTGGGATTTGGTGCGACCTTCGATTTTTAAAGAGTGAACGCCCATTTCCGAGAGGCGCTTGACGTGCTGTACGGCCCGCAGATCTTTGGAGTTCATGATGTAGGTACCGTGCTCATCTTCGTAGGCCGGCATATATTCTCCAGGGCGACCTTCTTCCTGTAGTAAAAAGGCCTGGGAAGTACTTTCACTGGCGGAGGTGGGTTGCTGGGCGGGTTGCTGGATAGGTTCCTGGGTTTGCACATGAATCAACTCGCCAACTTCATTCTCTTTGGCTTCATGAGCTTGGTATTGCCAGCGGCAGGAGTTGGTGCAGGCGCCCTGGTTGGCATCTCTATGGGTCATATAACCGGATAGCAAGCAGCGCCCGGAATAGGCGATACAGAGCGCACCGTGGACAAAGACTTCCAACTCCATCTCGGGCACTTTCTGGCGAATTTCTTCAATCTCATCCAGGGACAGTTCCCGGGAAAGTATCACCCGAGATAACCCCTGGCGATGCCAGAACTTTACGGTTTGGTAGTTTACCGCATTGGCCTGCACGGATAGGTGGACTGGCAGATCAGGCCAGCGCTCCCTTACCATCATTATCAGACCTGGGTCGGACATAATCAGGGCGTCAGGCCCCATTTCGACAATTTCTTCCAGGTCCCGCAGGTAACTGCGAACTTTGTCGTTGTGAGCGGCGATATTAGAGGCGATATAGAACTGTTTTCCCTGCTGGTGTGCTTCTTCTATGCCTAGGCGCAGGGTTTCAATATTTTTAAATTCATTATTGCGCACACGCAAGCTGTAGCGGGGCTGGCCGGCATAAACGGCATCGGCACCATAGGCGAACGCATATCGCATATTTTTTAAAGTCCCTGCGGGGGACAGTAACTCAGGTTTAAACACGGAAAAACTCATAGTGGAATAGTCGGACGCGGCCGCATGTTAACGGTATTCAAGATCGCGCTAATTGATATAAATCAATTAGCGCTGGGGTGGGGGTGATAAGCTGTTATGGAGGGAATCTATGCTGTTACTCTAGCCGAATAATAGACCTCTAACCTCTGATTTTTGCTGTTTACTTTTTAGTTCTGCAGGACCTGCTGATAACCCTGTGTGTATACCCAGTCATTATTCTTGGCAGGCAAATGACATCCAAAACAGTTGTTAAGCCCGGTGCCTTTCCAGGTTTCAGTTTCACTTTTGGCTATTCCTGGCTTAAATAAAGCCCATCCCCAGCCTTCGGCCCAGGCCTCGTTTTTGGGAAATCGCCCTTCAGTGTCCTTTACCATCATAAATGTGAACTGGAGATCAGAGGAGTAGTATGCCAAACCAGTAGTAAGTGGTTCTGATTTGGTGCTGTTGACGTCTTTTACCAGTACTGCGCCATCCGGGAATTTTCCGGTGTTACGAAAGGCTTTAACTGCCGCAGGTTGGGTGTAAACATTGTGGGTATCCCATCCCTCGCCATTCGAGGACTTTACCTGATAAGAGCCGAGAAAGGTCCAGTTTTGGCGGTAATCCTTAGGCAAGGTGATATTTCCCCGTGGATCGACGAAATCACTGAATGTGGACTTTAGGTTTTCCTTGGCTATGGCCTGCAAGCTAAAGAGAATTCCCAGTGTCGCTAAACAGATGGTCCGCATGACGTCTCTTCCTATGTTGATTCAATAGAGATGAGGATTAACTCTGGCCCTCAATATTTTGAAAGTATAGGGAGGCGAGGGGTGATGAACTGTCAGCTAGCTGACAAAAAAATTGGATTTAGCCTTGCGCTAAGTCTTTGAGGGCGTTTTTGTTAAGTAAACATATATGTTGGCGTGTGTAATCGATTACGCCTTCCTGTTTCCAACGGTTAAGTAGCTGGCTGACAGTTTGTCTACTGCCGCCGGCCATAGCCGCTAACTCAGACTGGGAAAGCCTAACGTCCAGTTCATGCCCGTGGGCGCAGGGTTGCCCCCGAAAATAAAAGAGTTGAGATAACAAGCTTGCTAATCTTACAGGCAGTGGTGCGGTGATATGCTGAAATATACGCTGCTGCAACAGGGATTCCCTGTTGGCTAAATGCTCTATAAGGTCTTCTGGGGTTTGTGACAGAGAAAGCATCAGTGTATTGAGATTTTCTGGAAAGGTTACCTCTAGCTCACAGCCTATTTTGGCAATTGCTTCGATATCTTGTGAATTCCCGCCTAGGCCGGGGCCAAACCAGGAGCCTGGTCCATATAAGTCTACAAGCCCAGAATTGCCTTGAAAATCCACTTTATGGATAAGAACATAGCCTGTATGAATAAAATAGATTTTTCTGGATTCTTGTCCCTGGCGGAATAATACTGTTTCTTTAGCGCAGTATATTCTTTTTGTTTTAGCGGCTATTTCTTGCAATTTAACATAATCCTGCTGGGGGCTCTTAAAGTTAGGTCTCTTTGTTTCGAGCGAGTTAGTTTTTTTGGGGGGAATTGAACCCTTAGCCTAATGTCTAATTTCAAACAATATCGCGTCGGGTGCACCCTAAATCCCTCACAAGCTGGTGTCTTAAATAGTAATGGTCTGGCAGGCCGACTTAATGTGGCGGTCGTAAATTCCAGGAGCCAGTATCATCAAGATATTTTTCTCGATTATCAAGCTTCGGGTCGAGAATCTCACTTCAAACTGATTAGTGGCGTTGTCGAAAACAGCTAAACTTGTGTAATTTCCTTTTGTTTTTTGCATCAGGCTCTTAGCTATGTGTTCTGATTCAAGCCGGGCTGACCGCCCAGATTATGATCAGGTGATACAGGATATTGCTGATTATGTTCTCAAATTCCAGGTTGATTCTAATGAGGCTTGGCGAACATCCCGCTATTGCTTGATGGATTCTCTGGGTTGTGCGTGTCTGGCATTAGGTTTTCCTGAATGCACTAAATTATTGGGTCCTCTGGCAGAGGGCACTGTGGTGCCTAATGGGGCCCGTGTGCCGGGTACCCAATTCCGTATGGACCCGGTAAAGAGCGCCTGGGATATAGGCGCTACCATTCGCTGGCTGGATTACAATGATACATGGCTTGCGGCAGAGTGGGGGCATCCATCTGATAACCTGGGGGCCATATTGGCGGTCAGTGATTATCTTTCCCGGAAGAAGATATCCGTTGGGGAGCCCCCGCTAAAGATGCGAACAGTCCTGGAGGCAATGGTTAAAGCCTATGAGATCCAGGGTGTATTGGCACTGGCTAACAGCTTTAATCGTGTGGGACTCGATCATGTTTTACTTGTGCGGGTAGCTTCGGCGGCAGTGACGGCCTGGTTAAAAGCGGGGAGCCGGGAAGAGGTGATGGCTGCAGTCTCTCTGGCATGGGTGGATGGCAGTGCTTTACGTACCTATCGACATGCGCCTAATACTGGTTCCCGTAAGTCCTGGGCTGCAGGAGATGCCACATCCCGGGGAGTGCGTCTGGCTGAAATGGCTTTGGGTGGGGAAATGGGGGTGCCTAGCGCGCTGACAGCAAAGCAGTGGGGGTTCTATGATGTTTCTTTCAGTAAAACCAATGCCGATCAGAAAATAAAGGCGCCGGTAAATCGCCAATTTCACTTTTCCCGGGAGTACGGCTCCTATGTTATTGAAAATATTTTGTTCAAAATTTCTTACCCAGCCGAGTTCCACAGTCAAACAGCTTGTGAGGCGGCGATTATTCTGCATTCAAAGATTGAAGGACGTTTTGCAGATATTGATAAGGTTGTAGTCACTACCCATGAGTCGGCAATTCGGATTATTTCCAAAACAGGTCACTTGGCTAATGCCGCGGATAGAGATCATTGTCTTCAATATATTGTTGCAGTCGGCCTGCTGTTTGGAGATTTGTCCGCCGGGTGTTATGAGAATGATTTTCACCAGGATCATCCGGAAATAGATGAGTTACGTAAAAAAATTGAAGTTGTTGAGGATAAGCGTTATAGCGATGAGTATCTCGACCCGAACAAGCGATCTATTGCCAGCGCGGTCCAGGTATTTTTCAGGAATGGTAGCGAGACAGAAAAGATTGAAGTGGAATATCCATTGGGGCACAGACGCCGACGTAAGGAGGGTATGCCGTTGCTAGAGGAAAAGTTCAGGTCAAACCTGCTCTCGCGTTTTCCTCCTCATCGGGCGGAAAAAATCATTGATCTCTTCAAAGCACAAAAGAAATTTGAGGAGACGCCGGTAAATAGATTTATGGATTTATTGGTAATTTGACCAATTCAATTTTCGCTTAAAGTGGATACAGAAAAGGCGGCCAGAGGCCGCCTTTTCTTAAGTTCTAAAGATATATGACAGCCAAACTGCTCAACCCAAACCCAATTTGGATGACTGCCCTATAAAGCAATAATTAGAACTTGTACTCAGCACCGATACCGGCATAGCTGCGGTCGTAGTCGCCATCAGCAGTTTCGTCGGTGTAGAAACCGAATACTTTGGCAGAGCTGTTGAACTTGTAGTCAAGGCCCAGGCTGTAGGTCTCACCACCTTCCTTTTTAATATCAGACTGGCCGTACTGAGCCTTCATAGTCCACTGTTCGATTTTGTAGGCTACAGAGCCCATCCAGCCGTCGGTGCTGTTGCCAGCAGCGTCTTCCTGGTCTTCGAACAACGCACCTACCTGTACAGGGCCGATGTTGTACTGGGCTACAAAGCGTTGAACGTCGATGTCCTGGCCTTCAACATCCTGGTCGAATGCATAGGCCATGAAAACGCCATTGTTATCGTAGGCAACAGAAGCAGAGATACCGTTGTTGCGCTCTTCGCCAGTTTCTTCGTTAATGACTTCGCCTTTATTGCTGATATAAGCAGCAGAAGCTTTGAAGCCAGCGAAAGAAGGAGTAGTGTACTGCAGGGCATCTTCTTCGCGGTTGTCGCTGCTGGTAATCAGGCTTTTGATATCGCCTTCCAGGTCGTTGAACAGGTCAACTTTCTTCTGCGCAACTTTCAGCGGGGTGTCAAATTTACCCGCGATAACCTGACCAAAGCCGCCTTCCAGGCCAGCGTAGATGTTGCGTTGGGAGAAGGTGTCATCGGCGTCTCCGTCCATATCTACTTCGTATTCCATACGGTAGATACCCTTGATGCCGTCGGTCAGGGCGATTTCACCCTTAACGCCCAGGCGGGAAGCGTTGCTCTGAACGTCAGTTTCAGAGCCATCACCCTCATCAGCAGCCTGGAAGGTGACATTGGCTTTGCCGTAAAAGTCGAGTACATCGCCTTCATCTTGGGCGTTGGCCATTGTAGGAATCATGGCAACGATGGCCAGAGAGAGAGCGGTCTTATTCATAGTCGTCTCGCACAGTTTATGGTTTTGGGTTGAGGGGTGGCCTTCCGTTCTGTTTGTTGGCTGTCCCTCTATTTGGTGCGGATTTTGCGACTTGAATATTACAAACATGTTAAAGATGGCACTTTTCTTAAAAAAATATGACCAGGCGGTGCCATTAATAACAGTTAAGGCAGCCTGAAAATTGTAAATCACGTCGTTTTAAGCCTTGAGTGGTGCAGCTGTATATCTTTTGTAGATGAAGCCTTTGTGTGGATTCCTTACAGGGAGTATTTCTTATTGATAGCAATGGGCCGCAGGCTGACAGGTTCCCCTGTCGCCAAAGGAGAAAGAAGAGCTGGTGGATCTAGGGTACCGATACTTGGCGGGCCGATTGTGTGGCTATGGGTGTTTTCCCTGTCAATTGTATTGGTTGGGCTACTTCCCGTATTGCCCCGGCCCACAGAGCTATTGGGTGGCTACCTGGTAGTAAGCCTTGTTGTGGCACCGTCTTCGCAGCGTATCAGTCTATGGGGCATTCTTTTAGTGTCCTTTGCTGGGTCGTCCTGGGCACTATTTTCCAACCAGGCAGTCCTGGATCAACGATTGCCTCTTTGGGCTCATGGGTCAGATCATTTCTTGGATATAGAAGTCACTTCTTTGCCAGAAATCCGCTCAGTAGACGGAGGGAGCTGGCAGCGAGATCCGGGTGTCAATATACGCTTTCAGGCTAAAGTGGTCTCTACGAATGAAGATATTGTCTCTGGGAGTCTTCTCTATCTCACCTGGTACCGAGTAACTCCGAGCGCTCTTGTTCAATTGCGAGGTAACAGTCATTGGAGGTTGCCCGTCCGTCTAAAGCGACCGCGGGGTAGTGTAAACCCCTATGGGTTTGACTACGAGGGCTGGTTATTGCGTCGTGGTGTGTATGCAACTGGCTATGTTCGCCCGAAAGATCTAAATCCAGAATGGTTGGGGCAGGGCTGGGGACTGGCGAAAATACGCGATGTGTTTCGTGAAGCTCTTCGAGAACTGCCGATTGAAAGGCCTGCACTGGCGGCTGCGCTGCTACTAGGGGATCGCAGTGGGCTCAGTGGAGAGGAACGTGAAATATTGCAGCGGACGGGGACAGCGCACTTGTTGGCCATTTCTGGACTTCACGTTGGGATGGTTGCGGGCTTTCTACTGCTGATCGGTAATATGATTAGTCGAAGTGCTGGTGTGTTTATTGGCGCTAGCCTGAGGTTACTTCCGGTCATCTTGGCGTCTTCCGGGGTCTTGGTTTACACCCTGCTGGCTGGCGCACCGCTATCAGCCCAGAGGGCGATGGTAATGACATGGGTGTTGCTACTCGCCTGGCAGTGGCGCCGTAGGATAGGTGCGGGATTTGCTTTCGCTCTGGCTTTGACGCTTGTACTGGTGATTCAGCCTCTTGCCTTTTACGAAGCTGGATTCTGGCTGTCATTCGCTGCAGTAGCGGCGTTGCTCCTCGGCTTCGGTGGGCGACAGGTGATTGGGAAGGGACACCAGGACCAAGGTAGGGAAGGGGGTTGGCGGTCGTTACCCAGGGTTGCAGATACTCTCAATGCTTTTCTTCAGCTGCTACGTAGCCAATGGCTGGTCGCGCTGGGCTTGATACTACCTTCAGTTGTCTACTTTTCCGGTTACAGCAGCGGCGGATTACTGCTTAACTTACTCGCTATTCCGTGGTTGGGCTTGCTAATCCTGCCAGCTTTGATGTTGGGGGCTTTGTTAATAAACACGGCGTTGGGGCATTTGTTTCTCAGTTTTGCCGGATGGCAGCTGGACCTTCTCTTGCAGCTATTGGAGAGAGCTGACAGATACTTGCCCACCTGGCAGGCTCTGAGCCCTCCCCAGGGTGTGTTGATGTTATCAGTTGTCGCGGGGTGCCTGCTGATGTTACTGATGCCGAGGGGAATGCCGGGAAGAAACCTGGGGTGGCTATTCCTGTTACCTCTGATTCAACCGGTATTGCCTCTACCTGCAACTGAGCGTGAGGGGCTCACATTTGCTGTGTTGGATGTAGGGCAGGGCCTGGCTTTAGTTCTTTATTCTTCACGGGGTAAGCTGGTAGTTGATGCCGGGCCGGTTTCGAATTCCGGATGGAGTGCGGGAAATACAATTGTTGCACCGTTTCTCAGTGGTAGAGGAATTGATCAACTGGATGCGCTGATTGTCAGCCATGGTGATCAGGATCACGCCGGGGGCGTTGAGGGGGTGTTGTCTGGTAAATCTGTTAGCAACCTGTACGCACCAGGAAAGTTAGGGCAAAAATTAGCGGCTGGCTTGGATGTATTCTCCAAAACTTGCGTTGCGGGCAAAGAAGAAAAATTTGGTGATATTAATATCCGCTGGCTTTGGCCCGAGCAAGTAACAGTTACTGGTGAGGAGAATGACCACAGCTGTGTTGCCCTGGTTGAATGGGGTGAGGTACGGATATTGCTAACCGGTGATATCAGTGCTGCAGTAGAGCGCCGCCTGGTAATGACTTATCCGCAGTTTGTTCCAGTGGATGTACTGGTGGCACCTCACCATGGTTCAAAGACTTCATCATCCATGGCTTTGTTGAACTGGGCAAAGCCCAGACATGTTGTTTTCAGTGCGGGATTTCGTCATCACTTTGGTCATCCACACTCAGATGTGGTTGCGCGGTATCATGAAGTTGGTGCGCGAATTTTCAATACTGCCGACAGTGGCGCGGTTGAATTTTTCTGGGGGAAAACGCTCTAGAACCTGAAATTTTTATCGCGCGGTCGGCTCCGCGATTTTGGTATGCGAGTCACACTGATAGCGAAGGATTACCTGGAAGACTTAGCCGCCGGGAGTAGCTGTGATAAAGTGCCCATCCTGCATCTCAAGTGCAGAAGAAAATTACGAAAATCCCTCTCGCTGTTTGGGGCCAAAAAAGTGTTTGAAATAATAAAATCTGGCGGCTGGCTGATGTTGCCGATCCTGCTTTGTTCTGTTGCCGTAATTGCAATTTGTATTGAGCGCCTTTGGACTTTGAATCCCCAGCGTATTGCACCGCGTACTTTGCTAGGAGATGTTTGGGGGTGGCTGAAAAGCAACCAGGTAAACGCCGACAAGTTAAAAGAGTTACGTGACTCCAGTCCTTTAGGGCGCATTTTTGCTGCAGGGCTTTCCAACTCCCGTCATGGGCGGGAGGTTATGAAAGACAGTATTGAGGAAACTGCGAGCCAAGTGGTCCACGACCTGGAGCGTTTCCTGGGTGCATTGGGCACGATTGCTGCTGTTGCCCCTTTGATTGGTTTATTGGGTACTGTTATCGGTATGATCCAGGTGTTTACGGCAATTATGCTTGAAGGCACCGGAAACGCGGGTGTACTGGCCGGAGGTATCAGCCAGGCTCTGATTACCACTGCCGCCGGTTTGACTGTCGCGATTCCTGCACTGATGGCACACAGGTACTTTCAGCGCCGGGTAGATACCATCGTAGTGACTATGGAGCAGGAAGCGGTAAAACTCGTGGATGCTTTACACAGTGACCGCAAAATCGAAGATGCGGCCTGAGCGAGGTAGCAATCCATGCAGTTTCGCCGCCAAACCAAAGAGCAGGATGGGGTAAACCTAACGCCATTGATCGATGTGGTCTTTCTGCTCCTCATATTTTTTATGGTGTCTACTACTTTCACCAAAGAGAGCCATCTCAAGTTGAACCTGCCTGAGGCCGCGGGCCCTCAGGCAGCGGATCAACCGCAAGCTGTAGAAATTCTGATCAGTGCAGATGGCTCCTATTCGGTGGATGGTCAGGCACTGATCAATAAAAAACTGACCACTTTGAAATCTGCGCTGTCGGAAGTATCCGCAGGCGAGTACAATCGCCCGCTTGTTATAACCGCCGACGCCACAGCCCACCACCAGGCCGTGGTTCGTGCAATGGATGCCGCTGGACAGCTGGGCTTTGTCAACCTAAGCATTACTACACGGCAACCGGAAGAGAACTAGCGCGCAAAGCCTGCCTCGGTACTGCGATTGGTTGTAGGTTTTGTGTGCGATCCCGCCCCTTAGGGGTGGGTCCAGTCATTGGTCTGTATGAAGAAAGTAACCTTGCCCCCGAGCACACCACAGCGCGGGGCGCACACTTATCGACGCCTGCTCGCCTACGCCCGACCGCATCTGGCCATTTTTGCTGTTGCGGTACTGGGATTTTTCCTGTTCTCCATCATGGGCGTGAGCCTGATTGCTGTTACTGAGCTATTGCTCGACGCTGTTGGTGCAGGTATTCAGGAGAGCAGGGGGTTCCTATCCAAGTTTGTAGCATCCCATTATCCCGGGGGGTTATGCCCCAGGAGACTGCTCGTTGGTTGGTACCTCTTGCGATGCTTTTGATCATTGTGTTGAGAGCAATTGGAAACTTTGTCGGCAGCTACGGCTTGGCTTATGTGGGTCGTGCGGTGATTCACGAGCTGCGAGCCCAGCTGTTTGAGAAGATTGGCCAGCTGCCCAGTGCTTATTTTGATCGCTACACGGGCGCCTACCTCATCTCCAAAGTTTCCTATAACGTCGAGCAAGTAACTAACTCTATCACTAAGGCCGTAAAGGTTTTATTTCGTGAGTCTTTTACCACTATTGGTTTGCTGGCATACCTGTTGCTAGTGAACTGGAAGCTGACACTGACTTTTTTCTTGTTTGCGCCGTTTATTGCCCTGATTGTGCGTACGGTGGGCAAGCGTTTCCGCAAGTTGAGCCACAGGATACAAAACTCCATGGGTGACGTAACACATGTTACCCAAGAGGCAATTAATGGCTATCAAGTGGTACGCATGTATGGTGGTCAGAAATACGAAAATTCGCGATTCCAGTCTGCCAGCGATAACAATCGCAGGCAGTTTATGAAACTGGTGGTAGCCAACAACGCCAGTGTATCTGTGATCCAAATCCTGGTAGGGCTCTCAACTGCCACTATCGTATGGCTGGCGTTGGCCCCGGGCATGGTGGAGGCGATGACTGCCGGTGTTTTCGCAGCCTACATTGGCGCGGCGGCTTCCCTGGCAAAACCGGTGCGCAGTCTGTCGGAAGTCTTTGCTGATATCCAGAAGGGTATTGCTGCGGCGGAGAGTATTTTCGAAGTGATGGATGCGCCGAAGGAGTCGCAAGGCGGAAATGTGGATTTGCCCAAGCCAGTTCGTGGCTCGGTTTCCTTTGAGGCACTTGACTTTAGCTACGATGAATCCGCGCCCCAGGTGCTATCTGATATCAGCTTTTCAGTAGAGCCGGGTGAGACTATTGCATTGGTCGGCGCCTCCGGTTCCGGTAAAAGTACTTTGGTGAGCCTGCTGGCACGTTTCTACGAGCCAACAGGTGGCCGTATTCTGGTGGATGGTACCGATATTTCATCGGTACCTTTGCAAGATCTCCGCAGGCATATCAGTATGGTGTCGCAAAATATTGTGCTGTTTAACGACACAGTTTATCGAAATATTGCTTACGGTGAGCTTGAACATGCGCCAAAGGAAAATGTATTGCGTGCAATTGAGCAGGCGCACGCAGCAGACTTTATTGAAGAGCTGTCTCAGGGACTGGAAACTGTTCTGGGTGATAATGCGCAGATGCTTTCTGGTGGCCAACGCCAGCGGTTGTCAATTGCTCGGGCCCTGCTTAAGGATGCGCCAATTTTGATTTTGGATGAAGCAACCTCTGCATTGGATAATGAATCAGAGCGGCATATCCAGGCTGCCTTGGCAGAAGTGATGAAAAATCGCACTACGTTTGTTATTGCCCACCGCTTAACTACCATCGAGAATGCCGATCGTATTTTGGTAATGGAGAAAGGACACATCGTAGAGAGTGGTAACCACGTAGAGTTACTCGCTCGCGGGGGGCGTTACGCCACTTTGTTGCAACAGCAGACAATGGGATAGGGCACTTGGATGTCACTGGAAGACTGGTTTAACAAGCGCTGGTATCCGGAGAAAGGGAAGGGGCGTTCCCTCTCCCTGTTGACGCCACTGGAAATGCTCTACGGTGGAGTGAGTAGGCGGCGTCGGGTATTAAACTCACGTACGCCACCGGAACCTCTTTCAGTACCGGTTATTGTGGTTGGGAATATTACCGTTGGTGGTGCTGGCAAGACACCACTTGTGGCAGAGCTCGCGCGCTGGCTTAAAGAGCGGGGCCACAACCCCGGTATTATCAGTCGCGGTTATGGCGGGCGAGCTGAGCGTTACCCCTATCAGGTTACAGCGCAATCACATCCATTGGAGTCTGGCGATGAGCCTTTGATGCTGCACCTGATCACTGGAGTTCCAGTGATGGTTTCCCCACAACGCACTGAAGCCGCCCAGGCCCTGATCGACTACCACCAGTGCGATGTGATTCTCTCGGATGATGGTTTACAGCATTACAGTCTCTGGCGGAGCCTGGAAATTTGCGTAGTGGATGGCCATCGTGGCCTAGGCAACGGCCATATGTTGCCGCGGGGCCCGCTACGGGAACCCGCCACCCGCCTGCAAAGTGTGGATATTGTGGTTAGTAATGGCGAGCCAGAGCCCAAGGTAAAGCAGCAGTGTGGTGATTTGCTCGAATTCCAAATGACACTGGAGCCATCTTGTTGGCACCAGTTCAATCTAGACCAGACCTCCACCCTGCGACTGACTTCCGGACCAGAGATCGGCCCCTGTCATGGAGTTGCAGCAATAGGTAATCCCCAGCGGTTTTTCCGCGAACTGCAGAAACTTGGCTACAAGGTGATGGAGCAGCCCTTTGCGGACCATCATCAGTTCAGTCCACAGGAGCTGCATTTTGATGGCGAAACCCCAGTGCTAATGACTATGAAAGACGCGGTGAAATGCCGGGATTTCTGGGAGAGCCATTGGTGGGCACTTGAGGTGCGAGCGAAATTACCAGACCTTTTCTATCAGAAGGTGCATCAGCACCTGCAACAGTTTTGCCAACATGAAAAATAGTTTCTCTTTTGACGTAATTATTCCCGCTCGCTTCGGTTCAAGCCGGTTACCTGGTAAACCCCTGGCTGATATTGCCGGCAAGCCTATGGTTCAGCATGTTTACGAGCGTGCCAGTGAGAGTAGTGCAGAGCGGATTTTTGTCGCTACTGATGATATGCGCGTGGCGGAGACTGTACGTTCTTTTGGTGGTGAAGTGTGTATGACATCCACGGAGCATGCGTCAGGAACTGATCGCTTACAAGAAGTGGCAGCAAACCTGGGGTTGTCCGACGATCGTATCCTGGTAAATGTACAAGGGGATGAACCCTTGATTCCGCCTCAGGTTATCGATCAGGTAGCTTCCAATCTCGCGCAAAATACCGATGCGGGCGTTGCTACTCTGGCAGAGCCAATTCTTACCCTGGAGGATTTCCATAACCCGAATATCGTTAAGGTTGTAACTGCAGAATCCGGTTTGGCCCGCTATTTTTCACGTGCTCCCATTCCCTGGCCCAGGGATGCTTTTGCTCAGGATAGCAGCGACCTACCTGCAGGCCTGGAACCACGTAGGCATATTGGAATCTATGCTTATCGAGTGGCGCAGCTACAAAGTTTTGTGACTTGGCCAATGGCCCCTCTGGAGAAATTTGAAGCTCTGGAGCAGCTGCGCTTTTTGTACCACGATGAGAATATTCATGTGGCTAATGCTTGTGCAGAGGTACCTGGCGGTGTAGATACTGAACAGGATCTTCAGCGCATGCGCTCACTGCTCGGCTAAAGCTGAACCTCAATGATAGAGAATGATATTGATCTGCAACCGCATAATACTCTGGCAATTTCTGCGCACAGTGCATTCTTTGCCAGGGTGGAAACGTTGGAGCAGTTGCGTGAGGCATTAGCATTTGCCCGCGAGCGCTCCCTGCCAATATTGCCCCTTGGTGGTGGTAGTAATATAGTTTTAACAGGTGATTATCCGGGCCTGGTCATTCAGGTCGACCTTCGTGGTTTTTCTATTAGGCCTGACAATTCGGGCCATATTCTAGAAGCGGCGGCTGGTGAAAATTGGCACCGAATAGTAATGGCTACGGTGCAAGGGGAGTTGGGAGGGCTTGAGAATCTTGCCCTTATTCCTGGCAAGATAGGTGCTGCACCAATCCAGAATATTGGTGCCTACGGAGTTGAGTTGTGTGATCGCTTCGTGAGTCTCCAGGCAATGGAGATCGCAAGCGGTGAATTGCGAAACTTTGCAGCAAAAGATTGTAGTTTCGCTTATCGTGACAGTGTTTTTAAGGGGAAACTCCGGGACAAATATATTATTACCCAGGTGAACTTGTGCCTTCCCAAGAAATGGCAAGCGCATATTGATTACCCCGCGCTAAGCCAGTATGTAGCTGGACAAAATTGGAATGTTGATAGGCTTACACCCTCACAGGTTGCTCAGGCGGTAATTTATATTCGCAACAGTAAGCTGCCGTTGCCGGATAAAATCCCAAATGCCGGCAGCTTTTTTAAGAACCCTATTGTCGATACCCATAGCTATCTGAATCTCAAGGCAGAGCACCCGGATCTCGTTGCATTTGCTGCTGGGGATTGTTGGAAGTTAGCTGCAGGCTGGTTAATAGATCGGGCTGGTTGGCGCGGTGTCAGGCGTGACGCTGTCGGGGTTCATGAGTTGCAGGCTCTGGTACTGGTAAATCCAGGTAGAGGACCCGGTGCTGAAGTGACGCGATTGGCTGAAGATATTGCTGAAGATGTCCATGCTAAATTTGGTGTATCCCTGGAGCCGGAACCCCGTTACTACCCCTAACATCTCTTCGGTGCTTTTGCTTGCAGCTCACGGACTCTTTTTTCTTTCATAGGCTCTTCATTTGGGGGCTGCTCCTTAAGCACAGTTAATCGTGCGCAGAGTCAATCTTTTGTTGGTCGTAGTTACCCTGATCAAAAGTTCCCGGGCCAGTTGAGTTTGACTGCCAGAAAACTATCATCCCCAACAGGGCTTTATGCTGCCCTTTCCAAACTGTAACTATATAACCAAAAGTAATGCAGCATGATTCATATATTTCGATTTGTACCATAAACATTTTCTTCACATATCCGTATCAAAGGGCGCAAATAGTGCGGAAAGGAGAATGTTGATCGCAGAAAAATAACTTGGTACGTTTTTACGGTATAATAAATGGTTATAAAGGCAGCAAGATCCTGTGGCCAAATGTCTTTTCGGCAGCATTTGAAACGGCAGTATTGCTTTGCAGTAGCGTTTTTGTCTGGTATGTTGCGACAGGATTCTTGGGGTGGATCTACACGGGGTAGTTTCCTCGTGAGTAAAAAGAAGAACGCAGTTTGAGGGAGCGCGCGATGGGGACTAATACGCTGCGCAGCCGCTGCACTTATCCGTAGTTGGGGATAATTTGATCAAAGTCTTAGTGGTGGATGATCACGATCTTGTGCGAATGGGGATTTCGCGCATGCTGAGTGACGTCGCGGATATAGAGGTTGTTGGCGAGGCAAACTGTGGCGAAGAAGCCTTGGAGTTTGTGCGCCAGTCTGAGGTCGATGTCATCCTGATGGACGTTAAAATGCCTGGAATGGGTGGTCTTGAAGCAACGCGAAAGTTGCTCGGCCGCTGTCCAGGGGCCAAGGTGATCGCGGTTAGTGCCCTAGATGATGACCTATTCCCTGGTCGATTAATGCAGGCCGGCGCCATGGGTTATGTCACTAAGGGGGCAGACCTGGAGGAGATGGTTCGCGCTATTCGTACTGTTGTCAGTGGTGGTGTCTTTATCAGTAACTCCATGGCCACCAAAATGGCTTTGCGGAATGTCTCTGGCCAGGCGGAAAACCTGTCTCCTTTCGAGAAACTATCCAAACGTGAATTACAGACCGCTGATATGATTGTTAACGGCGCTAAAGTCGCAGAGATTGCCCAGTCGCTTTCCGTAAGCCCGAAAACCGTAAATAGCTATCGCTACCGGATATTTGAGAAGCTGAATATTAACAGCGATGTGGAGCTAACTTTGCTTGCCGTTAAGTACCAGATACTTGACCCAGAAGCGGCTCTTTAATTTCTGTGGGAACCTGATGAACCCACTGTACCGATTGCCAGATGTTTGATAGCAAGCGTTTTTTATCCTCGGTTACCCGCAAGCCTGGCGTTTACCAGATGTTTGATGCGGATAACCGGATCCTTTATGTGGGTAAAGCGAAAAACCTTCGCAACCGGCTTTCTAGTTATTTTCGAAGCTCAGGCCTTACCGCAAAGACCATGGCGTTGGTGCAGCGTATTGGCAATATTGAAGTCACTGTCACCCGTAGCGAGACAGAGGCCTTAGTACTTGAGCAAAGCCTGATCAAGTCCCAGCATCCACCTTACAATGTGATGTTGAAAGACGATAAGGGCTATCCTTACATTTTTCTCTCGAGCAGCGATACTTTCCCACGTATTGCTTTGCATCGTGGAGCCAAGCGTAAGAAGGGACGCTACTTCGGCCCTTTCCCTAATGCCTCATCGGTTCGCGATAGCCTGAATTTCCTACAGAAGACATTTCGTATCCGTTCTTGTGAAGACAGCGTCTTCCGCAATCGCTCCCGGCCCTGTCTTCAATACCAAATTGAGCGCTGTACTGCGCCCTGTGTGAATTTTATCGGTGAGGATGAGTATCGACAGGATGTGAGGCATGCGGAAATGTTTCTCACCGGCAAGAGCGACAATATAATCCGCGAACTTGCCGACCAAATGGATGATGCCTCCAGAGCCTTGGAGTTTGAAAAAGCTGCGCGCCTGCGGGATCAGATCTCTGCTTTGCGCCGCCTCCAGGCCGATCAGGTGGTAGAGGGTGATAGTGGCGATGTCGATGTGCTCGGGGTGGCAAGTGAAGGGGGAAGTTGCTGTGTACACGTTCTGTTTATTCGACAGGGGCGTATCTTGGGCAGTCGCAGTTACTTCCCCAGTGAACGTCTCGGCTTGAGCCCCGTGGAGCTGCTTTCTGCTTTTGTACCCCAATTCTATATTGGCAATCCTCGTGAAATTCCTCGCGAGATATTGGTCTCGGAAGCCCTTGAAGATATGCAGCCTTTACAGCAGGCTCTCGGTGTACAGGCAGGAAGGGACGTTGCGATCGTATATCGTTTGCGAGGCAGAAGAGCTACCTGGGTAGAAATGGCACAGCAGGCGGCACAACAGAATTTAAGCAGCCGTACAGCTGCCCAGCAAAAGTTAATTGGTCGTTTTGAGTCTCTTCAGGAGGTACTTGGGTTAGAGCAGCTGCCAGAAAGACTGGAGTGTTTTGATATCAGCCATTCATCCGGTGAAGCAACGGTCGCATCTTGTGTTGTGTTCGATACCGGCGGCCCTGTTAAAACGGATTATCGTCTGTTTAACATCAAGGGAATACAGGCCGGGGATGACTATGCCGCAATGGGACAGGCCCTTAAGCGACGTTATACAAGACTGTCTGATGGGGAGGGTAAGTTTCCAAATATCCTGTTAATCGATGGGGGTAAAGGCCAGGTGAGCCAGGCTGTTGAATCCCTCAATCAGCTTGGGGTTGTTGGCGTACAAATTATAGGTGTGGCTAAGGGCACCACTCGCAAGGCTGGATTTGAAACTCTGCATGTTGTTTCTAGCAATAAAGAACTCGTGCTCTCCGCTGATTCAGCTGCATTGCACCTGATTCAACAAGTTCGAGATGAGGCCCATAGATTTGCTATTACGGGGCATAGAGCTCGTCGGGATAAAAAGAGGCGAGAGTCCCCACTCGAAGGCATTGGTGGGGTAGGGCCTGCGCGTCGGCGAGCATTGCTGCGCCACTTTGGTGGTTTGCAGGAAATTAAGAAGGCTACGGTGACAGAAATTGCCAGCGTGGAAGGAATAAGTCGCAAACTCGCACAAGATATATATTCGGCCTTACATCACGAATGATAAACAGCTGAAGTTGTCGAAAAAATTATCCGGCTTTCCTACTGAGCGTTTCATTTTGTGCGATGGCTTGTTAACGTACGCCCTCCACAAGAACAGAGAAAAGTATGACACTCGCCAATCAACTGACACTGCTTCGCGTTGCACTGATTCCGGTCCTGGTTTTGGTTTTCTATTTACCTTATAAGTGGAGCTATATCGCCTCTGCCGTGATTTTTGCTGCCGCTGCAGCCACAGATTGGTTGGATGGTTACCTGGCGAGAAAACTAAACCAAAGTACAGCCTTTGGCGCCTTCCTTGATCCGGTTGCAGATAAGTTGATGGTGGCCACTGCTCTAGTGTTACTTGTTGGGCTGCATAAGAGCGCCTGGTTTACGGTGGCGGCCGCAGTAATAATTTGTCGTGAGATCGCTGTTTCTGGGTTGCGGGAATGGATGGCAGAGTTGGGCCAGCGTAGCAGCGTTGCAGTTTCTTATGTAGGTAAGATAAAAACGACCGCACAAATGGCAGCGATCATAGTCCTTCTTGCTTTTGATGTCCGAGACTTTCCAGTGATGGAAACACTGGGCTACCTGTTGCTGTATGTTGCCGCAGCGCTCACTCTATGGACCATGGTGATGTACCTGCGCGCAGCTTGGCCGGTGTTAATGGCGGACAATCATAAGTCTCCATGACCTAAATCCCTTCATATTACCGGTCTTATTATTTATAGGTGTCCCCCTGCTTGAGGCGGGGGCTCTCCACATCTCAAAGTCTACCCTTCCTGACGTAATTACTGAGCTTGTAACGTCCAACCATTTACAAAAACTCTCTATTTGTCGTCACATATAGCGCTGCCATTGGGTCGTTCTTCTAGAGTGATGAATTGGGTTTGTAACTCAATTCATCAAAGTATTGCTGTCCCAGCCAAAATAAATATAGGAGGGTGGGTGTGTTAGTGAGGCAATCTCTGGCAGGGCTACTGGCGCTGCTGTGCTCAATGTTACCGCAGGCGCAGGTGGTGCATGATGCCGAATATTACGTGCTGAAGATGCAAAATGGTGGGCGCTGGCAAAAAGAAGATTCTGAAATAGCCAAACGCTTGCAGGCCCTGCGGGAAAAGCATGGGCAGCCACCCAATATCATTTTCCTACTTTGGGATGATACCGCCTTTGGTGCTGTTGGCTTTCCTGTACTTCAAAAGAACTTTGGTTACACAACACCCAATTTAAACAAGATGGCGGCAGAGGGTATCAACTTTACACGTATGTATACCGAACCCTCCTGTACGCCTACCCGAGCAGCTGTGCTTACCGGTCGTCATCCGGTGCGGTATGGCATGGGGACTGTGGGAATGCCCCACGAATTTTCCGGTCTTCGCGCTGAAGAGGTAACCATTGCGGAGGTACTGTCAAAGGCCGGCTATGCCACGGGATTCTTTGGGAAGGGCCACTTGGGAGATATCGAGGAGAGCTATCTGCATAACCAGGGATTTGATGAGGCGTTATTTACTCCCATGAACCAGATAACCTCTCTCTTCAATCCCCAGGCCAATGCTGTAAATGCAGTACTTGGTATGTTTCCTGAGATATACCCTCCCGATCCTTATCGCCTAGACAATCCAGGCCTGATTCCCTCCGGTTGGGTAATGAACATTGAGGGTGAGAAAGGGCAGCAGGGTAGGGAGTGGTGCGGTACTTCCAACGAGTGTTTTAGCAAGTTTGACCCGGAGGCGGAGCGTCGCACCATGGCATTCATCCGTAAGAATGCCGAAGCCAAAAAGCCGTTTTTTGTGGCTTACTGGCCCAATTTTCTGAATTTTATGGCTGCCTTTATGCCCAAACCCTCAGTTTCTGGTCTGATGGTGGCAGACTCATTCCCCGAAGTCGATGACTTCACTGGCCAATTGATGGCAGAGCTGCAAGAGCTGGGTATTGCGGAGAATACCCTTTTTGTCGCCATGGCAGACAATGGCCCCATGGTGCATAGCCCGCCGGCAGGTTGGGGCATGCTCCCAATGTTATATCGGGGGGAAAGGGGATTTTACTGAGGGAGGTGTGAGAGTACCGGCTTTTGCTTGGTGGCCGGGCATGATTCAGCCCGGTCAGGCAGTTGGGGACATCATTCATATCACGGACCTATACACCACATTTGCAAGGCTTGGCGGTGCGACTGAGCATATTCCCACCGATAGGGTAGTGGATGGTCTGGACCAGACAGCGCTGCTGCTAAATGGTGACACCTACAGCCGTCGGGATTATGTTTTTATCTATGCCGGTCACAATCTGGGGGCTACGGTAAAAGGGAGATATAAGCGTCACTGGATTGGTGCTGGTGAGGTCGCATCTTCAGGAATGCCGGAGGCTTACTACGACCTATATATGGACCCTCGTGAAGAGTATCCGCAATTAGTGCCCTTAATTTATACCCAGGGGCAGTTCAATCACATGGTAGCCCGGCACCGGCTCTTTAAAAAGAAGTACCCGGATGTGCCCAGTGGGAAGGGTATCCCCTACACCGGACTGGCCAATGCGCGCCCCGAAACCAAAGCCATTGGGCAGCGGGTTAGAGCGGTTATGGAAGAAATGCCATTTAGCATTCAGGAGTACCTTGAGTTTGAAATTCCTGGGGCTGATAAAGTTGGTGACTGGGGCAATTAATCACAGGGCTACTAACTTGATGTACCGGTTTCAACGGATGAAGGGGCGGGTTAAGGGTGCTGAGGAATATAAAAAAACTCCCGATTTTTATTGTTAGTTTGGTTACTGCCTGTTATCACTCATTGGCCAATGCGAATGACTCTCCCAGGGGGAAACTCCAGCTGGAATTGGTTAATGATGCATTTTTCCAAACTGATAGGGACTATACCGGTGGTCTCTTTATCCGTTGGAGTCCTCTAGGCAAAGCCTACACTTTAAGGCTTGGCCAGGAGATCTATACCCCGGACCATCTCGGTAGATCTGCACCAATCAATGATGAACATCCATATGCTGGTTGGAGCTATTTAGGCGCAAGCTACAAATATCAGTTCTCTAATCGCTGGATTGTTGATTTCACTCTTGATGCGGGGACTATTGGTCCTAGGTCTGGTGCTCGTCTCACACAGACTTTTCTACACTGGATTGTCTCCTCGCCACCTCCACATGGGTGGGACTCCCAGATTTTTAATGAATGGGGGCTAATGCCGGAGCTTAAGCTGGATTACCGATTACCTAAAGTGAATCTTGGAGGCATGAACTATCGCTTGGTCCCTTACTTACGCTGGAAAACCGGCAACATAGTCCGAGATTATGCTGCCGGAATCACCTTATTATTGGGTAGTTCTTTACCAGCTTTCAGTGCGATATCTTTACCGCGAGTAGGGAATCAATACTGGTATTTTAAGCTGGGGATGGAACATAAAGCAGTTCAGAGAAATGTATTAATGGAGGGAAACTCCGAGATTAAGAGGGGAGTAAAAGTTTTCAGTTATGGTGTAGTCCCAGAGAAAGAAGTGATCCTCGCAAATATCGGGGCTTTTTGGGGGCGTAATACCTATGAATTTGGCTTCAATATCAGGTACAACACGAAAATTTATACTTCCCAGGTTCGTCCTGATGAAGGCTTTCTGAGCCACAATGGTGCCCCGATGGGTAACTTTGTAATGTCTTTGATTGTCACTAAGCAATTATGAGTTTTTCATTGTCAGGAGGACGATATCTACTTGCCCTCCTGAATAGCTGCGCTACAAGCTTTAATTAAGACACGGCACTGAAGTAGTAATGCTGAGTAATGAACCCTGGAGAAGACTTATTGATACTGATTCAAGCTAATCACACCACTTCTATTCACCCTGATTGAAGGGAGCAGCGATTTACTCAAGCCTATTTTTGCTTCCAGCTCATAAGGTATGGAATCTTGATTTTGATTAATAAGGTCGACAGCAGCAAAGATAGACCCAACCAGGCTGGCAGTAGCATCCACAGCAATATCATCCTGACCGTAGGGAGCAATGGGCATGAGGTTGTTGGAGGTGCCTGTCAGCACTTTATGTCCTCCTAAGCGTAAGGTGTAATAAAGTCCTGATAGTGCCAGCTCACTATTGTTTGGGTTAAAGACCCTGAGGTGTATTCGAAACTTCAGGTTGTTGCCAGTTCTTGCGGGCAGTGGTTCTACTGCGATCACTTCTACCTCGGGTTTTTGAAAGTTAGGCGAAAGTGCTGCACAACCAGTGAATAGTGCCGTAATCAGTATTAACAGAGTGAGTCGATAGTATTTTGCCACTGTTATTCCTTAGTCTTCCTATCTGCTAGTTATTACACTGGGCTGCTGAACCTTAGCGTAATTAGTTCGAGCTTTCCGGTTCATTTGCCCAGTGATTACTAATTGACCCCTAAAGTTCCTGACATACCACAACTTCTTAGGTTATAACGGCAACTTTACGCAACATTATTGACTACCGAGACTCATTATGAAGACGTGGCTTGCAAGTTTGACAGCACTGGCACTGATATTGTTCTCGAGTTGGAGGTGGTTTTTACTTCCAGAGGTCGAACGAAATTTAAACAAAATAGGTTCTGCTGGTTATTCTGAGACCTCCGAGCAGGCTAGAACATTGCATAGATCACTTATTGTTGGTGACCTGCACGCGGATAGCTTCCTCTGGGCGAGAGATTTATCAAATGACGCCAGTTATGGTCATCTTGATTTACCCAGAGCCCGGCGCGGCAATCTCGGAATACAGGTTTTTACTTCAGTCACCAAGTCTCCCAGAGGGCAAAACTATCGTGAAAATTCTGCTGATGCCGGAGACAACATAACGCTATTAGCGGTCGCTCAAGGTTGGCCACCGAGAACCTGGAATAGCCTTGTAGAGCGTGCGCTCTTCCACTCCGAAAGGGCCACTGCTCTACAGGAATCTTTCCCGGAGCAGTTTCGCATTGTACACACCGCTGAAGATCTGCGCCAAGTCCTTCAGGCCCGGGAGCGAGGAGCCAGCACTCTCGCGGCAATTCTCGGTATTGAAGGAGCCCATCCACTGGAGGGTAAATTATCTAACATAGATCGCTTATACGATGCTGGTTTTCGGGTGATGGGATTACAGCATTTTTTTGATAATGAATTGGGTGGATCGCTTCATGGGCAAAGTGAAGGCGGTTTAACGGAGTTTGGAAGCCTGGCTGTTCAGGAGATGGATCGTCGTTCGATTATTATTGATGTAGCCCATTCTTCTGAAACCGTTGTTAGAGATGTGTTGGCACTGACAGAACGGCCTTTGATTGTTTCTCATACAGGATTGAAAGGCAGCTGTAACTCGCCGCGAAATATTAGCGATGACCTTATGAAGGAGATAGCTGAGCGTGGAGGCTTAGTAGGTATCGGTTTTTGGAAAGGGGCAGTTTGCGATAACAGCCCCCATAATATTGTTAAAACAATTCGCTATGCCGTAGAGTTGTTGGGAGTGGATCAGGTTGCTTTAGGATCAGATTATGACGGTAGTGTTGAGGTTTCGTTTGATGTTGGCGACCTGGATCTGTTGACTGGGGAAATGTTGAATCAAGGATTTACAGAGAGAGAAATCCGCAAGGTTATGGGAGAAAATATACAAGAGTTTTTCCTGAAGTATCTGCCCTAAAGCGTTTTAATTTGCTTCCTGAAGTGGCTATAGGGTGGGGTGTAATGGCGAAGTTGTGTGTTTATTACACGTGGAAGATGTGTGCAATGGCTTCGGGTTGTCCTTTCGGCACGTATGGCCAATTCTATTAATAACTAATGGAGATGTTATGTACAAAGGGAGCTGCCTTTGTGGAGGCGTTAAGATTTCTATCCGTGGTGGAGTGAAGGATATTATTCACTGCCATTGTTCCCTTTGTCGTAAGTCTAGCGGAACTGCCTTTGCTACCAATGGCTTCGTAGACGCAGGCGGATTAACAATTGATCAAGGGAGGCATCTGATCGGCTCATTCGAGCTTCGCCCGGGAAAGAGTCGGCACTTTTGTAAGGTATGTGCATCGCCGATCTACAGCTCAAATTCTGAAGACCCTTCAAGGTTCCGCCTTCGCCTTGGCATTCTTGATTCAGATATTCAGGAGCGCCCAATTTCTCACAACTTTGTAACTTCAAGGGCAAACTGGGACAGTCTGGATATCTTGCCTCGCTATGAGGCCCATGAGCCGAGTAGACGTAAGGGAGGGGCAGATTAGAATACATCCATTACTTTGATATTAGGGGTCAGGCTGATTAGCGATTGTCTGTGCCCCCAAGAAGGGGCACAACAAAGTTCTTTAACAACAACTGCGATTCGCGCAGGAGTTATCTTGATTGTTGATACTAATTTTACCAGTACCTAAGTAAGTATTTTCTGATAGATAGAAATCTACAAATTGCTGCTCAAAATCTTCAGGCACCGATTTTTCTGCGAGCCCCGTCTGCAGCATCTTGGCCTGCCAAGCCTTCATTTTCGGAAAGTCCGCCAGGAAATCATATCCCGAATGGAGCTCAATAATGGCGGCACGATGTAGTATTGGTAGCCATGCGATATCGACGTCACTTAGCCTTGCGTCTTTAAAGAAAGGCCCATTTCCAATAGTTTTTTCGACTTTCTCAAGGGCTTTGTCAAGTTTGTTGCTACGTTCCTCCAAGGTCTGCTTATCGGCGCTACGTTGAGCTGAACATTGCACCAGGTAATGCTTTGCGGCCTGGTAACTCCAGGCCCTATCAAGGGCGCGCTGTTCAGGGCTGATGTCTGGTTCCAGGCGGGGGTAGATGTCATTTAGGTATTCAACGATTGCGTCGGACTCAAATAGAGCTATGCCACTTTCCGTTATGAGTACTGGCACTTGCCCGTTCGGAGACACATCCAGGAACCACTGTGGTTTGTCCTTAAGCCGGATGTATTGGATTTTGTAGGGAATCTTTCTGGCCTCAAGAAGAGCGGTCACCCGTTGTACAAAGGGGCAAATTTTAAAGCTAATGACCTCAAGCATTTTGATCCTCATCTCTAGTGTATATATCTATAAGACGGGCCACTCTTAAAAAGGACGATAAGATTTCAACAATTTCTGTATTTATTGGACTTAGGAACGTAGTCAATCACGGCTCCGTGACTATCGAGTGTCAGGTGGCAGCAATCCTCAAATAGACTGCGCAGTTCCCTTCTACTTTTTTGTACCCGGGACTTGACAGTAGAGTAGGGGATCCCATGTTCCTCAGAATAAGCCTTTTGCGACTGGCCATTTAGCTCGATTACTATCAGCAGTTCTGCCGATTGAGGTGGCAGCCCTTTAATGAAGGGTTCTATACATGCCGATAAACTTTGTTGTGTATTGGTGTCTTCCTCTATCGTAAAAGAATCGTCTAGGGTCACCTCTTTTACTCTTCCTTTCTTACGATAGAAGTCAATCACCGCGTGATTGGCGACCTGAAATAACCAGGACTTGATACTCTTTTGGTCTCTGATCGTATGGATATTCTTGTGGGTTCTGATCAGAATCTCCTGAAGAATATCATCCACCATATCGGGTGATGAGATCCTGGAATGGAGGAAAGCTTTGAGGGCTGCGCTGTATTTCTTCCAGATAGAATCAATGGTCATATTTCATTACTGCTTTTCAGTCTCTCCGCAGAGGGTCATAAGCTTCACGGAGCAATAAAAATTATAGTTGCCGCAATACTAGCGGCATTTAATTGAACCATATGATTTTAGCAATGTTACGCTGTCAATCATATTTAAAGGCCATATAGCCTAGTGAAACTGGTAGCCGCCGTTCGTATTCTCGATTGCAAACAATATTAGAATCCTATGTGTCAGCAATTATTGGAAGGCATGCGGTTTGGGGTGGTGGGGGATAGTAGCATAATGTCTTGAGAGCGCATTTAGAAATGTGACTTTCCTAAATGCTAAATGCAAAGCGCGGTGTATAAAAGTAAAGCATTTTACAGAAGTGATGATCTTAATCTAATTCTTCTTTTTCTGGATAATGATGAGCTTGATAGGTTGGAGACCCGCCGATTATGAACTGAAGTTGTCATGTTAATCCTAGCGGGCCTGTAATACGATATATTTCCTAAAGTGCCATAGGATGTAATCCGCTCTAAAGTCTAGGGACATGAGAAATCTAATGCCGTGTTAGACCTGATCTCCGGCTTGCTTCAAACAGGAACCAAGCCCGTTTTTCCGACTGATCAATAAATTCTTCCAGTAAACTCGCTGTTGCAACATCATGGTGGTCATCACACAACTCATGCACTTCACGCATAAAAGCAACAAGCTCCTGATTGTCTTCGCATAATTCCGCTAGCATGTCTTGTGGGTCTACAAAGTCGGAGTTGTTATCAGTTGAGCGTTGCAATTTGGCGATATGACTTATGGAACGCAATGTGGTGCCTCCCAGCTTGCGCACACGTTCAGCCAGCGCGTCGGTCATGTCCAATACTTCTTCTGACTGATCATCGAACAGCAAGTGGTAGTCGCGAAAGTGTGGGCCGCTCACATGCCAGTGGAAATTCTTGGTTTTCATAAACAGCCCGAAGGTATCTGCCAGCAATGTATTCACTGCGCTGGTAATGTCTTCACGCGCGCTCTCACTCAAGTCTGTTGGGGTATTGAGTTGTGCGAGCTCTTTAGTACGCAGCGTTTCTCTTGCTGACTTCCTCATAGTAAACCTCGTGTCTTTCACGTTCAGAAAAGGAGAGAAACCAAAATGAAGAAAAATATGCCAATCAGGCTAAGGGTAGACAGTGGTGACGTGACTAGCCATTCGCGATATTCAAGAAGCAGGTTGGTATCTGGGCGGGTGTCAAATCTTAAGCGTTAATAACAGTAGTGCAAGGTACCTATAGTATATTAAAAGGTATCGATCTTCTGGTTAAGGTTGGCACAAGAAGGCTGTTAGAGGAATTTATATGGCTCCCATCAATGTGTTGGCTTTGTGTGGTAGTCTCAGAACAGAATCTTTTAATAAAAAGCTGATGCATCAAGCCATTCAGTTAGCGCCGAAGGAATTAGAATTTTACCTTAGGAAAATTGATGATATTCCTTTGTACAATGAAGATGTAAAGAATGTTGGTTTTCCAAAAAGTGTTGATCAATTAAATCAGCTTCTCTTTGCTTCTGATGCCGTGCTGATTGTCACGCCAGAATATAATTATTCAATGCCTGGGGTGTTAAAGAATACGATTGATTGGTTGTCTCGGTATGAACCACAAGGGTTTTATAATAAGCCGGTTGCAATCATGGGGGCTAGCCCTGGCCGTATGGGTACTTGTCGGTGTCAGTATCATTTGCGGCAGGTGATGGTGTTTTTGAAAGCGTGGGTTCTCAATGAGCCAGAAATTATGGTAAGTGATGCCTCCAGGGCTTTCGATCAGTATGGGCGATTGGTCGATGATAGGGTTGAAAAGCTCGTGCAAAGCCAGATGCAGAACTTATCCAGAATGGTCCACCGGGGATGAGGAGCAGGGTGGTAAATTCCGTCTTCGTTTATAAGAATTACATACATTCATAAATATGATCCATTTAGATAGATATTATCTTGATTTGCGCTGAGTAGATATGCCTATTGCGATGGGGTGTCTTGCATTCGATATTTATCATCTCTAGTCTCTGGATGCTAGATTTTATGTGAGTCAGGCAAAAAGGAATTGCGATGAAGAATTTTATGGTTAGAGCTTGGGGATCGAATAAATCAATCTTATTATTTTTGGCTTTAATGTTAATTTTCAGAAGTGCTGTAGCTGATTGGAGCGATGTGCCAACAGGTTCTATGAGGCCGACAATTGTTGAAGGTGATCGAATCCTTGTCAATAAAATGGCTTACGATGTTCGTGTACCGTTTACACATTTTTCCCTTTATCAACTTTCCAACCCAGATAGGGGGGATATAGTAGTTTTTGATTCTAAAGTTTCCGGAAAGAGGCTAGTAAAACGTGTTGTTGGTGTTCCAGGGGATAATGTTAGGATGAAAAATAATATTTTAACAATTAATGGGCGGCGGCTTGATTATGAGCTTGTTAAAGCTGATGGTGATAGCCTGGATAAAATAGAAAATCTGCTAGGTGTTGAGCACTTCGTCAGAGTTGACAAACACTCTTCCCCAATGTCGAGTTTTAGCGCTGGCACTATCCCCTCAGGTCATTACTTAGCCCTTGGGGATAACAGAGATAACAGCGCTGATTCCAGGGTCATAGGTCTTATTCCCCGAAAGGAAATAGTCGGCAGGGCAAGTCGTGTTGTTTTTTCTCTGGACTATGAGAATCGCTTTCTTCCTCGTGAAGCGCGTTTTTTGAAGTCGTTGTAAATTTTAAGGGCAACCTGGAAGAGGCATAAACTTCAAGGGAGGGGTTTGGATCTGAGGAGTATATTTAATCGTAATTAGTAAGTGCGTGGAGTAGGGGTTCGCCAGTAACTTAACCCCAATGCGTATTGTTGGGTCATATTTAGTAAATCACTTGAGGGAATTTATGACTGGTATGGCCGGATCTACCGAAGGGTTGCTTGACTCTTCATTGAGTGATGAGTTTCTTATGTAAGCTGCCAACTTTTTGATCAAGTTAAAACTGAGTTGAAGTGGGGCTGGGGCTTCAAATTCTGAGGAAAAAATATAGAGAAGCGTTCCTACTAGAGGGGACAATAACTATCTAACTTTGAAGTGCTGTGTGGTGCCCGGGGCCGGACTTGAACCGGCACGGCCGTGAAGCCGGGAGATTTTAAGTCTCCTGTGTCTACCAATTCCACCACCCGGGCAGTTCCTTTGCGAGGGGGACCTTAGCTTTTTGCTCTGTCCTTCATCCTCACTTCCAGCGCAATTCACAGGACTTTGCGATGAAAAGGAAAATGGAGGCTAGGGTCGGAATCGAACCGGCGTACACGGAGTTGCAGTCCGCTGCATGACCACTCTGCCACCTAGCCTTTTATTTCACACTTAGTGCGAAATGGAACGCTGCGAATTCTATCTGATAAATCTGAAAAATCCTAGCGTTTTCTTATACTTACGTGCACTTGGCTGCGTAAGAGGTCGCTATTCTATGGACTCCCGGAGATTAGTCAAGCGTTGATTTCAACATTATGAAAAAGAAAGGTGAAAAAGTCGGGAAAGTTCCTGTGGAACGGTTAGGCAGAAGGCGTAATAACTTTTAGCACTGCTCCCAATGAACCTATTTCCATTTGTTCTAAATTTATTTTCAGCGCTGCTGGCAATCTTTCATGTGTGTTCGATACTGTCTTTATCTGGCTAGCACGTCTCCCCCAAAACGTGTTTAGTAGCGCCGGTAGAGCAGACTGAAATGGCTTGCTCTCTGTGTAGCAAGGATGAAATCCTCCAAGTTTCACTCCTAATGGTCTTGGCCCTGACGCTCTCCCCCGTCGTCAGGGCTTTTTTTATTTGCGTTTTGGCGTTTTACCGACCCTCGTCGGTAAGGTTTTCCACCGCCAGGGTTTTTATAGGTTGGCCCGCAGCTTGTTCGGATAGCTCACGGAATCGTTCCAGGGTCACTTCTCCCCGGGTGCTTGCCAGCTCCCGCGCTACATTATCAATACTGGCTTTTCCGCCGCTAGCCTTTCGAATTTCATTATCCAGCTCCAGCATAACTACGGCAGCACGGGCAGTGACTGGGCCCGAAGAGCGTCTAACCAAAAGAGAGGGGGCCTTTTTGCCCCAGCGTGCTAGTTTATCCATAGCCTCCTGGTAGCGGTCCTCACTAATTCCGCCGGTGCGACGTAGGATTTCAAGCGAGTAAAATTCAGCCAAGCCTTCAACAATCCAATCGCTCCGATCGTCCCCATGGATGCCTGTACCGACGTGTACCAGCTCATGGATCATGCTGCTGGTACGGTTTCCACTGATTAGTGGTCGATCAGCATGCATAAATAATGATCGGGTACCTGATAAGCCGCCACGCCACATTGGATCATCTGCTGTAACGATCAATAAGTGATCGGGAAAAAGCGGAAAAATTTTCTTTAACTCCGGCAGGTTCCAGTTAAGGAAGGCGAGGATATCCTGGCGGTGTATATTTTGGTCTTTGGGGCCGGAAATCCGGGTTTCGGTTCCCGCGATGATATCCTGGCGGCTGCCAATTTTGCCCACGATCATCCACCCTTTGGGCCTTACAAAGCGACGTTTTGGATCAGATAGCCGGTATAGATTATTTTCAATCTTTGGATAGGGCAGGGCAGATGACCAGCCTTTGGGCATGTCTAGCTTTAGGCGTGCATTTGAACGTCCACGGCTGGTCGCAGAGATGGGGGCTATTAACTTGTCACTGCGGAGGATTGCCCAGTCTTCGGTAATTCTGGAGTCATACCCGCCATTGCTCCTCTGGTTGTCTATCACAAAGCTGTAGCTGAGCTTTGCCTGACGGCCTTTAGGGCGCCAGACTGCCTTGTCACCTTTAATCTCAAGAGGGTCTGTACTTTTAAGATCCTTGTAGCGACCCGAACTTAAATTGATCGTGAGTTTACTGGGGATACTCTTCCCGCTAAGTGCCAATTCCACCCGCGCGAGTTTGGTTTCCGGGTCTATTTTCGCTGTGTAAAGCAAGTCATAAGCC
The DNA here is from genome assembly GCF_030012965.1 of Microbulbifer sp. MLAF003. NCBI lineage: Bacteria > Pseudomonadati > Pseudomonadota > Gammaproteobacteria > Cellvibrionales > Microbulbiferaceae > Microbulbifer > Microbulbifer sp. MLAF003. The sequence continues at coordinate 2,230,656 of NZ_CP120232.1, forward strand.
CAGGTGGCCGGGGTGATAGAAAGGAGGAGTATGGAGAGAGTAAGCAGTCTTGTAAGCATCATTTTTTGGCAGGAAATCCAACAGGTTGAGATTTGGACAGCTTCCAAGCCTACAGGTGCCCAAGTGTCACCTTCAAGCAAATTGGCGAGAGTAAGGCACCTGTGTCTACCAGCTCCCGGTGACTGAAGTTATCAATTAGCATTAAACACTAACAAAAAGTATACACTTATAAAGTCGTTATCAATGTGCAAATCTGACAACACCAGAAATATCCCCATTCTTTGTTAATCAATAACGGGGGAGAAGGGTTATGAGCCCTGATTTACGAGGTCGTAAACCATGTGTGTAAAGGAACCGGTAGTGGGTTTTACGCTGAACGTTTGATTTTTTCCTGTACTAACCAATAGGAAACGCCCAGTGCGATAGTGACCATGGCGATACCTATGATCTGTTCAGAGCTTACCAGTCCAAGGTCGAGAACAATTACTTTACGGGCCACAGCCATAAGGGCAGTAGCCAGAACTAACTGGACGGGTACGACATTGGTGCCCAGATACAAGCGTATATTGGTAAAAATCTCGATTGCGATCAGGACAGCCAGAAAGGCTCCGAATGTTGCGAGGATGTCCTCCATGTCGAGCAGGAGGAATGGGGGAGACTTGAGTTTCTCATAAAGCACATAAATCACATCGGCAATGGTCCAAAAAATAACCATGACCATAAGAATGGCTAGAAATCTAACCGCTGCCTTGATCGCCCGGTGCAGCTGATTGATCAGGGGGTCGTCATGTTCCTCATGAATTTCTTCGTATTTCATGGGCCTTTCTCTTTCCCTGGTGGCAGGGTGATGCTTTAGCTTGAATATATGTCAAAACCACCAGGTCAGCTATTTGGACTACTTCAGTGGATTGAAGGGAGAGTGGTTGAAAAATAGCAGGAAGTTGTGGGTAGAAGAGTTATCTGGATGAAAAGAGCTATCAATCCACTATGCGATGAAAATAGATGTCATCCAGACGCAAAAAAACCCGCTTAGTGCGGGTTTTGAGATCTGGTCGGTGAGAGAGGATTCGAACCTCCGACCCCTTCGTCCCGAACGAAGTGCGCTACCAGGCTGCGCTACTCACCGACTTATTGGTCTCGCTTCATCAGCGAAGTGGGCGGCATTATAGCAACCTTTTTTTACTGTAAACCATTGATTTAACTTTTAATTTGTCGAATTAGGCCCTCTTGCGCAGTGGAGGCTACCAGTACGCCGTCGCGGGTAAAAATCTGGCCACGGGCAAATCCGCGTGCGCCAGTAGCGGAAGGGCTGTCGGTTACATAGAGGAGCCACTGGTCCAGGCGGAAGTCCCGGTGGAACCACATCGCATGATCGACGCTGGCCGGCATTAAGTGGGGGTCGAACAAAGAAATATGGTGTGGCTGTAAGGAGGTTCCAAGCAATCCCATGTCCGATGCGTAACAGAGCGCAGCGCGGTGCTCCATAGGGTCATCAGACATCTCACCCTCGGCGCGGAGCCAGAACATGCACTTCGCTTCACTTAGCTCGGCACCAAAGTAGCTTTTAGGATCTACCGGGCGGAAGTCAATCATATAGCGGCGCTGATCATATTGTGGGCTGACTAAGCCTGCCTCAAGCGCCAGTTGCTGCGTATTCTTTAGGTTCTCTGGGGCAGGAATCCCTTCGCATGGCATATCAGCCTGGTGATCGAATCCGGGCTCCTTGATCTGGAACGAAGCAGACATGTTGAAAATTGCCCGACCTCGTTGCTTTGCGACAACGCGGCGAGTGGTGAAGCTACCTCCATCGCGGATAGGGTCCACCTCATAGATCACCGGTAGTTCGCTGGAGCCGGGGCGCAAAAAATAGGAGTGCAGGGAGTGTGGCAAACGATCTTCAACAGTGCGTGTAGCGGCCATCAGTGCTTGCCCAAGCACCTGGCCTCCAAATAGTACTTTTCGATAATTTTCGACGTGGTGACGACTGCGAAAGAGATTGCGATCCAGCTCTTCTACGTCGAGTAGTTTGCTCAGCTTTTCCAACATGGACGACTCTACCTGTTACCTAATAGTGATAGTCGGAATAATCCGGGCAGGCATTTCAATCTTGCCCGAAGCGGCGATGATAGCAGCCAAATGTACTATCTCCATTCACATTTTGAACGAATTCGATCGACTGGTCACTCCAATACCGAATCGCAGTTGTGTATGGCCAAATCATATAACCCATTAAATTTGAAAAAATATGCTCTTGATTTTTTCAATTTGTCGATTGTGTGCTTATTGATGTGATATAACGCGCCATATAGTGCCTGGGAGAGATGTCTTGAGGCGTAACCCCGGCCGATTAATTACCGATAAAAATGCAATAACGGGAAAGGAATGTTGCCAGATGCCACATCACGATATTGATATTCGTCCACCGCAAAACTTTGGCAAGGTAGTTAGCAGACATCGTACTGCAAAGGCGGTGGCTGGAGTGGTAGGGTCCGCAGCTTACTATGGCACCTGGGGTGCACAAACCGCTACGGGTGCAACACTTACAGGCCTTGCAACCGGGGCTGCTGTAGCCACTTCGGCTACGGGCGTAGGCTTAATCGTTGCCGGGACGGCGCTCTCTGTCGGTTACGCTGGCTTGGCCGCCAGGTCAGCATACAAAACTCACAACCACCTCAATGGTCTTAAAAAGATCTTTCAAGAAAGAAAATCTTTTGAATGTACATGTAAGGGCTCTGTTGCACACGATTATATTTCGGGGCAGGTACTGCCCTATATTATTGAGCAAAAGACGAAAAAGCTGCACCGCAAGATGGTAGAAGCCACCCCGGGAGTTTCCACTTTAGAGTACAGCCGCAAAGCGATAAAGAATCTATATAAGCGCGCCCAAGGGACTCTTGGCAAGAAGCGCACATTTGCCGCCGAATGGCTGGCTCAGCACCTCATATCCCATGACTGTGAGTTGGCAAACGCTATTGTGGCGGAGCTTTATAGTGAGGAAGAGATGCTTTGGATTCGTACTCAGGACAACGATGTCGTAGCTCCCTTACTGGAGCTTAAGATGAAGTCGGTTTAGGGGGCAGGTGCTTAAAGCGCTGTTTTGGGAAAGCACCTGCTTGCGGGTGGGTAATGGACTACCTGCCAAAATTTTTGATAGCTCCAATGTTTTTTATTCCCGTAAGCTCCTACTCTGAGAATTCTATGTCTTCGATAACTGGCGCCAACTTTTTCGGGTGACGTTCCCCTCCACACTCTGTATCTTGCACTAATAGCACAAAAATTGAGCAAAACAGGCTAAAATTTTTAATATTTGAGTGTCTAATTTCTCGATTCACTTTTCCAACCGAGTTGAATTGCCTATCATTCATGAATGAATAGTCAATTTCAGTCCCCATTATTACGGGCAGAGAAGGTCGGAAGTATGGATAAGGCAAAAGAGAAGGTTCAGAGGTTTCGCGCGAGAGAGCAGCGCATCCTGGATGCGGCTCTGGAGCTTCTGCTGGAGCACGGTGAAGAAAAGGTCACGGTCGAGCAGATCGCCGAGCGGGTAGATATTGGTAAGGGCACCATCTACAAGCACTTCATTTCAAAGACAGAGATTTACATGCGTTTGCTGATGGACTACGAGAGGTCCCTCGCTGAACGCCTGAAGGTAGCTGTTGAGAATGCTGAAGAAAAAGGCGATATCACAGCTCCAGCCAGAGCCTATTTTGAGTCCCGTATGGCTGATCCGGGCAAGGACAGGCTCTTCCAGCGGTTGGAAGAGAAAATAATCACCCTCAATTTAGCTCCGGAGATGATTTCTGAGCTACATGCCATTCGCAACTCCAATGCTTCTGCCCTGAACCGGGTGTTTGAACGAAGGATGGAGCAGGGCATGCTGAAGAAGGTGCCTGCCTACTATTACTATTCAACCTATTGGGCCCTGGTTCAGGGTGCAGTAGAGCTTTATCACTCCAAGTCGTTTGCTGACGTGATTGAGGACCGAGAGGGCCTGATGGAGTTCATCATGGACGTGGGGGTCCATATCGGAGATATTTCCTCCCGCAAGCCACCGGCAAGCAGTCATACCACTGGTCAAGCTGCGGGGCCGTCCTTTGGCTGAGCCACTTTTCGAGCAGCTGCAAAAACTACAGAGGGAGTTCCACGGATATCCTCCGGTTGAAAAGTGGAACCCCGACCTCTGTGGCGACATGGATATGGTCATCAAGCATGATGGTCGCTGGATTCATGAAGGGACAGAAATAAAGCGGCACACACTGGTTAAGCTGTTTGCGAGCATCCTCAAGCGGGAAGGGGATGAATATTTCCTGGTGACTCCAGTGGAGAAGCTGCGCATACTGGTGGAAGATGTACCTTTTGTGGCGACACAGGTGGCACGTAATCCGAATAGTGATGCTCAGACCTTACTTTTCACAACCAATGTGGGTGATGTGATCGCACTAGACGAAGACCGCAATTGGCACCTAAAGGAGTTTGGCGCCCCCCAGCAACTAATTCCTTACCTGGAGGTTCGTGGTGGCCTTCAAGCCAGGGTTTCCCGTGATGTGTTCTACCAGCTGGTCGATTGGGCTCAAGAAGCTAATAATGGCCCCAGTGATACCGGGAAACTTTTTGTGCGTAGTGCCGGCAAGGATTTTCTGCTCGGTTCTTATAATTGATTTTTGAAAAACTGCCATTTTAGGGCCAGCGTTCTGCTGGCTCTAAGCTTCTTTTCTTTGCCTTATTACTTAGTCTTATATTAAGCCGGAGGCTTTTGCTTTTCCTGTTTTCTCTCCTTGCTGGTTTTCTATATGTACTGAATGTTGTACGTATTACTTAATTGATACGGATTTATTAAATATCCATATTTTATTCATTTACTTGAAAGCTGAATGAAATTTGAAAGCAATAAAACATTCCAAAAAGTGTAAAGCTGGGTGTTTTATTGCAAAAATTACTGAAAATATATAAAAAGTTAACAAGTTCGCAACACGGCATTTCTACACTCCCCCGCGTCCTAACCGCTTAAGCGAATAAATTAAACAGAAATTTAGGCAGTCAACAGTGTGTTGTTTGGCTTAGTAGGGCTATCCAATAGCTTTTCGTACTGATTGACTGTTTTTCAAGGATTACATTCCTGTGGGGGAGATATGAAACGCATACAAAATCAGATCATTCTGGCTGCCGCCATTACAGCTTTACTGGCGGGTTGTGACGGTGGTGGAGTGAGTGTTGAGCCTAAGACTGTTGATAATTCAGTAGACAACTCTGTCGATAATTCTGGTGGCGGATCTTCTGAAAATCCCTGCGCAATGATCGAAAGTACGGGGGTACAAGGCTCTTTTGAAAGCGGTAACTGTCGATATGGAGCCGACTTTGTTTCCGCGTCTAATCCTTTAACCGAGGACTTGTATCTTCCTGCGCTTTCAGATGATGGCGCGCACATTTTTGACGGTAGTCTCTTTGTTGGTGAAAACTACTCCAGTGATGCCGACTTACAGGCTGCCGATATTACCCAGGGCGGTGATGGCGTCAAATTGGAAATACAAGCCGGGGCAACCGTTGCCTTTAAGGATAACTCAGCCTTTATGGTTGTAAATCGTGGTTCACAGGTTTTTGCCCGTGGTACTGAATCCGCACCAATTACATTTACCTCTGAAACCGATGTGCGCGGCACTGTAACTGCAGACGCCGTATCCCAGTGGGGTGGAATGGTTATCAACGGTTTTGGTGTAACCAATAAGTGCAAATACTCAGGCTCAATTGCCGGTGGAGATCTCACCTTGGATGGCGAGTGTCATGTTGCCGCTGAAGGTTCCACTGACGATAACACCTCATACTACGGTGGAGACAACAATGGAGATAACTCTGGCGAGCTTTCCTATGTTGTTGTAAAGCACACGGGTGCCCTGGTTGCTAGTGGTGATGAATTAAATGGCATCTCTTTTGATGCAGTTGGCAGCGGCACAGTGATAAATAACCTGCAAACTTATTCCACTTTTGATGATGGAATTGAGTTCTTTGGTGGTGCAGTAGACGTTAGCAATTATGTTGCTCTCTATGTGCGAGATGATTCAATCGATATTGATGAAGGTTATCGTGGAAGGATTACCAATGCCTTGGTTGTACAGAGTGAAAATGATGGGAACCACTGTATTGAGGCAGATGGAATCGGTTCTTACAAAGATACGATTGATTATACCGCTCTGATTGATCAGGGTCTGAACAGCCGCCCAATGATTGATGGTCTGACTTGTATCGTTTCTGCTCAAAAAGAAGGTACTCATGATCCGGGTGCAGGTTGGCGTCTGCGTGAGGGTATCTATCCAATGATTACGAATTCCATAATTGTTGCTTCTTTTAAAGCTGATGAAACGTCAGATGATGGTAGCAATTACTGTCTGCGTATGGAGAGTGTTCAAACGCGCAATGAAGCAACCTCTGGTACGGAAGTAGCCCTGACCTCCAACATCTTTGCTTGTGAGGATCGCACCAAGACAGATGAAGATACCTTTGATCTGGAGGCGTGGGCTGTAGATAGCGGCAATCAGTTTGCTCCAATTTCAGGAGCGTTGAGCCCAACTATCGGCATTGATACTAACTTTATTCTGCTAGACGGCACTCCAGCAATCTATACCGTGGGCGCCGACCAGCAGCGAATCAACGACGCGGAACCCGCTGTCACCGCGTTTGAGCGTGCTTATTTGGGTGCACTTGATATCAACGGTACTGATTGGACTCAAGGCTGGACTTATGGCTTACATCAAGGCAGCCGTGCACAGCCTCTCTGGTTTGAATAATTAGCCAAAGATGTGGTTAGGGAAGCTCTCCTGATCTTGCAGGGCGCCGCCTTCGCTGATGGAGTCGGCGCCCTGCTTGGTTTAGACACCCAATAATGGGAATGATAAGAGGCCTATGTGATGGCTAAATATGAAAATTTTCAGAGGGTGCCGCTGGTAATGGCTATTGCCGCGGCCACTGCTATTGCTCCTGGTGTAATTGCCCAGGATGCAGATCTTGTGGAAAAAGAGACTGGTTCGATACAAAGTCTTGAAGAAGTAATGGTCCAGGGGCGTTTAAGGGGCTCGGCGGAATCTCTGGTTAGTGAGCGCCTGGAAGAGGAGGTGGTCACCGACATCCTCGGTGCTGAGATGATTGGTCGGGTAGGGGACTCAACGGTGGCTGCGGCGTTACGCAGGGTGTCGGGACTATCGCTAGTGAGCGATAAATTTGTTTATGTGCGGGGATTGGGAGAGCGTTACTCCAGTACCACGCTGAATGGCGCTACGGTACCCTCACCGGACTTGACGAGAAATGTGATTCCCCTCGATCTATTTCCCACCTCTATCGTGGATTCGCTGGCTGTACAGAAAAGTTACTCTGCTGACCAGGCCGCGAGTTTTGGCGGTGGAAATGTGGATATTCGGACAAAGGGAATTCCAGATGATCTTACGTATTCAATTGAATTGGGGACAGGAGCCAACTCAGAAACCAGCGGTGAAGTTCTGAGCTATCGGGGAGGGGGTAATGATCACTTCGGAACCGATGACGGAACCAGGGCGCTACCGGGCGAAATCTCTGTTGCGTTAAAGCGCTTCAGGGGTGGTTTGGGAATTTCTGATATTAGAAAAATTCTGATTGAGGAGGGAAAGCAGTATTCCAGTGAGCAGGAAGCTGATGCTGCAGCCCGGGGGCTAAATCGTGAGCTGGCCCTAAACCTTAATCGTGATATTGCCATCGAAGAGGAGTCCAGCGATCCTGATGGTGATGTGAAAGCGAGTGTAGGTAATCGTTTTTATCTCGGTGATAAATGGGAGTTGGGGCTTCTGGCTGGTGCCTCATATAAAAGCGAGTGGAGAGAGTCTGAGAGAACTCTGCGCAATTTCGGGGCTCCCAATGAGCAATTAAACAACCGTAGCAAGTCTACATACTCAGTGGATATCAGCGGAAACTTAAATTTAGGTTTGCGCTTTGCGGATGAGCATGTAATCGAAAATACAAGCCTCTTTCTACGTAACACTGATGATGAAACTTCTATCACCGATTACTTTAATGAAAATCGTCAGGTATCAGATGGTTCTGGCTATCGTGAGTATTTGTTGAAATATGAAGAGAGGGAGTTGGCCCTGAATCAGGTCAAGGGTAGCCACTCCTTGGGGCCTGAGACCAAAGCTATCCTTCCTTTTGATTTTTTCAACTGGGTTCCGGAAGAGGTGGTTTTCGACTGGTTCTATTCGGACGCGACAGCGACCACGGATATTCCTAATCAGGTGGATGTTATTTCCGATACGGTTACTGATCCTGCGACAGGCGAAGTGTTGAGTTCGAAGGTCAGTACAGGCTCGCGAAGCGCGGGGTTCCGCTTCACAGAGCTTGAGGATGACGTTAAAAATTATGGTTGGTCGGCCACCTTACCTTTGGAATTTTCCACTTCCAGCCTGGAGTTAAGCGGTGGTTTTGCCAGGATAGAGAAGGGACGCTCATACAGGCAAACTGAGCTACGCTTGGATATTTTCAGTGTGAACGATGAGGATGTGTTGGGCAGCCCCCTAGATGAAGTATTTAGTGATGATAATATTATCAGCGGCGATAATGACTTTGTTTTTGACTTGGCGGGGAGCAACAAGCAAAGCTATTTAGCTGCAACGGCAACAGATGCAGTGTTTGGTAAATTCGATTGGACGTTCAATGAAGCTTGGCGAATTTCGGCAGGGGCGCGCTGGGAGGATTACAGCCAGGTGGCACTTGAGTGGAACCCATATGGCTACACGATAGATGACCCGCAAGTAACAGCTGACCCGGATGAGTTGCTGGAGGCTGTTTATGCTGAAGATGACATTTACCCATCTTTCTCCCTGACTTATATGGGGTCATTTTGGGCGGAGACGTTCCAGCTTCGTTTGGGGGTTTCAAAAACAGCCGTGCGCCCTGATCTTCGTGAAATTACCGATGCGTTCTATATTGACCCTATTACCGATGAGCAGGTGAAAGGGAACCCCGATGTCAGGCCTTCAGAAATCAACAATTATGATTTACGTGCTGAGTGGTTCTTTGACAGCGGGGACAGTTTGACAGTTTCTGCTTTTTATAAGGATGTGGTTGACCCAATTGAGTTTTTCGAGGCTGCCTCCAGTGATACCAATGTGGCTCGCGAGATTATTAATGCCGAGTCTGGAAAGATTACCGGTATTGAAATCGAAGGCATGAAGCAACTTGGTTTCCTTGGCGATAATATGGAGAGCTTCTTTGTGCAGGGCAATGTAACCTTGCAGGAAACCGAGTTGGTTGCTGGAGATGAGGCTGATGCTCCGACGAATCCGGTGCGTGAAATGACAGGAGCATCCGAATACGTTGTGAATATGTTGATGGGTTTCGACAGCCCTGATGGCAATCACTCTGCGACGCTGGGTTACAACGTTTTTGGAGAGCGCCTGCATCTGGCTGGCCGTAACTTGGATCCAGATTCTTACGAGCAACCTTTCCATTCGCTTGACCTAACTTACTCCTGGTACCCTACTGAGGAGGTGACGATAAAAGCCAAGATGCAAAACCTTCTGGATGAATCAATTGAGATTGAGCGAGATGGCGTTATTGTCTTTGAAGAAAAGCCGGGCCAGACCTTTGCCATAAACGCTCAATATAAATTCTGATCTTCTCTCTCAATAATTTCTGCTGCCTCTTTTTCGCCCGCAGGAATTTTCTCTACTTTTTCACGTTGCAGAGAGTTCAAGTGAAAAAGTAGATATAAAAATGGCGCCGGAAGGCGCCATTTAAGTCGATGGGTTTACATATTTGGGTAGTTGGGACCGCCGCCACCTTCCGGAGTAACCCAAACAATATTCTGGGTTGGGTCTTTAATGTCACAGGTCTTACAGTGAACACAGTTCTGTGCATTTATCTGGAATCGCTTGCCGTTGGCATCCTCAACAACTTCGTATACGCCGGCGGGGCAGTAGCGCTGTGCCGGTTCGTCATAGATTGGCAGGTTGTGGTTCAGCGGAATCTCCGCATCCTTCAGGATCAGATGGCAGGGCTGATCTTCCTCGTGATTTGTGTTGGAAATAAATACAGAGGACAGCTTATCAAAACTAAGTACACCGTCGGGTTTGGGGTAGTCAATTTTTGCACAGTCTGCTGCGGGTTTGAGCTGTGCGTGATCTGCCTTAGTATCGCGCAAGGTCCAGGGCAACTTGCCTTTGAACAGGTTGATATCCACAAAGGCATAAGCGGAGCCAAGGATGTTGCCCCACTTGTGTTGGGCAGGGCCGAAGTTGCGCTGCATATGTAGCTCTTTCCAGGCCCAGCTGTCACGATACCTGGAGGTATAATCGGTCAGCTCCTCGCTGTTGCGGTCTGCGGCAATAGCTTCCACTACGGATTCTGCAGCAATCATGCCAGACTTCATCGCAGTGTGATTTCCCTTGATCTTGGCAAAGTTCAGGGTGCCGGCGTTATCTCCTATTAGAAGCCCGCCAGGAAAAGTCATTTTTGGCTGAGACTGTAGGCCGCCTTTAACAATAGCTCGGGCGCCATAGGCCACGCGCTCGCCACCTTCCAGGTATTGCTTAATCACCGGGTGGTGCTTGTAGCGCTGGAACTCATCAAAGGGGCTGACATGTGGGTTACTGTAGGCCAGATCAGTAATCAGGCCGACCACTACCTGGTTGTCCTCGAGGTGGTAAAGGAAGCCGCCACCGTGGGTGTTGCTTTGATCCAGAGGCCAGCCTGCGGTGTGAACTACCAAGCCCTGTTGGTGTTTTTCAGCAGGTACTTTCCAGATTTCCTTTATGCCTATGCCGTAGTGTTGTGGGTCGGTATCGGCATCCAGTTTGAAGCGCTCAATCAACTGTTTGCCCAGGTGGCCACGGCAGCCTTCGGCAAAAAGTGTGTACTTTGCGTGCAGTTCCATGCCGGGCATGTAGGAGTCTTTCTGCTCCCCATTCAGGCCGATTCCCATATCACCTGTAGCAATGCCTTTTACGGATCCGTCTTCATTATAAAGCACTTCAGATGCGGCGAACCCAGGGAAGATTTCCACTCCCAGATTTTCTGCTTGCTCCGCCAGCCAGCGGCATAGATTTCCAAGGCTGATGATGTAGTTGCCTTCGTTGTGCATGGTGCTGGGCACAAACATATTGGGCACTTTAATGGAGTTTTCATCGCTGCGCAGGACGTAGATGTCATCGCCCTTGACTTCGGTGTTCAGTGGGGCGTCGCGCTCTTTCCAATCAGGGAAAAGTTCATTCAGGGCAGTAGGTTCAAAAACTGCGCCCGAAAGAATGTGGGCACCGACCTCGGAACCCTTCTCCACGACACATACTGAGATGTCTTCATTGAGCTGGCGAATACGGCAGGCCGCTGCCAATCCGGCGGGGCCGGCACCCACGATCACTACATCGTATTCCATTGATTCGCGTTCCACGGCACTCTCCTCAGCAGTTGCATTCAACTTTTTGCGGCCATTCCGGCCTTATCATTTATATTGGTGGCTGATTATATAGGCGTTTAATCAACCCTACCAATTGCATGACTATTCATTTGCTATGGCAAATGCGCTGTATTTCAACAGGTTAGGAATAGGGGATAGACTACCCCAATGGTTGGAAATAGATTTTGTGAATGGCAGTGATGACTTCTATTTGACTATTGATTTTGCCGTATAGAACCGCCACCATACACGCCGTTCAAACACTTGTTTGACCAGAACACCGTATCCGTTCGCGATGTGAATCGTCAGTCGCGGCTGTTAAAAAGCTTATTTAAGACGGGATTTCCATGAAAGTTCTTGTAGCTGTGAAACGCGTTGTTGACTACAACGTCAAGGTTCGCCCTAAGGCGGACGGCACTGACGTTGATACAGCCAACGTCAAAATGTCTATCAACCCCTTTTGCGAAATCGCAGTTGAAGAGGCGGTACGCTTGAAGGAAAAAGGCGTTGTCAGCGAGATAGTCGCCGTTTCCATGGGCTCCAAGCAATGCCAAGAGCAAATTCGTACTGCGCTGGCCCTGGGTGCTGACCGCGGCATATTGGTAGAAACCGATGCCGAGCTGCAGCCTCTGGCCGTGGCCAAGTGCCTGAAGGCGATTGTTGATAAGGAAGAGCCTCAAATGGTCATCCTGGGTAAGCAATCCATCGATGGTGACAATAACCAAACCGGGCAAATGCTGGGCGCATTGACTGGAATGGGGCAGGGCACCTTCGCTTCTGAAGTGACTGTGCAGGGTGATGCCGTTAAGGTTACCCGTGAGATTGATGGCGGGCTGCAGACGGTTGAACTGAATTTGCCTGCGATCGTTACCACCGACTTGCGCTTGAATGAGCCGCGCTACGCTTCTCTGCCGAATATCATGAAGGCCAAGAAGAAGCCCCTCGATACTACTACTCCAGATGAGCTGGGTGTAGATATTACTCCTCGCACCAAAACCCTGAATGTTGAGCCGCCGGCTGAGCGTCAGGCAGGCGTTAAAGTAGCCGACGTTGCGGAACTGGTAGAGAAACTGAAAAACGAGGCGAAGGTAATCTGATGAGCATCCTGGTTATTGCTGAACATGACAACGCCGAGCTGAAGGGCGCTACGCTGAACACTGTAGCCGCAGCCAAAGCCATTGGTGGTGATATCGCAGTGCTGGTTGCCGGCGCTGGTTGTGCTGCCGTAGCAGAAGCTGCAGCAAAGGTAGAAGGTGTAAGTAAAGTGCTGCTGGCTGATAATTCCGCCTATGAGCACCAACTGGCTGAAAATGTTGCCAAATTAGTAGCTGATCTAGGTAAGGATTACAGCCACATCCTGGCTCCCGCCACCACCACTGGCAAGAACATGCTGCCGCGTGCTGCCGCACTTCTGGATGTTCAGCCAATCTCCGACATTATCGCTGTAGAGAGTGCTGACACATTCAAGCGTCCGATCTACGCAGGGAATGTTATTGCAACCGTTCAGAGTTCAGATGCTATCAAAGTGATCTCTGTTCGCACCACTGCTTTTGATGCTGTTGCAGTAGAAGGTGGTAGTGCGGCCGTTGAGTCAGTTGATATTAGTGATGATGCCGGTGTCTCAACTTTTGTCGGCGAAGAGCTCGCCAAATCCGATCGTCCGGAACTAACTGCCGCTAGCGTGGTCATTTCTGGTGGGCGCGGAATGCAGAATGGTGACAACTTTGAGATGTTGTACAAGCTGGCTGACAAGCTTGGTGCAGCCGTTGGTGCCTCTCGCGCTGCGGTAGATGCCGGTTTTGTTCCCAACGATATGCAGGTTGGTCAAACCGGTAAGATCGTCGCTCCCGATTTGTACATTGCTGTCGGTATCTCCGGCGCTATCCAGCACCTGGCAGGTATGAAGGATTCCAAGGTTATTGTTGCGATCAACAAAGACGAAGAAGCCCCGATCTTCTCCGTTGCCGATTACGGTCTGGTCGCTGATTTGTTTGAAGCTGTTCCCGAGCTTGAAGCAAAGCTGTAATCCTTGATTACTATACTGACCAGTACTGGAAAAGGCGGCGGGTAGCCGCCTTTTTTATTTGAGGCGGAACTAGTGTGCAATTTCGGGGACGAATTTAAGGTTTGCAGCGTTTAACTGGGCAGGAGCGTTGCCTTTCAAAGACTTAGGCAACAAAATAGGCGTCAAAAACCAATAACCTCAAAAAAGTTGAACTTGTATGTGGGTATGTTCATGTCCCCATTAAAGCGAGCCTTTGGCTCAGTTGGCACCGGTTTTGGCCAGGGTGAGTCGCGAAAGGCGATTTCCCGCGGCACCATGGCGGCATCCGCAGTGGGTCTGCTTTGGGTCTCTGGCAACCTGTTCGCCTATGGTTCCCTGTTTATTCCTGCAGAAACTGAAGAATCTCTGCTGGCTGAGCGCAAGAACTCCAGAGTGAGTGCGCCCCAGGCCGCTTCGATACCAAATACCCCTTTCTTTGGCCTCGCCGATGCCAAGGAAAAAGTAGACGTCCCTGAAGTCGATCTTTCCAATCTCCCTATCACCCAATTGAATATTGTCTTATCTGGCGTTTTAGACAGTAGTGACAAGAAAAAAGCTAGCGCACTTGTGGCCGAAAAAGGAAAACCTGCGAAGCGTTTGTATGTAGGGGATTCTCTGCCGAGTGGCGCAGAACTTTATTCTGTTGAGGTAGATCATGTAGTTCTTCGTCGTAATGGCAGGATGGAAAAACTGACCTATCCAGAAGTGGATGGTCGACCGAATGTTCCGCTTAAGAATTACTCCAGCCTTGCTCGCAAGAGTAGCCGAAGCAGTAATACTGCGCAGCGTGGAGAAAATCAGCAGAGTATTCGGGAGCGGATGGAAAAGCTGCGTGAACTTGCTCGCGAACGGCGAGCGCAACGTCAGCCCCAATAAAAACTGTCAACCTAGATTGTTTTGAGTTTTTTGAACATTTACTAGAGCCAGATAAATAATGATGAAGATGTTTTATCGACGGCTGATTGCGGTCGGATTTGGTTTTTTTGTGTCTACTGCAACGCTGGCTCAAGGCCCGGAGAGGGTAACCCTTTCTCTCGATAATGCGGATGTTCGTGACCTGATTAACTGGGCTGCGGATTTCACCGGAAAAAATATTATTGTTCACCCCAATGTCAAGGGAAAAGTCACCGTTGTTGCCGGTGATCCCATGACCCATGAAGAAGCCTTCGATGTTTTTATGTCGGTGCTTCAGGTAAATGGTTTTAGTCTTGTAGAGCAGGGCGGAACCTGGAAAGTAGTGCCTGATGCATTAGCAAAACAGCAAGCGATTCCTGTAGCTGATGCCAACACCCGTGCGCCGGCTGAGTCTCTGGTAGTCCGTACTGTGCGGGTGGAAAATATTTCCGCATCGCAATTGATTGCCATGCTGCGCCCCCTGATTCCTCAGACTGGCCATCTAGCGGCTTACGCTGATACCAATACCCTGATTATTGCGGATCGCGCAGCTAATATTGACCAGATCGTAAGGTTGGTTAATCAATTGGACCGTGCTGGTGCAATTGATATTGAAGTCGTGCCCTTGATGTTTGCCTCCGCAAAAGAGGTCAAGCAGATTCTCACCGATCTTTTGCAGTCGGGTGGTGGTAAAGGGGCTGGTAAGGAAGTACAGCCGTTGCGTATTGCCGTGGATGAACGCTCCAATAGTATTTTGTTGACCGGTGACCCGGTAACTCGCCAGCAGATCAGGTCTGTTATTGCTCGCCTTGACCAGCCGCTGGATGGAGATGGCAATACTGCGGTGGTTTATATCCAGTACTCTAATGCTGCAGACCTCAAGCCAATCCTGGAAGGTATGAGTGGCAGTATTCAGAACACTGAGAAAGATCAGCAGGCGGCGAATGTTGAAGTCAGTATCCAAGTCAATGAATCACTCAATGCTTTGGTTCTTACTGCCCCTCCAGCACTGCTGGAAACCATGAAAGGTGTTATCGCTCGTCTGGATGTGCGTCGTGCTCAGGTGTTGATCGAAGCGATTATTGTTGAGGTTAATGAAAATACCAATAACGAGCTGGGTATCAGCTGGATTGCTGGGGCGGATGATAATGTTGTTGCCGGCTGGAATAACCTTCCGGCTAAAGATGCCGATGGAAATATCAACCCTTTCTCACTACCTCTTGAAAGTCTAACTGGGGCGAATGCATTACATTTAGGTTACCTGAGTGGCACCGACCTTCGTGTCGCAGTGAATGCTCTTGCCACTGCAGGCAACACGAATATCCTCTCCACTCCAACAATTATGGCTTTGGATAATGAGGAGGCTGAGATCCTCGTTGGTCAAAATGTGCCTTTTATCACCGGTGAACAGCTGTTGTCGGGTAGTAATGATGATCCCTTTACCACCATTCAGCGTGAGGATATTGGTACCACACTCAAAGTGACTCCAAGGGTAAATAATAACAACTCTGTAACCCTGGAAATTGAGCAAAAAGTTGAAAACCTTGCTTCGGCCGCGGCTGATGCTGCTGTCGGGGCTTCGGATATTATTACTAGCAAGCGGGAAATACGCACCAAGGTACTCATCGACGATGGTGCAATACTTGTACTGGGTGGATTAATTGAAGATACCGTTAAAGACTCTGTGCAAAAGGTACCCCTGTTAGGGGATATCCCAGGGATAGGCCGCCTGTTCCGCAATAATAAAAAGGAAGTCTTCAAAACTAATTTGATGGTGTTCCTGAAGCCGAAGATCCTGAGTACGCAAGTGGCAGGTTACGAGGAGACCCGCAAACGTTACATGGATCTGCAGCAGAAGCAGATCTATATCAAAGATCGTACAAGCCTGCTGTGGGATTGGCACCGTGGAGATGCATTGCCTGACTTAATGCCGCCAACAGGAACCTATAACGAAAGCCCGGCCCCGGTAGATGGTTCTATCAATGCCGTTGATAACCTGGAGGAAGCCCTGGAGGGGGTGCCAGGTGAGGTTGATGTTGAGGTGCTGGAGGTCGAAGAATCTAAATGACGGCTGAACTAGGAACAGGAACTCCAATAATTCGCCGCCTTCCATACGCTTTCGCCAAGCGTCACAGGGTTCTGTTAGTGGAGCAGGAAGGCCAGCCTATATGCCAGTATGTGGCCCCGTTGAATCCCTCGGCTGTTGCCGAGGTACAGCGAATCAATGGTGCTGTGGTGAGCCTGGAGGCCGTCGAGGAAGAGGCTTTCCAGGTTGCTCTACAGCGACTGTATGAAAACCGTGAAGGAGGAAACCTCTCGGAAGTGGAGGGGCTTGGTGAGGATTTGGATCTTGCCGCGGTTGCAGATTCGTTGCCGGAAACTGAAGATCTGTTGGAGCAGGAAGACGATGCACCTATCGTTAAGCTGATCAACGCAATTTTCGCCGAGTCGCTTAAACAGGGCGCCTCGGATATCCATATTGAGACATTTGAGAAGCGGCTGGTTGTGCGCTTTAGGGTTGATGGCGTTCTGCGGGAGGTACTGCAGCCTCGCCGTGCACTAGCGCCTTTACTGGTCTCCCGGATTAAGGTTATGGCCAAGCTGGATATCGCGGAAAAGCGTGTTCCCCAGGATGGCCGTATTTCTCTTTTGATGGCTGGACGCGAAGTGGATGTACGTGTATCCACCATGCCTTCTTCTGCGGGGGAGCGTGTGGTTATGCGTCTTCTGGATAAGCAGGCTGGTAAGATGGACCTGAGCAAGCTGGGAATGGCGCAGCGCGATCTCAGTGTAATGACGGAACTGCTTTCCCATCCCCACGGCATTATTTTGGTAACCGGACCTACAGGCTCAGGTAAAACCACAACCTTATATGCTGGCCTTGGCAGTATTAACAGCCGTGAGAAAAATATCCTTACGGTTGAAGACCCAGTGGAATACAACCTGGAAGGTGTGGGCCAAACCCAGGTGAATACCAAGGCGGATATGACTTTTGCTCGCGGTTTGCGGGCAATTCTGCGCCAGGATCCCGATGTGGTGATGGTGGGTGAGATCCGTGACCTCGAAACAATGCAAATCGCCATTCAGGCAAGTTTGACTGGCCACTTGGTATTATCCACGCTGCATACCAATACCGCGCTTGGCGCAGTGACCCGACTTGTGGATATGGGAATCGAGCCCTTTTTGCTGTCATCGAGCGTGATTGGTGTGCTCGCGCAGCGCTTGGTGCGGGTACTTTGCCCAGAGTGTAAGCAGCCCCATGTGGCCGATGAAAACGAGCGGCAAGTGCTCGGTGTGGACCCAAATGCGGAAACCATTATTTATCGCCCCAACGGTTGTGAGGAGTGTAACCATAGCGGTTATGTCGGCCGTATTGGCATCTATGAGCTGGTACCGTTGAATGAGGTGATGCGCCAGCTTATTCACGATCGTGCGTCGGAAAGCAAACTGGTGGCCGAAGCGCGTAAATTGGGGCCGAGCATCCGTGATGATGGTATCGCCAAGATTCTGGCGGGTAGGACTTCCCTTGAGGAAGTGATGCGAGTTACCCAGGAGTCCTGAAAGTGGCAGCTTTTGAGTATACAGCCCTTGCGGCATCCGGTCGGAAGAGCAAGGGAACCCTTGAGGCGGATAGTGCCCGTTCCGCGCGCCAACAATTGCGTGCCAAGGGGATGGTACCCCTGGATGTGGCTCCTGCTACTGAGCAATCTGAAAAGAGTGCCGGTGGACTTATGTCTGGTAGCCCAGGCCTCAGCATTAAAAATTTGGCGCTGCTAACACGTCAGATTGCCACTTTGCTGCGTGCCGGTATTCCCCTTGAGGAGACGCTCGGGGCAATCGCCAATCAAACTCGTAACCAAAAAATTCGCAGGGTTGTTCTGGCGGTTCGAGGCAAGATCCTTGAGGGGCATAGTTTTGCTCTCGCCCTGGCGAGCTTCCCACGCGCTTTTCCAAAGCTCTACCGCGCCACGGTAGAGGCTGGTGAACACTCTGGCCATCTCGATGCAGTTCTGGAGCGCCTCGGTGACTACACGGAAGGCCAGCAGCAGTTTCGGCAAAAAGTTCAGCTGGCACTGATCTACCCAGCGGTGCTGGTGTTTATTTGTGTCTTGGTGGTGACCGGCCTGATGGTGTATGTGGTACCCGATGTGATCGAGGTATTTACTGGTACCGGCCAGGAATTGCCAGTACCTACCAGAATCCTGGTTACCCTGAGTGACTTCATCTCTGCCTGGGGCTGGTTGGTGCCCCCGGTATTAGGCGCCATCATCATAGGCATAGTCTTTCTGCTCAAGCGCCCGGCAATACGTTACCGTTTCCACCATCGCTTACTGGATTTACCGGTAATAGGGTGGATGGTACGTGGTGCCCAGAGCGCTCGCTACGTGGGAACCCTGGCCATCTTAACGGGGAGTAGCGTACCGCTGGTACAGGCCATGGGCATTGCCGGCGGAGTAATGAGCAATGATTTTCTGAAAGATAGATTGGAAGGCGCGCAGAAATCTGTGCGCGAGGGTGGTAGCCTGCACAGAGCGCTGGAAGATATCGGGTATTTCCCACCAATGATGGTTTACATGATTGCCAGTGGTGAATCCTCCGGTACCCTCGATGAGATGCTGCAAAGGGCGGCAGAGTCCCAGGAGCAGGATTTACAGGGTGCGGTTACCGCTTTTGTGAGTTTGTTCGAGCCCCTGATGTTGCTGGTAATGGCCGCTATCGTACTATTTATCGTGATGGCTATTATGATGCCGATTATGGGCATGAACGAACTGGCCATGTAAGGCTCAAAGAGAAGCCTTAGGGGCAGTGTCTCCTGTTAATCCTGATTCTGTCAGGGTTTCTCTGATACCTGCTGACTCGGGTGAAGGGGGATGCCTTCCTTGAAGTGAGTCAATATTTTAGAGTGGGGTCACGAAGGATATTGTGGCCCTTGGGGTTCCCAGCTTACGGCTGAACTTGGAGAAAAAATGCAAAACCTAAGCAAAAATCGCGGCTTCACTCTGATTGAGGTCATGGTAGTGATCGTAATCCTCGGTGTCCTTGGCGCCATGGTCGTGCCCAGTGTACTCGGCAAGACTGGTGAGGCGCGTATGAAAGCAGCTCGCGTTGATCTGCGAGCAATCGAGACAGCGCTTGATATGTACCGTATGGATAACTTCGTTTATCCCAGCTCTGATCAGGGCTTGCAGGCACTGGTTTCCCGTCCGTCAGGTTTCCCGGAGGCCAAGAACTGGACTGAGCCTTACCTGAAGAAATCGCCGAAAGATCCTTGGGGTAATGAATACCAGTACATCAGCCCCGGCAGCTCTGGTCCCTTCGACCTGTTCTCCCTGGGTGCCGATGGCAAACCGGGTGGTGAAGGTGAGTACGCTGATATTTTTGCCGCTGACCTGTAAATCCGGTTCAAGCGACAACTGATGTACAGCCGGAAAGATCAACTGAAATTCACGCGTAACCGGGGCTTTACCCTGGTGGAGATCCTGGTGGTGATTGTGATCATCGCCTCTCTTGCCGGGATGGCGGTTATGTCTTTGGGTAGCTCCGGCGTGCGCGTATGGGAAGGTGAGGTTAGGCGTCTCTCCGCTTTGCTACAGTTGATCTCAGATCGCGCCTTGATCGATAAGAGCCACTATGGCGTGGTTTTGGAACCGGAATCCTACACTGTGGTGCGCTTTAATCCCGCCACCATGACCTGGCAGGCGCCGGATGCTGCTGCCGGTAAGCGCAGCCAGCGCTTCGCGCTTCACGAGCTCCCTCCCAATGTACGCCTTGAGGTGATTGCCGGGGCAGAACTTCCATCGACAGAGTCTACCGAGTTTGCCGAGGAGGAGAGTTCGGATGAGGAAAGCGCGAAGCCACATTTTGTCGCCTTGTCCAGTGGTGAGGTCCTGCCTGTGGAACTGGTGATGTACCTGGTTGATGAGGGTGACTTCGCTCGTGGCGCGACAATTACTTACAACAGCCTCTACGGTTTACAGCTGGAATGGCAGGCTGATGAATTTTAGTGCGCAACGATTTTCTGCCCAGCGGGGATTTACCTTGGTGGAGGTCCTGGTTGCATTAGTGATATTTGGGGTAATCGCAGCCAGTGTGTTGCAGGCCATGCAGCGCAGTGTGCGCCAGCAACGCATTATGGAAGAGCGGCTCGCTGCCAACTGGGTGGCACAACAAATACTTTCCCAAGTGCGATTGCAAACACCCTGGCCACCCGTCGGTGAGCAAAAGGAGGAGGTGACCTTTGCTGAGCGGGAATGGGAAGTGACCGCAAGAGTTGAAGCAACCAGTGAAGAGCGCCTTCGCCATATCACCATCGAAGTGGGCTATCCCGATGCTGAGAACCCGACTCTGACACTGGATGCCTGGGCGGCACAGGAGTAGCTGCAATGATGATCCGCCAACTAAAAGCGCAGTCTGGTTTCACCCTGGTCGAAGTAATGGTTGTGCTGGTATTGGTAGCTATTATCAGCGTCGGCTCCTTCTCCCTGCTGGATATTTTTAGAAGTACAGACCATGTAGTTGAGCAGCGTGCGGAGGAATTACGCCGCTTTTCTATGGCTTTATACCGCCTGGAAGATGATCTTCGCCAGCTGACGGCAAGGCCGATCAAGAATGCCTACAGTGGCTATGAGCCAGCACTGCGCGGGGATGAAGATGAATTCGAGTTTACCCGACTGGGCGCGGCCAATCTGACTGCTGAGCCCAGAGGGGAACTGCAGCGCCTTGGGTACAGCATTGGCTACCCGGAATCCGACGAGCGCGATTCTTTCAGCACTACAGAGGAGGAAGATCCAGGCGCGCTACTGCTGCGAAGCCGCTGGCAGGTGCTGGATCGGGGGCCGGATTCCGAGCCTATTGTTGAGCCCCTGATGATGGGGGTTGAGAGCCTTACCCTGCGCTATTTCGACCCAGAGAGCGAAGCGTGGGTTTCGCAATGGCCCCCGGCTTCCAATGACAATAACCCACCTAATGGCGCAGACCCCCGCTTACCTAAGGCCATTGAGTTTGTCTTACTCACCAGGCAGTACGGTGAGATTCGCCGGGTTTTTCCTTTCTCCACCGTAGAGCCCCTGGTTCTCAACCTGGTGGGGGCGATTAATCATGTGCGAAGAGAGGCGACTGTGAAGATCCTTGGTGGCCAGCGAGGTGTTGCACTTATTACTGTCTTGTTGGTGATGGTGATTGCTATTGCCTTGGTCTCTCATGCGATCGTTCGAGATCAAATATCCATTAATCGCAGTGGCGCATTGCTTGCCAATACCCAGCTGGCCGAGTTTGTTGAGGGGGCCGAAGCCTGGAGCCGAGTGGCACTGCTGAAAGACTTTGAAGAGGATAAGGAAGCCGAGGAAGCAGCGGACCACGCTCTGGAGGTCTGGGCTTCTCCAGCGTTGCAATTCAATCCCGATAACGGAAAAATTCGTATTAATATCAAAGACTTAAATTCATGTTTTAATGTCAATAATCTTGTTGATAGGTCGGCTAATGACCAGTTTGATATTTTTCGTAGATTGGTGAGTAATGTCACTGGTAAACCGGAGTTGGCGGTGATTATTGCCGATTGGGTGGATGACGACGATACACCGCGCTCGTCCGCAACCGAGGATGACGGCTATCTCGGTAGGGATATCTCACACCGTACTCCGGATACCTCGATCAGTGATGTTTCTGAATTGTCTTCAGTACAGGGAATAGAAGCCGAGGATTGGCAAAAACTTGCTCCTTTTCTCTGTGCATTGCCGGAAACCGGATCCAAGATCAATATCAATTTTGCCTCCCAAGAACTGGTAGAGGCGATTGACCCTTCAGCAAGTATTTCGAAACTGGAACAGCTTCGTGAATCGGGAGAGGTCTTTAGTAACTCTGGGGACTTATCCTCAATCAATATCACCAAGACAGATTCGTTTGTATTCCATAGCCAGCACTTTCTGGCGCGTATCGCTGTCCAATTGGGAGATGGCGAAGACCACCGCCAGTACTGGGAGACTGTGCTCCGGCTTGAGGAAGGCGGAGAAGTAACGGTGAAAGTAGTGCAGCGCCAACGCCGGACATTTTCCGGTGCAATGATGCAGGAGCTACTCGACTATGACGGCACGGCAGAAGAACGAGAGTAGGTAGTCAATAAGATCGTATGTTTAAAAAGAAAAGCCTGAATGAAATAGGCATGCCTGCGGATCCACCAAAGCCATCGCTGGTAATGCTGAGACTCACTGAAAATGCGGATAGAAAGCTCACACTCCATCAGTGGCAGGGGGTGCCTGGCAGCCTGCTGCATTAGATGATGAATTTATTGCGGCTTTTACCCCTGAATTTGAAACTTCAGAGTTCTCTCAGGAAACTGCTCCCTTGAGCTTTGCCGATGGGGCCAAGGCCTTGTTGTTATTACCTGGCAACTGGGTGTGGAGCGGTGTGGAAACTATTCCCAAAGCTGCACGACGGCAGGCCAATGCCATTGGCTATATGGTGGAAGAGCATCTGGCGGAGGACGTTGAAGATTTGCATTTTGTCTGTACGCCACAGAATGGTGATCTCTGCAGTGTCTATGCCATAGCCAAAGATAAAATGGAAGCGCTGCACAGCCAGGTTGAGCGCTTGCAGTGGCCGCTGGTGGCTGCGGTTGCTGAATATCAGCTACTTGGTCTGCTCGAGGGCGATCTTGCTCTATGGCTAGATGGAGAACAGGCGCATATCTGGCAAGACAGTGGGCAGGGGCTTTCAATTCGCCGTGAATACCTGCAGCCGATGCTCAGTTCCTTACTGGGGGAAAGCGAAACCTTAGAAGAATCTGAGCAAGTAGAGGATGAAGCTGAGGAGAAAAGCCTGCTGCTCTTGGGAGCGCAAGAGAGTGATAACCTGATTGTAGGCGAACTGGAGACGCTATTTGGTGATCGTCTACAGCGCAACCAGCGAGCCCCGGAAGAGGTTTTTCTGGAGCGCTTTAAAGCTGGCAAGCTCAGTAGTTTATTGAGCGGCGACTACCAGCTTTCAGGGGAGAAGTTGAAGGAGCCTGGTGGCTGAAACCAGCAAAAGTTGCCACTTTTTGTTTTGCCGCCCAACTGCTGTTCTTTGTGGGGGCAGGGGCTTATTTTCAGTGGCAGGCTGGGAAGGCCGAAGAGCAGGCGCGCACCATGTTTACTGAATTGTTTCCCAATACCCGACCCTCTGCGCAAATGCGCCGTCAGTTGGATGGTTTTCTTAAGAGTGCGGGCAGTCAAGGCGGCGCCTTTACCACACAGATGCAACAGCTGAGTAAGGTGTGGACAGAGCAACGGGGTAAGGAACTCAAGTTGCAATCCCTGCGTTTTGATGGCCAGCGGGGTGAAATGGTGTTGCAGTTACAGGCCTCTAACCTGGCGGATCTTGATACATTTGTTAGTAAGTTGTCTGGTAACGGCTTAAAAGCTGACTTACTCGGGGCCAATGAACTGAAGAAAGGTGTATCCGGACGGGTGCGCGTGCGCTGATAGTGACATATTGATGTGCAGAATAAGATTGGTAGTTATTGAAGCATGAAAGAACAAATTGAACAGTGGAAACAGAAGTGGCAGGCACTGTCTTCCAGTGACCAGCGCGCTCTCGCTCTTCTCGCTGTTTTTGCTGGGGGCCTGTTTATAGTCTATGGCCTCTACAGTCCTGCCAAGGGCTTTTTTGAGGAGTCTCGCAGTCGCGCTGAAGAAGCCCAGGAGCTAGTGCAATGGATGGAGTCCCAGCGTCCGGTACTTGCCCGGATCAAGCCTAATAGTTCCGCTGGCAATGCGTCGGGCACTCTTTTGCAAAGGGTGACCACTGCGGCAAAGAACAACCGGATTACCATTAAGCGCTTTGAGCCGGAGGGGGAGAATCGTATCCGCCTCTGGATTGAGGAGGTGCGTTACCAGGATCTGCAGCCATGGCTCAACCAGCTGATGAAAGAGAAGCTATCGGTGCGTACTATCAATCTGGATGCGCTCGCTGAGCAAGGTATGGTCTCCGCTCGCCTGACAATAGAAGGGTAATCCTATCTGCTCCCGCTTAAGCCGCCAGTGATCACTGTCGGTTTTTAGCGGGAAGACTTTCCCAGCATACCTCTGTAATGAATACCTTTTGGGTAGGGCGCTCTGCTCCTCATCCCAGATTTTCGGCCCACAAGCATATAGATTTAGCCGGAATAGCCGCTAAAGGCCCTATACTGAAGTGTGAAAGAGGAAATAGGTGCCACTATGCTTTTTAAAGATGTAACTACCAAGCATTTGGTTGAGGTGGCTGACGTTGTCACGCTTTCAAATCCCTATGAGTTAACTGTGGTTGGCCGCTATCTCTGGGGTGAGGAGATCCAGGATCCAGAGGTTTTCGACAAAACTGACCTGTGCTTTCTGTCTGGTGAGCCGCTGCCTCGTTGCTGGCACGATAGTCGTTATCGTGAGAAGGAGGTGCGCCGTTTGCGCTGTGGCACTCACGCCCAGGAGGATGGTGACTACTATCAAGGGGCGTGAATAGTTAGTCATGTCCGGGGGAGCGCTGGCTGACCGTATTCTGGCAAGCCTTATCAGTAGTCACTAAGCACTGTACAATGCGCGCCAATTTTTTAAGTGAAGATCCGCATGACTTTTGAGCAGTTTGAAGAGTATTCCCTGTGGTTGGGAATCGGCGCACTTATCATGTTTATGGTGTTTATCGTCTGGAACCTCGCTAAGGATTCCAAGGCGGGGAGGTTCGGAACCTTTATCCTGTTTTTGGCACTGGGTCTCGGATTGCTTGGATTTATTATAAAAACAGTACTGGTTGAAGTGCTTGGGATAGGGTAGGGACTTTTATGTCACTATATACCCAATCTCCCAGGGAAGGTCGCAATGCCACTATTTGATCGCCCTGAACTGAAGGTTCAGAAAGACCGACGTATTTGTCGCGCCACTGATATGCGTATCGCTAAATACAGCCGGCGCGGTATGCTGCTCTCCCTCTGTGCCTTCCTGATTGCCGCCACAATCGGGGATATGCGCCTGGAAGCACCGCGCCTTTTACTGATCCTGGGTGGGGGCTTGGTGATACTCACCCTGATCAGGGGCTACTACGTATTCCGCTTCGACTCCCTTTACAGCGCGGGACCGAACCGCTGGCGAAACCATTATTTCTTCGTCTCTATTCTCGGCTCCATTTGGTGGGGTTTGACACTGTTTTACTTTGTCTACCTGATGGGCTTTGCGCCTGAAACGCACTTTCTGTGGATCTACTCGGTTATATTCTGCTCAAGTGTGACTACGGTATTTTCTCCATATCATCGTTTTCTCACCTGGTTTACTGCCACTTCTCTACTGCCAGCGGCTCTGATGGCTCTGTTCTCGGGAATGGTCCTCGGCACAATTTACGGCACCCTGACCCTTGCTTTTATTTGGCTTACTGCACACCAGGGGCGGCGCGAATCAGAAAATTACTGGGAGCGACTGTCGGCCATGCAGGAGCTACAGCAGCGTGCCAGCAGTCTGGCTGCCGCGCGCAAGCACTCAGAAGCTGCGGTGGAATTGACTAACGAGTTTATCGTTAATATCGGTCAGGAGTTTCGCAGCCAGCTATCAGATGCTCTTGGCGCAATGGCATTATTGGAAGCGGAGCCTCTCAGCGACCGCCAGCGGGAGTGGGTTGAGCTTGCCAAAACCGCCAATAGTCAGCAGCTCAAGCTGGTGGATAATGTTGGGTTATTCACTCGAGTGGCGCGAAAGGATATCCGCCTGCGCCAGGGACCTTTTAATCTGGTCAAAACCATCGAGAAATCTTTTAAGTTTGCCGCCCGCTCCGCCCACGGCCAGGATTTGGAGTTCAATTTCCAGATTGATGACAATCTGCCAGTAATGGTTACCGGGGATAACCGCAAGACGGCCCAGCTAATTCGTAATTTGGTAGATTCAGCAACAGGTATTGCCCAGCGCGGTGAGTTATGGGGGGAAGTTAGCTTTACGCCAATCACGACAGTGGAAGGCCAG
This sequence comes from Microbulbifer sp. MLAF003, assembly GCF_030012965.1. Classification (NCBI taxonomy): domain Bacteria; kingdom Pseudomonadati; phylum Pseudomonadota; class Gammaproteobacteria; order Cellvibrionales; family Microbulbiferaceae; genus Microbulbifer; species Microbulbifer sp. MLAF003. Next base: position 2,256,952 of record NZ_CP120232.1, read on the forward strand.
TTGAATATTACCCTGATGGATGACGGGCGTGGTGAGATTCTCCCTGATGAAAGCGAATTGTTCGGTGCTTTCTCACGAATGGACACCACTCAGGTTACGACCGGCCTGGGTTTATCGATTGCCAAAGGGCTGGCAGAAGCGATGGGAGGCTACCTGCAATTGCACTCGACTCCCGATGGCAATCGCTATCAAGTGGTAATCAAATTCGATATGGAGCCGAACCAGCGCACTTACCTGACCCCGGATCGCCGTCTGCAGGATAGCGAAGTATTGCTGATTCACCAGAAGGGCCTGTTTATTTCCGGGCTGGTGCAGGTATTACGCTCGTTTGGTATGGATGTGAAATCCCTGCGTTGGTGTGAAGGTTGCGAGTGCGAGGTACAGAAGCTGCTTAAGCTGGCTTTGGAGCGCAATCAGCTGGTAATCCTGGTGCCGGCGATGGGAGATGACACGCTCTTTAACTCGTTAACGCCGTATATGTACAAGGCACACACTGAAGGCAAGGAGTGTCCGGTGATCTGCCTGGGTGGGTTTGGCCAGAAGTCCTCCTTTGCCCAGCTACAGCACGCAGTACCTGCTGCTCAGTACCTCGGCCGTCCAGTGACTCGCAAAGAGTTACATGACGTAATTGTCGAGCGCATATTTGGTGGAATTAAAAAACTACACGCAGAGTAGTAACTGGGGGGCTGATCAGCCACGTCAATATTCACTGTTATTGGTAGAGGAGTCCCGTCCACACCAGTGGGTGACAGAGGAAATGCTGCAGGCCTTAGGCTATCAGGTGGATGTTGCAGGCAATGGGGATGAGGCCCTTATTCGCCTCTCCGAAGGCCACTATGACCTGGTGTTGGTAGATTGCCAGCAAAATACTGACCACAGCGCGGAAATTATTGAGATGTTGCGCCGCTGGGAAACTGAACACCGGCCCGACGATCGATTGCCAATTGTTGCTCTGACCAGTACTACTGAAGAGCAGTTTGAAGGGCGCTGCTTAGCCGCCGGAATGGACGACTACCTGACAAAGCCTTTAAGTAAAGATTTACTGAGAGAAACCTTAGCCCGTTGGCTTGGGAGTGCGTAAGTCTAAAAAAACCAGCTGCGGTTTGTTAAGCAGGCTGGAAGTAAAAAAGCCGCGGCAACTGCCGCGGCTTTTTTATGATTAGAATTCGTAGCGAATTCCCATGCGTGCACTCCACAGCGAGGCGTCGGCGACTCGGGTTTGGCCAGCAGGATCATTGAATTCATTGAAAACAAAACGCCCCTGATCATCTATGCTGGCATCAACGGCAGCTTGGAAGCGGGGGAAGGCACCTTCGTACATTACTCCCCAATCATCGTTCAGTAAGTTGCCCAGGTTCTCGATAACAAAGAAAGCATTGAGTCGGTCGTCAGCGCGCCAGCCCGGCAACTCCTGGTCAATACGCAGATCGAACTTAGTCCACCAATCGCTGCTGAGGGAGTTGCGCTCCATAGTACCGCTGTCCAGGTCTTCAGAGTCGACCCAGGCGAAGAATGCCTCTGTATCGAAGTCATCCCCAAAGACAACATTCGCATCGCCCATGCCTGTTGGAACGTAGAGTAGCCCACGGCCCCTTCCGCCATCACCGAAGATACGGTCAGAGAAAGTATAGGAATAGGGCACACCTTCGTTAGCGCTACCGAAGAGGGTCAAGCGAGTCTCATACCCAGAGAAAAACTCCTGGGCGTAATCCAGCTTCAAAGTGAATCGGTGCGGAACTACATAGTTTGAAGTAGCCGTACCCGGGTCCTGGGCATCTACCGTGGCGATGGTGGTGTAGTTTGAGTAGGCTACAGAGCTGGTCATGGGGTTTACGTCTTCAGCATCGGTATAGGCGTAACCCACTGCTACATTCAGGCCGAAATCGAAAGATTTACTGAGTCCTAATGAGAAGACGCTGGAGTAGCCAGAATCGCCGTCAACATTGGTGAGCATATAGTCGCCCCTGCGACCATTGGTGTTAGCGTAAACCGCACGGCCATCGACGGTACTACTCACCTGCTCCAGTGACAGGTCCCGAATAATGGCTGCATCCTTATAATCACTATAGAGGTAATCGGCAGAGAGCAAATAGCCAGATTCAAACTCATAGCTACCGCCAATTGCATATTTCCAAACCGATGGAACTTCAAAATCCGGATCCATCATATTCACACCACCTAAAGTGCCATCTCCACTGGCTACCTGATCATATAGGGACTGTGGTACATCAAAAATTGGGGCGCCGTTGCCAGCCCAGTCCATATCAAATAATGGCGTGCCGCTGCCATCACTCGCTTCAATTTGTATAACGCCATTGTTGGAGTAATTATTGGAAATCCATACATTCGGATTGCCGCCAGAGTAAAGGCCAATTCCACCATGTAGCTCCAGGTTATCATCAACATTCCAGCTCAAGCCCAGTCGGGGTTGCAGAAGGTCGAGGCCGTCCATGGTGTGTTGGTTGGAGAAGCCATAGGCTGCTGCGAAATCTGTATTAGCGACAGGTCTGTCGTCACTACTGTAGCGATCGTAGCGCAGGCCGGCTACAATTGTGAGGTCAGCGTCAGCAAAAGTGTATTCATCCTGCACATAGAGAGTGTCGATGCTGTAAGCAAATTCAGCTGCGGCATCCAAGATATTATTGGTACCCGTGGCATTCTCGTAGATGATCAAGTCGGCAACGCCCTGCTCAAAATTTTCAATGCTACTGAAGCGATATTCACCAGCGGCCTCCTGGATGAACAGGTTGTAAATATCGAAGTTTTCGTGCTCGTAGCCAGCTGTAAGGTTGTGTTCACCTAAAAGGAGCTTGCCGGCGAGCTTAAAGGTCAAGTTGTCATAGCTCAGTATATTTGCGTGGCGGGAATCATCAGCACCCAGATAAACGGTTGCATCTGTATCACTGCCATCGTTGTCATGGTCATAGGAGGTGCTGATCTGTACTTCACCAAAATCGGTACCTCCCAGGGAATTTTGGCGGTTATCCAGTTCGGAATAACCGATCTTCATTTCAGTAGAGAAGATATCGCTCCAGTCTGAGAAGAGCTGTACTACATAGGCGTTCAGCTCTGCGCCGCGCTCATAGTAGTGATTGGACAGCTCCAGCTCATCTGGATCTCCATCGGCCTCAGCGATAGAAAAGCCATCGTTGTAGTTGTAAGTAAATGCTGCGCGATGGTTTTCAGAGATGTTCCAGTCGAACTTAACCAGCAGCTTCTCGTCCTCCTCTGGAAGGCTGCTGGGCAGACCACCTGGGTTGTAGCCGTAGACTTCGTTGGATATACGCACAATTTCATCCAGTTGGGCTTGGGATACGCCCTGGACTTCAGTTGCGGCACTGCTTCCAGCGGGCCCCCGGTCAAAAGTAGCTACGCCTTCAAGCTTCTCATAAGCAGCAAAGAAGAACAGTTTGTCCTCAATAATGGCGCCACCTAGAGTAGCGTTGTAACGCTTCTCATCAAACTCGGCTACGTTAATGTCCTCACCTTCCAGGGAGTCCCCACGAAAGCCATCATCGGTGTAGTCATAGAAAAAGGAACCGTGCCATTCATTAGTGCCAGACTTGGTCACAGCATTAATGTTACAAGCGCTGAAGCCTCCGTACTGTACATCAAACGGTGCGAGCTCTACGGCCACCTGGTCGATAGCGTCATAGGAGAAGGGCATGCGCTCGGTTGGGTAGCCATTACTGTTCAAGCCGAAATTGTCATTCATACGCACGCCGTCAACAGTCAGGCTGTTGAAGCGTGGGTTGGCACCGGCGCATTGGACTGAATCTGCGTTGGCCTCATCTATATAAACACGAGGGTCTAGGCGCAGCAGGTCCTTGATGTCACGACCGCCAGCAGGCGCACTTTTCAGGTCGTCGCTGTTGAAGTGGGAAGAGGGACCTACTGCAAGCCGTGAACTGCTCAAAGCTTGGCCAAGCACGCTCACCTCCTCAAGGTTGGATGAACCCAGGGTTAGCATTAGCGGCAGGGTATCGCCTACCGATAAGTAAATGTCCTCGAGTACCCGTTTGCCTTGACCGGATTCAACGGTCACCGTGTAAGGGCCGCCAACACGCAGACCACTCAAATTAAACTGACCGGACTCCCCCACTTGCGCTACACGACGGCTGTTAGACGGAGTATGAATCACCGTTACTTTCGCATCGCTTATTACTTCGCCACCGCTGCCAGTAATAGAGCCGCGAATAGCTGCGGCTGTTTCCTGTGCATGGGAAACATGTGAAGTGCCAATCGCGGAGATAATTGCAGCGGATAGGCACATGCGCCGGAAAATGGAGGGTTTCATAACTAAGTCCTGGTCTTAAAAAAGAGCCAACAAAGTGGCTTTGAGAGTACTGGTTGTAATCGGCTCCCGAGACACTTTCCCCAGGTCCCGGCCAGTGAGCTTTTTAGCGGGTGATATTTAAGGACTGGTTAACGATTTGTTGCAGTTCTGTAACGATTACGGAAGAGGTTGGCTATAGATGCCAAGTTGTCACAAACTCTCATTAAAGTTGGCGACAAAATACTGCAATGGAAAAATCAATGAACGGGCTGGTTAATGTCTTTCGAGTAGCGCTACTCCTGCTCAGTACTCTCGGGCTGAATAATAAGGCTGTTGCCTGGGGGGATGATGGGCACCGGGTAGTGGGTGAGATTGCCTGGCACTACCTGGAGCCTCAGGTGGCTGGTGAAGTTCAGCTGCTTTTGCAAAGAGCAAATGAGCCGGACTTGGCTGAGTCAGCAACTTGGGCGGATCGTATCCGCTCTAATGAACAATACGACTGGGCCGCTCCAATGCACTACATTAATTTGTCCAAAGAGTGGACCAGTTATGTTGAGGCCAGGGATTGCCCGCCTGCGGGCTGCATCCTCAAGGCAATCAAGCAGTTCTCGCAGATTTTAAATGATAGAAACAGAAAACCAGAGGAGCGTGCAGAAGCCTTAATGTTTATCGCTCATTTTGTCGGCGATCTGCATCAGCCACTCCATACAGGCCTGTATTCAGATAAAGGTGGCAATGATGTCCAAGTCCGGTTTTTAGGTATTGACACCAATTTACATGCCCTATGGGACATACATTTAGTATCCAGGATAGTTTCCGATTGGCACAGTTATGCAAAAGAGCAAACAGAAAAGATAAACGCAGCCCAGCGCCACTTGTGGCAATCCACAACAGAGGCCCAGTGGGCTCGGGAATCCCACCAGTTAGCCCACAAACTCGCTTATACGAGTGAATACGAATTAGGAGAAAAGTACTTCCTGCGTTGCCAGGAATCTGTGGAAATGCGCCTGCAACAAGGTGGAGTGCGTTTGGCCGCAGTGTTGAATAAAGCCCTTGGTGAGAGAGGTATTAACATCGCAGACAATTAATGCTTGAAATGTTGTAAAGCTTGGCTATCAGCACTTCCCATTGCCTTAGTTTTGATCGTGAACTGATTGTTCCTGTTTGATTATGCTAATAATCTAGTAATACAGCTCCCCTGCAATTGTCAGCTGGGGAGCTGGCCAAGCACAACAAGGTGGAGTTAAAGTGATTATGAAAACTCAGGCGAGAAACCTGGCCCGAATAGTCGGGGTACTTGTTATTTTAACTTCGATCGTGCACTGGAAGTCTTTTTTCATAAGCATCAGTATGTTCGGAACATCACCCGGCGTGGCCAGTTTGGGGTTACTGCTGCTGGCACTCGCTATCTTTAGCGCTGTGGGCCTACTGGCATACAAGGGGTGGGGTTTCCTTGTCTTTTATTGCTTTGCCCTGCTTGCAACCATAGGTTTTTCGATACCCCTAATACCATTTGTCGCAAGTTGGTTTCCGTTGGCAGTCCGGCCATGGGTGATGATCGCGATCAACATTTTCATTCTCATCGCAATACTTGCCGCACACTCAGAGTGGCGTAAGTCTCGTGCTGCAGGAGAAGGGGATAGTTAGGCGCCCCTTTTTAACTAGGGGACATTATGTCCCTTGGATGCAACCCATATCCGATACCACTGTTCCCGGGATAATTCGAGTTTTAGTGAATCCACAGCAGCTTTCAAGCGATCTATTTTTCCTGAGCCGATAATAACCAATGGATTGGCTGGCAGTTGTCTAACCCAGGCGTAAATCACCTGGTCGAGACTTTTGGCACCAATTTCTTCCTTGAGTAATTCAAGTTCACTAAGCACTCTTTGAGCCTGTATATCACCTCCACTGAGTAATCGTCCCCCTGCGAGACAGGACCAAGCCATAGGGCGTATCCGGTGCATTTGCAATTGATCCAGGGTGCCATCATGGGCCACGGAAAAGTTAAGCGGATTTATTTCAACCTGATTGGTTACTAATGGCACTTCCAGCCGTGACTGCAGCAAGGCAAACTGGCTCGGTGAAAAGTTGGATACTCCGAAATGCAGGACCTTGCCAGCTTTTCGGAGCTCGGTAAAAGTTTCTGCAACTTCTTCAGCTTTCATCAAGACATCCGGCCGGTGGAGCAGAAGAACATCAAGGTAGTCTGTCCCCAGTAGGGAAAGGGAGTTATCAACGGACTCTATTATGTGTGTAGAGCTGGTATCGTAGTGGTTAACCTTTCGAAGGGGGAATTTGGCTGAGCACAACTTGATATTGCACTTGGTCACTATTTGAATCTGCCCTCGCATACCCGGCTGCAGTTTTAATGTTTCGCCAAAGAGTTGCTCACATTCATAGTCACCATAGATGTTGGCGTGATCTATGGTAGTAATTCCCAAGTCTACGTGTTGTTCAAGAAAGCTAAGGCGTTGCTGGGGTTTCATTTCCCAGTCAGCCAATCTCCAATAACCCTGAACCAGTTCGGAGAGGTATGGGCCCTGGGGGCGTGTGATACTTTCAGCCATCAGCATTCCTGTCAAAGTTCAAAAATCTTGATTATGCCTGAACTATGCATGCTTAACAGGAATCCAGAGCGGCATTAAGCCAGTAGTGTCACCAGGGCACAATTTCCCATCGGTAGAGTAGGCCACTGCGTACATCTGGAGAACCGGGAGTAGCCTTATGGTCAAGAGTTGGTTCAAGTGTGTGGATTGTAAACGTTAGGTCTATAAATACTTAAGCCCTGTATTTATGGGAGCTGTAACTGTGTCAAAAATACTGATTCCTATCGCTGATGGTAACGAAGATATCGAGGCTATTGCCATCTACGACATTTTGAGCCGAACTGACGCGAAACTGACTTTGGCATCAATTATGCCGAGTAGGCGTGTAACCACCCTGCGTGACCTTGTCATTGAGGCACCCAGAAGTCTAGAGGAATGCCTGGATACTACTTGGGATTTAATTGCGCTACCGGGAGGCAAGGAGGGGGCGGAGCATATGCATGACTCGGAGCCTCTAATGAGGCTAATCCAAAAGCAAATTGAGTCTGGGCGCTGGTTAGGAGCAATCTGTACCGCTCCTGTAATCGTACTTGGTAGACATGGCCTAATAACTGATTTCAAAGCAACTTGTTATAGGACTTTCCGTCGTGAACTCAGTCAATATGTGAGGGAGACTAGCGACCAACGAGTGGTGGTTGATCGAAATCTAATCACTAGTCAATCTCCAGGTACTGCGATAGAGTTTGCTTTTCAACTAGTCACCTGCTTGTTTGGGGAGGAGCAATCAAAATCGATTGCTCAAACTGTGAATGTTTATCTACCGCCGGAATAACTGCATCGATTTTAGTTTGTGCACATAGCTTTTTATTGAGATGGTATATTCGCATCTCATGATTACTTGCTGCCATACGCTATTTTTATGCGGTCTTCACTAAAAAAGCTAAAAGGGCTGTGGGGACAACTGGTTTCAATGTGCTGAAAAGGGATATCCAGGCTTTGCAATTCTCGCAGAAAGCTAGTGGTGTAATTTGCAGGTGCATCCATGGTACCTGTAAAGAATACTAAATCCATAGGCATTTCTTCGCGTTTTTTAGACCACTGGCTTACCTGGAACCAGGGGAGTGACTGTTGAAGTTAGTTTCAGAGACAAACATTTGCTCGACGATGCTGGGGCGGGTGCTCTTAAGGGTGCTCCGGCTGTGGATGGCGCCATCCCAGGAGATTATCTTAGAGAAATACTCAGGAAATTTGAAACCAATTTTCGTTGCCCCAAATCCTCCCATTGAAAACCCCTGAAGGACTCTGTGTTCCCGTCCCTTTATGCTGAGACTAATTGGTTGGTTTGCTTTAAGTTAGTTTTTGATTTTCGGAAAGTATGAATAACAACCTGAGAGAGAGAAAATAATACAAAGGTCAGTATCAGCCCTCGTATCATAATAGGATCGTATTGCTCCTGGAAAAGAGAGAGAACACGAGTTAGCCCATTAAAGAGGAAATAAAGTGAGGCTGGTACAAGAATTATCCAATCCCGGCGGAAAGTTCCTATTGCCGTAACCACAGCTAACATAAGTAGAGGAGCACCGAGTGTGCGCACATTAGTCAGGCCATAGTCTGAGACGGCATTAAACCCACTGGCTTCGCTAATTGAGCTGGGAAAAAATATACAGGCTATAGCTGCAGAGGTGAAGATAAAAACAAAAATTGTAGAAATTATTTGTGCAAAGCGTATCACGGTGCTTCCTTTATAGTATGTAAACGAAAAACGGCTTGGTCTGCTATGTCTGTTATTTTCCTTAAGTATAAATATTGAGTTCCTTCATGTTTCTTGTGCAGTGTTGGTGCGGGCCACGTGTTCTTACTGTACAAATAGCGTATCTAAAAAATGACGGATACTTGGCTGGCTGATTTGGCTTTCGCCGCTCACAATAAGAGAACATAAATAATGCTCAGTAATTTTTTGCCATGGCCAAAAACCTTGGCGAAGACTTTTTGAATTCGCTTTGTTAGTGCGTTCTATATCGATGGACCCCAAGATTTTCATGGCTGTCTTCTGTACTGTAGAGCCCCATTAAAACCATAAGGTTGATATATGTCAACTAAAATCTTAAGGGCCTTCTTATCGTTTTCGTTTGTTGTGACAAACAAGGTGTTTGGGATAACTATGGATGTGTAGTCAGCAGAGTGTAGTCTTGCCACATATTGCTGTTTGCGTTCAAAGCCTAGCTTGACCAAAAGGTCAATTTTGAGGTAGTTGCTAGGTGGTTTCTATCTTTTTGTATAGGTAGGTGGTTCTAGAGGCAGGTTCCTATCAGTGGATTCAAAATAGTTAAAAGCTTATTTATGTAGGCTATAAATGAATGGTTGCTTTCCCGGTATTTTAATTTTGGTATGGTTATAATTTTGCACAGGAATTTATTTCAATAATAATTATTTTGCTTGGCTTTCAGGAACTTCACTAAAAACCGTGAGGTTATGGCAACTTAAGTATCCAGTACTTCTGACCTCTTGAAAGGGCACAAACACGTGAGGTATCGATTGGGGTTTGATAAGTTGCGAGAGTAATGATATCTAGCGGTAAAAGTTTCTTTAATTGGTACGCAACAAAATTGGGCTAACGCCCCCTTATCAGACCGGCCAGTTCCGCTAGTTGTTTTAGAGGTCAGTCTGTTTAACAATGGTGACAAAATTAAGTACACAAACCCTCTCAGATTTATATCTCTGAGTGATAATTAACAATAATGTAGTCGGTGTACATACATGGAATTGGTAAGCCTGCGCCGAAGCCTTGGGTTAGTCGGCATCTTTCTAATTTTGGCCCTCCTTACAAGTGGATGCTCTAAATCACCAGAGAGCACAGTTGCCAATCGTGCAGCTCTGGGTGAGCGCGCACTTTCCCTGACACCAGCTGATTCTGATCTTGCAGAAATATATATTCGGACCTGTCGTAGCTGTCATGGTACCGGCGCTAGTGCCGCGCCTTTAACCGGCGACTTGGATAACTGGAAGCCACGTATGGATAAGGGAATGGATATATTGGTAGATAATGCTATCAATGGTTTTCAGGGGATGCCCCCGCTAGGCCTTTGCTTTGAATGCTCACCAGAGCAGTTTGAGCAGTTGATCGCTTTTATGGCTACGGCGGAGTAGGGAAGTATGCATCAATCACGTCGCCGTTTCGTCACTACCCTGGCTGCCGGATCTGCAGCTTTTGCAGCATCCCCAATATCATCAATAGCGCGTACTTTAGTCCAGGCAGCTGATGCTGCTAAACCCCGTAAGATTCGCTGGCGAAACTGGTCGGGGTCCCAGGAGTGCATACCCGATAGGCGCCTGGCACCAAAAAATATTACTGAATTACAGGAAATAGTGGCGGAGGCTAGTGGTACTGTGCGTGCAGTGGGTGCTGGTCACTCTTTCACTGCGCTGGTGCCAACAGAAGATACGATAGTTTCTCTCGGTCGTATTAGCGGACTATCTGACCACAATGCCGAAAACTCCCAAGCCACGGTCTATGCGGGCACACGCATAGCAGATATTGGCCAGCCTCTGGAGGAGGTAGGGCAGGCCTTGATTAACCAGCCAGATATCGATGAGCAAACCCTTGGCGGATGCCTGGCAACCGCCACCCATGGCACCGGTGCGAATTTGGGTTGCATGTCCAGTAATGTTACTGGTCTGGAAATGGTAATGGCCGATGGTGATATCCTCTGGTGCGATGCAGAGAATAACCCGGAGGTGTTTTCTGCGGCCAAGGTTTCCCTGGGGTGCCTTGGCCTGGTGACCAAGGTGCGTATGCAAAATCAGCCCAGCTATCGCTTACGCAGTGAGTCCTGGGTGGCGCCTATGCAAGAGATTTTGGATCAAGCTGAATCGCTGGCGAACTCTAATCGAAACTTTGAGTTCTATTACATCCCTTTCTCCGGGATGTGCATGGCTGATTCTCATCAGCTCACAGAAGAGGATATCTTTTCCACTGAGCGTGAGGATACCAATGAAGCAGTGATGACTCTTAAGAGTGTAAGAGACTGGCTGGGCTGGTCCCCCAAGTTGCGCCGATTTGCCTTGCAGTCCGCCATGGAAGACATTGAAAAGGAAGTAGTAGTGGAGTCCTCCTGGCGTAACTATGCTAGCGAACGCAATGTCCGCTTTAATGAGATGGAATACCACCTGCCCAGGGAGGCAGGCTTAGCGGCATTTGCTGAGATTCAAAGCACTATTGAAGAAAACAACCTTAATGTTTTCTTTCCTATCGAGGTCCGCTTCGTTAAGCAGGATGATATCTGGCTGAGTCCTTTCTATCAGCAGGATTCTATTTCGATAGCCGTTCACCGTTACTTTGAAGAGGATCACCAGCCACTGTTCAAAGTGCTGGAGCCAATTATGCGTAAGTATGGGGGCAGGCCGCACTGGGGAAAGTTAAACACTTTGGAGGGGGGACTTCGCTAAGCTTTATCCACGCTGGCAGGACTTTATGAAAGTTCGCCAAGAATTGGACCCAAGCGGAAAGTTCCTGAATTCCTACTTAAAATCACTAATTGCTTGATGTTTTTTGACAACTCTTCTATTCGGGCAAAATGCTGATAAATTATTTTTATTAAATGATCTTGTAGCGATTGCCCTAAAGGCCAAAAGGAAAATATTTTGGATAGCAAGCGCCGAAAATTGTTGCTTGGGGGAGTGGTTCTGGGAGCTGCCGCAGCGGTACCCATGTTGCGGCCAAAAGCCTTGGGGCAGGGTGGGCATAGTGAGTATTTCGAATCAATTTCCAGAGCCCTGCACACAGCTGGCATGTCGAGTCCGACCATGGTGGTTGACCTCGATCGATTAAAGAACAATGCCGATACATTGTCGAGCCACCTTCAGGGGAATTATGATTTCCGTATTGTTGCAAAGTCATTGCCCGCACTTGGCTTACTGGAAACAGTAGCCAGGCGAACCGGTACACAGCGGATCATGGTATTTCACTTGCCATTCTTACGGCAGCTTGCTCAGGCCCAGCCATCGGCGGATATCCTGCTGGGTAAACCCTTACCGATAGCTGCTGCCAAGGATTTTTATGCGAAACCGACAGGCAACAGTTTTGATCCTAGTAAACAGTTGCAGTGGTTGATTGATAGCCCCCGCCGATTACAGCAGTATGCTGAGCTGGCCAATAGCCTTGGGCAATCACTGCGTATCAATATTGAACTGGACGTTGGCTTGCACAGGGGAGGGGTTTCTAGTGATCAAGCCCTTACTGAAATGCTCAATATTATCCAGAGAGAGCAGGGATTGGAGCTTGCGGGGTTTATGGGCTATGACGCCCATGCTGCCAAGATGCCGGGTTTACTGGGTGGCCCTGATAAGGCAATAGATCGGGGGCTCAATATCTACTCGCAGAGATTGGAGCAAGCAAAACGGCAGCTAGGTGCTGTATTTCCATCGGAACTCACGTTAAATGGCGCGGGGAGTCCGACTTACCAGCTGTACCAGTCCAGGAGAAATACTGCTCCCTGCACCGAGCTTGCGGCTGGCTCTTGTCTGGTCAAGCCAACGGATTTTGATATTCCCACACTATCGGATCATATCCCTGCAGCGTTTATTGCGAGCCCAGTGCTCAAAAGGTTACCTCATACCCAGATACCGGGAATAGAAAACCTTACCGGTGCAATGCGTTGGTTGAACCCAAATCGTGCTCAGACCTTTTTTATTTCGGGGGTTACTGGAAAGCACTACCTGAGTCTCCTGCTGGATTATCAATAAACCCTATTTATGGCCGCTCTACAAATCAGGAAATGCTAAATGCCTCTGACAGGGTGACCTTAGTGGAAGATGACTGGGTTTTCCTGCGCCCAACTCAAAGTGAATCAGTATTTCTTCAGTTCGGTGATATTGCAGTATATGACAGGGGAGAGATAGTGGATCGCTGGCCTGTATTGAGTAACAGCTAAACCTTAATAATTGATTAGAATATATTTAGCTATGTGTAGATAGCTAATTTTTAGCAGATCTTTATAAAAATAATTATCGGAGAATTTACATGATATTTGTAATAGTTTTAGTATTAAATACCATCTGGTTTCTTATGGGGTTTAATGTTTTTTCATTACGAGGAAAGATCTTTGCCAAGCTGGTAGTGCCCAGGGAGCATAGGGATACCCCCGTCTTTGGTATCTTAGCTGAATCTGGAAAGTTTCTCGGTGGTTTCAACTTTTCCCTGGCCTTCCTCAATATTTTGTTGTTAATTAATCTCTCTACTTTTTCAGGTGATATTCAGAGGGCAGTACTGTTACTTGCTTTTGCAGTCACGCATGGCTCACAGTTTATTTATAACGTGCCTGTTGCTCTTCAAAATCGTAGTGGTGGAGGAGCCTGGCAGGTTAAAGGGGTAATGCGCTTTATTTTTATTGTTGACTTTCTAATGATGCTGCTAAACCTCTTTGTCGCGATTTGGTATTACTTATAACTTGTATATTTGAGTAAAGGAAGTTTTCTTGTTGGATGAGATTCTATTAACGGAGGAGTTGTAGTTCCTAATTCTGGTAAATATACGGTTGGTTAGATTATATAGAATAACTATGGGTCATGGATCAGGGATATGAGTGTGACACTATTAAACCGAGAGAAGCTACTGGATAGCTGTCGTAATTGATGCCAGTATGGCCAAAGTCATACCAGTATCAACCTATAATCTTGAATTGTGATATAGAGTCTTAGGATCACTAATCTTCCGTTCAATATATCATTAACTATGGGTATCAGTGGGCCCTGAAAAAGCAATGAAACTGAGTAGTCTGCAAACAGAGCTGACGTCGGCCGCAACGGACATTATATTGGCCCTGATCGCATTAGTGGCACTGATTTATTTGGTTCGATATAGCCCAAAGGGCGGTAGGAAGTATCTGGCCTGGAAATTTTTTTCTTTCTGACAATTGTTGTCACTGTATTGGCCGCAACAATTCATGGTTTAGAGTTGTCGGTGCAGCTAAGTCAGAGGCTCTGGAGAGTCTTATTTTTCTTTCTTGGTTTATTTCTAATAGCATTTACCACTGCAATTTGCTTTGATCTATTAGGCGAGAAGGCGACGCAAAAAGTTTTACCTTATATTCCGCTCATCGGGATTGCCTTCTATGTTGTTACTTTATTGTGGCCTGAAGGGTTTCTTGCTTACGTGATTTATCAATTCTCTATTACATTTATTATTATATTTGGATATGGCAGGTTAGCCTGGCTGAATAAGTTAAATGGAAGTTGGTATATGGCACTGGGTGGCTTGCTTTCATTAATTGCCATATATATTCAAACAAAAGATTCACTATATATTACGTTAATCTGGGATTTTGACCATAATGGGATTTATCATATGGTGCAAAGCGTAGCAGTTATTCTCTTCTTTTTAGGTATTAGAAGGGCACTCCTAAATAACCAGTAGGTTCTTAAAAGTATTGTATATAGTTGATTGCCTTATTTGAGCGAGCAGAGCTTTGGAAGAGATACCGTTTTGGTTGATATTGTCTCTATGTATAGCGGCCTATTGCTCAAGAGGTTAGGTGCTTCGTATGTTAACAGCTAAAGTTTCCTGTTGAAGTTGATCTCTGTATTATACGGCATAAGTAGCAGAGCCCATGAACGTCGTTGGAAATAGAATGAAGCAAACAGTAGGCCGCAGAGACTTTGTCAAAACCTTGGGAATGGGCATTCCTGCAGGGTACCTGCCAATTGGAACTGTATATGGGGATTACTCTAAAGATGATGTAGAGTTCCTCCAGCGAGATAGTGCTGTATTTGATCTCTATCGACGCCTATTTAACAAGCGAATCGATTTCCTTCCAAGAATTATTGCGTTATGCAAAAACGAGAAGGGTGTTCAGCAAGCGGTGCATTACGCAAATACACACAGCCTGGACATCAATATCAAAAGTGGAGGCCATAGTTTCGAGGGTTTTTCTTTAAATAATGATGGTTTGGTTATTGATGTTTCCCTTATGAGTGGGCTGGAGCTGAGAGCGGATAATAGGTTGATAGCGGGTCCTGGAGTTAGGCTTGTTCAATTATATAGCTATTGCCTACCAAAGGGACGCCTGCTGCCATCGGGCTCTTGTGCGACAGTAGGGCTTTCAGGTATCACGCTAGGTGGGGGTTATGGGCTGTTTGCGCGGGAGTTTGGGCTGACATGTGACCACTTGAAAGGCGTGCGCCTGATAGATGCCAAGGGTATCGCCGTAGATTCAGATGAGGTTCCAGAACTGCTTTGGGCTTGTCGTGGAGGTGGTAATGGTAATTTTGGCGTGATAACGGAAATGCGTTTTGATACGGTTTCCGCACCAACAACACTTTATCAGCACCGATTTAGGTCTTATAAGCTCTCGCCGAGAGCCGCAGCTGATTTGGCAAGATTTTGGTTTGACCAGTGTGAGTTATTACCAGACCACGCCTTTTCTGCCTTTGTCTTGAACCGCAATACATTGACAGTAATGCTAACATCGACAGATCATGATCGAGTAATGACAAGGATCTTGTCAAAATTTGACCAAAGAATGGATGAAAATGCCCAGTTAAAGCCGGATCCTCTGGAGGTGGGTATTCAGTATTACTATGGCCGTTCCAATGCTATGTATTTTAAGAATTTTAGTGCTGGTTATTATAGTGGCTTTAATGATATCAGTAGGTCTATAGAGGAAATTTTTACCCTCGTGGGTAAAACCCCCGGAGCGGTTTTTCAAATTAATACATTGGGGGGTGAGATAAGTCGTTTGCACCAAGAAAATGAGGGGGCCTATGTCCATAGGGACGCCAATTATTTGGGAGAAGCTCAGTGTTACTGGGAAAAACCTGCTGATGAAGTGCAAAGACTGGAGAGTATGGCTCACCTTCAAGAGTTGCTCCACAAAAGTGGTATAACTAAGCACTATGTGAATTATCCTGATATTAATATCAAGAATTATGAAAATGCCTACTATGGGGATTCCTATGACCGATTACAGCGTTTAAAAAGTGTACTTGATCCAGGTAATCGGTTTAACTATCCACAGAGTATTGAAAGAGCATAGGGCTATTTTACAAATTAAGAGTTCGAATACGGCAACATCACAGTAAAGTAAAAATTTAACTTTGATATTGCCATAACCTGAAACACCTGCTTCTAAAGTGGGATATGTTAAAAGTTGACTAAAAACTTAACATATCCCTTAAGCGGGTAGCGGGACGCCTGGCGACTTCTACTTCTTTCCCATCTGTCATGGTTACAAGTAGCCCGTTACTTATCCAGGGTTGAATATCCTTAATGAAGTTAAGATTGATAATTTGTTGTCGATTTACGCGGAAAAAGGTTTCCGGGTTTAGGCGCTGTTCAACTTTAACCAGTGACTTATAGATAAAAGCCTTATCATTATCAAAGAAGACCTGTGCATGATTGCCACAGTTTTCAAAGTATCTTATACGTCCAAGCTCAATAAGCCAGCAGCGCTCGCCGTCTTTAATAAAGATTTTATTGTTAGTGTTTAAATAGGTTTCCTGGCTGGAGCTGGCAGCTGGTAAGGTATCACTTACGGCCTTATTGATAGCGCGTTCTAACTTCTCCGGATGAATTGGTTTCAGCAGGTAATCCAGAGCGTTTACTTCGAAAGCCTGAATTGCATATTCGTCGTAGGCCGTTGTAAAAATGATATTAGGGATAGAGTCTAGTTTATCCAGGATATCAAAACCGCTTCCATCCGGTAAGTTGATATCCAGAAAAATCAAATCTGGCTGTTCCTTGGAAATAAGTGTAACGGCCTGCTCACAATCTTGGGCCTCTGCAACCAAATTAATATCTTTATAGGGCTTAAGTAATTCTCTCAATTCGTTACGTGCGAGTCGTGAGTCTTCAATGATAATGGCTTTCACTTCTTATACCGTCAATTAAAAAGCAGAAGAGGGTATGCTACATTGGGCAACAACTAGTAAACCTTGTTGTTGTAGATTAAAGGAGGCTCTATTTCCATATTGTAGAGATAGACGTTTTTTAATATTGATCAATCCAAGTCCGGTATTTTGGACTTTCCTTTCACCGGTTGTTGTTACTTCAGAGTTAAGGTTTTCTAAAGTTCCAGGATTCGTTACTGTGATCGATATATGGTCTTTCTCTTTGAAAATTTTAATCAATAGTTCACCTCCCATCCTGGATTTATCAATTCCATGGCGCACTGCATTCTCAGCAAGTAACTGTATTAAAAGTGGTGGTATTGACTCTTCCATTAAAGCCGGATCAACTTCCAGGTTGAAGCGTAGACGATCTTCATATTGTATTTTTAAGAGCTCAGCGTATTGGGATACAATTTCCAGCTCATCTCTTAAGGATACCGTTTTCTGTTTATGAGCCACTAACGTATAACGTAACAAGCCAGATAGGTTTGTTAGCATCTCTCTGGATTTCGCAGCGTCTTCTAGGATTAATGCGCGGATATTATTTAAGCCATTAAAAAGAAAGTGGGGGTTGAGCTGTCCCATTAGGGCACTCATTTTGACTTCATTGAGCTGCAGTTTGAGCTGTATAGCTTCCTGCTCAGCTTTGTGTAATCGATCCTTATTAACAGTTGTAATGTAAATAAAAGTCCAAGCGATCATAAGAAGGACAAGGAAAAGCCAGTTGTCAAGAACAGTTCCCCAGAAAGATGGCGGAACTGCGTATCCGGCATGGATGTAATATGCATATACAAAGCTAATGGCAATAAAGGCGCATATGAACCCAAGAGGGATTGAAGTGGTGAGGAAATATATCCACTGCTTACGCCAGCTTGTATTGATAAGATCGAAACGATATATGATTTCTCGGATGAATAAAGTGGATAAGCCAAGGCTTATTACTACAGTTGCTACTTGTATGGCATTTTTTTCAAAATTGTGCTGGGTAAGTAATCCAAGTGAAAAAGTATTCACCAAAGCGAATATTAACCAGCCACCAAAGTGGTAGGTCAAAAATTTTGCTGTTGGAGTAGGGGACTTGAGAAATTGCATAAAATTTTACATATTGGCAATGCGGCTCCTTAAGCAGGAGCCGCATTTTACTACTAAGGATTTAAGCCAAAGCGCTCGTTTAACCATAAAGACATTATCTTCAGGGCTTTTGGAGAGAAGCTTTCCTCTATTTCGGCATATTCAGAAGAGGAGCCTTTATTTGCTATTTGAAACAGGTGGTTCATCTGTTCGAGCTCGAAAGTTTGAAAGTCGGGGTGACCTGTCCTGCTTAAAACTCTATGCATATTGTCCAAGTTCATCTTCGCATTTACTTGAAAATCCAGAGAGCCATTGAGAGCCAGTAATGGGGCCTTTGTTTGCTCTAAATAGGGCTCAGGGTTGAACTTGAGAAAATACCGAAACCAAGGTGTAGAGTATTGCCTCTTTAATTGCTCAACTTCTGCCTCCAGTTCGTCATCCTGGTTTCCCTCGAGTCTGGCGCTCTTGAGGAGGAGTTGGTGAATCTCTCCGCTGATAGTCTCTTTCTCCTCTAGCTGGCTAATCAGGTTGAAAATTTCTTTGTCTAACTCGCGGAGTTTTTTGAGCTTTTGTTTATCTAAACCATTAAATTTCCTATCCCTATACCACTGATCCACGAGAAGTTGTGGTATTTTAACACCTGGACCGGCAAGCAAGATAGCAAATGCGATATCTTCACGGTTGCTGGCAACAATGGGAGCTATCATGCCTCCCTCGCTATGTCCAATTAAACCGACTTTGCCCTTGGGAAGATCGCTGCGGCTGTTGAGGTAGTCAACTGCAGCGCTGGTATCGCTGGCGAAGTCTGCGCTAGTTGCCGTAAAAAAATCCCCGGTAGACTCACCAATTCCACGGTCATCATACCTTAAGACTGCGTAACCCTGGCGTGTCAAGTAATCGGCGATTACTGCAAATGGTTTATGCCCGAATAGGGTTTCATCCCGATCCTGGGGGCCGGAACCGCTAATAAGAACCGCAGTTGCTTTAACAGTGGATGTAGGCTTTGTCAGTGTTCCAGACAGGGTGATATTGGCAGTTTTATTTTTAAAACTAACCTCCTCGACAGCGTATGGAAAAGGAAGTTTTGGTGTCTGGGGACGGTTTTTAGGTGTATCACTAGTACCGTCAGCTGCCCTTCTAAAGTTTAGAGGCAATGATTTTCTTTGAGTGAGGGTACCAAAGATCAGGTCAACGTCATTATTGTATGCACCTTCATACTTGATATGTAAGTCTTCCACTTCGAATGCAATACTATTCGATCTTATCTCTAACGTAGACATCTCCATTCCATATTTACCTTGGGAGGGGCTATCCAATACGCCTGTCCATTCGCCATTTTCTTGGTCAATATGAATTACTACTGGTAGCGTTTCTTCGTTAGCAACCTGAAAAGTTGCTTTCCAGATACCATCGATACCTCCAGCCATGACGTAAGTGGAAGATAGGCTTGTAGCGAGGATAAGAGATTTTAATCCCAATTTAACGCTATTTATTCCAGATTGCAGAATTTGCATAAGTGTTTTGCCTGTGCTGTTTCACTGAATGAGTGGCATTCTAGGGGCTGATTTTTTTCCTGTGATAAAAGTAGGATGAGTGGCTTATATAGCTGGCGAACGGTAACAGGGAGTGGGGAAGGAACTGGATGCTCCTATCTATTCAAAAATTTGAATATCTTATCCTAAATTCTCCAGTTGCTATTGGGTAGTACGAACTACTATCTTGTGAGAATTACTCTGTGATAGGTAGTGATTGATGCCCCTTAGAAACAGCGATCATAGCTACGGCTCAATAGCCAAGTGGCTTCACTGGTCCATTGCCCTTTTATTCCTTGGCTCCTATATCAGCGTTTACTATCGACAATGGTTCACTCAAGAGGAAACCCCTGAGAATTTGGTCGCTTTGCAGTTTCACCTGTCTATTGGGGTAACCATAGGTTCACTGGTTGTTCTCCGTATTTTATGGAGGTTGATGAATCCAGCACCATTACTGGAGCCCGGCTCTCGCTTGGAACATGTAGCAGCACATATTGGCCATTTTGCTTTATATCTGATAATGATCATCACGCCATTGACCGGCTATCTGGGTACGGGGGTCAACACGGATTACTTCTTCTTGTTTGAAATCCCCAAGTTTGCTGATACTTGGCTCTTTGGTTCATGGGTACAGAATGGTCTTGGTATGACTTTTGAACAATTTGAGGAGCCCGTGGACTTTATCCATAAGGAGGTCTTGGGTGAGTGGCTGGTTTGGCTGCTAATCCTCGGGCATGTATTGGCCGCTTTGTATCATCACTTTATCAAGAAAGATCGAACTCTATTACGTATGACGATTGATAGAGATAGCCGGGGAAGGGAGTAGTCCCACTGAGTAGATGATTTGGGAAGTTTAGGCTTATGTCCGCCAATGGCAGAAATTGGTGCTAACTTGGCATGGAAAGATACGGGCCGATTTCCTACCCTACACGTGGAAGCTTTATCCGCCAGGTGTCCCTCTTGCAGGTTTATTGCCTGTTGGGGCAACTGTTCCTTGGTCAGCATTGGCCCCGATAAAGTCCTTTCCTTTTAGGCTTAATGGCTTTTAATGAATAAAGTTTCCATGGATTAGGTATCCGTTGGGAGAGTTGCGGATTTATGGATTGATTTTGCCCAGAGCAAGTCTGGAGCTTGTGTTTTGCAGGGGGATGTATGTGGAGTTGGATCCAGATAACATCAAAAGTTACTTTGTTTGGTGCCTTGGTGATGATCACTGGCTGTGATTCAGCGGGAAGGATCTATCCCGTTGCTGAATTAGTCGGCTTTGAGGAATCAATTTGCACTTAGCTGACAACAGTGGCGGCAGGGCTATCTTCATCTCCCTGTTTTGGCAGAGCCAGGGATATCAGCGCAGTTGCCATTAAGAATATAGAAGAAATTATCAGGCAGGCTTCAATTCCTGCTATCTGAAAAATCCACCCGGACAATAGGGTTCCAAGTAGGCGCCCCATGGCGTTTGCCATATAGTAGAAGCCTACATCCATTGAAACTCCATCTTCTCGCGCATAGGAGACAATCAGATAGCTGTGTAGTGAGGAATTGATTGCGAATACGAAGGCAAAAACCATCAGTCCCGACAGGATTGTAAGCAGGGGATGAATACCGGAGTGCAATGCCAAGGCTATTGTTGCTGGGACCATTGCCAGTGCAGCTGACCAGTATAAGGCGGTCCTGCCATCTGGGGCTTTCGGGGAAATACTGGCTGTGATTTTTGGGGCTAATGCTTGTACAGCTCCATAGCCGATTATCCAGACCGCTAGGAAAGTGCCTATCTGCCAATGCCCCCAGCCAAATTGGCTCGCCAGGAAAACTGGCAGGGCAATGACAAACCAGGTATCACGGGAAGCAAAAAGGAATAGCCGAGCGGCAGCTAAGGCGTTTACTGCTCGGCTCTTGGAAAATACGTCGCGAAAGCGCTTCTTGGCTTTAGCCTTTCCTAAATCCCTGCGTAGAAATTTCTTGCTGAGAATCCAAACCCCTGCCAGGCATATGGCCATGATCAGGATAGCACCGCGAAATCCCGCCAGAGCGAGCAGGACCCCACCCAGAAAAATCCCAATCCCTTAAGGGCGTTCTTGGAGCCGGTAAGCAGGGCTACCCAACGGTAGAGCGGACCTTGGGCATGTGCCGGGAGCAACAACTTGATAGCACTTTTCGCACTCATCTTGTTGAGGTCCTTGGCGATGCCTGACAGGGCCTGGGCACCCATCACCCAGGGGACAGAGAGCAGATTTGAGGGTACTAGCAGCATTAGTAAAGCTATTACCTGCAGCATCAACCCTGTGTTCATGGTGCGGTTGAGGCCGAGGCGGGCACCCAGCCAACCTCCAACAAGATTGGTGATCACCCCGAACAATTCATAGAAAAGAAAGAGCAATGCGATTTCCAGCGGGGCATAGCCTAATTTGTGGAAATGCATTAACACCAGCATTCGCAGGGCGCCATCGGTCAAGGTAAATGACCAATAGTTGCCAGTTACCAGCAAATACTGGCGAACTGGCGGGGGCAAAGAGGAAAGTAACTGCATCGAACTGAACTTTACCAATATTGTAATATTGCTGGCTTCTAGGTTCCCCAGATTTAATCAGCGATCCATGTTTCCGATCATCCGGGCTAGTTCCGCGGTACGATTCGCGTACCCCCACTCGTTGTCATACCAGGTATAAATTTTAACCTGGGTACCATTGATCACCATGGTCGAGAGAGCGTCGACAATGCTGGAGCGTGGGTCGGTTTTGTAATCCACCGATACCAGAGGGCGCTCCTCATAGCCGAGAATATCTTTCAGCTCTCTTTTCGAGGCGGTTTGCAGTAACAGGTTAACTTCCTCGGCAGTGGTGGGGCGTTCGACTTCGAAAACACAGTCGGTCAACGAGGCGTTTGCCAGGGGTACACGTACGGCGTGGCCATTTAACCGGCCAGTCAACTCAGGGAAAATCGCAGTTATAGCTGTGGCTGATCCTGTAGTTGTCGGGATCAGGCTGGCTCCACAAGCCCTGGCCCGGCGCAGATCTGCGTGGGGGGCATCAAGTATTGTTTGGGTATTGGTAATATCGTGAATGGTCGTGATGGAGCCATGTTTAATACCCAGGTTTTCGTGAATGACTTTCACAACTGGCGCTAGACAGTTAGTGGTACAGGAGGCAGCAGTAGCAATAGGGTGTTTGTCGGGATCGTAAATATGCTGATTCACCCCCAGGACAATATTGGGCACACCGGCCTCTTTAACAGGAGCGGAGACAAGCACCCTTTTTACGCCTTGATCAAGGTACGCTTGCAAAATTGCAGAGGTTTTCATTTTACCAGAGGCTTCAATGACAAGATCGCAGCGGCTCCAATCGGTCTTGGAGATTTCGGTATTCGCACTGCACGCTACTTTGAGGCCATCTATTTCAATAGTGTGATCAGTGGATTTCGCTGTGTTGTGCCAGCGGCCATGGACAGAGTCGAAATTCAGGAGGTGGGCCAGGGTATGGGCGTCGCCTGAGGGGTCATTAATCTGAATAAACTCTATGTCCGGCCAGTCCCATGCTGCGCGCAGTACCAATCGACCAATACGGCCAAAACCATTGATTCCGACTTTTATCGTCATCTATATTTCTCCTTGAATCCATATATATGGAAATTCATATATATACAGACAAATTTTTACAGTTAATAGGGTACTGTTAGGGCCATCAACAACACAGACTCGCACGTTCGGGCCTTTCCCCCATCTGGAACAGATTCCGTAGATCCTTGGCGATGAACTGCTGGTTTGCTTGTAAAGTGTCTTGAAGGATATTTTTTGTCCAGTCGCTTAGAGCTGGATTGATACGGTAGAAAACCCACTGTCCCTGACGCCGGTCTTGTAAAAGATCCGCGCTGCGTAAAAGGGCCAGGTGCCGGGAAATTTTCGGTTGACTAAGGCCTAGGGCAGCGGTCAACTCACACACGCAAAGCTCACCTTCATAAGCGATTAATAGAAGGGTGCGAAGGCGGGTATCGTCAGCAAGGCACTTATAAAACTGAACTGGATTCAAAGTTTCCCCCGGGCTTCTGTCAGGCCGCTTTGGCAGTTTTGGTTTGCACCAAGGCAAACAATTTAATGCGAGTGCTTAGCTCTCTCACCGTTGTGTAAAATGGCTTGAAGCAATGGCGCGTGGCCGGGTCTTCAAAGTCCCAAGCGATTATTTTGCTATGGGTGGGCGAAGGTACATACTCTCTTTGGCTTTTGTCACACAGGGTGATCACCAAGTCAAAACTCTGGTTGGATACTTCATCCAGAGACTTGGAATACAATCCTTGTATGGGTATCCCAAAGCGTTTCAAGGCGCTGATTGCCCGAATATCCACGGGTTCTGGGCTGGTACCTGCACTGGCAACTTCGAAGAAGCCCCCGGAGTGATAACGCAGTAGCGCCTCAGCAATAATCGATCGGGCTGAGTTCCCAGCACAGATAAACAAAACCCGCTTCTTCACAGCGTTGCACCTGCCAGCTTTATCTCTTTCTATTATATATGGAAAATCATATATTCAAAGAGGAAAAGAACCGGGAACAGATCCCGGTTTTCATTAGAAGGTGGTTAGAGCTTAAATTCGGCCCAAACCGGGGCGTGGTCAGAAGGGCGCTCCATAGCGCGTATATCGTAATCTACTCCAGTAGCGATGCACTTTTCCATGAGAGGGTTGCTAGCCATGATCAGGTCGATACGCAGACCACGCTTGGGATCGCGATCAAACCCGCGGCTGCGGTAATCAAACCAGCTAAACACATCGTTAGTTTCTGGATTAAGTGCACGAAAAGTGTCCACCAATCCCCATGCCTCGATTTTCTGCAGCCACTCGCGCTCCTCTGGCAGAAAGCTGCACTTGCCGTCGCGAAGCCAACGCTTGCGATTGGGCTCGCCAATACCGATGTCGAGATCACTGGGGGAAATATTCATATCTCCAATTACCAGTACTGGAGCATTGGGTTTGCAGGTGGTCTGCAAAAAGGTATCAAGGTCTGCGTAGTACTTTTGCTTGGCCGGGAATTTTACCGGATGCTCGCGGTTTTCACCCTGGGGAAAATAGCCATTAATCACTGTCAGCGGCTCCTTGCCACCGATATCAAATTTACCCATAACCATACGGCGTTGGGCATTTTCATCATCAGTGGGGAAGCCGTACTCTCGATCGACAAAGGGAAGGCGTGAGAGTAGGGCGACGCCGTAGTGGGTTTTCTGGCCAAAGTAGATCAGCTCATAGCCAAGGTCCCGGATCGCATCTACCGGAAAATCTTCATCGGTAACTTTGGTTTCCTGCAAGCCGATTATGTCCGGCTTATGGCTGTCTACCAGTGCCTCCATCTGATGCAGGCGTGTACGAATGCTGTTGACGTTAAAGGAAACGACTTTCATTTATTCCCCCAAAAATAAAAAAGGCCGGGCTTGCCCGACCTGGAGTTACTAGCGGAGCAGGCACGCAAGGCGCACCTGCTACAAATTAGAAGTTCGCTACTTGAGGCGGGGCCTTGCTGGCCTTAGTGGCTAGCCCGATAAAGTCCGCCATTATATAGCCGGCTTCATTCAAGATTGGATCTTTTTCGAGCTTGATCTCAACCGGACCACCGATAGCTGCGACATCTTCTGACTCACTTTCTTCGTAAGCTTCGAAATTCTCGTAGGGTTCAAGACCCTTCGCATTGCGGCGGCGGTTTTCCATAGAGAGCAGGCGCTGGTTTACGTTCTCACGTTCCTGTTCGCGCATTACCTCATTGAGAGAAAGGTACTTCTTATCAGCGCGCTCGCTCTCAAATTCGAACTGGTCGCGCAGGAAGATAAAGTCCGGATCAGATGCCGTACGCTTGTTGTGCTTGGTCATCAAATTGGGAATCAGAGTCTTCAGGTTGAAGTACTTTGCATGAGGCACGGCATGGATGCGATCCCAGGGTAGAGCGGTATCGTAAGCGCTCTCCCCAACGCTTTCAGCGTCAATCAGCTGTGGCATGGGGATATCCGGTTTTACCCCGGCGTGCTGGGTGCTGTCACCGGACACGCGGTAAAACTTGGACTGGGTAATCTTGAGCTGTCCCTCTTTCAGGGGTGCCATGGTTTGAACCGTACCTTTTCCGAACGACTGGTTGCCGACAACCAGGCCGCGGTTGTAGTCCTGGATAGCCCCGGCAAAAATCTCAGAGGCAGAAGCTGACAGGCGGTTGATCAATACCATCAGCGGGCCGCGGTACATAGCACGGGAGCGTGAGCGGTTATGCCGCGAAATTTGCTCATTGGCATGACGGATCTGCACCACCGGTCCCTGGTCAATAAACAGGTCGGTGAGCATGGTGGCTTCTTGCAGCGAGCCACCGCCGTTGTTGCGCAGGTCGAGGATAATGCCATCGACATTCTCCTCTTTCAGTTCACTCAACAGCCTGGCCACATCACGAGTGGTGCTTTTGTAGTTGGGGTCACGGCGGCGATAGGCATCAAAGTCTATATAGAAGGTCGGCAGGTTGATCACGCCAATCTTGTAGTTTTGGCTACCGTCGGAGAATTCAAACACAGCTTTCTTAGCCGCCTGATCTTCCAGCTTCACTTTGCTGCGTTTGATCAGGATGGTCTTGTGAGTGCCGTCACCGCCCGTCGGGATCGTTTCGAGACGAACAAAAGTGCCGGCCTTACCGCGGATCAGGTCAACCACATCATCCAGGCGCCAGCCTACGACATCGACCATCTCACCTTCTTTGTCCTGGCCAACACCCACGATCTTGTCGTTGGGCTTTATTTTGCCAGTGCGATCAGCCGGGCCACCTGCAACCAAGCGGGCCACCTTGGTGTACTCCTCGTCTGCCTGAAGTACAGCACCGATGCCCTCCAACGAGAGGGACATGCTCATATTGAAGTTTTCCAATGAGCGCGGGGACAGGTAATTACTGTGAGGATCATAGAGGCGTGTGAGTGAGTTCATATAGAGCTCAAATACATCATCGCTATTCTGCTGCTCGAGACGCTTCTTCTGGCCTTTATAGCGGCGCTCCAGAAGATCGCGTATCTCCTCGTCGGTTTTTCCTGTGAGACGCAGGTTCAGAACGCTGCTTTTCAGGCGTTTACGCCACAGGTCATCGGCAGCGCTGATTGATTTCGGCCATTCACTTTTCTCTCGATCAAGTTCCAGTGACTCATCGCGAGTGAAGTCAAAGTCTGGGAGGCCTTTCTCCAGTTGGGACAAAATATTGTCGAGGCGATCGCCCATGCGCAGGCGGAAGCGATTGTAAATTTCAAAGCCCGCTTTTACGTCACCAGCGCGCAACTGGTCGTCCATCCTGGTTTGCCACTCACGAAACTCATTGATGTCTGAGTTGAGGAAGTAGCTTTTGGTGGGGTCCAAAGCATCAATGTATTCATTCCAGAGGTCTTCTGACATTTCGTCTCCGACCTTTATTTTGTTGTAGTGCAGCATTTCGAGTTTGCTGACTATCTCTCTGGCGGTGCTGCCCTGGTCCTTTTCTGGGGCCAGGCGCTCGGCCTCTGCCAGAGCGGTTGTGGAAAGCAGGCCAATGACCAAGAAGCCGGAAAATAGTGCGGCGATCCGATTGGTAAGCATAGGGAGTCTCTTTATACGTCCTACTTCATAGGAGGCCAGCCTTTATGGCTTGGCGACCTATAGCTTAGGACAAGTATAAAGGCTGAAAGCTCCGAAGGGCATGAAATACCTCTATTCAGAGATAGATCCTTCCCGCTTTGGGCAGATTTAGCAAAATAGATTTCCCTTTTTCTTGTCGCGTAGGGCATTTTTTCTCAATTATGAACGACAGATATGTATGGTCATCACCATAATCACTACTGACTTCGACCACTAAATAGTCAATCTGATCTATCTGACCGCCCGGTTGTACACCCTGAACGTCAACTGGAGTAACTCCCAGGAGGTGTCAGAAAAGAGCCGCAGGGTTGATCAGCTAATAGTCCCGCTCTGATACATCTTCTGGTGCGCGGGTGTCCAGTGGAACTGGGCACTGGAGCGTAAACCATAGTGTTGAACTGACAGCGATTGCTGTCACCCCTCTCGAGCCCCGGTTTTAGTGCACCCACAGAACTCCAGTCGATTGGCAGCTGATGAGCCATACGGCCAGTTACCCGCTGGGTGGGTCTTGGTTGATCATTTTTTAGTCGGGAAGTTTGTCTGCTTTGCAGGGGGAGGACTATTTCCTGGGGGTAGGGTGCCACCTGTCAGTCTGGTAGCCAGGGAAAATTAAGCCTTTATTTTCTATAAATTACTTTCAATATACATCGTAACTATATGAATATTATAAATTAAATAAAGTTAATGTAATTTATTAAATTAACGGGGCGCGTGAGCAGGAGAAGCCCACGCGCTAATGAAAGAGAGCCTAATGTGTTGGCTGTTTAGTCATTATGATGTGATCGATATTGTAGCCATGCTTAGTGACAGCAAGACCAAGCAGCTCATCAATAATTGATTCATCCAGCTGGGGAGATCGACTCAGGAGATAAAGGCTGCTGCGATCGGGATCACCTACCAGTGACCACTGATAATTTGGGTCCAGCTCCAATATCCAGTAGTCGCCAGTGGACTGGCCGTTAAAGAATGAGATGGCAAGTTTGCTATTGGTTTCATCAATAGGAACACCAGTGCCTTGCACGCTAATAGGGAACCCGTATTTCGGGTGCAGGATTCGACAGAAGTTGAACACGCTGATGCTGCCGTCATCATTCAGCCCATAGTCCGCGGTTACAGCGGTGCATGCGGGTTGGAATATCTGTGGAAGCCTGGCAATTTCATACCACTTACCGACATACTGATGAACATCCACGTAGGGTACTGTCTCAAGCTCTGAATCTCCCTCCGCCCAAGAGAACTGAGCAGCAAAAGCCAATAGAACGATTCCCAAACCTTTTGCAAAGCCATTCATAGTTACGCTTCCTTGTTGATTGCTTGTTCAATCACTACTGCTGTAGTGCCGTAGCGACCCCCTCTTTACGGAGAGTTAACTGGAACGGATTAACTAATTTGCTAGTGGGGTGAACTTTTCACATTAAGTTCACATATTCTTCGTAATAGACCGAAAGAAGGATGGGAACTCAGTATTGATAGGGAGAGGGCAGGCTACTATTTACCCAGCAACAGAGAGTTTAAAAGGCTTATTGAGGTCACTCCTTTCAACTTAAATGGATTCACCTATGTCACAGACTATCCCTGTTGATGTTTTGATTCTTGGTGGAGGGATTCAGGGAGTAACCCTGATGAGACAGCTGATACCAGAGTATTCGGTGATACTGGTCGATGACGAGTTGGGTGATGCCGAATCTCTGCATTTCCACGGTTACTTCTCCTCTGGTTGGAACGCCGCGAACCCCCAAGCTGCTGAGATTTATAGGACAGCCGCGCAGCATTGGCACAAAGAACTTGCTAATAGCGGTGTGAATAGTCGAATAACAGATTTCCATGCAGCGCTGACTCCAGACTTTCTAAAGACAGTTGAAGGTAACTGGGCTGGAGCGGCTATTCCCTCAGAGGAGGTGGAACTGCCGGAGATCTTTGATCCGGACGGTTTACCACCAAATCGCAGGTTCAGATTTCCTGATGATCTTGTTTTCGATGGAGCCGCAGCCTACCTCAGTGTCAGCGAGCCCATGAGAAAACATATTTATAGTGGACGGCTGGCATCATTTCAGCTCGCGGGCTCAGCTATTGAACAGGTAGCCCTGGATATCGGTGGCCGCTCTTGCGAAGTAAGGCCAGAGCTTGTGATTTCTGCCTGCGGTGCGGGCAACGCAGAGGTGATTCGGCAGTTGGGTGTGGCGGAAGAGCAGGTACAAAATGCGCAGCTAGTACGGCCTCTGCATATGCTTTTGGCTCGCGGTCCCAATATTCCCCCGGTTTCAGCTTTCTTGATCGACTTGATAGTGATGTACCACCCACTGGAAGGTGGGGAGGGGCTTTGGATTCTTACACTTAACCCAGAAGTTCCCAAGTTCAAAGCGGGTGTTGTCGATATGTGCATCCCACCAGAAATAGAGAATGATCTACTTTGTGCATCTTTTAAGCGCCTTTCCAGTGCGATGGTGGCCTTTGAGGCCTGGGCGCAGGGCTGCCAGTGGTCGGTATATGCAGGCTGGAAAACTGATGCACCAGGGCCAGATGGTGATCTGTTGGTGCAGTTGGAGTATCCCACTCCGTATCAACTGGACGATTTTGGTCTGCAAAACTTCCTTGCAGTGTGGCCAAACCATTGGGGATTGGCCGCTAACGTCGCTGAAGATGCTGGGAAGTGGGTGCGTACCAAGCTCAAAAGCTGCCACCCCCAGCCGGGCGCCGACAGTGGATTACCCCCAGGCCCGGGGATCGGCCACCCGATAGAGAATAGGTGGCAGAGCCAGGAGCTTAATTGGCAATCCTGGGAAGACTTCGCCCGAAAAGTGGGTTACCACGACTGATTATTAACACCTCGAATGAGTAAACCAGTGTAACTCCTCTGCACTCGTGGATATTGGTACCCTGATCTCTGGGGAAAATAAACAACATGCAATGAAACTGTCGCTTGCAACTGTAAGTTTTTTCTGTATCTTAAAAACAAATGTAACCGGTTACATTTTCTGAAAGGGTTCTTGGAAGAAGTACAAGACCTGAGTATGGAGGCAAGGTATTTGGCCGGGTAGAAACCCAAAACAATAAGAACCAGGTTGCCAGAGGCAGCTATATGGGAAGTGGTATGGGAAA
Source organism: Microbulbifer sp. MLAF003 (assembly GCF_030012965.1). NCBI lineage: Bacteria > Pseudomonadati > Pseudomonadota > Gammaproteobacteria > Cellvibrionales > Microbulbiferaceae > Microbulbifer > Microbulbifer sp. MLAF003. Next base: position 2,286,963 of record NZ_CP120232.1, read on the forward strand.
AAAATAAGAATGGGCATGGTTGGTGGTGGAGAGGGTGCCTTTATTGGCGCAATCCACCGTATGGCTGCTTCCCTTGACGGTGAAATAGAGCTGGTGGCGGGATGTTTTAGCAGTAATCCCGAGCGTGGCCGTAGCAGCGGAGAGAAGTTGGGCCTTAACCCCGAGCGCGTTTACCAGAGTTATGAGCAGATGTTTCTGGAGGAATCCCAGCGTGCTGTTGATGAGCGCATAGAGTTTGTTTCCGTGGTAACACCCAATGATTTACATCTACCAGTCTCTATTGCTGCACTGCGGGCGGGGTTTCATGTTCTTTCCGATAAGCCAGCCGCTTGCACTCTTGAGGAAACTCTTGCGCTCAAAAACGAGGTCGTGCGGAGTGGCCATCTCTACGGTTTGACTCATACCTATGCAGCTTATCCTCTTGTGACGCAGGCCAGGGCAATCTTAGCCAGGGGAGAGCTTGGGCAAGTCCGCCGGGTAACTGTTGCCTATCCACAAGGCTGGTTGGCATTGGCTGGTGACTCCAGCGGAAGTAAACAAGCCAGTTGGCGAACAGATCCCACACGCTCGGGAGAAAGTGGCTGTTTTGCCGATATTGGTACCCACGCTCACCACCTGGTCGAATTTTTTACCGGTCAGCGTATCTCTGAGGTCTGTGCGGACTTGCAATCGGTAGTCGACAAAAGGGCGCTGGATGATGATGGCGCGGCGCTATTTAAATTAGATCAGGGTGCGCGCGGCACCCTTACAGCCAGCCAAGTCTGTGGTGGGGAAGGGAATAACCTGAATATCAGTGTTTATTGCGAACATGGCTCACTGTTCTGGGAGCAGGAATCTCCTAACCAATTGCAGTTAAAGCGTAGGGGTCAGCCAGTGGCCTTTTTGAAGGCTGGTGCTGACTGTGAATATCTGGATGACGATGTCCGAGCTCTTTGCCGTACCCCGCAGGGGCATCCCGAAGGTTATATAGAGGCCTTTGCGAATATTTACCGCGACTTTGCAGCCCAGGTTCGATGCCGCCGGCAAGAACTGCCCATTAAAAATAGTTCTGTCGTTGGGAATATTGATGCGGGTGTCCGAGCTATGGCATTTGTACGCGGTGCATTGGAAAGCAGTCGCGCGAACTCTTCTTGGGTGTCTCTGGCACCGTATTGGGAATAGACAGCTGAATCGTACCGATTCATTTTCAAACAAGTTAGGAACCTCTGGCAGGGTGGAAGTCCGGCAGTTAGTACGGCACAGGGAGGTGTCGATGTCGGCCCAGTGCCAGTCCACTTTTGAAAAGGCAGCACTGTGTTTTTTCAAAAGGAGCAAACGGATCACCCAGGAAGGATTGATTGGTTGCAGAGGTAAATAAGTACAGCAGTAAAAAGGATAAGAATAAATGAAGGCACCCAGAATTCAGGGGCCCGGAATATTTCTCGCCCAGTTCCTCCCTCCGAGCGATCAACCAGCTTCGCTGGAGTCTATGGCCCGCTGGGCATCGGATCTGGGTTACAAAGGCATTCAGGTTCCCACTTGGGACAAGCGCATCTTTGATCTCGAGCTGGCCAGCGATAGCCAGGCTTACTGTGACGATATTCTGGGGGTCTGTGAGAAGGCGGGGGTGGAAATCTCAGAACTGTCCACGCATTTGCAGGGCCAGCTGGTTGCAGCGCATCCAGCGTATAAAGAGATGCTGGATATTTTTTCCCCTGAGGAAGTGCGAGGCAACTTGCCAGCCCGTGCCGAGTGGGCAAGCAATCAACTGATGTTGGCTGCTCGGGCCAGTGCGAACCTAAAGCTAAAGTCCCATGCTACATTTTCTGGCGCACTACTTTGGCATACTTTTTATCCCTGGCCCCAGCGCCCGGCAATGCTGGTTGAAGAAGGTTTTCGCGAATTGGGTCGGCTGTGGCGCCCCATATTGGATGCGTTTGACAGTGCTGGGGTTGATGTTTGTTATGAACTCCACCCCGGTGAAGATCTGCACGATGGGCTGACTTTTGAACGTTTTCTCTACGAAGTGGAGGACCATCCAAGAGCGAATATTCTCTATGACCCCAGTCACCTGCTTTTGCAGCAGATGGACTACCTGGCTTTTATCGACATCTATCACGAACGAATCAAGGCGTTTCACGTGAAAGATGCTGAATTCAATCCGAGTGGTAGGGCTGGAGTTTATGGTGGGTATGCTCCCTGGATTGAAAGACCTGGCCGTTTTCGTTCCCTGGGCGATGGTCAGGTGGACTTCCGCGGGATTTTCAGCCGCTTGACCCAATACGGTTACGATCGCTGGGCAGTACTTGAATGGGAGTGTTGTATTAAGGATCAACAGCAGGGGGCCAGTGAGGGTGCACCATTTATTCAGGATCACCTGATTACTGTGGCAGGGAAGGCCTTTGATGATTTTGCTGGTGCAGAAACAGATCGCGCGCGAAATCGTCGGATTTTAGGATTGGATTAAATTTTTCCAAACCAAGTGAATAACCAATAACAATAAATCATGCGGAGACTGGATAAATGAGTACGATGATAACGCCCCAGAACAAGAGAATATTCTTGGTGGGTAATCTCTCCATTTTTATGATTGGCTTGGGCATGGCTGTGCGGACGGTGATAGCCACTAACTTGCAGGAAGATATCTATAACCATATAGACCTAGCTAACTCCACCACTATGCTCGGTGAAGCAATTGGTATTACCTTTGCTGGATTTGCTTTCACACTTCTATTTGGAAGCGCACTTGTGGACTTGGTCGGCATCAAGCGAATGTTGATGCTCTCATCTATAGGTTATGTGTTGGGCAGTTTGCTTATTATTGCGGCATCTATGGTGACTCCAGGGGAGGGGGTAGAGAGTCTGGTTCTAGCTGGCCTGTTACTGACAGGCTTGGGCTGGGGTGCCGTGGAGGCAGCCAGTAATCCTATGGTTGCTGCAGTCGATCCAGAAAATAAAACGCAACGTTTAAACGTACTACATGCCTGGTGGCCTGCGGGCATTGTGGTTGGAGGATTACTGGGGTTGTCAATCTCTGCCCTCAAGCTTCCCTGGCAGTTGAACCTTGTCGTGTTGGCACTGCCGGCTGTTGTTATGGCCTGGCTTGTGGCTAAAACAGATTTCCCAGTTACTGAACGGGTTTCTTCCGGTATCAGTTATGGCGAAATGTTTAAAGAGGTATTCAAGCAACCGATGTTTATCCTGCTTTGGGTGTGTATGTGGCTGACCGCCGCAACCGAGCTGGCCCCTGGGCAGTGGGTAGACCTGACCCTATCACGCGTAGTTGGCATGAAGGGTATCCTTATCCTTGTTTATGTCAGTATGTTGATGTTTGTGATGCGCCACTTTGCCGGACGGCTGGCAAAGAAACTGTCTCCTATCGGACTTCTATGGTTAAGCAGTCTCCTTGCCGCAATTGGGCTCTATTGCCTGGGTATGGCTAGGACGCCAGTAACTGCATTTTTGGCAGCGACTGTCTGGGGCATTGGTGTTTGTTATATGTGGCCCACTATGCTGGCCACAGTCTCCGAGCGTTTTGTGCGCGGAGGGGCATTGTTTCTGGGGTTGCTGGGTTTTGCCGGTGGTATGTCTATCCAATTTGTTCTGCCAAAGCTTGGGGCTATTTTTGACAATGCCAAGATTGAGGCAGCGGGGGGCTTGGAGGCCTTTGAAAAGCTGAGTGGGGATGAGTTGGATGCGGTATTGGCAACCGCTTCTGTAGAGTCATTCCAGTCTTTGGCAGTAGTCCCACTTATCCTGCTCCCTATTTTTGCCTTTATTTGGCTGTGGGATCGAAGGCAAACAGCCAATAAAACGGAAGCAGCAGTTACGGGTAACCAGTAGATGATATCCGTCTGTGCGAAAATAACCCCCTACTAATAAGAAATTAGCAGGAAACTATGTCAAATATTCGCGAAGTTGCACGTCGCTCCGGTGTATCGGTCGCGACCGTATCCCGGGCGTTAAAAGATCCGCAGATGGTTTCTCCGCGAACCAGAGAGCGGGTGCTTAAAGCCGTGGAGGAGGCCGGATACCGGCCGAACCTCCTTGCGCGGAACTTCAGTTCGGGAAAGTCATTCGCAGTGATGGTATTAGTTCCCAATATAGCCAATCCATTCTTTTCCCGGGTCATTCGCGGAATTGAGAAAGCGGCGCAGGATCAAGGCTATTCGGTGCTGCTGGGGGATACAAAAGGGGATTCCACCAATGAACAATTTTATGCAGGTATGGCGTTAACCAACCAAGCGGACGGTGTTATCCAGCTTGGTAGTCGTTATCCGTTTGCAGAGAAGGATGCAAACCTGGCTGCATCTGTTCCGTTGGTGAATGCCTGTGAGCGCATAGTAGAAGATGATCGGTATCCGGTGGTGGAGTTGGATAACCATGGCGCGGCACAGGAGGTTGCGCGGCACTTGATGGAGATGGGGCACCGCCGCATCGGGGTTATTACCGGGCCCTCGCAAAGCCCCATAGTCCGAGACAGACTGTCTGGGTTTTATGATGCACTAAAAAAACGTGGGTTAGGACTAGATCCTGAAATGGTTGTTCATGGGGAATTCACTATGACATCTGGACAGGAAGGCGCAGAGACTTTGCTATCTACTCCCCGTCGGCCAACTGCCATTTTTTGTATGAACGATGAGATGGCTATTGGTGCAGTGCATCAGGTGAAGAGGATGGGCCTCAGGGTGCCGGAAGATGTGTCTGTTACCGGGTTCGATAATATTGAATTCTCCCAATTTACAGATCCGCCTTTGACCACGATTAACCAGCCCGCGGAGGAGTTAGGCCGCTACGCAATGGAAACGCTGCGATTGATTATCGATGGTAAGCCATTGAAATCCAGCCGGACTATTTTGCCATTTGAGCTAGTGGAGCGGGAAAGCACAGCCTCTTGTCGGGACAACTGAGAACTGCAGGCTCCCAAGGACCGTTGCCTTGAAAAGCATGGCATTGATTAGATAACAGCCAATAGGTGTGGAGATAATAATGATGAAAAACTTTACTAAAACCAGATCCAAAATATCCGTAGCGATTGCAGCAGCAGTGATGCTGGGTGCTGCAGGTTGCGAGCGGGTGCCCGAGTCGAGCGTCCAACAAGCGGATGGAGAGTGGCGTTACCTGTTTGATGGTGAGACATTACAGGGTTGGACTGGAACAAATGGCTCGCAGATTGGGGGTGCCTGGCAGGTTGTTAATGGCAATCTGGTATTGACCGCGGGAGGGGCTGGGGACCTGGTAACCGCTGAGCAGTTTGCAGATTTTGAATTGCAGCTGGAGTGGAAAATTTCTGAGGGCGGTAACAGCGGCATTATTTATCGCGTCGCTGATGGAGATGCACCAGTTTGGATGAGTGGCATGGAATACCAGGTGTTGGACAATGCCGCGTTTCCCAATCTGGAAAAGCCAAGCCACAGCGCCGGCTCAGTATTTGATATGTATGCGCCCAGTGAAGAGAGCGTTAAGCCTGCGGGAGAGTTTAATCAAACTCGTATTCGTGTAGAGAACGGCAAGGTAGAACATTGGTTAAATGGCAACAAGATTGTTAGCTACGAGCTTTGGTCAGAAGATTGGGGCAAGCGTTTGGCGGGCAGCAAGTTCTCAAATTATCCAGATTTTGCGCGGTCTGAAAGTGGCTATATCGCTTTGCAGGACCATGGCGATAAGGTCTGGTATCGCAATATAAAAATCCGGGAGCTATAAGCTAATGGGTATTTCAGGAATCAGTCTGTGGCAAATCCTGATAGTACTGGTGCTTGCAGTTTTATTGTTTGGCAGCGGCAAGATTCGCCGTTTGGGCGAAGATCTGGGGGAGCAATCAGTGGCTTTCGCCGTTCTTTGCAAGGAAACCGAGAGGGTAGCGCTTCAACCGATAACCCCTCGAAACCCATTGCAGAGTTTTCCCAAATAGGAGAGCGGTAATGACTATCAATAGAAGGCGGTTTTTGGCAAATAGCACAAGCCTGGCAGCTTTGGGACTGGCTGCCCCTTTTATGGGGTTTGTTGGTCGTAGCCACAGCGCGGGAAGTGAAAGCTTTTTTAAGATTTCCTTAGCTCAGTGGTCCCTGCATCGGCAACTGCGAAGTGGTACTCTCAAGGTTCTGGACTTTCCGGTTAAAACGCGCAAAGTCTTTGGAATTGGAGCGGTTGAGTATGTAAATCAGTTCTTTAAAGATCAGGCAAAGGACTTGAAGTTTCTCACCGCAATGAAGGCTAGGGCAGAAGACCATAATGTTCGCAGTCTGTTAATTATGGTTGATGGAGAGGGCGACCTGGGTGATCCTGATAAAGGCAAGAGAAAGCAGGCGATAGAGAACCATTACAAATGGATCGAAGCGGCTAAACATCTAGATTGTCATTCTGTACGAGTAAATGCCGCAGGACAGGGGAGTCGCGAAGAAGTGGCTAAAGCATCTGTTGAGGGGCTGCGCGCGCTTTCGGAATTTGCCCAGGATTTTAATATTAATGTGATTGTTGAGAACCATGGTGGCTACTCATCTAACGGGGAGTGGCTGTCACAGGTCCTTCACCGTGTAGATATGCCCAACTGTGGCAGTTTGCCGGACTTTGGAAACTTCGGAGATTACGATCGCTATTTGGGAGTTCAGCAACTTATGCCCTTTGCCCAGGGTATCAGTGCCAAAAGCTTTGAGTTCGATTCAGCGGGAAGTGAAATCAACACGGACTTTGCTCGAATGTTACGGATCATTCGCGACGCGGGTTATCGGGGTTATGTTGGGATTGAATTTGAAGGGCCGGGAGATGAGGACCACGGAATTATGGCAACAAAACAGTTGCTAGAACATCTTGGTAGGAAGATGGAGGTGTCCACGTAATTAAATGAAAATAATTGATAAAATTTACTTACAAATGTAACCGGTTACATATTTTTAATTTTACCTAACCTGAAAATATGTATTTTAATGTCTGCTTTCTTCAAGAAATCAGTCTTTAACACCGATAAATTAAAAATTCAGACTTGATAGTTGTTCACCCAAACAGAAAAATATTCTAATAATGTAACCGGTTACAGAAAAATATTCCCAATTGATGGAATTTAGCCGGTCAGAAGAAAAATAAATGGTCATGCAGGAGAGATGTTATGGCGAGTGAAGATATTGAGAATAAAGAGTACGACGCCTTAATAGTCGGCTCTGGTGCAGGGGGCGGTATGGCTGCCTATGTGCTGGCCACAGCAGGTTTAAAGGTACTTTTGCTGGAAGCGGGGCGGTCCTATGACCCGGTCAAGGAAACCCCTATGTTTAATCTGCCCAAAGACGCCCCCCTGCGCGGTGGTAGCACGCCGGAAAAACCATTCGGTTTTTACGATGCGACAGTGGATGGTGGCTGGCAGGTGCCAGGCGAGCCCTATACCCAGGGATCCCGGGAGAGAGGCCGGCGTTTCGACTGGTGGCGAGCGCGTATGCTAGGTGGCCGCACGAACCACTGGGGGCGTATTTCGCTGCGCATGGGGGAATACGACTTTAAGCCGTACTCAAGGGATGGACTCGGTTTTGACTGGCCTATCAGCTATCAAGATCTGGCTCCGTACTACGATAAAACCGAGATGCTCATTGGTGTCTACGGCACCAATGAGGGATTGGAAAATACCCCGGATTCTTCCGATGGCGTATTATTGCCGCCCCCCAACCCTCGCGCTTATGAACTGCTAGCGAAAAAAGCTTGTGACAAGTTGGGTATCCCCGTGATCCCTTCACACTTGGCCATTCTCAGTGAGCGCCTCGACCATGAAAATATTCCGCAGAAACTGTTCCCCGATAACAAGCTTGCCCAGGATGTAACCCGTGAATCGATGAAATCCCGTGCTGCCTGTTTTTGGGCCACACCCTGTGGTCGCGGTTGTTCCATTAAGGCGAACTTCCAGTCCACCACAGTACTGCTGCCTCCTGCGTTGGCCACAGGCAACCTTGACATCATAACTGACGCAATGGTGCGCGAAGTTACCGTTGATAAGAAAGGCAAAGCCAACGGGGTTGTTTACATTGATAAAAACACCCGTCAGGAAAAGTTTGCCAGTGCCCGCGCAGTTGTCGTCGCGGCCAGTGCCGCCGAGACATCACGCATTCTTCTCAATTCAAAAAGCACTTTATTCCCAGACGGTCTCGCCAACGGCAGTGGTGTTGTAGGCAAATACCTGATGGATACTGTGGGCGCGGGAGTAGGTGGCCAGATTCCAGCCCTGGAAAACATGCCCGCTCATAACGAAGATGGCGCGTCGGCAATGCATATGTATATGCCCTGGTGGCTGTACAAAGAACAGTTGCGCGGAGACTTGGATTTTGCTCGGGGTTATCACATTGAATTCGGTGGTGGCCGCAGTATGCCTGGAGCTGGTGCCTTCGGCGGTATGGGTGATTTCACCGAAGGTGCCTACGGTAAGGATTTAAAAGAGGCCTGCCGACGCTATTACGGTTCCTTTGTCTGGTTCGACGGTCGTGGGGAAATGATCCCCAATGATGACAGCTACTGTGAAATTGATAAGGACCAGGTCGACCAGTGGGGTATCCCGGTTCTGAAATTCCACTGGAAATGGAGTGACCAGGAACTTAATCAGGCTGCCCACATGCACAAAACCTTTGCCGAAATTATCGAAGGTATGGGCGGCAATGTGACCACAACCGTACAGACCGATGGTGCCAAGGCAATTATCAACGGTGGTGCCATCATCCATGAGGTCGGCACCGCGCGCATGGGCTCCAACCCAAAAGATTCTGTGCTCAACCCTTACTGCCAGTCCTGGGAGGTTCCCAACCTCTTCCTAACTGACGGCGCCCCCTTTGTTTCTAATGCCGATAAAAACCCAACCCTGACCATTATGGCCCTGGCTTGGCGTACCTGTGACTACATCGTGGACCAATTCAAGAAGAGGAATATCTGATGAGCGAGGAAAAAACCAACCTTGGTCGCCGTAATGCCCTGCGTTTGATTGCTACCACCGCCGCTGCAGTTCCGGTAATTGGCTGCTCTGAGAAAGTAGCTGAAAAGGTTGTAGTGAGGGAGGACAAACCTGCGGCAAAACCTGCAGTTAAAAACCTGGATGCTCCGAAACAAACGCTAGCCAGGGGGACGCCCACGGATCCAGACCTTCTTAATCCAGTTGTGCCTTGGGAAATGCAGCTAGATGAGAATGAATTAGCGGTACTGGCTGCGCTCTGTGATGTCATTATTCCCACGGATGCAATTTCCCCGAGCGCCTCTTCTGTTGGTGCTCAGCATTACATCAATGAATACGTGAGTGCGCCTTATTCCAATAATAAAGCAGATCTTGTCACGATTCGCGGTGGGGTTGTCTGGCTCGAGGGAGAGTCTAGGCGCAGATTTCAAGGCTCATTTGTCGAGTTGAGTGAATCTCAAAAAACGGCCATCTGTGAGGACATCAAATGGACTCGCACCGCGAAGCCAGAATACCAGGCCGGTGCGCGTTTCTTTGCCAAAGTGAGGGTTCTCGCATCTACCGCTTTCTATACCACCGAGGAAGGTATGGCGGATATCGGCTATGTGGGTAACAGACCTATGGCCAGCTTCCCTGGAGCACCGCCTGAAGTACTAAAGCGACTTGGCCTGGATAGCTGATAGCTGTACATGGCCTTAACCCCCAGGGAAGGGGGCTCAAAAAAATAAGCCAGGGACAGGCAGACCTAAAACCCGGGTTATTCCGAGAGCTTGGTATGTGGATATGCCGAGTCAAGAGGGTGTACGGAAAGCTCGAGAATTATAATAAAAGAGATGCTCAGCAATGAAAGAGAAAACCCTTTATACAAATCGTAGGGCGGAACTATTACGCACATCTGCCAGCGCACTGGTGTTATTTAGTGTTGTTGGTATGGCGCAAGCACAGAATACGGAGCAAGCAAAAGAGGAAAGCTTGGTTCTCGAAGAAGTAGAGGTGATGGGTATTCGCCAGAGTATGGAGAAAAACCTTGATGTGAAGCGTTTTTCTAATGCTGTGGTGGATTCAATTACCGCTGAGGATATTGGCAAGTTCCCCGATAAAAACGTAGCCGATGCCTTGCAGCGAGTGCCGGGAGTTTCTATTGTCCGTAGTGGCGGTGAGGGTGCCCGGGTAAGTATTCGTGGTACGGCCCCTGAACTTACTTTTACTCAACTTAACGGTAACTATATTGCCACTCCGGGAGATGAGCCGTCACGCTCACTAGATTATTCTTTGTTGCCAGCAACAATGATTGCTCGTACAGATGTTTATAAGAGCCCTGAGGCAAAGCTGGATGAAGGCGGAATCGGCGGGACTGTCATTTTGCACACCCGCAAACCTCTGGATCTAGATGCGGGGGAGGGCATGCTATCAGTTGAGACAACCTATGCGGATGTCACTGAAAAGTATGAACCACAATACACAGGTTTTTACTCATGGAAAAATGATCAGGAAACCTTTGGTGTATTAGTGGGTTATTCCAAGCAGGATCGTCAGAACCGGGTGATTAGCACCACTACAGAAAACTGGGGATGGCAAGGTGATGAAAAGCCGCACGATGGCGTAGAGGCCAGGGGGGCTATGGTAGATATCGACGGTAATGAGTACCGAGATTTCTATGCACCCAGAGCAGTAGTAGGTAGTGTCTTTGAGGAGGAGCGTACCCGAGAGGGAATTCAGCTCAGTGCCCAGTGGCGTCCGGTTGAGCAACTTGAGCTTGGTGTCAATTATTTTCGCTTTGAACAGGGTGGTAATTCGGAGAATTATCGTATTGTTTTTCCTGAGTGGAACTACGGTAATGCAATTGCTCCCGGCAGCCTTAAATTTGATGAAGATGGCGATACCTTACTCGGTATTGGTATGCTGGATAGAGGGCAGGCAGAATTGCAGTCTCCTCAGGTAGCCGGTGACTACACGCGAGCAGAGTATGTATCAGATACCTTGGACTTTAATGCTATTTACCAAGGGGATGGCTATAGCGTGCGAATGGTTGTGGGCAGCACAAGTGCGGAAGGCGGCCCTTCCGAGAAATTGTTTGCCTCAGTAAACTCTCGCTATGGCACTGTGACTGACTGGAGCTGGGATCTAAGCAGTGGTACAGCAGAGATTGATACCAGTGCGGATCTGGGAGATCCCAATACTTACCCCTTATACGACTGGTTCTCTTCTCATTGGACCAGCAGTGAGGATGATGAAAACTATTACCAGCTAGATGTTTCTATTGATATGGATTACGGCTGGCTGACTTCCCTTGATGTAGGACTTAAATACCGCGATCACGAAATTAATCGTAGGATCACCAAACAATCCTGGGACGACGATAACCTACCGTGCCCTACTATTAATTGGGGCGGAGTTGAGGGGGCCTGTTATCCCTGGTGGCCGGATGATTCTTTCCACACTGACCCTAATGGCGTTCCGGATACGATTGATATCCTTTCCAGTGGCCCACTCGACAATATTATTGGTGGCGTAAAAGTGCCCAACTTTGCCTACCTGGAGTTTGAGAAGCTAAAAGAGTTTCTCTATGAGACTTATGGTGATCCTACAGTTATCGTAGAGCGGGACCAGGATTATCGTATCGGTGAGGAAGTTACTGCAGCCTATGTACAGCAGAATTTTACCTCTGCCACTTTGCGCGGTAATTTTGGTGTTCGCGCGGTAAAAACCAAACAATATGCCCGCACTTATGACAATATTGACGGGGTTTTGCAAGATGAGCCCAATATTCGCGACAGCAGTAACACCGATTTTCTGCCAAGCGCCAATATTGCTTGGGATATTAACGATGATTTGGTAATGCGTGCAGCCCTCGCAAGGGTTGTTGCCCGAGTGAATTATGATGACCTCGGTGGCTCTGAATCCATACACGCTCCATTGCCAGGAGCGACTGTGAGAGATGGATTTGCGGGGAACTCCGAATTAGAACCCTATAAGGCAGATCAGTTTGATTTAGGCCTGGAGTGGTACTTTGACGATGCTTCCGCAATGGGAGTGACCTTGTTCAGGAAGGATATTGCATCATTCGTAATTAACGGCAGCTCCCTGGTTACCAGGGAAATCGATGGTGACACTTGGAATGTCAACATGTCGATGCCTGTTAATGGCACCGATGCCACCGCCCAGGGTGCCGAGCTGTTTGTGCAATATGCCTTTGATAACGGTTTTGGGGTTTTAGCCAACTACACCTATACGGATACCGAACTGGCCAACCTCGACCTCGAAAGCGGTGAAACAATCAAAACAGAAATTGCGGGCACTTCTAAAGATCAATACAACCTATCGGTGTACTACGAGAATGACCTTTTCAGTGTGAGAGCTTCCTACAACTATCGCAGCGCCTATGCGGATGGCTATAGCAACGGCGTGAATACATTTACTGATGAGTATGATCAACTTGATGTAAATGCTTCTTATAGTTTGATGGAAAATCTTACTCTCACTGCCTCCATTATTAATCTCACCGAAGAGAAGGTGGATAGGTATTGGGGCGAGGAAAACAGGGTCTTGGGTTCCTCCTACTCAGGCCGCCGCGCCTACATGGGGCTGACTTACAGCTTCTGATCTCGCCATAACTACGGCGCACAGATACATTACTGTATCTGTGCGCTTTCCATTTGAGATAAATTATCGTGATCAGCAAAAGAAAATTCCTGAAATATTCCTTCCTGGGCACTGCTGGTGCTCTGGCAACATCTTCAGTGGCAGCTATGGCAAGGCGTTATACGAAGAAGGGAAAAAAGCCGGTAGTCATATCAACCTGGAACCATGGGGGCCCTGCCAATGAGGCAGCTTGGCAGGTTCTCACTGGGGGTGGCAGGGCTTTGGATGCCGTCGAGGCCGGTGCGCGAGTGCCGGAAGGTGATCCTGAGGTAACCAGCGTTGGCTATGGTGGTTTTCCCGATCGCGATGGTGTAGTGACTCTTGATGCCTGCATTATGGATGACAAACAAGATTGTGGTTCAGTGGCTTTTTTACAGGGTATCAAGCATCCCATCTCGGTTGCGCGAAAGGTAATGGAGGAAACTCCACATGTGATGTTGGTTGGAGAGGGTGCGCAACGTTTTGCCGTTGAACAGGGATTTGAAATTGAGAACCTGCTAACCCCGAAAGCCGAAGCCGCCTGGCGTGAGTGGAAGCGCGAGTCCCGTTACCAGCCGGTAATCAACATTGAAAACCACGATACTATCGGCATCTTAGCCTTGGATCAGGACGGCAATCTTTCAGGTGCTTGTACTACCAGCGGCGCTGCTTTCAAGATGCATGGGAGGGTAGGGGACTCACCAATTATTGGTGCCGGGCTCTATGTCGACAATGAAGTTGGTGCGGCTACCGCCACCGGCATGGGTGAGCTAATGATCAAAACTGTCGGTTGCCATCAAGTGGTGGAGCTGATGCGTCATGGCTATACACCGGAAGAAGCCTGTCGTGAGGCGGTGGAGCGTATTGCACGCAAGCTTGGGGACTATAAGAAGTTCCAGGTGGGTTTCCTGGCTTTAGATAAAGCCGGTAATTATGGTGCTCACTGTATTCACCCGGGTTTTAATTATGCGGTGCGTGATGTGGATGGTGCGCGAATGATTGATTCAGAAAGTAAGTTAGGGTGACTCTTTGAAATAAGCTGCCTATATTAACTTCGTTCTGATTTGCCGGTCATTGCTTGCGGCAGAAAAACCCAAACTATAGCTGGGTGCTGTAAATCACTGGCTATTAAAGCTAGTAATAATGGCTCTCAGAAAGCTGGTCGCTCATCAATGTGATACTAAAACTTAGAGGATTTTTCTTGGTAGGCTTTTGGGTGATATTGGAACTAGTCAAGCCGAGTTCTTAAACCTGTTACTAAACAAAGCAAATAGTATCCTGCCTAACGTATAGTATTTATGTACTTTTGTACCCCTTAATTCATACTTTTATTAAGCGATCGTTATTAAAGCTTTAGGCTTATGATGCCTCGCCCCTCTATGCCCCTTTAATTGGTTTTAGTGCCTAGTTGCATTTGACATCTGCTAGCTTTTTATGGGCTATGAGTAAGGTGTGAAGAAAGTTCCATTCTTTATATTGTGAGTGAAAGCAACACTGACATCGTATGCCTAATTGCATCTTTCGCGTAGTTTCAAGTAAACGCATGGTCTGCATCTTGATGGCTACTCTTTAGCGGGAAAGAGCTTGGATAAATTTGTAGTTGGAAGGGTAGTGCTAGTTAAGCTGAATTTTCAGTTGAAGTTGTTAACTTATTGACATGGAGGGCTTCCAAAGTGAAGCCATAACAGCGAAAATGATGGGAGGTGTTTGGTGGTGCAAAACGATAATTTTGACGTTGCCGTGTAGAATGCGTACCCACGTTATTACTTCGGCTAAGAGTTAGATGGTGCGAGCATACAGCTTAGGGAAAGCTTAGTTTATGTGCTGAATATTAAGCTTCATTTGTGCGTATAGACATAAAAATTATTATATAAGATTATAATTAGGATGTTATATGAAGGGTGTTCCTTTAGTATCCAGGCTTTTATTGCTTGTTTTACTATTCTCAGCAGGAAGTTTAATTGCGGAGAATATCGATGATTCGTACTACGATGTTTACTATGGTGATGTCAATGGTGATGGGGTAGATGATATTTATCTCAAAGCTAGAGACCTTTATGTAATGATCCATGGAGAGGTTGTTGTACCTCTCGTACTGCCCCCGATAAACCCTAGTTATTTATATGCTTCTCAAGGCGGTAGTTATGGCTCTCCGGTTGTCAGTGAAAATATTGATATCAGTTTACTGAAAAAAGTACCGCCGACAAGTTTGCAATATCTGGACTACAGTGGCGATGGTAATACAGATCTTTATATTGCCAAGGTTGGCAGTATGCTACATAACGCTGTAATTGCAGGAGGCGATGCAATAACGCCGGATATAATCGCTACCAATGTCTTCATTGATAAGATAGGTAATCTATCGATCACGCAGACAGACCCGGCGAATGACCTGATGACCGAATCTTTATACAGAGGTAAACTCACCGGTCAGCATTTGGTGGGTAAAGATGGATCGTTTAACTATACGATCCCTATTGAGGTTCCACCTGGTATTAATGGCCTGCAGCCCCAAGTCAATTTGAATTACAACAGTAATCGTCGAAATGGCGTAGTGGGTTGGGGATGGGATATTGGTGGCCAGTCAAAGATATCACGATGTCGCGCTAGTAAAGTGAGAGATGGTACGATAAGCGGCATTAATAAGGGAGATGCTTATAAATTCTGTCTGGATGGACACCGTCTTGTTCAGACTGGTTCAGGTTCTCACGGGGGAATAAGTTATCGTGAATATCGTACCGAATCAGAGTCATTTCAGCGCCTGAGAGCTTATGGGGGGAGGCTGCGGTACCAGACTATTGGCGAGTTGAGTCAAGGGATGGGGGAAAAATTCATTATGGTGCGAAGGGCTCGGCCAATGCTGAATTTGAAGACGGTTATAATAAAACACTTCACTGGCGGATTGCTAAGCGTGAGGACGTCTTCGGCAATTACATGGTGTATACCTATGAAAAAGATACCTCTGCAGGTGTCCATCGAATCAGTCAGATTGATTATACCAAGCACAATGTTGCACAAGGGACTAATAATGCGCTGATTTTCACCTATGAACCCAGAGTAGATGTTCGCGAAAGCTATATAGCAGGTAGAAAGCATAGAGTAGATAAGCGCCTAAAAAATATAACAGTAAAGAGTAGCGCCAGTCATATAGTTCGCCGTTATAGTCTCAACTACCAAGCTGTTGATGGAAATATCAATGCTGATCCAACCAGTACCAGTAAGCTGCAAAATGTCACATTATGCTATGGAGGGTCGACCACAGATTGCGGGCAGCCGTTATCTTTTGATTGGAGTTCCTCATCGAGTAGCACATATGCCAATAAACCTTTGGGTAGTGAATATCGCTGGGTTCTTGATGAAGTAGTATTTCCAGAATGGTTAGCTGACTTTAATGGCGATTATAAAGTAGATTACCCTGTTGTCCGAAATGACACTCTTTACGTTAAAGATGCAACGGGCACTATGGTGAAAGTAGGTGATGTAAGCTCACCGGGAACTATTACTTATTATCAATATAATAGAAGTTTCTCGGAGTCACTTATCCCGACAACAAGAGATCTAAGATATTTTGGTTTCATCCCGTTGGATATAAACGGAGATGGTAAACTTGATCTCATAGCAAACTCTTGGATGGGGCTTGCTGGCACTAAAGCTTTTCTCAATACTGGTAGTGGTTACGTTTATAGTGGAGCTTATTCCCTTACTTCTGAGCAAATCACCTTGCATACAGGAAGTCCAGGTTCGCAATCGCATCTTTGGCCAGAAACATTAATACAAAGTGTCACAGCCCCTGAGCCTTATCGCCTAGTATTTAAGGATATGAATGGTGATGGCTTGGTTGATGTTTTTCGATACGGTATTGGTCGTTACACTTTATCGACTGACGGGCGTTATCGAAATTATTTAAAGGGTCCATTAAAAGATCGCTCGGTAGCCTTGAATACGGGTAGTGGATTTTCGGAGTTTGCGCAATGGTGGCATGGAGAGTCATCTCACCCCTCAACACGGATAGGGGATATTAATGGTGATGGCTTACCCGATATGGCTGATGTACTGGGAAATGTCTCGATTAATACCGGTAATGGATTTATTTTAAAATCACCAGAAGACTATTCTTATGATGGTGAGTTTACCCGCTTTGGACCCGCTCAGCCTTTTCCCGATATAGTAGATAACCTGCAACTGCAGGATATGAATGGGGATGGCTTGGCAGATATGGTGTTTAGTTACAATCGGATCCTGTATTCTACAGGGGATGATTGGGTTGCTGCTCCGACAGACCCCGGAATTGAGAGCGCGACAACTCAAGTAC
Organism: Microbulbifer sp. MLAF003; assembly: GCF_030012965.1. Taxonomy (NCBI): domain Bacteria; kingdom Pseudomonadati; phylum Pseudomonadota; class Gammaproteobacteria; order Cellvibrionales; family Microbulbiferaceae; genus Microbulbifer; species Microbulbifer sp. MLAF003. The sequence continues at coordinate 2,303,789 of NZ_CP120232.1, forward strand.
CCAAAGAGCAACGTAAGAGCACTCTTGGAAGATTTCTCGTTGACTATAATGGTGACGGGTTAACTGATAAGTTGTATATAGTTAATGCTAATTGTGAATATCTCACTGAGCGAGAAGATAAAAAATCTGCATACTTAGCTGTGCGCTTTAATAAGGGAGAATCTTTCTCCAGTTGTCAATTACTTCATAGTTCACCTAAAAACTACGAACATATTAATGCCGTTCCCGATTGGCGAACTAGCGCATGGCTGGATCTTGACCGTGACGGTATGGTCGATTTTTTTGCTGATCATGATGGTAGCTCTACTGCTAATGATACACAGGGGCTAACTACTACTAGCAATAATATTAGAAAGCCTCGTATTGAAAGTGTTAATTTTGATGGCCGCGAACAATTGGAGGTTCAATATCGACCTCTAGATACAGCGTGTGATCTGGCGATCAAAGGGAATGTCTCCTGTAATTTGCTGGGTATAAGGCAAGTTTACGATTCTCACGATAATGAGGATATAGCGCCTGATGGTGCAGGCCCCAAAAATACAGTCCCCGTGTCTAGTTTACCGTATGTTGTAACCATACTAGAGGAAAGTAATGGTATTGGTGGTACCACAGTTGCGGAATATAAATATGAGTCTCCTGTTAGGCACCGCACGGGCTATGGTTCTTTAGGTTTTGCCAGAGTTATAGAAACTGTGAGCCACGAGGGGCAGGCTAAAAAAATACGTACAGTGTCAGAATTCCATCAGGTGGCTCAAGATAATTATCTTTTGGCCGGTCAACTTAAAAGACAGCAAGTCTGTGCGGTAGATGGCTCCTATGTAGACTGTTTCAAGAACTGCTCTAATTCCGCTGATACTTCCACTTGTACGTTAGATGTACTAAGTGACACTAAGTATCGGTGGAAAATTCGTACTTATAGTGATGATGTGGATGCTGGTTTTAGTAGTCCGCATTATTTTCCTTATGTATACGAGCAAAGTACGGTAAGAAATAGCCTATATAATGGTAGTAAAATTTCCGATACAATTATTCGAAACCATAATTCTGCAAGCTTTTCTTGTAGTCCTGTAGAAAATATTGATATTGTACTCACTACAACTAGTGATGTGGATTATCATACCGATGGTGTGTTGCTCAATTCCCACAAGGTAATCTGTGATACCTATGCTAGCCAGGCTAGTGTGACTGCACATCATAAACAAAAAAGCCAAATATTCAGTACAAAGTCAGATGATAGCTGGATACTGGGTTTGCCTGAGAGAGTAGAGGATACTGCATCAGTGGGTGCCAGTAGCACTTCAGTTAGCAGCAAAAAACGAACTACAGCTTACTCCTATAATAACAACGGAACAATAAAAACAAAAACAATTGAACCTGAGGGCTCTGCTTCATTAAAACTAATTACAACGTATGGTTATAACAACTATGGCTCCATAAGCAGTATCGCTGAAAGCTTTAATAGCTTCGCTTATGATGGTCTGGATTTTACCGTTCGTGCGGAGAGTTATATTGAAAACTTTGATGCCAATGGTATACGCAAAGTAACCCATACCAACCCTAAAGGCCAAAGTGCAATCACTAAATTTAGTGCAGATTTTGGTTTGCCATTTGAAATTCAGGATCTAAATAATCTTATTACAAAAATATCATATGATAGTGTTGGGCGGGTGGACCATATAGATCATCCTGATAATACTCGTACAGATTTTGATTATCGAAATTGTGGCAATAGCTGTTTTAGCTATAACCCAAATGTTGAGTTTTATATTCAAAGCAAAACGACAGGGTCGCCTTCTGTTAGGACATACTTTGACAGTTTCGAGCGAGAGCTAGGGAACAGAACAAAGGATATGCTGGGCGCTCTTATTTACAGTTATCAGGCCTATAATGGGCAAGGACTCATTACTTCTGAGATTGCTCCCTTTTATAATAACGATCCACAGTATAAAGTTAGCACTAAGTATGATTTGCTTGGCCGAGAAGAACTAAAGACAAAAGCGGACTCATCCACTGTTAAAACAACCTATAAAGGTCTTGAAACAGTAGTTGCCAAAACTGTTCTATCAGAGCATAGTCCGTCGGAAGTACAAACAACCAGGTTGTTTGTGAATGGCGCTGGTTGGACAATGAAAACTTTGGACAATGCCGGAACTCAAGTTGACTATACTTATTGGCCATTTGGAGATTTACAGTCAACCAAGGTTGATAATGATAATAACACTCTGATTAATATTGAGTACGATATACTGGGGCGAAAAACATTACTGAGTGATCCGAACACAGGTACAGTCTTATATGATTATAACCCGCTAGGTTTAATAGCAGCTCAAACTGATGCAGAAGGCTATGTTACTCGGTTTAGTTACGATAAATTGGAGCGTACTATTGCGCGAACTGACAATGCTACAGCGGTTCACGGCTCATCAGGTCTTACTCACAGCTGGACCTATGACGATAAACTTTATGGTATTGGGCTACTGGGAACGCTCAGTGGCTATAATTCAGACGGCTCGGCCTATACAGAAAATTATAGTTATTCGTCTTTTTCACAACCAGAGTCAGTTGAACAGGTTATTGACGGTAAAAGCTATATAACTCGTCAACACTATGATTCATTTAATAGGGCATTTGCTACCACCTATCCAACAGGATATACGATCGCAAATCATTACAATAGCCATGGACATATGGTTAAAGTAAAAAATGCTCATGATGGTCAAGTGTTATGGAGTGCGAACTCGCAAGATGCTCGCGGAAACCTAACAGAGTTCACCTTAGGGAACGGAGTTGTAACCAAGCAAATATACAAGCCAACGAATGGATATATTGATAGTGTTGTAGCAAAAAAGGGGAGTTTCCTTATTCAGAGTCATGAGTATGATTTTGATAGTTTAGGTAATCTGGACCAGCGCAGAGATAATAAGAACGGCTTAACCCAGAGCTTTTATTATGACTCTGTGAATCGCCTGTCAAAATCATGTTTTACCAATTGTATTGGCGCACCCAACGACTTTAGCTATGATGTTTTGGGTAATGTAAAAACACTGTATGATAATTCTGATATTTATCAATACGGTCAAAACGGGGCGGGTCCTAATGCGGTAACCAGCGCTCGTGGATATACCAACTATTATAATCAGAATGGTAGTTTGACCAGCTCAACTAAGGACAGTAACAATCACCGTGCTGTAGATTATGCTGCATTTAACAAGCCTACCCGCATAGAAAATACTGTTAATGGTGTAACCCGTTGGTCCGAAATCACGTATGGCCCAGATCAGAGTCGTGTTAAGCGTACTGATAGTAGCGGCCGCTCAACTATCTATGCGAGCCTCGGTGTTTATGAAGAAACCACCTTTAACGGAATCCTGCAAAAAATTCATTATGTAGGGGATTATGCGTTATATATACAAGAAGGTGATGCTTCATCTGGTTATTACCTTTACCAACATCGTGATCACATTGGCTCTATAGTGGCAAAATCTGGAGCTAACGCTGACAGTAATGATGATGTGCAGTGGATGTCAAATGGCCCCTGGGGAAAGAGGCGTGATACATTATGGAATGGCGCAGAAGAGGGTGAAGACTATGTGCCCTTTGTTACGGCTCGAGGCTATACGGATCATGAGCATTTGGATGGTGTTCAGCTCATTCATATGAATGGGCGTGTATATGATCCAAGTCTTGGCAGATTTTTGAGTCCTGATCCATTTATTCAAAGCCCAAAAAATTCGCAAAGTTATAACCGTTATTCTTACGTTTTAAATAACCCTCTTTCTCTTGTAGACCCGACAGGGTATATGTCCGTAAATTTCGGAAGTAGGTGTAATCTAGAAAGTAGAGGTTGTCTACCACCCTGTGCTGAAGGCGGGTCCTGCCCAACCGGACCGGGTGGAAGAACTTTCACTGGCCAGACTTATATTAATTCAGTAATTTCATTGGGTCAGTCGCCTAGTGCATCTGGGTTTGCTTCTTCAGAAAGTGGAGGTTGGGGGCAGATTAGTTCATCTGGGCAGAGTGGTGGAAACTCCGATGGAATAGGTAGTGGCTTCCTCAAAGGTATGTTTGACCTTTTTGCTTCCTCGGCTTGGTACGATTCACCTAACCCTTTTGTTGAGCTTTACCCGGGGGAGTTGTCACCTGCAAATTTAGTGGGAGCTGATTATGAGTCTCCATTTGAAGCGCCGGTTTCTCCAGAGGCACAGCTTGGCCATGATTTAGCTTTGCCGGCTTCGATATTGGTTGGGTTATTTGCCAGAAACCCAATGGGGGCTATGAGGCAAGTAAGTAGTGCTACAAAGGCAGGACCGAAAGCTCTAGGGCACCTCCGTATAGGACACACTGTACCTTGGGCGGAAATGACAAAGGCGCAACGAAGAGCCTTTCAACATTCCTACTCTCGTCATGCTGCTGAACTTGGACTGCCAAAATGGAAGCAGGGAAATGCGGAAGCGTTGAGGAAGCAGTTCAACTCCGTTGTAGGGCATATTCGAGAAACAGGTACTCACTTAGGAACTCGAATGAAACCATTTAATGGAAAATCAACTCGCGTGAACTACTACGAATCAAATCTACAAGGTACTAACTACTATTACTACGAAACTATGAGTGGTCAATTTATCAGTGCCGGTAAGGCTAGATAGGGGATATAAGTGGAGCTGATAGAAATTTATGTTCTTTGCAAGGAAAGAACTAAAAAATTAGTGTTGAGGTTCTTGGATGAGTTGCTTCCTAGCAGAGAAGAGGTCGCGGAGGATTATCCATATCCAGAGTATAGTGATGAGCCTGAATGTGTGTACGATACCAGTGATGAACTCCTTCAAGTACTAGAAAAAGACGAAAGTGCATCGTACTCAGTTTACTGGGATGGCACCGGCAATAGTGTTGTGAAGAGTGCGATGAGTTTTTTTACTGAAGATGGATGTATGATTGCAGGCATAACTGTTCCGGCTGATGGGAGTGAGAGTTGGCTTAACAAACTATCGGAGTTGGTGGGTGGCGAATATGGCTATGTGGGATTCGATAGCCCTCCACCGGATACTCGGGAGGAGTTCATTCAGATGTGTAAGGGTTCTGATCAAATAAGGTTGGTTGCTGGGGAAAAACTGCGAGACTAACCTAAGTAGTTGATTTAATGGGCATAGTAATGATTTCATGCCCATTACTGGGTCTTCCAATGTCGCTTGCGATTCGTGCCACCCGACTTCAAATTTTGAGTTTGACGGCTCTGGCGTTGATGCAGGTGCATCGTTAATTGCAGACTTATTTCCGGGAGTTGGCTCAGCAAAAAGCTTGGGGCAAGTTTTTACTGGCACTGATTTGATAACAGGAGAACCTGTCAATCGATGGCTTGAAGGGGGAGGTATTTTATTAGGGATGGTTCCCTTTGGTAAGACGCTAACCAAAGGGGATAAAATGGTTGATTTATATCGGGCAGTAGGCCCCGATGAATACCATAGCCTTATAACCATGAGGGGAAAATTTGAGTTTGGTCCCAATGGTAGTGAAATGAAGCAATTCGGAATGAGTTTTGATGAGGTTCTTAAGTATGCGAATACAAATCCTGAATATGCGGCTATCTTGAGGGTAACTGTCCAAAAAAATTCTTTAAAACAATTTCATTTTTCAAAAGGAAAAATTGACCCATTTATTTTTAAAGGTGGCGTTGTTACCGTTAACGGGCAAAAGTAATTAGATTTCCTCAATTCCGCAGTAATATCAGTAGTTAATCATTTGGAGTAAGTTGTGGGAAAATTTACAAGGCATGTTTTGGCTCGGGTCGAGTTGTGCAATGATGTGGATAGTCCAAAGACAAATGGTGTTAGGAGTGGATATAACCCCCATCATAAATTTGACGGTATAAGTTTTTTAGTTAGCGGTATGCATTCATATGGGGATGATAAAAAGCATTTCCCGGGTGAGGTGATCAATGCAAATATAAACTTTGCTAGCTGGGAACATATAAAAGAAGATGTGAAAGTTGGTGATGTATTTTTAATACAGGAGTTGGATAGGGTTGTGGGAAAGGGAGTCATTCTAGAGATTGATGAGGGTGAGTAAGAGTAAAGTATGACTCTTACTTTTTCGAATTTTGGGAGCGGAATCGAGTGTAGGTATAGTTATCACTTTCACCCGATGCTTTACCTCATTCCTAGAATGAGAATCGCTAATTCGGAAGGCGTGGCTGGTTGAAAATCCTTAGCTTTGAAACTCAGAGCATATAAATCCCGAAAAAGCCTCGGCAGTGTAATCTATCGGGGCAGTGCCCCAAGAGCTGCTTTTGAAGTGCAACAGAGGGCGAACATGTTGAGGGATTCGATTAATGCTGGAACATTCGGGCCCTGGGAGTGAGAGTTTTAATATGAGTCATTTGTCGTGGCAAGAATTTTTGAGAGCCCTAGTTGAGCAGTATTTGTCTGGGGCTGATGATCGTGACCTAAGCGCTGTGTTTGGCGGGAAAGAGGTTGATTGGTCTGGGGTTGTGAAAAGCATAGACTTGACGAATGAGTATGCCCTCGGAGTGTCAGTCGAAATGGATGATCCGAAAATAACTTTGGGCGACTCAAAAAAATTGATTGCTAATAATGTTTTTTTAAATGTTGATGGCGCTCAGAAGTCTTCCTGGACTGATACTCAAATTGGCGAGCGCATTGTATTCTCGGCGCGTATTCGGCGGGTAAATGGGCCTTTCCCTGGGGTGCGTTTGTCTCAGTTCGAGTCCGAACCAGAAGTTATATTGTTATTGGGTTTAGAAGCAGCCAAGCGGATTGATTGAATTCAGGAAATCATCACTCCAGAAAACCCACAAAGCCCCAGCAGAGTAATCTGGCGGGGCTTTTATTATCCGGTACGCGTCCAGCGCCGAAAGATCATCCCTTCCATCATTTCCCGGATAATCTGCTGTTCCTCGCCCAATAACTGCTCAATGGCCTCGAACAGCCACCGGATTCTGTCGTTGGGGCCGCGCTCGTTCTTATCGAATAGTTTCGTCGTTGGGCTTGGCCTGCTGACCAGTCCTTCCAAGGTGGGCTGGGCTGTGTGCTACCAGCCTCCTACCTCTTAATCTGCGTCACATGGATATCGGCGGCGTCTGCCAGCCAGCCATAGAAACCGAATTCGAGTTTTAATGAACATCTTGTGCGCGAGTATTCAAAATCAGTGCAAGGTTCGCTGCTGCCGGTCCAAACGCATAGTAGAAGAAAAGCGAATCATATCTAGTAGCGTGTCGATGTAACGCTCGCCCAGTTCACCCAAATCCTCAATTCGTGGAGACTGCAGCCAGTCTTCCAATACGCCAAAAAGACCACCATGTAGCATCTGTTGCGCCAGATCTACATCTAAGTCAGCAGGCAATTGTCCTGCAGTAACTGCCATCTTCATTAAGTTGGCCATGCGCTCTAAGCCAGCAGTGCGGCCCTGCTTGATACGCCGGGTTGATTCACACACTTCACTGACAGCTTCACATGGTAGGAAGATAATCTCGAGGACCCGCTGCCACTGTTCATTGCAGGCAATATCATGGAACAACCAAACCCAGCGGGTACGCAAGGTTCCCAAAGGGTTTTCCCTCAGCTCTTTCCCGGCAGTCTCACATAGTCTCTCACCGGGAAGTTCCATGCGCTCTGTCAAGGCATTAAGCAATCCAGCTTTACTGCGGAAATGGTCGTAGATCGAGCCACGGGTTACCCCGGCCAGTTCAGCCACCTCTGCAAGGGAGGCATGTGATACTCCGAATTCATGAAATACATTCATCGCGGCGTCCAGGATACGCTCACGAGTTGCCGCTGTTTGCTCTTTTCTGAGTTTGGTCATGGGGACTGCAGCTTCTTTTCTAATCATGTTTGTCTCATCTGACCGCATATTCACCGCATTTCGCCGCACGGTAGCTAAATGAGATATTCGTGCAAACCCTTGAAAACACTGGGTGAAAGTGCATCTTAGTCGATTATTACGCGCTGATGAACAGTTGATTGAATTTCATGCGTGCACATAAAATGTCAAGCAACTAGAACTAGACTTTCCTGTCTCTTTTCATGTTTCCCCGCAACTGACCCGCAATACCGGTAGTCAGCCCTTATTGAGGTAACCATGTTCAATAAAAAAGCGCTAATCAGTCTTCTGGTCGCATCCTCTGTTCTTGCGGCCTGCGATGAAAAGGCCGCTACACCGCCGATGATGGCGCCTCAGGTTACAGTTGTCACGCTGGAATCTGAGCCAGTGACCCTCACAAGGGAGTTGCCGGGGCGCACTTCCCCTTTCAAGGTGGCGGAAGTTCGCCCGCAAGTTAATGGCATCATAAAACAGCAATTGTTCCGTGAAGGTGGCCGTGTCGATGCAAATCAGCCGCTCTATCAGCTGGATGATGCCATTTACCGAGCGGATGTGGACAGTGCCCGCGCGAAGTTACAGCGTGCCAACGCCGCCATGAATATCGCGCGATTGAAGGCGGTACGAACTAGAGGCTTAATAAGTAATGGAGCCGTTAGCAAGCAGGAAAATGATGCGGCTGAGGCGGATTTGCAGGAAGCTCGTGCAGATGTAGCCGAGGCTAAAGCGGAGCTGCACCGGGCTGAGATACAGTTGGACTACGCCCAAATTACTTCCCCGATTACGGGCCGAATTGGTAAATCCTCTGTAACCCAGGGGGCACTAGTGACGGCCAATCAGGCCGCAACTTTGGCCACAGTGCAACAGCTGGACCCCATCTATGTGGATGTTACTCAGTCGGCTGCAGAGTTGGTAAGCCTTCGCCGGGCTCTCCAGGCCGGCACACTGGCGGATGCCACTCATCTGCCGGTCAAGATCCTGCTGGAAGATGGCGGTGAGTTTGAACACCAGGGCAAACTCGAGTTTGCCGAAGCAAGTGTTGATCCCTCAACTGGTAGCGTATTGCTACGGGTAGTTGTACCCAACCCGGATAATATGTTGCTGCCGGGCATGTATGTGCGTGCAATAGTGGGCAGCGGTGTACGCGATAACGCTATTTTGGTGCCTCAACAAGGTATTGCGCGGGACCCGAAAGGCAATACGTCAGCCATGGTGGTCAATGAAGAGAATATCGTTGCTCAGCGCTCAGTACGGGTAAGCCGCACAGTTGGCAATCGATGGCTGGTAGAAGAGGGGCTTGAGCCCGGCGACCGTGTCGTGGTGGCTGGATTGCAGAAAATCCGCCCCGGCGCCCCGGTGCAGCCGAGTGAGCGTGAGGACAAACAGCCACCTGCAGCAATTGGCGATGAAAAAACCACAGCTGAGCAGGGTTCCTGAGGGTAGGGGTTATGGCGAGTTTTTTTATCAACCGACCCATCTTTGCCTGGGTTCTGGCAATTATCACAATGCTGGCTGGTGCTTTGTCCATCAGCAAGTTGGCGGTGGAGCGTTATCCCAATATTGCACCGCCCTCTATCAATATTGAGGCGAACTACCCAGGCGCTTCTGCCAAGGTGGTCGAAGACTCCGTTACACAGATCCTGGAACGGAATATGAAAGGCCTGGATGGCCTTCTATATATGTCTGCTACCAGTCAATCCAACGGTGGTGCTTCCATTTCTCTGACATTTGAGAATGGTACCGATCCAGATACCGCGCAGGTACAGGTCCAGAACAAGGTGCAGTTGGCAATGCCATTGTTGCCCCAAGAGGTACAGCTACAGGGGGTCAACGTCAGTAAGTCCCGCGGCGGTTTCCTGATGGTTGCGGGCTTTGTATCTGAAGACGGCAGTATGAATCGCAACGATATTGCCGATTATATTAATTCAGCCATTGTGGACCCGGTTAGCCGGGTACCGGGCGTTGGAAACGTGCAGGTATTCGGCTCCAAGTATGCACTGCGTATTTGGCTTGACCCCAATAAGCTGACCACTTACGACCTGACACCGAATGATGTCGCCGCAGCAGTGCGGGCACAGAATGCCCAGGTTACCGTGGGCAGCCTTGGAGGTGCGCCGGCAGTGCCGGGGCAACAACTCAATGCCTCCATTACCTCACAGGGACGCCTGCAAACCCCGGAGCAATTCCGGGAAATTGTGGTCCGTGCCAATGATGATGGCTCCCTGCTGCGGCTTGGCGATATCGCCCGTGTTGAATTGGGGGCAGAGAACTACGAGTTTATCTCCCGCTACAACCGCCAACCGGCAACGGGTATTGCCATTAACCTGGCTACTGGTGCCAATGCGTTAGATACCGCAGAGGGCGTTAAAGCAAAGCTCAAGGAGCTGGAGCCTTTCTTCCCGCGGGGACTTACCTCGGTCGTACCTTTTGATACCACGCCCTTCGTTGAGGTCTCCATCAAAGGTGTGATCAGTACTTTGATTGAAGCCATTGTGCTGGTCTTCCTGGTGATGTATCTGTTCCTGCAAAACTTCCGTGCAACCTTAATTCCCACGATTGCAGTGCCAGTAGTACTGCTGGGAACCTTTGCGGTTCTCGCGGCATTGGGATTTTCGGTCAATATGCTCACTATGTTCGCCATGGTGTTGGCCATCGGCCTGCTGGTGGACGATGCCATTGTGGTTGTGGAGAACGTAGAAAGGGTGATGCGTGAAGAGGGGTTGTCACCAAAGGAAGCAACTAAAAAATCCATGAAGCAGATTACTGCGGCACTGATAGGTATCGGCGTGGTGCTCTCGGCAGTGTTTGTGCCTATGGCATTTATGGATGGCGCCACTGGCGTAATTTACCGGCAGTTCTCAGCAACCATTGTTGCTGCCATGGCCTTGTCCGTATTAGTGGCGATTATCCTGACCCCCGCACTATGTGCCACCTTGCTGAAACCACTTTCAAAAGGGGAAAGCCACGGTGAGAAAGGCTTCTTCGGTTGGTTTAATCGGAACTTTGAGCGCGGCAGCCAGCGTTACCAGGGCGGAGTGCAGGGCATTCTAAAACGCAGCGGCCGTTTTATGCTGTTGTTTGTGGCCCTTTCGGCCGTGATGGCCTTCCTGTTTCTGCGCTTACCCAGCTCCTTCTTGCCGGATGAAGACCAGGGCGTGCTCTTCTCTATGGTGCAGGCACCTGTAGGTGCGACCCAGGAACGCACCATGGCATCTATCCGCAAAGTGGAAGATCAGTTTCTGGACAACGAGCAGGGTATCGTGAAGTCGGTATTTTCGGTACAGGGCTTTAGTTTTGCTGGCAGCGGCCAGAATACCGGTATCGCCTTTGTAAATATGGAAGACTGGTCCGACCGGGAAGAGGAATCGCAAAGTGCCGGAGCGGTAGCCATGCGCGCAATGGGCGCGCTGATGCAAATCAAAGATGCCATGGCTTTTGCCTTTGCGCCGCCGCCTCTGCCAGAGTTGGGTTCTTCTGGTGGCTTTAACTTTTACTTAAAAGATAACGGCAACCTGGGGCACGAAGCGCTGACCGCTGCCCGCAACCAATTCTTGGGAATGGCCGGGCAGAGCAAATTACTCTCTAACGTACGCCCCAATGGCCAGGAGGATACGCCGCAGTTCCGGGTGAAAATTGACAACGCCAAGGCTGCGGCACTAGGTTTGTCTATTGCCGATATTAACAGCGCGCTGAGTACCGCTTGGGGTGGCTCGTACATCGATGATTTTATCGACCGCGGCCGGGTGAAGCGGGTTTATATGCAGGCGGATGCGCCATATCGCATGGTGCCGGAAGACTTCCAGCTTTGGTCTGTGCGCAATGATAAAGGCGATATGGTGCCTCTATCTTCCTTTGCCAGCTTCTCCTGGGAGTACGGATCTCCTCGCCTGGAGCGCTACAACGGCGTGCCATCCATGCAAATCAACGGCCAGGCAGCTCCAGGAGTCAGCTCTGGTGAGGCCATGGCAGAAGTGGAGAGACTGGTAGCTCAGTTGCCGGCGGGTGTTGGTATTGAGTGGAGTGGCCTTTCTTATCAGGAGCGTGCCGCCGGAGCACAAACACCACTGCTTTATACCCTGTCATTACTGATTGTTTTCCTGTGCCTTGCCGCACTTTATGAGAGCTGGACAGTACCAACAGCCGTATTGTTAATGGCGCCTTTAGGTATTCTTGGCGCGGTGCTGGCGAATAGCTTGCGGGGGATGGAAAGGGATATCTATTTCCAGGTGGCCATGTTGACCACTGTGGGCTTAACCAGTAAGAACGCCATTTTGATTGTGGAGTTTGCCAAGCAAAACTTAGAGGATGGTATGGAGCTGGTGCAGGCTACTATGCGTGCAGTACGCGATCGCCTGCGTCCTATCCTGATGACTTCTTTGGCTTTTGGTTTAGGAGTTCTTCCGCTGGCGATAGCCACTGGTGCAGGTTCTGGCGCGCAACGCGCAATTGGAACCGGGGTACTGGGGGGAATGGTTGTGGGCACGCTGCTGGGAATCTTCTTTATTCCTTTGTTCTTTGTGGTGGTGCAGAGGCTGTTTGGGAGAAAGGCTAATAATAAAGAGTCATCTCAGGCTGATGCTCCTGAACGCAATGAGACTGAGGCTGTAGAAGCTGTATAAATTTATATCTGAAAAAGCCAGGCCGGATAATAGGGCCTGGCTTTTTTATTTCCAATGAATGCGGTAGCACTTGCAGGTTTAAGCAAGCTCAGTAATACGTTCATTTGCAGCTGCGACGGCCTTTTCTTTTGCCTCTTCACCGGTCGCAAGCCCCTCCGTGTAAACAAGCTCAACATCGGTGATACCTACAAAGCCGAGGAACTGACGTAGAAAGGCACTCTGCGCATGATCGTCACCGTGATAGCCACCTCGAGCGACAAAGACGATTGCTTTCTTGTTCTTCAGCAATCCTTCAGGACCATTCGCTGTGTAGCGGAAGGTGACGCCGGCTCGGGCGATATGGTCGAAGTAGGTGTGCAGGGTGGAGGGGATTGTGAAATTGTACATAGGTACACCCAGTACCAGCACATCTGCCGAAGTAATCTCTTCAATAAGTTTGTCCGAAAAATCAACAATAGCTTGCTGATCTGCGGTGCGCTGCTCAGCCGGGGTAGTGAAGGCCTGAAAGCGCTCCAGAGACAGGTGGGGCACCGGCTCTGCCACCAGATCACGCTGAATTAGTTCGCCATCCGGATTATTCGTTTTCCAGCTCTCGATATACTTTGCAGCCAGCTGGGAGGTCTGTCCTCCGGCTTGGAACATGCTGGATTGGATATTGAGCAACTTTGTCATGACTGGTTCCTAGTGAATCAATTAGCTTGAACACTATTGAAACATTGGTTAATTCGATTAAAAATTAGAAAATTTCACTGAAATCTATCGAAATATCCGATTTATGACTAATCAGTTTGCCAGATCATCTTCAAACCCGAAAATTACGCTCGAGCAATGGCGGTGTTTGGTAGCGGTTGTTGAGGGCGGAGGATACGCCCAGGCGGCGGAACGCCTGCATAAGAGCCAGTCCTCCGTAAGCTATGCGGTGCAAAAACTGGAGTCTGTGCTGGGTGTGGCCGCATTCACTATCAGTGGCCGCAAAGCAGTGCTGACAAAAGCGGGCGATATGCTGTACCGCCATGCACGGCAGCTGCTGGAGGATGCCGCATCTTTAGAGGCTGCAGCCTGTAAGGCTTCTGCTGGCTGGGAGTCAGAAATTGCTATCGGCATAGAGGTCTTTTTTCCCACTTGGTTATTATTGGAGTGCCTTGACCAGTTTGGCGAGGAAAGCCCGCAGACCCGTATTGAAGTTTATGAAACCGTTATCGGCGGTGGGCCTGAAGCACTGCAGCAGGGCAAGATCGACTTCGCTATCAGCCCACATATTCCCAAAGGCTTCAATGGTGAGCTGCTCTACAGCCCGGTACGAATCATTCCCGTTGCCCACCCGGATCATCCTTTACACCAATTGGGGCGAGAGCTGACCTTGCGAGACTTACGCAATCATCGCCACCTGGTGGTGCGGGATACAGGCTCACAGAGAACCAGTCGGACCCATACGGTAGATGTGGCCCAACGCTGGACTGTCAGCAATATGGCCACCTCCATTGGCGCGGCCTGCCGTGGCTATGGTTTTGCCTGGCTGCCGGAGGAGAAAATTAGACAGGAACTGGAAGAGGGCACCTTGAAGCCACTGCCCTTACGCGGTGGCAATGAAAGGCAGGTGTCTATGTACCTGATATTTGCCGATCGCGAGACTACAGGCCCAGGAGCAAGAAGGCTGGCTGAAATTATTCGCCTGCGCCTAAGAGAATTGGAAGCAGATTAATCCGCTTTATTTTTTCCTGGTAGGGATTGTGTATAGGTACATAAATGGCCTGAGGATATTCCCAGGAGAACAGGGGCGATCAGTGAGGCTATTCCTATATAAGTGGTCTCGGCATGTGCAGCAAAAAAGGTAATTAACCCCAGAAACCAAGCGGCAATATTGCCGATAATGGGCTTTCCACTGAGGGAAACCACGATAAAAGCTACAATAAATACTGTCGCAGCGAAGGCAGCTTTACCCATTACAGGCAGTAACACACTGTTTATTACAGAAGCAATTACGCCGAGTAAAATTCCCAAAGTGACACAAATACTACTGGTTAATGTGTTCGATATAGAGGTGGGCCTGGTGAAAAAGACAACCCAGCCGACAAACATTGCCCACGGAGGTAAATTTGTTGCAAGGCAGGTAAAGGCGGCGGCACTGGTAATAGTTGCAGCAATAAAGGTATCTCTGCTGTGCTTTAGGTTTAACGCCTGGATTAGGGAGGACATCGGCTTTCTTTCCAAGTCAGAAAAATAATCAATAGCAGCAGCTAAAGTTTCTTAAACTGCTGCGAGTAATGAGCCGGGCTTAGGGTTGGATTTATATAATCCCACCATTAACCCGAATCACCTGCCCATTGATCCATCCCCCTTGCTCCCCGGCCAAAAAGGCAACCGTGTTTGCAATATCTTCCGGGCTTCCCAGTCGCTCCAGTGGAGACAAGTTGGCGAGGCTGTTCACCATCTCATCAGTTTTGCCATCGAGGAAAAGTTCGGTTGCTGTTGGTCCCGGGGCAACAGCATTAACGGTAATATTTCGTCCTCGCATCTCTTTGGACATTACCTGTGTCATCGCCTCAATGGCGGCTTTGGTTGCTGCGTAGATACTGTAGGTGGGCATATATAGGCCTACAACGCTTGAGGACAAGTTGATAATTCGCCCACCTGGTCTAAGGCGTTTACAGGCCTCCCGCATTGTGTTGAATGTACCTTTAAGGTTGACGGCAACCATGGTGTCGAAGTCTTCTTCTTTACTTTCGGCTAAAGTTGCTAACTTCATGATGCCAGCACTATTGATAACAGCATCAATACCACCAAAGGTGGCTTCCACAGATTCAAATAATTTAGTAACTGCGCTGGAATCACTGACGTCTGCCTGAACGGTGACGGCCTTTCCTCCAGCCGCATCAATCTGATTGACCAACTTTTCAGCGGCATTGAAGTTGCCAACGAAGTTAACCAAGATTGTGAAGTTGTCCTTTGCCAGTCGGGTGGCAATAGCCGCACCTATGCCTCTGGAAGCGCCGGTGACTAGTGCAACTTTTTCCAAAATGACCTCCAAGCTGATTGGAGTCACAGCTGTGACTCTATGAGTAATGTTTCCGAAGAGAATAAACTCGTGGTTTGAGTAGATAATCTAGCTAAAATGGAACCTATTGTTCTAAATAGATAAACAATGGGCTTAATATGGATAAGCTGGATGCAATGCGACTCTATGTTCGAATCGTTGAGCGTGGCAGCTTTACCGCGGCCTCTAGCGACTTGGATGTTCCGCGATCTACCTCTACACAAGTGATCAATAAGCTTGAAAAGCAGCTTGGTGTGAGGTTGTTACAGAGATCCACACGCAAGGTAAAAGCAACGCTGGATGGGGAACTGTATTACCAGCGATGCCTATCGATACTTTCGGATGTAGAAGAAGCGGAAGGTGCATTTAAGGGCTCGTTGCCGAAAGGGGAGGTTCGTGTCGATGTACAGGGAACAATTGCTCGCTACTTCGTTATGCCTAAGCTTCCGCAATTTTTTGAACGTTACCCCGATATTACTTTGGTGATGAGCGAAGGGGATCGCTGGGTTGATTTGGTCCAGGAAGGAGTGGACTGTGCGATCAGATATGGTCATTTAGCCGATAGTGAGTTGATCGCGAGGCGTCTGACAATGCTGGACAGACTCACCTGTGCTTCACCGGGTTATCTTGAGCGCTATGGCACCCCGAAATCCCTACGTGACTTGAGCCATCATCGCGCAGTGGCCCTCCGCTCGATAACAACGGGGAAGTCTACGCCGCTATCATTTTGCGTTGGTGACAAGGTTGAAACCATGGAAGCTATAGCGCCTATCACGGTAACGGGTACGGAGAGTTATCGGGATGCCGTTAAATTAGGGATTGGCCTGGCCCAGTTCCCCAGGTTTCATGTTGAAAAGGATCTAACTGAGGGCAATCTAATAGAAGTGTTACCTAACATTCGCCCACCAAGTGAACCGGTTTCTGTAGTTTTTACTCAGAATCGTTTCCTGTCGCCTAGAGTTAGGACTTTTATTGAATGGTTAACAGAAATTTTTGCTGATCATTAGGGTGTAGGTGGGAGCAACCCAAGCACTGGGAAAAGCTATCCACCAGTGCTTGAGATAGAATGCCGTTGTTAGTTTCCAGCCTTCAAATTTTTTGTTTTCTCAAACCAGAAATTATAAAAATCTTCGGTCACTAGCTGTTCGATATTTGTTGCCTCTTCACGAGGGCAGAATATTGTAGCGGTGATCACATCATGACCAAGATCATTGGTTGTAACACTCACTTTCGCGTCAGGGCCAGATAGCTCCACGCCCATACGACTCTCAATCAGCTTGCAGTAGCGCTCGGCAACTTCCCGGAATGAATCACAGTGTTCCTTCAAGCGTTCTGCAATAAACTTCTTGGCCTCAAAAGGGTTTATTTCACTGCGTTCGCGAGTTATTGAGAAAGTGTGCTCGATATAGCGACGCATGAAGTTCAGGTTCTTTACCGGTTGGGTGAAGAACGCATTGTTGGGAATGTAAAGGGTGGTTCCAGTATAACCATTGCCAAGTCCGTGAGGGTCGATTTCCAAAAGTGTGGTGCTTAACCAATCACTGTCGGTGACCTCACCAAACTGGTCGCCAACTTTAATCCAGTCTCCAACGGTGAAGGAGCGCATATTGGCTTGATATAGACCGCCAACCAAGCACTGTACAGCCTCACGAAGTGCCAGAACAATTGCCACAGAGAAAGCGGCAATAGACAGGGCAAAATCCCGAAGTTCACTTACCCAAATCACCATTAAACCGACTACCAGCAATAAGTTGCCGATATTATGTACAGTATTGATACGGCGACGTTTATCAGCTTTCTGCCAGCTACTTCGGGCAATTGCTAGCGTAAGCAAGCCGCGCAACAGCATAATGGCTGTAACCAGGCATACAGTGACAAATAGTTTGCTATCCAGGATGTGTTCCAAGAACTCTGGTTTCATTCGGAAAAGGGACCTCACGGAGATGGGTAAGCCACCATATCAACGCTCGACTTCTCGATGAAGGCGGGCATACAAAGTCAGAGTGGTGGGGACTGGTAAAAATCACGAAGGCGGGCAATCTATCCTTGGTTGTGAATCTTGTAAATAGCTTGCTAAAAATGTGGATAGGATTGGCCAAATGCCCATATTTTTAGGCTATAGACACCCCAAAAAGACCAAATATAGGATATCTCTATCGATAGCTAGAGTCGGGGGAGTTATCGAAACATCTCATCCGTTGGTTAACATTATTAGATGAATTAGACACATGTCCAGGTCTGAGTTGATACAGGTTCTCTAGTTTATGGCACAACTTTAACATCGAGCAAAAATGTTTTCCCGGTTTGAATACTTTGCAATCCTTTGTTGATAGCTTTTTTTAACTCGCTTATCTCTTTTACTCGCAGGCCTTGCCCTCCGTAAGACTCGACCGTTTTACAATAATCAGGTTCAGGCTGTATAAGATTGCCAACAAAATGATTATTTTTAACTGCTGCACCATTTGGGAAGTACTTTTGTATATTCCAAGTTTGCGATAAATACTGGTTGTTGTTACATAAGACGATGAAAAGCGGTAATCCATATTCCTGAGAGAATCCCAGCGCAGCCGGAACAGGATTATAGTGCCAGGCGCCATCACCAATAATACAAACGACGAGCCTGTCGGGGCTCGCAAGTTTTACCCCTAATGCTGTGCCCAGTCCGGTTCCTAATGCACCACACCAGCCTCTAAATTGTTGAAATAATTTAGCACTGTACAAATGATCCAGCATCTGAGGAACCTGGGCAACAATCTCATCGATGCATGCGCAGTTTTCGGGTAAAGTATCATGTAAAACTCGGAATAATTCTGAAGCCGGAATACCTTGTTTCGTTGCTTGTAACACTTCTTGTGCATCTTTACGGTTTTTTCCCGTATTGAGTTTGAATAACGTGACCAATCATTAGCACGCTTTTTGTTATCAATTTTTTTGTCTTCCAGTGAGGCTGATATTTGCTTCATATTGAGAAAGCGGTCACCTGCAATAGTATGGGTTGTTTTGTAACCCCAATAGGGCGCACGAGGTCTTAATGGATCTTCTTCAAGATGAATGACAGTGCAATCAGGCATTAATGCCCGGTGGGGAGGATGCCAGGGGGCATTACAGCCAATGAGCAGAATGACGTCAGTTTTATTGAGGATTTCAGTTGTAATTTCAAATCCATACAGCGGGTGAGACCTGGGGAAGTTATGATACGCAGGCATCATGAACTCGAAAACAGGAGCTGCAAGAGTTTCAGCGATATGGATTAGTTGTTCTTTTTCAGCTTTTGTTCGTCCACCATATTCTGTGATAATAATAGGTGATGATGCACTTGCTAACAGATTTGTTATTTCTTCTATATGGCTTTTTGTAGCCACTACCGGACTTGAAGCCAGAACGGGAGGCAGAGACTTGGGTGCTTCATGTAGTAATATATCGAAAGATACTTCAAGTAAAACGGGCCCTCGCGGGACAGCATTTGCAATAAATTGGGCCCGATTAAGCTCTTGTACTAGATCAGAAGAAGTTATTGCTTTTTTTGACCATTTGACGACTCTTTCTCCCTCTATTGCTGGGCCTGCAAAATCAACAAGTAAAGAGGGCCATTCCGGACCTGGATCGGTTGTAGCATCCTCACCGTAGGTTAATGAATCAGGTGATATAACGAGCATCGGGATTCGTTCTTGTAATGAGGACCTTAGTGCCATAGAGCCGTTTAATACTCCCAGACTGGAAGGGAGAAAAACAGCCTGCGGCTTTCCCTTAACCTTAAAGTATCCATAGGCAAGGCTGACAGCCAATAGTTCATGACGACAACGAAAATAGCGTATGTTTATTTTATTTTCTCTAGCAGCGAATACTTCCCACACTGGCGCCATAATGGCGATGGGCGAGGCAAAAATACAATCTACTTTGTTTGCATCTAATTGATCAATTATGGCATTAGCGCCATTGTATATTGGACGTGTTGTAGAATGGCTCATAAATAAGTTTGCCTTCTATATCCCTGTTTGCATGTTCATATTGATCGATTTTCTGCGTTTGTTTCTTATAGTTTAGTTCGTTTCTATTTTTAAGTTGCTATAAAGGCTAATAGGTCATCATCGTTATGAACCTTAATTCAAAGAAAGTAACTGTTATTTTTATTGGAGCTTTATCCTATTGTTTTTTTCAAAAATCATCTGCTTGTGAGTGTCTTTTTATCAGTCAGTGAGCCGTGTCCTATTGAATTTTCTATGGGCAGTGATGAGCTCCTGAAAGAGTGATTTGGCTGAGGCTGAGGCTAAGGCTAAGGCGATGAGCGTTGGATATTTAGTATGATGGTATTAGGTTTCGAGGATGAATGCTCCAGCGCGAAATGGATAATGCGCAAATTGACCACTGGCTTTCGCGCGTGAAACTGCCTATGACATGAAGCAGACACATTGGGTTTCTTGGTCATAAGACTGGCAGTACCGCTATCTGGTTTCTATGTGGCAAGTTCTGAGGGCAACTTTCAATAGTGCCGATCAATAGCGATACGAAATGGTTAGATATATCCTCAGCAAAAGGCTATTACTTTCTGACTTAGAGCCAAGGTAAGGCATTGATACATCATGCTTCGATTTATTTACACTTCCCCGCCAATCGATGGACACAGATTGATCAACGGGGGAGGGCGTCCCTATCGATAATCGGGGTTGGGAAAATCGGGCTTGCAGCCTGCATCCCACGCCGAGCGCTGATTTCCATGGGCAGGGATACCACCGGCATCTTTTATTATTCTCGCAAGGTGCATCAAATTCCATGTCATAAAGGTGGTGTTGCGGTTGGTGAAGTCATTTTGCGGGCCGCCAGAACCTGGGTCCAGATATGAGGGGCCAGGGCCTGCTTCACCAACCCAGGCTGCATCTGCTTGGGGTGGGATAACATAGCCAAGATGTTGCAAGGAGTAGAGGATATTCATCGCACAGTGTTTGGCTCCGTCTTCATTGCCAGTAATAAGGCAGCCCCCGACTCGCCCATAATAGGCGTATTGTCCCTGGTCATTCAGATCAGATGAATTGGCATAAAGCCTTTCTATAACCTGGGTGCATACGGATGATTTTTCCCCCAGCCAAATAGGTGTTGTTATAACCAGGATATTGGCCTCAATCACTTGTTGAAATATCTGTGGCCAGTCATCGTTCTCCCAGCCGTGTTTAGTCATATCTGGGTAAACGCCGAAGGCAATATCGTGGTCAACTGGTCTCAGTACCTGTACCGATATACCGTTTCTTTGCATGATTTCTCGGGAGATAGTAACCAGTCCATCCGTATGGGATAGTTCCGGCGTAGGCTTCAGAGTGCAGTTAAGAAATACAGCTTTCAGGTCAGAAAAGTCCCAACGGCTGGATTCACACTCTTCAATTTGTTTCTTGTTAAGGGTCATTATTGGCCTCCTTGCAAAATCTGGTTCCCGGCAAATCAGAATGAGCAGTTTTAACTTAGCTGATAGTTGTTACCATTTCTCCACATGGGGCCTAAGATCCACCTCGAAAGTCCAGGCGGATTTGGCCTGGGTTGTCAGGAAAAAGGCCGTGTCGGCGATATCTGGTGGCTGCAAAAATGTTTGATTATCTCTTGTGCTTCCATCTAGTGTGCGACTTTTACTTACCGGCCCATCAATGATCAGGTAGGCTACATGTACCCCTTTGGGCCAAAGATGCCTGGCCATCGATTGGGCAAGACTGCGCTGCGCAGCCTTTGCTGATGCAAAAGAAGCAAAGTTCGCTCCGCCGCGGAGGGAGGCGGTTGCCCCCACAATAATGATGTTTCCTTTGCCATGCTGGATCATCTCAGTAGTCACCAGTTGGCCGAATAGAGCGCAGCCCCGGCAATTTATCTTCCAATCCGATTCATATTCATAGATATCGAGATTTTCAATGGTGCAGGAGTGGCCAGAGCCAGCGTTGTAGATCAATGTTTCGATTGGGGCCATTTCAGCTTGGATACGGCTGAATACATCGGCAATTTGATCAGGTTTGGTAACGTCACAGATGTAACTCTTTGCCTGGCGCAGCTCAGCCTGCAATTTATCTAGGTAACTTTTATTTCGGGCAAGAAGCGCCACCTGGTAGCCTTCGTGATTAAACTTCTTGGCAAAGGCGGCCCCATTTCCAGGCCCGACGCCTACAACGACGCAGGTGTGTTTAGCCATGGTTGGTGTCTCCAGGAAAAGCTGGTGAGTCCTGACCCGGGCCAATTTACGGCTCAAAAAGAACTATTTTGGCGCCTGGGTACAAGAGTGCTGTGGTAATTAGGGTTAGTTAGTAGATATTGCCCGTTGCTGCCCGGAGAGTTTAGTTGGTCCCAGGTGTTTATTGGCGAGCGTGGCTGATTTTATGAGCTTGTCAGTGTAGACAGCCTGAGATAGATGGAAAGTGGATCGGCAGGGTGGGTATTGGTGCTCCCATAGGGCGATTCAGCTCAAGCTTACAGATTTAGCAGGCTTTTTTCGGGAGCCTGAGGCAGATTCCGGGCTCCCATAGCTGCTAAAGTAATTCTGCCATCTTCTTCATAAGAATTGCTGAGGCGTTTTCGGTGAATTGTTGCCCTTCCTCAATGTACTCCCAAACTGTGGCATCACTTTTCCAGCCACCTTGCTTTTTGATCAGCTCAAAACCAACCTTTTCCCGGGCTGCAGATGTAGATAGTCCGCGGCGGAAGCTATGGCTGCTGAGTTCATTGATGAAGTCAAATCCACAATCTGCCCCAAGCTTCTTCAGTAGGTCATTGATGGCAGTGGGATTTAATTGCCGGTCCTGAACTGTATCCCAGCGGTTAACCGCTCTGAATACCGGCCCACGAACAATACCACTTACTTTTAGCCAGGTTTTGAGGGCTTGAGCTGGGCAGGATTCTGGTTTACCGAAGGGGAGGGCACGCATAATTCCTTGACCGTTTTGATCCGTTTTGGATTTAGGTAGACGCACAATCAGGCCTTCCTCCTCCCAAACCAGGTCTTCCACCTGGATCGCTACCAGCTCGCTACGCCGAAATGCCCCAAAGAAGCCGATTAGAATCAGAGCGAGATCCCTTGCCTTCTTATTTGAATCCGGTTGCGAGCGCAACTGATTAGCCATAGTGGCAATGTGTTGGAGGCTCAAAGCCTTGGCTTTTTGTTTGGGCTTGCCATGCGTGCGGCGAATGCCGCGCATAGTCTTTTGTACCAAGGGTTCGGTGACTGGATTTGGAATTCCCTGATACAGATGCCATTGGCCAATGGCGGTAAGGTGCAGATCCAATGTGCGAGGGTTCAACTTGTCTGCCCGGCTCATCAGATAGCTCACTAGTGAGTGGCCATCGGTAGGCAGCCTGCCGCCCCACCGTTCGAACTGGCGGATAGCTGAGCGGTAAGCCTTGCGCGTACTGTCAGAGGTGGCCGCACGCAGGTATTTCTGGATGTCCTCTTCTGATAGCAGAGCGTCAGCCTGTCCAGTTGTACTAAGAGAGCTGGTTTTTAGCGGGGGTATCCCGGGCGGGGAGGGCTGGATTCCCATGATTTTCAAGACACCTTAAGAAGTATTGATTGTACTGGTGGTACGGGAAATGCGGGCTTTCTTATAAATATAACCTTCGATAAGGATCATTATCGAATGTTATGAAGGTAAATTCAAGAATTGGTTAATTGTAAAAGATTATGTAATATTACGTATTACGTAATTTGTAACGAAATAATCTAAGGAAAGGCTAATGGCACGTGCAGGGGTTACTTATTTCGATATTGTTGAGGCTGCGAAAGCGGTAAAGGCCCTGGGGGAAGAGCCAACGGTAGATCGGGTGCGATCTCACCTGGGAACTGGCAGCAAAAGCACTATCGCGCCACTGTTAAAGCGTTGGCGTAGCGAGATTGCCAATGACACAGATGTTAGCGGCCTCCCTAGGGACCTGGTGGAGGCTCTCAAAGGGTTACACCAGCGCATCCAGGGGCAGGCGGACCAAAGAGTTGAAGAGGTTCAGCAGGAATTTAGGGCCCAGGAAGAATCAATAGCCGCCCAACTCAGCGAGGTTCAGGAGAAAAACTCCAAGCAGGCGGCCAGTGTCCGTGAGCTGGAGCGGAAGCTGGCGATTGCGGAAACCGAAAAGCGCCAGCTAAAGCGGGCTCTGGATGATACGCAGAAAGCGGTTGAGAAGAGCGAATTTCAACGTGAAGAGGCTTTGGGCCGCATTCAGGAGCAGAAAGAGTCCATTGAGGAAATGAGGCTCGAGAACCGTGATATTCGTGAGCACTTCGAGCATTTCCAGCAGCGAACAGCCAGCGATCGTCAGCATGAAAGGGATCAGTTCCGCTCCGCAAATGAGCAGTTGAAAGGTCAAGTCGCCATACTTACTGAGCAGTTGGCACTGACCGAGCGCAAGTTAAGTGAGCAGGAGCTGCTGAATAAACACGGGCAGGCACTGGTGGCAGAAGTTAATCGAGAAAAGCATGATCTATGTGAACAGATTGGAGCATCTCAAGCGGAAGTCGAGGTGCTTAGAAGGCAGGCTGAAGATCAGGGCAAGCTGGACATGGCTAGAGCTACGGAGATAACCAGCTTACAGAACCAGTTAGCCCAACTGCAAAGTGACTACTCAGCTCTCGCCAAAGAGGCACAGTTACAATATCAGTCCATGGAAAAGCTCGAAATAGATTTGACTTTATCCAAGGACCGCATAGAGCAGCTGGCGGATGAAAATCGTATCCTGCTGCAGGAAAAGGCGATGATACAAGGGCAGTTCACCCAGCTGGAGAACTCCCTGAAAATTCAGAAGTGAAAGCCTTGTGGCAACGTTCATGTCGTTGAGGTTATGAGAGAAGCGGGCTGAAATAGGCGTTGACTCTCGTGGTCCAGAATGCATATACGAGGAGAAAGTGGAGTCTGCATTGAACTTCAGTGAGATGTTGATAAAATCCACCAGCATAAAAGCAAAACTAAAAAGCAATTCATTCTGATTCCTTCTTTTATATAAGTTCTAGCTCAATAACATCGCCTTATTTTCAGTTCTTTATATACAGTCTCACTTGCTTTTATTTTGCCGCAGTTTTTTATGGCAAACAGGAGGCAAGTGTTGTCCAGTAACTTTAGAGAGATTATTGATAAGCCCACTTTCTTTGGAGCGCTGGCGCTGCTGATAATGGTGACTGTGCCCTTGGTGCTTTACCCTGAGGTCGGCGCAGCCTGGGTACTGGTGGCTAAGAATTTTGTCACTGACAAATTAGGGGTCTTTTATTTGCTGCTGGGAGTTGGGGCGATTCTGTTTATGGTCTACATCGTATTTAGCGATATAGGTCAGATCAAACTGGGTAGCCCTGAAGAGAACCCTGAATTTTCAACACTATCCTGGGCTTCCATGCTTTTTTGCGCGGGCATTGGGGCCTCAATCCTCTATTGGTCCATGGTCGAGTGGATCTACTACTACCAGTCTCCGCCCTTTCAGGTTGAAGGGGGAACGCCTGAGGCTGCACGCTGGGCGGTCGCTTACGGTATATTTCATTGGGGGCCCTTGGCGTGGTCTATTTATTTGATACCGGCACTACCTATTGCCTATTTCTACTATGTACGCAATCACAGTGTATTGAAGATCAGTGAAGCACTGATGCCGGTTTTGGGGGAGCAGCGGGCGCAAGGGGGTATTGGCAAGCTGATTGACGTCTTGTTTGTGTTTGGCATGCTGGGAGGTGGTGCCACTACCTTAGGGATTGCCGCTCCTTTGATTACCCAAGGCGCTCATGAACTGCTAGGTGTGCCAACTGGGCTGGGTACCCAGGTAACCGTACTAATGATCTGTACGCTGATCTTTGGCTATAGCGCATTTGTAGGTCTGAAGAAGGGTATTCGGGCGCTTTCCAATGTGAACATGTGGCTTTCGATCGCCCTGCTGGTATTTGTTTTTCTTGTTGGTCCAACCCTGTTTATGCTAAATACCGGGTTAGATGCCTTGGGCCGTGTGCTGGACAACATCTTCCATATGGCATCCTGGACTGAGCCATTTGCCAGGTTTGAGCAGTTCCCGGATACACACTTCCCGCAAGACTGGACCATCTTTTACTGGGCCTGGTGGTTGGTTTTTGCACCCAGTGTTGGTTTATTTATTGCTCGCATTTCTCGCGGCAGGACTATCAAGACGATGGTAGTCGGTTCTATCTTCTTTGGTACCCTGGGTTGCTTTCTGTTCTTTATGGTGTTGGGTAACTACGGAGTTTATCTTCAATTTTCCGGTGAATTGGATGTTGTACAGATATTAAATGAGCAGGGGGCTACAGAGGCTATCTTTGCTACGCTTAAAACACTTCCCGCCAGTAAGCTGGTCATCCTGGTTTACACCATACTCGCGCTTGTCTTTACAGCAACTACCTTTGACTCCATCTCTTATATTCTCGCTGCTGTGGTGCAGAAGGAAGTAGATGAGGAACCAGCGCGATGGAATCGCCTATTTTGGGCTTTTGCTTTGTCTGTGATGCCGGTGACTTTGATGTTTCTCGGTGGATTAGACACTCTGCAGACTGCCAGCGTTATTGGTGGAGTCCCATTGCTTATTGTTGCCCTCCTGCTTTGCATATCGATCGTTAAAGCTGCTGATTATGATTTGCGCTACCAGCCTGATTATGAGGAAAAGGAAATTTATATCGAAGACTTCCCGAAGGAAGACCCCTGGACTAAGGAAGGGGACTGGGAGATACCCAGTCATGGCACCCATGGGATATCACATGACGATAAGCCCCATATTGAAGGTGACCCTGGAAGCCATCCGTCCAGGTTATAAGAACAGGTAATGCTCTGGTGAGCGCTCTAAGGCACTTTTTTCTAGAGGTGCCTTCTAGATCACTCTTAAAAAATCAAGGAGTTGCCATTAGCTAACCACCACAAAGCTTGAATGTTGAATTTTACTATATTCTTCAATTCGAATTATATCTCCATAGTTTGCTCCCATGAGGTCTTGGCAGGTGGTAAGAAAGTCATCAAGAGCTCTGGGCGCCCCCTCTAAAAGCATTTCCAAGGTTTCATTTTGGATGTTTTTCGCCCACCCTGAAATGCCAAATCTTGCCGCACTTTTCTGTATTTTTTCAGCAAGATCTTTAAAAGATACCTCTTTACCTAGTTGGATATGTATAGATTTTTGAATGGTTATAGTTTGATCTTCACTTTCAAATAAAGAGTCCAGTAAAGCGCCAGCTACATCTCGACCAATACCAATATCTGGATGGTGATGCCAAGCCAGAAAGGGCTTGTATGTGACATCTCTAATTGCCCATTCCTGGTCTTTAGGAGATGCAGATATATCTTCGGCAATAATAGTTACCCCGGAAAGGTAGGGGTGGAACAACTCTGATATAACATGACTCGCAATCTCCGTGAATTTGCAATGTATCTCCCTGGTTACTTCCTGCCATCTATGGTTTACTCCAAGCTCTGTATTTAGCTTGTATCCTTCATGAATGCTTTGAAGTACGGACACTACCGCACCATCTATTAGTACCAGCCTGTATATCTTTAGTTTTTCACCTACATCATTTTTACTGAAGTAAGGTATTTTTTTGTACTTCAGGAAGCTTGAGAGAAAACTTTTATCATTGCATATTATTCGCGATACTAAAGATGTGCTTTCTGGCATGCAGCCAAGAAATAGGTGCGATTGTTTTTTATTTTTGGCAATAAACACATTGTCATCTACATCCTCAGTTTTGATTCCTTTCCTTAGGGCAGCCTGTTTGATAAATTTTATTGAGTTTCCAAGCTCTCTAAGTGATGCATTATCACTTATGGTGTAAGAGTATTGAGGGGCTGGATTGTAGCTAGCCTTTTTGTTTCCAGTGGCCGCAGATGGGTGTTTTAAAACATATTCAAGTAGTGCTTTAGGGGTGTTAATCTGATCGCCGTATCCCGGAAATGTAGGGGAAGATATATCTGGATTGGAGTTAACCTCAAGGACAACGGCCCTGGCATTTTCCTTTTCTGTATCCACAATCAAGTCAACGCCTGCCTGTATAATTCCAGGAAAAGTAGCGGCTGCCCTCTCTGCAATTTCAAGTGTTGCCTTATCTACGTGGTCAATAAAATTGACTATTTCCCCCAACTGTTGCTACGCTTGTAAGCCATACTCGCTCATTATGCTCGGGGACATAATCTAAAGTGAGGCCCTTCCTATCGATCAAGTCAAACCGATTGATCGGGTCATGAATCAGATTAGGATTGAGCTTTCTGCGTTCATTTTTCTTTTCTATCAAATGCCTGATACTGCTTATTCCGTCGCCAACTACATTTGCAGGAATTCTAACAAATGCTGTTACGGCTTTGCCTCCAATTACCCAGACCCTTAAATCATATCCGTCAATGCTTTTCTCAACAATAATTTCCTTACTGTACTTTGCTGCAAATTCCCAGCCGCTAATGAATTCTTCTTCGGTGCAAATACCGGTGGTAACACCTCTGGCCATGGAAGCATTGTTTGGTTTGATGGCAACCTTGCCATTAAAGTTCTTGAAATAGGCAAGAGCGCTCTTAATATCCTTGAAAACATTCCCCTCCGGAACCGGCACTCCATTCTCAGTTAACATCTTCTTTGCAATGTTCTTGATTCTTGCACAGTAGCTATGAACACAGGAGCTTGATGGGGAGTTGCTCAAGAATGGGACTCGCAGGTCCCCATTGATGATCTCGTAAATAGATTTTTCATGAAACTTGAAAGTGCATCCTAACCTTTCAGCTTCTGCAGTTATTATTGGCAGGCTAAGATCTCTCTCCTTTACTTTAAGAAAAGGGGAGTTGGAATAGTCATTCTCTTCAGTGAGAATATTACTTAAATTTATCTGTTTCTCATTCAACATAAATATATACATCCATGTATGTTATAGGCTCTAGGTGTTTTCTATTCTTGGTCCGCTGGATAAATTATATTCGGCAGGTGTCAATGTTGGTCATTGTCTGCAGTATATTTTCTTCCCTGGCAAAGACTTCCTGAAATGCTTTTTCAATAATATCGATACCGCCTTGAAGGTTTTGATCACTGGTAGTTAGGGGGCAAAGCAGTTTAAGAACCTGGTCATCGGCGCCACTGGTCTCAATAATCAGCTGATGTTCAAACGCATACTCGGATACCCTTTTGGCCAGATAGCCTGTTACGCAGTCGATGCCTTGAAACATACCACGACCTTTACTTTTCAGTAGGCCCTCGCCGTATTGATTAATAATGCTGTTAAGACGTGAGGAGATATAGCTGCCTTTTCGCTTTATATCTTCAGAGAAGCTAGGGTCTGACCAGTAGTGGTCAATTGCCGCTTTTGCGGTTACAAATGCCAGGCTGTTACCGCGGAAGGTACCATTGTGTTCCCCTGGCTTCCATTGATCCAGCTTGGGTTTCATTAAGACTAGTGCGATCGGTAATCCATAACCTCCAAGCGACTTGGAAAGAGTGATAATATCGGGCTCAATCCCCGCTTCTTCGAAACTGAAGAAATCGCCAGTTCGTCCACAGCCAGCCTGGATATCGTCAACTATCAAAAGCAATTCATGTTTTCTGCAAACACTCTGTAGATTTCTTAACCATCCTATACTGGCACTATTAATACCGCCTTCACCTTGAATTGTTTCCACAATAACGGCAGCTGGTGAGCCGATACCACTACTGGAGTCCGATAGTGCCTTATCCAGGTACTCCGTTGTGTCAATGCCGTTCCCCAAGTAGCCGTCATAAGGCATTCGATGGGTACCATTTAGTAGAATACCAGCCGCATCTCTGTGATAGGAGTTTCCCGTTGCTGCGAGGGAACCAAGACTTACACCATGAAAACCATTGGTAAAGGCAATAATGGCTTGCCGTCCAGTGACCTTGCGGGCAACCTTCATGGCGGCTTCTACTGCATTAGTTCCTGTAGGTCCTGTAAATTGGATGATGTATTCCATGCCCCTGGGGGCAAGGATATTGTCACTAAAGGTTTGGAGAAACTCTCCCTTGGCCTTGGTGTGTAGATCCAGACCGTGTGTAATACCGTCGGCCCGGATGTAATCCAATAGAGCCCCTTTGAATAGTGCGTTATTGTGCCCATAATTGAGTGCACCTGCTCCAGCCAGAAAATCTAAATACTGGTTTCCATCCAGGTCCCACAATAATTCACCTTTTGCGCGACAGAACACCTTTGGGAAGGATCGTGCATAGCTTTGCACTTCCGATTCAACCTCATCGAAAATCTTCATTCTGTACTCTTAATGAAGTTTGGCTATTTAAATGAGTGTAGTGGTATCCCAAATAGGGTACTTATATGGGAGCTAAAATTGCCATTTGATACAACGCTGCCTGGATCTTCTAGCTTGTATTATAAAGGCGTGATATTTTACGATTCGTACCTCTAAGATGACGTCTTAGATATGCTACTAAAAATATGGCGCCAATTTAGCCGCTATTTACCACAGTTACATTATTGAGAACCAAATGCAGGCGTCACCCGATCTACACAGTATTTTCTGAGGTGAGTGGGGTTATTGATAAGCGTGTTCTCTTTGAAACACTGATTAAGCAGGCTCACATACTGGTTGAATAGCAGCTTTGCTTCCTTTACCGGTAAAGAAACGAGCCGGTTAATAAACTGGCGGGTACCAACCTGGAAGTGCATATAATCAATCGGAGCATTCCAATCTCCTCCCCAGACAGCAAAGCCATGCTTGGCAAAAACTGTAGTTATATCTTCAGACATTCCTTTGCGTATCGGCTTTCCTGCCCGGTATTTTGCTCGGTTTAAATAACCCTCTGCTGCATCCTTCGGGATTACCACTGCTTTTGAGTGTTTATCTATATGTAGATAGGGATTCTGTAGGGGGTTGATATCAATGGCAACACCATAAGCATGCTCAGACCATTTATTTCCGCCGGTGATGGGCCGGGAATCAAAGGCGAGCGTGTTATTCATATCATCTGCAAGACGCTCTTTCTTCGTGAAATACTCAATTGGTATTGCTGATTCTATCGGAAAATGCAATTGGTATAGCTCTGTAAAAAGATCCAATACTTCAGCGGCAACGACATCAAGTACAATAATTGCCCCTTTTTCAGGGGTCTTAATAGTACTTGTTTGATTGATACTTGTGGCACCTTTATTACTACTGGTTGCATTACTTTTTTCTGTCGGGTTAGGTAAGAGTGGATAGAAATTAAAAACTACTCTCTTTAGACGTCCACAGCCGATAGGAGAATCACTTCTGATAACTTGCCTATATCCCATTAGCTCACAATCCTTTTGGGAGACATCATAAACACCTATTTCGGATTCAGGCCTGAAGTCATAGATATCAATATCGCTTAAAGGACTTTTTGTACACGCCCACAGAGCTAAGCCAAATAGAATGGTGATCGCCAATTTATACATATCGATCCTTCTCTTTTACTTTGAAATTTTTAACTTTCAAAGCTGTTTGAATATGTGCCGATCTGTGTTTGGTAAGGAAAGTTAGTAGTGAATTTCGCCATATGAATGTCATATCAGTATACTTTTTGGCATCACATTGTCTTCCTAAAAGATTGGCGTATTAATGTTCGGTAGTGTTGCGTAGGGGGTTTATAAAAGGCTCAAGTCATAATAGTGATACTGGTGTATGTTATTTTTCTTTTGACCACCAATATCAATTAATACGGAGAGATTTATTGAATAGGGGATCGGAAGATCTAATAGACTGGCCCACCTTTTTGGGCGCTCTGACAATATTGCTAGTGACAACACTGCCTCTGATCTTATATCCCGAGGCTGGCTCTATGTGGCTCTTGGCAGTGAAAGACCTGGTAACAGAAAAGTTAGGTGTTTTTTATCTTCTACTTGGCATAGGGGCGATGCTGTTTGTGCTATATGTCGCATTTAGCGATATCGGCCGGATAAAACTGGGAGGCCAAAAGGAAGCTCCAGAGTTCTCAACTGTGTCCTGGGCTGCCATGCTGTTTTCTTCTGGCATTGGCGCTTCGATTTTATATTGGTCGATGGTTGAATGGATCTACTACTACCAACAGCCGCCGTTCCAAGTTCAAGCGAGCTCAGTCGAAGCCGCCCGTTGGGCCGTTTCTTACGGAATTTTTCACTGGGGGCCATTAGCCTGGTCCATTTATTTGATCCCTGCGGTGCCTATTGCTTACTTCTATTATGTACGCCAGCGTAAAGTCCTGAAATTTAGCCAAGCACTTGCGCCTGTGCTGGGAGAGGGGAGAGCAAATGGGCCCATTGGCAAGGCTATAGATATTTCCCTGGTGTTTGGGATGCTCGGAGGTGCCGCTACGCGACTTGGTATTGCTGCGCCGCTGATTACTTTGGGGCTTTATAAGATATTTGGCATGCCTACCGGACTGGGGGTTCAGGTTGGCGTACTTGTGATATGTGCACTGTTGTTTGGCTACAGTGCCCTTGCAGGTTTGAAACGGGGAATTGGCGCACTCTCGAACTTCACTATTTTTCTGTCCCTTGCACTGCTATTCTTTGTATTTGTCGTTGGCCCAACGCTATTTATGCTTAACAGCGGGCTGGACTCTCTGGGCAGGGCCCTGCATAACTTTTTGCAGATGGCCACTTGGACTGAATCCTTCTCTCATTTCCAGCAGTTTCCCAACACCCGTTTTCCCCAGGAGTGGACCGTTTTCTATTGGGCTTGGTGGCTGGTTTTTGCGCCGAGTATTGGCCTTTTTATTGCGCGTATTTCCCGAGGCAGGACCATCAAGGAAATGATCCTTGGTTCAATATTATTTGGCACTCTCGGATGCTTCTTGTTCTTTATGGTGCTGGGCAACTACGGGGTTTACCTGCATTTCTCGGGTCAGTTGGATTTGGTGCAAATGCTGAATCAGCAAGGCGCTAATAGCACGATCTTTGCGATTTTGGATACGCTCCCGGCAAGCCAGTTGGTTGTGTTGCTATACACACTGATCGCACTGGTCTTCACGGTTATTACTTTTGACTCCATTTCTCACATTCTTGCGGCCGTTGTGCAGAAGGAGGTCGATGGTGAGCCTCTTCGGTGGAATCGAATTTTCTGGGCATTTGCTCTGGCAGTAATGCCAATCGCCTTGCTGTTTATCGGTGGGCTCGAAGCACTGCAGGCCGCAAGTATTATTGCCGGTGTACCTTTACTGCTAATCGCACTTTTACTTTGTATCTCAATCGTCAAAGTTGCCCGGCACGACTTGGCTTTACATCCGGCCTTGGCTGAAAAGGAAATCGTTTTAGAGGGCCTGCCAAAAGAAGAACACCGGAACTCAAATGGGGCGCCTGCGCAAGAACAAGTGATGATGAAATCTGCTGAGAAGCTCGGCAAGGGAAGTGAAGGGGAGTTGCCTTAGGAGTTGCCTGGCGAGGAACCCCGGGGCCGTTTTAGGCCCCGGCTTGCATTCTTAACTTAAAAGTTAAAGGTGCGGGCAACAGAGAAAACAATACGTTCGTCGGCATTCTCAGAATCGAGAGTAGTGTTTTCTGCTGCAACATTGAGGTCGAAGCCGTTCAGGGAGGTCATGTACTCTACACGGTAGTGGTTGTAGGCTTTTTTACCTTCCCAGGTCCAGTTATCTTTATTGACGCTGGTGGAGCGGTCAGCACTGAAGCGAATATTGTGACCCTCTGCAAGCTCAAAGGTATGGGCCAGCATCATAATGTAGTGGCCACCACCCTGGCCAAAGTAATCCCAGCTGTACCAACCGTTGACTTCGGAATCGCCCAGTGCAGAGCTGTAGCCAAACTTGGCATAAGCTTCCGGGTAAGCGTACTCTTCAGAGAAATCATTATCACCGTGATAGGTGTAATAAGCGATTCCGGTGTCCAGGCTCACTTTGTCGGTAAGTTGCATGAACTTACCTGCGTAGAAGTCCCACTCCAAGTTAGTGTCATCACCTTTGCCAAAGTCCACGTTGGAAGCCCAGGTACCAATATACCAACCGTTATCAAAGCCGTAGTCCAGGCTAGCCTGCAGTGCTGGGTCATTCTGGGTCTGGCTAACACCGTTAAAGGTGTAGTCGGTGGTCAGATTTACAGTAGAAGACAGCTCCGCTTGGGATTGCTGAGCAAGTACCAGTAGGGAAGCACAAGTGAGTGCAGAAAGTTTCAACGTCGATTTCATTGTTCAATTACCACTTATTTATATTTTGTAGCCCCCGCCAAACTAGGCGGGGGATTTCTACAGTTAGCTCGCCAGTTCGATCTTGTTAAAGTCGACTTTGTTTTCTTTAGGCGAGGAGTCGATAGCTGCTACCGCTCTAAAGCGCTTCACCAGGATGTAACCCAGACAGCAGAAGAAGATGCCGATCACCAGAGCGCCGATCCACTGGATTTGCAGGAAGTCCAGCTTGAACAATAGGGTGAGCAGGCTCATTGCAGCCAGGTTCAGCACGAAGTACTTCCACTTGCCCAGGCGCGCAACGGTCATGCCCAGATTATCGGTGTACAGGCGAATCAGGGAATCCAGCGAGTTGATCACGAAGGTAATACCCACAATCACCATAGCCAGGTTGTAGAAGCCGCTGGTATCCAGGCCTTGGCTGGAGTAGTAGTAGAGCACGGTGAACCAGAGCGCGATGGGGATAGATGGGAAGATCAGCATCGCCGCCAGTACTTGGTAAGTGCGCAGGCCGCCCACAAAGCGGGAGGTAAACTGGCCAATCATAATGCTCCAGGCAAACCACCAGAACAGGTAGAACTCGTGGTAGTCATTTAACGGCAGCACGAACTGGTGGATATTGCCGAAGTAACCGCCGAGCAGTGCAAAGGTGGAAGCAAAGTCTCCAACGTTGCCATTCTCACCGGTAAAGGCGCCTACCCACATGACCGCGATCAGGCCAATAAACATCCAGGTAGTCGCCAGGCTGAGGAAGCGTACATAGCGCAGGCTAGTGGATGAGTAGACCGCAGCGGCGATCACTGCAAAGACGATCAGGTAGAAGGTGCCAACAATGGTTTCACCATCGCCAACTTGCGGCAGGTACCAGGGCAGGTTGCTGAGCAGCAAGTAGGCGGTAAAAGCACAGGTTCCGATAATCACCACATTGTTGATCAGCTTTACTGGGCCCAACTCAAAGAATTTAACTTTGGGCTCGATAATGCAGAAGTAAAAACAGGTGAGGAAGTAGAAGCCCCAGATCAGGAAGGCCCAAAAACCAAACTCAATCGCGAGTGGGTTGGTGAAACCATATTCTGGGCTATTGGCTAAGTCTGCGTAGCCACCGAACTCGGTGAGGGGGAACATGATCAGGCCTACATCAAGGCCGGAGGTGAAAAGGATCGCTATAAAAGTGAAGGTTTTGACCGGGGTTACCCCGACCATCTTCACATTTCCCCATTTAATCAGCGAGAAAATTATTGCCGTGAAGGTAAACAATAATCCCGCGGAAAGCCAAGCTGTCATGCTGAGTCTCCAGCTAGTTATTGGTATGCCGGCGCCCCCAAAGGGCATTGCTGTGCGAGATTTGAATATCCCCGTCGCGTTTGAAGGGGGCAGTCAAATCTCTGCCAGAGCGCCGACGTAAATTCAGCTCACAGAGCGCGCAGGGCGGCCAGGTCGCTGAGTGCTGGTAGCTTTGGTCGCTACCGGTGCCTCGGAGGGCGCCAATACGGGGCGCCCTAAAATCAGGTCAGCAGCCCGCTCCGCCACCATAATGGTGGGCGCATTCAGGTTGCCGTTGGGAATGGTTGGAAAGATGGAGGAATCTACAACTCTCAAACCCTGCAAACCGTGTACACGGGTTTCCGGGTCTACCACTGCCATTGGATCAGTGCCCATCTTGCAGGAGCAGGATGGGTGGTAAGCACTCTCGACGGATTCCCGTACGAAAGCGTCAATTTGTTCATCAGTCTGGATATCGGTGCCGGGCTGGATTTCATCGCCTCGGTACTCGTCGAAAGCCGGCTGATTGATAATCTCGCGAGTCAGTCGCACACAAGCGCGGAAACCCTCGATATCCTCTTTCTCCTGTAAATAATTAAACAGGATGGAAGGGGATTGCCTGGGATCACTGCTCACCACTTTGACCCTGCCGCGACTCTTGGGCTTGTTGTGCCCGATATGTACCTGGAAGCCGTGGCCATCGAAAGCTTCGCGGCCGTCATAGCGCATGGCTGCCGGCAGGAAGTGATATTGCAGGTCCGGCCACTCCACGTTTTCCTTGGAGCGAATAAAACCGCAGGACTCGAAATGGTTGGTGGCTCCAAGGCCATCCTTCTTCAGTATCCAACGAGCGCCGATCAGGAATTTATTCCAGGGGTCGAGCTTGCCATTCAGGGAAATCGGCTGGTTACAGCGGAACTGGAAATAGAACTCCAGGTGGTCCTGCAGGTTTTGGCCGACGCCGGGGAGTTCGTGTTGGAGTTCGATACCGGCTTCTGCCAGTGTGTCGGGGTCTCCGATTCCGGAGAGCTGAAGAAGGTGAGGGGAGCCGATGGGACCTGCGCTGAGGATGACTTCCTGCCGCGCCTTGAATTCCAGGATCTTTCCCTTGCGTTCAAGTTTGATTCCGACTGCCCGTTTACCTTCCAGAATCACCTTATGCACAGTGGCGTGGGTCAATACCGTCAAATTGGGGCGCTGCATGGCCGGTTTCAGGTAAGCGTTGGCGGTAGACCAGCGCTTTCCATCTTTTACCGTCATATGCATGGGACCAAAGCCCTCTTGCTGCTCACCGTTGTAATCTGCGGTGTAGTCGTAGCCAGCTTCTTTGCCAGCTTCGATAAAGGCTCCATAAAGGGGGTTGGCCATTTCATTGCCGTTATTGACCCCCAGTGGACCTTCGTCGCCACGGTAATCGTCACCGCCGAAAGCCCAGGTCTCAGAGCGTTTGAAGTAGGGCAGACAGTGCGCGTAGTCCCAGCCTTCGGCGCCGTGCTGTGCCCACTCATCAAAGTCTTTGGCGTGCCCGCGCACGTAAACCATCCCGTTAATCGAGGATGAACCCCCGAGCACCTTGCCTCTGGGGCAATGCATGCTGCGGTTGTCCAGGTACGGCTCTGGCTCAGTCATAAACTGCCAGGCATACTTGTCGGTATTCATCGGAATGGATAGTGCGGTGGGCATCTGGATAAAGATACTGCGATCGCTACCGCCGGTTTCTACCAGGAGGACTTTTTTATCTTCCTGGGCAGACAGGCGGTTGGCCAGAACGCAGCCGGCAGACCCGGCGCCGACAATGATATAGTCAAACTCACTCATACAGGGTACCGCTTAAAATGGACTTTCCAGTGGTGCCAGGCCCACATACACCGCTTTTAGCTGGGTGTAATGATTCAGGGTCGCAAGTCCATTTTCGCGTCCGATTCCGGACAATTTGTATCCGCCCACCGGCATTTCTGCCGGCGAAGCACCGTAGGCATTGATCCAGCAGATACCCGCTTGCATCTGGTGGATCACACGGTGGGCGCGAGTGATATCACGGGTAAATACGCCGGCGGCGAGGCCCAAACGGGTATCGTTAGCGCGGCGGATCACTTCGTCTTCATCATCAAAAACCAGTACCGACATTACCGGGCCGAAGATCTCTTCGCGGCAGATGGTCATATCGTCATGACAGTCGGTGAATACGGTGGGAGCAACGAAGTAACCGTTAGGTGAATTCTCCGGGGAGAGGGTGTGGCCGCCGCAGAACAGGGTCGCACCTTCCTCTTTACCCTTGCTGATGTAGTCCATCACCAGTTGCTGGTGCTTGGCAGAAATCAGCGCGCCGAAGTTGGTGTCCGGATTCATCGGATCACCGGCAATAATGTTTTGCTCAACACGCTCTTTCAGGCGAGCGAGGAACTGATCGTGGATGCTGCGGTGTACAAATACCCGGGTGCCGTTGGTGCAGATTTCGCCCTGGGTGTAGAAGTTGCCCAGCATGGCAGCAGAAACGGCTTGCTCCATGTCGGCATCATCAAAAATCACTAGCGGGGACTTGCCTCCCAGCTCCATGGTGACTTCTTTCAGGTTGGAAGCCGCTGCGGCCATTACTTTCTTGCCGGTACCCACTTCGCCGGTAAAGGAAACCTTGGCGACATCCGGGTGGTTAGTGAGCCAGGCACCCACGGCGCCATCGCCCTGGATTACGTTGAAAACACCCGGGGGCATGCCCGCTTCAATAAAGATTTCAGCCAGCTTCAAAGCGCCTTTGGGGGTCTCTTCGGAAGGTTTGAAGATCATGGCGTTACCGCAGGCCAGGGCCGGGGCGGCTTTCCAGCAGGCGATTTGTAAGGGGTAGTTCCAGGCACCGATTCCAGCGCAGATGCCCAGGGGCTCGCGGCGGGTGTAGTAAAAGTCCTCACCGACTTGCTGTTGATTGCCCTCAATGCCTGCGGCCAGGCCGGCAAAGAATTCGATAGAGTCGGCCCCAGTCACCACATCGACAACACTGGCTTCCTGCCAGGGCTTGCCGGTATCAGCCACTTCGATAGCTGCCAGTTCGTCGTTGCGCTCGCGCAACAGTGCTACTGCTTTCAGCAGGATGCGACCGCGTTCGACCGGCATCATCGCTGACCACTGGGCAAAACCACGCTTGGCGCTCTCGATGGTTTCTGCGAGTACCTTTTCGTCGGCAACCTCAACCTGATAGCTGACCTCGTTGGTAGCCGGGTTATATACATCAAAGCACTCGCCGCTCTCATTCGACAGATAGCGGCCGTCTACAAAATTCCGTTGTTTGTCCAGTGACATCTGTCTCTCCATACTGCTTTAACAGAGGGTCAGTCGGTTGTTCATTGGCGATGGACTTGAAGGGCGCAATGGGCCGATCGTGAAGGTCCAGTCATCATAAAAAAGGGCCGGTCTGACGAAGACATTTGTCCCTAATCGTCAGATTCCAGCCCAGGCTCGATAGTCGTTTATCGAGCGATATGACACAAAATGTAACATATTTTTAATTTGAACTCTAATTGTTAGCACTCAATGCAACAAAGCTGGCGGATTCGTAGGAGGATTTATTTTTCAGCGACTACAGAGTTAATCCGCATTTTCAAAGGTTAAAAGTGGGCTGGGTTGGGCCAAAAATCTCATTTGAACTCTATAAAAAGTACTGTATGAATTTTGCTCAATCTGACGATCTCGGGATCAAGTCAGGTGCCCGTAAGGAGGGGCTTTGGGCGGCAGGAGATAGAATTTGTCGCTTTTGGGGGAGGAGGCTCTAGCTGGTGAAGGTCTGGCAGGTGGGGAGGCTCTACCTCCCCAGAATTACTTTGAGTGAATTTAACTGTTTGCCTCGCGTAAAGTGGAGGTTTGGCGGTTCAGGCTGGCCAGATATAGCACTGCTAACCCAGCTGCAATACCCGGCAATCCCTCATAGATCACGCCGTGATACCCCAGTAGCCGCCAGGTAATCGCTGCTGTAAAGCCGATAATTACTGCTGCGATAGAGGTTGCCTGGGATGGCTTGCCCCCAAAGCACAATACCAGGAGTAGGGGGCCAAATGCGCTGGCAAGTCCCGACCATGCGAAAATAACTAGGCTGAACACACTTTGGCTATTGGCGAGCGCCAGTAGCAATGCGCCGCCGGTTATGGCAACTGTGACAAGCTTGAGGAACCAGGTTTTTTCAATCTTGTGCGGAAGAATATCGTGGGTAATGGCTGCGGAGCAGCTGAGAAGCAGGGAGTCTGCGGTGGACATGGTTGCGGCAAAGATACCAGCAAGGATCAGCCCAACAAAAACAGGGGGCAACAAATCCATAGCCATGGTGGGAAGAGCAAGCTCTGCATCAAAGCTCCCTGTGTCAGCAATAAACACTCTGGATAGCAGGCCGACCCCGGTGGCCATACAATAGAAAAGGATAAACCACAGATAGTACCAGGCCCTTGCCCGGTTCATCTTGCTGGAATCCCTCAGGGTCATAAATCGAACCATAACGTGGGGCTGTCCAATCACAGACAATCCGGCAAACCCCCAACTGATCACAAAGAGTATCACCCCGCCCCAGCCCGCAAAGGCGAGCCCCTCGGGAAACCAATGGGTAAAACCTTCAATAGCCTGCATTTGTATCGCCGCACTGGTGATGCCGCCCAAATTGGCAAGGGCGACGGCTAGAAGTGCTGCCATAGCCCCCATCATAACGATGGATTGGGCCGCATCAGTCCAAATGGATGCGCGGATGCCGCCAGCTAAACAGTAGAGGCAAACAAGCACAGCTCCAACTACAGCACCGGACCAGAGGGGCCAATCCAGCAGTACGTGCAGGGCTTTGCTGCCGGCAACCATTTGGGCAGAGGCATAAGTTAGTAAAAACAGCAGGGAAATGATGCCGATCAGGCGCTGCAGGGCTGAGTACTTCTGTCCGTGCCAGTTACTGAGAACACCTGCGTAGCTGACTTCACCACTTGAACTGGTAGCGGTTCTTAATCGTTTGTGTACATAGAGGGAAGCCAGAAAATCTCCGGCAATCCACCCCACCATCAACCAGATGGAGGCCAACCCGGTGGTGTAGGTATAGCCGATAACCCCGATAAACATATAACCGCTATTGTTCGTTGCCACGGCAGACAAGCCTACCAGCCAAGGGGAGACGCCACTGCTGGCAAGGTAATAGTCGGCTTTGGTTTGACGGCTGAACATCGCAGAGGAGAGGCCGACCAGAGTGAACAAAAGTAAAAAACCAAGAAATGAATAGATCATCGGCAATCCTATTATTTTTATCCCGTATTTTTTATGGGGTGGTCTTCAGAGGTTATCCGAATATTTCTAGCTTCCCTTGCCACCACTTTGCGGCGAGGGAGTATTGGCAATAACCTGGTCGAGTTCCTCAAATACTTCACTTTCCGCTAAAGGCTGTAAGGCGCTATCAACCAGGATCTCGTCGCGGTAGCTTTCCCGCCTTTTGATGGCTTCAGCCAGATAACGCAGCGCTTCATCAAATTGACCCATGGCAGTATGGGCGCATGCCAGTTGGTAGAAGGCATGGCTGTTATCCGGATCAATACCCAGGGCCTGGTGACAAAGATTGGCGGCCCACTGGGGTTCATTAAGCTCCAGCACCGCATCAGCTTTATAGGTAAGGGCTTCTACATCCTCGTGACGAAGGCGCAGAATCTCGTCGTAAATGGCAATTTTATTTGCCACTGAGGATTCCTGTTGGGCGCGCAGCCACAGGGACTGCACTTCCTGGGTTAGCTCGATTTCCTCGCGGTTTTCTTCAATATGCTGTGTTTTCTGTTGAAGCTGCTTCTCTATAACTTCCAAACGCTTTTCGTATTCCTGGACCAGCTTTGAGATTTCCTCATCGGCCAGGGAGTGCACCCGCTCTTTAATATCCTGAAATGACCGCCAACCAACTAAAACCAAAATTGAAGTGGCGGCGGCTATCAAGTAGAAAAAGTAGGTAACCGTATCGGTTGCGTAGGCTACGGCTCGATCGACAGAGTTGTGTTCACGATCGACAATTTGCTGAATCAATTCCTGCTTGGCATTAGCCTGATCGATTCGCAGCTGCTTAATTTCGTCTAGCACATAGCGCTCGACGAAGGGTGTGTACAAGGGCCTCTCAAGGGTGTCGACCTCGCTTTGCGCACTGTCTTTTTTCTTTTCTTCCGCTTCCTGGGAAATAGAGGTGGCGGAAGTTAATAAAAAGAGCAGGGCACAAAGGCTCAGGA
The DNA here is from genome assembly GCF_030012965.1 of Microbulbifer sp. MLAF003. Lineage (NCBI taxonomy): Bacteria > Pseudomonadati > Pseudomonadota > Gammaproteobacteria > Cellvibrionales > Microbulbiferaceae > Microbulbifer > Microbulbifer sp. MLAF003. The sequence goes on from NZ_CP120232.1 coordinate 2,344,806, forward strand.
TGCGAGGCATATCGCCGTCCCGTGATTGTAAATCTCTACCAGTGCCTCGTGTAGAGTCCGAACGGCTGCATCATAGTCTGGCTCACTAACGATGAACTGCATATCCACATGACGCAGGGACTGGTGCATGGCGAGCACGCGGATGTTGCTTTTGGACATCGACTGCACCGCTTTGGCCAGCACGCCGGGGATTTGCATATCGCTACCGATGGCTGAAACTATGGCGACTTTGCGCTGGTTCAGTTCGGCTTCTGGAAAATGCTCTTCCAATGCAGCCTGAATCCGCTTAATTGTTTTCAGATTGGTGGAGAGGAAGTGGGTAAGGGTATTGGCATTAGTGTCTTTGGAAATAATATGGGCCTTGAAGCGTTTGATCACCAGTAGCACTTCGCGGTCATAGTCGTGGATGCTACCCGCCATATCCTGGTCAAATAATTCCAGGGCATAAACCCCTTTACAGCCGGCAATAATCTCAACCCGTGGAGAGTCACTGATATAGTCACCAGTAATCAGGGTGCCTGCGTGCTCAGGTTCGAAGGTGTTTTTTACCCTGAGAGGAATATTTTGCTGGCGCAACCCCTTGGCAGCTTTTGGGTGAATCGCTTCCATACCCAGGTTTGCCAGTTGGTCGGCCACATCATAGTTGGTGCGGCCAATGGGTACTGCATTTCCCTCTCCCACCAGGCGAGGGTCTGCACTGCTCAGGTGGAACTCTTTGTGAATCACCGCCTCCTTTGCCCCGGTGAGGACGGCGAGACGACTGAAAGTCATCTCGCTGTAGCCCCGATCAAATGAGATCAGCAGGCCCTTATCGCTATGGGCATAGCCGGTAACAATGGGTAGCTGCTTACTTAAGTCGATAGTGGCAAAGGCATCCCGGATACGCTCATCCAGGGGAATGTGCTTGTTGGTCCGCCAGCCAGTCAGGTCGACAAAGCAGGCATTTACACCATCCCGCTGCAACAGTTTCGAAGTGTTCCATGCGCTGTGGGCCTCACCGAGGCTGGCTAACATCTCCCTTACCGTGCCCAAGTGGGCGTCGAGGGAGAAGTGGCCGTGCTGACAGAGGCTTTGCAGGTCTCTCAGGCATTTTTTAGCGCTCTCCAGCCTTTCATCCAAAAACAGGTTGGCTTCCGCGAGAAGATCGCCATGCCCGAAAAGGCGCTCGTTGATTTGCCGCAGTGCTGCTCGAAGCTCATCAAACTTAACCAGCCAGCTATCGTCCTCAATACTGCTGGAGAAGAGGGCATAGATACCTGGTTGACCACTTTTCTTGTGCTCTAGAAGCAGGTCAGTAATACCGCCATAGGCAGAGACTACAAAAACACGATTGTAGATCCCCTTGGAGTCACCTTTGATAATATTATCCCGGACCGCTTCGTAGTCCGTCATAGAGGTGCCGCCAATCTTTTCTATCGTATGCATCGTCTCTTACTGGTCCTTCTTTCTCTTAAATACTGGGTGAGTGCTTTGAATTGAGATTCGCTTCAGATAATAGAAATTGATTTCCTCGCACAGATGTATTCCGGCCTGGGAGGTAAGTCGCAAAACGGAGCCTCCACCTTGTTGCTCAAGGCATTAAAAACAAAAAACAAATTAGATCTCGGGTCGGGGCTGATATTGTTGCTGGACCCATGCATTAAATTGCAGTCAAACACAACAACACTGCCGGGCTTGCCTGTAATAGCTGATATCCCACCACTGGATATCAGAGCCCTCAATTGGCTATCTGAGGGAATACCAAGTTCTTGCTTTTTAAGTGAGCTGAGGTAGTTCCTTTTTGGTGTTTCACCATCGCAAGCAATGTAATGGCGGTGGGACTTGGGAATCAGCATTAACGGACCGTTAAAATGATGGTTCTCTGTTAAGGTAATGGAGATGCTGAGTGCGCGCATACGGGGCATGCCGTCCTCGACATGCCATGTTTCAAAATCGGAGTGCCAATAAAAATCTTTCCCGCGAAAACCAGGTTTGTAGTTCGCGCGAGACTGATGGATATAAACATCATCACCCAAAATACATTTCGCAATACTTGATAGCCGCTGATCCCTGGAAAGCCGGTTAAAAATTCGGCTGCTTTTGTGGATACGAAAGACTGAGCGCACTTCGTTACTTTCAGGTTCGGTGATAATTTCTTCCGATTTTTCAGTGTGACTGCGTTGTTTAATCTCAGTCAACTCTTGCGTAAAAAGGTGAATCTCTGCCTGGGAAAATATATTCTCCAGTACAACAAAGCCCCGCTCTGCATAGCGCTTGAGTTGAGATGGTGTCAGTGGTGAGAGGGGCTGGCAGCCCCCATACACAATTGGATCTTTGCGCACCATGGCACCACCCAGAAGGCCCGGTTTTCGGGAGGGGTAGCAATCTTCCCTGGTAACACTTGAGCTATCTGGAAGGTACTTCATGGATACTGCCCTATGACTGACTAATTATTCATCAATCTTATCAGCCTCAAGTTCGTAGGCTCCCTCAGCATTGTGTACTTCCTTGCCATTCAAAGGCGGGTTAAATACACAGGCCATAGTCATTTCTTCAAAGGCTCTTAAAATGTGCCGGTCATGCTTATCTAGAATATAGATAGTTCCAGGTTCGATAGGGTGCTTCTTGCCATCCTCAAGAGTTTCTACCTCACCTCTGCCGGAAATGCAGTAAACCGCTTCCAAATGGTTTTGATAGTGCATTTGGAAATCAGCATCGGCATAAATAGTGGTGATATGGAAAGAAAAACCCATTTCATCATCTTTAAGCAGGAGTCGGGTGCTCTCCCAGTTGTTATCCGGTGAAACAACCCGGCGGCCGGATTTTTTAGCTTCCTGTAAATTTCTGACAATCATTGGTACTTCGCTGTTTCGTGTGTGTTCGAGTCTGGCTGGTCAGCAATATTCTTAATTTGCAGCCTGCGCAGTTGGATCTTTTTACGTGAACCTTTTCTGAGGCCCTTAAAGTCTAGCAGGCTTCAAAAAAGACTCTTTCCTCAGGCATATCCTGCTCTCCGGCGCAGACTTCCCGAATAGCGGATTCAATAATGTCGATCCCTTTTTTAAGGTTTTGATCGGTGATAATCAGTGGGCAAAGGAGCTTAACGATCTGGTCATCGGCTCCGCTGGTTTCAATAATTAGTCCCTGCTTAAATGCGAGTTTGGTGATCTTTCCTGCAAGTTCGCCGCTGATGCAGTCGATACCCTGAAACATACCCCGGCCTTTGGTGGTGAAGTTGCCCTCACCATATCGGCTGACAATCACATTCAAGCGCTCGGAAATGTACTTGCCCTTACGTTTGATTTCCCGTGAGAAGTTTTCGTCAGACCAGTAATGATCGATAGCGGCTTTCGCAGTTACAAAAGCCAGGTTGTTGCCACGGAAAGTGCCGTTGTGCTCACCGGGCTTCCACTGATCCAGTTCTGGTTTCATTAGCACCAGCGCAAATGGCAACCCATAGCCGCTGAGGGATTTGGATAGCGTAATGATATCGGGTTCGATACCGGCCTCTTCAAAGCTGAAAAAATTGCCCGTGCGGCCGCAGCCCGCCTGGATATCATCGACAATAAAAAGTAAGCCGTGTTTTTTGCAGACGGATTGAAGGTTTCTTAGCCACTCGATGCTGGCCACATTGATACCGCCTTCCCCTTGAACTGTCTCAACAATCACTGCTGCGGGAGAATTAATACCGCTGCTAGAATCTGAGAGGACCTTGTCGAGGTATTCGGTGGTATCGATATTTTTGCCTAGATAGTCGTCAAAGGGCATGCGATGCGTGCCATTGAGGCTGACACCAGCCGCATCCCTGTGATGCGAGTTGCCGGTGGCGGCCAGCGAGCCAAGGCTTACGCCATGGAAACCGTTGGTAAAGGTGACGATATTCTGCTGCCCGGTAACATTGCGGGCAATTTTCATTGCCGCCTCTACCGCATTCGTCCCTGTCGGGCCGGTAAACTGCACCACGTATTCCATATTCCGCGGCTTAAGAATTTTTTCATTCAGTGCCTGTAGAAATTCACCCTTGGCCTTGGTGTGCATATCGAGGCCGTGGGTGATGCCATCATCCTGAATGTAATCCTGTAGAACCTGTTTAAACAGAGGGTTGTTGTGTCCATAATTGAGAGTGCCAGCACCAGCCAGAAAGTCTAAGTACTGATTTCCCTCCTCATCCCACATCAGCTCGCCTTTTGCGCGATTGAAAACTCGCGGAAAGGAGCGGGCATAGCTTTGCACTTCTGATTCAATCTCATCAAAAATTTTCATTCTCTTCTCTTTGTGAAGTTTAGTTATTCGAGTAATGGGTCCGATGCGGACGAGGATTTCGGAATCATGCTGCCCATCAAAGTGAGCCATAGAGTCCATCCAGGGTGAGGAATGGAGATTGGTAGAGAGATTCTCTGCTGCACTCTGAAAAAGAGCCCAGGAGGGTAGGTTGTGCTCCGTGATTGTTGTCTCGATAAATTTAATCGACTCGCATTGGGGGCGATCGACAATATCTCTCAGCATACGGGAGGCGAGCCCCAACCCCCTCGCTACTTGGGATACCGCAACCTGCCAAACAAAAAGAGTGTCTGTTCGGTCGGGAATGATATATCCCGAAATAAAGCCCATCACTTCTCCATCTATCTCTGCGATCACCGAGGTATTGGCAAAGTGATCACACTGAAGAAGGTTGCAATAGCTGGAGTTGGTATCTAATGGTGGGCAGCTCTCAATCAGCCGATGAACATCCATTCCATCCTCAAGGGATGGCATTCTTAACAAAATACTTTCTGGAGTAGACAAAAAACCTTCCCTACCAGTAAATTATAATTTCACTTCTAAATATTTATTTGCTTGAAAATTACTCAACTTGTTTATATATCACTCTATATCGGTGTTTTTTCTTCAAAATCTAGATTAAATTGTTTTGAGTGCTAAACATCGTACACAAATTAAATTTAAAGTCTAGGGCTGCTTTAGCGAAGCTGGTCACAATATTTACCCTAAGAAAGTGCAGTTTCTTGGGATTTTTGGCCTATTGCTGTGCGAAATTGACTTCAATTTATCCCATCGATTAGCGATGAAAAGTTCCAAGTGAAATCAGTTTTGTATAAAAAATGAACACGAAAGGAGCGGTCTTATAGTTTTCTCCATGTTGAGAAGATGCCATTTCGCTGCAATATCAGAAGTTCTTAGTGAATATGGTGCGGACCTATATAATCTGCCGGATTACCCTAACTCTGAGATTGAGAGGTAGCTTTGAACAGTATTGAACAAGTGTTAGTGGCCTTGCGGCGCGTGATAAGAGCAACAGATTTACACTCTAAGCACTTGGCTAAAACCACAGGTCTGACCGCTCCACAAGTTTTACTGCTACAAGCCATTCGAAATAAGGGTGAGGTGACAATTGGCGAGCTTGCGAATGAAGTCAGCCTCAGTCAGGCCACAGTGACTAATATATTGGATCGCTTGGAGAAGAGGGGTTTGTATACCGGCAGCGCTCTCAAGCAGATAAGCGCAAAGTGCATGCCTACCTTACAGAAGAGGCTGCCGAAACTTTGCGCGATGCCCCCATCCCACTCCAAGACCAGTTTGCTCGCCAGTTTGGTGACCTGAAGGATTGGGAGCAAAGCATGATCATCGCATCGCTGCAGCGAGTTGCTCAAATGATGGATGCGCAACATATCGATGCTTCACCAGTATTGGATATCGGCGTATTGGATCGGCAGGGAGCAGCTTTGGATAAGCAGGGGGTTGCACTGGGCTACAGTGAAGCTTCTAATGAATCCGAAGATAAAAAGTAAGGCTAACTGTGCGAAACTCTTGTTTCGCACAGTTAGCCTTACTTTGAATCAGGAAATTGCCGGTTGATCGTAGCAACTGGTCAAGATTTTATAGATAACCATGGATCTTATTATGGCTGTAACTCCCCATGGACATTCGTCTAAGCTTTCAACTAGAACCTCTTAGAGCGGGTCGAACTTGATACCTGTCGATCCTTTCCATTTACCTTTTCTCTAGACTTTTCCGGTTGAAAATCGTGAATATGGACGTATTAATTATAGGTGCGGGTCCCACCGGGTTAACAGCTGCGACAGCTTTGGCCTCCAAGGGAATCATTTGTCGTGTTGTAGAGCGTAAAAGTGAGCCCTCAGAGTTGTCTCGTGCCGTTGGCATAATGCCGGTAACGATTGATGCTTTGAAATCCCTGGGAGTTGCAGATGCGTTTCTGGCAGAAGCCATGCCATTGCGAAAGATGCATGTCCTGCGCGATGAGAAGACTCTGGTTTATCTGGATAATAGTGGAAACGAATATAGAGACCGGGTTCCGCTGGGGCTGCCTCAGAATCGAACGGAGGGTATTTTAAGGGATGCCTTGATGGATAAAGGTGTACAGGTGGAATATGATCTTTCTGTAACGAAAATCTCTACCAGTGCAGACAAAGCAGAAGTGCATTTTTCAGATAATACCAGCGGTGAGTTTGACTGGGTTATTGCGGCAGATGGTATCCAGTCTACCGTCCGGGAGCAGCTACAGATCGGATACCCTGGAATAGATCTACCAGGAAAGTGGTCTATTGCGGATGTAGATATTGTTGGAGATTTTGATTCCGAGGAGATTACTCTTGATCTCTATGGTAGAGATTGCCAATTTACATTAATCCTGCCAATTGAGAAGTATCGTGCCCGTATTGCCTCATCAACTGAGGACGCTCTGGGAAATATGCGATTACCGCTGAATATTGGCAGTGTCCGGCGCACCGGAACCTTTCAAATTTCTATCAGGCAGGCGGAAACCTATCGTAAAAACCGTGTTCTATTGGCTGGCGATGCTGCCCACTGCCATTCTCCAGTAGGCGGGAAAGGGATGAACCTGGGTATGGCAGATGCTATTGCTGCCGCAATGTCTATAGTCTATGGAAATGTTGATCAATATTCTTATACGCGTCGTAAGGTGGGCGCTTCTGTTGTTAAGAAAACAGAAATCGCAAGATACCTGATATCCTCTGAGAACCCGCTGGCAAAATCTTTATTTTGGTTCTCCGCCAAATGCATATCATCTATACCTCCTCTCCATCGCGCATTTATGAAGCAGTGGACTTCAGTTTAAGTAGCAGTTCTCTGATTGTGCGAAGGTTAAGTAAATATGCCAGCCAGCCTTAAGATTTGCTGAAAAAAATTTAAATTTTGCCTGTTTGGGTTGCCAACTTTTGTGAAGGCCGCTAAAGATCAACCTATACATAATTTAATATGCTAAGTGCATCTGGACCTGCCCATATCAATAATCAGCAAAAATAGGTATTGGACTCGTATTCAGGTAAACAATTCTTAACGATGAACTTGCCTTGGAAGTGACGCTGGTTGCGAAATGTTCACTTGCGATGGATACAATGCTCACAAGGATTTGCAACTAATAATAATTAAGGTATCAACTCATGACAATTACGCGAGATAAGTGCAGACATTTTTCAACTTCGCCGGCCTTTCGGACCTGCTTCGTACTTTGTAGCGCGATTCTGTCACAGTCCGTTTGGGCCAAAGAAGAAGTTGAACAGTCCCCAAGGCAGGCTGAAGCCGGCTATTCGCTGGGGATTGGTGCCTTTAGTTCAGAGTCTATCTACGTAGGGGGCGAGAACCAAAATCGCATATTTCCTTTGCTTTCCGCCCATTATAAACGTTTTTATTTCCAGGGCTTTGAGCTAGGAGCTAATTTGTATCGCAATCATGGAATTAATGTGAAATTCGGAGTTGGGGGCGACTTTGTAGGCGATAAAGACCGCGGTGATAGTGATGAACTCGCTGATATGGAGGAGTTGGATATCGCTATCCTTGCGCGTTTGTCTATGGAGTACCGCGGATCAGTGGGTCTTTGGAAGGTGGGATTGTCTCAGGATATTAGCGGTATCCACGACGGATACAGTCTATCTGCTGGCTACAGCCTGCCTTATAAGTATGGAAATTGGATTATCAAGCCTGAATTAAATGCCAGTTGGCAGAGTGAGAAGACCTTGGATTATTACTATGGCGTGAATACCGATGAAGCCACATTAAATAGGGCTGCATATAAAGCGGATGCCGGCATTGTCTCTAAACTAGGCTTGCAAGCCGGCTATGGCTTTACTCCCAGATTGATGCTATTGGGGAAAGTTCAACATGCTTGGTATGGTGATGAGATTAGTAATAGCCCTATAGTGGCAGTGAACAGTGCGAGCCGGGTTTCACTTATGTTGAACTACTGGTTTTAGGCATACTCTTCCGGGGCATATTAGTGCTGTCTAACTAACCATCTCTTTGAAGGAGGGGCAGATTCTGATTATACGGCCGCTAATACTTCCTGCAAATTTGCTGGTGTTTTACTTTGCAATATCTTCTCTAAATCAATCTAGTTGATATATGTCATCTATATTGAAGCAATTGCTGCTTGTCAACTAACGGAGTTAAGGAATAATGGAGCCGGGTGCTTCGCACCTGCTGTACTCACCATTGAATATGGAGTTGTGCCAATGGCAAAAAACAGAACGGTTCATGAAGCTGCATTTCGTTTGAGCTATGACTTAAGCTTGCAGATAGCCCCGGAACTTGGCCGCCTGAGCATGAAGCTTGCTCCCCAACAACTGAGGGCCATGCGGCAAATTTGGACTAAGGAAGAGTCCACCCTGGCTGAACTGAGTGCTACGCTGAAACGCGACAAAGGACAGGTCACCCGACTTGTAGATGAACTTTGTAGTCTGGATATGGTAAAGAGAGTACCCAACCCTAATGATGGTCGCAGTAAGTTGCTAAAACTTACCAAGAAAGGTTACAAATTCTTCGAAACCATAGAAGAAATAGAAGCTGAATTCTCACAGCAATTAACTAAAGGTATTAGCAAGGAAGACTTGAAAGTATTCTTCTCAGTAGCTGATCAACTTTCAGAAAATTTATGCAATGTGGGTTAAGCATGTTATTTGTTCTTACAGAAGACTTGCTTGATTGTGGGGTTGAGTGTCGCTCCAAATAGCGGGATTTCTAAAAAAGAGCGTCACAATTGCGACGCTCACTATGTAAAAAGTGTTTGTATATTGCTTAATAACATATACTTAAGAAATCATGCTTGTCAGTCTCATTTATCAGTCAGTCGGAACGCCACGTGACCGCCATCCATTGATCTATTCTTACATCTTTCTCTTGGTGAGTTCACAGGTGAGGTGGCTGCCTGCATCGCTGGTTTTCAAGCTTTGCTTGAAACTCTTGGTGTAGAAAGGCCAGGTCGGCTCGTCATTTTTACCTAAGAGAGTTTCAAGAAAGCTGAAGTTTGAATCCTGCTCTCTCGAACTCAGCGGATAAGGAATAGGTCTTTTTTTATCTCCTAAAGTTCTGCCATACATTTTCATAGGGCGCATCATGTCGTAGTCCTCATGGGACAGCAAATGACAATGCCACACATACTCTCCGTTAGTACAATCGATTCCCGTACAGTCAAAATTTGCTTTGATCCGAGTAACATAGCCAGGAAGAGTGATGACAGTGTCTTTACGGCCGGACTCATTGGGTTGGGGCAGCACCTCGTCCCCCGTAAGCTTGAATGTTAATGGGTTGATAATCGCGCCAGTAATCAATTGTCCGAAAGGATCAGAGGGGTCCACTTGCGGCCTATCAATCAGCTCGTAAAGAGCTTGCTGCCGGTTCAGTATATCGAACTCTACGAGATGTACATGAATCGGATGTGCTGCGCGAGTAGTATTGTGGAACTCCCAGATTTCTGTTGTACCTACCTGGACGATCTCTGTTAGCGGATCCTGAAAAGAGAGGCTGCCAAATTCAAAAGTACCTAGCATAAGCAAGCTGCGGCCGTGATCTAATGTGTCCCCCTCGTTGTCCGAAACTCGAAATAGAGATAGTCTCCGGCGCCGGTCGACTACTTGAGGCAGGATTGGCGGATTGCCTAGTTGAGTATCAGCGGATAGATTTAAATTCCCTATGCAGTTAGGCTTACAGTCTTCTTCAAAATAACGGTCTCTCTGATCAAGATCATTCCCTACATCGAAGCGCAAGATATCCCTGGCAACCTCTGTAGGCGGAGCTATTTCATCGTCTTTCCTAAGCAAGAACCAGCTTTCATCTTTCTTAAAGACCAGCAGTTCGGTCTGGCCGTTTGGAGCTGGCAATTCGGGATTAAAATACCCCTTAAACATGCTATCAGCCCCCTCATTGCGCAAGAAAACACGACTGCCTTTATAAGGCGAAAAATCCACCAAAATATCATACCGCTCAGCTGGAGACATCACCAGTTGATCGACCTTGGTAGGATGCTCTAATAACCCTCCATCAGACCCAATTACATAAAATTCCACCGCATCATTGGATTCAGTTTCAAACTTAAACACATAGGTTCGCGTATCTGATGCGTTAAGCAAGCGAAGTCGGTATACCGTAGGGCTTACCTGGTGCTTCGGCCATACCTTCCCATTTACCAAGATAATATTGCCAAAGAATTCATCGAGAATCGTTGGGTTGGGCCATTCCGGCCGTATGTCAACATTGGGAAACGGTGATAAGGGTTCACCATGTACCCCTGGGTAGTAGAGTTGTCCGTCAGTGCTAAACAGTTTGTCCTGCACCATAATTGGGATAGTATGTTTATCATCTGGAAGCCTTCCTTCGGCAATCAACTCCTGTTCATGGTCATCTGTAATTAGATAGAAGCCAGCAGTACCCGCATAATTATTGAGTCGGGTGAGCCCAACTGTGTGATCGTGATACCATAATGTTGTGGCATCCTGAGTATTCGAATAATTGTAGCGGAAGTTATCAAGATCAAATGTTTTCCCTGTAAATGCAAAATTCTTTGTGTACCAAGCTTCAGGATGACCATCACTGCGAGGTTCTGTATGCCCACCATGTAGATGAATTACAATGGGGCGCGCATCAGGATCTTTCCGGACTACATATGGAACATGTATGGAAGTGTCAACAGGGAATAAGTGGGGTCCTTGCAATTTATTATCGAAGGCAACAGAAATAGGGTAACCTTCTTTCGCTAGAAATGTTGGGCCAGGGGAATGTACCTCACTTTCTCCCTCCAATCTGAAACCGTAGACTGTTGCCTTGGGGAACACCTGATTGGAGCCATCACAATATTTTAGCCCCAAATCAGCCTGAGTCTTTTCAACGGTAAGGTTGACTCTATTGAAAGGCGGTATAGCGTCACGAACATCAATAGTGGCTGGGATTGGTAGATCATTCTCAAATTTGCAAACTTTTTCGGCTTTTACCAGCTTAGTCTGGAAATAAGTGACTTCGTTACTCGTATCGCCGTCACTCTCATCCACATTCGCAGCCCCGAGACTACTGACTAAGAGTGAGCAGGCCCCAGCAGCTACCATCAGTAAACGTATATTTCCTCGTCTCATGAATTGCCTCTCAATATCCATATTCTATGTACAATGTTGGCGCCGGTGTTTAATGCGTTGTTCCCTTAATTACCTATAAGGCCCTTTGTTTTTCATGTGCAGGTAAGACCTGACGAATTAACTTCGTCTATTTTCGACTCTGACGTATCCATGGTTCAAATTGGTGATCTTTATGGTTCTCAGGTTTATGAATAACACTAGCAGTAGAAATTCTAAATCTGAAATTTTCTTTAAAAGAAAAGAAAAAAATTAAGTAATTTCACCTAATTTGTCACCCTATAATATGCCATTAAAAAATTCGCATCATTAATCCAGATGCATGTCAGTATTGCTAATTTCTAGCGGTTGAAAAAGGCCGCCTCTTTACAGCTATTTAGGCGGCCTTTGTCAGGTCAGTTTTTCTGCAGTTAGACCGCTAGTGCTGCAAAAGATACTGTTCGGTCCATACCTGCCAAGTACTTTTGGGGGCTTAATTCACCGCCGCTGACAAATAGCTCCAGTTTTTTGATCAACTCTGTTTCACTCAGTTTTTCGGTGCCTTTTACACCATCTGCAAGCACAATACGGCTACCAGAGGGCGGCATCAGGCGATCTAGAGCAAGATTATACTTTTTGAGTGCACCTAGAACACCATCCTGAGTGAAATAGCTGCCCTTACCAGAAAACTGGATGCCAGCTCGTAACGTTTCTAATTTTCCTGATGAGCTTTCAGGATTAGAAAGAATTGATTCTGCAACTTTGCCAATGCCTGGAGCGCCAATTACTCTAAGTCTCCCGCCATTTTTTAGCATCTTACGTACCCACAAGAGTACCTCGTCACGGCTGAAGGCTTCAAAAATAAGCCCATCCAGCCAGACCGCATCATACAAATCTAACTTACTTGGGGCAGCTACGAGAAGTTGCTGCTCGAGACGAGTGAATTTGTAATTACTAAATTGAAATGCTTTTAACACATCCTCAGCGATAACACACTGGCCTCGTCGCGGGCTTAGGATATGTACCGATTCATTGACTTCTGCGAGAAAGGGGGCCCAGACTGCAGGGACTCTTGCAAGCATCAACACTTTACCAATGTTATGGAATCCATGTTGAAAGACTGAGTACCTGTAATAATCAATCCCCTTTGTGTATGGTGAAATTGGCCTTTGATCGGGCAATGAACTTTTGATGCTCCAATCAGGTAGTGGAGACTTTACAGAGTCAAGTTTGCCACATAGCTCTACACCAGATACTTTGGCTACAATCTCATAATACTTTTTTGGCTTTTCAGCATTATTGAACGTTTTTCTTTGTCGTTCTTTAAATGCCTTTTATCAGTTGACTTGCATAATGTGCAAAAAGGTACCTCCTCAGGTGTACCCATTGTTTCTCGCAGATGCTGCATATAAGGGTGATTCCACATGTTTTTTTCGCTATGGAAGTCCTTGGCGTTGGTCCATTTAAATTTTGGTAATTTCCGGAAAAAGTTACAGCAGACTTGAGTACGTTCAAAGATATCTATCTTGAGAGCTCTCCATGGGGCCCAGCAGATAGGAATTAGGTTCTGGTTCTCAAAAACAGACCACTCGTAGCTGTAGGACACACCATCACCAGTCTCCGCCATAGCCTCCAGGTCACTGTTACTTACCACTACCTTTGCTAGGTTTAAGCCTGTCGCCTGAGGCATGGAGACCATGACTGGCCTGATTTTGGGTTTACTCGCTCTCAATGCGGCATTGGCAGTATTAACTTTCTTGTCAATCGGTTTCTTGGATAACCTGTTGGTTATTACTAGCGACTTTGGGGTATTGCTCAGCATGCCTGGTACTTTATGACTGCTGGGTGTGATGTGATACTCTCTATCAGTAGCTACGATTGAGGGGTTATTCTGCTGTGGACATACTCTATCGCCTTCTGCCGCACCAAGCAGTTTCTTCAAACTAGGAAGAGCTTTTGAAAGTGCAATGCCGTGGATAGCGCACTCTTGTTCAAGCTGCCGGAAAACATAATCTGCCCTATGAGGAATCTTGAAAATACTGGCTTCCTCAGTCAGCAATTGGTTGCGGCCATACTGGGGTGGCGGAACCATTGGATTAACGTTCAAATCCTTGAAGCCAAACCTGCGTAGCAAAGCTGGTAATTCCGGAAGTTCATCAAGGTTGCCGCTATGAACAACATATCCAGCCCTTAGCCATGGGCGCTCTCTGCCGTGTCGTTGCTTTAAGTCATTAAGTCGATCCATATTGTCTACGAACCGCTCCCACTTTAATGGGGCCATGGTCCATTCATAAGTTTCCTTGCGCGCGGCATTTACCGATACATAGAGGTATGAAAAATACTGCGCGACAATATCTGCCACCTCTGGACGCATAATTGAGCCATTAGTGACACACCCTAGAGACAAATATGGTGCAGTTTCCCTAAGCTGTTCCAGTATCTCCAGAATTTTTGGGTGGGCAAAAGGTTCACCAAGTCCTCCGCCATTGGGCCTGAAAGCACGACAAAATTTAAGCCAGTTGGCTTTTTGAAATTGATCAAATGACAGTTTCTGATTTGATACCCGTTCAGGCAGGTATGCACAAAAGTTGCACCGGGCGTTACAGATGTCAGTAATACTCGCACTGATACTGATTGGAAATGATGAAACTTTTCCAATACCCAGTGCAGTTTCCCAGGCCGCAAGTATCTGGTTGGCTTCAATCAATTCAAAACTTGCTTTGGCATCCTCGGCCACAGCGTCCTCAATAAAGCTCTTCCAATCTTCGTAATTTCCCCTCAAGGGTGGAAAATTGCCATAAGTTCTGGTCCGAATATCTTTATTGATGGCATGAAATCGTTTAATAAAAGGATCAGTTGAGTTGTAATCACCTAAGTTGCTAAATTGCGCCCTAGAAAAAATTCCGCCTTTCATTGATATCGAACTCCTTACAAAAAAAATCTAGTGTTCGAATTTTGATCATAGCCTCTGTGTAGTGGCCGGGTCTTTGTCGGATAAAGTGCCGCTTGTGTTTATTAACTATTCTTGGGAGGTTAGATTTAGCGCTTTCAATGGAGATGTTTGTAGCGCCTGCTCTGGTTAAACGGAATGATCGGGATATAGCCGCCCAAATATGGAGCGCGCCCTTACTTTTGAGGGAGTATGAGGAAGAAATTGGCTACAAGAAGGCCAGTATTAGTGAACAGATCGGCTTCTACTATTGAAGAATCAAATTGTCTTGTGTTTAAGACTCTGTCTATAAGAGCCAGGAGAAATGCTCTCCCAGCGCCGGAATGCTTTACCGAAGGCACTTTCATCGGAGTATCCTAGGGTCGAGGCAATTTCGACAATTGTTTTTTCCCCTTCTTTAAGCCATTGTTTCGCATAGTGACTACGCACTTCATCCTGAAGAGCACGAAAGCTGATCTGTTCTTCCTGCAGCTTACGACCCAAATGTCTAGGGCTTAGGCAAAGATGCTTGGCGACTTTCTCACGTGTTAAACCTGGGGCCTGCTGAAGTAAAAGTGTTACCTTTCGGTGTAGGGTCTTTGCGGCAAACGTCTGTAAGAGAACATCTGCTTTGGGTTTTAAGCAGGCCACGACTTCTTCATCCGCCGCAATTAACGGTAGAGCTAAGTCTTTAGCTGTGAATTGAATCGCTGATACCTTGGCGTTGAACTCAAGTGGTAGTTGTAAAAGTTCCTGATAACATTGCTGTAGGGCAAGGCTAGGCGCAGGGTACGAGAGAAGTAGTTTGAGGGGTTGAAACTTTCCGCCAGTCAAGATTCGTGTTTGAGCAATACAAGCAGTGAGCACTGTTTCTACACGGATTTTTGCAAAGCTTAAAAAGCTGGGGTGGTAACACAGGTTTACAGCAAATGCATCGCGACGCATTTCAAAGTGACCACCTTCGCCCAGCAACGGGTGGTAGGTAATCAATTGCTCTATCGCCTCTCCCAAATTTTTTGGGTCATCAGGAGGTAACCCACTATGCCGATTTGGCTCGCTTGCATGGCAAGCCCAAGCCTTACCCCCAATAAAGGGTCATGATAACTCTCGATTACCGACTCCCACAACAGGTCCTGCAGGTAAATTGGAATACGTTCTTCCTGGTTTATTTGGGACAGTAAGTTGCTCGCTCCCTCTGGTATGGCGAGACCCAAGCTGGTCAGAGCCTCGAATAAGGCCCTGGTATAGTTAAGGTTTACACTTCTGGTGTCGGTCAAATCCATCAAAAATGTCCCAAATTAACCAGTACATGCCCGATAATGACGATCTGTAATTGATTTGTCACGGTATATTCCTTTTATCTTGGCGCTATAACGAATAAACAGGGAAAGGGAGCTGCCGTGAAACCCTATGCAGTGATTGGTGCCGGTCCTATGGGCCTTTGTACCGTTCGAAATTTACTCAAGCATGGAATTCCTTGTATTGGCTTTGAGCTGCACAGTGATGTCGGGGGGTTATGGGATATCGATAACCCCACCAGCACAATGTATGAATCGGCGCACCTTATTTCCTCCAAGAAGATGACCGAATTTGCTGAGTTTCCGATGGGGGAGGGCGTCGCTGACTACCCAAGTCACAGGGAGATGCGTGATTACTTCCGATCCTATGCGAGAAAATTTGGTCTTTATGGCCATTACGAGTTCGACACAGAAGTCTTGAGATGTGAACGTAGCGGGCCAAACTGGCTGATTACCACTCGTAGAAAGTGGCAGGAAAGAACTCGGGAGTTTAGCGGACTACTCATTGCCAGCGGAACTTTGCACCACCCCAACCAGCCTGAACTTCCGGGCCAATTTGCTGGAGAGTTACTACATTCTGCGCAATATCAGTCCTCTGAAATCTTTGCCGGGAAAAAAGTCCTGTTGATTGGCTGTGGTAACAGTGGGGCGGATATTGCTGTAGACGCAGCACATAGAGCGAAAAGCGTTGATATCAGCCTGCGCCGTGGCTATTACTTTCTGCCGAAGTACATTGCCGGCAAACCTATCGATCAGTTAGGCGGCAAACTACAGTTACCTCTCTTTGTTAAGCGGCGCCTTACAAAGGCGCTGACCCAATTTTCATTGGGTCGCCCATCTCAATACGGCTTGCCAGAGCCTGATTATCAATTCTTTGAATCTCACCCAGTAGTCAACTCCTTGCTCCTGCATCATATTGGCCATGGAGATATCAATCCCAGGCCTGATATCAAATCAGTCAATGAGAATAAGGTGAGATTCGCAGATGGAAGTTGCGGAGCGTATGACCTGATCGTGCAAGCTACCGGTTACAAATTGCATTACCCGTTCTTGGATAGCAGCGAGCTGAACTGGGGTGGTCATGCACCAAGCCTGTATCTGAATGTATTCCATCCGGAGTCCGACAACCTCTTTATGATGGGTATGGTAGAGGCGGCTGGATTGGGATGGGAAGGACGCAATAAGCAAGCGGAACTTGTTGCACTTTTTATTCGTCAGTTAATTTCTGGCGCACCGTCTGCTAGTAGATTTAGGAAAATCATCCAGCAGAGATCGGCAAAACGTGTAAACGGCGGTATACGTTATCTGGAACTTGAGCGCATGGCGTATTATGTACACAAAGACGCCTATTTAAGGGCACTCAGAACACATAAGGCAGATTTACAAAAAGATCTCCTACCACAAGATGAGGTTTTCTGCACAAGCAGGCCAGAAGCAACTTCCTGATAGGAGCCTCAAAATGAACAAGCGGATTTTGATTACTGGGGCGGCGGGATATATAGGTCTCCAGCTTGGGGAGCAGTTGAGTAAGACTTTTCCTGTGACCGGGATTGATATCCGAACTAGAATCGCGAGTTTTCCAATTCTTGCTCATGATATCTGTGATAAAGACCTGGGTAAGATAATTCAGAACGAATCTATAACCCATGTGATTCATCTAGCATCAGTGATGGCTGCGGGACGTGACCACGCTGCTGAATACCGTATAGATGTGGAAGGCACAAGAAATGTATTGGAGGCCTGTCTCTACGCGGGAGTTGAACATATCACTGTAACAAGCAGTGGCGCCGCCTATGGTTATTATCCGGATAATCCACCCAAACTCGAGGAACATCACCCTTTGAGGGGGAACCCTGAATTTGGATACTCCAATAACAAGCGCAAAGTTGAGAAGCTGCTGGCTGAATACCGTGAGCGGTATCCGTATCTCAAGCAACTGGTATTTCGCGTGTCTTCCGTTTTAGGTGCCAACACCAATAATAAGATCAGCGCACTCTTTAGCCGAAAAGTACTTCTGGACCCCGGTGGGCATAATTCCCCCTTTGTCTTTATCTGGGACCAGGATGTGATCCGCGCACTCACGCTTGGTGTGAGTACTGGGAACAGTGGCATATTCAATCTAACCGGTGATGGCAGTCTCAGCCCCAAGGAAATAGGTCAAATTCTGTCCAAACCACTGATGAGACCACCAGTATGGCTGATAAAAGCGGTTCTCTGGCTGGGTTACAGCCTCCACCTAACGGATACCCACCCAGACCACGTGGCCTTTTTGCAATACAGGCCGGTACTGGATAATCGCCGTTTAAAAGAAGAGTTGGGGTTTATTCCGGAGAAGACTTCAAAAGAGGTTTTTCACCTGTTTGCAGAAAGGGCACTCGGCATAGTAGCACTCTCCAGTAAAACTCCCTTGTCTGTGGAGGAGAGTTGAGATGGACACAAATCAGTCGGAAAATTTACAGAAGACTTTTGTGATTACAGGGGCTGCCGAAGGCTTGGGTTGGGCGATTACCCTGTGCCTTGCAAAAAAATATAGAGCTGAATTTGTTCTGGTCGATATTTCAGCTGAAAAACTTCGTCAAAGAGAGGCCCAACTCAGGGCTATCGGTGTTCGAGTCAGGATATATACCGTTGACCTATCAAACTGCTTGGCATTAGAGGAGCTGGCTCAATCCTTACGGAATGAGCATTCAAGAGTCGATCTGCTGGTAAACAATGCTGGCATTACACACCGAAGCCTCTCTACACAGACGTCCAGCGCGGTTATTCGCAAGGTGATGGCGGTGAATTACCATGTCCCGGTAGAGCTTACTCAAGGCTTGTTTACGGAGCTAAAAGCGGCATCAGGCTGTGTGGTAAATATCAGTTCAATGGCTGGATGGATGCCGGTATTGGGGCGGGCGGGCTATTGCGCAGCCAAGAGTGCATTGCACCAGTATTTTGAGGTATTCCGTGAGGAAGTGCGGAACGATGGAGTTAGTGTATTAATGGTTTACCCAAGTTTCCTGGCTACAACGATTGAGCAGAACGCTTTAGCTGGAGATGGTGGGCAGGCGCGGCACCAAAGGAGCACCGTGGGAGCGGTGCGTAGCCCTGAGTGGATGGCCAATCAGATTATGACGGCATTGGAAAAGGGCAGGGAGCGTTGGTTTCCAAAAGATATAAGCCTGATTGGAGCCTACTTGTACAGGCTGGCCCCGATGACCTTTCTCAAACAATTAAGAAGGCGTTTTCGTATGGAGCTAGGTAGCACTCCCTAGTGAGAGCTCTCTAGGACACAGAGTGAACTATAGCTAGAGCGGAAAATCTTTAAAATAGGCCATTTATAATACAGCTATTGAGTTATCTGCTTCATTCCTATCCTTAATTTCTATTTTTATAGACACGAGTTAGCTCTAGGTGCTACTATCCCGATAGCTGGTATAAACGCCCAGTTTTTATTTTAGTTCAACTCGTGGTTTTAGTCATAATCCTTCGTTCTGTCTCTTTTAAATTCTCAGTTTTTGCCCGCTCGACCAACAGGTCAACTATGATCAATTTATTTTCTCAGGATATTTATTATGTCTAACACAACGACTGGTACTGTTAAGTGGTTCGATGAAGCCAAAGGTTTTGGCTTCATTGCACAAAAATCCGGCCCCGATGTTTTTGCACACTTCAGCAACATTGCCAGCAGTGGCTTTAAAACATTGCAGGAAGGGCAAGCTGTAGAGTTTACAGTTACCCAGGGTGCCAAGGGCCCTCAGGCAGAAAATATTATTTGCCTCTAAATTTTTAAGTCTTATTGCTTTTTAGTGATGGCTTGTTTATCGCCCTTTCGAGCTTTGCTCGTAAGGGCGATATCGTATACATAGTTTATTCTATTTCTTCAAGTAGCCAATCAAGAAACACACTAACCTGCTTGTTATTTATATTGCGGTCTGGGATTACTGCGCAGTATGAAAGCCCTTCAGCCTTTTGCTTTGTAGCTGCTGCGCTTTTATATGGCACCAACCATTCGTTCTGTAAGGCATTCTGAATCAGTAGGGAACTGACTAATGCAATCCCCTGGCTCGCTAGTGCGGCTTGTATGACATGATACTCCTGATCATATTGACGAATGGTAAGGTTTTTATTGAAGTCGCCAAGTAAGGATTTCCAACTGAATGGGGTTAAAGATTGGTTGATCCATTTGGTTTCTAATAGCTGCGCCTGCTCGAGGTCGGTTATGTTTGATAAGTAGTTCCGCGTAGCATACATACCCACTGATTCAGTAATAAGCCTTGTGCTATTTTTGGCTTTTGGATCAAATTCACCATAGCGAATAGCTACATCAATGTGTCGGTCGCGCTCAATATCATCTATCTGTTCACCGGTCGAAATGGATATCTCGATACCAGGATGCTTCTGATAAAAGCGCTCCAGGTGGGGAACCAGCCACAGTGCAGCAAAAGATGAAGTTGTACTGACAGCAATCACACTATTTGAGTTAGCGATTTCACCTATTGCTGCGGCAAGTTGCTGAAAAACTCGTGAAGTTGTTTCTGCGAGTAGCCTTCCTTCTTCTGTTAATTGTATTGCGCGGGTTTTACGCTCAAACAGCTGGCTGTCTAGCGTTTCTTCCAGACTTTTTATCTGATGGGATACTGCTGTAGGAGTGATAAAGAGTTCCTCTGCAGCTTTCTTGAAGCTACCGAGCCTCGCAGCTGCATCAAAAACCTTTAAGGAATTGAGGGAGGGTAGGCTTGGATACATGGACTACTCTTCCTTATAGATGAAATTAATTCATCTATAAGGAAAAATATCTCATTTGTCAAGAATGCTTGTAGACTGCACTATCGCTGGACCAAATGATGAATTTTTCGAGGTCTAGTAAATGAAAACCCTTCTTCATATTGAAGCCAGCGCCCAGATTTTCTGGACTATTCAGGTACCGGAGGAGTATAGGGACATACCAAAACACTCCTCTATCTCCAAGGCCGTTGCCGCAAGTTTTGTGAAGCGTTGGCTTGGGCTAAGACCAAAAGATAAACTCATCTATAGGGATGTTGGCCAGACCCCGCCAGGATTCATTACCCAGGATTGGATTGCCTCTGTATTCACTCCAGAAGATCAGCGTAGTGAAGAGCAAAAATCGTTGGTTACATTATCGGATACTTTGATCAATGAACTCGACCAGGCGGATGTCATAGTAATGTCCTCCCCAATGTATAACTACGGTATGCCGGCGGCTTTAAAAGCCTGGTTCGACCAGGTGATACGCATCAACAAGACCTTCACCTTTGACTTGGCCCGTGGAGACTATCCGCTTGAGCCCATTATGTCGGAGAAGGTTCTGGTGCTAATTACTTCTGCCGGAGAGTTTGGCTTTGCAGAGGGGGGAATACGCGAGAACATGAATCACTTGGGTCCTCATATCAGGACACTGAGCCATTACCTGGGGGTCGATCAAGTCCATGAAATCAATGCGGAATTCCAGGAGTTTGCGGATGAACGGCATCGAAATTCGGTAAACCAGGCTTTATTGCAAAGTCAGTCATTGGCCGAAGAGCTTGCTACTAAACTCAAAAGCCAACTTACTCACTCTCATTCAACTCAGCCCAAAGCGCTCGCCCTAAGAAAGCAAAGTATTGCTCAAATGCAAGATTGATCTGCTGGCGCTGGTGTCCTATCGGGTAGAGGCCAAGCTTGGCCTCTTTACTGGCCTTTGAGCCCGCCACCAGAAAGTTGTTGCTGATACTGGAATCCTGGATAAATGCCTCGAAGGCACGGGCACAAAGTTCAACTGGCTCACTGTAATAGATGGAACCGTTTGTCTTATCAGCCTTTACGGATGCAGTAACCAGATCGCTGGGATTGCTGCCTTCCTCGTCTAACATAATGGTTTTGAAGCATGCGAAAAGAAGATCATTTAGCGGGTGGGGTTCGGGAGTCGCACCGCGGAGCCAGGCGTCTGAGGCATACATACTTTGAGAAGTATCACTGAATGCCTTCTGGGCAAGGTGGTGATCCAGCGCGTGGAACCATTCGTGGGCGATAGATCCGGGTCCGGCGTTTTTAGCTAGTGAAAAGCTACGTGCAGAAGGGTCATAAAAAGCCGACATGCCTGGCCGACCGCCGATTCCATATTGAAAAGACAAGCTGCCTCTTAGGGATATAAGTGCTTCTGGCCCCTTGAGGATGGCCATTAAATCAACAAGGGCATCGTAAAATAGGCCCGCAGCTCGATCTCGCTCTTTATCGGTTACCCAGCGCCCAACTGCTATAGATCTGAAGCCAAAGCGCCTTCTGACATCGGCAAAAGAGACCAGTGAATTATCCCGCCGGCTGGGGCCTTGGCGATAGAACTGTCGGGACAACACCATAGTGGATTAGGGCAGGGGTCTATTGGGGAAGTTTGGATATTAATACAGCCTCTGTTCCATCAACAAGGCAGCGAGTGATGCTTGTCAGGTCAGGCCAATTCAGCAAGCGCCCGCCAAACTTGCTAGCCCTATGAAATAAAATTCAGAGTTTGGTCAAGCGCTTGCTCGGTATTGCAGCGCTGCACCTCTAAATGATGAACACCGCATTTGCGAAGCTTCTCCTGAATTTGAGCTAGCTCCTCATCGCTGGTGAGGTGAGGATGCCTGGTAAGGCGTACTTGCATTGCTGTTCCCGCCTCGACTAGTAGCTCTACACATTGCCAGGGTGCTGTACCGCTACCATCTACCCCGGTAATGGCAGGGTAATTTTCCGGCAACGCTTTTATATCCAGCCCAATCCAGTCCAAACTGGGGATCAAACGACTCAGTTTCCGAGGGTAGATCCCGGCAGTATGTAAACCTATCTTAAACCCCAGGCTTCGGGCTTGGGCAATGGCTGCTTCCAGTGCCCCCTGGGCAGTTGGCTCTCCGCCAGAAAATACCACCGCATCCAGCAGTCCTTGCCGGCTGGCGAGGAACCCCAATATCTGGTCCCAGTCGTAGGCACTGGGCGCGCGGGCCGGCAACAGATCACCATTATGGCAGTAGCGGCAACGCCAGGAACATCCCTGGCAAAAGACCACCGCGGCCAATTCACCAGGGAAGTCGATAGCGGTAAATGGTGTAAAACCGCCAATGCGCAGCTTTTCAGTCATGGTTATTTGTCACTACCAGCAACAAAAAAGCGGCGCTCCTTGTGTTCCGATTGTTTACCTGGATTCCAGAAGGAAACTGGGCGGTGATAGCCCATCACCCGGCTCCAGACTTCACAGCGGGTGCGCTCTTCATTTTTGAGTGGTGAGGTTGGTTTATTCATGATGTCTCTCCTTGGTGGTTGGTTTTAATCGCTGCAGCAAGATTGCTCACGAGCGAGCAGAGCCTCATCGCAGCGGGGACAGAATTCGTGTTCGCCGCTCAGGTAGCCGTGTACTGGGCATATAGAAAAGCTGGGAGTTACTGTGATATAGGGCAGCCGATAATTTTTCAGGGCGCGCTGTAATAAGCGGCGGCAGCTATCGGCATCTGGCAGTTGTTCGCCCAGGTATAGGTGCAGCACAGTGCCACCCGTATAACGGGATTGTAGGGATTCCTGCCGAGCCAACGCTTCGAAAGGATCATCGGTAAAGCCGACTGGCAGCTGGGATGAGTTGGTATAGTAAGGTGCTTCCGTGCTGCCAGCCTGAATAATGTCCTCATAGCGCTTTTGGTCTTCGCGGGCAAAACGGTAAGTAGTTCCCTCAGCCGGTGTGGCTTCGAGATTATAGAGGTGGCCGGTTTGTTCCTGGAACTCTGTCATTCGCAAACGAATATGATCGAGCAACTGCTCGGCAAGCTTTTTACCAGGCTCTGTGACGACACTTTCACGGTCTTCACTAAAGTTTCGCAGCATTTCATTAATGCCGTTAACGCCAATGGTGGAGAAGTGGTTACGCAGTGTGCCAAGATAGCGACGCGTGTAGGGAAACAGGCCGGCGTCCATATGCCGCTGAATCACTTTGCGCTTCACTTCCAGGGAATCCCGTGCAAGTAGCAGTAGTTTATCTAACTGGGCGAGCAGGAGGTCCCAGTCCCCCTTATACAAATAGCCCAGACGTGCACAGTTGATCGTTACTACACCGAGAGAGCCGGTCTGTTCCGCGGAGCCAAATAATCCATTGCCCCGTTTAAGCAGCTCTCGAAGGTCCAGTTGTAGGCGACAGCACATGGAGCGCACCATGTTTGGACTGAGGTCTGAGTTAATAAAGTTTTGGAAGTAGGGCAGTCCATAGCGGGCAGTCATGGCAAATAGCCGCTCGGCATTTTCGCTCTCCCAGGGAAAGTCCTCACTGATATTGTAAGTTGGAATTGGGAAAGTGAAGACTCTGCCGCGCGCGTCCCCTTTACTCATCACCTCAATATAGGCGCGGTTAATCAGGTCCATTTCCACCTGCAGGTCACCATAAGTGAATGGCATTTCTTTGCCGGCAATCACCGGCACCTGGTCTTGCAAGTCTTGAGGGCAAACCCAATCGAAAGTGAGGTTGGTAAAGGGAGTCTGGGTGCCCCAGCGGGATGGCACGTTCAGGTTAAAAATCAGCTCTTGCATGCACTGGCGCACACTGGCGTAATCCAGCTGATCCTTGCGTACAAAGGGTGCGAGATAAGTATCGAAGGAGCTAAATGCCTGGGCTCCAGCCCATTCGTTTTGCAATGTGCCAAGAAAGTTAACGATCTGCCCAACTGCACTGGTCAAGTGGGCGGGCGGTGCAGACTCCACTTTGCCGGGAACCCCATTCAACCCCTCGTGCAGCAGGGTGCGAAGTGACCAGCCTGCGCAATAGCCGGCCAACATATCCAGGTCATGGATGTGTAAATCGCCATCCCGATGGGCTGCACCAATCTCCGGGGAATAGACATGATTTAGCCAGTAATTGGCAATCATTTTACCGGCACTATTTAAAATCAGGCCGCCGAGAGAGTAGCCCTGGTTGGCATTAGCAGCGACACGCCAGTCCGCCTGCTCCAGATATTCTTCGATGGAAGCCCCAACATCTACCAGTGTTTGGCGATCATTACGTATGCGAGCATGTCGCTCCCGATAGGCGATGTAGGCCCGTGCTGTATCTATGTAATCGCAATTGATTAATATTTGCTCGGCGATATTTTGGATTTCCTCAATATCGACTGGTGTCGCTGCATCAAAGCGATGATTAATCACTTTCAGGATGCCCTGGGTTAGCCAATCAACTTCATCCTCACCAAATTCACCAGTAGCCCGCCCGGCTCGCACAAGTGCTGAAGTAATACGTTGAGAATCAAAAGCCATAGCGCGCCCATCCCGCTTTCGCACCAGAAAACTGCTTAGGTTTTGAGTAGGAGATATCGCACTGTCAATTTCTGGGGTAGTGGTACTTGTCATGGGCCTTCCTTCACAGATTGTGCGGGAAGCTTAAAGAAGTGCAAGAGAGGAGTGCTTGATCTGGATCACTATATATGGTGCTTTATGATTCAATTGGCACACTATGTTGTGCCCGGATGACAAGCTGCCTAGTTGAAAAACATTTAAATATCAAGGTGTCAGTACTAGGGTAATAGGGGTAGGGTGCAGTATTTTGGGGTGTGTTGCACAAGTAGTAGCGAGTTTCACACTTGCTGCTAGATAACAATTGTCTAGTGGTCCTTTCGTTTAAGTGATTGGAGTACAGGGATTCCTATTCGACTAATTGAAGCAGCTTTTAAGGCAAGAATAAAAATTGACTCTAATTCATACTCCCAGTCGCGAGACACTGTATTCCCGCCTCTTTTTCTTATGATCCAATCCGATTAGAAATCTCCTTCAAACGAATAACCTGCTGAACATAGAGTGGTAACGCAGAGACCTTCCCGATAAAGTCGAAAACGTACATCAATAAGGCAACTATTAATCCGTAATTAACCAGGCCCTCATCGATTGCCGCTATGGGAGCGTAAACAAACAAAGCGACTATCCCAGTCCACAATATAAAGTAGGTGCCTGTTTCCAGGTCGCTCAATTCAATATTCCACCGCATAAGGCGCCGGAAGTGGGCTTTTGCATGCTCAACATTTGGTTGTTTAAGCGCATCAACCTGATATTCCAGCTCATTATTATAAGATTCATTCAGCTGGTAATTGGTATTTCCGATTACGCAATAGATCAGGATAATCAAAGCGAGAATTGCCAGGCAAGCCAGAAAGACGTTGAGATTGATAGCGCTGATGATAATGAGCAAACCCACCATACCAATAGAAACGGTAATAACTTCTGGCAGGCTATTTTCAAAGAATTCGACAATTTCAGTTAATAAACTGGAGCGTGCAGTGATAGTCGACACCGACTGCCTTTTTGCTTTTTCACGGGCCACCATTTCCGACGTAACTACCTGGTAAATATGTGCATAGATTCGTGTATCGTAAAATCTTCGAGCACTTCCCATGAGGACAGAGATAGTGCCCAAGATTGCCAATAAATAAATGCCATCATAGGACTGTTCTAATAGACTATTGATAGCCCAGCCGATGGCAAGTGGAAAAAGTAGTTCGAGGAGTGTTTCAATAACGACCAGCGATAGGGTCAGAGATACTCGCCACTTAAATCGGGTAAAAATCGAAAGTAAAGAATGTTTGTGCTTGCCTTTCGTATAATCATCATCTGTTGATTTTGAAACAGTGGTAACTGGCTGAGTCATTTAACAACTCTCTCAATGCTTAACGAGCAACGCCATTGCAAAATGTGTGAAACGCTAAATCGGCCAGCGTATCGTGATCTATGGATTCTGCATTTTTTGTTAGCCAGGATGTATAAAGCAGCCCCTCTATCAGGTTTACCACCCAGGAAGTAGGAAGTTTCTTGGGCAGGCTGCCTTCAGATTTTGCGTATTCCACCAATGTCGCGATTTCACTCTCTTGTTTCTCATAGATAGCGGTGAGCTCTGGGTCATCTTCATCAAAGTCTCCCAACTTCATTAAAAACTCCATTTCGGCCGACAGCGGAAAAATCGCTTTAAACATCAGGTGGAAGGCTTGCAGAGCCGATTCAGCCTCGCTTTCCAAGTGTTCGGTCGCTTTATCAAATGCCTCCAGGCAGTGAATCGCAACCGCCTTAATCAGCTTTTCTCTCGTGTCATAAAGACGGTAAAGGGTAGTGCGCCCAACTCCGGCCGCCCGGGCAATATCGCTAAAGGATGCCTCCCTATTTTTACTCAGGAGTTCCATACCTGCCTTCATGATCGCAGTTTGTGACTTCTGAATACGCGCATCTAGGTGATCAGTCATGGATTTATTACCCGAACTTTATGGAACATACTTGTATCATAATGCCTTACAATTTATGGTGCAAGTGTGTTCCATAACTTGTAAGTTGTCTAGGCATGATGAAAATTGCGGGAATCTGGTTAAAGCGGCGGGCTGCAGGTATTGCTGCCACCAGCTTGCTGGTCTTGGTGGGGCTGTGGCTTATGGTTGAGCAACAGCCAGCAGCCATGGTGGAGAAGCCCAAAGAGTTTGGCCTTACTGTTACTGTCGTGGAGGCAGTACCGGCGGATGTTCAGCTTGAAGTCAAAACAACAGGCATAACACAACCCCGCTGGGCGACTGAAGTTATCGCCTCAGTCAGCGGGCGTGTCACCCATATTGCTAACCACGCAATGCCGGGCAATCTCATTAGGAAAGGAGAAATACTGGCGTCGCTACAGGATACTTTTTATCAGGCTGAGCTCAGTGCTGCTCAAGCCAGAGTGTCAGAGGCTGAACTCAACTTGGCCGAGATACTCACGCGTCAATACGTGGCAAAACGAGGGGATAAAGCGAAGTCATCATTTGGCCGACTGGAGCCGCATGTCAAAGCCGCAGAGGCAAATCGAGAAGCGGCGAAGGGAGCTCTCGCATCCTCACAGCAGAGGTTGGCTGATACACAAATTAAAGCGCCTTTTGACTCGGTGATTATTGCCGATTTAATCCATCCTGGCCAATGGATAAATGAGGGGGATGTACTCTTTCGAGTAGCAGCCAGTGAGTACCTGGATATCCAAGTTGAGCTTTCTGAGCAGACTTGGCAGCGGTTAAACGGCCTTCAGCAAGATCCCTGCAAAATCACTATAGAGGCGCCTGACGGACAACAATGGCAGGCCTCGGTCCGTTACCTAAGCCCAATCATGGATGCGGACACCCGCCAGCGCAGCCTTATGTTGCAAGTGGCTAACCCCTTTCAGCGCGAAATTCCCTTGCTCGCCGATCAGCAGGTTGATGTAGTGTTTGGAGGCAACACGCAGAGCTATGTTGTCAGTGCACCGGCATCGGTTCTTACAGAAGATGGGAAAGTATGGAGCGTTTCTGAACAATCACTCCTTTTGGAAGAGATAGAGCTACTGGATATGCGGCCGGATTCGGTTCTATTTCGTTACAAGAATCGACCCCACCAGAATCGTCAGCTTATTCGCTTTCCTTTGACCAACTTTGTAGAAGGTCAAGCGGTTGCAATGACTATCCACTAAGGCCTGGAAATGAAAACACTCTCACGCTGGTTCCTGGATAACCCAGTTGCCGCTAACCTTCTCATGGCTTTCATTCTGGTTGCAGGCTTGCTGACCTTTCAAAATCTGCGGGTGGAAAGCTTTCCACAAATTCCACCTACGGAAGTCGAAATCTCCGTTGTCTACCCCGGCGGCACTGCCCGCCAGGTCGATGAGAGCATTACACAGCGTATTGAGGAAGCTATTAGTGGTGTTGCAGGAATAAAGCGCATAACCAGCCAATCAAGCAAAGGTTACGCTTCATTGGTAGTGAAAAAAATACTAATGTGAAGCTGGATCGTTTGATTGAAGATATTCGCAATCAAGTTGAAAGTATCGAAGGCTTTCCCGCATTGGCGGAGCGGCCGCGTATTTATCGCAGTGAATATACGAATCTTGCGGCGTTTGTCATGGTCTACGGTGGTGACAATAATGATTCGCTTCAGCAGGTATCCTCACGAGTAGAGCGAGTGCTTAAGAAACATCCTGCTATTTCCAAAGTGACAAATCTGGGGAAAAGAAAGCAACTATTGGCTATAGAGCCAGACCTCAGGAAACTTCAACGCTACGGTTTGTCTCTTGAGAACCTAACGGAACGTATTCGCCAGTGGTCAGTGGAATATCGCAGTGGTGAATTAAGAACGGCCAATGGAAATATTGTGCTGCAGGGCAGTTCCCTGGCTGACAACTTGGCGGAACTGAGGAATATCCCCATTATCACTACATCGACGGCACGAGTGAGACTCAGTGATATCGCTACTGTTAAGCGAGATTATGAGCAAACCGACAGTATTGTTCGATATCAAGGGCAACCTGCAGTCGCACTGATGGTATCCACCAGCCAAAAAGACAACCTGTTTCATATCCATGAAGCCACAAAATCAGTATTAGAATCATTGGAATCGACATTACCCAGGAACATGCAGTTGGATGTAATGGCGGATATGTCTCCCTATATTTCCGAGCAATTAGACTTGCTAAGTTCCAACGCCTTGCAGGGATTATTAATCGTCTTATTGCTATTGGTGCTTTTTTTAGATACGCGGCTGGCCTTTTGGGTTGCCTTAGGTATTCCCATATCCCTGGCTGGTGCGATTACATTGATGGGTTTTCCTTCCCTGGATTACAGCATCAACGATATCACTTTATTCGGTATGATTTTGGTACTGGGGATATTGGTAGATGATGCCGTTGTGGTCGGTGAAAGTATTCACCAGGCGAGACAAAATACAACTGACACCAAAGAAGCTGCCTGGAAGGGGGTTGAAGCCGTAGCCGTGCCCACAGTTTTTGGCGTATTGACTACAATCGCGGCCTTCTCACCGATGCTATGGATTGAAAATGAGTTGGCAAAGGTGCTGTCAGGATTCTCTGCTGTAGTGATATTTGCACTGATATTTTCATTAATTGAGAGCAAATTTATATTACCTGCGCATTTAAGCTATCCAAATACACATGCTCAAACTAGTGGCGCAATAAAACGATGGATTGAGATTGCCAGAGAGAAATGTAACCGTTTATTAAATCGATTTTCGGATAAGATATATATTCCGCTTTTGTCATTGAGCCTGGCAAACCGGAAAATAAGCATTAGTCTATTTGCCACCTTTCTGCTGCTGGCCTATGGCGCTATGTTCAAGGGGCATATCGCCTCAGTATTCTTCCCTGAAATTCCCGGACGCTATGCCACGGTTAAAGTCACTATGCAGCATGGAGCTGCAAATACTTTAACGGAACGTAATACCGATCAACTTGAACAGGCCATCAAGCGCACCGCAAATAGGTTGCAACAGGAGTATGGGTTGCCGGAGTCACCTGTTAGCAAATATATCGTGTCAAAGGAAGGCACCAAGACCATAGAGTTGACAGCGGAATTAACACATGATGCCCTGGCCAGAGTAGAGAGCAACCGCTTTTTAGAGGAGCTGCGGCTGCAAACAGGTATCCTGGAGGGAAGCTATGCAGTGAAGTTTAGCCTTACGGAAGAGCCGGCGGGGGATACTGCCATTGCGGTGTCTGCCAGCAATCGAGATCAGGCGAAACAAGTGGCTGGCCGCCTCAAGGCTCTACTCGCAGAGTTACCCGGTGTGAACGATGTATACGATGATAGCCAACTTGCCAAAAGACAGCTGAAAATTACGGTCAATGAGCGGGGAGCCAGCCTGGGAATTGATCAAAGTCATCTGGCAGTGCTGATAGGGGGAGCATTCGGCCAGATTGAGATACATCGCCTGTTGGATAAAGGTGAAGAAACTCTAGTGTTGGCTCGCTTTCCTCAAACAGAAACTAAAACACTTGAGCAGTTAAAAGCTACACCTATTAACCTGGATAACAACAGCTATGTAAGCTTAGGCGAAATTGCCCAGCTTAAGTACGAGCGTGAACCCGAGGTTATTTATCGACGTAATCGCGATGAAGTGGTCAGTATCTATTGGCGTCAGAATCGCTCTGTCAGTTCACCGGAAAACAACTGGGAGCGGTTAAAAGAAGAGCTGGTGCCAGAACTGGAGCGCCTTTATCCGGGTGTCCAAATTAAAGCCGTTGGTGAATTCGCCGAAATAGTAGAAGTACAGGCTGGATTTAAAAAGTCCATGTTGCTGACGCTTTTACTTATCTACGTTTTGTTGGCGATACCACTAAAATCCTATTGGCAACCTTTGATTATTATGTCGGTGATTCCAATGGGCTTTGCAGGGGCAATTATTGGACACGGCCTGTTGGGCTTCCCAGTAAGCTTATTATCCTTGTTTGGAATGATGGCAATGACTGGGGTAGTGATTAACGATTCCCTGGTTTTAATGAGCCGATTTAATCAGCTCTACGCGCAGGGCGTACCAGTAAAAACAGCGCTACTTCAAGCTGGGAAAAGTCGCGTAAGGGCAATTTTCTTAACTACGGTGACTACTATCTGTGGGTTGCTACCCTTATTAGCCGAAACCAGCGAGCAAGCCCAATATTTAAAGCCAGCGGCTATATCCCTGGTATTCGGGGAGCTATTTGCTACACCGATTACCCTAATCTTAATCCCTTTGTTACTTTCTTTTGGGCAGTACAAAAATACATCTAGGAGTGATAGCGCTTCACTTACTGAGCAAAGTTTACTTCAGTAAGTGAGGCAATTGTGATCCCTTCATTACTAAGTGCTTATTAGATCCATCACTAAATGCTTATTGTCTGACCATTAAGCTTACCGGTTACTCGGTAAGAATCAAAATTGGAATCCCTTTAAGTCAACTTTGGAAAGTAGCTACGCGAGTATGATCAGCTGCTTTCATGAGTCTTTTTGTTAGCGGAGTGTATTTTTCACCCAATTTGTATATAGGTGACAAATATCGTCAGAAAAGCACCGATATAGGCAGGCTTTAGTTTCTTCATTTTTTTAAATGCGACACAGAAAATTATTCACGAAAAAATAAAATTCTTTTCGTATTTTCATTTCGCGACTTACTGGAACTAATCTCTTAATCTCCACCTAACTTCAAAATCAAAAAAACACGAACTTCAGGCGTTTATGGACAAGTTATTTAGCAAGAAATTATTGGTACTGGCATTAACCGCGGCGTTGGCAGCTTGCGGTGGAGGGGGTGGGGGCTCTTCAGACTCCGAACCTGAGACACCAGCCGTAGGGGATGGTGGCAGCAACAATGGTGGTGATCAGGGTAGCGGAGACCAGGGAGATGGTAGTGGGTCCGGCGATACTGGGAGTAACACTCCGCTTCCAGATAATGATCCCTCAACCGTAACGGTCGGAGATGTTTCTACTTCCGATCTGGGGTTTGCCACAATAACTGCTACAGATATCACCCTGCCTGATGCAATGGTAAACGCCCGGGAAGTTTACCAGCTTGCACACTATATTGGCCGAACAGATAGTGAGCAAGATGAAGAAAATATCGATATCCCTATTCGTAGCTACACTGCGACCTGCGCGACTGATACAGATAAGCCTAGGATGTTTGTATCCACGACCTTATCTGAAGGACAAAGTGCCTCAAATCCAACCTATGGCTCCGTCTATGAACTCCAATACAACCCTGAAACTTCAAGTTTTGATCAAACTGGCAATACCACGATTCTGAAACAGTGTTATGAGTCTCACGGTATAACAGCTAGCGCAGACTGCTCCAGGGTTGCTGTTTTGTGTAACACAGAATATAAGGCTAGTGAGCGATACGATGTTAAGAAAGATCTAATTGAAGAGCACGGTATTGGCTGGATGAAGATTGAGGACAATCTTGACGCTGTTGCAGGTACCGATAATGAGAAAAAGTATAACGATCAGATTTGGCTGATGGAGTGGGATAACAAGCCTTTGTCCGAAGTACCTGATGCTTACGTCGTTAATAAAATGCATGGTGGCACTCATCTTGGCACCCAAGAACTATTATATGTTGAGGATGACAGTAAGGGACGAACCAGTTATGCATTTTCCGTGACTGCTCGAGTACTGGTTAGCGGTTCTCACTATTCTGCGGGACTTACAGTGATCGACCGGGATGACTGGTCAATGACCATGACGGGGGATGAGCGTAGGGGGTGGTATTGGCTATGTGGACATGGTCATGTACTGAATATCCGGGCTTTCTATAACCCTGGCAACGAAATGTTTGGTGCGCTCTGTACCAGTGATGGGAATAAATATCATCCCTCTCCTGGCTTGAATGCAATTGCTATCAAAATGGAAGATGATGGCTCCTCAGTCCTTGAAGGCACCTACAATCACGTGGTTCCTACAACAAGTGCAATGATTTCCAACGGGGGAGGGCACACAGTAGTCCCAGTTGATGCTAATACTAATTTATCTGTTATCGTTTCACCGAAGTACATCGAAGATGAGGATATGGATAGGTTCTTACAGGATACACTCGGTATTGATACCAGTGGAGATGGTCCCTTTGATGATCAATGTGCTGATAAGGCCAATAAGAATTGCTTCTTCTCGTATCTCGAGGAAATCGAATATGATGAGGGTGACTATTCACTGATACCAAGGCAAGGACTCTATTCTGGCGGCGCCCTGGATAAATCTTCCTTAACTCGCGTGGGTATCGCCAAGGTTGATTGGGAAGGCAATATTGAGGGGGTCGGCATCAAATGGCTGGCTGAAGACTCAGATTGCCAGATTAGCGACCCGCAACTGGTCGACCTGAAGAATGGACGCTACCTGTTTGGCTATGCACAATTCCAGTGTATTTCCGATAACCTTCCATACAATCGTAGCTATAACAAGAAAGGCGAGGCCATGCGTATGCTGGTACCTAAAGCCTACTATGTGATGGAGATTGATGCGGATTTGAATGTGCTCGAGGGGCCGGTAAAACTCACCGATTACGGGTGGGGCGGACTGGATGAGCCAATGTATCTGGGTAACGGTAAAGTTGCCTGGAACTATATCAAGAACCCCACCTTTGAGAACTACATCGGCGGGCAGCAGAACGTCTGGCAAGCGATTGTTTACCACTCAAAAAGTGTGAACTAGTCCTGATCGGCTGGGGCAAGGTTTTACTTGCCCCAGTTTTTTCGTGAAACTGCCTATTTCAGCCAGCTATTCCAAAAAGCCTCCAGACTTTTCGAAAGTGCTGTACCGTTACTGCATATTTCGAGATTCCAGTGTTCCGGATAAAGTGACTGATAAAACCTGTCAGTGAAGCGATAATCAGCCAGGACAATCACTCCACGATCCGATTCTGAGCGAATTACTCGCCCTGCTGTTTGCAAAACCCTGGTTAACCCTGGATAGCGGTAGGCAATATCAAAACCAGTACCCACCGTGGTTGGGGTTCCATCATCAAAACCCTTGCGGATCAACTCCTGCTCTTCATTAACTTGTGGCAGGCCGGTACCCACAATGATGGTACCGATCAGTTTATTACCCACATAGTCTACGCCTTCTCCAAAAACTCCCCCATAATTGCAAAGCCCAAAGTACGGGAACCTTCAGTGAAGGCTGCCAGGAATGCTGCGCGCTGGCTTTCACTGGCCCCAGGTTCCTGCTGCAATAAATCCACTTCAGGAAAGCTTTGCTTAAATGCGACTGCCACTTGTTGGAGGAATCGGTACGAGGGGAAAAACACCAGATAGTTACCTGGATGGCCCTGGTAAGTACGAGCGATGATCTCTACCAAGTTTTCTGTAGCCTGATTACGTGATTTATAGCGGGTATCAACATATGGACAGAGGAAGACGCCTTGCTGTGATGGAAGAAAGGGAGAGGGTAGCTTCATGTATGGAGCCGAGCTGTTCACCCCCAGTTGCTGAAAGATATAATTTGCCGGGCGCAAGGTGGCAGAAAATAAGATAACTCCATGAAACTGGCGAATAGTTTGCTGGATATACCCAGCGGCATTCAAACAAAGCAGCTTGAACTGCTGCTCCTGCCAGGGCGTGCCCGCGTCAAATACCCGAGTGAGAGCTTGATGTTGTTCAGATAAGTCTTGCTCAATACATACATAGCGGTAAATGGACTTTAGCCATTCGCTAATTTCCTCTGGCGGCGATTGAGAGCTCTCCCATAGCTCACTGACTGTTAAGAGCACTTTATGGGCTGCCCTGGAAACGGTCACCGGCTGGTTTTCTGGCGATGTGAGAGAAGTCACCCACACTTCGGAGCCTGATTTGTTTAATTGAGCGTGGCTTTTGTTGGTGGCTTCAGGATCTCTAAGCTGTTTAACCCACCGGTCAATCGCCCTCACCAGTGCCTGGATGCTGCGCTGCAGCTTGGGGTGACTTCCTTTACAGCTTGCCGCGGCACGGCGGGTTTCCTTGCGGCTCAGGGTCACACTGTACATATCACAGGCGCGGTCACTGAGATTGTGGGCTTCATCCATAAGTAGCGCACGGCGCTGGCTCTGCTCCTGTAGAGCCGTCAGTCGCACTAGGGGATCAAATACATAGTTAAAATCGCATACTATGAGGTCTGCCCAAGGCAGCATTTGCAGGGACAGCTCGAAGGGGCACAGCTGCAATTCTTCTGCGACTTTTGCCAGCAGTTGCGGAGAGAGAAGAGGTGAGCCTAGAAGTTTCTTGCGCGCAGCCGGCAATCGGTCAAAAAAACCTATTGTGCGTGGGCAAACACCCTCCTGGTCGCGGCTACACATACCAAGACTACAGGCACAGGTTTTTTCCCTGGCCTGTATTTCCAGCAGGGATAACTCTAGGCCACGCTTATGTAGGCTCTCTACGGTTTCCCTGACTACCTGCCGTCCTGAGTTTTTTGCAGTAAGGTAAACCAGCTGGTCTAGCTGCTTTTCTCCCAGGGCCTTGATGGCAGGGAATAGGGTGCTGATGGTTTTACCGATTCCCGTGGGCGCCTCTGCGACCAACTCGCCACCATCTCTCAAACAACGATAGGTGGCTACGGCTAGCTGACGTTGGCCTGGCCGATACTTGGGAAAGGGGAATGCCAGGGCTTGGGCACTGGTAGCCACCTGTTGACGATGTTCCTGCCAGCTCTTGTGCCATTGGATATAATCTGCAAGCGCAGCGAGGGTGAAACTCTCCAGTGCTTCCCAGTTGAACTCCTGCAATTCCGGGTAAGGCTTCTTCTCTTTAAGGTTGTACCAGAGCATTTGCAGTGCCACACGATCGCTGCCCTCACCGGTGCCTCCTTGCCCATGCCTTTGCTGGAACAAGTAACAGAATCCGTAGACTTTTAGCTGAGCCCACTGCAACTGCCGAATAGCCTCTGGTAATTTGGAAGGAGGGCAGTAAGTGGTTTTGATCTCATCGATCTGTTCAGGGGTATGCAGATCTGCCTGCGGGTGAAAGATATCCACCCTGCCAGTAAGAACCACATCATAGCCTTCACATCGTACTTGAACTTGCAATGGATATTCAGCTTCACTGCCTTTGGGGCGCTTCTTTTGCAGTTTCTGGTGTGTGC
The DNA here is from genome assembly GCF_030012965.1 of Microbulbifer sp. MLAF003. Lineage (NCBI taxonomy): Bacteria > Pseudomonadati > Pseudomonadota > Gammaproteobacteria > Cellvibrionales > Microbulbiferaceae > Microbulbifer > Microbulbifer sp. MLAF003. The sequence continues at coordinate 2,380,693 of NZ_CP120232.1, forward strand.
GAATGCCCTCTTGGGCGGAGGGGCCGGAACCTGCGTCATTAATCAGGTCGCCGCTTCGACAGGAAAATGCGACCAGCTCACCAACCGAAAGGCGCAGGAACGAGGCCTGTTTAGTAGCACTAATGGTTGTCGTTGAGTGGAGTTCTATGGCCGCTTCATTCAAGACTATTGCCACTCCACGTGAATTACCCTATGGGGCACCCGCTGGCTGGCAAAAATGTAAGCCAGCGTTGCTGGTTTTGTTGCAGCCGATCTCCGGGCCCTTTCACTTCTATCAGTTCGTAGTCCCCAGCTGCAGGAAACAGGATAAGATCCGGCAGTCCATTGCGGTGATGGGCAATATCACTCAGTATCCGTTGGAAGAGGGAGCGCCAATGGGAGGTTGGTATTCTTTCCATTGCGGTAGTTACCAATTCCTTGGGCAGAGCATCCCAGGCAACCAGCGGATTGGAAATCCCCCACTTATCGCGATAGCTACACCATACCCTCTCTCGCAGGGTATCTTTATCCAGTTCAGCCAACCTCTGATCAAGTAGGGTACGGCGGGAAAGATAGAAGTCAGCTGTCCTGAAGTCACTGGGAGCAGACTGGAAGGGGTTAAAGAAAGCCCCTGGTATCGATGCAAACAAGATGTCCCAGATATAGAGACCAAGAATGCCGTTTAGCAAGCAGTTCTCAACATAGTAACAATTGCCCTCTGACAACTGTTCCAGATGTAAGGCAACCTGAATCTCTACTCGCTCAGGACTCTGGGGCAGGACTATCGTTTCCGTAGGAGGGCGATAGCGCTTCGGCGCTGGCCATTCTTTAGCGCAATCCAGGCCTTTGGCTGTACGGTGGCCAAAACTCTCGGCAAATATTTTTTCTGCTTCATCCAGAGGTGCTTCAAGAATCTGCTGACAAAGTCCAAGCCCTTTGCCAGTATCGCCATTCTTAATTGCAATACGTGCGCGCCTCTCTCTAGCTGGTGGCCGTTGGCACATTTTGTATAGCCGATCTGCTGCCGCTAGTTCACCCATACGCTCTAGCTGACGGGCCAGTTTTAAACGCAGGCGATCCAGGCGCCGGTGAAGCGCTGTATCCCCCGTTATTCCTGATGGCAGCTGCTCTGCCAGGGTGACGATATCAGATGTCTCGCCCGTCAACGCCTGTTCGGCCAGATCCAGACAATGGTAATAGTTCAAATGCTGATCTATCTGTTCCCGGTTCTGGAAAGGCAGATTTTGTAGATCCAATGGATAATCTTCGTAACGGAAAAGCCCCAGATCCCGCAGAACATAATCTGTCAGGTCCTGGTTAAGGTTGCCAAAGAAGCAAAGCTTGAAGGTTTCAAAGCAACTGGCGTGCTGAACAGCTAATAAGGTATCAGCGGCCAGTAATTTGTGTATTCCAGAATCCACGCCATGTTCCATGAGGGCAGCTATCAGGTCAGCTCGCTTAAGTGCTTTTGGTAGAGGCTTGTTACTCGCTCTGAATAGTTCAGGCTTGGTGAAAAGAGGTAACAACTCCTGGTTAGATATCTGAGGGTTTAGTCGCAATAATCCACTTACCTCCAGTTCCCGACATGCATGCTCCAGATCTTCTATTTCTGCATATTGCAATTTACTGAGACGGAACAAGGCCCCAGCTGATGAGGGGGCGCCTTTGCGAGACAAAAGTCTTACATATAGTTTTTGGCCACTGATGCCAAGTGACATAAAGCGCTCGTAAAATTGATCCTCTCCTGCTGACAGCAATGATTTATAACGGGCTGTGACAAACTTCATCAAGGTTAAGAAGTTGGTCAAGTAGTAATCAGCAGGAAGCTCTACGGCGACAGTCATGGGGATATGGGCAACAAAAAAACTGTATGGTTATACAGCAAGTTGATTGGATGGACAAATTCCTCGGCTGACCCACCAATCACCATCCGTTCACCACATGCGCATAGCTATTTGGAGAGGGTTTAGAGTCAAGCTGTGTCCAAGGGGGTTAACTGCCAAACTCCAGGCTTTTTTCTCAGTAAAACGGCCCTTCTTTCCCATGGTCGGAAGAGGTGAGATCGTCCAGGCTTACTGCACGATTTATAAACAAATTCGCAATGGTTCTGCTGTACGTGCGGCTTTGAGCAAATCTAATGCCTCAAGAAGTTAGCAGTTACGGGAGCCACCCATCCATTGAAAGCTCTATTCCTGATTGAATTCAGAATCTGGAGTTACCACCAGCCCCAATTCACCGGTCAGTCCACCCCTTTGGATTGGTATCCCCTTTATTAGCGTCAAAATATTGTAAAAGGAGTTACTATGAAGACGTTAAGACCGATCGCAGCCACAGTACTATTCGCTGTTGGCAATATTGCAGTCGCCAACACTTCCATTATTAACCAGATAGGTAATGGAAATACCGCAACTCCCGATCAAAGTGATCCTACTGTCAGCAATAGCCTGATTGTTCAAACCCAAATTGGGGATGACAACACCTCCACAGCAACCCAAGCGACAAGCACAACCAACAGTGCCGCCATCCTTACTCAGGTTGGCTCTATGAATACTGTAACTACCACGCAGGAAAACACAACCGATAGTAGTTTAATTCTTGTCAATCAATTTGGGGATAACCATGTAGCGGATGCAAGCCAGAATAATAATATTTCTCAAACGGTTGGCGTTATTATACAAAGTGGTAATTCCAATACCGCAACGATGATACAACAAGAAGACATCACAGCAAGCGCGGTTTTTGTTAGCCAATTTGGTTCTGGAAACTCTGTCTTTCTGGAGCAACTACAAAGAGTTGATCTCAGTCTTTCGGTAGTAAATCAGGTGGGAGACTCAAACTCCACCATCTTTGAGCAGGATCAGGATGTCGTATTCAGTACCGCCTTAGTGAATCAATTTGGTTCATCCAATATGGCTGATATGGAGCAAGATGAGACTATTACTGCTAGCTTTGCCTCAATTCAGCAAGTAGGAACTAACAATACTGCATTTAATGAGCAGGAAGAGGACATTTCATTTAGTTTTGGCTCAGTTATCCAACTTGGTGATTCAAACTTCGCAGATATTGACCAGGAAGCACTTATATCAACCACAGGGCTACTATTTCAATCAGGCTCCTCCAACTTTGCGAGACTTGATCAGGGTGAAGATTTTTCTGGCTCTGAAGCTGTGTCCAGTTTTGCCTCTGTTACCCAATTAGGTTCACTGAATGAAACTGATGTAGATCAGGGGACAAGTGGCTCAGCATTTTTCAGCACATTAATTCTGTTACAGTCTGGAGCTATGAACACCTCTGTTATCGGTCAAAACGATACAAACTCAAGCAGTATCCTAGCCTCCCAATTTGGAACCTCTAATGATTACCTTGCCAGTCAGGCTGGCTCCAATGAGTCAATCACTGCAATCCAAATTGGTACAGGAAACACGGGTACAAACCTGCAATAGTTTCGGGTGATCCCTGGAAAGGGTCTCCGTAACAGCTGACTACTCCAAATTGTTAGCCAGCTTTCTCTCTGAGAGTTAATGAAGTAAAAGGACTTGTCATGAAAAGGTTAACATCAATAGCCGCAGCGCTATTAGTGATTGTTGGCAATAATGCTATAGCGAACAACAATACTTCCATTGTTATACAGCAAGGAAACGGGAATACTGCAAATCCTGACCAAAGTGATCCAACAGTCCACGACAATCTTATTGTTCAAACCCAAATTGGTAATAGCAATACCTCTACCGCAACCCAAACAACCAACACTAACGGAAGTTCTGCCTTCCTAACCCAGATTGGCTCACTGAATACAGTAACGTCTACTCAGCAAGATGGCACAACTACCAGTACAGTAATTGCCACTCAGGCTGGAAACAACAATACCCTGGATTTTTTGCAAGGTGATGCCACGTTGAGCTCAGCCACAATTATCCAAGGTGGCGAAATGAATAGTGCAGTCGTAAATCAAAATGACGATATAAACGGAGGCATTATCCTTATCAATCAGCAAGGCAATTCCAACGACATATTTCTAGACCAGCTTCAAAGGGTGGATAGTAGTATCTCTATTGTGAATCAAATCGGTGATTCAAACTTTGTAAATTTTGACCAGGACAGGGATGTAACCACAAGCCTGGCATCAGTATCCCAGGTCGGTAGCTCAAACAGTGCTTCCATGGAACAGGATGAAGTCGTTACTTCCAGTATTGCAATCATTGACCAGAATGGCACATCAAACTTTGGGAATATAGAACAGGAGGGCGATCAGGGTGCCGTAGTTTCCAGTGTGGCGGTAGTGGTGCAAACTGGAGATTCAAACACTGGACGCGTAGACCAGGAGGCAACAACTTCCTCGACAAGCCAGATTATTCAATCTGGGACCTCTAACTTTGCCGACCTGGATCAGGGCAATGAAAATGTGCCATTAACAACCCTTTCTAGTTTTGCGTCCTTGGCTCAAACTGGAACCTCAAATACAGCAGACGTGGATCAAGGCATATCAGGTTCTGTCTTTTTTAGTGTGCTAATCGCAAATCAGATTGGTGAACTCAATGATGTCAGCCTTTCCCAGAATGGTACTGTTAGCAGCAGTCTTATAGTTACACAAATTGGCACATCCAATATGGAAACAGCCGTGCAATCTGGTACAAATGAATCAATCAGCGTTACTCAACTTGGCACCGGCAATATGGGAACGCACTTGCAATAGCTTTGTGCCACGTTTCTATTATTGAATAATAGCCAGCTATGTAATCACTAAGACATTTGTGACTATACGCGCTGGCTTTTACTTCATGTATCGTAGGACTTTGCGATACCTAAAAATAATAAACCACAAAAAAAGTACAATTGGGGAAATACACAACAGGATTAACTGGTTTCTCAACACTGCCATATTCATAGTGGCAACTACCGTCCCTATTTCATAAATGTCTGTCACCATTATGAGTGGCAGAAAGAACCCCAAAATCTCGGTGTGGCGATTCGCCTTGCAAAGGCCAAACCATAAAAGCCAACAAAATAGGTGCTATAGATAATGAAGCTGGCAATCAACCACCAAACCGATTGATTGTATTCATTCAGAACGAATGCTTCATATTGAGACAAGATTTCAATAGGTAGCAGCAAAAAAACAATATCTTCCAGGTGAAACTGGATTTATAGATATATGTTTCATCACTGAGAGAATTTTCCGTTGCCTGATACACATCCTGCATAAAACATCCTTGTTGTTATTGCCTAGTGAGCAAAGTTTATTAAATTGCTCTTGTAGCCAGATCTTCTCGATGCTTTTCCATTATAAAGAGCGCCGGGGCACACCAGGCGTCCCAATCAACAGAAGGGCGCAGAGGATATTCCTCTCAACGTCAATGTCAACCGCTTACAACACCAATTTAACCACATTGAGACATTAATCTTTAACTTTGTTGTTTTTATTCAAATTCATACTGTTTGAAGTGGTTTTTGACGAGGTAAATACCTACTTTGGGGTAGTCGCCTAATGGTAATAAGTTGAAGATTTTATTTGTCATAAAGAGTCAGGTGTCACAATCTATTCGGTACAAATATCCCATTTACAAGTTAGGAAACCAAAAACTATAAAGGCCACTGAATAATGCTTGTTCACTTTTTGGGTTCAGGCCTCGTCCATATCCAAAGCATTGCGCAACCAATGCCACCCACGATAAAGATTAATAAGTAGAGATTACTGAAATGATGAAGGGCAACGGCCATGGACAATAGCATTGTTAATGTTGCCAGCCACTTGGTTCTACGACTGATATGGCCGCTCCGCCAGGTTTTTATCAGGTTCCCAAATAGATGGTGATCCTCAATCCATTGATGCAAACGCTCTGAGCTACGTGAAGCTGCCCAGGCACTTAGAACAATAAAAACGGCTGCAGGCAAGCCCGGCAATATAACCCCAATTATCCCCACTATCAAAAAGAAACAGGCTAGGGCACCCCACAACCAGCGCAGCCACCCTTTAGCCAATGGGGGCGTCGATGTATAAGCGATATCATCGCTGCTCTGTTTCAAAGTTATATCTCCTGACCCCTATTTTGAACAAGGAAGATAATCCAGGTATCTATTCAAATAGAACCCTGATTTTTCCTGATTAAGCCCAGTATTAAATAGGACCTCCACCTCCTAGATTGACCCAATACTAAGGGAGAGTGGCGCTACAATCCAGCTCAATACAGGATCCAGGGCGGCCTATCAGTCATTTCTTATTTCCAAACTTTCTTCTCATGTAAATAGGATTTTCTTCCTACAGCATACAAGCGCCACTGGCACTAATCTTTATTTATTGTCTCCATACCTAACGAATTAATGCCATTATGCGTCAATCGGCATGGAAGTTACTGATCGATCTTAAGGAAATTTACAAAGTATTTCCCGCCCGATTACCCATTCGGCTGCATTTCAGATTTAAGAGCTTGCTTTAAGCATGCCAGAACAAACGAAGCCCTTTTATACAAAGGTCGTTAATATGAAATCTCACGCTCAATTCCTGACTATAGCCGCACTTATGTTCAATGGAAATGTTTTTGCCGCTAACAATTCGGTAGATCTGTATCAAACCGGATGGGAGAATATTGCAAGCTCAATTCAAGCGGGCGCAAATACAAATGGAAATGTCAGTACATTAATCCAAAACGGGACCAGTAACTCCGTTACCACTTATCAAGTGAATAACAGCTTAAATAATACAATTTCCACTACCCAGAGCGGAACTGGTAATTTGATTCCAGTCATTGAGCAAAACAGTAGTAATGAAGCATCAGTTAAAATTCATCAAGTTGGTGACGACAATCTGGCAGAAACGCTACAAAATAATACTGTATCCAGCGCAATAACTTTTTTACAGGAGGGAAGTGGAAACCAATCTTATAGCTCGCAGGTAAATTCAAATAATGACAGTTTACTAATCAGTCAAAAGGAATCCTCGAACCTGGTTTCAGTTGTTCAGAAAACGACAACAAACAATACGATCGTAATTAATCAGCATGGGGATAACAATAGTGCAGAAGGAGGCCAGATAAAAGAAAGCTCTGGTAAAGTGGTGGTCTCTCAAAAAGGTAACTCCAATTCAGCAGAGTTTCTGCAAACCTTGGGTCTAGCGAATACGTTGTCAATTAGCCAGGATGGAGACAGCAATAACGCAACAACGTCACAAAGGTCTATTTCTAACAGCGTTGCCTCAACGACACAAACCGGACTATCAAACACCGCGATAATCGAGCAGGAACTACTTTCCAACGGTATTGCTGAGATTAATCAAACTGGTGATACAAATGTTGTCTCACTCTTACAAACAGGTTCTTATATTCAAGCTTATTTAAGCCAAGAAGGTGCAAATAATTCCTTGTCTATCACCCAGGTAGGGAGTTCTCATTCTGTCGTAGCCAACCAAACCGGTTCGCTAAATACGGCAACAATTAACCAGCTTGGAGCATCGAATGTTGTAGTGGTCATTCAGGCTGGCGCATCGAATGCATTAAATATCAACCAGGCTACTAATGGTAATACTGTTTACACTACTCAGGATGGAACGGGAAATATCATCGTAGTTTCGCAATAGCAGTATTATTTAGTTAACTATGAACAATAGAAATATAGGAATTTCTTACTAAGCTGATTACCCCTATATGTTTAAACTTTATTCCCAGCTTTTTGAGACCTTCTTCCTAAAGATAACTTCCGCAACCCAGCGCTATACTTCCAGTGTCACCTCTATTTTACCTAGAAAGCCAGACAAGCAGTAGGAACTCTCTAAGGATGAAATGCTGTAGAGGTGACTCCACTTCAACTTTAACGACAAAGATTTGAAAGCATTCTCCGCCTAATTAGCTGTTCAGCTGAGTTCCTTATCAATCTACTCTCAATTGCAATCCTAAGCGCTATTCGCTTCAGTGGTGAGTAAGATGAGAGTTGGCAGCATGGCTAACCTGGGCCAAATTGATTCAGCAAATATGGATAGCTATGAACACCTGTTACAAGCTGCCGACCTGGATGACTTAATTCAAGCGATCCTCGAGCATGGATATGAGGTGTATGGTCCTACATTGGTCGATAAGGCCATCACTTATGGCAAGATTCTCTCGTCGGCCGATCTACCCCAAGGTTGGACTGATGAACAAGAAGGGGGCATTACCGGGTAAAGCGCCGTACGGACAATGCCTACTTTGGCTATGTCGTGGGGCCCCACTCGTGGAAAAAATACCTGCAATTACCTCATCGACCCATTTGGAAATCCTCTCGTCAGGAACAAGAAGTTCAAATTATCGAAATCAAGGAGGACGTCCCCAAGCTGGCATTCCTCGGCGTGCGTAGCTGTGAGCTACACGCCATTGCTATCCAAGATCGTGTCCTGATAGAGAGTGACTACCCCAACAGTAATTATCGAGACAGAAGAAGTGGGCTATTTACCGTAGCAGTAAACTGTACCACTGCGGCTCCCACATGCTTTTGCACGGCTATGCAAACAGGTCCTGCCGTGACTCTTACCAGTGATCTAACGATGACAGAAGTATTGGAGGGTAAGCGCCACTTCTTTTTGATTGAAAGCGGTACCGAGTTAGGAGCGCAGATCCTGGCGCAGTTACCACTCAAGCCCTCCACGGTAGAGGAGAAGCAGCAGGCACAGAAGGGCATAGAAAGCGCTGAAACTCAAATGCGACAGGGACCGCGTCACTTCGATAGCTCTGATCTAAAGGAGTTACTGTACCGCAATGTTGAGAGCCCCAGTTGGGATAAAGTGGCGGAACGGTGTTTATCCTGTGCCAACTGCACCATGGCCTGCCCTACCTGTTTCTGTTCTACCGTTGAAGATACTACAGACCTCAGCGGAGAAAATGCCGAGCGCTGGGAGCGCTGGGACTCATGCTTTACGTCGGACTTCAGCCATATCACCGGGGGCTCGGTGCGCGCAGACACGCGCTCACGCTATCGGCAGTGGATGACACATAAGCTTGCTACCTGGCATGACCAGTTTGATAGCTCTGGGTGTGTAGGCTGCGGCCGTTGTATCACCTGGTGTCCGGTGGGTATCGACCTGACAGAGGAAGTCAGGACTATTCGCAACCTGGAACAGCCATGAAGACTATTGCCAACCTGCTGCATGAACACCCTTTCTTTCATGGTTTGCCAGAAAGCGATCTGCAGTTTCTTGCCTCATGTGCGGAAAACTGCGTCTACCACGAGGGAGAACATCTCGCTAAGGAGGATACGCCGGCCAATCATTTCTTTCTGATCCGCAGTGGGCGGGTGGCGGTAGAAACCTTTGTGCCTAACCGCGGCGCCTTATGCCTGCTGACCCTACATGGCGGCGATATTTTCGGCTGGTCCTGGCTCTTTCCACCTTACATTTCAGCCTTCGATGCACGTGCTCTGGAGGAAGTTCGCAGCATACGCCTCGGTGGCGCCTGCTTGCGGGAAAAGTGCGAAACAGAACCTCGTCTCGGCTTCGAATTGATGAAGCGCTTTGCCCGGATTGCAACCGAGCGATTGCAGTCCGCTCGTATTCAATTACTCGATATCTATGGCTCCACCCCACCTGAGCCGGGTACGACTCCGTGATCCCCGAAGTCTACAAGGTGATTCACAGGCAGGAAGAGTACCCGGGAACCTTCACCTTGCATCTAGAAAGTCCGGCATCACCACCCATGGTCTACGGGCCAGGCCAGTTCAATATGCTCTATGCCTTTGGTACTGGTGAATCTGCTATTTCATTCAGTGGTCTGGAAGTGGAGGAGGGTCTGTTGGTTCATACCATTCGGGCACAAGGGACTGTGACTCGAGCACTGGAGCGATTAAAGAAAGGGGATTCACTGGGAGTTCGCGGCCCGTTTGGAAGAGGTTGGCCACTACAGGGCATTGAGGGCAAGGAGCTGCTGCTTATAGCAGGTGGCCTGGGCCTGGCACCTTTGCGACCTGTCGTTTACAGGGCTTGGCAAGGGAAACTGAAGGCCAGTCGGGCCCGGCTTTTCTACGGTGCACGTCGCCCAACAGAGCTTCTTTATGGAGATGAAATTCCACACTGGATAACAAAGCTGGATGTGGTGATGTCTGTTGATCACGGCGACAACGCCTGGCCTGGGCATATTGGCGTCATTACTGATCCTCTACAGGCTTCTGATATCGACGGCGCCAATACGGTCGCTTTCCTGTGCGGGCCGGAAATTATGATGCGCTTTTGCATTCAGGTGCTGCTGCGCAAAGGGGTTCCTGAATCTGCTATCTACCTTTCTATGGAGCGTAATATGAAATGCGCCATTGGTCTCTGCGGACACTGCCAATGGGGGCCAAACTTTATCTGTAAGGACGGCCCCGTATTCTGCTACCAGGATATCCGCGCATGGTTCCAGATCCACGGCTTATAGCAACCGAAAAGGGAAACCCAAGCTGGCGGTATGGAAGTTTACTTCCTGCGACGGCTGCCAACTGAGTCTGCTTGACTGTGAAGACGAACTCCTATTGCTTGCTGAGGAAGTGGAGATTGCCTACTTCCTGGAAGCGTCCAGCAAGGTGGAAGAGGGACCCTATGACATTTCCCTGGTGGAGGGCTCAATCACCACACCTGATGATGTACAAAGGATTCAGAAGGTCAGAAAGCAATCCAGGTTCCTGGTTTCTATTGGCGCCTGTGCCACCGCTGGGGGCATCCAGTCTCTGCGCAATTTTGCCGATGTCACTGAATTTACATCCGTTGTGTATGCCCGGCCTGATTACATAGCAACCCTGAAAGATTCCACACCTATCTCTGCGCATGTTCCGGTGGACTTTGAGTTACAGGGTTGCCCAATCAACAAGCTCCAATTGTTGGAAGTAATCAGTGCATTTTTGAATCAACGGGCACCGCAGGTTTCTGCACACTCCGTTTGTATTGAGTGCAAGTTGAAAGGCAATGTCTGTGTCTGGGTGGCTCACGGTACCCCCTGTATGGGGCCAATCACCCATGCAGGTTGTGGCGCGCTATGTCCAAGCTATAACCGTGGCTGCTATGCCTGCTATGGCCCAAAGGAAAACCCTAATGGAGAATCTCTTTGCCACTGGTGGGCAGAAAAACTGGGTACAGACAAAGCAACAATTATTGAAAATATTAGAAATTACAATGCATTAGCTGGTTCTTTTAAGAAAATAGGTGAAAATCTGGAAGTGAATAAAAAACGTACTACTTAAAGGAGTTTATGAAGAGTGTCGGGTAAAGGCAAAACCATCAAAGTTGATTATCTTGCGCGGGTTGAAGGCGAGGGGGCGCTCTTTATTCGATACGATGATGATCAAGTGCACGATGTTCAGCTGAAGATCTTTGAGCCTCCGCGTTTTTTTGAAGCCTTCTTGCGCGGACGTGATTACACTGAGGCTCCCGACATTACTGCCCGCATATGTGGCATCTGCCCAGTGGCCTACCAGATGAGTGCCCTACATGCTATGGAAGATGCTCTGGACTTGGTGCCCACGCCAGAGCTAAGGACCCTGCGCCGGTTGCTCTACTGCGGGGAGTGGATTGAGAGCCACATGTTGCATGTCAGTATGCTGCATGCGCCAGACTTCCTCGGTTACCCCAGTGCTGTAGCTATGGCCAAGGATCACCCGGAGATAGTCCGCCAAGCTCTCGAGATAAAGAAAGCAGGCAATGCGCTGCTGCGACTGCTTGGAGGGCGGGAGGTCCACCCGATCAATGTCCGGGTTGGAGGCTTCTATCGAACACCTACTCCGGAGCAATTCGAGAGCTTGCGCGAACAGCTATTGGCCGCTCGTGATTTAGCCGAGCAAATGTGTCGATGGTCAGCTAAATTGCCATTCCCGGAAAACAACCAGGAGTTTGAGTTTGTTTCCTTAGTCAATCCAGACGAATACCCGATGAATGAAGGTCGCATTCAATCGAGTAGGGGACTGGATATTTCAGCAGGTGACTATGAGCAATATTTTCGTGAAGAGCAGGTACCGCACAGCACCGCTCTTCACAGTATTCTGATCGAACGCGGCGCCTACCTGGTCGGGCCAATGGCGCGCTTCAATCTTAACTATTCCCGCCTCTCTTCTAGGGTCAAGCAAGTGGCAGAAGAGCTGGATTTTAGGCCGCCCTGCACCAACCCATTCAAGAGCATTGTGGTGCGCTGCCTGGAAGTGCTTTATGCCTTCGATGAGGCACTTCGGATTATCGAGAATTACCAGCCTCCAGCCCATCCCTACCTTACCGTCAAACCACGGAAGGCCAGTGGCTGCGCCGCTACCGAAGCTCCACGTGGACTTTTGTACCACCGCTACGGCATCAACGCACAGGGCAAGATAACCCACGCAAAAATTGTTGCTCCCACTTCACAAAACCAGAAAACAATCGAGCAAGACCTGCGCCTGATGCTGCCAAAGTTTATGCACTTGCCGGAGGACCAGTTACAAGGTTTATGTGAGCGCGCCATTCGTAACTATGACCCCTGTATTTCCTGCTCAACCCACTTCCTGCAGCTACATTTGCAACATGACCAACCAGGAAGTCTCTGAACGCTGGTTACTCATCAGCCTGGGCAATCGCTTTCGCAGCGATGATGGAGTAGGTCCCTTTTTACTTCAAAAGTTAAAAGCATCCCTAGGCCATGCTGCAGAATTCTATGAAAGCGGCGGGGATATGGTTGGTCTACTGGGGCAGTGGAAAGATCGCCGGGTTTGTCTGGTAGATGCGGTTCAAGTGAGTGGGCGGAAGCAGGGAGATTTAATCCGTGCCAATGGATTGGCAGACTTGCTGGCACCCAGCTTTTGCAATACCTCCAGTCATGGCTTCAACCTGAAAGAGGCCATAGAGCTGGGAAAGAATGTACGGCTACTGCCCCTACGGCTGGAGATTTTCGCTATATGCGCAGAGAACTTTACCTGCGGTAATCGCCTCTCGGCTGAAGTAAAGAGGGGGGCAGTTCTCGCGGAGCAACAAATCACTGAACTTGTACAGGCTGACAATGGAGGTCAGCAATGCACGAACAATCACTGATTAAGAACCTGATCGAAAAGATTCAACAACTTTCCGCCGATGAAGATGGCAAGGTTGTTGGGGCTAAGTTGCGCCTTGGGGCACTGGCACATATTTCCCCAACACACCTTCGCGAGCACTTCGAGCAGGAAATTTTCGGTACCGCCCTGGAAGGTTTGCGCCTGGAAATTGAGGTACTCACTGATATCCATCATGCCGAGGCCCAGGACATTATCCTGGAGAATCTTCAGTTTGAGGCCAAGGATGGACAATGAACGCCAGCAAGTAGAAATTACAGGTTTGGTGCAGGGGGTTGGGTTCCGTCCATTTATCTATCGCTTGGCCAGGGAATGTAAACTCAATGGTTGGGTGGTCAACCATAGTGGTGGCGTACGGCTAGAGGTAGAAGGCGATCCCCTGAATATAGCGGGGTTTTTGCGCAGGGTGCCGGAGGAAAAACCACCTCACAGTCAAATCCTTAGTGTCCTCACCAAACTCGTTCCTATAAAAGGGGACAGCGGGTTTGAGATACGTGCAAGTGCAAAGGATGCAGAAAAGTCCACCCTTATCCTTCCGGATCTAGCGCCGTGCAATCACTGCCTGGCCGAATTGGCAAACCCCAACGACCGGCGTTATAACTATCCGTTTATCAACTGCACCCTGTGCGGCCCACGCTTCAGCATTATCGATAAGCTCCCCTATGATCGGGCCAATACCACCATGTCTGCATTTCCCCTTTGTGACAGTTGCCACAAAGAATATACAGACCCTTCCGATCGCCGTTTTCATGCTGAGCCCAATGCCTGCCCGGAATGTGGCCCGCAACTGGAATTATCTGATGGCACAGGCAAAGTGCTGGCTCCAAATGAGCACGCTCTGGAACGAGCCGTGACGGAGATATCCAGCGGACAGATCGTTGCGTTAAAAGGTGTTGGTGGCTTCCAATTGCTTGTAGATGCAGCTGATGGCGCAGCACTGGAGAAGCTGCGTAAAAGGAAACAGCGTCCACACAAACCCTTTGCGCTTTTATATCCTTCACTGGAAGCCGTACACCGGGATTGCGAGGTTTCCAAAGTGGAAGCCGACTTACTTACGTCTCCCGAAAGGCCGATTGTTCTACTAGCGGCAAAAGCTGATGCCGGGCAGCGAATACATAACCTGGTAGCTCCTGATTCCCCAGAATTGGGGGTGATGCTTCCTGCTTCGCCTTTACATCAGCTCTTGGTCCAGACATATGGTGCACCGCTGGTTGCTACCAGTGGAAATCTGGCCGATGAGCCAATCTGTACTGAAAATAATGAAGCACTGACCCGGCTTGGCAAAATTGCCGATTGTTTCCTTATGCATAATCGCGGGATTTTGCGCCACCTTGATGATTCCGTACTCAGGGTGATTGATAATCGTCCTGTCATGCTGCGCCGAGCCCGTGGTTTTGCGCCTCTTCCACTCATGCGCCCACAAATTACGCAGGAAAGTACTGAGCACCCAGCCATTTATTTGGGGTTGGGAGCAGATCAAAAAAATACAGTGGCCCTATCTCATTCCGGTTGGATCTATTCCAGCCAACACATTGGTGACTTGGAGAACGCCACCAGTGTTGAGCGCTTCGACAAAACTATCGAGGATCTGACTGCCTTTCAGCAGTGCGAGCCACATACCCTGGTTCACGACTTGCACCCCGGCTTTAACTCTCATCGCTGGGCGCTGAGTAAGCCAACCCCAAAACTCGGTGTGCAACATCATATTGCGCACTTTTTCTCCTGTATGGCAGAGCATAACCACAGTGGCCCCGCACTTGGTATTTGTTGGGATGGCACTGGTTATGATATTGACGGTGTGGTTCGCGGAGGCGAGTTCCTTTACTGGAATGGCGATTCTGAAGTCAAAAATATTGCCAGCCTGCGGACTTTTCCTTTGCCTGGTGGTGAGAAAGCCGTACGTGAACCACGACGGTCCGCAGCCGGGCTATTGTACGAAATATCCGGCTTCGTGGCCCTGCAGCACGATTTAATCAAACGTTGTTTTTCCCGCGGTGAGCGGCAAAACCTGGTCACTATGTTGAAAGGGGAAATAAACAGCCCACAATGTAGCAGTGCCGGCCGTTTATTTGATGCTGTTGCCGCTCTGCTTGGTCTCAGAAGCCATACCAGTTATGAAGGGCAGGCTGCACAGGCATTGGAGCACTCGGCTCGCGGTATCCAAAGCCGGGATGCCTATCCATTTGACCTGCAAAAACGGGGCAACCGCTGGCAACTAGACTGGGCACCCAGTGTCAGTGCGTTAATTTATGATGAAGGAAGATCCTTACCGCAGCGCGCAGTGGCATTTCACAATACCCTGGCCCAGATGATCCTGTCTGTAGCTGGAGAAGTTGCTGAGCCGCAAATTTTTTTGTCGGGTGGGGTTTTCCAAAACAAACGGCTGACAGAAACGGTTACCTCTCTGCTTCAGCGGTACAACTTTACGGTGCACTCACACAGCCAGGTACCTCCAAATGACGGAGGTATTGCCCTTGGCCAGGTGTACTACGCCCACTGCATGGCCGCTGCCGGCCAACCACTGGGAGGTTAAGCACTATGTGCCTGGGGGTCCCCGGCCTGGTAGAAGCAATCACCGGCAACTCGCCGCTGGAACGCATGGGCAAGGTACGATTCGGCGGTATAGCACGGGAAATCAACTTATCGCTGGTGCCCGATGCACAAGTCGGTGACTACGTGATTGTCCATGTGGGAATCGCTATCAGCCAGATTCAGGAAGCAGAAGCCGAGCGGGTGTTTCGTTACCTGGATGCTCTGGACGAGTCAGGCACCCTGGAGAGGCCATGAAATTCCTTGATGAGTATCGCCAAAGCGATAACATTCGGAAAATAGCTACAGAAATCCGCAAAGTCACCACAAAGCCCTGGACGCTAATGGAGGTCTGCGGTGGCCAGACCCATGCGATCGTCAGACATCGTTTGGACCAACTACTCCCCAAAGAGCTGGAGCTGGTTCATGGTCCCGGCTGCCCGGTATGTGTGACCCCTCTTGAAATGGTCGATTGCGCAATTGCCATTGCATCCATACCTGAAGTTATCTTCTGCTCATTTGGAGACATGTTGCGCGTACCGGGTTCGGAAAGTGATCTGCTTGCAGTCAAAGCCCAGGGTGGCGATGTCAGAATTGTCTACTCACCACTACAAGCAGTGCAGATTGCCGAGCAAAATCCATCCAGGGAAGTGGTCTTTTTCGCAGTAGGGTTTGAAACCACGGCAGCAGCCAATGCGATAGCGGCTTCCCAAGCCCAACATAAAGCACTGGATAATTTTTCCATGCTTGTGTCGCAATTTCTGGTTACACCAGCAATTGATTCCATTTGCTCCTCACCAGAATCGCGTGTGCAGGCTTTTCTCGCAGCGGGCCATGTTTGCTCAATCACCGGTTATGAGCGATACCTGCCACTCGCACAGAAGCACCATATTCCCATTGTTGTTACCGGATTTGAACCTCTTGATATCCTTGAGGGAATCCTGATGTGCATCAGCCAACTGGAGCAGGGTGCCTACCGCGTACAAAACCAATATCTGCGCGCGGTAGAGCAAGCTGGCAACCGGCAAGCACAGGAACTGATAAGGAGAGTTTTTAAGGTTTCAGCGCAGCAATGGCGTGGTGTTGGCTGGATTCCTCAGAGCGGCCTTGTGTTTAATGATGCGTTCGCCGCACTGGATGCCAAGTCAAAATTTGATCTCATACGCATTAGCACTGCCGAGTGTCACCAATGCATCAGTGGCGAAATTATGTTGGGCCAGAAAAAACCCAAAGATTGCCCCCACTTTGGAAAGGGGTGCCGCCCGGAGCAGCCTCTGGGTGCTCCAATGGTCTCTTCAGAGGGCGCCTGCTCCGCCTATTATCGCTACAGCCAACAGGAAAAACCCCGTGAACATCCAGTGTCCGTTGCCCACAAAAACGGATGAGATCGTCAAGCTTGGCCACGGCAGTGGCGGAGAGATGACGCAGCGTCTGCTTAAAAACTATATCCAGCCATTATTTAATAATTCCTGGGTATCGCAAGCCCATGACAGCGCAACTCTTCCCTGGGATGCCGATAGGTTGGTCTTTACCACCGATTCCTTTGTAATCACTCCACTATTTTTCCCCGGCGGCAACATCGGTGAGCTAGCGGTGTATGGCACCGTAAATGATCTGGCAATGGGAGGAGCTGAAGCGAAGTTCCTCAGCTGTGGGCTCATTTTGGAAGAGGGACTGCCATTGGCAATACTGGAAAGGGTGCTGATATCAATGGCAGAAGCAGCCAGTAAAACCGGAGTGAAGCTGGTTACCGGCGATACCAAAGTGGTGGAAAGAGGCAAAGGTGACGGTATCTACATCAATACCAGTGGAGTCGGCGTCCTGGAGAGCAATCAATCTATAGACCCCAGTCGTATCCGCAGAGGGGATCTGATCCTGCTTTCGGGAGATATTGGTCGTCATGGAATCTCCATAATGGCCAGCCGCGAAGGCCTTGAATTCGAAAGCAGCCTGGCGAGTGATTGTGCTCCACTCAACGGCGCTGTATCCAAACTGTTGCGAGCCGGGGTTGAAATCCACTGCCTGAGGGATCTTACTCGTGGCGGATTGGCTACTGCACTAGTTGAATTGGCGGAGAGTTCCAACAGGAGCTTTGTATTGGAGGAAAGCAGCATCCCCATTAGTGAGGCAGTGCAGGGAGCCTGTGAAATACTGGGGTTAGATCCACTTTATGTTGCCAATGAAGGGCGCTTTGTAGCCATCATTCCCGAAAGCGCTTCCGAATTGGCTATCGCAACCTTGCGGGAAACTGACGTGGGTACGTCTTGCGAAATCATAGGTCGTGTTGAAGGCGAGGGCTACGCCCAGGTAATTCTGCGGAACAGCCTGGGTTGTGACCGTTTGTTACAGCGATTACCCGGAGAACAGTTGCCTAGGATTTGTTAAACGCTAGAATCGCTGGCAGGGAAAATTGCCAACTGATAACGTACATGACTATCTCAGCTTCCTTTGCTTTATTCGCTTCAATGCTGGTGCTAGCCCTTATTCCAGGGCCTGGCGTGTTGGCAGTGATATCCCGTAGCCTTACATTAGGCCTGCGTCAGGGCTTGATCGCTGCAGCCGGAATTGTTGCAGGCGATTATTTATTTATCCTATTGGCTCTACTAGGGCTAAGCACATTGGCCGAGGCCATGGGTAGCCTCTTTGTCATCATTAAATATGCGGGAGCGGCATTCCTTATCTGGCTCGGAGTGAACCTGATACTCACTTCTGGCAAAGGAAAGGCCATCAAAAATGAAGAGAAAGTACCAGAGTCAAGTGGTAGCGGTATCTTTTCGAGCTTTTTGTTAGGCCTGCTAACAACCCTGGGCAACCCGAAAGCTATCCTTTTCTATGCGAGCTTTTTCCCAGCATTTCTCGACCTGACCAGTGTTACTTCAACCGATATCTTCGCTATCTTCACGATAGCAACATTGTCAGTGGGCAGTGTTATGGCAGGTTATGCCTACTTTTCCATCAAGGCAAAGTTCTCATTCGGAAATTCAAACAAGGCTCCTGCTCTGAAGTGTGGTTCAGGAGCTTTATTGATTAGTAGTGGAATTTTTGTTGCAGCCAGAGGCTAAGACCTAAGTATCTTCACTGGGAATAGCAACATCAAAGCCATTTAAAATCGCTGATAACTGGTGATATCCAGCTATCAGGAAGATCAGCTCTGCAGCCCCATCTTCCCCAAATTCGTCCACTGCCATTATCCAGGTGGCCTCAGGAAGCCTGCCTCCAGAGGCAAGCGAGGTAGCAATGCTGTAGGCGATCCCTTCATCCCGGGTCAGGTCGTGGGGACGCTGCCCTGCAGTAATGGTGGCAATTTTATCCGAATCCAAGTGAAGGCTTTCACCGATAGCAGTGTGAGAATAGAGTTCATATCCCGCCTTAAAGTGAGCGCCGGTGGCTAGGATGGCAACTTCCCGAGCCAACTTTGGAAGCTTGGGTTTAGCGGCAATGGCTTTGATATTTTCCCACCAGGGTTTGCCAAATTGCGGATAGTAGAGAGCCGGTGCCCAAGGGCCAAGCAGAGCACCATCCCTACGCTTTTTGACGAATCCAGAGAAGTAGCCACTCATTTCATCGCTCATGTCGTCGTAGAGAGGTATCTGCTCTTCGTTAAGATCATCTGGAGAGATAGCGGGAATACGCATAGATGAGTTCCTTAGAAGTCGTGCCTAGTCCTTAATTTTGATTGGATAAAGTCTAGCTGGCGAATTTTAAGGATAACGACAAATATCTCGCCTCTTAACTCTCTCGCATATGAGGGTGAAAGAAGGAGGGAGGGGTTAGAGAGCCTAACCACATGGTGGTGGTTAGGCGAAGAACATAAAGTTATTAGTAGTCGACAGTTGTTATAACGAAGTCACCTTCCGACGTACCCTCGCTATCCTGGTCGGTGTAAGCAATCCAGGCAACCGTTTCACCAGCAGCCGCTAACTTATCCTTTAATGTTAGGGATTCCACCATATTGCGCGGTACGTCAAAATGCCATTGGGAGCCCAGTGCCTGACACTCACTCTCTCCATCTGGCCATGCGCCTTTTGTTGTTGTCAGTGACCACATAAGGGGATAGTCTGCGGCACCATCATCCTTTAGATCGTCTGCATGCAAGGCGCCATTTAAACGTCTTTTGCAGGCAAATACACTGGTTCGGTCGCACCGGCGGTCATTGAAGCGCCCATCACTTCTAATAGCGGCGCAGTCCTCACCTGTGCCATGGTCATTGGGCTCACCCTCGCCCCAAGACCATAGGCCTTTATTTTGAAACCGGCTATCTGTGGCACTAACATCGTAGTGCTCTACCGTGTTGATGCCATCATCCCAATTGTCCAGGCTATCATCGTCGCCACTTTTCCAGTGCCGGTTCAATCCGCCCCAGCCATCAAATACTACATCGAATGTTTCATGATTATCATCGGTATCGCTGTCATTTTTTGTCCAGAAAAATACGAATCTTTTCTTGCCATTCAGACCATCATGCTGCCGAATTTTTTCTCTTGATAACTCACGGGAAGGAAGTGAGGTTCGCTTGTGATTAGCCACTTCAAGGCCGTTGGGAAAGTCCTCTTTATAGTCTTCCGGTGTGTAAATATAATCCAGGCCAATTTGGCTGATAAGATGATTTTTAAAAGTGGTTTGAGCACCAGAGGATACTGCATTTTCTATATGTACTATTACTGTTCGATTAGTGCCGTGTTGATCTTGCTTATAGGCCCAGTCTCTCAAATCTCCCAGTACTGTTGCAATGGGGACACGCTGAGGGTCGAACCAGAAGTTACAATAAAATGATCCATGACAAAAAACCTGTTCACCACTGAATTGATGTAAATCCAATTCTATAATTTCCGCCCCAACATCAATCTGATCTTTTACCCTAAGGGATTGTTCTGCACCGACCCAGATTGCACCATAAGCATCAGAGTTATAACTATTATGTGTCGCCAATACCTGGGTGTAGCGAATGGGTGTTGAGTATGTAAGACGTCGCTGAAGCTCTAAGGCGTATTTAGCATGATCATCGGTGCGTTGTTCAGTTTCATAATCGTAATAGAGATTGAACTGCACCAACATTGTGTACGGATCAGTTTCCGCTACAAGTGGCGAACCCATAAAAACAGTACTGACCATTAATGCCAAGCAAACCGATTGCAAGCGTCGAAACAACCATATTATGCGGATATTTTTCATTATTATTCCTGTTATTTTATTAGTAATTTCTAAACAGCTCTTACTGTGCTGTCTCATATGACTATTAAATGCTTATAGGTATTTGCTGTCGGTAACATTCGAAATGTCATACTGTATGACCGAAAGTACAACTGCCTTAACAAGTCGATACCTACAACTGAGATAATATCTAAAAGAGTCTGCAAAAAGATTAACTCACCCTGGAAGGTTTTTAGGTTTTCGTGAGAACTATTTCGCAAAATTAATATATAAAAAGAGAATATGAGTAATAACCAAGCTTCGCTTTCAATAAAAACTCTCCGTCAGTCTAATCTGGAAAGCCTTCCCTCTATCACTCAGTCTTTGGTTCTCAATAAGTAAATAGTGGTTGAACGTAAGGTTGAACATTAGTTTTGTCGGCAGGCAAATTGTAATCTTATAATTAGAGTTAGAACTTTCGAGCCTTTAAAGAGTCCTATCTCCAAGCTTACCGATCATCAGTTGCCTTTTGAAACAAGGATTTTGATCAAATTTACTGAGTATTTGGTCCACGAAGTAAATGGATTTAAACATAACGGCTTCTTTGTGCAGCAATAGCAAGACAACAATAAATGTCCGGCGACTGGCTATATCATTGGTTATTGCTGTTGCTGTGCATATAGGGCTGCTCATTATACCGATGTCAATTGCACCAGATACGTCACCAGGCATTGCATCTCCGCTTGAAATCAACTTGTCGGTGAATAAGAAAATAGAAGTACCCAGAACGGATGACACCGAACTACCTCCTTCCCATATAAAATCCCAGGAGCTTAAGGGTTATACTGCGGAAACAATCGGCAACAATGTAATAGAGGAAGCGCCTTCGACACCTAATATCAATGGCGGATCAATAACCAATGCAGATTCCTCTTCAACAATCAGTAAGCAAATCGATCAGCCGCAGAATCCTGATCACCTAGGTATGGAAAAGCCGACGCCAACATTAGAAGCATCTGGCGACTCTGAAACCAGAAGCCAACCCGCAGTTTTTGATCCGGTTTTAGAGAGAAAGTTAGCGCAGCAACGCAATAGAGTTCGGCGGCTTGAACGCACAGAAGCCATGTATACAACGACTACAGGCACTTTTGTTGAGGTTGGGGACCGATGTTTTAATGTTAAAGACTTGCCACCTGGAAACACAAATAGCGACTTAAATCCATGGTTTCGGGCTAAATGCCCCGATAATTCCAGGTCCAAGGCAGAAATTGATCGGCTGGCAGAGAAATATGGAATTCCTTAAATCTGCAGATAGACAACTCTAGCTCATGCACCCTGTATGTTGCACAGCCCAGAAGGCTTCAGGTTATTGCTATTCTCAGCCGGAGATAAAATGGAATCCACCAGGGATTCGAGATGAGACCTGAGAAGAATTGGCATGCGTTGCCACAAAATGAAGTCCTTTCCGAACTGAAGACGACTTCAGCAGGTATTAGCGAAAGTGAAGCACTCGCAAGGCTCAAAATCTATGGGGCCAATCGCTTGCCAGCACCACCGAGGAAGGGGCTGCTGCGACGTTTTTCTCGCACTTCGACAATATACTGATCTACGTCCTTCTGGGGGCTGCGTTTATCACCAGCCTGCTTCAACACTGGGTGGATACCGGGGTAATTCTCGCCGTGGTTGTCGTCAATGCCATTATCGGCTTTATTCAGGAAGGCAAGGCTGAAAAGGCGATGGATGCTATCCGGCATATGCTGGCACCGCGGGCTGGGGTATTGCGTGGTAACCAGAGATATACCGTTGATAGCGAGAAGCTGGTTCCCGGCGACATAGTATTACTTGAAGCTGGTGATAAAGTACCAGCGGATCTTCGGCTGTTGAAGACTCACGGTTTGCAGATCCAGGAGGCAATACTGACAGGGGAGTCTCTTGCCGTAGAAAAACGAACCAATCCGGTTGGCATCGAAACTGCACTAGGTGATCGTACCTGTTTGGCCTACAGCGGTACCAATGTTACCAGCGGGCAGGGCATGGGCGTGGTAGTAGCGACCGGAGCCCAAACTGAAGTCGGGCGTATCAGCAGTATGCTTGCCAGGGTCGAAACCCTGACAACCCCATTAGTGGAGCAGATGGGAATATTCGCCAAATGGCTGGCATTCTTTATCCTAGCAGTTGCCGCGCTCATCTTCGCCTTCGGGCTATTTGTTTTACATCACGATTTTTCCGAATTGTTTATGGCCGTCGTGAGTCTATCGGTGGCAGCCATACCGGCGGGCCTGCCGGCAGTATTGACCATTACGCTGGCAGTTGGCGTGCAGGCCATGGCGAGACGAAATGCCATTGTCCGCCGTCTTCCAGCCATTGAGACGTTGGGCTCGGTTTCGGTGATCTGCACAGATAAAACCGGAACCCTTACACGCAACGAGATGAACATCGTATCGGTGATCACGCTTCAGCACCGGTATACCGTAGAGGGCGTTGGTTATGAGCCACTAGGGGATATCTCAAACGAGAATAGTCCGACCTCCATATCAGGCCCTTCGCCTTTGCTCGAGTTGGCCCGCGTAGCAACCCTATGTAACGACGCAGAGCTTAGAAAACTCGAAGGTGTCTGGACTGTTGAAGGTGACCCTATGGAGGGTGCACTTCTGGCGCTTGCCGCCAAGGCAGGAATGGATGGCGGGGAGGCGCGCCATCAATGGACTCGCACAGATATCATTCCCTTTGATTCCGCACACAAGTTCATGGCCACCCTGGACCATAACCATGAAAACCATGCGCTAATCGCAGTAAAAGGGGCACCAGAGCAGATTCTGGGGATGTGTGAAAGCAGTCGTACCGCTGAGGGAGGCACTGCTCCGCTGAATGAGGCTTATTGGCAGGAATGGGTAAATGAACTTGCAGCACAAGGCTATCGGGTGCTGGCCTTGGCCACCAAGCCCGTAAAACCTGAACATACCGTATTGGAACAAACTGACCTGGATAATGCGCTGATCTTTCTCGGCCTGGTTGGCTTGATTGACCCACCCCGCCAGGAGGCGATTCTGGCAGTAGCGGAATGCCAAGGGGCCGGTATCCGAGTGAAGATGATCACTGGTGACCACAAGGCGACCGCCATAGCTATTGGGCAACAGATAGGCCTGCAAAACACTGAAAATGCGCTGACCGGTGTGGATATTGATAATCTCGACGATACGGTACTGGGAACAGAAGTGTTGAACGTCGACATCTTTGCCCGCACCAGTCCCGAACACAAATTGCGACTGGTAACTGCCCTGCAGGCCCACGGAATGACCGTTGCCATGACCGGTGATGGTGTTAACGATGCGCCCGCACTGAAGCGTGCCGAAGTCGGCATTGCGATGGGCAAAAAAGGGAGCGAGG
Source organism: Microbulbifer sp. MLAF003 (assembly GCF_030012965.1). Classification (NCBI taxonomy): domain Bacteria; kingdom Pseudomonadati; phylum Pseudomonadota; class Gammaproteobacteria; order Cellvibrionales; family Microbulbiferaceae; genus Microbulbifer; species Microbulbifer sp. MLAF003. The sequence continues at coordinate 2,404,711 of NZ_CP120232.1, forward strand.
CAGCCAAGGAAGCTGCGGAAATGGTGTTGGCCGATGACAATTTCGCCTCGATTGACGCCGCCATACGTGAGGGGCGTACGGTTTACGACAATATCAAAAAGGTAATCAGTTGGACCCTTCCAACCAACGCTGGGGAGGCCTCAACCATTATTGTGGCACTGATGTTTGGTATGGTGCTGCCGATAACACCTATTCAGATTCTGTGGGTAAACCTTATCACAGCGGTCACTCTCGGTATTGCCCTCGCTTTCGAGCCGACCGAAGAAAATACCATGTGCCGCCCACCTCGTCCTCGCAGCCAGCCACTGCTCACAGGCGTACTGATATGGCATATCGCACTGGTGAGCATCCTGTTTCTTTGCGGCGTATTCGGGGTCTACACCTATGCAATTGAGCGGCAGTATTCCCTCGACCTAGCTCGTACTATGGCAATGAATACACTGGTGGTAATGGAAATATTCCACCTTTTCTTTATCCGCAATATGTACGGTACTTCCTTAACATGGAAAGCGGTATGCGGAACCAGGGTCATATGGTTAGCGGTGATCGTAGTTACCATAGGCCAGTTCGCCATCACCTACTTCACGCCTTTGCAAGGCATCTTCTCCACCGAAGCCGTATCTCTTCAGGATGGGATACTTATCGTTGGTATAGGTGTTGCGCTGTTTGCAATTATCGAGATTGAGAAACAGATTCGAATACGCCTATCCCGTCCCTTGGATACCGGTGGTTCTCATCAAGGGCCCGAGCTCGAATCGTGATATCAGAAATGACGTTGGTCAATGGGCTTTATCTTTTCTAAAATCTGCTTTCGATTGGAATTGATTGATATGGTCAATGTATATGCAGTAATTTTCTCTGAGTGATGCTTATCTCCATCCAGCTCAGGTGGGATAGGAGAGGGTGGGATATGACAGCTCAGTTCTCATTGAATATACGAACCGAGCTGCCAAACTACCCGCGAAAATAACTTTGAACGCTTTAGATATTACTCAGAAGCCTCAGATACCCTGAAGTTAGCAACTTCTAATGCTCGTTCGTTTAAAACTCGGGCATTATCTTCCACATTAATAGAACCAGTGGTTTCACCATTGATAAATACACCTGGATTAGACCACTGTTGGATCCTTGGGCCACCAGTATTTGATGGGCAACCATAAGCCATTACTGTTCTCCATGTAGATGGCGTAGAGTTGCAATATCCGTGGCCATATGAAAAAGGCTCCATACTGGGGTCACGTGTTATAATATGCCTTGCTCCGAATAGATGGCCAATCTCATGTGCAAAGCTGAAGTATCCAGCTGCACATCCTTCTCTGGCTAAGGCTAAAGCTGTAGATTCGGTTGCACCAATCTCTCTGGCTACGCCACAATAGAAATAACCAGAATTCCCGGTCAATACCATCATGATGTCCGCCTTATATGTTTCTCTCAGGCGAAGTAACTCAGATGTTTCTGGGTTTTCTGAGTTAGAGAAAAAATCTCTATCAACATAAAAGTCACCACTACCTTCATAACTTGTTTTGTATGAGTGTACAATTTCAACGGATGTATTTACATTACTATTTAAGAAGGAAATATTTGTTTCCTCTTCCAATAGATCCATATAAGCGACAACATCACCAGCGTCACTCTCAAAATTACTGGTATATGCGACAATAACAGTAATTTTTTCGGCTGAATCTAAAGACCCCAAGCTAGAATCAATATTTGAAGGTCTTTCGCCTACATCCATGGGGAAATCTTCGTAATAATTAATATCGTGATCAATCAGGGTAGCGGTAGGCACCTCTATGATATCTGTAGTATTACCTTGACCCGGCCTAACTTTGTATAGCTTTCCGGACATTTGTATAGACCCTACAACATTACCATTATTCTCGGCAATCGTTACAAAATCCCCTTTCCTCTGACCAAATGCAGCAAAAGAGATTCTATTTTTTTCCTATTAACATTCTTGGTTTTAAATTGTGATAACTTACCATCTATGAGAACCTCCAACTCATCACCAGTTACTATTTTTCGCAACTCACCATTAAACCTTCCTCTTTTTACTATTGATTTTCTATTTTTCTGAGAATCTTTGAAATCTACCTGATCGGAATTGATTTCCTCCATCAAACGATACTTTTTACCGTCATCTGCCGACAAATAAAGAGGCAATGTTAACAGCAAACAAAAAGCGGATATTAAATAACTTCTCATAGGTCCTCTCCATATTATTATAATAATGTTTAATAATTATAGTCGTGTTGTTGTTTTATTTTTCAGCCCGTCATTAAGCTTCACCAGATATTATGAATCGCAATATAAAATTGCAATGAATTTCCAAAAAGCATAGAGCCGCATGCTTCTTAATGTGAACCAATTTTATAGTCAGCCCTATATTGCCGTCATCGTTATAGGGATATGTCAATTGAGGTGATTCACTAAGTCACACAGGGCCAGACTTGAATGCACTTAGTTTAATACTTGAAGCTTATTAGCATATGACAGATCAACCATTTATTTTTCAAATGAATTTAATTAAGGGGTATCTCAGAATTTCTCTGCTTGATCAATAATACTGAACATATATATTCGAGCTGTTCTCGATTAATGTGTCTGAAATTTTATTTTGGTAGGACCCAAACATCATGAGTAATTTCTTTAGCCTGGAGAATAAAGTTGCTGTTATTACGGGAGGAAGCTCTGGGATAGGTTTGAGCACAGCAAAACGTTTTTATTTGGCAGGCGCAACAATTGTTATTGCAGCACGCAGAAGAGGAGAAAAAGTATTACAGGAGATTGGGGGAGGGCATTATATACAAACAGATGTTTCTATAGAGCCCCAAGTTGAAGAGCTAATGAAAATGACAGAAAAGAAATATGGGAGGATTGATGCCGTAGTTAATTGCGCGGGAATTAATGAGGGCTATGATTCACTATGCAATAGTAGTTATAGCTATTTTATGAAGAATTTTAAGGTTAATACTTTGGGGGTTTTCTATAGCATAAAGTATTCCGCGCCATATATGAAAAAAGGTGGGGCAATTATTAATATCGCGTCAGTTGCCGGAATATCAGGAGTACCTTACTTGGGGCCATATGTTGCTTCAAAGTCGGCGATCATTGGTATTACCAAAACGGCAGCGCTCGAATTGGGAGACAGGAATATTAGAGTTAATGCAATATGCCCTACTTCAGTTGATACACCAATGGCTCATGCAAGAGGAGGGAAGCAACAGCTTGCAATGGAAAAAACCGCGGTTCCTTTGCAACGCATAGCAAAACCTGAAGAAATCGCAGCGCTTATACACTTCTTAGCAGCAAGTGACTGTGGATTTATAAATGGTCAAGCCATTAATGTAGATGGTGGTTATAGTGCTGGCCTTTCAATACCGGCTTTTAATGCTCTTTCTAATACTTGAAAGCAATTAAGTTGAGTCTGATGCTAGCTACTCACTATTGTGATGGATAGGGCGCTGAGATCGAAATAAAGTGGAACCGAACCAGTTAACCCAAAACTAAGGGCCCTTTAGAAATGATGCCCAAAGTGGGAACACTACAAGAAGTCAAAGCTATTAGTTCTTTTCAATGTGCTGAGAGACAGCCAACCTTAATTCCAGCCGTAGGGATGGAAAGTAAGAACGGCTGAACAATTGTGTAAACTGACCACTGCAGTACGCTGACTTGCGTTTAGTCTAAGAATTAGTGAGCGTGGTAAGTTGTGTACAGACTCATGACTGCCATCAATATACCTTGCCATCTCAGATCAGATTTACCGATCCAGAAAATTGGGCGTCCATACTTCGAAGTGATTGGCCCCAGCTGACCACCGCCAACTCTGCGTAGTCAGGGTTAAGAAGTGTATGCGTAAGCGAAACGACAGTGCCAAGTTCACTGCTTCTAAACACAACTTCGACCAATGACGAATTCTTTTGCGGTTCGGTGCCATGTGGCAAGTTGAGATTGCAATGTTCATGGACCTCAAAGCTCAGTAACTTCGGTCTGTCGACGCAACGATATACTCCAGACATTACGCAAGAGCTGCCGTCTGGAGCTGTCATCTCAAAAGCAAAACTCCCGCCAACCTCTGCCGTGAGATTGAGCACGCGCGTAGTGAAACCGTCGGGGCCCCACCATTTTTCAACCATGCTCGGCGTAACCCAGGCAGTAAAGACCGCTTCCGGTGTTGCCCTGACCGTGTAGGAGATAGGTTTGGTTCGAACATTCGCTTGATAGGAAAAATCGATCACGATGATACCTTGTTCTTTTTATCAGGGGGTTTCCTGCTTTCTGTTAACACTAAAACATATCTTTACTGCGCTCCAGAGATATCATGGCTACTTGGGGCTTATCCTCCTATATTCGGCCGTAAATAGTGATATGTTGACCTAATTTTGTTATCCACTATAGTTACCCTGTAGGCTAACTATAATCAATATGGCAACTCAGTTGTACCTCAGCTAGCGCACTCATCAGTGTTTCAGCCCCTGGCAATCATTTTGCCCCGGGAGTACTGATTTAAGAGCTCACGTTGCCCGACAGGAAAGCACGGGAAGTGGCCAACAAACCATGATGGAAATAAAAATGCCGATATTGCTGCTCTCGAAAGCGCCGGTAAAGACGATTTTCAAAATATGACTAGATTGACGGAAAACCGGTCAGGTAAGGCGTTCATAGACAGGACCAACCTCTTACCTCGAAGAGAGGATTATTACAGTCTCCCAAATGTCTTAAGCGGTTGCCCAGGGCGTAATCGAAATTTGGTGGCTCATGATCTTAGGCCAATCATGACCAGTTCAAAATACATGGAGGTTCCTTAAGCATGAATGATAAACAGCCAAGCAGCGAATCAGAGAGCCATACGGTTCATTCTGGCATGAAGGAGTTTTACCACGGCTCCCGAAAAAATCTCAGCCCAGGAGATGTTGTCACGCCCGGCGGCCCATTTGGCATAGCAGGTGACAATGTTGAGACCTCGCATACCTACATGTCGCCCAATTTGGATGCAGCCATATGGGCCGCAGAACTCGCCGAAGGCAATGGACCACCGAAAGTGTATATCGTGGAGACGGAAGGTGATATAGAGGATGCGACCGAGCTTTTAGTTGAGAGTGCACCGCGCCACCCTTATATGTCACATCGATCGAAAGGGCGGGTACGAGTTAAATCGGAAGTTCGTGAATGGACTTACTATCACGGAACGCGCGCGGACCTCGAAATGGGAGATATGCTTATGCCGGGAGGTAATCCGAATTTCGGCAAAAAGGCGCTCGGCCATATTTACCTCGCGCGAACACTTGATGCTGCGGTTTGGGGAGCGGAACTAGCGCTGGGTGACGGGCCAGAACGGATTTACATCGTCGAGGCGACGGGTCCAATCGAAGACGACCCCAATGTGACCAATAAAAGGTTTCCCGGTAACCCTACAAAGTCATTCCGGTCTCATAAACCTTTACGCGTTATCGGCGAGGTGAAGGAATGGCAGGGCCATCCTAAGGAAGCGCTAGAAGCCATGAAAGCCGGCATAGCAGAACTGGCCAAACAAGGCATAGGTCCTCTTGATGACTGACTGGATGGCAGGCTTGAACATACTGGCCATTAGCTTTTCACTGATGAACCTGAAAAGTTTTCATTGCCTTGACCGATAAGGTGATCCGGGTTGCTATCGGTATGTCAGCTTTTTCCTGCAGTAATTCTATTTCCACAACGGTGCATCCAAATAACGGCTGGTATAGGGATGGGATGAAGCACTTTTATTAGGGTGATTTTAACGGGCATTACCAAACTGCGGCCATTGCCTAACGATTTTACACCTATATACTTAGTCGAATGGGTAACAATCACGAAAATCTGAATACAGTCTTCCAAGCCTTAGCAGATCCAACGCGCCGCGCTGTCATTCAGCACCTGACCAGCGGACCGGCATCGATCACCGAGCTCGCTAAACCGTTTGAAATGGCACTACCTTCATTTATGAAGCACATTGGTGTGCTGGAGGATGCGGGTTTGATCCGATCCAAGAAAATTGGCCGCGTACGAACCTGCGAGATCAAGCCGAAGCAACTGACAGCTGCAGAAACTTGGATTAATAAACAGACGGCCCAATGGGAAGGCCGAATGGCACGAATGGCGAGCTTTGTCGAAGCACTTGGCGCTGAAGGACAGGATGATTGAGTACGATAAAGATACAGGGTGCCATATTACAAAGCCTGTAGGTCATCCCTCCATCCCAATAGCCGGCTACTTGATCTTCTGTTAAAGAAATAAAGGGCGTGATCGGTTCACATATCGCACCCCCTTATGACATTGCCGATCATAGTTGTTATGTCGTTGCGCTTCACTTTGAGCAGATAGAGGTCAATTCTCTTACTCTTTTGCGCCACTAGTAAGTTATCCATTGACCTAACTATTATTGCTTTTTATAGTTATCCAATCAGCTAACTATTAGTCGGTAGCCTGGGAACCGCTATTAAGCAAAGGGGCTAACATGAGCCAACAGTTATCGCATGACACCATATCCATCAGCAAAACAATCAAAGCACCGGCAGAACAGGTTTTTTCAGCATGGGAAAACCCAAAAACCCGCTCATTATGGGGGGCACCCTCTAAGGATGAGGCAATCGAGTTTCTTCAAAACGACTTTCGCGCCGGAGGCCTTGACGTACATCAGTGCGGCCAAAAGAATGATCTGCAATTCCGGGTCGAAACACACTACTACGACATCCGTAGGCCGCATCGCCTGCTTTTTACCGAGCGTGTATATACAGACGACTCTTTATTGAGTGCCTCTTTGATCACCGTGGCGATTAGCGAAAATAAGCGCGCGACTGAACTCCAGGTGACGATACAGATCGCCTCTCTGGTCGGTTTGGGAATGATCGACGGAACACGCAATGGATGGCAGTGCGCTCTTTCTAATCTCGCCGCTTACCTGGAAGCAACAAGGGTGGAAGTCGAATAAAGAAGATCAATAACCTATCTCTTCAAGTCTCAATGGTGATTGAAAGCAATAGCCTAAGCACAACTCGCGACGCCATTTTGATCAACAAAATCACCAAGGAAGAACTGTGTGCGAAAAATCATTGTAAACACGTTTGTTAGTCTGGATGGCGTGATGCAGGCTCCCGGTGGTCCAGAGGAGGACACTTCAGGGGGCTTTGAGCATGGTGGATGGGTGGCGTCCTATTTCGATGAAGGTGTAGGTAAATTTATGGGGGATGTGTTCGCATCCCCATTCGAGCTGCTGCTTGGCCATCGGACTTACGATATTTTTGCTGCCCATTGGCCGAGAGTAGCTGCTGATCCGCCGCCTCAGGGTGTTGATGATGGCGAAATCCAGATGGCCAAAAAAATTGATGGTACAACACGGTATGTCGCCTCCCGCACAAAACCCGAATTTACCTGGGAAGGCAGCGAATGGCTGGGTAATGACCCGGTCGCACGGCTTCGTGAAATCAAGGCCAACAATGGTCCTGACTTACTGGTACCGGGCAGTGCTGACTTTATCCAGACTCTACTCAAAGCAGACCTGGTTGATCAGTTTAAATTGCTGATTTTTCCTGTGATTCTGGGCAAAGGAAAGCGCCTCTTTGGTGCCGGTGTAATCCCTATTGGGTTCCATGTACAACAATCTACGATGACAGACAGTGGCACTATTTGCGTGACCTATGTTCGGGATGGAAGTATCACCACTGGAGACTTCTCCCTTCAACAAGATTAGCGCTGGCAGCCCAATCGCAAGCTGGTGTAAATGATAGGAGATCTTGAATGCTGGTTATGGTGCTGATCAAAGCCACGGCGGCAACTGAGGCAGGCAAGTTGCCGCCGCAAGCTATTCGTAACGCGATGGACCGCTTTAATGAAGAGCTTCTCGACGCCGATATCCGACGCATGGCGGTAGGCCTCAAGCCCACGGCAGAAGGGAAGCGTCTTGTATCTGATGGGAGTGCAATATCAGTAGTTGATGGTCCATTCCCGGAATTCGAGCAACTCGTATCAGGTTTATGGCTTTGGGAAGTACGTGATATTGAAGAAGCGATGGTATGGGCAGCTCGGTGTCCAAACCCTATGGAAGGTGCATATGAAATTGAAGTCCGCCCCCTTTATGAGACTTCAAGTTTAGATGGAATCAAAACTCAGAAGCTGACGTTGAGACAATAGCGAAAGGAGCTCGATAGTTATGGAACCCATCATTTACCTGACATTCAATGGAAACTGCCTTGAGGCGATGACGCATTATGCCGAGACACTCGGTGGCAAGATCTGGGGCACCCTCCTAAATGCAGATGCGCCCAACCCCGAAAGTAGAATGCCCGGTGGCGACGATATGGTTATGAATATGGCCATGACACTGGGCAGTGCCACCCTGATGGCTTCTGATAACTCCCGCGAAATGTACGAGAAACCGCAAGGTTTCCGTATTTTTATTCCGCCTAAATCGCTCAGGGAATTTGATCGTATCTATAACGTATTCTCAAAGGAAGCAAAAGCCATAGATTTGGCCCCCGTCGAAACATTTTGGGCTGAACGTTTTGCTTTACTCACGGATAAATATGGAACGCCATGGATGCTGAATTACGAGGGTTCAAAGACAGAAGCCGTAGGGGAGGGGGCATCAAAATCGGACTCCGGGAAAATGATAGTTTGATAGTGGGTGCGACTTTGCTCGTGCGGGACAACCAATTATGGCCATGATTTCAGATATCGCAGATTATTTTTCAAAAGGTTGTGGACGTTGTGAGCGTTTCGCAACGCCCGATTGCTCAACCCAGAAATGGAAACCTGGCCTTACTGAATTGCAACGGATTTGCCTGAGCATGGATCTGGAAGAGTCCGTTAAGTGGGGGCAGCCTTGCTATATATTTGCCGGTCGAAATATTGTCATCCTGGGGGCATTTCGAGAGGGATTCCTCATTAGCTTTATGAATGCTGCACTGATGAAGGATCATGAGGGTGTTCTTCAAAAGCGAGGCGCGAATACGCAGTATCCGCACATGATCCTCCTGAAGGCCAATGATCAGGTGGAAAAGCTTGCACCAATCATACGGGCATATATCGAGGAAGCGAAAGGATACGCTAGAGCAGGTATTAAGCCCCAAAGAGCAGAACGCGATATCGAACTCCCTGATGAGCTGGTAGAAGCCATGGATGGAGATCCTGAGCTTGCAGAAGCGTTTCATGCATTAACGCCGGGGCGTCAGCGAAGCTATACCTTTAACCTTAGTTCAGCCAAGAAATCCGCTACACGCATTTCGAGAATAGCGAAGTTCCGCGAAAAAATAATTGCTGGCAAAGGCGCTATGGAACGATAAAAGCGAAGCATGGGTGAACAAACCACGACTCACTATCGTGCAGAGCGGTCTTTGGTATAGCGCTGATTTGGCTAAGCGGTCCTAGACAATATTTTTCATGCTGAGTGAGGTAACAGAACATTCTCTTCGGGAGGAACGGAGGCCGTCATTCATGACTAATACAACAGGAGCAGGGATCTTTATCGAACCTGAACGCGGACGCAGTTACGATATGGGGCGCATTGCAGCAATTTTCAAAGCTGACGGTGAAGAGACCGCAAATCAATGCTCAGTGTCGGAATGGTGGATTGAGCCGAACACCAAAGGCTTCGGCGCGCACTCACATGAGGCTGAGATCGAACTGTTTTATGTGTTGGAAGGCACCATGTCTTTCCTGGTAGGCCAGCAGTGGCGCGATGCAAAAAAAGGCACTGTCATTTTGATCCCCCCGGCGTCCAGCACGACTTTGAAAACCGTAGCAATCAACGCACCGGCGTTCTCAACGTTTACATTGGCGGACCATTTGAGATGAAGATGTCCAAAATCGTCGAGTGGTTTGCAGAGCATCCGACGGAGGATGCGATATGACTGTAAATACCAAAGATTTTTATTAGTGCAAACAATCAAACTGTCCAAAGCATAGGAGAATACATATGACCGAACTCGTAAACTGCCTGTGGTTTGACTATGGCGAAGCAAAGAAGGCGGCAGAATTCTACGCTGCAACTTTTCCAGATAGTCATGTAGACCGAGTTAATCGAGCGGTGACCGACTATCCCGGCGGTCAGGAAGGCAGTGAACTGACTGTCGAATTCACCGTACTCGGGCGCAAGTTTATTGGCGTGAACGGCGGCCCGAGTTTCACTCCAAATGAATCGGTTAGTTTCATGGTTATCACCGAGAATCAGGAAGAAACCGACCGCTACTGGGAGGCGATCATCAGTAATGGTGGGCAGGAAAGCGCTTGCGGTTGGTGCAAGGACCACTGGGGCCACTCGTGGCAAATTACACCGAGACAACTTCTGGATCTGACTACGAACTCTGATCGTGACAAAGCGAAGCGTGCTTTTAAGGCGATGATGTCCATGAGTAAGATCGATATCGCCACGATCGAGGCGGCGGCCGAGGAGGTATGAGTTCATGGGGAAGTACTCCTCTCAACTTAACTCAAGACCTGGAGCTGATTATGACTTTAATTCAGGGCAGGAAAACTAAGGAGATCTCCGGAGTCGTCCGGCAGATCCTGTCACCAGAGGCCTGGAAGGATGAACTGGCTGAACTCCGCAAAGCAGAAAAGGAGCTGACCCGAGCGCACGACCGGCTGGCAGAAAAGCGACGGTATTCAGGTTGGGTGAAGATCGAACAAAATTATGCCTTTGCGGGTCCAGGAGGCACTGCGACTCTGGCTGACTTGTTCGATGACCACTCACAACTAATCGTTTACCACCATATGTTGAAACCCGCTGATCCCAGCCCGTGCGAAGGCTGCTGCATGGTCGCCGATCAGATCCCTCATCTTGCCCATCTGCATGCCCGAGACACCTCTCTCGTCTTTGTTTCAAAAGCGCCGATCGTTGAGATAGAGGCATTCCGGAAACGTATGGGTTGGGCAATCCCCTGGTATGAAACCAAGGACAACTTCAACGCTGATTTCGATGTGGCTACCGGATTTGGTATCAACGTTTTCTATCGCGATGGAGAGGACCTCTATCGAACCTATTTCACTAACGGCCGAGGTGTCGAAACACTTGGCACGGTGTGGACTCTTTTGGATATCACACCGCTCGGCCGTCAGGAAAACTGGGAAGAGGCTCCCGACGGCACTCAGCAGACACAGCCGTATCATTGGTGGCGGAGACACAACGAATATGGCTAATACGGGTGCCTGCCACACATCACCCAGCTACAACGGGAAGGATTCATCTGCTCATTTAAAAAAGGGGTTGCTTGTAAAAGCGGTATTCAATGGCGGTCTGCTCGCGGGCGTGCTGAATATTGGTTATGCACTTTATGCTGCAGTTGATTGCACGCGATCTCAAGGTTGCATTTTACGATTGTTGCTCAAGATTATGCTTGCGCTTGTTTAGGAGAAACAGGATATGAGGCGTTTAGTTGTTTGGAATGTGATGACGTTGGACGGGTACTTTGAAGGCACTACGCCCTGGGCGCTGGACCATCACGGAACCGTGTGGGGCGACGAGTTAGAAGCTTTCTCTCTTCAGCAGGGCGATGAAATCGGCACCTTGTTGTTTGGACGTCGCACCTATGAGGGGATGGCCAGTCATTGGCGGAATGAAACCGGGGCGGTTGCGGACATGATGAACTCACTTGAGAAAGCTGTCATCACGCGCACACTTGAGACCGCCGATTGGTCAAACACTCGCCTTTTAAAAGGCGAGGCCGTCGAACACGTTAGCAAGCTGAAGAAGGAGACAGGGAAGAGAGATATCTTCGTTTTCGGAAGCGCAGACCTTGTGGCTACTCTGCTCGCAAGGGGCTTGGTAGACGAATACCGGATATGTCTTGCACCAATCGTACTTGGAGCAGGCTCACCTCTCTTCAAAGCTGACGCCATCCAGAAGAATTTCGAGCTCATGCGGGCGGACGCCCTTAAATCGGGCGGGGTGATCCTTCGCTACAAGTGCCAGCAGAAAGGTAGGGAAGTATAACAAATGGCAAAGTTTCTACTTTCTTTAGGGCGCATTAAGCCTTCAAGGAAATCCGTAGAATACTTGTATTCCAGCTGTCAGATGGATTGATCGGTACAGTTCTAATAGCCGTCTATCTTATACCGGTGTAATCACCAATATTTATAATATTATGATAAGGCATCAACCTTTTCGGTTACCACTTGATTCGAATAGAAAGCGATACGACCATTAATTACTTTGGCAAAGTCAAATGCGGCTTTGTAGGTCCATGCAATAGTTGAAGTAGCTGGAGCGGACAATGGGGTGTCTTTCCCTCATTAGGGATAAGATTGGGGGTCAACCCATGATTAACATGCGGATCATCGTTGTCAAAGCAACATTGATAATTTCTTTTTCACTACTATAGCTTCAAATATCTCATCGTTTGACTTATTGGCCATCCCATAGCAGATATGCAATGCAAGATATGTGTCCCCTCAGGTGGCAAAAGCGCGCATAAGGAGCTTACTCCCACAGGGCAAACAACTGAGGTCGCCTCTTATCAGGTCAGTTATTGAAAGCAGACATATCCCAGGAACCTCATATAATCCTAGATACATATTGATGTAAGTCCTGATATTTATGACCATGGATCTATCGAGTAAGCTCGATTGTGTCCATTTGGGAAACTCTGTTCCTCTGATTAAGAGGATTATCAAATTAACACTGTGCACTATGGTAGATCACTAGTTTTGAACATTAACCAAATGCTTTAGGAGCTTGAAATGAAAACAAAACTTATCTTACCAATGATTCTATCCAATATGCTAAGTGGCATAGCGGCTGGCATTATGATCTATGTGTCTGGGGGCAACCCGATTTGGATAGGAGCACTTTTAGCAACTTTGCCTTTACCATTTTTCTTGATGGTAATAACAAATGTGTTCAGTATTTCAAGAACGTCAGAAAGATTACCGGTTATTCAGGTGATTAACTTTGCAGGTATTGCATTAGTTGCCTATACACTTTATTTCAATCAGGCTCCACTGTCTTTGCTTCAATATGTTTCTGTTGCAATTACTGCTCTGGGCTTTGTGTCTCTTCATTGGTATATATGGTCATTTTCCTACTACAATCGTGGAAAGAGCAAAGCTATATCAAAAGGTCAGAAACTACCTGAAATGCATTTTAATCGATTGGATGGAACTGATGTCTCTTCATCATCTTTTGGTGGGACCAAAACGCTATTGGTTTTCTTTCGAGCAAACTGGTGCCCATTCTGTATGAACCAGTTAAAAGAGGTAAAGAAGTATGCTGAAAAGTTGAAGCAATATGATGTGAGTGTGAAGTTTATTTCAAATCAGGGCTTCGATAATTCACAAAATCTTGCGCGGAAACTTGACTTGCCTAATCACTTTGAAATTCTTCAAGATGAAGATCTGAAGGGAGCAAAAATTTTAGGTATTGAAGACATTGATGGTTCCCCTGTGGGAATGCCTGGGTATCCTAAAGATACGGTTATGGCGACAGTGATAGCTTTAGATGAAGAGGGTAAGGTGCTATTTGGCGATGAGACAGATAATTATCGGAGACGCCCAAACCCTACAACATTCCTGCATGTTTTTGAAAGCTCAAAGCCGCAGACTTTAAAAGCTACCCCAACTCTTAAAAGTACTGCATAACAAAGCTTCTATTGATGTTTTTATAAAGGATTTCTATTGGTCCATGGAGAGCGAAGGATCAGTTTCTAGCTAGCGACATTGTTGGAGATTCGGAAATATTAACTGGATCAAGTAAAGATAGTAAGAGTGCCTTCAAATCAGCGGATATCGATTATATGAAGCAGGAATATTCTATCGAGCTAAGCAACAGGCATATCTTGTATCAATTGGTACATAGAAGACTATCACCTACTCATTTACCCCTTTCTATAATAGAGAGGGGTTTTCTTTGTTAAGATTAGAATGCCTTATAATCAACATATATTGGATAGTATTATGGAGTTTAATTTTCCAAATCGTGACGGCGTAGAATTAAAGGGTAAATTAGAGAATTCCGCCGGGAATCCAAAGGCCTATGCAATTTTTGCTCATTGTTTCACATGCTCAAAAGATATCATTGCTGCGAGCGCTATTAGCAAATCATTAACTAGTAAAGGAATATCAGTATTAAGATTTGATTTTACTGGGTTAGGCAACAGTGATGGGGATTTTTCCAATACTAATTTTTCATCTAATGTTGAGGACTTGCTTAGTGCTTACAATGAAATTGAAAATCGCTTTGAAGCACCAAAATTGCTAATTGGCCATAGTTTTGGTGGTGCTGCCGTATTAAAAGCTGCTGGTATGTTAAAGACAGCCAAAGCTGTTGTTACTATAGCCGCTCCAAGTGATGTTAAACATATCCAGCATATGTTTAAAGATGAGCTCGATAACATCAATAAAACAGGACAGGCAAGAGTGGTGCTTGCTGGCCGAGAGTTTACACTAAAAAAGCAGTTTATCGATGACATCAATGAAGCAGACATCTTGGTAAATCTTAAGGAATTAAGGAAAGCTTTACTAGTTATGCATTCACCACTAGATAGTACTGTCTCTATTGATCATGCTGCAAAAATATTTGGCGCTGCGCACCATCCGAAAAGTTTTATTTCCTTAGATAAAGCCGATCACTTGCTTATGAAGAAATCAGATGCTGAATATGTCGGCAATGTTATTGGAGCCTGGGCTCAAAGATATGTTAGTTAATATGACATATAATAGAGAATAATGTTGGAGCTGAGAATCCAATAAAAATGGGGACTCGTCTGCTAAGGATTAAGTTGTAGTGCTGAGCTTTACAGACTTCCTGGAACCTTTGGATCAAACAACAGAGCCAGCACCAGATAGTATTTGGATTATTACATTTAGTATCCGGAAGCTTAATTAAGCTCATTTTTCAAAAAATCGATGAAAACCCTTGTTTTTGCAGGCATAGCTCTCCCGCTAGGAATCAGTGCGCTAACAGGTGGGCCAGGCACCACTTTCTCCGGAAATAACTCAACAACTTCTCCACTCTGAATAGAAGAGTCGAGTGCTTTATCGTATACCTGGGCTATACCCATACCAGAAACAACTGCGTCTATTAAAGTTCGTCCATCTCTAAATATTGCCAGCGGGGAAGGGGAAAACTCAATAATTGAACCATCATTTTCTCGAAATGACCAGGCTCTCACTTTTCCAGTAGGTGCTCGAAATACAAGGGCGTCATGTTCTCTCAGCTCTTCTAAAGTCTTAGGTTTACCTTTTTGTGATAGATATTTTGGCGAAGCACACAGGATACGTTTGGATTCGCACAATGTTTTTGCGATAAAAGAACTATCTTCTAGTTTACCGATTCTCACAACGACGTCCCATTCACCTCTGATAGCATCTTCTAGGCTGTCTGAAAGAGAAACCTCGACAGTAACCTTGGGATGTAACTGCGTGAAGTTTTTTAAAGCACTTACAATATTTCGACCAATTCCTATCGGTAAATTGATACGTAAGCGCCCAGCGGGTTCATCCTTTCTAGCATTCAGCAGTAACCTAGCGTCATTGATTGTTTCAATCGCATGTTTAGCGGCATCAAGAAATATCTTGCCTTCTTCTGTCAACCTGATACTGCGTGTTGTTCTGTTGAATAACTTAAGGCCCAATTCCTCCTCAAGCTTCTTAACGGCCTTACCCGTGCCTGATTTGGTTGAGTTCAATGATGCTGCAGCTTTTGTAAAGCTCCCATGCTCGGCTACAGCGATAAATACGACTATCTCGTTCAAATGAGCTTGCTGAAACATTGATTGTGTCCTTCGTGGATACAATGAGTTTCAAAATAGCATGTTTATAGCACATTTCAAAGTAACTAATCTTCTCGATAGTGGCTTGGCGTAGATACTTACTTGAAGGCTAATTCAAGAGTCATGTTCGTAACCTTTTGGTTACATCGGAGTTTACCCATCGCCCCAGGCTGAAAATTTAAACGATTAGAGGAATAGATTATGTCTCTTCAAGAGAAACTAGATGCTTTTAAAGAGGTGTTTAAGAAGCAGGCCCCAGCAGGTGCGCTCGAAGCCTTTGCTCGGTCCTCCAAGGAATTGGCTGATAGTGGTCAGGTTGAGCAGTCAATCAAAGTAGGAGAGAAAGTCCCACATTTTGCATTGCAAGACTCTGAAGGCAAAGAAGTTGTCTTGGATGAACTCCTCGCTAAAGGCCCCGTCATTCTAACTTTTTATCGCGGGGTATGGTGCCCTTACTGCAATATTGAGCTGCGGGCACTGGAAGAGGTTGCCGACGAAATCAGAGCTCGTGGTGCAACCCTGGTAGCTATTTCCATGCAAGGCCCCGCTGAAAGTCGTAAATCCCAGCGAGATAACAAATTGAGCTTCCCAATTCTTACTGACCAGGGAGGAGAACTCGCTGCCAAGTTTGGTATCCGCTGGACATTGCAACCCTATGTAATTGAGTTCCACAGGATGTTCAAAGTCGAACTCCCAATCATCCACCGTGATGGAGAATGGAATTTACCTATGCCCGCAAGATATGTCATAGGTACTGATGGAATTATCACCTATGCGGAAGTCAATCCTGACTATACACGTCGTCCTGAGCCGAATGACCTATTTCCAGTGCTTGATAAGTTGAGTCAGTCTACGGCTGCATAGTGGGACAACATCTGTACCTCTTTAACACAAAACAAGTGCCAAAGAGGTACAGAGCAATTTGAGATAATTGCTTTGATGGTTCAAAACTTTGTGGATATTCAATGCAATTTTATATCGAGCAATATAAAGGTAAAGCTCATGGTCAATTTTACAAGATACACAATTGAAACAGCTCCAGATGCCTCTAAAAAAACCCTAGAAGCCGCTAAGAAAAAAATGGGGTTTGTGCCCAACCTAATGGCCACCATGGCTGAATCACCCGTAATGGTAGAGAGCTATCTAACGCTTATGGAGCTATTTGATAAATCTCGTTTGAGTGAAACAGAGCGGGAGATAATCTTGATGACAAATAGTCGCCTGAATGGGTGCACCTACTGTATGGCTGCACATACGGCAGTTTCCAAAATGGCTGGTGTTGATAAGGAGGTAGTCAAGGCACTACGCAACGGCACGCCAATTGGTGATCCTAAGCTCGAGGCGTTACGGACTTTCTGCATCCTTATCAATGAGAAACGTGGATGGGCAACAGAAGAAGAGGTTGAGAGGTTTCTCGCAGCTGGTTATACCAAGGAGACTGTTTTAGAAGTGATTGTTGGCACCAGCCTTAAAGTGCTCTCAAATTATTCCACTCACAATCTTAAAGTCAGTCTTGATGATGCGTTTTTGCCTATGGCCTGGAGTAAGAATATGGATTCAGCTAGCTAAGATACAACTTAAGACGCATCATCTTCACAATCCTTACCAGAATCAGACTTAATGAAGAGGGCGAACCAACAAAAGTAAAGCATCTATAAAATGGGACGCCCTTGGCGTATCAGGTCGATTGCTTGTGATGGTAAACCACTCCGATACGCCATTTTTTTAAAACCTTGATATGCCAGATATAGTTATATCCCGCTCCCTCCCATAAAAAAAGCAATAATCAGGGAGATGAGGCCAAGCGAGGTAAACTGTACGGCAGCTTTCCTGAATTTTGGTACAGCAAAAGCAACTACCAATCCGCTGATCAAACTAAACACCAGGCTTGCCCCCAACATAATTGCCGACAACCAAAACACAGGTCCGGCATGCCCCTTGTGAATCAGTAAAAACTGATGCCAGAGGTCATGCTCCTTGATGTGGAGGGTAGCCCCATTTTGGTCTTTGTTCGGCTCTAGATAAACTTCCCGATTGTAGCCATACCAACCGATGTATTCATCTTCAAGATAAAAATCCGAGGGCAGGGCGATTTGTTTGGGCTCGATAAGTGGGGAAACAACACCCAGGGTTTCTGTCTCGCTTTTGGGTAATCCTTCAGGCAATGAGAGAGTATATTCATATTCTTCTTCAGCACCGCCTTTTATATCGAAAAGATAAAGTACACCAGTGGCAATATCCCGACCCACGCCCCGACAAATAAGTTGAAATGTTGAGGAAATATCAACAGGAACTCTTTGCTATCTCAGATGTGAAAGGCAACTTTTTACCCTACTAAGGCGGCTTCCCAACTATTGGCAATTCTAGTTAAGAAAAATTATTTTGATATGATATAACATTATATTATTTCAACGAAAGTGAATCATAATTTTTTTCATAAGAGTTTTATTAACCTCTTTCCTTGGCATCCCCCGTGAACCACATCACGATTTTTTTGCGGAAAATTACACATCACTTAAATTTTTTATGAAAAGTTTAAATTTGTCGCTGTAGGTCACGTCACTTTCAGAGTCTTCGATGAGGACAATATTTGCTAAGTCGTTATAGATTCGCACCAAAAATGAAACAGTGGTGCCAACTTCGCCCTGGCTAACTAAATAATCCTAAATTGAGCAGTTTTTGGGTTTACCTTTTAGCGAATTTATTTAGCTAAGACAGGGCGGTTCAGAAGTATTCAAATATCAAAATATTTTTTGATACTTGGATAAAAATAACTTCGGAGAAACCACAATAATGAAATCATCATTGAAAATTCTTTTGCAAAAGACAGCTCTGGCAAGTGCAATTTCGTTACTTTGTACAGCGCCTTTCGCTGCCCATGCGGAAGAGGCGGACAACACACTGCTGACTGATCGCATCATTGTGAAGTACAAGGAAAGCGCTAAGGTCGGACGGGCTGCGATCATGGCAAAGGAAACGGTAGAAAAAGCCTCCCGTCGTGCCGGCCATAAAATGCAGCACCTACGTCGTATGGCTACTGGCGCCCAGGTAATGCGCCTGGAAGGTCGGAAAAATAGAGCTGAAGTAAACGCAATTATCGAGCGATTGAACCAGGACCCGGATGTTGAATACGCAGAACCGGATCTGATCATGCGAGCGATGGCTGTACCCAATGACCCAAGCTATCTCAATCAGTGGCACTACTATGAAACCACCGGCGGTTTGAATCTTCCATTAGCCTGGGATGTCACCCAGGGCAATGGGGCAGTGGTTGCAGTGCTCGATACTGGTTATCGTCCCCACGCCGACCTGGCAGACAATATTCTGCCGGGCTACGATATGATTTCCGATACCTTCGTCTCAGTGGATGGCGATGGCCGCGATAGTGATGCTACCGATCCAGGTGATTGGTATAGTTCTGGAACTTGCGGCGATAGCTCTTCAAGCAACAGCAGCTGGCACGGCACCCATGTCGCTGGCACTATCGCTGGGGTTACCAACAATAATATAGGCATTGCCGGTGTCGCCTACGAGGCCAAGATAGTCCCAATACGCGTACTCGGCCGTTGCGGGGGCTATACCTCAGATATTGCCGATGGCATGATCTGGGGCGCCGGCGGTTCTGTCAGTGGCCTGCCGAACAACGCCAATCCTGCCCAGGTGCTTAATCTGAGTCTTGGCGGCGGCGGCAGCTGCGGCACTACCACGCAGAATGCCATCAATACCGCTCGCAGCCTCGGCGCTACCGTTGTTGTAGCCGCCGGTAATAGCAATACTAATGCAAGCCAATTTACCCCTGCGAACTGTAATGGGGTGATCTCAGTCGCTGCGACTAATCGCAGTGGCGGCCGTGCTTACTACTCTAACTACGGCAATGTGGTAGACGTTGCAGCGCCAGGAGGAGCACAGAGCTTCGCCAACGATTCCGATGGCATTCTTTCCACCTATAACAACGGCACCACTGACCCCGGCAGTGACAGTTACTATTACATCCAGGGCACCAGCATGGCTGCGCCCCACGTTGCAGGCGCTGCGGCATTGCTTTATTCCGTAGACTCCAGTCTTACACCAGACGAAGTCGAATCAATTCTCACGAGCACCGCGAGGAGTTTCCCTGCTTCGTGCAACAGCTGTGGTACCGGTATAGTCGATGCAGCTGCGGCCGTAGCCATGGCCAACGGTGGTGATGGTGGCGGTGGTGGTAACGATGGCGGAGAACTCGAAAACGGTGTCACTGAGACCGGTATCGAGGGTAGCAGTGGTGAGGAAATTTACTTCACCCTGGATGTCCCCGAAAATGCCACGGACCTCTCCTTTAAAATATCTGGTGGAAGCGGCGATGCTGACCTCTATGTTCGCTTTGGCAGCGCACCGACTACCAGCACTTATGACTGCCGCCCCTACACATCAGGTAACAACGAAACCTGTGACATCGCTAACGTGCAGGGCGGAACTTATCACGTCATGGTGCGTGGCTATAGCTCTTTCTCCGGCGTGAGCCTCGAAGGTAGCTACACCGGAGGTAACGGCGGTGGCGGTAGCGATAACTGGGAACAGACTGGCCTTACTGGTTCCAGCAACAGCTGGCAGCACTTCACCATTGATGTTGATAGCGGAGCCTCAACGTTGAGCGCCGTTATGGAAGGTGGCTCTGGCGATGCTGACCTCTACGTGCGCCACGGCCAAGAGCCTTCCCGCACGGCATATGACTGCCGTCCCTACGAATGGGGCAATGATGAAAGCTGCAATATCAGCAATCCAGATGCAGGCACCTGGTATATCAGCATTCGCGCCTACTCAGACTACTCCGGCGTTACTCTTAGCGCTAGTGCTCAGTAATTAGGCTGACACCCGCCCTACAGTTAGTTTTCTGTAGGGTGGGTCCATACCAGTCCGGCCCAGGTAACTGTGATCAAATAACATAAAAGGCGACCAATATAGCCCAATACCAGTCAGCTAAGCTGACTGGTATTTTGTTAGGGTATAGCGCATCGACTATTTCTTTACAGCACTTGGAAATTACACTCTCGTCTTTTTGGCAGGACGAAGGCCGGGCCATACTGAGGTTATCGTTTCCGAGCGTATCGCGACATATTGCTCCAACCTAATCACCTAGCGTGCCGTAGTCACTACAGCTGGACACAGAGAGTAGCCTTTACATGCTGTATCTAGCGTCGCATTTTACTCACATCATCATGACAGAAATTTAATGAGAACAACCTCCCTCACTCTAACTTCAAAGCTTCCTCGAGAACACCATATAATTTAATAGAGCATCTCATAATCAAGTAGAAAAATAGGAGCAATAGTTTGTACATAGCAATCCTAAATGAAGATTACCGAAATCAAGTGGCAGCACTTGCTGACGATTGCCCGAAGAGTAAAAACCTCATCAAAAGTCCCTAGTAAAATCTCAATGACAAAGTCGACACCTACAAAAATCAGATACTATCTAGTTAGTCTATTCAGAGGCGTAAGCCAAGTCATCCTTCAAAAAAACGCATTAAGTGGTGTTTTATTCTTATCCGGAGTAGCAGTTAATTCGGTTACCATGGCTCTTGGAGCAGTACTTGGTGTTATCACAGCGACCGTTTGTGCAGGAATTTTGCATTACCCTGTGAAACACATTGAAGAGGGATTATTTGGGTACAATGGAGCCTTGATCGGTATAGTCATATTCTTATTATATGCTCCATCCCCAATTACTATTTTATTAATTATTGGTGGAAGCGCTCTAACAGTATTGATCATACGCTTTATGATGCTTCACATTTTCCTTCCGCCTTATACTGCACCATACATTCTGGTGATATGGGCTATATGGATATTTGCCCCAACACAGGACCTAGCGCCAGCCGTAACATCCATGAATGAAAAAATTTCAACATGGGGGATATTTGAAGGTATAGGTCAGATTATATTTCAAAACAATGCCATTACCGGTATTTGCTTTTTAGTTGGACTTTTCATTTCGAATAAGTCTCATGCGCTTTGGAGCATAATTGGTGGACTGCTTGCCACATTCCTGGCCATGTTCCTAGCTTTACCACCAACACTAATCCTAGCTGGAATCTTTGGCTACAACGCATCTCTGAGTGCTATTGCACTATCAAATGGAAGTAAGCAGTGGCTAGCCCCTCTTGCAGGTAGTGTATTAACCGTTCCAATTGCGATGGCCCTTATGGGTGCTGATATTATTATTTTAAGCGCTCCATTTGTTATTTCCAGCTGGATTATATTGTTATTAAAGAGGGAGCTCGCAATAGGTCGTTAATTCAGCAAATCAGAACAAGCGCTATCACCACGAAAACTATTGGCATGATAGGGCACCAACCTCTTCAACAATCACTTACTCCGAATAGACGATAGGTCCACTGATCAGCTCGGTAAAATCGAAAGTAACTCCAAAGGAATTCTTCACTCATCCGAATAATGGTTCGACGATCGGAAGAATTTAGGGTACCTGCAACTGCTGCATGTGCCGTGTGTTGCTTAAGCATTCAGCTTCAATACTCTGACCGTCTTTAAGACCTTGTCCTTAGCTGCGAATGGCAGCCCCTTTATCGGAATGAATAACTGGCTAGGGAAGGGGAGAGATAAACTGTGTCAGCGCAACTGCACGATTTAAAGCGGTTCCCCTTGGCACCACTTCGTTGGTTAATCCAATGCGGCAAGCTTCTTCCATATTAATAATTCTACCAGTGATGATCAATTCCAGGAATTGGTAGACGGTCATTGGAACCGGCAGCATCCTGACGCACAACGACAGTGACATCACCATCTTCCGTTAACCCACTTTCAGCTTACTCTGGGCCAGGCGAAGAGCCGCTCGGCCAAACAATACGTATCTTATCGTTCAACTCCGCCCTCTATTAAAATAATTTCAATTAATATAAGAGAGCTAGCAATTCTTAAAATTTTCAAAATCCTTCTAAATTTTTGCGAGACGGAAAATTAAACTGTAATTCTCTGTATATTTAATTGGTGTCAGAGTCGAATACGCTCAGCGGGCATATACCCAACAATAGTAAAAGGGCTTCGGATAATTGGTGCCAGAGTCGATTAAATAACGAAAAATTATAGTTTTTCTTTGCTTTTCTCTCTGTTTAAATCACCCCAGTTACCACTGCGACGTTAACTGAGCTACTGACTCATCGCCGTGGTAAAGGGTTAACCACCAATATCAAAAGCCAAACAAGAGGGAATCCCCATGTCTATCTACCTGAACTTCAATAACAAAGCCACTAAAGGCAACGTCACCGCCAAAGGTTACGAAGACTGGATCGAAGTTGACAGCTTCAACTTTGGTGTTGGCCGCGGTATCACCATGGAAGCCGGTGCTACCTCCAACCGTGAAGCCTCTCGCCCAAGCCTGAGCGAAGTTACTCTCACCAAGCGCATCGACGCAGCTTCCGGCGGCTTGTTCAAGTCTTCTGTCACTGGTGACGAAGGTGTGCCCGTAGAGATTCATGTTGTACAGACCGGCGCCAACTCTGTAGAAAAATACGCGGTTTACAAGCTGACTGACGTAATCATCTCCTCTTACAGCATTGGTGCTTCTGCCGGTGGCGCTCCTCAGGAGTCCATCTCTCTGAGCTTCGCCAAAATCGAAGCCGAACTCGACCACGCTGATAAGACTAACAAGAACCCGAAGAACATGAAGGTTGGATACGACCTCACCACAGCGACTCCGCTGTAATTGGTTCGACTCTTTTCGGGTTGAACGGTGGCCTGCAGAGTACCTGCGGGCTACCGCCCTCCAGTTCTTTAGCTGAGTGCTTATACGAGCACTGACCTAAAGAACTGCAGATTTCTAAAATCTCATTTCTTATTTGGCACCGTAGGGATAGTTGGGGCTGCCCATGGCTACACTCAATCAAGATAAAAGAATGATTACGGTCGACAGCCCAGTCGGCTCGGATGCTTTGATCGCAACGACCTTACAAGGCGAGGAGCATGTCTCCAAGCTATTCCGCTATGAAGTACAACTTCTTTCTGATGATCACGCTATTGAGCAAAAAGATCTTGTCGGCAAACCAGTAACTGTTTCGATTCACCACTCTGAGACACCACGCCATATTAACGGCTATGTTACCCAGTTCTCCCTTCACGATGTAAACGCCGAAGGCGTGCGTAGTTATAGCGCAATTCTTCAACCTGGCCTGTGGTTCACGAGCCTCGGAGGCTCCAACAGAGTTTTCGAAAAGAAGTCCGCCAAGCAAATTCTTGAAGAAGTGCTCGGTGAATACAGCAAGGTTATCAAACTGACCTTAAAGCTAAATGCCGAATACATCACCCGTGAATACTGTGTACAGTTTGATGAAAGCGACTTTGAATTTATCAATCGCTTAATGGCTGAAGAGGGTATTTCCTACTACTTCAAGCACTCTGAAGGGCAGCATGAGCTTGTACTCTGCGATGATCCTCAAGATTTTTACGACTGTGAAAGTGAAAAAATTGAGTATGACGGAGGCGGTAGCCATCCCACAAAAAACACAGTGAGTAGCTGGAGAAGAAACTTCAACTACCATGGCGGCGGTTTTGAGCTCAAAGATTACAGTGAATTTACTGCTACCAAAGACAATAAGCAGCAAGTTAAAACCACCAGTAAGCTGAATGATGTTTCTAACTACATGCGCGGCTTATATGGCCTGAACCACTTCCAGGCTGATGGTGAACACAAACACAAATTTACTGATAGCTACCATAAAGCACTGGCAGAACGTGCTATGGAAGCACAGGAAGCGCTATTTGATGTCAGCCATGGACGTAGCGACTGCCCCTCCTTTACTGCCGGCGGACGTTTTAATTTTGATCACAGCCTGTCGTCAGAAAAGGGGAAGTATCTTATTACGTCTGTGCATGTTTCAGCTGCAGACGGTAACAGTAACGAAACCCACTTCCACAATACCTTCAGCTGTATTCCTTCTGCGGTAATGCCACGCCCACAGCCGAATGTTTCTGCAAAGAAAATACACTCACCACAAGTGGCACGTGTATTGGAAGTAAAAGCAACCGCATCCGACAGCTCTCAGGACCCCTACACCCAACTGAAAGTGAAGTTCCCCTGGAACTCACAACAAAATAGTTGCTGGGTCAGAGTGATGCAGTCTTTTGCCGGAAAAAACTGGGGGGCAAACTTTGTACCCAGGGTAAACCAGGAAGTGGTTGTTACCTACATTAATGGCGACCCGGATAGACCATTGATTACCGGTGCAGTATATAACGGCGATAATCCAGGCCCCAATTATACCGCCACCCAAAGTGGCTGGAAAACCGAGTATGAGGGCAGCACCTTTAACGAGTTGCGCTTTGATGACAAAGGTGGCAACGAAGAAATCTATATGGAAGCCGGTAAGGATCACAACTTTGTTATCCATAATGACCAAACTGGCAAAATAGAAAACAAGCAAACTCTGGAAGTTAAACAGGATCGTAGCATTACCGTAACTGATGGTAGCGAAGTAGTCACCATTGCCAAAGGTGACCAAAAATTGAATGTGGATAAAGGAAACCAGACTGTCACGATTGGTTCAGGCAATCACACACTCAAGATTAGCAAAGGCTCGCAAACCACAGATGCCATGGGAGCTATCAAGATATCCTCAAAAGCTTCAATTGAATTAAAGGTTGGGGGCAGTAGTATCAAGCTAACCCCAGCGGGAATCACCATCAAAGGTACAATGCTTTCCTGCAAGGGAGATGCTACAGCTGAAGTTAAAGGCGGCGGCATGCTTACCCTGAAAGGCGGCGTGACTATGATCAACTGATGGGGATTAACTAAGAATGACTGACCTGATCAAAGTACAAGCACTTACCGCGGCGGAGCTGCTAAAAAATTTTGAGGTGAGTGAAGAAGCGGAAGAGCACCTGGTGCCCGATACTGCACCCGAGGTCAGCATTAACCAACTGGTTGACGCGGGTCTTTATCCCGATGCGATCAAACTATTGGCACATGGGCTCCCCAAACGGGAAGCTGTTTGGTGGGCCTGTCTCGCAGCTCGGGATATTCAAAGCCCAGAAACTGATGAAGACAATGTAAATGCATTAGTCGCTGCGGAAAGCTGGGCCAAAAAGCCCAGCGAAGAGACTCGGTTAAAGTGCAAAACCCTGGGCGATAAAACCAAGCACAAAACCCCAGCGAGCTGGGCTGCTACAGCAGCGAGTTGGTGCCATGGAAGTCTGGCGGCGGAAGGTGAGCCTGTGGTTGAGCCGCCAGAACATCTTTATGCACACGCCGTCGCTGGTAGTGTCACTCTCGCTGCAGTTTTATCTGATCCAGTGGATCCCGGCAAAAGATTCGCAAGATACATGAATCAAGGGTTGGATCTGGCACGTGGCGGTAATGGCAGGATAGAGGACTAAATATGGGCAAGCCTGCTTCACGAATTACTGATATGCATGTCTGTCCGATGGTGACAGGTACTGTACCTCACGTCGGCGGGCCGATCCTCAGCCCAGGTGCTCCAACGGTCATTATCGGCGGAATGCCCTCAGCTACGGTTGGCAGTGCCTGTACCTGTGTAGGACCACCAGATACTGTGGCTATGGGCAGCACTACCGTACTGCTGCAAAAGAAGCCTGCTGCCCGCATGGGAGATACAACTGGCCATGGCGGCAAGATTGTAATCGGATGTCCGACAGTTTTGATTGGCGGTTAAGTTTCACGTCATCATTGCTTATCAAGGTGTATTTATTATGAACCGATTAAACCGTCGACCAAGAGCAAGCAGGGGTGAAATAAAGCCGAATATATTATTTATAGGGCAGCGAGATGATCTACTCGCTGTGTGAACCAATTGCAGTTATTACCTAAAAATAAGGGATCATAGGAGAATCGTCATGGCAAAACTAATTAGTCGCAGCATTAAGCATGGGGTTAGCTTTTCCGTGTTGGTCGAGGATGATGCATCGGCCCTCTTTCAAACGAAAGTAAAAAAATCATGTGGATATTGGCTGGATGAAGCACAGGCAATTCTGAATCGGGCGATGAAAGTATGCGCCACAGCTCTTGTTACCCCTGATAAGGTTCCAGGTACATTTCATAATTTACTTTCTTACTACTTCGGCCTTCCCGCAGATAGTTCATCAGAAAAATACATCCCTTGTTTAAACGCGATAATTTCTCGGTTAAATAGAACTCAGGCGGGTTTGAAAAAGGGGGTGGAGCTTGCAGACAGGGAACAGATGCCCATCGTGGCAAAACTTCAGACTTCTGTCATGAAGAAAATAGGTTGGGGGGACCCCACGGATAATATGGCGGGTTTTGTGTGGGTGGACATTTTTGAAAGCGTGCCCAATTATATTTCAAAAACATATAAGATGAAGAAAGCGCAATGGCAAGGGGGCAACAGCTTAATCTCGATGTTGGGGGGAAAACTCAATGGAGGGGGCTATATGAAGCCTCACTATCACCCCGTCCATTTGAATTTCAAAAAATTTGGCCAAAAGGTGATATATACTGCACCGTCACTCTGATACACGAGGGGACACATAAATTCGCGGATACAGTGGATCATGAGTACTTCAAGGATGATGGAAGCATTGTGGATAAATTAGATGAAGAAATCGGTAAACTTGGTCCTTTATATCTTAATATTCATAAGGACAAGTCTAGTGATGAAGTATTCAAAATCGTTGAGCAAGAGGCATTAAAAATGTTACGTGGACAAGATAATGCGGCTAGAAAAATGCAAGAAATTGGTGTGATGAATGCGGTGAATAATGCAGACTCACTGGCATGGTTCGCGTATGACGTAGCACAACTTCCCACTGAGCAAGAAGTTGGGAAAGTTGTAGGAAATATTTTGGGTAATCGAAAAATACATCCGAGCTTGCTTAACCAATAAAGAAAAATCCGGGGGACAGTTCACTTAATTTTAAATCATTGAAGAATTTCCTTTACTGCAATAGGATATCCTAGCCCGTATTTAAGTGAACTGTGCCCAGAATTCCAAGCGTACCCTAAAAAGGACGACGGGTAGTTACCAATATCGAAGGTATCAATCACAATAAGTTTGCAGAACTAACCAGCATCCCCCGCATTATGCTAGAACAGATTCTCAATCTGCGTATATCATAATGAGGAGCTCGATATTGAGAAGAGGGCGGGCCTACAGAAGCAAAGTATTTGGGAGACGTCAGGCAATGATGTCTTTATCGATGAGATATAAAACCACTTCCTATCTGGCCGCGAGAAGCTCAACCCAGAATGGAAGCGCTGCATTACTGAGTACCATCACAACGGCCTCAAGCAATCCGCTGTTGGCCGCGATCATCATTAGGGCTCGACTTGTTGCAGTTGTCTGGGGGAAGATCAAGTGATAGCGCGCGTCGACGACCAATACATCATTGTTCAAAATACTATTTTTCTATTAATTGCAATCTATTGATGCATAATTTATTTTCAAACTCGCCTCGTTCTCCCTGAAACTGCACGCTTTTTATCATCGGTGTGAACATATTCTTTATCAGTAGTACACAGTTTCCCATGTCCTAGGTCTGCCGATAGGTCTTTAAGATCTCTACTTTCTGCATCCATTGAGGCACCAGTATGACGAAGCCAATGAGTCGATGTGGGCAGGAGAACTTTCGCATCATCCTCAAAACCATCTCGCGTTATCTTTTCACTAGCTAAATCAAATGCCTCTTGAGTAAGTATCGTAATTGTTCGTGCCCATAATCCTGGATAAAGACATCTGGCGACTGAATACTCAGGTAGTGAACAGTAATTCAATGGAGCTGCCGCAAATCGGTAGCTGAAAACTGTACATCTCCCTATGGATTTCAGTTTTCCGACTTGGTATAGATATTGTTAGAGCACTATACATTATCAGCTGGTTAGCAATCAGGAAACTGTTTAGCCTGCTAGCTGCTATCTCTGAATGTGGCTGATACACAAAGGCAAGGCTGAATGATTATAAGTTATCAATGAGCTAGTGATTTGAAATCCGCGAGCCTAGCCAAAATTAAATAGAGCGAAAGGGGCCCACCCCGAAGGGTGGGAAATAGCTTAATGAGCTTGATGTTCTAAAGCGTTTAGGAAAGTTGCAATATCATCTACTTGTTGTGTGCTTAATTTCTGTCCCAATTGGTACCAAGCCATATCGTAAATTGCCTGCTCAATGGTTTCTACACGCCCGTCGTGGAAGTAAGGAGCGCTTCTGCTTACATCGCGTAGCATTGGAACTTTAAACATCATTTTATCTTTTTCAAGGCCTGTAACTTTATAACGACCTAAATCTTCTTGGTGTGGATATTGGTTGACTAGCCCCATCTTCTGGTACATGTTTCCACCCAAGGTTGCACCATTGTGGCATGCTGAACAACCAGTGTTGATAAAGGTTTGCAAGCCCTTTAACTCACTTTTTGTCATAGCCTGATCATCGCCACTCATAAAATCATCAAACCGATCATTCGTAATCAGGGTGCGCTCAAATGCAGCTATGGCCTGAGCAATATTGTCGTAAGAGATAGCATTTTCTTTACCAAAGGCGTGTTTGAAACTTTCTTGATATTCGGCAATTTTTGAAATCTTTGTCTCAACAGCCTCTTCTGAAGGCATTCCCATCTCTACAGGGTTTAGAATTGGACCTTTGGCCTGCTCCTTCAGGTCCTCTGCACGTCCATCCCAAAATTGAGCCATCTGGAATCCTGAATTCCAGACCGTTGGAGAGTTTCGATCACCCTTGGTACCAGGTAAAGCTCCCGGTGATGTCGTTTCATTGTCAACGCCCGAGCCGTTGTAGTTCCCTACTTGATGGCAGCTGTTACAGGATTGGCTATCATTGACTGAAAGCCGTTTGTCCATGAACAGTGTTTTTCCAAGCTCAACCATAGCTGGGGTGTCATTCTCACTGCCTGGCATAGTTTCTGAGAGAGTGCCGAACATAATTTTTGATTGTTGACGTAATTGATTTATATCAACTTCGGCCGTGGCCGTTGTTGATAGCAAGCTTGCTGCCACTATCAAGCCGCCAATGATTGGAAGCTTTAGATCTCTTTTCAAAAAAATTATCTTAATCACTTTGGTATCTCTCCCACTTCTCAAAAAACAATGAAAACTAACCTACTTTTAATCAAAGTTAGGCGGTGCCACTATATAGGGTAGCTCGTTCAGCTGATACCATGATTTAGCAAAAAAATTGTTGATTTTTAGAATATCCAGAATTGTTCACAAAATATTTTTCAAATATTATTCAGAACTTGACCTATACATTGAGTGCACTGGGTTTGGCGAGATTGAAGTATTGCTATTTACCTTTAAAATTGCAGGGCAATTTCTGAGGTGGCGAGGAAGTGTAGGGTTGAGGGGATACTTATCGGTATCTCCAAAGAGAAATGATTCGTATTTCTGCTAGCCGGTTGGTGGTGTGATATTTTCTCGAACGATAAATGACTCCTTAACTATCTGAATGTGGTCAACTTTTTAGTTAGAGGTTTTAGGTTTTAGGAAGCTTTTAATCTTATTGTTATATCTATTTAACTTTTATATTGGTCTACGTATCCTAAATAGAGGCGTTCCGCTACCTATCAAGCTACCGGGCTTAACAAGAATCTCTTCGATCCATCTCTTTAGTGAGATTGGTTACTTTTCCAATTAGCACCACTCTTCCTCCTTTTCGGAAAATTACATTTTGTAGCCACCTGAAAATCTCTGTCGATACTCCCTAGGGGAGAGGCAGGTCTGTTTGTGAAACATTTTCCGGAATGCGCTGACATCCTCATATCCCACTTGCCAAGCGATCTGTTCGACTTGCAATGTGCCTGTTTCCAATAGTTCGCGAGCTTTTTGCAGACGTTGCTGTTGAAGATATTCGGCGGGTCTATAGCCGGTAACCTTTTGAAATCTTCGTAGAAAGGTGCGCTCGCCCAGGTTGGCGAGTTGAGCCATCTCTGCAACAGAGATTGGTTGTTGATAATCCCGGTGAATTTTCTGCTGTACTTTTAAAATTGCTTTATCACCATGATCTACAGGAGGTAGAAAACTGCGGTAATAACTTTGGTAACGGGTTCCCGTATCCACCAACAGGAAACGTCCCAACTCCATCACTATATGGGGAGGCATGTATCGTCCGACCAGATGTAACCCAAGGTCAATCCAAGACATTACACCTCCTGCGGTGACAACATCCGGGTCTGCAATCAGGATGGAATCGATATTCAGCTCTATATCCGGGAACTTCTGCTTAAAGGCATCGGCCAGTCGCCAGTGAGTGGTCGCCTGGCGTCCATCTAATAGTCCTGCGTCGGCCAACATAAAAGCCCCAGCACAAGCGGAACAGGTTACGGCCCCCTCTTTGTGTCGCTTTAACAACCAGGTAGTGACATCTGTCGGTGGCTCCATGTAC
Organism: Microbulbifer sp. MLAF003; assembly: GCF_030012965.1. Lineage (NCBI taxonomy): Bacteria > Pseudomonadati > Pseudomonadota > Gammaproteobacteria > Cellvibrionales > Microbulbiferaceae > Microbulbifer > Microbulbifer sp. MLAF003. The sequence continues at coordinate 2,435,783 of NZ_CP120232.1, forward strand.
TCCTGACCTTCAAGTACCGGCGGTACAATAACGATATTTGGGTCTTTAGAAGCCCCTTTTTTCTCGGGTATGACTTTTCCGTCATTAATTAGCCAGCGTGATACCTCAAATAGCGCCTTGGGTTCTGGAATTGACTCCTGACAGATGTGGTTTGCGGTTTGGAACAGATCGATTAGGCCATAAGTCGCCGACCGAGCCGCTCCGGGGATCATCAGTATTGCAATGTGGATTGTTTGGGTCACTAGCCCCCCTGTCAGTTCTTGCCTGTTTTATGTCGGTCTTGCCACGTCTGTATCTTAGCCCATCGCCCTAACATGCGCTTGTACATTTCAAAGACACAACCAAAGGACAACCTTATGAGCAAGACAGCGCTAATCGTCGTCGATATGCAAAACGACTACTTTGAAGGAGGAGGGTGGACTCTTGAAGGCATTGGCCAAGCGTCAAACCAAGCCGCAAAAGTGCTGGCTGAGTTTCGCAAAAAGCAGTGGCCAGTTATTCATGTTCGCCATGAATTTCTCAGTGAGGATGCTCCATTCTTTATTGCCGGTAGTGAGGGTGCGAAAATTCACAAAAGCCTTCTGCCTGTTGAAGGTGAGCCGGTAGTACTCAAGAATGAAGTTAACAGCTTCAAAGGTACGGATCTTAAAAAGCGCTTGGATGAGCTAGGTGTTAATAAATTGGTCATTGTCGGTGCGATGAGCCATATGTGTATCGATGCTATCACCCGAGCGGCAAGTGATTTTGGATATGAAAATACCGTTATTCACGATGCTTGCGCCAGTCGGGACATGTACTTCAATGGTGTCGATATTCCCGCTGCACATATACATGCAGCTTATATGGCTGCACTGCAATTTGCTTATGCAGAGGTGATCAGTGCTGACGAATACTTAGCAAAGTAATTAACTTGCCTGCACCTTAGAGTTAAACCACACGCGATACTGCTATACCTTTATCGCTAAGGACTTTAGGCTATATAAGCCTAAAGTCCTTCTTCGAGCTGCATGAACAGCTCTACTTCTTGATAAATTTCTTTATACTTAAAGATTGTCGACTTGGCTTTTAAAGCACATAGTTTATGTGCGTGAAGAGGTTTAGCTTGTTTTATCTTGAAACTAAAATTCAATTTCATCTGTTTCGACTTCAAAGGTCGTGGAGGACTCCACATTTCCGGTACGTGATACCACTGTCCAATGCCAACCCGTTGGGTGGCACCATTCATGGTGAGGAAGCACTCGATACGGCTTTGGAGATTCTCACAAGCTTGCAAACTTATTGGTGTGATTTCGCATATCTCTGCCTTGAAAGAGCGGATCAGTACGCAAATTCAGGTAACACCTCAAACAGGTGGGAAAAGTAAGATATCCGGACCCGGATGCTACAGGTTGGAAACTCTTTGAAAGCTAGCTTGATCAGCTTCCTTCTAGACACCTCTTAATGCGGGGAGGCACCCTGACGCTGACATTGGATCAATAAGTGTACAGTATTCCTCTAGAACCTAGTGACGCCCCTCCATCTCGCTTATTGATTCATGCTTTATGAGGTTCATTTACACAAACTAAAGATAGTCGTTCACCTATCCCGCTACGATTGCTATCCAAGAAGTGACACTTACCCACCACTAATGATCTAGGGGCAAAGTTGTGGCCTAAGTAAATATCGTCAATTAAAAGACTTGTATTAAGTTACTAGGCGAATAAATGGAATTCTGATTTTGCCAGTGGATACTTAAAAGCCCAGTACATTCGAAAGTCAAATGCTCGCTGTGGTTTTACCGAAGTATGGTGTTACTGCGGTGCCAATGAGTTATGTGTTGAAAATTTGATCATAAGTGCACCATATATAAGTAAAATGGTGCGCCGGTTGTGGATCGTTTTTTAACCGCTATTTTTTGATCTCTATCAATTGTACCAGGTAAAATAGAGGCGCATAATGGGACTTGGACTGCGTCACGGACCAAGGACGAAATGGTACAAAAAAGGTACAGCGACAGCGGGTTTCCAACCCTTCGATCAAACCAATTCTTTCATCCTGTGGGTTTGAAAACGCTGAAACAGCGTCCCAGTAGGTCGACCAAAAAGGCCCTGCAGCGCTCACCCAAGCTCACTCTGGAACATCACTTCCAGAGTTACCTCTACGCGGGCTACTTCAAAAAAGAGAGCGAGTTTTTCCGATGTGCCGACAAGCGGTCAATCGGAATATTCATGCATTGGTCGAAAGAGTAGGAGGCGCGCCCTTTGCCATCCATTTGTTGTTACATGGTCGACCGCTGAAATATGTGAGTCAGCTATTGAGGCATAAGTCGGTCGACAATACAGAAATCTACACCAATATGCTGACTGTGGATGAGGCACATTTTTTGGACGGAGTGGATTTTCATAGAGCCTAAATAGTTGGGCTAAAAGGCCTTGGCAGAAGCGGCCTCCATACGGCTCGCGTTGTTCTGGCTCATTAAATAAACTGCCATTGCGACTGGTATTTGATCGAACCGCGGTTGCGGTATAGCAATAATTTTTTAGCAAGATATTCTGAAAGAAAAGTTCTGACATGAATTCTACGAATACGGATGAACCAATGGCATCTGAGCCCGCTGTTCAGTTAAAGATAGATCACTTATCCACCTTCTCATTGGCCGCACAGCAAAATGCGTATCCCATATTCAGGTCTATTAGCTTGTACGCGCCGACGGCACCCGAAAAGCCAGTGGAAAATGCACCAATTGCACCGTTAAAGAACTTGGTTGTCACGCTACGTTCGGATCCCAAAATCTTCGCGCCAGAAGAATGGTCTATCGATGAAATTCGTCCAGGACAGGTGATCTCACTTCAAAAACGCCCGCTCAACGTGTCACATGACTTGTTGCTTAATTTAACAGAAGAAATGAAGGTTTCCGTTTCACTTTCAGTCAATTTACGAGACAACACTGATGAGGCCTTAACGACTTCTAGATTTACCATTGAGGTCCTTCCGGCCAACTTTTGGGGCGGGGAAAGTAGACAGCCAGACCTGTTGGCTGCCTTCGTGAAACCCAACGGGCTGTATGTTGAATCTTTATTACGGCAAGTCGCGGAAATGCTGGAAAACGGTGGACACGGAAGAAGCATCGATGGCTACCAATCTAATACTCGTGAAAAGCCCTACATGATGGCCGCAGCATTGTGGAACGTTATATTCGCTCAACGAATTGCCTACGTTACACCACCGCAGGGCTTTGCCAGGTACGGACAACGTATACGGCTAGCCGCTGACATCAGCGCCTCTAAAATTGCGGCCTGCCTTGACACATCGCTGCTTTTTGCCAGCTGCCTAGAAGCAATGGGCCTAAATCCGGTGGTAGCGATAACGAAAAATCACGCATTCGTTGGTGTCTGGCTTATCGATGAGCATTTTCCTGTTTTAACCAATGATGATCCAATGGATCTACGTAAACGTATTGATGCACGCGATCTAGTACTTTTTGAAAGCACGCTTGTCACTAATGATTCGCCTGTGACCTTTGAGCAGTCTAAGGAGCACGCACGGAACCTAGTCAGCGAGGACAAAGAGGTCGACTTCGTCTATTTGATTGACATTAAACAGGCCCGTGCGAGAAAGATTAAGCCAATTTCCACCATTGAAGAACAGCCGGAGGAAAAGCCTTCCGACTCAGATACAGCACTGAGCTTACCGATTATTCCGCCGCTTCCTCCGGTCAGAGCGGATGAACAAGTTATCGATGAAACACCAGATACACGTATTGATACTTGGCAAAGGAAGCTGCTTGATCTAACAAAACGCAATTCATTATTGTCATTAAAAGACCGCGCTGTGGCAATAAAGCTCTACTGTCCTGATATCGGTGCAATGGAGGATAGTCTCGCTGACGGCGCGTCGTTCAAATTCCTATCTTCAGAAGAAAGTCCTCTCAATGACAGGGAGCGCAGTGGAGAGACCTTTCGTCTACAGGCTGGGTCCGATATTCATCGGGAATACGCTTTAGAGCAGCTCAACAAGCATGTTCTCCTTGCCAACATGTCCAGGAAGAAACTCGAGCAAAATGCAGTCAATCTTCTTCGGAAGGCTAAGAATGATCTAGAGGAGGGCGGGTCTAACACGCTATATCTGGCTTTGGGCATGCTGCGCTGGAAGGAGAATCCGCAGGATGATCGTTCATACCGAGCCCCCTTAATCCTGATCCCGGCAGAACTTACACGTAGCAGTGCGAGAGCACCCGTCAAAGTTCGTCAGTTACCTGATGAAAGCCCGATCTTTAATATGACGCTCATTGAGTTTCTGAACACTGAGCACAATATAGACCTGAATCAGTTCAGAGAATCTATGCCTGAAGATGAGTCCGGTGTAGATGTGGCTCTTGTCTGGAACACAGTACGTGCAGCGATTGCTGAACAACCTGGGTTTGAAGTTGTCGAAGAGTTGGTGCTTGCGTCGTTTTCCTTTGCGAAATATCTAATGTGGATGGATCTGAAAGATCGCCTCGACGACTTGAAAGATAACCCTTTTGTTAAACACCTCGTTGACCATCCCCAGGATGCCTATGTTCAGGACGCTAGCTTCGTTCTAAGGGATGAAGTTGATGAGAAGGTCGATCCCGAAAAGGTATTCACACCCCTCAACTGCGACAGCTCCCAATTAGTTGCGGTAGAGGCCTCTGGTAGACCCCAAGATTTCGTGCTTGAAGGCCCTCCTGGCACAGGTAAATCGGAAACCATTGCAAATATCATTTGCCACAATCTTGCACTCGGTAGAAAGGTACTATTTGTCGCCGAGAAAATGGCGGCCCTAAACGTTGTTTATCGGCGCATGGAAAAGGTTGGACTCGACCATTTGTGCCTCGAGCTACACAGTAATAAAGCCAATAAAAAAGCCGTGTTGGAACAGCTGAGGATGGCTACCGATAAACGCGACGAGTCGCAGAGCGCCGGATGGGTTGATTCCGTTCGAGCACTCAAAGAGAAACGAGATAAACTCAATGGTTTTGTAAAGGTACTTCACAAAAAATCGATATATGGCATCTCCGCTCGTGATGCGATTGCTAGAGATGTGCGTTACAAAGACAAACATTCACTAAGTATTAATTGGCCCCTTGGATTCGACAGTGCACCAGTTAACAGCCAAGAAAAGCTAGATGATATGCTGGCTGCAGTTAAAGAGTCTGCATTGGCGTATAACGATATATCCCGATTGGATCCTACACCGTTTCGTATAATCCGCGCAAAAAGCTGGTCTAACGCGTGGCAAAACCAGGTTTTGGACTGTTTAAACCGATATCAAACGTCGCTCAACGAAGTCTACCGTTCTGCAGCGACTCTTGTATCCAGCTTCAACCTTAAGCTGCCGGAAAACACACCGCACAATCTTGTTCGTGCCAATCAGCTGGCAAACCTCGTTGAGCTAGCCGAATCAAACTCCCTCGGCTATATCGTTAAACGAGGCGTGAAGGAATCGTTAGACGATCTAGAAGAATTAAGCAGAGCTAAAGCCTCATTTGATAAAGCCCTCGAGACTATAGAGTATAAGGTTACAGCAGAAATGCTAGCTAAAAGCCCTGTATCCGAATGGGTGGAAATGTACGAGGAAGCCAAAGAGAGTTGGTTTAAGCGGGTCTTGGTCAAATTCAAGATAAACGGGGCAGTGAAAAAGCTCGGATACTCTAAATTCAGCGACCTTGACGTCCTTCCTGATCTGGGAAAAGCTGCTGCACTTCAGGAGGACATAAACTCCCTTAAAGGCCGGTTCGAATCTGACAACATCTGGCATGGCTGGGAGACCAGCTCTGAAAGCCTTCAACAATCAGCATCAATAGGAAAATCAGCGTATCACGCTCTGGTCGACGCAGTAGCGCTAACCGACGATCCTGCCGTCTTGCTTACTGCGATTAAGTCAAGGCTAGTTGATGGACGTGATTTTCTCGAAAACTCTAATATTTCAAAACAGAAACATGAGTTTAAACAGTACTGGTCAACCTACAAGGCAATAGCTGAAGAAGCTGAAAAACTAGAGCTTTCGTTTGATGAAAACGCCACGTTAGAAGAGGTAATACCAGCTATTCAGCAGTTGCTCACTGGAGCAGTCAAATTCAAGGCGTGGAGTGAATGGCTTTCAGCGAAAGAAGAACTGTCACGTTACAAGCTCGATAATCTCACCAAAGATCTAGAAGCCAGAACTATTCTGTCGGACGATGCTGAAGATCAGGCTCTCACGGCATTCTGTCGCTGGTTGGCGCCACAGCTCATCGATCAGAGTGAAGAGTTGCGGCAGTTTAAGGCCTCTACACATGAGCAATTGATTGATGACTTCCGAAAGCTCGACGAAGAAGTTTCCATAACAACCAGTGACTATGTGGCAGCGATCGCAGCAAAGGCGGTTCCGGATCCATTCGCCAAAAGTAGCCCTAAAGAATTTGGGCTATTGGCTAGGGAGCTGCAGAAAAAAACACGCCATAAGCCAGTGCGCTCATTATTCAATGAAATGGGCGGGCGATTACTGGACCTATGCCCCTGTATGATGATGTCACCATTGTCAGTTGCCCAATTTTTACCCTCAGATTTTAACGGTTTTGATTTGGTCGTTTTTGATGAAGCATCGCAGATGACTACGTGGGATTCAGTAGGGGCAATTGCCCGAGGGAAAAATGTGATTGTGGTCGGTGACCCTAAACAGATGCCGCCGACCAGCTTCTTTAGTGGGGCAGTGAATGTAGATGATCCAGATGAAGAAGACCTTGAATCTATTCTGGATCAGGCTCTAGCCGCACGACTGCCTCATTTGAGACTGAAGGGACACTATAGAAGCCGGCACGAAACACTTATTGCCTTCTCCAACAGTAAGTATTACGAGAACTCGCTCGTTACATATCCATCGTCCGACACCAAGCAGTCTGCAGTTACACTACATCGCGTAAATGGCGTTTATTCAAAAGGTAAAGGAAGGAACAATCCTATTGAAGCGGCAGCAGTCGTTGATGAAATTGTTCGACGTTTGACCAATCCTGCAAACACTTCCCAGACTATCGGCGTCGTAACTCTGAATACCGAGCAACAGCGAACAGTAGAAGATTTACTGGATGATGCCCGTAGAAAACATCCCCACATAGAACCATATTTTCAGTCTACTGATACTTATGATGGAGTTTTTGTTAAGAACCTGGAGTCTGTGCAGGGGGATGAACGTGACATTATTATCCTCAGCCTGGGCTACGGACCTACCGAAGCACATGGCCGAACGATGAGTATGAACTTTGGGCCATTGAATAAGTCCGGTGGCGAACGCCGTTTAAATGTAGCGATCACAAGGGCTACCAGTGAAGTACTGATATTCTCGAGTTTTGACTCTTCAATGATTGATCTTAGCCGTACGTCGGCATTGGCAGTTGAACATCTAAAACACTATTTAGAATTTGCTGAGAAGGGGCCTATTGCTCTAGCAGAGCAAGCGACCGCAGATTATGGGGTAGACCAATTCGATAGCGATTTTGAGCAATCTGTAGCCTGGGCACTACGAGATAAGGGGTGGAGGGTTCAAACTCAGATTGGAGTTAGTAAGTTCAGAATTGATCTGGGAATAATACATCCAGACCATCCAGGTGTTTATTTGGCAGGCGTTGAGTGTGATGGAGCAACGTATCACGGATCTCCTTCAGCAAGAGATCGCGATCGAGTGCGTCACGCTGTTCTCGAAAACCTTGGGTGGCGATTAGTAAGACTGTGGTCTACAGACTATTTTCAAGATCCGGAAGAGGCGATCGATAAAATTGATCGCAGGTTAAATGAAATACTAGAAGAGGACAGAAGGTCAGCCCCAGGCGTCGAGCAGATTAGCCCAGCTAACAATGAACCTGTGAAAGATATTTTGGCAGAAGAGGCCGAGCGCACAGAAGAGATGATATCATCCGACGAATATAGCCATTTGTGCTACTTCGACGATGACCACAAGGAAACACTTGTGGGTATAGCGAAATCAATTCTCTCCCAGAAAAATGGTATTACACTTCATGAATTGGCACTTGATATTGCCAACCTGCATGGCCTATCAAGGACAAGTAAAAAACAGCTCAAGCACATATTGGAATTGCTCACCCCCTGGGCAGGAATTAAAAGAGATAACATTCATAAGCCCGTAGTTTGGCTATCACCGAATGACATCGTCGATGAAATCCCTTGGCGAGGGCTCGCACCTTGGGAAGAGGAGAGGGACTGGGCAGAAATACCTCATCCCGAAGCCTTGGGACTTGCTCGATTGGCCATTGAAAAATCGCCAAAAAAACCTGTCGAATACATATGCAACGAATTCCGGTTGAAACGCCGACACTCTAAGACGCTGCAGCAGTTTCAAGCATGGGTTGACCAGGTTACTGAGGAATCAACCGTGAACTAGCTGAAAGTGTTGAGGCTTTGTAGTACATGCGCAGGGATAGGCATAGACAGGCAATGGAGACTTTGCGACGGATGTGCAGGAGCTGGAATCTTAGTGGATAACCCAGCGCCGTTCGATCTGCACTTAACCATTTTTGCTAACGAGGTTCAGCCACTTCGGGACTTCCTCGCGAGCATTAACACCGACCTGGTTAACCTAACAACCAGGGACTTAAAACAGACAGAGAGCATCATGGGAGCACTACAGGAAATCATCGGAGAGCTTGACCAGATCACGGTTCGGTACGAACACCGCGATCAATCGTTCGGAAAACAGGGTCAGACTTGGTTATCGGAATTAGCTGCCAAGAAAAAATTGAAAACATGAGGGAGATCAATGGGTTGTGTTAATTCCGATATTTGTGAATATCGGAATATTTATATTGGAGTGTTTTCCACGTATAATTGGCCGCATTCCAACAACAATTTAAAACTTCTATGTCTGCCACCAACCAGCCGCCTGCGCCAATCATCGACAACCTCAGCAATCTTGAGAATCCATTTCGCTACACGAGCTTTTCATCGAGCCAGTATATTAACAAGCAGATTCCCGGCGCTGACACTGATCTGGAATTCGCGCTGAAGTTTCTCTACAGCTATAACGGCAGCCAAGCAACATTTAACAGTTACCGCCGAGAGATCGAACGATTGCTGCAATGGGCGTGGCGCGTAGAGGAAATTTCGATTATGACGCTGAAGCGTGAACACATTGAGGATTTTGTACAGTTTTGCATTGAACCGCCGATTGCTTGGATCGGTACTAAGAATGTAGCCAGGTTTAAAACCAGAAATGGTCAGCGCTTTGTGAATGCAGACTGGCGACCATTTGTGGTCAATGTTTCCAAGGTTGAGTTTCGAGCTGGCAAAACGCCTTCACCCAAAGACTTTCGTCCGTCCCAGGCTGCCATCAAGTGTATTTTTACCGCATTATCATCCTTGTTTGATTTCCTTTATCAGGAAGGCTTGGTCCCAGCCAACCCCGTAGCTCTTATCCGACAGAAAAGTAAGTTTGTGCGGCGCCAACAGCAAAACCAAGTCGTACGACGTATCAGTAATCTGCAATGGGATTATGTACTGGAAACGGCCGAAGTCATGGCTGAAATGTCACCTGGTGACCATGAACGTACATTGTTTATTATGAACGCCCTATTCGCCATGTACCTGCGAATCTCGGAATTGGTTGCCGATGAAAGGTCTGCACCTGTTATGGGCGATTTCAAGAAAGATCGCGACGGAAACTGGTGGTTCCATGTCACAGGTAAAGGTAACAAAGGGCGAGCAATCACTGTTTGCGATCAAATGTTGAATGCACTGAAACGCTATAGAATCCACTTACAACTGCCTGCTTTTCCGAGTATCAACGAGCAAACACCCTTGTTACAAAAGTCCCGCGGCAAGGGACCTGTTACCAGCACCCGACAAGTACGGATCATCGTACAGAGCTGTTTTGATGCTGCCTACCAGAGGATGGTTGAAGAAGGTTTGGGAGAGGACGCTGAGGACTTAAAAGCGGCAACAGTGCACTGGTTAAGGCATACCGGCATCTCAGAGGATGTAAAATACCGGCCCCGTGAGCATGTCCGTGATGACGCTGGCCACGCCAGTATGGCCACCACTGATCGGTATATTGATTCAGATATGCGTGAGCGGCACGAGAGTGGACGAACTAAACGAGTAAAGGAAGTGCGGTAGTAATACCGCCGCCCTACTCTACCGACAAGCTTCCATTTTAAATGACAGCCTAAGTTGTCGTAATCCAAAGTTGATCTGACATTTGGTAGTTTTCAGAAGGTGTTCTGTCAGTCCAAGGTCAAGCAATGTGATTTATTCGGCAGAAGCTATCAAGCCAATCAGTAGTAATTAGTTTAGCTTTAGATGATAGTATCGAATTCACGCCTTTTCAGCTATTAGCTACTAATACAAGCTCCTGCCATCTACAGACGGTATATCGCCAAACATTCCTTGTTCGGCGCTCCAACCACCCTCTACTAATAACAGGGTTTTGTCAGAAAATTTCTACACCTGCATTATCACTAATTAAGTGATCAGTATATTAACCGTACTCTTTTTCCAAAATGGAGCACGTTAAATAGCTGGCGTGCGGTTGAGTTGCTGAATACTGGCAAGCAGTCCAGCGGCATGAATCCCGCGGCCTCGTGCAGCATTGGCCGCATTAGGGTCAGCTCGAGGTGGAGCGTAAGTCAAATTGGTCCACCCGTATAAACGGATTACGGAAGCAACTTTTTGCATAATGGCATTTCTCAAGCAGAGTTCGAGCTCTCCATTGGAAAATCCGATGCCCATATTCAAGGATCGAGATGTCCCTGAAAAATCCGCGTTTGGCTTACCGTTGAACCTAATAGTGAAACCACAAAAATCATCTTCCGACGATGCTAAGCGATTGTTTTGAGCCATAATGACACGAGCTAACTGTTGATGGCTCGTATTACCGCTACCTCTTCCTCCATGTACAATTGGAGCGACATTATGAGTGCCGACGAATTGAGGAAAAATATCATGCTTTATAGGTGTTCTCGTGTTGTAGTGCGGGTTAGTCCCGGCTGCGCCACATAAATCAATGATTCCAGTTGTGATTTCCATCACACCCGTATATGCGTAATTCAACTGTACAATCGCTAAATTACTGAGTGCAGACGGGCTTAACCTAACTGAGAACGGGTAACTTCTCAAATAGCCTCTTGCCATAAGGCGAAAACTCCTAAGATACAAAGCAGTAGTCAACTAATAGCAGCCCAAAACTGCTATCACACACAACCTTGTAAGACAATCCTTGTGGTACTCCATTTTGTAAGTACCGTTATTATTCAATTGCAATCCATTTTTATTCAAATCCATTGCAATGAGGCGATCGTACCGCCATGAAAAAAAAGTCAATGCGATTGTAACTTTTTGCTTTGATGGAAGTCACATATCACAAACCTTTGATACTAGAAACGTCCTCATTGTCTATAATTTACTCTGTCTATTCTGTTGATGACGCTCTAGGGCGTTTAGCTATTACTAACATGTGTGAGATAGCCCTGAAGCAGAATTCGCACTTCTGCCATGCTGTTGAGAAAATTTGTCTCAAACTTATACGACAGTTACCATAAAAAACAAAAACAGATATAGAGCTAAATTCGTGCAAAAGAAAAAGTAATTGTAAATATATTAGTTATCGCAATGTATAGTGTCGCTAAGAGATCAACACCTGCTGTCAAGTTAGGTCATTCGGCTTTTCATGATTAAGAAAGATAATTGCTGGAACAATGCAAAATGCAAGTAAATTTTTGTTTACTTTTTGTGAGCAAGGTCAGTGGTAAGTAATATGTGGAATCTAAGTAAATCTAAGGTAAGTAATGGGTATCACTTTACTATTAATAATAATCGAGAGGCTGTTACATTTTATGAGGCGCTGAAGTACCTTCGGGATAACGCGAAATTTAGGAACTTTTTAATCTCTTCGCTTCAGGCGATTCCATATCAGGCGTATAGATGGGAGACACCAGGATTTACCAAGAAATCACTGCAAGGAATATTTGAGTTTGTCGTTTTAGATGCGCCATCTTTAGATCAAACACCCAACTCAAGCCCTTTCGAGGCATATATTCGTGATACATCAAAGTCCGTTGTTTGGTTTCAAAATCTTGGCAAAGATGCCACTATTGTAGTGCCTTCAAATCAAGAAACCGCTGTAAATTATTGTCACTTAGCCTCCTTTACCAATACAGCACCCAGTAGGCAGCAGCATGAACTTTGGAGTACAGTTGGTGGCTTAGGTCTAAAGCTAGCTTCAAATAATCCTGTTTGGTTAAGCACAGCGGGCGGAGGTGTTGCATGGTTACACATTCGTTTCGATAGTAGGCCAAAATATTATCATTATACAGAGTTCAGAAAGCCGCCCAATAAATAGATTAGTTTAGCCTAAACCTGACGCATATCCTTGAAACGCCACAGGTTGAACATTATTAGATTGAGTGCGCTTAGCACTTAACTTCATAATTCGCGTTTTCGCTTTTGGCGTATAGCGACGCTTAGTTAGCAATTACTGCGAATGCCGGTTTCATCGCTGCAGTAAACTTCTGCGTTTCTGTTACATACATTCTTTGCATAGAGCAAATACTCAGTTTGCTCAATTCTCTAATCTGCCAACGTAAAGAAAATAACGTCAGATATGCAAGAAGCTGTGATCCAGCAATCAGCATCAATCGTAAATATAAAATAATTATCTTTTGCGCTATCCCCTTGAGAAAACAATATTGATTTGAACAAAAACAGGAAGCAACAGCAGACAAGGCCGGAAAATAAACAAGTCACTATATTATTCACAAAACTCAACATACTCTCTTACCAGGAGCAAAAATGATAATAATAAAGTCATACCACAAAAATATACCCAAAAAGAACTTAGAGAAAAATAATATCCCCTCAAAAAATAAAAACTTCCCCACTGAAAAGAACTCCAATGAAGACCGCAAATCCAGCAGGCAACAAAAGCCTAATAAAAGTGACAACCCGACACCAGAATAGCTATACACCTCCTACTATTTGCACCTTAAGCTATTAATTAAAATTCTGGCACGGACTTAAATTATGGCACATCGCCGCTCAAAAAATAGAATATTCTTAATGGGCAGGGTAACAATTGACTTTGAGAGTATCGCCTAAAAAAACTGCAATAGCATTCAATGTCACTACCAGTGAAACTTGGTCTGACCGCCAATCCGGAAAAGCACAAGAAAAGACAGAAACACATCGCTGTATTGCGTATGGAAACAAGGCTGAATATCTGCTTAATTATGGGCGCAAAGGCTCGCTGATTGATCTAGAAGGAAAGCTGCAGCATCGAATGAGAAAAGATCAGCAAGGCAACGATCGTACTACTGCGGAAATTGTAATTAAGGATGTGCAAATTATTGATGATTGGAAAATTGAGAACTGTTAGTTAAATTTAACCCCTTATAACCTTCTTGATAGAGCATGCAGATATCATTCCCTTGAGTAATTCCGGCATCAGTATGAAAAGTAGTTTCAATAAAATGACCACCCTACTCTACTGTACATCCAGGTTTTATTATAAGTCACTATAAATTTCGCCCCTTCATTAAAGCACCAAAATCGGAATATGAGAAAAACTTATGGGCAGTGGTTACTTCGCATGCTTATACTACTGAGTACATCTACTGTACTTGAGTAAGACCAATTTAGGTACTAGCCCCTTGGCACCCCACATCTTAGTTGCGACAGTCATGCCTCTACTAATTAGGTTAAATTAGATAAACCATTTGCACGAGCCCCTCGAAGTCATTTTCTCAACACAGAAGCCCACAAATATTACGAAATAGTTAACGCTATATTTCATGAGACTGTAGAAACAACTTTTAAGAGCTTCGTGAGATCAGTTTCTCACTATACGCCATCTCTGTTTGACCCGATCAACAACAAGGTCTTACATTGCTGAACGAATTTTGAAGTTCGAACAGCCAGCATCCATTATTTCTTTTAGCCAATAATAATTTAATATGCGGCATCACATGAAACTTATAGGACCCCCTAAATTATATGATTAATTTTTAACGAAATATGTTCTTCCTCCAAAGAGTTACTTCTATTTGGTCAAAAAAATAATATAGGACTTGATCATGAAGCTCAAAAAAATAGGTGTATGTATCGCACTTATGTTTGTTCTAATCTTACCAGCATACGCCCATGCAGGATTGTGGGACAAATTTACAACCTGGGTTGTTGATACTTGGGACACTGTTGAAGTGAGAGTTGAAGAGGTTATTGAGGATATAGTTACAACGGTAGAGGATGGTGTAACGGCAGCAATTGGTTTCTTTGTAGATACCGGTGAGTGGATATACGATGGACTAACGACCGTGGTTGAAGGTTCACTTAATTTCTTCTACGGCGTTGCCGATGGTACAGTCACGGCATTAAATTACTTCGGCCTGAATCTCGATATATCGGACTGGTTCACCACGGGGGGCAGAATTCCGAGGACGGTGCGCGGCAGTGGAGCCTTACAGACTATGATACTTCCTCGCATCCTGCATATTTAAATGCCTTCCGTGATCGGCAGGTAGCTTATATCGAACGCGTTCTTGATTCAGCCAAAGCCGAACCTAATAACGATCATTATGTACTCAGGGCTTATTTTGATTTACCACTGGATAAAGAGGCTCTGGCTCGGGGGCTGACCGATCTTTTTACACCAGGAAAGCACGCTTACAAAAACCCTGATATGCGCCTGATAGAATATATTAGGCTATTGGCGGAGAGTGATGAGTACGATGATATTATCCTGAGTGAAATTATCAAACTCCCTTATTGGCAGGACGAAGATACTGAAGGAAAGCGAGTTTACACTTCTGAAAATCACGTACTTATGTGGCTATCTTCCAGCTGGTTACTATCTGAAATGGAAGGTTGGGATATAGGTGGTGGACCCGAAAAACTAAGGGAGCGTCTCGTACGTTATCTGGAGGTTAAAAAGCAGTTTGGAATATATGAGTCCACTTCAAATGTCTATAGCCCATTTTCCCTGACAGCATTGTTAAATTTATACGACTATGCCCAGGATACAGAGATTAAAACCCTGGCTGGACAGGTTGCCCTTATTTTTCTTAATGATATCGCTATGGTCACCAACGACCTTGGTGCTGCTATAGCCGTCGATTCAAGGACCTATGAGGGTGTTCACCAAGATCTTAACTTCTTGAATAATAAGTTCGCACGATATACCGCTTTGATTACTGGCAAAGGTCCACAAGATTTTACGGGTAGTACCCATATGGATATTTTTGCCATGACTACACTTGATGTAAGCAGTGTTGCCTATAATCGCCTTGAAAAACTGAATGGTGAGATTAACATAAGCTATTCTTCAGGCCATCCTATCTCTGAAGTTGATACCGTATGGGCTGGGTTGGACCTCCAAGATAAGTTGATTTTCTCTCAATCTGCCGGCGCCTATGCCCATCCAGAACTCATTGATGAGATGCTGGAATATTACCTGAATCCACTTGCCGGTCTGAACTTCTTTTTGGAAGATTTGATTGTGGAGTCTAACCTGGCAGATGACGTAGTCGATATGTCAGGTGTTCTTCTTACTGAAACCAGTGCACCTTTCACCACAAGCTCAATTATTTCAGAAAAAACCATGGATCTGTATCGCCATGGCAATGTGCAATTATCCTCATACCAGGATTTCCATGCGGGGAATGCAGGTTGGCAGCAGCTGCCCTGGATAGCAACAACCGGTACTATACCGGTTTACACTCGGTCAGGTGCGGAATACGGAGGCTGGAAGGCTGGTGGCCAGGAGCAAATGAACACGCACTTACCCTATATAAAGCAAAATGAGAATGTAGCCCTGGTTTTGTATAAACCTGCGATGGAGCTGCGCTTTATGGATGGTGTTAACAGAGCAACGGACTTTTTACCTGTAGATGACTTTCTAACTGCACCAGTAAATTTGCATTGGCCAACGGAGCAATTCGATGAAACAACCAGTTTCCAGAACTGGCTGTTTGCACGTGAGGGTGATGGTTATGTGGCTGTTTATCGTCACTGCCTGGATACCAAAACCTTTATTCGTAATGAGGAGGTTGTAGAAATTTACAGCTGTAGTGCTGATGAACAAGTCTGGGCAACAGTTGTTGGTAATACCCAGACTCACGAAAGCTTTAGTAATTTCATTTTCACTGTTTCGCAAGCCAAGATCAAAAGCAAATGGTACTGGAGCTGGGCAGAGACCCGCCATGTATGGGAGACAACTTTAGAGGTCGATGGAAAGACCTTAAGTTTTGGCTGGGAAGCAAACGTAGATGATTTGACTGATAGAGAAATGTGGGAACTGGCCAGTGCTAATAACACATCTACTATCGAAATGGCTTCGGTGAGTGGATTCCAGGTCAATAATGTAACAGACACAGAAACTAATACGGGTCATGGTAATTGCGAGAGTTCAAACGATGTGCTTTTACATCAAAATGTAAGCTTTAACGGTTTTGATCCAACAATATTACGTATGGCAGAGGCCGATAACGGTGAATGCTATCTGATTAACGTAGAAGACCAGTCACAAGATATGGAATTGATCCATGAAGGTGAAAAGGTCGATGTAGTGCGTTTTACTAACCGGCGCTTTGTTGGTGGTGAGGCTGATAAGGCTAACGGAATAAATCACGAATGGACCACTATAGAGTTGGACTTCAGTTATGAAAACCCTGTGGTGTTTGCTTCAGTCATTGGTATTGCCGGCACTGACCCGATAACAACTGAGATTCGCAATATCACTTCAACCAGCTTCGATGTGCGTGTTGCAGAGTTTGCCTGGAACGACGGCATCCATACATCGGAAGTGGTGCATTATGTGGTGATGGAGGCTGGTAGTTACTCAATTGCCAATGGATTGAAGCTTCATATTGGCGCTGTTGCACTGGAAGATAATTTGAGTGGCTCCCCGGACTTTGAAACTGTCGGGGTCGACTTACAGGATTACTTACTGATCAGCCAAGTACAAGGTAGTGACAGGGATGAAACACTAAGCACACGTGTCAGAAATAAGAAAACTGGCACATTTGAAATGAGCCTGATGGTACAGGAGGCAAACAGTAATAAAGAGGAAACTATAAAGGCAGTTGTAGGTTATATGGCTGTCGGAAAGCCCCCAGTTAAATCCTTAAAAGTGGCACTTAAAGGAGCCCATGGGAAGTATCTTGGCGCGGCAGGTAATGGAGGTAATGGAAAAACAGCCAACGCCAATGCCTCAGTAATTGGTAGCCATGAGACTATTGTCCTTACAGGAAATAGCCTGCAACAGGGTTGTCTGATTGACGGGGATGAAGTGTGGCTGCAAAGCACCGATGGTTATTATTACAGTGCCCAACAAAGTGGTGCTTTAGATGTCGATAGAACCGCTCGGTACAGCTGGGAAACATTTAAGTTGATCAATCACTCAGACAATTCGGGCTGTTTACAAAATGGTGACGTAATTTCCTTATACAACCCGGAACATGGTAACTATATCGTTGCGGAATCAGATGGCCGGGCTAATGCGAATCGCAAAGCATTAGGTTCCTGGGAGAAATTTGTTGTTTACGACCTAAACGGTAACTAACAAGCACCAAGCGGGCACCCACACCCATTCTTACTGGGTTTGGGTGCCCTAATCTTGGGGGATTATGCATCTAGAAAATTATTTGGTGGGCTTTTCAAGCTCCAAATTTTGGCTCCGGGAGCCCCTGAACACCAAGGCCATGAATAGCAAAAATACTACCTGGCTGCGGGTGGCGGGCCAGCTCCTCAGGAGTTACAAATGATTGCTGTGAAGTAACGTAGAGCGTTTCATAATTGTCGCCACCGAATGTGACACAGGTGGGACTCCGGATCGGTAGGTCAATCTCACGGTCAAGGCGGCCCTTAGGGTCAATCCTTAAAATCTTACCGCCAAGATTCAAAGCAAACCAATAGTACCCTTCAGCATCGACTGTTGCGCCATCTACAATCGCGGGCTTGCGATCTTCAACTGAAAAGAATGGCCTTCGATTACTGATATGGCCCTCATCCATATCCAAGTCAAATACATAGACCATACCACCAATGGTATCGCCGAAGTACATACGAGTGTCCTCCGGATCGAAGGCAATCCCATTGGAACATACAAAGGAAAAGTCCTTAGCAACCTTGCGCACGCTAAAATCAGGCTCAAGACAATATAAATGAGAGACTTTACCTTTCAATTGCGTATCCATACTACCGCACCAAAAACGCCCTCTTCGGTCAATTTTTCCATCATTTAACCGGTTTTGGGGTAAATTCGGTTCCGGATCAACAACTGTCTCAAACTCTCCTGTTTCGAGGTCAATGGTGCAAAACCCAGTATTGGCAGCACCAACTAACCCTCTTCCCTTACGGAAACCAAAGGACCCTACCTGCTCCGGCATTTCCCAGGTCTTTCTTTCACCAGTAGAGATGTTTAGCCGCCGAATCGATGGCCGCCGAGGCCCAGCTAAATCAACCGAAGGGCCGACATGATCCGCCCAGTAGATAGAAGTATCTTCTGCATGCCAGATGGGTGTTTCTCCCAATCCATCGTTACACTCCCAAAGGCATTCAATCTCCATTGTCAGAACCCTTCTTAATAGTTTCAGTAAATCTTAGACTTGAAATTTGGATGGAATAGGAACATCAATATCCTCAGTATGTAGCAATGCGGCCTCTATTCCAGCATGGACACCAAGTGCTGAGGTCTCTCTGGACATGCTGGGTGTACCAAGGTTTTCGGGCAAAGCTGCTACTTGAGGTAATTGCGGAAGGTGAATCCACCCTGCGCGTATATCCAGCTGATTGCTGGCAATAAAGTGCAAAACGCCATACATCAAGTGATTACAGCAAAAAGTGGCGGCATTATCCGAAATATCTGTAGGCACTCCAGCTTCACGCATTGCCCTTACCATAGCTCTAAGAGGAAGATTACTACGATAGGCTACCGGTCCATTGGCAACCGTAGGTGCGCCCTGCATCTCTACGCCACGATTGTCCTTCAGGTTATATCGAGTAGAATCGTTAAAATTTTGAGCAATTCGCTCTACAGTAACCATCGATCGCCCACCATATTCACCCATCATTATCACTATTTGTGGACGGAGCTCATCTATAGCGCTAGTTACTACGTCAATACACTCAAAGAAGCTACTAGGAACCAGGATTCCAAATACATCTGAATTCCCAATACGGGTACCATCCAAAACACGCATTACCGACTCTGCAGGATTTATTGGCGTATGCCCGAATGGTTCAAAGCCGGTCACTAAAACCTTTTTCATGACAATACTCTTTGAGCAGTTTGAAATTGGCCTTCAGAAATGTGTTGTCTGATTCTATTTCTCAAGAATAGAAACTTTTAAGGCCTCAGACTTAAAAGAAAGACTTTGCTGATGTGTTTGATTGGCACAATATGCCAATTAAGATGCTGTTTTGAACCATAGATCTGTAGAAAGACAGCAGAAGCGTTTTCAGATAGACGTGAACTGGGGCTCCATTAACTAAAGCCCTATCTGTAGGCTTATACCTGGGCATGTCGTCCAATGCCTGGCGACACGCGCCCTCGCTGAGGGTGGGTGTATTTAACACCCACCCTCATATCACACCCCCTGTAATGCGCCACCAGCAAGTGTGATACGGTGCATCAGGCGGAACTGGCCTGGATAATCATTTTCCGCGGAATGCCAGGTAGAGCGGTTATCCCAGAATGCAACCGACCCAGGCTCCCAATTAAACCGACAGGTAAATCCATTGGTAAGCACATGGGCGAACAGGTAGTTAAGGAGTGGCCTGCTCTCCTCCGGGGTCCACCCCTCAAAGCAAAGGGTGAACCCTGGATTGACGTAGAGAATCTTGCGCCCAGTATCAGGGTGTTGTATCACTACCGGATGTATTGCCTCGCCCACATCATCAACGCCGCCAAGTTGCGAAGCAAGGTCTGTCGACTGGTAGTAACCGTCTTCACCATAAACATGCACATTAGAATGCACGGCTCTTAGTGTTTCCAGCGTCTTCTTAAGACCGTCGGACAAACTTTCATAAGCTTTTTGCAGATTAGCGAAGTGAGTATCGCCGCCGGTTTTGGGTAGCTCCCTGGCTACAAGGATGGAACCTAAGGCGGGTTTTTGATCATAAGAGTGGTCTGTGTGCCAACCGCCGCCAATATTAGTCTCCTGATCTTTTTCCTTACGTACTTCAGCAATGCCAGGGTATTCCTGTGTGTGTGTGAAAAACTTATTAATAACAATTTCACCCCAGCGGTGGGCGAAGGTTAGATGATCATCGGGGGAAAGGGACTGGTTACGAAAAAACAACACACCATGGTCGGCGAAGGCCCGGCGTAGATCACCAAGCTCGGCATCGGATAAATTGGCCAGCTGTACGCCTTCCACGAGTGCACCACAGCCTTTTGAATACTGGGAGATGTTCATGATAGGAATCGCTTTTTTTAGATGTCACCCGCATAATAAATTATTCAGCAAGATGATCAACCCGATATAATGAACTTCAGGCGTTCCTTAAAATAATATCAATTCATCTACAGATTCAATCATTAGCCTGTTTCAAATAGTTGCTTATATTTTCTGACCCTTTAAGGTTGATATTAACGCCATCCTATGTACATATTTGACCTATGACTACCAAGAACTCAATGTCATTTTCATCTAAATACGTGGTCATTTTGGGTATAAACATTCAAACTTACAGAGTTAACCTATGATTTAGCATTGCTATTTCGAGCAGTGCGAGCTTCCTATATTAAAAATTAAATAATAACTACTAAAATAAAAGCCAAAGAATAAAGTTATTTACATAAATTAACAAAGTTTAAAGTTACTGAGATGAAGTGAGCAAAGACTTAAAGATTCATTTCTCCAGGATGCATATAGATACTGGCATAGGATTGGAAAAAGCTGCCCAATTCCAGCAGGTAAACTATTTTATTCAAACAAATTCTATCGAGTATCCTATTGTTATTGCTTGGGGTTTTACCCACAGATTGATAATGATGGTTGGACACAAGGTTGCAATTAGAGGGTTGTCCGTGCCTATCTATAAACACTGTGGTCTATAAGTAATCTAACGATACAAGTTACTTTTGCGAAAATCCGCAAAAGTGTGCCATTTACTGCCTGAGAGTTCAAATTTCCATCATGTTGCCGCTAAAAAATAAGCGCATTCTCTCCTTCGAAACCTGGGGAGCAGGTTCCTTCCATGGCACTCTGTTAGCCATGCTGGGCGCCGAAGTAATTAATATTGAGGATCCCAAACAAAGTGGGAACCCCTTAAGAAGAATGGGCACATTATTCCTTGATGAGAGTCAGGAAGATAATGAATCTGGCGAGTCTACTTTGCACAATAAGAAGAGCCTGGCCCTGGATATCAGGTCGGCAGAGGGGAAAAAGGTCTTTCTCAGTCTTGTTGAGAAATCAGATGCAGTAATCGATAACTTCCGCGGTTCCCTGCCGGAAGAATTAGGAGTTATTTATAGGAAGTTAAAAGTCGTCAACCCGAGAATCGTTTGTACACATCTTTCAGGGTATGGCCGGGACAATGAAAGGAAAAGTTGGCCTGGCTATGACTTCCTTATGCAGGCTGAAACAGGCTGGATGTCTGTAACCGGCGAGCCGGGATCAATACCTACCAAAGTTGGTGTATCTGTTGTTGATTTATTAGGCAGCGTGTATGCCGCCCTGTGTACAGTCTCAGGACTGCTGCGTACCGAAATTACAGGAAAAGGTGGCGACTTTGATACTAACTTGTTCGATGTTGCACTGAACTGCTTGTGCTATCAAGGCCTATGGTTTCTCAATGAGGGGATAGTTCCAGGAAAGCAGCCTCGCTCCGCACACGCATCACAAGCACCGTGCCAATTGGTAAAAACCGCCGATGGCTGGTTCTATGTAGCTTGTTTAACACAGAAGTTCTGGGAGATTCTGTGCCAAGAACTGGGGGATGATTCTCTTAAGCACGATGCACGTTTTCTAACCAACGAGAGTAGAATGAAGCACCGGGAGGAGCTAACGGCATCGCTTGACAATCATTTCCAGAAGAAAACAAATGCTAACTGGGCTGCCCAGATGGAAGGTAAGGTTCCCTGCGCACCCGTTTATGATATTGCACAAGCCCTGGACAACCCCTACGTCCGCAACAACGATAAAATTCTCTCTGTTCCCTACTCCCGTAGTACAGATCGCAAAAGTATTGAGTTCCTCTGTGCGCCTTTTTCTATACCGGGTACGCCCTCGGTGGAATTCCAGACAGCACCTCTTTATGGTGAGAATACACGAAACATTTTAATTGAAGCTGGAATAACAGAGAAAGAAATCAACAATCTCCAAAAAGCTGGAGTTATCTTTTGCCAATAAAGTAAATTCACAACAACATCGAATCTATATCAACTTGACCACTTTTACAATTAGGAGACCTGTTCCGCATATCCTTGATTACCTTAAGCACAGTTCATGTAAAAATTATTTTAAATGGTTGGCTATTTCAGGCAGTATTCCTTTCAGGTGCAGTCAAAATCAAGATTGATTTTTTAGAGCAAACTTTATTAAATACGGAAAAAATTAACTAAAATTTTTTCAACTTATACTCTGGCCCGGAAGGCAATCACAATGGATATAGAAGTACTTGAAAACCCAGCACAAGAATTAATCGACTTTCTGGATAAAAAACTTGATGAATTCAACTGGAGAAACTGGGAAGTTAAAGAAAGGCTTCCCCTTGCTGTTCAGATTAGAAATGCCTCTGGTGAAGTGATAGCCGGAGCAGCCGCAAGGTCATTCGGTGATTGGCTATTACTAGACACTTTGTGGGTATCTGAAGAGCTAAGGGGGCAAAATATTGGTAGCCAACTATTGAGCAAAATTGAGATATCCGGTAAACAACGTGGTTGTAAAAAATGCTTACTAGATACTTTGAACTTCCAGGCCATGCCATTCTATAAAAATCAGGGCTATGAAGTTAAGTGGGTTCAAGAGGGATACCCTAAAGAAGGATGTAAGTACTTTATGGTCAAGGAGCTGTAGTCTGAGCAAATAAAGAGGGCTGGCATAGTGCCATCCCAGATTCACTCAAACTTGAACACAAGGATAAGTATCAAGGAGCGGTCGCCCTATTGACTGTCATTGACGGAAAATTAATCAAATGATCCCTATCTTCAGCTGGAGACATCTAATTGAGATAACTTCACTGAAAGTTTCAGCTGTTTAGGCTAATTTATCTTGTGAATTTGGGCACCTACTGACAAAAAGGATAGCCTGATGCAAATAAAAGCGCCTACAACATCAGATGCCCCAATGTGGGACCTCTTAATGGGTAATTACACCTTTGCCTGCCTGATGGTCTCAGCTCAGCTTGATATAACTGGGCTTATTGACGGTGGCTTTGATACCTGCGAGAAGCTGAGCAACAAACTGCAATTAAGCCGTAAAGGAATCTACCTGTTTATCTTGCTGCTTCAACACTTAGGGTATATCAATGTTACACGCAATCAATTAAAAAATACGGAACTCGCCAAGCAGTATCTGGATAGGAATAGCCAGTACTACTGGGGAGAAGTTCTCCTGGATCCGTTCAATATTTATAATGTAAACCATCTTAATAAAAAGATTCTCACCAGCCTGAAACATGAATACGAGCTTGAATGCAGGGGTCGCTCTGTAACAGATATGTGGCGACATGATGAAATGGATGGTGATTCAGCGGCGGCTTTCACCCACCTGATGCACTCACAAGGTTTTGCCTCAGCTGTTTCAGCGGTTCAGAATGGTGCCTTTAGCAATATTCAAACCTTACTCGATGCTGGTGCTGGGTCAGGCACTATCGCATTGGCATTTTGTGATGCATATCCGGAACGCAATGCTCTTCTTTTTGATCTTGCTCCTGTCTGTATGACAGCCAAAAAATATGTAGATAAGTTTGCTAAGAAGCAACAGATAAGCATAGTAGAGGGAGATTTCTTCAAGCAAGATTGGCCAACTGGTTGCGATGGGGTCTGTTTTAGCAATGTGCTGCACGATTGGAAACCAGACACCAGCATAGAGCTATTGAGTAAGGCTTACGCGGCCTTGCCAAAAGGCGGTAGTGTCCTTATTCATGACATGCTCTTTAATATAACCAAACTTACTCCAGTTTTATTTAGTTTTCATCTTTTCATGAATCATGGAGCGCAACTCCTCTCTTTAGAGGAACTATTCCAGTTACTTAATCAAGCAGGATTTGAGAACCCTCAATGTCATAAAGCACTTGGGTATTTTGCCGTAGTCTCAGCTATAAAGCCGTAACTTAAACAATGGGAGAGATTCTAATGTCCATTGGGCATTTAGACTGGCAAGAAGTCTTATCACAGGCTCAAAAACTTTCCCGGCTTGGCGCTTTGACTGTGCCGGATTCCGCCTCAAAAATTGAAGACCTTCACATCAGCGGCCCCGAAGAAATTCTCCAGGTATCAAAAGCGAATGCAATTACGGCCGGCGCAATCTTGATGTCTAGTGGAGGTACGACCGGAAAACCCAAACTTACTTACACTCCCTATCACCAAGCTACTGCGAGACTCCTAAGGGAATGGAGACCTCTTGGGCCAGACAGCGTAGTACTAAACCTCTTCAATCCCGGCCGCTTGTGGGGAGCCCACTATTTTATCCAGACCCTTGCCGAGAAAAGCCAGTCAGTAAGCGCACCCACGGGCCCATTTATCCCATCGGAACTCACAGCCTGGTTAGAAGTATTACAAGATGTTGGCGTAAATACACTAGCTGGCGCACCTACAGGCCTCGCCGACTTCGCCCAGGGGCTAAAAAACTCAGGCGGTAATCTCCCTATCCATACGATCATTTGGATGGCTGAACCCTGGACGAAAGCCAAATACGATACTGTACAAAGCGTGTTTCCAAACGCTGGCTTCTGGTGTGATTACGGCTCCGTGGAAACCAATAGTATTGCAATAAACACGCCAAAATGTGACTTGGAAAAGTATCATTTGCTTGAAGGACAGCTCATTGAGCCGAGCGAGCAGGGTGCATTACTCACCCGGATAGGTAACGACTGGACGGTGCCATTAATACGCTATCGCTTAGGAGATTTAATACAGCAAACCACTTGTCGGTGTGGCCGCCCAAGAGCGTTACTGGTTGAGGGGCGTGCAGACGATGATGTGAGCCTATGTAGTGCACTATTAAGTATTGGGCAAATACTTGATATCGCTACAAGGGAGAATGACGTGGAGGAGGCCCAGCTGGTTCTCACCCAAAATGGGGAAACACGTAAATCTGCAAGCGAGCTTACATTGATATTTACCGGCAGCGCCGATCCCGAAGTGATTCGTAATCGAGTGTTGACAAGGATTCACAACTTGGCATCGGTTGCACAGCAATACCCTGGAGCCTTTATCGTAAAGCAAGTTGAAAGGCTGAGGAGAGTCAAAAGGACTAACAAAGTGCCTCCCATCGTTCATATAAGTGATAGCAATAAATAGACCTCTCTGGTTTTAGTGCTCAATGTAGGGGGAGTACTGTGTTTAATTGATAAGGAGCTACCCTTAATGTAAAAGGAAAATGACCATGTCACTATCAAGCCTCCTTATACCCACATATATACAAATGTTACAGGCTTTATCGAGCTGGCTGGATAAGGCCTGTAAGCAGCTCCCTGAAAAAGAGGCTCAAGAGTTGCTGTCTGCCAGACTCACACCGGATATGTACCCTCTTTCATCCCAAATACGCTTTGCGTGCCTGCAAGCTCAAGAGGCCCAATTTCGCTTGAGAAGAGAGCTTTTTCCCGACCATTTAGACCACTTAGCACGCGAAGGTCAGAATGCAGGGGCTCAACCAGGTTCTATTTCAGCAGCTTGCACACGAATCAACGAAGCACTAACAGTTCTGCGCAGTCTTGAACCCGGTGCGCTTGATATGTGTACTGATCAAATGATCGAATTAGAGCTTCCAAATGGAATGACTTTCGATATGACAGGCGAGCAATATGCGAGAGATTGGGCCCTTCCCCAATTCTATTTTCATCTTAATACAGCATATGCCATTTTAAGGGCAAAGAAGATTGATCTTGGAAAAGCGGACTATGTCCAGCATGCATTTACTTATCTTAGGATCTACCATCCTGAACACGATTAATATATAACTATTCAAGCATTTATCAGAAACTCCTGTATATCTCACACTTTTTCACAAAAGAATTGCTTAACTTACAGACCAAAATTAAACACCAAAATCGTCAATAGGAAAATATAAAATAGTATAACAATGAAATTTAGAATTAATTTAAATATACTATTCGCCGCCATCATATTATGCCCGGCCCTTATTGCCTGCTCTCAAAGAATTGCCAGCCTTATAGAAAGCTCAGAGAGCTTTCCTTTTACTGAAATAATCACCACAGAGAAAATTGAAGATTTAGGTTTCAATAAGGAGAGGTATTGCCCAGCAAAAAAAGATGTTTGCATCAGCTATTATTATGGACCACCTTTAAACAAACAAAAACTTCAATACTCTGTCAAGTTTGAGACAGATGGCAATGAAAGTATTGTAAACCTTAATTTAAATAGGGATTCTTTAGAAAAGACATTTTCTGGCACTGTATTTTTATTACATGGGTTTCGTGCTTCCAAAGAGTTCATGCTGAATTCAGCACTATATTTTCGCTTTCTTGGATTCCAGGTTGTTGTCCCAGATCTTCTCGGCCATGGTGACTCAAGTGGTAACAAAAAATATGGGGTTGATGATAGTAAGTATATTAACTCCCTTATCGATAAACTGATCGAAGAAGGAGTAATCAAGGATGAAGATATATATATTGTCGGGAGTTCAATGGGTGCATTAACAGCTGCATACATCTCTAATATGAGAGTAGATATCAGTGGGGCTATTTTATTAGCGCCCATGCTCCAATTTGATCAGGCCTTATATAATTACGCGAGGGTTAGTCACCCATTGCTTAGCAGAATTATCCCAGAGAAAGACATTCGTAAAAGTGCTACCTTAGCTCTGAAAAAATCGAATATTGACCTGGATCAAACAAACATATTATCTCTTATAAAGTCCTCAAAGGTCCCTGTGCTTTTAATATCCTCAGATTCAGATCGTATTTCTCCTTACAGCAACTATAAGGGCCTAAATAAAAAAAATCTCGAGTTAATCCAAGTTCACAATAGGAATCACTTGAGTATGACTACAATAGGACAGAACGAGCATAATGCAGTTATCAAGTGGCTCAATACAAATAGCGCATATTAACTTTAGGGCCAGAATACTTTCTAAAGTCATTGAATCAGCAATTGCCCCATTGAAATTTTTATTGGGAGCATAAGAATTGTACTTTAATGCAATGGATATTGGATCTCCTTAGCCATACCCCACATTTTGTAGTCTGTCGGCATTTTGGAAAGATAATTCAGTGTGCGGTAGATAAGGCTTTTCTCCATCTGATCTACTCCCAAAGATTTGCTCCACCCTTCCGCCGCCAGCCGGTAACTCATAACGATCAAGAGGAACTTTTGTTCGTTGGATAGGCCACTACCATGTCCGTTTATGAGTAAGTGCATTGATACAAGATCATAATCCAGGTCAAATTTGGATTCATTAACTTGAATATTGATTTGCGCAGAGCGCCCAGACACAGAAGTTCCGCGAGCCACTATCTGCATATTATCAAGATAAAAGGATACATAGGCATTGTTGGCTTCAGAGTTGTTTACATATCGCCCTCGTAGGGCCAATTCCCTGATCTGCCTTCTGGATATTTCACCCCTCAACCAAAGATCAGTCATTTTCGCGATTGGACTGTAGTTTTGTGGTTCGGTCACAAAGTCTTCAGATAGGGCGGGCAGTGAAAAGAGAAATGCGACAAGACAAGTTAAGATCCATCTTCCAGCCATTGTTACTACCACAAAATCAAGGCCTTGCCACATGATCAATAAGCGAGTTATCAATCATAGGTAAGTATAATCAAGAATGAAAAACCCAAGTGTCTCAATGCGGGAAGCTAGAAGCCCTGACTGGTGTTTGAAGAGTACCTAATTTTTCGCCACTGCAAATCCTTTTTCCTTCATATCGTTTTGAGATTGGCTTTAACCAGTCGATATCGGCTCCTTGGGCTTTTTACAGCCCAATCGAAAGCAGTCTAAGAGGGACCTCTACAAAATTGACGAGAGTCATTACAGCTCCTTGAGCCCTCGGCAGAACCATTTACCCTAACGGGATGCGCACTACCGTTTCCTTTACTTAGTGTCATAGGCCCTAGAGTTACAAAATGGGCTCGATTATCTCGCCTTTGTCGAACAGACTGTCCTTGTTGTATGATTTATAGGTAATGAAGAGCTACCCATCCACATTCCGCGCCAAGCTAGTTGCAATGGCGGCCCTGCTCCTGCTGATGTTCCAGGTGCAGACCGTGCTCGCTTGCGAAATGATGGATAGCCCGGAGCCGGCAGCAGAATGCTGTTGTGACCACTTGGCCAAAGGCTCTCAATCAGATGAAGATTGCTGCGAGTATGATGCCCAGGTCTCCCTCAAGACCTCATTAGATGACCATGAAGTCGCTCTCACTGCCGCCTTCCTGAACCTTGAGTTACCCCAGTTAGCACCTCCGCCATCCTATCGGTGGCCCCAGATTTTGGCTCCGCCAGCGGAATCACCTGACTTCGAACCCCTTTCTTCTCATGCCTCTCCAGGTAATCGTACCTGGCTTGAAACTCTGCGCTTGCGTATCTGATCACTCCCTCTCTCTGATGTGCGAAATATCCCGCAGCCTCATTGTTGCTGACGGGCTTCAGAAAGATTGTTCCAGGAGTGAACCCTTTGATTTCCCAACAAGCCATTGCTACCCCCAGTAGCAAAGAAATGGTCGGTGCCTTTGGCGCCCAAATACTCATCACTTCCTTTTCTGGAGGTGTATTATGAGCCGCTCAAAAATGCTGGGCTTAGTTGCTTTCGCTGTATTTCTGGCGGTCGGTACCGCTTTCTATTGGAAGAAAACAGCCGGATTGGTTGTATCCGACAGTGTGGAGTTTATTCCTGCTGGCCCTTTCCGGATTGCGGTATCCGTGGACCCACTGCAGCCTCGCGCTGGCAAGAACCAGATTCGTATTGAAGTGAGAGATATGGAGAACCGGCCAGTTACAGGCGCTGAAGTCCGCGCAGTGGCTGAGATGCCTGCCATGGGTGCCATGCCGGCAATGCGTGCTCAAGCCGAAGTCTATGAAACCAGCCCCGGAGTATTCTCAGGGGAGATAGAGCTAGCCATGGTAGGCTCTTGGCCCATGGTGGTTGATGTGGCAACTGGCCACGATCGCCATGTAGACCTGGCCTTTGACATGAGCACCAATCGCAAAGGCTTGCGCTTAAAGTCAGCACCGGAAGCCTCCGATACTGCTTACTACACATGTGCCATGCATCCTTCTGTGCGCGCTGCAGAGCCCGGTACCTGCCCCATCTGCGGTATGGACCTCCAGCCAGTTAGCCACGATGAACTCGAAAGTGGCAGCATCGTGGTAGATAGCGGTCGGCGCCAAGCTATTGGCATCAAAACCGGCATCGTCGAACGACAGCCTTTCACCCTACCCATCCACCTGCACGGCCAGGTGACCTATGACGAAACCCGTTTGCGGGATATCAGCCTGCGCTTCGACGGCTGGATTGGTGAGTTGGATGCGGATTTTGAAGGCAAGCAGGTTGAGCGTGGCGAAGTACTGTTCTCTGTTTACAGCCCGGAGCTACTCGCCGTCCAGGATGAATATCTGAAAGCGCGCCGCCGTGGCGATGCCTTGGAGAAAGCGGCGCGAAGGCGCCTGCTTCTGTGGGGACTATCAGAAGAGCAAATCGACTGGCTGGTTGAACAGCAAAAAGCTCAGGACTATATCCCGATCTTCGCACCTGCCGGTGGTGTCATTATTGAGAGGAACATCGTTGCGGGTTCTGCATTCAAAAAGGGGGACAACCTCCTTCGTATTGCCGACCTCAGCCAGGTTTGGATTGAAGCCCACGCCTACGAAGATCAGCTGCCGCTGATAGAAAAAGGGATGCCGGCCAAGGTGCGTCTAACCAACGTCTACCATGAGGAAATCCCAGCCACTCTCACCCAGATTGACCCTTTCCTGAATCACAGCAACCGCAGTGCACGGTTACGTGTGACCCTGCCCAATACCAACGGTGAACTTCGGCCAGGGCTGTTTGCGGACATCATGTTGAGTGCCGAGCTGGGAAATCTCCTGGTGGTACCCAGGGATTCAGTGCTGATTTCCGGTAAGAAGCGTATCGTCTTTCGGGACCTGGGCCAGGGCCGTCTGGAGCCCGTACAGGTACGCACTGGTTACGGTGACAGCGAACGAATTGTGATTCGTTCTGGCCTCCAGGCTGGGGATAAAATTGTCACCTCTGGGGTATTCCTGATCGCGGCAGAAAGCCGCCTCAAATCAGGGGTACAACAATGGTAAATTCCGAACCCAAAGGGCTGATTGCCCGAATTATTGGGGCCTGTGCCGGTAAGCCCGGGATCACTCTGATGCTTGTTGCTATCGCCGCCCTGGCCGGATATCGGGCGCTAACCAGTGTTCCCCTGGATGCTATTCCGGACCTGTCTGACGCCCAGGTGATCGTGATGACAGACTGGCCAGGTCGCAGCCCGGATCTGGTGGAGGATCAAATCACCTACCCGCTTTCCACCGCAATGCTAGGGCTGCCCAAGGTCAAATATGTGCGGGGCCAAAGCTTTTTCGGTCTCAGTTTTGTCTATGCCATCTTTGAAGATGGCACGGATATTTACTGGGCCCGTTCACGGGTTCTGGAGTACCTCAACCAGGTAGCCGACCAACTCCCAGAGGATGTTCAGCCTACTCTAGGCCCCGATGCCACTGGAGTCGGCTGGGTGTTCCAGTACGCACTGGTTGATCGAAGCGGTAACAACGACCTGCAAGAGCTGCGCGCGCTGCAGGATTTCAAATTGCGCTATTGGCTAACTTCTGTCGAGGGCGTTGCCGAGGTCGCCTCGATTGGCGGCTACGAAAAGGAGTACCAGGTCCAAATCGACCCCCATCGCTTGCAGATGTTCAAGGTCCCACTTGGCAAAGTGGTCGAGGCTATTCGCCGCAGTAACAACGATACCGGAGGGCGGGTACTGGAGATCGCAGGCCACGAACACATGGTGCGAGGGCGCGGCTATATCCGCAGCATCGATGATCTCAAAGAGGTAGTGATCGGGGTCAATGCGGCAAAGATTCCGGTAACCTTGGATCAAGTAGCGGATATCACCCTGGGGCCCGCAATGCAGCGCGGCATTGCCGAACTGGACGGCGAGGGCCAGACCGTAGGTGGCATCGTAGTGATGCGCTACGGTGAAAATGCCCTAAAGGTTATTGAGAGAGTTAAAGAGCGTATCGAGCAAATCCGTGCAGGCCTACCGGAAGGCGTTGAGCTGGTAGTGACCTACGATCGCTCACAATTGATTAATAGCGCGATCGACAATCTCAAAAACACCCTGATTGAAGAGATGCTAGTGGTCGCCGCCGTGATCGCTATTTTCCTGCTCCACGCCCGCTCCGCATTGGTAGCTGTAATCACTCTACCGATTGCTGTTTTACTGGCCTTTATTCCACTGTCCCTACAAGGGCTTACCGCCAACATTATGTCTCTGGGAGGCATTGCCGTAGCCATCGGTGCCATGGTGGATGCGGCAGTGGTAATGGTGGATAACATCCACAAAAAGCTGGCAGCCGATGGCGATAAGGAGTTATCTCCGGGCGAGAAAAGAACGCTAATCGTTCGGGCAATGCAGGAAGTCGGACCGAGTATTTTCTTCTCCCTGATTATTATCACGGTTTCTTTCCTGCCGGTATTCGCACTGGAAGCTACCGAGGGCCGATTATTCAAACCCCTCGCCTATACCAAAACCTACAGCATGGCTTTCGCCGCCCTATTGGCAATCACCTTGATCCCAGCCCTCGCTGTACTGCTAATGCGCGGGAAAATTCGCACCAGGGAAAACCCAATTTCCCGCGCCCTAGTTCATACACTGCAGCCAGTGATTCACTTCTGCGTACGGCAACGCAAAGTTGTAGCCACTCTCGCAGTATTAGCTCTGGTTTCCGTGGCCTACCCCATCAGCAAGTTGAGCGGTGAATTTATGCCGCCGCTCAATGAAGGCAGTATCCTGTATATGCCTACCGCGCTACCCGGAATGTCCGTTACCGAAGCGGGAAAAGTTTTGCAGCAAATGGATGAAGAACTGAAAACCTTTCCGGAAGTCGAGCGTGTCTTTGGCAAAATTGGCCGCTCCAATAGTGCTACTGACTCTGCACCACTATCCATGGTGGAGACAGTGATTACCCTAAAACCCAAGAATGAATGGCGCCCCGGTATGACCTGGGACCAGCTGCTGGCGGAAATGGATGAAAAGCTGCGCTACCCCGGTATGCCCAATATCTGGTGGATGCCAATCCAAACCCGTACTGAAATGCTCGCCACAGGGATTCGCAGCCAGCTGGGGATTAAAGTCTTTGGAGATAACCTGGAGGAAATTGAGCAGACTGCTTTGGCCATCGAAGAGGCTTTGCGCAGCGACCAGCGCACTGCGGAACAAACCCGTAGTGTTTTCGCCGAGCGCCTAACCGGAGGATACTTCCTGGACTTTGATATTGATCGCGCGCGGGCGTCCCGCCACGGCCTAAATGTGCAGGATATCGAGGATGTGATTGCCGCAGCAGCGGGCGGCCTGGCCGCAACCCAAACCATTGAAGGCCGCGAACGTTACGATGTACTGGTGCGCTATGCCCGCGACTATCGGGATACTCCCGAACAGCTGGAACAAATCCTGGTCCCCGCCTCTGATGGCTCCCAGGTGCCCTTGAACCAACTGGCTGATTTGGATTTCCGAACCGGCCCACCCATGATTCGCAATGAGGATGGGCAACTAGTTGGCTTGGTTTTTGTCGACCTGAAAAGCGATATCGGCGTCGCAGATTATGTCAATCGCGCAAAGCAGGTTGTCGCCGACCAGGTTAACTTGGTTCCAGGCCAACGTATCGCCTGGGCCGGCCAATACCAATACCTGGAGCGCGCCAAGTCCCGCCTGCAATGGTTGGTACCCCTGACTTTGTTGGCTGTATGCTTCCTTTTATACCTGCATCGCGGCCGGCTGTCCGACACCCTGTTTGTGCTCACCGCCATGCCAATGGCACTGATCGGCGCCTTCTGGCTGCTGTACCTGCTCGACTACAAACTGAGCGTTGCTGTATGGGTCGGCATGATTGCCATGGCTGGTCTCGCCGCTGAGATGGGGTTATTAATGCTGCACTACTTATCTGCCGCCGGAAATAACTCTGAGCGCGGCAATACTGCGACTGTTGCCCAAGCAGCAGCCGGACGTATTCGCCCGATGCTAATGACCAGCCTGACACTGTTAATTTCATTGATACCAGTGATGATTTCCGATGGC
The DNA here is from genome assembly GCF_030012965.1 of Microbulbifer sp. MLAF003. Taxonomy (NCBI): domain Bacteria; kingdom Pseudomonadati; phylum Pseudomonadota; class Gammaproteobacteria; order Cellvibrionales; family Microbulbiferaceae; genus Microbulbifer; species Microbulbifer sp. MLAF003. The sequence continues at coordinate 2,469,196 of NZ_CP120232.1, forward strand.
ACCGGCGCAGACGTTATGAAACGGATTGCAGCGCCCATGGTGGGCGGCACCATAACCACACTGCTATTTGTGCTGTTAGTAATGCCCGGAGTGTTCTACCAATGGAAGGCCCGCGAAGGTAAGCAAAGCCGACGCTAGTAAATTGGGGGACCGGATTTATGCGGTGCCCCAAAACTCCTCTCGTAGGAAGGTAATCTGGATGTGAGTTCCTTAGGCTGGAAAAAGGTGATTCATAGGTTTCCCCGGGGTTAACTGTTAAAATTCCTTACAAAATTTGTATTGCCCAGACTGTAAAATTGCAGCGACAACAAATGCTAAGAAAGTGAAATTCACTTTACCGGCTGCTTGTGTAATGCGCCTATTTGACATTTAACGACTCCAGGATTTACCTTGACCACACCTTTTTCCGACCTCCCCCTAAACCCCGCCCTGCTGAAAAACCTGGCGTCACTCAACTACAAATCCATGACCGAGGTTCAGGCCAAGACGCTCCCGATCATGCTGGATGGCAAAGATGTTATCGCCCAGGCAAAAACCGGTTCCGGAAAAACTGCGGCTTTCGGTTTGGGGGTGCTGCAACGGCTCAATGTCGGCCGGTTTCGGGTTCAATCGCTGATCCTGTGTCCGACACGTGAGCTGGCAGACCAGGTTGCCCATGAACTGCGCCGACTGGCGAGGGCAATTCACAACATTAAGATTCTCACTCTCTGCGGCGGCATGCCTTTCGGCCCACAGATTGGCTCCCTCACACATGGTGCCCATATCATCGTTGGTACTCCGGGGCGTATCGAAGAGCACTTGCGCAAGGGAACACTCTCCTTAGAGCATGTCGATACGCTGGTCTTTGACGAGGCTGACCGGATGCTCGATATGGGATTTCAGGAAGTTATCGATACTATTCTGGCGCAGGTGCCTACTGGACGGCAGTCGTTACTATTCAGCGCCACCTATCCCGATGAAATCGAACGGCTCAGCGCGCGTGTGATGCAAAAACCAGTGATGGTTAAGGTTGATTCTGCGCACAGTGATGAGGTAATCGAGCAACGTTTTTACCGAACTGAGAGTTTCGACGATCGGCTGGAGATGACCCGCCGTATTCTACTGAATGATCGGCCGATCAATACTCTGGTTTTCTGTAATACCAAACGTGAAACCGATGAGGTGGCCGATAACCTGAAACAGGCAGGTTTTAATGTCCTTGCCCTCCATGGTGATATGGAACAGCGCCAACGTAACGAAACGCTGATTCGTTTCGCCAATGGCAGCGCCTCTATTCTGGTAGCTACCGATGTGGCGGCACGCGGCCTGGATATCGACAAGCTGGATGCCGTTATCAACTTTCATATCGCCAAAGATCCGGAAGTGCACACCCACCGCATCGGACGAACCGGCCGTGCCGGTGAGCGCGGTTGCGCTTACTCCTTTTTTGCCGAGAAGGAAGGCCACAAACTGGTTCGTATGGAACTAACCCAGGACCCACTATCCGACCCAGATACACCACCACCAGCCAGCATATTGAGTGAACCTCCTTTCCAGGCACCGATGGCTACCCTGCAGATCGATGGCGGCAAGAAACAGAAAGTTCGCCCCGGCGATATCCTGGGTGCGCTGACCGGCGGCGATCGTCCGATAAATGGAAAAGATGTTGGCAAGATAAACGTGCTGGATCAGACGGCTTATATTGCGATTAAACGCAATGTGGCAGCACAAGCACTAAAGAAAATTGAAAACGGAAAGCTGAAGGGGCGTAAATTCCGGGTACGGCGTATTCGAGGATAATTCATTTAACATAATTGAATGATGCTTTTATAGGCCGGCGGCACGTTACTAGTCAACATAAGTAGAAGAACGCATTGCTACACCGATGGTAGCAGGCACTAAAACTACGGTCGCTGGTGCTGCTGGAGATGTCCCAGGTATTTTGGCAATGGAAATCTCACGAAGGAAGATGCAATTCACCTCCACGATAGGTCTTTTTACCAGGCATTGCATTCAATCAACTGGAGCGATCATAATCGCAGGGTACTGTGAGAACACCAGTGCCCACAAAGCCCCGCGCTTAATGCCTGCTCCTCTACTACCCTAGTGATTCAGGGATTGTCAGGCAGAGTCATCCTGTTTTTCGACGAGGTGTTCTGCCAGGTATTCTGATGGTTTAGTCAGGGACTTTATCCATGGCCTTTCTTATTCAGTGTATCCACTGGTTATCATTACTGGGTTGCCCTTATCTAAGCCTACGTCTGTTTCGCGACCTCGCAGATCTTAGCCAGTGGATTGTGCAAACTCCTCGTAAAGCGACAATGTGGACCTTCTATCGGAGGCACAAGATTGCTACTGCCGCAGGGATATTATGGTTGGTATCAGCACTGACGCTATGGTTTTCTGGCGCTGGCTCTGATGTCATTTTCTGGATCATCAGTGCCCTGTCTGCTTTCGCCTTCTACTCTGGGTATATCAACCCCTCTATTATGATGCGCGCGCAACAACATAATGCGCGCTATTTTTCCATAGCTGAGGCCCAAGAGAGCCTATCCCCCGGTACCAGCCTGATAGTAATTGACGCTAACGGCGAAGCTAGAGGTCACCCTGATGACCACATTCTTCGGCCACATGTGGCCGGTACAAAGGAAGGGCTAGCTGGTGAAAATGTGGTAATGACCTATTGTGGCCTGACCAATATGGGAATTGCCTACACACCCGAAATTGATGGGGAAGCCCTGGATTTAGGCGTTATGACCCAGATCGAGAATAACTTGGTGATGTGGGATAAAAAGACCGGGCAGCCAATTCAGCAGTTTTGGGGCACCCGTGAAGATGCAGGCCCTAAAGGGCCGAGGATGCCCGAATGGCCCAGCTATCGGATGCCGTTGTGGGCTTTTGAGAAAGCGTTTCCCAATGGGAAAATATTTCTAAACCCAATACCAAATTTTACCGACAACCCATTTTTAGCCATCTTCGATCGCCTGATGCATATGATCTTCACTCACGCAATCTCAGATCAAGCTAAAAAAGAGGAACCTGCGTTTCCTACCATTAAGAAATTTAATAATAGGTTGCCGAATAAAACTAAAATTTACGGTGTGAATATCGGCGAAGACTATGTAGCTTATACAAAAGATTTCATTAAGGATCATGGTGGACTATTAAACGTAGAAATCGGTGGCCGGGATATTGTTATCGTTTACCATTCAGACCTCGATAGCGTTGGTGCATATTATAATGACAATGGTAGCCAGATCTCTAATGTACAGTTCGGCGGAGAGAGTAACGTGGGGAAGTTAGAACGCGTTGAAACGATGAAATCTGAAGCTTACTGGGTTGTCTGGCAAAATTTCTTCCCTGAAACAGATGTAAATCGCATACCCACTCAGAAAGCCAGCTCCTGATAACAGTTAAACAAGAAGCAACATCGGTCTAATATACTACCAGGTTTACTATTTTTAACACATGGTTACATCTGACTCTTGCAGTTTGGATTCCACAAAACTCAAAAAAATATCAATTTTCTTAGAACCTTTACGTTTCACTTTGTACAGGGCTCCTACCGTTTTATCTTTTCTTTCCAGTTCAGGGAGTAACTCTATTAATCTGCCTCTTTGAATATCTTTCTTACAGAAATAAGAGGGTAAAATAGCGATACCATTACCATTCAATGCCGCAGAGCGGGTATGGTAAGTTTCATTGGAAATTAAGTTGCCTTTGAATTGGTAATATTTCCCATCAATCAACCATCCATCCTCAAGGCCATTTAGCCTCGTCAGCAACATGTTATGTTGACTGAGTTCGCCTATTGAATGCGGGCACCCATTTTTCGCTAAATATTCGGGTGATGCCACGAATACAGGATATATATTGAGCAGTGGTAGAGAAAAAACTGACTATCTGGTAATGATTCAGATACGCGAAAGGCTATATCAATATCATCCTCAATCATATCCATGAGAAAGGGAGTAAAAATTAACTCGAGACTAAAGTCAGGGTACTCTTTTTGGAAATCATTGCAGATCTTGCTAAACACAGTTTTCCCTATGGTTTCAGGGAAAGTAATGCGTAACTTACCACGATCAAGACTACCAATCTCAGCGACCTGATCTTCCAGGTCAGTAAATGCACTGAGTATCTTCTGGCCGCTCTGGTATACAAGCCTGCCTGCTTCTGTAAGAGAAAGTGCTCTGGTAGTTCGGTTCAACAATACCTGGCCCAACACTTTCTCCAATTGTACCAAAGTCTTGCTCACAGTTGGCGCTGATAATCCCAAGTGGCTAGCAGCTTTACTTAGGGAGCCATGATCCACTACGGCACAAAAGACACTAATCAAGTGGTACTTATCATATTCCCGCCGCACCGACTGTTTCCTTAAAGCTAATTATGACTTTCTGCTGATAATCTTTATCGAGACCTGCCAAATAGTAAACTCTAAACCCATACCAATCCACTCCGGAGATAAATCGATGAACAACTTAACTTGTCACTGTGGGGCCATCCATTACAAACTTTTCAATAGCTCAATCTCTCCAAAGACAGGTCGTGGAATAAGCTTTGTTGAGGCTTCAAATCCAGCAATGATTGAAGATCCATCAAAGCGGCTCAATACTTACTCTTTTGAGTCTGGACCAGTAAAAGAATATGGTTTTTGTAATCAATGTGGTGCAGCTATTTATCAAATAGACAATAGAGGACTGGTTCAACACGCCATACATAGTCATCAAAATTACCTAGCAGACTATAATGGAATTCTGAATTTTGGCTTTTAATGAGCCATGCCAATGGCTCAATCTTCAAACCAATCTTTGTCGTACAAAAAATAGTCGCCAACGGTAACGTAGCAATATGTCACTCTAACAAGCAACCACCAATAGCAGAAGTCTAATTACTGTTAACAACTATAGATAATACCCTGTGGACTATGTATTTTGGGAATCCGTGGATTATTTGAGTGTTAGGTGAGGATGTCTGCGGTTAAACCTTATCAAATGGTTGCTTACCCAGTTCTTCAACAATATGGTTGATAAAACTGGTAATTCGTAATGAAAGCGCGGTGTTACGGTAATAAACTGCATTAATGGATTGTTTGACTTCTACAGTTTGATCTGAGAATAGCTGCACCAATCGCCCAGCATGACGATCCCTCTGAGTCATAAAATCAGATAAGCAAACGATCCCTGCACCTGAGAGGGCTAAGTGCCGTAAAGTTTCCCCACTAGATGAAGCCATCGTTGGCTTAATCTGCAGTTTATCTCCGCTTCGTTCATAAAGCGGCCATTTGTTAAGGGATTCGGGCTTTGTAAAACCAAGTAATACGTGTTGGCCAAGTTCTTCTGCACTCTCTGGAGTACCATGCTGTTGTAAATAGCCAGGGCTAGCAAGTATTCGGACTTTGCTAGTCCCTATTGAGCGGGCATGTAATGTTGAGTCCTGAAGTTTCCCAATACGAAATGCCACATCAGTTCGCTTCTCTATCAAATCAGTTATTCCCTCATTACTGTTTAGCTCCAGCTCTATCTGGGGAAATTTAGCACGGAAGCTATTTATCAATGGTGCTATTACATGCAGCATAAATGGTGTGGCAGCGTCTATACGCAGAAGACCTGAGGGTTGCTTTTGACGAGCCGCCATTTGCTCCTCAGCCTCCTCCACTGAGATGAGAATATCCCGAGCATATTTAAGGAAAGCCTGCCCTTCTTCAGTGAGTTTCAAACGCCGTGTAGTGCGCTGAAGCAATGTCGATTCCAGTTTACTCTCCAAGCGGGCGAGTGCACGGCTTACCCCAGATACAGTCTGCTCTAGCCTATCGGCAGCCGAAGTGATCGAAGCCGTATCTACCACAGTGGTAAATACCTGTAATTCTTGAAGGGTGATCTTCATTGTTGACTCCAAATCAATAGTCTATTGCTTATAGACGGCTTTTTCATCAAAAGCAACTAGAGCAGACTAGCCCCTCAAGCCACTGCCGTTGACTGCTGTCGCACAAGTGCTAGTAATCAGAAGCGCTTTACAGATTGCATGGTTAAGCGGAGTAGCAGGTTAGTCTGGGACTCTTAACAGGCTGGCCAATTAGTCAAAACCTTCAAAATTTATGAATTTGATTGATGGGAGTTCAAAGTGAAATTGAGAAATCTTTTACCCAGTAAACTCGGTTTTGGTACTGCACCTCTTGGCAATATGTTTCGCCAGATTCCAGAATCTGAGGCCTTGGCAACTGTAGAGTCAGCCTGGGATTGCGGCATCAGATACTTTGACAATGCCCCTTTCTATGGGGCCGGACTCGCCGAGATTCGCATGGGTGAGGCGCTATCTGGATTCCCACGCGAAGACTATGTAATCAGCACCAAAGTTGGCCGCTTGATATTGGATGAAGTTGAAGATAGTGGCGGCAGAGAACTTGGAGATAAGCGTGATATTTTCAAGTATGGCCGCCCCAATAAGATAGTTAATGACTATTCATACGATGCAACAATGCGCTCGATAGAAGATAGCCTCAAGCGCTTAAAAACCGATCATATTGAGATTGCATGGGTTCACGATGTAGCCCAGGATTTCTATGGTGACGAATGGCTTGGCATATTTGAAAGCGCGAGAAAAGGTGCTTTCAGGGCTCTTGATAAACTGCGTGATGAAGGCGTACTTCAAGCCTGGGGCCTGGGAGTAAACCGAGTGGAGCCGATTGAGATACTTCTTGATCTTGAGGAACCTCGCCCCGATGGCTTCTTACTAGCTGGCCGCTACAGCCTGTTGGATCATTCTCGAGCTCTTCAGAGAGTTATACCCCAGGTGATAGAACGCGACCTCAGTATCGTGGCCGGAGGTCCTTATAGTTCAGGAGCCTTGGTTGGGGGACCAAATTTTGAGTACGCGCCAGCACCAAAGCACATAGTTCAGAAAGTTTCTAAAATCAAAGCAATTGGTGATAGGTATGGAGTCAGCACTAAGGCTATTGGATTGCAGTTTGTTCTGGCTAATCCGGCTATAGCTGCAGTTATACCAGGTGCGAGTAAACCTAGCAGGATCAAAGAGGATGTTGAGGCTCTCGAAACCAATATTCCAGAGACACTATGGCAAGAACTACGTCAAGAAAAACTTGTCGATGAATCTGCTCCTCTACCAACTTGAGAATAAGGATTAGCATAAATAGCTAAGCGAGAAGAGGCGCGTGTGGCAACTGATAGGATGACTCATCTTATAGCCTGACTGCATCTCGTATCACTATGTTGGATTAATTCAGACTTGAGCTGGCGGACCATCACATGAAAAATGATAACTGTCAGATCAAGTCTGAAGCACTAAAACCAAACCAACACAAACACCACATAATGTAACAATTACAATCTCAGTTTGATTTACACTGATAACTTTATATTTAAATTAATATTAAGCAGTCCAGTTGAAGTACTGATTTTAACCTGACCTATTCTTAAAAAATAGAGTTAGATTTACTCTCAACTAGTTCTGTCATTCTTCCCAAGGTTATTATCAATTGAAGCGTGAAGCATTGTTGATACATTAATCTTGTGCTAAGAACCTTTTTGTTTTCCTAGCTTATTAATAAGGAATTTAGCACGATCCACTGTTTCAACTAATTTTTGGGGTACAGCATTGTCTTCCCAGTCCTGCATAAAGACCACAGACATTCCACTATTGAGATCACTAAACCCATACTGCCCATAGGAACCCGCAGTGTAGATGACATTATATTCAGGTAAATACCAGGCTTGAGAACCATATGCCACAGGCGTTCCCAGTGCATTAGCAAGGGACTTGCCACTTTCTGATTTTCCAAGAAGGTCTTTGTCAAGATTCTTTACAGAATCATAGAAGCTCTTTGGAGCCTTTCCCTGGGCGATCCACTGATGAAAAAGTGCATAGTCGCGCAGGGTGGTACTGATACCATAGGAAGGGCTAGCGGTTCCATCAACCGTTAAGGCAATGGAGCCAGAACTATTTGCTCCAAAGTCATTAAAGAGATCCGAAAGAAGCTTGTTGAATGGGTGCCCCGAAACTTCCTCTGCTAGTATGGCCAATAGGTCGGTATTTTTATCATTGTAAGTATATACTTCACCCGGTTTATTCTGGACCTTAGCATTCCTGATAGCCTTACGATGCCCCGTTGGTTTGCCTGGCTTTAATCCTTGTTCGATCTCAAATAAGAAGGCTTCACCTCCGGGCACATGATAATCCGTAGCGGGCAGCAGGCCGGAGGTCATATCAAGTACTTCTTGGACTTTGGCTTTGCCAATTTTTGAACCGACAAAATCAGGTAAATAGCTTTCAATCGACTGATTGGGGTCGATCTTACCTTCATCAATCAGCTTTGAAATAATGACCCCTGCGTAAGTTTTAGAAGAAGACTGCAAAAGCTGAGTTTGATTGTGATCAAGCCCATTATCATAAAACTCTCCAATAATTTGGTTACCCTTCATAACCAGGAAACCTTTGGTTTGCGTCGCAGTTAGTGACTCAACGAAAGGCCATCCCTTACGAATATCCAAACTTATATTAAAGGGCTCTTTAACGACCTCCAGCTTGGCGGGTTTTTCTGCCTCCATGATATGTACTGTACCGAAAATACCATACTCATCCCAATGCATGGACGTATATCTATAGTAAGGCCAACTTTGCATATTATTCTGATTGATTTCAGAAAGATCGAACGGACGATAAAAATCATTGAGTGTTACCTCGGATTTGGCAAATGAGGGAGAAACATTACCCACTACCAAGATCAAAGCTGCACTCCAGGCCATAAAATATATTCCACCGCGCCTTCTTGATTTTAGATTTTTTGGCATAGAGATATTTCCAATTTTGTTTAAGTAAATACAGTTTCGAGAACTGCAATTACTGTGAATTTCCTATATGTTTCTTCAAATACAATAAAACTGTTCTGTATAGGGTGCAGACCAAAGAAATAGTCAAATCGATCAAAGAGTCTTTTAGTCATGAATAGAAAAACACACTCAATAGCAACGTATTTATCGAAGCACAAAGGCACTCAGGGAATGTTTTTACAAGGAGAAACCCGGTTATATACAATCTTCAAAATTCAGAATCGCAAAGTTAACAGGTTTGAGCCCTCTTAAGGCGTTCGCACCACCATCAAGCGCTCTTCTGTCATATCGGCGATTGCCCAACGTACACCCTCACGGCCAAGGCCTGAGTCCTTTACCCCGCCATAAGGCATGTTGTCCACACGCCAGCTGGGCACATCACCAATAACAACGCCCCCTACTTCCAAGGTATCCCAGGCCTTCTGTGCTCGATATAAGTCTTTGGTGAAGATCCCCGCCTGCAAACCAAAGGCACTATCGTTGACTCGTTCAAGGACCTCATCGAAATCATCAAAGGGCTCCAGTACTGCTACAGGGCCAAAGGCTTCCTGTTGGACTATTGAGCATTCGTGAGGCACACCTTCCAATAGAGTTGGATCGAGCATGGCGCCATCACGGCTACCGCCACACAGAAGTGTGGCTCCGTCATTAATTGCTTCTTCAACCCATCCGTGCAGTCTCTTTGCCTCCCCCTCGGAGATCATCGGACCAATAAAAGTCCCTTCGTCTTTCGGATCCCCCTTCTTAAGCTTTTGCGTCTTCTCCACTAAGCGCTGTTTCAGCTCTTCATACAGGCTTTTATGCCCATAGATACGCTGTACGCCAATACAACTCTGCCCAGATTGATAGAAGGCACCAAAGATCAGACGCTGCAAAGCGTCATCTAAGTCTGTATTTTCATCGATAACACAAGCGGCATTGCCACCCAGTTCCAATACCACCTTCTTACGCCCTGCCCTGGCCTTTAGGTCCCAGCCCACAGCGGGCGAACCTGTAAAACTGAGCAGCTTGAAGCGGTCATCCACGGTAAAGAGGTCTGCACCTTCCCGGTGGCAGGGCAGCACAGAAAAAGCCCCTTTGGGCAGGTCGGTCTCGGCCAGGATTTCTGCGATTATCAGTGCGCCTATCGGTGTTCGGCTCGCCGGTTTCAATACAAAGGGGCAACCCGAGGCAATGGCCGGTGCCACCTTATGGGCCGCCAGATTGAGTGGGAAGTTAAAAGGAGAGATAAAGGAGCACGCGCCCACCGGTACACGTTTGACAAAACCACGGTAGCCCCTGGTGTTCTTGGAAATCTCCAGATTGATAATCTCACCATTGATACGTACGGTTTCTTCGGCGGCAACCCGAAAAGTGTCGATCAAGCGCGTAACTTCTCCGCGGGAGTCATGAATTGGCTTGCCAGCCTCAATGCACAATGACTCCGCCAGTTCCTCGAAACGCTCATGAAAGCGCTGAACACAGTGATTAAGTACCTCCTGGCGGCGATAGGGAGCTAGCTTTGCCATAGGCTTCTCAGCTAGAAGCGCCCAATCGATCGCACTGTCTATAGTTCTCGCATCCGCCATAGCTACACGGGTTGCCACCTCACCTGAATACTTATCGGTGACCTCTAGATCCTCATTGGCGAATACGGCTTCATTAGCTAGATAGTAAGGGTATGCCTTTTGCAGCACGATCATTTCCTTTTAAGCGGTGGCTTTGGATTGGCAGGCATTCTGAGTGCCGGCGATAAGCTTCCCGAGTGTATAGGTTACGGCCGACCATTAATCAACCAAGATATGCTTATCAGTGAGATAGCAAGTTAAGGTTAGAAGCGACAAAAGAAAGGCAATTGCAGGGGGACTAATGAGAAGTAAATATCAATGAATCACCACTCTTCTTAAGAGTGGTGATTCTGGAAAGAAGCTTTAGAGAGAAAGAGTTACTTTTCAGTCAACCACATTCCCACAGGCTCATAATTGAACTCTTTGTAAATTTTCTTTGTGGCAGCCGGGTTGTCAGACTTTTTATCAATGTCATAAACAGTCCAGTTCAGCTCACTGTGGTTGAACTCAATTACCGCATAGCCATAGATGTTACTGACGAAGTCCTTGATATGTGGGTTGTTTAGCTGCACTCCGCCGTTGAGTAAGGAGGTAAACACACTACCTACATCAATGCCCTTCTCCACCGTATCGTTCATGTTTGGCGAGGAGATGGAGGGAGTCATCAACTCAACACCTACCAGGTTATCGTAATTCCAGTTGTTGATATTATTGAAGTTCACTTTCAAATACGAAGTAATACTGGAATGCAGATCGCCAGTCAGCACAACAAAGTTATCGATACTGCTGTCTTTGATGCTGGAGAGAATTTTCTCGCGCTCCCACTGGTACCCATCCCAGGCATCGTAATTGGCAAACACCAGGGGACGACCCAATGCAGTACCGGCAAGTTGCGCCAGCAAGGTCTGGTTGCCCCAAACTTTCCAGCGTGCAGATGAATTCACTATGCCATCAATAAGCCAATCGCGCTGTGTTTTCCCAAGCATGGTTTGGGATTCATTTTCATAGTCGGTGCACCAGTAATTTTCCCAGGCGGTGCCGTCCTTGCAAGGCTCTTTGGTGCGATAGGTACGGCTGTCGGTCATATAGAGATCGACCAGATCACCAAACTGGAAAGAGCGGTAAATCTGCAGGTAATCAAAAGCGTGGCTGGCTGCCTCATTCACTTTTACCCGCGCAGGCACATACTCAATCCAGGCCTGTTGGGCATCGCGGCGAAGTTGGCGCAACTGATCCGGGTTATTATTCCCGGTTTGGTATGGGTGAGATGGTACGCCCAGGGTATCGCGGTCGTAGTCCCAGTAGGCATTATCCGCAGTTTCGTGATCATCCCAGGTGATGATGAACGAGTGCATTTCCATTGCGCGCTGCAGGTTCTTGTCTTTACGGTATTCCTTATAGATATGGCGGTAATCTTCCAGGTTCATCGCCACTGATCCACCGGAAGGCAAGGCTAAGGAGTGAACAATAGAATCTTCGAAGCCTTCATACTCCGCATACTCATAGATAAAGTCACCCAGGTGCAACACGCAGTGGACATCCTCATCCGCCAAGTGGCTGTAGGCGTTGTAATAACCGGTGGTGTAATCCTGGCAGGTCACCACTGCCATCTTGATACTTTCCAGGCTGCCAGTTGGCAACGTGTGGCAACGACCAGTACGGCTGCAAAGGTTGCCGTACTTAAAGCGGTAGTAATATCGCTGGTTGGGTGATAAGTAACCTTCCAGGTCAATATTCACCGTGTAATCACGATCGGCGGTGATGTCATCGGCACTGACCTCAGCACTTAGAACCGGCTGGGTAAACCCTTCATCTAATGCCACGTCAATATAGAGAGTTTGGCCAGATACGTACGCTGCCGGATTGATATGAGTCCAAAGTACAACACCAGTTTGGCTAGGATCTCCAGAGGCAACGGATAGATCAAAGACAAGGCCGTCATTGTCGATTTCAGAATTGAATGGGCTACTACCGAGATTAAAACGCGCATAAGTTTCACTGCTGCTGGCAGCCAAAGAGCGAACGGTAAACGGCGTCAGCAGTGCAAGCCCCATACCTTGAACAAACGTACGACGAGAGACAGTCATAAACCCCACTTCCTGTTAGTTATGAGTTGCAAAATGTGAAAGGGGGCGGATTCTATAGAAGAACGTACCAACAAAGAAGATTTGACGGCCTATAAAGTCCGGGCAAACGGATTATTGAAGATGAAAATAATAAAATGACAGTAATGTCAATTTGTTTGCCTCAATTGAAAATCGCTTACAGATACTAAACCTCTTAAACAGTCACTAACATTAGCTATGCGGTAACGACAGGTATTCCCAGAAAGGAAACAAGTACTTTAATCCGTGGAGAAAACAAATAGTTTTCTTATATAACTCCAGGAAAATCGATCAATATTATTAGATTTGAGATACTTCCTTGAAGAGTATGCTCATAAATTTTAAGCGTGTTATTACTCAGAAGGCCGTATCTCCAAAGCCAATCAAACGCTTTCTATATACATAAGGAAACAGTTTCAAGCCGCTGTATTACTGATGTTTTCTTTATTGAGCTCAAGCCTGGGAGCTAGGGAAAAGAGCCAATTTAGCCCGCAATTTTTAGAGGGAAATAAAATTTATTCTAAACGACAGCGCAACAAATATAGGCGCGAAAATTATCTTATTGGATTTTATTAAGATTGTTTTAATGTCAAAGCTGCGTAGAATTGACAGATATTTATCGATATTTTGGCCGTAATTGAGTAAGCCCTTATAGGCTAGCGACCGAAAGATCAAGAAACCCAAGAGCTTTCTAAAAACCCATCTCTCCAAGGAGAACGGTAGCGTGACATAAGAGTAAGTAAAAGGCGCTGACCCAAGGTGCGGACACACCTGGGGCCAGCTAACCAAATTGATAAGCAAGTATCAAAATGGCTCAATGGATAATACGCTAGAAACCCGCTCGTCTTCAATAAAGTCGAGTAGATTCAGCAGCTTGGAGTGTGTCCTCAAGCTCTGGGAGCGTTGCGCCCGCCTTTTCTTCTTCTACGCCTACCGTTCTCGTGCACCTCCTCTCATTTCCTTCAGACGTTACTTCCCAATCTTTCCCACCGCAGAAAGACCACCCCTTGTTTAAGTATCAATAGGAAATGAGCATGTTGATTTTAAAGCGCCGCACTGGAGAAAATTTAAGGATTGGAGCAAATGTCTCGGTCACAGTATTGGAAGTTAAGGGGAATCAAGTAAAGATAGGAATAAACGCCCCTAAATCCCTACCTGTTCACCGTGAAGAGATTTATCGGCGCATTAAAAAGGCGCAGGAGGCGGATAACTGAATATGCCCAAAGGGTTGCCCTTTCAGCTGGGTCACTATCTGGCGTTAGTGGATTGGAGCGGTCGACACTTTGACCCCAGGAAGCGAGGGTGTATTGCCGAAAACACACCTCCTATCCTTGAGCGGCTGGGTATTTCACCCAAACACTGGCTCTATCTCAGCCGAAATTTTGAAAGCCGCTTTAAAGGCTTGGTGAGATCAGTGGAAGCAGTACTACAAGCCTGTACCCGGCTTAATAAATGCTGGGTACACGGCATCGGCGATTGCCAGCGTTTCCTTTCTGCCACGCCCTGCTGATTCTGCCCCCTTCCTAGCTACCTGCATTCCTCTTGGTTTTTATCTAAAACCCCAATTTTCAATTCCAAAACCTGCTTCTTGCCCCTTGCACTACGTCTTAGTATCAATCCAAGAAGAAGCAGCCTCCAAGGTGGCACCATCGTCTCAGATAGCACCTTCCCCTCAATTTATGGGTGTCCTGAATTTACCAGTCTTGTTGAGCTAGAAAAAAATAAATCGCCAAGGCAGTAGGCAATAGTACCGAAAAAGCCACATACTTTACAAAAACCTTGTTTTTATCACCTAACTCAACAGAGGCCGCCCTTAAGCTCTCTTGGATATCATTTCTCAAAAAACGTATACACACAAAGTTAAACAGCATTACAGTAAACGCTATCACTATTGCAGGAGCAGTCCAAATCGAATATATACTAGCTACGTTTATTTCAAATAACATAGACATGAGCGCTGGTATACACGAAATATTTAGACTCAATAAAAATGACATAAAGCAAATAGCGTTTACTTTATTATGCTCATCGTGTGGACTCTTTTTAGCGATTGATATATAGCACGCCAAAAATAAATCGATGTATATTTTCTTTAAAAAAATCATGGAAACCTAACAGTTACCGGAGGTTGAGCACATTGCATCAGTTAGAGGCTTACTTAAAGACTCAATACCGACTATTGTATCAAAAATAAAATAACTAGCACCGTCAATCCACCCTGGAGGACTACCCATAAACGCAACAGCTCCAATAGCTGCATCAGCAGAAGCTTTCCCTACTCCAGGAATATCGCCACTGATACCCACATTGACATCACCCCGAGGCCAGTCGTACCTTAACTTTCCATTTTCCCTAGCGCAATCAACGAGTTAACAACCATTTTTCCCGGCGCCATTAGCTCTTCAACATTTTTTTGCCCTGACGCGGGTTTTACCTTAGCCGGATGTTTTTCCTGAGGCAACGGCCCCTTCTGTTTAGGCGCACCAGCGCCTGACCGCCGACAGGCGGCTAGAGCCGAGGGGCGTTTGCCCCTTTTGGTGGCTGGCTAGAATAGTGGCGCCGCTTCTTCGATGGCTTCGATCAGGTGATGGAGGGGATAACCGCAGAGTAAGTATGTTGTTAAAAAAAGCCTCCACAGATCTATCTATTGGGGCTTTGAATTTACAGTACTTAGATCATTCTTATTTTGATGCTCCCAGCAAAACTTTACCCAAATTATTTTTGATATCATTTAATACAGACTTATAATCATTCATTTCTTGCAAGCTATAGACATCTAAAATTTCTGTTTTTTCAACAGAAACTTCGCCAAATATTTTTTTGGAAAATTTATTATAAAAAAATTCAAAGAAAATTTTCTTATCCTCAAGGTAATTACTATTCAAAGAAAATTTAAAAGACTCTACCACACCCCTTCTTTCTCTTGACATCTCTAAATAGGGCCACCTTTTTCCATGCTCAAACTTAAGAGATTGCTCTTTAGACACCCCTATTAAATCATTAATAAAAGGCTCTAAATAAATCGAAATAGAATCCCATTCGATTTCTTTTAGATAAGAGGCCCCAGCATTATATTTCACACTTAAATTCCTTACTTAGTCCGGAAAGCGCCATCCCTGATACCACTCTTTTCCGCCACCAGTACCCCATTGAGGATTTCGCCAAACAGATCTAGGCCCAACAACTGGTTTCCAAAAGGGTACTTTTACAGTTTGATACGCAGTAGGCATAGAAGGTAATTGTAAAGCTTGCTTTGCAGCACTCATGCTAGCATAGGGAGGTTTGCTACTAGTACTCACTAAAAGCCATTTACTTGCCGGATTAGAATTAGGGCCAACGTACCGAAAATAGCCTAATCTAGCAAAATATGAAACTGCGCCAAAACCCTCCGCACCTAGTGTAATGGCTGTATTTGTTGCAGTCTCACCGGTCCAAAGTACCGATAAAAATAGCCCCGCAGATGCAATTGGATCGTCTCTAAACCCTCCCCCAGCAGCAACTAAGCGGTCGGCCCAATACCTCGCAGCTCTATCACCCGCTTCGGTTCCTGGTAAATAACTTCCTAGAGCTCGCCCCTTTTGTACAACAGTAAAATCAGACTGTTGAGAGCAATCTATGTTGTCATAGCGAAAGAGTAGTAGAAAATCACATCATGATTTTTACTTTGACTCAAATCTTTCCACCAGTATTTTCTGTGTTTTGCAGCATTCTATTTCTACCCAGCCATCACCAACTGCATATATATATGTATCTCCCCAGGGGTCACTGGGCATAATATTAAAATAGGGCTTCAACTGCTCTAAATTTTGAGGAAATGACCCCTTGTCTTTTTTGAATTGAAACGTTGCTTCCTTGAGTCTCTTCAAATCATTTCTTACACTAGCCTCAACCACCTCATCAACTGGATCAGAAAAATAGAAAAACAAGAGCGATATAAAAATAACGATAAAAAATATGCATATGGAAATTTTTTTATGCCGATCAGCATTTACTAATCCTCGGGGAAATAACTAAATTCAGGCTTTGGATAGGAGTTTAGATCTGGCATGGTCGCTCCTCTAACAGTCGTTCCACGATAATGCATTCCTAACTGCGCTGCGGTATTAGTGATCCAACTATGGATTTGATCTACATTTGATGATAGTAAATAGGTACTCGCCCCCATTTCTTCAAAGATGTAAACATGAAGCTTCTCATGAAATGCTAAATCCTGGAATATCTTCTCGGTGAGATTCAACTCAAGAATAATGATATTTGGTGGTAACGCCATATCAGCTGATGAGTTAATTCTTACAAGGATATTTCTCGTATTAGGAAATTTTCCATAATTCCTTTCTAGCCATGAATGTATTAAAGCCAGCTCTTTTTTCGCCCACTCTCTAGAAACCCCATTCTTTCGTGCAAAGACATCACCCCGAGGCCAGTCGTACCTTAACTTTCCATTTTTCCCAGCGCAATCAACGAGTTAAAAACCATTTTTGCCGGCGCCACTGGCTCCTCACCATTTTTTTGCCCCGACGCGGGTTTTACCTTAGCTGGATGTTTTTCCAGAGGCAACGGCCCCTTCTGGTTAGCCGCGCAGGCGCGGCAGCGCCTGACCGCCGACAGGCGGCTAAAGCCGAGGGGTGTTTGCCCCTCTTGGTGCTTGGCTAGAACGGTGGTGCGGCTTCTTCGATGGCTTCGATCAGGTGCCGGCATTCCTGTTGCAGCAGCTTCACGTAGTACTGCCATTCGGTATCAAGCCGCTCCCAGGCTTCGATAACGCTCCAGCCTTGCGGTAGGTATTCCATGCGCTCCAGTACGAACGCAGCGGCGATCTGTTCGCTGGTGCTGGCACCGGTGGTGCCGGTTTTGAGCAGGTTGTTGGCGGTGTTGAGGATTTTGTCGAGTGGATACGACAGTTGGTTTATTTGTTCTTGGATCTCTTTTTGCGATGGCATGGCCATGCCTCCTTGAGTGGATGTTGTGTGGCGAACGTGCAGAACCCTGCGCGCAGGCCGGTCAAGGCTGCGTAGCGTTGTTTGCGGAGCACCGCACAGCGGCTTGGCCTTGAGGGGGCGAGCACGGGGTTATGCTGAGGAGACACACAGCAGACACGGGGGTTGGGGTTGGCACGGTCTCAAGGTAAAGCGTTTTCGCGGCTTGCCGCGGCCTTTGGAGAAGCTGATCCAGCTGGCGGACATTTTTGAGGTGTCGCTGGACTATCTGGTAATGGGCCAGCCGATGGAGGAAAGCCCCATCCGCAACGAAGTGCTATTTAAGCGCTTCAAGCTGCTGGAGACTTTTGATGATCAAGACAAGGACACGGTGATTCGGGTGATCGATGCGATTATCGCTCAGCGTCAGGTGGAACATGCCATGCGGCCATTAGAGCGCTAACTACTGATAGTTAGCGCTCTACTTTTCTTACCGCATAGGTGATTAAGATTGGCTCTGACCACAATCATGAACCGCCGCAACCTTCTTCACTCGTGAGCATCAAGAGACAGCAGAATGAAACAAGCTCTCTTTATCTTAATTCTAGCCTTAGCTAGCTACATTCCCGCCGTCCGCTTAATCAGAGAGTACAAAAAAGAAGATGCCCCCTCTGCAGGGGCCGATTAGCGCTCTCTAGAATTAGTGATCCTACAGGGAAAAACTTATCAAAAAGAATCACCCTCTCACTCTATCAGGGACCTAAAAAGGTCAGCGAGCAATGGAGCTGCACAAAATGTAATCACAACCAGCAAATAAAATATTGGTCAAACTAGGCATTACGGTTATTTTTGGGCAAAAAATACTTGAAGAAATAAATAAGCGAAGCCACCCAGGAGAAGAATATCAAACAAAAACCCCAAACAAATTTATGCTTTATCTCTGTATTGTCAAAAAAGTCAGCAAGAATTAAAAACCAAAAAGAAAACGCACCTAAAATCCCAGCAACCAATAGAAGTTGATCAAACAACATCAAATTAGAGAACTGAAAAGACACATACCCAGAAAAGGAAAATCTTAATAGCGTAAAAACAAACAACGCCAATGAAACAATTGCAAAATTCTTTTTCATTACAAATCCAGAATTATCACTATTCAAAGTCTAAAGTTCCTTCAAGTCCAAGCACTGCTGAAGCCCCAAACTCTAACTTCCAAAACTCTTTTGAAGACACATTCCAAGGCGTAGAGAACACCGGTTTAAACTCAAAAGGTTTACCTGACAAAATGCTCATCACACTGTCATTTCCGTAAACGAACGTTGAAAACTCTTGATTTCTAGACGCATCGAGCCCCAGTGAAAATCCAGCAATATCTACTGAGATAGCAAAACTCTGATTTGCATACTCTTTACCTGTAATTACACTAATTTCTTTTGAGGCAACATCAAGATCAATCTTGGCCCCCAACAATTTCGTAAGGCCAACCTTTGCTCCGGCTTGCAGCCCATTAGTAAATTTCAGGTCAGAGTCATCCTTATTCCCCTTTTGTGCACCTAAGTTGAAAAGACTGCCTGCTTTTCAACTTTTTTCTTGATAATAAAAGTTGTACTTTCAGTACCACTACCAGCATCATAGAAAACAGTTAAAGACAGCTCTCCGCCAGTATTTACAACCGACTTCAAGTCACTCTCGCCCACTTCAAAAAGCTTCAAGCCTTTATCAAACTCAAACAGTTCGTGATCTGGAACATGGGTCTCTAAAACCAATTCTCGGTTAAATTTTTGGCTCTTTTCCCAACCATCACCAACAATCACAGCGCGCTCAATATTTATAGATTTTCCAGCCTTGTCCGAATATAAACCTAGCCAGACCACATAGCTGCTGTGGGTCGCCTTATTTATATCAACGACAAGCAAAATATCATCAACTTTGAAATCATTTAGGGCGCCAGCTCCAAAGTCAAAGTTCTTATAAAATTCTACTGACTGTTCATGTTCGTACTTAATAATTTTTGCTGTCTTACAAGCTGACAATCCAAAAATGGCCAGTGCCAACAGAACGACTCCAAACACTATTTTTGCACTGATATACACTAATTTTCTCCCCTTACGTTGCCACCCGCAGCATATGGAGCAACATCTAAAACAAGGTGCCCCAAACCTTTGCCAGCATATACACTCCACCCACCTACGTCATACCACTTATCAGGGACGGGAGCAGGATTTACATAATTATACGTGCCAACATATTTTGGATCAGTCACCAAATTTAACGTATCACCGTTAAAAACAGCTTCACGGCCATCTGGATGAATAAACTTCAATTCCGGCTTACCCACACTGTTATCGTGAAAAATAGATTGCTCTGGAGAAAGTAACGTCCACTCGGAGCCTTGGCCTGTAGCTTGTCCATAAGAGGGTAAATTGCCGTTGCGAGTATCACGCCCTTCAAAATGCCAACCGGTTGCCTTTTTCCATAGCCCTTTAAAGAACCCATCTCCCTTTTGTGCATTATGGCCATTTTTATCAACCGTAACAGAAACACAACCGCCATTTTGAGTACATTCAGAATCATCCTGCTCCCTTTCCTCTTGCTCTTCCTCAACATCATCTTCCAGAAATGATGATGGCAGGCCACCTAATCTATTAAACGGATTAGCCAATACTAATCTTCCATTACTATCAAACACATACGGAATAATAAGATCCGTAGGGCTACTTGAGGGATCACCATATGTTGTAACCTCAGGTATAGGTGCAGGTGGTTGCGACCCCTGCCCTGAAGAATCATTTGGCTCATCAACTACTTTAGGCCTCTCATCCTGCTCGCTTGCCGCATAGCCACTGGGATCGGTAAAACTCAATGGATTATTAAACACATAACTATAGCGGTTCCAGCTCTGGCTATAGGTCGGTGCCTGCACAAGTGGGTCAGGGCTGAGAAAGCGGCCCAGTGTGGGGTCGTAGATACGCCCATTCATATGGATCAGGCCGGTTCTGTCCAGATGCTCGTGGCCGGTATAGCCGCGCTTGGTGGTGAGGCCCTGTATTGCCAGCAGCTCCTGGAGTTGCTGCTGATTCAGGTCCCCACTCCAGTCTCCCTGGCGGCGGCTGCCGTCCGGGTTAAAGGCGAGATTTAAGATCTCCAGACCGGCTTCATCGGTGATTTTCTCAATGGAGCCCAGGTGGTCCCGGTGCAGGTATTGATATTCTCCACTGGTGCCGGTGAGATCCGTAATGGCGATATGTTGAACACTGCCAGCCAGTGTGGTTTTTTCAATGGCGAGAATGCTGGCATCTGCGGGGATTTGCTCCTCATAGCTGCCCACAATAAAGGCCTTCTCGGTTTTGAGCTGGCCATCTTCCATCCAGCTGCTTTCGCGATAGAAGCGCTGGCCATCCGGTCCATAGCGGAAGCGGTCTCTGGCGGTGGGTGTGCTATCACTTTGGCTGCTGCCCAGCACAATTTCCGTGGGCAGTTGCCGTGCGTTCCAGCTAATCCATTTGTCGTCGCCGCTGGCGGCATCATAGCGTTCAATAGCGCCGTTGGCATCGTAGTGCAGGCTGTGGGAGACGTCATTAATGGTGACACTACTGACCGCATTGGGGCCGGCATTGCCGAACTCGCCGTATTGGTAGCCGCTTACCTGGGTGTCGTTACTGACACTGGAGGTCTTGGACAGAATATTGCCCAGCTTATCGTACTGGGTACTGAGCTGGCGATCGCCACCGACTTGCATCGTAGCGTAGCGCAGGCGATTGAGGCCGTCGTAGCTAAAGTCTTCCTGCTTCTGCAGTGCCTGGGAGGCACTGTAACTGAGGCGACTTTCCAGGGTGCCATTGGTGCGCCAGCGGTACTCGTTGTTTTGAACCTGTCCGCCACCGGTTTTAATGGTTTCCAAGCGCCCAGTATTAGGATTGTAAGTGCGGTTAGTAACCAGACCGTTGCCGTAGCTCTCCCGCTCTACCTGTCCCCAGGCGTTGATGCTGTCAAAGGCTTGCAGGGGGTTGTTGCCGGCAGCATCTCTACTGAGGCTCTGTACATAGCCGCGATCATTATAATGGTAATGGGCTTCAACCCCGCCGGGGTAAACCATTTTATTCATACGGCCATAACTATCGTAGCCGTATTGATGCTGGTAGCTGCGGCTTACTCCCCCAGCCAACAGCTGAGTATTGATAGTATCCAGCTCGCCATCTGAATACCTGTAGGTGTAGGACTCAAAAAACACCTGAGAGCCATTTTCGGTATAACTGCGGCTCGCCAAGCTACCTACCGAATTAGTAGCATCGTAATCCCACTTAGCCAAGCCGTCATCATCTCGCTGTTCCAGCAAGCGACCGAGCTTATCGTACAAATAGGTAATGCTCTGATTCTTATTGTCTGATTGCTGGTCAAGCTCACCAAAGGCATTATATCGACTGGTTACTGTGCCCATGTTGGGATCGGTGAGACTGGTACGGAAGCCAGCATAGTCAAATACAAAGCTAGACTCGATATCGTGGGTATCTCCGCTAACCAGCACAGTTTTTGGTAGACCGCTGCCATAGTAGGTGTAGTCGGTGGTTACGGCAGTGCCGGTGGCATCGTCTACAGTACGGGCCAGATCGCCGGTGAGGTCATAATAGCTCTCTTGCACCTGTGTATTTGTACCGCTGTTTCCAACCACTGATTCAGTGACTTCAACTTTAACCTCTTTGCCACTGCTGCCATTAACGACGCTGTAGTTTATATCTACGCTGCCGCCACCGGCCTTGTGTATATAATCGAGGCGATTACGCAGGTCGTACTCGTAACGAGTGATCGGCTTACTTCCACTAAAGCCTCCCTCAGCTGGAGCCAAGAAAGGGGCTGTTTCAGTATCCATACGCCCTAGGGGGTCATACGTAATTGCACGGCGAGATACGAAGTCACCGGAAAAGGCCTTGGTATCCTGCTGTATCAAGCGGCCCAGTTGATCATAGTAATATTTTGTTACAGGGGTAATGTCCGAAGTTGTCTCCACGTAGTAAGACGCTTGCACTTCGCTCACTACGGGACAGTTGCCATGGCAAAAGTCGTATTTGCTGTCGAACTTAACCTTGTCTGTATTCAGCCTATCAGTATTGGTGCGCGAAGACTCACGACCAAAGGGGTCGTACTGAATCCTTGTAGACTGGTCATTGTGGTCTGTTATCTTGCTTACGCTGCCAAAACGTGGGTCATACTTCAATTCAATCGTGTGCTGCAGTGCATTGGTCAGTTTGGTGGCATAGCGACCATCAAGGAAGTCGCCAACTACTGAAGTACTGCGGGTTTGTGTGCCCACATTGTTAGTAGATGCATCTACATTACCTTTGGCGCTTTCACTGGCCACATTGCCGTAAGTATCGTAGGTATAAGTCACCTCCATCTGATATTTAGCATCGCCGGGGTATTGGACTGCCGTTTTCACCCTATTGGTATTACCATAGGGTGTCATACTGCTGCTGGATTGCTGGTCGGGAGTACCAGAGGTATCCCCACTAAAATAACGTTGCTCTTTGGCACTGGGGAAACCTATCAACCAACTTCCGTTAACACGGTTATCCAGTACGGTAGTGCTCTCTACACTGCGGCGGACATTGCCGTATTGCGAAATCGGCAGAGCCTCTCCCCAAATACTCTGGCTATCATTGATTTGGGTAGTTTCGATCACCCGAGTCGTATTTACAGCTCCGCTCAACAAGTCGCCAGCATTACCATAAGACATGGCTTGTGGAACGCTGTCACTCACCACATATCCAAGCGGTGGCTGATCACCTTCCAGCAGGGTATCGATTCTCTGTGCGATATAAGGGAAGTAAGTAGTATTACCCCCAGAATTCAACTCCAGTGCATCGTAACTAAAGCGCTGATTGGTCAGCATCTCACCAAACTGATAGTCCGTCTTATACTGGATTTGGCGTGCAATTTTTCCAAAGAAAGGGAAGTCCTGTCGGTACTGACGGTAAGTAACAATATCAGCCGCAGTGTCGTAAATTCGTTGAGCCCTATAACCAAGAAAACCCCAACCTTTGTCACTACTCAGACCGTAGCCTTGGTAAGCATACTCAGTAGTATGCCAACCCCCGTTATGACCATTAGAGCGCTTTACCTCGGTAACGACGGTACGGTAGTTTTCATCCTCATTAGGTGTAACTGGACTTACATCAGGAATAGAGCCGTCAGGGCCAAATAGGGCTGAACCTTCGTTAAAAGGAGCCACTGTTCTTTCCCCTGCACTAGAGGAAATTCTTTTAGGGTAAACTCAGTTTGAGCATCAAGGCCGTTAGTAATGCGTTCAATACCAGTTTCAAAGTCTTCATAGTGGGCCAAGTCATCAAAGGCCCATTTGAAATCCAGTGGTTTTAAACACTGACGATCACCATCTTCACTATAAGCGCATAACTGCACTTGCTTTAAGCGGCGGAAATGCTCTCCAGCAAGCTCTTCTTCTGAAATCAGCTTGTATTCCCGCTGCAGTACACCATCCAGATGCACACGGATATGGTGTAACAGCACCAGCTGTTTTTGAGGAATCTCCTGTAATGGAACTGGTGGTGCATCTGTTCGGGTTCCGTACTGGAACTCTATTTTTGCATCGCCCTGGTTACCGTAGGTAATTTCTAATGGGTAGTTAATGCCTTCAATAATATCGCGATGGTATTTGTACTCCATCGTATTGCCGAACGCATCAGTAATCTTGTTTAAAGTCCAGCCAAAATGTGTCGTTTCCTCACCTCTGAGGCGACTGTCTTGTGTAGCTCCGTACTCGCTAGTGGAGCCATTAGGACTCTTGACCGTAAACCAGACTTTCCCATTATCAGTCTTTTGCAATTCAATTAAGCGGAAGCCATCGCGTAATGTGCGATACTGTGCTCCCTCTTGCCAGTGATTACCGCTGACAAGTACCAGAGGCTCCCCATCCAGGCACAGTGAGTCCGTATCATCAAGAAGAATCTTGGTGTACTTTGGCCTATTCACTGTACAACGACGAATTTTACTTAAACCACCCAGGCGCCAGCCATAGCCGAGAAAATCCTCCGGTAGAGCTTCAGTCATCCGCTTCTGGAAGCGGGCACTGGTGTAATGTAGAGAGAGGTTTGGCTTTAATCCATTAACACCGGGGGCGGCTTGCAGGGGAACCTTAACTATCGCATTACCCGTTGCACTGACATCTGCACTGTAGGCCAAGCTTCCCGGAGTATCCACAACTTCAGTGGTCACCGCCGGATCCCCATCTACATTTGCGAGGTTATGGACCTTAATCCAGGTACTAGATACAGAACTACACTTTCCAAACTCATTACAAGCCTCTAGCTCATAAAGATAGGTGCCCGGTGTTCCTCCTCCGACGAAATACTCAAAAACGGAAGTTGTGTAATATACAATTTCCCAGCAGCTATTTCCGGGCTCACTCTCAACACATCCCTTCTTCATACGTCTGAGCCGATAGCTTTTAGCCCCAACGTCCTCCCAGGTAATGGTTTGATCAGTCTTGAAAAATTCGTCGGGAAGATCTGATGAGAATTTGGGTTCTGGTGCTGCAGGCGCAGACAACTGCTTTGTTGACCAATTTCCGCAACCTAAAGTATTGCAACCCCTTACCTGGAACCAGTAGGAATCCAAGTATTCTACATCCCTACTTTTTGGAACAAAAACTGTAATATCATCCACAAGGATGGGTACTAAAGTATCAGGGGTCTCAGGCACTGTTGGATTTATAAGATTGGCAAGATCAACTTCCGTGGAGGTTAATTTAGCCGGGTTTCCGCTATTCAATCCATTATTGAGAGGAATCTCCCAATAATTGATACCGTCCCCACTCCACCGTAATTCATAGTGATCAATGGAGTCTGGGTCTTCCATACCCCAGCCTAAAGCAAAGTTAGTACTGGGAAGAGTATTACCGCCAGGCTCTTGCCAATAAGGTTCCTCAGGGTAATGTTTAACCTCAAGTGAATCGGAAACTATCCAATCACTATATTGATAATAAGGGCCAACACTTACAAATGCTCGGACTTTGTATCTATAGTTGCCAGATGGCATTGCACCCGTAGTGGTTGGAAAATCTATTGAGAGCTGATTATTCTCGACAGTAAGGCAAGAACTTTCTGCCTGCCACACACCATCTTTCTCTTGACACCACTGATAACCACTTACATAGGGGTCTTGGGAGTCTTGTTTGGATGTGCCCCAGACCAAAGTATATTTACCATCAGTATCAATGAAACCCGTTGGCCCGGAAAGATCAGACTGAAAGCCGATACTTGCAGGCTTATTTGGGGTTATGGTGACATATACAGTATGGCTGCCATATACAAGTGGTTCACCATACTCTTCACAGCGACGGGTCGTTGGGTTATACAAGAGACAAGGCCCATCAGCTTGGGCGCTGTAGGTATACATCCCACTATCATTGGTATAGATATCCGTCGAGCCATTTCCAACTGGAATAGACCCGTAACTAGACCCTCCGCCAGCAAAAAATATTCCAGTTTTCAGGTATTCGGCTTTGGTTGTGTGAGTTAATGTGTATCTACCAGTAGCGCTAGTTGTAGGGCCCGAGATATTGGCGGCTGCATCCGATGCATAGCCAGATACACTCACAAGAAATATTAGGAAGAAATATAAAGCAACCCCGAAGCGCATCCGTTTACCTACCAAGTAGCAACATTAAAAGTAGCTCTATTCACATCAAGTCGAATAGAAAATCATGCGAGAGTTTAAAGGAAATCGAATAAAGGGCAACTAGAAGTAAAACAAAAGAGATCGATGCAACCTATCAAGTGTGACTATCTTTCAGTTGGGGAAATACACTGTCTGAGTTTTTTGTATCCTAAAAAGTAGGAGGTTAACGAGAAACCCCCTACTTATTACGGAGAGGTATTGCAAGAGACGTGAGAGCCCATGTCATTTATTAAGTTCACGTTGGATACATACAATAATAAGATTGGATTTGAGAAATCTGCTTACCTCTGTATCCGGTTAGGCTTGGTTGCAACATGCTGTGATGCAGACTTGACTACTACATCTATTATATATTTTCTAAGGCCAATGCCTGCCGCATGATAAGCATCATCATTTAGGTCCTTATCAATGACAATACCGACCGTCTCACCTGTATGATATGCTGACAGCGCCACCGATAGAGAACTTTTAAGCATTTCAGGCTGAAGGTCCACCGAAGTAAAATAAGCGTAATTATACCTGCAATCACTAAGCCCTGTGTTTCCGACAAAGGTGACGATAAAATCTCCTTGGCCATACGTCCATATCCTATTAGTTTCGCCACGATACCATATCGACTCTGAGGTAGCATTTGAACCGACAACCAGCAAACAGATTAAAGTGAAAATTTAATTCATGAATTCCCCTTTGAATATTTAATATCTCAATCAAGCTTTAAATATAATTCTACTTAAACTGCATATCAGTCAATTTAAAAGAAACTTAAACTCTACCAGCTAATACCAGACATTTAGACGGGCTTGGTTAGATTTGGGCCCAGATTCTCTCCGCTATGCGCCTCATTGAAAAGCACTCATATTCAATTAAGCTGGATTTCCACTAATTGATGGAAAAGTTAACTCTGGAAGTTGGCCCTAGATTCACACAATATCGCAACTAGTGGAGTAGCCTCCTGTCAGTGCTCGTGATAAAGCTCGCAATACTGATCTCAATCAAACAGGATGAGCAAAATTCCACCAAATCGATTGAGAAAGGGTAGGACTAAAATCCATATGACGACCCATAGTCGCGTAATCACACATAGACGGAATGATCACTCGTGGGATTCCCGCAAGCATAAATAACAAAACTGCCCTCTTTTCATTGTCTAATCTACTTTAAATACAACTCATCCCACTACCCCGAGGCTTCTTATGAAAGATGTCGCCGTCGTCGCCTATTGCAGAACTGCTATCGCCAAAGCAAGACGTGGTGCACTCAATCAGACTCACGGTATTCCGATGGCGGCCCATGTAATAAGGGAAGCCATTGATAGAGCACAGTTAGATCCTCACGAGATTGAAGATGTAGTGCTGGGATGCGGTTTACCTGAGGGGGCCACCGGGCACAATATCGCACGCAATGCCGCACTATTTGCCGGCTGCGGGACCCAGGCACCGGGGATTACGATCAACCGCTATTGTGGTTCCGGGCTGAATGCCGCCTCGGTTGTAGCAAACCGAATAGCTGCTGGAGAGATGCAAATTGGTATTGCTGGTGGCGTAGAAAGCATTAGTCTGGTTCAGTTTCACCTAAACCTTGATCATTTCGTTTACGAACCCCTACAGAAGAAAATTCCCGCTGTCTGGTGGACCATGATTCAAACAGCGGACTTTGTTGCCGATAAGTTTTCAATTAGCCGTGAGACCCAGGACCGCTACGTTGTGGACTCTCAAAAGCGAGTGGCTACGGCACTCAAGGAAGGGAAATTTGCCGAAGAAATTGTTCCTTTCAAGACGGTAATGTCGGTAAAAAGCAAGGAAACCGGTGAAACAAGTAATAAACACGTTACCTTGAGTGAAGATGAAGGCCCTCGCCCTGACACCACCCTGGAAGGCCTAACGGCATTAGAGCCCGTGAACACAGGCGGCACAATTACAGCAGGCAACGCTTCCCAGCTCTCCGATGGCGCAGCGGCTGTGGTAATGATGGATGCAGAATTAGCCGCACAGAGAAATCTACCAATCCTTGGTCTATTCCGCGGCATGCAACTATCTGCAGTTGCACCAAAGGAAATGAGTATTGCTGTGGCACCCGCTATCAAAAAGCTAATGAAGCATCACAGCCTGGCTATGGCAGATATCGACTTATGGGAGCTCCATGAAGCCTTTGCCGTAACTACACTCTATAACCAGGCTGAACTGGATACTCCGTGGGAAATAACCAATGTCAACGGAGGAGCCATTGCCCTCGGCCACCCCTATGGAATGTCGGGAATCCGTTATCTGGGTTCCACACTATTGGAGTTAGGAAGAAGGGATAAGCATAAAGCAGTTATTGGTGTCTGTACTGCAGGAGGTATGGCAACTGCGGCCTACCTGGAGCGCTAGTGAAGTTAATAGAAATCTCCACTGATTACTCAGACTACCACCCCCGCCTTCAATGAGATTACCCTTTTAGATTGAAACCCCTGGGTGAGGCTAAGGCTTATGCCGAGGTAACTGACAAGTGGCACTATGGGCGCAATGAAGGCAATGGGCCTGCTAACCTTATTATCTTCTACTCAGGGGTAAAGGGAGTTCCCACTACGGTTATTAAGAATGGCCAGGAGAAAAACTAAAAAACACCACGATAAAGTAAGTTCTCAATCAGGCTTAGTACATCCCTCTCTCAAATTTCGCCTAGTTGAGAGTTTGTTCTCATCCATGGGAGTATGTTCTTGTAAGAATATGGTTCTTTAAAAACCAATCTTTACAAATTTTACTCATAAAGTCTTTTCTTTTACTTAGGGTTATCTATGTCTTGCAAATACAGTAGCCAGCTATGCCCAGGCCCATCCCTAAGTGGCCCTTTAATAAATACATGCACACTTTGTCTTGCAGATTTTTTAGACGGGCAAAGATCTGACATCAAAGATATGCTTGACAACGAAAAAACAGCATGGCAAATGATGTCATCATGGACAAAGAAATTAGTTGGCTTTATCGAAAGGCTATATAAGGATCAATTTACAATTCATAGCCGCCCTTCCGATTTTTCTTTCTGCATAACTGGCTCCGGTGCGAGAGGCGAGGCTTGCCCTCAATCAGACTTAGATGCTTTTATCGTAATACCCAAGATTACCCAAAATCAAAGGGAAACATGGAGGAAGATTAATCTCGCCGTTCAAAAGCGACTAGATAATATCAATGACAGTCGTATAAAAACACTGCGCCCGGGAAAAGGTTTTGTTTTCTGTACTGGCGGGTTAAATCCACTGGGAATGGTGACAAAGAAATGGATGGAAAGGAATAACAAAGATGGCCTAATTAAAAAAGATCGAGTTATTTTTGACCTAACCAATACCGCAGCTGCTCTAACGGGGCTTCTTGAAGAGTACTACCAATACCCAAGTGATCCTAAACGTTACCTCCGGAAACATATTGTTAGCGGACTTCAAGAATGTGCTCACGCTTTTGGCAACCCGAAGCTGCATAGAGAACTAGTGGATGAAGTTAAATTTGTTTTAGGTAAGCAAGCTATTGAGTTTGGCTCTAATTCGCTTCTAACAAGGAAGAGAAAGCAGGGGCTGCAAGCTATGGAAGTTGCGATTAATGATAAAAATTTCCAACCGCCAGCCCCCTATTCTGACATTAAGCGAGTTAAAAGAGAGTTTTATCGAGCTCCTCAGTTCATATTGAAAGGCCTCGCATGGTTCTATGATATAGATGAAGTCAGTTCCCTAGCTCAACTTTCCAAACTGGAAGAAATGGGAAAGCTGCACCCAACCAGAGCTGTCCATTTCCGCAAAGCAATGTCAGAAGCACTGAGGGTCAGGGTTGCCTCACATATTGTTACTGGTGCGGAGTTTGACAAAGTTCTCTCAGCCTACGTAACACCCAATAGAGATCAAAGTGCCTGGCTAAGGCTGAACCCGGAACAGTCAGAGCTTCTGGAGGATGCCGCGAATAGCGTCAGGCTAATCATTGGCTGGGCTGATGAATTTACCACCTCACAAGGGCGAGCGCATGGCATTCGCTACAATCCCTTTTCGGAGCCGTTCTTAATTAAATAATTAGAATTCTCGATGTTTTTTTCAATTCAAGATCACATGCAATTTAAAACCACTCAAACTTCATGGATATTGATCATCAGCTGCTTACACATCAAAATATTACCAATAAAATTACGAATTGAGTGTATTCATTTTAATTACACCTAATAGAAGTTTTTTTATAATTAGAAAGTTTAAATTCTTCAATTAACTTTTCAGCACCCAGGCTATGTGTTATCTCACGTCGATACACCAGGCATATTTCATCTTTAAAACCTGGTTGGTCTTCACTCACCCATTCAAGCTGGTTTCTTCCGAGTGTCTGCGCAACACGACCAGGAATAATACCAACGCCAGCTCCTTCTAATGTCATTTTTGTGATCAGCTCGTGACTAGAAGACCTTATATATTGTTTATATTTATTTCTTCCAGCAATGGTTTTCAGTAGCCAATCCGTCTGCATCAGTGCTGGATCATATATCAGTACGTCTCTAGATTGAATTTTCTCAGGATTATGCCAAAAACTCACCACATCATGACAAAGATGCTTGATCACCAGATCAGGATGAGATACAGGGTTTACGACAATACCGATATCAATTTTCCAACTGATCACTGCTTCTACAATCTCACGAGAAAGTGCATGCTGAAAGCTTAATTCAATACCTGGGTTTTGTGCGATAAAAGCAGGCAGACCATCAGGCAGCATATGTAGTGAAATGGAGCTGTGACAACCGATAGTGAAGTGGCCAACGGCCTCTTTATTTTCTCGCAGCGCAGAGTATTTAACCTCATCCCAATCATCTAGTAGCTGCTGAGCGCTTTTTAATAGCCTGAGACCCGCACGTGAAAGTTGAACGCCGGTTTTTTCCCGTATTATTACTTCAGTACCCAGCTGTCTTTCCAGCCTTTTGATAGCAGCACTCAAACTAGGCTGCCGAATCCCCAATCTTTCTGCTGCCCTGGATATATTTTTTGTTTTTGCAACCTCAATAAAATAATTAAGTTCATCAGCGTGTGGGAACATAGAGCGCAACTTATTTAGCTACTTAACTTAAAAAACAGTTGTCGAGTCTACATCGACATACTCTTGGTTGCCATAGATATTGGCTATGGCAACCAGCGCCGACTTCTATTTTTCATGTTTTTACACTCATGTTAATTTCTTTGCTTCCTATTTATTCAAAAAATTTCCGGAGCCAGAGTGTCTACATCATCTCTCAGCTATCCCTCAGCAGCGAATAGTAATGCAGTATCCTCTGAAACTAATTTCAGTATGGCTTTAACTTTTCCTTTGCAGACTTGGTATGAATGGGGATACCTACACAACCCAATCATCGCGAGTGATAAAGACATTTCCAGAGTTAAACACTCCTATGCATTACTACAAGATCAGATCGGCGATACTAACAACCCTATCTATGGACTACACACCAGCTATGGTGAGAATGAGCGAAATCGCCTAGACCCAGACCAATGGAAAAATACCCAAGTCAACCTCTTGGAATATTTACAAGTTGGTATCGGTGCTCCGCTACCCAAATCGGTCGTCAGGCGCGCGTTAAAACTACAAGCTCGAAAAACAGCTCACGGCCTGTCAGGTATCCACCCTTCCACTTACCAAGCACTTCTTAAGCTGGCAAACAGTGAAACTCTTCCCAGAGTCCCCCGAAAAGGCAGCCTGGGTGCCAGTGGTGACTTAATTTCTATGGCCCATGCCATATCTCCACTATTTGAGCATGGGCCAAAAGGCCCCCGCGACGTAATTGGCCTGGTAAATACCAATGCCATGATGGCTTCATGGGCTATTGAGCATGATTATCAATTAAGGAAGTTATTAAGGGACTGTTTTAAATCTGTAGCGCTGATGTCCTTGGCCATAGGTGCTGGAGATGAACATTTCTCGGAAGGTTTACACTATGGAGAGGTACATACCAGCTACGCTCGAGCAGGCAACTTGCTAACACAACTCCGACATGACTATTTACAATCGCCGAATATTGTCGAAGGTGAGAAAAGTCTATTACAAGCTCGTTATTCAGTTCGCTGCGCTCCCCAGATACTGGGGCACTGTCTTGACTTATTGGATTACTCCGAAGCCAAAATTCGTTCCGAAGCGCTTGCCGTTGCCGACAATCCCCTAATTCTTGAGTCTGGCCCCTGGCATGGCGGACTCTTTTATGCGATTGGGCTGGCGGCTTCTGCTGAATTTATGCAGGAAATTATTCATCGCCTGGCCGAAATGCTTGATCGACAAATATTGATTTTAATGGACCATCGCTTAAATGGAGGACTGCCGGACAATTTGAGTGTTGAATCGTTCAACCACTGTAAAGGAATTCACCAGCTGACGTCAGCTCTGTTCCAGGAAATAAAAGCCAGGTCAACACCCGTGCGTCAGATGAGTTTCTCTTGTGAAGGTAACAATCAGGACCTCGTACCCTGTGGAATGGCCGCACTTAACAATGTCAACGACCAGCTGGATACGTTAAGAGAAATTGTCCGCGCAGCAACTTTTTGCTCAGCTAGAGCCGCAATGATGCGCTCAACAGGTGGTTTACCCGAAGCATTAAAATTGGCGAACTGGTCACAATTTACAACAGCCCAGGTAGAGAGCATTTTATGAATTTTAACTATTTAACAGGCAATTTCGGCATTGAGATTCCAGCGAATGAACTAGCCGATATGGACCAAAGCACAGGGCTAACACTGCAAAACTTATGGCATGAGCACGAGCTATTGGTTATCAGGGATATGGACCTGGATACTCAAGCATTTGTCAACTTCTGCAGTTTATTTGGGGAACTTCAAAAAAATTATTTCTTTTTTCAGGGTCACTCAGAGGAGTATCCACAAGTTGCTAGAATCATTAAAGAGGCCGGTGAAAAGAAAAATACTGGGGGAATCTGGCATCATGACCAGGGCTATTATTCGAATCCGGTAAAAGGTATCGCTTTGTATGGTATAGATATTCCCCCCAGGGGGGTGATACCCTCTTTACTAGCTCAACACTTGCTTATGAGAGTCTTTCAACTGCAATGCAGCAAGTAGTTAACTCTCTCAATGTGATACACACCACAGAACTAATGCTCAAAAAGCAACCATTAACAAAATTAATGGAAAGTTCGGATGAGGATGGGTCCGGTATAGAGCGGGCGCTAAAATTAATGCCGTTGAAATCTGCAATACACCCAGCAGTTTGTAAAAACCCTGTAACTGGTAAGCCTTTTCTCTACCTGAACCGAACTACTACCTCGCAGTTTGAGGGTATGACAGCTGATGAAAGCTTGGGCCTGCTAAATTATCTGTTTCAGCACGTCGAAAAACCGGAATTTAATTGCCGAGTGCAATGGCGCCCTGGCACCCTGGTGCTTTGGAACAATCACCAGGTCTTACACTATGCGGTAAATGACTACAATCAACGGCGGGAATTACACCGTGTGCATTTCTCTGCAGAACGACCAGTTAAATATCTATAAATAGATAGTTAGTGTATTTATGAACTATAACGAACTACTGACAGATTTTCTGCACATTAATAGCCGGTCTAGAAATGAACAGCAGGCATTTAAAGATAATCAAATCAAGAAGCTGCTCAGTGAGGCTGTTGCAAAGTCCAACTACTATCGTGAATTACTTGCGCAAAACAATGTTGATATAGAGGCAATACAAACCTGTACAGATTTACACCAACTGCCGATTATAAGCTCTGAAGTGTTTTTAAAGCCTATGCCGACAGTGAGTATGGCTTTTAACGATATTGTTCGCTATTGCCACACCTCAGGCAGCACCGGCACTCCCAAGCGAGTGCCCTATACCCGCAAAGATATTGAGAACGCGGTAATCTCTCAAGCGCGCAGCTACTTATTTGCAGGTGTTGAACCATTCGATAAATGTTTGTGTGCAATGACCTATGGCCCCTGGCCCAGTGGTATGATTTGTCATGCTGCCGCTGAAGTATTTGGCCTCACCATTCCCGCAGATTCATTTCTGGGGATTGACCATCAGCTTCAGAGCCTGCAAAGGGATCAGCTGGATTATATGGTCTGCCTTCCCTCTTTATTACCTCGGCTGGAACGCCACTGCCTGGAGAAAGATATATCACCGGCATCCTTAAACATACGCAATATATTTATGGTGGGTGAACTGTTCTCTGAAGACTTTCGGGCTCGCTATGAGCAGTTGTTCAACTCCAAGCTGATTAATATGTATGCGAATACTGAGCTTGGGCTAATAGCAAGTGAATGCCAGCATCATAACTTACATGTGTGGGAAGATTTCTTTCATGCAGAAGTTATTGACCCCGATACAGGAGAACCATGTAAAGATGGTGTCACTGGGGAATTAGTGATAACCGCTCTGCAGCGTGAAGCCCTTCCGCTGATTCGCTATAACACACATGATCTGGTGGAGATGCACAGAGGCCCTTGCGAGTGTGGCCATCCCGGAACCTATTTGGGGCCCATCAAGGGGCGTCTCGATAATATGTTCACAATCAATGGCGGCAATATCTATCCGATTACGCTGGAAAACGCCATCACTGCTATCGCTGGTCTCAGCTCCTTTTATCACTGCATTATCGAAAAAGTCGATGGGCATGATCATTTGACCTTCGAAATTGAAGCAAGAGAAGCTGTCAATCAGCAGGAGAAAGAGCGTTTAGCACGACTATTTTATAGCAACCTCACCAGTTCAGATGTAACCCTTCGTATGATTTTCCTGGGGCTCGAAACGGCCTCAAGAATCAATATAGAAATTTTACAACCTGGGGAAATCAGTAAAAAAGCTGGCAAGGTTAAAAAAATCATTGATCGCAGATAGCCTTCCCCACTGAACTGGAGCATACACCTAGCTACCCCTTCACTATGTGAAGGGGTAGCTAGCAAATAGGCTATTGATATTGCGAAAGGTGCTTACCAAGGTTGCTCTTCACCGAGGTGGACAAATTGTCCGTTGGGGCCATCGCTATCGATCAGGGCCAGGTCTACAACCGTTGAAGCTCCGTCGGTAACTTCCATTGGCGCCGCGCTGGTGCCCAGGTCGGTTTTAACCCAACCGGGGTGCGCACTATTGACCTTGATATTGGTCTCTGCAAGGCTCTGGCTCAGGGAAACTGTAAACATATTTAATGCAGCTTTAGATGCGTTGTAGGCAAACGGTTTTACCGCACTCCAGCCGGATTCAACATCGGCATTTACTGCCAGGGAACCCAAGATGCTACTAACGTTTACAATACGTCCAGCCTTACTCTTCTTGAGTAGTGGCAGTAGTTCCTGCGTAAGGCCAATTTGAGCAAACAAGTTGATATCGAAGGTGGTTTGCAGATCAGCTTGGGAAACAGTCTCACTGTTATTCTGCGCCCATTCTCCTTCCACAATCACACCGGCATTGTTTACTAGAATATCCAGTCGGCCATACTGCTCAGCAATTTTTTGAGCTGCTTGCGCCCTGTCGTTTGCCTTGGTGATATCCAATTCTATGGTGTCCAGTGGGGCCACCTTGCCTGCCCAGGCCGCTTTCACCTCTTGAAGCTTCTCCTGGTTGCGGCCAGACAGAATTACCTTGACCCCCTGGTCAGAGAGCTGCTTGGCAACTTCGAGACCAATACCGCGATTAGAGCCAGTAACTAGTGCAATTCGTTCATTCGACATGGTTGAATCTCCTGTGAATCATGTTGTTTCGAAGACGAAGCCATTCTATTATCCACTCATAAATGAACAATTACCCAATTTGAAAATGAATGTTCGCGATTTAGAAACAGTAAGCTTGAGAACCCTATCGGTATTTGTCCAGGTCAGTAAAACTCTGAATCTCACACTTGTGGCTGAGCAGTTGGGCCTGCCAAAATCCACAGTCAGCAAGGAAATATCCCGGTTGGAGTCCCATCTGAAAGCAAAGTTACTGGACCGCTCAACCCGTCGGGTTGAGTTAACTGAAGTCGGTGCTATTGCTTATGAGCGAGCACTTCAATTGGTGGAAGATTTTAAAGCCCTTCAGCACGATGTGCTGGTTATGGAGCAACAGGTACAAGGGCTCCTTAAAGTTTCTGCCCCACCCGCTCTTGGCGAGTTTCTCTCACAAAAGGTCTTGCCCCCATTTTTGAAACGCTGGCCCAAAATTACGGTTTCTCTCAACCTTACCTATGACTTCGAGGATCTATTTGCCCAGGGTATCGACTTGGCTTTCCGAGTAGGAGAAATTCAGGACGACCGCCTAATAAGCCGCAAGCTCGGCTACTCCACCAGGGTTCTTGTGGCCAATCCAGAATATCTGGCAGTGCATGGGGCTCCCCAACTTCCTGAAGAGCTGGCGGGTCACAACTGCCTTCGATTTCAATTCAATCCGGGGGAATCGGAATGGACACTGACATCTGCTAACTCAACCATCAACTTATCCGTAAGCGGAAATTTCTTTTGCGCTAACATCCAGGCATTAAAAAATGCAACGTTGAATGGGCTCGGCATCGCCCAATTGCCAATTAACAATATTGTTGAGGAATTGGCTGGCGGGCAGTTGGTAAAAGTGCTTCCAGAATGGCATGTACCACCAATGAACATTCATGCCGTATACCGAACTGGATTGAACAAACCGAAGAAACTCGCGGCCTTGCTCGATTTCCTTAACGAGGAGAAGGGCCTCTTCGAGTGGAGTGTGTAGTTGCAGATTTCATCGCCACCTACCACCTTTATAGTTCATTTACTTTATGGTGCATTTGCTTGGTTCGCTTGAGCCAAAGTATCCCTAAGGTGACCTGGCAGAGGGATTTTGACCCTGTCGGAGGCAGATAAAGTGACATAGGTAATGTTCGCCGTAAAAGCCGGTGCCCCACTCTCCAGATAAGCCTCAAGCTGGAAGCTAAAAGAGTGGTTGCCAATATCTGAGATAGAAACCTGAATTTTTAACTCCTGATCCCAAGTCACAGGGGTCAGGAATTCCAAGTTGAATGCTCTTACCGGAGTTATAAAGCCCAGCTGCTTCATCCTTCTAATGGCTGGGCCGTCAAACAGGACAGACATCGCTTCGTGAGTTGCCTCCAGGGCAAAGTCGGAAAATCTTGGGGTATATACAATACCCGCAGGGTCACAATCACCGAACAATACCTTGCGTTTAACGGTTATCATCTGGCCAATCCTGAAAGTCCAAAGCAGCTTTGCTATTGTATGGCAAGGTACCTGCTCTATTCCGATCAAACAGAATTACCAAATCCATCATCCTGCACGCCCCACTTGCTTACGCTTAGTTACTAGAGATAGACAAGAGCGTTACTTCCGGCGGAACTAGGAATCGCACAGGTAAAATACTGGTCCCTACTCCAGGGCTTACATACAGGTTTTTTCCACCTTCCTCGATATGACCTATCGCATAACGTTGCCCGTAACGAGAGGGAACTATCGGGCGCCCAATAAATGGCAGGTAAACCTGTCCTCCGTGGGTGTGCCCAGCAATAGTCAGTGAGATTTGCTTCGGTAATTCTGGAAATATATCGGGATTGTGCGTGAAAGCCAAAATGCTCTCAGCGGTATCAATGCCATCCATCGCTTGTGCGATATCATGTGGCCCCTCCCAAAAATCACTGAGACCCACCAGGCGTAACTTACAAGCGCCACTATTCAGCTTTGCTGATCGGTCTTCAAGTACCGTAATCCCTCGATCAGCGAATGCCTTCTCTATCCGCTTGGCATCAAGCCACCAGTCGTGATTTCCCAACACTGCGAAAACGCCCATGGGCGCTTTCAATTCCTCCAGTATCTCGGCAACCTCTTCGGGAGAAACAAAAGAGCCACCTGCAACGCCCTGGATAACAAAATCACCTGGTAACAAAATCAAATCAGGCAAACTCGCATTTACTTCATCAACTAACCACCGAAGGCTATCAACCCCTTTATACGGAGAGCCCACATGTAAATCAGCAAGGATGGCCACCTTCTTGTTATTACAGGCTTCTGGCCAGGAATCAATCGTTATCGTCTGCTCTCGGATTCTGAAACTATTTGGCTCTGCAAAGAAAGCCCAAATAGAGATGGTTAGACCAATGATAAAAAGTATTGCGGAAATGTTACGACATTTGCTCAAGAAATATACTCACTCAATGACCCAAACCTACAACACTTCAGGCTACAGTACGGTATCTACTATTTAGGGATACTCTGAAAAACCAGCCTTTAGCGTTACATCACGCTTCACATAACTAAAAATAGCTACTTTTTACTCGAAATCGTGCTTTCTATATACAGTTATCTCCATTTTTACT
The DNA here is from genome assembly GCF_030012965.1 of Microbulbifer sp. MLAF003. Classification (NCBI taxonomy): domain Bacteria; kingdom Pseudomonadati; phylum Pseudomonadota; class Gammaproteobacteria; order Cellvibrionales; family Microbulbiferaceae; genus Microbulbifer; species Microbulbifer sp. MLAF003. The sequence goes on from NZ_CP120232.1 coordinate 2,507,540, forward strand.
GCCCTAGATCCGCATTTAGCGGACTTGTCGAAGTTGGAGCGGAGATAGTAGTGGCATCTATAATGGTGCCTTCACGCAGCGCCATACCATTCTCAGCAAGATGGATATTGCTTTCCCTAAATAGAGTTGTACTCAGCTGATTCGCTCCATCATTACCCTTGTCATACTGAATCAAAATGGAAAAGAAAAGACAAATTCGATCGGGCTTGAGATTAAACTGCTCAATCGCACTAAGTCTATAGGTCAAAGGCTAACCAGCCCAGGTTCAGCTTGCTGCAACTGCTCACTACTCTCGATATCCAGCAACCATTCACAGCCGCTTCAACAATAACAGATCCCGGTTATTAAAATAGTTATACAGGGTTTTGCTAGAAACTTGACTGACCTTGACGATCTTCTCCATGATCAGCTCTGAAGGGTCATGGCTTTCCAGTGCAGCGCTAGCAACGGATAAAATCCTTTGTCGACGCTTCTACTGACGAATGGACGAGAAAGGGCCTCATTTATTGGTCAAATCAACAACACCTGAGAATTACAGCACCTGAGAGCGCCTAATTATTATAGTTTTCCCGAGTTTTACACATGACTGTAAAACCAGGCAATACACTCTCTAAAACGCTATATAACCCTACTATTTCTCCGTTAACAGGTCGTCAATAAAACCATTCATCCGCTTTAGGGCCCATTCGTTCCTCCCGTAATTGATACGATCCAGCGCACCGTTATTCATGGAGCGCTGAACACCCTCCCCTAGCTCAAAGTCCTCATTCAACACCGCTACAGTAATATCATGGTTACGCTGCCAATGATCCCGCATGGTATCCCGCAACTCAGTCGGAACCAGTGTGGTAACAGCGATGGCCGTTTTATCGAGGGCCAGGGGCCTGAACTGCACCCAGTCAATATGCTGATGCTGAATCAGCAAGGCCGAGGTAGGAAACAATGAATACAATGTATGACTGCATTCTCGCAGGGATTGTTGCTCGACGGGTTTCTCCACCACCGTAGCTAAAGCCTTGGTCGGCATTACTACCCGTAGATGGGGTCCCAGGGCATCGATGACCGCGGTGTTGTTATAAAAATAAGGGCCAATACTCTCGCTGTGGGCATAGGAAAAGTGGTAGGTTTCAATACCGCCCTCTGCCACGATTTTCCAGTTCGTGTTCCAAACCTTGCGATGTTGCGCAAAAACAGAGAGCTGATCGAGCTGCAGGGCCGCTAGCGACTGCGACATACCCTCCAGAGCTTCATCCAGGTCTGGAGCCGAAGCCCCATCAGGGCAAAGCCAAATGAATCCATGCTTTTCTTTAACAGGCAGTTCGAGTAGGCCATTGTCTGACTTATCAAGATCAGGAAAGCACTGTTGCTTACCAGGAACCGAGGCCAACGCGCCATCTGTAGTATATGACCAGGCATGATAGGGGCAGTGAATGCGTTTTGACTGCCGGCATTCTCCCTCCCCTAGTAGTGTGGCACCGCGATGACGACAGCTGTTGTGAAAGGCATGCCATTGGCCTGAAGCATCGCGACTGACAATCAAAGAGCCGAGTGGCGTCTCGACCGCTTTGAGGCTATTCGCTTCAATCAGTTCAGAAGTATGTACCAGAGGCCATGGCCAACGACGATGAATATGCTCCATCTCAAGCTCGAACACCTCTTTGCTGCGGTATCGTCGTGTATCAGCGTTGGCCGTCTCATCCGCCAGGGTTGTGGTTTTATCTTGTACCAGTCCCCAGCATCGCTGGATAAGATCGAGCTCTGTTTGTCTGTCCATACTCCATCCCTTGCGTTATGGCAATCAGAACCTACCAACCGGTAAGTTTATTGACAGGCTACCTACCAATCGGTAAGGTGTCAAGCTGTCTAGCCAGACCATATTGAAGCTCAATGAAGACACGAGAAAAGTTACTTCTCAAGGCCGAAATTCTCTTTTCTGAGAGAGGTTTTTACGGAACCAGCATCAATGATGTCGCCGCCGAACTGACTATCAGCAAACAAGGGCTGCTGCACCACTTCCCCAGCAAAGAAAAACTCTATGCTGCGGTACTTGAGTCCGCTGTTACCCATCTGGTTGAGAACCTGAAACCCAACATTGAGCATGAGCTAGCTCCCAGAGAACAGCTGTTGAACTTATTAAACGTACTGGCAGCACCCGACAAAAGAACCCACCGCGTTATTCTTCTTCTGATGCGAGAGCTGTTAGATAATAAAGAGCGCTCCGAACACGCCCATCAGTGGTTTCTAAAGCCCGTTCTCGATCATCTAGAAGGACTGGTGAAAGCGAGCCAGAAACAGGGACACTTTCAAGAGATAAAGCCGCTTGCCTTTATCTACCAATTACTTGGGGCCGTTCAATATTTTTTGATATCTGAACCCACCTTGAAAAAGCTCTACTCTGCAAAAACCTTCAAGACACTAAAAAAACAGCACCTGCTCGAACTGGAAAGATTGATCACGAGCGCTTACTAATCACGACAAAAGGCTATACTGCCTCTATGTAGGGTAAAGGCAAGAGAAGCAGCAGACTAGGCTAGGCGGTAACGCTGAGCTTTCCTCATTGCGATACCATTCTGAAGCGCTATCAGCATCTGATTAATAAGGGCTTTAACGGTTTTTCCATCATCTAGACGTATGCAGAATCATGCACCTTCTAAACCTGTAGGCATCGATATTATCGAAGAAAAGCCCATCTATTCGCTGGGTAAATTTGTGATTAACTGGAACGGTCTCATTGCCCTTAGCCCCATCTTATAACCTGGTTAATATCACTGGCCTCCCTAAAAAAATCAGGAGCACTTGGAGCACCTTAGGGAATTTTAATTAAGAGATCTTAGTCATGAACCTCTGTAGCTTAGTTTTCCGAAATTAAACCCTTCAAACTTGGGAATCTGTTTTAGCATAGAATTCGAGATCGCTAAGCATACGCATGACTTTACAGGTGCCTGCAGCTTCCAGGTCGATACATTGATCTCGTAGTTACTACAAACTTTGCCGAAGTTGTACCTACAGATCCATTTGATCCTCAATATGGCGGATAGGTTTTATCAACCAGCTCATTGATTTCCAGGCAATTCTCAATTGGCTGCACTTTGAGTTCGAGCAGATTTCGAGTATCTTCCAATGGCATGCCCAATGAACGGCAGTGGCGAATGCAGTGAAATTACTTTAAATGAGCTCCAGAATAAAGTTATAAATTATCCCTGGTCCGCACAGGTTCCGGTAACGAGTCCACCTGATCGTAGTAACGCACTGCCTCCACTTCACAGCTGGCTTCGCCAATCATATCGGGCATGCAGGCGTCCCCTTGACTCTATAGTTACTAGAGGGATAGTAATAATGGCTCACCTTTTGAGCTATCCGAGAGTTGACTATGGAAAAGCGCGATACTGGCTGCGGTTGTGAAAAGCCCACAGAGCCACTCGAAAGACCCGGCAATAGTACAGTCAATAAAGAAGGAGAATCTTCCCTGTTCTCCATTGGCAAGATGGACTGCCCAACCGAGGAAAGCCTGATACGCGCCAAGCTTTCCAGTATTCAGGGGATCTACAGCCTCGACTTCAATCTGGTACAGCGAATCCTGACGGTCGGCCATGCACCTGGCATGGAGCAGACGATCCTGGATGTATTAACGCCACTCGACCTGGATGCCAGGCTGGCTACCGAGGAAGATACCGAGGGTGCCCCTCCAGCCGCTAAGGCCAATTGGTGGTTGCTTGGTGCCGCAGCCGTTGCAGCTCTGGCATCAGAATTGGCGTATTGGCTGCAAGGCGGTAATACCTGGTTAGTATTTGTATTGGCTCTGGCTGCCATTGCTGGCGGTGGCCTCTCCACCTACAAAAAAGGATGGATAGCGCTTAAGAACCTCAATCTGAACATGAATGCGCTCATGTCAATTGCGGTCACTGGCGCCATATTAATTGGACACTGGCCAGAAGCGGCCATGGTAATGGTGTTATTTACCCTGGCAGAACTGATTGAAGCAAAATCTTTGGACCGCGCTCGAAATGCCATCCGGGAGCTACTGAGCCTAACCCCGGAAACAGCCACTGTACGGCAGGATGATGGAAGTTGGCGTGAGATCGGCGCAAAAGAGGTACCTTTAGGAGCCATTGTCAGGGTAAGACCTGGCGAGCGTATCGCCCTTGATGGGGAGGTTGTAAAAGGCAACTCTGCAGTTAACCAGGCCCCAATTACCGGGGAAAGCTTGCCTGTAGACAAGACGGCCGGCAATGAACTTTTTGCGGGGACCATTAATGAATCTGGCGCGCTCGAATACAAAGTAACCGCTGTCGCTAATGATGCTGTCCTGGCCCGGATTATTCATGCGGTAGAGGAGGCCCAAGGAAGCCGCGCGCCGACGCAGCGCTTTGTCGACCAATTTGCCCGCTGGTACACACCCCTCGTGTTTGCCGTAGCCTTAGCCACAGCGTTAATACCCCCACTCTTTTTCGGCGGCGCCTGGATGGAGTGGATATACAGGTCTCTGGTATTGCTGGTAATCGCCTGCCCCTGTGCTCTGGTAATTGCGACACCGGTCACCATTGTCAGCGGCCTAGCGGCAGCAACCCGTCACGGCACCCTGATTAAGGGCGGTGCCTATCTCGAGCAGGGTCGTCGCCTGCGCTGGATTGCACTAGATAAGACCGGCACCATTACCCATGGCAAGCCCGAAGTAACCGACTTCGAACCCTGGTCAGGTGCTGAACCTGACGAAATCAGAACTATAGCTGCCAGCCTGGCCTCACGTTCTGATCATCCTGTCTCAAAAGCCGTCGCAGAATATCTCAGCGCAGAAAACGCAGAGCTACATGAAGTTGAGGCTTTTGAAGCCCTGGCCGGCCGGGGTGTTCGCGGCGAAATAGCTAATATGGGGTACTATCTGGGGAATCACCGCTTGGTAGAAGAGCTTGGGGCCTGTAGTCCGGATCTTGAACAGCTGCTTAGCAAACTTGAATCCCAGGGCAAAACAGTCGTTATGCTGGTGGGAGAATCCGGAGTAATGGCTTTGTTCGCAGTTGCGGACACCGTCAAAGAGTCCAGTCGGAAAGCCATTGAAGAACTCCACGAATTAGGGGTGAAAACCCTAATGTTAACCGGTGATAATCAACATACTGCCGACGCCATCGCCCGCGAAGTAGGCATCGATCGAGCCGAAGGCAACCTTCTTCCAGAGGATAAACTGCAGCAGGTGGAGTCCCTGGCCGGTCATGGCAGAGTTGGTATGGTTGGGGACGGAATCAATGATGCACCAGCACTGGCGCGAGCCGATATCGGCTTTGCAATGGGAGCTACAGGTACAGATACCGCTATAGAAACCGCCGATGTTGCCTTAATGGATGACAATCTTGGCAAAATTGCTGGTTTTATCCGCTTGTCACGCACCACGGCCCATATACTTTGGCAAAATATTGTCCTTGCTCTCGGCATCAAAGCGATATTTCTTATCCTCGCCTTTGCTGGAGAAGCTACCATGTGGATGGCAGTGTTTGCGGATATGGGTACCAGTCTGCTGGTGGTATTCAATGGATTGCGATTGATGCGGAAGTGACCTGCTGTAGAATCCGATATACAAACTCGGCTTAGTAATATGCTTTAAACTTCATCCATCCCAAAAGCTTAGGGACGGATGAAGTTTACCCTTCAGGAGTTAGTTTATGACTCAACGTCAATAAACCTTACCTCCCCATTCTCTGTTGCTGTGGATGTAATAAATACCTGGCTTCCACTTATCCTTCCTACAGAAAGACATTGTCCAGAGATATTGGTATAAATGCCCGGGTCACCTTCCGGAGGATTATTATCAGACCATTCACAACCGTTAGTGCTTAATATATAGATAAATCTCTCGCCATATAGGTTTAAATTTGAATTATCAAAAGAGAACAGTTGAACCTGCTCACCCTCCGCGTAGTCTGCTCCAAAGATATAGATTGACGCATTCTGGTAGGACAATAGAGATCTTGTGGGTGAGTTACTAGTGCTATAAATCGTTGAGCTATCATGTGCATGAGCAATTGATGCCTGTCCGCCATCTAATACTACGCGACTGGTATTCCTAGCATTGACCGATACTATCTCTCCACCCAGCAGAAATAATTCTGAATTGTTAAATACCTGAATAGAGCTGGTAATCTGGCCTCCTCCCATGGTCACAACTGTTGTTTGCCCAGAGAGGCGAACTTCATGCAAATAAGCTCCCTCTTCAATTACATACTCGACAGTTGGAAAGTTACCATTCAGGTCCAGTATACAAGGCTTACTTTCATCACCGGGAACACAAATATAATCAATATATATAATTTCTTGACCAGATACTGAATGCCCCAATTTATATGAAGCCAGGATACCCTCAGAACTTTGACCAAAATCAAACTTTGAATAAAACGATTTAGCTTCGCCTGATAAGACATCAAAGGATAGCAATAAGACAAACAATAAAATAAATATATTAGCGCCACCTCTATATTTCTTACTCATCGAATATTCTCCAGAACAGTAGGCATATAGTTGACAGTATGAATATAGAGAAGTAAGGCCGCATTTCAATAATGGACTCAAAAATTTTTATTTACATCAAAAAATACAGCGCTTATGCCTCTAAGAATTAGGGAGCACTCAAAACAAGACAGCTTTGACTTCAAGATAGTAAAATTTGGATCGCCGCTCAGGATAACCAAAATATAATCGTGTATCTTTTTACCAAGGATTCAAATCACTGAAGCTTAGTATAAGCATCTTGATTACTTAACAACTGCCCCCTTATCAATTTTTATTCCCAGTGGTTTTACTAATGTATTAAATATCGCCCGTTGAAATTATCGTGCCATTAAAATCACTATAACAGACAATAAAATTTTTGGAGGATATCGATACTGGCTGTCTAGAGATAGCTCGGCATTCGACAATTAAATAAAGCAAGCCCAAAGTTCTTATTTAGCTAAACCGGTATTCGTTGTTAGTAGCCTAACGCCAGCAATTTGTAATAAGATTAAGCACGCCGTCGATCTCGGCAAGATCATCTTCTGTGTTGAAGTGTACGGCCAGTACCATTACCCATGGCAATCTCGAAGTAACCGACTTACAACCTTGCTATGGAGCTGAATATCAACAAATCAGAACTATACGGCTATCAGCCTGCCGCTCAGAGCATCCGTTGTATCAGCAGGCGGGACGCTAATGGAACCTATAAATTTGGACCGCGAATGGTAACTTCGCACTAGTCCAAAAGCTATACTGGGTATTCTCTCGCAGTGACAGAAAAACCTGGAGTACATATAAAAAAGCCTGATCAGCAAAGCTCACTGATCAGGCCATTTTACCATGAGATAAATCTTATAGATAATCTAACAGATAACATTTAATTAATTTTAACTGCCTTAATATTCTCTATTCTCTGTGGAAACAATTGAATTGATCTCATCAATGATAAAGAAAACCCTGGCCCTTCTTTATCCAGCTCACTTGCCGGCAAATAAAAATGCCGAACTGCATTAGAGCGGTATAAGGCTGAATCAAGAATATGCCATTGGCCTTTATGCCATACTTCCGCCCAGGCATGGCCAAAAGACGTTACCTGTTCTTTATCTTCAAGTATTACGGTGCCTAAAACAACTCTTGCAGGAAGATTTAATGATCGAGCAAGTGCAGTAGTAAGCACCGCATACTCCGTACAGTCGCCGCTACGTTGGGTAGCCACCACTGAAGCTATATTAAAGCCATGGATATATGTAGGATATTCAATATAATCATCTACATATGATTCTAGCTCTGTTAATGTCCAATTTTCACTGACTCCACTTGTAAAGCCGTAAGTAAATTCCTTTGTACTCTCCTCATCCAGGTCAATTACAAAACTATTCTCTCTATGTTTTGCATGAACTTCACCAAAAAAATTCGGCTTAGTTCTCATGGTAATAAACAAGGACTCACCTTTAATGTGCTCAACAGTGATGCCCTTCCAATCCAACAAAGCTGTAGCAATCCTTTGTGCCTCTGGTGAAACTAGCTCAAAGTGAATAGTATCAGCAAGAGGCAGAGGCTGATCAGTTGCAAGCTCTGTGCTCAATTCAGCAAAGAATGGAACACTCTGTGCATTTACATTAAGTGCCAACAAAGTTAATAAGAGCGGAAAAAACTGCTTCATGGCAGTTTAGGCTCACCTTTTACATGCAATAATTCCATATCCAGCACAAGCGGCCCTTGCTTCATAGTTCCCTGCTTGAAAATCCCACTGTCTTCAGCGGTAAATTTCATAACAATCGGGCCTATATCCATTTTAAAGTTTGCACTGGGGTTATCAGCCAGCTTGCTTACCAGGACTTTTTGTGCTGATGTAGGGTCCGCATCAGATAGCCACATATAAAATTCAGCAGAATCCTGATCTGACACGTTTAAGTGGGCTGTTTGAAGATAACTACCAAAGTTTGACAATAACATACCGGTATAATCCAGTTCAGAATTGATCTTTTTTCCCTGGAATTCACCTCCTACCAGCCACTTATCATTTTGGTTCTTAATTGAATAATGTGAAGTCAGCTCACCATTATCAATTGAATATTCTGAAGCATTAATTAAATAACCATCCGGCCTACTCCAGGAAGAAGATACAAAGTCTGAAGCGGATATAGAGCTGGCATCAACTGGGAAAATAAAGGCGGCTCTGCTTTGAATATTGATATCACCTTCATCATCTGTAGTATATTTTTCATAGCTATATCCAACAGATATATCATTAAGCTTCATCTGATGAACAGACTCAAAGAACTCCGCACTTTGATTGTTTCCTGTGGATACGCCTATAAATGATTCAAAAACATCAACAAAAGCCTGGTGGTATCCCATTTGATTATGCAGACAGACCTGTAGGTTCCCATCAACTTCCGCTGACAAGCCCTTCATTAACCCTGCTACAGCTTCACTTTTTTCGCCAAGAAAATAAAGGGTATCTAGTGATAGATAAGGTGTATTCTCGGTAATGCCGACATCAACAGCATAGTTAAAACGGGCTGAAAGTGATTTATTATTAAGCTCTTCAGCCTGAGCCAAACTGCTATCAATCAACCCATAAAGAGAATTTGCTGGGCCATCATATTCATTAAAAATATAACACTCAATTGGGACAGAGGTATCAATATCAATTAGGTAATACCAGGTTCCATCGCTATTTTTTGAAGCCGCAACCTTACCTAAAATTTCTCTTTTGAAATTAAGACTTTCAACTTCAAGTGAAGACTTATTATCAACAATTTTATCTTTCAGCATCTCATCTTGAATCCAAGATGGAAGATTATCTAAACTTAAAATTCCCCATGAACTACCCGTTTTATCATTCCCATTAGGCTTTGAATCCTCTGTATTTTGTGTAGCAGAGCAGCCAGCCAGCAAAATAGCAGCAGTAATAGCTGGCATTAGTTTGATGTTCATACTTAGTTCTCTATTTTAGTTGTATTTAACTAGTTGTTACTCAAGTAGTAGAAATCACTTATGAGTGAAATTCGTACAAACTTGAGTGCGGCTATACAATGTATTGCAAGCAATCTTACCATCTCGCAGGATAAGATTGTATTTGAAGTTCAGGAATTACAAGATTGAGGGTACATTCAAAGGATGCCTAGCAAGAAAGGGGGTCGCCAATAGTTTATATAGCTAGCAGAAAATATCAATCCGACTCTCCCAGCCCAACTTTGTTAGGCTAGAATTCCAGGGTAGTAATGTTTCATAGCTCTCTACAGACTGATTGCGTGGAACTTTCCAAGTACTTCCACATAATACTTATATGTAGCAATACCGTAGATCTTGGCTATTTGCAAAATAGCTAAAGTGTAAGTACAGTGAATCAACCCCTTCGAGTGAAGATGCTTACAGGTAGTTTTTTCGATACCTTACGAAGGGTTTGATTTTTTATTCAGTCAAATTGGTTTCGATTTCGATGCGGCCACCCTTCAAAAGCTCATAAAGTCCTTTCCAGTGCTTTAGGCCGTATTCTATGGCTTTACTGAGTGGAGACTTGGGTAGTAGCTTTGATTACTTTTCATCTAGCCTGTTTTACGGATAGCCGCAATCGGCCTGGACTCCTCCTGCCGTAAATCACATCACTGCTTTGCAGTTAGCTATCACCTCCGGCTTTTGAATCTATCGGATGTAGTTTCCTATAAAAGTACATAACCTGCTTGGCCAGTCCACCTGTTCTGTGTAGACTTGGAAATTGGTGCAAATTTGCGTCTAGTGTGTGCACTACAATGACTTGGGTTAATCGTCTCTTCGCGGAGCAAAAGCTCTACAGCATTGCAGCCATTCATCCTCATTAAAAATGTAATTGTCTTTTTAACTTGAGCGTATAGGAGTATATCTTTAAAAGAATTCACAAAATATTTAATTTGTCATGCCCAGATACGCTTTCCTCAAGAAATACCCGCTTTTTGAAAGCCAACAATACCATCTAGCTTAATAAAAGATGTAGAGACCAACCCCTTTCCATCTTTTGATTTAGCTGGCACTTATTTGATATATTGTATGTCGCCGAATAGGATTGATTTATAATTACTCGCAAAAAGTGAGTAACTTACTTGCTCTCACCCAACCCTATTAGACAATAAAGATTCTGTTAAAATTCAAACCGTTATTTAATTAGCAGCACTAACAACTCAACTTTAAAAAAGCTTATGAGCACTCTATTAGCTGACGACCTCCTTCAAAGCCCGCCTCGCCAAGTAAGCAACAGAAAAAATTACTGAAAACTGGCCACTCATTTGTAAAGCAAACTTTGGCCAAAAATCTATTTCTTCTGTGAACAGAGATAAGATTAGATTCCCTGGAAATAGGAAGACTCCAAAATACTCCCAACCACCACCGACAATAAGCCAGTTATACATGAAGGTCACCACGCCAACTAATAAAGCTAGCAATCCAATAGCCATTGGAAACGTAATATCCTTATTCATGCCTTTCTCTTAACTGTAAAAAAGTGAGATTTATATTACGCAATCATAACATCACTTTCCGCCCACAACCTCTTTCTTAATATAGACGCCTAATCGTTTTGCAAGACGAACCAAATTTCCTCTATCCATAGAAAGCAATTTTGCAGCTCGACTCCAATTCCCATCACAGTTAGTCAGCGTATGCTTTATAAGATCGCGCTGATAATCCTCGGTCGCAGACCTGAGATTCACAACTTCCAGCGGTGGTTGAGCCGGTTTCTCAAACTCTGGCTGTGCCATGATATCGTCAGGAATCTCTATATGCGCAGCGGTTAACGATACAATCTCTGACGGAGAGGAGCCCTTTCTGGCCTTCAAGGCTGCACGACTAATGATATGCTCCAACTCCCTTACATTCCCCGGCCAACCATAACGCTTTAATTTACGTGAGGCCTCTGCCGACAATCTGAGTTGACGAAAGCCCAGCTTTCTACGGGACTTTTCCAGGAAGTAATCCGCCAGTAACAGAACATCATTCTCTCTTTGTGATAAGGGTGGAACTTCCAGTGGATATACAGAAAGACGGTGATACAAGTCGGCCCTGAAACCTCCGTCTTCTATTTCCTTCAACAGCTCCCGGTTTGTTGCGGCAACTATCCTGACATCGACATGCTGGACTGTATCTTTACCAACCGGCTGGATTTCACCGCTTTGCAGCACCCTCAGCAATTTACTCTGTACAGCTAAAGGTAGCTCGCCCACCTCATCAAGGAAAATAGTTCCACCGTTCGCCAGAAGGAATTTACCTGGCCGCTCGCGATCCGCCCCCGTGAAAGCGCCCTTTGCATGTCCAAAAAGCTCTGCCTCAGCCAGAGTCTCCGTTAAGGATGCGCAATTGAGGTAAACAAGTGGTTTTTCCCTGCGAGAAGAGAGCCTATGTACAGTGCGAGCCACTAACTCCTTGCCGACACCTGTCTCTCCAAGGATCAGGACGTTGTAGTCAGAACCTGCTACCAGCTCAATATCACTGCGCAGGGCTTTCATGACTTGACTCTCTCCAATGAGCTCCCCACCATCTCGTAGAAAAGCCTCCTGTGTCAGTTCTTTTACCAACTGTTCTGCATGTTCTGCAGAAAGAGAAAGCTCTTTTAACTCCAAAGCTGTTTTTAGTGTTGCTGCAGAAAGGGCTGCTATCAACTCAAGGGTTCTGTCACTAATTTGGCCATAAGCATCTGAAGCCATGCTATCGAGAGTTAGCAAGCCCACCAAGTGGTTATCAGAATACAGGGGCAAACCCATGCAAGAGTGCACCGGCAAGTCCCCTTCCCTATCCAGTAGTAAGCCATCAAAAGGGTCTGGCAAATCACAATCTGATGGGAAGCGAACTGGATTTTCTGAGGCACAAATCTGGGCAAGGCGCGGATGTTCATTGACTACAAAACGGCGGCCAAGCGTTCTTCTGGCAAGCCCTTGTACCGCCAGGGGGTAAGTACATTCTCATTTAACCCCAATAGGGCCACGGCATCACACTTGATGGCTTTGCGGATAGTAGAGAGCAGGCGTTCAAAGCGATCGCTGTTGTTCAGGCTATTAGCCAGATCCAATGCTACTTCCAACAGGAGATTGGCGTTGATATCTGTCATACATGCATAGGTCCATATGATCTATTGAGGTCATTATGACACATAAAGTTATCAAGTCATAATGACATGTTAAAACCGAAAAAAACCTTCAACTTATTGATTTATAAGCATTTTTATTTTTGGCATGGGGCTTGCTAGTTATATAGCGAAACCAAAATTGCCATAGAGGTTAAAAATGCTCGACACTGAAAACCCTGTCCTGCGCAGACGCTTCGAACTTCTGCTCAAAGCTGGCAATCTGACCCTTCTACTGTCAGTTCCTTTTTTGATAGTAACTGTCGTTATCTGCTACCCCATGTCCCACTATTTCTCCCTTCCGGCACAAGTCGCTGGCCATATCTTTATGGTGATCAGCGCGACACTAATAAAAATCGGATACATAAGCCGCTGCGTCGCACAATATAGCCTCTCTTTAGAGGTGAAATAAGTAGCCGCTTTCTCACTTATTGGCTGAACGCAACTATCAGCAATTTTTACAGGCATTGGACTAATGCCTCTGTTTCGGATTGTCCACGATAAATTTTCCGTTAGATGTATATAGGAGCAAATTATGTTGACATCTAGAGAAATCAAAATTGTTAAAGCCACAAGTCCAGTACTCGATAGTGCAGGTGTAGATATCACAAAGTATTTCTACAATAGAATGTTCTCCTGCAATCCTGAGTTAAAAAATATATTCAATATGAGTAATCAGGAAAGTGGTAAACAGCCATTTGCCCTCTTCAGTGCCATATCAACTTTCTCAAAGAATATTGACAACCTTCCAGCCCTGGATCCGTTAATTGAGAGGGTTGCTCAAAAGCATACCAGCTATTTTATTCAGCCTGAGCAATACGAAATCGTAGGAGACCATCTGCTTGCCACTCTCGTGGAGGTTATGCCGGATACATTCACCTCAGAAGTTATTGATGCTTGGCAAAGAGCTTATAACCTATTTGCGAAGTTACTAATAGAACGAGAATATGAACTCTATGACTTCTCAAGAAATACCCTCGGAGGCTGGCATGGCCCCAGGCAGTTTATTGTAGAGGATAAAACCGTAGAGTCTGAGCTGGTTACCAGCTTTCTCTTAAGACCAGAGGATGGAAATGGTGTAATTGATTATCAGCCTGGCCAATACCTGGGAATTCGGGTAAAACCTCCAAAACATGAATACCTTGAGATCCGTCAATATTCACTCTCCGATAAACCCAATAGTGCAACCTATAGAATCAGCGTAAAAAGAGAAAGCCAGCCTAGAGATGGTATTGTCTCCTCTTACTTACATGAAACTGTGGAGGTTGGGGATATCCTGGAGGCCTACCCACCAAGCGGCGCATTTTTTCTAAAAGACTCAATAAAGCCAATTGTATTGATTTCTGCAGGTGTCGGCCTAACTCCTTTGCTCTCCATGCTGGAATCCATACATGAAAAAGAGCCAGACAGGAAAATTACGTTCTTGCATGCCTGCGAGAAAGAAGAGCAACACTCGTTCAAGGAACGACTTGCGGAACTATCTTCAGTCAATTCAAACATAAAACACTACTACTGGTATGCTTCAGGCGCTAAAGGAAACAGCTTTTCCGGACTTATGCATCTGGATTTTATCCGGGAACAGCTGCCCATTACCCAGGGCGATTTTTATTTATGCGGCCCAACAGGTTTCATGAAGAATATTAAGGAACAACTTATGGAGCTAGGAGTTGATTCCGGTAGGATATTTTATGAAGTGTTTGGTCCGCATAGTGATATATAGAAAATAAAAGTAAAGCATAAAATCACTTTTGCATTCTAAACTATACGATTGCTTACAATGGCTTCATCTGTTGGAACTCGCTAACCAGGCAGGCTACCGCCAGGTGAAGTCTTGAAAAGCCGACGTCATTAGAGCGGACAGACTAAAGCTTAAAAACTCTCTCAGCATTCTTATACAAAAAAACTCCGATACCTCTTCATCCAGCTCCAACAGATGCATCTCTTTCATGCAGGCTTCCGGTGTCAGCATCGGGTAGTTAGTGCCAAACATCACTTTATTCTTGCCATGGGCCTTCATAAATGAAACCAACTCTTTGGGGTATCGCTTAGGTTTATATGCAGAAGTATCTATATACACATTTGGAAACTTGGTGGCGAAAGCGATCATCTCGTTATGCCAAGGATAACCTATATGACCACAAACTATCTTCAAATCTGGGAAGTCAAGCGCTACTCTTTCGATATGAATAGGCCGACCGGATTCAGAACTGCGTAAGGGGCCTGTGAGCCCAACTTGCAAACAAACAGGTACATCCAGCTCAACGCAAGCGGCATACAGTGGATAATAAAGGGGATGCGTACATGGAAGCTCCCACAGCCACTGCACGATGCGCAAGCCCTTAAAGTCATGCTCACAGACATATTTACGTAACTCTTGAACTGCCTCTATGGGATTTCTCAAATCAACTGAGGCAAGCCCAGAAAATTTGTCTGGGTGAGTCGAGGTTATTGCAAGAACTTCTTCATTACTAATCAATGCTCCGCTAGGACCATACCAAGCAGAGATAAGCGCCTTGGAGACATTCGCTGATTCCATCGCCAGCAATGTCCACTCCAGAGGCAACTCTTCAAAGTCTTGTCGTGTCCACCTCTTCAATGTATCTAAAAAGGGCTCAGAAAGAAAACGCTTTGTTGGATGCTGAGCCCATACATCAATTACTGTCGTCATAGTAGCAGCTCCCTTATATTAGGTTTGCTATTAAGTATTCTATGGAGTCCAATGCTTCCTTGCATAATCCTACAAAGTTTGTAGTGCGGTAAAAGTACTAAACCACATCATTCATAGTTACAATATCTGCCTACTTATAGTCGTTAACTAATTGGCCATTTGATGACTGTTGAAACTGAGGATGTTTATCCTCAATATCGTAAAAATCAGACTTTTCGCTGACAAATATATGCCCCATGGTTTTCAACCCGGTTGGGCCATCCAATGATCCAGCAATAATTCCAGTTGCATCAAGCTCATACGGCTCCCAAAAAAGCCCTGAGCCACACTCCCGGCAAAACCCCTACGAGCAATGTCTGATGTTTTATACCAAGCTAACCCGTCATCTTTTGTTATCTTAATATTAACTTTGCGAGCTTTTGTGTGGGGACCAAAGTTTCCATGTAGCTTTTGACACATATCACAATGACAGTTTACTACGTTTCGCAGCGGCCCTTTCACCTCGTATCGTACAGCTCCACATAAACAACCACCGACTGAAATTGCATTTTCATCAATCATATAATTTACCTGTATATATGTAGCACCACAGTTAATCGGGAAAATTCAATTAAATATATTTCTTGATACTATTTACCACTTCATTGGTTAAAATGGTTTATCCAAAGTGTAAACACAACCCAAATAGACCGCTCTATATACAGCCAGAAAGAATAATAACCTAACAGAAGTAGCAACCGGATTTAGTAATAAGCTTATTCAAATCACCTATTTTTCTTTTCCCTTTAGAATGCTATTTTTGCCGCGCTAAAAGCTAAAATGAATAATGGAATATTGGATAAAAAGAAAATAACAAAACGAATTTCAATCTTATTCCACAAGACCTGGACAAGACTATGAAGTATCCGCAATCCAACATACAGCCAAGAAGCAATAACATTCACCTCTGTAGCTCCATCAAGGAAAGTTAGAGAAAGCACAATGGCATAGAAGACAGTAGGCTGCTCCAGTAGATGATTGTAATTATCCGCTTTCCAGCGAACTCTTGGCGGAAGTTTCGACATTTGAGTGCCAACTGGTGCCTCGGGGTCTAACTTCATTTTCATAGCGGCAATAGCTGGCAATCTCGTAGCGTACATCCATAGCCACATTACCAGGGACCAAATCACTAGCGCTATTATCGGCTGAATTAACTGAATATTTGCTTCCATGATCTCTCCGGCCATCCTCTAATTCACAAATTTATCATTTACTTAATAACAACATTACTAAACAAACACCAAAATTGTATGGCACTATTCCAACCAGAACAATTACTAGTTATCAGCATCTCCAGCTTGCTGGTCTATTTATCCATTGAAGACCAACTCTCTTATATTGTTAATCCTTTAATCATTAATATACTGAGCTATACCAAGGGTTGCGAGGTAAAATTAATTATTTTACTCTTTTAAATATGCTTCTCATAACCGGCTATAATCGTAGTGCTCTGCACTGATAACTCAAAGTACTTTTCCTTTATAGTTCGGTATTCAGGGTCGGAGAAGAATTTTCTCATCATCTCTTCAGTTGGAAACCTGATCGTAAATACGCGATTAATCTCCAAACTACTTTCAGATTTCAACACCTCTGACACCCTGAAATCATATCCAAATGAGCCAGCATACGCTTCTAATATAGGCGTCATCGCATCGCGATACGCTTGGTAAATATCATCATTACTTACTTCCAGGCCTACTAACATCTCATACATTATACTTACTCCAAATCTAACCTCAGATCACCGTCAGGCCTTTTCCCATTATCATAGGAACCAATCATTTATCTTCGGTCGACTCTAAACTCCGCTCCTGTTCATCGGCAGATATAGTACTATCGATCCAGTCTATATAGTGAGAGATGCGAACGTTATTTCCTCTATCGCCATAACGCTCACCGTGATATGCGCGCAAATCCCTGTTGCTGGAAACCCAAGCAACAAGACCAGCAAGCTGCCATCCTTGTTCTTCCTCGATAAGAACCGGGCTGCCACTATCGCCATTGCCAGCCATACCCTCAAGTGAAACAGCAGATGCTGGCGAATCAAATGTGTAGGAAATCCAGCGCATATCAACACTGGAGATAACATTGAAGGCTCTACGCAAAGAAGTTCGATGTGGGCTATTGGGTTTTGGCCCCTCTTTACCATTACCCGTGCTTCCCTTGCCGATTAACTGGATAGTCTTACCAAGTTCGTCATTGCCACGATAGAGAGGGATTGGCTCCACATCATTGATTGGCTCTTCCAACTTGATTAACGCAATATCATCTGACATTGCGAGGAATTCCTGTAACTTAATGCCTTCACCTGTAGCTAATGCCTCTTTGATAAGGGCTTCGGGTAGCATTTTGTGCCCAGAATGAACGAATACGGACGCAATTTTACGCGGCCGGCTATTAATATTGATCTCCTTAGGGTGTTTCGAACAGGTCACATGTGCCGCGGTAACAACCCACTGAGGAAAAATCAGGACCCCGTGCCCTTCTCCTGGAAAGTCGGCCAATGCTGGCAGTATTGAGGTGGGTACTTGGTAATTCTCATCTTCAATATCATCACGGATAACAATGGCACTGACAGTGGATGACAGGGAAAACAAAACTAAGAAAATGTATTCCTGTACGTACTTCATTTTTTTCACATCCATATTTTCTACTTCGTCTCTATCAAGGCGGCTATTAAGCTTACTCGAAGACTCACTCTTTTCCCTAAATTTTTATAACCAACTCCACTTGACTGGGAACCCACCATACTTAGTACAAATTGTTCACAAGTTGATATATAAAAATAACTATCTATTTAGTATCTTCTAAGCTATTCATAGCCTTGGGAACTTCGAATTTTTATACTCGAAGAATATTTTCTTCTACAGATGAATAACCTACCCACGAATAATATTGGCTTCTAAGTTAAAAATTAAATATTTATTTATCGATACATATTGCCTGGCTGACTCCAGATTGAATTTTCATACGGTGCACAAGTACCATCCAGGTCAGGTTATAGTTAAACCCTCTAAGCTTAAACGCTTCTTAGGAAGGAGTTGCTGCAGGTGAACAATGCGCGAACAGACTAAGCTCCTTGACATCATTGTTTACGCATCTCGTAAGGCTCAAAGCCCTTTCCAGGATCTACAGCTTGAAGTAGCCCCAAGCACCTTCACCTGCACGAGGATCTTCGGAGGACCATAGATAGAGGCTGCCCCGACTTTTAATTATGAACATAGGTATCGAGATCGATTTTACCCCTGGCATTGACCTTTACCCTGAATAAAAGCCGCTTCTCCACCTATAATTTAATTTTAAGCTAGTTAAAAGGTGGATTTTTAACTACTAATAGCATATAACTTTAACTTGTGTTAATAGATCAAAAAGCAGCTATTAAACAGCTGATTAGTAACTTACAGATGGAATAACAGCTACAATGGCCTTCCACGGACAGTCTGATAAACAGATACTCTATACGCTGGGCAACAGGCTCAGAGAGTACCGCTTGCGGATGAACCTCACCCAGGATGATATGGCTGAGCGTGCCGGCTTATCTACCTCCACCATCAAAGGGTTAGAGGCTGGTCGCGGCAGGCTCGACAGCCTGGTTGCGGCACTGAGAGTGCTTCGACGGCTGGATGCACTGGAAGCTTTCCTCCCAGCTCCAACTGTTAGTCCCATGCAACTTGCTATGCATGGCAAGCAGCGGCAAAGAGCCAGAGCCTCTGGCGCCACTAACGCCCTTAAAGAGGGGGCTGATGAAGGCACCCCCAAGACCCCGGCAAGAAACATTAAAAAGAGGGATAAGCCAGAATGGTAAATCGAACAAATACTGCAGTAGTGCATCTGTGGGGGAAATAGTTGGCGCTGTCCATTGGGACGACAGCGGGTATGGTGCTTTTGAATATGCCCCAGAGTTTTTACAGCGCAGGCTGGATATTGCCCCTATTACCATGCCTATCGAGTCTCCATTAGAACCCTATATGTTCCGCACACTCAATCGGGACACCTTTAAGGGACTGCCGGGGCTACTTGCAGACTGTCTGCCCGACAAATTCGGTAATGCCGTTATTGATGCCTGGCTCGCTCGGCAGGGGCGGACTCCGGAAAGCTTTAACCCCATTGAGCGGCTTTGCTATACCGGTACCCGTGGTATGGGAGCGCTGGAATTTCAGCCCGCGGTGGATGGCAGCTTTAAGGATTCTGTCGATCTCAATATTGAGGAGCTGGTAAAACTAGCTGCAGCCATTACCCACAGGCAAACTGACCTGAACGCCCAACTTGGAAAGAGTGATACCGAGAAATCCGGGGCATTGCTGGACATATTAAGAGTGGGTACCAGCGCTGGAGGCGCCAGAGCAAAAGCGGTGATTGCTATGAATAGCGAGGGGGATATACGTTCGGGCCAAGTTCCCGCGCCGAAAGATTACGACTACTGGCTGCTGAAATTTGATGGTGCCGGGGATCTGGAACTCGGCGCCACCGATGGGTACGGGAGGATTGAGTACGCATACCATCTTATGGCCTTGGAGGCTGGTATTAACATGACAGACTGCCAGCTTCTCGAAGAAAACGGCCGGGCACATTTCATGACGCGGCGCTTCGATCGCGTGAATGGCAAGAAGCTACATATGCAATCTCTCTGCGGCATCGCGCACCTGGATTTCAATATGGCTGGCGCCCACTCTTACGAGCAGGCCTTCAGCGTTATGCGTGAACTCTACTTGCCCAAGAATGAAGCGATTCAACAATATCGCCGAATGGTATTCAATGTTTTAGCCAGGAACCAAGATGATCACACAAAGAACATTGCATTCCTGATGGGCCCCGAAGGCGAATGGTCTCTGTCGCCCGCATTCGATGTAACCTACGCCCACAATCCGGGGGGCGCGTGGACCAGTCAACATCAGATGAGTATCAATGGTAAGCGCGACAATTTCCAATTAGAAGATTTGCTTGCCGTAGGGAGGGCAATCAGCATCAAGCGGCCAATGGATATTGTTGAAGAGGTAGCAGCAGCCGTGAATAAATGGGAGGGCTTCGCTGAAAGCGCTGGTGTATCCGAAAGCTGGATGATCGAAATCCGCCAAAACCAGCGACAACTCTGCTGATCGATAATCCAGACAGTAAAATACGCAAGGGAGCGTAATTCCACCATACCGACACCCGAAAAAAGCAAAGTAGCAATCGCCCTACCGCTCCAGTAGATACTCCTGTCAAAGCACCCCAACTGCTATCTTGATTCAGTTATTGGAATTGATAACCGAACAAGAAGCGAGGCCCCCATCATGTCTTCAATGTGCCGCTTAGCCCTGCTGGCTGTGGTATTTGTTGACCTAATGGGCCAGGGACTCCTTTTTCCAATTATCGATGAATTGGTTATGTCGACAAAATTCCAGTTCTTACCTACAGATACGCCCCAGGCGACACGGCATCTATATTATGGCGTCGTTATCTGTAGTTTCTTTCTGGCTTGGTTTGTCGGCTCTGTGTATATCGCAAAGCTATCCGATAGTATTGGGCGCAAGAATGCTATGGTGCTATGCCTGATAGGTGCTCTTGTTGGTTATGCAATAACTATCCTCTCTCTGGTTAACAGCAGCCTCTGGCTCCTGATCCTGGGGCGAGTGGTCAGCGGATTCACTGCAGGCAACCAGCCTATAGCGCAGGCGGCAATGATTGATGCCAGCAAGACAGAACTGGAAGCCTCCAGGAACCTGGGTCTTCTAGTGGCCGGCATGAGTGCCGGCGCGGTTGCCGGCCCTATCATGGCTGGCTTGTTGGCAGATAGAGAACTACTGGGGAATATCGCCAGCATTCAACTGCCCTTCTACTTTGCGCTAGTGCTTGTCGCCGTCACCCTATGCCTAATCTTGCTCTTCTTCCATGACAGCCGAAAGGCGCCGATGCAGCTCAAGCTGCGATTCCTGGATCTCTTTACACAGTTCATACATTTAAAAGACCGCCCAGGGGTAATCAGGCTTTGCCCCGCCTACCTCTGCTTTATGCTGGTACATCTCAGCTTTTATATCTTTATCGCCAATTACTTGAGTAGCCGGTTCCAGGCAGGCTTGCTGGTGACCAGCATGGCCATGCTGACTATGGGCATTGCTGTGGCGATATCCAGCCTGTTTATGGTTAAGCCAGTCTTATCACGCTGGAGCAAGCCATTGGTTATCAAATTATCTGCCTTGGTTATGGGAGGCAGCGCTTTAGTCTTTGCATTCAGTAATCAAATTTGGCTTTGTTACTTGAGCATTTTCTTTGCCTATCTCTGCTTTGGGCTCGCCTACCCCGCCCTCTTGAAGACATTTGCCAATAGCGTCGATGAAACTGAACAGGGCTGGGTAATGGGAATAGCCACCGCGGGCTTTACGCTGGTAGCAAGTCTGATTTCCCTGGTCGGTGGGGGAGCGATGGAATTGAATATTCGATTGCCATTTTTTATCACTGCTGCCGCAGCAATATTGGTCCTGTTACTAATTCAGCTGGGTTGGCAAAACTTAGCCAGAGTGGAGAAGTGAGAAATCAGTAACTTACGTCTCATGAAAGCTTCCTCAAGAGTGAGATGTCAAAGCTACAACTGCACCTGGAGCCATATGGGGCATGGATGCCAATAACGCATCCAAAAGAGGCCCCGCAGTATTTGCTAGGGCCAATCATCCAGATTAATTTTCGACTCAACTAGCAGACAACTTGCTCATGAGGCAGCCGGCTAGCTGCTGACTCGTTTGAGCCCCGCCGCAAATCAACCATGCGCGCGATAAACCAAATAAATGCCTCCACCTGACCATTTAAAACACAACTCCCTGCACAGATGCTTTTCAGTAACCCTTGTACATCGGAGGAGTGCAAGGCGGAAACTGCATCGCTACTTTTTAGGAGCATTGAGCAGGAAGGCAGACCGGATATTTTATGATCACTTAAGGTCACATTTCCGTCGTAGTACAAAATCCTTACCGGCTCAGACTGGTCAGTGACACTTACAGACATAGCCAGGTTTGGAGTTGGGGCTGAGCCTCCTGCTAATGATCGTTTAAGATAGCTGGAGAAATTATTCGCCCAATCTTCCACTTCGGACTGCGCTATGCTCGGGTCCATAGCTTTTTCTTTTGTGGCAACCAATAAGTTATCAACTTCCCGCTCCGCCTCGATCAGGGCTTCAACGGTCTTGTCCACATCCCCTTTCGTATGGGCTGCTGAGCAAATAAGCCTGAGCCGGCCACGCCCGCTCTCCACTATGGGATAGGTAACCGCCGATGTCTGGACACCGCGTTTATATAACTCCTGCACTATTGCAAACAGCTTATCTTTGTTACTAAAGTGCGGCGTAACAATAGGCCCATCTCCTGTCCCCAGATCATAGCCGGCTTGTTCGAACCGCTGCCGCATATAGCGTGTCGTATCCCAGAGCCGCTCCCGTAAGCCATCATCGGTGCTAAGCCTCCGCAAAGCCGTCAGTGCCGCGGCAATATCTGCAGGGCTGATCGAAGCCTGGAAAATATAAGCTCTTGATGATGACCTCAAAAGATCTACATACTCTTCCTTCGCGGCAATAACGCCACCAAGACTGCCCAGCGCCTTACTGAGCGTCGTCATAATGAAATCCACCTGGTCGGTAACTCCCTGCGCGGCACAAATGCCCGCTCCACGTTCACCATAGAATCCGAAGGAATGCGCCTCATCCACCAAAATGAGCGCATCATATTTCTTTGCTGTACGAACAATTTTGGCTACCGGTGCGGCGCCCTCCCCCATGCTGTATACGCCTTCCAAAACAACGAGGACCGTACGGTATGGGGATACTTCTGACTCAAGCACAGACTCCAGGTCGGCGGCATCATTATGCTTGAATGTCCGGATTGTTGCGCCACAGAGACGGGCACCATCAACAATAGATGCATGGCAAAGCTGGTCTATAACCACCACATCGTCTTCACCAAGAAGACCTGCAACCACTCCAACATTGGCGGTATACCCTGTAGGGAACAAGCATGCACTCGGTTTTCCTACCAGCTCTGCAAACTCAGTCTCGAACTCCAGGTGGAGATCTGTGAGACCTGACGCAGCGGCAGAAGTACCCATCCCAGTGCCAAACTTCGCTACCGCGGAAGCGGCTTCCTTCATAACTTCCTTATCCCGGTTCAGACCAAGATATAGATTGGTTGTCCAGATTATTGCTTCCTGCTCTTCATCATTGTAAACATCACTCACTGTGCCCCGAGTAGCACTACCTGTGCGCAGCACTTTACTGTAAGGGTTTCGGCGCTGGTCGTTCACCATATACATGACTTCTTGCACCAGCTTACTCTTATCCAGTGCAGACCAGGACGGTGCTTTTGCAGCCTGGAAAGTCGGATGGCTAGACTGTATATGCGATTGGAAGCTGGCAAGTGAATCCGATGCTGCACGATTCACTTTTTCATTCGAATCCTTAGCTGAATTATCACTCAAACCACCAAGGATGTGGTTTGCCAGGGCATTTGGGGTTGCGTAAGTCATAATCGCCTGGGAAGCAACCGAACGGCCCAGGTTATTGCTCAAACGCCGAGCCAATTCCAAGGTTGTGAGAGAGTCGAGACCGAGGCCAGAAAAAGATTGTTCCGGTAATACTTCTTCTGGATCTGCAAAATTAAGGAGTACGGCCACCTCTCTTTGAATAATCGACAGTAAAATTGCTTGCTGTTCTGAGCTGGAACCGATCAGGCGTTGCATCAAGTCACTGGTACTGTTCTCAGTATCAACACTTGATCCCAACCCAGCATAGCTCTCCTCTAATTCCATCAGCTTTTTGCGATCGAGCTTATCGTTGGGTAACGCAGGTAATGCTTCTAAGTGCCTCACGATTTGGGGGATCATATATTTCGGAAGCCGCTGCGCCAGGAACTCTTTAACGGCTGTATCTGTTATCGTCTTGTCCCGGCTAACAATGTAGACTGCAAGCATTTTCTGACCAATGCCACCATCTACGGCGGCCGCTGCAGCAGCTTCAATACCCGGCATAGTCTCAAGCGTCGACTCTATCTCCTCAAGCTCAATACGGAACCCCCTGACCTTAACCTGCTGATCAACTCTACCAAGAAATTCTATCTCACCATTTTCCGTCCACTGACACAGGTCTCCCGTTCTGTACAAGCGGCGATCCGGGATAAGGTCACTAGATTCCCTCTCGATAAAACGCTCCTTAGTGAGAATTTCATCATATAAGTACCCTCTTGCCAGTTTGCTTCCAGCCAGATACAACTCACCGGCTTCACCCGAAGAAACCGGTTGCATGGACTCATTCAAAATATACGCACGGGAACCTGGCACTGATTTTCCAATCGTAATCGCCTTGATGCCTGGTTCAACTTCGGTAATTGTTGAGTAAACCGTATCCTCAGTAGGGCCATAGGCATTGAATACACGCAGCCCAGGTTTCAATGAATAAACCTGTTCAACCAGGGATCGCTTTAACGCCTCACCACCAAATACCAGGCACTGAAGCCCCTCGGGTAACTTTTCAGTGGCTAGTAATGTCTGCATTGCCGATGCCACAGATACACAGGTTCTTACTTGATCCGCTGCCGGATGGTTTGGCAAATCAAGTATATTCTTACCCAGTATTACCGTGCCCCCGAGTGACAAGGTGCCAAATATTTCCATTACAGAAGTATCGAAACAGACTGAGGCCCCTGCGAATACTCCCTGGAGTTCCTTCTCACTGAACAACTCTCCCATAGAGTGACACATTGCCACAATACACCGATGCTCAACTGCAACACCTTTTGGTTTGCCAGTAGAACCAGAGGTATAGATAACATAGGCCAAGTCATTTGCTGATGGCCTGGCATAACTATCTAAAATCTCCTCCCCTTGGTCGTTCACTTTGTCGAGCCAGATTAACTCACCCACTTCGCGACATAGGTCAGCAGAGCTATCATTATCCACGATAGCCGCCAAAGCACGTGAGTGTTCCAGCATGTAACGAATGCGATCTCGAGGGTAGGCGGGGTCTAAAGGTACATAGGCACACCCCGCTCGTATTACGCCAATTAAAGTTGCCACAAGCTCCCAGGAGCGGCTCATGCATACCCCAACCAAAGATCCGGGCTTAATACCACGAATCTCAAGTTCAGCTGAGATCGCACTGGCCCGTTGTAGCAGACGCTTAAAACTCACACTGGCTCTCCCATCGATAATGGCTAATCGATCAGGGGCCTCCAGCATTTGCTGTGCGATCAAACTGCAGACTGAAATATCGGTTTGGGGCTGTATTTTGGAATTTTTAACTGGACTACTCACAGAATCTTACCTTTATATCTTTATTAAATATCTGGAAATTAACTTTCAATTCAATTTAATGTCTTTCAAATTTGGTCATAAATTTCCTAATTTTTAGAAACACCTCCTATAAACCCAAATCCACAAACTAAAGGGTAATATTTAATTAAAAATCACGAATGACGTATCGCACAAAGTGATACAAACACCATTATTAAGTGAAATCTACTGTTCTTGCGCCATAGTTTTATCTTTTAATCAAGCAAGCTGGAATAACTCTGCAGTGAAAATAAGGAATATATAGGCAAAAGGGCTTTAGGCTAAATTTCTGATTGATCATTGAACTAAATATTACCAGCTCAACCATTTACAACACCTTCTTCACACAGCCTAACTGTAATAATTTTCTATTTATTTTTTATGTCGATATGAAAAAAGTTACACGGTTCCTACTGCTGTGGAAAGATCCCTTTACAATCTTTCACGATCCACTTGGCCATACCTCAAGCCTAATTAGCCATATTACCCAGGGAACTTATTTAAAAAATTGCAACTAATGATGCGATATAGGAAAGGAAAACCTGCAACAGTTAGATAAGCAAGTCTCCTGGTAAAGCAAGTAAAAATACTGCTGCAAAGCGGCTGCCGGTCCAGGATATTTTACAAGAGGATTATTTAAAAAAATCTGGGCATTGGGCTAACTAACCCGCTTTAAACGTTTTTTCGCTTTTTCTCGCCACTCCTGAGAAAGGGATTGTAATTGATAAGCAGTTTCAAGAATCTGCTTACTACGCGTATACTCTTTGTCAAATAGAGCCCTAAACACAGACTTTACGCTAATAGAGCCTGTTAACTCCTTTACTTTCCTGAGTTCATCTCCCTGCCCGATATAGCCTTCTTTAAGTACCCTGAAGTATACACCTGTGTTGAAGTGCTCTTTGAATAGTTTAACGGCCTTATCACTGTCTAATGCTATATTGAGCTTAAAGCAAGGGATTCTTGGCTGGCTCACCTCCAGAAGGCAATCTCCCACACGAAACCGGTCACCAATAAAAATCTTTTCTTCGATAAGCCCGGTCACCGTTAAATTTTCACCGAAAGCTCCATAAGGTAATTCGCTTCTGTCCAGAATTCCTTTCCAATATTCATAGTGGTCACTGGCAAATGCATAAACGGCCATATCAACGCCGCCGTGATGCTTTAGGTCGGCCTGTTCATCCCCTTCCAGATTGCCTTTACTAACAAGCACTTTACCTTTCACCGGTTTCTTAAAAATACCGGTGGTGACCGGCTCACCTTTGTATTCAACAACCCTCTTCTTGGAAACATTGATGGAAACAATTTTCATAACTTTATTACTGATCGTTCGATTTCATCACCCTAAGGAGCTTCTTCTATCATAATTCTCGGAAACTTGACACTTGGTTTTTTGAAGGTGATTACTTTCCCACTATAACTTCTCTCATATCGAGCCGATGGCAAAGCTCCAGCAATCAGTAGACACCCACTTTTAATCTTGATCAAAAAAATGGGGTAGGAATAACAGGAAAAAGACCAATAGATAGAACGCAAAAGCGGTATAAGAGTGTAAGAAGAGGCTAAAAGTCAACTAGCCCCTCCTGGCGCCCCCATATTACAGCTTGCTGGATAACTCACGAATCTCATGGTTGAGGATGCGATCGTTATGGCTGTAGTCCATAGGAACATCAATCAGATGTACCCCACCCTCTTTACAGCACTTCTCGATCATTGGTTTTAGTTCTCCTGTTGCCTCGATACGATGACCATGAGCACCATAGGAGTGCGCATAGGCAACAAAATCCGGGTTGCCAAAGTCCAGACCGAAATCGCTGAACTCCATCATAGCCTGCTTCCACTTGATCATTCCGTAGGCGTCATCCCGCAAAATCAGTACGATCAGGTCCATCTTTAAACGAACTGCCGTCTCTATTTCCTGGGAGTTCATCATAAAGCCACCGTCACCACAAATTGCGACTACACGACGATCAGGGTTAACCAGTTTGGCTGCCATAGCCGAGGGCAACCCAGCCCCCATAGTGGCCAGCGCATTATCCAGAAGTACCGTGTTTGGGCATCGTGCTGGGTAATTACGAGCAAACCAGATTTTGAACATGCCATTATCAAGGGCAATGATGCCCTTCTCTGGCATTACTTCCCGCACATCCCTGACCAATCGCTGCGGGCGGATTGGGAAGGTGTCAATCTTGGAAGCTTCATCAATCTGCTTTAACAATGCAGCGCGAATACGGTGGGCATCGGTAAAGCTCCAGTGTTCCTGTGGCTTCAGATGCTCAGTTAATTGCCAAAGGCTGTTGGCAATGTCCCCTATAACCTCGATTTGGGGGAAGTAAACCGGATCTACCTGGGCAGAGTTGAAGTTGATATGTACAACTTCCGCTCCCCCAGGACGCATAAAGAATGGCGGTTTTTCTACTACATCGTGACCTACGTTGATAATCAAGTCTGCCTGCTCAATCGCCCGATGTACAAAATCTCCATCAGATAACGCCGTATTACCAATAAAGTGTGGGCCGGATTCATCAATGACCCCCTTACCCATTTGTGTTGTTACCGCAGGAATCCCCAGCTTATCGACGAACTTACGCAACATCTTTGCCGTGAGCTTTCGATTTGCACCGGCACCAATTAACAATAACGGCTTGCGTGATCCTGAGATAGCTTCTGCAGCATGGCGTATAGCTTTCTCTTCAGCGATGGGCCTGCGGGTATAGCTTGCTTCCAGCACTGGCATTGTGGAGTGCTCACGAGCTATATCTTCAGGAATTTCAAGGTGTGTTGCTCCTGGACGCTCTTCTTCTGAACGCCTGAATGCCTCCCTGACATAAGATGGCACATAGTCCCCACCAACGATCGTTTTGGTGTACTTGGTGAGCGGACGCATCATATCCACGATATTGATAATCTGGAATTGGCCTTGCTTGGAACTCTTAATGGGTTTTTGGCCAGTGACAAGTACCATTGGCATGCCACCCAACTGGGCATAGGCCGCTGCCGTCACCAAGTTTGTAGCGCCTGGCCCTAAAGTCGCCAAACACACGCCCGATCTACCGGTCAGACGACCATATGTAGCAGCCATAAATCCGGCACCCTGCTCGTGACGGGTTAGAACCAGCTTGATCTTGGAGCCACGTAAAGACTCGAGTACATCCAGGTTCTCCTCCCCGGGGATACCGAAAATATATTCGACGCCTTCAGCCTCCAGGGCATGAATAAATAGATCGGATGCTTTCATTGATACGGCTCCTATGATCGCTGGCACTTTTGCCAGCACTTACTTGGATGACGCCAAAGGATGTGGGGCACCAGATGCTCCTGACCTACAACATGACTGCCAGTATTTTTCTAAATCAGAACTGCCAGTGAGCGACGAAAATCTCCAAATTAAATTGGCTTCAAAATAATCATCTTCTTAGGATCCCAGTAGCGGACCAGGCCGCTCGGTCTACATGGTTGCTAACATCAGGGCAAAGGAATGAACTATTAATAACGGGAGTCCTTTCCATCAATACATTGTTGATCCCTGCCTCTGTATGACACCGGATTGTAAGAGTTGCAAATGAAAAAACGCTCGGAAGGCGTAAAAAAGCACTGGGTGCTTTCCCTTGCTGCTCTTGGCGTAGTTTTCGGTGATATTGGCACTAGCCCTCTTTATGCCTTTAAGCTGATCTTCCACCAAAGACATGGTATTCCACTTACCCATGAGAATATCATTGGAGGCGTTTCGGCAGTTTTTTGGGCTCTAGTGATTATTGTCACTGTCAAGTACGTCATCCTGGTGATGCGCCTGGACAATCGTGGTGAAGGCGGGATTATGGCGCTTTTGACGCTTGCTCTTTCCTCAATACAAGATCGGAGGTATCTACGGAAGTTCGTTATTTTGGCTGGCCTTTGTGGCGCTGCACTATTCTTTGGTGACGCCGTTTTAACTCCAGCGATCTCCGTCCTTTCTGCAATAGAGGGCCTTGAGATTGGTGGAGATATTTTTAAGCCGATGGTTTTACCTATTGCGATTGGAATTCTACTGGGACTCTTCTTTCTACAGCGATTTGGAACAGAGACCGTCGGAAAACTATTTGGCCCCATTACCGCTCTTTGGTTTCTGTCTTTATTAACTATCGGTATCACCTGGGTCGTGCAAAAACCCGAAATAATTCATGCGTTAAACCCAATCCATGCTTTCAAATTCCTTACCGGGCACGGTATAGCCTCATTTTGGATTCTTGGAGCTGTACTGCTGGTATTCACCGGTGGTGAGGCACTCTACACCGATATGGGGCACTTTGGTCGCACCCCAGTACGTATCGCGTGGCTAGGGCTGGTCTTCCCGGCTCTGACACTGAACTATATGGGGCAAGGCGCCCTTCTGATGGTAGACCCCTCTTCTTCCGACAACCCATTCTTTCGTATGTACCCGGCCTGGGCGCTTTTCCCGATGATCGCCTTAGCCACTGCAGCCACATGTATCGCATCACAAGCTTGTATTTCCGGTACATTTTCTCTTACCAAGCAGGCAATCCAACTTGGCTTTCTGCCTCGCTTGGCAATACGTTATACATCCTCGGATCTTGCTGGCCAATTTTATATGCCCGGCGTAAATTTTATATTGATGGTTCTGGTAATTATTGTGGTCCTGGGGTTTGGATCTTCGACTAACCTGGCAGGAGCCTATGGTGTCTCTGTCAGTGGTACAATGCTGACTACAACCTGTATTGCGGCCATTGTCTATCGACACCACCTGAAGTACAGCCTGCCTATCTGTATCCTTGGTGCAATTTTCTTTATCCTCATTGATCTATCTTTCTTCACCTCCAATATTGCCAAAATCAGCCATGGCGGATGGTTTTCAATTACCTTAGGAGCCGTAATTGGACTACTGATGACGACATGGCGGGAAGGCAAAAAGGCTATAGAGCGCTATCAAAAAAGCAAAGACTATGAACTCGAGCCATTTTTAACTTCCCTATTTAAAGATCCACCAACCCGTGTTCCTGGTACAGCAGTATTTGTGACCACGAACAAAATTTATACTCCCCATGCCCTAATTTACAATCTTAAGCACAATAAGGTCCTTCACGAAAAATTATTATTTCTCATCGTAACAGTTGCCAACACACCCCTTGTTGCACCACGGAACCGGTTTATCATTAGCAAGATGAGGGAGGGGTGCTACCGCTTAATTCTTCGGTATGGATATATGGAGCATCCGGATGTTGAGCGAGCCCTACGGCGATTATACAATACCCATTTATTGGATATCGATCCAAGTAAAGCATCCTTCTTCCTTTGTAGAACAAATATAATCCCAGTAAAACATGGTTACAGTAATATGCCTCCCTGGCGGGAAAGACTATTTTCAGCCATGGTACGTAACTCAAGTAGTGCGATAGCATACTTCCGAATACCGGCAAACCGCACAGTAGAAATGGGGGAGCATATTATGATCTAGATTCGCTATTTTTTCTGTGAGGCTAACAATGCGACCACCTTGTTTCGACATTTCATTTCACACTTGAACATTAAATCTTAGCCCTCTCTGGAGTACCGATTAAGTAAAACCCTTTTACCGTCAAGTCAATTAGAAATATTATACATATTCCACAACTGGCATCAGTTACCTAACAATAAGAATGCACGATAAATTATTTTTATTATTAATTACCAGAAAATGACGACCCAACCCTTAAATTAGGATTTCCTTGATTGTAATATTACCCCTAAACTAATCCATACAACTAGGCACTATTATGAAAACACGCTGTAGCCATGTTTTACTCTGGGTTAAGGATATTCATCAAGCTGTACAGGATTTTCGCCAGCTTGGTTTTACCGTGGATTACGCCACAAAAGAAAAAAATGCCCAGCATGCGCACATTTGGTTCAGTGAAGGGGCAATTATTGAGTTGTTGACATCTCCATCTAATGCTCGCTATTTCAAATGGCT
The DNA here is from genome assembly GCF_030012965.1 of Microbulbifer sp. MLAF003. Classification (NCBI taxonomy): domain Bacteria; kingdom Pseudomonadati; phylum Pseudomonadota; class Gammaproteobacteria; order Cellvibrionales; family Microbulbiferaceae; genus Microbulbifer; species Microbulbifer sp. MLAF003. The sequence goes on from NZ_CP120232.1 coordinate 2,539,055, forward strand.
GATTGATGTCTTTGCTGGCCGGGGCGCGGGACGTAGAATGATACGTTGGTCGCAAGAGGGGGAAGGTTTTTGTGATGTTGCCTTAGTCAGTGACGATTTTGATAATGATCTTTCAGTAATGAACCGTGAAGGGGTTCAAACTGGGCGAGTAATTCCCTGGCGACGCACCAAACCAAACGGACAAAAAATCAGTTTTCGCTTTGTTTACCCTCGCTCTGAGCGACTGCCATTTTTAGTGAGTCCGTACAACCCACCTCAATACCCCCAAAAAACAGATCATAAAAATGGTGCTAATGGCCTGAGTAAAGTGTATATGGAAGTCAGTGAGCAGGACTGGCAGTCTGTGCGACGTTTAACCGATCAAGATTCCATATTTAATATCAAACCTGGTCCCACAACCAAAGTCACAGGCATAGAAGTTAGCGGGCTGAAAGAAAATTTGGATCCTACTCTATTGCATGGAAGTAAAATCAACCCTGCAAATTAAACAAATTAGTGGATCAATCTTGTAAAGTGATTGATCCACTAACCATCGAGCTATACAAAACAGCTATTAACTAAGCTGTCATAACCTCATTACAGACGATAAAGTGCTCCAATTCCCGCGCGACGCCCTTTTGCCGGCGCCCCTATTCTGGCGTCAGGAGCAAATATCGCATTGGTGTAACCGTATAGTTGATACTGCTCATCCAGCAAGTTATCGGCAAACAGGTAGAGTTCCATAGAATCTGTTTGCAGTGCTAGGCGCAGATCCACTTTACTATAAGCATCCAGGTTAAAATGATTTTGTGCATCTGCCGGACGCTCATCCACATGGCGAACTGTTAGATTGGTATTGAGAGCTGGTGCACTTAAACCCATAAAGTCTGGTAGTGGCTGGTAGTAATTTAATGCCAGACTTGCACTCCAGCTAGGCACATCGGGTACTTCATTACCCGCCATAACATCACCACCGGAAACACCGTAAACATCTTTGGTAATTTCCGTATCAAGGAAGCTCAAGCCTCCGGCAATACTGAACCTCTCAGTAATAAACCAATCGGCTTCAAACTCCGTTCCAAAGGTTTCCGTATCCGCATTCACCGCAGCCGATGAGTAGGAAGCGAAATCAAAGCCAAGCAAATGATCATCTTCCACAGAGTTAAAGAATATCGCACCGCTGATATTCAAGCTGTCTGATTCTCTCTTGAAACCAACTTCGATACTATCAACGGTTGCCGGCTTGTACGCCACGCTATCAGCGGACTGTAACGCAAAATCATTGAAGCCACCGGATTTATGGCCTCGTGCGGCCATTGTGTATAGGTTAGTGTACTCAGTCAGCGAGTAGCTCAGAGCCAATCGCCCGGTTGTATAATCATCATCCAACGTTCTTTGATCTTGGGAGACATAAAAATTTCCATCCGTGCCATAGCTGGCGTACTCACCGGCGTAGTCCTTACTCTCTTGGGTGTAGCGCAGTCCAGCTGTAAATTTTATGACTTCAGTTAAAGGAACCGTAGTCTCACCATAAATAGCCTGGCTATCCGTTTCATAATCCCGGTATTGGTTGGCGTAGGACACCAAATCAATCGAATCGAAGCTTCTTTCACTATCCTGCAAGTTAAGCCCAACTACCCAGAAAGTAGATGCATCAGGCAGTGAGGACAGGCGCAAATCCTGGCTGATAGTTTGTTCATCCTGACTGTCACCACGAAGATACTCCACAGGGAAATTAAAAACAGCTGCGGCTGTCTCCTGATCAAATCCGGTTAGGTAACTAAAATCTGTGTCGACCAATGCGGTGATTGAAGTCAATTGACTATTACCCAGTTGATGGTTGATTTCTGTAGAAAAACGCTCAACTGTTTTCTCGTTATCGTCAAATGCCCCCAAGGTATGTTCACTGCTCGGATCATCGCCAAAAGGTTGCAACAACTGCAAGTTCAGGAAGCCTTCCTGGTGCTGCCTCTCTGCGATAAATAAAGCAGAGGTCTCTGGACCCAAATCCCATAGTAAGCTCCCCGGAAAGCCAGATCTTCAGGCTCGGTCATGGGCTCACCGTTAGTGGTATTTTCAACCCAGTGATCCTCACTGGTATGACGCACTGCTAAGCGACCTCGGAGTGATTCAGAAAATGGGCCGCTGATTACAGTTTCAAAGAGGCTCTGGTTGTCTTCACCCAGCTCAATGCGCCCATAAGCTTCAAACTCTTCAGTCGGTTTCCGGGTGGTAATATTGATCGCCCCAGCTTCACTGTTACGCCCAAACAACGTCCCTTGCGGGCCTTTTATAATTTCCAGGCGTTCAATATCCAGGGTCCCGAGGGATACATTCCCTGCCGGCATAGAAACACCGTCAAGGTTAACCACCACTGAGCCATCATCTTTGTTTACCTGGTTGAGAGAGCCAACACCACGGATGCGGATATTCGCATCCACCGCACCGCTGGAAGAGTAGACATCCACTCCAGGTGCACTGCGTAAAGCATCCTCAACGTTGAGATGCAGCCGGTTTTTTAACTCCTCTTCACCAATAACACTTAAACTGAAGGGAATATCCTTGGCTTTCTCTTTTGTATGCCGTGCAGTGACTTCAACAACTTCCATCGCGTTCTCAGAAGCACTCTCTTTATCTGCGTTTTCCGCAGCAGAATAGGCTCCAGAGGCGTACATTAATGTTGCGGACAGCAATGAAATCTGTTTGCTGAGTTCTTTTTTATCTCGGATTAAGCTGAGCATGAATTAATTTCCTTTCTACCTATAAATCATTGTTCAAAACTTCAGAACTCTCAGCCAGTAAATTCTGTGCAGGGTCCCGCTGATAAGATGGCCAGATATCCAGCGCCAATACTTTTTCGGAAGGCAAGCGATCGATCAGTGCATTTCCGTTGATGACCTTTGCATCCAGCTCATTGATATCGGCTAACAAACGGTAACTGGCAGTTTCGGTAACCGGCTGCCACCCGCCTTTCTCCCAGCGCCAACGCTGCCCATCCAGGCGTATCTGGCCTGTTTCCAAATATTCGACCGTCAAAGCTGACGAGAGAGGAGCCCCGAGCATATTTTGTGTGCGTGTCACGCCCACATAGGCGTGCAGCACACTCTCGATGTTTTTCTGCTGCTGAATATCATCGAGTAATGCAGACAGGGATTCCGGGGTTTGATGAAGTGTCCAATCCAGTGCGGCGACCGGTGCATAGTAGCGAGCCCAACCAGAAATCGGCGCTGTGCTTAAACGTTCAACAGGGATCTCGCTGCCAGCCAAATCTCTAGTCGTTTTGTCGGAGTAGCGGACCAGTACATCATCAAGTACTTCGATGCCGTCGATTTCTGCAACACACAGCAGGCCAATCGCTCCAGAAACCCCATCGCTGAGCCATGCGGAACCGGCAATACGTCGTAAATCCGACCTGGCAACTAGATGCTGCCTGGCCAAGGCACGGGCAATATCAACCCGCCTCAGCCAGCGTCCTGTACCCTCATCGGCGATATCCCAGTGAGGCCCTTCGGACAATTGCAACAAGGTGCCGCTGGCCCGAGTCTCGCCGAGTCCTCTCGGCCACTGGGCAATCCGCTTAATTTCGATATCTGTACCCAGCCGATCATTAACGCAGGCCTGCATCTGGCCCACATCTTTTGCAATGGCGGAGACCATAGTAGAGCGGTTGGAATCATGGGGGATTTCAAAACCGTCGAATACCGCAAGTTTCGTATACGGTGCCCAATGAATGGCGAAATCCAAGGGGCCAGTGGTACTGCCCTGTTCGCTGAAGACAGGCTTGTCAGCGCTTTCAATACGAACTTGCCAGCGCCAATCTCCCGAAGGGGCCGCGCCCTCAAGAGTTGCGGCCAGCTGTGCGGTTGGCAGCGTAAACTCACGGCTTAAACCCAATGCTTCACGCTTTGCTGGCACCCGCAAAATACGCTCGGGATCAATGCCTAGACGCGGAACAATATCACTGGCTTGTAACCAGACTCCGCTGGGTGTCAGCCCCGAGGGCTCTCCCTCAGCAGACCAGCCGGGCGCAGTCAGTTGCCACGATAGTTTGATATTACAACCTGGCTCAGGGCAGCCTGAGATTGGCAGGGACATATGGTCGTAACGCTGTTCAGGCGTTACTTCACGCCCATCCACCAAAGCGTTCACCAGGACAAATCCCTGGGGCAATTCAAACTGCAAGCCCTGTCCATCAACCTGGACTTGGTGCAATTGCCACTCAGCTTCCACTGTCTGATTATCCGGGTTGATACTGATATTCAGATCACCTCCAGATACTTCAAACTCAGTGGCTTTCGGCAACCAGTATGCTTCCCAGGCTGCATCTTCCCGCTTCAGTTGATCCGGTGATTGATAACCTCCCTGCACTACCAACTTGTCTTCCAGTACCGAGCCTATGCCAAGAAGAAATAGAGCGGAACAAGCCACCAAGGCACCCTGAGGGGCTATTAGGCGAGAGCGTATCAGGGCAAAACCCCGGGACATGCGGCTATCCAATCCCCTTGGAACCCATAGAGCAGCCAGGCCGACCATCAATACGGCGAGTGCAACTTTGAATCCATCCAGGGCTAACAAATAACCGGTCCAAGGTTCCCAACCACTGAGGGCCGACAGTTGAATATGTGCAGTGATACCCACTTCATAGGGAGGGTAATGCACCAGCTCCAACTCATGATTCAGTACCAAGATAAAGGTCACGAACATTGACATGGAGTAGGCAAAGCCCGCATGGCGGAATAGCGCATGCACCAGAAGCACCATCATCGACAACTCCAATAACGGTGCTGTCACTATCAACAACTGGTAGGTAAATGCCTGGCCAATATCGACAGAGGCCGGTGCAGAAAGAAGCACGGCAAAGATGCCCGATAACCCCGGTAGCAATGCCAACAGCACCGTCATGGCAAATACCGTAAGGGCAACACCAAACAGGCGCATATAGTCCGGCGCTGGAGTAGCAGCCAGCATATCCTCAAACCCTGGCACCTGATCCCTGCGGCATACCAAGCCAGTCAGTGCCGCGATCACAAATGCAATCACAAGGAAAATAACATCCTTGAGGAGCGGCAACAGCATTTCCAAACGCGGTGCCATGGGCCCTTCCGCATGCCAGATAATCTGGGTAAAAGAGCTGACGACTCCCATTACAACCAGGATCGCCACACCAACCCACCAGGCCCGACTAGTCCATACATGGTGTAGTCTCCAACGGGCTTCCAGCATTAATTGACGCAGGCTGCGGCCAAATGATGCGGTGTCCGGCTTGGATGGAGTGAGATCTGCTACTTTACTGGCGGATTTGTTTTTGCTGTCTTTAGCGCGAGAAGGTTTGGCAGCCCCTTCCAGAACCAGGGACTCCCTTCGCAGGTATTTCAAGTAGACAGCTAAAGCGAGCAGTGGTAAGAGACACCAAAAAATCCGGTTTAATACCGAGCCCAGGGTAAAGGGCAATAAAGAAGAGGATTTTTGCAAAGGTGTCCAGGAGGTGACTTCCGTATAAACAAAAGTAAACAGCGAAGGGTCCATGACCGCAGCCAGCTGCGGATTAATGCTTGCACCCTGAAGCACGATTACAGCAAACATCCACAACATCATCAGAGCCGCAGCGAGCCCAAAGGGACCCGCCAGGCTTCGAGTGCGCAGCGTCATAATAAAATACAGAGCACCGATACCGACACTGGCAGGAATCTGTAGCCAGATCCATGCAAAGCCGAGGGCTTTCCAGGGGGCTGGGCCAATCGCCGCTTCAGGCAGTAAGCCCATCCAGACCAATACCGGCGAGAATAAAAAGCCCACCAGCGCCGATGCACTTAATATGGCCCCTATCACCGCTGCACCGATAAACCGCCCCCAAAGCATTACGTTCAGGGAATTCGGGGTTGTATAAATGACTTCGTGCAAACTGGCTTTGCGATCGCGCAGAATCGGTTGTGAGAATACCCAGGCCCAGGCAAAAAACTGAAAGAACATACACCCAGCACCCATCAGGTAAATGAGCGATGGGGAGTTCCGGGGGATATCTGTAGCCCCCATTTTTTGCATATAGTCTGCATTCACCAGATTCAATAGCAGGTAGATCACCAGGCCCCAAAAGGCCAAAGCCACAATGCCGCTGCTAAAACCGGCCCTTATTTCCAGCTTTGCCTCATGGGCAATAAGCGCCAGCTTATTCATGCCGCCTCCCGCTGGTCTTTTACCTGCTCAATCGCCAGGTGATAAATATCTTCCAGGCGCGGGGTATGGGCCGTAAATCGAGGGTCTTCGGGTTTCTCACCGTGTACGATTACCTGGGTGCCATCGGGCTTGGCGATGTTGTGCAGGGATTCCGGTAACTGCTCGCCGCGAGGAATCAGTGCTTGCCACATCTTGTCTTTATGGGGAGCAGCCACTTCCGGGGCTGTCCCCTCAACGACAATGCGCCCTGAGGCCAATATCGCCAGGCGCTGACATAGGTTTTCGATATCTTCAACGATATGGGTGGACAGCAATACAATCGCATCCGCCGCGACATCCGCCAAAACACAGTGAAAGCGATTGCGCTCCGCGGGGTCCAGGCCTGCTGTGGGTTCGTCGACAATAATTAGGCGCGGCTCACCGATAAGTGCAATAGCAATACCAAAGCGGCGCAACATGCCGCCGGAATAAGTTGATACAGCTCGATCGGCCACATCGGCCAAATTGACCTGCTCCAAAAGCCTGTCCACTTCGCGGCGCCGTGCGCTCGTTTGGGTAAAACCTTTAAGCCAGGCAAAACGATCCAGTAATGCCCGTGCGGCAATCCCGGGGTATGCGCCAATATGTTGCGGCAAATAACCCAATTTACTGCGCATAAAATCCGGGTCTGCCAGAACATCCACACCATCGAGAATAATCCGACCACTATCTGGTGTTTGCAGGGTTGCCAAAGTGCGCATCAAACTACTTTTCCCCGCGCCATTCGGCCCTAGCAACCCATACATTCCGGGGCCAACTTCCAATTCAACACCGTTTAGCGCTTTCACCCCGTTTTTATAAGTCTTAAAGAGCCCTTCAACGATCAACCCTGATTGCTTTTGCATCTCTCCTCCTAACCCCGTTTATAAGTAAAAATTCCGTAATCACTTTTTTTGCTATTTGCGTTGTCTTTTAGTCGCAAGCCTGGCGAACAATATCGGTAAGCGCCTGCACTGATACTGGTTCCGGTTCCCCGGGCTGGATTAATGCCGGCATACCGATACGCGCGGTTAAATCACTCCATGCCATCGAAACACTCAAAGCCCACTGGCCGCTCTGTCTGCGTCTTTCAGGTTGCGCGATATCGGCGCAAAGGGAATGCAGAGCCTGGATAACGGCCTCAGGCCAGGTGAGGGCAAAAATGTCGTGGTAACTGCGCATGTCCGTATCACCCAGGGTTACCATGCTGGGCACCGCCAATCGCTCGGTACCCTCACCGCTAAGTATCAGCCTGCCTGTTTGATCCCGTGGTGAATGCAGCCTTGGATTCCACAGCACGGGGCCGTGGGTATCAGCCAGGGTTAGAACACCCCCCTCACTACCTATGGCAAGTCGATGCAGTAACAGGGAATGATTGTCCGGGTCTTGTGGGTGCACCTGATTTTGTATGCGCAACGTCAAGGGCACTCCGCCAAGAGTGGCCGATAAACTTTGAAAAGGGTGCCCTTCCGCTTGTACCGGCTCGCTAAAAGACCAGGGGCGAAGGCCGCCTACCGCGCGGCCAATTACATCCAGCAGCGGATAGGCCATCTGGCTGTTGCAGATAGCATCGACCATCTCCAGGCGCTGGTGCCGGCGCAAATATTCGGCCGCCGCCAAAAATTGCCTGGTGGGACGCAAATTCGGATATAGCGTATTAACCGCGTAAGCCGCATTTCCCTGCTTTGCTGCCAGCAGGTTTGCAGTAATTTCTTTGGTGTGGACCGGGTGCTCCTGCAATACATGAATACCCCGCTTGAGTAGCGATTGGGCCAATTCAGAACCCTCGCCCCCCGTGGCCCCAGAACGAACAACAACACACACTATGTCGATGTCATCGGGAATTTGCTCAGCCTCGGTATAAAGCGGCACCCCATATTGCTCGGCACACTTTCTGGAATAATCACTGCCCCGAGCCAGTAAACCGGCCAATTCAAAATAATCCCGACCGGGTAATTTAGTGGATGTCAGGGCTTCGAGATAAATACGCCCAAAGCCTGTCCCTGCAACGACAACCCGCTTGCGCTTATCAATTCCCATAGGACGAATCTCCCTGATGACTGCCCATGGACTGGGCCCATTCCTGCAACTGGGCGCTGTCTACCTCACCATCAAGCGCCAAAGGCAGTTGGTCCAGAACCTCGATACAAATATCTGAATCAATATGATCGATATATTCGGCCAGGCAATCTGCCGTCAGGCGCATTTGATTTTGTTTGGCTCTGCAGGCAAAGAAGCGATGTCCCTGCCTGGAAAGGGGGTGTTCAGATACTGGCAAATCCATAGCCAACTCTAATCCGGCAGCATCCAGGGCATTGTGCCACTGGGAAAGTGACAGAAATGTTGCACCGGAATCCGTGCGCTCGTCGACGGCATCAACCAACATAAATGCCTGTGAAGCCATTACCCAGAACTCCTCACTGGTTGGCTCGGTCATAATGAACCAACCTCCCGGACGCAATAACTCAGCTACTCTTCGCAGTGAGGCATCTGTGTTATGGGCGGCATTAAAAACACCGCCGGCAATAATTACGTCGAAGCTATTGGGAGAAAATCCCTGGCTCCGCAACGGACGGTCAATATCAAACAAACCACGGTGTAACCAGGGGCGTTGCTCCTGATCACCATGTTGTGCAAAAAAGCTATCGAGAAAAGCCGAAGATATATCCGTGAACTGGTAATCAAACTGGGTATGACCACTGGCACCGTCCAACACGAGCAAGAGGGCCTGGGTTGTCGCACCGGTGCCTGCACCAACCTCTAAAATTTTCAGGGGCTGTGGCTGCCCTTCCCGGTTATTTAAAATGGACTTCAATAAAGCACTGACTGCACGCTGTTGGTACCTGGCAGCGATACCCTCCCGGTAGAGCGCACTCGCCAACTCAGTGCTACCACGGGGGAACAGCAGGTGCACAGCCTGGACTTTGCCTCGAATCAGATCTGGTAATTGCTCCGCATTAGCGCGGGCGTAATCGATCGTTTTGCTTGCTCCAGAGAGTGCTCGCCAATCCTGTTCCAATTGACCCCAGGCCTGGGCAAGAGCGGTATCACTGTAGTTATCAGGATCAACCTCGACACGCCAGCTGTCACCGTCAGCACTAAGTAACTGTTGCTCCTGCAAAACCCTAACCCAACGTTTAATCAAGGCTCGGTGCTGTTGAGCAACCGGTGGGATTTCGAGTATCTCTGCCAAACTGTGTACTGAGTGCTGATCACAAAACAGTCCCAGGTGACTAAAGGCATTCAGCATAGATAGCAAAGCGGTAGCGTTAAGCTGTTCGATAACCTTTACCGCATGTTCCAAGTCAATATGGGCAAATTCTGTATCCAGCTCGGTATTAATTCCTTCAAATAACCCAGCCATATCGGGCATGCCAGGCTTGTCCTGTATCTTCTCCTGTACCTTAGCTTGTGCAAACACAGCCCAGCGGTCGCCCCCGGTTAGGGGCACAGTGAAAGAGTTGGCAACGGCGGGGTGTTTCGCAACGCTCTCAGTGATGGCCTCAAGCTTTTGGGTTAACGCCTGCTCCGCCTTTGCAACAGGTTCTATACCCGTCTCGCTACAGACCCAACCTGCTATATCACTGGTTAATAAGCGCCGAGCATTCTGCAACAAGGGCTGTGGCAACAAAACTTCGGTTTCATAGAGCAGACATTGCAGATTTTTCAGGTTTGTCAGGGCAATTGCGGGATGTGCGACCAATCCCTTCAATAAAGTTGCCGGCAGTGTTACTCCGCTAAACCCCGAGCGCTCCAAAACGACCAGTGCTTTTGCGGGATTGATTTCAGGCGACTGCAAGTAGACAGCAAGCCCACAACTCCATGCCGCAAAAATGGCAAATCGGGCAAATTTATTGAGAGGGGAAAATACCCCTACCCTGCCCTGAAGAGCCCTTAGCGACTCTTGTTGGGATTTATACAGTGTGAAATTTGCTTCAGCGGTGTCAGCCTCTATCATCCCCTTGTCTGTTAACAACAGGGAAAGTTCTTCTTGAACGACTCCCAATAAATCTGGGGTTTGTACTTGAAGGAGCCTCTGAATAACTCCGTAATACCTCTGCGGGTCTTGAAGGCTGCAGATGTTAGGCGCAGCTCGCCGCGAATGGCCGTAGCCCTTGGCAAGAGCTGCAACGCAGCAGGTGCGGCCTTCAAGGCCCGCCCTTCGGGGCTTGCAGAGCGATTCACACTCCGCGTTGCGACTTCTTGAAAGGTCTAGACATTCCTGCGAAGCCGCGCCTTGATTGTGAACCGCTCTGCAAGCCAGAAGCATCACGGAGTTATTCAGAGGCTCCTTAATTGCCAGGGGCTCAACCTCTGCATTAGTCGGGGCTTCATTTTCAAACCCGATCCCCAACCTTAGCGCCACCAAGTGCAAAAGCAGTCGAACTTCTTCTTTGCAACTATTGGCAGGTAACAGCAGTGCTTTACCTTGCAAAATATCCAGCTGCTCACTCAGGTTTTCTGCAACAGCTTTTGTCCAGGCCAGTACCTGGTTACCACTCCACTCATGGCCATCAAGGGATAGTGCAGGCGTTTCTCCCAACTGCTCTAACCCACATATGATTTCCGCTGTTATTACTTCGATTTTCATCACAGCCCCTTAAACAGCTTTTGCAAAAAATAGAGTCTGACCCGCGACCGATAATGGCGATGTCGATGCAGGTAAGAAGCACTTAACCTCAAAGCCGGCCACAACCAGTTCTTCCTGCCATGCTGTGCTGTCGATAAACACCTGGTCGGTTCCCCCTCTCCGGTCTTCACTCCCCAGCAACGACTCCGATTCTGCGGGGGAAAGAAGAAACTGCATTGCCGTTAACATGGCGTGGTTTTCCCGAGTGGACTCGCTAAACAGCAACCAACCACCGGTGACCAGAGAACGACGAATACGCTGTAAGGTCTGGCCAATATGAGCGGCGTTGTGCAAAACATTGCCAGCCACAACAATGTCGGTGCTGGCTGCTGGGATTGACTGCGCAGTGAAATCCGCATTGATATCGAGCAGGCTGCAACGCAAACCGATGTGATTGCGGAATTTCTTCTGGGCAGCGGTGGTGAATAGAGGCGATATATCAGTAAAGCGATAATTAATCGGCCTGCCAGCCAGAGTATCTAAAATTGCAGCAGTGGTTAGACCCGCGCCGCCGCCTAATTCGAGCACTCTTAACATAGGGCCAGGTTTAACAGCCTGTTTTACAATGCTTGCCGCCGCATAATTGAGATAAGTCGTAAACCAGTTGTTCTGGTAGGCGGCCAATGCCGTTAGTATTTCTCCATTCTCGAACAGCAGTTGATTAATGGAGACCTGATCCCGCACCAGTTCAGCCAAATGCCTGAGGAGCTTTTGATGAGATTGAGCCATTTCCGGGGAAATCCCAACGCTTCGTAGGCCTCCGGTAATTTATCTGCACCAGCTGCACTCTCGGGAATTTGCTCCCAGGAGTAGTAGCCATTACTGAGCTTCAAAAACTCCCGTTCAACCAAGGCCACCAGCCAGCGGCGAACCAGCCAGTGGTGTCGGGAAGCGGCACCCAGTGTATTAATAATTTCGTCACTGCTGCGCCCGACATTTTCGGCGGTCAACGCGCCGCTGGAAGAAAGCAACTCCATAATCGCCCACAGGCTGATGAATTCCAGCCTCTGCATTGCAGCAGGCAGTTGTGCCAAACCACTGTCTACCGTCAGCTCAGCAGGTAGAGCTGCCAGCCCAGCCTCATGGACGGTATTGGCAGTTGGAGGTGTTAGGTTTTTCAAATGGCTCCCTCCTCAAGGCACTCCATATCTTCAATACTTGTTTCCAGGGTGGTTAAAAAACTGAATGCCCCAATCTTCGACATGCGCTCCATCGCTGACGCCGGCGGCAATACTTGGGCGCAGTAGTGACAACCCGCTGGGATTTCATCGCGAAGTACAGCCAAAGTGGTAACTGCGGCTACCGCTGCTGTTAGATCTGCATTACCGGTGCCCCGCAACGCCGCCGTGCGAGTGCGCTCTTGCCCGCTGTATTTACCGGTAAGCTGCAAAAGCATGACCACATAAGGATGGCGCCCCGCCAGATCCAGCGCACTGGCCCGACACAGTGCTGCCCGCGCTTCGTCGCGACTCAAACCATGGGCGCTATTAAATGCCGACAAGATATGAGAGCCGGTAATCGCGTTATACCAATCGCCTTCAGAGAGGGATAAGTCCCGGGCCAAACGCTCGCTTTCACTGTTTAAATAGGGGAGAACCGTGGCTGTGTCTGGGAAAAAAGGCAGCTCCACATCGGAGCGGCGTTTCAGTACACCGTTCAAACGGCGACCATTACGCCAGGCCGCTAAGGGCTTGCTGTGCTGCTCGTTGGCGCCTTGCAAATAATCATCGGCGGCGACATCGGTAAACCGGTCGCGCAGGCCGAAATAACTGGTCAGGCTCTCTACCTGTGAAAACTCCTGCTCTGCCAGCCAGCGTGGTAGCAAGCTGCTCAGCCCCGGCTGTAAGCCGGCTGATAAAACTGCGATCAATCCACTACTCTGGTAATAGGGTGAATCGAGTTGCTCATAGAGAGCCTCATCGCCAGCAACATCGATATAGGCTGCCCCCACTTGTGCCGCAGCCCTGGCAACCCTGTCGCCAATTAAATGTGAAGGTCCTGCGCAATTGATCAGAACCTTACAACCGGATACAAACTGATCCAGTGAGGCTGTATCCAGGTAGTCCACCGTCTGATAGGAAATAACTGAATTACTGGATAGCGGCTGTTTATGTGCATTGCGACCACCGATACGCAAAGGCCCCATTTCCAGGGACTGTAAATAGCCGGTAACGGCTGCGCCCACATCGCCGTAGCCACCTAAAATCGCAATTGTCACAAGCTTACCTCCGTATCGGTCTCAACCAGTTGCCAGCCAGTTGCACGGCTGCGCTGGTGCCAAAAATGTGCGTAAAGGCCTTGCAGGGATAACAATTCCCGGTGATTTCCAATCTCGGCCACAGTACCTGCATCAAGTACGATAATTTGGTCTGCATTCATCACGGTGGATAATTGATGGGCGATCACAATAAGAGTGGAACCCTGTTGTAACTGCCTCAGGGAGCTGTTCAGGTATTTTTCATTGCGCGGGTCCAGCGCCGCTGTTGCTTCATCCAGTACAACGATCGGTGCGGCTTTTAATAGGGCGCGGGCGATAGAGACCCGCTGGCGTTCGCCACCGGAAAGTGCAGCGCCTCCTCCCCTACCTGGGTCTGCCACCCCTGCGGCAAGCGCTCGATAATCTCATCCACGCCAGCCAGTTTCGCCACACGTTCCAGTTCTTCCTGACTGGATTCGGGACAGCTCAAGCGAATATTCGCTTCCAGGGTGTCGCTGAACAGGTACACGTCCTGCATAACGATAGAGATATGCTGCATCAGGTCTTCTGTGCGCAGTTGCCGCACATCCACCCCGCCCACTTTTACCTGGCCCTGGTCGGTATCAAAAAAACGCAGCAACAAACGGGTGATGGTGGTTTTACCGGAGCCTGATGCTCCGACTATCGCTGTGGTGGTACCCGGAGAAACCCTAAAGGAAAGATCCTTCAATACCGGTTGTCCCGGCTCGTAGCTGAAATCCACCTGTGAAAATTCAACCAATCCGATCTGCTCGGTAAATGGCTGAGATCTCGGTGGTTCTGGTAGCGGTTGTTCAAAAAAGATAGCGGCCAGCCTGCGTAAATCATTACCGGCCATACGCAGCAGACCACTGCGCCCGGCGAGTTCCGCCAGAGGACCGGTAAATCGGGCCGCCAAAGCTAGCAAAGCCACCAATTCAATAGGGGGAAGTTGTTGATTGAGCGTGAGCCAAATACCCACGGCAATCACTGCGGCAAAGGCGAGTTGCACCATAAATCCACCGGCAAACAAACGGGGGAAGGTCTGCCGTAACATGGACCCAGCGGCTCTGCTTTGCCCGGCAATCGCCTCTTCCAGCGGGGGATAACCGCTGACATTTTTGCCAAAAGACCTGAGTACCGCTTGGTTGCGGGCAAACTCCACCACCCGGCTACTGGCGCGAGCACCGGCAGCATCCACTTCTGTTTCCATGGCGCCTATCCACTGGGCGGACCAGCGATGGCCGATATAAATCAGGGGCACAAACAACAAAGCGGTCAGCCCCAAGCGCCAGTCAAACCACAACATCGCCACCCCCACGGTAAGCGGAGTGACAACGCCGCTGACAACAGGGGGTAGCAGATGTGCAAAGATATTGGTCACCATCAAGGTGCCCCCGGTTGCACTGCGGGATACACGACCCACTTTTTCGGAGTTAAACCAACCCAGAGGAAGTTGAGAGAGGTGTTCACCCAATCGATTGTGCAGGGTTTTCAATACCAGAATGGCCAGCGCAGCCCCTTTAATGGTTTGCTGGTAACGGGCAACGCAGGCGATCGCAACAACCGAGAACAGAGCGATCAACCAAAAGCCAACCGCCTGCATCTCAAAGGCCAACAGTGAGCTGAGCAGAGGCACCAGAAGTGTCACCGCGATTCCCTGCAAAACCCCATAGGCGAGAAGCCATACCGCATAAATGCCAACTTCACGGCGATACGCAGGTCCGAGAATGGCAAGCAAACTGCGAATCATGATGAGACCCCGCTAATAACCTGAGCCTCACCACTCATTGCTTTTTCACTCTGTTCGGCACTGTTGTACAAACGCCATAGTTCCGCGTAGTGCTTGCCCTCAGCCAACAGTTGTCGGTGACTTCCGCATTCAACCAAGCGGCCACCATCCAGGACCGCAATCTGGTCAACACCGGTGATGGTGTGCAGCTTATGGGCAATCACCAGTACCGTGCGATTACGCACCAGGCAGGATAATGCCTGCTGAATTTGCGCTTCGGACTCCGGATCAGCATGGGCTGTGGCTTCATCCAAAATCAACACAGGGGCATCTGCTAAAAGCGTGCGCGCGATACTTAAGCGCTGCGCTTCTCCACCAGAAAAAAGGCATCCTTGCCAATAACCGCCTGGTAACCTTGGGGGAAACTTAAAATGTGTTCATGGATGCAGGCACTGCGCGCTGCATCCTCCAGCTCCTGATCACTGGCATCCGGGCGCCCAAGGCGCAGGTTGTCTGCCACAGTGCCAGCCAACAGCTGGGTCTCCTGAAGTACAAAACCCACATGTCGATATAAATTGTCCGGTGCAATATCACGGACATCGACGCCCCCCAGGAGTACAGCACCTTGAGTCACGTCATAAAAACGGGGCACCAGCTTGGCCAGGGTGGATTTCCCGGCACCGGAACTCCCAACCAAAGCTGTGATCGAACCGGGGCGACAGCGCAAAGTAATATCGCTTAATACCAGCCGATCCTGGGTATAGGCAAAGCTGACCTGCTTAAAGAGCAGCCCCGCATCTTTGGGCTCTTTGGGTTCAGAGGTAACAGCCAGGGGCGCAACCTCCAATAATTGATCGATCCTGCCTGCAGCAGCTTTGGCTTTTTGCTGGGCGGTCAGCCCCTGACTCAAGGTGAGAATCGTCTGGGGAATCATCACGGCGATCAGCGTTGTTGCGAGAACATCAATCGGCTGAATGCCTGAATTCACCACCAGCCAAGCGCCTCCGGCCAGACTCACCAACATAATGACTGGCACAGACAAGGCCAGAGAGGTTACAGCCTCCAAACGGACAAGCGGTGTCACCCAGCCCGTGTAACGGCGACTGAAATCCTCGACGGCCTGTTGGTAATTTTTGTGGGCGCGGCCGGTTTGCGAGAAAACCTTGACCACCGCAATACCGTGAACAAATTCAACAATCGCAGCACTGACCCGACCAAAGTCCTTATCCAACTGCTGCATTTTTTCCCCGAAACCACGCATCATCCAGGCGTAGGACAGCAGATAAACTGGCAAGGTGAGTACAGCCAACAGGGCCAAGCGCCAGTCGAGCCAGGTTAAATAACCCAGGCCCGCCAATGGCAGTGCAAATGCAGCGGCCAACTCCACCTGATGGTGCGCAACCATATGGTGAAGATCATCAAGATCGTCTTGCACCGCTTTACGCACCGCGCCGGAGGTGTGCTCGCTGTACCAACCCAGGGGCACCTGTCCCAATTTTCGCACCAGGGCCCGTCGCAATTCCGCCTGCATACGCTGGTCCGCAATATGGGTTAACCACAAACCGATCACGGTGCAGATCCAACCCATCGCCAGCCCGGCAACTATCGCGAAGACAATGGGAATAATCGCCTCGGCGATACCACTGATACCGGGCGCCAGGAACAGGCGAGTCAGCTCAACAATACCGATAAAAGGAATCAGTGAAGTGAGCGCACCACAGGCACCGAGCGCCACCCCCAGCCATACAAGGCCACGAAATGGACGCATCAGTTCCCGCAGGTTGGACTTTCGCAAGTTGGTCTTTGGCAAAATGTGCTCAGCCATCTATTTGCCCGCTTTACCGCACTGTAATGGTTTTGCCAAGTGCTCAACGACAGTGGCAACCTGCGGCGGCTCCATCACGCTGAAGTGATTGCCCGGCACATCAATTAATTCAAAGTCACCCAGACAAACATCCTGCCAATAAGGCGCAGCCATATGGCCTACGCCGGCGGTGACACCGAAGGATTGCTCTTCCTGGCAGCGCAAGTAGGTCATATCGCCAATATAGGGAGGCAGATCAAAACAGGCAGCGCGCATACTGTGTCGGCACACCCGGAAAAGTCCCGGTATCATCGCAGCTTCAACCGGCACACCCGCCCGGGCAGAGGCCATCTCGGTATAATCGGCCAGGCGCTGCTCCTGGGTGAGTTGAGAGCGTTGCCGCACGGCTTCCGCTACAGCTTTAAGCCCGGCATCACCGTCGAGTTCTGCCATTGCACCGGCGGGAACACGACCGTTGTGTTTCTGCATTAAGGTCTCGATCGCGCGGGAAATATCTTCGCTCTCGATATGCTCACCAAATACCGCTTTTACCGGGTCGAGATTCAGGTTGGGGGCAAAAATCGCTTCGAAAGCCAGCTCTTCATCGGTATCGACAAACATTGGGATACTGTCGATCAGGCTGAGGTCAATCACATCGACACCGCGCTCCAGCAGTCTGCGCGAAACTTCCGTTGCCAGCAGACCGCCCAGGCAGTAACCAATTAACTGGCAACGCTGATAGCCCTCGTCGATGATTCTTTGGGCGTAATCATCGGCGGTGCGCTCGATTAATTCTTTGGCATCAATGGACAGATACGTTTCTGTATTGGCGACAGCAATCCCGAATACCTGGCCCAAATCCTGGGCCGCAAGCGCTTTGCCCAGGTGCTGGAAATAATCCAGGGTACCCAGGGCGGCATGGAACATAATCCGTACCGGCGACTCTTCTTTGGATACCCCTTTACCCTCGCTTTTATGGCTGAAAGGCACCATCAAGGAGTTGCTGCCCTCGCGGGTAGTTGCCACCAGATTGTCGCTATCCGTGTCTGCCTGCTCGTCGGCAACGGCACCCGGCTCGACTCTCAGTGCTCTGGCCAATGCCGCAACGGTTGGTCCATTGAGCATGTGGCGCAACAAGGCGTCGTAAGTGAACGATTTTGCCTCGGGAATCTCTTCCAACAAGCGCCCTGCAACCCGCGCCATAATCAGCGAGTCACCACCGAGATCGAAAAAGCTGTCCTGTCGGCCCACATTATCGAGGCCCAGTGCATTAGCCCAGAGTTTGCACAGAGCCGTTTCCAGAGGGTCCATCTGTTCTGAGTGCGCAGCCTCTTGTGCATCGCCAGTCGCAGGTCGCCAACCGGCCAGCATTTTGCGATCGACTTTGCCATTGGCGGTGAGCGGCAGCTGGTCGAGAACTTGTAAATGGGCGGGCACCATATGCGCGGGCAATCTATTCGCTAAAAAGTCCCGCAATTTCCCGGCACTCAAATATTGCCGATCAGTTTTCATCTGCGCGGCCCATAAGTTCATACCAAAAGCCGACAAAGGATGCTCATCTTCCGGCAGGCAGAGCACTTGGCCAGCACCATGGGCTTTTAGCAGTGATTGCCATTTTTCGATAGAAAGGAACTTGGTCGCACCACAAGCGCGATCATCGCCAGCCGGGTCCATCATAAAACCCTGGGTGAGCAGGATATGGGCATGATCCACCGTTGGCTCAGTCAGGATTAACCAGCCTCCGGGCGCCAGCAATTCGACTGCACTGGCAATAGCCGCCTCTGGATCTTGGGTACTGTTGAGCATCCCGGCACATAAAATGACATCTGCACTATTGGGCGCCAAACCCTGGGCGCGATAGTCTGTATTGAGATCCATTAATCCAAACCGTACCCAAGGCCACTCTTTAAATTGGCGGCGAGCCTCAGTCAGGAAAAATGCGGTCATGTCGGTAAATAGATAGTCAACGTCATATCCATCCAACATGGGAATAACCGACGCACTGGTAGCCCCTGTGCCAGCACCCAACTCAAGAACGGTTAACCCTCTATCGCTCTGGGCGGCAATGCGGTTAATTAATGCGGCAACGGCGGCATTGTTATAGCGGGCAATAAGATCGTCCCGATAGAGGGACAAAGCCACCTGCTGGTCGCCCTGGGGGAACAACAATTCAAACGGGTTTTGTTGATTCGCTAGTAACTGGGGTAATAACTCGACATGATCCCGGTGATATTGCAGGAATTCCCGATTACAAAAACCGCTTTCAATTCCCTGCTCAACGCGCCTCCACGCTTCATCAACAGCAGAGATGTCGACTGCCCGGGTACGCGTATATTTTCCCTCAGCAGCGGCGCTGATAGTGGATAAGCTGAGCAGCTTCGCATTAACGAGAAGGTCCAACCAACGACGCACCAGCCAGTGATGCTTTTCGTGGACTTCCGCTAGTGAAAGAATTTCTTCTGCACTGTATCCCTGCTCGCAATCTGTAAAAGCCCCCAGGCCCATCAAGCCGTGAAGCATCGACAACAGGGCCGCTTGTTCAAGCGCCTGCACATAGTCGCCGACACTGACAGCTTCCGGCTCACCGGCCTGGTAGTGCGCAAACTGACGCACTGAATTTACCAGCTCGGGATCGATAACCGCCGGCTCGGTATCATCCAAGCGACGACTTTCTACAAAGCCCAACAGATTTAAGTCCGCTCCCGAGCCGCCCTCTTTCCTCTCAATTACCGCCGCTGCTGTTGATACTGCGGGGTGGGCCAATAATGCAGACTCCACTTCTCCCAGTTCGATACGGTGTCCGCGAATTTTTACCTGCCCGTCTTCACGGCCCAGGAATTCGAGTTCGCCACCGGGCAAATAGCGGCCCAAATCGCCAGTGCGGTAAAGGCGCTGGCCATCCACCGGGTGAGAGAAAAACTTCTGTTCAGAGAGGGCCGCATCACCGAGATAACCATCGGCCAACCCCAGGCCAGTAATCATCAGCTCACCTGCCACCCACACAGGGGCATCGCGCAACTGGCTATCCAGCACCCTGAAACCCTGGTTCGTCAGCGGCACGCCATAGGGAATACTGCTCCAGGCAGGATCGACTCGCTCAATACGGTGGTAGTTGGACCAGATTGCTGCTTCTGTAGCCCCACCCATGCCGATCAGGTCCAGTGCGGGCACATGGCGCCTGATATGTTCCGGTAAAGTAACCGGAATCCAATCTCCCGATAGCATTGCCAATCGCCATTCGGGCAGCGGCCGAGGCTCTGTATCCAGATAGGTGGCCAGCATTTGCAACTGCGCGGGGACAGAGTTCCACAGTGTCACTCGGTGCTCATCCATGACCTCCGCCCAATGTGAAGGGTCTGCACCGCGGGCCGGATCAGGCAACACCAAAATTGCACCGGCTGCCAAGGGGCCAAAAATATCGTAGACCGACAAATCAAAACTGAGTTGGGCCAAGCCCAAAATACGATCGCCCGGGCTCACTTCGAAGCGGCGATTAATATCCATCACCGTATTTAAAGCGGCCCGATGATTAATCATCACACCCTTGGGCTCGCCGGTAGAACCGGAGGTGTAGATAACATAAGCCAGCTGCTCGGGGTCACCATCACTGGCTAGCGGGATCTCGGCTTCAGGTGCCAGGGTATCTACACTGATCACCTGCACTTCTGATGGCCACTTAATTTGGCTGGCGAGGTCGCTGAGTGTCAGGACGTATTCCGCCTCTGCACTGAGCAACAATTTATTGAGCCGTATTTCCGGTTGTGCCGCGTCCAGTGGCAAATAGATACCACCAACCAGGAGCACACCGAGGGTCGCCGCTATTTGCTCTCGCCCTTTGGGCATTGCAATGGCTACGCGGCTACCCAGCTGGAAACCTTCTTTGCTCAGCGATTTGGCGATACCCGCCGCTTTTTTCGCCAGGTCGCCATAACTCACACTGCCATTACTATCAATAATGGCAGTAGCTTCCGGCGTTGCCGCAGCCTGTGCAAATACGCCCTGATGCAATAATTCTGAAGGAACTGGCCCATCGGTTTGATTAACCTGATGCCTCTCCTGTTGCTGCCACTCGGGTAAAGAAACCGGAGATGTGCTAAGCCATTGCCCGTCGCCACCAGCGGCAAGCTCATTTAACAAGCCGGTAAAGGCCGCGAACATATCCTCCACCAAGCCCGATGGAAAAACGCCCTGGCGCACGTCCCAGTTAATTTCCAGACCATCGGCATCATCTCTCACCTGGCAATCCAGGGTGACTTGCGGTGTCTGGGTAATTCCCCTGCCGGACTTTCTACCGCTGGCAGGTTTTTCGGTATCTCCCAGGCCAATAGCACTGGTAAATACCACCGGCATCAATGCGGCCTCGGGTCCTCGCGCACGGGACATTTCCCGCAGTACTTCCACACCGGAGAACAAGCGGTGATCAATATCACTGAACAACTGTTCGCCAATGCCAGCCGCCCAATCGCGAAAGGTTTTTCCATTGGAATCACCAATCGCCAACACACTGACCGAAGTAAAATCACCGATCAGCTGGTTAACCTGAGGGTGTAAGGGCAGCCGATTCAATAAGGTAAGACTCAGGCTAAAGCATGGCTGGCAGCTCCACCGCTGCAATACCGCGCCATAGGCAGCCAGAACAGCTACCGACGCGGTCAAGCCGGCAGTACCGGCTCGCTGCTTCAGTGTCTGCCAGTGCGCCGTGTCCAGGCGGTAGTGATGGCGATTAAAACGTACAGATTCAGTCTCGGAAGCAGGCGGCAAAACCGGTAACTCAGGTGCGTGTGGCAATTGCTCAAGGCGATCCAACCAGTAGCGACGATCATTTTGGTAG
The DNA here is from genome assembly GCF_030012965.1 of Microbulbifer sp. MLAF003. NCBI lineage: Bacteria > Pseudomonadati > Pseudomonadota > Gammaproteobacteria > Cellvibrionales > Microbulbiferaceae > Microbulbifer > Microbulbifer sp. MLAF003. Next base: position 2,560,438 of record NZ_CP120232.1, read on the forward strand.
CCCTGGCTGTCCAATAGACTTCGTTCGGCCAGGAGATAATCGCGAAAATCAATTTCCAGTGGCGGCAGGGCTGCACCGGGGTGAGACAGCAGGAGATCGAGTTCATTAAATAAAATGCCCGCACTGGCCCAGTCCGCAATCAGTGCATCCATAGAGAAATGCACTATATGGCCCTTATCTGTACGGGTATGGCGCAGTTCGAACATGGGCCACTCACCAATGGGGTAGTTGCGGTGGCCCAGTTCATCTCTCACCGATTCCAAGGCAAGCTCCAGGGCCTCTTCGTCCAAACCGGTAAGGTCCTGGCTTTTCATTTCGTAGTGCGGCACTTGGGGGAGAACCCGCTGGTATCCCTCCTGCTCGATAACCGCCCGCAACATCGGGTGACGTTCAATGAGTTGGTTCCAGGCTTCCTGTAAACCTTTTGGATTTAATCCCGGGTATTCCAGCTCCAGGTAACCGTGACAAGCAACGCCGCCGTAGCCAAATGCAATTTGTCGACCCAACAGGTAGGCGGTCTGCACATCGCTTAAAGGGAATGGGTCATGCCGATTATCTTTATCGGCCTCAACCACCACTCCCAGGTCCTGGTCGTTGCCAGCAGCTGTTTGAGCCGCGCTCAGTATTTCGATAATTTGTAACTTGTGTTCCCGCAGCCTCTGCTTGTGCTGCTCCGTCAGCAGGCCTTTGGCCGCACGAAAGCGCAGTTGTTCAGACTCGGTCCAGAGTTCCACCCCAAGCCCTTGTAATTCGTCGATCAGTTCCATAGCCGTCATGGGGTTAAAACTCCGTCCAATCGCTGAAAAATAAAATTGTCAACAAGCTCATATCACACCCTCTTCCACCGTATCGGGATCAACATCCACTAGCGGTTCCATTGCACTTAAGGCACCGGCAACATTTGCCAGTCTCGGAGAGGCGAATAAACGTCTGAGGGGAAGCAGCAAGCGGTGTTGCTGTTTTAAGCGGTCGATAAACCGGGTTGCCAATAAACTATCGCCACCCAATTCAAAGAAATTTTGATCGCGGTTTATTACTGGCAGGTTGAGAAGCTCCTGCCAAATCTGGGCTACCAGGCGCTCGTTATCCGTCACCAGTTCAGCCACTTTTTCCTGTTGCGGTTTTTCCACTGCATGCACGAGTTTTAATACTGAAGCCCGATCCAATTTGCCGTTTGCACTTAGGGGCATTTCCGGCAAAGTCACAATGAAGTCCGGGATCATATAAGACGGCAGGTGGTGGCGAAGGTACTCGCGCAATTCATCAGTATTAAACGTTGGTGGGCATTCGGGTGCGAGCACAACAGCTGCGACCAGCTGTTGTTCTGTGGCCAGCACCAGTGCGCGCTGCACAAACATCTGACGATTAAATACGGTTTCGATTTCACCCAGCTCTATGCGATGGCCACGGACCTTGACCTGGCTATCGGCGCGGCCCAAAATTCCAAGCATCCATTCGGCCAGTAGCGTCCAAGATCCCCTGTGCGATACCAGCGCTCACCATCGACCGTAACAAAGCGCGCTTCAGTCAATTCGGGAGCCGCGCGATAGCCCATGGCGACACCATCACCACCGATCCACAGCTCACCCGTTGTCCAGTCAGGGCAGTCGCGCCCCTGGGTATCCATTACCCTGAATTTCTGGTTAGCCAGGGGGTATCCGTACGGGATCGAGTGCCAGCTTGGATCTACTTCTACAACTTCAAAACTGTTAGACCAAATAGAAGCTTCAGTGGCGCCCCCCAGTGCGATAAAACGGCAATCGGGCTGTACTTGCTTTAAGCGCTGCGGTAAATCCAGGCCAATCCAATCGCCGGAATTTAATACCAAACGCAATTTGCCAGGCGGTGTACCGGCACCGACAGTGAGTAACATATCCAGTAGCGCCGGTACCGTATTCCAGATGGTGATGCCGTAGTGACATACTCGTTGATGCCAGCACTCGGCATCCCGCCGGTCCTCCTCCTCAATCAAGACCAGCGCACCACCGACCGATAGCAGTCCAAAAATATCGTAAACAGAGAGGTCAAAATCCAGGGCTGAAATGGCCAGTACACGATCATTTTCATCAACAGAGAAACGTTCGTTGATATCGGCAATGGTATTCCAGGCGGCACCGTGACTGATCTCGACGCCCTTGGGTTCGCCTGTGGAGCCGGAAGTGAAAATGATATAAGCCAGTTGCTCAGCTTCTGTTGCAATAGGCTCAGAAATCGGTTCACCAATAGGAGTGAACTGTTCGGCCTGATGAATTGCACTTTGGTCGAGTACCACTTTTACCTCGGCACGGCGCAACATTGACTCACGCCTGGCCTGCGGTTGATCGATACCGACAGGTAAATAAGCAGCTCCCGCTGCGAGTACCCCCAAAACAGCGGCAATCTGGTCGGGCCCTTTCGGCAGGTTGACGGCCACCACCTCGGCAGGTGAAACCTGGCTTTCCAATAACCAGGCAGCGATGCGCAAAGCACGCTCTGCCAGGACACCATAACTCAGGGAATTTTCGTCTCCCCAATACAAGGCGATATTCTCAGGGTTCGCTTTTACCTGCTGGAAAAATCGCTGCGACAAATTATCCGTTGGGTCAATTGCGGTACGCTTTTCAAGCTGGGTTCTCAAATCCCGTTGAGACTTGGGTAATAAATCAGGCGGTGTGGAATCCCATTCAGCGTCACCCGCCCATTGGAGCAAGCCGATATAGGCCTGGAACATTTCCGCGCACATCCCCTCAGGGAAAAGCGCTTCGACCACATCCCAATTTAAGAAAACGCCACCCTCAACTTCGACCACCTGGTGATCCAGCCAGACTTGCGGCGTTTGTGTCAGGGCCCAGATAGGTTCCCGCAGGGGCCCATTTTCCGGTGCCGCTGTGCCACCGGGAATACCCAGTGCGCTGGTGAAGACCACGGGCATTGTGGCTTCCGCGTCGCTCTGCCGGCGGGCTAATTCCCGCATCAGGCTAACACTGGAAATATCGCGATGTTCCAGGGCCGCGCCAACTTCCCCTTGTATTTTTTTCGCTCGCACCAACCAGCTGTCACCGGCCTCTGGCCGGTAACCCACCAGGGTTAGGGAGGTGAAATCGCCCATTACCCGATAGATATCCGGATGAACTTCACGGCGATCAAACAGGGTAAGGTTCAAACTCAGGTCGGGGCGACTGCTCCAACGACTAAGCACTTCGGCAAAAGCGGTTAGAAGGAGGCTCGAAGGCGTGATTCCCTGCTCAGCCGCGCGCGCAACCAGGTTTTGCCAGGTCCCTTTATCAATATGCTGTTGATGACGCACAAAGTGCGGGCGCTCAATGGATGCCGGCTCCCGTACAATGGGTAGCTGGGGCGCGGGAGGCAGCTCCGATAGTTTGTGCTGCCAAAAGGTTTTTGCGGCAGCCAGGGGACCTTGGGGAAGATCACTATCAAATACGGCGGTAGTTTGCGGCAATACATTGCGCACATAGTCACGGAAAGTGAGTTCGATAGAAGGTAGATGAGTTTCAGGGCTCTGATAAAGAACATTTAACTCACGATAAAACAGCAGAATACTGAAGGCATCGAGAATCAAATTATCCAAACTGATAGCCAATCGGGTATTGCGCCCACAGCGCACAGCACGGACATCAAACAGTGGCCACCGGCTGGGCTCAAACACCTGCTCCGCGCACTTCTGTCGCAGTTGCGCAAAAGCAGAAGCTGGATCGCGGTCTACCTCTGTAACGTCGATGGAAAATCTCGGCACATCGGCAAGGATGCGCTGTCGACCTTCGCTGTCGAATACAGCCCGCAGCATTTCATGGCGGGCAATCATCGCGTTTAGTGCAGACTCCAAACGCTCCAGATCGAGATCAACAACGTCGTATTCGCGATAAAAATGACAACCGATACCACCCAAAACAAATTCTGGGTCCCTTCCCAGCCAATAGGCCCGCTGGACATCGGTAGGTTCAAAAGCGGCGTACCGATTGGCCTTATCCGATTGCCAGGGTGTAGCAGCAATTTCGGTAGTACCTTTGTTTCGCTGTGGGTTCTCAGTTGGATCTTGAACTAATGTCGCAGCAAAGTCGGCCAAGCTGGGCTGGCTAAATAATTCCGACAGTGTGACACCTTCAAAGCCAGACTCGCGCAGATCTCGCACAACACGGGTTGCTAACAGGGAGTCACCCCCAAGTGCGAAGAAGTTATCGTCCCGCGCTATATCGGTAACATCGAGAAATTTGCACCAGATGGCAGCCACCTGCTGCTCTAATTTACCTTGCGGTGGGTTCTGCTTTGCCTGATGTTGCGCTATGGATTCATCGGCAAACTGCTGTAAACCGCCGCGATCAATTTTGCCATTGGCGGTAAGCGGTATTTCAGCGAGACAGCAAAGCTCACTGGGCAGCATGGCGCTGGTCAATCGTTGGGTCAGGAACTCCCGCAGGTCGTTCAAGGGTGCCTGCAACTGCTGCAAATCAACAAAGCACTTTTCTGGATTGATAGCCCCTTGCGATAATTTGGATTCCAGAACGACAACCGCAACCACACCTCGCTGAGTCAGCAGTGCGACCGCTTGCGCAATCCCTTTGTGCGCGGTCAGTGCCGCTTCAATCTCGCCGAGTTCAATGCGGTGTCCACGCACCTTGACCTGATTATCGACGCGACCCAAAAACTCCAGGCACCCGTTCGGCCAGTAGCGGCCCAAGTCTCCGGTGCGGTACCAGCGCTTACCTTCGTCTGTCACAAAACGGGCTGCAGTGATACCGGGAGCACCGCGATACCCTAAAGCAACGCCAGCACCACCGATCCACAACTCCCCTGTCACCCAGTTGGGGCAATCGCGCCCCAGGGCATCCACCACTCTGAATTGCTGGTTGGCCAAGGGGTAACCATAGGGAATAGATCGCCAAGAGGAATCAACTTCTTTGACTTCAAAATTGTTCGACCAGATAGAAGCTTCGGTGGCGCCACCCAAAGCGATAAAGCGGCAACCGGGGTTTACGCGCTTTAATCGTTCCGGCAGGTCGAGGCTGATCCAGTCGCCAGAATTTAAAACCAGGCGCAGCTCGCCAGCTGGAGTATCACCACCTGTGGTCAGCAGCATATCCAACAGCGCCGGCACCGTATTCCAAACAGTAACGCCATGCTGACACACCAGCTGATGCCAGCGCTCAGCATCCCGCCGGGATTCCTCTTCAACCAATACCAGTGCTCCGCCGGCGGACAAGAGCCCAAAAATATCGTAAACGGAAAGGTCGAAATCCAATGCTGATACGGCCAGCACGCGATCATTTTGATTAACCGAAAAGCGCGCGTTAATGTCCGCTATGGTGTTCCAGGCACTACCGTGACTAATTTCGACGCCCTTGGGTTCACCGGTAGAGCCAGAGGTAAAAATGATATAGGCGAGATCTTTTGCCTTTCCCACAACAGGCTGGGATAAAGGCGCAACACCGGAGAGCACAGACAAGTTATCTATAACCAGCTTGGCTCCAGCAAGTTTGAGTACGCGCTCTCTACGCAACGGTGGCTGGTCTATACCCAGCGGCAGATAAGCCGCTCCTGCCGCTAATACGCCCAAGGCTGCAACAATCTGCTCCGGCCCCTTGGGTAATAAAATACCGACCAAATCACCGGGCTCAACACCTTGAAGCTGTAAATACGCAGCCATTGCCAAAGCTCTGTGGGCCAACTCCCCGTAACGGATTTGATCGCCGTTCCAATAGAGAGCCACTGCTTCAGGGCAGTTTTTAGCATTGCTAAAAAAATGTTCGTGTAATTGGTGAGGCTGGTATGGTTTGGCTGTGGAATTTACCTGCTGGCGCTGCTGCTTTTGCTCCGCTGGCAGCAGCGATGGTATGGGCTGGGCCCAGAATTCCGGGCTGCCGATCAGGCATTCCAGTAACTGCGTAAAGGCCGCAAACATGCCATCCAGGACGCCGGGAGCAAAAGCAGCTTCCCTCGCATCCCAGTTTACGGACAGGCCGCCTTTGAGCTCCATAACCTGTACGTCCAGCCACACTTGTGGCCCTTGGGAGATAATCCAGTTGACATCTCCAAAGGCACTGCGAACTGACTCGCCAAATAATTCTCCCAGCCCAAGCGCACTGGTAAAGACGACCGGCACAAACACCGTTTGTCCCTGTTGCCTGCTGAGGTCACGCAGCACCTCTACGCCGGAATAACTCCCGTGCGCTACATCCTGACGGAAGTTGTGTTGTAAACGCTGTGCACGCTCAACGAAGGTTCCACTCTGGCTGCCCTGCCAGGCAAGCAAGATCGAAGAAGTAAAGTCTCCTACCAGGGAGTTGACATCCCGGTGCAGGGATTCCCGGTCGAACAGGGGGAGATTCAGCAGGAAATCTGACTCTTCGCTATAGACCATAAGCACTTCGGCAAGCGCCGCTGCCAGGGTCATGGACAAAGTAATACCGTGACGGCTCGCAAATTCCGCTAGCTGGTTTTTCCGATCAGCAGACAGACTATAGTGGCGACGAACAACGCGACGAGTGTCTTTAGACTCAGTACCTATCGCAGTGGGTAATTGAGGAGCGCCGGGCAAATCTGCCAGGCGATCCTGCCAGTGTTCTTTGGCCTGCTGCTTCTCAGCTCGGCGCTCTTCCTTTGAGTGAAGAACGCTGCGGTCAGCCTGGTAGCGCGGATAACTGTAATTCAACGGAACCAGAGACTGCTCTGGTTCCAGGTAGAGCTTGGCCAGGTCATTCAGTAACACGCGCAAACTAAAGGCATCTGCAGCGACCATATCCAGATTAATATGCAGGCGTGTGCCGCCAGCTTTTAATTCCGCAGGTAACAATGAGAGCTGTACATCAAAAACCTCACCCTGCAATATATCCAGCTGCCGATGGGAGAGTTGCTCCCTAACAGCGATAAGACTCTGCTCCGCTTCTGCGGCAGCCTGATGCCTGAAATCGTGAACCTTTAAACCGGGCCAGCTCACTTCAGCGGGAATCTGCTGTCGGCCATCATCGAGGATTTGAACACGCAGCATCCCATGTCGCTCGAAGAGGGAGTGCACAGCCTGTTCCAATCGATCAGGTACTACTTCCTGGCCATCAAACTCATGATAAAAGTGTGCGGCAACGCCCCCTAGATATTGATTCGGGTCTCGCCCAATCCAATAGGCATGTTGCATCGGTGCCAAATCAAAGGGAGTGATTTCATCAAAAGCGCCCGGCACAGATAAATGTTCACTGGTACTTTCTTCAGTTCCAATAGCCAACTGAGGTAGTGAAAGCCAGGCTTCCAATCGAGGCACCGCGATAAGATCAGCAAATTTCACCTTGATCTTTTTCTGCCTTAATTGGCCAACAATCCTCATGATTTGCACTGAGTTGAGCCCCAGCGCAATTAAGTCAGCCTGCGGATTAATGTCATTAATATCGGCATCAATAGCCTGACAAACTAAATCCTTTAACAAACTGGCCGGACTGATTGGCTCTGATTTATTCTGCGGCTTCGGCGACAAGAGATACGCTCCTTATTGCGTCTCGAATAACACGCATTTTGATGCAACTTTCACGATACTCGTGGGTAGGAAGGGAGGCTTCAACCAGGCCGCAACCGGCAAATAGTGTGACCCTGCCGGGGGTAAAAAGCGCAGAACGCAGCGCAACAGCAAACTCCCCTTCCCCCTCAGCATTGAGCCAACCAACAGGTCCTGCATACCAACCGCGATCCAGGCCTTCATTTTCACGGATATACTTCAGCGCTTTTCTCCTCGGCAGGCCACCCACCGCGGCACTTGGGTGTAAATCCGATAAGATATCCAAAAGATTTACGCGATCTTTCATCAAGCCTTCTAGCGGCGTCAGCAAATGCTGAATTTGCTTTAATTTACAGAGCTGGGGCGGTTCAGGTTCCGCTACACGATGGCAGTGTTTACGTAAAATAGAGAGGAGATGTTGAACAACCAGGTCGTGTTCGAAGCGGTCTTTATCACTATCGAGCAGAGATAATCCCAATTTGTAATCAGCTGCAGGATCTTTTCCCCGGGGTGCGCTACCGGCCAGAGCAACGGTACTGATACGCCCGTCTTTACCAGCCGCTAAGCGCTCGGGCGAAGCCCCAAGAAAGCAACTTTTTCCGCGGGAAAAGGCAAACAAATAGGCATCGGGGTAAGATTCTTGTAAATATCCGAGAATACTTCCCGGGCAGCAATCCGCGTTCAGTGCTTCAGAACGAGCGAGAACCACTTTTTGAAATTCGTTACGCTTAATTGATTCGACCGCATCAACAACACCCTGTTGCCAATCCATTTGATCAGTATCACTATTACTAAAATCACTCTCCACCAGCGGTAAATTGTCATTTGTAGAGGAGTCAGGATTACGAGATAAGATGCCTTGCCACCGCGCTTTGGCTTGCTCAGTAGCGAGACTGCAGTCTGTATGACCAGTCACGATTAAATTTATTACCACATAACTGTGGTCCGCTTCACAATAAAGGGCTAACTCAGGTAGCGTTAACACGCCTGAAGGAAAATCTTGCCAAAGCGTTGAAGGGTCTTTTTGGTAATCAAAAGCAAACCCACCACACAAAATTGGTTGATGTCCCCCGCTCACGACAGAAGAAGCCTGTAATTTTTGCCAATTAGTTTGAATCTCAGACCAGGATTTCCCAGGAGCACAGCTAAACTCGTAGGCAGAGCCAAAACTCAGGGCATAAAAGTCACTGGAGGGCGTACCCCACAGAGATGTTATTCGTTCATGTCGATAGTTAGCAGCGAACAACCCAATTGGATCGCGCCTGTGGCATGGGAAGGAAAATGATGCCAGAACCTCTGGCTGCCCCTGGCTTACCCTGGACTTGGCTTCCTGCAAACAGGCCTCCAGTCCGTCGTACTTAGAGCGCCCTTTCATAGACCCTCCTCAGCATGTAGGGCACGCTCAGTTCGCCAATGCAGTTTTTGCTGTTTGATAAACCACTGGATAATCCCAGAAAAAAGCAACTCGATATAGTCAGCAGATAACTGCTCTTCCTCAGCCCAACCACGGCGATCAATCAACATAGCCGCAACCCGATCTGGAGCGGGAATACTGGCTTCATCTGGTTTGAACTGCGCTGCAGACAAAACATATCCCATACGCTGCCGCAACAGCCTGATGATCTCGCGATCAATGGAATCAATACCTTGGCGGATCTCATCCAGATTTTTACACTCCATTGGCAGCTTCGTTGCTTGCATAGAAACTCCATCACCTAAGCTGTTCATCTTCCCATCAATAATGAAACGTTATAACATATCATTTTCGAAATCAACGGGATGTTTGTTTTGGATTTGGGCATCAGGGTGGAGAGACTGTGTGCTACTTGTTACTAAAGAGAAATAATTCGAACATCATCAAAAATAGCGATCTCGAATTAATCGAAGTAGAGATCCGCTATCTATTGAACGATGGCGAATATAGAGCCGCTCAACAGCCCTATTCTCCCGACAATTGATTTTGATAGCGTTACAAGAAACAGAAAGGTTTTATACGGCCAACTTAACTTCACATGCAGTTAGGTCAAGCGGAGCTTCTGAACAATATGGCCAACAACCAGATCGGGACAATCTGACAGATAAAAATGGTTACCTGCGTATTCTTTCAATTGGAACTCACCATTGGTCCACTGCTGCCAACCCCGAGCTTCATCGGTGCTCAACTCAGGATCATCCCGTCCTAGCATCGCGGTGATGGGGCAATCTAAAAGTTGGTCCGAGGACATCTTGCTGGTTTCGATCAATCGATAATCCTGGCGTATAGTGGGAAGCAGCAGGGCTCTTAACTCAGGAATCTCTAATAATTCAGGGGCAGTACCACCAAGTTCAATAAGTTGTTGGCAGAGAGACTCATCACTCAACTGGTGTACGTTTCCACTCTTTTGAAATTGTGGCGCTTCGCGCGCAGAGACAAATATGTGTTCAGGACCGCGCAATTTTTCGCGATACAAGGAGAGAGCCAATTCATGAGCAACTGTAGCTCCCATACTGTGCCCAAATACTGCCCAAGGTTTATCGATGACAGGTTTGATAGCCCTACTTAACAAAGCAATTAAAGTTTGCATATCTGCGGGCATAGCTTCATTACAGCGTTGCTCCCTACCCGGTAAACATACGAGAACCAACTCTATGGAAGCTGGCAATAATTTCGCCCAGGGCCGGTAAAGTGATGCTGAACCACCAGCATGAGGCAAACACAAAAGTCGGATAGCCGCTTTAGGTTGAGGGCGAGGAATCTGTAGCCAAGCGCCGGACATAAATTTATCTCAATAAGAAATTTGAAGCCGTGAATACTAACTGTTAATTCTTAATTTAGAAATCCAAAGAAGATTCAAAAAATCACTCGCCTGCTCCACCCAAACATTTCAGGAGACCAGCATGGAAAATAATTTACTTAATGGTTACACGCCTCACCCGAAGGAACTAGAGGCTTTCTATCAGCAACAAGGAATTTGGGATAACCAACCTATTTGGGAGCTGATCACGCGTAATGCGAAAAACTTTCCCAACCGATGCGCAGTTCGGGATCTATCGGATCAATTAACTTACACAGAATTGGTTAACGAGGCCGATAGTATTGCCGCAGGCCTGGTGGTACAAGGCTACAAAGCTGGGGAGCGAGCAATACTCCAGTGGAGCAACCAGGTCAGTTTTATTACAGCCCTGCTCGGCTTATTTCGAGCGGGACTGGTTCCTGTACTAGCTTTGCCTGCACATCGCCAAAATGAAATATGCCATTTTGCACAGGTCTCGGGTGCCAGTATCTATATCACTTCAGGAGCGGAAAGTGGTGAAAGCCGTCAAAGCATGACAGAACAAATTGCTTCGCAATCTCCGACCTTGCGAGGCATATACAGCTCTGATGAAAATGACACATTCCCTCCCCTGCCCAGAAGAGAATGCCAAGGCTTCACCCCAGTTCCCGTGGACCCCAACGCCCCAGCCTTATTCCTCGTTTCCGGTGGCACTACAGGACTTCCGAAACTTATTCCACGCACCCACAATGACTATCGTTACAACATTACCTGCGCTACCGCCGCTTGTAATTTAGGAAAAGATGAAATCTACCTGGCAGTACTCCCCGCCGCCCATAATTTTCCACTGGGTTGCCCCGGCATTCTGGGCACGCTATCCATGGGTGGGCAGGTAATATTCACCAAAGATGCAAGCCCGGACTACTGCTTCGAGCTGATAGAGCGCTACGGCGTAACCGCCACAGCCCTGGTCCCAGCACTGGCTCAGGTCTGGACTGCAGCGACAGAGTGGGAAGATGCTGATTTAAGCTCTCTCCGCTTACTGCAAGTCGGTGGCTCAAAGCTGAGTCCAACTGACGCCAATGCTGCAATAGATGCTTTTCCCGGTGCACTACAGCAGGTATTCGGTATGGCCGAAGGCTTGATATGTTACACCCACTACGAAGATAACGATGAAACCATCACCAATACTCAAGGCAGACCTATGAGCTCCCTCGATACTCTAAAAGTGGTCGATGAGTACGGACAGGAAGTGAAAGCCGGAGAAGAAGGAGAGCTGCTCACTCGCGGCCCCTATACACTGAGAGGCTATTACCGTGCAGAAGAACATAACCGACGCGCTTTTACCCCAGATGGCTTCTATCGCAGCGGGGATCGTGTACGCATTCTGGACAATGGCAATATTGTAGTTACCGGGCGACTCAAAGATGTTGTGAATCGGGGCGGGGAAACATTTGTATGCGACGAAATTGAAGAGCACCTACTCGCCCACCCCAGCATTCAACAAGCAGCTGTTATGCCCTTGCCGGATAAAGTGCTAGGAGAGCAAGTTGGAGCAGCTATTGTATGTGCAGATAATGCGCCCACCCTACAAATGTTACGCAACTTCCTGACCGAAAGAGGCCTGGCCACCTTTAAGCTACCAGAACATCTCAAAGTATTATCTCGCCTTCCAGTTACCCCCGTAGGTAAAATTGATAAGAAGAAGCTTTTGGAGCAAGAAAATCAGCAGGGAGTAGATTAGCCCTAATGCATCACTGAACAATCAATTTCGATTAGTTTAGTGATGCTACTGGCCAAAAAAGGACGTACTTTTTAAATAAACACGAGGGAAAATACTCCATACCGCGCCTAATTATCCGCTCAACCTACCCAGTGGCTATCTCTTAAACCCTGCCGACATGCACTAATAGCGGGTATTGCAGCTACTATCAAAGTACTAACAAGCACTGCCCCCAAAAGCATGATTGTATGTTCGCCCATACTAAATCCATCAAGATAAACTCCAAACTGATCTGCCAACAGCGGCTCAACCAGCCAGACTCCTAATATAAGCCCTGCAACTGCGATTACAACACCTAAAAGCAAAACCAATAGTGCCTCAGCCTGGATCAATAAAAATAGAAACAATGGGCCCGATCCTATAGTCCTCAACAATGCTATCTCTGATCTTCGCTCACGCATCGTAGAAAGTAGCAAGATACACAAGCCAAGTAATGCAGCTAAAACAACCATCGCAGAGACAAAAAATAATATCTTTTCAATACCTCCCAGTATCTGCCAGAGCTCCGATAATGCAATGCCCGGCAATATTGCCAATAGAGGCTCCTTGGAGTATTCGTTAATTTTTCTCTGCACCTGGAATGTAGCCATTGGGGAATTAAGCCCCAGCAAAAAGGCAGTAATGTTATCTGGCACCAGATCATCATGCTCCACATCAGCGCCGTGGACCGCTTCCAACCCTGCCAAGCTTACGTACAGAACTCGATCTACTGGAGTACCTGTGGGTTTGAGTATCCCCCTAACAACAAATGAATTTTCATCGTGCTCAGTAAAATGAGTTCCAACCAAGCCGTGCGCTAATGTTAGGGAGTCATCGAGTTGGTAGTCTAGCTCACGAGCAACCTCCGCCCCCAATATCACACTAAAAGCATCGACAAAATTCTGGCCACTTGAAAGCTCCAATGGTCTCTTATTCCGATACCGATAGTGATCGAGAAATCCAGTTGAGGTTCCCACAACTCTATAACCTTGATGTGAATCTCCTAAGGATAGGGGAATAGCCCAATTAACTTGCGTGAGCTGAGCAAATTCCTGGTAACTCTCCCATGAAATACGGTTACTGGCATTCCCGATATGGAATATGCTGTACAGTAATAGATTTAGCTGTCCAGTGGGCGCTCCAACAATAAGATCTACCCCTGACACCGTACGACCAAAGCTGCTTTTAGTATGGCTTCGCAACTGCTCGATACCCAACACTAATATCAAACTCACTGCCACAGACAAAACGGCCAGGGATACACTTCCCTTACGCTGCATCAGGCTATGCCAGGCAAGCTTAATAAACATCGGCCAACGCCTCCGGTGCAGTATCCCAATCGGGCCTGAGTTTCCAGGCAATATTTATTTCGCGCATATCCGCAACCAAAGGGAAGTGTCGTTCCAGGGAGCTATCGTGACTGACAAAAACCAGTGTGCATTTCTTTTGCTCACAAGCATTCATCAACAGCTGGACAAATGCATCTCTCGCTTCGGGGTCTAAAGCTGATGTAGGCTCATCAACCAGTAACAATTCCGGTTCATTGATCAATGCACGCACAATTGCCACTCTCTGTTGCTGCCCGACACTCAAGTGGACCACTTTCTTGGGTAAAACCTCTTCTCCCAAACACAGCCCCCTAGCAACTCCCTAACCCTGCCTCGAAAATCGCCCCGGAAACCAGCGAAGTGGGTGGCGACACGAATGTTGTCCTCCACACTCAAATAGGGAATCAAGTTAAATCGCTGAAATACAACTCCAATGTGTTTTGCCCTGAAACGGTCCCGCTTGCGCTCACTCAGTTCACCCAACGATTGGCCTAGAACCTTTTGGCTCCCCGATTTTGTAACCAGAATGCCTGCCAGGAGGTTCAGCAGCGTTGACTTGCCACTACCGGAGCGGCCGCGTAAAAACACCTGCTCCCCCACTGGTAGCGACCAATAGGGGACTTCTAAAACCGCCGGGCCTTTACGATAAGCGAAGCGCAACTGCTCCACCTCAATAGCAAGTTGAGGTCTTGTAGTGAAGGCATTCATCTTGCACCTCATTTGCAGCATGGATTTTTGCAAACAGATATATAATGATATATCACATCATTTTATATAGTAAATAAATCCGAGCCATGAACAGAACTCCCCTTTCGGCAGCCTGCACCCTGACCACCGCACTACTCGCTGCTGCCTGTGACAGTCGAATTGAAACTCGTCCAGTTTCGCCCCCAGTTGCAGAACATACTCAAGTCAAACAAGTAAGTATCAATTATCGCGAAGTCAGCTGGGAAGAGTTAATCCCGAAAGATGACCTGGATGCGTTACTCAACCCACCAGAATACATAGATGATATTGTTGAAGGCTCGGCTGCCGACTCAATGCCTAACACATCAGCTATTACCACTACGACTGAAAATGAAAGCCGTTACCAAGCCGCTTTGACTTCCACTCGAATAAAACCAGAGTTCGACAATCAACAGATACGTATTGCTGGATTTATCGTCCCGATTGAATTTAATGACGAATTAACGATTTCCCGTTTCCTTTTTGTGCCCTATTTCGGAGCCTGTATTCATCTGCCACCCCCACCGCCAAACCAGGTTATCCATGGCCGTTTTCCTGAGGGAGTTCAAATTGAGGCTCTGTACGAGCCTTTCTCTATAGAAGGGAAACTAAGAACACTAAAAATGGAGAGTGAGTTCGGTACTGCGGCTTACAGTATGGAAGTGGATAACATTCAACCCTACAAAGAATAACGCCCTCAGTGAGCATTGCTCACTTGAGGACGTTAACTCAACTATAGTCGGCTACTGGCCCATCTCCCGAACCAAGTATCCGGCCCCGTCAATATTCTCCATTACCCAGAGAATATAAGCGATATCGACATGAATCGCCCGGGTACTATCAGTGAAGTCCCAATCAGCATTGATGCTATCGTAGGTTCCGTCAAATACGACTCCCACCAACTCACCGCGACCATTCATTGTCGGAGATCCTGAGTTACCGCCCGTAATATCTACGGTACTTAGGAAATTAACCGGTACTGAATCCAGCTGCTTTTCATAGTAACGGCCATAGTTCTTCTTATCGATCGCTTCCATCAAAGCTTTGGGGGCATCAAAGGGGTCCTCGCCGGTATACTTTGCCTTAATACCACGCAAGGTTGTAAAAGGTACAAAGCCTTGTTTACCGTCATTACCATCTGCTGCCTCTTTAATTGTTCCAGCTGGTGGCTCATAGCCTTTAACCAGGCCATAAGTCACGCGAAGAGAGCTATTTGCATCCGGGTAGACCGGCTTACCTAAGGAGTGGTAATAATCTATCAGCATCTCCATATACTGTGGGCGCAATTGGGCGAAACGCCCTTTCATGGATTCCTCATGTTCTTCACGGGCAAGCATATCATCGTACATTGCCACTGCCAGCTGGATAAACGGATCCTTGCTCTCTTTGAAGTCTTCAGGCTTTTTACCGATCCACGCTTCACGTACCTCGACATCGGAAAGCTCTGTTTCCTTATACATTTTGTCGAGAGTTGCCTCTAGGTCAGTATTGCCTTTGCCGATATTCAAGTAACGATCAAAGCTGGCTATATGCTGCTCCTTCGGGAGCGCCTGGTAACGGTCCAGGAAGTAAAGCCAGATCTGTTTGTCGACTGATGGGTGATAGCTGCGCTCTATACGACGCATGCCCTCTTTGAATCGGGTTAGATCCCGTTCCTGATAACCCGGCTTGCGCTCAACATCGGGTTTTTCGTTCTCTTTGGCCAATCGATACAGTTTGCTCGCGGCACCCAGCATGGCTGAACGATCCATATAATCGATGGCCAGGTCCTGTTCACGGGTTGATTCTTTTTCTACAACCAGCGCCTCAAGATCATCGATCGTCGACTGGTATTTTTTCTCGCGGGCCTTGTCTGAATCCACCCAAGCTTGCAAATCTTTTTCCAGCTTTTCTTTACGCTGCAATAGATCACTGCGCTGGTAACCCTCCATCATACCGGTAAAGTTTTTAGAGTAATTATTCAAACCTGCCACGAGGCTTGCATACTTTAACTCTGCATCTTTATTGTCGGCAGTTGCCGTACCAATCGTTTCCGACCATTCACCCAGTACCCGCTGCATGTTTGGGTAATACCAGTTGAAGTTGCTTTCCACTTCCTGGGCAGTGCGATAACGGTTGGTACGCCCCGGATAACCGGCAACCATCACGAAATCACCTTCTTTAGGCCCTTTTGCCGCTACAGGCAAATAGTGCTTGGGCTCGTAAGGGACATTATCTTTGGAATAATCAGCCGGTTTACCATCTTTGCCAACATAGGCGCGGTAGAAAGCGTAATCGCCGGTATGGCGAGGCCACATCCAGTTATCGATATCGCCGCCGAATTTGCCAATCGAAGACGCCGGCGCATGAACCAAGCGCACATCGCGGATTTCCAGCTGCTTAACCAGGTAGTAGTTCAAACCGCCGTAGTAGCTATAGACCTCACAACGATGGCCCGGATCTTTTTCACACTCGGAAACCAGCGCCTTCTCCGCTTCTTCGATAGCGACAAAACGTGCAGCACCATCCATCTCATCTGTCAGGCGTTCGTTAACCTTGTCCGTTACTTCGTTCATTGCAACGGTGACGTAGACGCGGGAGCCCGGTGCAGCAGGCAGCTCTTCAGACAAATCTCCGGCCAGGAAACCTTCAGCCAGTAAATCCTTGGATTCAGTTGAATTGTATGAAATTGAACCGTAGGCGCAGTGGTGGTTGGTAATCACCAATCCCGTGGGAGAGACAAAGGAAGCGGAACATCCCCCCAGGCTGATCACCGCGTTCATTGGAAATTCGGTAAGCTTGGTCATGCTGGCTGGGTCCAGCTCCAGGCCATGAGTCCGAAGCTCTTTGGACAGCTCAGGCAACTGGTGAGGTTGCCACATGCCTTCAGTCGAAACACTCTCTTTCTCTGCGGCGAGGCTGGCGCAACTCGCTCCAGCAAATAATGCAGCAGTTGCAACCCCGTAAACAATAGAATTATTGATTTTCATATTTACTCAGCAATATTTAAAAAATAACAGGTTAATTTTGGGTACTTCCCAACGCTAACCCTGTCTTTTCCGGTACACCGAAAATTCACATATAAACACGGCAGGCTGACAGAGTAACATACCCTCCCCGGCTGCAGGCCGGCACGAAGCTGCACCCCTAGCTAAACCCTGCCAATCATTGCCATTATTTCCCTGGCTTTTCCACTCAAATGGGATAAACCATAAATACACAATTGATACACTGTATCATTTTGATCCAATCAAATCTGAACAAAATGTGAATTACGACGACAGCAAGAAAGAAATCTGCGATAAACAGTTTTGCAGCTAAAAAGAATATCGCCGAATAACCTACTTGCGCCAGGCACTGGTCAATACGCCTCACCAGGGCTCCCTCCAGCTATCAGAACTCCCGATGAATTCGGGCTTCAAGCTTGATTCTCCCCAATATTGGAGGTTGCCTAGGCCGACCATCCTCAATATGATATGTTATATCATAGCTAAACTTAAAGGATGGGTAGTGTGAGTGAGGAATTTAGGTATTGCACCGCCCGCCACAGCAGAGAGCAAAGCAATTAAAGCCTCTGAAAATAGTGTTTATTAGCCGAAGTTACTTAATTGGAGATTAGCTTGAGCCTGACCGACTTTACAGAAAGAAGCCATGAGACACTTATCACACAAGCTCCAAGTGCTGAACTGGCTCCGAAAGAGGAAGGACTGTCAGTGGCAGACCTGCCAAATACCCGTCGGGCCGTATCTGCAGATAATGGAGAAGTTTTAGCAGATATTTTCCAAGCTGATATCAATATGGCCATCTGGCAACGGGAACTGTCCAGTAGCATAGCCAGTGATTGCCGCTCCCTCTTAAGTAGTGGTGTCCATCCCAACCGTAGGATTCTATTACCTACCGCCAAGATCGAGCGTCTCGGTGAAGCATTGCCAGAGCTTGGTCCCTACCCGCACTTGTGTGCTGATATCCAGTTACTGGCAGATATGTTCAGTTACCTATTCGAGCTAAGCGGAGTCGGTATTCGTTTAACAACCCTGAACGGTGCAATGTGCCCCAAGTTTCATGTAGATCGGGTGCCCTGCCGATTGATTACGACTTATTTAGGCACGGGGACTGAGTGGCTGACTCCAGACTCTATTGACCCAAATACGCTCGACTTAAAGGCTAACCAGGAATTCCCCTCAACTTCCATCAATCACCTGACATGCGGCTCAGTTGCTCTACTCAAGGGCGAACTCTGGGAGGGCAATAAAGGTTTTGGCCTAATCCACCGCTCGCCCAGTGTCGAGCCCGGCCAACTGCGACTGCTACTCACATTCGATTTCGGATCCGCCGACGAATGACGAGCGCTTACTGGGACGTAAAAATTCTATTAGGAATAACTCATGAAACTTACCGCGAACCTTTTCGCACTGATGACTCTTTCAAACTTGGCCCATGGAATTTCCGGACAGGTATTAGATACTTCTGGAGAGCCCATCTATGGCGCTAGTATTGAAGTCGCGGGAAGTAGACAGCAGGCACAAACAGATGCGCAGGGCCGATTTTCACTTGAGATGAATACTTCACAGCTCCGCGAGATCCATATCAATGCCCCGGGGCACAGCCATAAGACAGTAATTTTACAAGCTGGTCAGGATGAGCCCCTGAAAGTTACCTTGCAACACACTGTTATCGAACAAATTGACGTAACAGCCACGCCATTACATGCTTCCACCATTGAATCAGCACAACCAGTAACAGTGGTAGCCGGCGAAGAGCTACGTAGAAAACAAGCCTCCACTTTGGGAGAAACCCTCAAGAATGAAGTAGGGGTTCATTCCAGCTACTTTGGACCAGTAGCCAGTAGTCCCATTATCCGCGGACTCAACGGCCCCCGCGTTCTGATTACCCAAAATGGGCTCGATAGCGCTGATGCCTCCCGAGTTGGCCCAGACCATGTCGTCGCCACTGAGACCATTACTGCAGAGCAGATAGAAATCCTGCGGGGGCCTGCCACTTTATTTTATGGTTCAGGAGCCATCGGTGGCGTAGTCAATGTGGTAGATGAGCGGATCCCTACCTCTAGTGAAAACAGGACCGCTTACTCGCTGGGAAGCAATACCGTGGCAGATGAGCGCGAAGCCTCGCTGGCTCATACCGGCGGCAATGATCAGCTGGCGTATCACGTGGACGGTTTCTGGCGCAAAGGTGACGACTATGAAATTCCCACCTCAAGCGACTATGGCGAAGAATCCAGTGGGGTATTAGAGAACAGTGACTCAAAAAGCAAAGGGTTCAACATCGGTGGCAACTGGTTTTTAGATAATGGTTCGATCGGCCTTGCCTATGGGCGCCTGGAGCGAATTAACGGTATTCCCGGGCACGGCCACTCTGATGAACACGAAGATGATGAATCAGAGCATCATGATGAACATGAAGAAGAAGTAGTTTCTGATTTGAAACAGGACCGATGGCAGCTGGTCAGTGAACTGTCTCTGGACAACATATGGTTGAGCGGCCTGGATGCCAGAATTGGATACACAGACTACGAACATTCTGAAATCGAAAACGACGCTGTCGGTACAACATTCAGCAATCAGACACTTCAAGCTCGGGTCAACCTATTACTGCAAGAAAGGGCCGGATGGCGCGGCGCAATAACCCTGGAAAGCAAAACCACCGATTTTGAAGCGATAGGTGAAGAGGCCTTCACCCCGCCGAGCACAACAGAAAGCTCAGCAATTGGGCTGATACAGGAAAAGCAAACGGGAGAGTTCCTATGGCAGTTAGGAGCCCGAATCGAAAGAGTCACTATCGAAGCCACCGATGATGACTGGGAGGGGGGAATCTCGATAAGTTAGCTTTCACACCCTATAGCTTTTCTGCCGGCTTGGTCTGGGACATTGCCGCCAATTACAATGCCGGCATCTCTTTTACCCACGCCCAACGAGCACCCAGTGCCGCTGAACTTTTTTCTTATGGTCCCCATATTGGCACCAGCACCTTCGAAGTCGGCGCACTATTTAGACTGGATGACACAGAAGAGCCCTATTTTTACTACGAGAACAATGTTGAGGAAGAGGTTTCCAACAACATTGACCTCAGTTTTCGCCGGCATTCCGGAAATATCGGCTGGGTGCTGAATCTATTCTACAACCAGGTTGATAATTTCTACTACGAGCGCAATACGGGCTACACCAGCGAAGATATTGAAGAGCATGGTCACGATGAGGAAGAAGAGAGTCACGATCATGGCGAATTACCCGTTTATGTCTTCGATCAAGCTGATTCGACACTCTACGGGCTAGAAGCTGAGTTTGCCTGGCAAATATCCAAGCCACTCACATTAACACTGTGGGGAGACACTGTTCGTGGAAAGTTGGATGACGGAGGTAACCTGCCTCGCATTCCACCTGCACGATTGGGCAGTATGTTAAGTTATAGCTCCAATGGATGGGATGCAGGAATTGAGATTACGCACGCGTTTGAGCAAAACAAAGTATCAGAACTGGAAACTAGCACCGCTGCTTACACACTTTTGAATACTGAGCTTGCGTACACTTTTCTAGGAAATCAGCACAACCTTACAGTCTACCTAAAGGGTAATAACCTAACTGACGAGTTAGCCTATGTGCATTCATCCTTCCTGAAAGAACTTGCTCCACTTCCCGGGAGGAACTTTAGTGTTGGATTGCGGGGCATGTTTTAATCAAGGGAAGCTCTAGTCAGTCAAAAAAACCATCGGCAATGATTATTACCGGTGGTTTTTCTTTTATATGAGTAGTACTCAATAAGTACTGAGAAATATTCTAACGTTTCTATAAATTCACCCATAGGACGTGCAGTTACCAAAAGTCTAATTAGGAATTAACATGACTCAGCCAATAGTACCCGAAGATTTTAATGCTTGGCTGCATTGTATTACGATAGAATGCGGTATTGAGCTAACACCAGGCTTTGTTGATGAACGTATCAGCGCACTCCAAGATAAGAATAACTACCATACCCGTAACTTTGTTCTCTTATATGGGCAAGAGCACCACCAGAAAGTCCTCAACTGGTTTAAGCAAGTGCGTGAAAAAATATAATCTAGCACCTATCAACACTTTCGGCCTATCTGCAAAAAATTAAAATCTGACAAAGAATATAAAAATCAATCCAACTTATCAAAATGAAGAAAATGTAAAGATTTTTTAGTCATATATCACCACCATATAAAATTTATATATCCATCCACCTCTTTATTTAGCGACAGTCTGTGGACCATTTTTAATGCTCCGGCAGTGCCATGACGCGACTTAGCTTTCGCGCCATCTAGAGTCAGGAATGTTCCTGAAGGGGTTTATTAGTAAATAGAAGGAGCCAGGTTAATATACCTGGAAAAACTTTAATTTTGCTCCGTTTGAGCCTCTATTTAAATAATTTTCTTATTGTGCCAACCTTTGATTTGCGGGGAGAAGTGCCCTAAATAGATATGAAAGAAAAATACAATAGGACTATTCCACTCACTGACAAGCGGAGATCCCGGAATTTTCCGTTTTTCTTTAGATGTTTATGTTGCGTTAACAATCGCTCAGTAGATATTCAATCTGGTTGGCTCGGGCAATAATCTGATTGTCGAGGCAAATGGGAGTCTTTCGCAGATACGTATCCGTCTAAATGCTGATTTAGGAGGCACCAGACTTGAAGAGATACATCTGGCCATAGACATAAAACATCTATTTTCGCAGATATATACGAGCAGCAAATCAATTTAACGATCAACGGACCGTATAGAAAAAATCGAATATCATTTTTAACGATTGGCTGAAGCCGTGGAAAGGCTCAGAATGATACAGGAATCACTTTTAAATCTCAGGGGGCCTTCCCACACAGTATTTAGCGGGCATTTCATCTAAATCAACTGCCTTCATAAGCTGTCTACTTGCCTCAAGATAGGACTCTGCAGTTGCGCCTGACCAATAACCCGTATCACAAGTCAGAGAAACACAATCCCCTCCAAAAGTTACAAAAGGCTTATCACGTACAATCTTGCATGTGCATATGGCCTTGAGCGGATTCATTGGGTCGACAATACAAGGCTGATCCAGGCAATCTGTCCACGGTTTACCCTCGGGGCAGGAAAGTACAGGCTTAGTAGGAGCCTGAGCGAAAGAAAATGTCGACAAGGCTTTTTTAACGCCGTTTGAGTTGGTCGCAGGTATCCGGGTTTTACATTCTGATAACCCAAAGTTCAATCCTTTGTTAACATCACACCTACATATTGCATTTGAATCCGGATTCCTGGGGTCTGGAATACAGGGGGCAGATGTGCATAAGACATACTCATTACTGCAAATGATACCCTTGCCACTTTTGATGGAATTAAGATTGTCTTCTTCAGCTGACGTTTCAAATCTCACAAAGACAAGGGCAATCAAAACCACTGTGAGTAAAAATGAATGCTTCGTCATGAGTGTCTCCCTTGGAATTTAAAAGTCGAATTGAATATAAACTGATATTTCCCATTTGAAGATATACTTTTGTAGCGCTCAAAAGATAGTCTCAAGTTACATCTACAGAGACTATCAATAATGGATTTTAACGCCTACGTTCTCATGGATCTTCTCGTATAAAGTAAAGACGGCCTGGCATATAGGAGAACAGAGCGAGATAGAGAACTTATTCTGCCGGCTAAGAGGGTTCAGAGGTCTTACCAGTCGTTTTGATATTTTAGGTTCTTAAGAGGTTTTTCACTTATTGAAAACAGGTTGATTAGTAATAATTGGACCCAGTGGCTATTATCACTAATGGCCACAACAGTAGAACTGTATAACGGTGCCAACAGCCATAATAAGTGACTGAATTTGGTTAGAGTGAGTGAGGTATGCTGAAACCCCACATATCACTCACTGTTCATAGTGATTAACTAGTATATGATCAGATTACAAACTGAACTCTACCCTACTCTCACCTGACTTTAAGGTATAGCTTTGATTTCCACTGCTATTATTTACAGTAATAGTGTTCACTTGATCCCGCTCAATCTCCATCAGCATCGATTGCTTAATGCTCAATTTTTTACTGGAAAGATCTACCAAAGGCACTTCCTGATATATCCAGATATCATGAACATCGGCTTCCATACCTACCCAATTGAGATTTAACACATCACCATTTTTCTGGCTAACCTGGAATCTTGAATTGACATAGTTCTCCATCTGTTGTTGTGCTTCATTCAACTCTTTACCGGCACTTATTGACAAAGCTTTTTCAATATCAGCAACAAAAAATCGGTGGGAAATCTCCAGTGTTTGAGTGCGTTCATTTACTGAGAGGCTAGTCAAACCAAAATGATAGCGATGTGCATTTGCCTGGAGTGCAATTACTGAGGTCGTTACTACCAGCAAAAAGGAAAATAAAACTTTCATCAATTACTACCAATACATAATGAATGTTTCAGATAGATATTTTGCGTCAAAAACACAAGTTGCAGCTCCCCAAACCAATTATCAGTGAGCTGCACTTTTCTCCAAGATTTAACCTGCCTCTTTAAGTTCTACATCCCAATCCTTCATCAAATTACGCTGCTTTTCATCCTTAAATAGCTCCAGGCGCGACTTGATAATGCGGCGTGGGTAGAAGTTGTTCTCTACATTGACATCTGCTGTTTCCCAGTGGGGATCAAGCACTACTGACTTGAGCACCTTGCTCTTATCCCTCACCAGCATCTTGGAGGTCTTCTTAGCATTGCGAGTCCAGATTTCAGCGGGGATACGCAAATCCTCAACACTTCCATCTTCATATTCCAATCGCAGGAACAGGGGCATTACCAAGCCACCAATATTGCTAAAGTCCAGCACGTAGACATTACTCTCAACCTTGAGTAAATCTTTTTCCCAGTCCTCCAGACCCTCCAGCTTACTTCGGTAGCTATTGCGATCTGCATTGGAAACATCAAACTCGTCGTGCTTGTTATAGAAGTCTTCCAATTCCGGTTTACCATCAACGATACGGGTCAACTTTCTCGCGCGGTTCTCAATAACAGTGATAGTCTCTGGTTCCCGTTCATGCTGAGCGCGCTTCCAAGGTCCTTCCACTTCAGGGTTTTGTGTACCAACGGTGTAGTGGTGTACGGCATCAAGGCTGATATCAACATTATCAGTAGTGTAGAACCAGCCGCGCCAGAACCAATCCAGATCCATACCTGATGCATCTTCCATAGTACGGAAAAAATCTGCAGGCATAGGACGCTTGAACTTCCAACGCTGGGCGTACTCTCGGAAAGCGAAGTCGAACAGCTCACGTCCCATAACGGATTCACGCAGGATATTCAGTGCAGTTGCCGGCTTTCCGTAGGCATTGTTACCGAGTTGAAGTACTGATTCCGAGTTCGTCATAATCGGAACCTGGTTCTCGCTCTTCATATACTCGACAATTTTTCGCGCATCTCCGCGGCGAGATGGATACTTTTCCTCCCACTCCTGCTCAGCCAGGAACTGTACGAAGGTGTTTAGCCCCTCATCCATCCAGGTCCACTGGCGCTCATCAGAATTAATAATCATCGGGTAGTAGTTATGCCCTACCTCATGAATGATGACCGAGATAAGCCCATACTTGGTGCGGCGGGAGTAAGTACGCTTACTGCGGTCCTCCTCATCAATTTCTGGCCGCGGACCATTAAAGGTGATCATGGGGTATTCCATTCCCCCCACAGGGCCGTTGACTGAAATAGATACCGGATAGGGATAATCAAAACTGTAGCGGTTATAGACGTCTATTGTATGAATAATGGACTCTGTAGAGTACTTATCCCACAGAGGAGTGCCCTCTTCTGGATAGAAGGACATTGCCATAGTGTCGGTACCGCCCTTTTTATAACCCTGTGCATCCCACAAGAACTTACGCGAAGATGCCCAGGAAAAGTCACGGACATTTTCCGCTTCAAAAACCCAGGTTTTGCGCTTAGTTGAACGACTTTTCTCATTTTCCAGGGCCTCGTCCTTAGTGACAATCATCACGGGCTTATTCGCAGTACGGGCCTTTCGCAAACGCTCACGCTGCTTGGAAGTCAGCACATCCCTCGGATTTTGAAGAACGCCGGTGGCGGCAACGATATGATCTGCCGGCACCTCGATAGCGACACGATAATTTCCAAACTCAAGCGCAAATTCGCCGCTCCCCAGGAACTGCTTGTTTTGCCAGCCGCTAACATCGTTATAGGCGGCCATACGCGGGAACCATTGGGCTATTTCGTACAGGTAGTTATCATCGCGCTTGAAATATTCAAAACCGGAGCGACCACCCAGCACTTTTTGCTCAACAACTTTGTAAGCCCAACCAATCTGGAAGCTCACACTGGAACCGGAGGCCAGTGGCTGGGGCAGGTCAATTCGCATACCAGTATCAACAATAGTATGTCTAAGCTCCCTCCCCCGTGTGTCAACCACTTTAGTAATCTGGTATCCCCCTGGAAACTCCCCAGATACCACCGCATGACGAAAACTATTAAACGGGATGGTATCCGGGGCAATGGCTTCCAGGTTAACCGGCCTCGCCAAATTACCAGAGGAGTTAGGCTTGAAGCGATTTTGATCCAGTTGCACCCACAAATAACGCAGTGTATCTGGCGAATTATTGGTGTAAGTGATGGTCTCTGAAGCGGTTATCAGTTGCTTATCATCATCCAGTGAAACCTTGATATCGTAGTCCGCTTGCTGCTGCCAATAGGCATGACCCGGAGCTCCCGACGCAGTGCGATAGCTATTAGGTGTCGGCAGCAGCTCCTCCAGCTGGCGGAACTTATCACCGGTTACATTTAGGGGGTCTGCGGCAAAGCTGCCCGAAAAGCCGGACATAGCAAGCCATGCCACTGTTAAGCGGCCGAGTAATTTTATATTCATTGGTTTACTTCAGAGGTTTACGTCAGATTACAATTTTATAGAACACGGTCCCCAAAAAATGATCAGGGTCTTTGCAAGCATTTGCGATAAGCCAGGCCAGATTTGAATATCCGGCCTAACAGCTATTTGGATTCATAAAACACTTTTGTTTCTGCATCCTGATTATCTACCAGAGCATCGATCCAGGACTTCTCCATCTCATCCCAGCCCAAGGGTACCTGGTTAATCACCTCCACCCGGCTTTCCAAAGTGTCATCCAGCTCCAATACTGTGAGCACTTTGTCAGCCTTGTTAAATCCAAATACACCTTGCTCGGTAATAAATACACCCTTGATCCTCTCAGCTTCAGCGCCGCTGAATAGTGAAAAGAGCGCATCATAGTCAAATATAAATTCAGGGCTAAAACGCCAGCCACAGCTGTAGTAGCCCTCTCCACTATTCTCTGAGCGGAGATAACCACACTCCGGTAATAGCTCAACTTCATCCACCGACTGATTTACCGGATGCTGGTGATCATTCCCTGTAGAAACCTGGAAACCACTTGAAAGTAGAAGCCAGTCTAGTTCGATCCGCCCCTGCTCCACCACTTGAAGAGGTTTTTCTGTGGCTTCACCTAAAAATGAGAGAAAACGCTGAAGGTTTTGCAAGTCCTCAGGACCATAGAGGTCAGACTTGTTGGCAACCACCAGATCGGCAACTTCTAATTGCTGCCGAAAAGTCTCACTACGCAAATAGCGGTCGTCCTCTATACAGCGGGCATCCACTAAAGTAAGCGTACCACGAAGGTTCAAAACACCGCCGCGTACAGCGTCGGACAGCGCTTCGAGCACCTCTCGCGGATGCCCCAGACCCGTGGGCTCGATCAATAAACGATGGGGCTTGGCTTTGGCCAGTAACTGGTTTAAAGCAACCTGCATTGGTAAGCCCGCCGCACAGCACATACAGCCTCCGGGTACCTCTCGGATATAAATGCTATCTTCCTGGCCCGGTTCAAAAAGTGCGCCGTCAACACCCACCTCTCCAAACTCATTGACCAGAACAGCCCAGCGTTCATCATCGGGCTTACATTCCAGAAGGTGGCGGATTGCGGTCGTCTTGCCAACACCCAGAAAACCGGTGATAACGTTGGCAGGTACCCCGCGTATCAACTGACTAGCCGCCACTAAGCTGCTTCCCGGCTACATTCATCACAGACACAATCCAACTCTAGTTGCGACGTTTGAAGATGAAACCCAGCACTTTCAACCGTATCGCGCAGCGCGGTGATGACTTCCGGTCTGATGCCAATTTCCCTTACTTTGCTACACCGGTTGCAAATTAAAAACTGTGGGGTTTGGTGGCTGTGATCACAGGCAATATGAGCACATGCCAGATACTTGTTCTCTGAATTAAGCTTGTGAACCAAGTTCTCTGCGGCCAGGAAGTCCAGCATTCGATAGACTGACATGGCAGGAATTGAGTCGCCGACGTCACTATTGTAATGCTCCGCTATTTCGTAGGCTGAGAGCGGGGTTTTAGACCGCAGCAAAACGGTAAGAACATTCTTGCGCTTTTCAGTCAGGCGCGCCCCTGAGCTACGGCAGGCTTGTTCTGCCACACTCAGGGTCTGTCTGATTTGGGATGCTTTCATAGCTATTTCATTTGCAGTTTGTTGTCTTTAACAGTGAGCAGCTCAGCCCCCTGTCGACCGGAGCTGACCCATTGCACTGCAATCCCATGAATACCGGGAAATCTCTCGAACAGGGTAACAATAACGCTGTTGAACTGTGCCAGATTATCACACTTGAATTCATAGCTAGCATGGAAACCGCTATGTACCGAACTATCACTGCTAACTTCCGCGCTATAAGGCACCTCAACATCCACGCTTCGGGGCTTACAATTGGTTCCAACAAACTCCAGGAAAAGATCAGGCTTAGCAAGTTCGAGGGACACCTGATCCAACAATTGTTGTTGAGCATGGCTACGTGGCGCGTGCTCAAACCCCACCAGATTGACTGAAGGTGACTCCAGCTCGATACGGACTCTATCTGCCTCGGCCACCAGGTACATTACTGCCTCACCGTGAGTATGCCCCCCCATATCTCCGGCAACTGGACCGGCAACAAACAAAGCAACCAACGGAACCCGTGCAAAATTCATTATCCTCACCTAATCAACCTAAGCCACCCGATATATCAAGCGCTGGTTTACCCCGTGGGCAATGATTAACAAGCCAGCACCGAGGATACTGGCGACTAGCTCCCATACTCCCTCCAAGTAAAGCGCCCCAACCAATAGCAGTGCCCCAGAGAAGCCCACGACCATTACCGCATAGCGTTGATGGCGTCGACAGGAGGCCGGGAAGCTGGCCAAAGCCAGGGTCACTACCGGCACGAGTAAAAGCAAGTGGAGAAACTGGTCGCCCTGCAGTGCACCCAATACCCCCAAACCACCCAATAACGGTAATAAAGGGGTCAAAAGACAGTGCACCAGGCAAACTCCAGAAGCCAAAATCCCTAAAGTATCTCTCACAACAATCCTTTTAATCTTCGAGTAATTAAGACAGATAGCCACACTTCAGCCAACAAAATGATATGTTATATCATATGTAAAATATTTCAAGTCAAACAGAGCAGTGTGACTAAAGGTTCATGCAATGCCGCGAATCAATGAGCAGGAACTGCTGGGGATGCCCACCTCAGACTATATGAATGAAAAGCAATTATCCTTACTACATGGACATCAAAGCCTTCCTTATCGCTAATAAGGCTACGAAAACAACACAAGTCTCCGAGGAAACACTAGAGATACTCAGCTTTTTTGAGGCTGATATTCTTGACGGCGACCAGGAATATCGGGAAGAGCCTGAGCTGTCAATGTTGACAGCGGGCCCTTTAGGGTACTTTAATTTCTGTAATTTATTTATTTTGTTTCGATAAATTTTGATAAAAATCAAAGTAACAAAAATTACGTAGCTACAAGCTCTAAAGCCAAAAAATTTGTTAACCAGTAACATACTATACACGTTGAGAGATTACCCCTCATTGAAAAAGTCTACAGGAGACAATCCAGAGATGGCGGAAATTCAGAACTTAGTCAACTCTACAAAAGCAGCCTAACATCACAGAGCATAGCGGGTGGAATTATAAGAGACCCAAATGTAGATCGAAACGCCTCACGTTGTTGTCCTGCCGGCCGAAGCGAAGATTACTCATATAATATACCTCAAAGATAAGGTCAGATCATGTTGGATTATGGTCCTGAGTCCGCGGGGCAAGAGAGCCAGATACTTTTTTACTCCGCTTACGCATCCTGGGAGGGATCCATTCATAAATCACCAACGGTCTCACCTGTTTTCATTCGCCAATGAATACTACTTTTAACAAGGTAACGGACATGTAGATCCAATTTGAATCAGATCGACTAGATCTGTAGACCAAGAGCGAGCAGCAGTGGAAGATCTTCGAATGAATTATTCATTCGGTATCATGATGATCTAAGCGTCGAATAAATTAATTACAGTTATCAATTAAACCAAGCATGATGACATTAAAAGAAACTTTAATTAGAACGACCATTGTCGCCTTAATATGCCTAGCCACCTCGGCTTGTTCTAAAAGAATTGCCAGATTTATAGAGGAAGCTGAAAACTTCGCCCTTGATGAAGAAACAAGCAATATTAAAGTTGAAGACTTAGGTTTCAAAAAAGATAAATATTGCCCAATCAAAAAAAACAACTGCATTAGTTATTATTACGGACCACCTTTAACCAGCAACAACCTACAGTACTCTGTGAAATTTGGAGAGGGAGACAGGAAGAATGTTGTAGGGATTAACTTAAGTAGAAATTCTTTAGAAAGACATTACTCTGGCACTGTAATATTATTACATGGATTTCGAACCGCCAAAGAATTTATGCTTAATTCAGCTCTGTATTTCCGCTTTCTAGGATTTCAGGTTGTTGTTCCTGATCTACTTGGCCATGGTGGCTCGGGTGGCAGGAGGAAATATGGGGTAGAAGACAGTAAATATATCAACAATCTTATTGGCAGCCTAATTGAGGAAGGGGTTATCAACAGTGGGAGAATTTATATTGTAGGAAATTCTATGGGCGCCTTAACGGCCACATACATTTCCTCTTTAAGAACAGATATCAGTGGAATTATTCTTTTGGCTCCGATGCCGCCATTTGATGAAGCTGTATACAATTATGCAAAACGTGACCACCCCCTGCTAAGCAGAATTATTCCTGAGAAGGACTTCCGTAAGGGTGCGCTTTTAGCCTTAAAAAAAGCCAAAATCAATTTGAATGATACAAAAATACTACCTATTATTGAGTCCTCCCAGGCCCCTACACTACTAATACTCTCAGATTCGGACAAAATTTCGCCTTACGCAGATTTCGAACAGTTGAGAAATGACAATATCAAGATCATCAAAATTCATGACAGATATCATCCGAGCATGAATACAATAGGGGAAGTCGAACATAAAGCAATCATTAGTTGGCTCAACACTACCCAAAATTAATCTTATAAAACTTGACAACCAATTCTCTCCTGTTCGAACAATACAGGAGTCGTCATCTTAGAACCTAAACACAAAGATAAAGATCAATACTTCCCTAGTATCAATTTAGATTATATCTCCACATTCAAACCGGGAAAACATTCAATTGGAATTGTGACCCCATAAAAAATTATACAATAAATTCAAACCATGCTTGATCATATTACGCCAGTTCAGTTTGTGGAGAAATTGGGATTCAGTACGATTTGGGTCAGGATCGCAAAAGCTGCTGCCTCTATTGATCAAATCTCAGGCGGGCGCTTAATTCTAGGGATCGCCAACGGCGATCGTCCGGAAGAATATCCTGCGATGAATGTTTCGTATCAGGAGCGAGGGAAACTGTTCCGGGAGAACTATAAATATATTCGCCGTGTAGCAGAGCCCTCCCCCAACTTCAAAGCTCCTTTGGGGCAATTTCTGGAGATCTGGACATATTGCCCAAACCAGAAAAAACAAAGCTGCCTTTATTGATAACGGGCTCCTCTCAGCAACCCCCAGATTGGCTCTCTAACAACGGAGATGGTTGGATCACCTATCCCCGTCTACATGCCACGCAAGATCAATTTATTAGCCAATTGAGAAATAACCCTGCCAATAACAAGCCAGTGATGGAACCACTCTATATTGATATAACTGAAACCCCGGATGCCCTACCACACCCCATACACTTGGGATATCGACTGGGAATTAACCAATTATACCAATACCTTAAGTCGCAAGAAGAGATCGGGGTTAACCATGTTGCTCTGAACCTCCGATTTAACCGGGCAAATATTGAAGAAACGCTTGGAACAATTTCGGAAATAATTCTCCCACGTTTTAATGAAAAGGAATAACAAATGCGTAAGACCATTTTATTGACAGGCGGTACTGACGGTATCGGATTAGAAACTGCTAAAATACTGGCAGCAAAGGGTCATACTCTGCTCTTACATGGCCGTAGCAATACAAAACTAGAAAGTGTGAAAGAAGCAATAAAGCAAAGCTATCCCAAGGGCCACATAAATACATTCCGAGCAGATTTATCCAATTTATCAGATGTGTTAGCACTGGCCTCAATGGTAAAAGATCAATATTCAAATATTGATGTTCTTATCAATAATGCCGGCGTATTTAAAGTACAGAACCCAATAACCGACACGGGTTACGATGTTCGTTTTATTATAAATGTTATTGCCCCCTATTTGTTAACGACACGGCTATTGCCGCTGGTTAGCGCCGATGGCCGCATTATTAATCTATCTTCTGCGGCGCAAGCAACTGTGAACCTCGAAGCGCTCAAAGGTCACCAACAACTATCCGACAGCGACGCTTATGCCCAAAGTAAATTAGCTCTCACCATGTGGACCTTTCAACTAGCCCGCTCACTTGGCGACAAGGCCCCGCAATTTATCGCAATCAATCCCGCCTCATTTCTGGGTAGCAAAATGGTAAAAGATGCTTACGGAACTCAAGGGAAAGACTTAAGCATCGGCGCCAATATATTGGTACGAGCGGCACTCGATGATGAGTTCTCAAACGCTAGCGGTAAATACTTTGACAATGACATAGGCAATTGGTCCCAGCCGCACCCAGACGCGCTAGATGAGAAAAAGAGAAAGGTACTTATTGAAGAAATTGAGAACACTCTCGACAAACTCAGCATTAAAAATACCTAAGACGTTAACGCAATCAATTAAAAGGAATTCACCATGAAATATGAAGGTTTTACCACATTCACGGCGGAGCAAGATGACGGAACCCTAACTGTGACATTTGACTTTGGTCCCGTGAATGTCCAAGGGCAGGAAATGCTGGCCGACTTAAACAGCCTGGCTATGCGCCTGGAACGGGATCGAGAAACCAAAGTCGTTGTATTTCAGTCTGCCAATCCGGAGATTTGGGTATGTCATTACGACACTGAGCTATTAAAAAACATGTCTGATGAAGCTGTATCTCGCGAAGAAGCCCAACTGTTGGATTTACAGGCTGTCTGTGAGCGCATCAGCAAAGTACCTCAAGCAACGATCGCCAAACTAGAGGGTTTCGCTAGAGGTGGTGGCCATGAACTGGCCTTGGCACTCGATATGCGTTTCGCAGCCCGAGGAAAATATAAATTCATGCAAATGGAAGTGGGTATGGGAATCCTCCCCTGCGGGGGAGGTGCATCAAGGATGGCTCGCCAGACAGGACTGGGTAAAGCGCTGGAGATTATTCTCAGCGCCCGTGATTTCGATGCTGACGAAGCGGAAAGGCTCGGCACAATCAACAAAGCACTAGACCCAGATGAAATTGGCGAGTATGTCGATAGCCTGGCGAAGAGAATCGCTCAATTTCCAGCAGAATCAATCAATGCCTGTAAACAGGCGGTCTATGAGTCAATCGATAAACCTATCGGTGAAGCGCTAAAAGCGGAAGCCTATTGGCTGTATCAAGCAACCAGTAAAACACCTGCGCTAAAACGCTTCTCTAACGCAGATGAACAAGGGTTGGAACACGATATTGAAAATCAGCGGAACTGGAACCAACTGGTTATGGATGTACAAAAAATAAACTAGCAGTAGCAATTGGGCATCCGACAATTTACAGACAGCGATACCCTACTTACTTCGGACACTTAGACAAAACTCTACAGAAAGTACACTTTTTGGGAATCAAAATGAGAGCAATGATTGTAAATACCTTTGGCGGCCCAGACGTATTTGAAGCTGCTGAAGTACCCAAGCCGACCACCAAAGCTGGCCATGTGCTGATTAAAATATCAGCAACCAGCGTCAACACCGTAGATACCATGATTCGCCAAATGGGACCTGCATTACCCCTTTCACCGAAAGCCCCGGCAATATTGGGTATGGACTTCGCTGGTGTTGTTGAAGAGATTGGCGAAGGTGTAACCGATTATCAGGTGGGCGATGAAGTCTATGGCTGCGCAGGTGGACTGGCTGACTCACCGGGAACATTAGCCGAATATATTGTTGCAGACGCGAACTTAATTGCCCTGAAACCCGAGAACCTGACCATGCGGGAAGCAGCAGCTTTGCCCTTAGTAGGCATAACCGCCTACGAAGGGTTACAGCGTGCGGGGGTTAAGCCTGCACAAAGTGTTCTTGTTCACGGTGGCTCGGGCGGTGTGGGTCATATAGCTGTACAGCTGGCTCGTCACTTTGGTGCTGATGTTTACTCAACAGGCTCCGGAGATCCTCAACTGGCAATGATTGAAAAATTGGGGGCAGCGCCGATTAACTACCGGACTGAATCAGTTGAGTCTTATGTACTGAAGTACACCAACGGAGCAGGCTTCGATATAGTATTCGACTCAGTCGGTGGTGCAAATATAACGAACTCTTTTGAGGCAGCAAAACTCAATGGCCAAGTAGCTACTACCGTTTCCATGGTAGCACTTGATCTGACGCCTGCTCACTTTAAAGGCTTGTCTTTGCATGTCATATTTATGTTAATTCCAATGCTACACAATTACCACCGTGAGGAACACGGGCATATTTTAAAAGCACTAAAAGCCATTACTGAAGCAGGCGATCTCAAACCTGTGCTTGATGAAACTTCTTATAGTTTGCCTGATATTGGCAAGGCCCATGAACGGCTGGCAAGTGGGCAAGCTATGGGGAAAGTTGTTGTGAATATCGATCCCTAAGACTGACTAATAGAGATTTCAACTCGCAAATCTCCATTATTGATGGGAATAACGCAAAAAATGTAGATGTTCAGACCTGATATGATCAGCCTCGGTTACTCAGAAAACTTCATTTTAGGTCTGAACTGTCTCAACCCACTCACACTAATTTATCAACATATTTTGTTAAAATAGACATCTTATTTGAAGAACAATTTCCCCACTCAAATTTG
Source organism: Microbulbifer sp. MLAF003 (assembly GCF_030012965.1). NCBI lineage: Bacteria > Pseudomonadati > Pseudomonadota > Gammaproteobacteria > Cellvibrionales > Microbulbiferaceae > Microbulbifer > Microbulbifer sp. MLAF003. The sequence goes on from NZ_CP120232.1 coordinate 2,594,721, forward strand.
TAAGGTGGGCTTAATCCCCTTATAGTTGTAAATGTATTAAAAATATACCAACCTTAAAAAGAGTCCCAAAATCTACCAGCAATTGGTCCCAAAGAGCGCTCTCTATTACGAATAATACATAGATCAAAACTGCTAAATGCTTCAATCCCCTCAACATTAATAGGTACAAGCAAACCTCGCTCCAGTTCACTCTTTATGAAGTGCCTTGGTATTCGACCCCAACCAAGTCCAGCAAGGGTCAGCTCTTTTTTTGTATGGTAGTCATTAACAAACCATCTGCGCCCAACTTCCAGCAAGTTGATATTTCCCTTATTTTCTGAGCGGCCCGTATCCCTGACGACAATTTGGGGTAGTTGTGCAGCCTCCAATTGTGAAATTTCATCGCCAGGAAAAACATCAGGAGCCACAACATTAACTAATTCGACCTGCCCTATTTTCTTCCACTCATGCTTGCTCTCAACGCCGAACAAAGTAGCAAATGCCAGATCAGCTTCATTGCCATCTATGCGCTCCATTACGCCAGACAATAGTTCAGTGCTAATACTAAAATCCGTATTAGGAAAAGACAGCACTATAGGTTTGATCTGTTCCAGAAGTGGGCTTAGCTCGACAATACCACTAATGACCACAGTAAATTTGGGTTCTATTCCCGCACCAAGCTGGTGCCCCATTACAGAGAGCTGCTCGAGGCTTTGCATAACTCTCTTAGTCTGCTGATAAAAAGCCTGCCCCTGTTTTGTGAGGTTCGGTCTATAGCTATCCCTATCAAATAAGGGAAAGCCAAATTCTTCTTCAAGCTTCTTAACCGCATTACTAATCGTCGGCTGGGTTTTGAAAATCGCCTTGGCCGCTCCACGAAAGCTTCCCTGCTCCACAACGGCAATAAACATCTTGAGCTGCTCTTGGGTCATATCAATACTCGATTCATAGAATCTATCATTTTGATCCAAATATACCATTATTATTTTATCGGGAGTATGGATAATCTGCGTCCTGTCGAAACAAGCAGAGTCAACAGAAATGACTAAAAAAGACAGTGATCTGAGCCTTTTTTCCCACGGAAAGCTCGGCCATATGGAAACTGATAGCCGTATCATTATGGCTGCCTTGACACGTGCAAGGATCGGTCGAGATGGTGTACCAACAGACGTTAACGCCAAGTATTACGCCCAGCGTGCCAGTGCGGCGATGATTATCTCGGAAGCTACCGCGATCTCAGCCCAAGGGCTTGGATGGGTGAATACCCCAGGCATTTTTACAGAAGAGCAAATCGCGGGCTGGAAAAGGTTACCGATGCTGTACATCGTCAGGGAGGAAAAATTTTTGTCCAGCTCTGGCACATGGGCCGAGAAGTACATCCAGACCTTATCGGCGGTCAAACGCCTGTTGCTCCCTCGCCGATTGCAGCTGAGGGTGAAGCACATACTTATACGGGAAAGAAGCCTTATGCAGTTCCGAAGGCTCTAACATATGAGGAGATTCAAAGTATTATCGCAGATTATAAGCAGGCAGCTAAGAATGCGCTTATAGCCGGCTTTGATGGGGTTGAACTCCACGCTGCAGGGCCTTACCTTCCGGCTCAGTTTCTTCACGACAGCACCAATCATCGTACAGATGCCTACGGCGGCAGTGTAGAAAACAGAGCTCGCTTCATCTTCGAAGTAACTTCTGCATTATGTGAGGTCTGGGGATCAAATAGAGTTGGAATCAAGCTATCTCCGGAAATCAGCTTGACGGACAGTAATGCTCAAAAAACCTATCTATATGTTGTCAACCAACTGAACAGATATAACCTTGCCTATCTACAGATGATGGAACGGGCCTGGGACAGAGAGAACCAACCAAGCATTGACCACACCCAGCTACGCAAAACCTATAAAGGTCTTTACGTAGCCAATGGAATGTATGATCTTAAATCCGCAAACAATGCCATTGCCGATGGCTCTGCCGATTACATTTCATTTGGCCGTTTATTTATATCCAATCCGGACCTCGTAGAGCGCCTCGCAAATAATGGCCCCTTTAACGAAGAGGATATGTCTTCATTTTTCGCTGGCGATGAACGCGGGTATTTAGACTACCCCTCATTAGTGACACAAAACTCTTAACTTACAAATATATCAATTTCACTTAGGTGTAATCATGGAAAAAATCTTAATTACCGGCGGCACCGGAAATAACGGCAAAGCCGTTCTGAAAAACTTTGCTAACACCAATATACCAGTCAGGGCCCTGCTTCGGGATCTTTCTAGAGCTCCAATCGTAGCTGACAATATCAGCTATGTAATAGGAGACTATGAGAATGAATCCTCACTACTGGAAGCTATGCAAGGTATCGAGACTGCCTTTTTGGTTACAGCATTCGAACCTTCATTTACTAATAAGCATGCCGCTTTTATTCGTATAGCGGAGCAAGCTGGAGTAAAGCATATTGTACAAATCTCCGGCTTAGGTGCTGATAAGGATTCACCAATTGACATAGCTAGATGGTTGGGAGAGGCAGAAGAGCATCTTATCGAATCAACGTTAAACTGGACAATTCTTCAGCCCGCCAGTTTTAACAGCAATTTCTTTGCCTCTGCAGAAGAAATTGCTCAACAAAGCACAATTAGTGCTCCATTTGGCTCTGCACCGGGGGCAGCTATTGTTACTGTTGACCATCAGGATATCGGTGATATAGCAGCCAAAATACTAGTAGAACCGGGCGAGCATATTGGTAAGAAGTATATTCTTACTGGGGCAGAAAAATTAACTTATACGGATATATCAAATATATTATCTGAAGTCCTGCAGAGGAAGATAACCTATCAACCTATTAGTGATGAAGCAGCAAGGTCAGGATTATTAAGTTTGGGGGTTTCAGAGAGAGCTGCCGATGCGTTGGCACAGCTTTGGCCTGTAACCCGCGAGTGGGGGCACACGATTGAGCTTTCCAATCACGTAGAGCAACTTCTGGACAGAAAACCAACTTTACTCAAGACATTCTTTGAAAACGCAGCTAGCCAGTTCAGTAAAAAAGAGGTCTAAATGTAGAGCTATAATTACCCTCATAGCCGCATTGGGCATATCAGAGTTATAGGTCATGTTCCTGCGCCGATGCCTACAGACAGCAGTGCAGGAACATTACTGATTTTTTAACGATCAGTCACTTTAAAAGAAAGAAAGTACCCTTCCGTTGATAAAAACACTTTCAGTATTTTATCCAGGCCCCCATCCTTACCCTGAGTGCTGACAACCCACTGTCGCTGGTTGTCAACACGCTGCATGGCGGCATTGAGCGGCTTGCCAGACCAGGACTCGTTAAGCTTACCCTCTTTGATTAGGCGAGCTACTTCCTGGCTGGCGATGCCTTTGGCTTCTACCATAGATACAGTGGCAAAATTGTCTCTCTCATGGTCACCATGGGCGAAAGCAAGATTTGCGAAGCCTAAGGTAACTGATACACAGATGACTCGAATAAGTTTGTTCATAATACTCTCTTTCTTCTCGGTTTTAGCGAATGTTGATAAAAAAGCGTTACTGTTTGAGTCCAATAACCTCGTAGAACCCCTTTGTTTTTAGAGTGATTTTCACAGACTCCTGACCGTTATTCTTCCAATACCAGCCATGGGAACCATCAAAAGGCGTGGTGAGAGAGCCACTCATTTTATTTGCGGTAGCAATAGCAAAGCTCTCAAAGTAGCCGGTAGTATCGCCTGTGGGTTCGCCGTGAAAATCAAAGTAAAGCTCACCACTCTCCGTTACCCACTCATATTCCAAATGACCGTATTTATCCAATTGAAATTTGTATTCAATTCCACGGCCAGCGGGCACTTCAATAGTTGTAGTGTCAGTCCGATAAGCAAAGGACTGCTCGCCACGCTGCACTACTTCTGGTGCAGCAATTTCCTGCTCTTGACTGTTTAATTCAGTCAGTCCCAGTGCACTGCCAATTCCAGTAGGATCTATATTGTATTCAGCTGGCAGGATTACTGTGGTCAACATAATGGCTGCAAGCACGCCAGCAGCAAGTGTGGATTTAATCAGCGTTTGTGCAGTCTGCACTGGCATTTCAGTTGTATTCATTCTGTAAGCTCTAAATCTATATTCTTTCTGTTCAATTAACTTTATAAAGTCACTTTCTGGCTATCTAACCTACGAAGTAGCCTGTCATCTGGTAACCCACCAACATCAGTCCACCACTCATTAGTAAGGTATTTGTCATGGTGGAAAAGCGCAGAAAACTGTCAAAGCGACGCCAATAATTGATGGCGAGAAGAATAAACAGCAACGCAACAAACTGACCAATTTCTACTCCGACATTAAAGGCCAGGATATTCTCCACCAACCCATCGCTGGACAGCTTGAATTCCTGTAATTTGGTTGCCAAACCAAAACCGTGGAAGAGTCCAAAAATCAGTACGGCAGCCTTGGTATTAGGCTGGAAGCCAAAAACCCGTTTGAAGCCGCCGAGATTATCGAAGCCTTTATAGACAATGGATAATCCAATAATGGCATCGATCAAATAGGCATTCACATGGGTGTCGTTAAGCACTCCAAATAACAAAGTTAAGCTATGACCGAGCGTAAAGAAGCTTACATAGATAAGAACATCTTTTGATCGATATAAAAAGAAAATGACTCCCACCAGGAACAGCAGGTGGTCATAGCCAGTCACCATATGCTTGGCGCCAATATATAGAAAGGGAATAATAGATACCCCTTCGTTGCCGGCAAGAAAAGTCTTGGTCGCATCGTCCACTCCATGGGCAAATAGCGGCATAGATATCACCATACCTGCTATCAGCGTCATCAAGCCGAAAACTGTTTTTAAACTATTGAGCAACGTTACTACCTCCCGTTTTTAAAGTTCTAAATTCTTGTGAACCAAAGCGCACACAGGCCCAGTTAACTGGCTCCAGCCAGAGCCACTTCAGGGTTATCTTGTAAGCTCTCAGACTTGGCATTCCTGCCATGTAAAATTCTGTAGAGTGCCGGTAAGACTAAAAGCGTCAGGATTGTTGATGAGACAATACCGCCAATAACCACCGTAGCCAGTGGGCGCTGTACTTCAGAGCCAATACCAGTATTCAGGGCCATGGGCACAAAACCGAGTGAGGCAACCAGTGCGGTACTAATGACCGGACGTAAGCGGATCAGGGCGCCCTCAATAATGGCCTTTTCTATGCTGTAACCTTGGTCACGCAGGTCCCGGATAAAGGAAACCATTACCAGGCCGTTAAGGATGGCAATCCCGGAAAGTGCGATAAAACCAACGGCTGCGGAAATGGAGAAAGGGATATCCCGCAACATTAAAGAGAGCACACCGCCGGTTAATGCGAGGGGTATACCGGTAAAAATAATTGCCGCATCTTTTATGGAGCGAAGTGCCAGCAGGAGAAGCCCCATAATCAACACAAGGGTCAGCGGCACTACAATCGATAAGCGTTCAGTAGCAGACTGTAGGGTTTGATAGGTTCCGCCGTATTCAACCCAGTAACCGGGTGGTATTTCCACTTTATCGGAAACGGACTGCTGTACATCAGCAACAAAGCTACCCAGATCCCTACCCCGCACATTGGCCGTTACCACTACCCTGCGTTTACCGTTCTCGCGGAAAACCTGATTGATACCGGCAGTGAGTTCCAAGCTGGCAATTTCCTCCAGGGGCACATAGTTGCCATTGGGTCGATGAATCGGCAGTTTCTTTAGCGCATCCAAATCCTGGCGCAATACCTCTGGCAAACGCACAACAATATCGGTGCGGCGGTCTCCTTCATAAAAGCGGCCAGCAACCGTACCTCCCAGGGCGGTTGCCAGCTGCTCCTGTACCTGATTGATAGCCAGCCCATACTGGGTTAGTGCGGCCTGGTCAGGAACAATGGCGAGAACCGGTAAACCGCTGGTTTGCTCCATCTGTATATCAGCAACGCCTTCTACACTGCCAATAGCCGCTTCAATTTCACCGCCCAAACGCTCTAATTGCTCAAAGTCATCGCCAAAGACTTTGATCGCCAATTCCGCACGCACCCCAGCTAAAAGCTCGTTAAAGCGCATCTGGATTGGCTGGAGAAATTCATAGCGGTTGCCGGGGATTGGCTCTACCAGCTTTGCCAGCTCTTCTACCAATTGCTCTTTCGGCTTATCCGGATCTGGCCACTGAGACCTGGGTTTTAGGATAATAAAGTTATCGGCAACACTTGGGGGAACGGCATCGGTAGCCACTTCCGCAGTACCAATTTTGGCGAATACACGCTCCACTTCGGGCAACTCTTTAATCCGCTCCTCCAAGGATTTTTGTAGTGCAATCGCTTGTTCCAGGGATGTGCCGGGAATACGCAAGGCGTGCATGGCAATATCGCCTTCATCCAGATTCGGCACAAATTCGCTACCCATTCTGCTTGCCGTATAACAGGAAACCAACACCAGTAGCGCAGCAATAGCGACAACCATGCCACGCTGGCGCAGTGCAAACTCCAAGGCCGGGCGATAAAAGCTATTCAGCTTCTCAAGTGCAGGGTTTTTCTTTTCGATCACCGGTTTGCGAAATAGCAGCGCTATGCCGGCTGGCACCAAAGTGATGGAAAGAAACATCGCAGAAAGCAGCGCAATCACCACGGTAATTGCCATCGGATGGAACATCTTGCCCTCCACTCCGGTCAGGGCAAAAATGGGTAAATACACGGCTGTGATAATGAAAACACCAAACATGGCCGGGCGAATCACTTCCCGCGTCGATTGAAATACCAGGGTAAGCCGCTCTTTAAGACTCAACTGGCCACGCTCGCGGGCGGATTCGCTGAGACGTCGCAGACAGTTCTCGACAATAATGATGGCCCCATCCACCAACAAGCCAAAGTCCAGCGCCCCCAGACTCATCAGGTTTGCACTTACGCGGGCCTGAACCATGCCGGTGATAGTCATTAACATGGCTACCGGAATGACCAGCGCAGTGAGAATTGCTGCGCGAACATTCCCCAGCAGCAGGAAAAGAACCGCGATAACCAGCAGCGCACCTTCCATAAGATTGGTTTGGATCGTGCGCAATGTCTGGTCAACCAGACCGGTACGATCATAAACCGCAGTCAATGTGATACCAGGCGGTAGGCTCTGTTTGATATCCTCTAGCTTTTCACCAACTGCACCTGCAACGGTGCGACTATTTTCGCCAACCAGCATAAAAACGGTGCTCATCACCACTTCCCTGCCGTTCTGAGTAGCCGCTCCGGTGCGCATTTCGCGCCCCTCTTCGATCTTGGCCAAGTCGCCAAGGCGAACAGCAACGCCATTCACTTCCGCAACCAGGAAATCCTTCAGTGTCTCTAACGAGCTTGCCTGCCCCGGAACCCGCAACAACCACTGGGCGCCACTGTGTTCAATAAAGCCTACACCGCGGTTACGATTGTTCTCCTCGATCGAGCGAATCAGGTCTTCCTGCGTCAGGCCAAATGCCAGCAGTTTATCCGGCTCTATAGCAATCAGAATTTCTCTCTTGAACCCGCCAATCGGATTGACTTCCACCACACCTGGTACACGCAATAACTGCGGGCGCACAATCCAGTCATGCACCGAACGCAAGTCCTTAGGTGTTACTGCACTGCCATCAGCATTGGTGGCTCCAGGTTCAGAGTCCACTGTGAACATAAAGATTTCGCCAAGACCCGTGGCGATGGGTCCAAGCTCCGGCTCCAAACCAGCAGGCAGTGCACCACGTACACTAGTGAGCCGTTCATTCACTAACTGGCGGGCAAAATAAATATCGGTGCCATCTTCAAAAATCACCGTAACCTGCGACAATCCATACCGCGAAACGGAGCGTGTATAAGCAAGGCTCGGCAAACCAGCCATTGCATTTTCCACTGGGTATGTAACCCGTTGCTCAACTTCTTTAGGGGTATACCCCGGTGCCTCCGTATTAATAACCACCTGGATATTGGTGATATCCGGTACCGCATCAATGGGCAGCCGGGTGAAATTCCAAATGCCCAAACCGCACAGTAGTAGCACAAGGGCAATAACCAGCCCGCGATTTTGAATTGAGGTTCTTATCAAGTACTCAAGCATGTCGAACCCTCAGTGATCGTGGGATGCACCGGACTTTTCAATGTCCGCTTTAATGATGTAGCTGTTACCGGTGACATACTCGATTCCCGGTCGAATCCCCCCAGCACTTCAACCCAATCACCGGCTTCACGCCCTAACTCCAACATACGCACTTCATACTGGTCGCCCACCTTGGCATAAACGACAGTAAAATCGCGGAACGCCTGTAAACCGGAACGCTTGACGGCAAGAGGCACCTCATATTCAGCAACTTGGATATCGCCGCTTACAAAAGAACCCGGTGCGAGGCCTGCGGGAATATCTTGCAGTGACACTCGAACGGCGGTGGCCTGGTTGGGTTTCATCAAAGTATCAATTTGTTTCACTACCCCGTGCAGAGGAGTATCCAAGGACTTGATATTGACGGAAACGGGCGCGCCCTGGCGAATCTGGGGGCGTGTCGAGGGAAAAACATCCAGCTCTGCCAACAAAGCAGTATCATCGGCAACCGTTAATAAAACTCGACCTGCGGTCTGTTCACCAGGGTTTACATTGCGCTGGACAACTACACCGGCAATTGGTGATTGAATAGTGTAGGTGTTTAGGTTTTGATTGCTGTTAATGGCAATTAGGGGTTGCCCTTTTTTAACGCGCTCCCCCAATCCCACCTGCACAGCTTCTACATAGCCGTCGAAACGTGCACTAATTTCACGTACCTGCTCTGGGTCTACAATAAGCCTGCCGTAAGCGCGGCTGGTTTCACTCATCCTGGCTGGGCCAACGGTTTCCGTATCAATTTCCATGGATTCAGCAATAGCGGATTCAATACGGGTTCGCCCCTCAAAGTTATCATATTGCCAACGGTGTTCTTGCCCCTGGTACTTGGCTGTTAGAGTCACAACAAATGAGTGGGGCTCATAGATCACCATATCACCACGCAGATAATCCCCCTCGGGCCTGAACTCGATGTGATCCTCTCCATCTCCAAGCCTTGTAAGAACCACTTTAAGATCAACCTGCTGAGGATTAACCAGCTCTCCATCATTACTCACCCAAACCCGAAACTCCGGGGGAACACCAGTTTCATAAATACTTAGCTCAACGGCAAAATCACCTTCACGCAACATGCGCCCACGATTGGGCCCTTTTTCCGGTTCCGCCCCAGCGACAGCTCCGGCCGCATAGACACTGCCGCTGCCACTAAGGAACAAGGAAAGTAAAGCACTGAATATCAGGCTGGAAAAAACTGCGGATCTCATATCTCGCTCTCGCTTATCTGTGCCACTGACAGGCCGGTGAGTTTTTCAATTTCAATCAGGCTAAGGTGTGCGTTGTACTGTGCCTGGAGCAGTGAAAGCTGCGCATCGGTAAGTCCCTGTTGGGCTAGTGCCAATTCCGAGTAGTTATAGCGGCCACGTCGATAGGCTTTTTGCGTAGCGGTGAGCGCCTTATCCAGACTGGGAATCATCTTTTCATTCAAGGCGGCAGCCACGTGCCGGTGATGCTGTAGCCTTTGGGTCATCACAAAGAGTTGTGTATCCAATGCAATCTCTTTCGCATTTCTTTCTGCTCGGAAACGATTCTGTTCCGCCCTCAAAGCAGATACCTTGCCGCGATTGCGATCGCCCTTTCCTAGTGGGATTGCGAAGCCGGCCACCAATCCATAATCTCCGCTCGCTTCGTTGCGACGAATTCCTGTATCAATCCGCCACTGAATGCCCGCTTCTGCACGTGCCAAATCAATTTCCGCCTGCTTCACGCGCTCGCGGCTCATGAATATTTCCAAATTTGGGTTGCTCGCAACCAAGCTTCGCAATCTAGATAAATCAACTTCTGGAATGACACTGGAAAGAGAGCCCGCCACCCCAAGAAAGCTGGGCTCTCTGGAGCCCCACTGGGCAGCTAATTGATATCTGGCAATATCCAATTCGTGTTCGACATCTTCCACAGCTAAGAGTCGACGCTGCAAATCGACTTCAGCCCGAAAAGCATCGGCTTCATTCGTTCTGCCAACACTAACCTGACGATTAATTTCAGCGGTCATATTGCGAGCCAGGTCGACAGCTGTTTTAGCAATTTTCAGGCGTTCCTGGTGCGCCAGGACCTGGAAAAAGTAACGCGCGGTATTAGCGGCAATTTCCAATTCAAGAACCTGCTTTTGGGCCTCAATCACAGGAGTCTTGCTGCGTGCAGCCAATACACGTTTTTCTGCGAGATCACCCTGTAATAGCCAACTGATGCCGACTGTTACCTGGGAACTGTCGTTGCCATCGCTGCTCTTATCCTCTCCCACCCCCTCAGCGGCAACACTAAGCTCCGGTCGTGGTCCTAGCTTGGCGTGCTCGGATAGAGCATCCACAGCTTCAAACTGATATCGGTAACCCGCCAGTTCAGGGTGATTTTGCAAGCTTTTAAGAATTGCCTGCTCATAAGTGAGGCCCGATAACTCCTCGCCCTGCTCTGCCCTAAGGGCCCCACTCAATGCGACTAAAATGAACACAGCCCCGGCCATAAAAAACCGATCTATAGTCGGTTTTTTAGTTATGACTAAACGCAAACAATTAAACACTTCGGCTTCCTTAGTGGGAGAACAGGGTTTCGACGGTGTGGTGGAGCGCATCCACCGACACAAGGCAAGTGCCAGTGAGAACTACAAACAATCCAGCTAACAATAAAGGGGATAAGTTGCGCCCCTTATTATCAGACAGCAAGTAACGTATACGGGCATCCAACTGGTCAAGAGCGAAATAACAGACCAATGCTGAACTTCTCTCTTTGGGCTGCAACCCATTGGAGATACGGGTTACCTTAAGCAGGGTTTGGGCGATAAAGGTCTCACTCCACCCCTGCCTATGGGCATAAGCGTCTGCACGCTGCTCCATACACAGCGCCATCTGCCGATTCAGATAATTCCCCAAACGCGTAGGGAAAAAGCTGGCAAACAAAGCGAATATTAATTTCTTCAGAGGATCAAATTTTTGCGCATGGGCTTCCTCATGTAGGCGCACCACCTCAAACTCTTCCGCTGTTAACTGGTCTCGCAGACCGCTGGTATAAAACCCTTGTGGACGGAGCAGACCACTGGTGAAAGCTTGGGGACCCTGGGCCTGGATAATACTCTGATCAGACTTATCCCTTTCGCAAAGTTGCATTAACAATCGGAGCTGCGCCAAATGACGATGAACTCGTTTAAAACTTTGAAACACCAAAAACCCGGTAAGGAAAAGAAACGCAATGGTAAAAACACCATGCCAACTGTAGAGATTAAAAGCGTTGATATGGTGCCAGTGCGCCAGAGATGCAACGCCCCCTAAAAGGTTTGGGAATGCCAGGATAACAGCGGCAGAGAAAGCCGCGAACCACGGCAGCAATACCGCGCTCCATAGCAGTAAACGCCGACTACTGGCAGACAAGCGAAGTGAATGCCGGGAAGCAGAAAGGCAGGCAGCTGACACCAGTATAATGCCGACAAACAGGCCAAGCGCCGCAATAGTCAGCAGGTTTAGCCAGAGTGCAACCTGCCCCAAAATCATTCGCGATCACCCTGCTGGCGTTTTACCTTCTGGCTTTCGATCAACTGCTCCAGTTGCTCTAATTGACTTTCGCTCAGTTCCGATGAGATAGAGGTAAATGCGGCTACCAGCCCGTTCTCATCATCAACAAACTCACGAGTAACGTCTTGAATCAGCTGCCCGACAAGCTCATAGCGCTCCACTGCCGGGCTGTATTGGAATGCATGCCCCTGCTTCTCCCGGGACAGCAAACCTTTCTTGTAGAGGCGGTCCAGCGTGCTTTGGATGGTATTGAGAGATCCTCCACGGGCCCGGCTCAAGTCCGAGTGGACCTGTTTGGCATCCGCAGATTTTCTATCCCAGAGATATTGGAGCACCTGTTTCTCAAGATCGCCAAGTCGCATAGACCATTATTCCAACAGTGAAAATCATTCTTTAAGTGATGGTAGAACGTCAAAAACCGATCGTCAATAGGTTTTTCTGATGGTATAAACCTATATCAACTACGATTTATCATGCATCATCTCCACTCGCTCTCTCGGACTGATTATCTTGGCATCCATATCTACTTTGGGACCAAATACCCGATCCGATACTTTCCTAGGGAACTTTATCTTTTCAACAATCCCACCTGTTTTTTTCGCCACCAACCTAAAGCCATCCCATCCAATAAAATAACCTAGTACTGCTGAAACAATATAAAGAAAAATATATGATGCAATTAATATTTCTCCATAAGATAGAAATAACAAATCACCAACATCGCTTACTCCCACTGCAGTTCTTGCTCCTCTGGCAAAAAATGCAATATATGCGAATAAAGCAAATGTAGGAGGGATAAAACCAAGCATTATGCCTCTCATTATTTTATCCAGCTGGCTTGGCTTATACATTAATTACTGACTCAATTTACCTGGAAGTGGAAATAAAAAAATCCAATCATAGTTAAGTTACTCAGATGATGGCCCAAGGGGTTTAGCGGCACGTAACTAAGGATTTACACCATCGATTTTAACCTAGAGATATACCAAATAAAACACATCAAATTTTTGACAATTGATGACTTAAATGAGCTCAAGTCTTGTTGACCTTTACTTAACCATTACCGCTGTACAGAATAGTTAACAGGTCATATATAGAAAGACATAATGAATATCGTGCCTAAGGGAAGAAAGTCTTTTAATTGCGCTACACTTATTGATTGTTCCACTTAAAGTACCCATCTACAGAAAGTGCCCGCGCTAATTTGTGCTATCAATCATAAAATGTGAAAAGTTACCATGAAAGACGAGAAAATATTAGTTCTTGGAGCAGGTTCAGTTGGCTCATATCTAGCTACAAAACTTTACAATGCGCAGTACCATGTAGACGTCATAGGCCGAAAAGCTGAAAAAGTTGGAAGACAACTTTACATCAATAACAAAAAGTATAATTTCCCTCCAGTTTCTAAAGCATTAAAAAACGGCACCTCTTATGACATTGTACTGTTAACTTCCAAGCTTTTTGATGTAAAAGAAAATCTGGACCTTTTAGCCAAAAGCAAGATCAAGTCAAAAATCAATATTTTGCTGCAAAATTGTATTTTTGACACATCCGAATTTATAGGCTCAAGTGAAAAGAATACTTTCATCGCTGTTGTTAATGACGGATTTAATTTGCGTGGCAATCAGCTCACTTACATTAGAGGTAAAGGCTTTCTTATAGAAAAAAGTGAGCACACATGTAAAATATATTCCGTATTTAAGGATGCAGAAATTGAGATAGCTACAACCAAACAGATCTCTCAGCAGAGAGCTATAAAAGCCATCTTTAACTGCTCAACCAATATATTCTCTGCGATTTATTTAAAGAACTATAAAGGTTTATTCGAAGACGAAAAAATAACTAAAAGGATAAGAAATACATACTTTGAGTCATATGATATTTTATCAAGAAAGATTGAATTTGATCAAAGTAAAGAGACTCTTTGGGACAACATTTATCATAGAGTAAAGGATATGAATCATTACCCATCCACTTACCAGGATATCAAAGAGAATAAAAAAACTGAAATTGCCTCCTTAAATGGCCATATCGTTGAACTCGGAAGGAAGATGAATATCCCCACCCCTTACAATTCCGAAGCGATAAAGGAGTTCAAGTCAAGATATCCAAACCTATATTAAAATTATATTATAATATATTTTATCACTAACATATAATTATTTTTAATGGTTGACCTACCGAAATCCATAACCTGTAGCACAAACTCTTCACAAAGGAAATACAATGAGTCCGTTAGCATATTGACTCATTGTATGCATATGAAGTATTAGGGGTTATTTAAAGGATCCCAAGCTTTATTAACTGCTGCTTAGCCATTTTAACTCTATTCTTTTGAACCTCACCAAACGTATCCCCGTCCATATTAAGCGCAAAGTAATGCACATTATCCTTGGATTCCACAATACCAATATACCAGCCTAATGCGTATCCTTTTGAGGTTTGCCCTCCACCCGTTTTTGCATAGAATTTATATTTGTCAGTTTCCTCAACCAGCATGATTTTTTTAAAAGAAACCAATGTATCTGAGGATACCGGCAGTTGCCCACTAAATAACTTATGTAGGAAGTTAACCTGTTCTCGAGCAGAAATCTTTAAACTACCATCTAACCAGAAACGATCCACTCCAGAGGAAATATCCATATTTCCGTAGTTAAATCTTGTCAAATACTGATTCATTCTTTCCACACCAACCTGAAAGGCGATTTGCTGGTATATAGGAACTGCAGAATTTTGGAACGCAGCCCGTATTGGGAGTGGCTTTTCATACCAAACCGTAGGCCACCACCTCTGTGCTGGGTACTTCTCATGGTCGTAAGTGAGCTCTTGATTCAAGCTACTTACAACACCCAAATCCAGGGCTATTAAGGTATTGGGTATTTTAAAGGTGGAAAAAGGTGAAAGCCTTGTATCTGCTCTGCTTTGATTGATAACTGTAAACTTGGATTCACGTTCACTCTTAAGAACAAATGTACAGGACTCATCACATATCAAATCCTCGGAAGCCCAAGCATGACTGGTAATCAAAAATGCAAAAAAAGTGCCTACTCTCAAGCAACGTTTAATGACATTCATTATTTTCTAAACCTTTTTTTGATTGAGGCACTAAAAATCTGTCAGCAAGCTAAAACACCGCCAGTCAATGCCCAGTAAACCACTAACATAGCAGTTATCCAATGGACTGACATCTCAAATAAAATCAAATCTTCATTGAAGCTGAAGTTATCTTCATCTTGGAACTATGTGTACGAAATCGGAATATGGTATAAGAATTTGCTAACCGATATACTTTCGATAGCTTTCAATACGCTGTTGGAGCCTGGCACCCAACAACTCATTTGCTTCATGTAAATGTTGATAGATAACCATTGCCTCTTGCAGGTATGCAGATTTCCTCACTGAATCCCAGTGTGCCGGTGGTTCAGATAAATTGGTTATTCGATCCGCAAGTTTTACCATCCAAATTTCTTTAGGCTGAAGCTTAATACGCTTCAGCGAATCAAGCATCTGTTCCTGCTTTGTAACTAATGTATCGTCTTTAGTGAGTGCCTGAACACCCTCAGCTACATCCCCACCAAATGTGAACTTTATGAATTCAAAATCAAACTCAGTATCTTCCAAAGTATCATGGAGTAAAGCACACTGAATGGCGAGGTTACCGTTAAGGTTAACATCTGAAGCTAATCCAAAGATCAACTCCATAGCCACACTTCCGATATGATTAATGTACGGGAAATCTTGACCAGCTACCGAACTAGCGTACCTTTGCCCACTATGTACTAAGGTTGCAAAATTCCAGGCTTTGAGATATACGTCTTGCGACCAATTTAACTTCATTAAATCCCTGCGTTTATTAATGCTGGTAGTGAATTCATGGTTGTAAAACTTATAACACCATCAATATCACATTTTTCATTATATCGATTGTAAAAGAAAGTACTCATACCGGCTTTGGAACCCGCTTCGACACCTACGGGCCCATCATCTACTACGACACACTGTTCAGCCGTATAACCCATCTCTTTGGCAGCATGCAAATAGATACCAGGATCAGGCTTCCAGATCCCCACATCATATGAGCTGTATAGGTTATCGCCAAAATAATGAGATAACCCACATAGCTTTAGCGCATGCTTGATTTTAGACAATGGTCCACTGGAAACCACAGCTTTAGGCCCATTCAGTGCCTCAAGAGCATTGATCACACCATTCACTGGCTTTAGCTCTCTATCGAACAAGTCTGATACTACCGAGCGATATTCATCAACAAAATTGTCCGGGAGAGTCACCTCATTCTCTCGCTCTAAAATCACGAGAATACTGGCCAATTTCCATCCTCTAAAGCGTATAACCAACTCCTCCGGATCAAGCTTTATGGCGTATCGATGGAACATTTTGGCCAAACCGATATTACAGAGATACTCACTGTCAACTAAGGTACCGTCATTATCAAAAAGAAAGCACTTATCCATTACACTCTCCATTTATATAAATTCACCAGAAGTCATTCAGCCAGGATATTTGGCAATCAATATTGACAAGGCCGTTTACTTGAATATTCGATGGGAGGTTAAAGGTATAGTATACTAATTAATTTGCAATGATATCTTCGATTATTACTGGGGATGAGAGCCACTTTTGAGCTTATCTCTTTATTACTTGATCTAGGCAGGAACCCAATAGTATCTAACCTGACAGAGAAGTCCCTGCCAGATTAGAAATCTTCTAAATATCAATTACTGACTACTTTTCAGCAGTACGTGGATGGGGCTTATATCTGCCCTTACCTTTCACCTTATGCCACGCTCTTTGAGCATCAACAAAACCGAGACCTGTATTGTTAGCCCCCAGATGTGAGTGTCTTGCTGTCGATTGAAGTGCTTGTACTACCCTTTGAGTTGCCTCACTCCCAGAGAAACCATAGCGTTCTGCAGCATCCAGTAAAAGAACGCTCACTGCTGCCAGTTGTGGCGCGGAAAAGGAACTACCGGACTCAAAATTGTTGCTTGAAGCTGAGTAGACCGCATCACCCGCGATTGCAAAGCTTCGATCACTAGCCAACTGATTGTACCCAGGCACGGTGGCTGTCAGTGAAACCTCATTTGAAAAAGGCTGCAAATTAATCGCGAACATTAAGTTCTTATCACCAGGCTGACCCTCATTTCGCACAAGAAATGATTTTATTAACTCCAGGTCGTAAGTGAAAAAGCTACCAAGCGGCGGCAGATCTAAACGCTCACGAACATCTGTATTTACTCCATCCAAGTCTGTTCCTGTATTACCAATGGACTTTGTAAAGATTTTTGTCTGCAGGATACTGGATAAATGATCGGCAAACTCCTGATCTAACTGATCGTCGGTAATGTGAAATGCCCTGCTCATGTTGATAACACTAATATCCTCACGAGCACGCATGTATTCCATAGCTTCGTTGTAAGTTTTACTCTCTGTACTCACTGGAACAATAGTGGCCTTAGGCGCGATATCCAGGATGATATCAATCACAGTATTTCCGTGCAGAAAAGTAATAGGGTCACCAAATTGAACTTCAGCCTCAATATTTGGGTACATTTCACGCTGCTCCTTCAATCGTATAGGGTCAAATAAATCGAATACCGCTATAACGATCCCTTCTCCATCAAAATGCCTAACTAAACTTTGCTGTTTAAGACTGTAGCTCGGCACATAGGGCAATAAAAATTCATTAATTGCTAACCTGAACTCATCCAATTCATGAATAGCTGCTTCAAATGCCGGCAGATTCTCTTGCTGATAATCTTCCGGCTGGAAAGTGTACAATAGTTCAGCCAGTACAATAAATTCAGTAATAGACTGGCCCCACTTATGCATCAGTAGATCTTCTACCATGTATAAAGATTTATACCTTCCCTGGTATTGATCGAAATCAGCTGCTAAGTAGCTATCAAATATCGGGGTAATGGGCTCTTCCCAAGACCAGGGAGTAAGCTCCTTGATGGTATCCAAAGACTCTCGTGCTTGCTCTACGTTCGGGTCAGATGCGAGCACTTTAAAACTGAATACAATCAGTAGAACCGTCAATATAACCTTATTCAAAACCATTTTCCTTTTATACTGGAATTTATTTGGATATTTTAGTTTGGACTACTACAAGCCAAGGGTGACAACACCGCAATTTCTCCCCGGCAGGATCTCTTAGCAGCGAATAAATAGGAACATGGAAGATACGGAAAGGCAATGATAGGCTAACAAATTTTGAGTAAAGTCACATTCAATTGAATAGACTTTAAATTGAAAAATCAGGAGGAGATATTGAACGATTCAGATCTATTTGATAACAATAAGTGAGAAACCAGAGTACGGTCAATGATGCCTAGTTTATCTTTACTAGATTAGAATTCATCTGACAAGCACCCTCTAAAAAATGTCACTGTGAAATCAAGCCTGAAATCAGATTTAACACTATAAAATCTGCATTCAATCACGTCTAAGATCGATTTTAAGTTTCCATATTTTGCCCCAGTGAATATGATTGCCGTAGAAAATAGGTTCTTTGAGGCTATGATTTCTTAAGGTTAAACTTACCTGGCTCTTTTCGAGGGTACCCGCGCTTCTATTTACGCCCGATCTGACGGGAATCAGGACAACATACCCATATCCCCCTTTTTTTGCCCATTCTTTGGAATGAAGGTGATCCAAGTCACCCAGACCTCTATCAGGCTTTTCGAAACCAGCTTTCTCCCACGCAGTTCCATAACTTGTATAATTAGGGTTGACCCAAATATGCTCTTCCTCTGGAATATAATCCCTCAGTGTCGAGTTTGTAATATTTTTTAGGCGGAGAGCATTACCTGAAGTAACTCCTGGGATTGATATAACGGTTCCAAGACTCCTTAAGACTTGCTCATCTCTAACCGCAACAGGCAAGTCATCTTTTAAAACTAGAGTGTCGCGCTTTTCATCATACGTTCGATTGAAGTCATTTTCGTCTATTGTAAACATCATTTCTCTCTAATTTTTATTAAAACCCAGAAATCAATTTAAAATATAATTATCAATTTATTTATGCATCATAAAAAATCCATCTCCTTCTGATTACGGAGATACTTTAAGGAGCGCTATACAAAGCACATCATACATAGCGGAACAGATAATCATGACAGGCAATCAGGACGAACATTATTTGATCACCTCATGAAGAGACCATGGGTATATACGCTTTTGTCTGAAAGCGATCTCAATATTTATGGTATTCCCCGATGTGTCAATAGCTCTGACACTTAATGCTTTATAAGAGGGCAAATCTTCGGGAAATTTAAGCAGAATTGGTCCATATCGACTGTACTACTCATGAACTAGGAGATTTTTTATACTTCAGACCTAAACCCAGCTCGTCAAAATGCCTACCCATCAAATGTTGATATATGTCCTTTGTAGGCATAATCACTCACTGAAAATCAAGATTAACAATGGACTTG
The DNA here is from genome assembly GCF_030012965.1 of Microbulbifer sp. MLAF003. NCBI lineage: Bacteria > Pseudomonadati > Pseudomonadota > Gammaproteobacteria > Cellvibrionales > Microbulbiferaceae > Microbulbifer > Microbulbifer sp. MLAF003. The sequence goes on from NZ_CP120232.1 coordinate 2,613,754, forward strand.
ATTATGCCTACGCTTACTTAGAATTCCTTTCTAATCAATTTAACAGCTTCCTTTGTGGTTAATATATCATTAGCCATATACTTGAAGTTAATCATTGCCGCTTCGTAGCCATCACCCTCAGGCAAATTTGCACCAGCTGTTGCATCATTTACAACAGCCACTTCAAACCCTTGTTCTAACAGTTCGCGCATATGAGATTCTGTGCATAGATTTGCAGACATCCCTGCAAGAATTACTTTATCAATACCCTGCTTTCTCAATTGAAGTACTAAATCATTTGTTTCAGGGCCATAAATTTTATGTGGGCCGGTCACAACAGTCTTACCATTATTTATATATGGCTTATATTGCTCCAACCAATCAGCTCCAGAGTTTTCAAATCCGTTTAAACTTAGAGGGTCCTCTCGGTTGAACATACCAAGTTTGTGCATTACCACTTCGAGGCTCCCCTCAAACTTCCACTTGTGATCATGAGGATAGTAATAATGCGGAGAAATAAATAAAGGCACATTCTTTTTCCCTGCAACTTTCATTAACCGTTCAAGGTTCTGAACTGTATTTTTTTCTACACTTTCTCCCACCACACCCCAGGTAACACCAGTAGGGCTTAAGAAATCATTCTGCGGGTCGGTTATTACGATTGCAGTCCGCTCAGGATCAATTTTCATACCAGGTTCAGCTTGATCGGCAAAGCAATTCAGTGAGAAAGAGATAAGTCCTAGTGTTACAACTGGCGCTACTAGATTATTTAAAAAGTTCATCAGGTATTTTCCTATCCAAAGCTCTTAAGTTATGTAGGGTAAGTAAGCAGGGCATTGCTAGCGCTTAACCTGGAACGTATAATATCTTCACAATCTGTATGATAAATGCTTAAAAGTATATATTTCATGTCAGATCGTATGACTATATGGTTTTTAGGTGTTCGCCGTTATGGACGTGTTAAGTGATTTGCTCAGGGTTTTCCACTTAAAAGCACATGTTTTTTTACACAGCCAGTTTTATGGCGCCTGGCGGGTAGACACCTCCGGAGAGCAAAAGGCCACCTTTCATCCTGTGGGTTTTGCGTTCTGGAGCGCGATGGAAAGATCTTCCTTCACACTATCCATCACCGAGTACATGCTGGAGAAGGCTTCAATTTTGGGAAGAGCAAGGAGCTTGGTTACAGGCATGGAGAAGATTTCTGGAGCTGTTGGATCAGCAGTCTTTGCTTAACTAGGAGGAGGTTTTTTCTGATGGCAGCTTTGCACCCGTAAAAAGGGGCTTTGAAATCGGGAAAACCAAGCGGGGCAAGGGTTCAAAGTGGATGGTGGTGGTCGATGGCGAAGGTATTCCACTGGGAGGCACCATTACTTCGGCCTCACCAGCAGAAGTGAAGTTATTACACCCATTACTTGATGTTACGTATAAAAATACAAAGATTCATCGCTTAGTTTATGATAAAGCGGCGGACTCAGATCCTCTTAGAGATAGCCTGTTGAGTCGTGGAATCGACCTTATCTGTCCACATAGGAGAAATAGGAAAAAAGTCTCAAGGCAGGATGGCAGAAAGCTCAGAAGGTACGCTCGCCGTTGGAAAGTTGAGAGGACTTTTGCGTGGTTGGGAAATTACCGCCATTTAGTTGTTAGATGGGAGCGATATTTGTCCACTTATCGTGCTTTTTTCTATATTGCATGCATGTTAATTACGTTAAAGAAGTTATGAAACAGCTTCTAATAATTTTGCTATTGCTTTCTGAGAGTGTCCGGATTTTCTTAAGCTGTAAATCTGGTGTCGTTCGTTCTCGCTCAGTTGGTAGTAGCTCATCAGTGCCTTTCTCTTGGTCGGGAGAGTTACAGACTCTACCAGCTTAGCCCTCCCTTACCAATTGCACCTGTTATCTGAAACCAAGCTCACCTAAAGATTAAATTGTATTAATTAAAGAACAGCTATTTTATTGCCCCTTTTTGCTCATCTCCAAAATTTTTATCTGCCGCTGCTTTCCATTTGTTATCAAGGTCCTGAAAATGCTGGGAGTCCATGGTTTCAAAAAATTCCTTTGGAGAGTACATATCATTCATAAGAGCCTCTGTTGTTCCCTTCGCTTTAAGTTCCCTCAATACTCGTTGGGCAAGCTTACACATAGAAAACATCAGGCTTCCTGGGTAAATAACCAATTTATAAGACAACTCCTCAAGTTCTTTATGTGTAAATAATGGGGACTTACCGTGTTCGCCAAAATTATACATTAGAGGTATATCCACCTCATTCTGTACACGAAGGACTTCTTCCCTGCTTGTAATTGCCTCTACAAATAATGCATCAACACCGGCTTCAGCATAAGCAACACATCGTTTTAGGGTGTCATCGATACCTGTCACCGCCAAGGCATCTGTCCTGGCAATAATAACGAAATCATCGTCAGTGCGACCTTCCAGTGCTCCGTATATTTTATGAACCATCTCTGAGATTGGCACTACTCGCTTTCCGGCTAAGTGACCACATTGCTTCGGTAATATCTGGTCTTCTATATGTAATCCTGCAACTCCCGACCGCTCATATTCCTGGACTGTCCTATAGGCATTTAATGCGCTGCCAAAACCGGTATCTGCATCCGCAATCACTGGTATATTTACAGTTGAAGCTATAGCACGCGCATTCGCAGCCATTTCAGTCAATGTAATAAACCCAAGATCAGGGCGACCAACATGAGTAACAGCGGTTCCACCTCCTGTCATGTAAAGTGCCTTGAAACCCTCTTCCTGAATGATTTTCGCAGTAAGGCAATCATAGGCCCCTGGCGCAACAATTAGGCCTGGCTGATTAATCATTGCCCTCAACGTAGTTGTCATCTTCTTCATAAATATCCTACCCAAATGAAATTTACTTCATATTTGGCGTATAAAATTTTAAGCAGCACATTAGGAATTCACACCAAAGAATATAGCAAATGAATTTTATGAAGGGTTGAATATCAAATTTTACCAAGAAGCCTCTCCCTTAAAGTAGACGCCATCTTATGCGGCCATTCTTTCATATTCATCAGGGCTTTTGAACCCAAGTGAACTATGTCTTATTATAAGGTTATAGTATCTATCAAGATACCAAAATAAGTTACTTCTCAGGTCCTCAACCGAATCAAAAATAACCATTTAAATTTCTCAGTTTTTAATGCCTAAAAAAATGATTCTACATACACATTATCATTCATAAATCCTGGATAGTTCATGCTCGGTTCAATACCTAGAAGCTGCTTCATAACTTCTTTAACGTAATTAACATGCATGCAATATAGAAAAAAGCACGATAAGTGGACAAATATCGCTCCCATCTAATAACTAAACGGCGGTAATTTCCCAACCACGCAAAAGTCCTCTCAACTTTCCAACGGCGAGCGTACCTTCTGAGCTTTCTGCCATCCTGCCTTGAGACTTTTTTCCTATTTCTCCTGTGTGGACAGATAAGGTCGATTCCACGACTCAACAGGCTATCTCTAAGAGGATCCGAGTCCGCCGCTTTATCATAAACTAAGCGATGAATCTTTGTATTTTTATACGTAACATCAAGTAATGGGTGTAATAACTTCACTTCTGCTGGTGAGGCCGAAGTAATGGTGCCTCCCAGTGGAATACCTTCGCCATCGACCACCACCATCCACTTTGAACCCTTGCCCCGCTTGGTTTTCCCGATTTCGAAGCCCCTTTTTTTCTGGTGCAAAGCTGCCATCAGAAAAGACCTCTTCCCAGTTAAGCAAAGACTGCTGATCCAACAGCTTCAGAAATCTTCTCCATGCCTGTAACCAAGCTCCTTGCTCTTCCCAAAATTGAAGCCTTCTCCAGCATGTACTCGGTGATGGATAGTGTGAAGGAAGATCTTTCCATCGCGCTCCAGAACGCAAAACCCACAGGATGCCTTCAAAACAAGCTCGATTAACAATGGGTTTTGGGCCTCCCTTTCCTAGTTTTAACTCAGGAAGACAAGGTTCAATCAATTTCCATTGATCATTGGTTAACTCTGACTTGAATCGGCTCACTATTGCTGGACTTTTTTCTATGTAATTGCGTGAGAATAGCCGATTTCAAGTTATGAAACAGCCTCTAGTTATTTTTTCAATAACTCAATAGCTTCTACAGCCTAACAGCCTTCATAAAGGAGGGCTGAGTTAGATTTTACGTGATTTCCCCTCTTCTCTGGCTCTAGCTCGCTCAGCCTCCAGAATGATCTGCTCTACAGAATACTTTATTGCACAAATCATAGTAGCTATAGCGCCAATAAATGTTGTAAACCAAAATGAAACATTTAGCGCAACGAGAATAAGTGACATCAAACTCACAGCCAGCAATTTCATGTTATCTAAATGAAAATCAAAAAATTTACGGTCAAGCAAACCCATATGAAAAACAAGGAACAAGCCAATTGCAGCACACGAGACAATGGCTAAAATCGCAGAGGAATCATCTCCAACTTTTACAAACTGATAGAATCCATAATAGACAAACCATCCTAAAAAAGGGCTTAATAAGGCTACCTTTCCAGCAGCTATATCTTTAGAGATATGACGCCAAAAAATTGACCATCGGTTATTTCTACCCTTTTCAAGATTAGTTAATTTAGCCGCTCCAAAAGGAATAGCTAGCAATCCTCCAATAATCATTGCAAAAACTATAATCGTTGTTATTGTTTCCAGTACCAGATACCACATAAATACCTAGCCTCGTCACTGCTTTGATATAAAAATCATATCTAGCGGACAGTAGAAACTATTTTTGCTCAGGAATACAGATCATTCTTAGCTATATGGAGCCTGCGCCAACTTTTATTCGCGCATTGTCCAGGTGATCACAAACCATTTCCATCCCATCCAGCACTCTAAAGGTATGTCTCTGGATAATATCTGGGGGTACAAAATAGAGACTATCATTTTTCACCGCATTGAGTGTCGGATAGGCTTTCCAGGCATCCAGCCAATCTGGCCGGCTTTTTCCCATGCCGCTGGAAATAATCACTTCAGGATTCCGGTTAAGAACAGATTCGATACTGATCTTGGGCGCCAAAACCATCGCATCAGCAAATGCATTGCGGCCACCACAAGTTTGGATCACATCGCTGATCAAATGCTCGCCATTGAGTGTTTGGAGGGGATCATTCCATACCTGGTAGAATACACTTACCGGTGTTTTTTTCTTGTTGCTATGCTGGAGTTCATTTAGTCTCTTAAGCCACTCGCTTGCAGTGCGGTCCGCATTCTCGCTTGTGCCGGCAAGTTCGCCAAAAAATCTTACATTCTTTGCAATATCTTCCAGAGTTCGGGACTCAGTGACGAATACCGTAAACCCGAGATCATCCAGCTTTTGGATCATTTCATCGCCATTTCCCGACCCCCAGGCGACAATCAGATCCGGTTTCAGAGCCAGCAAAGATTCATAGCTTAGTGCTTTGTAATTGCCAATCTTTGGTAACTTCTTTGCCTGCTCGGGATAATCGCTGTAGCTAACAGCAGCAACCAGCTTCTCTCCCGCACCTGCGCTGTAGAAATTTTCTACAATATGTGGAGCCAGGGCAACAATACGCTCTGCCGGCGCTGCCAATTCGATCCAGTGCCCCCGTGCATCCTGTACACGTACTGGTTTATCGGCCCAACAAGAGCCTGTCCAAAAAAGGCTCAGGGTAGTAATGAAGATTGTGAAAATACTCCGAGACATCATTTAACTCGTCTAACTCTAAATTTATTGTTTTGTAACACTCAAATTTCAAACACTGGCAAGAGCTACCCACAGAATTAGTACTGTAAGTTCGATAATTTCGACCAGGCCACCCAGACAATCACCGGTATAGCCACCGATAGTTTTCTCCCATAAGTGGCGCCAACAAAGAATCAGCACAGGTAAAGCAATAGCCATTCCAACTACGATGGCTATAGGAGCTGCTGCGAAGGCGATGGCCATAACGATAACTACCACAGGTAATAGTTCCCACCTTCTCTTTGAGCCAGAGGGTGGAACAAAACCCTCCACACGGGCGTAGTCTGAAATACTCATTAGAGATAACGCTGCCGCCCTGGCCAACATCGGCGACAGCACCAGCGGCAGGTATATCCAGTTTTCTATCGCATCCAGTTCTGCTGCAAGTAGAGTTGCGATCGCTGCGAATTTAGTCAGTAGAAATACAACAAGTGCAACAACCGCAACTGAGCCACAATGTGGATCATGCATTACAGTGAGGATTCGATTGCGCCTCTCTTCAGGATCGGCACATTTGTGACCGGCAAAGTAGGCATCAGTACAATCGGCAAGACCATCAAGATGTAAGGCACCAGTTAAAATGACCCAAAACCCCAGCAATATTGCCGCCTGTAGCTGAATTCCCAGTAGGGCCAGCAGGTATGCTGCGGCGGATAATAGAAGCCCAATAACAACTCCAACAAACGGATAGAAGTATATTGACCGCTCTACTGTTTCTTTATCGACCCGGTACAACAACCCCGCGACTGGCAGCCGGGTAAGAAAGACCAGTGCATATAGGAATGCCTGGATAAGACTTGAAAATTTACGGACAATAAACATAGGTATCCTGCCCCGGATAGGGAATCCCGAAAGTGCCGCTATTGCAATCGTATTCCATTGACGCGGCAAATCCATAGCCTACCTGTAACGACATCATCTGACTGGGCCCCCAACCATTGGCAATGGTCAGCAGTAACTTGATCACGCCACCATGGGTTACCAATAACAGAGATTCTCCCGAGTAGCGCACAGACAGCTCGCTAATAGTCTGTAGCACCCGGGACCGGAAAGATGTGAAAGGCTCACCGCCTGGGGGACAGTGCTTTTCTGGCTCGCGGCTCCATGCATTACACAAGGTTTTGTGCTCGGTCCAGATTTTGTCGATCGCTTGCCCTTCCCATTCACCGAAACTAATTTCGCGGATACCGGGAACAATATCTACTGGCAACTTTCTTTTGTGGCCCAGCTGGGCAGCAAATGCTTGGCAACGACCCAGTGGGGAAGTGATAATTCTATCCCATGGGCCGGTAAGATCCCTGAGTCCTTGCCACATTTGCTCCCAACCTTCTTCAGTTAAAGAGACATCAATCTGACCACGAAATATACTACCGCCAGCACATGCGCCATGTCGTAACAGGTCAATCCTCAATCGGTACACCTGCTTCGCTAAATGTGAACATCTTGTTATGCAGGTTAAGCGCCTGCCTGATAATACTTATAGCCAGAACAGCACCAGTACCCTCCCCCAACCGCATATTGAAGTTGAGCATAGGACTAACCCCCATACACTCTAGGGCCAGTTTGTGCCCAAGTTCATCCGACAGGTGCGCAAATAAGAACCAGGGTTTTACAGAGGGATTGATAGCTCCAGCAACAGCAGCTGCAGCCGTGGCCATAAACCCGTCAACCAGAACCGGGGTTCCCCGCTGGGCGCAGGCGATAAATGCCCCGGCCAGGGCCGCAATTTCGAAACCACCGAGAATTTGCAGAATACTCACGGGGGAATCCAGAGCAGCGCTGTGCTGCTCCAAAGCAGATTCAATCAGTGCAATTTTTCGGGCGAGTACATCATCACCGATACCTGTACCTCTCCCTGTGATTTCTGGAACTTTCAAATCAAACAAAGCAGCAAAAATTGCAGCTGCCGAGGTGGTATTACCGATCCCCATATCCCCGCCGATAAAACAATCACTATCGGTAGAGTGCCTTCGTCCCACATTAAACGCACTTATGAGCTGCCCATAAGTCATCGCGGGTTTACCTTGGGAAAAATCCGCTGTAGAAGGCGCAATGACCTCATCAATCAATTCAGGGTGCTCAGTGGGCACCACACAACCCAAATTAATAGCAGCAAAGTCTGCATTCTGCTCTCGACTCAATACATTGATGGCCGCCCCACCCTCACAGAAAATATTAAGCATTACTGAGGTAACGGCCTGGGGAAATTGCGAAGTGCCCTGGGCTGCAATACCGTGATCAGCTCCAAAAACACGCACAGATAGGCGTTCAAGTTGAGGCTGCCCTTTACCCTGGAACCCGGCAAAATCCACAGCAATAGTTTCCAACCGGCCGAGTGCGCCCTCTGGCTTTATCAATTGTTTCTGCCGGGCAATAGCTGCATTTCGAGCCGATTGATCTGGTGCAGGTGCCGGATTATAGAGCCAGCTCAGTTCATCAGACATAACCTTTCGCCTCTCGTGCTCAATCTATTTTACCGTCAGAGGTAAACCGGCAATAGCCAGGGTTACGCTGTCAGCCCGCTCCGCCAACGCCTGGTGCAACCAGCCTGCAGCATCCACAAATTCCCGTGATAATTGCCCAAGAGGCACTATCCCGGAGCCAACTTCATTACTGACGAATATCCAGGGGGCGGCATTGTTTTCTGAATTATTGCGCCTTTGATCAACACGCTGCATCAATGCTTCGCGTTCACGCGCCCAGACGCCTTCATGAATGCAGTTGCTGAGCCACAACGTCAGGCAATCCACCAAAACACAGTGAGATTTAGGGGATGCATCTAAAGCCTCAGCCAACGCGATAGGCTCTTCAATAGTTTGCCAGTGTTGCCCCCTGTCTCCTTGATGACGAGCGATACGAGAAGACATTTCCTCGTCCCCCGCTGTAGCAGTTGCCAGGTAACTAAGTCCACCGGCATTGTTACTTTGCAGCCACTGTTCGGCACTCTGCTGTGCCAGTCGGCTCTTGCCGCTGCGCGCACCACCGAGAATCAGGTGCAGATTACTGTTGTTATACATCGGCAACCACCAGGGATTTACCAGTTACCGGGTGTGGTACCACTGTGACGCTGTAACCATAGAGTTGCTGCATATTTTCTGCGGTCAGTACCGCTTCTGGGCAACCATAGGCCATGCTACGTCCATGCTTAAGGGCGAGGATCCGGTCACTGTAACCACTGGCGTGAGCGAGATCATGCACCGTCATCACAACAGCCACACCACTTCGCGCAAAGTCGCGCACCGCTCTCATCATTTCGTACTGATGAGCGATATCGAGGCTGGTAGCCGGCTCATCCAGCAGAAGCAAACGATCTCCTCCATCTTCAGCACGCCAGATTTGTGCCATTACCCGTGCCAGTTGCAAGCGCTGCTGCTCACCGCCCGACAATGTGGGATAGAGACGCCCAGATAAATGGCAAACGTCCAGTGCCGCCATAGCTTCCAAACAAATAATTCTATCTCGCTCAGTGCCTGTGGAGTGTGGCGTGCGGCTGAGGGCAACCAGTTCAAGGCCCGTAAAGGCAAATGAAAGCGGATTGCTTTGTGGCAGAACTGCCAACTGCCTGGCTCGCTTGCGAGCGGGCAAACTAGCAAGCGACTCACCTTTAAAGTGAACTCTTCCAGTCTCCATCGCAGATTCACCGCAAAGTGCGCGCAATAGTGTCGACTTACCGGCACCGTTGGGACCAATCACGCAAACCAGCTCCCCGACATCAACGTCAAGACATACATCGGTAAGCAGCGGTCGATTGTCCACACTTACCGTGACTCCCTCAGCCTGTAACAGAGCCATTAGAGGGACCCCCTGTTTTTGCGTAACAAGGAAATAAAAAATGGCACCCCAATCAGGGCGGTAATCAACCCTACCGGTATCTCGACGGGCGCAATAATTGTGCGTGCGAGGGTATCAGAAACCAATAACAGGCTGGCACCAGCCAGCGCCGATAGGGGTAACAGCTGGCGATGATCCGGCCCCACCCACAACCGCACTATATGCGGCACCACCAAACCCACAAAAGCAATACTTCCGGCCACGGCAACTGAAGTTCCCACCCCTGCAGCGACAAGCACGATCAAGCTGGTTTTTACCCGCTCCACATCGACACCGAGATGCCGTGCCTGGGATTCCCCCAGCAAAAGAACATTCAGTGAAGAACCAAAACCGGGCAGGCTGGCAAGCAACCCACACAATACTGCCAAAATCAGAAAAGCACGGGGATAGCTGGCCGCATCCAGCCCACCCATTAGCCAGAGGCTCATACGACGCAACGTGTCATTATCTGCAAAGTATTCCATCAGCCCGATTAAACTTGCTGATAGAGCAGTCACAGCGATACCCATCAGCAGCATGGTGGCCACCGAGGTTCCATTGATACTTTTTGCCACCCGATAAACCAATGTCACTGCTAGCAAGCCACTGAAAAATGCCGAAATTGATACCACCGGCAAACTTCCAAAGCCACCGGCTACTTCTGCTCCAAGTAAAATAGCCAGACAGGCACCAAGGGAAGCACCCGCAGTAACCCCAATTAATGACGGGTCAGCCAGTGGATTGCGAAATAAGCCCTGTAACATCGCACCACAGATGGCGAGTACTGCCCCTACTCCTGCCGCCAATAAAGCCCGTGGCAAGCGAATTGCCTGAACGATATCTTTTGCCAGACCTCCCTCCCCTTGCCCACTGAGAGCAGAGACAACTTGAGAGGGCGAAAGATATACAGCACCGACGGCCACTGCGACAACAAAACTCATTGTGAGCCCTGCGGGCAATACCCACCAGGCAAGATTCAAAGCTTTGACACGGGCGATTGTCATTGGCTTACCTCTTCCAATGTTGCCCCACCTTGGTCTCGTCCGAATTGCCTAAGCCAAGAGTTCTGCATATGTTCGGCAATAGAATCAGCCAGCCTATCCAACTGCTTCTCGCGATGGACATTCAGGTTCAGCGGTGTAGCCCCTGTTAGGCCGCCCCAGGAAAACAGCGCATTTTGGGCTTGCGGAGAATCGAAAAGCCCATGCACATAAGTAGCAAGCACCTGCCCGTCGGCACTGATAGCCCCATCTGGCCTAAGGTTTCCAGCTTCGTCATGAAGAAATACCGCGGGGATCTGCAAAGCTGGCCCTTCTGTAATCCCGCAGTGTATTTCGTAGCCTTGAAGGGCGATATCCCCCTGGTCATTATCCTGATTTCCCAGAGATAGAAACCCGGTAACATTTATTAATGCCTTATATGGCTGCAGCCTGGTTATATAATCCAGATAACCAAGGCCTAGCTCACTGCCGGGGACATCTTCTACCCCATCTGGGTCCTGCACCTCTTTTCCCAGCATTTGCAGGCCGCCACAAATACCTATGAGTTTTCCACCATAACGCAAGTGCCGATCCAGTTGTGCAGGCCAGTCATTTTCTTTTAAATAGGCCAAATCAGCCCGCACATTTTTACTTCCTGGAAGGATAACCCAATCGCAAGGGGGATTGATTCACGCACGCTAACAAATTGCAGGTCAATATCCGGGTTCAACCTCAGTGCGTCAAAATCTGTATGGTTACTAATTCGGGGCAGCACCGGTACCACTACCTTTAGCCGAGCATCAGCACCAGCCTGCTGGGTGCTAATCGCATCTTCCGCATCCAGGTACAGGTCGTGGAGATATGGCAATACCCCGAGAACGGGTTTACCGGTGTAGTTTTCCAACCATTCGAGCCCCGGCTCTAGCAGCTGCAAGTCGCCACGAAAGCGGTTGATCACAAATCCAACTACGCGGTCGCGTTCAGTTGGGGACAGTAATTCGAGGGTGCCTACCAAGTGGGCGAAAACACCGCCGCGATCAATATCAGCAATTAACACCACAGGGCAATCCACCGCTTCAGCAAAACCCATATTGGCAATATCATTTTCCCGCAAATTGATTTCCGCCGGACTTCCCGCGCCTTCAACAAGCACCAGCTCATATTGATCATTAAGGCGTTTAAAGGAATCCAGCACGGCATTTTGTGCAGTGGATTTGTAATGGTGGTAATTCAGGGCCTGCATATTTCCCAGCGCCCTGCCCTGGATAATCACCTGAGCCCCAGTGTCTGAAGCAGGTTTAAGCAGCACAGGGTTCATATCGCTATGCGGTTCTATTCCGCAAGCTTGGGCCTGTAGCGCCTGCGCCCGCCCTATTTCGCCACCGTCCGTAGTGACTGCACTATTGAGCGCCATATTTTGTGGTTTGAATGGAACAACACAAAGTCCCTGCCGGGCAAAATAGCGGGCAAGCGCCGCAACTAGAGTACTTTTGCCAGCATCCGAGGTGGTGCCCTGGATCATCAATACGGACATAACGAATACAACTTAGTAGTCGACCCCTTTTCTGGCCTTGATCCCAGCTTTAAAGGCATGCTTTATATCTTTTACTTCAGACACAGTGTCCATCAGCTCTTGCAGAGCACTACCACCGCCGCGGCCGGTCACTACCACACTCTGCTCTGGAGGGCGTTCCGCCAAAGCTTTCAATATCTGTAATTCATCCAGGTATTTATACGCGAGCATATAAGTTAACTCGTCCAATACCACTAGATCATAGCTGGCATCGGTGAGCATTTTCCCGGCTTCCTCCCAGGTTCGTTCTGCAGCTGCTATATCACTGCTACGATCCTGTGTATTCCAGGTAAAGCCTGTACCCATTTGGTAGAGGTTTACTTCAGGGCAATGGTATTTGAGAAAGAGTTCCTCTCCAGATTGCTGTGCGCCTTTGATAAATTGCACTACCCCCACCTTCTGGCCATAACCTAGCGCACGTATAACCATGCCGAAAGCAGAGCTGGATTTTCCCTTGCCATTACCAGTTAGCAATACAGCAACTCCACGCTGGATATCGGCCGCTGCTATATTTGCATCAACCTTCGCCTTATGTTTTTGCATTGCCTGTTTGTGTTTGGCATTTTTTTCTGCTGGTCTTCCGACATGGTCACCTCAGTTCAAGAATCTATTATAGAGAGTGCTTTAGAAGCTGAATTCCACACCGGCATAAGCAGCAGCACCCGCGGTGTTATACCCAGGCACTTCCTCATAGTCTTCATCCACGAGGTTTTCTCCACGAACGTAAACGGTGGTAGCGTTATTCAACTGGTAACGTACGCTAGCATCCAATACTTGGTAATCATCTATGGAGGAGCCATCTGTATCTTCCGCTCCAGCACTAGAGCGTAGATTCACCAGAAGACTAAGAGCGCCGGTCGGTTTATAGGTAAAGCCCAGGTTAGCCAAATGCTTCGGGATTCGCGGGCGTGGAGAATCATCAGCCTGTTCGGCATCGGTATAGGTGTAGTTGGCTGACAGCAGCAGAGTATCAGTGACCTGAGTTTCGGCTATCAATTCAACTCCACGGGATTTGCTTGTTCCCTTGCTTTGCAGGTAACCATACGCATCGTTATTCCAGCCAATTTCCTTATCAATGACCTGCTTAAACAGTACGAATTCCAGATAGAGGGAATTTTCACCAAAGTACTCAACACCAAGGTCCAAGCCTCGACTTTCTTCCGGCGATAGTATTGGCAGTTCTAGTGGCTCAGAAGTCAACCGATCAGTTGCGGTAGCGTTGTGATTAACTTCATACAGACTGGGAGCGCGGAAGCCGGTACCGTAACTGCTTTTTATCTTTACAGTACCGTTGGCAACATCCTCAAACAGGTACGCTGAGCTGACGCGGAAACTGTTAAAGCGGCCAAAATCTGAGTTGTTGTCATGGCGAAGACCAAGGGTGACATAGGCTTGATCGGCATAGCTTCCCCGGTATTCAGAATAAACCGCCCACTGATCCCGGTCCAAGTCTCCCGAAGTATCTTCACGGTGCTCCACCCCGTAGACCATCCCATGTTCGCGACTAAACCCATGAGAACCAGTGAGGTTCAATTTTTCAATATCACCTTCATACTCATAGGAAGTTCCCCCTCCAATGTAGATGCGCTTCAAATCAGAATGTGAATAGGCCAACTCTTGTTGACCATCTTCGCCATTGTGAGCCAAGCTGACACGAGCACTTTCCTGGCTGAAATCAAAGTTACAATCGTCCTGAGAGGGCCAGCCGCAACGATCATATTCACCTGAGGCATCGGTATCCCGCGCTACAGCTTCCACTCGCCACAGCTCAGAGATATTCCAGCCTACTCGACCATGTAAAGTCTCGTTATCATAACCGTCGTCATCCCTCAATTCAGTGTCATCGCTGCTGGTATTGAAACCATCGGTTTCCAACGCCGCAGCTGAAAGGAAGTAATCCAGTGTTTCATTGGCTCCACTGGCACTGGCATTGTAGCGCTCAGTATCGTAGCTACCACCCTCAGCGGATAATTCAAAGCGCTGCCCTTCATCCTCTCGACGGGTCGAGATATCCAGTACACCACCAGCATCAGCCCCATAGAGCATGCCTTGCGGACCGCGTAGCAATTCTACTCGCTGCAAATTACTGCTCATAATATGCTCAATATGAGCACCCGACTGGAGACCGGTTGGATCAGAAATATCGATGCCATCTATTTGGACCAGCGTTCTAAAGCCAGATTCCCCCCGCACCTGTAGCGAGGTTGTCTTACCAATACCACCGCTGTTGTTGACAGAAACCGAAGGTACGCTTCGCAGCACATCGGCCAGGGAAGCCAAACCTCGTGCTTTGAGTTGCTCTTCATCCAATACGGTTACCGAAGTGGCGATCCTGCGCAAAGGCTCATCTTGGCGGGAGCTCACAACAACTAAAGTTTCCAGGTCGGGAATAGAAGATGCACTATCGGTAGATTCGCCAAGTACTGGCACACTCACAGCTGACAGCACAGTCAAGCTCAATAAAGATTTTTTCAAGTTTCAACCCCTAAGGACAAAAGCTCATGGGATCGAGGGAGGAATAGCAATGCGGCACGCCGACGAAGCGTGAAAGATCGTATTGCGAGATGGTAGCCCTCCGCTCCATCGTGTTTCGAGTAGAGGCCGGTATCGGGCTTACCACTCAAAATACTGGTGGATCACCGTTGCGGGGGCAGCGCCGGAATTCCGGACTTCCCGTTTAACCTTCTCAGCCAGCACAGGGCAGAAGGCACCTCTTATCGTGGTCGCGAAACTAGTGGAAAGGCACTGGAATGTCAACTAATGCAAAAAAGGGGCCTGACTCTACTATCTGCTGGAAACTACGGCGCGGGCTCATCAAGGGTAAGATTCCTGACAGGGCATACAGATGAAAATTTTGGACTTATATCAATCAATTTTAACGGGCTACAAACTTACTATTCAATATTATTTGATATCAGCAATTTAAAAAGCTTTTAATATATTAAAGCTATTTATGCTTAGACCCCTCGTTTACACTGGTGAGCTTTCATAATTAATTGGCTCAAGAAGGATAGCCTCATGGTATGGCATAACAAATTTGATTCGTGCACCATCAATTTCTGTAAGCTGCCCTGCCCATGCTAAGCAATACAGGCTTTTCAAATCATTCTTATCAGCTTCTGTAAGTTCACTTTGCTCCCCATAATTCATGATTGAGAAGGGCTTATGTTCACCATAAATTACACTTGGCCAGGTCTTCTCTTTCACATCGGCAAAGAAGTGTCTAAGCCCAAATATATGACCCAACTCATGAATCATAGTGTCAACCTGCTCCTTCCGACTTTGATCAAACATTGTGGGGAAAAGCACTAGCTCATTCCGCCCAGGATTTGGAAAAAAGCACGAGCTAGAGTACAACCGATAACACTACAGTTTTCTACAGGCTCTACCCTAATTTTAAAATCCCAAACATTTGGATTCTCATTGAACCTCACCGGGGAAGCATCTCCCCACTGAAGTAGTGCCTCGCCCAAAAGAATTCGAATATAGTCCTTTATCTCATCTGGATTTTTAAAATACCTTAAAGACTCATCATCAAACTTCCACCTTAAAGTCGTACCCTTCTCCCACAACGGTATAAAACCCTCACCACTATGCAACACCAGATCTAATGGAGACTTATTACCTAAAGTAGGAAACCCAACCTTATCAGTGACACAAATTTTATTGTTTCCATATTTATGGACCACTGGTTCGGCGCAAGAGTCGCATTCTTTTTTCGACTTAATTTTTAGTTTGAGGCTCTCTTTTGAGGAAGCTTTATCTGATGAAGTCACTATTATCCACCTGAAAACGCTGAATATTCTTCCTAGAACAATAATCCAAATTTCGAGAAATCGTACAAATTAGAGCGGCTTCTTACAGCTGAATCATTGTGACAAGATTAGAAAACCGTAAAAGACTGTACTCTGACACTACAATCATCATCAATAAAAATTGGTGGGCAATTATCCCAAAGTTTGTAGCGACTCAAGTGCCAAAGACAGTGGCAATCTCACTAGGCAATTAGCTCACAGAAAGAGCCAACAACACCCAAAAACGAGAATATGCAAGCCTTGTGTCTTCCAGATTTATCTGGAGAGGAAATAATGAGGACGTCAACTACCACCTACCTTTATTTTCAACCTCATTTGGATACTAGCTGCGCACCATGCCGTTTCTTTAAAAGACCTATTAGATAAGTCGCACCAACTTACCCTTTCTCTTGTAGATATTCTTATAATCCCACTGAATCTCTGTAGATTTTTTCAGCCAACGCTTCAGGTCTTTTATATTTAATTGCTCAACCCCTGTATAACAAACAGAAGCATCCTTAAACTTACCTGTCCCCGGCTTAAGATCCGGCTCCTCAAAGTCAGCCCCGCTCCAAAACATCAGCCTAATAGAACCCTTCAGCTTGTTATAACCCACTATTGGATTCCCATCCAAGAACCACACGGGGTGTCCGTGCCAGATTTTACTTTCTGCCATAGGTAGCCCTCGGTTGATTTCATGCATCAGCTTTTCACAAATAGGGCTTTCACAATCATTCTGAGACGCATTAAATTCTTCTATTGTGGTAGGTTTCATAGCGTTAACCTAACGAATAAATCCTGAGCGCCCCTTTAAACGGCAGCTAACACAGGATGAATTTTTGAGATTACCTTACATGTAGAGCTTATACGTTAAGGGTAATGTTAAAGTTTCTACAAATAAGTAACTCGCTATCAAGCAGTATAAAACTCTGCTATAAATTTTTCTTTCATCATCCATAACCCTTGCCCTAGATAGAAACTTACTATTAATTTCAAACAGCACTAAAGGCTTGAACTTATGAACTTCGAAGTGAGGAGCTTAACATTAGGAGCACTTCACGATCGAAAACGTTTAAGAAGCCATCGGCGATATCCTCCGTGCGTCTATATATAGATAAGATTGTATACCTCAAGCTAAATGCCCAACCCAACTTCACCCAATCAACACTAGAAATTCAAGGGCTCATATGGATTTAAATGAGAACTTGATCTCCATAACTTTTCCAGATTACCTTGCCTTGGGCCACCTAATAGAATCCTACTTAACTCAATTTAATCACTTTTAAATACGACAACCAATTTATTATCCAAATTTAGCTAACTGAAACCTCAAGAAAAAAGCCCTCTGACTTTTGGAAACCTCATACTTGTAGCCCAATGATGACCTCACCTACCCTATTGAAGTAGAAGCAAGTCCAAGCGAGCACACCTAAATAAGCCAGACTTGATAACGGTTCAGAACAATTCACACTTATCAAATCTAAGTTAAACTCTTTCAATCTACATAAAACTATATATCCCAACATTCATGAAACCTAATTGGGACGCTACTCGCATCCATATTTTTTGATAACTGGATTATCAAGTAGTTTCATTCACCGAGCAGTCTGATAGTAAGGACGTCTAATCATGTCCTATATTCTGACAGCATCATTACTAACCTTGTTATTGCTTTAGTGAGTATTTCTTCATATTCATGGTAATAAAAATTCCCTCTAAAGTCTTACCTTTTCACATAGCTGTCTAGCCCACAATCCCATTATAGATTTTATAACTATCAATGCTTCACAAACGCCCCCTATCATACAACCCCAGTCCACTATCATCTATGGAAATTCCAAGCATAATTCAATGCCGAACACCTCTTTTAAGTTGTTCATTATTTAATCCATATGATAATTCAATGTCACAACATCACTTAAAGTCAGGTTGCAATATTTTGCTGACCAAGTTTAGTTGGCTAAAGACTAATGAGGTGGTTTATAATGCCAATACCCGATAAATACTTATAATGGGGATAATGGGGAATTTAAATGAATAAAAAAATGTTTCGACTTTCTGTGATTCAAGCAGCTCTTTTAATGACATTATCAGGCTGTGATAGCAGTAGTAACTCGTCTTCTCCCGCTCCTGCTCCCACTCCTACTGACATTCCGCCAACTGCTAGTGATGTAACTGTAGATGGGGCAAAGCAATGGATTCCTGTATCAGGAAAACTATTGGGCACTGATCAAAATGGCGATGCTTTAACATTTAGTTTCTCAGAAAATGATGAAACTATTAGTCCGCTTGATGGCACTTATACATTCAGCCATGGCCAGTTAACATTAGATGGCAATCTATTTGAATATACTTCAATCTCGGGGCAGGACGCTTCAATTACTTATACCGTGACCGCAAACGGTGCCTCAGCATCTGCAAAAGTTGATATCCTGAACGTAGAAAATGATCCCTTAGCCTATCAACAATGGCATTTACGCAACACAGGTCAAAAAGCTTACGCTCTTAGTGATGAAATGAAGCAAGGCCTTGTCGATATCGGAATTTATACAACCGAGGAAATTAATTCCATCTTTGAGGAAAATGAAGTCGAGGAGCTTGTAGCTGGCGAAGACATGAATGTTGTAGCGGCTTATGCTCAAGGTGTAACCGGTGCAAATGTAACTGCTGTTGTTGTAGATTCAGGCTTAGAAATTCGCCACGAAGACTTAATAGATAACGTATTAATAAATCGCTCTCTCAACTTGGATGAGTCAGCAACTGACAGAACAGATCCAACAAGTCTTTCTAATAGTGGTGATCACGGTACCAGTGTAGCTGGCTTAATTGCGGCTAAAGGCTGGAACAATATCGGTAGCCGAGGTGTTTCTCCAGACACAGGGCTAATCGGTATGAACTTTTTAGGCAGTGGAAAAATAGAGCAAACAGATCTATTGGTTCATGGATTCCCAGGAAGTGGCATTTCTTCAGATGAAGAAATTTCGGCATTTAACCGTAGCTATGGTATTACCTATCCTGGATTTATTGCGTACTCTGCACTAGATGAAGCTGTTGAGTCTTATCCTAATCTTATGCTTCGAGGCGGTAAGGGTGCTTTGAACATGAAATCTAGCGGTAATTCTTTTGAAGACGGCAATGGTGAAGGCTCTTTATGTGCCGATAACGGAGCAAATGATTTAGGCCTAACGTGCTATAACTCGGCATTTCAGCCTAGCCATGGTCACCCATATTACTTAAATGTTGCAGCGGTGAACGCAAACGGTAAACATACAAGTTACTCAACCGCTGGTGCAAGTATGATGGTATCAGCCCCTGCGGGCGAGTATGGTCGTTATGCTCCCGCGATGGTAACAACTGACCAGATGACCTGTATTAATGGTTACTCTGGCTTTAATGGCGGCACAATAAGTGCTTGGGGCGGGGCCTATGGCGAAGACTTCGCAGCCAGCCAGTTCCCATTTAATTACCCAGGCCATCCTGAGAATGCGAGCTGTAACTATACTTCAACTTTTAATGGTACATCTTCCGCTGCGCCAAATGCATCAGGTGTTGTCTCTCTAATCTTATCAGCAAACCCAGAATTGACCTGGCGTGATGTTCGTCACATCTTAGCTTCAACTAGCACTGTGATTGATGCTGAAAATGAAAAGGTTGAACTCACCATTGGTGAGGGTACTTTTGTTGCTCATGATGGTTGGATTGAAAACTCAGCTGGTTATCAATTTAATAACTTATATGGCTTTGGTCGGGTTGATGCAGGTGCAGCTGTTGCTATGGCTCTAGATTACTCAGAGAGTCTCGGTGAACAAATTATCACCCAATGGCAAGGTTTGGGTTCAACAGCTGATGAAGAAGCCATGGAGGCGGTTATTCCAGATAACAGTGCGGCTGGTGTGAGCCAACAAATCGAAGTAACAGAAGATATTATTATTGAAGCTATGCAGTTCGAATTTGATATTCGTAATGATCACATGGGTTCTATTTTAAATGATAGTCTATTAACCTCCGCTGGTAATGACTTGGCGCTGGAGGTGGTATCTCCCTCAGGTACAAGAAGTGTTCTACTTTCTTCCAAGCAGGCATTATTAGATGCTTCTTATAGCTTTGCTGATGGGTATAGCATGGGTTATATTTTAAATGGTGCCGTATTCCTTTCTAATGCATTTTATGGTGAAAATGCTAAAGGAACTTGGACTATCAAAGCATTAGATACAGGTGAGACTAATATCGTATTCACAGACCCAGATAACTATTGGGATGCAACAGGCCTGATGAACAACCCAGTAGAGAGTGTTCTAGAAGGCGTATCACTTAGAGCGTTTGGTCGTGCTGTTCAATAAGAAGGGAAATACAATGAAGCTAAATAAATTAACGATCTTAACTGCTGCAATGTGTTTATCAGGTATTACACAGGCAAACGCTATTGATGCTGTGGAAAAGAAAGATATAGAGATTAAGAAGCTAAACACCATAGCTGCGGCAAGAACGAATTCTGCTGATTTTGGTATCTTTAAGGTTGAAAGATCCTTGAAAACTGTCCCAGCATCCATTGCTGCACCAGAATCTATTGTTGTGACAAAAGGCGAAATGGCGATAGTCAATATCGGCAATAATTCTGCATCAGATGTTGTTGGCAAAGGTACAATTGTACGAAACACAATCACAAACAAACTGACAACTTTAACCGGAAATATAACAATATTATTAGGCAAGAATGTTGAAGCATCAGAAGTAGCGTCAATTTCTGGCATGGAAGTATTGTCAGTATTTCCCGGTACTGATATTGCCATCTTGAAAGTTAAAGAAGGCAATGACTTAGTAGAAGCTTTCAATGCGATAAAACAGTCTGGCTTGGCTGTTGAAAGTCGAGTTGAAGTTACTGAAACTATGCATGAAGCACAATAGGTATAGCTTACTAAGTTAAGCATGGCTTCGCCTTAGACAAGCAAAAGGCACCGCTTTATAAGTGGTGCCTTTTCATCTTTGAGCGGCTGGTACTATTTTGATTTTAATACTAGGAAATAGGCTAACGATCCTAATGACAGGATTTTCTTTCCCTTTTGACAAACTAATAAACTCCAGCCAGGATCAAAAGGATGCCAATATTTTTACAGTATATTCCCACAGAAAGTGGCAAGGCTTTTTTCATATCCTCTACCACCCAAATAGCGCGTACCAGAGAAATAACACAGGCCAATACCGCTTTTAAGAACACAATAAGTCCACATCTCAAATTAAGCCAGGATTGGCCGGCTTAAATCTACCTGTAAAATAATAAGCGAATTAAGTATCCACCCAGCGAATCAGATCATGACCAAAACAACTAAAACTCCAATAGAAGCTACAGTAAGACTATAGAAGAAAGTTGGTGCTACAGCAGTTCTAACATCAACGACCGCAATGACAAGAAGTAGAATATCGATTAGAGGGGCATAGTAAAGAAGATACAAGCCTACTTTTAGCACACCAAAATATATTTGACACTGAGATCCAGAAATTAAACCACTCAGAAAGCCATTTTACATCTAACAATAAGTACCAACAGAAAGCTGTCTAATATACCACCTCACATTTAAACCACTTTTAAAATTATTAATGGTATTTATTAGACATGATATCTGAATTTTAGCAATCAGACATAGGGTTAAATACCCAAATTTATTTTTAACACTCTAATAAATACATCTGTGAAGAATATGATCAATGATTATATGCAGTTTAAGAGTGTATATCCCGGTCACAATTTCCTAGTCTATATCAATACCAGTCTAAGTATTAATCAGAATGGCACATGAGAAGAACCTTGGAGGAAAAATAGATTCTTCCAAGAATGCTCTGCCTACCTCCCACTTATTGGGTGAAGTAGGCAGATACACGAAAAATTAAGTCAACTTTATACTTTCTTTAATGACCTCTTCTCTCCCATGCACAATCCGATAAAGTAACGGCAATACAAATAGAGTTAGCAGTGTCGAAGAGATAATTCCCCCAATCACCACAGTAGCTAGCGGTCTTTGGACTTCAGCCCCGGTGCCCACGTTCAGTGCCATAGGCACAAAGCCAAGACTAGCAACCAGTGCAGTCATCAAAACAGGGCGTAGTCTGATCATAGCGCCATCAATGATGGAGGTAAGCAGCTCTCCTCCTTGCTGGCGCAGTTGCCGTATAAAGGAGAGCATTACCAAGCCATTCAAGACTGCCACACCGGAAAGTGCGATAAAACCGACTCCGGCAGATATTGACAACGGCATATCCCGCAGCCATAGAGCCAAAACACCTCCAGTCAATGCCAAAGGGACTCCGGTAAAGATAATCAAAGCATCCTTAAACGAGCCGAAGGCCATTACCAGTAAACCGAGGATTACCAAGAGTGTTAACGGGACCACGATAGAAAGACGGGTGCTCGCGGACTCCAGTTGTTCGAAAGTGCCTCCATATACTAACCAGTAGCCCGCAGGCAGGGAGGCCTGCTGCTCAATACCTGCCCTCGCCTCTTCGACGAAAGACCCCAGATCACGGTCACGTACGTTTGCTGTTACTACTATACGGCGTTTGCCGTTTTCACGACTGATCTGGTTTGGGGCTGGAGTCATTTCCAGACTGGCGACTTCAGACAAGGGGACGTAACTACCCAATGGGCTGCCTGCAGGTAAAGGTACAGGCAAATCACCGAGATTCTTGTAGTCCCTGCGTAGCTCTTCCGGTAAGCGTACAACCAATTGGAAACGGCGGTCGCCTTCGTAAATCAATCCGGCCTCTTCACCCCCAATAGCGGTGGAAACCAGATCCTGCAAGGTTTGTAGGTCTATGCCGTAGCGCGCTAGCGCAATACGCTTCGGCAATATGGAGAGAACTGGCAGCCCCTCCACCTGCTCTACTCGCGCATCGG
Organism: Microbulbifer sp. MLAF003; assembly: GCF_030012965.1. Taxonomy (NCBI): domain Bacteria; kingdom Pseudomonadati; phylum Pseudomonadota; class Gammaproteobacteria; order Cellvibrionales; family Microbulbiferaceae; genus Microbulbifer; species Microbulbifer sp. MLAF003. The sequence continues at coordinate 2,636,518 of NZ_CP120232.1, forward strand.
CAACACCCTCTATCCCATTCAGTACGCCGAGGATTTCATTGGCGGAGGTCACCAGCTGATCCAAATCATCACCGAACACTTTAATACCTAAGTCTGCACGCACACCGGAGATCAGCTCATTAAAGCGCATCTGGATTGGCTGGGTAAACTCGTAGTTGTTACCCGGCAACTCACGTACAGCTTCCTCAATTTCCGCCACCAATAGTTCCTGGGACAGTTTCGGGTTGGGCCATTGATCCCTGGATTTCAGGATTACAAAATTATCGGCTACATTAGGCGGCATTGGATCCGTCGCCACTTCCGGGGTACCAATTTTTGCAAATACTTTATCTACCTGGGGAAACTCCTTAATCCGCTGTTCCAGCAAGCGCTGCATCTCGATCGATTGCTCCAAACCGGTGCCAGGAACCCGCAAAGCGTGCAGTGCGATGTCTCCCTCATTCAACTGAGGAATAAATTCCGAGCCCAAGGTAGTGGCGAGCCAGCTACAAAAAAGTACCAGCGCAAGAGCACCGGAAAGCACCAGCCAGCGCACTTTCATCGAAGCGATTAGCAGTGGCTTATACAGAGACTTGGTAGCAACGATTACCTTGTTTTCTTTCTCACTGATTTTGCCGGTAAGGAAAACAGCAACCGCTGCGGGCACAACAGTCAGTGAAAGCACCAATGCGGCCAGCAAGGCCATCACCACAGTGGCAGCCATGGGGTGGAACATCTTGCCTTCCACGCCGGTCAGTGTGAACAGCGGTATATACACTACAGTGATAATCAGCACACCAAATAAGCTGGGGCGAATCACTTCATTAGTGGCTTGAAATACCAGCTCCAGCCGTTCCTGCAAGGGCAGCTTGCCACCTTTGCGATTCTGAGCTTCCGCAAGCCTGCGAATGGCATTCTCCACGATAATCACGGCCCCATCGACAATCAGGCCGAAATCGAGTGCGCCGAGACTCATCAGGTTGGCAGAAACACCGGTTTGCACCATGCCGAAAATGGTGGCAAGCATGGAAAGCGGAATCACTGCTGCAGTAATAAAGGCCGCTCGAATATTCCCCAGCAAAAGAAACAGCACGACGATAACCAGCAGAGCCCCTTCGATAAGGTTTTTCTGCACTGTAGCGATGGCTTTATCTACCAGTGTTGTACGATCGTAAACCGCCTCCACCTTGATACCTTCTGGCACCGTAGATTTTACACGCTCCAAAGCATCCGCAACATTAAGGGCCACTTCGCGGGAGTTTTCCCCCACCAGCATCATCGCGGTGCCCAGTACGGTTTCTTCGCCATCGCGAGTGGCGGCACCGGTACGCAGTTCTTTACCGATAGCTACTTCGGCCACATCCGAAATTTTGACCGGCACCCCAGCGCGGCTGGTAATCACCACACCTTCAATTTCGGCAATATTCTGCAGCTGCCCCGGTGAGCGCACCAGCAGTTGGCGACCGTTAGTCTCCAGGTAGCCGGCACCGCGACTTTCGTTATTGCGACGTAGGGCCTCAGCAATATCCTCCATGGATACGCCGAAATTGAGCATCTGCCGAGGATCTGGAGTGACATGATACTGCTTGTTATAGCCGCCAATGGTATTCACTTCAGTAACACCGGGCACCAAAGACAGTTGTGGTTTAATAATCCAGTCCTGGATTTCCCGTAATGCTGTGGCGTCGTAGGGCTGCCCATTTGGCTGGGTGGCACCGGGCATTGCCTCCACGGTGTACATAAAAATCTCACCAAGCCCGGTGGCAATGGGCCCCATCTCTGGTTCCAGCTCAGGTGGTAATTTGCTTTTAATCGCACCAAGGCGACTGTTAATTAAATTACGCGCAAAATAGAGATCTGTGCCCTCTCTAAAAACTACAGTGACCTGGGAAAGTCCGTAGCGGGAAATCGAACGGGTGTATTCCAGGTTGGGAAGGCCGGCGAGTGCCGCCTCCACAGGATAAGTAATCCGTTGTTCTGCCTCCAATGGCGAGTAACCAGGAGCCTCGGTATTAATCTGAACCTGAACATTGGTAATGTCGGGGACCGCATCAATCGGTAACTTCTGGTAACTCCAAATCCCTAGCCCCACCAACACAAAAATCAGGGATAGAATGAAGTAGCGCCGCTCAATTGAGAAGCGCAGGATGCTTTCAATCATCTTCTCGCCTCAATTAGTGGTTATGCGCAGCACCGGATTTTTCGATATCCGCTTTAATCAGGTAGCTGTTCTCCGTGACATAGCGATCACCCACATTGAGGCCACTCAGCACCTCTGTCACCTTGCCATCCGTACGTCCAAGCTTGAGCGGACGAACTTCGTAGGCTTGCCCTACTTTGACAAATACCACTGTCCAATTGCGCAAAGGCTGCAAGGCCTGGTTTTCAACCACTAGAGGCACAGGATTTTCACTGGTTACAACTTGCCCCTGCACCATCAGATCTGTTGTCCAGAGATCATTTGAGTTTTCAATCACTGCCCTTGCAATCGCGAAGGGCTGGCCATTACCACCGGGAGCAAGACTGGTAATCGTTGACTCGAAAGTGCGGTCACCAGCAGTAATGGAAACTTTCTGGCCACGGCTAATCTGGCCGCGACGAGTGGGAAACACCTGGAGCTCGGCCCACAGTTGATCATAGTTTGCTATGGTAAACAGCACTCGCTCACCACTGAATTCACCGCGGCTGGCCTGCTTGTCGATAATCTGGCCACTAATCGGTGCAACCAATGGATAAGTTTGTAAGCTATCATTGGATTCGATAGTAGCGAGTTCTTCCCCTTTCTCTACCAAGTCACCAAGCGCTTTTTTTATGGTAATTACGGTTCCCGGATAGCGGGCCCGCACATGGCTTAGGCTACGATGATCAATCGCAGTTTTACCATATAAGGTGACGCTTTCTTTAATAGAGCCTGGACCAGCAACTGCGGTTTTAATACCAGCCTTTTTTGCTATTTGCTCAGAGATCTGTACGCGGCCTTCATGGGATTCATATTTCCACTCGGTACGCTCACCATTGAGGAAAACAGAAACTAAAACATCGAAAGAGTGCGGTTCTTTTACCATACCCTCACCACGATAGAACGCTGTGTTGGAGTCCCAGCTAAAAGAGATTTGATCCACTTGGCCGCCAAGCCTTTCCAGCTCAACGGAAAGGCTGGCATTTTCCAGAGAGTTACCATTACGGGTAACCCAAGCACGGAATTCCGGATGAACACCGCTTTCGTAAATCAGGAGCTCTACTGTGAGATCGCCCTTTTCTAATAATCGGCCTCCGTTTGGGCCTTTTGCTTCTTCGTGCTCTTCGTGTCCTCCATGGCTATCACCATGACTGCCGCTTGCATAGCTTTGGGATACCAGCCAAACCCCCGAAAAAATGAGGGAAAAGAATAGTATTGCCAACCGAATCACATAAGTTGATTTACTCATTTCTCAATCCAAAATTATTTACTGCTATCGGCGCCCATGGGCCCCAGGGGCCTGGCGGTCAATTGTTCGATCTCTGCGCCAAAAAGAAGTACAGATCGCGCTGCTTCAATTCGCGCACGCTTGGCATTTAGCAATTCTTCTCTTGCGGAAATAAGGTCTACATAAGAATCCCTACCGCGACGGTAAGCGCGATCCACTTCATTCAAAGCCTGGCGAAGTTTGGGAATAATAAAGTCCTGCAATGTGGAGACAGTGCCGAGAGCCTGTTCACGGCTGGTCACGGCAAGAAAAAGCTGAGGATAGAGCTGCAACAGGGCAGCCTCACGGCGCAGCATGACTTGATCTAGCTCTGCCACTGCCTCTAGTTCGGCACCACGGTTGCGCTTGGCTGTTAAAAGTGGAACGTTGAAGCCTGCCAGGACAGCAGTTTCGTTCACTGCCGGATTCACACGAAGGCCAGCATACCAACCAACATCCGGCCTTGAGTTAGTCTGGGTCAACCGTAGCCTTGAAGCCTGCAAACGCTCTTCAGAGGCAAAGCGCGCAATCGCAGGGTTTTCCTGGGCTCTTTCATACAACACTTCAAAACTGGCACCCGGCTCAAAGCGATAAAGCTCGGCGGAATCCACCCAATAGTTCTGGGTCGGCTGCCCCCATAGCGCCGAGAGTGCATGTTTGTAATACACCAACATGCTTTGATCGGTCTGTTCGGCGAGGATGGCTTTTTCCAGGGAGGACTCCGCACGCATTCGCTCTGACACAGGACTGGCCGCAGCGCTGACCCGCGCACTAACGGCACTCAATGCCTCACGTGCAAGCGAGACTTTCTCTTCCGCCAATACCACCAGTTCCTGAGCAGCCAATACCTGGGCATAGCGGCGGATAACTTCCGCCAGCAGATCTAAGGCCATCGCCTGCTCATCAGCGATGAGCAGGTCCCGCTGCGCATTGACAACATCTATTCGAGCCTGCCGCTTATTCCCCAGCTCCACAACAGAAGAGAGAGTTACCGTCAGTTCAAACTCATTGTCAGCATCGTCTTCCGGATCTGGGGCATTATCCGAGTCACCATTATTGAAGTGCTTGTACTCAGTCTCGACACCCAGCTCCATCTCCGGTTTTAGGGCTGCGGTCTGCCCGGCACCGTCCAGCCCTCTTTTTTGTAATGGAAAAATTGCAAGTTCTGGGTTCTGCGCGAGCGTAAGCCCAACCGCATTTGGTAGTGTCAGCAACTCCCCCTTCTGCGCAAATACTGACTGCGTAGGTAAACACAATATCGCCACCGCCAATGGCCAGGCGGCACGGCGACAAACCACACTCGCAATGAGCGTGTGAAACAAATCCATGGATATCTCCCAAGTCACATCTCGTACACGCGAGTTGGGTCTTTCGACTCTCTTTACTCGCGCAGCAATAGAAAGGTCAGACTTGGGTTATAGGTGGGCGTAGTAAAGGTGAGAAGTAACCACTGGGAACCGCGGCGCTTGCCAACTCCCGGTATGTGATACTGCCCGTTAAAATTGATTGGAATGCCTGGCCAAGTAGCCCGGTGATAGAGCTCCCATGGCAGTGGCAACAGTGATTACAAAAATCCAGCAGCGGAGCAGATTGGTCAGGCTCTTCCCCAGCTTGAGATACCAGGGTATCTCTATCAAGAGCGGGGTTGCTTGGAGCACTGGGAAATGGAATCTTCCCTGAGGCCTCTTCATGGTCCACATTATGATGAAGAGGCAGGTGACTGGCGATATCCTGGAGTTCATCGTGACTGTCATAGAAAGCACCTGCGGTCTGGAAGACCAGCAGTGCAATCAGCAAAAAAGACAGTCGAACAACATTCATGGACATAAAGAAACTGGATAATCTTACGCTCGACTCTAGCAAACAAGTCAGGATAGCTCAAATAGGCTCGTCCCAAGCTATTCATTTTTAAGGATAAAATGCCTAATGGGTCACTTTATTAAAGCTGCCCATCAAACTGACTGGTACGTTTTTTCATATTAGGCCACTGCTACTCCTGCACCTGTCAGCCTCATAGCACACCTTTCTGCGCCACCCGGTAAGTCCTCTACACTGATTTAAATGCCATGAGTATGACTTGAGAGGTACCGGTAAATGCTCGCTCCGAAACCTTTAGGTGGCCTAACTCGTGCCCTGATCCTTGCAGTGCTGGTAATATCTGTTCCTGCCGCAACCGCCCAGCCCTCTCCCCCCGCCATCAGAAACTGCAGAGAGCCAGAGCCAAACAACCGAACCCAATGGCTCGGTGCCCAAGCCCTCTCCGCCACCAGGTCAGAAAGACTCGCCACAGACACCAACCAATCAAATGGAGAGTGCCGAGTCCAACCAATCGATTGACCCCAAAGCCATGGAGGCTTTGCAGCAAATGGGGAAATACCTGGCAAGTATGAAAACGCTGATGTTCAATGCCCGCATATTCACTGAAGTGGTACTGGATAATAAGCAGAAGCTCTTAATTGGCGGTAAAGTCATGTATATGGCGACACCTCCCGATCAGTTACGTGTCGACCTGACCACCGATTCAATAACCCGTCAATTCTTCCATAGCGACAATAAGTTCACGATGCTGGCTCCTCGTAATGGCTATTTTGCCGAAATAGAGGCCTCCCAACCGACACCGGAGGTGCTCACCCAGGCAGCCAAGGACTACGGCATTGAAATACCATTCGCCGATTTACTTGAGTGGGGACGCAAGCCAGATGCCTGGGCCGGAATCAAAGAGGGATTTCTGGTGAACTCACCTATGGTAAATGGCCAGCGCACCAAACACTGGGCTTTTCGGTCGGAGAACCTCGATTGGGAAATCTGGATAAAGGTTGGAGATCAGCCTCTACCCCTGCGTATCTCCACAGTGAATACCCGGGACCCATCCAAGCCCCGTTTCCTCGCCACTTTAAAGTGGATGGAGGCCAAGCCTGGGGCAACAGGCAAGTATAAGCCAGCTACGGAGAAACTTAAGAAGATCCCACTGAAGAAGGCGGAGACAAATAAGCAAATGGAGGGTGCACAATGATCAGTGTTAACTTTGCGAGGCTGGCGGCACTGCTACTCCTATCGGGCGGGTTGTTCATGTCGGTACTCAGCACCCCAGTAGAGGCGCGCGGTCACTATGGTGGGGCTGGGGCTCATTTTAATGTAGGTGGGCATTTCAATGCCTTTAGACCAATGCCTGAAGGTCGCTTTCACGGCGATTTCAGGGCCGGGGAATTTGAGCGCAGGTTTCCCAATCATCCACCATTTCACCCAGTACGCCCGATACACCCTCATCACCGGCCCTATCCTCCACCCTGGCGGCCACGTCACTGGCCCTACCCAGGGCCGGCATATTGGGGTGTGACTGCGGTTGGAGTAGGCGGCTGGCTGTACACATTACCACCCAGCTGTGTAAGGGTGACAATTGGTAATGTGACCTATGAGCACTGCGGGGCCTACTGGTATCAGCCCCATTTTGTGGCTGGTCATATAGCCTACCGACATGTACCACCCCCAAGGCGGGCAATTGTCAGGTAGTTTGGAAGGGCCCCACCATAAACATATGGTGGGGCTAATCTTCCGATTTCTCCGGCCCGCCTTCAGCATAAGATTTGCTAATACGACGAAGAACTTGCATTTGCTTGCCAAAATTCCTGCAAGGCGCACACATTGCCAAGTGTAATTTTAGGCTCGCCTGCTCGCGTAAATTCAGGTTTCGCTCTTGGGATTCGGACATCAGGCGTGTAGCTTCCCGGCACGATTTCATCAGCTCACCCCTCCACGCCAAACCAGTGATCTTCCAGACATTCACGCAAGCGCAGGCGCGCTCGGTGCAATGTCACATTCAAGTTGCTCACCGACACTTCGGCAGCGGCACAAATCTCGTGGCTTTCCAGCTCTATGAACTCGCGCATCATAAATAGCTGGGCCTGGCGGGATGGCAGGTAATTAAGGCAGGCTTCAAAGATTCGCCAGAAATGCTTATCGTGAATCGCCGACTCGGGATCAGCCCACTTCTTGGGGCGCTCATCCTTCTGCCAGTGACCTGTCTGATCGAATAACTCATCATGATCATGTTCCTCCCTGTCGCCGTGCACAAGCTGGTCTGCATCCACAAAGCGCTGACGCTGGCGTAGTACATCGGCGATCTTGTTTTTCAAGATGGCAAAAACCCAGGTCTTGAGTGCTGAACGGCCATTAAAACTGCGAGAGTTTTTCAGGGCCCCCATCAGGGCCTCCTGTACAGCATCTTCAGCTAGCTGGGTATCCTGCAGCTGCAAACTGGCAAAACGAAGCATTTGCTGGCGCAAATCCACAAGAAACTGTGAATTTTGCAGGGAGTCTTCAGCACCTTCTTCTGTGGAGGCGCCCGGGACAAGGTAATCGCTCAATTACGTTCCCTCATAATGTCAACGCGGAAACTGGGGATATTAACCAAAAAGCAGAGATTATCTAACAACCAGCTCCCACTGACATCAAAAGGCAACTTTAACCGTTTGCCAGTTACTAATACTTGGTCGCGCGAATCCTGCACTTGTTACAGACTTCTTACACAGGTAAAAAGATCCCAGCGAAGGCGCTTTGGTGCCATATAGGAAAGCAACTCTGCGAAAGGTAAAAAACCGATGCACGACATTGTACAGGACTACTACGGACGTCAACTGAAAAGCTCATCGGACTTGAAGACTGATGCCTGCTGCGATGCCAGCGCTGTCCCGGAGTGGTTGAAGCCTTTGCTGGCCAATATTCACCCGGAGGTCCTATCCCGCTATTACGGTTGTGGGCTTGTGTGCCCACCCCTGCTGGAGGGATGCCGGGTGCTGGACCTGGGCTGCGGTTCCGGCCGCGATATCTACCTACTATCTCAATTGGTTGGACCAAGCGGCGAAGTAGTCGGTGTCGATATGACTGATGAGCAACTACAAATTGCCCGCGAACACCAGAGTTACCACTCGGAGAAATTTGGCTATGACAACGTCACCTTCCTGCATGGTTACATTGAGCAGTTAGAAAACCTTAATCTGGAGCCCGGCAGTTTTGATGTGATTGTGTCGAACTGTGTTGTGAACCTGTCCACTGATAAAGGAGCCGTACTGCGCGGCCTCCACCGGCTACTCAAGGATGGCGGGGAGTTTTATTTTTCCGACGTCTACGCAGACCGCCGTGTACCAGACACCCTGCGCACCGATCCCGAGCTAGTGGGAGAGTGTCTCGGTGGCGCCCTCTACTGGAATGACTTCCTGGAACTGGCACAAAGCAGTGGATTTCGCGATAGTCGCTTGATGGAAAGCCGCCCGCTGGAGGTTACAAATACGACCCTCTCCGCACGCTGTGGTTCTGTGCGCTTTTATTCCGCAACCTACCGTCTGTTCAAGCTGGCGCAGCTGGAAAAGGATTGTGAAGACTATGGCCAAGCAGTTGTATACAAAGGCACCATCCCAAGTTGCCCACACGAATTTATCTTGGATGGGCATCACGTAATTGAGAAAGGCCGTGTTTTCCCTGTCTGTGGAAATACATGGAGAATGCTGGCAGAGACGCGAATGGCACCCCACTTTGAGTATATTGGCGACTTTTCCCAACATTTCGGCCTATTTCCCGGCTGTGGCCGTGAGATGCCATTTTCTACTCGTGCGCTGCAAAGCAACGAAAACAAGGGACAATGCTGCTAGGGGTACTTAATTCGCTAATCCGAATTTGGCCGGTATTCCTAAACATCTAAAAATGAATAGGGGCCGGCAACCTTAGCCAGATCTGCCACGCCCTAGGGCAGAGTCCAAAAAGGCGGGAATTTTTTGCTCCAGCCAATAATTCGGATTCCATAGTGTCCCACCGACAAACCCTACATGCCCACCGTGCTCACTGATTTCAAGATTGACCATCGCACTGACTTCACCCTGCTGTGGGATTGCAGTCGGACACACAAATGGGTCGTCTACAGCATTAATAATCATTGTTGGCACCCGGATTTCTTTGAGCAGCCGTTTGCTGGAAGCTCGGGTGTAATAGTCATCGACATCACGGAAGCCATGTAGGGGTGCGGTAAATGTATTGTCAAACCGGCGAAAGTTCACAAAGTAAGTAGCATCGTCCAAATTGGGTAAAGCAGCTGCCATACCAGGGTCTTCCGCCTTTTGCTTAAGAGTGAGGCGCAGACAACTGAGCAAGTGCCGCTGGTAGAGCTTGGATAGGCCAGTGTTGATTCTGCGGCTACACGCATGTAGATCCATTGGGGAAGATACAGCTACTGCACCTACCACCGGACTGCAGATACCGTCCTCCCCCAGCATCTTCAGCAACACATTACCACCAAGTGAATAACCGACCACAAGAATCGGGGTAGATGGCAACTGCCCTCTCAGCTGCTCTACCATCCAACGAGGATCTTCACTATCACCACTGTGATAGGCTCGAGGCAATCGATTAGGAATACCTCCACAACCGCGAAAGTGCATTACCGCTACCTGGTAGTGCCGCTCCAACAAAGATTGCATCAGCCCCTGCACATAAGGAGAGGCTACTGACCCCTCCAGGCCGTGGAGTATCAGAACCAAAGGAAGATCTGGATCATCCACCAGTGGACGAGGATAGTGCATAGCGAGGCAGTCGCCATCAGGGGTTTCATACCAGCGACGGCTGGTATTAATCCACGGGGAAGGCCGGTGCAGGCGGCCAAATACAGTTTGAAGGTGGCAGTTCCCAAGGCCTGTTGCAGGCGTAAACTTTTCAGTCATACATCAGGTCCAACTGGCGGAATGAATCCCCCACACACTTTTAACTCACTATCCATAGTGGCTAACCCTGGCCCTGGCGGGAATTCACCGCCTCCGACATCAGATCAGGCCTTGAGCGCCTTGGGTATCGTACAAAGGTTATACGGGTACTTTCAGTATATAACTACCGACGACTGCTTGAGGAGTGGTGTTGCGCGTCAAGACTCGGCTACCATTGAGACAATCTATGAGGTTAAGGCTGTCATTCACCCACTAGCACTTAGCTGATTTGCGCATGGTTTCTGGAACAAAAATTACAAAAAAATAGCTGCGCCAGCGGCGATGCCTATACAGCTGCAGTTGCAGCAGCGCAAATATTACCAGCATGATTGGCCGCCTGGTTTGCAGGGCAAATGTCTTTTCTGTGCAAACCCCCAAAGTAATCGCCACAGTTGAGCGCGCAACAAAAGCTATCGCGACTCCCATCAAAATCTGGGACGTGTAAATAATCGGTTTACGGCTGATCAACATGACAATTAAAACTGACACAGCAGTAATAATTATGCCGCAACTAGCAATCAGTCCACACTTGAAACGAGTGCTATCAATAAAAGCACCAGCAGGTGTTTGTAGAAGTACAATGGTAATCCCGCCTATCTCTAGGACAATACCTGTTTCATCAGCCTTCCAATGTATGGCAGAAAGCAAATAACCAGCAACCACATCTCCTGCGAAGAAATTCGTAAAGAGAAGAGGTTTGTTTAAACTCATAATTAAGTCTTATTTATAAATCTTTCGCCTGGACTGGTGCTTTGGAACTGTCGGAAATGGCGAGCATCGACTCCAGCGTAGCAACTATAAGGGGCTAAGCCCGGACCCGTACTCATGTCGATAAGCCTCTTTGTCTCAGCAATCATTTTTCTATTGATTGCCGCACGTCAGTGGCTTCCATCTATTATTCGCATTTGGCATATCATGACCCTTGGCGCTGTAGCACTGCTATTGATGCGGCAAATCACCTTACGGGAAGCTTTTTTTGCCATAGATTGGGATCTTATTCTTTACCTGTTTTCAGTTTTTTCAATTGCCTCCGCTTTGTACGACACCGGAATATCCACCCAAATCAGCAAGCGTATCCTGTCTTTTCAGAGTCCCAATATGGTGCTAGCAGCTTATGTCATCACCATGGCGATATGTGCAGCAATACTCACTAACGACGCAGCCGCAGTGATCGGTGTTCCTATTGCAATTATGCTGGCACGCAATATGAACTGGGGGTTGATTCCACTGCTTATTATTCTATGTGCTACGGTAACGATTGGCAGTATGATCTCGCCAGTAGGAAATCCACAAAATATACTGATTGCCGGTGCGGGTAATTTCGACAATATGTTTATTGTCTTTGCCCAATGGATATTGATCCCTGCAGTTATAACCCTGTTAACCTCTATGCTATGGCTTAAACGCTTTCTTAGAACCAGTGATATCGCCAACTATGAGGCAAGCAGGAAATACCGGGAGGAGAATAAGATCACTCAAAAGTGGCCCGCTCTATTATCTGCTGTGCTGCTATTAGTATTTATTATTTTGGGAAGTGTACTGCATAATGTGGAAGGCATTTACCACCCCTCTATAGGCCAGATCGGATTGGCTGCATGCCTACCTATTTACATAACCAGCAGGAAAAGACGGCAAATCTTACGCGAAGTCGACTGGCCCACCCTCTTCTTCTTTATTTCGATGTTTGTGGTTACAGGCTCTCTTTTAAAATCAGGGTCACTACAGTTTTTCCTTAAAGAAAGCGGCATCAATCTGGCTGAACCAGAAACTGTTGCTTTTGTTTGCTTTTTTGCCAGCCAATTGTTTTCCAATGTACCTGTAGTTGAGATATACCTCAATTTATTGCACAAACATGAAACCCAAACACTAATGATACTTTCTGCAATTTCCACTGTAGCTGGCAATCTATTTATCATCAGTGCCGCAAGTAATATTATTGTGCTGCAACAGGCTGAGAAATTTGGCATCAAGGCATTTAACTTTTGGCAGTTCTTCTTCTTAATGCTGCCGGTGAGCATTTCCAGTGTACTGATTAGCTATTTTTGGATTCTATGGTACGCATCCAAATAAAGTAAGCTGCAATAAAATAATTATATTAAATATCTGGAAAGGCTTTAAACAACCAAGGAAAAACATCTAGACATTTATTCTGCAGGTTTACTATCCATTAACTGAATAGCTCTCGGGTCCTCTATGCGCGCATAGAGCCGATAATCCCCATCTTGCAACAACAAGTAGATGTTGTAAGGCTCAAATTTATCTTTGGCTTCCATACCGGGGCTGCCTATCGGCATCCCCGGCACCATCAGGCCAACACTATCTTTAGGGGGCGATGCCAGGAACTTTTGTATGAATTGCGCGGGCACATGCCCCTCGAATACATACCGCCCTTGCCACACAGCCGTATGACACCCCTCCATACCTTTGGGTACTCCCCATTGCTTTTTTACTGCTTGCATATCTACTTTGAAGACAGATGATGCCTGCAATTGATTCTCTCTCAGATGGCTAACCCACTTTTTGCAGCAAAAGCAGAGCGGATGCTTATAGACGATGATTTTATCATCGTCCTGCTCAGCGATAGCAGCACTGACAAAGAGGGCTGTTACTACAAATAATGAAAAAACCTTTACCAGAACGTTAAATGGCCTGGGCATAGTGAATCGCATAAGATGCAGCAGCATCTTTCCAGTGACAGATTGGCCTGAATCCACCCCTGGCAAGCAGCTGGTTAAAATCACTGATGGAATACTTGTGGCTATTTTCCGTATGTATTGTTTCCCCCTCGGAAAAGTCCACACGCGTTCCAGCTACTGATACACTGTGATCCTTCAGGCTAACTAAGTGCATTTCAACCCGTTTGCGAAGTTGGTGGTAGAAAGCACGGTGGGCAAACAGGGAAAGGTCAAAATCTGCCTCAAGCTCTGTATTGATACGATTTAGAAGGTTTTTATTGAACCTCTCGGTAACATGTTCGCTGTCATGGTAGGCTCGCTCAAGCCTCACCGAATCCTTGACCAAATCAGTACCAATAAGCAACCCATCACCGGCTCCTAAGTTCGCAGCAAATAGTTCCAGTAGCTGCTCAGCCTTATCCGGCTCGAAGTTACCAATTGTTGACCCAGGGAAGAAGACGACTCTCTTGCGAGAGGGAAGCTGGGTTAACTGGTCCCATACATCCGGCTGAGTGAAATCACCAACCGCACTCCAGACTTGCATCTCGGGTTGATTCGCCTTGATTCTACGCTCAGCATTTAGAAGTATCTCTGGGGATATATCAATCGGGTAGTAACCTTTTGGGGATTCCAATTGAGCAAGTAGTGCTTCGATTTTTTCACAATTACCTGCACCGGGTTCGATTAGCAGCGCTTCAGGTCCAATTTTATCGGCTATATCCTTAAGATTAGTGGCAAATATACTTGCCTCTGTACGGGTCAGGTAATAATCCGAAACCTCACAGATCTCCTCGAAAAGGCGAGAGCCTACTTCGTCATACAAATACTTACAGGGCAATGTTTTTCTTTTTCCTCCCAACCCCTCCAGAACATCCCTGAGAAATTCGCTATCCTGTTGCTGCTTTTCTGGAACGGACGATAAGGCTGCTTTCACATTTAGTCTCCTGCTAAACGGACCCCGGTAAATTGCCACGCTTGATGTGGATAAAAGAAATTTCTATAGCTGATTCTGATATGATCCGATGGCGTAGCAAATGAACCGCCTCGAAGAACTTTCTGATTACACATAAACTTGCCGTTATATTCACCTACAGCATCTTCACGAGCCTTAAAACCGTGATACGGCAGGTAGGAGCTGGAAGTCCACTCCCATAGATCCCCCAGGAATTGGGTTTGCCCTCGACGGGCAGGCAGAGGTTTGAGGAAGCGTTTTTCCAGCAGATTGGCAGTAGCCAGTTGATCAAGCTGGCGCAAGTGACAAGCAGCAGCCTCCCACTCAAATTCTGTGGGTAGGCGCTTACCGGCCCATGTGGCAAAAGCATCAGCCTCATAGAACGACAAATGATGTACAGGCTCTGCCTCATTCAACGGCTGTAATCCGTGTAAGCTAAACTGTTGCCAACCGTTCTCAGTTTCCCTCCAATACAAAGGATGTCTGTGCTGATTTTGTTGAACCAAAGCCCAGCCGTCCGACAACCACAAGCGATGTTGCTGATAACCACCATCTTCAATAAATGCGAGGTATTCTCCATTAGTTACCAGGCGGGATGCTATGGAAAATTCCTGTACAAGCTGCTGATGGGCAGGACCCTCGTTATCAAAGAAAAAGTCCTCACCCTCACTACCAATGCCATAGCAGCCACCTGGAATCTCCAACCAGCGCAGTGGCTCAGCAGTTGCAGATTCCTCTTCCGGTATCCCATCACTATAAGCAGGAGCCAAAGGATTCAGCGACAGAGCGTGCTTAATATCTGTTAGTAAAAGCTCCTGATGCTGCTGCTCATGATTGAGGCCCAGAGCTATGAGTGACGCCAAGTTTGATGAGCACGGGGAATCTTTTAACAGCTTCTCAATCCCAGTATCTACAGACTTGCGATAGGCGTAAACTCGATCAATATCCGGACGGGAAATCAAGCCGCGCTGCGATCGCGTGAATGGTGTTCCCAAGCTGTTGTAATAGGAGTTAAAAAGATGATGAAAGTGTTGATCGAAAGTCCTGTATCCCGGTAGGCGGGAATTAAGCACAAAGGTCTCAAAAAACCAACTGGTATGGGCCAAATGCCACTTTGTAGGGCTGGCATCCGGCATGGATTGGAGCTGCATATCCTCAGCGGACAAAGGCTCAGCAAGACGCTCTGTCTCCCCCGAACTCTTCGATATGCTGTAAGAATTTGCTGCTGTACTTCTTCTAAAGATACTTCGCCTGCAAAAATTGCCATATCAATAATCGGTTACACCACATTTCTGTTCTATTGAAATCATCATACGCAGTTTTAGGTGCATTCCCACGAGCTTGCAGGCCTACATGAATAAAATCACGCCAGTTTGTTTACAGAAACAGAACTATGCAAAAAAAGGGCCGGTAAAACCGGCCCGCACTCTCATCATGTTAACATTAAATATTCAATTAAAATCGTGCAGTGAAATCAGCCCCATACATTCTCGGCATAAATCGCCACGCTGGACTGGCGCCAATGGCCGCACCTGTGCCGCCATAGCCTCCAGCAATCTCCTCATCAGTAAGGTTCTGTACCCAGAGAGCTACAGAATAATTATCGGAAGCACTATTCCAGGCGGCTCGCAAGTTAAACAACTGGTAATCATCAACGATACGAGTGCGATCAGTAATCGAACCAATCCGCTCATCGGTCCAGTTGTAATCACCACGGAAAATAAATTCTCCTCCGCTGGCAAGGTTTACGGTGTACTCTGCCATTAGATTAAATTTATTCTCTGGAGTGGAAACCCTTGCCTGACCCACTTTTGAGTCTTCTTCCGTTTCACCAATAGCCTCGATGATTTGATAATCAGTGAATTCGGTATCCAAGTAAGAGTAATTACCGGCAATGAACAGGTTGTCTGTCGCAGCCCACTGCACTTCTATCTCAGCACCTGTACCCTCCGCATCGGAGTTCCTCAGGTTATAACTGGGAATGGGAGTGCCGACCAGGTCCAGTTCCTGTAAGTTTTTGTATTCATAGCTATACAGTGAGGCATTCAGGCGTACCCGATTGTCAAACAGGCTGCTCTTAAGACCCACCTCCAGGTTAACAACATCCTCCTGATCAAAAGAGGGTTCAACGCCCGGTCCAAAATTGAGGCTGTTAAACCCACCGGCCTTAAAGCCATCAGCCAGAGAGATATAGGTCATCATCTCCTCAGTCCAACGATAATCCAGCACGATACGCCCGGAAATATCACTCCAGCTATCACTCAACTTGGAGTCTAGAACTGGCTGGCCATTATTAAAGAAGGCGATACCAAATAGCTGAGACCCCAGGTCTATTTCTGGGAACGTGATTACATCGATAACATTTCCATCACCATCGACTAGGGGCACTGGCCCACCAGAAAGTGACAGTGGAATACTGTTGCCATAGGCTGTTTCAATCGTGAAATCCTTTTGATCGTAGGTATAACGTGCACCTACCGTAAGGTCCATTTTGTCGGTGATACTCCAAGTCATATCTCCATATATGGCACTTGAGCGATAATCCCCCGTGTTACGAACACTCTCATTCCATGGCGTATCTGAAGCAACCCAAGGCTGAAAGCCAGCCATCATTTGCGCCACTACGGCATCAGCCTGCAGCATACTTCCCGTTACCGTACTCGGTGCCCCTAGGGCGGCAAGTAAAGCATCTACTTGCCCAGTTTGGAGCATCAAGTCATACACAAAAGTGGCACTGGCAACACCTTCACGACCAGCTTGCTGAAGAAGTTGACGTGTAATAACCGCCATATCCTCTTGCTCTGTTTGAGTGAGGTCAGGATAAGCGGCCTTAACGCCCTCATACACAGCAAAGGATTCTACTGAACCGGTGGTGAAGTAAGCATAAGTTGTATGGTCTACCTCCTCCTGGGAATAAGAAGCACCCAAAGTCCACTTAATGTTGTCTGTGGCTCCATTCAACCTGAATTCCTGGGAGAACTGGCTCTGATCGTCCGTATTGGCCGAGCCAAACATATAATCCGGGTTTGCAGTGCCATCTTCGTCCTGCTGGAGGTGCGCATCGAATTCACGATATGCTGTGATCGAAGTAAAAGTGAAGTTGTCGAAATCGCTTGTGACTGTCAGCGAGGTACCAAAAGAGTCACGATCCTCAATAGTTGGTGTATCCAGGGCAAAATCGCCAAATACGTCTGTTTCACCCTGTAGACTGGGCACTATAGTCGTACGTAAAGCACTGCCCTGATCCATCACGCCATAGTCAGCACGCCACAACACTTCAGTATCTTGAGTAGGCTCCCATAACACAGAAGCCCGGTAGGTCTGGGTATCCTGGTCACCTACGGAGAAGCCGCCAGCTAAGTTGTCTGCAAAAGGATCTCGGCGATTGGTCGACGCAGAAAAGCGCCCATACAGATTATCTGTAAATTGGCGGTTCACCAGTAAGTCCGATGACTGGCGCCCATAATTACCTGCAGTGAGACTCAATTGTGTGGAGTCATCTGCCTGCGGCTTAGTGGTGATGATATGGATCGCACCGCCGGTTGCATTGCGACCAAATAAAGTACCCTGTGGCCCTTTAAGTACTTCAACCCTCTCGATATCGGTTAGGGGTATTTCGGCACCAGCTCCACGACCGGTATAAACTCCGTCCACATAAACAGCAACAGCGGGATCTGATCCCACGGTCCAGTCATTGGTTTGGATGCCACGCACACTGTAAGTAGGCTGCAGCGCAGTATCATTGTGCATTTCAACGCCTGGCGTATATCTCCCCAGGTCAGTCAGATTTTTGACACCTGACTCTTTTATATTATCTCCAGTAAAAGCGGTAATCGCGATTGGAACTTCCTGTAGATTTTCCGCGCGCTTCTGGGCAGTAACTACTACCTCTTCAATTTCAGCAGCCTGCACATTACCACTGACAGCGGTAATGAAGGCAACGGCTCCAGAGAGGATAGATAGATTAAATTGACGGGTTTTTGCGGTTCTACCAACATCGTGCATCATCGCGTCCTCGCGTTTATTGTTATACAGCGTGATGATCTCGGTTTATTATTTTTGTTATTCCACGCCATCTTACGATCGCATTTTCGGATTTAAAACCCCGATATGACCTTTTTCTGGTGACTGGTCAGTTTTGCGAAGGAATGTGCGAAAAGACAGGTTAATGTGGGAAATTGTGTACAAAGTAACGTCACGAAAAGTTACCAATGTGTGTTCTGTAGTAACTCGCACAAGTCGAATGGTAATCTAACCCGATATGGCCAAGACCCAATAAAATAATATTTTGCAGGAAGAATTATGGCGCGCACGTCCTATCTAAAAAGCTGGAAGTTCCGCTTACCAATTATTTTGGCAGTCATTTTTGTTCTGGCTGCAGTTTCCATTTGGGCCTGGTGGCGATCAAGCCTGCCAATTCTGAGTGGCGAAATTGAAACTGGCTCACTTGAGGAGCCCGTCGTAATCCAGCGCGATGCCCAAGGGGTGGTCATGATTCAGTCCAAGGACCGAAACAGCTCCGCCTTCGCCCTGGGTTTTCTGCATGCACAGGAGCGCTTTTTCCAGATGGACTTGTTGCGCCGCAACTCCGCAGGTGAACTATCCGAGTTACTGGGCCAAGCCGCCTTGAAAAAAGATAAAAAGGTGAGAAGGCACCAATTTCGCAAGCGGGCAGAGCGAAATATTGCTGTCATGCCCTCTGATCAACGTGAGTTGCTCGATCACTATGTACAAGGGGTCAATTTCGGCTTGACTCAACTCGGAGCAAAACCTTGGGAGTATTTATTACTGGGACAAGAACCCCGCCCTTGGAATGCCGCCGACAGCTTGCTGGCAACTTACAGTATGTACTTGACGTTACAAAGTGAGGAAGGAAATTTTGAACGTCGCGATACTGCGCTAGCCGAACTCCTGCCTGAAGACCTATACGCTTTCTTTTTCCCTGCAGGCGGGACTTGGGATGCCCCTCTTTTCGGCCCAAATGAAGCCGAGATCCCTGTTCCCCAAACCCCCATATCTACACTGCTGAAAGCGGACGATCCTATTGTTTATCAGGAGATGGAGAGCGACGATAAAGTTTACGGCAGTAACAATTGGGTAGTTGGTGGAAAATTGACCGAGCATGGCAGTGCCATCTTAGCCAATGATATGCATCTAGGGTTAAGTGTTCCGAACATCTGGTATCGCGCCGGTTGGAATATTCCCGGGAGCGATAGAAAAATACGCGGCGTCACCCTACCCGGCGGCCCAATTATTGTGGCTGGCAGTAACGGTGCGGTAGCCTGGGGGTTCACCAATACCGGCGGTGACTGGGGCGATCTTATCCCACTGGAGTTAAATGAGGGCGCTACCAAATATCGAACCCCGGATGGCTGGCGGGACTTCACCTTCGAGAAAGAAACTATTGCAATTAAGGGTAAAGAGGATGAGACACTAGAGGTCCGCAAAACAATCTGGGGGCCGGTCATCGGCCAAAACTATCGTGGAGTCC
This sequence comes from Microbulbifer sp. MLAF003, assembly GCF_030012965.1. NCBI lineage: Bacteria > Pseudomonadati > Pseudomonadota > Gammaproteobacteria > Cellvibrionales > Microbulbiferaceae > Microbulbifer > Microbulbifer sp. MLAF003. The sequence continues at coordinate 2,655,807 of NZ_CP120232.1, forward strand.
CGCTGGCCTACCGCTGGATAGCCCATGATATTCGAGGTGGCAACATGAACCTGTTGCGCATTGAGTCAGCCACCACCACACAACAGGCTCTGGATCTTGGACCAGAAATTGGCATTCCCCACCAGAATTTTGTTGTCGGTGACCGGGATGGCAATATCGGCTGGACTGTGGCTGGGGCTATCCCCCGTCGTGTTGGCTTTGATGGTAGTCGCTCAGTCAGCTGGGCTGATGGAGAAGCCTACTGGAATGGATACCTTTCAACCGAAGAGCAGCCACGCATTTACAATCCACCCACTCACCGTATCTGGACCGCCAATGCCCGCACAACCGACGGAGACTGGTTGAAATTGATGGGTGACCACGGCTATGCCCTCGGTGCCCGCCAGCAGCAAATTCGCGATGGGTTGCTCGCTCTTGAGCAGTTCGACGAACAAAGCTTACTAAATATCCAACTCGATGACCGCGCTATATTCCTGCAACGGTGGCAAGAGCACCTGGCTGGTTTTTTAAAAATCAGGAGGGCTATAGCGAAGTTTACCAGCAGGTTCAGGATTGGGGCGCTCGCGCCAGTGCCGATTCAGTGGGCTACCGAATTGTGCGCAATTACCGCCTTAAATTTATGGAACTTAGCACTGCTCCTATCCTGGCCTACATGCGCAAGTTTGACCCCAAGTTTTCTTTTGGCCAATTAAAAAGACAATTTGAGTATCCTATCTGGGCACTGGCTCAGCAGGAACCACAGCAATTGCTTAATCCAGATTTTGAATCCTGGACAGCCCTCAAACTCGCAGCACTGAACCAGGTCTTGGATAAAATGGCTGCAACAGGAAGCCCTTTACAGCAGCAAACCTGGGGCGCTCAAAATACGGCTACTATTCGCCACCCACTTGCAAGAGCTATCCCTGCCATAAACTGGTTTGCTGCAATGCCCAGCGATGCACTGGCGGGGGATACACATATGCCCCGGTTCCAGTCGCCCACTCATGGGGCATCTGAGCGCATGGTGATTTCACCTGGACGTGAGGACTTGGGAATATTCCATATGGCAACCGGGCAGAGTGGCCATCCCCTCTCCCCATTTTTCGACAGCGGACATCGTGACTGGGTAGAGGGAAACCCTTCCCCCTGATTGAACAGGAAACCCACTACAAGCTCACACTTCACTAAAGTAAAAATTGCAAGGACACCTCTTACAGGGGTGTCACGCCGTTTCATCGAGAATGGCAAAAGACAGGAAAAGGGTGAAGAAGCTGAGCCCAAGCACCAAAGGCAATAGTGGGAAACATAGCATCACCAGTGAAACCCCTATCCACAACCATTTCACCAACTCTTTCTTTTGCCGGTAATGATAAGTGTAACGGCGGGAATAGTAGTCAGCTGGATCAACTAATGGAAACTCCCGCTGTTGCGGAAGGAAAAAGCGCACAATATTAGTGCAATAAAAGCAAAGGATCGCCAGCAGCATGCCACAAACCCCACTGAAAAATTACTCTCAGTATAGGTTCTGTGCCAAACTCAGCTGGACCCTAACCCACGCAGGTCTTCCAGGCTACTTTCTCAGCCAGGCTGGTACCAGTTCAGCTTCTCATGCAAACTGACGACTCCACCGATAATGGTCAGGGTTGGGGCGCGCACAGCTTTTTCTTCTGCCAGCGCTGGCAATGTGGAGAGGTCTCCCACAGTCACTCTCTGCGCCCGCGTAGTCCCCTTTTCAATCAGAGCTGCAGGTGTTTCAGGTGGCAACCCATGACGGGTCAGCTCGGTACAAATTGTCTGCAGCCCTGTCAGGCCCATGTAGAAAACCAATGTTTGGCCTGGCGACGCCAGATCACTCCAAGGCAGGTCGAGATTGCCCTCCTTTAAATGTCCGGTGACAAATCGTACCGACTGGGCATGATCTCGATGCGTCAAGGGAATACCCGCATAGCTCGCACAACCCGCAGCCGCAGTAATACCCGGTACTACCTGGAATGGGATTCCCGCTCCAGCCAGCCTATCGATCTCTTCGCCGCCGCGACCAAAGATAAAGGGGTCCCCGCCTTTCAGGCGCAACACCTTTTTCCCCTTACTCGCCAAGTCAACCAGTAGCTGGTTGATATCATCCTGGGGCACCGAGTGAAACGCCTTCCTTTTTCCAACGTAAATGCGTTCGGCGTCCCGACGTACCAACTCAAGTACCTCTGGAGATACTAAACGATCGTAAAGTACAACATCCGCCTGCTGCATCAGGCGCAATGCACGAAAAGTAAGAAGATCGGGATCTCCTGGTCCCCCACCCACTAAGTAAACTTCCCCTACTGGGTTGGGGCTGCCTTGCCACTCTTGTAACGCTTCAAGTAGCTCTCTCTCCGCATCTGCCAGCTGGCCTGCTTCCATTCGACTGGCGACGGGCCCGGCAAATACCCACTCCCAGAAATTCTTACGCCGGCTTTCTGGCAGTGCCGCTTTAACTTTAGCGCGCATCCGGGAAGCTAAGTCCACCAAGGACGCGACACTCGGCGATAGCAAGGCCTCAAGCTGGGCACGAATTCTTCGTGCCAGGACCGGGGCAGCTCCTCCGCTGCTGATCCCTATAGATAGATCCCCGCGCTCCACAATTGCCGGGAAAGTGAAAGTACACAGATCCGGAGCATCCACTGCATTAACGGGTAAGCGTACGGCCTGCGCATCGGCAGAAACCTGCGCATTGACTTCCGTACTGTCAGATGCCGCCACAACCAGTTCTGTTCGCTGCAAATATTCAGCAGAATAACCAGCTTCAAACCATTCCCCAGCTGAATCTGTCACCAGTTGACGAAGCTCATCGGTAATATCCGGGGAAACCACTAGCAAGCGCGCACCAGCTTTACTGAGCAAACGCGCTTTACGGGTGGCAATAGAACCACCGCCAACTATTAGGCAGGGGCGTTGTCTGACATCAAATGCGAGGGGTAAATAGCGCAACTTTTTATTCCATCAAATAGCAGGCGGAGCAAAATAAGTTCCGGCAACAAAAAAGGGCAAGCACAAAGCCCACCCTTTCAGATAACTGCCCTTAGGAAGCTGAGATAACTTCCTGGCCGCGCATATAGGGACGCAGCACTTCAGGAATCTCAATGCTGCCATCCTCGCGCTGGTAGTTTTCCAAAACCGCGATCAGGGTTCGTCCCACTGCGAGCCCTGATCCATTCAGGGTATGCACCAGCTCCGGTTTACCAGTTTCCGGATTGCGCCAGCGGGCTTTCATACGGCGGGCCTGAAAATCACCTACTAGAGAACAGGAGGAAATCTCGCGGTATTTATCCTGGGAAGGTATCCAAACTTCGATATCGTAGGTCTTGCGGGCGGCGAAGCCAATATCGCCACCGCACAACACTACAGTGCGATATGGCAGATTGAGTTTTTGCAGAATGGTTTCTGCATTCTGTGTAAGGGTTTCCAGAGCCTCTTCAGATTGTTCCGGACGTGTTACCCAAACCAGTTCCACTTTTTCAAACTGGTGCTGGCGAATCATGCCGCGGGTGTCACGACCGTGGGAGCCTGCTTCAGACCGAAAACAAGTCGTGTGAGCAACCAGTTTGTGCGGCAGGGTTTCTGCATCCTCAACAATATGATCTCTGTACATATTGGTTAGTGGGACTTCCGCAGTTGGAATCAGGTAGAAACCACGTTCATCTTTAAGCTTGAACAGGTCTTCTTCAAACTTGGGTAGCTGAGAAGTACCGTAGAGGGAGTCACTGTTCACAACTACCGGTACATTAGTTTCCTGGTAACCATGCTCTTCGATATGGGTATCCAGCATGAATTGCGCCAAGGCTCGGTGCAGACGTGCGACCTCGCCAGACATTACGGCAAAACGTGAGCCTGTCAGCTTTGCGGCCATTTCGAAATCTAAGCCACCCAACTGGGTTCCAAGATCCACATGATCCTTAACTTCGAAGCCGAATGCGCGTGGCTGCCCCCAGCGACGAACCTCAACGTTATCATCTTCGTTCTCGCCCTCAGGCACAGATGCATCTGGCAGGTTCGGGATTGCCGACAGGATCGCATCGAGTTCTTCCTGTAACTCAGTCAATGCATGCTTGGCATTTTGCAGCTCACCCCCAAGGGACTCCACTTCTTTCAGCAAGGGCGCAATATCTTCACCATTGGCCTTAGCACGGCCAATATTTTTCGATTTACTATTGCGCTCGCTTTGCAAGCTCTCAGTGCGCACCTGCAATTCTTTGCGGCGCTCCTCAAGGGCTTCCAGTTTGGCAGTATCCAGTTCTACACCACGCTTTTTTAGAGCTGCGGCCACTTGGTCCATATCCGTGCGAATCAGTTTGGGATCGAGCATCGTTTCCAGTTCGCCTGCTATCAGGCTCCTACAACTTAAAATTAAATAAACTTGGGTTAAAAATAGCGTGTCGCCAAGGCGACAGCGGCTCCAGTGGCTAACAGACAACTCACCAGGCTGCCGACAACATAGCCAATTGCCACCAATGGCTGGCCATTGTGCCACAGTATCAAGCTTTCTAGGGAGAAAGTGGAAAAGGTAGTTAGGGCACCAAACAACCCGGTCATTAACAGGAGTCGCCATTCCTCCCCGAGCATTGCACGGTGAGTGATCAATATATAGGCAATTCCGATTAAAAATGAACCGACAATGTTAACCACCAAGGTACCCAGGGGGAATTTACCGTTGAATACCGGATAGCACCATATAGTAACCAAGTGGCGAAAGATTGCCCCGAGAGCACCGCCAACGGCAATAGCCAGCCACTGCATTACTGCTTCCCCTAATACCTATGGCTTGAATTTGTAGCGCTGCTGGCCACTCTCGCTATTGAGACGGCGCAGCATCTGCAATTTTTCAGCGATCTTCAATTCCAGCCCCCGCGGGACAGGCTGGTAATACTGGCGATCCGCAATTTCTTCTGGAAAATAGTTTTCTCCCGCGGCAAAGGCATCGGGCTCGTCATGTGCATAGCGATACTCAGCTCCATGGGACAAGCTTTTTGCCAGCTTGGTGGGCGCGTTGCGCAAGTGGACCGGCACATCGTAGCTAGGCTCGCGACGTACATCTGCAACTGCGCGCTTATAAGCCGAATAGACTGCATTGCTTTTCGCTGCCACAGCGAGATACGTAATCGCCTGGGCGATTGCCAATTCCCCCTCTGGGCTGCCAAGTCTCTCCTGCACATCCCAGGCGTTGAGAGCTAACTGTAATGCGCGCGGGTCTGCGTTGCCTATGTCCTCACTGGCCATACGCACCACTCTGCGGGCGACGTAAAGTGGATCACAACCACCATCCAGCATCCGTACAAACCAATAAAGTGCAGCATCTGGATCGGAACCACGTACAGACTTATGCATGGCAGAAATCTGATCGTAAAAATAATCACCACCTTTATCGAAACGACGCACATCAGCGCTGAGCACTTCAGCAAGTACACTTTCATCGACAACCAACTGTCCCGACTGCTCTTTGGCGAGGTCACAGGCCACCTCGAGTAGATTGAGCGCACTGCGCGCATCGCCATCGGCCGCACGCGCAATCTTGAGCAACACCTCATCTGGTACACAGGTATTGCGGTCGAGCAACTGTTGATCGGTTCTCAATGCACGCTGCAAAAGGCCCGCTAGATCATCTTCGGGAATGCTGCGTAACAGATAAACTCGGCACCTCGATAGGAGCGCATTATTTAACTCGAAAGCGGGGTTCTCGGTGGTGGCGCCAACGAAAGTTACAGTGCCCTCCTCCACATAGGGAAGAAACGCATCCTGCTGGGCCTTATTGAAACGATGAACCTCATCCACAAAAAGGATAGTGCCGCGGCTGGATTGCATCCTGTGTTGCTCGGCCTCCGCTACTGCCTGGCGAATATCCTTTACTCCAGCCAGTACGGCAGAAAGTGTGGCAAAGCGAGCATCACACTCCTGGGCGAGTAATCGGGCGAAAGTAGTTTTACCCACTCCCGGTGGCCCCCAAAGAATCATTGAGTGCAGCTGACCACGCTCCACCGCCTCGCGCAACGGTTTTCCCTCCCCCAATAAATGCGACTGGCCCACATAAGAGGCCAGAGAGTTAGGCCGCATACGAGCAGCCAGGGGTTGGTGTCTTTGAGGGGAATGAAACAGATCACTCATCTTTGATAATGTCGGTACCAGCGGGCGGTTTAAAGTTAAATATAGAGTCGGACAATTTCGGGTTTGCCTTCATACCGCTAAATTTAATTTTGGTGGTCTGCCCCATTCCATCACGCACAGTCATGGAATCAGGCAAGCCATCCTTAGCAAAGTGGATTTCCATTGCCTTAAAAGGGGCTTTGGGGTTTTTGGGAGTCAGGTGATAAACACCATCTTTGAGATTTACATCAAAGGATTTACGGATCTCTTCTACTTTGCCTCCAAGCAACAACGCCGGAGTTTCCTTAATGCGGGTGTCAACCGGCCGCACGGTTACCTGCTCCAGGTCCGGGTCGTAAAGCCACAGGGTTTTATTGTTGGTAACCAACAATTGCGCATAGGGTTCCCCTGTTTTCCAGCGGAGCTTTCCCGGCCGTTGCACAGAGAAGTTACCGTTGCTCTCCTGGGTTACCTTCCCGCGCTCATCAATAAGGGTCTGCTTGAAGTTTCCAGACAGCGCCGCCAGTGGTTGCAACTGTTTGCTGAGATCATCGGTAGCATCGGCCCAGGCGGCACTGGTCGCAACGGTCAAACTTAGTAATAAGTTGCGCAGAACACTTTTCATAATTGAATTCCAGTGTGTTGATTTCCTTAAAGGTTAGCCGCAGCCAAGTGAACTGTAGCTTAACCCCCACCTCCCCTTTTCGGACTCTTCAGCTTAAGCGGGAGGCGGTGCCAATACCTCGCGGTTGCCATTATGCCCCGCAGGGGAAACAACACCAGCAGCCTCCATGGCATCGATAATTCGCGCGGCCCGATTGTAGCCGATACGCAATTGGCGCTGCACAGAAGAAATAGAGGCTTTCCGGGATTTTGTTACAAAGGCTACTGCCTCATCATAGAGGGCATCAGCCTCTGGGTCTTCATCCTCCCCTCCCTCAGATTGCAGGCCGGGTACTGGGATACTGTTATTGCTGTCATCAATGATGCCATCAATATAATCTGGCTGTCCGCGACGCCCCCAATCTGCAACTACCTTATGCACCTCATGGTCATCCACGAAAGCACCATGTACCCGCACAGGCACACCACTGCCGGGGGGCAGGTACAACATGTCACCGTGCCCGAGTAGCTGCTCAGCACCACCCTGATCGAGAATAGTCCGAGAATCCACTTTAGAAGAAACCTGGAAAGCAATACGGGTAGGCACATTTGCCTTGATCAAACCAGTAATCACATCTACTGAGGGGCGCTGGGTCGCGAGTAGCAAGTGAATTCCTGCGGCACGGGCCTTCTGTGCGATGCGCGCAATCAACTGCTCCACTTTTTTACCGACGATCATCATCATGTCGGCAAATTCATCGATAACCACCACGATAGCGGGAAGCGATTTCAGCGCTGGAGCGGTCTGATCCTCTTCGGGCACGCTCAGAGCAGGATCCGGTTGCCACAATGGGTCGAGAAGTGGCTCCCCAGCTTCTTCCGCCTCCTTCAACTTGCGGTTAAAACCTGCCAGGTTGCGCACACCCATCGCAGCCATCAGCTTATAGCGGCGCTCCATTTCACCAACACACCAGCGCAGACCATTGGCTGCATCATTCATATCAGTAATAACCGGTGTAAGAAGGTGGGGGATGCCCTCATAAACAGACAACTCCAACATCTTTGGATCTACCAAAATCAGGCGGACCTCTTCAGGAGTCGACTTGTAGAGCAGACTGAGCAACATTACATTGATGCCGACCGACTTACCGGAGCCGGTAGTCCCGGCTACAAGAAGGTGTGGCATCTTCGCAAGATCAGCCACTACAGGCTGCCCGGAAATATCGTGGCCCAGGGCCAGGGTTAATGGCGACTTGGCATTATCGTAAACATCTGCCGATAACACCTCACTAAGACGCACCATCTGGCGATTCTCATTAGGAATCTCAATTCCCACCACTGACTTGCCAGGAATTACCTCCACAACGCGCACACTAATCACCGCCAGGGAGCGCGCCAAGTCTTTGGCCAGGTTGGAAATTTTACTGACTTTCACTCCTGGAGCTGGCTGGATTTCAAAGCGAGTTACCACCGGACCGGGTAGAACAGATACCACCTCAGCGACCACTCCGAAATCCTTTAGCTTTAACTCAAGCAGCCGGGATAAGGCCTCCAAAGACTCTCGTGAGAAGCCTGCTTTCTTGTTTTGGTCGGCAGGGTCCAATAATCCCAGAGGCGGCAAAGTACCGGTAACAGGACCACTTTTAAAAAGCTCTCCCTGTTTCTCTTTGGCTGCACGCGGGCTTTGCTTGGGCTTGGGTGCTGTGGCTTCAATCTTCGGCGGGATTCGCTTCGCTGTACGTTGCTTTTCTTCTTCTACCGCAGCTTTGCGCACCACTATGGCCTCACGCGCTACCCGCACCTCGGTTCGTTTTTGGCGCCAGCGCTTATAAAAACTAATGAGCAGAGCAAACAATCCCAGCACGTTGCGCCCAATAGATTCCGCCAATTTTAGCCAGGACAAGCCTGTAAACACGGTAATGCCAATAGCAAATATCGCCAGTAATAAAATTGTGGCTCCCACATAACCAAGGCTTGCACCGGTAGCACTGGAAAGCGCTGCACCTATAATTCCACCATTGGAAAACGGTAACGGGTTGTCCGCTGGAGCAAAACATAATGTCGCCAACGCTGCGCCACTGACCAACACCAGGATTAATCCAAAAACCCTGAGGGCAAAGAGAGGACCATGGAAGCGAGCATTGCGGTCACGCAAAATACGATATGCGCGCAAGCCGATCAGCAATGGAAATATGTAAGCCATCCAACCAAGCAGTGACAAACATACATCCGCAAGCCAAGCGCCAGCTGGGCCGATAGCATTGTGAATTTGACTGGACTGCCCGGTATGGGACCAACCGGGATCCTGAGAATCGTAACTCAGCAGACTGATCGCGAGTAATAACGCCCCAGCTAGTAAACTGATCAATGCGCCTTCGCGAATCAAACGGGCGATCAGTGAATCCGGCAAAGCACCGCTCTTGTCAGAGGTCTCTTCAGTAGCACTTTCGGCCTTCAATGGCTTACCTCAATACTAATTTGTTGTTTGTAGAATGATTAGCAAAACCGGCACCTGTCTAAAATTTATGCCGATTTTTTGAAGATTGGCTAAATATAAAGCTTTTCAGCTCAGCTGGGGCCAGCCTTACCATCTAACTTTGACCCAGTTTTCTATCCAGCTCTCTACCCTAGTCTTTTTATGAGTAACATTCAGTTAGTTCGCTCGCGGATTGTGCACATTTGTTTTTCGCCAACTTGGCTTATATGCGCGAAAGAAGCAGTCAGATACCTTGATAGATGGATCCTCCCCACTTTCCTTCCAGGATGCCCCATGTCTTAAGCTCACCGGTATCCTATTTCGCGCAAACCGGTTCAAAGCAACCAGTTTACTGCGGTCTTCGGCCAATTCAGCACCCAGTATGGCTTCCATACTAAAACGATAGACAGTACAGAAACTTGTACTACTTCATCAAAATCAGCACTCTTGAAGTGCCATAGCAACTGATCCTCTCAGAGAAATTAGCGATCAAACGCCTGGGACTCACAATGAACTGGCATGCTGAATTTTTGCACAAAATCTATAAAAGCAGCCTGCAGAATGCCAGTACCAGGCAATAACCCCCAAACTATGAGCCGTCCTCCAGGCTTCAATCTCAATAAGCCCCCTGAATGACTATTGGTTGACCGACACTAATCACCTAGTGCAAACCCATTTTGTGCACCACCGCATCAAAAGATTCCTTTTGGAAGGCAATGCCTGGCGTCTTTAACGAAGACTTCAATACTTCCGGGGAAATCTTTGTGGCGCCAAGAACATCCACAGTGCGGACATTGTACCCATCCGCAACAATATCGCACCTGGCTTTACGGCTGAGCGATACGAAGGTCTCCGCCAAGTCCGGTAGGTCGTGCTGGCTTGCACGATGATGTCCACGGGGCTTCAAAACAAAAAGTGGCCGGATAGAAAAAACGCCATCCACTATCTCTGTTGCGAAGGTCTGGACTGCCTCATTCAAACTGAAATAAGGGCGGGATGCCCTATCCTGCTGCTGACAGTCTCAGGTCCTCCACCTACCTCCCATCTAAAATCCAAGGGCAACATCTGAACCAACATAAAACTGACTGGCGCCTAACCTTTAGGCACAACCTTGTTCCGTCCCAAGAATTAATTTTAATTAAGTATAATTTCATATATATCAATCAATTAGCTTATCTTACTAAGGTAATTTATTCATATGATCTGTCATCATTTAACCATTGTCGGGGGAGCCTCTGTCACACACCTCTCTCACAGATAGCACTTTCCAATGGAACAAATTAAGGCAAACTATTTCGCCCATTTGTAACTATCGCCTATTATATCCGCCAACTTGATAGTCCCGGCTGATCAAAAAGTAGCCAGACTTGTGAAACCCGGTTCGCCGGGGAAACTTTGCACACCGACAGTCTTAAAGAGAATTTCATGAGCAACAATCATCATCGACTGATCATTCTCGGCTCGGGCCCCGCAGGCTACACTGCCGCCATTTACGCTGCCCGCGCTAACCTGAATCCTGTAGTTATCACCGGTATGCAGCAAGGTGGGCAGCTGACCACCACAACCGAAGTTGAAAACTGGCCGGGCGGCATCCCTGATCTGCAGGGCCCAGATTTGATGGTACAAATGCAGCAACACGCAGAGCGTTTCGACACCCAGGTCATTTTCGATCACATTGAATCTGTTGACCTCAACCAGCGCCCATTCACCCTCAAGGGCAATGAGACTTACACTTGTGACTCACTGATCATCGCTACTGGCGCCTCAGCCCAGTACTTAGGTCTTCCGTCCGAGGAAGCCTTTCAGGGGCGCGGTGTGAGCGCCTGTGCAACTTGCGATGGTTTCTTCTACCGCGATCAAAAAGTAGCAGTTGTAGGTGGTGGTAACACCGCCGTTGAAGAGGCGCTTTACCTGTCCAATATCGCCGGTGAAGTAACCCTGATTCACCGCCGCAATGAACTGCGTGCGGAGAAAATTCTGCAGGACCGCCTGATGGAAAAAGTGGAAAACGGCAACATCAAGGTTTGCTGGCACCACACTCTGGACGAGGTTTTGGGCGATGACAACGGCGTAACGGGACTGCGGGTTCGTAGCACCCAGGACGACTCCACCAAAGAGCTGGATGTGTCCGGTGTATTTATCGCCATTGGCCATAAGCCAAATACCGGCATCTTTGAAGGTCAGCTGGAAATGAATGGTGGCTATATCATCGTTCAAAGCGGCCTGGAGGGTAATGCCACCCAAACATCCATTCCCGGCGTATTTGCAGCCGGTGACGTCTCTGATCATATCTACCGTCAGGCTGTAACTTCTGCCGGCACCGGCTGTATGGCGGCCCTGGACGCCGAGCGCTTCCTGGACGCCCAGTAACACCCTCCCACTCCGGGTGGAATCTCTCCGCCCGGACCCCCGCCATCTCCTCGGACAGGAGTCAGCTTGTGGCAAGGAATACCCAAAGCCGCTTGATGTGGCTCGATGAAAACCATATCGACTTCCCCCTACTAGAGCGGCATTGGATGATCCCAACGGTTTGCTCGCAGTTGGCGGTGACCTATCACCAGACTGGCTGCTCGCAGCGTACCGACGCGGGATATTCCCCTGGTACTCCGACGAGCAACCCATTCTCTGGTGGAGCCCCTCACCACGCTGTGTAGTTATTCCCCACGACTTTAAGATCGGGCGAAGCCTTCGCAAAGTACTGCGCCGCGGAGCCTTTCAGGTTACATTTGACCAGGCATTCGAGGAGGTCATCGATGCCTGCCGCGCGCCCAGGTCCGGCGAAGATGGCACCTGGATCACTGATGAGATGTGCCAGGCCTACGTAGATATGCATCATCTCGGCCATGCCCACTCTGTAGAGGTGTGGCGAGAGGGCAAGCTTGTTGGAGGACTCTATGGACTGGCCATTGGCAAAGTGTTCTTTGGCGAGTCGATGTTTCACAGAGAAACAGACGCTTCCAAAGTCGCTTTTGTCCACCTCATTCGGCAATTAGAATTGTGGGGCTGCCCGCTCGTCGACTGCCAGGTTAGTAACCCGCACCTGACCAGCCTGGGGGCCATTGAATTGTGCCGTAGGGATTTCGAACAATTGCTGGAAAGCGGAATTAGACAGCCCGCATTTCCACAGCCTTGGAAGCTTTGTTGGACTTATGGGTAAATATTCGCAACTGGATTCTGTACGCTTGCTGGCCACGCTGCCCCACCCCTGCGGCTACCTGCCGGACCGGGAGGCCACCACGGTTTTTGTGGACCCCCAGACAGAGGTGGACCAACGCCTGTACAACCGTCTGTCCGAGCTGGGTTTCCGCCGCAGTGGCGCCTACCTATACCGCCCACAATGTGCCACATGTAGGGCTTGCATTCCGGCAAGGGTGCCGGTGAACCTGTTTGTACCAGATCGCAACCAGCGCCGCTGCTGGAAACGCAATCGAGACCTGGATATCTTCCACATCGAGTCTATTGATACTGACGAGCACTACGAGTTGTATGCTCGCTACATTGAGCAACGCCATGCCGACGGAGAGATGTATCCACCCAGCCGGGAACAATACCGAAGTTTCCTGAGCCAGGCTTGGGGAGCCACCCGCTATATTGAGTTGCGCGCTAGAGGCAAGCTGGTTGCAGTAGCTGTTACTGACCTGCTCACCGCTGGCCTCTCTGCCATCTATACTTTCTTCGACCCGGATGAGGACAAGCGCAGCTTGGGCAGTTACTGCATTCTCTACCAGATTGAATGGGCCAGGCGACTCGGACTCCCCAATCTCTACCTGGGTTACTGGATAGAGCAGTGCCACAAAATGGCCTACAAAAGCCAGTTTCGACCGATTGAAATGCTTAAGGAAAACCGCTGGAGCCTGAAGTCTCTCTAAAGCACTAGCACACGCCCTTTGCTCTATTCAGCCTTTTCGTGCAAAATGCTCGCCCGTCAAGCCGCGGCTAGGCCAAAGCGCCACCGGGGTAAATGGTCTGATCAAGTTATTTGAAGGTTGCTGCCGCATGGCAAAAGACGATTATATTGAAATGGAAGGCGAGGTGATTGACACCCTGCCAAATACCACTTTCCGCGTAAAGCTGGAAAACGGACACGTGGTAATTGCGCACATCTCTGGAAAAATGCGCAAAAACTACATTCGTATCCTCACTGGCGATAAGGTCAAGGTGGAACTCACCCCTTACGACCTGAGCAAGGGCCGCATTACCTACCGCGCCCGTTAAACTGCTCGCCTGGGGAAGTGCCTTAAGGGCCGCTTGTCCAGACAAAAAAAGCCACCGCAAGGTGGCTTTTTTCGGTTGAACCTGAGGTAAAGTCAGGCTGGAACCGCAGTTTTTATCGCCAGCTCATCACCCTCGATAGTGACCGCAACACGCCCACCCTCTTCTGCCAATTCACCGAACAACACAGCTTCGGCCAGGGGCTTGCGCAGCTTGTCACGAATCAGGCGCGACATTGGACGCGCACCCATTTTTTCATCATAACCACGAATTGCCAGCCACTCGCGGGCCTCATCATCTACAGCCAAGGTTACGCGGGAATCATCAAGTTGCGCCTGCAGCTCAACAATAAACTTGTCCACCACCGTCTTCACCACATCCAGCGGCAATGACCCGAACTGGATAATGCTATCCAAGCGATTGCGGAATTCCGGCGTGAACATTTTCTTGATCTCCTCCATGCCGTCGGTGGAGTGATCCTGATTTGAAAAGCCAATAGAACGCCGACTCATCAGCTCAGCACCTGCATTGGTGGTCATGATGAGAATAACGTTGCGGAAATCAGCCTTGCGGCCGTTATTGTCAGTCAGAGTACCGTGATCCATCACCTGCAATAACAGGTTAAACACCTCTGGATGTGCTTTCTCAATTTCATCCAGTAACACAACACTGTGGGGATGCTTGGTCACAGAATCAGTCAGCAGTCCGCCCTGATCAAAACCGACATAGCCCGGCGGAGCACCAATCAGACGGGAAACCGTATGGCGCTCCATATACTCGGACATATCGAAACGAATCAACTCGATTCCCATCACTTTAGCCAACTGGCGACACAGCTCAGTCTTCCCGACACCGGTTGGGCCAGAGAAGAGGAAGGAACCTATGGGCTTCTCCTCCGCACCGAGACCCGCCCTGCTAAGCTTGATCGCCGTACTCAGCGCCTCAATGGCACTATCCTGGCCAAACACAACCATCTTCAGGTTGTCGTCCAATTTGGATAACTGTTCCTTATCCGATGCCGATACGCTCTTGGCTGGAATCCGGGCCATTTTCGCAATCACGGACTCAATTTCACCAACTCCAATTACTTCCTTCCGAGTCTCCGCAGGTAGCAGGGATTGGTAGGCGCCGGCCTCATCAATAACGTCAATTGCTTTATCCGGCAGGAATCGCTCGGTGATATGGCGACTGGAAAGCTGTGCCGCGGCATCCAGGGCCGCATCGGTAAAACGCACCTTGTGGTGGTCTTCGAAACAACTCCGTAACCCCTGCAGGATTTGGATGGTTTCTTCAACCGAAGGCTCACTGACATCAATTTTCTGGAAGCGCCTGGAAAGTGCCCGATCTTTTTCGAAAATCCCACGGTACTCAGTAAATGTCGTTGAGCCTATACAGCGCAGCTGGCCACTGGAAAGCAGTGGCTTAAGCAGATTGGAGGCATCCATCACTCCACCGGAAGCCGCACCCGCACCGATAATCGTGTGAATTTCGTCAATAAACAGTACTGCGTGCTCGCGCTTTTTTAATTCAGCCAACAATGCTTTAAAGCGCTTTTCAAAATCTCCCCGGTATTTTGTCCCGGCCAGAAGGGAGCCAAGATCAAGGGAATAAATAGTGCTGTCTTTGAGCGGTTCAGGAATATCTTCGTCCACTATACGGCGAGCAAGCCCCTCAGCAATGGCGGTCTTACCAACACCAGACTCACCAACAAGCAGCGGATTGTTTTTGCGGCGCCTGGCCAGAACCTGGGTTACCCGTTCCACTTCGGGCCCACGCCCTACCAGGGGGTCAATGCGGCCGAGGATAGCCTCTTGGTTCAGGTTGGTCGCATAACTTTCCAGTGGATCGGAGCCACCTGGCTCTGCACCCCCGCTGATCTCTTCATCAACCTGTTCAGGCGTCGTATCGGAGCCATGGTGGTGATTATTACCACTGGATCCTACGCGGGAAATGCCATGGGTGATGTAATTCACCACATCAATACGAGCAACACTCTGCTGTTTCAGATAGTAAACAGCCTGACTTTCCTGCTCACAAAAAATAGCAACGAGGACATTAGCCCCTGTGACTTCCTTTTTACCGGATGACTGGACATGGAAAACGGCCCTTTGCAGGACCCTCTGGAACCCGAGTGTGGGCTGAGTCTCACGGTCTGTATCAGCCTCTGGGATTAATGGCGTTGTGGAGTCTACGAACTCCAGCAACTCACGTCGCAACGCGCTTAGATCGGCTCCACAGGCATGCAACACATCAGCCGCAGATTCATTGTCCAAAAGCGCCAGCAATAGGTGCTCTACGGTCATGAATTCGTGCCGTTTAGCGCGCGCACCCTTGAACGCCAGATTAAGCGTTACCTCTAAGTCCTTGCTGAGCATCTAAACCTCAAACCCTAATCGCCAATATTTCCCGCCGACTCCGCTGGTAGGCGCGCACCCTTTGCCGGCGTCTATATCCTGGCTGATTCCCTTCAGGTGACGGGACCCTTGTTTAAAAGCAGCTCTATTCAAGATCAATCTTCTTTACTTTCATCCGCCTCAATTTCGCATAACAGGGGGTGCTCATTCTCCTGGGCGAATTGATTGACCTGCGCGGCCTTTGTCTCCGCTATATCCCGAGTATAGACACCGCACACTGCTTTTCCCCGCGTGTGTACTTGCAGCATCAACTGCGTGGCGCGCTCCCGGTTGACTGAAAAAAACAGTTCCAAAGTCTCTACAACAAAGTCCATGGGGGTGTAGTCATCGTTGAGCATAATGACCTTATACATGGGAGGCTGCTTTAACTTGGGTGGCGCCTCCTCCAGTGCAAGCCCGCCATCGGAATCCTCCAAGTCGTAACTGTCTCCCTCTGACATATCGGAGCTTAGTGTAATGATCTGCGGAATACTCATAACAATTATCAATGAATTTTTTAAAGCCTCGATGTTGCAACCTGCGCAACCATCAACAACCTGCCATTGTAACCTTATTTGACCAACGACACAGAGACATCACAGAGTCCACCTGCGTTTCTTGACATTCCCATACCAGTTGACTACAAGAGTTAGTGCCTGCACGTTCACAGCCGTTAATCGCAGATAGGATCGCAGTCGATTAATCCGCAGGTCAAATAAATATAAAAACTCTGTAAGGTGGCCAACTGGTCACTCAGGCAATTAGAGGGAATTCGTTATGCCTACCGGTACCGTGAAGTGGTTCAACAACGCAAAGGGATATGGGTTTATTCTTGCAGATGAAGGAGGGGAGGATCTGTTCGCGCACTATTCCGCCATTCAGATGGAAGGCTACCGAACCCTGAAAGCTGGTCAGCAAGTCACCTTTGATATCGTCAGGGGCGATAAAGGCTACCACGCCGCCAATATTTCTACTGTGCCCTCGGGCGATATGCCCACTGCCAGCAAACCTTCCATTCCAAACTCCGAACCGGCCTATGCCGAGAGCGCGAGAGAAAAGGAAGCGGAGGCTCTCGACTAGCCTTATTGCGGCAAGTTCGCACGCAAAAAAAGGCCCTTCACAGCACAGTGAAGGGCCTTTTTACTATCGGAGCCGAGCCTCACAGCCCGGCATCCAATTTGGCACCTTATGCCATGTGCTTGATAACTTCGTCACCAAACGCAGAACAGGACTTCAGCTCAGCACCGTCCATCAGACGCTCGAAATCGTAGGTTACGGTTTTGGCTTCGATAGCACCTTCCATACCTTTGATTACTAAGTCAGCAGCTTCGTTCCAGCCCAGGTGACGCAGCATCATCTCAGCGGAAAGAATCAGGGAGCCCGGGTTAACCTTGTCCTGGCCAGCGTACTTGGGCGCAGTACCGTGGGTTGCTTCGAACAGGGCAACGTCGTCGGACAGGTTTGCGCCCGGAGCGATACCGATACCACCAACCTGTGCAGCCAGTGCGTCAGACAAGTAGTCGCCGTTCAGGTTCAGGGTAGCAATTACGTCATACTCCGCCGGGCGCAGCAGGATCTGCTGCAGCATAGCGTCAGCAATTACGTCCTTAACAACGATTTCCTTGCCAGTCTTCGGATTCTTGAAGCTGTGCCAGGGGCCGCCGTCCAGCGGCTGAGCGCCAAACTCGTCGCGAGCCAGCTCGTAACCCCAATCAGCGAAGGCACCTTCGGTGAACTTCATGATGTTGCCTTTGTGTACCAGGGTTACAGAATCGCGATCCTGGTCCACAGCGTACTGGATAGCCTTGCGCACGAGACGCTTGGTACCTTCTGCAGAAACCGGCTTAACACCGATACCACAGTTCTCAGGGAAACGGATCTTCTTAACACCCATCTCGTCCTGCAGGAACTTGATAACTTTCTTAGCTTCGTCAGTGTCAGCTTTCCACTCGATACCAGCGTAGATATCTTCGGAGTTTTCACGGAAGATAACCATGTCTACCTTGTTCGGCTCTTTAACCGGAGAAGGTACACCGCTGAACCAGCGCACCGGGCGCTGACATACGTACAGATCCAGCTCCTGACGCAGGGCAACGTTCAGGGAACGGAAACCTCCACCTACTGGAGTGGTCAGAGGGCCTTTAATGCTAACAACGTAGTCTTTGATCGCTTCGAGGGTTTCAGCCGGGAACCAGTCGCCAGCGTAAGTCTCTGCCGCTTTCTCACCGCAGTAGATTTCCATCCACTCGATTTTCTTTTCGCCGCCGAAAGCTTTTTCTACAGACGCGTCGATCACCTTGCGCATTACCGGGGTGATATCCACACCGATGCCGTCACCCTCGATGAAAGGAATAACCGGGCGATTCGGAACATTCAGCGAACCGTCGGAATTGACTGTAACTTTTTCGCCGTCTGCCGGCACTTGGATATGACCCATATTGCGTAAACTCCCAAAATTCTATGACTTTTTAGGTCCAGCGTTGCTTGCACCGCTCCCCCGGGACCATTGGGCGGGGATAAAAAACGGCGGGATTATAGCAGCCTCGGTTAATTTTTGTAGTTGGATTACAATACTCAATTTTTCTTATGGCAAAGATTATTCTCCTCAACAAGCCTTTTGGCGTATTAAGCCAATTTACAGATGATCAGGATCGCGCCACTCTGGCTAACTATATCCAGCACAAGGGATTCTATGCGGCGGGCCGCCTGGACTACGATTCTGAAGGTTTACTACTGCTGACTGATGATGGAGCGCTACAACATCAAATCAGCCACCCCAAGCGGAAGATGCCCAAGACCTATTGGGCCCAGGTGGAGGGTGAAATTACTGATGATGCTCTTTATATGCTCAGGCAAGGGGTAGACCTGAAGGATGGCCGAACCGCACCGGCCAAGGCCAGGCGCCTGCCTGATAGGGAGCCCTGGCCCCGCACACCGCCAATTCGCGAACGCAAGTCGATTCCAACCAGCTGGCTGGAGCTGACTATTTCCGAGGGGCGGAATCGCCAGGTAAGGCGGATGACTGCAGCGGTCGGCTTCCCTACCCTGCGGCTAATCCGGGTGGCGATAGGCCGCTGGAAGCTCGACTCATTAAAGCCTGGCGAGTATCGAACAGAAGAGGTTTTTGGCGCCCCCAAACCCCGAACAAAACCAGCACTCAACCGCAATCGACCGCGCCGAAAGCGATAATCTATAACGGAAGATCAAAGCGGTCTTGGTCAAATGGGGCGTTCGCAGGTAAAATTCGCCCCCTTTCATGCCAGTGAAGTAGTGACTGTTCTTCTTATGCCTGATTCCACCCTCAACAAACAGCCAAAGCGCATCATCGTCGGTATGTCCGGCGGTGTGGATTCCTCTGTAGCCGCACACCTGCTGATCCAGCAGGGCTACCAGGTGGAAGGCCTGTTCATGAAAAACTGGGATGAAGATGACGGCACAGAATACTGCACCGCCAAGGCTGACCTGGCGGATGCCCAGGCAGTCTGTGAAAAGCTTGGTATCAAATTACATACCGCTAACTTTGCCGCAGAGTACTGGGACCACGTATTCGAATATTTCCTGGCAGAGTATAAAGAAGGACGCACCCCCAACCCGGATATCCTTTGTAACCGGGAGATCAAATTTAAGGTTTTCCTTGAATATGCCGAGGTTCTCGGGGCTGATGCGATTGCTACCGGGCACTACACTCGCCGCCGTGATATAGATGGCCGCACCTATCTACTCAAAGGACTCGATGGCAATAAGGATCAAAGCTATTTCCTGCACGCCGTTGGAGAAGAAGAGTTTGCCCGCTCCCTTTTTCCGCTGGGGGAGCTGGAGAAACCGGAAGTCCGACGTATTGCCGAGGAAAATGGCTTTATTACTCACAATAAAAAGGACAGCACCGGTATCTGTTTTATCGGTGAGCGTCGCTTCAAGGACTTTCTTGAGCAATATCTGCCCGCACAACCCGGGGATATGGAAACGCCGGAAGGTGAAACAATGGGGCGTCATGCGGGCCTGATGTACCACACCATTGGCCAGCGCCAAGGCCTGGGTATCGGCGGCGTAAAAGGCGCCGGTGAAGAACCCTGGTATGTTGTGGGTAAGGACCTGGAGCGCAATGTATTAATTGTCGCACAAGGCGCACATCATCCCCTGCTATACGCAACTGGCTTAGAGGCTAGCCAGACGCACTGGATTAACGCAGCCGCACCAGGTGAAACATTCCGCTGCCAGGCTAAAACCCGCTACCGCCAACCAGACCAGGACTGCACAGTGCATGTACAGGAAAATGGGAGCTTGGTCGTAGCGTTTGATGAGCCACAGCGTGCCATCACGCCAGGCCAATCCCTGGTACTGTATGATGGCGAGGTTTGCCTCGGTGGCGCGGTTATTGAGCGAGCCACAGGCATCGGCTCCGCCATACTGGAAAAATACAAGAAGCACTAAGGAGCAATTTTGAATAACTGGCGGGATCAGGCATTGGCACTGGCCGGAATTTTTCAATCCGCAACTCTGGTGGAGCGCCTTGCCAAAACTGGCACGGCGCCCCAGGCGCAACTGGAAACGGGGGTGTACAGCCTCTTCCAGATTAACCCCGACCGCACTGAGGATATTTTTGCAGGGGCAAAGCACCTGCTGCCCGGCCTTAAGGTCTCCAAACAAATATTGCAGTCCCGGCAACATCCCGAGTACACAGATTGCCTGCGCTACACACTCTCCGTCCTCTACTTGCAACGACAATTGAGCAAGAAAAAGGACCTGCTTTCCGTTATCGGCAGCCGCCTGGAGAAAGCCAAGGGTCAAGCCGAACACTTTTCACTGACGCACGAAAATATCTTTTCCAATCTGGCCAGCACCTATAGTGACACCCTCGGCACCTTCCGCTTTCGTATTCAGGTTCTCGGCGATTTTAACTACCTGCAACAGCAACGTATCGCCAATCAAATTCGCTCAATGCTGTTTGCCGGTGTTCGCTCGGCGACACTATGGCGACAGCTGGGTGGGCGTCGCCTGCACCTGTTGTTCCAACGCAAAAAGCTTTTGCGTGCGACCGACGAATGGATCGCACATATCGAATCTATAGAACACTAATCCCGGAGATTTACTATGACAGTTGAGCTTTCCGCACTCACAGCGGTATCCCCAATTGATGGTCGCTACGAGAGCAAGACTGCCCCCCTGCGTGAAATTTTCAGTGAATACGGCCTGATCCGCGCCCGCGTTGAAGTGGAAGTACGCTGGCTGCAAAAACTTTCCGCACATAAAGAGATCGCCGAAGTTGAGCAGTTTGACGAAGCTGCCAACATGCTGCTCGATAGCATTGTGGCCGACTTCTCCCTGGAAGATGCTGAGCGCATCAAGGAAATCGAGCGCACCACCAACCACGATGTAAAAGCGGTTGAATACTTCCTCAAGGATAAAATCAGCAGCAATGCCCAGCTGGCAACAGTGAGCGAATTCGTACACTTTGCCTGCACCTCTGAGGACATCAACAACCTGTCCCACGCCCTGATGCTTCGCGCCGGTCGCGACAACGTCATGTTGCCTGCGATGGAAGCCCTGATTGACGCTATCGTAGACCTGGCCCAGGACTTTGCCGACGTACCCATGCTGTCCCGTACTCACGGCCAGACAGCCAGCCCGTCTACTGTTGGTAAAGAACTTGCCAACGTGGCCGCGCGCTTGCGCCGCCAGGTAGCACAGATTAAAGCGGTACCGCTACTGGGTAAAATTAACGGCGCGGTAGGTAATTACAACGCTCACCTGTCCGCCTATCCCAATATTGATTGGGAGCAAAATGCTGAAGAATTCATTTCTTCCCTGGGCCTTACCTGGAACCCCTACACCACCCAGATCGAGCCCCACGACTACATTGCTGAGCTGTTCGACGCTGTTGCCCGCTTTAACACCATCCTGATCGATTTTGACCGCGATGTGTGGGGCTATATCTCCCTGGGTTACTTCAAGCAAAAAGTCGTTGCCGGTGAAGTTGGCTCCTCCACCATGCCGCACAAAGTTAACCCCATTGACTTCGAAAACTCCGAAGGCAACCTGGGTATCGCCAACGCCGTATTCCAGCACCTGGCAGCCAAACTTCCAGTATCCCGCTGGCAGCGCGACCTGACAGACTCCACCGTACTGCGCAATATGGGGGTGGGTGCGGGCTATTCCGCCATTGCCTATGCCGCCACCATGAAAGGCCTGAGCAAACTGGAAATCAACCGCGAGCGCCTGGCGGAAGACCTGGATAATTCATGGGAAGTATTGGCAGAGCCGATCCAAACGGTTATGCGTCGCTACAACATTGAAGAGCCTTACGAGAAACTGAAGGCCCTCACCCGTGGCCAGGGTATCACCCGTGAAACCCTGAAAGTATTTATCGAGAACCTGGAGATTCCCGCAGAGGCCAAGAGCGATCTGCTGGAAATGACTCCGGCATCCTATATCGGTAACGCCGTGGAACAGGCTCGTAAAATTTAAACGAGTCCGGCTACCAGCCGCACCTGGTGCGGCTGGTCATCTTTAAAAAATACAACAGTACGCTGGATAGTTTCCGAGCCTCAGAATATCCAGACACAAACCCCAGCCTTCTGACAGTGAGAGTTACCGTGGCCAGCCCCCTTACCCATCTTGGCGACATGCCCATCGAAGTTTTTATGCGTGACTATTGGCAGCAGAAACCCCTGCTGATACGCAATGCTTTCGCCAATTTTGAGTCGCCCATTTCCGGGGAAGAACTCGCAGGTATGGCCCTGGAGGAAGCGGTCGAATCTCGCTTGGTATTGGAGAATGGCAAGAGCAGTCCCTGGGAGCTGCGCACAGGTCCATTCACTGAAGAAGATTTTCTTTCCCTCCCTAAAACCCACTGGACCCTGCTGGTACAAGCTGTCGATCAGTGGATGTCAGAAATTGCTGAACTGAAAGATTTCTTCCGCTTTATCCCCGACTGGCGCCTGGATGATGTGATGATCAGTTATGCCGCCGATAAGGGCAGCGTTGGTCCCCACTACGATCACTACGATGTGTTTCTTCTCCAGGCCGAAGGCAAGCGTTTGTGGCAACAAGGCCCCAAGGTGGATGAAAGCAATCCTCGCCTTGAAGGAACGTCCCTCAATATCCTGAAAGAATTCGAAGCAGAAAACAGCTGGGTACTAGAGCCCGGCGATATGCTTTACTTGCCGCCCCAATACAGCCACTGGGGAATAGCCGAAGGCGGATGCACCACAATCTCCATTGGTTTCCGCGCCCCTTCCGCCGCCGCGATCCTCGAAGATCTCGCCGCTGAAATCGCTATGGATTTACCGGACAGCCAGCGCTACACCGATGCCGGTGCTGAAGTGGCGAAAAACCCAGCGGAAATTGATCCCGCCTCTGTTGCCCGCCTGCAACAACAGCTCGGCGAGTGGCTGCAGCAACCGGAAAAAATCGCCCAGTGGTTTGGCGCGGTTATGACTGAAGCAAAATACCCGGACACAGTGGCATTGGATGCAGATGACGCAGTAGATTGGCGCGAGCAGATGCCCAAGGGAGTACAACTGGTATTAAACCCCGCCTCCCGCGCTGCCTTTTGCCGCGAACCAGCCACTTTGTTTGTTGATGGTGAGGCCTTCCCCTGCCCACTGGTATTTGCCGAACAGTTCGCTGACTCCCATGAAGTAACCTGGAATGATATCGAAGCTTTCCCGGAAATAGCCGAAGTCAGCGGCCTTCTCGATCAACTGGTTGCACAGGGCACATTGATCTATCCACCTGAGGACTTCTGAAATGGACACTCTCATTCGCCCAGCTGAATGGAATAGTGAAAGGGAGAGAATTCGGGCAATTCGAGAAGCCGTATTTGTGCGAGAACAAAATGTTCCCATGGAATTGGAGTGGGATGATCAAGAAGAAAGCGCACAACACTTCCTGGTTTTTCGTACAGGCATTCCAGTTGGCACTGGTCGGTTGACAACAGATGGTAAGATTGGCCGCATGGCGATTAGCAAAGCTGCCCGTGGCCTGGGACTCGGTGCTCAACTACTAATAGCAATCTGTAATCATGCTAAACAGCATGGTTATCGCAAAGTCTACCTTCACGCCCAACAACATGCCAAAGGCTTTTATGCTAAAGCTGGTTTTACAACGGAGGGGCCTGTTTTTTATGAAGCCGGAATCCCTCATATTAAAATGTTGCAAGAGTTCGGCTGCCCCTTACAAAAGAGTTAACCGTAGTATTACACTGTACAGGCCTTTCCCATCAGAGACTAATCAGCCTCGACAAAGACATAACGCTCCATTAGGTAAGCTAATGGAGCTATACCCACAACGTACGTTATCCAAAGCGCCAATCCCCAATAGGGATTAAAGATTGTTAAGAGACATGCCAAAATGCTGGTCAGCAACATGACCATGCTCACTAATAGCACCCTTTTCCCACTCACACTCGCTCTATTTGGAGCAATAAACCACATTCCTGCAATTGCCAGCGCAGCAACTGCGTAACTGATGGACAATAAAATTACCGACCAGGCTTGATCTGGATACTCTCCCAACAAAGCCGATGGAAAAGGAATAAAAGCAACCGCACCAAGTAATAGAAAGTTAAGGCTGGTAAAGCCCACAGACTTAGACTCATGATCAGCCATCAAGTGATTGTGGTTGAGCCATAAACGACAAAGGATTGCAACACTCAATAGCCAGGAAAATATATGAGGAATCTGTTGCTGCATTTTGGTTTGAAAATCCTCGCCCGGCTTAATATCTACCAAGTCAGGAATTTGAATGTTAAACACCAGCAGGGTCATGGCGATAGCAAAAACGCCATCACTGAGTGCATTGATACGACTAGACAAAAAGGACTTGTGTTGCATCATTTCTATCGCGCAAAGCTAGCTATTACTAAGTTAAGTCCAAACCCTTCTTTTAGCCGCTGCTAGCGCAAATAGTCGCCCTTTGTTCGCTATATAACTTCAACCTTACCTTCTGATTACCGAATACTCGGATCTTTAAATTAATTAGTTAAAATATATGATAACGACTTTGTAAGTGTATAGTTTTTACATTTACTGTTGGCTAAATATGCAGTCCCCAAGCTGTATTCAAAAGATAAAAGACTTGATGCTAATGCTATTGGTGGGTCAATCGATTCCCAGCCCTTTCGCTGCGGGAGAAGCATCCCGCAGCGAAAGGTTGCTGTTCACTTGCAATTGCATATGGCGCCACAGGTATTTACGAACCCTTCGCACTTGGTAGGTCGATAGATGAGTAACAAGTAGCCAAAATTCAAGCACTACTCCCAGGAGAAGACTGCCAAATTAATTGGCTCTAAACTCTCTCCACCTCCTCTCTTTGCAGGGTAGCGACCGTAGAAATACTGGCGGTATAATTTCCTCTAGAGACAACACGCCCGACCCGCTCTCCCAAATATACTGCAGTTAGCCGATCCAGCTCATGAATACCACCCCCACTCTCCTCTACGGCAATCAAACCCAACTGGCAACCACCTCGATTTCTCCCCTGTATATCCCGACTAGGTAAGATATCGAGAGGGACCCAGAGCATTCCCATTTGGGAGGAAAATATCTGCAGGGCCTGGATGGTATTAAGCTGATCTCCACTGTAGTTGCTGCCAATAGTAAATCCCGCAGCCAACTTGTCCGCCCATTTAAGCTCACTGTAACGATCACTGGCAGCATCTATAAATGACTTAAATTGCGCTGAAACATTCCCCATAAAAGTTGGCGAACCCAGCACAATCGCCTCACACTCGTCCAACTGAGCCATTATTCTTTGGTTATCGAAGCGCCCTGCCCGTATATGCTGTCCCTCAACAGCCAAGGCTATCCCCTCACACCCGGTTAGATTATTAACCCCCTTTACAACAGCTTCTGCGAGTGCCTTGGTAGTGCCGCAAACTGAATGGTAAACAACTCCCACCTTAATCATGAGGCTACTCTGCTGATTGTTGCACCGACGTTTTTTGTACCTTGATGGAAAGACTGCCCCTGAAAAATACTGGCCAGCCTCCGATCAACTTCGGCACCTGTCGGCACCTCAATACCAAATACATCCAACAAAGTTCGGCGAAGCTCCTTAACATTGGCGAGCATTATTACGCTTTTGGGGCCAATAATCGGCTGGTAGCTCAATTGACGATTGATCAAAGCATGTCGCCCCTCGGAAAATGCCCGCGCTGCAATCAAGTGTTCTACAAAGCGGGATTCCGGGTGGGTGCAGCAATACCAATTGGCGATTTTATAATCACCAGCCGTACGGGGACTCAAATCAAAGCTATACATAGCTTGCCAAACCCCCTCGACCTTTACCTGTAACAGGTAATCTCTATTATCTGTTCGGGTCAAACGATAAGTGCCGTGGGGAGTAGTCTGGAGATCTGTGGAATCCAAACGCATCGGCGCAGTGAGTGTATTACTGCCAAACCCTGCATCCAACAAGTAAGGGACTTCATCTACTTCTACCAACAGTATCATGTGTGATTGTGCAGGTTGATGTCCCACTGGGGTTTGCCAAAGGACACGCGCGGCAAGGCCGATAACTGCAAAGCCTATCTGCTGCAAAGCAGCGCGCAAGAGAGCATTCTGCTCGAAACAGTATCCCCCCTCAAGTGGCGTACGAGCTTATCCTCGATAGCGGAAATTTCAATATCTACTGCCCCCCTAAAAAAGATGTCACATTCTCAAAAGGAATTGTCCGCACATGATGGGATAAGAGACCCTTGAGCGTCGGTAAATCAACAGCAGGCATGCGGTTATAGCCGATACGCTCCAAGTAACCTCGCAAGTTGATTCTTTGTGTTTCTGCGGTCATTTGTCTCATTTCCTCTTTGCCAATCAATTTTGCAAAGTAGTTTAATACCTCAACTTTACTTTAGGTCAACACCGATTACCCAGCTTCTTGGTTACTGTGATATCGCCAAATATACTAACTATGATTCCCTCTTCCCGACTTGACATCGTGTGTATGATTGGGGGGCAACAACAGAGGTAAATGCTCATTGGAACTATTGTTTTTGGGTACATCGTCCGGTACTCCCACAAAGGACAGAAACGTAAGCGCTGTCGCATTAATAGAAAGTCAAGGTAAAAGCTGGTACCTGATCGACTGCGGTGAGGGAACTCAACATCAAATCCTTCATACTCCCCTGTCCTTAAACTCTCTAAGCGCAATTTTCATCACCCATGTCCATGGTGATCATTGCTATGGACTACCAGGACTATTGGCAAGTGCGGGGATGCAAGGCAGAGCTAAACCACTGACTGTAGTAGCACCAAAGGCTATACGTGACTGGCTTATATCTACGCAGGCATGCACTGAACTCTACCTACCATTTGAGTTGAATTTTTTCCTTCGGAGAAATTACCTACCTTGGACCAAGGACAGTTTATGATTTCCCTGACTAAACTTTCCCACAGGGTGCCCTCGTACGCTTACAGTTTTACCGAGAGAAAAATACGGGCTTCCTTAGATATCGAAAAATTGTGTCTAGCAGGCATCCCCCAAGGGCCCTTATGGGGCAAACTGAGAGCCGGAATTAATATTATCTATAATGGCCGGGAATACTCTTCTACAGAGTTTCTTCACCGAAAGCAAAAGCCAAGAAAAATTGTGATCTGTGGAGATAATGACAGCCCAGAATTGTTAAAAAAAGCCTGCGTAGAGTGTGACCTTCTCGTTCATGAGTCTACTTTTACTGATGATATGGCTGAAAAAGCTGTAAAGGTCGGACACAGCTGTGCCAAGCAGGTGGCATCTTTTGCAGAGCAAGCAACTGTACCCAACCTGATTTTGACCCATTTCAGTCCGCGATACCAATCAAGAGCTGATATAACTCCCTCAATTAATGACATATACCTCGAAGCTCAATCTGTATACAGAGGCAATCTACAGCTAGCTTCTGACTTTAAACGGTTCGAGTTAGATAAAACTGGAAAACTGAGGTCGCACATTTAAAGTTATGCTCTATGTTTTCACCGAAAGCAGAACAGGAAGCCTGGATACAATTAATACTCTCCAAGATTCCTGCAATTCAATAAGAACTAATACTTCACACTTCAACTGCTAACCTGAAGGAAATAACCGGGCAGGAAATACCAAATGGTACAAATCAATGAACTATTTAATCGGCACTTCGCAAGCAGCCAAAGATTAAGGAAGAAAGCTAAAAAGAAAATTCCGAAGTTTGCCTATGACTACCTCACTGAAGGCTGTATGGATGATATAGGCCTTAGCCGAAATCGAATTCCCTTTAAATCTGTCGAATTCACACCGCAATACATCAAGCGGCCGACTGAGCCGGATATAAGCTGCAAACTGTTTGATTACCATTACAGCGCACCATTTGGAATTGCACCCGTAGGTCTCCAGGGACTAATGTGGCCAGATGCTCCTGTCATACTGGCAGATGCTGCCTATAGACATGAAATTCCTTACATTCTCAGTACCGTATCCTCTGAATCACTAGAACGCATAGCGGAAGTAACCCAGGGAATGGCGTGGTACCAACTATATAATCCCACTGAACCTTCCATCCTAACCGATCTTCTCAAGCGCTTGGAGAGAGCTCAATATCAAAATCTAGCAATTACCGTTGATGTACCCACCTTCGGTTTAAGGCCGCGGGACTTCTACAATGGTCTTGCTATGCCTCCAAAGCTTACACTAAAAAACATCTATCAAGCAGCCATCCGGCCTCATTGGAGTTTAGCCACTCTCGTGCACGGGCTGCCCCAGTTCAAGAACCTTACTCCATATATGAGCAAAGAGAGCAAGAAATTGGAACTCACTGAGTTTATGAATACAGCTACTATGGGGCCACTGGATTTTGACAGTTTAAAAAGTATTCGAGATCGTTGGCCACACAAACTAATCATCAAAGGTATTATGAGCAAACCCGATGTTGATAAAGCAATCGCATTAGGTGCCGATGGAGTGATTATTTCGAATCATGGCGCACGTCAACTAGACCAAGGAGAAGCTACATTACCCTTAGTTCAGGAGCTTAAAACGACATACCAGAGTAAGATTCCACTTCTTATAGACAGTGGGCTTAGGTCGGGCGCAGATGTAGCAAGTGCCCTTTCTCTTGGAGCACAATTCAGCTTTCTGGGTCGTTTTTTTATGTACAGTGTTTGTGCACTAGGTAAAGAGGGAGCAGATCATGCAATTTACCTATTGAAAGCACAGCTAACACAGATAATGCAACAGGTCGGAGCAAAAAAAATCTCAGAACTACCCGGAAAAGCCAAGCTTAAAAATTTCTAAATTAATAATCAAGAATACATATCTTATATTTTAAAGTTAGTGAGCCCATTCTCAATTGAATAATCAAACAACTGAATCTGGATTAATAGTAATGAGTTAATCTAAAAGCTTATCCCAGTAATGAGTACGTCTAAGCATATCCTCTATAGTTTCCTCTGGTAGTAATTCTAAAGGCATAAGTCCATCATTTATTTGCCACCCTCCCCCAAGAGACAAATATACCTGCACCAGACTTGTTGCCACTGCACCCTGTGCGACAACAAGTATATCCTGCTGATTAAGGTTGGAAACCAAGGTTGTAATGACCGTATTAAATTCTATTTCTCCACCTATATATTGTGTAAATGAGAGGTCTACAGATTCCCTCGATGCCTGAGCAGCCGTTTCATAGAAAACCTGTTGCTCTTGTGATTTAAGATAAGCAACTATTGCATTTTCTACATCCACCTGCGCTTGTAAAACAACTTGTTGGTAGTCTGAAACAAGCTGTTGGAAGGTTGCATCCTGTAAGCGGACATTATTACGCAGTCGTCCATAATTAAAGATATTCCAATCAAATTCCAAAAATATATCCCATGCATCGCTACTACCATTAAGCTGCCCCCTCTGATATCGATCGCTCCGATCAACCCCCCAATCGAAAAGTTTGGGTAAAGCTCAGCTCTCGCAACCCCAATCAGTTCCCCCTGAGCAGCAAGTAGGCGCTCTGCCTGTCGGATATCCGGGCGCTGCCTTAAGAGATCTTGAGGCATACCAATAGCTGTGATTGCGGGTACATGAGGTACCGTTGGCGATACGGAAAGTATATCGTTCAGACTATGCGGAGGCATACCAAGCAGTATTGCCAAGGTATTTTTTAGTTGCTGGAGAATAATTTCCAATCCGGGAACAGTAGCTTCTGTATTACTCAGTAAAGTTTGTGCTTGTTCAGCATCCAATGCACTAACTTCACCTGCTTGAAATTTCACTTCCGCAATTCTTAAACCTTCTCTCTGTATACGAATATTTTCTCTTGCTACTTCAATTCGACGCTTGACGGTGCGTATATTGATATATGTCTGAGCTACTTGCGCAATGATAGAAATGAGTAGCCCATCATATTCAGCCATACTAGCTTCAAGATCCGCTGCAGCCGAGTTCACCAAACGCCTCAGCTGCCCCCACATATCCAATTCCCAAGTTAAATTAAAGTTAAGATAATATTCACTTTGTAGGTTTCCAGTTATTCCCGAGCGAACGTATTTTGAACGATCCACAAGCCCTTCAATTTGCTGTATTTGTGGATATTGATCTCCAATTGCGATAGCCAAAAGCTGTTGCGCTTGCAGTGCCCTGAGAGCAGCAGATCTTAACTCCAGATTATTTTCTATTGCTTGGGCTACAAGCTCATCCAGTACCGGGTCAGAGAAAGCCGATTGCCACCAAAAGGGATTGACCGCCTCCAGGATATCTAGGCGTTTATCATTTTGGTAAACCCATGAATCCTCAATGGTCACGGGAGGTGGTACATAGTCTGGGCCCAGCATACAGCCGCTGCCAATAAATAGATGAATAATGCCCAAAGCCAATCGTTGGCCTATAGAGCTTATATAGCTGGAGTTATGGAGAGTGCGCCGCTTCATCTTGTTCGGCGCTCGCAGTATCGCTCAATATGAGCACTGAACTGGTAAACCCAACACGAAGATCAACAGACTCAGGCCTTTCCGTTAAGTGAACTCTCACAGGAATCCGCTGTGCTAGACGAATCCATTCAAATGTTGGGTTTACCCTTGGCAGCAAGTCATTACCAGCAGTTCCATCATCCTGCGCTATCCCCCAGCCAATACTCTCTACATAACCCTTGAGGGGCCTATGGGGATAAGCCATCAATGTTACAATTGCCTTATCCCCTGGCGAAATTCGACGGATAAAGGTCTCTCGAAAATAGCCCTCTATTCGGTAAGTACTAACATCTACTATTGATAGTGCCGGTTGGTTCGCTACAGCTTGATCACCATAGCGAAAGTCCAGATTTGTTACATAACCTGAAACTGGCGCAGTAACAGTTGTGTACTCAAGATTGAGTTCAGCTTGTCGCACCATCGCAAGAGCTGCACGCACACCTGGATTATCCGCTCCAAGAGCACCAAGTTGCGCCCGGACTCTCGCCAAATCTGCCTGTGACTGCTCTAAAACAGCTAAGGACTCAGCGAGGCTGGCCTCTGCACCCGCACGATACTCCACAGAGGATTCATAATCAGCTTGCGCAGCCTGAAGGGACCGCACTGAAGTGGCACGTTGAGGAAGTAATTCCTGTTGACGCTCAAACTCTGCTCTGGATTTCATGATTTCCGCATCCAGAGCATTGATATTACTCTGAGCCAGGTCTATTGCTGCAGAGGATTCCCGCAGTCTGGCTTCATAAGCCAGAATATTTTCCCTTTGTGCGTTATAGGTATCAATTGCCTCTTCATATTGAGCCCGGGCTTCCGCCAAGGCAGCCTCATAGATTCTTGGATCTATTTGGAATAGGAGCTCGCCTGCATTGACAAACTGGTTATCTCGAATTGGTAATTCTACTACTTGACCAGAAACTCTGGGAGTAACCTGAATTATATCCGCTTGGACTTTCCCATCTCTTGTCCACGGATTATTAACGTATTTCCAGAACTGGAGAACCAACGAAAATAGAGCAAGGAAAACCATACCTCCCGTCAGTATGTATTTTCTATGCTTTTTCACCCTCATATACCCACAAATACCGACCCAATAAAGACTGAGTAAATTATGCTTAACGAAATAACTACAATTGGCGGATTTGCAAAGTATCTAGAGAGACGATAACGATCCAGAACCCTAGCAGTAAGTAATGCCGCCATAACTCCAAGTACGCCTGCAACCAGAACAGGAGAAATAAAAAACCCACCTATAGATACATCGTGAGGTACCTTTTCCATACTTTTACCTATTCGGTTCAGAGGCATCTCTCTTCACAGAAGTATTTCCAGTCCACTGATTCTGACAAACGAAAAAATTCAGCCAGATAGTTATTAATACAATGCGTAACACCCAAAAAATACAAGAAATTAGACACTCCTTCTTTTGACTGTTCGCTACACTCTCTAAGCTCCATTAGTTCGCCGACATCGACGTTGGCCCTATCAAATATCCGCCTATACCCTCTCTTTAATGAGTCGATATGAATCCTTCGTTTTCTACCTGACAAATAAAAAAATATTTTTCCTGCTAGACACCGCCATATGAATGCTTCTCGGAGCATTCTTTTTGTCGCCACTAAATTCATTTTTGACCTATCAATTCCATATAAAATTTTTACTTGATTGGCGACCAGCATAAGCAAATCAATAATCCTCCGCATTTGATCAGTAGACATACCCTTAATAGCCTTTTCATTGATTCCCTCTTTCCAATAGAGGATATTCTTATGTGAAATCATAACGATATTAAGATGATATAAGACATATAGCCGATGGAATATCGACCGATCTTTTAAACGTTGTATATCGCCCTCAACCACGAGACGAGCAGCACTATCAAGAAGCCTATCTATATTTTTCTTGAAGTTTCTTTCTGGGTGTGAGGAAAAGGGAATATTTCTTGATATAGCTAGTATGCAAAAAATTATCGCCAAGACAAATATATAGTTTGTATATACAACAAAACTATAAACTTGATCATTATTAAAATTGAATATGATCTGCGGAAAAATAAGAACCAAAGTCCTTATCATAGATTGAGCGCCAAAATACTTATTCGCAAAGTAAGAGATAACAAAAGTCCAGACAAAGATCATCGACCCCAAAGCATAATACCCAGGAAGCTTGGGCATTAAAAAAAGTACAATGGCGCAGACATTAAACAAACTAGAATCGTGTAGGCACAAGTTTCAAACAATCTAATTTGTGGACTAACAGCAGCAATGATTGCTATGATTGTAATCAACAATACAACTAGCAATCCGCCAATCATATCCGGAACAAACAAATAGGCCAGATAGGAAATCCATATACCAACAAGCACACGAACAACATTGGCAAGCCTATCCGGATCAGGCATCAGCAAACCAAACCAATATGCGCCCTCTTCACCAGGGAATTTCAAATACGAACTCCCTAAACTTTTAATATCATTGACAGAGCTTATTAGTGCTCGAGTTTCAACCTCTAGATCATTTAATGAACGTCGTGTCACGGCTATTGCCGCGGTCTCTGAGGTTGATAGCTCCTTTACCTTATCAATATTTCCTCTAATCACTCTCTCCTGAGCACTGCCTGCTAACTGGTCTTCAGCAATGGCGAAGCGCAACCTCTTAAATCGGCTCTTCATATCCTCCAAATAGTCTTTCATTCCCAGAAGAAACTTCATTATTCCCAGATCACTGGATAGAGCCAGACCTTCTTCTAATTTAAGCAACGACTGGGTAACCGCTGTTGCACGACATCCCAAATGATTCCACTGCCTACGGCATTCCCAGATTTCGTAACTGTCAGAACTGGCATCATTAATTGCAGTACGTAAGCGTGCATCTGCTTTTAACAGTTCAACTCTCTTTTCTCTACGAATTTTCACCTTTTTTCGATCTAGAATCCTTGTAAAACACCTATCTGCAAATGCGCGGTGAGCATCTAGTAGGGAAACCGCGGCTTGATGTAGTTCTTCACGGCTACAATTCGGCCATATCAGCACAGCGACTAGGCCATAGACGATAATACCAAGCAATGACTCCTGGATACGTAAAATGCCTTCCTCATAGGAAATTGATAAGTCACCTCCTGTCGCATCCCATAACAATAAGATGACATAGCCACAAGTCATCCAAAAATATTGATGCTTTGATCTCTGCAGAAAATATACGCAGCTTGCAACCCAAGTAGAAAGGGCAATCATAAAGAGCCAGCGATCCTGGGGAAACAACGCAACGATTATCCAGCCGCCTAATAGCGCAAAAAGAGTCCCCAAGATCCACAAAATGGCGCGATTTAAGGATTGTCCGAGATTTGCTTGGCTACACACAATAACTGCAAATCCACCCCAAAAAGGTTTCTCCCAATTAATACCCATTGCAATGGCATAAACAATTACCAGAGCCAGCGCAATTTTTATCGACTCTTTCGCATTACGAGACAGGTGCAACTTTATCTCCGAGAATTTTCACGATATAGCGGTTACGTCTTTTTATTCAATGACGCCAAAATACTAATTAACTACGGGATTGTTTATTTGACAGGAAGAAGTATGGCATATAAGGAAGCAATAAAATCAGGGATTTATAAATAGATATGGTAAGTATGGACTGTATTATAAAGTGTCAATGGGGGTTGATTGTCATCAAAGAACGTCAGAATTTTATACTCCAATACTCCAATACTCCAATACTCCAATACTCCAATACTCCAATACTCCATGATCGCTTGGCGAAAAGGTATGCCAATATAAATAATGACATGCAATCCTGAGAGCAAGCACTGGATATATAACTCTTAGGCAATGGGATGAGAGAAATTAAAATACAATGACGACTAAACCCATTCAAAATATATATTCCCCTTTTTCAGCTCAGATCTCCGGCGTAATCACCACCTTAAATGGCATGCCACTAGAATCAATAAACTTAACTTCTGCCGGGCCATCATAAGCGGTAATTAGTGTAGGAGTCGCCAAATTCAAATAGCCATTACTTTCTTGATACTCATATATACTTGCGACTACACGAAGCTGGCCTTCAGGTGTTTGTTCTTCTAATAATAGGAGCTTAATTAATTTATCTAAATGTATTTCACTTTCTACATCCCCTTCATTTAGCAAGTGTAAAGAGGCCAATTTAGCACCGTTGGGGATTGCATCTACTTTTAGCACCATAGGTGATGCAGTGCTAAATAAGGATGAATCACTTTCCACTGATCGTCGGGCCAACTCTGACTTGAACCGGCTCACAACTACTCGTCTTTTTACTCCGAGAGTGTGCGAGAATAGTCGATTGCTAGTTATGAAGCAGCCTCTAGTACATTACTATAATGATTGCACTACCAGAGTAAAAAGTGTAATGGCCGCATACCGATAGCCACACTTGAAGGTGGAAAAGCATCTGGGGAGAGGGCTGTAAACTGAATTTGGCCTGACAGAGCACTTCCTGAAAAACCGATAAATGTCAGATCAACTCTAAACCACTATACCTAATGGGAATATGATATTAAGGCCAGCTTTATTTACATAAATGTGTATTTACGAGATAAGATCAACCCTACTTATTTTAAGAGGAAGTGGGGCTGATCAGCACTTTAATATTTAGAAGTTTGCAGACGAACTACACCTCCAAAAGTACCCGATACTATTTCGCCCTTACCCCCAATTTGAGCAGCCGAATAAACACTATTATATTTCTCTCGATATCCTAACGGAATATGAAACACACTGTCACCCGTATCCCAATTCACAGCTTCAAGTGTCCACATACCCTGTCGCTGCCCCCAACAGTAAACTAAATTAGAGGATTCGCTCATGGTCGGCACGCCATTAGGACAGCTTATTTCTTTATTCGCCCAAAGACTACTCAAACTGCGACTGTAAGAATTCCAATGAAATTGCTCGATACCATAGGGGGCATTCTCAGGGAAATTAGAAAACAACACCGTAAGCCTTTGGGGAACACCCGGCAATCGCGAAAAATCCCAGCCATAGTCATTATTAACAACAACTGCTCGATCACCTCGAACCAAGACCGATTGCTCAGATATACTCCTTGTCGCATTGGGATTACCAAAAGTAATAGGAATTTCCGCTGCAATTCTTCTATCTTTCTCTTCAGAAATCGGTTTCCAATCCATCGGAATCTGGTCTCGCCACATCACCACCAGATTCATAAGCTCCTGACCATCAGTAAACACTACCAGCTTATCATTACCCGCATTCATTAATGTGGGCGTGGAGCCGGAACCAATTCCCAGTCGACCCGGCCAAGGTGTCTCTCCCCCAGCTTCATAGGCTGCCTTCCAGGCTCCTTTTCCTTCGTCGGCGCTCACCCTATCTCCATACCACTGAAATCGATACATCTTTTTACTGGAAACCACATAGATACCTCCTTCTTCATCTATAGAGATTGAGTTTGATACCTCCTCACCTTCATCAACCTTTGTATGATAGAACTTATCTAGACTTCTATTGATTACCAATACCAACCCTTTGGAGGTTGCGAGACAAATATAACCATCGTAAGTCATATTCATCCCAACAATTACTTCACTCTCAGCAGTCAAAAGCTCCTCAGGTATATCAAACTTTTTATATAGATTTATACCCGATCCTGGGTCGCCCTTTATTGCATCCCCATAAACCAACAAACTTGAGCCATCCGGCACATAAAATTTGTAATCTTTATCCACAAGGACATAAGCACCAGAGAGCCCTCCTGTCATTTCATCTTTTAACTTTGTATCAATCCTATTTATCTGGTTTCCACTCATGTCCATTTTAAAAACAGATCCAAGTGTACTTCCCCAAACCACTCTCTTACCATTTACTTCATAGATTGGAGAGTAAGCAAGGATAATTGGAACAGGTATTGTTTCAGAGAGCTCCTTTTGAAGGCTTGCAATATCATCTAACTCTATACCTTTTAAATATGAAGACCCCTGGTTGTAGGGATTTCTATGGCTCATGGGCCAGGGAGAATCAGCCAAGAATGGGTTCTTCGGTGGATCAATAATCGACTCCGCAATTGCTACATTGAAAAAAATAGATGCAGAAAAAAATTAAATAAAAATACAGTTCTTAAGCACCGAATCAATCCAGGAATCATCAAAACATCCTCCATGTTTAATTAAACACCTAACTATAAAGCAGGGAAAATAAAACACTAAGAACTCCGAAAGCTTTCCTTAAGGCTTGGCTTCTCTACAAAATATTGCTTGAGCATCCTCTAACCAATATTACGAGGAAACTATATTTAAGGA
This sequence comes from Microbulbifer sp. MLAF003, assembly GCF_030012965.1. Classification (NCBI taxonomy): domain Bacteria; kingdom Pseudomonadati; phylum Pseudomonadota; class Gammaproteobacteria; order Cellvibrionales; family Microbulbiferaceae; genus Microbulbifer; species Microbulbifer sp. MLAF003. The sequence continues at coordinate 2,692,775 of NZ_CP120232.1, forward strand.
AAGTGCAACTTATAGAGGCGCCCCTCTTTTTGCAACAGAAACTGAAATATACTATAAAGAAAACTACCTGAATTCAACGTGAAAGATTATATAGTCCTGGTTATTATTCTCTACAAGTAGCTCCTTAAGCTTTTCATAATACTTGATAGCTTAAAGCATTTCATTAAAGATTACTTGGTGTCTTGAACAACACACCAACTTTGATAGATATCATTTTTTAAACTGATATTGTTGGAAACTATTTCGTAACTCGAATTCAGCTGACCTTAATGAAATGTGATTTTTTCGGTTAGCAGGTATTCTATATGTACATATTACAAATAAATAAGTTGAAGGCTCTCTTATTATTTGGGTGTTTTTAAATTACGGAACTGTTTTTATCCCAAAATTATAGAATAACTATATCTTTCCCAACTTATAATCACTGTCTCCAAGATCTATATATGTCAAATTAAATACTAATTCATTCAGTATTTTAGTAAATGTCTCCCGGAAGGCTAATTGCTAGATTCCCGGGATATACAATCTTACGTCAGTTACCTCTGCACCCCTTTCCTTGTCTAGTAGGTATTTCTTATCAACTTCCCCATAGAGAGGAGGGTACTGACGACCGCCTTAGCTCGTTAAAGTATGCGCTAGATTTGATTTCATAATGATTTGACCAGTAAAAAGACCCCTTAAGGGGTCCTGCAGCAAAATCATCATGCATTTAGAGCCTTAAATTCCCGTCTGCGACGATGCAGAACCGGCTCAGTATAACCATTAGGCTGCGCACAACCCTCGAAAACCAATTCACAAGCAGCTTGAAAGGCAATGCTTTTATCGAAGTCAGGGGCCATATTATTGTAGTTGGAATCACCCGCATTTTGGCGATCTACTATCGCTGCCATACGCTCCATGGTTTCTCGCACCTGCTTCTCACTCACGATGCCATGTTTCAACCAGTTGGCAATATGTTGGGAGGAAATACGCAGAGTTGCGCGGTCTTCCATCAGGCCAACATCGTTGATATCCGGTACTTTGGAACAACCTACACCCTGTTCTACCCAACGTACAACATAACCAAGTATCCCCTGGGCGTTATTATCCAGCTCTAGCTGAATCTCTTTGGCGCTCCAATTGGTATTATTAGCCACGGGTACGGTAAGGATATCTTCCAGCTTGGCGTGATGGCGATGCTGGATTTCTTCTTGACGGCGGTTTACATCTACCTTGTGGTAATGCAATGCGTGCAGTGTCGCGGCAGTTGGAGAGGGAACCCAGGCAGTATTGGCACCGGCCATGGGATGGGCAAGCTTGGCGTGCATCATAGCTGACATTTGGTCAGGTATTGGCCACATTCCCTTACCGATTTGAGCCCGGCCCTTTAAGCCGCAGTTTAAACCAACATCTACATTCCACTCTTCATAGGCATTGATCCAGGTAGACTGTTTCATATCGCCTTTACGAATCATCGGACCAGCAAGCATTGAGGTATGGATTTCATCGCCAGTGCGATCGAGGAAGCCGGTATTGATAAATACCACACGCTCTTTAGCTTCGGCAATACAGGATTTCAGGTTTACCGTGGTACGACGCTCCTCATCCATAATGCCCATTTTTACAGTGAAACGCGGTAGGCCAAGGACATCTTCAATACGGTTGAACAGGATGTTGGCAAAAGCCACTTCTTCCGGACCATGCATCTTTGGTTTCACGATATAGATACTACCGGTACGGGAGTTCTTAATCTCTCCATCGCCGCGTAGATCGTGTAGCGCGATCAGGCTGGTAATCATGCCATCAAGGATGCCTTCAGGAATCTCCTGGCCATCACCAAATAAAACAGCATCATTAGTCATCAGGTGGCCGACATTGCGTACAAACATGAGGCTGCGACCTGGCAAAGTTAACTGATTGCCATTTGGAGTAGTGTACTCACGGTCGGCATTCAAATTACGCTCAAAGGTCTTGCCACCTTTATTAATGGTTTCTTTCAGGTCTCCTCGCATAAGGCCGAGCCAGTTACGATAAACGACAACCTTATCCTCGGCATCGACCGCGGCAACGGAATCTTCGCAGTCCATAATGGTGGTCAAAGCAGATTCCAGCAGCACATCTTTTACACCAGCATCGTCAGTCTTACCGACAGGGCTTTCCCGATCTACCTGAACTTCAAAGTGCAAGCCGTGCTGTTTAAGCAGAATACAACTGGGCTCTTCGCTGTCACCGCGATAACCGACAAACTGTTTACCATCTTTGACGGTGGCGATATCACCATTCGCCAGTACCACTTCCAGCAGGGAGCCATTTACGCGGTACTGCACAGCATCTTTGTGGCTGCCGCAGGTAAGTGGAGCAGACTGATCCAGGAAGTTGCGAGCAAACTCAATAACTTTGGCACCCCGTACAGGGTTGTATTCGGTGCCTTTTTCCGCACCGCCCTCTTCGCTGATCACGTCAGTTCCGTACAGGGCATCATACAGGCTGCCCCAGCGGGCATTGGCTGCATTGAGTGCGTAACGGGCATTCATCACCGGCACCACCAACTGTGGCCCCGCAAGAGTGGCAATCTCTTCGTCGACATTCTCGGTAGTAGCGGCAAAATCAGCAGGCTCATCTACCAGGTAGCCAATTTCACGCAAGTATTCACGATACCCTTCCAGGTCGCGAACACCCTCGGGGTTCTCTGTGTACCAACGATCCAGGGTTTCCTGGAGTTCATCACGCTTTTGCAGTAATTCGCGGTTAACTGGCGCCAGATCACGGACGATGGCATCGAGCCCACCCCAGAATTTATCGGCATCGACCCCGGTTCCTGGAATCACCTCCTCGCTAACCAGATTGTATAGTTCCGGTGCGATTTGCAGATTACCGATTTGGACTCGTTCCGTCATACCCTGGGCCTCTCGCTAATTGTTGGAATTACGGCATTCTAAACAGCCATTTCGACATACCGCTAATTTATAGGCGCAATTTCCACTATTCATAGATCAAATTTTTATGAATGCGGTTGGCGCGTGAAACCTTACCAGTAAAACTACGCATTCACCTACAAGGCGCATGCTTCCTTACTCACCAGTCACTTACAGAGCCCGACCGATATCCAAGATCAGGCGGCGTAACCAGCGGTGCGGCGCACTCTGCTGCAATAGGGGGCTCCAAGCCATTTTCAGTTCCAGAGGTGGAATATCCAGGGGGGATCCCTTCGCACAACCCTCGGATTATCGCTGGCCAGCTGCGCCAGCCGGGTGGGAACTGTCACTATCAAATCGCTCTGTTCTGCCAATAGCATGGCTACCTGATAGTGGCGTGTAAACACGGAAATATCGCGCTTTTCCCCCAAGCGCCCAATAGCCTCATCCACCCAGCCGAGCCTCTGAACATCCTCTGGGTTTACCCCTACCCCAACCCCCATGCCCGTTTTACTGACCCAGATGTGCTGGGCCTTCAAATAGCTTTGCAGATTGTAGTCTTCAAGCATGGGGTTATCTGCCCGCATCACACAGGAGAAACTGTCTCGCCACACAGTAGCCTGATGGAAGCTCTGCGGCATGCTGTCAAAGCGGTTGATTACCATATCCACTTTGCCCTGCTCCACATCAACGAAACTCACATCACTGGGGGTCATGATATCCAGGCTGATTCCAGGAGCATCATCACGCAGCTGCTTGAGTAGCGGCGGAATCAAAGTGGATTCTGCATAGTCACTGGCCATGATTCGAAATGTTCGGCGTGTATTCGCCGGATCAAAATCCCGATTAGGCTGAATCACCCGATCGATACTGGACAGGGCTTCTCGCACCATCGGCTGCAACTCCAGGGCACGCTCGGTGGGCATCATGCCCTCGCGAGTGCGTACCAGAAGGGGGTCATCGAACAGCTCTCGCAGACGCTTAAGGCCGTTACTCATAGCTGGCTGGGATAGGCCTAGATAGTTTGCCGCACGGGTTACATTACGTTCTCGCAGCAGTACATCAAGATACACCAGCAGGTTCAGGTCAGCTCTTTCCAGTTGCATACATCATTCGCCAGATCGATAGTGAAAATAAAATCAATAAATTAGGCAAATTATGCCACTCCTCCTAAGATACTCAACACCTAATCGCAGTCACCGTTTTAAGGAAACACTGTCATGTCCACCTACACTCAAGACATCGACGCGGTAGCTAAGCTCCGTGACAGCAAAAGCGGCACTTGGGACGCTATCAATCCCGAATCTGTTGCCCGTATGCGCGCCCAGAACAAATTCAAGAACGGCCTGGATATTGCCAAGTACACTGCCAATATCATGCGCGCTGACATGGAGAATTACGACAAGGACACCTCCAAGTACACTCAGTCTCTGGGTTGCTGGCACGGTTTCATCGGCCAGCAGAAGATGATTTCTATAAAGAAGCACTTCGAAGGCAATACTGACCGCCGCTATCTGTACCTGTCCGGCTGGATGGTAGCTGCACTGCGCAGTGAATTTGGTCCGCTGCCCGACCAGTCCATGCACGAGAAAACCTCTGTTGCACACCTGATCAATGAGCTGTACACCTTCCTGCGTCAAGCAGATGCTCGCGAGCTGAACGACCTGTTTCGCGAATTGGATGCTGCCCGCGAGGCCGGTAACAAGGCTGCCGAGAAGGCTGTACAGGACAAGATCGACAACCATAAAACCCACGTTGTACCAATCATCGCTGACATCGATGCCGGTTTTGGTAACGCGGAAGCCACTTACCTGATGGCCAAGCAAATGATCGAAGCGGGTGCTTGCTGTATCCAGATCGAGAACCAGGTTTCCGACGAAAAGCAATGTGGCCACCAGGACGGTAAAGTGACCGTTCCTCACGAGGACTTCCTGGCCAAGATCCGGGCTGTTCGTTACGCGTTCCTGGAGTTGGGCGTAGATAACGGAGTTATTGTTGCCCGTACCGACTCCCTGGGTGCCGGCCTTACCAAGCAGATCGCTGTGACCAAAGAGCCTGGCGACCTGGGCGATCAGTACAACGCTTTCCTGGACTGCGAAGAAATCGACGCTTCTGAACTGGCTAACGGTGACGTTGTAATCAACCGCGAAGGCAAACTTTTGCGTCCTAAGCGCCTGGCTTCCAACCTTTTCCAGTTCCGCAAAGGTACCGGCGAAGCTCGCTGCATCCTGGACAGCATCACTTCCTTGCAAAATGGTGCTGACCTGATTTGGATCGAAACCGAGAAGCCCCATATCGGCCAGATTGGCGGCATGATGGATGAAATCCGTAAAGTCGTTCCCGATGCGAAACTGGTTTACAACAACAGCCCGTCCTTTAACTGGACACTGAACTTCCGTCAGCAGGTTTTTGATACCTGGAGTGAAGAAGGCAAAGATGTATCCGCTTACGACCGCGCCAACCTGATGAGCGCCGAGTACGACGACTCTGACCTTTCTGCAGCAGCTGATGAGAAGATCCGTACTTTCCAAGCCGACGCGGCTCGCGAAGCAGGGATCTTCCACCATCTGATCACCCTGCCAACTTACCACACTGCAGCCCTGTCTACCGACAACCTGGCCAAGGAGTACTTCGGTGAGCAAGGCATGCTGGGCTACGTGAAAGGCGTTCAGCGTAAAGAAATCCGTCAGGGCATTGCCTGTGTTAAGCACCAGAACATGGCAGGTTCTGACATCGGTGACGACCACAAAGAGTACTTCGCTGGTGAAGCTGCCCTGAAGGCTGCTGGTAAAGACAACACCATGAACCAGTTCGGCTAAGCCCTCTTTATATACCCAAAAGGTATGTTTAAGGCGGCGCCAGCCGCCTTCTTCTGATAAAAGCTGACGATTTCTCTCAGCCTGAGAGTTAAGTTTCTGCTGAAGAAGTACAGTTGAAGCAAACTGCGCTTTAATCTCTGCATTTTAAATTTGGGCCGCAATCGCGGCCCTTTTTTATTCTCACCCCCAGCCATGTTTTCAAAAGACTTTTGCGCCAACTTGGCTAGCCTTAGGGTATATACGCAGGGACACCCATCCTATGCCCAACCCCGGCTTAGTACTAATTCTGAACTGTGGCAGCTCCTCACTGAAGTTTGCCGCACTCGATCCATTCAGTGGAGAGGAATACTTATCAGGTCAAGCCGATGCCCTGGGAAGTTCCGGGGCAGTTCTCAATTGGCGTTATTGCAGTGAGGACAACAGCCAGCCGCTCTCCCCAAGCGATGACTGCGAAAGTGTGATTGGTTGGCTGGTTGAGCGGTTTGATGGGACCTGGCTCGGACTAAAAGCCCGTCTGCTCGCCATTGGCCACCGGGTGGTCCACGGCGGCGAGTTATTCGCAGATTCAGTATTGATAGACCAGCAGGTCCTGACCGCAATTCGCTCCTGCTGCGAATTGGCACCACTGCACAACCCGGCTGCTCTGCAAGGAATCCAGACTGCCCTGATCGCTTTTCCCCAAGTACCCCAAGCTGCCGTGTTCGATACAGCATTTCACCAGGGTATGCCGGACTATGCCTACCTCTACGCACTGCCCTACCGGCTATACCAGGATCACCATATTCGACGTTACGGCATGCATGGGAGCAGCCACCGCTATATTGCCGAGCGCAGTGCCGAGCTATTGGGAAAACCAACTACTGAGGCCAACGTAATTTCCGCACACCTGGGTAACGGCGCTTCTATTGCCGCTATCAAAGGCGGGCACAGTGTGGATACCAGTATGGGACTCACGCCCCTCGAAGGACTGGTAATGGGTAGCCGCTGTGGCGACCTGGACCCAGGCCTGCTATTGCACCTTGGAGAATCCCTGGACTATTCCCTGGCCGAGCTGGAGCAGCTGCTGAATAAAGAGAGCGGCCTGCTCGGCCTATCCGGTTTGAGTAATGACTGTCGCGAACTGGAAGAGGCAATGGAAAACGGCCACGAGGGAGCCCGCCTGGCCCTGGAGGTATTCTGTTATAGATTGGCTAAATATATCGCTGCCTACACTGTGCCCTTGCGCAGGGTCAGCGCCCTGGCATTTACCGGGGGCATTGGAGAAAACTCCTCCTGGGTACGCCATAGGACCATTAGCTGGCTTAGCGCACTCGGCTATCAACTGAATCAGGAGCGCAATGAGGCAACCCGCTTCGGTGCCGAGGGGCTCATATCCAAAGCGGGTACGCTGGATATCTTTGTAATCCCAACCAGGGAGGATTGGGTAATCGCCAGGGATGCCGCAAGGCTCGCATCTGAGGTGCGCTAGAAATGTCTCATCGCACTCGCACACTGATGCTCGTTCCCCTTGCCGCTGGAGTCGGAATTACCTCCGTAAGCCTGGGCTTGATCCGGGCATTGGAGCGTATCCAGGTGGAAGTTAAATTCTACAAGCCTGTGGCCGAACCGCCGCCTCCAGACGGTACCATTGAACGGACCAACGAAATATTGCGGCAGGTTTCCAACCTGGATATTCCACGCTCCTTCAGTGCCAAACATGTTGAGTCCATGGTCTCTACAGGGAAAATGCCAGATCTGTTAGAAGAAATACTGGCCCGATATCAAAGCGGCGGCCAGCATGCAGACGTGACCGTCATCGAAGGCGTACTGCCCAGCAGTGAAAATCAATTTGCCAACCAACTCAATTACCAGATTGCCAAGACACTGGATGCGGAAGTAGTACTGGTAGCCTGCCCTCATGGTGGAGATATCAGGCAATTGCGAGAGCGGTTACAGTTCGCTGTTCACTCCTTCGGCGGAGAAAAATCCAACCGTGTAGTGGGCTGCATTATCAATAAGGTTGGAGCCCCTGAAGAGCAAACTGATACTCCCGGTGCTCAACCGGCAGGTATGCGTGCCGGACGTGAAGATCCCGCAGAAGACAAAGTCACAATCACCAGGGAATCCCTCTACCGGCAAACCCCTCTACGTATTGTCGGCTGTATACCCTGGAATGCAGATCTTCTGGCTCCCCGCGCATTAGATCTGGTGCGGCATTTCGATGCTCAACTTATCAACCGGGGAGAATTGGAGACCCGGAGATTACACAATGTAACTTTCTGCTCCCGTTCACTCCCCAATATGCTCAGGCGATTTCAGCCCGGGGCTTTGTTAGTTACTTCTGCCGATAGACCTGATGTAGTCACCGCGGCCTGCTTGGCAGCTATGAACGGGGTAAAAATCGGATGCCTGCTGCTAACTGGGGGTTATCGGCTGGATCGTGAAGTCCATAAACTCTGCACACCAGCAATGGAGACCGGCCTGCCAGTAATGCTGGTAAGTGGCAATACTTGGCGCACTGTAGTGGACTTACAGACCTTCAACCTGCGTACACCGGCAGATGACCGTGAGCGGGTGGACCGGGTGCAAGATTTTTTTGCCAGTCACCTGGATGAAAACTGGGTGAATTCTTTGAGCCAGGTTTCCAACCGCCCCCGAAGACTTTCCCCTCCAGCCTTCCGATATCATCTGACGGAACTGGCCCGCCGAAAAAAAGCGTATTGTACTTCCCGAAGGTGAAGAGCCACGCACCATCAGGGCAGCATTGATTTGCACCGAGCGCGATATTGCCGAACCTATTCTGCTCGGCAATACAAAAACCATTGCCAGGGTCGCAGAGCAGCAAGGTCTAACACTCTCTGACAAAATTCACATTACCGACCCGGAAACTGTGCGTGACAATTATATTGAGCCCATGGTGGAATTGCGTAGGAGCAAGGGCCTGACAGAAGTGGTCGCAAAGGAGCAGCTCCATGACAATGTAGTACTCGGCACTATGATGTTGGCTCTGGATGAGGTCGATGGACTGGTATCCGGGGCTATTCACACCACCGCCAATACCATCCGTCCCGCTCTGCAGCTAATAAAAGCCGCACCGGGTGAAGAGCTGGTTTCCTCTATATTTTTTATGCTGCTGCCCGAACAAGTTTTGGTTTATGGGGACTGCGCTATTAACCCTGACCCAAACGCAGAGCAACTGGCAGCGATTGCTATTCAGTCCGCCGATTCAGCGAAAGCATTTGGCGTAGAGCCTCGTGTAGCCATGATCAGCTACTCTACAGGAACTTCAGGCAGTGGCTCAGATGTAGACAAGGTTCGCGAAGCAACCGAAATTGCCAAACGCAAAAGGCCCAGGCTGATCATTGATGGCCCCCTACAATACGATGCGGCCGTTACCGAAAATGTAGCCGCTCAGAAAGCACCACATAGCCCTGTTGCTGGACGTGCAACGGTATTTATTTTTCCCGACTTGAATACAGGCAACACAACCTATAAAGCTGTGCAGCGCAGTGCGGACTTGGTCAGTATTGGCCCCATGCTGCAGGGGTTGCGCAAACCGGTGAATGATTTATCCCGCGGTGCCCTGGTCGACGATATTGTCTACACTATCGCACTCACGGCAATTCAGGCGCAACAACGTGATTATCAGGGTTAAAAACAATACTAAGCAGGCAACGGCTTACTCCCAACGCAGTGGGCGGCGCCTGTCGATGTGATTCCGTAATGCAGCGGCAACAATGTAAGCTTCCAGGCGGTGCTCGTAAGTTTCGGTATGATCGTAACCCATTCGCGCCAAACAACGCTGTAACCACTCAGTGCCTGTCGACTTGTCATGCCACACTTTACGCCCCTGGATCACTGCCATCAGCATTCTCCACCAGCTGCGATCCGCCGCACGCAACTGCTGCAATGAGACTGCAAGCAGGGCCTCCTCATCAGTAAAATCTGTACCCAGGGGATAATAAGGCAATATCGCCAGTGTGCTTTCGACGGAGAAAATTTCAGTGATATGTTCCGGGGTGTTGTTATTAAAAGACTGCGGGATGACAAAACTCTTTTCGATTTTGCCGGCGAATTTTGCCTGCTCCAACAATACTGCCTGGAAACGGCTATCACAAATACTCAGCATGGAAACCATTACGTCCCGATCGGTTTTTCCGCGCAGGTCCACTGCGCCATATTCAGTAACCACTACATCGCGAAGGTGCCGGGGAATAGTGGCATGGGGGTACTCCCATACAATATTGCTCTCGCATATACCACCGCGCACACGAGTGCTGGGTAATGCAATCACCGAGCGTGCTCCCGGCAACGCAAATGCCTGAGCAACAAAATTGTACTGGCCACCCACGCCACTGACGACCTGGTTGTCCACCAGCGCATCTGAAACCACTGCGCCCCCCAGCGTGACCATCATGGCGGAATTGATAAAGCGAGCCTGTTTACGTTGGGCCCGCTTCAGTTCTCCCTGGGACTGCAGATCATTGGTGAAGTCAATGGCGGTCATATCAATTCCCGCGCGCTCATCAGGAGAAAGATCCCGCAGCTCCCGATACATTAATTCCGGCCCCAAGTAGAAACCTCCATGCAGCCAGATCCCACCGCGCAGTTTCTTATTCAGGCAACTGCCAATCAGGCGTCTGCGGCCATGCTCGCTGTGCAGGTCACACTCTTCTTCCTCACCGTCAGGCGTTAATAGCTTGTGCCCGCGCCAACTGTAGCTGGGGTCGACTATACCAAAGCGTTGTAAGAATTCTGTATCTTCGGGAGTGAGAGGACAACTGATACGACCTGCATTCTTCAATCCGAGCAGGGTTTCCTCATTTACGGTATGGGTGATTTCATCCCCATCCAACAACTGTTGCAGCCCAGCATCCTGATAAACCTCCCGGGACAAAACCCCCGCCCTGCGCAAGTGCAGAAAACCATGAGGCACCATTTCACTTGCGCCATACAAACCCTGCTTAAAACTTTCCAAAAGCAGCGGAAGATCTTTCCGGTAATGGAGTGATTCACGATCAACCAGCTTTTCAATGATACTTCTGTAATGGGCATTTTCTTTATGCCGCAAACGCAGTGCATGGCAGACCGCATCTCCCAAAGCCCCAATACCCACTTGCAAGGTTCCTCCATCGGCGACCATGCTAGCAATATGGAATGCGATACTGTATTCGGTAAAGCTGACCGGGATAGCCGGGGCCGCGAATAAAGGGGTATCAAAAACCTCCCCTTCTAGCAGCAGGTCAAACTCACTCTCTTCCAATTCACTGCTACCGGTCATATAAGGCAGCTGCGGATTGACCTCCCCCACTAAGAACAACCGATGATCTTTCCGATTGGCTGTCAGTTTCAACAAAGGTAAAGTCAAATCGGGATTACAGCTCAAGCTGTAACGTCCTCCCCCTCCATCGGTGCCACCATCTGGGCAATAACATTCACTCCAAAGCGCAGAAGATCTTCAGGCACCTGGGTGTAATTCGCACTTACATAATGTCGCTGGGCATAGTGATTTCCCAACAGTGCACCTGGCTCCATAAAGAATTCAATAACATTAATATTTTTTGGTAGATGTTCCTTTCTGCGTGGTGAGACATAACCCAGGTCCTGGTAACTACTGTATAAACGATCCAGTAATGGCTGGATAAAACGACGACTGATATCGCTGTCCCCCTGAGGCCGTTCCAGTGTGAGAGCCGTAAATATGGTCAGGGAAATTGAGGGATCGGCAACAGCGCGGGCATAAAGAGCGTTGGCAAAATGGTTGGCCTTACCAAGTCCAAGGGGTAAACCCAGTACAACCTTCTTGCCAACTTTTGCCAACAGAGCATCAATACACTCCTCGACACTGGCAAAGCGTCTTGGAGCTTCTTTGGAAGAGCCTTCCATGGAGTTTTTTTGTTCCACGTAGCGTTATTCTATCTTTCCAGACTCCTCCCCCAAATGCTCAAAGTGGTCGACCTGGATTGCCTTATCCACGGCATCAGCAGCATCACGCAAAGCATCAGCCTCTTCATCACTAATCAAATTACGCTGCAAGCCCTCATCCACACTCTCACGGCTCAGGGTACGCACTCCCCCTTTCTTGAGCTTTTCCCTAGCTCTCTCTGACGCGCAAACTTTTATAAATGCCTGCTCGACAATATCCACCCCATCACCAGGGTTGCCCAGGAATACACCTCTAGTGAGACGATCCCGGGTTTTAGAGGGAGTCAGCAATAATTCCGCGCAAGCATGAGCCTGGCGATCTGATGCGGTATGTACACTGTGTCCCCAGGGCATGGTTAGAAAATGCATAACCTGGCCGAGGAATGGTCGAGGAAAATTCTGAAAAACTTCAAGAAGATTCACCTCTATCTTGTGTAGTCCATCACGCATGGAGTATTCCAACAGGGGTAAATCATCCTTGGGGTTTCCGTCGTCGTAGAAGCGCTTCAAAGTGCAGCTGAGTAAATAGAGCTGGCTGAGAACATCTCCCAAGCGCGAGGAAATCAGTTCTTTTCTTTTCAACTCTCCACCCAGGCTCATCAAAGAAATTTCTGTTACTAAAGTGAGCACTGCCGAATAGCGATTCAATTGTCGATAGTATTTTGCTGCCCCGCCGACATTGCGAGGACTGCTGGCGAAAAGCCCTACTGTCCAGCCATGGAAAAACCCTCGTAACAGAGTCTTTACCTGGAACCACATATGCTTGGGCAATAACTTATCCAGCTGGTCCAAGCCCTCTTCTTCATCTGGATTCTCCGCCGCTAACATTTCATCCAGTAAGTAGGGGTGACAACGAACTGCACCCTGACCAAAAATCATCAGGCTGCGGGTCAGTAGATTTGCACCCTCTACAGTGATCGCTACCGGTACGGCACGGTAGGCATTCCCCAGGTAATTCAGGGGGCCATCCATTATCGCCTTGCCAGCATGGATATCCATTGCATCATTAACTGCATGACGCAATCCAGAGGTGGCATTAGCCTTCATTATGGCTGTAATTACCGCTGGCTTTCGTCCATGGTCAAGGGCTCGGGTTGTGGTTTTATGGGCACTATCGAGCACGAAGGCGATAGAAGCAATCTCTGCCAGGCGTCGCTGTACTCCTTCAAAACGCCCAACTGGCACATTGAACTGTTCTCTAATACGCGCATAGGCACCTGTGGTACGCGCCGCCATCTTGGCCCCGCCAGTAGACAGTGAGGGTAAAGAAATACCGCGCCCTGCAGCCAGGGCACTCATCAGCATTTCCCAGCCCTTCCCGACATTTTCCTCGCCACCAATAATCCAATCCATGGGAATAAAAACATCCTTTCCCCAATTAGGTCCGTTCTGGAAAGATTGCATGGCTGGTAAATGACGCTGGCCAATTGTGATTCCGGGAGTATCGGTGGGTACTAGTGCAACGGTAATTCCCAGCGCTTCCTTGTCTCCCAAAATGTGCTCTGGATCGTAGAGTTTGAAAGCTAGTCCCAATACCGTGGCTACCGGTCCCAAGGTAATATACCGCTTGTGCCAGTTCACACGCATGCCGAGGACTTTCTCGCCCTTATACTCCCCATAACAAACCTCACCCCGGTCAACCATGGCTGCAGCATCTGAGCCTGCCTGGGGGCTGGTCAAGGCGAAACATGGGATATCTGTCCCGTCCGCAAGTCGAGGCAGATAATAGTCTTTCTGTTCCTGAGTACCATGGGATAACAGTAATTCTCCCGGGCCCAGGGAATTTGGCACCATCACCGTCACGCCCACACAATTGCTGCGGGTGGAAATTTTGGTGACTATCTCGGCATGTGCTGTGGGGGAGAACCCAAGACCACCGTATTTCTTGGGAATGATAATGCCAAAAAAGCGATTTTTTCTCAGGAAGTCCCAAACATGCTCCGGGATATTGTGATCGACAAAGCTGATCTGCCAGTCATTTACCATTTGGCAGAGTTCTTCTGTGGGGCCATCCAGGAATGCCTTCTCTTCCTCACTCAGCTCTGGCGGCCCCATGTCCAGCAGCTGCTTCCAATCAGGCTTTCCCGATAAAAGTTCGGCATCCCACCAAACCTCACCGGCTTCCATCGCCTCGCGCTCAGTCTCGGAAATTGGCGGAAGAACCCGCTTAATGACTTTGAGAAGAGGCCTGGTAAAGAACTTCTTACGCCATTCACTCATTTTTACCTTCCATACTGGCAGTAACGGCGAAATACCCTGCCATTTCCAACGGGATATCGAGGATTACCAAAGCACAATGATAGGTGACGTTTTCCGCTGGGGAGCCACGCCCTGAGGAAATGGATGACCCGCCGGAGAACGTTGAAAGCAGGGAGGTAAAGAGATGCGCCAGCTGACACCATTGTTCAGGAAAGTCTACCTATCCTTCAGTCGCTTTAAACGGGGTGAGCAACCCTGGCAAACAAACAATTCAACAAGTTCCGCGAAAAAAAGTTCACCAAAAGGATATATATTTGTGCGCCAAAGACCGATAACAAAAAGTAGATTTAGGAAGTTCTTATGGAAGTTATTGTGACAACAACACCTATCAGTGTAGGGCTCGTATTCCCCCAAAACTCCATGCAGACCAGGCCGATAGTCGCTAGGACACGCTCTCCAGTGCAGGCAATTGCCTTTCCCACAGAAAAAGGGCTACACATATCGCCAATCGTTGCCTATAACGCCGCTGTGTAACTTGCTCAGTCAGAGAATCTGACTTCAGGTTAGTGGCTTATCGGCAATGATAATGCCGTTATTATCAGCATAGAGATATTCTCCAGGGTGGAAGGTAGCGCCGCCAAAAGTAACTGCAAGATCTCTTTCGCCAACACCTTTCTTTTCAGTTTTCATCGGGTGGGTTCCCAGGGCCTGAACACCCAGGTCCAACGCAGATATTTCATCGACATCTCGGATACACCCAAACATCACTATCCCTTCCCAGCCATTTGCCACGGCCTTCTCTGCCAACATATCCCCCAAACAGGCTCTACGCATAGAACCTCCCGCATCCACCACCAATACTTTTCCCTGGCCCGGCTCCGTCACCAGTTCACGCACCAATGAGTTATCCTCGAAACACTTAATGGTTACAATTTTTCCACCGAAACGCTCTCGGCCTCCGTAATTTACAAACATCGGCTCAACCACTCGCACCTCGTCGCCATGGGCATCGCACAGATCAGGAGTAGAAATTGGCATCAGCTATCTCACAGTTATTGGGAAAAGAGGAATGATAGCGATACTGGGGCAATGCTGGCAGGGAAACAAAAAAATACCGGGTATCACCACTGTTGATAATACCCGGCCAAGCCTTCGCTGTTACAAATTCATCTAGTGGGTTACCCTAACCGGAGTACCAACACGCACATGCCGATAAAACTTTCTCGCCATATGCGGGGGCATACGCACACAGCCATGGGATGCCGGGTATCTGGGTACACTGCCTGAGGCGTGCAAGCCGATTCCACCATTAAAACGAATATAATTATTCATTCTGGCCCCACGATACACAGTACCTGCAGGACGACGATGCTTGCGGGTATTAACATTAGACCGCACTACGCGGCCCGAGCGCCTGTCGACATAACTACCGTAAATCGAAGATCGGTGATAGGGGTGCTTGGAAAGAACGCGGAAGTGTCCAGGGCGTGTGCTATAACCGCGTTTACCTGAGGATATCCTGGATACCCCTACTAACTTGCCACCTTTGTACAAGTAAGCTCGCTGTTCACTTAAATCAATCCTGATTGACGGGCTTCCTCCCCTCGCGGCAGCTCGGTCATCAAACCAGTTACCACCACGTGGCTTCGCTATTGCAGGGGGCACCGCCAACAATGTCAAAAGACATAACATCAGGAAGATGTGCAAAATGGGGATCTTTAATTGTCTGCTTAACTGCATAGCTCACCTCAACAACTTTATCTGCTTTGCTGAAGTGGATGGAAAGGGAAACAGCCCAACCAAATCCACTTTCAAGCTCAACCCGGGGATAATCCCCAATTTGGTGAATCAGTGCTAAAGCAAAATACGCGAATTTTTCCGGTTAACGCGCTGCCTCAGGACTCTTCCGATTCTATTGAGGTAAATACAAAGCCTTAGAATGAATAATTCTCTGGGTGAAAAAGCATAGAGGTTTGAATTTTTTAGGTAGCGTGTGATCTGCAAGTCTCACACAAAGAATGCAGGACAAATTTCGAGGATATCGAGAGAAGCAGCAACAGAAGCCTAATTTTTGGCCAGGGGCGCTTTGCGTTTGTGCAAAAAAATTTTAGCCAGGTTTTAGACTGAAAAATAGAAAAGCGGCCCAATAAGGGCCGCATCGGCGAGGAAATTAGGCTTCCTCGTTCGCCAGGAATAGCCAGGTATCTACAGCGGTATCCGGGTTGAGGGAAACACTGTCTATCCCTTCATCCATCAACCAGCGGGCAAAGTCTTTGTGGTCAGAAGGGCCCTGACCGCAAATGCCCACATATTTGCCGGCTTTCTTACAAGCCTGGATAGCGCGGGACAGCAGAGCCTTTACTGCCGGATTGCGCTCATCGAATAGATCAGCCACCAGGCCGGAGTCTCGGTCCAGTCCCAAGGTGAGCTGAGTCAGGTCATTTGAACCGATAGAGAAACCATCGAAATGCTGCAGGAACTCCTCAGCCAGCAGGGCATTTGAAGGCAGCTCACACATCATAATGACTTTGAGTCCACCTTCCCCGCGGCGCAGGCCATTCTCTGCAAGCAGGCCAACAACTTCCTCAGCCTCTTCCGGTGTACGTACGAAGGGCACCATAATTTCAACATTGGTCAGCCCCATCTCATCGCGTACTTTTTTCAATGCGCGACATTCGAGAGCGAAGCATTGGCGGAAATCTTCAGAGCGATAACGGGCAGCGCCGCGGAAGCCAAGCATCGGATTTTCTTCACTAGGCTCATACAACTGGCCGCCAACCAGGTGTGCGTATTCATTGGATTTAAAATCTGACAAACGCACAATGACACGGTTAGGCGCGAAAGCAGCGGCCAAGGTGGCGATACCTTCAACCAGCTTCTCAACAATAAAGTCTTCAGGAGAAGCATAGCCACCAATGCGCTCACGGATATTCTGTTGCAGGTCCTCCGGCAGGCTGTCCAGCTCCAGCAGAGCTTTTGGGTGAATACCGATCATGCGGTTGAGGATGAACTCTAAGCGTGCAAGGCCTACGCCCTGATTGGGCAGGTGGCTGAAAGCAAATGCGCGATCCGGGTTGCCTACATTGAGCATAATCTTAAATGGCAGATCCGGCATTTCGGAAACTTCAGTTTCCTCACGCTGGAAATCCAGCTCTCCAGACATAACGAAACCAGTATCCCCCTCAGCACAGGATACGGTCACCGGAGTGCCGCTTTCCAGCAGCTCGGTAGCATTGCCACAGCCGACCACCGCGGGAATACCCAGCTCACGAGCAATAATGGCCGCGTGACAGGTACGGCCGCCACGATTGGTAACGATCGCACTGGCCTTCTTCAGTACTGGCTCCCAGTCTGGATCGGTCATATCCGTCACCAGGACTTCACCATCCTGCATCGCCGCCATATCTTCAACAGACTTCAGCTTACGCACCCGGCCGGCGCCAATGCGCTGGCCAATCGCGCGGCCCTCACACAATACCTCTCCACGCTCCTGCAGGCTGTAACGCTCAATACTGGTACCCTGATCGCGAGAACGAACTGTCTCTGGACGAGCCTGAACAATAAACAACTCACCGGTGTCACCGTCTTTGGCCCACTCGATATCCATCGGCCGACCATAGTGCTCTTCAATCTTGCGAGCTTGCACAGCCAGGCTGGTCAACTCTTCATCATTTAGAGCAAAACGCTGGCGATCTTCTTCTGCCACCTCAACAGTTTTAACAGAACGGCCGCACTCACCACTTTGGTCGTATACCATCTTGATTGCTTTACTACCGCGGTTGCGGCGCAAAATCGCAGGGCGACCAGTATCCAAGGCAGGCTTGTACAGATAAAATTCATCAGGGTTTACCGCACCCTGCACCACTGTCTCGCCCAAACCGAAGGCAGCAGTGATAAAGATTACATCGCGGAAACCGCTCTCTGTATCCAGGGTAAACATTACACCGGCAGCACCAGTTTCACTGCGCACCATGTGCTGAATACCAGCAGACAGGGCTACCCCCACATCCGCATAACCCGTATGTACCCGGTAAGCAATAGCGCGATCGTTATAGAGAGAAGCAAAAACTTCCTTAACCGCCTGCAAAACCGCATCAACTCCGCGGATGTTTAGGAAAGTCTCCTGCTGGCCTGCGAAAGAGGCATCCGGCAAGTCTTCTGCTGTTGCGGAGGAGCGCACAGCGACAGCCGTCTCACCACCGCCCAAAGCCTCGTATCCATCACGAATCTCTTTTTCAAGCTGAGCGGGGAATGGCGTTTGCAGAATCCAGTTCCGAATTTCGTCGCCGGCCTTCGCCAGTTCCACAACATCACCAACGTCCAGCCCTTTCAAACGCTCGGCGATTCGCTGCTCTAACTGTTCGTGGGCGAGGAAAGCCTGGAAGGCCTCCGCGGTAGTTGCAAAGCCGCCCGGTACACTCACGCCGGCACCGGCAAGTGAAGAGATTATCTCACCGAGTGATGCGTTTTTACCGCCGACCTTGTCGACATCGTCCATACCCAGTTTTGCGAAGTCGATGGTGAAGTTCGTCAAGTGAAGCCCCTCTGAAATCAGGTATTAGTGGGCGCTGATTATAAGGATGAGTCTTGTAAAAAATAGCCCGTAAAATACGTTGAAAATGTTGTAAATTTTCTACAAAAATTTCAGTATCACGGAATAAAAGACCTTTTGTCCCACCCCTTTTATACTGGGCGCCTTTTCGCCGCCCGGCAACCTGCCAACAGATAGAGAAGAATTATGGCAAAAGACAAGCGCACCGCTTTTTTCATTTCCGACGGAACCGGTCTCACTGTGGAAGCTATCGGTCACAGCCTTCTGGCCCAGTTCCAGGACCAGCATGTGGAACAGGTAACCCTGCCTTATATCGACTCTAACGAGAAGGTACAGCTAGCACTTCAGCGGATTGAAAAAGCTGCTAAAGAATCGGGCCTCCAACCGATCATTATTACCAGTATCGTTTCTGACCAGATCCGCGATCAGTTACACCAAAGTCCCGCCTTGATGCTGGATGTTTTCGAAAACTACCTGACACCATTAGCCAACCTGTTCGGTAGAGACCCGGCACAGACCGTCAATGTCTCCCACGGCATTGCCGACAACCGCCGCTATAGTGAGCGCATTGATGCGGTGCACTTTGCTATCGACAACGATGATGGACGCAGGGTTAGTGAGTTTGAGCAGGCTGACGTGATACTGCTCGGCGTATCCCGGTCCGGCAAAACGCCCACCTGCTTGTACCTGGCACTGCAGTTTGGGCTACGTGCTGCCAACTACCCCATTACCGAGGAGGACATGGACTCCACCACACTGCCAAAGATTTTGCGCCCTTATCGCCGCAAGTTATTTGGTCTGACCATAGATCCCAAGCGCCTGATGCAAATTAGGCAGGAAAGACGCGCCAATAGCCGCTACGCTTCTAAGGAGCAATGTGAATTCGAAGTGCGCCAAGTGGAGCAGATGTTGCGAAGGGCACAAGTGCCTTTTCTCAATGCCACACAGCTTTCAGTGGAGGAGCTTGCGACGCGCTTAATGTCACAAGCCGGTATCGAACGCAGAATTGACTAAAGAACCACGCGGACTTTTCACGCCGCCACAAAATGTGTAGTGTGCGCCGTCTTCCGGACAGCCATGTTTTGATATGCAAATTGTCTCCCTGCCCTATTCCCTGAACACAGCAGCGGCCTTTGCCGCAGTGGCCGACCTACCCGCACCGGTATGGCTCGACAGTGGCCGACCCATTGGTGGAGGCCGCTATGACATCATCAGCGCCGACCCCCTCAGCACCCTCGAGTTGCATGCAAATAGCCCAGCCCCCTTTTCACAGCTGGATGACTTGACCTGCGAGCTGTGCCCACAGGAGCGGGACTCGCAATTGCCTTTTTGCGGCGGAGTGATCGGCTATGCGGGATATGAACTTGGGGTAGAGGGCAACTATCTTCCATCGGACACCCGCCCTACCGATTTACCGGCAGGCTTTTTTGGTCTCTATGGCTGGGCTTATATCGCAGACCACCAATTAGGCAGCTGCCACCTGGTATTCCACCCAGCCTGCCCACCTCGACAAGTGCAAGAATTGACCGAGCGTTTTAACTCGATAACCTGGGAAAAGCCTTTGAACACGGCGGAGTTCCGCCTGCTGGCCCCATTTGAACATGAGTTCAGCGCTGAGGAATATCGCGCTCGGATTGAACGCATTCTCGAATATATCGCCGCAGGAGATGTCTACCAGGCAAACTTCACGCAAAGGTTTTGCGCCCCCTATGAAGGCGACCCCTTCAGTGCCTACCTGGCCCTGCGCACACGGGTCGCGGGTCCCTTTTCTGCCTATATGGAATTAGCTCAGGGAAGCCTACTGAGCATGTCGCCGGAGCGTTTTATCCGCGCAGATGGCGACAGCTTGCGCACAGAACCAATCAAAGGCACTGCTGCCCGGGTTGCCGACCCGCTAGCGGACCAGAGAGCAGCCTTCACCCTGCAGAGGAGCCCCAAGGATCGCGCCGAGAACCTAATGATCGTAGATCTACTCCGCAATGATTTTAGTAAGTTGTGTCGTAAAGGCAGTGTGCGTGTACCAGAGTTGTTTCAGCTAGCCAGCTTCGCGAATGTTCACCACCTCGTTAGTGTTGTTACCGGCGAGATGTCAGAGGACTCTGCTTACAGTGACCTCCTCGCAGCTTGCTTCCCTGGAGGCTCGATTACCGGAGCACCTAAAAGGCGCTCGATGGAAGTCATCCGCGAGCTTGAGTCCAGTCCCCGTGGCATTTATTGCGGTAGCATCGGCTACGTCAGTAGCTGTGGCCGAGCTGACACCAATATTGCTATCCGCACTTTCAGTGCTAGCAATGGGCGCATAACCTGCGCAGCGGGCGGTGGCATTGTCGCAGACTCGGATCCTGCGGCAGAACATCGCGAATGCTTAGCCAAGGTGCGCCTGCTTTTAGATACCACTGAGCAGTTTTTACGCTAATAGGATTATGGGAAGCTGACAATTCCGCGTTTGGCACCAATTCCTGTAGTGAGACTACAGTTTTTGGTTATAGCCCTATCCTGGATCGATATTTCAATGTTATTAGACCTTCTGATAAATTCGTGGTTAATAGCTCCAATTTCGGTGCTTATAACGGATCAAGGAATTTATTGTGAAGATCACACTGGTCAAAAAAGTACTCGCCGATGGCTCTCCCTGCGCCAAGTGCCGCGACGTGCAGGAAAAGCTGGAGGGAAATGATCAGCTCAAGTTTATCGACCAGACGCTGATAGCCGATGTGCGCGACCCACAGAGCGCCGGAATAAAAATCGCCCAGCAATACAAAGTAGAGCGCGCACCCTTTTTTGTCGTTGAGCGGGAAGGCCAGGAAGCGGTGATTTATACCGTTTATTTCAAGTTCGCCAAAGAAGTACTGCAACCAATGATTCAGGTAGAGGCCTCCTAGCCTCTACCTTTAAAGCATGGCCTCTTAAATAGCTGGACTAGTAAACTGGCAGTTCCATGCCAGAAAACAGCGCATCAACCTCTGCACGACTCCCAGCATGTGCCGCTTGATCAACCAGCTCACGGGTTAGATGCGGGGCAAATTGCTGGATAAATTCATACATAAAACCGCGTAGAAAAATTCCTTTTCGGAAACCAATCTTTGTCACGCTGGGTTCAAACAAATTGCTGGCATCCAGCGCTACCAGATCCTCATCCTCTCCATCCACTGCCATATCCGCCACAATACCAATCCCCAAGCCAAGGCGCACATAGGTCTTGATCACATCCGCATCAGCAGCAGTAAATACCACTTTCGGTGACAGTCCTTTTTCCAGAAAGGCCTCATCTAGTTTTGAACGACCAGTGAAGCCGAATACATAAGTCACTATTGGGTACTTTGCAACCTCCTCAAGATCCAGTTTGCTGGCCTGGCACAGGGGGTGGTCTTTCGGCACCAGTACACAGCGATTCCAGCGATAAACCGGCATCATCACTAAATCACTGAACAATTCCAACGCTTCAGTGGCAATTGCAAAATCCGCAGTGCCATCCGCTGCCATTTCTGAAATTTGCATTGGAGTGCCCTGATGCATATGGAGGGACACTTCCGGATAACGGGAAATAAACAGCTTGATAACCGGGGGCAATGCATAGCGAGCCTGGGTGTGAGTGGTGGCAACAGACAGACTGCCCTTCTTGTCATTACTAAACTCTTGCGCAACCTGCTTGATATTCTCAACCTTGCGCATGATTTCGCCGGCCGTCTTAAGAATTGCCTCACCAGCAGGGGTGACCCTTGTAAGGTGCTTGCCGCTGCGAGCGAAGATTTCGACACCTAACTCATCTTCAAGCAAGCGGATCTGTTTACTGATACCCGGCTGAGAAGTGTAGAGACTCTGCGCAGTAGCAGAAACGTTGAGATCGTGATGCGCCACTTCCCAGATATATCGCAACTGCTGCAGCTTCATAGGTCCTCCCTTACTATCAATCACCCCGCCCCAGAACGAGCGCAACCCTGACAGATAAATTGTTTGTTATAAAAAACACATTGAGTTATGCGCGAAAAGAATAGCAGCGAATTAGAGCCCGGGCCAACAGACAGATGAATATCCGGTGAAGAGGAGCTAGTGTCAATCGACTTTGAGAGATAAATCCCATTCTGGCGGGATTCTTTGATCAGGCTTCAGCATTGGCAATACCGTGGGGCACATGTCCCGTGGCAACATGCTCCGCGGCTGAGGCACAATGTGTCGGCTGATCATCAAAAAAGACATCGGCCCCAAAAGCACGCAGGAACTCGCCTTTTGGCAACCCACCCAGAAACACCGACTCATCTACACGAATATTCCAGGCCCGCAGGGTGCGAATCACTCGCTCATGAGCCGGCGCAGATCGCGCAGTAACCAAGGCAGTACGAATAGGACAGGAATCCAGGCCGAATTCCGACTGGAGCTTTTGCAGGGCCTCAAGGAACCCTTTAAATGGACCCCCGCCAAGTGGTTCCTGGGCTGAAGCCCGCTCCGCCTTCGCAAAAGCGGCAAGGCCATCGCGCTTATAAATTCTCTCAGCCTCATCAGAAAAAATAACGGCGTCGCCATCAAATGCAAAACGCAGCACGTCATCCCGATACTCGCGACTCCCACCTGCCACCAAGGTAGCCGCAGCCACCCCCTGCTCCAGTGCACGCTGGACATCCAGCCCATCTGTAGACAGAAACAGATTACAGCCAAAGGGGCCGATATAGCGGTAAGGGCTCTCGCCATTACAAAAAGCTGCACGGGTAATATCCAAACCATAGTGCTCGATGGAGTTAAACACCCTCAAGCCGGTATCAGCACTGTTGCGGGAAAGTAATATCACTTCAACCCGGGGCTCTCCCTCTAGCAGCTCATTAATCTTTAATAACTTCTCAACAAGAGGAAAAGCGTCTCCCTTATCCAGCACATCGTTCTCCCGGTCAATCTGGTAACGGGAAAAGGCTTGTAACCCCTGCTCCTCAAATACCTGGTGGCTCTCACCCAGGTTAAACAATGCACGCGAAGAAATTGCAATTACCAACTTATCGGGTCGAGCATCCATCAAGGCCCCTCCACATACTCATGCCCAGCGGGCCTTTTGTTGCCATACCACTTTTCCAGCAGGGCACCCAGCACCCGCCGTAAATCTTCCAGAGTACACTTAGACATACCTCTTGGCTCGCCACCAGCAATTGGGCATCGCTAACTTCTAAAACAAACTTTAGAAGGCCGTTCAACTCATTCGGTGGGCATGCAACCTCTATACGCTGATAAATTTCCACCAAATGACCGATAAGCAGCCCGCCGCGCCGCCAATCCAACTCATAGGATTGAGCTCCATCCCGCATAACTTAAGCCTGCAATGGAGTGTCTCATGATTATTGAAAAAAACAATGCTAGGGAGAGCCTACGGAAACCCCCATTACAAGCACAGCCAGAGTTAGAGACATAGACCGATCTCTTCGGGAGTCGAGTGGTATACAGGGGCCTTTCACGAGCAGAAGACTATAGAGATATCCACCAAGAAGATAATTGTCCTGGTCATCCTCGCTGGTGGCAAGACAAGGCTCCGAAATGCCGAGGTAGCAACTACCGCCCAAACCTATCCATCATACTGTGATAGAACATACCCAACACAAGCCCCGGCCAACGTAACAGGGTGCCGCCAGGAAAGGTATCTGTTGGTATCCTGGCCATAATATCGAAGCGCTCTTCGATCCCAGCAATTGCCTCAGCAAGGACCTTACCTGCAAACGTAGCCGTGGGGACCCCATGCCCGGAATACCCCTGACTGTAATAAATATGGGGTTCCAGCCTGCCCATGTGTGGCATGCGGTTCAAAGTAATTGCCAAAGCCCCTCCCCAGCCATACTCAATGTGAGTCCTCTCCAGCTGCGGATATACCTTCAACATGTTTTTACGCACAAACTTGCGAATATCAGCTGGGAAGCGAGTCGTGTAATTCTCACCACCGCCAAAGATCAAGCGGTTATCGCCTGAGAGCTTCCAGTAATTGATAACAAAAAGCGTGTCCTGTACCGCGTGATCGTTGGCAATCAACTCTTGTGCCTGTGAATCGGGCAAAGGCTCGGTGGCGATTACAAAGTTATTGATAGGCATTATCTTGCCTGCCATGCGCGGTTCGAGTTTACCTAAGTAAGCATTACAAGCCAGCACCACATTGCGTGACCTGACTCGCCCCTTGGCAGTTACGATCTCACAGGGACTTCCACCTCGATAACGCAGCACTCTGCTGTGTTCAAAAAGTTTTACCCCCATCCCAACACAGGCCGCTGCCAACCCCAGTGCATAGTTTAGTGGGTGCAGGTGCAACGAATCGCTATCAATTTGAGCTCCGAGATAACGCGTGGAGCCAACCAGCTCCTGTACTTCCTGCTCATCCGCGTATCGCACCCCCTGGTAGCCATAGCGATCCCGCAACAGCTCCGCTTCCTTACGCAGATAGTTATCATGACTGGGCTTGGCTGCCAGGTGCATAATGCCGCGTTTGAGATCACAGGGGATATTATGCTTAACAATTAACCGCTCAACTAGTTGCACCGCCTCGATACTGAACTTCCAGAGCCGGGCCGCAATATCGGCGCCAAACATTTCCTCCAGATCACTTTGGCAGCGGCGTTGGCCCACCCCAACATGACCACCATTTCTCCCAGAAGCGCCCCAGGATATTCGCTCAGCTTCAAGCACCGCAACCTTATAGCCTCTCTCAGCCAAGTGCAGTGCCGTAGATAGACCGGTGTATCCAGCGCCAATCACACAGACATCCGCCTCTATATCCCCATTTAGCAAGGGGTATTCGAGAGCCATATTGGCACTCGCAGCGTAGTACGATTCTGTATGTCCACTCAGCACTTTCATTAAAATAATTCCCTGAGCTGATAAGAGCGCCCGAAAAGCACTAACTTATAAGATTAGCAACAACACACTCCTGAATACTAACTCAGGCTTTTTGTCACAATCATAGTCAACCCTACACATTAATCTGCAGCGCCCTTTCCCCAGCCCTCGCTCACAACAACGCAAGCAGGCGCCCAAGCGTATACTGAAGTCACCACAGGGAGAGGTCATTTTACCTAAGGGGCTAAGATGCGGAAGATTACAAACTGGCTTGCAGAGCACCAAATCGCCGAGGTGGAGTGCCTGGTACCTGATATGTCGGGCAATGCCAGAGGAAAGTTCACCCCAACCGACAAATTCCTCACCCAGGACAGCCGCCTTCCGGAAAGCATTCTGGTTCAGACTGTGACCGGCGACTACGTCGATGAACATAACGAACTGGTAGACCCGGCCGATACGGATATGCTTTTGGTACCCGATCCCGATTCAGTTCGCCTAAACCCCTGGGCCAATGATCCCACTGCTCAAATTATTCATGATTGCTATACACGCGATGGTCGACCCCATCCGATTAGTACACGCAATATTCTCAAATTTGTTCTAGAAAAATATTCAGCTAAAGGGTGGAAGCCGATTGTTGCCCCTGAAGTGGAATTCTACCTGGTGAAACGAAATTTAGACCCGGATGAAAAACTTTCCGCACCCGTTGGTCGCTCTGGCCGCACAGAAAAAACCCGGCAATCTTATAGCATCGATGCGGCCAACGAATACGAACCTATCATTGAGGATATGTATGATTTCTGTGAGGCACAAGGCCTGGATGTGGACACGCTTATCCATGAGTCTGGCACCGCGCAAATGGAGATAAATTTTCTGCATGGAGACCCTTTACGACTCGCTGACCAGGTTTTCACTTTTAAACGGACAGTAAGGGAAACTGCACTGCGCCATGGAATTTATGCAACCTTTATGGCGAAACCGATGGAGGATGAGCCTGGCAGCGCACTACACTTACATCAAAGCGTCATTAATGAAAAAACCGGAAAAAATATTTTCACTGACAAAAATGAAAAAGAAAATGAAACATTCTTAAACTTTATTGGCGGCATGCAGAAATATACACCTGGATTTATCAGCTTTTTTGCCCCGAATGTAAACTCCTATAGACGTTTTACTCCGGAAATGGCTGCACCGACCAGCCTGCACTGGGGCTATGACAACCGCACAACTGGATTGCGAGTTCCCGACAGCTCCCCTCAAGGAAAAAGACTGGAAAATCGCTTTCCAGGAGCTGACTGCAATCCATATTTAGCCATTGCCGCCTCTCTCGCCTGTGGCTATTTAGGGATGATCAATAAAGTGGCACCCAGCGCACCTTACCAGGGCGACTGCTCCATGGAGCCCATCACCCTACCCCGCACGCAAGAACATGCCCTAAATCTTTTATTGGAGTGTGAAGAAGCAGCAGAAATGTTTGGCAGGAAATTCGTAAAAGCATGGAGTGCAATTAAGCGCGATGAATACGAGGAGTTCAACAGGGTAATTAGCTCATGGGAGAGGGAGTACCTCCTTCTAAATGTTTAACCTTAAAAATGATCACATTATTTTTTAAAAATAATATTTAACTGGCACCCCACTCATTCAGCAGGAATAATTAGGCGTATCTTTCGGATTTCTCCGGCAGGATATTAATTGCTGATTTGTGACTACCTGAGCAAAAATATCGAAAACAATTCAAATATATAGGTTTATCATCACCTTTTTGTTGCCACTATGCGTACGCAAGGTAATCTCAGGTTGCCCGTTAAAATCGGGTAACAGGTTTGAGAAAGCGTACGTCATTACCGCATGTGCGGTCCCACCTCTGACGTCTGGTTATCTTCTGCTGTCTTACCGCACTAAAAGACCGGCCCGTACCGACCAGCCATTTTTTTGTAGTAACCCATAAGGGTATCTCCCGGCCCGGACGTCCGGTTTCATATAAAAAGTTATAAAGGGAAAGCTAGCAATGAAACATCTAATAGGAGTTACCTGCACTTTAGCTTTGGCTATAAGTGCCCAGGCTGCCGATCGCATCCCCGCTACACCGGATATGCTCTCGCCGCAGACGCTAACCGCTGCCGCAGGGTCCGATATGGCTCTGGTAAAAGTCCGTGAGCGGACCCTCGGAAGCGGAAAAACTGTTGCCCGCTATCAGCAGACACATAAAGGCATACCGGTTTGGGGACAGACCGTAACCAGTTCAGGCCAGGGTTTAATTACTGAAGTTCACGGCGACGTTCTGACAGGACTGGAAATCGAAGTACCGACTGTCCGCGCATCTATTGACGGTGATAACGCCCTCGATCGCGCAATGAACCACCAGATTACTCAACGAGCCCAACAAGGAATTATGCAGGGAGCGTTATCCCTGCCAGTTCTGAAGCTGGAAGCCAAGAACCAGAAAAAAGAGCTGTTTGTTTACATTAATGAGCAAGATGAGGCTCGTCTCGCTTATCTGGTGAACTGGGTTGAATACGGCGAAGAACCCAGGCGCCCCTTCTACTTCATTGACGCCATGACTGGCGAAGTAATCAAGCACTGGGACGGCCTTACGTTCCAGGATGCTCAGGGCCCTGGTGGCAACCAAAAGACTGGCCGCTATGAATACGGCACTGACTTCCCCTCTATGGAAGTGGATGCCAACTGCCGCATGGATACCACTAACGTGGAAACTGTGGATTTGAACCACGGTACCAGCGGCGGCAGCGTTCACCAGTTCACCTGCCCTTATAATGATTACAAGGAAATCAACGGCGCCTACTCACCGCTGAACGATGCCCACTTCTTTGGAGGTGTGGTCTTCAATATGTTCAACGATTGGTATAACACCTCACCGTTGACCCAGAAGCTGCGTTTACGTGTGCACTATGGCAACAATTACGAAAACGCTTTCTGGGATGGCAGCCAAATGACATTTGGGGATGGCCGTAACACCTTCTACCCATTAGTCAGCCTGGATGTAACAGCACACGAGGTCAGCCACGGTTTCACCGAGCAGAACTCGAATCTTGTTTACAGTGGTCAGCCGGGCGGTATCAACGAAGCCTTCTCTGATATTTCAGGTGAAGCCGCCGAGTACTTCATGACCGGTAGCAACGACTGGCTGGTTGGAGCCCAGATTTTCAAGTCCAGTGGAGCCTTGCGTTATTTTGAAGACCCCACCCAGGATGGAAGCTCCATCGGCCATGCCGATGACTACTATAACGGCATGGATGTGCATTACAGCTCCGGGGTTTACAACCGCGCATTCTACCTGATAGCCAATACCTCTGGCTGGAATACCCGCACGGCGTTTGATGTGTTCGTCCTTGCCAATCAGATGTACTGGGGAACCAACTCTGACTATGACGAAGCTGCCTGTGGCGTTGAGCAAGCGGCTGTTGACTTGGGATACACCAAGGCTGACGTTACTGCAGCCTTCAATACTGTCGGTGTTACCTGTGACGATACTCCTCCCCCTCCCGGTGAATTAGAAAATGGTCAGTCTGTGGATGGCCTATCCGGCAGCTCTGGTGATGAACTTCATTACACTCTAGAAGTTCCAGCAGGAGCTACTGGCCTGAGCTTTGCTATGTCTGGCGGAAGTGGAGATGCAGATCTCTATGTACGCTTCGGCGCTGCTCCAACTACTTCCAGTTACGACTGTCGTCCTTTCAGCGGGGGCAATAATGAGACTTGTAATATAGACGATGCAGACGTGCAAGCAGGTACCTATTACGTCATGGTGCGCGGTTATAGTTCCTTCTCCGGTGTCAGCCTGGTAGGCAGCTTCACAGGTGACGACGGAGGTGGCAACTCAGACGGCTGGGAGGAAACTAACCTTTCCGGCTCTGCGAATGCATGGCAGCACTTCACCCTGGAGGTAGGCAGTGGTGCATCAACCTTGAATGCAACGATGTCAGGCGGTAGTGGTGACGCAGATCTCTATGTTCGCCATGGTTCAGCACCAACTCGCAATACCTGGGATTGCCGTCCATACAAGTGGGGCAATGATGAAAGCTGCAGCATCAGCAACCCGCAAAGCGGTACCTGGCATATCAGCATTCGTGGCTATCAGTCATACTCCGGTGTCACCCTGAGTGCTCAAGCAGAGTAAATATATCTGCTGAGGAGTTCGATTCCCTTGCCATACCAGCGGAACCGAACAATAAAAAAGGCAGCCATCAGGCTGCCTTTTTTCGCTTCAGGTTAGAGTCCCTAAGAACCACACTATTTGTGGCTGGGATCCTTCCAGTAATCCTTCACCGTATTCTTCATCTCTTTCGCCAATACGGTAATACCGAACAAGTTGGGCAGAGTCATAATGACAATGGCTACAGCGGATAGATTCCAAATAACAGTCGTATCCTCAATTGCCGCCCAGAAGAAGGCGATAACATACACAATTCTGTATGGCATAACCGCTTTGGGGCCAAATAGGTAGATCATGGAACGATCACCATAGTAAGACCATGCGATTGCGGTAGAGAAAGCGAACAGCAAAATTCCCAGGGTAACAATCAAGCCACCATACTCGCCGAAGAAACCGCGCTGGAAAGCCTTATTGGTAAGCGCCACTGAGTGCACCAGGGATTTCCCCAAATATCCACATCTTCATTGGCGAACTTACCATCCACCACATTAAGTACACCGCTGAATTCATCTTCACCCACCCGGAAATCCAAGTCTTCAGCGATAGAGCGCGCATGGATCAAGGTAAAATCCTGAGCGTTTAGCGGGCGACCATCGGTTACAACCACCGAGCCATTATAGGGTTTCACATCGCTGGGCTGGCTACTGAGGTAGTTAAATAACTGCTTCACCTCCTCGGGGTTACCTTCATCATAACGCCCTTCCACTACATAAGTATCCGCACCCTCAAACAGGTTTTCATGTTTTTCGCTCCAGACACCGGAAGACAAGATTACCAGGCCGGTCAAGGTACAGATAATGATGGTATCGATAAATGGCTCGAGCAGGGAGACCATGCCCTCGGAAACAGGCTCATCGGCACGCGCAGCGGCGTGAGCAATCGGCGCAGAGCCCTGCCCCGCTTCGTTGGAAAAGAGGCCACGGTTTACACCACGGTTAAAGGCATAGGCGAAGCTGGCTCCCAAGAAGCCCCCTACTGCAGCGCTGCCAGTAAAGGCATCGCGGAAAACGGCCACAAAGGAGGGAACGATATTTTCTATGTTGTAGAAAATCACACCCAGTGCACCAATCACATAGATCAGCGCCATTGCAGGAACAATAGTGGAAGTCACCTTGGCGATTCGGGTAATGCCGCCAATAATCACCATACCCAACAGGATGGCGAGTACACCACCGGTCAGGGCTTTTTCAATACCAAAGGAGTCATGCATTGCCTGAGCAATATTATTCACCTGAGGCAGGCTTCCAGTACCGAAAGAGCAGATCACTGTAGCAATGGCAAACAAGACTGCCAGCCACTTCATATTGAGGCGGCGCTCCATATAGAACATGGGGCCACCAGCGTAGTAGCCATCTGCGGCTTTAATACGATACTTATGGGAGAGCGTTACTTCGACAAACTTGGTTGTCATACCCAGGAAGGCGGTCATCCACATCCAGAACAGTGCGGCCGGACCACCCAGGAAAATAGCAAGACCTACACCACCAATATTACCGGTACCCACGGTACCGGAAAGCGCGGTAGCCAGAGCCTGGAAGTGCGAGGTATCACCCGGATCACCAGGTTTATCGTATTTACCCTGGACGATCTTGATTGCGTGCCCGAAATAGCGAATTTGCGGGAACCCAAGATAAATGGTGAAAAAGAAACCTACCCCGAGCAACACCCAGGGAAACCAAGGTGCCGAACCGAGCATGCCGTCCAATGACAGCAGCAGTTGATTAAAGGAATCCAAGCTAACCCCCACTCCTCTGAATTAATTCTGATTGTTTTATATACAGCAACAGCCGTAATTTGTTGCGCAGGTTAGCAGCTTACGCAGCACTAGAACAGTAAAGGGGCGTTAAACCGTTTGAAATGAAAAGTTTTGCCGGTAGGGAAACAAAGCAAATTGTCCGCCAGTGTGAACAAAAACTATATTGCTGCAACCTTCATAGCTACCATTGCGCAACTGATGTAAAAGCCCGTGAAAGGCTTTGCCGGTGTAGACGGGGTCAAGCAAAATTCCCTCGAGGCTGGCCACCTCATTGATTGTCTGGTAGACCTCAGGACCGGCTGCTCCATACCCAGGCCCGATAAAATTCGCATTTACATCAACCTCGAGAGATGAAAGATTGATCTCGTTTCCCGTCAAGCGGCTCCAGTGAAAGATATCCTCGCGAACTTTGTCCTCGAAGTAGGCTGCACTATCACATACTGCGTACCCGGTGACCTTCGTTTTAACTTGAAGCAACTGGCAACCCAGGGTCAAACCTGCCTGAGTTCCACCACTGCCGGTGGCACTTACAATATACTCTGGCTCAAAGCCTTGGCTGTGACAATCCTCTATTAGCTCCTGCGAAGCAGACAGGTACCCCCAAATCCCCAGCCCGTCACTAGCGCCAGTGGGAATACAAAGGGAGCGATGCCCCAGGCCCAGATATTCCTCTTGCCAATAAGCAAAGTTCCTTCCAAGTTCAGCTGTATATTCTTTGGGCGGATAGATAGATACTTTTGCACCAGCGAGATGGTCCAGAAGCAAGTTCCCATCCACTAAAGTATCAGGCTCTCCCCGCAAAATAAGGTGTACTCCAAGCCCTAGGCGCGCACCGACAAGTGCCGTTGTTCGACAGTGGTTGGATTGAATCCCCCCACAGGTAATCAAAGTGTCACAACCCCGGCTGAGTGCCTCTGCCGCTACAAACTCCA
This sequence comes from Microbulbifer sp. MLAF003, assembly GCF_030012965.1. Taxonomy (NCBI): domain Bacteria; kingdom Pseudomonadati; phylum Pseudomonadota; class Gammaproteobacteria; order Cellvibrionales; family Microbulbiferaceae; genus Microbulbifer; species Microbulbifer sp. MLAF003. The sequence continues at coordinate 2,724,803 of NZ_CP120232.1, forward strand.
GCTTTCGCAGCTTGTTACCAGACATCCCAAATTCAGTCAGATCGTCCCTTTTTACCCAGATTCTGGGGCCACCAAAAGGAAGGGAGTAACGCTCACTGATTCGATCAAGAGGCTGCAGTGGTGTTGGCAGGTTGCCAAGACAAAGGCGCTCAGGCAACTCGACAGGCAGGCTTTTGGGCACAAGAGACTCCTTTTCTATGGACAGGGCTAATATTGGCGTCGTTGCTCTGTCTGTTTTTACAAAATTGCGGTCGTAGAAAGGGTTACTTAAAGACGAAAACAGCCTTCGTCATAATTCGAGTACCCACCTGAATTTTGTATAATTCTGAAAAGCCCATTATTTTTTGGATTATCGCGGGCTTCGATTCACGCTGACTATTAGCTTGCACTGCTCTTCCAAAAGATTTTTTCTATAAGGGATAACATAGAGTGCAAAGAATCAATCTCACAGAAACGAGAAAGCCCGGCAATCGCCGGGCTTTCTCAACTGGACAATTGTAAGATCAAGCCAAAAGGCTATCAGATCTTTTTAATTGTGCCTTTTGGCAAAACAGCGTGAACTGCCACTTTCTGGAATTTCAAGGACATGTTGTCCGCAACTTCCAGAACAATGTAGTCCTCATCCACCTTATCAACACGACCGAGCATACCACTGCTCATCACCACTTCATCACCTTTTTTCAGGGCACCAACCAGCTCCTGGTGCTCCTTTTGACGCTTGCGTTGAGGGCGAATAATAAAAAACCACATGAACGCGAACAGGCCTGCAAACATCAGCAAGGTAATCATTGGATTACCTTGTGGTGCCGGCGCTGCCTGCTGTGCCATCGCAGAGGGAATAAAAAGCTCATGCAAAACCTCAAAGAGTCAGCCTATAAAATTGCCGCCAACTCTAACGGGTTTACCCCGTCGAGGCAACGGATCGGGCCGACCAGAGCAAGATCGGCCAAACCAATTTCCACTTAAAAGCGCTGGCGAACCTGGCGTCGATAGCCAGTAGGCGACATACCGGTCCAACGTTTAAAAGCGCTGGTAAAGCTGGTTCTGTCGGAGAAATCCAGAATCCTTGAAATTCCATCAACACTGAGCGCAGTATCCTTCAGGAAGTGCACTGCATGGCGAAAACGCACATGATCGCGCAGTGAGGCGAAGCTCAGATTGTGCTCTTGTAAACGACGCTGCAGTGTCCGGGTAGACATGCTTAAGTCGGAAGCAACGGGGCGAATTGCGAGAGAGGCCTTACCGATGCGCTGCTCAAGCACATCGATCACTCTGGCAGCAATGCCAAAGCTGGTAGCCTCGGGGGGAGCCAGCAGCTGGTCGAGGATATTCGGATCACCGGATATCCTAGCCTGCTGAAGGGATTTATCTTCAGAGAGCGAAGTCTGGTCGGGCTGAGTATGGTTCATCGAGCTGCTCCTTTTGAGTTCCGTGAGCCGCAGTTATTTTTCTATGTCCGCATCAAGCGAATCCCGATTGCCCCTGCCCACTCCAACACCAACTTCTTCAGCGGGCTACCACTCGATGCGGGATGCACCAAAAACAGACATCGAATCCTTCACAGAGATGTACAATTTTTAAACTAACCGCTCCGGCAATACCCCACAGAGACACACTCTCTCGCCGGCGCACCTTTCCTTTACAACGACCAGTATAGACCAAGAATTGAGAATGCAAGGGACGACAGCGGTTTTTTTCATCTTATTGTGCTGTATAGGGCAGAAATACATGGCTGCAGTGCTCGTTTTCCATGCCAAACACCAAAAAGCAGGGCCCAGAGGCACCCAGAGCACCCGCTAAACTATCACTTACGCCGAATTAACTAATCAAGGTTCTCCCCAATCCAGTTAAGGACATCCTCGCTGTGAGTCTTGGTTTTGACTTTATCAATGATATGACGCAAGCGGCCGGTCTGATCAATAATAAAGGTAGTTCTGATCAACCCCATATATTCCTTACCCATAAATTTCTTCAAGCCCCAACAGCCATACTTGTCCGCGATCTTGTGATCTTCATCAGACAGGAGATCAAAATTGAGTTCGTGCTTGTCGATAAAACGTTGCAGCTTGGCTTCTGGATCCGGGCTGACTCCGAGAACCACGGTATTAAGTTTTTCAAAGTCACTACTACTATCGCGGATACCACAGGCTTGGGTGGTACAACCTGGCGTCAGAGCTTTCGGGTAGAAATAAAGCACAACATTACTTTTGTCACGAAAGTCTTTAAGAGAAACCTTCTCACCACTTTGGTTGGTAAGAGTAAAAGCCGGTGCTAAATTGCCGATTTTGGGAAAAGCCATAAGAAATCCCCTGGGGAGTAGTTACAAATATTGTCGGGGATTATATCGAAAAGTGGATAAGGAGGACGCCAGTACTGCTGAGAAATCAGAATTGACGTAAATGAAACTCCTGCTCCTTGCGAGCAATGATACCGATCCGACCCAGCTTCTGTACCAGCTCAGCCTTCTCCGCATCAGTGAGGAACTCCCCCACTTCCAGGCAGCCCTCAGGCCCACTGAAGCTCACTTTGGCCGGTTCAGCGGAGCTCGCCCCCATACGAACAAGAAGGGCCAGCTTATCTCGGGAAAACTCGCGGTGGTAAACACTCTGCTGCCTAAAGCCCTTACAGCAATCAAAAACCACCTGCTCATTATTAATTCGTATAACCTCACGACGTGTTCCCTCCATGCACACGTAGGCAAACAAAACCCCCAACAGCAGGATCTCAAGGCCGGCAAATGGCAGGATCATCCAGGCTCCAGCAAAGGCAAAGGCAAAGCTAATGCCCAAGGAGACTGCAACAAGAGAGAAAAACACCCATAAGTTGCCAGAAACCGACAGGGATTGATTCGGCTGTAAGAGAATACAGGCACAGCGGGAGGAGTGGCGGCCGACTTCTGTGACCATAGCAAACGCTTCCGACAAACACTTAACAATCAGTGTAGTGCCAGCATCCCAAGCCCACATCCGGCGGGCGACTCATTGGTTCAACCTTTAAGTCACACCATAAAAAAACCCGCACTAGCTGTGCGGGTTTTTAATGCCACCCTGTCTAACGACAGGCTGTCAATTCATTGCGATTATGGCAGCAGGTGAGCTACTGCATCACGCTCTTCCGCCAGCTCCTGCTCTGTAGCAGCCATTTTCTCGCGGGAGAATTCGTTGATTTCTACGCCTTGCACGATTTCCCAGTCGCCGCCTTTACAGGTGCAAGGGAAGGAGTAAATCAAACCTTCTTGAATATCATAGGAACCATCGCTGTAAACAGCCATGCTGGTCCAATCACCTTCAGCAGTACCCAACGCCCAATCGCGCATATGGTCAATAGCGGCGTTAGCCGCGGAAGCGGCAGAAGATGCACCGCGTGCCTTGATGATAGCGGCACCGCGCTGCTGCACGGTTGGGATAAAGTCGTTCTCGTACCAGTCTTGCTCCACTTTATCCATTGCCGGGGTGCCAGATACTTTAACCTGGTGAAGGTCTGGATACTGAGTGGAGGAATGGTTGCCCCAGATGGTCATGTGGGTAATGTCATTAACACTGGACTCAGTCTTATTGGCCAGTTGCGACAATGCGCGATTATGGTCCAGACGGGTCATAGCGGTAAAATTGCGTGGATCCAGGTCCGGCGCATTGCGCTGGGCAATCAAGGCATTGGTATTAGCCGGGTTGCCAACAACCAGAACTTTTACGTTGCGAGAGGCAACATCGTTCAGGGCCTTGCCCTGCGCGGAAAAAATTGCAGCGTTGGCTTCCAATAAGTCCTTACGCTCCATACCCGGTCCACGGGGGCGCGCACCTACGAGCAGAGCGTAGTCAGCGTCTTTGAACGCAACAGTAGCGTCATCGCTCTGTACAATACCCGCGAGCAGCGGGAAAGCACAGTCTTCGAGCTCCATGGCAACGCCTTTTAGCGCTTCCAATGCCGGAGTGATTTCCAACAGCTGCAAAATAACTGGTTGATCTTTACCCAGCATCTCGCCGGAAGCAATACGGAACAGCAGCGAATAGCTGATCTGACCGGCGGCGCCGGTAACAGCAACACGAACAGGTGCTTTCACGATAGTTCTCCTCGTTTGTAAGCGGCCGCATTATAGGGCCTCGTGTGCAAATTTCACCTCAAGCGATAGAATTACTGGCTCAATTTCTTGGTGAATTTCTTTATCGTCCAACCAACGCATTAAAAGAACGATTATGCCAGTGCAATTTCTCGATAACGCTCTTGTAGAGAGCAATAGACCTGGTCACTGTAATCCGCCGCAGAAGGATCGAGCTGCCCGGCAATTTCTGCCAGGTGTTCATTGTCTTCTCGACCAGCCCAGTTCTTTATATAAGTGCCTTCTTTATAACCGTTATCCTGACGAAAACGGTTGAGTACATTTTTACCAACATATCGCTGGTACAGTTCAGCAAAGGGCATTGCCACATCTGCAAGTAATTGTGCAAAACCACCCAGATCGAACTGCTTACTGGCCAAAGTATTGAGCGTGAAAGATTCCAGGTTCTCGCGAAAATCACCTGGGGCCCGCAATCCCTTTTCTATTTCACCCAGCATAGTTTCAGCCACTTTCTCAGGTGACCCCTGCTGCAACTCCAGGCTAAGACCAAAGTGCCAAATATCTACCAGCTCAAGCTTTACTTGGTCGATTTCCGGCTGTTGTTTTTTCCACCACTTCCAGCCATAGTGATCAAGTAACTCTGCACTCTCTACCCAGATCGCCCGGTACCAGGCAAAATTCTGGGCCCGCCAATTTTCATTGACCACGGTATTAATTTCATCTTGCAGGGTCAGCATGACCTGCAACTGCTGCTTCATCATTCGGGTACTTCCTATAGTCGGGATCAGGCTAGGCTGCCCGCGGGAATAATCTGAAAAAGTTTTCTGTAGTTATTTCAGCCAGCTGTTCGTAGGGGATGCCACGCAATTCGGCAATAAATTCTGCCACCTCACGCACATAAGCTGGAATATTGGCTTTGCCCCGGTAGGGAACCGGCGCTAAGTAAGGAGAATCAGTCTCCACCAGCAAGCGGTCCAGTGGTAGCTTACGCGCAACATCGCGCAGCTCCCCAGCATTCTTGAAGGTGACAATACCAGACAGAGAGATGTAGTAGTTAAGATCCAAGGCGGATCTTGCCATCTCCCAGTTTTCAGTGAAACAGTGCAGTACACCAGCTGTTTCCAGGTTTCCATGTGTACGGATCAAATCGATAGTATCTTCACGTGCATCGCGGGTATGCACAATTACCGGTAATTGCGCACTCCCTGCAGCCTGTAAATGGGCGATAAAACTCTGCTGCTGAACATCTTTGGTTTCTGTACTGTAATAGTAGTCAAGGCCGGTCTCTCCCAACGCTACCACATTGGGACGTTCGGCCATTGCTATCAACTTGTCAACACCGGCCAAACCAGATTCCACATCGAGCGGATGGATACCTACCGAACAGACAACATCGCGGTAGCGAGAAGCGATTTCAACAACTGCGTCGACATTATCGAGGCTGATGCCAACACAAAGGAACTTACCAACACCACGATCGCGCGCCAATTCAAGCACCGCATCGAGGTCACCATCAAATTTATCGAGCTTTAACCTGTCCAAGTGACAGTGAGAATCTACGAGCATGTGTAAGTTACAACGTATGAGTGGGTCGGCTGGACTCAAGCGTACCGGCCAAATAGGTTTCTATCTTGTTTTGCGCAATATTATCTTTATCGCCAAACTGAACCCCAATCCCGGGAGTTCTGTTACCCTGGGCTCCATTCGGAGTAATCCAAATCACCTTACCTGCCACCGGGATCTTTTCCGGCTCATCCATTAGGCTCAGCAGCAGGAACACTTCATCGCCAAGACTGTAAGATTTATCGGTACTGATAAATAAGCCACCATTCTTCACAAAGGGCATATAAGCCGCGTAGAGAACTGACTTGTCTTGAATCTTCAGCGATAGGATGCCGTTGCGGGCACCGCCTCCCATGGCTTTCATGCTCAACCTCAATGTTCTTCAATGATGCGCTAACTTATCTGAGCGTACTGATTCTGTCCAGAAACAGCGCTTTTTCATCTTTTTCGCACCTGTAATTATAAATTTGCAACCTACTGAAAAGCGGCACTAGACAGTAAAGAGCCTTGCCCAGCGAATCATCAACTCCTCAAGCAGCAGGCGACGATTGGGGTTAGCCCCGCTCTTTAACCCTTTGCGCGCTTGCAGTAGGTGATCATAGAACCCAAAGAGAGGACGCAAACCCTCCTCCCCACCACCAGGTAAACGCTGTAAAAGCGCCATTAATTGGGCATCACCGGTCAAATCACAACTGCGTACCTGGGCCATTTGCGAGATCCACTGCTGCCAAAACTGCAGAAGCTGCTCTATTTCTGTGCACTCCGGAGGAGCCTCCCAACGCCCGGCAACTGCAACAGCACTGGCGCGCCCTTCAGCAATACTCGTGAGCTCCCGCAGGAACTTTTCACGTACTTCACGGGCTTGGGGCTCTGCCAACTCAGCCGCCAACAGGGGCGCACCACCAGACAGAGCCAGCGCACGCCGTGCCAGCTGTTCTTCCAGGCCTTGATTGTGCAGCCACTGCAAAGCCACTTCCTCTGCTGGAGAGGGAAAAGTAATCGACTGACAACGGCTGCGGATCGTTGGCAACAGCCCAGAAGGAGAATCACTAATCAGCAAAAAAATAACCGATGCCGCCGGTTCTTCAAGATTTTTTAGCAGGGCATTAGCAGCATTGATATTCATCGCTTCCGCCGGTGCCAGCCAGACCAACCGCGCCCCACCGCGGCCACTAGTTCGCGAGACAAAATCACCCAATTGGCGAACCTGCTCCACCTTAAGTGGAGAACCGGCTTTTTCCGGTTCTATTCTCAGGAAGTCTGGGTGGGAACCAGCCTGCCACAAGCGGCAATCTTTACAGCCTCCGCAAGCCTGGCCACCCTGCGGTTGTTCACACAACACCAACGCAGAAAAAGCTTCAGCAAATGCGCGTTTACCCAGGCCAGCCTGCCCTGTTAGCAGTAAAGCATGTGGGCAGCGCCCTGCCCGCCACTGGGCTCCAATGCGCTGCCACTGCAAGGCCTGCCAGGGCAACAGCTCGGGGATAGGTATATGTTGAAATGTTTCAGACACTGACAATTGCCAAGTTTAGATCCAGGAAATTTTTTAAATGAACACGCCCACTTTGCCAAAGAAAGCGGATATCCGAATCAAATCAGCAGGCGCTCCAGCTCCTGACCAAGATCCCGCTGGACCTGCTGCAGGGGCTGTCCGGCGTCAATGATGGCGTAGCGGGAAGGTGAAGCCTCGGCACGTTTGCGATAGGCGTGACGCACTCGTTGAAAGAAGCCCAAATGCTCACTTTCAAAACGATCGGCAGCACCGGTATTCGCTGCTCGTTGCAAGCCAATCTCCGGATCGAGGTCCAAAAGCAATACTTTGTCGGGACGCAATGTACCCTGTACAGTATTTTCCAGTTGTTCAATCAGTGGCCGGTCCAGTTGGCGACCACCACCCTGGTACGCATAAGTGGCATCTGTAAAGCGATCACAGATTACCCACTCACCACGCTCCAGCGCAGGTAGGATCACCTGGGCCAGATGTTGGGCACGTGCTGCGAACACCATCAGCAGCTCAGCGGTCGGATTCACAGGCTCTTCACGCTTCGCCAGGAGCAATTCTCTCAACTGTTCTGCCAAAGGCGTACCGCCAGGCTCACGGGTTTGAATAAACGGAATATTACGGTCTGTTAACCATTGGGTAATAAATTTCAGGTTGGTAGATTTACCAACACCTTCACCCCCTTCCAGGGTTATAAATTTTCCGCGCGACACTGTAACTAATTTCCTTTTGCTGGACTGGAGCGGTAATCCGCTCGTCGCTTCAGCTGATACTCTCGCACTGCACGGTTGTGCTCTGTCAGAGTTGTCGAAAAATGATGGGAGCCATCCCCCTTCCCCACAAAGTAAAGACTCCTGCCCGGCTTCGGGTTTAATGCAGCCCTAATAGCTGCACGTCCAGGCAAAGCAATCGGTGTAGGTGGAAGCCCATCGATTACATAAGTATTGTAAGGAGTCGATTGGCGCAAATGGGCGCGGGTAAGATTACCATCATAATCCTCTCCCAGCCCATAAATCACGGTGGGGTCTGTCTGCAACCTCATTCCCTTGTGCAACCGGCGAACAAAAACCCCCGCAATCTCGCTGCGCTCGGAAGGCTGCCCGGTTTCCTTCTCTATCAGCGAAGCCATAATCAGTGCCTCGTAGGGGGACTTGTAAGGAAGGTCATCCCCTTTAGCCTGCCACTCTTCCTCAAGAACCTGCCGCATTCGCTCATAAGCTTCTCGCAAGAGTTCGATATCGGTAGTACCGGATCGGTAAACATAAGTATCCGGGAAGATCCACCCTTCCACAGCGCCTTCGTCAAGCCCCAGTGCTTTAGCTGCAGCGCTGACAGTTCTGCCCGCTTCAGATTTTACAATATTCCGCCCGGACCTGATTTTTTCCAGGGCTTGTCGAAACGTCCAGCCCTCAACCAGAGTCACCCGGTAACTGGTGACCTCTCCTCTATTCAGGCGCGCAATCAGATCCATAGCAGTGCTACCGTGGGGCACCAGATATTCCCCGGAGTGAATATCGGTTTTACCTTCCCAGTAGGCGTAGGCGAGAACCAGGCGCGGCCAGTTGATTACACCTTTGATCTTCAATTCCCGGAGGGTTTTCGAAAGACTACCGCCCTTTTCTACCTGCAACTGTAAACCGCTTTCCTGCAGCTGAAGCGGTGTCGCCAAGGCTGCCTGCAGCACCCATGCAGAAGCTGCCACCAGCACGCACGCCAGGAGAACGCTGGCAAAAAAGGCCTTCCATAACTTACCGAGGGCGCCGGCCCGCTTTTTCTTCACCACAATGCTTCCACGATCAACTGCTGTAACCTCCGCGCACCAGGTCCTATCGACCAACTTTTATAGCCAATAATCTCGACAACAGGTATTACTCCGCGAACACTGTTGCACAGGACCACTTCATCTGCCTCACAAAATGTCTCGATGTTCATATCCTGCTCCTGCCACCGGATATGACCGGAAAGCCAATCCAGCATAACCCCATGAACACCACACCTGGTCAAATTTGGAGTTACCCAAGTATTTCCAAATCTCGCCAAGAGATTACAGCGCAGGCTCTCAATTACTCGGCCCGAATCATCAAATATCAAACCGTCGAGGCGTTCACCATCAGGCAGCTCGGCTCTCGCAGCATTATATCGACTGCGATCCAAAAATTTGCAGCCCAAGTTCTTACTTTCCGAGCTGAGCAGCCTAGTGCGGCAAGGATACAGGCGAGCACCAAGCTCCTCTTCAAGACCTCGCATCAGGGGCAGGAAAGCTAAGTCCCAGCACTCACGCCCATCGACAAACCCTACACGAAGTCGTGCAACTGCTGCATTTTGACTACATTTAGCAGCCAATTTTTTAATAAAGCGGTCAATATCAGAAAGAAGCAGTGCGCTGAGGGCAGAGCTGCGTACCAGCCGAGATCGGTGTAGAGACCACAGCGGCAGACTTCCGTTGTGACAACGCATGGTTTCGAGGATTCCATTTGCATAGTCACTATCGGGCACCAGTTCGCTAGCCCGGCGCCCTTTTCGGTAGAACTGCGGCAACTTGGACATACTCTCCTCGGGGTGAGAGTTGCCCGCCCTACGGCGGGCAGGCAGGGTCAGACTCGCTTAAAAATCAGCGAGCCATTAGTGCCACCAAACCCGAAGGAGTTGGATAACACAGACTCAATGGCTGTTGGCTGCGCCTCTTGGGGCACTAAATTAATATCGGCGCACGCCTCATCTGGTTCATAGAGGTTCATCGTGGGCGGGGCTATTTGGTCACGTAGCGCCAACACAGAGAATACCGCTTCGATCGCACCGGCAGCGCCCAAAAGGTGACCTGTCATAGACTTAGTGGAGCTAACAGCTAGTTTTTCAGTGTTACCTGCAAAAACCTTCTGAACAGCCTCGATTTCCGCTTTATCCCCCAGAGGAGTGGAGGTGCCATGGGCATTGATATACTGGATCTCATCAGCATTCATGCCTGCATCCTTGAGCGCATTCTGCATAGATAGCGCCGCACCCGCACCATCTTCCGGTGGCGACGTCATGTGGTGGGCATCACCACTCATACCAAAACCGCTCAATTCCGCATAGATATTCGCACCACGTGCTTTGGCATGCTCATACTCTTCCAGCACAAGTACTGCAGCCCCCTCACCCAGAACAAAACCATCCCGGCCTTTGTCCCAAGGACGGCTGGCAGTTTGGGGATCATCGTTACGTGTCGAGAGCGCCCTAGCTGCACAGAATCCACCGAGCCCGACAGGAGTGGTCACCATTTCTGCACCACCACACACCATCACATCGGCATCACCATACTGAATCGTACGCATGCCAAGGCCCAACGCATGAGTGCCTGTTGTACACGCCGTGGTCACCGCAAGGTTCGGCCCACGCAGGCCGTACTTAATAGACAGATTACCAGCGACCATATTAATAATGGCACCAGGCACAAAGAAAGGCGATACGCGGCGAGGTCCCTTCTCCGCAATTAACATCGCATTGTCTTCGATGGCCATAATGCCACCCATTCCGGAGCCAATGCAGGTCCCCATGCGCTGGGCACCCTCGCCACTCACCTCCAGACCACTATCCTGCATAGCCTGGATACCTGCAATCAAACCGTATTGCAGAAAAGTATCCATCTTGCGCGCATCTTTCGCGGGCATATAAGGAGTGGGATCGAAATCTTTTACCGTAGCTGCAAAGCGGGTTGAGAAAGCTGAAACATCAAAGGTTTCTATCGGAGCTGCGCCAATGGCCCCCTTCAGAATGCCAGACCAAGTTTCTCCTACGGTGTTACCCAACGGGCTGACTACGCCCATTCCGGTTACAACAACTCTTCTGTGCGACACTGCGGTCCCCCCGAAACTCTTGCGGCCGCTGCACTCCCCCGTACGGTGAGGGAAACAACATTCGGCCAGCAGTCACAATTCCATAGTGCTCATAAAAAGAGAGCCGCGCTATGTAACATAGAACGGCTCTCAGAATCGCTTGGCTACGTACAGACACTATGCTGTTCGCGCCTAAACTACCCAGCAGGAATTAACCAAGGTTGTCCTTGATATAATCCATTGCCAGCTGAACAGTAGTGATTTTTTCGGCTTCTTCGTCAGGGATTTCAGTTTCGAATTCCTCTTCCAAAGCCATAACCAGCTCAACTGTGTCGAGTGAGTCCGCGCCCAGATCTTCAACAAAAGAGGCTTCAGGCTTTACGTCTTCTTCCTTCACGCCCAGTTGTTCAGCAACGATCTTTTTAACGCGCTCTTCAATGCTGCTCATGATTCAATTTAACTCCTAGTGGGTAAAAATCTGTTTTAGTCGTTATTGTTATTTCACCAACTTAATTGACGGTGATAACGACCGGCTCACACAGCTTTTGGATAATTCAGAGGCCATTGTACCCCAAGTTTTTAGGGATGTAATGTACGGCCCTGCACCACCATCAGCAAATAACAAAATACTCCTAAAATCAATGAGTTAAAGAAGTATTTTTAAACAAACATCAGGTCATGTACATGCCGCCATTGACATGAATTGTCTCACCAGTGACATATCCTCCCGCATCGCTTGCCAGGAAGGCTACCACAGATGCGATTTCTTCGGGCTGACCAAGACGGCCCAAGGGGATTTTACCAAGTAGCGCTTCGCGCTGAGCTTCTGGCAACACCTTGGTCATATCTGTATCAATAAAACCCGGAGCCACAGTATTTACGGTAATTCCACGAGAACCAATCTCGGCTGCAAGGGACCGCGCAAAACCAGCAACACCCGCTTTAGTAGCCGCATAATTGCTTTGTCCGGCATTACCCATGCTACCGACTACAGAGCTGATATTAATAATTCGCCCCCAGCGAGCCCTGGTCATATCCCGCAAGCAGGTTTTGGTCATACGAAAAACTGCAGATAAGTTAGTTTCAACAACAGAATCCCACTCATCGTCCTTCATGCGCATCAGCAGGTTATCTTTAGTGATACCTGCGTTATTTACCAAAATCGTTGGCACCTCAAAGTCATTCTTTATGGCAGCATGAAGTCCGGCAATACTCTCCGCACTGGTAACATCAAGCACCATACCAGCTCCCTTGATGCCCTTTTCAGCAAAGCGCGTGCTAATTTTTTCAGCACCGCCTTCACTGGTGGCAGTGCCGACCACTGTTGCCCCCAGGCTACCCAACATATCTGCAATTGCCGCACCAATACCGCGGCTGGCACCGGTAACCAGGGCTACTTTGCCCTCCAGGGAAATCATTAGGCTCATACTCGCTTTATCCTTATTCAACCAATGGCAGTCGCCAAAACACTACTCAGACCGCTGTAGCTCTCAGTGCCTCATTGAAATTACTGGGGCTGTCGATGTTGTGGCAAGCAACACTGCGATCAATACGCTTTGTCAATCCAGCCAGCACCTTGCCTGGCCCACACTCAACCAACTGCGCAGCGCCATCGGCGATAATCTTGCGGGTACATGCAGTCCAGCGTACCGGGCGATAGATTTGCTCAATCATTAGAGCCTTAATTGCGGCAGGATCCGATTCAACTCCCGCATGCACATTGTGCACAACCGGAATTTCAGGCGTGTTAAATTCCGCCGCTTCAATCTGGGGAGCAAGCTTCTCCGCCGCTGGGCGCATCAACTCTGTGTGGAACGGGGCACTTACCGGCAGGGACATTGCTTTCTTAGCGCCGGCAGCCTTGCAGGCCTCTATAGCACGATCAACCGCTGCGCTATTGCCGGCAATCACTATTTGCCCAGGAGAGTTGTAATTTACAGCGGAAACCACCTCACCTTCTGCAGCACTGGCACAAGCAGCTTCCACAGCCTCATCTTCGAGACCTATCACTGCAGCCATAGCACCTGTACCCACAGGAACCGCTTCCTGCATCAAACGACCGCGCTCCCGAACAAGATGCACTGCATCTTTAAAGACCAGCACTCCAGCACAAACCAGGGCAGACCACTCCCCCAGGCTATGCCCCGCCATACGAGCAGGCTGGGCTCCCCCACGGGCACGCCACAGGCGATACAGGGCTACACTGGAAGTCAAAAGAAGAGGCTGGGTGCGCTGAGTGAGATTGATCGCCTCTTGCTCACCGTTCTGGCAGAGATCCCACAGATCATAACCAAGAACCTCTGAAGCTTCGGCGAAAGTGGCCTGGATTTCGGGAGCCTCTTGAGCAATCTCAGAAAGCATACCGATCTTCTGAGATCCCTGCCCCGGAAAGACAAATGCAAGCGCAGCATTGGTCATAAGATATCCTTAAACCTATTTGGCAAATTTCAGTAGGAGGGGGAACGTACTTCCTACCCCATTTCCTTTGAGTTTCGCTCGCCAGCCTGGGCCATAGCGGCACCAACCTTGGCGGCCAGGTTGGCATCAGCACATTCCTTCGCCGTCACCATTGCCCGGTAAAAAGCCTCGCTACTGGCTCCTCCGTGACTTTTGATCACGTTGCCCTTCACCCCTACAAAGCTGGCGCCATTATAGCGAGCGGGTTCCACCTGTGTACGCCATTTTCGCAACAGCTTTATGGCTAATTGGCCAAAAAAACGCTTGAAACACCCCTTTTTCTCGATAGTGAACGCTTTTTGACCCATTAGTCGAATCACACCCTCAGCGGACTTCATCGCCACATTTCCCATCAACCCATCGCAGACAACCACATCGACAGAACCGGTAAATATGTCGTGCCCTTCCACAAAGCCCACATAGTTGACCTCTGGATCCGCCTCAAGCAGCTCTGAAGCGCGACGAATCTCAGCAGTCCCTTTGTGTGCCTCCGAGCCAATATTCAGTAAAGCGACCTCAATACTCTCGCGGGGGATAGCCGTATGAATGTGCTGAGCTTCAATACCCATACGCGCAAACTGCAACAAATCTTCCGCGCTACAACCAACATTCGCACCGAGGTCCAAAAGATAGCAGGAGCCGTGGCCGGAAGGGACCGATTTGCCCAGCGCGGGCTTTCGAACGCCATCAATATTACCCAGTATGCTACGACTCAGGGCCAACAGCGCGCCGGTATTTCCCGAGGTAACCATAGCCTGGGCATCACCACTGGCAACCGCCTTCAAGGCCTCTGCCATAGTGGAGCCACGCTTGCGTCGCACGGCCTGCAGCGGATTACACTCTTGCGTAACAACCTGGGCGCAATCGACTATTTCAAGACGGTTAGAAAATCGGGTTTTGTGAAACTCAAGGATCAGAGTCTCAAGCTGCGCGCGAGGGCCAAATAACTTCAGCTGCGCATTGGGGAAATTTTGAAGAAATCTAATACAGGCCGGAACGACAGAGCGGGGACCTAAGTCCCCGCCCATTGCATCCACGGCCAATCGCAATTGGCTGGACAAGGCTTACTCTTCTTCGGAGCCGCCGCCGATTTCAATCACCTTGCGACCGCGGTAGAAACCGTCTTTGGTCACGTGGTGGCGACGATGCTTCTCACCGGTGGTAGGGTCCACAGAGAGAGTTGCACCAGCACCCAGGGCGTCGTGAGAACGGCGCATGCCGCGACGGGAACGAGTCTTCTTGTTTTGTTGAACAGCCATTGCTAGCTCCTAAAATAAACAAATTTCACTGGAACCGGGGCGCCTACCGGCGAGCCCAAACTCCTCGGATAAATCTAGGACTTACCCGAAGAACCCTTCAACTGCTCCAGCACTTTAAAGGGGTTTTCTCGTTGCTCACCCGCCTCCGCTTTCTCCTCACCGACATGAAAACTGTCCCTGGAGACGCATTCCTCATCGTGATAAGCCACCATCGGCAGATTGAGCAAAATTTCATCTTCAAGGATCTGGTGCAGGTTTAGCTCCTCGCTTTCCTGGATCACCGGATCCAGATCCTTGGGGAGGGCTTTACCCTGCTCCTCAGACCAAACGATACCCCAGCAAAACTGTGCCTCAATCTGCTCACGCACTGGGTGCAGGCAGCGCTGGCACAGCAGCTCAACAGTACACGACACTTTGCCGTTTACAGTGAGATGACCTTGCAGATCGCGCCCAAATTGCAATTCAGACACGACCTCCCCATCCACAGATTCCACGGCTGTACGCAGTCGATCCAGTGGTTCCCACGGCAAAATACCGTCTAAATACTGTTCACGCTGCACCAATTTCCGAGCATCAATGCTCTTTGGTAATACTGATTTTGAGGGGGCTATCGACATAAGCGCGCAATTCTATGGACTCACTCTACCCTTGTCAAAACAATTAAGGCGCTGCAGTATCGCGCGGTCACAAACTTCGACCAATCAATTACGGAAACACCCCCTGGAATGTCTCTTTCACTGATACTGGCCTCAAGCTCCCCCTACCGCAGAGCATTACTAGGGCAATTGCACCTCTCCTTTGAACATATTGCACCCCAGATAAATGAGGAGGCAAAACCCGGGGAGAGTGCCAACGCTCTAGCCCTGAGGCTCGCTGAGGAAAAAGCTCACGCACTGGCGCCAAAGAACCCTCAATCGCTGATTATTGGCTCCGATCAGGTAGCAGAGTGCAATGGCCGCATCCTGAGCAAGCCAGGTAACCGCGAACGGGCAATCACCCAACTCCGCGCCTGCTCCGGCAACAAAGTTACCTTCTTTACCGGGTTATCCGTACTTAACAGTACGACCAAGAGACAACTGAGCTCAGTAGAAATCTACACCGTTTACTTCCGTCAGCTCGGTATGGAGCAGATAGAGCGCTATATAGATCTGGAAGAGCCCTACGATTGCGCGGGCTCATTCAAAGTTGAAGGGCTAGGTATCACGCTCTTTGAAAAACTAGAGGGCTCAGATATCAACACTCTGGTGGGCCTCCCCCTGATTCGCCTGGTAGATTTCCTTGGTGAATTCGGCATCAGCCCACTAGCACCAGCAACTAGGGAACCAAAGGCGGCCAGCTAAGCAGGCCTGAGAACTCATCAATTATGGCCTTGGGCCGACATTCCCGCAGCCTGGTAGGACAGTGGGCGCCATAACTAACACCGATGGACGGCATCTCAATAGCCGCTGCCATGTCCAAATCGTAAACCGTATCACCAACCATGACAGCTTCCTCAGCCTTATGGCCGGTTTCAGACAGCAACTCGCTTAGCATCAGTGGATCAGGCTTGGAGGCAGTCTCATCGGCACAGCGACTAGCGACAAACAAATGCCCCAGTCCATGCTCTTTGAACTCGCGATTGAGGCCCCGGCGACTTTTACCTGTCGCCACTGCCAGCTGATGTCCGGCACAAAGCAGCTTATCGAGGGTATCCAACACCCCATTGAAAAGCGGCAAGGGTTCCACCCTCGCAGCCATCCACTCCTCTGAATAAAACTGCCGCAAAGCCAGCTTATCCTCACTTACAGCTTCAGGGAAAAGTGTTGCCACAGCCTCCGGCAGGCCGAGTCCGATAATATTGCTTACCGCCTCAGGTGCCAGGACCGGCAACCCTACCCGCTCAGCCGCTCGCAACATGCAAGCGACAATACGCGACTCAGAATTACAAACTGTGCCATCCCAATCGAGAATAACCAACATACAACCAGCAGACCTATTCTTCCCGCAATTTCTTCAACAACGCCTCTAACTCGCCAGGCAGGGGCGCTTCAACATGCACCCTCTCACCGCTGGGGAGCGAACAACGGACCGAAGCGGAGTGGAGAAACAGACGCTTTAGCCCGCGGGAGCGAAACTCCCGGTTTGTGACATCTGGGGTATATTTAGCATCCCCAGCTAAAGGGCAACCCACAAACTGTGCGTGAACCCGGATCTGGTGAGTACGCCCGGTCACTGGCACCGCCGAAACCAAAGTGGCCGCCTTGAAACGTTCAAGCAACTGAAAGCGTGTCTCTGAGGGCTTACCCTCAGGGTGTACTGACACCATACGCTCCCCACTCTTTAGGGTGTTTTTACGCAGGGGAGCCTCAACCAACCGCCGACCTCGAGGCCATTTGCCCACGGCCAGCGCCAGATAAGACTTGCCTATCTGGCCGTTACGCAATTCTGACTGCACATGCTGCAAAACGGCACGCTTGCGCGCCACCATAATGGCACCACTAGTATCACGGTCGAGACGGTGTACCAACTCTATAAAGCGACTCTGCGGATACATCTGCCGCAACACCTCAATCAAGCCGAGGCGCACGCCACTGCCGCCATGCACCGCAAGGCCTGCAGGCTTATTGATCACCATTAACCCATTATCATCATATAGTATGGATTCTTTCACCAGCTGGCGCAGCTGCTCTCCTGCAACAGGGGCCGGAGTTTGCTCGGCTGCACGGATTGGCGGCACACGTACCACATCCCCCGCCACCAACTTGTATTCCGCCTTAACCCGTCCTTTATTTACTCTTACCTCACCCTTGCGCAGGATTCGATAGATTCTTGAACGGGGCACACCTTTAAGGCGCGCCTGTAAAAAGTTGTCAATCCTTTGCCCTGCCAACTCATCCGGCACAGTTAAAAACTGCACGCCGCCAGAAGGGTTCCAGGTATCAGAGGGGCTATCGGCCTCAGCCGGTTTTTGGGGAGGTATACTTCGCATGACGCGCATCATAGCGCCGCAGCAGGGACAATTGAAGCACCCTCCTGCCCGTGCTATATTCGGCCGGCCTGAATTCCGCTGGTTTTCGGCCACTGGCAACTTCCCACATGAAGAGACAGCCATGGCTTCAGAGAAAATACCGCTGTTCGGCCGGTGCGCGGGAATGCCGCGTCATTGATAGAAACTTAGCTGATGAGTGCCTCCCAAAACGAGAACCCTATGGGGGCCTCAGCAGCAAAACAGCCCACTGTTAGGTGGGTAAATATCGCGAAGGTAAGACGGGCCGTGACCCGCAGCGCTTGAAAGGACGACTCATAAACTTGCGTCCCGCTTTGTAGAAAATAATGCCAGCGACCGCACTGGCTACCCGGGTGTTCCAGCTTCCACGTGCCCGGTGAACAAAATATAGAACACACAGATCGGCCAAAAGCCGAGCTACAGAGCCCGTATTGATGACGCAAACCTTGCCACCCAGCTAGAAACTGACCGAAGGGTGGCGCCCAACCCGGCCATGGAAGCCTATGGCACAGGTACAGGGCAGTACTAGCAAAAGGTACTTAAGGAAGAACGGTGCTAACCAATAGCGCCAACGGATAGCAGCATCGTGAGGCTTATCCAGAGTTTTTGCAGTGAGAACAATGGGCGAACACTCGTCTCAAAAAGCCGCGTAGATCGAATTTGCGGCAGAGCCAGTGCCACCCAATTCCCTGCCCCGCTTTCCGGTCCTCTCCGGTAGGCGGCCAACAAGCAAGTCTGCGAACAGCGGTGTCAAACCTTTGCGCAACGCAAGGAAAACGACACGCATGAAAAGAATGCTAATCAACGCAACCCAGCCTGAGGAGTTGCGTGTAGCCCTGGTGGACGGCCAGTGGCTGTATGACTTGGATATTGAGAACCGAACACGTCAGCAGAAAAAAGCCAATATCTACAAAGGCAAGATTACCCGCGTAGAACCTTCTCTCGAAGCCGCATTCGTTGATTATGGCGAAGAGCGTCACGGCTTCCTCCCTCTGAAAGAAATTTCCCGCGAATACTTCCTCAAGCAGCCCAAAGACATTGAAGGCCGCATCAAGATTAAAGATGTCGTCAAAGAAGGCATGGAAGTTATCGTACAGGTAGACAAGGAAGAGCGCGGCAACAAAGGCGCCGCCCTTACTACCTTCGTTAGCCTTGCCGGGCGCTACCTGGTACTGATGCCAAACAATCCTCGCGCTGGCGGTATCTCCCGCCGCATTGAAGGTGACGAGCGCTCGGAACTGCGCGATGCTCTGGCCAGCGTTGAGGTACCCTCAGGCATGGGCATAATTGTGCGCACCGCAGGTGTGGGTCGTAGCGGTGAAGAGCTGCAATGGGACCTCAACTACCTACTGAAACTGTGGGTAGCCATAAAAGAAGAGGCGGACACTTCCAAAGCACCGCATTTTCTTTTCCAGGAAAGCAATGTCATCATCCGCGCTATTCGCGACTATATGCGTGACGATATTGGCGAAGTGATTGTTGACGACAAAGGCGCCTTCGAACTGGCAGCAGAATTTGCCCGTCAGGTAATGCCTCACTACGCAAATAAAGTAAAGTACTACGAAGATGCCATTCCCCTCTTTAACCGTTATCAGATTGAAAGCCAGATAGAGACAGCCTTCGAGCGGGAAGTGAAACTACCTTCCGGCGGCTCTATCGTAATCGATGTTACCGAGGCACTGGTTTCCATCGACATCAACTCCTCCCGTGCCACCAAAGGTGGAGACATCGAGGAAACGGCCCGCAGCATTAACCTGGAAGCAGCAGACGAAATCGCCCGACAACTGCGTCTGCGCGATATGGGCGGCTTGGTTGTTATCGACTTTATCGATATGCAGAGCAAATCCAACCAGCGCGAAGTTGAAAAGCGCATGGAAAAAGCGCTCAGCATGGATCGCGCCCGAGTACAGGTTGGACGCATCTCCCGCTTTGGTCTCCTGGAAATGTCGCGCCAGCGCCTGCGCCCCTCCCTTGGGGAAACGACCTTCCGCGTCTGCCCCCGCTGTAGCGGCCAGGGCACTATTCGTGGCACCAAATCCCTGGCTCTCTCTATCCTCCGCCTGGTGGAAGAAGAAGCCAAAAAGGAGCGTAGCGCAGAAATTCGCGCCATCACCCCTGTGAATGTCGCCACCTACCTGCTCAACGAAAAACGCAAGGCTATTTCCCAAATCGAGTCCCGCAATAAAACCCGTGTAGTTGTAGTACCCAATGCGGATATCGAGACCCCGCACTTTGAAGTGCAGCGTCTGCGTGATGACGACACCGCCACCCTGGAAACCTCTTACAAGATTTCCGGTACTGTGGAAGAAACCATCACCAAAAAAGATGAGAAGCCGCAGCGCACTCCAGCCCAGCCGGCCGTACAGCAGATTGCCCACACCGCACCTGCCCCCACTCCGGAGAAAAAGCCAGAGCCGGGCCTGTTCAGCCGCCTGATGACTGCAATTGCCTCTCTCTTCAAGAGCGAAGAGGCAGAGCCTAAAAAGCACCAAAAATCTAAAAACCGCGGCAAGGATTACCAGCGCGACCGCAACCGTAATCGCAACCAACGCAGTGGTCGCGGTAACCGCAATGGCCGCCCTACGCGCCGTAAAGACGATCGCCGTGATGATTCCAAACGTGAAGATCAGCGGGAAGAGAAACAACAGACCAAGCAATTTGAAGATCGCGAAACCGGCGCCGAGCGTGGCGAGAGTCAGCGCCGCCGTCGTCGTCGTCGCAGCAATGACAATCGCCGCCGGGATGAAAGCCGCAGTGTAGTGGCTGAGAACGAGAGCACTAGCGAATCCTTTGAGCAGACAGGTGATAGCGGCGAACAGCGCCCTGCGCGCCGCCCAAGCAATGTACGCGGTCGCCCACAGGCCCGCCGCCGCGGCCGCCGCACAGAAAATACTGCTGCAGCTGCCGTAGCCCAGAGCCAGGAAGAGCTGAATCGCGAAGTCAATGAAGCCATTGATGAAGCGGAAAGCGAAGCCAGGAAGTCCAAGGAATTTACTGCAGAAAACCATGGCGAAACACCCATGCGCAAGAGCGAGCGCCGGGAACAAAAGCCAAAATCTACCCAAGCGCAACCCAAGCCAGCAGTAGAGATCCCTGAGCGTTCACCTGCGCCTGTGAAAACTGAGGTCGCAGCGGAAGCCCCTATCGAGCCCAAGCGAGCTGAACCCTACGCTGCATTTACTGCAAAAGTTGAAAGGGCTTCTACCCCTGCTACGGAAGCGACTCCGGCACCCACAAAGGAAAAAGAACAAACAACTCTCGCTGCCAAGCCAGAACCTGCAGTAAAAGTTCCAGCTGAAGGACCTGCTGCGACTCAAGGAGAAACAGAAAGCACAGCTCCAGCCAGAGAAGAACTGGCAGTTGAGGCAACACCAACCGCAGAAACTCTGACTGCAGCAGAAGCAACCCAGGCTGAACCGGAAGATGCCGAGGAAATCGCATTGTCCGAAGCCAATGAGGTAGCAGAAATACTGGAGCAGCACAGCGAAACCAGCGAAGTTACGGACCAGGTAGAAGTTGTGGCCGCAGAAGCTGAAGCTTCTGAAAAAGTTACCACTCCCGCCGCTCAAGGCCGTGCCAGCAATGACCCTCGCATCAACCCCAAGCCCCTGCTTGAACTTGCCATTGTGACTGAGCACCGCCAGGTAGGCTCCCAGCAACCACTGGATACCGCCCAACCTGCAGCGATCTCTCACAGCCCGCGCTCACTGTCCCGCCCGGCCAATGATCCGCGCCTGGCCCGCCAGACGACACGGGTAACCACCGAGGATGGTAGCGACCGCAATTCGGCAGAAGCTGGCTAAATAAAGCCACTAGAGCCGCCAGCCCCCCTGGGATTGGCGGCTATTTATGCCCGACGTGTTTGTCGGGACTGGTCAATAAACCACCTAACCTATTGAACTAATTAAAAAAAATCACAATGGCGCTTGTATGTAGCACGAAGCTATGTATAATGCGCAGCACAATTTGGTGGGGTGGCTGAGTGGTCGAAAGCGGCGGTCTTGAAAACCGTTGACTGTAACAGGTCCCAGGGTTCGAATCCCTGCCCCACCGCCATATAAAGTCTTGTAAATCATAGACTTACAAGCATCGAAGGGCGGTACCAATTTCCTTGGTACCGCCCTTTTTCGTTTACGTCTCAACAAAGTCTCAACGCAAAAATATCTCTTACTGCCAGGGAGGCGGGAAGTGCATGCCTTCATGGCGCCGGTACCCATCTCCAAGCTGAAAGAAAAAAGCAGAAAGCCATTTGAAAAGGAGTTTATATGGCAGCCTATAAGCTAAGCATGCGCGAGGAACTAGAGCGCAGGTATACCGAACTCAGACGGCAATCGATCCAAATGGCCAATGAGGCACTGGATCTACCGGATACCCGCCTTGCACTTGTCGATAGCGCCTCCTACGCGGCTTTCCGGCATTGGGAGAATCATCCCAACCGGAAGGTTGATTGGGACTGGCCTTCTTCCTGGATAAGCTGGAAACTCAAGTTCCCTAAACGATTTGAATCTGCTACTTGGGCTGGGAACCGTCTAGTAGGCTTCGCTATGGGGCGCCCAACCTATCATGCTACAGGGCTAAGGCTGGACTACATCGAGAAATCACCAGAAGCTGGGGAACCACATTTAGACCTAACCTATTTGGCCCTATACGCCTATGCCACTCTTCTCGGCGCTACGCATGTGAAAATCATGCACCCCATAAATAGTGATGTCCGAGATTACTATGAAAACAAAGGGTTCCAGTACGACCCCAAAAGCGACAGCTGTACCCGGAGAATTATTTGATGAATGACAAAATCAAAGACTTCAATACTGCTCATGATGAAAAGCTCAAAGGGCTTTCCAAAGAAGAGCGAGCAAAAGCTGGGCTAAAGAAGCTGGCTCAACAAATGAGAGCAGAGAAAGGCAAGATCAAAGAGCCTGAAGGCTTGGCATCCGGCAAAAGTGACAAAGACGGAAAAATGATCATTGATCTCGATAAGGACCATGACGATGAGTAACAAGGCGCTAACCGACAAAGAAAAACAGTTCACTGTTCTGCCCAATGAAGCAGATCCCAAAAGTTCGTACACAAAGGCAAAGAAAGCAATCTCAAAGGCGTTAGCTGAGATCAAGAAAGGTAAAGGCACAAGATAACCGCCTGTCCAACGCTGCCATTACGAATCAAGCCAGAGCGCGCCAGCCCTAGCTACAAAGATGCTCCTGTCGCCCTCTTCCCTTGTAGCCCGTACCAGTATTCTGAGGTTCTGATCAGTGAAAAATCTGTTCAAAGCTCTTCAAAACCTTTCATTTTGTGAAATCCCCATTGGCTGCAGGCCCCGCACCAGCTCAGGCCCTAGCCTCTTGTGCCATTTCATCAACTAAAAGAGTGCCCAAAATCGGCAGGCGTGGGGAGGAGTGACCGACGCCCCTTTTTGCTGCACAATTATTGATCACAGATAATCAGAGGGAACTGGTAATGCGTATTTTTACGGGGTTTTTAAAGGTAAGTGCGTATTTGGTCGCTTTATCGGGTTGCCAAGACGCAATGAAGAAAATTGAAATCTATCCAACGATAGATAACCTAGTAGAAATTGAATCAGATCGACTCAAAATCATAGAAGCCAGGAGCGCTGATGACGGCATCCAGATTACGCTAGGTGAATCATCTAGCAACCGCTGTAATATTCAAATCCAAAATAAAAAATTAGGGTCAAAAATTATGTACAACTCCTTAGAGGATCAACCCGGAGGAGTTAAAGCCAGCTGCCAATGGAACGGTAAACACTTCAAGCAGTCTCGCAAGCACTTCACCTCCCTTGCTCTAAGGCTTGAAGAGGATTCAATTACTATTGACCTTCAACTAGCTGATCCAGGCAACAATCATTTTTTAGCTTTCACACTCTTTGAAACCTCATTATCAAACCAGTTAAAAACGAAAGGACAGATGTAAAGTGGGATTAATCTATCACTACACTGATATCAATGGACTTCACGGAATTATCGGTGAAGGTGAATTTTGGCTGACTGACAATCGTTTCCTCAATGATCACACTGAAGGAAAATACGCAGAAGCTATACTAAGTGAATTTAGTAGCGAAATACTAAGTGAATGTAACAAAGATCACAGCATAGATATTCTTTCAGAGCTAATGCAAGAAAATCATATAGATGGGGGCGGTAGAATATATGTTGGATCTTTCTCTGAAGAAAACATTTTAAGTCAGTGGCGTGGTTACTGCCCGAAAGAAGGTGGATACTGCATAGGTTTTGACATGGCTCAACTCAACGATATATCTGGCTTTCAACTTGAAAAATGCAATTACAACAAAAAAAGACTATCAACCAATGGAAAAATTTAGCAAATCGCATCAATGCAGACTATGAAAAAGGTGCCGGACCACAGAAATATATAATTCATGAATCTGCTTGGGAAAAAGCATACCGTATAATTCCGGGAATTCGCTATTCAGCAGAAATAAATAAAATTAAGATGACTAACAAACACCCTGACTACATAGATGAAAGGGAAACAAGGATATTTAAATTCGCAAAACCAAAAACAGAAAGCAAGAACAGTGAATTTAGAGCAAGACTAGAAGAAGATCCAGAAGTTCACTTCAGGAAGTCGAAAGGAGGCTTAGTGCCTTACATCAAACTTCAGGGTATCGACACCCTCGTAAAGAAAGTACACATCGGGCCACAGGGTGATACAGACCTAAACATGTTGGCACTTGAAGAATTTAAGAATCATAATAAAAAACTGAAATTCGATATAGAAAAGTCAAACACACCACTTCGATAAGAAAAGGGAACAAGAACCTCAAAGCCCCCCACTCACAGAAAACAAAGAATTAAAGCAACCGTTTCTAGATAAACATAAAGGATGTTAAAGAAGGGTCTTGATATGCACAGAAGTCTTCACGAAAAAATGGTCAGCATACTAACCAAATCTGAAGTAAAAGAAGACGCCTCACTCTGGGAATACCCCTTATTTACATACACATTGTATATAGGAATAATTGTCACACTCACTTCAATAGTGACGATTTCTATATTACTGGGAATTCAAACAACCGGAGAGGGTGCGAGATATGAAGCTTGCATATCTATGAACTGCATCAACAATTTCTTTATATATTTTTCACCCGCAATAAAAATATGTACAGGCTTTCTTGCAGTCCTTGGTGTTATTGCCCTTGTATTTCGTAGTGAGCAAACAGCCACTCAAATCTCAAATGCCAATAAGACACATAATTACGAATTATCAAGAAATCGTGAACTCTGGGAGCACGAACAAGCTAAGACAGCCTTTAGTCAGTTTTTTCAACACAAAGAAACATTTTTTCTCTTATAAATTTTTATGAAGAAAAATTTCAGATCACCTTTCACAACAAGCCAACGATGTATAAAGATTGGTTTTCCGGGAGTACTGTAACCACTTTTGACACACGACTATACGATTATTCTGGAGGGCCAATATCTGCATCAACACATCTAATTTCATTTGCAAAGGAAGCTAGTAAATGCTCGATCACATATGCATTTTCAGAAATCCAGCTAGCACACCAAAGATACACTTTAATTAAAGCTTTAAACGACTTAAGAATTCCTCAAAACTCCCACATATCAAAATCCATTCAGGATGATACTTTTACACTCGGTAGCTTTGAAAAATTGCTAGAAATAACTCAGGGGATACTAGAAATATCCTCCAACGATATTACAATGCATAGCTTTTTATCTACTATGGCAGAAATATATGAACGTTCTGGATCTTTGTTTAGGCAAATCAATAGACGCCAAAAAACACCAAATGACCGAGTTTTAATATGTATATTTGGTGAATGGTATGAAGCGCTAGATGGGCCAGCTATAGGATATACATACTCTAACCAAGAAATAGACTACCACCTTAGATTTTTTTCTTGTCCAAAAACAGAGAAGTATTTATATCCTTCATTTGAAACCCGTGAAGAAATAGCGGAAGGCAGTTTAGACGAATGTGTTGAGATCAACATCATAGATGAGGATGAATGGGAACAAGCCACCCAATGAAAATAAAATCAGTATTAGCTCGCAACTTCTAACCCACATACGATGCTGGTACAGCGTTTATCCCATGCGGGGGCTTTTCCTGATTCCGGGGTGATAATTTTGATAAGCACCACGGATCACTGTGGTGCTTTACTTAGTTATAAATTCACAAGCCCACACCTAAGCATGGGTATTCCCTCTCCACCAGTACCCCGCCCCGCTCAATCGAGTACTCAGTAAACTTGCCTGTCACAATATCCAGAATTTGCAGCCAGGAATAAAACTCCGCCTTCTTTGATTTCGCAATCTCCTCCGCCAGCTCCTTTGCCGCCTCTTGAGTTGGCGCAGAGTCTCTATAGCTTTTCGCTCCACCATTCATCAGGTGGACTCGTTCGGCAAAAATGGCATACCTGTTTACTCTATTATTCATAACTTCTCTCCTTTTAAGTGTATAACCAGCTTAAGCCCGCACCGCGCTAAGCTGGGATTTCAAACTATCTGCACTGCTCTTGTGCCCATTAATTGCCGCCTCTTGGGTTGGCTTCTGCCCATTCCCAGGGTGCGAGTGAGTCGCAAGGGTGGCGGCCAGGGCAGACACTACGCCTATTAAATCCTCTAGCACTTTCAGCACGTTTAAAGATTCACTGCCCAACCAAACCTTGCCGCCATCTTTTACTTTGATAGTTTGGCGGACTTTGGCCACTGATTCGCGAATATTTCCGATTTGCTCCTTTATGTCACGGCCCGCTGAAATATTAATATCACTGGCTGTTGTAATATTTAGATTGTCGAGAGCGGATAAGTTCAGACCGCCAGCAGATAAGAAACGTAAAGCTCCAAGGGCTTCAATTATTTTTACGCCGGCCACCTCTTCTACGGAATGTTCCCGCACTTGTCGATGTTCGCTATCGCAGCTCGCTTTAACTTCAGCAGCCTCTGTAATTCTGCGTAATGATTTCTCGCGTATGTCACCGTGCGTTTCCCGGCTCCATTCTGCGCTGGCGTCCACCTTTTGCCGTACAGAGTCGCATTGCTGCCAAATTAAATCTTCACGGTCGAGCGCTGGGAGCCCTACCCCATGCGATAACACCGTGCGAATAAATGGTTTATCCGCCCGGCCATAGGCGAAATCTATTTCAACCACTGTGCCCGGTTGAGGAAAACCAAAGGCCCCCGCATAGTGCAGAATGGGGACAAGCAGAGCCCGTGAAGAAGAAACCCTGATTTATACGAGAACCCTATCGGAGTTAAACCAAGATCATCAGACACTAGCTCTTAATCATCTGGAAATAGTTTATAAGCATGGAAAAAAGAGAGAGGGTAAAAGAAGGGACTGCACAGCAGTCCACGTTAACAATTTACTAGTGTGTAGTTATTCAGAAGGTGTCCTATCAAAGTCAAGTCTAAACCACCAGGAAACTTTGGGCCAACTCTTGAACCTCCCTCTTAAGTATGTCCTTGCCCTTTTCATTATATTCATCAGTAGCTAGTATCATTATGCCAATAACATCGTTGATATCTTCTCTTTGTTTTTCCTGACTTTTTGTTAGAGTTACATTGCCATCTGCATCAAATGAATAAAATTTCTTTCTACTTAAACCCTGCTCGCTATCAGTTATGTGAGTAACTCGAATTCCCCAGTTTTTATTCTTATATTGTTCTGGCATATCATTTTTTACAAAACTCTTGATACCTGTATCCAAATAACTATTCAATTTCCCTTCAAAGTTTTCCTCGGAGATATTTCCAATAACTATATCCGCAATCAACCTGTTTGAGGCTGGAGGCGGCAACTCACCATTCGCACCACTAAGTTGTGTCAATGCAAGACCAACATTTTTCAAGGCTCCTCTTTGAGAAGTCGCCGTGGACCACTTCTGCTGGGTAACAGTAACACCTTGTCCAGACCCGTAATATTGGTCACCATAGCTGTCATTTTCCAATGCATCTCTACCCGTCCTGTAAAGCTTCCTAAGCTTTGTGATTTCGTACAAATGACCAGGCAAATCTCTCAAGGTAGAATTCCAATCGGTAGATATCCTAGCAGCAACACCCGTCATTAAGACTTTGACGGTTTCACGGGCAACACCATATCCAACCAATTCATCGCCAATTGATTTCAATTCGTTTATAAATGACACTTCCGCCCTCCTTGGGGAGATCCTTGTGGAATGGAACCTTCAGAATATAATTCGATTAAAAAATATTAAAGTATCATACATAGTCGGTCAACAATTAAAGGAAGCCATACTTCTGCTTACATTAGCGATTTATACATCTAAATACTTTCGCATATAATCAAAAATAATACGATATAGTAACGAGGGTCGAATAAAATATTTATTTCACCCTCAAAGCGGAATTCTGTCTTTGACATGGTTATTCAAACTGCAAGTTGAATCATGCGCTAAATTCTAGTGCACGAACTCATCACGATAAAAAGGCCTAGAGGGGAGTAATAGTATATTAAACCTGACCTGACTACTACCAATAGAAAAAATTGATAATGTCAGATCAACTTTGAACCGCTACAGGTATGGAAATAGATGGATGTACTTCTTAGGATCTACGTTAGCTTCCCGTACTAGATCTCTAATTGCGATTTCTATGTACTCTTCCAATGTTTCCCCCGTGGGGTTAACTTCCGCTCCATCTCTTCCATAACTTATTTCATGTACTATTGGATTAGCGTCGCCACCACACTCGAAGAAAAGTAGTTCAGCACCATCTATACACCTAAAAACGAAACTACTACCTGGTAATTTATCACTATCACCCTCCTCTTCTAACTCTTCCCTAACCTCCTCTTGAAACTTTACCAGCTCATCAATAAGCTGAAACCCGCGTAGTTCATCTAACCACTTTGGGCCCCTTCCAAAAACACTGAGGAAATCAACGTAGGCTGCCGGAAATTTTAACCCTATACTTTTTTCGACCTCACAAATAGCTTGTAAATCCGACCCAAATTCATTTGGGTCGAATCTATATCTAGAGCTTGCAAGTGCTGCTGCATATTCAGATAACTTTGCCGAAAGTCCCATATTAAAACCCTTCAATTGTAACACCAAGGTCACATTCTGCATTAAGAAGAATCTTAAAGGCAAATTTTATCATTACCTAAATCAATAAGAAGCTAAGATAAGACTATCTCTTTTCACTAGATCTCTCCTTTCAGCAAAAATACTCGAAAACGGGGCTAACAAAATTGTTTCCCCTTTAAATTTATCCTTGAGAATTCGCAGAACTGGGCACGCCCTCAGCAGAAAAAATGGATACCTATAAGCCTATGATAAAAACTACTGAGGCAGAACAAAATATTAGGGCGGCTACGCCAATTGGATACATCAAGAACTTCGCTGTTTATTCTCTTCAACTTTTGTTGCTATTTTCTCCAACCAGGCTTTAGCACTTTTTATAGCTGTTAGTTTTGAATCACCATGGACAAGCAAATGCAAACTTCCCACACATGCACGGAAAACAGAATTACCTACTTCGAGGTCGGGCTCTGCCGTCACACCAATACCTAATAGAAATTTGGCTCTTTCCGTGATTAAACAATTTTTTTCATATGCTTCTGTTTGATCTTCGGTAACTGTTTATCCTCCACTAACCTTAAGGAAATCCTTCTTTCTCAAATGAATACACTTTCTTTAGATATAGAAGGAACATCAATTTCCCTAAATATACCCTTGGCTGGCACCAGTAAACTGGCTGTTGGTTGTAGTTTCCTTGGCCAAGCCTGAACTGGTAGCGCGAGAGCTTAGCGTCTAGCTAAGGTTGCATCGCTCTGTACTGATGTAATTTCGATCAATACAAAGCGGCCGCCGCTGGGTGCTCTGCAATAGTGGGGCCGAGACGTCCGCGCAGGAAATAGCCCAATTACCAAATGCCTGAGCTGATTTATTCGCCTCGCCAAAGATGACAATTTAATTGCCGATCAGCGCCCCACTCTGGTGGTTTACCAACTCGCCGAGGATGCAGTTTTCCAAGGTCCGGCCTCTATCATACAACTACACCTATACGCAGTTGTATGTGTCGGGGATTTCTGGTTTGTGCTTGACCAGAGTGGTTACCAGCTCGCCCACAACCGCTTGCACATTAGTGCTGCTGGATTCGACAAATTTCTGCCCACTGTCGAGCGACAGTGCCATTGTGATGCTGTACCAGGGGCTATTGCTGCCGGCGAGTGCGATGCAATAGCCCGGCTTGCTGTTTTCACCGCTGGGTAAGACACGGCACACCAGCTTTGCTGGCCTGCATTTTGATATTGTAGAATCTGCCCCCTGAATAGTGAAGGTGCCGAAAACCAGGTTTCCCATGATAAGTAAACCTCCACCAGTGGGTGCCACCAACGGTCTTCTAAGGTATGCTCGCGGCAATCCTGATCCGCATGGGCATGACTAAGGGAAAAGCATGTTTTACTTACACATGGAGAGTCTAGAATAGAAATAAGGGCCTTAAACTAGAGATCATGGAATGGATAAATGACTCGTTTTCTTTCCTTCCTGACCTGGAAGAAAATACTTCTAGGTTACTTCTCAGTCATTTTTATTTTTGCTGCCATCTATAGTAGCTGCAACTCCTGCCTCAATGAGCAACTCGGCTTTTCAAAGAGTATCTACTTCAGCATCGTAACAATTACGACATTGGGATATGGAGAGATTTATCCGGTCAGCAAATTTGGCTTTCTGCTGACCTCCATGGAAACACTACTTGGAATTGCAACCTTCGGCTTACTTCTCAATGAATTCACCAAATATCAGTCTGCTCGTCAGGAAAAACTAAGACAAATTAAAAGAATTGGACAACTGAAAAATGCATACCACTATTTTAGGGTTCACATAGCTGACTACTGCACCACCGAAATAAAATCGGCAACACACAAAGAAAAAACTCCAGCACCGCATGACATGATGGGCTTTAGGGAATATCTTGAGGCAAATAACAAAGTAAATATCAATATTATCAAGCAAATACTACCAAGAAATTCCAGATTCCGACTAATGATAATGACTGAGTATAAAATATATGCCAGGCAAATAGAGCTGGCTTGCTTAAGCATAAACCTTCACGATACAAAGCTATTAGATTTCTTTTACAGTCATATAAGCCAATCTGTACGGCTTGAAGGACTGAGTAGCGCCACGGAAACACTATCTGAAATTATATTAAATTTAATCAACGACATTATGGCGGGCATAAGCCCAGATGGAGTCAGGCGCGATCATGATGTATATATGGACTATATCAATTCCCTAGAATCTCATGTCAGAAAGGAGCTTTAGACCATTAATAGTGTCGCTATACAAACTTTAAATATCTTCCACCAGATAGATAAGACCAACCAGCAACGAAAATCCTATAATGGCCATATTAGTGAATCAAACTTCAGTTCAAATGATTAACACTCTACAACAAACCGGCTGAGCCTTCTCTTAACAAATGGTAAGTACTTGGCTGCCGCCAATACTGTATTGAACTCCATTCTTGCAACCAATGTTTTCGCAGTGACGATTTTTCTACCGCACTCAGTGATCGCTATAACTTTTTTATCTTCCCTCTACCGAACCTCTGAATATCCATCCATCTGATTTCCAGCCATACGCTTAGCCAGCTCAACTGCATCTGCAATCCCCAGGTTCATCCCCCGTCCACCTACTGGGATGCAGCAATGAGCGGCATCCCCAACCAAATGTATCCTGCCCTTTGAATAGCTCTCAGCTTGGCGAACTGAGACTTTAAAAACACCCTCGCTTCGAACTTTGTGTATCTTCAGAGGCAGCGGAAATGCTTCCAAAGCATTCTCACAACTGGATACAAAACGAAAGCGGTTCTCTCCGATCGGCACAGATACCGCGACTAAACCCGGTTTCATCTGAGTTAAGGTAAATGTTTTTGAGTATGGCCAGTTTTCAACTTCAACATCAGCTATTGACCATTTCTCTTTCAAGTCAAAACCCGGATAGGCAATATTGGCACATTCCCTGACTGCGCTGTGAATACCACCAGCCCCTACAATATAGTCGAACGTTTCATTCTCTCCATTGGAAAGTTCCGCCACTACCTGATTACCCTCTTTATTGAACTGTAAAAGTTCAAGCTGATATTCGACTTGAACCCCCATGGCCGATAAGGTTGCTGAGGGGACCATCTCTATCCTATCCTTGGGCAACCCCAGAATTGTAGGAAAATAAGAGGAGCAGGAATGGAGAGGCATTCTCATAACCAGGCGTGTTCCCTGATAAATGCGGGCTTCTTGGATAGCAATACCCTCCTCAATAAGCTGCCTGGAAACGCCTAACGGAGAAAGCAGCTCAAGGCTGCGAGAGGTAATACCCACGGCACGGCTTAACGTTGACGAGCTATCACGTTTATCAATGATCCTTGCGAGAATGTGCCTAAGGGCTAGTTCCACCGCAAGCGTAAGACCGTTAGACCTGCACCTACAATTAATACCTTCATAAAGTTCCGGCAAATTACCTCTTCAAAAAGATAGCACGATCAGCGGGGGGACATTCTGCAATTAACCTTACGAACCACTAATAGCTCATATCTAATAAAAGCTCAAAATATATTACCTGACTTACTCGTCATCCTTATTGGCCAGCTCTAGAGAGTGTCCTGTTTATTACCAATGAGTTTTGTAACTTCTCTTGACCGCAGTGATTAATTGCCTAGCACCTGTCCCGCAAAAGGGGTGAGACCGACAAGGAGATTTTTAAAGGACAAGAGCCATGTATCCAAAAGTCCCATCTAGAATACAGCTGTGTTAACACAGTTTTTAGGATACCAAGAGCACTATTTCTCACTCTCTTGGCAAATGTGTAAGTAGTAATGTCTTTCGGTAATGAGGTAGCGGGCATGTTTAACAATGTTGGTTGGATTATCGAAGGGAAGATCAAGAAAGGACGTGAAGCCGAATTTAAAGCTATCGTCGATGAGATGGTAGATGCAACTAAAAAAGAAGGTGGGACATTGAACTATCAGTACTATGTGACTGATGATGGGAAAGTGCTTATTTATGAACATTTCAAGGACTCGGAGTCCGCTCATAAGCACATAGATTCCTGGGATGCCTTCGCCGAACGGTGGATGGCGGCTGCTGAGCCAACACGCCTTGTTCACTTGGGAGATATGCCCAAGGAGCTAAGAGAACGCCACTCAGGCTTGAAATCGATCCTGTATCATCCCTATGCAGGCTTTGATCGTTCCGAGGGAAAACTCCACTGAGTTCAACACAACCTAATTTTACCTGACAAAGTTTCACCAGTCTGGTCGGTTGCTTTATTAAGCACAACCAGCTGGTGAACATAACCATTACAACAAAAATTAGCCTTTGCTATCTTTGTTGAAGGCGTTCCAGCTCTTGTTAGAATTGTTGGCTTTATCATTCCCGACCCATGATTTTCTGCCCTATATATCACCGGTAATTTGTCATTCATCACCACTGAGCACTTAGTAGTTGTGGTACTTGATGCCGTTAACAGAGGACGGAAAAGTGGGCTATGCGGCTATGCTTCAGAACCAGTAATATGGCAACTCCACTAGGAGCCCACCCCCTCCCAAGCCTGAAAGTACAAATCTTGAGCAATTAGAGTTCCACAACTAGACGACCAAAAAAGAGGCTTAATTCCTGCATGCGACACCAAATATGAGATAATCCCTTGCCATGAAATATCCATCGCATCAGGGAAGGTATATGACCAAGCTCGCAATCACTCTGACGGCTCTCTTGTTAGCCGGCTGCAGTGCGACAACAAGCCTTACACAGAAAAGCTCTGCCGAGGTCCGGCAGGGCGTGACAACAATACACAGTACTATTGGGAACCCTGGAATCGCCTACAGTGGCCCTCCAATGCAGGCGACCACTGACGGTTCAGACCTCAATTTGGTCTACTACGAACTCCGTGCTTTTGAGCCTGAAACTGGCGGTTCCATCCGTTACCGCTTGGTCATCGATATAACTTATAGGGCAAGTTGGCGTAACTACGTATCCGCAACCTTTAGTGGTAGAACAAAAGTCAATGTGACCCAATTAGAGAAAAGCGTCCTTAACTGCACAGGTGTTACCACTTGCATGCTCGAAGAGACATTAGAGGTTCCTGTAGAGGAAGAGCAAATAGTCAGCGCGCTCAAGCGCAGAGAGTCCCTCAGGGTGAAGCTCAGGGCAAAGTCGGGTCACCGCTCCGTAGTTGAGGTCCCAACATCCTACCTAATGGGCTTTTACGCTGCTATTGTAAATCGGCAGGGGTAAGCGCAACTGGGGCCGCGCAAACCCTATTCGCGGCCTATTCTCCCCCCTCTGGGCACGACCTGGCTATCTCGCCCGCACAGTCTTCTTTAACCCCTTCTCTACCGTTTCTGGTGGCCTCCAACCTAACAACCTCTTTGCTTTTCTTTATATTCACCCGTAGGGAACCGCATAATCGCTCAGCCATAGCTCTTTTTCCAAGCAGAGAAAGCCCCATAATCAACAGGGACTTTGTCACTGGTACCAGTCGGGAACGGTACCCCAAAGCGTTTGAAAGCCGGGTTAACAAGTCGGAGAGTGACATGTCCATATCATCAGAAACCAGGAAGACCTGGTTTGCAGCCTTTTGGAGCGCAAAACAAGTAGTGATCAGGTTATAAACAGAAACCACAAACTATGACGGTTATCTATTGCACCTAGTGATAGAGGTAAACCCCACTTGAGCCAGGACATCATCGATTGAAAGTTCGCTTTCACTTCAGGCCCATACACTAACGGAGGTCGGATAAGCACTACCTCCATTCCAGTCTCCTCGGCCAACGCCAATAGGGCATCTTCTGCTTCTTTCTTGGAAATTCCATAGGGATCGAAAGGGTGATGCCCTTCATCTGCATTAAAGGAAGCCCGGCCCTCAGCAGATTCCCCATTAACCTTGATCGAACTCAGTTAGATAAAACATCTTACTCCAACAGAGGCTGCATCACTGGCCAGCTTTAAGGTGACCTCAACATCAACTTTTCGAAACTCTTGAAGGGGGTCCGCAGAAACTTCCTGTATCACATGCACCCTGGCGGCAGAGTAAATCACCACATTAATATTCTCCAGAGCCCTACACCAGTTAGTTTCAGCACTCAAACTGTCTATCTGGAAGCCACCTTCTACTGCCTGACGATATACCGAGGTTACGGTATAGCCCTTCCTCCTTAAAGTCGGTAATAAAGCACTCCCCACAAAGCCACTGGCCCCAGTTAATAGTAGATATTTTCCAAAAGACCACTCGCGCCCCAAAAATAGTATTTGTTTGTTAGTTTACCTTTGGGCTGAGAACAAGTCATCGTGTGGGACTAATCGGAATTTGCCATAACAACTCATGCGAGGAATGTAATTAATAGAAGGAGCTATAGAATAAGATTCATTTAAAACACAGATCAGTGAATATCGGAAAAGTCTGTGTCACAACTACGTCGTCGGTTCCTTTCCGCATTCTTCAACCGGGCCCTTACATTTTCCAACGCCCGTTCGTGGGGTTCGGCTGTTTCCCAAGTACCCCAGCGCTTTTCCCAGGCTTCACGAGCGCGTAAGCAGGAGATAGCTTGGTGGTAGTGCCATTTTGCCTTATTGCAAGAAGAGAGCCCCTTTGGCGACTTGCGATCACAGATATGATGATAACGCTTATGGGCCATTTGTGCCTTAAAGTCCTTCTCAGTCACAGCATCGAAATGCCTGATTGCCGGCGCTCTCTGGCTGCGTTGTTTAGCTACATTCCCAGAGGAGCGAATTACTACAGCTCCCAATAATTCCGCCGAGGCATATCGGGAGCAACTTCTATCAAGGCCATGATAAGTGAGAAGTGACGGGGCTATCACAACAGTTTCCAGGTCTAACAGGCCGGCGTGAGCTTCCAGGCAACTGATCAATGGCCCTCTCCCTTCTACCTTTCTACAATCCTCAAGACTTGCAGTACTGGCAAAAAGTACAGGAGTAAATAATACGGTTAGAAATACAATAAAAACAGCGATATGGGCACTCAGAACTAGCTTTGTGCCCAATCCAATTGCTGATTTGAAAAGCCCTAGGCCCCTGGTTATCCGGGGCTGATAGCTGGTTTGCGATGGCCGTGGACGAGCCAGCAATAGGAAAACCCTCCGGAGCTATCCATATTAGAATTTCAAGCGAAAATTCTAGTGTCTAGGGATAACGTTTCCAAAGTAATTTAGTTCTATCCGGTTCTCCACTACATATGCTTCTTCAGTTCCTTATGGGTTAGTACCGGGGTTACCCAGATCTCTGCTCCCAACACCGCAAAAAAATTTTCATTGTAGGCCATTAATTTATCTTGGCGTTTTTCCTCAAAGATAAAAATTGCTGCCCGCTTACCATCCTCTAGAAAGAAGAATGACGACTCCGGATCTGCTGAAGCGACAAATTCATTGAAAACAGCAGACATGGATTTGTCAGCTATAGAATTGTTACCTGGTTTTACCGGTATCAGAATTTTCATTAGAAGGCGCATGGAGAATCCTCACATTTTTGTGTAGAGAGAACTGGGTCCAAACATAGCTAATGCCGATAGCGTCAAGCTGCAATCGACGACAATTCCCTATATTTATACTTTACGGAAAAAATGAGAAGATTAAGCTGTCACAGGGATGTCGCCATCTCCTTCCTTTACACCGCGCTCCTCCCAACGGATCCACTTCAAGTCCACGACCATGATCGTATACAAAACTGGCACCAACAGCAGCGTACCGCAAGTGGCCAGGATCAAGCCGCCAATCTGAGCAAAGCACAATGGCTGCCACAGAGGACCACCATGGACAGCCAGAGGTACCAGAGCAAAAGTAGTAGCTGAAATAGTGATCAGAATTGGACGCAAACGCATAATGCCGGCATCCAGCAAGGCTTCGCGGAAGGGGTCACCTGCGGCATGACGAATTTCAATAAAATCAAATAACACTATGATATGGCTGACGATTACTCCCACAAGACTGACAATGCCCAAAAAGGCCATAAAACCAAATGGCTGACCAGTTACATAAAGAGCCAGTAGTGCGCCCACCATTCCAAGTGGCACCGTAGCAAAAACAACTAATGGTTTAAGCAAATTACTGAACTGAAACACTAGAGCCAAAAATATTGCACTGGAAGATACACAGAGAATCATCAGCAGTTGCAGAAATCCATGTTTCGCATTTGCCGCGTCTCCAGAGACTTGCAACTGGTATCCGCTCGGTAAAGTATTTTCCAGTTCATCTAGTTCATCTTTTACATCTGCCATAATATCAGAGGAAATAAAACCGGCATATGGAAAAGCAAAGACCGTTATTGTTCGGAATTTCTCAAGGCGATGAATTCTCTCAGTTCTAAATCGGATACTTGTTTGTGCTACTTGCTCTAGTGGCACCCGAACATCGCTATCTGCAGAGAAGACATAGAGGTTATTAATATCTTCAAGCTGACCTCTCTGATCCAACCGTAAGCGAGCGACAATAGGTATTTCTTTATCTCCCTGTCGCAAGGTAGCCACTTCTGTGCCATTAATTCCGGTTGAGGATGCGAGTGCTATATCTGCATTGGTCACACCAGACATTGCTGCACGATCCTCCATTACATTCAGAAGTAAAGTCAGGCTTTCACCTGACCAGTCCTGGCGAACTGTTCTCGCATAAGGCGACTGCTGCACTATTTCTTTTACTTTTTCAGCTGTCTGGCGAAGCAAGAGAATATCTTGCTCTTCCTGCACTGAACCAGTTGTAACACGCCCGGAAACCCTAATTGCAAATGGATAAGTCACTGGAGTAGTTTGCAACTGGCGCACATCTAAATAGGCACCTGGAATATTTTCAGTTAGCGCCTGCTGAATCTTAGGGGCCAGCACCGGAGTCAAATCTTTGTTACTCAGCCTGATGATAATTTGTCCGTAATTAGGCTGCTGTTGCTGCGGGTTAATTGTATACCAGAATCTCGGCGCCCCTCCACCAACAGTGGTACTTAGGGCTTCCAAAATTGAGTCATCTCTCCCTATCTCTTTCTGATATTGGGCAATTGTCTCACGAATAATCTGCTCCGCCTTATTTGCCACACTATCTGTAGCATCAATGCTGGCATCATTTTGCAACCAGATATCCACATAGGAAAGATATTGAACATCATCTGGAAAAAACGCATTTTTAAGCTGGCTTTTTAATGCAAATCCACAAACTAGAATAACCGTGGTGGTCAGTAGAACTAGTTTTCGATGATCTATTGCCCAACCAGCCAAACGATAATAGTGACCTGTAAGGCCTTGCTTACGCTTCAGATCAAGACTCAGCTCCTTGACTTTTGGTGGTCGCAATATAATGTTGGCAATAAATGGCAAAAAGGTCATGGAGACAATTCTCGACGCTATCAAAGCGCAAGCCATTACAACTGGCAGACTATGTAAAAAATCTCCCTGATTACCGGTGAGCAGCAGGAATGGCAAATAGGCCACCACATTGGTCAATGTTGCAAAGAATATCGCTTTTGCAAGCAATGTTGGCCCCAACCAAGCGGCTAAAAATGAAGGTTTTCCTGCCGCCATTTGTCGTTTGATTGCATCCCCGGCCACTACGGGGTCATCAACCAACAGGCCAAGTGCGATAATAAGCGCGGCAATTGATACCTGCTGGATGTCCACGCCCATAAACTGAATAAAACCAAAGGTCATGGCCAAGGTTATAGGAATTGAAATCATTAATAATACTGCTGAGCGCCAATCTGAAAATCCGATGAAAGCAACAATTACCACGAGGATAATTGCTTCAATTAATGCCTCAATAAATAGACCCACACTCTCTTTAACCTGGCGAGGCTGATCGGACACTCTCTCAATGATTAAATCTGGAGGCAAGTCGACTTTAACCCGCGCAAGGACTTTATCCAGAGCTTTGCCAAGTTCACCTATCTGCTCACCATCTAACATCTGCACAGACAAGTTAATACTGCGGTGACGGTG
The DNA here is from genome assembly GCF_030012965.1 of Microbulbifer sp. MLAF003. Lineage (NCBI taxonomy): Bacteria > Pseudomonadati > Pseudomonadota > Gammaproteobacteria > Cellvibrionales > Microbulbiferaceae > Microbulbifer > Microbulbifer sp. MLAF003. Next base: position 2,763,406 of record NZ_CP120232.1, read on the forward strand.
CCAATTACCCTGCTTATTTTTATAGATATAATAATTGAGTAAAGTCGGCGGTGATTCATAACCCAGCGTAACATCAAGAATCCCCTCAAATATACCGGGGTTCCATCCTCACTTAATGCAACAGGGACATCGCCAATTTCCTTATAATTATTAAAGTCTCCACTGGGAAATATAGGGATGTCCATATTCTCTACAGTTAGAGTACCCCCGGGTATTATATTATTCCTGGCATTCAAGATTGGAGCAATCATATCTGGACGCAAATCATAAGAAGCCAGCCGCTCCTGGGAATAAATCAAATTAACCTGTTGATGTAATACACCTGAACGCAAGACACGCTTCACCTGAGGAAGTGTGCGAATATTCGCCGCAACAAGCTCCGAAAAATCATCCAGCTGCCGATAGCTATACTTAGCTCCAGCTACCATAGACAAACGAGCGCGAGTGCTAGCTAAATCCCTTACAATAATTGGCTGCCATGCGTCAGGAAAAAAGTTTGTGCGCTCAATCGCTGAATTAGAAATAATTTCCTGGCTTCTGCAAGTTGCTTATCGCTTTTATCAGAGAAAAAATCCACACCTACAAAACCTGGGCCATGGAGTATTTTGAAATCGGCCCCGTAGCCCTCTAACTCCATCCAGTTAGAAAAAACTTGAAGTGCTGCCTCTGCATTAATACCCGCAACAGAAAGTGGTAACGCGACTACCATACTAACACGCTGACCTACTTTTTGTTTCTCTTTATCCCTGTTATTACTGGCATTTTTAGCGCGAATTTTAGATAGGGCTTCGCGAATAGTCTTAGCACGCAAAGCTATTTCATCCGCTCCTGCTGGCGGGCTAGCAACAGCCAACAAAACTGCAGCAGTATCACCAAATTCAGTATTCAGCTGGGTAGACTCTACCCCAGCAGGCAAAGTATTTTGCGCATCAATTAGTTTCAAGTTGAGGTCGTTAAAAGCTTTTGTGACATCCGTATGAGGAGCAAGCTGGGCTTGCACCATGGAAATACCATTTAAAGTTAAGGACTTAACTCCAAAAGAGCGAGCATCAGGCTGATACAAATATTCACTTTGAGCAATAGCATCTTCAATTTGTTTGGTAACTAGTTCCTCTACCTTGACCGCACTTTGTCCGGGCCACGTGGTTGTTGCCATTGCAATACGAACAGGAATATCTGGATCTTTGCTCTTCGGCATAAAAAAATAAGCGAAAATCCCCCAAAGCATGACGCCTACTAAAAGTGCCCAGGAAATAGAGGGGTTATCAACAAAGAAGCGAGCAGTATTAAATCTATGCTCACTCTCCGCTTCAAGTACTTCCTCTCTTGTTTTTTTATCCTGATACAAGTTTCTCAACTCCTTATCAAGGCACTACTCTTACCTTTTCACCATCCCGCAGCTGTGCAGCCCCATTAGAAACAACGCGCTCCCCCATCGACAAGCCATCTAAAATAACGATACTATTGCCAAGAACGGGACCAGGAGTCACCCTTCTAATTCGCGCCCTAAGTATCTCTTTCTCTAATTCAAGAACATACACAAAGAATCCTTTTCCTTTGACTGGATTCGTTAACAAGCAGGAAAGTGGTACAACCACCCGATTTGGTGGGCTTTTTCGTTTTGCCAACGCAAGAGACATCACCATGCCAGTTTTTAGCTCTGCATTTGAGTTAGCAACAGTTACGGTGACAGCAAAAACCCTAGTACGGACTTCCGCCGCTGGAGAAACTTCAGTTACTATACCGGTAAAGATTTTCTCAGGTAGGGATTGTGTGCGCATTGAAAGAATGCTGCCTAGTTTAGTATAGCTAAGCACTACATCTGGCACAGTAAAAACCACTTTCACTCTTGAAGTATCAGCAACAACAAACCCCACTGCTTGTGCATGTACTAAACTGCCCACTTCTATCTTGCGCTGTAGAATTATTCCCGTTAATGGTGAGCGTAATACAGTATCGTTCAGATCCTCCTTCGCTTTATCCAAGTGTGCTTTAGTTCCAACCACCGCTGCCTGAGCTACTTCGAACTCTTCACGCGCGGTATCGTAATCTGGTGCAGTTATACTGGCTGTGGCAAATAATGCTGAAGCGCGTTTGTAATCTAAGTCCGCCTTTCGGCGCTCCGCCTCAGCCTTACTTACATTGGCTGCAGCTTCAATTACCCGATCCCGGTACTGCTCATCATTAACTTCCGCAAGTATCTCCCCCTTTGTTATGTGGTCCCCGGCCTGTAAAATCCGAATTTCTCCCTGTGCCTTGCGGGTTGGAATATCTTCTATATAACCCTCTGTCCTAAATGCCACATCCACTTGAGTGTAAGGATTGACTACAGCTGAATAGGGATACCCTTCAGCACCGCGCTCAGTGCGCGCTACAGCTACCTGAACAGGCATGGGCTGCTTTGCAGGCGGTTCTCCATGGCAACTTATAAGCAAAAATGTAAAAAAAATAAGGCTAAAGGTTTAAGCACTTAAACTTCCCCCAATGCCTTTTCATACTCTGCAAGGGCACCCCAAACTGAAAGTACAGCGCCGTTGTAATCGCTATTGGCTCGATCAAGCTGGGTTTCCGCCTCCAGCACATCGGTCAACAATGCGGTTTGCTCCCGATAGCGATTAATCATTACCCGGACTTTTTCCCGGTAAGCCGCTTGAAGATCACGTGCAACTTTTACAGATTCCTGCGCAGTACGCAGTTTACGGAGACTCTCCCGCACCTCTATCTCAATACGATTACGTACCTCTGCCATTTGCACCTCAGCGCCCGCAATTTTGCTCGCGCGACTTGCCAACTCGTCCCTCTTCCTCCCCCAGTCATAAAATTCCCAACGCATATCCAGGGATACATAAGCTTCGGCATCTGGAATCAAGCGTACGTTGTAAAGTTTGAGATAGCGAAATTGAATATCTATATCCGGTATATATTCCGATTTCTTGATGTCATAACTGTATTCGGCTTTTTCAATTGCCAGCTGTGACTCAATAAAGTCAGCCCGCTGTTCAAAAGCCAACTGAAGTGACTCCCCCATATCAAAGAGAGCCGGAGGGGGTACCGAAAGGTGCTCAATACTAAACGGTGTTTCTACATTTCTGCCAAGTAACGCATTTAACCTCTCCTTGGCGGTGATCATCTCATCAACACGCCGTTGACGCTCTAGCTCTCGCTGAGCAAGCCGGGCTCGCACATCCAGCAATTCATATTCCAAAGCCACTTGCTGGTCGACATAATTCTTAACCAAATCACTCAAGGAACTAAGAAAAAGTATGGACTCATCTATGGCCTGTAAGTCTCCGAGTATTTTCCCCACCTCGAAGTACTGCAATTTCACTAAATAGGCCACATCCTGTTGAGTCCACCGCACTTTTTGTGCCGCCATTTCGGTACTCACGTAACCTTCACAGATTTCCAAAGCAATGGTGTACAAGCGGGTTAAGGGTTGGCGGACCCCGAGTGAAACCAACTCGGTCGTTCCCTCTTCAGAGGTAATTTCGACATTTACCGGTGGAATAGGCCCAATTTCTGAATCGGGAACCAAACTGCCCTGAGGAAATGTATAGTTTTGAGTAGTAAGGTTATGCTCCACAGCTGCATCCAGTTGAAGGCGTGGGTAACGACGGGTTTTGAGCGCTTCGACCATATCTCCAGCCTCATCAACTTCCAGCGCAGCGCCCTGCACTCGCAAGTTGGTCCTAATTGCTGTTTGCACAGCTTCATTTAAAGGAAGCACAGGCTCGGGGGCAGAGCTCCAGGCAGCGCCGAAGAATATCCATATTGCGAACCCGCCCTTGAACAACGATCACCCCTATTCCGGCAACGGCACAAAACTGGTCAATGCGCAAATAATTAAGATCGAATAAGTATATGTGCTGATCGCCTTGCGCTAAGCTGTGGGGTCCATCCCAACGCCATCCTGTTGTCGCCCTTTTTAAATTTCTTTTCGCAATTATGGACTTAGCTTTTATTAGGCTGGCTTATTTAATATCTCATGGCGACGCCAGTTCTTTTCTAACGGGAATAGGCCAAAAAATAGATGGGTAATCGCTAAGAGGTCAATTCCATCACTGTCACGCCACAAGGAAGTTTCACCTGCCGTTATCCATTGGCTAGGCTAATAACTGGCGGCAATCAAAACCGCCCGTTGTTGGTTCCCCGAGCAGTTCTATGGCGGCGAAGTTTCTTCCAATAGTCGTTTTTTTCATCTGCCTGATCGCCGTGGCTGGGGCACTGAGCCTGATTTTTTATTTTGATTTGGATGAACGGCTGATAGAACTACTGCAATGGCTCAATGAACGGGGTTGGCAAACCAGCCTTCTCTATATCCTCATCGTGGCCGCAGCAATCGTTTTACTGCTACCCGGCGTGATCTTCACCATGGGGGCTGGATTTGTTTTGGGGTTATTAAAGGCACTATCCTGGTGGTGGCCGGCACAGTTCTCGGCGCCACTATTGCTTTCCTTATTGCCCGCTACCTGTTTGGTGAAAGGCCATCACGCTGGGTGATGTCGCACATCAAGCCCGCCACCATTGGCGAGGTCATCCGGCGGGAGGGCTGGCAGATGATTATGCTGACTCGCCTGGTGCCGCTGTTTCCATTCAAGCTGTCCAATTACTTTTTCGGCCTGACTCCGGTGCGGCTGAGGGATTTTATCCTAGGCAACACTCTTGGAGTGATTCCCCTCACCCTACACAACGTCTATGTGGGCTCTATCGCCGCCGATCTAGCCTCACTTGGCAAAGTGGAGGAACGCACCGCAGTCCAGTGGACGCTCTACATCATGGGGTTTGTTCTCGCAGTGATCGCCCTGATCGGCCTGACTCGCATGGCGCGGCGCGCATTAAAACGAATCGTAAAAGAAGAGGACCTGTGATGCCCTGGATGAAATGGTTACCGTGGCGTTTCTTCGTTCGCAGATTCGCAACTGCCCACGGTTTCCTTGACCCGCTTACATTAATGGCACACCTGCAGCGCTTTGCCGAGCCCTCTGAGGTCAGCGAACCAATTGAGCTGTTGCGTGCTGGGGCAGTCTTTCATGCCCGCGCCCTAATCAACAGTAAGGTTATCCAACACAACCTGGATTGGGTCTGGCCATACTGGATCCAGCGCCAATTCGATCCAAGGGACAAGTCATTCATCCCCCGCGCTTTTTCCATTACTCACTGCAACCTCAGCCACCGCAACTGGACGGCAGTAGGACTACCAGACTGCGATGAGTTGCCGGTTATCGATCCTCGCGGCCTACTCACTCCCCATTACGATGGCTGGTCCATCGATGCTTGGGTAATCAGTGATACAGGCGATGTGCTGACTCCCGCCAGCCTCACCTACTGCGAGCAACACCAGGAGCTAGGTGACGATATTTCGGTGGTGACAGAATCAGCCCTAAAAAGCCTGAAATTGCGCAACTGTATCCGGGTTGAGACCCGACATGGAAAACCCCACTGCGTGATGGATCTCACTGCCAGCTGCCGTGATAGCGGATGGTTATTGGTGGCACTGCGGCCTTGCAATCCCGAAGGAGTCAGCTTCGTGCACAAGGTAAGCTTGGAAGAGAGCGGAAGGCGCTGGCTAATTGAGGACCAGCCCGCTGTTGAATTCGGGCAAGCAGTGGACAAACACTTGGCATCCAACTATCGCGGAGGCGATATCTATTTGCACCTGAAGGATGAACATGGATGTATGTCTGGTGAGTGCGACGTTGGAATGGCCACGGCAGCGGCCATGTTCCGGATTGAACGACATAAGCCACTCAAACTGGATGTATCCATTCCCCTAGGAGAGGAATCTCATACAGGCCAGCCGTCGAAAACTTGGAAAAAAAGCCTAAAAGGGCATTGTACCCTGCAGGTCCCGGATAGGGACTTCCAGTTCTTATATGATTCGGCAATCCGCACATTGATCCTGCACTCTCCCTGTGATGTCTACCCAGGGCCCTATACCTACAAGCGTTTCTGGTTCCGTGATGCGGCCTTTATGATTCAATCCCTATTGTTCGCTGGGCTCACCAGTAGAGCCGAGCGAGCCCTGGATCAATTTCCCCAGAGACAAAAACGCGATGGTTTTTTCCACTCCCAGGATGGCGAATGGGACTCCAATGGCGAAGCTCTATGGATTTTCGATCTCTATTGCCAGCTGAGTAACAGGCCACTAAAACAGGCCTGGTGTGAACCAATACTCAAGGGGGCGCGCTGGATTATCAATAAGCGCCTACCCAAGGACGGAAGTCTCTGCGCCGGTCTGCTTCCCGCCGGATTCAGCGCAGAGCACTTGGGCCCCAACGACTGCTATTACTGGGATGACTTCTGGGGAGTGGCTGGTCTGCATGCCGCAGCTTCAATCTGCACCAGGGAGGGCATCGACGATAACGCCCACCGTTTTAATACCGCAGCCGGTGACTTTCAAAACACCATTGACCGCAGCCTTGCCGAGGCGCAGAAGAGAATTGGCCGCGCAGCAATGCCCGCCTCTCCCAATCGCCGCCTGGATGCCGGTGCCATTGGCTCTGTTGTTGCCGGTTACCCCCTGCAACTCTATCCAGCGGATGATGCCAGACTCACTGATCTAGCGGACTTCCTAATCAATAACTGCTTTGTCAGCGGAGGTTTCTTCCAGGACATGATCCACTCGGGGATCAACGCCTACCTGACCCTGCATATCGCCCAGGTCTTGCTGCGTGCCGGCGACCGGCGCTGCCTGGACCTAATGCGTAGTGTGGCACAGCTGGCCTCCCCCACAGGCCAATGGCCGGAAGCCATCCACCCCCATTCCCTAGGAGGCTGCATGGGGGATGGTCAACACGCCTGGGCCGCAGCTGAATGGATAGCAATGCAACGGAACTGTTTTGTTCGCGAGGAGCAGGATGCCCTAATCCTGATATCCGGGCTACCGCCTGAATGGCTCAAGGATACTTCTGCCAGGAAGCCTATTCTGTTCGGCCCAGCACCAACCCGGTTTGGCGTCATCTCCCTGGAAATTACTCCTGGCGTCATCCCGAAAGTATCCTGGAAAGGAGAATGGTACGGAAAGGCACCGGCTATCGCCATCAAACCCCTCGGCTTTTCACCCACCCTGGTTGGCGAGGGCCTGAATTCCGTAGAGTTGAAAAGTCCATGAACATCGTGATGTTAACCAATACCTACCTGCCCCACGTCGGTGGCGTGGCGCACTCGGTCGCAGCATTCAGCGAAGAATACCGCAAGCGCGGTCACAAAGTGCTGGTTATTGCCCCGGAATTCGCCGAGCAGGTAGCCCGCGAGGAACATGTATTACGGATCCATGCGATACAAAACTTTAACGGTAGCGACTTCTCTATCGCTCTACCTTTTTCTCTCGCCCTAAATGAAAGGCTCGATGACTTCAAACCGGATATTATCCACTCCCACCACCCCTTCCTATTGGGCCTGACGGCACTGCGAATTGCCCGCGAACGAGAATTACCGCTGGTTTTCACTCACCACACACTATATGAACACTACACCCATAATGTGATGGCCAGCTCCCCGGTTGTTAAGCGTTTCGCCATAGAAATCGCTACACGCTACGCTAACCTTGCCAACCTGGTACTCGCTCCAAGTCTCAGTGTTGTGCGGCTACTGCATGAACGCGGCGTACGGACGCCTATTGCAGAGGTGCCTACTGGAGTTCACGTGGAAGAATATTGCGGCGGTGATGGTAGGGGTATCCGAAACCAATTGCATATTCCCGACTCAGCATTTGTAGTGGGACACCTCGGCAGATTTGGCCAGGAGAAGAATCTGCCTTTCCTCTGTGAAGCAGTAGCCCGCTTTATGCACGACCGGGAAAATACCCACTTCCTATTGGCGGGAAGTGGGCCACTGGAAGATGACCTGCGTGACTTTTTCACCCAGCAAGGCCTGTTACAACGTGTACACATGCCAGGCAAGGTTCTCGGTACATCACGGCGAGATATGTACGCCGCCATGGACACCTTTGTCTTTTCCTCAACAACAGAGACTCAGGGCCTTGTCCTGTCTGAAGCAATGGCCAGCGGGGTTCCAGTCATAGCTCTGGAGGCCAATGGAACCCGGGAAATGGTCAAAGACAGAATCAATGGACGGCTACTCAACAACACCGACCTTGAACATTTTGTCTCTGCCATTCACTGGCTACATGACCTACCTCCGGGAGGCCGCAGAGAGTTAATTTACCAGGCGGTAAACACCGCCAGGGATTTCTCCATGAGAAGCTGCGCCCAGCGCGCGCTTGACCTTTACCAACCCCTGGTAAAAAACAATACCCAGCCAAGTCGGATCCACCCAAATCAATGGGGAAGGATATGCAAGTTAATGGGGGCACAGTGGGAAATTATCGAAGGCCTAACCGGAGCCGCTGGGGCAGCACTGAGGCAGGCACCGGAGCAGTAATCCCGAGCAATGTTAAGCCGTATTGGACTCTCCGTCAGGCGTTGGCGCCGTCGCTTCAGTCGCAGTGAGTGGATTGCCTCTCTACTGGGTCTCTCCACCAGCGGACGCCAACCCCATGCACCGGGGCTGATCCTGATCCAGATTGATGGACTGGCTTACCCCGAGTTACTCAAAGCTCTGGCCAGAGGCCGCATGCCCTTCCTAAAACGGTTGATCCGGAAGGAACATTACCGTCTAGAACATATGTACCCTGGAGTTCCCTCCACCACGCCCGCTGTTCAAGCGGAACTCTTCTATGGAGTGCGCCAGGCGGTGCCCGCCTTCGGCTTTCTGGTACACGAGACCCAAAAGCTTGGCCGCATGTACGATCCGGAAGTGGCTGCATTAGTCGAAAAAAGGATCAATACCCAGCAGCGCGACCCACTTTTAAGCGGTGGCAGCTGTTATCTCAGTCTGTTCCGTGCCGGAACCAAAACCGGTGAAGCCCATTTTTGCCCCGCCGACCAGGGCTGGGGACCCGCACTGCGCAGTGCCAGCCCACTAACTATCTGCATACTGGTGCTCAGTAATCTATGGAGCCTGATTCGCACCGGCGCTTTGATCGTGGTGGAACTGGTTCTTTCCCTCATAGATTGCGTACGCGGTTTAATGCAGGGGCAAAACTTCATAAAGGAATTGATGTTTATCCCAACGCGGGTCGGCATCACAATCCTCACACGAGAGTTTTGTACTATGGGCGCCAAAGTCGATATTACCCGCGGCCTGCCCATTATTTATGTCAATCTACTGGGTTACGATGAGCAATCGCACCGCCGCGGTCCTCGCTCGGCTTTCGCCCATTGGGTACTGAAGGGTATAGACGATGCCATAGCGCGTATCTGGCGCGCTGCCCATGCCTCAGACCGCCGCCACTACGATGTATGGATCTTCTCCGACCATGGCCAGGAACAAACCCAACCCTATGAGGAGCTGTATGGCCGCAGCCTTGGCGATGCCCTTTCAGAAATCCTTTCCGGACTGCCAAAACCACCACGAATCGAGCCAGGCCAGAGTAGACGTGGAGTCCAGCTGGAGCGGGCGCGACTGTTTGGCAGCGAATGGATGGATAAGGTTGAACTTGAGCGGGCTCCGGAACAAGATGCCAGTAAAACCCCGCTGGCACTGACCGCCTTGGGGCCCCTGGCAATGCTCTACAACCTGGACCTGGATGGTAACAGCCGCGCAGATGTGGCACGCATGATTGTAGAGAAGGCCCACGTGCCATTGGTGCTCTACCGGGTGGACCCAAGTTCTCCCTCATCCCCTGTCCACGGCTGGTGGAAACATGGCCCGGTGAGTCTGCCAAAGGATGGCCGCGAGCTGATGGGGGACGAGCACCCCTACCCCGAACAGGCTATCGACGACATGATCAGCCTTTGCAGTCATCCGGATTCCGGCGATTTCATGATGTATGGCTGGTGTTCCAGTGAAAAACAGCCGCTGACATTCGCTATGGAAAATGGCAGCCATGGCGCCGCTGGCCCCAACGAAACCCATGCTTTCGCGCTGATGCCAGAGGATATCCAGCCACCAGATCCGGGGCTGGGCTACTGGCGCCCGCAGGATCTACGCTCTGCCGCCCGGGCCTATCTGCGTGGCGCACGTCCGATGAAGCTGGACGAACACAGATCGCCAGAAAGTACCCTAAGAATCATGACCTATAACGTACACAGTTGCCGGGGTGTGGATGGCACCCTCTCCCCGCAACGTATAGCCAGGGTAATCGCCCGCTACCGCCCAGACGTGGTGGCATTGCAGGAACTGGATGTAAAGCGTAAGCGCAGTGGCGGCCTGGACCAGGCGGAACGGTTGGCGCGACTGCTGGCGATGGATGTGCACTTCCAGCCGGCAATCAACCTCAACGAAGAGCGCTACGGCGATGCCATCCTCACCCACCTCCCGGTGAAACTGGTCAAGAAAGGGATACTGCCAGGCCCCCTAAAGGTAAGGGGCGCTTGTTTAATCCAGCTGCTGATGAACCCCGCGGCGCAGTCTGGGTGGAGATTGAGCACAACGGCAGCAAGATCCAGATCATTAACACTCACCTTGGCCTCTCCAGAGCCGAGCGATTGCGTCAGGTGGATGCACTGCTGGGGCCTGAATGGCTTAGCAACCCACGCTGCAAAGGCGAACGCATCTTACTGGGTGACTTTAACGCCCTACCGGCCTCGGCGGAGTGTAAGCGCCTCGGAGGTTACCTGCGTGATGCTCAAGAGCAGGCCCCCCGGCATACACCTAAAGGTACCTTCTTAAAAGTGCGAATTGATCATATTTTCCTGAGCGCCGGCTTTGCAGTAAAAAGGGTGCGTGTTCCCCGTACTGCCCTCACCCGTCAGGCCTCTGATCATCTACCGTTAATCGTGGATATTGAGCTGCCTTTTCGACCCTCGTAACGTAAATCCCCTTGAAAAGGCCCGCTATGCCCCTATTAATTGCAGGAGAAGATTCGACTAAAACCCTGTAAAAATTGAGGTTTTTCGAATTTAACAAGAATTATAGCCAGCGCTTAAAAGGGATTTCCCGACTTGATGGTCCCCACCGCGAGCTATATGATTCCGGTATCGATTAAATAGCAGGAGTCGCTAAATGCAACCACAAGCTTATACAAATACCCGCGCACTGGACCGCTCGGAATCGGCGAAGGTGTTGCGCAATACCTACGCCCTTTTGGCAATGACTGTACTTTTCAGTGCCGTCACTGCAGGAATCGCCATGGCCGTTGGCATGGGCCGTGGCATGGGCTTGATCTGCTCTCTAGGAGCCCTGGCCCTGATCTGGTTTGTACTGCCGCGCACCGCAAATTCCAGCGCCGGTATCGGCGTTGTTTTCGCTTTCACCGGCCTGTTAGGCGCTTCCATTGGCCCAATGTTGAACCACTACCTGGGCCTAGCCGGGGGTAGCCAGATTGTTATGCAAGCCCTTGGCACCACCGCACTGATCTTCTTTGCCCTTTCCGCCTATGTGCTGACAACCCGCAAAGATTTCAGTTTTATGGGTGGCTTCCTGTTTGTAGGGCTGATTGCCGCCGTAGTTTGTGGCCTGGGCATGGTGATTGCCAGCTTCTTTGGCATCTACATGCCGCTGGCCAGTGTTGCTCTGAGTGGGGTTATTGCCCTGCTGATGTCCGGCTTCATTCTGTATGACACCAGTCGTATCATCAACGGTGGTGAAACCAACTACTTGATGGCCACTACTTCCCTGTACCTGGACATCCTGAATCTGTTCACTGCTTTGCTGCACATCATCGGATTCGCTTCTTCCGACGACTAATCAGCAGCTGCTGTTGAGTCAATACTATGCCCCGCAGTGCGGGGCATTTTACTATTTGGCCCGCTATGAAGTTTTCCTTGGCAGTCTACTCTGCGCCCCACTCAACCCAGTCCGCCGCAAGCGCATTGCGCTTTGCCAAAACCCTGCTTTCTGAAGGGCACGAAATCTACCGGATTTTTTTCTATTGCGATGGAATACAAAATGGCAATAGCATCGCCGCGCCCCCCAGGATGAAGCCGACTTAACCGGCGAGTGGCAAGATTTACAGCGGCAATACAATCTTGACCTTGTTATTTGCATCGCAGCAGCGCAGAGGCGCGGCGTGTTAAGCCAACGGGAAGCGGAGCGACAGGAGAAGCTATCAGGAAACCTCGCAGAAGGATTCGAGTTGGCAGGCCTAGGCCAACTAACTGACGCTGTAGCCAGTTCTGAGCGGCTTGTAACTTTTGGAGGCTAATCATGGGTAACAAAACTCTCGCCCTATGCCGCACGGCTCCCTACGGGAGTGCTTTGGCTCGCGAAGGTCTCGAAGCAGTGCTTGCATCAGCCGCTATGGAGCAGGAAGTAGACCTGCTATTTATCGGTGACGGGATATTCCAGTTGCTGGGCAACCAATCGCCGGAAAAAATCCAACAAAAGAGTCAACGCCGAAACCTGCTGGCACTCCCTATGTTTGGACTGGAACAATTCTATGTTTGCGCAAGCAGTCTCGCAGAAAGGGGGTTAAGCCCAAACTGATAGAAATTCCTGGAGTAGAGATCAAGACAATTGAGCAGCCGGGCGCTTTAATTGCCTCTTACCAATGTGTATTGAGCTTTTGATATGACATTACATTTAGTCAGTAAATCTCCATTCAGCTCCAGCGCCTTGCGGGACTGCTTGCAAAGCTTTGCCGAAGGAGATGCGTTACTTCTAATCGAGGATGGCGTTTATGCCCTGCGCCATGATGCTTTGCAAACACTACAGAATTCAGCCGTTTACTGTCTGGAGGCCGATGCCGCAGCACGCGGCCAGCGGGAGCTGGCGGCAATTGTGTCAGGTATCAAAATGATTGACGATGCTGGCTGGGTAAAACTCTGTACTCAGCATAACCCCATCGTCAGCTGGTTCCGGTAGAAGTTGAAATGAATCACTTATCAGCTAATGGTAAAGAAATTCCCCTAGATAAAGAGGGCTATCTGCGGGACCTCAAAGATTGGAGCCCCGATGTAGCAGAACAGCTGGCGGCAGCCGAAGGCATAAAGCTGACAGATGCCCATTGGGAAGTTATCGAGCTGTTACAGGACTTCTATCGCCAGTTCGACCTGTCTCCCGCCATGCGTCCCCTGGTGAAATTTATCGGCCAGCACCTGGGTGCAGACAAAGGTCGTAGCATCTACCTGATGCAGCTTTTTCCACCAAGCCCAGCCAAGGTAGCCAGTAAAATCGCTGGCCTACCCAAACCCACCAACTGCCTGTAACTCCTACTATTCAACTTCTAAGAATTCAGACCAGGCCAACTATCTCCAACGGCCTGGCTATCTAGCCAGGCTGATCATAGCCCTCTCATACAACACCTCGCACAACCTTGTTCTACACTGCGCTTCACAGCCACATCCTGAAATTACTCCGCAATTTTTAGCAAGACACCCAGGAATCTATGTTATGCCAGATATCCGATTCGGAATCGTCGGCAGTGGTATGATCGCCGGTGTAACAGCCAAGGCGATAGACCAAGCCACCGGAGCCAGAGCTGTCGCGGTCTCAAGTAAACACTTTGACAGGGCCAAAAAATTCGCCAGTGAACACAAAATTGCCAAAGTGTTTAAAAGCTGGCAACAGCTTGTAGAGGCAAGGGATATCGATGCTGTCTATGTAGCAACCCCAACTATCTGCAGGGAAGAGATTTGTCTGGCAGCCCTCAAAAATGGCAATCACCTGATTAGCGAAAAACCATTCCTCAATGGACTTTCAACACGCAGAATTGCCAATCAGGCCCAGTCGAGAGGGCTTGCCTTTATGGATGCCACTCACTTCACCCACCACCCGAGGACAAAACAGATCATCAAGCAGCAACAGAAGTCTATCGGGGATGTTCAGCGCATATACTCCGCTTTCCTCTTCCCCGTCGTAGAACGCGACAACATACGCTTTAATCCAAAGTTGGAACCAACTGGCGCAATTGCAGATATCGGCTGGTACAACATGCGAGCTATCGTAGAGTTCTTGCGCCCGGCAGGAACAATCCAATCTATTGCCGGAGCGGTAAAACGCGACCAAAAAACTGGTGCCGTTATTAGTGGCACCGGCATGATCGAATTTTCCAGTGCTCAAACCTCAACTTTCGACTTTGGCTACGACGCTGGTGTTTGCGATATGGACCTCAATATCCTGGGAGACAACGGTCTGATTCAGCTCAATGACTTTGTCTTGGACTGGAAGGATAGCTTTGTATTTGGCAACCCCAACTACTCAGCAGACTTTACGCTACGACAAGGAATGGCAACTCCCAGAGAATTTGAACACTTTGCTGTTGACACCCAAAAATCCCAAGTCGTTTACATGATTGAACATTTTTGTCATATGGCTACAACTGAAGATATTGAGCTTCGCAACGCCGCTGCTGCACGCGCAATTCACACCCAGGAACTGCTCGACCACTACTGCAGCTCGGTTGGAGTGACTCTCGAAACATCCAACTTTTAAAGGAAAAGGGAATGCAGACTGTGAAACTATGACCATTAAGCCACTAGCCAAGCAGGACTGCTCTTAGTCTCCAATCAAATATGCAAGATTACTCGCCGATCTCCGTGATGGTGGCGATGCTCCCACAGATAGATACCCTGCCAGGTTCCCAACATCAGGCGATCACCCTGCACCGGGATTGAGAGGCTGGTTGCAGTCAAAGCGCACTTGATATGGGCCGGCATATCATCCGGCCCCTCCATGGTATGGGTGTAAAGGCGATCATCCTCAGGTACCAAGCGATTCAGCCATTGTTCCAAGTCCCTACACGCACTTGGATCAGCATTCTCCTGAATCAACAGACTCGCGGAAGTATGCTGAATAAACAACGTACAGAGTCCTTCCCTTGCCCCTTGACAAGAGACCCAGTCAGTCACCTGATCAGTAAACTCATGCAACCCCTGCCCTTGTACCCTGATTGCTATCTCACCTATTGCCATACAGATTCCTATATAATTCGCGCCCGCTCCATTATTGAGACTACCGTATTCTATATGGCACTGTACCGCGTTAACACCAACGACTATCAAGAGCAGCTGAACAAGAAGGCCCTGCGCCTGAGTGAAGCTTACCGGGAATTCACTAATCTGGAGCCAGAGCTATTTCCCTCACCACCCATCCACTACAGGCAGCGTGCAGAATTCAAAGTCTGGCATGAAGGCGGTGTAGCCAACTACGCCATGTATCGTCAGGGCGAGTACAAGAAGCCATTTATTATTGACGAGTTTACTGTCGGCTCAGAACTCATGAATAAACTGATGCCAAGGGTCCTGGCGGCCGTAAACAGCAGTGAGACTCTACGCAAGCGCCTGTTCTCCGCTGAATTTCTCACCACTCTAAGTGGTGATGCCCTGATTACCCTGATCTACCATAAAAAGCTGGATGAAATATGGGAGCAGGAAGCCCGTGCACTGCAAGATAAACTCGGCTTCCCAATCCTCGGCCGCTCTCGAAAGCAAAAGGTGGTTTTGGAGCGGGACTATGTCACCGAACAGTTGGAGATAGGTGGCAAGCAATACCAATACAAGCAGGTGGAAGGTAGCTTTACCCAACCCAATGGTGAGATCTGCCGCTCTATGATCCATTGGGCCAAAAGTGCTTGCGGAGAAAGCGCCAATGATCTGCTAGAGCTATACTGTGGGAACGGCAACTTTACCATTCCGCTCAGTGAGAATTTCCAGAAAGTACTAGCCACAGAAATATCCAAAGTCTCTGTTAACTCCGCGCAGGAAAACATCCGCGCAAATCGTATTAATAATCTGGATATTGTGCGGCTGTCCAGCGAAGAGTTCACACAGGCTATCGATAAGGTCCGCCCTTTCCGCCGGCTCGCCGACATAGACCTGGACAACTACAATTTCGATACCGTACTGGTTGACCCACCTCGTGCAGGCCTGGACCAGGAAACCTGCAAAATGGTTGCTCGTTTCCCACGAATACTATACATCTCCTGTAATCCAGAGACACAGCTGGAAAACCTCAAGTTGTTAAGTCAAACACATCACATTGAACGCTTTGCTCTATTCGATCAATTTCCCTATACGGACCACACTGAAACTGGATTACTACTTGTACGCAAGTAAAAAGCGAATACCCCAAAATTATTCGTCTCAATAAGTAAGCTTACCTTTTAGCGGGCTAGCCACAGCTCGCTTTTAAAATTTTACTCACTATTTCTCATAATTTAACACTTACTTTCCTAATCAATAAACCCGACAAAATGTGACTCCCCCTCGGCGTCACATATACTCGTATCACATAGACTATCTTGATTAACCCTATCCTACGTTAATAACATTTTACGAAACCACCTGCTCCAAAACTTGGAAAAACCATTCATAAGTCACACTCATAACCTCTAAAAATTGATTGAAAAAGAAAAATAAACTCATTAGCTACAGATAAAAATTAATTTTTACGCCGGTTTAAACACAGAATAACTTAAGACACCAGGTGACCGTGAAAAAAGCAATTTACTTTCTTAGGTGTTATCTAGCTTTCTTAGGCACAATCCTCTTAAGCAGCCAATAAACTAGGCAGAGCAAAGTAACGATATAAAAATAAATAAAATGGGAGATTTGAACCTTAAGATCATCACCTTGGTATTCTCGGTCTGATCGCGAACTCTTCAGCCAATCATAATGGCCACTGTGTGTTACTCCGAGTCACCAGTAAGATAGTTTGATATCTAGTTATGAATCGAACCACTGGACAAATCGATATCTTGCTAATGTTCCTCCGCAAAAACCATTGCCACTTTCCTAGTATATCAACCTCCTGTTTCAACTTAGGATTCTCTATCCCTAAACGCTGCACTTCAGAAAGTTCATTTTTTACTCTAGCGAATGCCTTAGTGAAATCCCTGCGTTCATCTACCAAAATCTTCACTTCCTGACACTCTTTTTCAACATCGTGACAGCATGAAGGAATGATTATCGAGAGTATCAATCACTTCCTTAACTTTAATGCCTTATATCAAGCTGAAAACGGCCACTTTAACTTTGGATTCTTTTGAATATAACCAGGCTAGCTTCGTCCCTACGTGATTGCATGGATAATTTATCCAGGATAACAAATCAGGCTCAGCAAGCAGCAAGCAGCAAACTTGAATAGCACTTCACAATTATTCTTTATACCACCAGATCAATAAAAAGCAGTTACTATTTTTTCCACTTTGCGCCTTGTGTATCAATGGTTACATCTGGATGAAAACCCAAAAAACAAGTTCATTTATGGTTGGAATACAAAAAGGATATGGGCCGAAGCTTCCAATATCATTCCTCTTGAACTGTATTTGCCTCAAGTAAGGTCTATCTTCAAAGCTCATTCTTTACCTGTGCAATTCCTAAAATACTTGCCTAAAAATCCAGGCAAAGCTCAGATTTTGACATTGGCTGCCTTTGTTTTTTATCAGTTTGGCTTAATTGGAAGTCCTTTCAGTTGACTAAGAAATAGTTCTTTGGTTGGCAATCCCGCTCCCTTGCAGCAAATCCTTGGATATCAACTCCTAACTGTACAGATGGTATACCATCAACATAAGTTCCACGTTCAGCAGCATAAGAGATGAAATTACGTCCATGAACCCATCGCTCAGTCAGATACCCCAATCAAATTTTCCGAACTAAATTCGAATATTTTACTGGACGTCGAGGGAATACGCGTAACATTGCCTCGAACATTGACAAGAATAACCACTCCGACGTTGATACATAGATATATTTTAACTGCTTGTAGGCAGCCGATTATGAGATTTAGTCTAAACTAATCCAGATCAGAATGACCTACTTCCACTATCAGATAAGGCGTACTTAGCCAGGGGCAAGGTACATCCGCTAAAGCTTACTGTAGCACTCAGGGGATACCAGATGGAAAATCAACACACCGTAAAAAGTACCCGATTTTGGCTATGGATTTCGATTCTTATATTTGCTGCCTCCAACTCTGTTGTTGCGAAAATCGGGGAGCTCGGTGCCTATCACCCCATTAATGGAAATAATCCCATATCATTTTGCAACCTCTTGTTTGCAGGAAATCTCTTGGCGGGTATCACCCTTTTAATAATCTATAGGAAAGATTGGCGCCTCAGCATCTTAAAACAGTACCCTTTCAAAGACTGGTTTTACATGTTTGTGCTTATCTTGATGTCTGGTGTTCTTGCCCCTGCTTTCTTCTTTATTGCTCTAATGATCACAGAGGTGACTAATGTCGTTTTAATTGCAACTCTAGATGCTCCCTTAGGACTCTTGTTAGCTTTTTTAATGTTCAGGGAAAAGCCCACCGGGTTCTCAATAGTGGGTGCTCTTGTGGTAACAGTTGGTGTTATTGCAATTTTTGTGCTACATCAACCTCCGATGGAAGATCCAATGAGCATGAAAATGCTGAACCTTGGAAATCCAGCAATGAACCAATTCCTAGAAACCCTTCCCAAAGCAGGAGAAATTTTAACCGCTGTAGCAACACTCTTAGGAGTCATTGCCGTTCAGGTAAGTCGGAAGCTGCTTGATCGCATCCCTATTGGCGTCTTTTCAGTTTTCCGCATGCTTGCAGGAGTGATACTCTTTTCGATCATTGTCCTCTCTGTATTTGGCCCCCATCACTTTGACGACCTCTTTTCTCCATTCCTCTGGGTGTGGATGCTGGTATACGGCGCGATCATTATAGTCTTTGGGCAGATCACCTGGTTTAAAGGACTCCAAGGAGGGGCCAGCTCTGCCGATATCTCTATCGCTACAGCCATCACTCCCGTAGCAGGCACTTTCTTCGCCTTTCTGATTCTTCAAGAGATTCCCAACTTTGCTCAAATCGTTGGAGGAATCATCATCATGGCAGGAATAGGAATCTCACTACTCGGCCAATATCGAGAACAAAAAGTCGTCGAAATTAAGTATGAAAAACCGTGCTCATTTAAGGGGGTATAGCGCTTTCAAGCAGCAGCGCCTTATTAGGTAACTTAGTATCTTAGGAAGCCTCGTTAAGCAGAACAGTGCAGCTGATCAGTAAACAGTGGCAAAGCAGGGTAAGAAACAATGTGCATAATTTAAACGTAAAGCTATTGCTTTCAGACTATTTATGACTAGAACGCTTGATTGATACTAGCCGATTCATGCGCTGTTTAAATAAATCAATCACTCGCCGGGTCTTTATTGAAGGCGCCTGTGCCAGCCGCTTCTAGGACGGCTATTTTTACTGAATGAAAAGGTCCTTGGAACTACTTGGCCAATTGAGATTTCAATCCTAACCGTGCCTGTATGCCGAGACTCCTAATAATTCTGATTACCCTTCTATTCAAAAACGTATTCATACAGCAATCATAGGTGAGCAGACCAGAAGTCCACTGCCTCTTGTGCAAGATGAGCGCCCGAATATGCTAAAAGTTTACCTGTTCATATGAATAGATAATAAATTTTTGTGGTCGCTATCTAGCCCCTAAAAGGCTGTATGCTGTTACTTAAACTCTCCTCTATCCTCAAGCAGCTGGAAGATATCATCAAAATACTGGCTTCACCTCCAATGAGACTTCGGAGGCTGCTTTAAAAGTTTAGCAGGGCCAGAGAGTGCGGTACGATTAATAAGGAGACTCCACCCGGACCTCAGTTATAGAACTCAAACCTTATTAGACAGTAAGAAACATCAAGCTCCGATTATCGCACTAACGTCAAACGCTGTGACAAATTAGGAGCGCAGCATAAAGCTTTTTGACAACAGCGTTTTTTATGCACCAAATCGTTGTCACAGCTAACGCCATCGCCCTTAGATTTCGGGAATTTCGCCGAAAAAACCAATTACACAGCAAACTTTACCGTTCTCATCTATTTCTGTTACATCAAACCCGGCTAGGAGCAACTTATCGTTTTGATGAATTGCCCAATGGTACCGATGAAACCCATGTTGGGAGTCTACACCACTAGTTCGAGAGTAAATAGCTCCTGGGAGCTTAGACTTTACTTCATGGACATTTTTCTCAAATCCATCAATGCCAGAGACATCAATAGACGGATCAACAAACCGAACATCGCTGCTCAGGGCATTTTCAAGGTGGAGGCGTACTTTAGAAGAGTCAGGTTCGTTCCATGCTGCCAGCATGTGGTCAAGAGCTTCCGGGTATTTGGCCATAGTTCTTCTCGTGTATATCTAGCAAAATCAGAATTAAAAATTAAATTGCATAATGTCACATACAGCCGCCAAAAAAGGGGTTCGTAATTGCGTAGGAATTTGAGTGACGCCTTTTGTCGGTCCGTTGCTGCGACTTCTTATGTTTATGTTTATGTTTGTAAAATAGTCTAAAGTATCAAAATGATCTACCGAGCGCTATAAACCAGTCTTTACCAGCAATCATTTGACCTGCTTCCTCAAGATACTTAATGTCTTTAGATTCGATGTATTTTTGACAGATATCACCGACTTCACTTGCCTTTAAATCATCAGGTAGCTCTTGCCATTCTCTTAGATCATTATGAGCAACTGAATAGAATGCAAACGCTATCTTTCGCCACTCCTCATTATTTGCCTTTATTTCATCAAGGCTCTTTTTTATACTACTCATTTTCTAACAACTAACTGATATTAATTGAAACATAATAGCTAATTCAAAGCAGTATCAATATATCATCCTTTTCTTTAATTCCAAAGCTCTTCAGCCTAACCATCCAAAAAGGTACCGAAGTTCAATAGCTACCTTTAACTATTACACATATTAAGAAAGAAGGATATTATAATTCCGTACTTTCATTGCCACATACCTTATCGAGAAGCCATTAAGAATCAATGAAATTATTGGTTTTCTTCAAGCAAGCTGTTGGTAGAACATACATAACACAATGTCAGACGGACAAAGCTGTTTAGCTCATCAACCTTCAGATAGGATTACTCGTTACTGACAAACAAAAAACTTCGAAATAGAAGCACATTCAATTTAATAGAATACTCATATTGGTGAGTTAGCCGTCAATTTATGTGCTATTTACATTTAAAATAATGACTTAATATACTTTTAAAGATAAGCTAGACAAATGAAATATCACACTCTATCGAGCTTAAGTTGTCCAGACGCTTCACTACCGACTTTTACGAAAAAGGATTTATTATGAAATTAAAATTGAATAAAGAATTTTTATTTCTTGCTTTCATTGGCAGTATCATTCTAAGTGAAAGTCTCTTGGCGGAGATGAGAGATGATACCGTTATCCTAACTATTGGAGCATCTTTCACCGATGGCAGAATACCAATTAATGATGATTTCAATTCCCCCTTGGTGGAATCGCGATTAGTGCCGGTAAATATCTATCATTACATCAAGCACTTATTCGGCAGAAAAGTCTATCCGGCTATGTCATAAATGAAGCCCAGGCCGGGGCGACAACCTTCAACCGCCTAGGCTGTAACCCTGGACCGGATTGTGGTCCAGGTTTTTGGTTTGGTTATGAAAACCAACTTAACCGAGCGCTAATGAGAGTCGCTGTACCTGACCCCTCCCAACCATCTGGCGTAAAATACAATGCGAGTTATGTTGTTATCACCATAGCAAATGACTGCCTACACTCGGATGCCTTTGGTATTCCTCAAGACCAGGCTCAACCATGTGATACAAGTCAACTGAATGCCTATATCGATAGATTAATAGCTGTTGGGCAGACTGCCCTCAATAAAGGTATCACGCCTATCTATGACATAATGCCAGCTTGGGAGGATATTGACCTGTCAACAACCGCAGCATTATTCGGTTTGCATTGGATTATGAATGAACAGCAGTATAACGAATTGCGGGATCTTCATTATAACCGTTTAAGCAGTGAGCTCCCTGGGGCGGAGGTATTGAATATATGGGAGGGCTTTCACCCTTTACCTGATGGACTGCACCCAACAGACAAAACTACACAGAAAGCAGCCCGCCGAATCGCCAACTATATTCTCTTTCACAATTCAGGAGTTTCTGAATAGCTCCTTGATATTAATGCGGAATATAAAGGCAGCCAAGTGACTGCCTTTATAGTACCTTCTTGATAGTAATGATAAGACGATTCTTCTTTCACTACCTCAACATGATTTTACATTCAGCGGTTTGTCATGAGTTTTACCGAAGTTGACAGTGCTTAATCGGGTCGGTTGTAATATTTAATATGTCATAACCTCCACCAAGAACTCCGGTGAGTTACATGAGAACACTACAGCCTTTCAGCAAGCGGATCAAGATGCTCATTTATTTGTATATATCTGTTACCACCAGATATATTTGCCGGTTAATTTCCTTAGCCGCTTTTTCAGGATTGTCTGCCTGAACTATAGGCCGCCCAACAATAATATATGAAGCTCCACTATTGATTGCATGGGCAGGTGTACCAATTCTATATTGGTCCTGTATATCGCCGCCTTCTGGGCGAATTCCTGGGGTAACCATAATCATATCCTTACCCAGCAGCGCTCGAAGGGCTTCCGTTTCTTGTGGGGAAGCGACAACTCCATGACAGCCGCTACGCTGCGCAATCTGAGCTAGCCTTATAACTTGATCCTGGCTTTTACGGCTAAAACCAATATCGATCAGATCCTGATCATTTAGCCCCGTTACAACGGTTAAAGCTAGCACTTTCATACAGGGAAACTCTGATGCGGCCTCTACTGCTGACTCCATCATTTTTTGACCACCAGAAGCATGGACGGTAATCATATCTACTCCATGTCTGCCTGCAGATTTGATTGCGGATGAAACAGAGCTAGATATTTCATGCAACTTAAGATCTAAAAATACTGTTTTTCCATGACTCTTGAGGTATCGGATAGCTTCAGGGCCTTCTGAAGTAAGCAGCTGTAGGCCAATTTTATAAATATTAACTTCTGATTTTATTGATTCAACGATATCCTTCATTTCATTCAGAGTAAATACATCCAGGGCCACTATTAACAACTTCAATTCCTCTTTGTAACTCTATGAAATTTAATAAAAACATAGAACGTACTTC
Source organism: Microbulbifer sp. MLAF003 (assembly GCF_030012965.1). Taxonomy (NCBI): domain Bacteria; kingdom Pseudomonadati; phylum Pseudomonadota; class Gammaproteobacteria; order Cellvibrionales; family Microbulbiferaceae; genus Microbulbifer; species Microbulbifer sp. MLAF003. Next base: position 2,786,274 of record NZ_CP120232.1, read on the forward strand.
CTAGCGGAAATAGCCTCACTAAATTGTAAAAAAACTTGAGCAATATTATCACCTCAAGTTTTGAGCTATTACCCCAAATGAGCTCAAGATGATCGCCACTTACTCTAAATATGGAAAGCATATTCATCACCTGATTAAGCGTAATATTTTCCACTCCGCCAGGCAAACCTTCATGCACAAGGTATTTAAGGATTTGCTCCAGGGTTTGCTGAAATCATCCATAGTCAGATAGCCCAATTAACTTCGCCCAATCGCTAGCGATAAATATGACTTGGTCATCCAAGCTGTAATTATCACCATTAACATATCAAGGTTTGAGAGATAATGTATATCAAATTGCAGCTAGAATTAGCCTGGCTAAATGCACAGTAAGTGGCTCTTAGCATATTCTCAAGATAAAACCAGCATGCAACATGGATCAGTCCATACAAAGGGTACCGTTTACAGCCCAAATTTACTCAAGAAATGTACCAACCACGGATACTTCGCTTCAATCCTAATTGCCCTCTCCTGGTGGCCTCTTAAAGCTCATTTCAACATTTTATGTAGTTACCGACGTACCTTGAAAGAACGCCAGAAACTAGTTGGCGATAGGCTGATAAACTTTCACATGGGCAAGACAAATGTCATATAAAAGCCCCAGGCAATCAGCAGTCTTTTATCAAAACCGTTTGTTCTGTATTGTATATGGCCCAGCTTAATACATATATTTAATTTTCAATTCTTAATACATGCACTTTGTAATGCCTTTAGCAATTGACCAGAAATTTTACTCGGCTGTTCGGTACTCCGATTAACAAAGACATGCGTCATAGAGCCATGCGCACATGCATTTTCTTGTTTTTCTTTAAAAATTGCGACACCATATTCTACTGAAGAATTGCCTATTCGATTAACCCTAAAAGCACCAAGTATTTTTTCAGGATATGAAATACCAGCCAAATAATTACATTCAGATTTTACTATATAACCAATGTTCTCACTGGATTTAATATCCAATCCAGCTTTATTAATCAAAAAGCTATTCACAATAGTGTCAAAATATGAGTAGTAAACGACATTGTTTACATGCCCATACACATCATTATCCATCCATCTGGTAGTTAACTCTTCAAAACAAAAATAATCTGTACGTAACACAGCCTGCTTACTCACAAAGCCTCCTCATAAGCAGCCTGATAAATCAGGAGTGCATCATCATGAGACAGCGGTTTCGGATTATTGATTAGTAAGCGAGTTTGTAGCATTGCATCGGTGGCGAGCATCTCTAAATGATGCTCGCCAATATCTAACTGTTTTAAGGTCCGGGGTAATTTTAATCGTTCAATTAGCCGCTCAATAAAGATAATGAGATCAGAACACACTTTTTGATCTGATTGAGACGTATTTATGTGTTCACAAATATATGGCGCCAATTCACTATAGAGCTTGGCTGTATCACTCTGATTAAAGCGCATCACATGTGGCAATACTAACGAGTTGCCTAATCCATGAGGTACATGAAAATGCCCCCCTAATGGGTATGCTAGCGCATGTACAGCGGCAACTGGTGCATTGGCAAAAGCCTGACCTGCAAGGCAGGCACCCAATAACATATTTTGTCTTGCTTCTATGTCCTCTCCATGATGTGTGGCCTGTTCTATATTTTTTGAAAGCAATAGCAACGCCTGCTTGGCTAGCATATCTGAGTAGGCATTTTTCTTGTGCTTAGACGTATATGCCTCTATGGCATGCACCATAGCATCAATGCCCGTTGCAGCAGTAACATGAGCTGGCAACCCTAGAGTTAATTGTGCATCTAATAAGGCAACATCTGGCAATAATTGTTTGGAGACGATGCCATCTTTGGTGGTTTCTCCCGTTGTTAAAACCGCGATGGGTGTTACTTCTGAACCGGTGCCAGCAGTGGTAGGTATTAAAACCAAGGGTACGCGACCTCCTTGAACTCGTTCAAGCCCATATAGCTGTTCTAGAGATTGCTGAGAATCCATCATAACAGCAACAACTTTGGCGGTATCCATTGAACTGCCACCACCAAATCCAATTACACCATCAACATTATGCTGCTTTGCTAAGGCTACTGCCGACAATACTATCTGCTCTCTAGGATCAGCACTAACTTCATCAAAGACAATGGTCGCAAATTTACTATGTAATTGCTCCTTCAGTTTCTCAACCAAGCCACAATTTACAATACCTTGATCAGTGACCACTAACAACTTAGTTATATTTAGTTGGTCACATATCTCACTAATTCTATTTAACCTACCAGGGCCATTTATAATCGATTTTGTAGTATTAAATTGAAAACTTAACATAGGATTGTCACCGCCTTAATTATTATGTGCTGATTCGTTTGGCAATAGTTCCATTTCAAACCCTAGGGAACTTCTGATTAGTTCAGAGTAAATTTGGTACTAATCAGTTATCAGTAAAGACTACGATAAATTAATCACCAAGTCACCAGTGTAGATACGCTGACGTATCTAGATTATCTGGCAGCTAAACCTCCCTCTCCAGCCTTCTTTCCCAACGTGAGCCCGCGTCCAGCGTATCTGGAGATAAGGCTTCTTCACTTGCCCCACGAGATTGGGTACGGGCCAGCGATAGACCCAAGGTTTCAATGCCGTATAGACTGGACTGTTAACCGAGGTTAATACCTAGTTTTCTTCCCCTTCGCGCTACTCCACCATTGAGGCACGCGGGGTAAAGACGCCTTTAAAACGATATATTGATGTACATAGAGCCGAGTATCTTATGAAGCACTCCAGCAGGCAACCCAGCCTTCATATGCTGGAGTGGAAGCTCGACGGTATTACCAACGATCAACTATTCCAGATAGGGAAAATGTGACCTCGATTGAAAAATCTGCTGCATTTACATTGATAAAGACGAGAGGCCCTGCCCTACTAAGCCTGGCTCTTAAACTACTCTATTAACCCTTGAGGTGCGCCCATTCGGGAGTAAGGACCTTTGCACTTTCATCTACAGCGTCGAGGGGAAGTTTCACGACACTTCCAGTATCGTAGACCTTATTGCAAAATAGGATCAGATCTCCTACCCCAAATAAAGTAACCTTCTCCGAAGCATCAATCTGAATTGTAAAGGGCTCCCGCCTTAAAAAGCAGCACCATTAAACCACGCTTCCTAGAAGTACGCAGTTGCTTCCACGGGCGACAAAAAGCACTTTGTGCCCAGCCCGCAATAAGTACCCCCCGCAGTAACTGTCTAGGGCTCCGGTACCCATAGCGATAGCTCTCATTACTTTCTTTGGCCCTATGGAATCGAATGTACTTTTTTCCATACCGGACTGCCATTGACAGTTACTTTAGCTTTCCTATAGAGGACTGTAACTGAATTGTGCTAAATACACACAATTGGGATATACAAAATACAGAGTAAGACAAGACAAGACAAGACAAGACAAGACAAGACAAGACAAGACAAGCATACCTCACATAGCAACCCAGCTGGCCATTATCCGAGCTTAAAAGGATAGAAATAAGGTAGATTACCGGTAAAATTAAGTACTAATTTACACAGAAATGAGTTTACCAACAGCCAAGTCCACTATTTTTTGGGTCGAGTTTTTGGCTTAGCCGTCCTAGTCCCTCATGCAGATAACCTGGTCTGACTCAAGGTGTGGGAGCGCCAAGGGCCTACCTACCTGTGGGACCCAGTAACAAACGAACTAGCATCTCACTATAAAAACCAAACTCTCTATCCGCTATCACCTCTTTAGTGACGTATTTGTCAAAGAGGTGATTAAATCTAGGGTTCTACCACTAACAATCAGAGGGTTTTATCGACTGAAGTTCTTTCCAAACGGGATGAGAAGAATCTTGTGGAGAGACAAGGAAAAACCAGCGAAGCTCATTAATTTTTTCACAATGGATTTGGTCCCCTTTAAAGTGGAGGGTCTGTTCCTTTTTGGTTACAAATGGCTCAATCCAGCTTATCTGACCAGTATATTTGCCATCAACCTGCTCAATTGTAATAGCAGGCTCATATTCTTTGCCTTCAGTGACGGCTTTGTACAACCCCCTATAGTAGGAGGCTATAAAATTCTCAATTTTGGTCTTTCCAATAACTTGATTCTTCTCAGGCTTATGGGTCCATGAAAAAGCATAACTAAAAAAATCTTCTTTTTCTTGTTTATACATGCCAGGTAAAAACACAAGCTCTTCAATACCATTCAAGGTGATATCTGAAGCAAATTCGATCGGGAAAGGAATTACTTCAGTCTTTGAACCTTTTGGGAATTCAGAGTAAGTGCTAAGCTCTTCAGCAGAGAGCAAAGGTGAAAAGAGAAGCGTAACACAAGCAACCAGCCGAGTTAAAATATTATCAAATTTTAGATATTTATCCATTTAAGCTTATCTTCCTTTAATTCCATACATTAGAAAAAACACGCAACCAGTTTTTACCAACTATTTTTTCTACTACTCGATCAGAGATCCCTTTTTGACTTAGCTTATAAGCAATAAGCTCCATTCGTCTCTCAGAATTCAGTTCGGGAATAAATGGAGGACGATGTGGGGTTTCTCCTGGCGCTGAAATTCCTGCCGCAATACGACGCTCAACTTCTTTGCGAATACTCTCCCGATACTCAGGGCCGTCGTTGACTGGCACTACGCCTTGATCACTACCGATAGCAACATGATCTTCACCGCATATATTATAGGCATGCAATAGATGTTTAATTACCATATCAGCCTTAATTTCATGCTCACCGCCTTCCAAAAATGGCATTAAATAGATACCAACCAAGCCGCCGGTGTCTGCTGCTGCTTTCAACTCTGTATCGTCATTATTTCGAGGATGCTTATAAATCGTATTACAGCCAGTATGGGAGATCACAATCGGTCTTTTTGACTGCCTGATGGCACTGGCAACAGTTCTCTTTCCTGAGTGTGATAGATCGACCAGCACCCTCTCTGATTCCATTATCTCTATGGCTTTCTTGCCGAGCGAGGTAATTCCTGAATCCTCCTTGACAAGACCACCGCTACCAAGAATTGAAGGGCCATTGTAAGAGACCTGCATGATCTTAACACCCATCTTGGCAAACTCTGAAATACCTGAAAGTGTTTCATCAAGCATTTCAGTTGACTGAAATCCCATTATGATACCAAGCTTTTTTTCCTCTTTAGCTTTTAGAATATCTGATGCGGATAGAATCAAGCTTAAGTAGTTCGAATTATGCTCAATGATAGCTTTAGTTTTTTCGACCTTTTTTAAAGTCTCTCCATAGTCATCACCTGGGTAGGGAACAGTCATATTCAAGGCACTAATCCCTGAGCTTTTGAATATCCCCAGCGACTTCTGGGAAACAGGCTCCTTGAGCGAGAATGCTACACTGAGCCCATCAATTACAATCGATGAATCGTATTGATTCCACACTGATTTTCCTGCATCAACCCCTGAAAAAGCATTTAATATGCCCGAATTAATAGCCAGATAAGAACCAAGACTACCTGACATCAGAGATTTAATTAATGCTCTTCTATTTATATCGCTCATAAAACCCCCTCGCCAGAATTAATCAGTACTTCGTGAAGCAATACACTCAACTTCCGCTTTTGCATCAAGTGCAAGTCCGCTTGCTGCAAAAGCACTCCTTGCAGGCTTTTTTCCATTGAAGTACTGAATATAAACTTTATTCGCCTCTGGCCAGTCATCAATATCAGCAAGCATCAAAGTACATTTAACCACATCATCAAAACCCAGATTTTTGCTCTCAAGAACTTGGCCAATATTCTTCATTGTTTGATGCATCTGAACTTCTAGGCTTTCACCTGCCAAGGTTAAAGTTGAAGGATGATTGCCGATCTGTCCGGATAGCCAAATAGTTCCATTCATTTCACGTGAAGAAGAGAACGGCAACTGTGGGTCGTCGCCGATAAAGATAAAACGACCATTCTTTACAACATGAACTATCGATTTACTATTTTCAATATTCTTCTCGGGACTTTCTGAAAGCACCACCAAATTTGCTTTCTTACCTTCTTCAACACTACCGACAGAGTCTTCGATTCCTATCACCTTTGCGGCATTTAAAGTAGCTGCTTGAATTGCTTCGAGAGGCTTCATACCTATCTCACCTACGAGTAGCTTCAACTCATGGTGAATCATCGGTGTTGTGTCATTTTCCAGGTCACTAAATGCATCTGTGCCCGCGGCAATAGTAATGCCGCTTTGATAGGCAAATTGTGTCATTTTTGTACTAAGCTGATCAAGCAGCCTATATTTTTCGTTTAATTCATTCCTTTGTTCAAAAACGGTGAGTGTTGCATCTAGAATTGTTCCATTCTCATTCATTGCGTCAAAAAGATCTAAATAGCTATCTTTTTGTAGGATTTCTTCCCACTTTGAGCCATCCAGTTCAGCAGTTTTTCTTCGCCATTCCTTGAAGTTGTCAACTAACTGTGCGGATATATCAGAGGCATGTGAAATAGTCTCAACGCCAGCATTAACGGTTTGTAGGGGTTTGGAAGGGCCAATATAAGCATGCGACCAGACTTTTAAGCCGTGTTTTTTGGCCGCGCTAGCGAGTAATGGAACCGTCTCAGCTTCAACGTCTGCATATATCTTGATGCCTGTTGCACCAGCACCTTTAGCCTGGAGCATTATTGAATCCATATCGGAATGCTCGCCTACCGCTCTCATCCAGACGGTGTGCCCAGGTTCGCGCCCTTTGGCTGACGCAATGGTTCTAGGATCTGAGAAAAAGGATTCTCCACCAATTATGACTGAAAAGTAGATATCCGGCGACGCGATCGAATCCACCTCAGCTTGACGTTTTAAGTACGCCAGTGCTCTCGCATCGCCTCCCATATCTCTCACAGACGTGACGCCGCCGCGAAGCAGATATCTAAGTCGCTCAGTAGTAATCGAAAGCTTATCCCAGTCATCCGGATCTGTAGCGTGATGAACATGAGCGTCTATTAGACCTGGTATAACGAACTTACCTTTTAAATCAACAACGCTCGCCCCCTTCACTTTGGACAGCTTCTTCGTAGAAGCGATTCTCTTAATCTTGTCGCCTTCGATGAGGATCGATTGATCTTTGGCGATTTTAAGTGATTTAACATCCACTATATTGGCGTTAATGAGCAAAACTGGCTCTAGAGTATCTTCGGAAGCTAAGGCGTAGCTATTGGTGGTGATAAATAGAACTACCAGAGTCAATATTTTCTTTATATTCATGGAGTTATCTAAAGGGAAGCTTGCAGGATTTTAATCTAATCGCGCTATTTTGCGCCACTAAAGTCATATTTGAAATGCCATATTATTTTATAGTGTATAAACTATAAGTTTATTTGGTGTATCGGTATACTCAATTCCGGTCCACGACGATAAGAGATGAAGCTGACTGGCCGCGAGGAAAGTCAATGAATAAATTACACGCACTTGAAGCCTACTGCTTGGCCTGCGAAAAGCAGAGCTTCGCAGCTGCTGCTCGTGAGCTCGGAATCTCCGCAGCGATGGTTGGCAGGTACATAAAGCAATTAGAGGAAGAGCTGGGCTGCCTATTGGTGATGCGCAATACGCGCAAAGTATCGATAACCGAAGCAGGCGAGAACTACTATAAACAGATTTCACCAATACTAAAAAAACTCCATACCGTCAATCAGGCGATGTCAGAATATAATCAAGAGCCCAAGGGTAGACTTTCGATATCCACTAGCGTAGAACTGGGCAGTCAATACTTCTCCGGATTGATCGCAAATTATCGCGAGCTTTATCCTCAAGTGTTTCTGGATTTTCACCTTAGCAATGATCCTCTCGATTTACTTGACAATAAAATCGATCTTGTTTTTAGGATCGCACCAGAGTTACCCGATTCTAGCTATATCGTCCAATCTGTCGCAAAGACCAAGTTAGCACTCTGGGCGAGTGACTCGTACGTTGAAGAAAATGGACTGCCTGAAAGCTTGGAATCACTAAAGAAGCACCAATTACTGTTCTTTAACCACAGTATCCGCGGCGACCATTGGCTATTTCTAGATAAAGAAGAAGTCAAGAAAATAAAACTTCCCTGGGCATGGCAATCCAATAATGGAAGACTATTAAATGAAGCCGCCGCAGAAGGACAAGGGATTATTCAAGCCCCATTTTATTCAGTCAAATCTTATGTCGAATCTGGGCAACTAATTGAAATTTTGCCTGAATTCACAATAAAACCACTAACAGTCTTTGCGCTCTACCCTCATCGTTGTGAACTATCTTTGAAAGTTAAAACTTTTATCGACATGGCAAAAAGTTATTTTGCAAAACACCATTCTGAGCAGTTCTAATTTAATGGATGTATTTAAACGCACTTTCTCAAATCTGGGCCCTGGAATCATTTGGGCTGCAAGCAGTATTGGCGTATCTCATATCGTACAGTCTACCCGGGCAGGAGCGGATTACGCTTTTGCTTTAATTGGATTTATCTTTCTGGCTCATTTAATCAAGTATCCTTTTTTCAAAATCGGTCCAGAATATGCTGCTGTAACTGGCGAGAGTCTATTAGAAGGCTACAAAAAACACAGTCGATTGGGCTTTTATAGTTATCTGGTACTCACATTTTTAACAATGTTCTTTGTACAGGCGGCGGTTACGATTGTCACTGCAGCCTTGGCTCTGAATCTATTTGGTGATGTCTTAAATGTTTCGGAGTGGTCCGCCGTCATTCTGATCATCACATGCGGAATACTGATTGCTGGCCAATTTAAGTGGCTAAATGAATCCTTAAAATGGATGGTACTTATACTAGCTATCGCCAGCTTAATCACGCTCATTGCTGCAATAAGTCAGTACGGCCTTCTCCCCCTAAAACATATTTATTGACTGATTTAGGCCCAGCTATGAGTATCGCATTTGTCGTTGCCTTAGTCGGCTGGATGCCCACATCTATTGAAGTTTCTGTTTGGCACTCTATTTGGTCAGAACGAAAAATAAAAGAACTTCCGGAAAGAGAGTATGCTAAGAAGTCTTTAGTATTTGACTTTAAAGTTGGTTATTTCACCAGCTTGCTATTAGCAATAGTATTTGTGTGGTTAGGCGCATTAATAATGTTTGGGAAAGGTATAGAACTATCCCAGTCTGCTGGCATTTTTGCCGGACAACTAATCAATATTTATACCGAATCTCTAGGTGATTGGAGCCACTTAATAATCAGTATTATTTGTTTTTTCGCACTTTTTTCAACAACATTTGCGGTCTCTGATGGATTCCCTCAAGTTTGGCGAAGCGCCCTAAAAGGCTCAGGTGGCAACCAGATTTCTGAGCATAGGGTCTACATAATAAGCCTAGTTACGCTAAGCCTTATAAGCTGGTTTATTATTTCCCTATTTGCCAATCAGCTAAAAAGCCTTATCGACTTTGTCACCACTTTATCTTTCGTTTGCGCACCAATCTTTGCACTACTCAATATTTTGGTCATGAATGGTAAATGGGTACCAAGAGAGTATCACTTAAAAGGCTGGTATTTGGCTTATACTTTTGCCTGCTTGGGCTTGCTGATCTGCTTTAGTTTATATTTTGTTTATTGGCGCTTTCTGAGTGACTGATTACTAATCATGGAATCTCCATCAGTATTCCTCACTAATGGATAACATCGCCATACCACACACCATTAATGTCTCTACTTTTTTCTTAGAAGTCTCATTAAGACTTCTAAGAAAAATAATTATTCTTATAACACCCACATATTAACTTTTCCCTAAGCATATTTTACATGAAAAATTTAAATGCACTCATGCTAGCTAATACACCCTTTTTGCTATCTATCAAGGACTGGACTTCGTTTAGATTCATCATAGTTTCTACTAAAACACTCATCAAAATCCGATTCCTTTATATCTTCTGCCTTCATTAACTCTCTCAATGAGCACTGCCCAAACTCCATCGTAATATTCATCTGCTCTTCATCAGATAGACTCATACCTAAATCCAGGTATTTCGAAGAACATTCAGTTGTATTTTTTACAAAATATGTAACGCAATCTTGTAAGTCTGATAGTATCTCAGGCTTGATACAGTAAAGAAAATTTTGATTTCCACTGCAGTAATATGCGGATATTTTACTAACTGCTTTTTCCTTGAATGTTTCGGCAATAAGGCCACTGGAGTAAATAACTAGCATTAAAAGTATCGGTAGCCTCATAGTTTTTTACTCAAAGTTTTATTCAAGCAAAGGGGTAGCAGTGATTCACTAGGATTGCCACATTTGAATTTAGCAAGATATGCAAGCAAATTGATGCGTTAGCATAGATCAGTAAAATTATAGAACAAGACTAACTTAATGTCTTATTAAGGGCGGGTTAAAAGCAGTACAAATATTCCCGCGAAGGTCACGCCTCACGAGCCTTCTTAGATCTTCAGCAGTCCGTTTGGCTCTTGATTCCGTTTGATTTCTGATTCCACATCATCCCTGAAGCTATTTTTCATAAACTGACCAATTGACCATTAGCATCTTAACCTTTCCGAATGGGTCACCAAGCCCATGGGCAGAAACTTCAGAATTCCGCAATCTTTAGGCAAGCGATTATTCGCAAACATCGTTTCATGTGCAGAGTATCCTCCCCTCAATCCAGCCACGAAAGTAGAGCACATTCTTGAAAACAGTCAGAATGGCGCATGTTCGGAAAGGTAGAGCCCAACTACGATTCTGAGTGCTGATTCAAGCCTAATACCTAAAGCAACTGCAAAGATTCATATGAGAGCATCCACACCATCGACTTCAATTTCATTCCTGATTGCTCAAAGGGGTTCAAATTTGTGACTTTTAATCTACCAAGCCAGAGGCCCTTCTACTGCAGCCCTTCCAACCAACCCTACCGGTGAACGAGTAGTTCACTCCCTCAAGGTCTCCTTTCCTCAGTGGCAGCATTCCCAAGCTGCACGTGATTATCTTCTCAGTTCGCAGGCCCTATTCGCCACAACGGACTCAACTGAGCTCCCTAAATTCTGTCAAAGTGCCAAACTGTCACAGGATAAAGGTAAATGAATATCCCAAAATCGGGCCAAATATTTGGTTGCAAATGAAACCCTCGCCCTATTCTTTGTGGCACAGTAGGATAAGTCATCCGCCTGCAAGTGCAGCGCGGTACTATGGAACAGAGTAATCAGAAGACGCTATGACCACACAGCAGTTCGACGACTTGAATGTCGTCTCCCAGGAAGTTCTGATCAGCCCGGAGATGCTGAAATCAGAACTCCCCATCAGTGATGCCGCCGAAGCAACTGTCGCCAAAGGGCGTTCCGCCGTGCGTGACATCCTGGATCGCAAAGACCACCGCCTAATGGTGGTAATCGGACCCTGCTCCGTTCACGATGTGGGCGCTGCGATGGAGTATGCCAAGCGCCTTAAGGCGGTAGCTGATAAGGTTTCAGATACTCTGCTGATAGTGATGCGTGTCTATTTTGAGAAACCGCGTACCACAGTTGGCTGGAAGGGGCTGATCAACGACCCTCATCTTAATGATTCTTTTAAGATTGAGGAAGGTCTGCACATCGGCCGCAAACTGCTCCTGGATGTCGCCGAGCTGGGGTTACCCACCGCTACAGAAGCGCTGGACCCAATCTCACCCCAGTACCTGCAAGACCTTATTTCCTGGTCAGCTATTGGCGCGCGTACTACCGAATCCCAAACTCACCGAGAAATGGCCAGCGGCCTATCCTCCGCTGTGGGCTTTAAGAACGGTACCGACGGCGGCTTGGAAGTGGCGATTAACGCCTTGCAGTCTGTCGCTAATCCCCACCGATTCCTCGGTATCAACAAGCGCGGTCAAGTTGCGATCATTCACACGTCCGGCAACCCATACGGCCATGTGGTACTGCGCGGTGGTAATGACAAGCCAAATTATGACTCGGTAAGTGTTGCAATGTGTGAGCAGGAGTTACGCAAGTCTAATATCGTGCCAAATATTATGGTGGATTGCAGCCATGCGAACTCCAACAAGAACCACGAATTACAGCCCCTTGTTGTGGACAATGTGACCCATCAAATCCTCGACGGCAACCAGTCAATCATCGGTATCATGGTGGAAAGCAACCTGAAAGCCGGCAACCAGAAAATCCTGCCGAAGCTGGATGATATGGAATACGGCGTTTCCGTTACCGACAAATGCATCGATTGGGAAACTACCGAGTCGTTACTGCTGGGAATGGCAGAGCAACTGCATGACCCGCTAAAGCGGCGTAACGCTTGATCAAACCCTTTGATGGTATCAGGGCCTTCTAGAGGTCCTGATACCTTCGCTCTATCAACTCCCACTACCTCCCTTCCCTAGTCCTCCACCTAACAATCGCTGACATTCTTCATTTACAGGAGTATGCTGCAGCAGGAGTTACCATTTTGTGACGCCAAAGTCTACATTTTATCTATTTAATTCTGTCAACGAGGCATGTAATTAGTCGGTTTAAATCGGGCCACAATAATGGAACTGCAGTCCAACAAAGTCTTAACCTATATATTCGGCGGATTTATCCTAGTTTGGCTGCTAGTGAGCCTTAGCTTCGCTCTGGAAGGCAATGCGATGTTCCCCTGGATTGCCACTACCCTGCTTGCACTACTTGCTTGCATCACCTTCTCATTCGAAAAAACACGTTATGTCGACGGCACAAAGAAGTTGTTTATTTCTGAAAACCGAATCCTTTGGCATAGCTGGACAGAGAAGCACCCCCTTAGCATCTTTCAAGGAATAAAAGTAATTCCCTATTCAAGCTACTCGGCAAGCAGTAAAAAAAGCTACACCAGCTGGCATATCAATCTGGTATTTCGACATGCCAGCGCCAACGAGGGCGTATTGGCCAGGGTTTTCACCAGAAAAGAGGATGCCCTGGAATTTGCTGATAAGCTTTCAGAGCTAACCGCATTACCAGTCCTGGACTGAAAAATCTTTGAGTTTTATAGGATGCTTTAAGCTGACTCAGGAAGATAATCCTAAGTTATTCTCTATACCTATAACTGCTTTTCTCTATAGACTCTGTGAAGTAGATCAAAGGCACCCTAATATTCCGCCCTATCTGTATGATTCCTAGCCCCGAGTTCTAAGGTCAATAACTTGCCTTCATTGTGACCCACAGGTCTGGACTTAAATTTATTGAGGAGAGGCAAATATGGACTCCATCAAGTGGGACATGTCTTCTTCAACAATTGTTCGCAAACTTTCGGAAGAAGCTGAACAATTAACGTTTGCCGCACCTCACCTGGACAAGGTGAAACAAGGGGAGCTACTGAAGTTCCATGCACATATCAACGTAGAACAATTGCCTCAGGGGCATCATCTTAAAAAAGCTACGATATTTTCCAATGTTCCCAATGGTGGCACCTGGGAACTGATTTGTGATGAAGGTACCGCGGTTGGCGGTCGAGGCAGTGCCCCATCACCAATTATGTATTTCTCTGCAGGACTGGCACTTTGCATGATGTCCCACGTAGAGATGCTAGCAAAACTAGCAGATATTAAACTGAACAGTGTGAGGCTCGAGCAAAAAACTGAGTTTTCTACAACAATGAATTTTGGGGGGATCAAACCTGAGGAAGTTTTTGGCACAGGTGATCGAGTGGAAATGCATTTGATCATCGAGAGTGACGAATCAGAAGAAAAACTGCTGGAATTCGCCCACTGCTGTCGACAAGCTTGCATGTCACTTCAAACTGTAGCTTGCGCAACGCCGGTTTCGACCAAACTATATCTAAATAATAGTGAACGCTCCTTCGAGTAGGCCTATTCTACAAAGCCCTAATTGATCTCAGCGGGATATATTATATTGATTGATAACTAACGAGGTATCCAAGGTAATCCTTAAGTTAACAGGCTCGAAGCAAATAACTTCATAAATTCAATTAACTTTGATTTTCCTCTTACAAAAAAAATCACTAAAAAACCAGCTACCAGCATTGGTAAGTGACCTACCGATTCATGTAATCTGATAGTGGAAGCCATCAAGAATAATGACATCACTACAGTTAAAATTGTCAATCAGACAGGCCCCATCAACACAGCCAAACAAAATCAGAAATCAGCCACCCCAAAGAAAAAAAGATCAGAGCTGAGAAGAATTTCCACCATAGACAGGACAGAAAGCCCCAATAATATTACCGTATAAACTCCAATCCTACGTAAGAATTAAGCCATTTTTTGTGAACAGCAAAAGCCATCAGCTGCACGCCTAGCCTGCCAAATAAGACAACAATTAATAACAAAGTTACCCCCACCAACATAGATAATATGTACCAAACTTTATGACAATCAATGTCAGACCAAAGAACTTGGAAACTGACGGGTAACCTATAACTCAATTGGATTCCAGCGTTTATACAAAACACAATAAAAAGAACTTATAAGGGGCACCAATACAAAAAATCAATTCCAACTCGACTAGATTACTATCACCCTGTACAAATCAGCAGAAATAGAGCCGTATCGATTGAGAAACCCAAGGAGTCACAAACATCAATACTATTGAAAATAGTTTTACTTCCTTTTTCTATACATATTTATAGTTCACTGAAAACTTCTTAGATCTAAAAAAAATGTGCTATCTGGTCTTGCAATCATGAACACAGCTTTTCGAGAAAAAAATCATTTTGCACGCTGTCACGCTAGACGCTTATTATTTTTGAAAAAATAACGCATCGAGATAATTTCATATCAATTAAAAAAATCACCTGATGAGCCTGCAACAAAAGAGCCTTCTACTAGGCTCATTCAGTGAAGGATCCATCCTAGCCAATGCAACCCAAAGCTTGGAACTGCAGCCCCAACCACATCTACTCGAATTAAAAGGCCTCTTAATCCCCTAGCTTTACGCATTTTTGGCACTTACTCTCTATCAAGGTATCCGGAATGGCTCCAAAATATTTATAAATAATATGACGAACCAGTCATCGCAAATATCATTCAATTTAGCCCCATTTTAAAGCAAAAGCATTACGTATAAAGTCATGGTCAACCGTACAAACTGACATAAATCGAGACTCAAGTTCTATAGTCGATTCATGGTCTGGAATATTATTTGAGGCTGCTGCCAGTTATCGAAATAAACAGCACAAGGGAACTCAAAAAAGCTTTGCCTGAAATAACAAAAAAAATCTACAAAAAAATGAAACTTCTCAAACAGCACGTTGGGACTGCACACATGTTCGAGTAGACTTGTTGCCAAGTTGGGAGAAGGAGAAAACGTTATGCGTTATGTACTTTCAATGATATTACTACTCTCTCTTGCCGGTTTCAGTTATGCGCAAGAGCGTCTGGCACAGCTGCCAGCAGGCGCATCACCGGTGCAAATACTTGGTAAAACTTACTATCAAAGCGGCAATACTTTCTATGCCTTTAATGAACAGGGTCGTTATTTTTACCCAGTACAACCTCCGACTCGTATCCGTCAATATGAGCAACCTAGAAATATGTATTGGCGCGGTTCCCAGCCTCGCTACTACTGGCGTGGTTCTCAGCCTCGCTACTACTGGCGTGGTTCTCAGCCTAGCTACTATTGGCGCGACTCTACGCCTCGTTACTATGGCCTGACTCGCGATCAAGTAGAAGGTTGTATGAACGCGGCAGCGGACAAAGCAAATGCCAATCCTCGTATCGGTGGTAAAGTGTATATCCGCGAATATAACCAGTGCATTAGCAATCTGCGCTATTAGCAAAGTGCTATATGCACAAAGAACAAACCCTTAAGGGGCCCTCGGGCCCCTTTCTTATTTTACTTTCTAACTAGGGTATCTTTGTTCCTGCAGGATTAATAATCGATGGACTATGGCAGTGTCGTTAATAGATTTCATGTTTTATCACTAGTGCCAACGACTATCAGTATTCAGCCTCTAGAGCTACCCAGTTATAGTAAGAAGCCCGTGCTGTCTCCCGTACCTCTACCAGTACTATCTCCAAATCCGGTAAATTTTCGAATCTAGCCTTAGTCAACTATTGACTGATTTCCAAGAAATTGAAGATCGTATCGCCAATCGTGACAGTGGACCAGCTGGGCTTATTCCCTTAAGCGCACCTACAACACTCGGACAATTTTGGCACGCTCCACAGTTTCCAAAACTTATAGCTCACCCCCTTAATCGATTGGAGCTGTTTCTCGATAACCAGTTAAGAGATATCATTGGAGAAGGCTTTAACCTGGCAATACGCATCAAAGCAACATCCGTTAACTCTTCTCTATATGCACAAAAGTTGGGTAAGCATCACCGGCGCTTAGTTGCATCACTAGAAAATATACATCAATCGGGTATATCCCGGAGTCCGAAAGAACTAAACGGTTTTGCTTGCCTTTAGCTTTGATAAAAGCCCTGCTCATTGGAATTTATCGAGCAATAATCAGGAAATAACAATCAATATGCCCACTATTACATAGCCAATAACTATTTCCCCCTATACCAAGCTACCCTGGCCGAATCAGGCATCGCTAGCTTATGCGATTACCTGGAAAACAATGACATCACATCGATGTCTTCTAGTTGAAATCCTGCCACAATGGATACAAGCGAGCCGGCCATTATTTGGTGTATATCAGCAAAAGGAAGGCTACTTCACGCAAGCTGGGCGTACTATGGAAATTTTTACAAGGAATTTTTCCCAGGGATTGATTCAAATAACAACCCCAATAAATTCGTCTCTCACCCAGGCTTTATGTAGTCTTTATATAGAGGGTTATGGAGAAATCAACCACACATCATGATTTCGATAGCTTTTACAAGAATTAAAAAATATATCCACTTAGGAGCTTAAAGATCCAATTTAATCATTCCAGTCTTTGACAAACATATCAATGATTGGCACAACTTAAATCCATGGTATTAATCAAATTTCATATCTAATGGCACAAGAATTACTATGCCTTCCACCAAATATCAAAAATTGTTGAACAAAATTAGAGACCTTAAGTAACAGTTGAACGCCTCATCCTGACTTGTCACAAAAGTCTCTTAATAAAAGGCATAGTGCGCTACTACTTTCTATAAAATTTCACGCCCTACACTATGCTTGGATTTCTGCCATGGCACAGTACCGACTAACAAATCATCCGAGGATTATATGACTGCCAATCATAAAGAAACGTCAAAGAGTCTTCTCCAGCAGTGGGGAGATAACACACCTCATAAAGCCACTAGCTATCTCTCGCCCAACTACAAGAACCACCAGATGCCTGATGCAGGAAGTGCAACCTCATGCAAGTCACTTAAAGAATGGCAGGAACTTGTCACCGAATTCCATAAAGGATTTTCAGATGTAAAGATGGAAATCCTACTTCAAGTGGCCGAGGGCGACTATGTTTGCACACGTTGGCGAATGACAGCAAAGCATACTGGTAAATTTATGCAGTACGAACCGACAGGAAAAACTACCACCTGGACTGGTATTCACACTGATCTATACGAAAAAGACAAAATGGTGGAAAGTTGGGTTGACTGGGATAAGTATTCCTTCCTGGAACAACTGGGCCTCACAGACTAAATTTCGTGGTCTGGGCAAACAATTCCCAATGTAAATTTAAGCCTATAAATTTTATCTTTGTCAGCAACCAATTGCCCGAAAGCAAATTTCGGCGGAACTACCAAATATGAAAAAAATTATTGTTTCCGGCTTCGAAGCTTTTGGGCACACCCCCATAAATCCAGCAGAATCAGTCATGCGTGTTTTAGATGGAACCTATGTAGGGGAAGCTGAAATTTCTGGAATCTTAGTGCCCAATAATTTTTTTGAAAGTATTGAGATTGTTACTGTTGCAATAAAAGAGTTACAACCTCAGTTAGTGGTGATGCTGGGTGAGTATGGCGGTCGTGCAGAAATAACAGTGGAACGAATCGCACAAAATTTTAATGATTCTACCCGATATAACCTAAAGGATAACCGCGGTGTAGAAATGCAGGGTGAGCCAACCATACCCGACGGTCCCGTAGCCTACCGCAGCACCCTACCTTTAAGGGCCATGGTTAAGGCTATGCGTGGCGTGGGCGTCCCCGCAGATATCTCAGATACTGCAGCCACCTTTTGTTGTAACCATTTAATGTACGGTGTACTACATTATATTGCCATAAATCAGTTAGATATACGTGCCGGTTGGATTCACCTCCCACAATTACCTCACGTGGCGGCATTACCTGAAAATCTTGGCACTCCAAGTATGTCCAGGGAGACAGCCGCACTCGGCGTACATGCGGGGATAGAAGCAGCGCTCATTCACCCTAATGATATCAATGAGCCTATTCCATCCAGGTTCCAGATATAGAGTCCATTATATCGACTATTTATCACTGGTTACGCCGGTAAATTAGGCTCTTTACCTTCCAGTACATTTACAGACGTACAATATCGGCCTGTAAACATTTTATGAAATTCGAGATTTACAGACCAACCAAATAATTCATATTAACCAATTGCCGAGTTCCCATTAGCACTGATTAACACAAACGCAATACGGCAAGGCTCAGTCCCTCGATTAATCCAATTATGGATGGTCGCGCGCTGTATCAGTATATCTCCAGCAACCAGATGAACTTCTCTATCCTCTCCCAGAGCCATGTCAATCTCCCCAGAGAGGACTACGGCATAGTCAATACTATCTGTACGATGAATACGAGGCGTTACACCTGGGCCAAATTCAACCACTTTGAAGATGGAGCCACCCGCAATAGTAGTACCAGCCCTACGAGCCCCTTTATCGCTATTTGTCGAGTCAATCTCAACGGGCAGATCGGCTGTTGTCCAGAACTGTTGCTGCTCCATATGAGGACGCCAACTGGCAGTATGTTCACCCCTATCATCCAGAACCACGACAGGCTTGCCGGCACTATCGTGTCCTGTCACTACGCGTCGTATATTTAGCCCCATATCCTTTTCCATTAAGAGTCCTGACCCAACTTAATGATAGGGGCTATTTTCCCCTATATGCCACACTCTCAAGTTGGCAAGAGGAAAAATAGACTAGCGTATATACCATTGATAACTGTCACGTATCACTATAGATAACTTAAGCACTAGCTGATAACTTTGCACTACAGCAATGCTATATTTTGACTCTCTATACCTAAATCTTGTGTATCTCCACCTTTAGACAATAGATTAAATCACTAACTTATATAGAAGGCATAATAGTATCTAGACCTTTATTGAACTACTTATCTTACTTCTTCTATTCAGCGAAGACCTTCCCAAAAAAACTTTCAATAAATATGGTTGATCGGACAACATGAGCAACGAAAAGGAACATCCCTCAAAAAACGCTCCATATCCACATCGATGGTGGGTGCTCGGAGGCCTCGGTCTGGCTCTAATGATCGTTAATATCGATGTCACCGTGATCAACCTCGCCATCCCTACAATAGGGCGTAATTTCTCTGCAAAAATATATCAACTGCAATGGATCAATAATATCTATCTAATAGCCATGGGGGGATTAATTATCACCACCGGAAAATTTGGAGATCGATTTGGGCATAAAATTACGCTCATGCTTGGCATAACCATTTTCCTCGTCGGATCATTGATTGCAAGTTCAGCCCCAAACCTAGGAACCATAATAATAGGAAGATTCATACAGGGATCAGGCATGGCGGCCTCCTTCGGCATGATCTTTGTTCTAGCTGAAAGCCATTTCCCCAAATCTGAACGGGGTTTAGTCGTAGGACTACTGGTAATATTCACCGCTGCCGCTCAATCAATAGGCCCTATTTTAGGTGGATTTATTGTTACCCATCTGGGTTGGCGATGGGCTTTCTTAATAAACATTCCTGTTTGCTTATTGTGCCTTATCATCATTCATTTATTTGCAATAAGAGACACTCAAAATAAGGAGGTCAATGTCCACTATCAGTCGGGGTTTCTAATTCTGATTGCGTATCTTTTGATATTATTTTCACTCAATATCGTGCCTCACACAGGAATCAGAAGTCTTCAATTTATTCTACCCATCGTAACATCTATAGGAATTCTAACTTCTGTACTTCTTTGGCAGCGAACTATTCCTCAACCATTGATCAACTTAGAACTGCTACACAACAAGCTATTCCTGGGGTTACTTATAACTCGAGCATGCTTCCAAATGATATTTGGATCTTTCTTGTTTATTTTACCTTTATACCTGGAAAACATACTTGGGTACGACGCCGCCAAAGTAGGGCTTATTATTTTGACAATGACAATTTTCTTATGCTTCTCTTCAATCTTAACAGGGATATTTAACAATAGATTCAACCCTATCCCCCCTATTGTTATCGCACAATTTACCTGCTTAACTGGTGTCCTATCACTAACTTTGATGCCCGACAAACTATCCTGGTATTACTTAATACTCGGAATGGTTTTTATGGGAATTACTACCGGAATAATGTATTCTTCAACTAACCTTGCAGCGGTTCAATGCGCACCAAAAAAGAGAAGGGTGCGGCCTACGGATTGTTCATCTCTAATACATACCTTTGGTATGCTGCAGGAATAGCATTTACAGGAGCAATACTAAGCGCTGCAAGTGTTAGAACTTTCTCGAAAATCTCAAAAGAAGCTCTCTCCAACGAGCACAAAGTAAGCACTCTGGAAATACTTCCTTTTATAACGGGTGCACAACCTCTGAAAAAAATAACAAAGCTCTTTCCTGATCCTTCGGTACACTCTCAAGTGTTGGAATGGGGTCAAACATCTTTTCATTCCGGGTTTCACGCGGTAATGATTGCTTTTCTTTGCCTATCCTTTATCGGAATCCTTGCAAGCTTACTTTTTAAAAATACAACCCAATTTCTGTATAAAGATGAACCCTATTTGTAGCCTTCAGCAGCAATTAACACTCTATCGTAGAAAACTAGCCCTTTGCACAAGCGAAGAAACCCCATACCTTCTTAATCCTGAATCCACTATAATTCTCTGCTATGCCAGAGTTACCTATACATTCCGTCCTACCAGAGTTACTTGAAGCACTGGAAACACACAGCAATGTGGTGCTGCAAGCGCCACCAGGTGCAGGTAAAACTACCGTTGTCCCTTTGGCTCTACTGGATAGTGTCTGGCTGAGGGGTAAGAACATCATCATGTTGGAGCCCCGCAGACTTGCTGCACGCACAGCAGCTGCCCGAATGGCTTCCCAGCTTGGTGAAAAGGCCGGTGAAACAGTGGGATACCAGGTACGGGGGAGCGCAGAACCAGCGGGCGAACCCGTATTCTGGTGGTTACCGAAGGCATTCTTACCCGTCTTCTGCAATCTGATCCTGAGCTAAGCAAAACTGCCTTGGTGATCTTTGATGAGTTTCACGAGCGAAGCTTACAAGCGGATCTGTCACTGGCACTGTGCCTACAATCCCAGGAGTATCTGCGGGAAGACCTTAAGTTGCTCGTAATGTCCGCAACCCTAGAGACCGATGCTGTCGCTGAAATTCTGGGTCAGGCACCAGTGGTGGCCAGTGAGGGAAGAAGCTACCCCGTCAGTGTTGAATACCTCGATAGGCGTGAAGAACTGGAAGATGAACGTCAACTTCCCCAGCTGATGACCCGCAAAATTCTGGAATGCATCAGTAATGATACTGGCAGCCTGCTAGCGTTCCTGCCCGGTGTGGGGGAAATACGACAGATCGAAGCAACGCTGGGAGAGCGCTTCGCTGAGGAACCCCACAAGTTCAGCGATATCATAATAGTTCCGCTATATGGTGACCTGACCAGGGAACAACAAGATCAAGCCATTGCACCAGCAAAACCCGGCATGCGTAAAATTGTATTGGCCACTAATGTTGCCGAGACAAGCCTGACAATCGAGGGGGTTCATAGCGTGGTGGATTCGGGATTAATGCGTGAATCGCGCTTTGACCCCAACACCGGGATGAATCGCTTGATCACCAGCCGTATATCTCAGGCATCGGCTATTCAACGTAGTGGTCGTGCCGGCCGCCTCAGTGCAGGTCACTGCCTGCGCTTATGGAGCAAAGAGCGTCAGAACGCCCTGAGTACGAAGAATACTCCAGAGATACTTCGCAGTGATTTGGCTCCAGTTGCTTTGGAGCTGGCCCAGTGGGGAGTTACTGATGCTGAAGAGCTCCTATGGCTGGACCCCCTCCTCCTGGACCTATGGCACAGGCTCAAGAGTTACTCCAGCAGTTGGGAGCACTCGACAGTAAACTGCGCATTACTCGCCACGGCAGCACCCTGCTATCCCTCGGCTGCCATCCCCGTCTTGCCCATATGATGATCCACAGTTTTAAATGGGGATTGCGACAGCAGGCCTGCCTGATGGCAGCTCTTCTATCCGAACGGGATATCTTCCGCGGTGAGGCCCGCTGGGACAGGGATATAAGCAAGCGCATTGAGGTCCTACAGGAACGGTCCAAAGGTCGAGAAGTGGATCAAGGGGCTATCCAGAGAATTCGGCAGCAGTCACGGGCCTGGCGCACTCAGCTGGATAAACTCACGTCCAACCAACCGGTGAGCACACTATCAATTGATAGTGTCGACCACGCTGGCGTCCTCTTGGGGCTCTCCTATCCAGATAGAATCGCCATAAGCCGCCGAGATGGCAGTAGGCGCTTCCTGCTCGCCAATGGCAGGGGGGCACATTTCACTGATGATGCACTGGCCCTTTGCGATTATCTTGTAATTGCGGAACTCGATGGGAAAGGACGTGATGCCCGAATCCAGTTGGCCGCACCTATTTCGGAAACCTCTCTTAGAGGTTGCTTTGACGATCTGATAAAACAGCAGACAAGTGTTGACTGGAATGAGTCTTCCGGACGTGCGGAGGCAGTGACTCGTATCACTTTAGGAAGCTTGGTACTAAAGCAACAAACGGCCAGGGATGTTCCCGAAGGCTTGCTGAGTTGCGCTCTTCTGGGTGCCATTAGAAAGAAAGGCTTGGCACTACTTCCTTGGGGCAAAGATGCTTCTCAATTACGCAGTCGGGTGGAGTTTCTACGCCAGTGTGAGCTGGGGCCAGATCTTCTGAGCGACACTCCCCTACCCGACTGGAGCGATGCAGCGCTTTTAGCTCACCTTGAAGACTGGTTACTACCCCATCTCCAGGGCTTTAATAAGTTAGAGCAACTCAAACAACTGAACCTGTTTACCATTTTACTCGGTCAACTAACCTGGCCACACCAAAAGCGGCTGGAAGAATTGGCACCCAGCCATTTCACGGTGCCCAGCGGGTCGCGCATTCAAATCAACTATGAAGGATCACCCCCGGTATTGGCTGTGCGCTTGCAGGAATTATTTGGCATGGCACAAACGCCTACTATTTTGGACGGCCGATTCCCCTTGATGATCCACCTGCTGTCACCGGCAAAACGTCCGGTCCAAATAACCCGCGATCTCGCCAACTTCTGGGCCAACACCTATCAAGAGGTAAAGAAAGAGTTACGTATCAAGTACCAAAAGCACTATTGGCCAGACGATCCCCTCACAGCAATAGCAACTAGCAAAACCAAGAAAAGAATGGATGCGCAGTGAGCCATTAAGCCAATATTCAGGCTTGATCAGCTAGGATTTTAGATCCAGCACTTCCACACAGCAGCAGAGTCGCCCATTGTCAATCTGTGCCTGCATGTGATTGGTCAGTGGAAAATGTTAAACTCAATGGAACTTAGTCTTCATTTCCCTGCCAATAGGTAAAAATTAGCAAGACAACCTTACCTCACTAATAAACGTCTTCGGAGATGAATTTTGCACCGGACGCTTCCCTTCCTTCTTAGCCCATTTCTTCTTCTCGGTTGTAGCTTTGACGACCTTCCCGACTTCGTAATCCCTGTCTACGTGGATTACGATCAAGAGATGCGATATCTGGTAGAAGATATTAGTGACTATGCCAAGGGTATTAACCGGGACGACTTTATTATTGTCCCGCAAAATGGTATTGAACTGATCACCACCAATACCAAGACCAATGGCCCAGTAGATAACGCCTATGTAAACTCTACCGATGGCATCGCCCAGGAAGCGGTCTTCTTTGGGCAAAATGGTGATGTAGACCAACCCACCAGCAGCGCCGAAAGCGCTCGCTTGCAGGACTATCTCAACTTAGCCAAGGATAAAGGCCGCGAAATCCTTGTGACCGATTTCGCCTATACCGAGCGCAATATTGACGAATCCAATCAAGAGAATGAAGAAGCCGGCTACGTCTCCTTCGTCGCTGACGATACGGACCTGGACGATATTCCGCCCTACCCTGAAGAGCCCTTCAATGTAAACAGTAACAACATTGATGAGCTGGAGAATGTCAAAAATTTCCTTAATATCACCAATCCACGGATCTCTTCCACACGCCAGGAATTCGTCGACAAGTTATCCGAAACCGATTACGACCTGCTAGTTATCGACTTTTTCTTTAATGGCGAAGAATACACTGAAGAGCAAATTGAGCAGCTCAAGGTTAAAAATAATGGGGGGCGCAGGCTGCTAATTGCCTATATAAATATTGGTGAAGCCCAGGATAGCCGTTATTACTGGGACCCCTCATGGCCCACCAACCCACCCAGCTGGCTACTGGAAGAAGTACCAGGGGAATCAGGAAACTACTATGTAGAGTACTGGAAGGAGGGCTGGCAGAATATCATTTACGGTAACAATGACTCCTATATTTACAAAATTGTGGATGCAGGTTTCGACGGCGCCTATATGGATGGTATCGACGTATATGATTATTTCGACTCCCTAGATACCGAGGAAGGAAATTAAATCATCGCTCACTCCTGGCAGGCAACTGGGCACAGAGCCCAGATTGATTGCCAGGTGCTTGTGCCATAAGGACGAGTATTAAGCCAGCTGGCTATCTTTGTACTGTGTCACATATTGGGAAAGGCGCCCTGACATCTCCTCCGCCAGCTTTTGCAGGGCGTTGAGTGGGCGAATCATCACCTCAAACTCTACAATCTTACCGCTCTCATCAAAGCGAATGATATCCAAGCCTTTGAGGCTTTTTTCACCAATAGAAGCCTTGAATTCCAGGGCCAGGTCACGGCCGGACTCAGTGGTAAAGCTGCGGTCGTATTCAAAGCTCTCAAACACTTGCATCACAGTATTGAGAATAAGGCAAACCGCCGCTGAGCTGTGGTAGGGCTTGAAGAAAGCCGGAGAGCGAAAAATCGCATCATCTGCAACAATAGTAGGGAGCCTGGTGAAGTCTCGCGCTTCTACCATCTCATGCCACAAGGCGATTGACTCCGTTATCGAATTATTGGAATTGTTCATCAACTATCTCCCGTTCAAGCTTGTGCTTGTGTAAAAAATCCCGGCCATCGGCAAAGCCGAGCTCGTAAGTCTTTTGCGCCAGCTCGGGATTCGTGTAATCCCAAACTCTGATAAAAGGTGGTTGTGAGGGCTGCACGTAGGTCCACAGTTGATCTCCCTGTCGCCGGGTAAATCTGTCCGGGTAACGGGAATAACGGCGACTCAGCAGAATCAATACTCGACCCTCTTCCTGATCCAGTCCCGCTACCGGTATATTGTCTACCACTCCGCCATCAAGCACCGTCGCACCGCGCAATCGCATTTGTGGAGTAAAAGGCGGTGTACAAGAGGAACAAAGGATCAACTCCGCCAGCTCTTCCACACTTGTGCAGTCCTGCGCCTTATAAAATCC
This sequence comes from Microbulbifer sp. MLAF003, assembly GCF_030012965.1. Classification (NCBI taxonomy): domain Bacteria; kingdom Pseudomonadati; phylum Pseudomonadota; class Gammaproteobacteria; order Cellvibrionales; family Microbulbiferaceae; genus Microbulbifer; species Microbulbifer sp. MLAF003. The sequence continues at coordinate 2,811,831 of NZ_CP120232.1, forward strand.
CTGCTTAAACCCAAGCCCCAGAGCAACCTTAGGGTGCAAGCTCCGCAACAAGTGCTTGTCGGCATAGTAAGCCAGGGCTCCAACACCCAATGCCATTCCCCCTGAGAGCAACCGTGGCGGATGGGTTACTGCAATACGTAGCTCCGCTGTAGTTTTAAGTGTGCTCATGCCCTCGCGGAATAGCTCCCACATGGCATTGCGATAGATTCCATACTGGGGAAATACTGATTCCTTTTTAAATAAGTTGCCCCAATAAGCATTCTTATCATTGGCAGCAAATGCCGACCAGAAGTGCTCCCGGGCTTCTTCTGTGCGCCCCATCAAGATTAGGCTCGCCATAAGGCCTCCGGCGGACACCGCAGTCACAGTCTTCGGGACAAGACCTATTTCACCGGCAACTGACTCCCAGAAACCAATCTGCCATGTACAGCGCCCGCCACCGCCAGCAAAAACCACCTGATCAAACATAAATCCTTTACCTTCTGCACTGGGCTTTTGATCAACTCCAAGCCCATATTCCTTTTAGCCTGCCTGCAATAATCGAGTAACTACAGCAGGCAACCGCCACACATACCCATATGCAACTAATTGCATAAGCTAATAGAATCAGCAGCTTAGCGCAACCAATGGGCCTGCCCAATACGCTCAATCATGCTGGGCATAAATGACAATGGTATTCCTGTGGCAAGTCCATTAATTGCCAAATCCAAATCGCCCCCCTTGGCCACTATTTCGGCAAGAAATGCCCTGCCATCGACCCGGCCAATCTCAAATATTTCTGTCAATGCCTCAGGGTTGGTGAAATCCCAGGACTTAATGGGAAGCCGGCGAGAGGGCTGCACATAAACCCATGTTTGCCCTTGGACACGCCGGCTGAACCAGTGGGGCAAACGTGGGTAGCGGCGGGTCGGTAGTATCAGCACCAACCCTTTATAAGCTTCCAAGCCATCAATTGGAGCATTGTCCACCACGCCCCCGTCCAGCACTTGCGCACCATCCATCCGTAGCCTTGGGGTAATCGGCGGAGTACACGAGGAACTGAGAATGAGGTGTTCAAGTTCTGCCTCATTCGCACAGTCCCTCACCCGGTAGAACACCTGTCGAAAGCCAAGCCTGGATGGCAGCTTGGGGTGCAAGCTGCGCAGCAGGTATTTGTTGATGTAGTAGAGGGTGCCGCCCGCCGCCAGGGCACAGACTGGGGGCATCCAGCGAGGCCGTAACGTCACTGCCACCCTTAAGTCGGTAGCAGCGCATAACTTGTCGAAACCTCCGTCAAATAGCTCGCGGACACCACGCCGGTATATCTCATAATGGGGAAAAACTGGTGGCTTACGCAGCAGGTTACTCCAGTACACATTCCTCTGATTCTGTTGGGTTACAGATAGGAAGTAATCTTCCGCTTCCTGACCACGCCCCATTAATACCAAGCTAGCCATAAGTGCGCCGGCAGATACTGCACTGACTACTTGTGGTGCCAGGTTAATCTCATCCTCGATAGCCTGCCAAAAACCAACCTGCCAACAGCAGCGTCCGCCACCCCCACCAAAGACTACCTGGTTGAACACGCTTACAAAGCCTGCACTCTCGTTTCAGGGGCAATCGATTTGAGCTGAGTCAGCAACGCCCTACCATCGGCGCGTCCAATATTCAGAGTCGCGGTAACGGCCTCAGGGTTGGTGAAGTCCCAGACCTTGATCGGTAAAACCCTGGAAGGTTGCACATAGGTCCACAGCTGCACACCCTGGCGTTGGGTAAAGCTGTCTGGATAACCTGGAAATCTATTTGTCAGGAGTATCAGAACCCTGCCCTGCCCAGCATCCAATCCGGCAACTGGCACATTGTCCACTACGCCACCATCCAGTATTTCAGCCCCATTCAACTGCAGACGCGGCGTAAACGGAGGGGTACAGGATGAGCTGAGAATCAAGTGCTCAAACTCATCCATATCAGAGCAATCCTGGGCGCGATAAAACGTCTGCCTAAATCCCAGGCGCGTGGCGGAAGTGGAATGCAGGCTGCGCGGGAAACCTTTATCTGTGTAATAAATTACGGCGCCAAGGGTCAGTGCCAATGGACCAACCATCCACGCCGGTGGACGGGTAACTGCGAGACGCAATTCCGCTACCGTTCTCAAGTCTTCCAGGCCATTATCAAACAGCTCTCGAATCCCATTGCGACAGATAGCGTATTGGGGAAATACCGCTTCATCACGAAATAAATTTTTCCAGTAAGCGTTTTTACGATTGTCACTGAATACAGAGCGAACGTATTGCACCGCATCCTGCCCACGGTTGATCAGTAGCAGCCCGGCAACAAGTCCCCCTGCTGATACTGCACTCACTACTCTCGGTGATAACTGGACTTCATCAACGATCGACTCCCAAAAGCCAATCTGCCAGATGCAACGACCACCGCCACCGGCAAAAACCACTTGATCAAACATGGAGTACGTCCTTTAAACTTTACGGCTCTTCCTAAGCCTCTAAATCACTACTTTTCCAAACCAAGTACTGACAATTCCCCTTTTCAATACTTATCTGCCAAATGCGATCCGCAGTCACATTAATCCCAACCCCAAAGGATTTTTATTTCTTCGCTGGATAGGTATTTCAGGAAAGCCTGTCCGTCAGCACGACCGATCTCCAGAGTTCTTCGAGTAGCCTCCGGATCACTAAATTCCCAAACGCTGATCGGTAGCGCCTGGGATGGCTGAACGTAAGTCCATAGCTGACCTCCCTTACGCACGCTGTGAAATGTTGGGAAGTTAGCAAAATGCCCGGCATCGAGAATCAGGACACGGCCTCTTACAGCATCAAGGCCCGCAACCGGTGCATTGCCCACAACCCCACCATCAAGGGCTTCTTCACCATTGAAATAGAGCCTGGGAGATAAGGGTGGGTTGCAGCAGGAGCTCAAAATTAAGTGCTCTAATTCGGCCACATTGGAGCAGTCCCGCGCCCCATAAAACATTTGGCGAAAACCAAACCGGAAAGCCATTGTTGGGTGAAGTCTTTGTGCAAATTGCTTCTCTAGGTGATCAAGCGCAATTCCTGTCGCTAAAGCCAGGGGAGACGGTAACCATGAAGGTGGGTGAATTACGCTCACTCGCAAGTCAGCAGCAGCACATAAACGCTCGAACCCCCCAGAAAACAGATGGTTCACTCCTTTTTTGTAAATGGAGAAATGAGGAAATACCGGCTCGTCAGAAATAAGGTTATTCCAGTGAATATTGCTCTGATTGTTCCTGCACACCGAATGGAAATAATCTGCCGCCTCCTCACACCTTTCCATCAACAGGAAACTTGCCACCATGGCTCCACCTGACGCAGCACAGATCACTTTAGGTGCCAACTCAATCTCCTGCGTAATAGCCATCAAGAAACCCAGCTGCCAGGTACAACGACCGCCACCTCCACCAAGGACCATCTGTTCAAACATTACTTTTCCCCACGTCAGTGTAAAAACAGCGATCTGCCAGTACATTGCGTAAAAAAAGTCGGCCGTCATGGCGGCCCATTTCACAGGTACTTCTCAGCCCCTCCGGATTTGTAAAGTCCCAAACACTGATCGGCGGAGACTTCGATGGCTGTATATAGGTCCAGAGTTGCTCCCCCTACGCTCGATGAACCAATCAGGACAACCTGGGTAACGGCGTGTCAGCAGGATTAGCACCCTGCCTTTGCCAGGATCTATTCCCCCAACCGGGACATTGTCTACCACCCCACCATCCAGTGCCTCCAGACCATGGAATCGTAATCGAGGAGTAAAAGGTGGCGTACAAGATGAGCTCAATATCAAATGCTCAAAGTCGGCTACATCAGCACAATCCTGGACACGATAAAAATCCTGGTGATACCCCAGGCGTCGCGCTGCGGAGGGATGAAGCCCGTGCAGCAGATATTTATTTGAGTAGTAAATAGCCCCTCCCATAGCCAATGACAGGGAAACCGGAAGCCAGCTCGGCGGCCGGGAGATGGCAACCCTCAACTCAGCCGCAGATCTCAGGCGAGGAAAACGTTCTGAGAAAAGTGCCCTGATACCGTTCCTGTAAATATCATAGTGGGGAAACACCGGCTCCTTGCGAAACAGGTTACGCCAATAGATATTCCTTTGATTGGCCTTAAACACAGAGGCAAAATAGTCCACAGCTGCCGGGGCTTTGCCAATCATAATCAGGCCTGCAATCAATGCGCCTGCGGACACGCCACTCACCACACGGGGGCGCAATTGAATTTTTTCAGCAACGGTCTCCCAAAACCCTATCTGCCAGGTACAGCGCCCGCCGCCACCAGCAAAGACCACCTGATCAAACATTCCGCGCAACTCCACTTTCGCGGCTAATCGTCAACAGTGCTCTCCTGCCAGTAGCATCGCCAGGAATGCTTGGCCGTCTGCGCGCCCAGCGTGAAAAACCCGGTTCAAAGCCTCGGGATTTGCAAAATCCCATACCCGGATCGACAGAGGCTGCTTGGGCTGCACATAAGTCCACAACTGTTCACCCCTATGGCAGGTAAAACACCAAGGGTACTGAGGATAATTTCTGGTCAGCAAAATCAGGACCCTACCCGGGGTCGGGTCCAAGCCCCCAACCGGCACACTATCCACCACACCACCATCAAGAATTTCCGCGCCCCTAAATTGCTGCCTTGGTGTCAAAGGGGGCGTACAAGAAGAGGTTAAAATTAGCCGTTCCAGTTCCAACTCATCAGTGCATTTGTGCACGGAAATAAAGGACTGCCGATAGCCAATCCGCCGGGCACCATCCGGATGCAAGCTGCGTGAGATATAGGTATCGGAATAGTCGATTCCAATCCCCAGAAGCAGTGCTAAAGGCCCCTTGAGCCACTCTGGTGAATAAGCGACCGCGACACGCAAGTCTGCAGTCGCACGCAGTTTTTTAAGGCCGCCGGCAAATAGTTTGCGCATGGCTCGACGGTAAATATCGTGATGAGGGAAGACCGGCTCACTCTTAAACAGGTTTTGCCAGTGGATGTTCTTACTATTGCTACGAAACTCCGAGGCAAAGTGATCTACCGCTGCCAGGGATTTCCCCATAAGGATCAGGCTCGATACCAAAGCCCCGGCGGAAACAGCACTAACCACCTTCGGGGTCAGCTGTATCTCACTGGCCACTGCATCCCAGAATCCAATTTGCCAGGTACAACGAACACCGCCACCGGCAAACACTACCTGGTCAAACATAAATTCTCTTCCCCGCCAGTCCAGTGTATCTGCAAGGAAAACGCCACTCCATCAACAGAAAAGCGTTGTCAATAAATCAAATATAAACAGGGGGAAGCAATGCGGCACCCTGCCGTTCGCCGCATCAAACATGAGAATGGGAGTTAAAAATGCACAATAAAAAAAGCGACCTTATAGGCCGCTTTTTAACTCAGACGATCATGCCATTCGGGCTAACCCGGCATTTGCGATCAATAGTAAGCCTGGGATTTATCGGTATGGTCAGTAATATCTTTCACGCCAGCAAGCTCTGGGATCTTTTCCTTCAGTGTTTTCTCAACGCCCTCTTTCAAGGTCATATCCACCATGCCACACCCCTGACAGCCTCCACCAAACTTGAGCACAGCAAACTTGTCTTCGGTAACCTCCACAAGACTCACCTGGCCACCATGAGCAGCAAGTCCGGGATTCACTTCGTTATAGAGTACGTAATTGATCCGGTCTTCGATGGGGCTGTCATCGGTAATCTTGGGCATGCGCGAGTTGGGCGCACGAATAGTAAGCTGGCCGCCCATCTTGTCTGATGAATAATCCACTCGAGCCTCATCCAGGTAAGGCACACTCCGCCCTTCGAAGTATGCCTTGAGACCATTCATCTCAATCATCACATCATCTGCCTCTTCCTCACCAGGGCGGCAGTATGCGATGCAGGTTTCGGCACTGGGTGTGCCGGGGTTAGAGACAAACATGCGAATGGCAATTCCCTCGCAGTCCTGCTTGGCCAGCAGTTCCTTCAGGTATTCCTGCGCAGATTCGGTAATGGTGACATTCAATTCTGACATAAGCCTTCTCAAATAACCGAGCTACTTTGTCGGGTATTTTACTCTCAGAAACGCTCAAGTGAAACCGGTGTATTGGCCGGGAGGTGACGAGCGTCCCTCGACGCCTCCCAAAGCCAGCCTAAACCAGGATCAGTCCCATTAGAGTCTGGGCAGTTTCCTCTGATGAGGCAGGATTCTGACCAGTCACCAACTTGCCATCCTGTACCACATAGGGCGCCCAATCGTCTTTCTTGGAGTAGTGTCCCCCTTTATCTTTGAGCATATCCTCCACCAAGAAGGGCACCACATCCACCAACTGAACTGCAGCCTCCTCGGTGTTGGTAAAGCCTGTGACACTCTTACCGGAGACCAGCGGTTTGCCATCCTGGCGCAAGGTGTGACGGAAAACACCGGGAGCATGGCAGACTGCAGCTATTGGCTTATTCGCAGCAAAGAAGTCCTCAATAAGGGAGATAGACTTCTGATCCTCCGCGAGATCCCAGAGTGGGCCATGACCTCCAGGATAAAAAACTGCATCGAAATCTGGCTCTTTTACATCAGCTAGTTTCACAGTGTTAGCCAGCACTTGCCGGGCTGCCGGATCCTGGTGAAAGCGTTCAGTTGCCGCTGTCTGGAAATCCGGTTCATCGCTTTTAGGGTCCAGTGGCGGCTGACCGCCCTTTGGAGACGCCAAGGTCACCTCAGCTCCCGCATCCTTAAAGATGTAATAAGGTGCGGCAAACTCCTCCAACCAAAAACCGGTCTTCTTACCGGTATTGCCCAGTTGGTCGTGCGAAGTCAGTACCATCAGTATTTTCATCAGTAGCCTCCAGCAAAATGAAACGTTAATTGGCGGATATCACTCGATTATCAGTATCAAAGAATGAAAAACTGTGGGAAGTCTAGAGCACCAATTAGTCACACTGTGAAATTCCCTGCCCCTTAGCCCCGTTTAGATTCTCTACCTGAAACTGCTGAATCAATGCTATTGAAAAGAGCAGGTCCTAACAGTGTATAAGGCGCAACAAAACTGCCGCCTGCTTTTTTGTACCCATGAATAGCGCAACCATAAACATAAATTGCTGTTATTTAGCAAAAAAATACCGGTTATTGTGGGGATACTCTATTGATACACTAAGTCGCCCCCTTTTTGGTGGAAGTACTGTGCTAAGATTGATGGCTCTCACGCCATCGACAACATAAGGATTGGTATATGTCCGAGCAGTCCCGTGATCAACGTCTAGAGCAACTAAATGGCACGCTCGCACAGCGCATCCTGATTTTGGATGGCGCCATGGGGACGATGATCCAAAGGGAAAAGCTGGAAGAAGCCGATTACCGAGGTGAGCGTTTCGCCGACTTCCCCCGCGACCTGAAGGGCAATAATGATCTATTGAGCCTGACCCGCCCGGAGCTGATTGAAAAGATCCACCGGGAGTACCTGGAAGCCGGCGCAGACATTATCGAAACCAATACTTTTAACGCGACCCAGCTGTCCCAGTCAGATTACGATATGGAACACTTGGTGGTGGAGATCAACCGAGCTTCCGCAGAGATTGCGCGCCGCGCAGCGGATGCACTTTCCACCCCAGAACGCCCGCGCTGGGTAGCCGGCGTAATCGGCCCCACTTCCCGTACCGCCAGTATTTCACCAGACGTCAATGATCCCGGCGCACGCAATGTCACTTTTAATCAGCTGGTAGAAAATTATGTAGAAGCGGGCCGCGCCTTGATTGATGGTGGCAGTGACCTGATCTTAATTGAAACCATTTTTGACACCCTCAATGCCAAGGCAGCCATCTATGCGATGCAGCAGCTCTTTGAGGAGCTGGGTTTCGAATTGCCGATTATGATTTCCGGCACCATTACCGATGCCTCCGGCCGCACCCTTTCCGGCCAGACTACCGAAGCTTTTTACTATTCCGTTGCCCACGCAAAACCGATTTCTGTGGGGCTTAACTGCGCCCTGGGCGCCACCGAATTGCGCCCTTATGTGGAAGCCTTGTCAGGCGCCTGTGCCTCTTATGTCTCCGCCCACCCCAACGCGGGACTGCCCAATGAATTTGGCGAATACGACGAAACCCCGGAGCAGACCGCCGCAATCGTAGCGGAATTTGCCCGCAGTGGATTTATCAATATCCTCGGCGGCTGCTGCGGTACCACTCCAGATCATATCCGCGCAATTGCCGAAGCGGTGGCCGATTTGGCCCCACGACAATTGCCAAAAATTAAACCCGCACTGCGTCTATCAGGCCTGGAGCCATTTGTCGCCGATGAAAATGCCCTATTCGTCAATGTGGGCGAGCGTTGTAACGTCACGGGCTCCGCCCGATTTAAGCGCCTGATCCTGGAAGAGGATTACGACACCGCCTTGCAAGTGGCTGCTGCACAGGTGGAAGACGGTGCACAGGTGATCGACTTCAATATGGATGAGGCGATGCTCGACGCATTTGCCGCTATGCGCCGGTTCCTCAATCTTGCCGCTACCGAGCCGGATATTGCCAGGGTGCCATTTATGGTGGATTCCTCCAAATGGGAGGTGATCGAGGCCGGACTGCAGTGTATTCAGGGCAAGCCCATAGTGAACTCCATCAGCCTCAAGGAAGGCAAAGAGGAGTTTATCGAAAAGTCCCGGCTGTGCCTGCGCTATGGTGCGGCTGTGGTGGTGATGGCTTTTGATGAAGATGGCCAGGCGGACACCTTCGAGCGAAAAATTGAAATCTGTAAGCGCAGCTACGATGTATTGGTGGATGAAGTCGGCTTCGATCCCACCGATATTATTTTCGACCCGAATATTTTCGCCGTCGCCACCGGTATTGAGGAACACAACAATTACGCGGTGGACTTTATCGAAGCCTGCCGCTGGATTCGCGCAAACCTGCCCGGTGCCCAGATCAGCGGCGGCGTATCCAATGTTTCCTTCTCCTTCCGGGGCAACAACCCGGTACGTGAGGCCATCCATTCCGTATTCCTGTTTCACGCCATTAAAGCCGGCCTGAATATGGGTATCGTTAACGCCGGCCAGCTGGCGGTTTATGACGAATTGCCAGAGGAACTGCGAGACAAAGTCGAGGACGTAATCCTTAACCGCAGCCCGGATGCTACTGAGGCCCTGCTGGAAATCGCTCCCAAGTACCAAGGCGATGGTGGAGGAGCTGCGCGCAAAGAGGACCTGAGCTGGCGCCAACTGCCCGTGAACGAACGCTTGGCACACTCCCTGGTAAAAGGCATAAACAACTACATCGAGGAAGATACCGAAGAGGCCCGTGCCAACTCCTCACGCCCGCTGGATGTGATTGAAGGCCCGCTGATGGATGGCATGAATATCGTCGGCGACCTGTTTGGTGAAGGGAAGATGTTCTTGCCCCAGGTTGTGAAATCCGCCCGGGTAATGAAACAGGCGGTAGCCTACCTACAACCGTATATTGAAGCGGAAAAAACCGAGGACAGTCGCTCCAACGGCCGCATCCTGATGGCTACTGTTAAAGGGGATGTGCACGATATCGGCAAGAATATCGTGGGAGTCGTGCTGGCCTGTAACAATTACGAAGTAATCGATTTAGGCGTTATGGTCCCTGCGGAAACCATCCTTCAAACTGCGCGGGACAAAGAATGTGACATTATTGGCCTGTCTGGCCTAATCACCCCCTCCCTGGATGAAATGGTTCACGTAGCTGCCGAGATGGAGCGCCAGGAGTTTGATATTCCCCTGCTTATCGGTGGAGCCACCACCTCCAAAGCCCATACCGCCGTGAAAATTGACCCCCAGTTTCATCGCAACCAAGTGGTGTATGTGGCGGATGCATCCCGCGCCGTAGGTGTGGCCAGCAGTCTGATTTCCGATGAGCTGCGCCCGGCTTTCGTGGAAAAGGTCCAGGCCGAATATGAGAAAGTGCGCACCCGCACCGCCAACCGAAAGCGCAATGACATCCGCCTGACCTACGAGGAGGCGCGTGACACCGCACCGGAGTTCGACTGGAAAAACTACCAGCCGGCACGCCCCAACAAGCTGGGCCTCACCGTGATCGACAATTTCCCCTTGGAGAAATTGCTCGATACTATGGACTGGACCCCCTTCTTTATCTCCTGGGATTTGGCAGGTAAATTCCCAGCGATCCTTGAAGACGAAATCGTAGGAGAAGCAGCTACCGATCTCTACAACAATGCTCAACGCATGTTAAAAGAGATTATCGATAAGAAACTATTGCGTGCACGTGCCGTATTCGGCCTCTGGCCCGCCAATAGCGTCGGCGACGATATCATCGTCTACAAGGACGAAAGCCGCAGCGAGGAACTGGCCCGCCTTCACCATATGCGCCAACAGGTACAGAAACGCGGCGGCGATGGTCTGTGCCGCTCTCTGGCGGACTTCGTTGCGCCGCTGGAATCCGGCCAAATAGATTATGTGGGCGGCTTTGCAGTAACCACCGGTATCGGCGCAGATGAGCTGGCGGAGGGTTACGAAGCCAAACATGATGATTACAACGCCATTATGGTAAAAGCCCTGGCAGACCGTATGGCGGAATCCTTTGCCGAGACATTACACCGCCTGGTCCGTAAAGAATATTGGGGCTATGCGGCAGATGAAACGCTCAGCAACGAGGAGCTGATCAAGGAGGCTTACCAAGGTATCCGCCCTGCCCCGGGCTATCCGGCCTGCCCAGATCATTCGGAAAAAGCCACTCTATTCAAATTACTGCAGGCGGAGCAAAATGCAGGCGTCAGTCTTACTGAACACTTTGCCATGATGCCTGCAGCCGCAGTGAGTGGCTGGTACTTTGCCCACCCCCAGGCAAAATACTTCAATGTCGGCAAAATTGGCAGGGACCAGCTGCAAAGTCTTGCCAAACGAAAAGGTGTCAGCGAACTGGAACTGGAGCGCTGGCTACGTCCCAATCTGGAGGAGTGAGCCTATGCAAGAAAATAATAAAGAAAAGGCAGGTAAACCCGGTTTTGGCCAGATAGTGCTCAGCACTCTGGCCGCGGCAATCGGCGTTCAGAGTAACAAGAATCGACAGCGTGATTTTCAAAGCGGTAGCATGGTGAACTATGTTATCGCCGGTATTCTCTTCACCACATTTTTTGTACTGGCATTGGCACTCATTGTGAAAACTGTTCTGGGCAATATGGGCTAAGAGCGTAGTCAGAAATCAAGCGACTACGACTAAAGAAACCGATAGGACTAGTCCGCTGCCTTTGCTAACATCCTAAAAAAATGAAGGTAGGAGGCCCGGTAATGCCTAGCTCCGGGCCATTGGGTTACTAGCGGGTAGCAACCCAGAAAACACAGGTGGCAACAAAAATAGCGACTAGAGCCACGGCGGCTATAGCGTCTACAAAATTGTCTTCTTCCGGGGTAACAACTACTTCTTCATTCATCGAATCACTCCGATTGCTCATTATTGTTATGCAAAGTAGATGAGCCGCATGGAACGGCCAGTCAAGTAGAGCAAATCTCCGTTTATCGCGCAAGACAGCATATGCGAGCAATTCCTTTTCCGTTATAACCGTTAGTTACAGATATAGCGGAAAATATTGTTATTTATTGCATAAGAGCGCTGGTATGTTATGCGCCAGTGGAGATTTATCCGGGGCTCGCCCCTTTCTCCACCATCAGCGCACAAAGGCAATGGAATCAAGCTGTTATGTATCGATACGACGACCGGGATCGCGCCATCATCAACGATCGCGTGGCCCAGTTCCGCGGCCAGACGGAACGTTATCTCGCTGGCGAGTTAAGCGAGGAACAATTCCTGCCGCTGCGCCTGCAAAATGGCCTCTATATTCAGCGACTGGCCCCCATGTTACGCATTGCCGTACCTTATGGCCTGCTCAATAGTACCCAGTTGCGCCGCCTCGCTCGTGTGAGCCGCGATTACGACAAGGGTTATGCCCACTTCACTACGCGCCAGAACCTGCAGTACAACTGGCCGCAGCTGGAAGATATACCCTCTATTCTGGCCGAATTGGCCGAAGTGGAAATGCACGCTGTACAAACCAGCGGCAACTGTATTCGCAATACGACTTCAGACCCCTACGCCGGCATTGCCCTCGACGAAATCGCCGACCCACGCCCCTACTGCGAACTTATCCGTCAGTGGTCCACCTTCCATCCTGAGTTCGCCTTCCTGCCGCGCAAGTTCAAGATTGCCGTGAGTGGTTCAGAACAGGATCGCGCCGCCATCCGCGTACACGATATCGGCGTACAAATCATCAAGCGCGGCGAGGAAATCGGGTTTCAGGTGCTGGTTGGTGGCGGCCAGGGCCGCACACCGGTTATTGCCGAAACCATTCGTGACTTCCTACCTGAAAAGGACCTGCTGTCCTACCTGGAAGCCATTGTACGCGTATACAATCAGCTGGGCCGCCGCGATAACAAATACAAAGCGCGCATTAAAATCCTGGTAAAAGCCCTTGGCCCAGAGGAATTTGGCCGCCGGGTAGAAGAGGAATGGCAGCATATTAAAGATGGTGCAGAGAAGCTGACCCAGGAAGCTTTGCAGTGGGCCAAGTCCTTTTTCACATCACCTGAATACAAAGAGTTTGACAGCGCCAGTACGCAGGACGCGCTACAGCAACAAGCGGATGGCAATAAAGCTTTTGCCCGCTGGCTGGAACGCAATACCTACCCGCATCGGGTACCTGGTTACCGCGCTATCAAGCTATCCACCAAGCCCACCGGCGTACCCCCTGGTGATGTAACCGACAGCCAACTGGACGCCATTGCAGAGCTCGCCGACAACTTCAGCTTTGGTGAGGCCCGTGTCACCCACGACCAGAATGTAGTACTCGCCGATGTGGAGCAAGGCAAGCTGTATGATTTATGGCAGCAGGCGCGTAAGTATGGCTTCGCCACCCCAAATATCGGCACCCTGACCGATATGATTTGCTGCCCCGGTGGTGACTACTGCTCCCTTGCCAACGCCAAATCCATCCCCGTAGCCGAAGCAATCCAACGCCGCTTCGACGATATGGATTACCTATATGACCTGGGCGACCTGAACCTGAATATCTCCGGCTGTATGAATGCCTGTGGCCACCACCATGTGGGGCATATAGGAATTCTTGGCGTCGATAAAAAGGGCGAGGAATTCTATCAAATCCAGCTTGGAGGTAGCGCCTCCAACGAGGCAAGCCTGGCCAAAGTACTGGGCCCGAGCTTTTCCCGCGCAGAAGTCCCTGAAGTGATTGGTAAAATTCTCGACTTTTATGTTGAGCAGCGCCAAGCCGAAGAACCCTTTATCGATACCTATAACCGCATCGGCCTGCAGCCCTTCAAGGAGAGAGTCTATGCCAAAGCCAGCTAAACTGGGCCCGCAGCCGGGCAATCCCGCCGAGCTGATCCTCAATGGCGAGGTTAGCCCCAATGAGTGGCAGCTGATACCCCAAGTTGAAGCTGGCGAAGATTTTGATCTGTCTGCTTTACCCGATGGCAAGGTAATCCTGCCCTTGCGCCAGTGGAAAGATAATCAAGAAGCTCTCGCGGCTCGCCATGATGAAATCGGCGTCTGGCTTGATAGCGAGGAAGGCGCGGAGCTGATTGGTGATGAGGCTGTAGAACTTCCACTGATCGCTATAAATTTTCCTGCTTTCGCCGATGGCCGTGGCTTCACAGCCGGCCGCCTACTGCGCGAGCGGTTTGGCTTTAAAGGCGAATTGCGGGCTGTGGGTGGTTTTATGCGGGATCAGCTTACCTACCTTCAACGCTGTGGCTTTAACGCTTATGCTTTTGAGGGTGAACAGCCCCTTGTCAGCTTAAAAGACTCCCTAAGTGATTTCGGTGACAGCTACCAAACAGGAACAGACCAACCCCTGCCAATGTTCCGTAGGCGCTTCTGAGGCAATATTTTGTAAGATCTGCCCCTGCCATCCAGCGTAGAGGCAGATCACCGCTTCCCATCCTCATTGATTCCCAGGCCACGCAGCGCAAATCCCAGGATACCCTCCAACTCAGACCTGCTCCTGCCCGACCGGGACAGGGATGCAGTGCCGTGAAGCAGAGCCACCAGGTATAAAGCCACCTTTTCCGCCTGTCGATCTAAACCCAAGTATTGGGAGTCAGCATCACTCTGAAAGAAACGCACCAGCAAACGCATATTCTCCTCATCAGCCGCTTTTAAGGCCTGTATAGCTGCCTTGGGAAGCCCTTCTCCAGCAGTCTCCGACAGACCCTGGGCCAAATAGCAGCCCTTAGGGGTCTCTTCGGCCAACTGGCCCCTGACGGTTGCAAGGAGGAAACCAGAGATCCGCTGAGTCAGCGTCAGCTTATCGTCACTTAAATAAGCCAAGCGATCTTTGGCATGTTTTTCTAAATATTGATGTAAAGCCTGCACGAAAAGCGCTTCTTTATTTCCAAAAGCAGAATAAAGACTGGGCTTATTGATCCCCATAGCCCCGGTTAAATCTGCTAAAGATGTCCCCACATATCCCTTCTTCCAGAACACTCGCATCGCAGCATCCAGTGCGCTCGGCTTATCAAACTCAAGTCTACGCCCCGCCATAGTGAAGTCTCTTCAAAAAACCATTTGACAATATTGTACCGATCAGTACACTTCAGTTCAAATCATACCGATCGGTACAGATTGAAGATAGTAATCACTCACAGGAGAATCAGGATGGGTATTTCCGTTCAAGGCAAAGTTGCACTGGTCACCGGAGCCAATCGCGGTATTGGCAAATCCATTGTGGAAACCTTTATTGAGGAGGGGGCAAAAAAAGTCTATCTGGCGGTGCGAAGCCCCGGGACCACAGCTGAGTTCACTAGAAGATACGGTGCTAAGGTAGTCCCCGTGCAACTGGATGTTACGGATGGCAATGGAATAAAAGCACTAGCAAAAGAAATCCAGGACTTGGATATCCTGGTCAACAATGCCGGGGTACTAGCTCCTACGGAACCCCTTGGCGAGCAGGTTGAAGAGTCTCTGCAGCACGAGTTGAATGTAAACCTATTCGGGCTAGTAAGGATTGCCAAGGCCTTTGCACCTCAACTGGAAAAGAACCGCGGCGCACTGGTCCAATTGAATTCTGTCGTATCTCTGCGTGCCTTCACCCAGGTGAGCACCTATTCCGCCTCCAAGGCCGCAAGCTACGCAATAACTCAAGCCCTTCGAGAAACACTTGGAGAGCGTGGAATACAAGTACTCAGCGTGCATCCAGGCCCGATAGAAACCGATATGGCCAAACAGGCAGGATTGGAGGAGGGAGAGGCTCCCAGTACTGTAGCCAAAGGCATTGTTGAGTCCCTCGCAAACGGGGACTTTCACCTATTCCCAGACCCTATGGCTAAGATGTTTGAGGCCGCCTATCAAGGATTCTCAGATACGATTGTCACTGCAGATTTCAGTGAATAATTGTCAAGCAAAATTAGCTAAACATTGATAACCAAATAACCCGCGATGTTTAATGACTAGCGCCTGCTATTATTAACACATCGCGGGTTTCAGCATGCAAATGTCTTAACAAATTAGAATGGATGGCACTACTAACTACAGTGTCAATATTGATTGGGCAGCCGCAGTAGCTTCCTTCTCATCGGCATCGCGATGCAAGGTAAAAGAACGATATTGATCGCCTCGCAGACCAAATCTACGATCAACTTCTGCCAAGCAGTGCACCATTCCCCCTCCAGAATAAAAGAAAGTTCAATTTCTTTTGAACTAAGAAGACCTGAATTCTTAAACTCAATCTCCTGGTAACATCCAGATTTTGAAGAAAAGTTCCCTCCCCTCAGGTACCCCTTCTCGACATCCGCTTTCACCATGCTAAATCCACCCTGCTCTATCGCCGCGATCACCTTTTCGACAACAGGTAAGGGCCGTACTTGCAGAAGATCTCTATCCTTAGGATCGAGCGCAAAATCAATATCTAACACGGTCTCTAACCAAACCCGACATTGGTTCTTGCGCGTGTTAAGTGCGGTTACCGGAGTTTCGTCATTCAATTTAAGCTCAAAGGGTAACTGCTTGGATTCATTAGCATTGATCAAAAATGGTTCCAGAGCCTGAATTTGATCCAGGACAAATTGCTGGTAACTAACGCCGTTATCATTTTCAATTTTCACCTCAGTACAGAGTTTCAAATTGATAGCATCAATCTGTTGTTCCACCTCTCCACCGGCGATATGAATGTTTCCTTTAAGGACACCGCCTTGAAGTATGCTGCTACTTTCCAATACTGTATCAACCTTTGCGGCACCAATACCCAAAGAGGCCTTTAACTTTTGAAACATGAACTTCCCCAAAACACTGACAAGTTAGAATTGATACTGAGTATTAACATGGCCTAAATACTTGGCCACAGCCCCTAATTGCACATCATTATCAGAGGCAACCCAATAATCCGATTCTGCTGAAGCATATCCTTACTCGAGATATTTCTCAATTATTGCTGTTTGCCAATCATTAACATTGCAAGACCCGCCCCCAAAGCTGAAAAAAGATCATATTATGAAGCGTCCATCAACCCTATTTTTAAATTTGGATCGATATATTGAAGAAAATCGCTGGGCTAAAATTATCATTTTTTATCGTCAATCTTCCCCCTACCGATAAAGCGCCCCAAAGATCTGATTAGCCCCACTTTTCAACCCAAATTGCCACTAAGGCCTCAAAAATTCCACCTTTGGCATAGGGACATTTCTTAGTAGTTTTACCTTGATCACCTCAACTAAAATTGCATGTATGCCCACTGCCAAACTACGGAGTACCTGCAACTCATAGTCTGTATCCCATAATAATATAGACCGAATATTCAGGGCCCCAGTCTAGCGGCTATTAATGTGAGCGATGTATATATGTTGGAGTATGCTTCAATAACCTGAAGGAATAATTATTGATTATTCTTTTTAAATCCTTATAAGAAACAGATATTAAAATTTACCTCAAATCTTACGTTATTTTTCTATATAACAGAGAACACCTAAAAGCAACTTTCACCAGAAGACGAAAACTAACACTTACTCGGCGCCACCTTCCGAGGGTCGTGCAGTTTCGGTGGGCTGGCATTGCCGCCGTGTTGCTTCAACCAGTTGCAGGCGTTAATGATGTCATCTGCCAGGCCATGTATTGCATTCAGATTAAGGTGTGGGCGCACCACTATTCGCAAGGTATTTACTGATTGGGCGTTTGGCGGCATCGAATAAGCTGACAGAACCCAACCCCGCTCACGGACCTTATCTGAAATATCATACTCATTAAAGTTGGTGATTTTATTATTCAGAGTCATCGCCACTACCGGGATACGCTGAGTCTTGTTCATAATCTCAAAGTAGCCACTATCCACCAAACGATTACGTAAAGTCTGAGCGTTATCCAAAGTATGCTGCATAATATCCTGGTAACCCTTAAAACCGAGACGAATAAAGTTGTAATACTGGTAGGCAACAGTGGAGGCATTGCGACTAAAGTTCAATGTGGCAGTAGGCATCTCACCACCCAAATAGTTTACATAAAACATCAAGTCCTCATCAAAAACAGCACGCTCTCTAAAAATTATCCAACCTAAACCTGGCGGCACTAAGCCAAATTTATGACCGGACGCGTTGATAGATTTAACTCTCGGCAGGCGAAAATCCCAGTGGTAATTCGGATATAAAAACGGGTTCACAAATCCACCGGATGCAGCATCAATATGCATAGGGACATCATGGCCAGTAGTTTCCTGATAACTATCCAACCAATTATGGATCGCACGGAAGGAATCATCCTCACCGGTAAATGTCTGCCCCGCAATAGCCACCACTGCTATTGTATTCTCATCTACTAACGTATCCAGGTGTTCACTGGTAAAACGGTAATGTCCAGGCTTAAGCGGGGCAATGCGTGGCTCTACATCAAAATAGCGCATAAATTTTTCCCACACAATTTGTACATTGGCACCTGTGACCAAGTTAGGCCTGCCCCCATCTTTACCTGTTTTCTCTCGCCTCTTACGCCAGCGCCATTTATGGGCCAGACCCGCCAACATACAAGCTTCTGAAGAGCCTATTGTCGCTGCACCATAGGGTTCTACATTCTTCGGGCCATTCCAAAGTTCGTGCAACCAGCGCACCATCCGTGCTTCCATAGCAAAAAGCTGGGGATACATATCATGATCGATATAATTTTTGAGATAGTGCTTTTTTGCCACTTCAAAAGCTTCGGGCTCAGTAAAGGTGGTGACAAAGGACGACAGGTTCATAGCCGGTTTGGCGTCAGACCAGGTTTCACTGGTTACAATGGATTCGGCGGCATAAGCACAAATACTGTCACGGGGAAAGTGATCTTCAGGAATATCCTCATTGTACTCATCAAAAAACAGGTCGAACGGAGACTTCTCTCTCATAGCCAACCTCCTTGCCATTAATCTGCATCAATGAAGGGCCGCTGCATATCCCCCTCTTTATACCAAGAGGGTTTTTACATATGGATGTTTTGCAACAACATAGCAGTAGAAACCAAAATGCCACCAGGCACCAAGGCAACATAGACCCTGTGACCAGCTACAACCAGCTGTTTAGGAAGGAAAAGGAGCTAGCAAATGAGAGCACCCTGCTTTTGGGTAAGACGCAATATGATATTACCTGATTCGATATTTAGCCGGTGGTTACATAAGCCGCCAGCTAAACATTCTTAAAGTGGCTTAGCCAGGAACGCCATGTTTGGTATAGATATCAAAACGTCCTGACTTACCCTCAAGCGAGAGCGTGGGCTTTTTTTCACCCAGATGCGGAGCCTGCTTCGGGCGCTTGACCACGGTACGGTAATAACAGGCCTTAAGCGCGGGCTCAAGTAAAGCATCCGCATCTTCGTCTGCTCCTACCAAATAGTGGAAAGCCACCATCTCTTTTTTTACTTTGGCACTTTTGCCCCGTGGCGGGAACATTGGGTCCAGGAAGACAACAGGCCAGGAACCTTCCGCTTGCTGTGCCAGCCAGTCAGCAGAAGAGTCTTTTCGATCAGTAAGGGACAATCGCTCAGCCACCAATATCAACTCTGGATCAAGGACTGCAGCTTCCTGCAGCCTCCTCAAGCCATCTTGCAGCAACAAATACACCACTGGGTTACGCTCTAACATCAGGACTTCACAGCCCAATGATGCCAAAACAAAGGCATCACGTCCGAGCCCTGCGGTCGCATCCAAAACACGGGGGTGAAAACCAGGCCGTATACCAACAGCTTTAGCGACTGGCTGCGCTTTACCGCCACCATATTTACGCCTGTGCGCCATAGCCCCACCAACAAAGTCCACAACCACTGGTCCCGGTGCTTTTTTTCCTGTCGCGCACAACTGTAGTTGCTCACCGCAACGTAGCACCTGCGGAAAATCACAAATTTCTGTGGGATCTTCAACACCCAGGCAGGGAAGGTCAAGCTGGTTGGAAAGTTGCTCAGCAGCGGCAAGGTAATCTTTGGCCGCCGCGATAATGGCCAATGCTGGACTCACCACTACTCCTAAAAATCGTTAGATGGTGCGTGATGCTACCCCGGATTTTCCAACCATTCCAGAGCTTCAGACTTCTCATTCGAGTTAAACGGGCGGACTTCTGCGCTGATAAAATGACAAACCAAATGCGGCATAAAACTTAAAACAGGGTTGTCGGACAC
Organism: Microbulbifer sp. MLAF003; assembly: GCF_030012965.1. Taxonomy (NCBI): domain Bacteria; kingdom Pseudomonadati; phylum Pseudomonadota; class Gammaproteobacteria; order Cellvibrionales; family Microbulbiferaceae; genus Microbulbifer; species Microbulbifer sp. MLAF003. Next base: position 2,831,416 of record NZ_CP120232.1, read on the forward strand.
CACCGCAATTTTTTGTATGTGTTTATGGTGATCGTGCACAAAACGAAAATGAGTAATCATCGCGACGAAATTTTCCCATCCAGCAAAATCCTCTGCGTCGATCATTAGTCCTTCTATTCTGCCCTGTTCCCTGATCACTGGATCTACTTGTGACGCCAGCTGATGGAAATCTTCTGCAGAAAACTTTCCCTTGGGGCGAATTTCTAGGATTTTGTGTCCCTGACACCATTTGTGCTCGATCATTCTGTTAAAATAGCTTTGGGCCGCCTAAACAGGCGACCCTCACCGATCTCCTAGTTCCTACTTTCTGTTCTATCTATTGCTGGGGCTGGCCAGAATTACTTTCCATTCCCTCATCAGTGCCCGTGTCAGTATCACCGGGATTACTTTCCATATTTTCAGCACCCTCTACTGCTTGCTGGGCTTCACTGGAGGCTTCATCAACAGCTTCACCAGCGGGGCTTGCCGTGCTCGGCTCTTCCTGTGGGGTTGAATCATCAGGATTGCCACTAGCAGTCTCTGCATCTGCTTCCCCAGGCTCCGGGGTTGGTCCGCCGCTCGAGGGAACTGAGCCAGAGCTAGTAGAAGTGCTACCCCCAGGAGGTGTGGGATCTGTCTGATCGGATTCCTGTGGCACCTGGGTATCGGGGTTACCCATGCCATCAGGTGGTGTGGTGGTGCCGTTAGGCGAAGAAGAATCACTACCACTGCCGCTACCCGACGGCGTGGAGTTATCGTTCATTTGCTCGCTCTTTGGCTGATCCATCGAGTCATAGGCTTCTTTGGCCTTGTGTTCGCCACTGCGAGACATAAAGTATCCGATGATCAGTAACAAAATGATCAATGGAATCAATAGCTTCTTCATACGTCGACCTCTCGACCCCAAGCGGTTTCTGGAAAACACTTATTGCAAGGCCGGCTAAGCGCCTGGGCTTTTGGGCCCACGGCAGTGAGCACTATAGGCTTGCCTCACACTGCATCCCTGCGGCAATAATAGCTGGCCCTAAGGCCTTTTGACGCCAGCGCCAAGTAATTCAACGCATATCGACTAAAAGAAGATGACGCCAATACTGATAAGAATAACTCGGCATTGGCGTACTTCAAGGAGGTAACCTCCACTTGGAGAGTTTGGATTGCTGTAAATAGCAGGCAACTTACAACCAACAGTTCTATTCAACAAAATTAGATCAACAAAGTTACTGGCGGCGCTCTTAAAGCACCTATCCTCGAGTGGTGAATTCATTGAGCTCTGCTAAGAGCTCCTCTGCATCAGATTCCACCACTGCGGCATCGCAGCTGCGCAGTTGTAGCCGTCCATAACTATCCAGACTGGCAAAGATCAAATAACGCTCCCCTTTCTCAAGCTTGGTATCGCAAAACTCCAGCCCCAAACGAAATGTGATTTGATCTGCCACAGCCCCCTTCCATATCTGTTCAGGAACAGCCGAATAAACATAGCCTGAAATTGCTGTGACACCCGGCTCTGAGAGAGCGCTGTCTACATCCCTATGAATTCCTATAACCTCCACCTGAGCTACCACCGCCGCTTCGGTAAAACGCATCTCCAGGTTGGTAGTAGGCACACCCAATACTCCTTCTTCTGCATGTCCCATATGAGGCATCAAATTGAGGAAAATTAAGACAAACCCCAGGGAGAGCGTTATTAGGGTGGCTTGACGGGACACAGGCTTTCTCCATTATTCGTATTGTCGCTACTGTAGAAATAGCACAACCCGGAAGAACCCTATTTTGATTTTAAACTTTCAGCAAGAAATTATGAAAAAAGCGTTTACCGGTCAGTATTCATGGGTTTCAACTGACAGGGAAGCCCGGTCATCTCAACCAATGAATTATATGAAACATGCCGGGCTATTAGTGTCAAGGCTTGTCTTCCACGCAAAACATGAGTAAGCACACGCGACAAGGCAATTAGAGCCCCATTAATGGCTACTGGAAATATTGAAGATAGTTGGCCGCCTTTACAGGCAGCCTAACCCAATACTTCTATAGAAAATCACTTCAGCTGAAGTTCAATGATCACTGTAAGTTAAACGATAAATCTTATGGGCAAAATCATCTGAAATCAGCACACTGCCATCAGGCATCTCCAGGAAGGCCACCGGGCGTCCAAAAGTCGTTTCATCCCGCATAAAACCAGTAATCACAGGTTTATAGTTGGTGATTCTATTCTCTTCTACAGTAGCTAACATCACACGATAACCCGACTTCTTGCTTCGATTCCAGGAGCCGTGTTCCGCAACCAAAAGGTTTTTCCTGTAATCATCAGGAAATTGATTGCCAAGGTAAAAGTGTATTCCCAGAGGTGCGACGTGGGCACCCAAATTTAGTACTGGTGCGGAATAATCACTAACCTTCCTATCTTGACCAAATTCAGGGTCTGCAATATCAGCGCCATGAAAATAGGGGTAACCAAAATGCTCTCCTTCGTAGCTTACCCTATTAATTTCACAAGGCGGGATATCATCTCCCATCATATCCCTGCCATTATCACTGAACCACAACTCATTTGTCTGCGGGTGAAAATCAAAACCCACAGTATTTCTCACTCCATTAGCTATTACTTTTGTTTCCTTTGAAGCCAGATCTAAAGAAAATATCTTGGAATAGCGTTTATCTGCATCACAAATATTACATGGCGCACCAACAGGAACTATTAAATTACCCTTTTTATCGAAACGTAAGAATTTCCAACCGTGATGCCTATCAGACGGGAACTGATCATAAACCACTTCAGATTTGGGCTTATCAAGATTTTTATCTATATCAGGAAAACGAATAATTTTATTAATATCGGCCACATACAAATCGCCATTTTTATAGGCAACCCCTGTCGGCGCTCTTAAGTTTTCCATGAGCAACCAACGCCGATCTGCTTTTCCATCATTATTTGTATCTTTGAAAGCATATATCTTTTTGGCGCTGAAAGAGCCAGAAAAAACAGTACCTGACTCAGAAAGTGCCAGTTGCCGTGCAGTCTCTACATCTTCAGCAAAGTAACTAAGCTCAAAGCCATCCGGCACCTTTAGTTGTTCAAGGGTAATCTCAGCTTGCACTACTGATGAGAGCAATAAACTAATTAGCAGTATTTTTTTCATGGGACGCAGTCAACAGACAAAATGCTATCTTAGCTTTAGATGCACTTTTTGACTAACCAATAAAGACTGTATGAGACAGAAACCTGCGAGAATAAGTTAAGCGACCTAAAAGAAACTCTTTAAAAGCCCTATCGCCCCCCTTTACGAATGGCTGTTGCCACCAGCTATGGTTTGCTACCGGCACTATTAGCCCTGAGTTTACTACCCCTGCCTGAAAGTAAGGTCAATGATTAAACAAACATAAAAGTAGAAGAGCAACCCTGCCACATCTGTAAAGGAGGATTGATACTGAGGAGGTCAAAAGGGATTAATTAGGACCGCAGCGCCTACGACTATTAAGTTAGGCGCTGCGAGTGTCACTCTAGAGGCAACTAAGCCTCATGCCGCTTATAGCGGCAACAGCTCGAGCTCTACACGACGGTTAGCTTGGCGGCCTGATTCAGAGTCATTACTAGCCAGCGGATAACGCTCACCATAACCGACAGCCTGTACACGACCGTAGGCAACACCGCTATTACTGAAGAAGCTAGCTACCGAATTAGCGCGCTGTTCACTCAAGGACTGGTTGTAAACGTCAGAGCCAGTGCTGTCAGTATGGCCACTAACACGGATGGCTGTCTTATCAAACTCCTGTAAAACAACAGTCACAGATTCCAGAGTATCGTAAAAGTCAGTTCGAATATCGGAGCGGTTGGTACCAAATGTGATATTGCCAGGCATGATCAGACGGATGTTATCGCCCTCACGCTGAACACGAACACCACTGCCCTCCAGGCGCTGTCGCAAAGCCATTTCCTGGCGATCCATATAATAGCCAATGCCACCGCCAATGGCTGCGCCACCCAAGGCCCCGGTGAGAGCCCCTTTCTTACGGTCTTTCTTACTCGCAGTTGCCGCACCGACAATTGCACCAGCTACAGCGCCAATTCCTGCCCCTTTGGCGGCATTACTGGTTTTACTCTCACCGGTGTATGGGTCCAAAGTGGAACAACCCACCAGTGAGCCCATTGCAAGAATTGCTACCCAATGTTTCATTATTGGTTCTCCTAACGCACTTTTAATAAACGGGTATTGGGATGCACTGAGCCCAGTGCTCCTGCACAGTCCCTACAGTATTCAGCACGCTAGCTGACCGGCGGCTGAATCGACCCTACGAAATATTGTGAAGGCTAAGATAAACTGATCATCAGTTCTATTGACCAGTCCCCATTGCGCATCATCGATTACTGCGACGACGATGCACTAGCGTGCAGTTTCGCCACTAGAGAAGTGTTTACCCCCTTCTTCCACAAAATCTGTGGATAACTCTGTGCATTAATCGACAAAGGTCAGCGCCACATGGCGTAATCCCTTGCCTATAGCATTTTGCACATTTTTTAAACTCTTGAGTTTTGCCAATAAAAACAACAGGTTAGATAAAGCAAAATTTTTAATGTACCGGCTGTTTTAGTGTATACAGGTAGTTGTCAGCAGCATGTTTGCATGTGGAAAAGTTTGTCAATACCTCCAGCACCAGAGGACAAACTTTTTTTAGACGCATTTGTGCTTACTCCCACAACTCAATGGCACGACTTTAATCATTCACATCTACAGGCTATCCCCTGCTAATAATGTGGCGGCTTCTCATCTTGCTGCTTTGCTCCACCCTGCATTTCGAAAGTTATCGCACTGTACTTTTCTCCCAACTCACGAATGCGTGCAATCAGGCTCCGGATATCCAAATCCTGGCGAGCAATAACGTCATTAAGTTGAGCGATAGTATCCTCCTGGAAAGCGAGACGGCTCTCCAGCTCATCAATACGCTCAACCAGCTTTAAAATTTCATCACTCATCACAGCAGCCCGTATAAGGTTTCCACCAACCCTACCGCGCGCCGGTCCATAAACAAACTCTGCCCCAGCCTTGTTGTGACATACCCCAATCCCAAGCCACATTCAGGATCGGCGAATCCGACACTGCCACCGGCACCCGGATGACCAAAGCCTTCAGGACCACCAAAACGCAAATCCGCAGCGTTACTGCTGCGAATAAAACCACAACCAAAACTCACTTCGGCCTGTAGCACTTTATCTCGGCCGCAACTTTGCTCCCGTGCAGCCTCTTTTACCCATTCTATTGGTAAAGTTTCGGGGTTGCCCTTTGACAGATCGCCGTACACTGCTGCCAGGTCTCGCGCACTGAAATGTCCATTGGCAGCGGGAATCAATGCTCCGCGCCACTCGGAGCTGTTGGTTCCCATCATCAGGCTAACGGGATTGCTAAACGCCATTGAAACCGGACCCTTGCGATCTTCTTTTATTGCACGACCAATAGCATTTTCACGCAACTCTGGAAGCGGCTGTTTGAGGGGGCTGACATCAGCTATACGCTGGGATTTGTGTCCATTAGCGCCAAAGCCCCCATCGAGATCGAGGGGTTTGGCTAACATTTCCCGATAAAGTTCCAATAAGGGCTTTTGCGCTACCCGCTCGATCACCCCACCCAAGCTCCAGCCGTACAAAAAAGGGGCGTAGCCCTGCTGAGCTCCAGGAGCCCACCAAGGCTCAGTACGAGCCACTTCATCACATGCCGCCTGCCAGTCATAAATCAGGCTATCCTTTACCCGCCCACGGAAGGCAACCAAACCACTACGGTGGCAAAGTAATTGGCGTGCCGTGACACTGTCCTTACCTCGGGAAAATTCCGGCCAGTAGTCTGCCACAGGGCGGTCCAGATCCAGGTTACCAGCAGCTACTTGTTGCATAGCAAGCAGTGCGAGTATGCCCTTACTGGAAGAAAATACATTGGCTAGAGTATCTTCTGTAAAAGGGCGTTCGGCATCCCTATCAGCGCTACCGGCCCATAAGGAACAGATCAATTCTCCATGCTGGCGCACCGCAAAGGCCGCGCCGGTATCCCCACACTCGCGAAAATTTTTGGCGAAAGCATCATAAAGTGCCTCAAACCCAGGGGCGCAAAGGCCATATATTTCCATGTATCTATGTCCAGATAATTCGGGTAACTCTATTGGAAGCCCGCAAGGTTAATTTCTTCCCCTCTCTGGCGCAAATCGGTAGTATTGCGCGTCTATCGCGAGGGACAGTTATGACTCAAGAAATCGCCATCCAGGATCAAATTCAGGGCAACCACTGCTTTGGTTGTGGCCCGGACAACGACCAAGGGCTGCGTATCAAGAGCTATTGGAGTGGCCAGAATCAAACCCGCTGTGAGTTTACTCCCAGCCCGTTTCACAATGCTGGTCCAGCAAAGTATTTGAATGGTGGTATTATCGCCACAGTGATTGATTGCCATACTATTTGTACGGCTATCGCTGATGGCTATGTACAGGCCGGGCGCGATGTTGGTACTGGGGAGAAAATCTGGTACGCAACCGGTAAGCTCGATATCAAATACCTGGCTCCAGCTATGATTGATAAACCACTAATCCTCGAAGCCTCTATTGTCGGACGCGGCCCCAAAAAAACCGTATTACACTGTAGCCTTATCAGCGATGGCCGTTTATGCGCCAAGGCTGAGGTTGTGGCAGTACGTGTTCCAGGTGACTGGTAGCCACTCCCAACAAGAAAAATACTTTCTGATGAATTTTTAGCTCAGGTCACATGGACTCAGGGGTGACCCTATCTCTCGGAGCTTCTACCCCTCTCTGCTCAAAAAGCAGGCAGGCCTGATGAGCTGACAATTTTCAAACTTCAGGTACCTCCTCCGTATCCTCCAGCCTGTGGCCACAAAACTTACAGTATTCCGCATCGGGATCATGGGCGCTGCGACTGCAGTTGTGGCAAGCCAGCTGGGTACGCTCGCGATTCATCTCTCCCGCCAACTCCGCGGTCAAAATCCCTGTGGGAACTGCAATGATTGAGTAACCTATCAACATCGTCATCGCTGCAATTGCCTGCCCCAGTGGCGTCTGTGGCGAAATATCCCCATAGCCTACAGTCGTAATGGTGACAATTGCCCAATACACGCTGGTGGGAATACTGGTAAAACCATGACCAGGCCCCTCTACTACAAACATCAGGGAGCCAAAGATAATACACATTACAAATACGCTAGAGTAGAACACCAGAATTTTTCGCCGCGCAAGCCCCAAAGCACGCAACAAAATATTGGCATCCCTCAGGTAGCGAACCAGCTTAAGTATCCTGAAAATACGCAGCACCCGCAGTAAGCGGATCACCAGCAAATAGGTTGCACCGGTATAGAGCAGGGCCAGATAACTTGGCAGGATTGCGAGTAGATCGACAATTCCATAGAAGCTGAAAATATATTTACGGCGATTCACCGAACAATAAATTCGTGCGAAGTACTCTATGGTAAACAACCCGGTAAAGACCCACTCCAGACCGATGAGCAGCGAACCGTAACGATCCGCTACAGCTCCAATCGAAGCCAGTAAAACCAGGGACACACTGATCAAAATCGCCCAGATCAAGAAAACATCAAAGTTGCGTCCGGCGGGAGTATCTGTACCGAAGATCACCTCATTGAGCAGTTTTCGACGTCCTGTTAACGCCATCTATCACCTCAACCACTTGCTGCTATCAATTTTCGGCGGAATTCTAACCTTTAGGAGGAACTTGGTCGCCTCTAATTTTCACCGGGCCCACTGCCGGTCAGCTAGGTCCCCTTTGACTTCTTCCACACCTCGGGCACAATCGCGCTCCGACCAAAAATCACAATTGTTTATCGGGGAGCCCTCAGCCATGGCCAAGGAAAATCGTCTCGTCTATTCCACCGATCGCGGCCGTATAAAAGAAGAACCCTCTGCAGAAAAGCGCCATGAGGGGGATGGCATAGTACGTATCCACAGGGAGACCAAGGGACGCAAGGGTAAAGGGGTGACCTGCGTGCGCGGGATCGCAGGTACTGATCGTGAATTGAAATTACTGCTGGCAGAATTGAAGAAACGCTGTGGCTGCGGTGGTGCCTTGAAAGACGGTGTGATTGAAATCCAAGGCGACAAGCGCCCGGAAATCAAGGCCCTTCTCGAGTCCAAGAACTATAAGGTCAAGCTGGCCGGGGGTTAAACGGTTCGCAACAGGCGAAGTGGACTCAGCTGCAGCTGCCTTTCCCGCTCCAGACAGCGTCTCAACAAGGCTGCCAACTGTACCTGATAATACTCCAGAATCACCGATCGGGCATATTTACAACGAGACTCCATTGACCGCACAGCTGCCAATGCCTCTTGGTGTTGCTGCGGCAATACCTGTAGGGTTTCACGCTTAGCCTTGATGCATAGGGCTCTACCAAGACCCTGCGATCTCAATAACTCAGAAGATTCTACTGTAGCGAAAGTCGCATCCAATTCCCGAGCACTCAAGGCCAGATATTTCTGCACCAGCTCCCGTTCTGACAGGTTTTGCGATAGATGCCGGGCAAATAACCCCAAACTGGTACTAAACCCGGCAAGCCGCTCCAGATGAGGCTCTAGGGAATCGTATGCAGAAAGATGGCGCAGTTGGTTGCGCGCCTCTTGGCGTTCCTTCGCCGGCATGGTTACCAGAGCCAGACACAAGCGTTGGTAAAACGCGGTATAGATATGCTGCAGCTGCTTTTCACTCTCTTCCAATTCGGATCGTTTCAGCGCAGCCAACTCTTGAGCCGATGCAAGACTGCCACTTTTTAGTGAGTAATCCTGGGGGTCGATACGCAACTTGTTCCTAATCATTGCCGCACCCAGCTGCATTGTTGCCATACGAGCTCGCAACATCCGGCTACGCTCGCGCACCTCACCCAAATCAACCAACTTGCCTCGCAACCAATCGACAATGGCCTGCAGATCCATCTCCTGCATTTCTTTAGATGCTGGTCGACTCAACGGCAGCAAAGAAAACGGAGGAAGACGATTAAAGTACTCTTCCAAAGTCTGCACTGCCTCGTCTACCTCACGGCTGGAACAGAGCAAGCGGCGATTTTCTACTACTTGGCAATCAGCCCCAGCGCTGGAAGCAGTGCAGGCCATTGCCAATTCAGTAAAATTGGCGAATAGCTCCGGCATAGAGACTTCCCATTTGATACGAGAGCCCAGGTCACGCCGGCTTACCACCTCAATACGCTCTAAATCCGCCGCCTCACACACATCCCAGGGATCACTTGCCTGCCCCATGGCTAGCTCTATAGCCTTACAGGTTTCTTGGTCCAGATTCTCAAACGTCCAGGCTATCGCAGTAGGGATATTTTCAAATCGTTGACCCAGGGCAGCGGCCTCACGGGCGGTCTCTGAGACAATCAAATCCGCGTGCACCAGTCGGTGCCACCTTTCGGCAAACCCCGGAAACACCTGACTACCAATCAAATCTGCCGCCCACAGATCAGCACGTGACTCTAGGTAACGGGCACTACTACGGGTAATGAATCGGTGCAGGTTTTCGAGACGCTCCACTAAAGGCAATAAAAAGTGGCCACAGATGACCAGCATGCGATGAAAGGGTTTCTGGAAAATACTGGGCTCTCCACTTGTACACAGGACACTGCGTTCGTTCTCTAGAGCCCACTGAACTAACTCAAGGCGGCGCAAACCATCCAATACCAACCAGGCCAATAATCCGGTTAGTTTCCCCTGGTAGATACCAATTCCACGGCCCACCAAAGCTAGGGCCTCACTGCCACGTAGAGCCGTCACGCTGGCGAGCCCCAAATGAAGTGGTAATTGCTGGCGTATTACCTCGGAAAGTGTGGGTGAGCTGAAAATCTGGGCGTTGGGACTTAGAACAATCTCATTCACTTTCGGCAGACTGGTTCTTCGGGAAAGCTGTTCAAATAAACGCAGAAGGTCCTTACCTTGGGCTCGATCGAGGGGTATCTCACCGAGTTTGGCCCAAGCACTTCTCGGAAACCACAGGTAGGGCGCAGCCAGGAGCAGAAAAAGAAAACCACACACAGCAATCGCAATCAAACTGGATACAATAACGCTGCCATTCAAATCGCCCTGCCATACTGCAAGCGGAATCTGCCAGAAGGCAAAACCGGCCCCATACAAACACAGGCCAGCAACTGTCAAAAAAATAGCGGGCAGCACTATTGCCGGCAAAAAACCCAATAAAGCTCTGCCAACACCGGAGGGCACAGTAACTTTCTTATCACTGATAATTTGCTCTATTCCCTTTGAGGGTTCTAAGGTCCTTGAGCCCTCCGATTGCACAGCAGCTTTAGGGGACTGACTGTACTCTGGTGGTACCCCTGGGCCGCTGCCAATAATGCTATTTTTGTTGAAGGACCTCCCCTTGGCTGTCTGGGCTTTGCGCCTCTGCGCTACCTTAATACGGGCAATTAACTGCTGATTATCAAATTTTCCTGCAGGGCAGACCTCCACTCTCAAACCAATTTTGTGAAGACCGGCGCGATACTCCAAGGCACGGGCAGATTCCAGCTGATCTCTGATAACCCACCCTTTCAATAGAAACCTTCGAGCTTGGGCTTCTGGGATTGAAAACAGCTTCGTAGCATCCCGCACCACTTGATCCGAATCTTTGGCGTGAAGTGTCCTTCCAGTGGAAACTACCTGGTAAAGTTCCTGGCTCGCCATTCCCCTCTCCTGTCACCTAGTGACACATATTGTCACATTCTTTACATCTTGCGCGCAGGGTAAAAGATTCAAGAGAAAACGGGTGCGCACCAGTTCTCAGGAAACCATTCAAGGTTACATAATTGGCAAGAAAGGAGGCAAAGTGCACAGTTTTTCGTGCGCCTCGCAGTTTTTCTGTGGTCAGGGAGTAAAGATATGAAAGGTCCGATCAGCCAGTTCAGGAATTGTCAGCCCCCTATCCCTGGGTTCGAACCAGCTATAAGTGTGGCTTAGTGCGCCAACTAAAAGCCGCCGCACAAGTGCCGGGTCATCACCAGGGCATTTGGCCGCAACAATTGCATCCAACCAGATCCGCTCATACTCTTCGCGCAGCTGCAATACCTCTTCCTGGCTCTCCTCAGACAAGCTGCGCCACTCCATTACCAGAATGGAAAATCCTGGTACGGCTTGTTCGTGGATAGCCTCGAGCTCAGACTGTATGCAAGCCCGCAACTTTTCTTGCGGACAGCCCGCACTCTCTGCAGCACTACGCATTCGAGCACTGGCAAATATGGTGACCTCTTTCATTACCGCGCAGAGAATCTGCTCTTTACTGGCAAAATGGTGAAAAATACTGCCAGAAAGTATGCCAACTTCCGCAGCTAGATCACGCACTGTGGTGCGGGCAAATCCCCTTTGCTCGAACAGACGCGCAGCGGCATTCAGTAAACGTCCGCGGGGAGAGGCAGGGTCAGTTAGCATACCCTGCTCTACCAGAGTACCAATTAATTCTTGTGGTGACAGTTGAGTCGGCACCTCCACCAGCACTTGCGCACTCTCTCGCACGTATCTCTCCAAAATTTTTTCGGGTAATTAACCCGGAATATTAGCGGCCCAATGAATTTCAAATCAAATAGATGCCAGCTATTGAATACCAAGCGCTTGCTTGGTAGCGTTAAGCTATTCTGCGTTTTCTCACACGCAGGCGCAAGCGCCAACAAGAACAATAAAAACTGAATAAGCCGTGAGGCCGTAAAAAAGGAAACTTTCATGCGCTATCAAAGCCAGCTGCGCTCAGGCAGCTTTAGCGAGCAAACCTATATCGTCACCGGCGGCGGCAGCGGTATTGGCCGCTGTATCGCCCACGAATTGGCCAGCCTCGGCGCCCATGCAGTATTGATCGGGCGCAAACTGGAGAAGCTGGAAAGGGTTGCCGGTGAAATCAATAACGATGGTGGCGAGTGCAGTTTATTCAGCCTGGATATTCGCGATGAAGAAGGAGTGCAGGAGACAGTGGGGCAAATAGTCCAGGCCCGGGGCCAAATTCACGGATTGGTGAACAATGCCGGTGGCCAGTTCCCCTCCCCCTTGAGCAGATCAACACAAGAGGTTTCGATGCCGTTGTACGCAGCAACCTGCTCGGTGGCTTTTTAATGTCCCGAGAAGTTTTTGTGCAGTCGATGAAACAGCACGGCGGCAGTATCGTAAATATCACCGCAGATAACGCCGGCGGCATGCCAATGATGGGCCATTCCGGTGCCGCCCGCGCGGGCATGGAAAATATTTCCGAAACCTCCGCATTGGAGTGGGCACCTTTTGGCGTTCGAGTTAACGCCGTGGCGCCAGGCTATATTCTCTCAAGCGGCTTTGATACTTACGACCCCAAATTCCTGCGCGAGCTACTACCAGGCTTCCGAGACAGCATTCCCCTCTACCGATTGGGAGAAGAAGCAGAAGTTAGTGGGGCAGTGTGCTTCCTACTTTCCGATGCCGCCAGCTATATCACCGGACAAACGCTGCGTATCGATGGTGGCTCAAGTCTCAAGCATCACTCCCCCTTTGGCAGCCACAAGCCGCCAACAACTCCAAGCGCTTTAATGGATTCCACCGCAAACGCCGGCCCCAAGTTGTGGAAGAGCTGGAAGCGGAGGGTAAGCTCTAATGCAGCCGATTGATTCCCAGCTCGACAACCGCTCGGCAGAGTTCAATGACAACCAAGCTGCCATGCTCGAGCAGATCAACCAGTTTCGTGAAGCTGAGCAACGTCCGGTTCAAGCTGAAAAAAGTAAGGCTGCCCGCTATCGTGATCGGGGCTGGCTGCTGCCAAGGGAGCGCCTCAATTTATTGCTCGACCCCGGCGCACCTTTTGTAGAGCTGTGCTCCCTCGCCGGCTATAAATTGTTTGACGACCAGGATGGTACCGGTGCGGGTGGCGGAGCCATTTGTGGTATTGGCCAGATCAGCGGGCAACGTTGCATGGTTCGAGTGGATAACTATGCCGTAAAAGGTGGCACCATCTCACCAGCCGGGATGGATAAAGCCCTGCGAATGCAGCGGATCGCTCTGGAAAATCATTTACCAATAGTCGCCCTGGCGCAAAGTGGTGGCGCCAATCTGATGTACGCCAGCGACACTTTTGCTCCCGGTGGGCGGGGTTTTGCCAACCAGGCGCGAATGTCCGCCGCCGGTATTCCGCAAGTTACTGTGGTACACGGCGGCGCTACTGCCGGCGGCGCCTACCAGCCGGGCCTGTCAGATTATGTCGTTATGGTGCGCGGACAAACCGGCATGTACCTGGCTGGGCCGCCGCTGCTGAAAGCTGCCACCGGTGAAATTGCCGATGCGGAAAGCCTCGGCGGAGCAGAAATGCACTGTACCGAGTCCGGCAGTGGCGATTACTTAGCAGAGAACGACGCCGATGGTATTCGCATAGCAAGAGAGATTGTTGCCGCCCTACCCTCACCCATTAAAAGCTCAGTACAAAAAGATTACCGAGACCCACTGCACCCTATCGACGACCTGCTCGGCCTGATTCCAGCAGACAGCAAAAAGCCCTACGACGTGCGCGAAATTCTGGCTCGTATCGCCGACGGCTCCGCCATGCTGGATTTCAAGCCGGAATTCGATCGACAAACCGTGTGCGGCCATATTCGTATCGAAGGCTTCCCTGTGGGAATTATTGGGAATAACGGCCCGATCACCCCCAAGGGCGCCAACAAGGCCGCGCAGTTTATTCAGTTGTGCGAACAGAGTGGCACGCCACTGCTGTTTTTGCATAACACCACCGGGTTTATGGTGGGTACCGAGGTGGAGCGCAACGGCATCATCAAGCACGGCGCCAAAATGATTCAGGCCGTGGCCAATGCCAGCGTACCAAAACTCAGCATTGTCGTAGGTGGCTCCTATGGGGCCGGCAACTACGCCATGTGCGGTCGCGGATTCGATCCCCGCTTTATTTTTGCCTGGCCCAATTCCCGCACCGCCGTTATGGGCGCAGCCCAGGCCGGCAAGGTTATGCGCATCGTCACCGAGCAAAAAATGCAACGCAGCGGCAATGTCGATGAGGCGGTATTAGACAAATTGGAAAACGACACCAGCGCATTTATGCAGGGCAATTCCGATGCTCTCGCCTGCAGTGCGCGCCTCTGGGATGACGGCATTATCGATCCCCGCGATACGCGCAAACTTTTAGGCATGTTGCTAGAAATTTGCAATGAGGCCGAGCAGAGAAAACTCAACAAAAATACCTTTGGCGTAGCTAGGTTTTAACGAAAAACCTGGGCAACAAGGAAGTGCGGTTGCCCATTCACACCATCACCGGGTTCACACTTCAAAGCAGGGAAAACAATAATGATATTTAGCGATCAACACCGGGAACTGCAGCGCACCGTACAAAACTTTGTACAGCAGGAAATTAACCCCAATGTGGCCGAATGGGAAAAGGCCGGCCGCTTTCCTATCCGCGAAATTTTCCAACAACTGGCTGGTCTGGGTCTGCTAGGCATCAGCAAGTCCACAGACTTCGGTGGCCTGGGTCTCGACTTCAGTTATGAAACCGTTTTCCTGGAGGAGCTGGGCGGTGCCCACTGTGGCGGCGTGCCCCTGTCGATTTCCGTGCAGACTTCCATGTGTACCCCTGCCCTGGCCAACTTCGGCAGCCAGGATCTCAAAGAGCAGTTCCTGATTCCCGCCGTGAACGGAGAGATGATCGGCGCAATCGCCGTATCCGAACCGGGCGCCGGTTCCGATGTTGCCTCAATTAAAACCACTGCCAAAAGCGATGGCGACGACTATGTGATCAACGGCAGCAAGATGTGGATCACCAACGCCCCCTGCGCAGACTTTTTCTGCACCCTGGTCAATACCAGTGAAGGCAAAGCCCACAACAACAAATCCCTGGTCATTATTCCGGCGAAAACGCCAGGGGTACGCATCGGCGAAAAGCTCGACAAATTAGGCATGCGCTCATCGGAAACCGCCCCTATCTTTTTTGACAATGTGCGAGTGCCCAAACATTTCCGCATCGGCGATGAGGGTGCCGGCTTCCTGCTGCAGATGCTGCAATTCCAGGAAGAGCGCCTCGCCGGCGCCGCACTCAATTTAAAGGGCCTGGAAAACTGCGTGAGCAGCACCATCGACTATGTGCGCGAACGCCATGCCTTTAAAGCACCATTGATCGACAATCAAACCATTCACTTTGCCCTCGCGGAAATGCAGACCGAAGTGGAATGCCTGCGCTCCCTAACCTGGCGCGCGGTGGAAGCCTATGTAGCCGGTGAAGATGTCACTACCCTCGCCTCTATGGCCAAGCTCAAGGCTGGCCGCCTGTCCCGCTCTATTCCCGATCAGTGCCTGCAGTTCTGGGGTGGCATGGGCTATATCGAGGAAACTGTAATCAACCGCGCTTACCGGGATAGCCGTCTCACCGCTATCGGCGGCGGCGCAGATGAAGTAATGCTCGGCATTATCTGTAAGTTGATGGGCATACTGCCCGGCAAGCGTAAACCCAACGCATAAGGTCAGGCTATGCAGACAATTATTAATGAGACCATCGGCATCGCCTGCCATCTCACCCTAAACCGGCCACAACAGCGCAACGCCATCAGTTTGCAAATGGTGGATGAGCTTCTGCAAAAGCTCGCAGAAGCAGAAGAAGATCCGCAGGTGCGAGCGTTGGTACTGCGGGGTGCAGAACACAACTTCTGCGCCGGTGGCGATATTGCCGATATGCTCAATGCGCAACAGGGCGCGAGCGATGGAAATAGTGATGTATTTTTTCACCTAAACCGTCGTTTCGGTGAATTGATGGAACGATTTAATCGCACTCCTTTAATAGTCATTGCCGTATTGGAAGGTGCCGTAATGGGCGGTGGTTTTGGGCTCGCTTGCAGTGCCGATATTGCCATTGCCGATCGCAGTTGCCGCTTTGCCCTTCCGGAAACCCGCCTGGGTTTACCGCCTGCACAAATTGCTCCCTTTGTCGTGGCACGGGTCGGCCTCTCCCAGGCCCGACGCCTGGCCCTCAGCGGAGCAAAAGTCAACGCACAGCAGGCCTTGGAAATTGGGTTAATCCATCAGCTACTCGATAATTCCGAAGCCCTCGAAGGCGCACTGCAGGAACACCTGGGCGCGATCAATGCCTGCGCTCCCGGCGCCCTGGCAACAACCAAGCAGATCTTGCTGGATGCAGCGCGGGTGAGCGATGAGACTGCCCTCGGCCAACTACTCGACGGCGCCGCACAGCAGTTTTCCCGCGCAATTCAAGGCCATGAAGGGCGCGAAGGCGCCCGTGCATTTCTGGAAAAACGATCACCGGAGTGGCAGCACTGATGTCGACAACAGAGACCCTGTTAATCGCCAACCGCGGCGAGATCGCACTGCGAATTATGCGTACTGCCCGGGCGGAGGGCTATCGCACAGTCGCCGTCTACAGCGATGCGGACTGCGATGCACTTCACGCACAGACTGCCGATATCGCCGTAGCCATTGGTGGGCAGACTTCGGCGGAGTCCTATCTGGATATACAGAAAATTCTCGACGCGGCTAAAAAATCCCGAGCCACCGCCGTCCACCCCGGCTACGGCTTTCTCGCTGAGAATGCGGAATTTGCCAGCGCTTGCGAAGAGAATGAACTGCGTTTTGTTGGCCCGAGTGCCGAAGTCATAGAACTGATGGGCAACAAACGCAAAGCCAAGGAATTTGTTGCCGCTGCCGGCGTACCCTGTATTCCCGGCTTCCAGGGTGCCCAGGACGACGATATCCTGATCGCCGAGGCGCAGCGCATTGGCTTCCCGTTAATGATCAAAGCCGCCGCAGGCGGTGGTGGGCGCGGCATGCGCCTGGCTCACGGAGACAGCGAACTGGTCTCCCAGTTGCGCGCCGCCCGCAGTGAATCCATGAGTGCATTCGGCAGCGACGAATTAATTCTGGAAAAGGCACTGGTCAACGCTCGCCATATCGAAATCCAGGTATTTGCGGATCGTCATGGCAACTGTATTCACCTGGGGGAGCGGGATTGCTCCGTACAACGACGCCATCAAAAAGTGGTCGAAGAGTGCCCTTCCCCAGCGGTCGACACCCAACTGCGGGAAAGAATGGGGCAAGCCGCAGTCGCCGCCGCGCGAGCCTGCGGTTATCTAGGCGCGGGCACCGTAGAGTTTTTACTCTGCCCCAGCGGCGAATTCTATTTCCTGGAAATGAACACCCGCTTGCAAGTCGAGCACCCAGTAACAGAAATGGTAACCGGTTTTGACCTGGTAGCCTGGCAACTGGCAGTGGCCCGTGGCGAAGCCCTATGCGTCTCCCAGCAGCAAGTCACCCAGCAGGGGCACGCCATGGAAGTCCGCCTGTATGCCGAAGATCCGGAACAACAATTCCTGCCCCAGGCCGGAAAAGTACTCCACTGGGTAGCGCCAAAGGGACAAGGAATCCGTATCGACCACGCTTTGAAAAGTGGTTGCGAAATTACGCCATTTTACGATCCCATGCTCGGCAAATTAATTGCCTGGGGGCAGGATCGAGAAGAAGCTCGGCGCAAGCTAACCCAGGCCCTAAGCCAGCTGGAATTTATCGGCCCTAAAAACAATATCCATTTCCTGCAGAAGATCCTGGCCGAATCACAGTTTATCGCTGGCGATGCCGATACCAGTTTTCTCGACCAAAACAGTACACTGACATCCGCAGAATCGGTTCCAGCAGTAATTGCAGCCCAAGCCGCATTACTGAATCACTTGCACCAAGCCAACCCTCAGGATCGGCGTAGCGGCCGCAGCGACTGGCGCAGTGGCGACAACAGTGTGCCAATCAACTACCGACTGGAAATTTCAGGACAAACCCTAAACTGTGAGCTGCTGGTGTTAGTAGATCACTCTTACCAAATCTCAGTAGGCGAACAGCAGTTCCTGATTCAGTGGGTCCATTTTGAGAAATCACAAAAAGAAAGTGGACTTTACAGTGCTGAACTCCTGCTGGATGGCGTTAGCCAAAAGAGATTGTTCCTAGCCAACCAAAGCAATCTGCATCTCCTGTTAGACGGCAGGCAATTCCATTTTGTCGATATCACCCACGCCCCCGCTAAATCGAGCTTAAATCAAGGCAGTGGCCGCATCACGGCTCCTATGGACGGTTGCCTGGTGCAGGTATTGGTTGAGCCCAATCAAAGCGTTCAGCGGGGAGACACTATCGCCTTAATGGAAGCCATGAAAATGGAGCACGCCCTGCGCGCAGACCGCGACGGTACCGTAATTAAACTGGGCGCCTGTGAAGGAGACCAGGTACGCGGTGGCCAGCTGCTGGTGCAGATCGAAGCCGCTCCCACGGAAACTGCCAAAATCCCCAGCGACGCCACTTCCTAAAGGAGATCAGCATGTACGATATTGATGCCTCCCGCATGGCAAGCCCCTTCTATGACGAAGGCCATCAGGAATGGCGCACCCAGTTGCGCCGCTTTGTCGACCGCGAGATTACTCCCTACATCACTCAATGGGACGAAGACGGCCAACTGCCCGCCGAGCTTTGGAAAAAAGCCGCAGAAGTTGGCCTTCTGCAGATGAGTTATCCGGAAAACTACGGCGGCATCGAAACCGATGTCTTCCATATGATTGTTGCCGCAGAGGAGTTAGCCCGCCCCGGCGCCGGTGGACTCTACGCCAGCCTGATGGTCCACGGCATTGCCCTGCCCCCATTACTGCACTATGGCAGTGAGGCCCTAAAAGATCAGGTTATTCCTTCGGTATTACGTGGTGATAAGCATATTTCCCTGGCAATTACCGAACCAGGCGCAGGCTCCGATGTAGCCAATCTCCAATGCCGCGCAGAGCGTGATGGGGATGACTATATCGTTACCGGCGAAAAGACCTATATCACCGGCGGCATGCGCGCTAACTGGTTTACTGCTGCCGTGCGCACTGGTGAAGAAGGCTTCGGCGGTATCTCCCTGCTCTTAATCCCTGCGGATACCAAAGGGGTTAGCCGGCAGCTGCTCGATAAAAAGCAGGGCTGGTGGTGCTCTGATACGGCCAGTATCTTTTTTGATCAGGTGCGTGTGCCCGCGAGCAATCTAATTGGCGGTGAGAACCAAGGTTTCTTACCCATAGTGCACAACTTCAATCGCGAACGCCTGGGCATTGCCGCCTCTTGTGTAGAATTCAGCCGGGTCTGTTTGCAGGATGCCATTGAGTGGGCTCAGGAGCGTCAAACTTTCGGAAAGCGCCTCGCCAATCACCAAGTGATTCGGCACAAGTTTGCCCAGATGCTTCAACGCATCAATGCCACCCAAGCCTATCTGGACCTCTGTGCCTGGGCGGAGCAACAGCATCAGCTCAAGGTAGCCGATATCGCTCTACTCAAAGTCCAAGCCACAGAAACCCTTGAATTCTGCGCCCGGGAAGCGATGCAGGTGTTAGGTGGCGCAGGCTATATGCGTGGCAGTCGGATTGAGCGTATCTATCGTGAAGTGCGGGTGAATGCGATTGGTGGCGGATCTGAAGAAATAATGCGGGATCTGGCTTCCAGGCAGATGGGAATTTAGAGTAGCAGGATAAAAGCCTCTTGCTAAGCCTATTTATAACTCAGTCCCGCATGGGTGTGGGACTGAGTTAGTAAAGATCCTAAATTAACCTTTCTTCTTTTCTTCGATAAAGTCCCTTACCTGCTCACTCAGTACGGCCATAGGGACATTGCCATTTCTCAGAATAATCTCATGGAAGTCCTTAATATCGAAGTCCTCACCCAGTTCATTCTGCATCAGTTCTCGCAAGGCGAAAATCTCGAGGGCACCGGAATCATAAGAGGTAAGCTGGGCGGGCATTACTGCCATTCGGTCCATTAGAGTCCTCGGACCTTTCGCAAATGAAGCGCCAGAATCCTGCAAAAACTCCGCAACTTTTTCATCACTCCAGCCGAGTACATGCATTGCGGTATCCGCTACCATACCTCGCGCAGGCCAAGCACGCCTAAGGATTTTGGTGGACCCGTACTGATACATCCCTGCTTCTTCCGCTAGATGTTCAGAGTACCTGCCCCAACCTTCAGCAAAAGCAGAGTTAGACAAGGCATCTTCTATTTTATGAAACTTTTCCTGCTCCTGTACGAGAGCAATTTGCATATGATGGCCCGGGTATCCTTCGTGGATAGTTACCTTCTCGGCAGAAGCGTATGACTCATCCTGGTAGGTTGTCGGGTCATATCCAAATCTTGCCTTTCGCTCCTTAGTGCCCGGAATATAGTGTGCACTGCGACCAGAACCCTGCTCATGTTCAGGGATGGCCTTTACTTCCATTTCGATCAAAGGCATTTCATGGAAAAAGTCTACGGTTAAATCTCTAGACTTATCTACCAAGCGCTCAAAAAACTGATGCATTTCATCAGCGCTGTTAAATTTCTGAGTTTTATCTTCACTGGCCCTTGCCACTGCCTCAGAATAGGAATCTACTTGATAGAACTCCTTGCCTAAGCGAACCACTTCGCTCTTGTTTGCGTTGACAGCACTTAAACCCAACTCAAAAACTTCTTCTGGTGTTCTCTGCAATGTCGTATAAGAACGATACTGAGCCATATAGCATTCACGGCCATTAGGAATCGCATGGATGCCAAGCTCGGCTCTGGCTTCAGGTAAATAGGTGGATTCTAGAAAATTCTTATAATTCACCATTGAGGGGATAACGTGATCTGAAAGCACCTGTTTAAATGCTGCCTCAAATTCCGGGTCCTTAGCTTTCTTCGCTAAACCCAGGAAAGGATGCTCATCAATGGGTACTTGGGTCAAACCATCAACTTGATGAATGACTCGCTTCACCACGCTCTGGGGTGCGGAGTAACCTTGCTCAAGCCCTCGACTCAGATTAGCTATTTCTTGCTGATAATAACGAGCCGCATCAAGCCAACGCTCAATCGCGTCTGCCCTGTCTTGAGCAGTTTCAACCGGCTGAACCTCTGTCAAAAAGCCAAGTATGATATGGGGGCCAAACATATGATCAACAGACCAGAGTTCAGTCTTACAGACCCTTAAACCAACATTCGACTCCAATCGCTCTTTCAGCTTGAAGTAGAATACCTTCTCTTGATCACTTTTTAGTCCATTTAGATCTATTTCAGCCAAAGCCTTGAGTATTTTATCCTCAGCCGCAGCCATAGAAGCAGAATTTATGGGGGAATTACTTAAGAAGAGATTATGTCTGTCCAGATCCATATCTGAGAAATATGCATACGGCTGGAAGTTATCTAAATAAACATCAGTATATTGATCTGCAAGTTTATGGAGTAATACCGAGTCACTAACTGCTTTCTGATCAGCCGTATCGGTTTTATTTTCGGTTAGGGTGCATCCCATCAAAGCTGAAGAAAATGCCAACGCCCCTAAACTTGCCCTGCTTATATTAATCATTCTGAAGAGACCAAATTGTAAATCAATAATTAAATAAAGTTGCTTTCAGATTAAAAACACTTAACACTTAATTTCTAGTAAGCATTCAAGCAGATTTTTTTCAATATAGCTGATACCCAGTATCGGTGAATGGAAAGGATTCAAAGATAGATGCCAGAGGTATAACATCTGGCAAGACCACTACGCTTAAGCGAGTCACTTTAAGTAACTATCGCAAAAAAATAGCAAGTAAAAACAGAGTCGTCCCACTCCACTCAGGCTTCTCTGTGATAGATGAGACTTAACCTCGAGCCAATACTCGACTACCGGCACTATTGGCACCAAGATCGAATGGCGCCTACGAATACTTAATACTCGCACTTGAGCCCTACAGGAGGTATTCCTTTCCATCAAGCTCATGATCTGTTTACTTGACATATATTCAATGGGACGCATAGACAAGCTCAATAAGTGCTAACATTCTAATGATCAGCAAAAAGGACCTTACTTCAACTCAAGTAATCAACAGGAACCAAGTACCTAATTCGGCATTAAAGAAGCTGCAATCAATTAAAGATCTCACCATAATGCTCATTCAATATGAGATTTAACCGCACTGCTGTCTCGCCCCTAGTGGTGAAACACCATATTTTAACTTATACAGTTGTGTAAAATAGGACTGACTGGAAAAGCCACTGTCAAGGGCAATATCAATAAGTCGTTTACGGGTGGTCCTTAATTGAGCATCCGCATAGCGGAGTCGCCGTTCATTAATCCAAGACTTAGGTGATGACTCTCTAAATACTTGCCCGAACATATTCTTAAATGAGGTTAAGCTCATACCAATGTGCTTTGCAAAGGTAGCAACAGACCAGTTTTTTGTGAAGTTTTCCTCCATAAATCGTCTAAAGTTTTCTTGTAAAGGGTTTATATGATTCAGAAGTTCCGCAGCAAGTATTGGCCCGTGATCACTATTTAATTTAAGCAACAGTAGCTCTTCCAGTTTAAGAGTATTTAAACCGTCATCACCTAACAGGCTAAACAGTCTGAAGGAGTCTAGTGTTAACCGAGTCAATTCACAGCCAGGAAGAACAATAGGCGCCTTATCTTCAGGAAGTGTTGAGCTGTCTATATTTATCCCGTTCCTTTTGTGGAGTAGTGTATTATCGTATCTTTGGTAGAATCTAGTAATCATTGCAGCTCTAATGCCTACGCATATTATAATAATACTGTGTCCCCTTAAATCGCTACTCAAACGAAAGTCACTATTGGAGCTCGCCAGCCACGTCTGCCCCACTGTTAGCTCAAAGCTTGATTGATTACCTTTAACTAATGCAGTACCAGCCGCCACCATAATCAAGTTCAAAGGTGACGAAAAATTGAGTCCAATAGATTCCCCATATGGAACTGACAGCATCTTTAGCTCAAACAGGCTTCCACAGTGCCGGCATTCAATTACTACCTCTCTATTAACAAATCTATTCTGCTCCTTACCGATTGGAATATCCATGTCCCTCTCTACACACTATTAAATCACTAGAATCTCTATCAATAATTCGTCACCAGTCGCGCGGTTACAATATTCTGCACAGCGACCCCAATGCATCTTCAGGAATCAGCTCCCTGTTTTGGCACAAATCTCATACTTATATTCCGAATATATGAGAGAATATGGCTGTGAACCGCATAGATATTGACTTTGACAACGTGGTTAACGAGCTCCAGTGAACCTCTATATCGTTTGAACCACCGTTTGAACCACCGTTTGAACCACCGTTGAATTTGATAGTGATCTAGCCAGTTTCATTCAAAGTGGCAACCTCACCTCAAGAGTGCTTTATAAAGTCTGGATTTCCGCAATGTAAATTTACCCGGAATTATCGCTATAAGTATATAATTTCAAGTGTCATATGTTTTACCAACCACCCAATTCCTATAGTCAATAATATCGACCTTAGATAACAAATTTTGAAGTATATGCCTCATAAATGACCATCGAAGTAAAATAGCTCCACCGCTCATATAACAGCTCTAGACTCGCCCCTAACCAATCAAAGGTTTATATAGCTCTTATAGCTCTGGCCCGCTTATTAGAAATAATGCAAGCTGACTGAAAATTCACAAGTATTCACTATCCTTTCATAGACTAATTATCACAATAATAGGACTATGACTACCTTAGGCTGGAACAGCTCCAGTCATCAAAAGCGATTTGTTAATTAATGTAAACCCCTATCCAAACTTCAATTAGTGCTTTAAGGGCTAGATATCTTCCATCGAAACGCTATAATTGCGTTACTTAGGGAGCCCTTTTACTCCCAGCTTGTGCAGTTTTTCTTGATGCAGCATACGCTTTATCATTCTCAAGGGGCATGATGTCTACCAACGATTACACTCAGAAGTTAAACCAATTAGCTGAAATGATTTGGGAATCAGAAGCTGGATTAACCTTTAAAGAACAGGAACAAACTCCCCCTCCACCTCCCCCAAGGAAGATCCTGATGAAGTACTTTGGGGCAAATGGGGAGGTCAATATATCATTGTTACTCGCTGCAAATCAGGAAACCGAGTTGCAAACATAAAGTTACCAGAAAAATTCTCTGATGAGGCTTCTGCGCGCTCAGCTGCCTTAGATCTTATTCGCAAGTATCCACAAGCAGGAATCCGATATCTTAGCGCTCAAGAGCTGGCCGTTTATCTTTTGTAAAAAATTTACTTAATAGCAAAAACTCTGCTCCAATCACTTACAGTGAGGCAAAGCTTTGCTTGTCATAGTACATTTGGAAAAGAGTTGACAAATTAAAAATGATTTACTCAATATGCCGCTATTAAGTATGGCCTGCCTGTATAATTTGAAGGTTATTAAAGGTACTGCCTTGCTTTAGCTTATATCAATAAGAGCTGCCAATAAACTTCCGCACTTCTTCTACAAATATTTTTGAGGCAGGCTCACGCCCAAGTAATAAATGGCCATCACTATCCAAACCAATAAATCTACAATTTGGAATACTTGATGCGATATCAAAACCTACCTTTACCGGGATACGTTGATCCCCTATCGAATGAATGACCAATGTAGGAACACTTACTTTTTTAAGCTGATTACGAACGTCAATATCCCCAAATACAGAGAGAAATCGCGCGGCATTTTCAGGAGAGGTGGTTAAGCGTTGAAATTCGTTAAACCAGGCTAGCTCACTTGCATTTGCACTCGGCATAAATGTCGAAGAAAAAATTTGTCTATATGCAGGATTATCTTGCCCCCAGCCAGTCTCAGTGAGGGTTATTATAGCTTCTCGCTCTTTAACTACGGCATCAGTAGCCCCTGTCCTCCAACCTGCTGCATAACCGCCAAAAAGAATAAGGCTTTTTACTCTTTCAGGGTGCCTCACTGCATATTCAATAGATACAGCTGCTCCCTGTGATATGCCGAGCAAAGTAAATTTATCGACACCACATGCATCTACGACAGTCTCTAAGTCGGTCACAAAAGACTCAAAAGAGATATTGTTAACATCCCAATCTGAGAGTCCATTACCACGCTCATCGTAGCGAATGAATTGATGATCCGAGGAAAGCTCTCGGAACAAAGGGCTCCAAATTGGCGAATCCCAGTCATACTCAAGGTGACTTAACCAATTAGCCGCCTTAACAATGGGAGAACCATCCCCAACAGCTGCATAGGCAATACGAACGCCATCCGAAGCACTGCAGAACCCAACTTTTTGCTGTGTAAGAAGCTTACGCTCAAGATACTGATTATCAATATTGGTATCTTTAGCCTCTCCCAATGATAAAACCTGGGGAGACCATGCAATCCCAGCCTTTCTAAATCTCTCCAAAAATTTTGGCCGAACATTAGCCACTTCTTTGGTAAAACCTAGTGCCTCCAGTTTAACTAACAACTGAGCCGCAGCGCGGGTATTATAGGGCTCCAAAGCTTCCCAGCTGCGCACCCACTTGAGTTGATCTGGAAGTGATGTATCAGGATGAGATGACAAACGGGAGAGCACCTTACCCCGCAATCGCCCTATTTCCTCTCGCTCCGCGAGTAACCATTGCTGGAATAATTCTTGATCCGGTAAATCAATTCCGTCCAGAAATGGCTCTTTAAGAGCAGTATCTATAGATAGAAGCTCTTCTACCGAAAGATCAGGATCGCCTAGCTTTAGCGCTATCGACTTTATATCAATGTGGACATCTTCCCCCTCTAGTCGGACCCTCTCTCGATCTGCTATCAAGCGCTCCCCACAAGAATCATTGACAATTGGGCGAATCTTGCTCAAAGACCACCTTAGAGATGCCCTTGGGTCATCTGGCAACTCCCAGAATATCTCACATAAACGATCGCGGCGATGAGGCCGAGCTGCCAGTACTAAAAATGCCAAGAGTGCACGAGTTCTTTTTGAGGGGGAAGGCTTATCGGTACCCCATCGCGATAAACTGCCAGCTCTCCAAGCATTCGGATTGTTATACCCATAATCGAAATACTCACTCTTGTTTGCTGTGATACCTTGATAAATTAGGAAGAGTTTCGAGAGCGAACCGAGATAATTCGTTTACAACTTCGAATACATCAAGTGGTAACCCCGCCAAACATAGCAATTCGGCAAACAAGCCTGGGAAACCACCCTGCCATTTTCTCAAGCCATTTGGCCATCTGTAAACAACAGCCACTTACATGACTCACAGATTAATTGCGTGCCGATAATCACTCGCCAGCAGTCATTGAACATAGAATGGGAAAGTGGTGCAGGAAAGAAATCGTCTTCTTACAGCTCGCGCAATTACTAAGTGATGAAATTTTAGCCTAATTCTTGCTTTTAATAATCAAGAGGTAAATTACCGACCAAAGCTAAAAATCACACGTCCATGACCTACATGGCAATTTCAAAGCTTACAATTTTTCACTGCCAAAAATAAAAATATCCTAAACCTTTCCTTTAACCTCCTTCTTTTGACGCAAAATACTCACGAACAGCAATTCATCAACCCTCATGATACAGGTATTAATCTATGAGGCTTATCACATATTACACGTGGATGCTTTTTGGGTATTTATTCTTTCATGTGAGAAGTTTCACATACTTACAGCCTGCCATCTTGTATTCCTTATTCTCGAATATATACAATTTAGGTTTCTCGCAAGGCGAAATATCGAACTACTGAAGTAGCTGATAGCTCCATGGTAGTGATTAAAAATTTATGCTATAGCAAACAACAATCTTATCTTTGCCTTAAATAGAAAGCCCAATAAAAATCGAACATACTCCTTACATATTCCGTGCTTAAAGCACAATCCAGATAAGGAGCATTTATACATGTTGATTGTGATTCCCATTAGGATCAACACAGCATCTTGACTGTAGCGTAGTAAAAATCGACCAGAGTTTCTCGGGCCTCGCCACCTCTTGCTCGTATAGCCAAGCTTTGCAAGGCAGCATGTAGCAATTTAGCTGTCGGTTGAACGTCTCGATCTATAGGCCAGTCCCCATCCTCCTGTGCGCGCAGGAGTCGTCTTTCCAGTTGGCTATCAATTCTTGCAATCAAAATTTTCAAGTCATCTTGAACATCTGGATGAGCCAATGATTCCACTGGTGCAGTGCAAGTAGCAAAACAACCCAGCGATTCGCCTTTTAGCAGATAAGTTTCCAACGCCTGCCCATAGAATCGCAGCATAGCATCCTGTAAAGGAGCACCATCATTCAATATTGCTTCAAGTTCTTTACCTAGCTGATTCGCAAACTGCGCAAAAGCTTTACGGTAAATGGATACTTTGTCACCAAAAGCGGCGTAAATACTTGGCCTGTTCATCTTCATCGACTCAGCCAGATCATCTAAAGAAGTAGCTGTGAGGCCCTTGCGCCAAAATACCTGGAGAGCGCCCTCCAGGGCCTCAGTGGCATCATATTTAGGTGGACGGCCTCTTCTCTTTTTCATTTTTGTACTACTCCGAACATAATTGTTGACACCGTAAAAAGCCTATCATATTTTATTGTTCGAAACGGTACAAAATAAATGATATTATGGAACTTACAACGAATAAAATACCGCCACCTTTGCCTTGTCTGGCCTGCCGCTT
Source organism: Microbulbifer sp. MLAF003 (assembly GCF_030012965.1). NCBI lineage: Bacteria > Pseudomonadati > Pseudomonadota > Gammaproteobacteria > Cellvibrionales > Microbulbiferaceae > Microbulbifer > Microbulbifer sp. MLAF003. The sequence goes on from NZ_CP120232.1 coordinate 2,858,760, forward strand.
TGTTACATCCAGTGCAAGTGCAACTTACACACGCACTATTCGCTACCTGAAGAGGGAGCACATTCAGTATGTTGCTAAAGAGGTCTATCAAATTCCTGACTCGATGAGCTGTAAAAAAGCGTTGGATATGGTGGCTCAATGCAGCCCCGACTTCCTCCTCAACCACAGCCTTAGAAGCTATGCATTCGGCTTAGCAATGAGTCACAAAGTAAAGACAGTGATAGATCAAGAAGTCTACTTTCTTGGTGCCATCATGCATGATATAGGACTAACCCCAGCCTATGATGTCGGTGGTACTTTTGAGCTAGACGGAGCTCAAGCAGCAAGATCCTTTTGTATTGGTCATAACATCTCTACCGAGAAGGCTGATTTAGTACATGAGATGATCGCTCATCACAACTCTGTTGGAATTGCGCACAAAAAAGACCCGGAGATTGCCCTACTACATTTTGCCGCAGGGCTGGACATTGCCGGGTTATGGTTGAGTGATATTCATCCCAAAACCTTGTCTGAAGTAATTAATGAGTATCCCAGACTGGATTTTAAGCAGGGTATGAAAAGCATGCTCAACGATCAAGTCGGGAGAAAACCACAAAGTTATATGAGGCCATTTGTAGAACTTGGCTTTCTAAAAAAAATAGAAGAAACCCCTTTTTAAGTACTCTTTCAGACCTCTTATTTATTAATATTACAAAGTAACTTGTCAGGAGAGTCACTATGCCTCACCAAAGAAATTACTCAAAGCCAGCCAGAAGATGCTTTAGACAAAGGGAAAAAGTCAGACAGAAAGGTTTAATAAATATAGCACTCTTAATATTTAGTGCCCTCATAGTCAGCGCCTGTGAATCCGAGATTCGAAAAGCCATGATGAAACAGGCGATTCCGGTCGACTATTTTGAACCTTTTACAGAATTACCTTCAAAATTTGTTCAACATAGTGATCGAGTTTATAGTTTTCGTCTGGGAATGAACCGGGCAGTGATCCTGAAGACGAATGACGGATTGGCGGTTTTTGATTGCTTTAATGAAAATTTCAGCAAATCACTTTCTAATGAGCTACAAAAACAATTTCCTGGACACCCAGTGCGCTGGTTAGTCTACTCCCATAATCACTTGGATCACATCCGTGGTGGAGCACATCTAAGCCCCAAAATTGTCGTCGGACATAATAATATTAACCATCTAATCCAAGATTGGGAGCACCCATTAAATAAAATCCTACCTGTAACTAGTCCAATAGATGGTGATAAATCTTTAAAATTTGGAGATCAAACTGTCCACTTCCTATATATGCCTGAATCCCACTCAACAACATTGTATGGATTTTATATTGAAAGTGAAGACATCGTATTTGCTCCAGATATGATGTTCGTGAACGCATTTCCCCCTTTTGGTCTGCCCGACTGGTATTACCCCGGTTACATACGGGCCCTCGATCGCCTGATTGAATTAAATGCAAAAATTTATATTCCCAGCCACTTTAACGAAGGAGATAGAAGAGATTTAATTCACTATAGAAATATGATGGTAGATTTTCGTAAAACCGTAGAACGTGAGATGTCTAAAATTAATTATGAACCTGATCAAGGGAAAAAATTACGAGCCATTTTTGATATAGTTTACCCTGAGCTACAAAGTAAATACGGTGACTGGCATGGCTTTGACGCCATGTTTATTCCGCACTTTGCAGGACAAGTGGGAGGCACCTACTTAGGTTACTAGATACAGAATGTATATAGTACCTTTACTTGCAGATCTCTCCTTCTTAAGCTCCTTCACGTCATGGAGTTGAGGAAAGGATTATATACTGTGATTAGCATACGGAAGGGGTGACACATTAGATATAGATTTTGACATCTTGAATATTACACTTAGACCCCTTTCCTCCCTCAACTTCTGCTATCATCGCGCCCGCGAACCTAAGGGGTGGCCTTGGCCTGAGATGCCCAGAAGACTTTTGATTCTTCCGGGCAAACCCTTGAACCTGATCCGGTTAATACCGGCGTAGGGATAGGTAACCTCACCAAACGCCTCCTCACGTCGCGCTCCGGGTCTCTTTCACTTGTGTTGATTCGAGAGAGAACCATGAAGAATCTGTTCAAAGCCCACCCCATTGCCTGGTCTGTTAGCATTGTAGCCAGCTTGTCTGCGGGGCTGGCAGTTGCTGAATCGAGGGAAGCAGGGATTGAAGAGGTCGTAGTCACTGCCCAATTACGCAATACCAACCTGTTGGACTTGGCTACCAGCGCGACAGTGGTTAATGCCGATACAATCAAGGCCCGGGGTGCGAGCAATCTGGATCAGATCCTGAATATGGCACCAAATGTAAATTTCTCTTCCGGTGCATCACGGGGCCGCTTCATCCAAATTCGCGGTATTGGCGAGCGCAGCCAATTTATAGACCCTGTGAACCCCTCTGTTGGCCTGGTTATCGATGGTATTGACTTCACCGGCCTCGGGCTCGCTGCCAGCACCCTGGATATCGATCAAGTAGAGATTCTTCGCGGGCCCCAAGGCACTGCGTATGGTGCCAACGCCCTGGCGGGTCTGATCAATATGACCAGCGCCGCTCCTACCACTGAACCCATGGCAAAAGTATCTGCCGAGGTAAGTGAATACAATGGACGCAATATTTCTGTAATTTCCAGCGGCCCATTAGCCGATCAACTTGGTTATCGAATCGCTGCCAATAGGCAAAAATCCGATGGCTATACAGAGAATGCATTCCTGGGCAGTGATAATACCAACAATATTGATGAATCAGTGCTAAGAAGTAAGCTGGCCTACACGCCTAGTGACAACCTAAATTTTGGCCTCTCTCTGCTCTATGTGAATGTTGACAACGGCTATGATGCCTTCTCCTTATACAACACCCGTGAAACACTGTCTGACGAACCAGGCTCGGATCGACAGGAAACCTGGGCCGGAGCCCTAGCCGCACAGTGGTCAGGGAGTGAGCTATTCCATTTGGATGCCACGCTGAGCCTCGCAGATTCAGACACAGAATACGGTTACGACGAAGACTGGAGTTATCAAGGCTTTCACCCATGGGAATACAGCCAAAAAGACAATTACCAGCGCGACAAAGATAACATCAGCCTAGACTTGCGCTTGCTTTCTACTGATGTATCCAAACTCTTTTCTGGCCGTAGTAGCTGGGTTGTAGGTATATATGAGCGTATAGAACGTGAGGATTTATTACGCACCAAAACCTCTAATGAGGAGTTTGGGGCTGATGTTGAATACTTTTCCAGTGAATTTGACACAAGAAATACAGCGATTTATGCCCAACTTAATACTGAATTGACCGCCAGCTTAAACCTGGTGACAGGGCTCCGCCTGGAGAAGCGAAGTGCTGATTACACAGATTCCCTGTTCACTGCCAGGGATATCAGCGAGGACCTCTGGGGTGGCAATATCACTCTGGAGTATCACTACTCCGAAAATACTATGGCGTATGCGACGGTATCCCGAGGATACAAGGCCGGCGGTATCAATGGTGTAATCATCTCTGAATCAGTGAGAAATGTAGAAATTAGCCCTAATTTCTTCGATTTTGATACTGAGCATATGCTTAACCACGAAATAGGTATTAAAGGCAATTGGTTCGACAACCGCTTGCATGCCCAGTTGGCTGCTTTCTACCAGGATCGCAATGATATCCAGGCAAAACAATCCGTCTTCATATTTAATGAAGATGAAGTTTCCTTTCACGACTACCTGGCCAATGCCGCGGGAGGTAAAACTTCCGGGCTGGAAGTAGAGTTTAACTACTTTGCTACAGATTCTCTGCGCATCTTTGCCTCTGCAGGCTGGCTAAATGCGGAGTTTGAAAACTTTATAACCGGCTCTCATGTCGACGCAAGAGATGACTCCCAGGGAGCACCTGTAAACCTGGATGGTCGAGACGTAGCCCATGCGCCAAGCTATCAATTTTTCACTGGCAGCGAAATTTCTCTCCTGCCCAACTTAGTTCTGCGCTTAGAGCTGGAAGGAAAGGACGAGTTCTACTTCTCCAATAGCCACAATGAAAAATCTAATGCCTATGAATTAGTCAACGCCCGACTGACATACCAGGGTGATAATTGGGATCTGTCCTTATGGGGCAGAAACTTAACTGATGAAGACTATTACACCAGGGGTTTCTATTTTAGCAACCAATATGGTAACAACCCTGCCAATGGCTATGCGCCAGAAGCCTATTATCAATTTGGCGAGCCCCGTATCGCCGGTATAAGCGGTACTTATACTTTCTAATAGTTGTATCATTGGGGGTGGTCTATACCACCCCAACTTTTGCTTTCAATAGGAGGCGTTGTGAGGCTCTCAGTAGAAATCAGTATGTACCCACTAAAGGATGAGTATATCCCCGGCATCCAAGCATTTATTGATCGACTCAATAAATATCCAGAACTCAAGGTAATTACCAATACTATGAGTACTCAGGTTTTTGGGGACTACGATTTGCTAATAGATGTACTCAAGTTAGAATTGCGCAGAGCCTATGAGCAGTTTGGCCGCGCCATCTTTGTTTGCAAATTTATAGACGGGGATCTTTCACCGGCGGCATCAGATGCTTGATCTAGATTTCACTAGCGATATTTCAGCTTCTATCAACGCGATGTCCACCTGGGAAATTGCTGCAGTTGTATTGGCCCTATCCTACCTGCTGCTTGCAATGCGTGAGAAGATCAGCTGTTGGTACGCCGCTTTTGCCAGCACAGCCATTTACCTTTTTTTATTTTGGGACGTCAGCCTGCTGATGGAATCGGCCCTGCAGGTATTTTACCTGGTAATGGCTGTTTTTGGTTGGTGGCAATGGCGTAGTCATCGAGATAAACAACAAGATCTCAAAATTCATCGTTGGCCACTTAAAACCCACCTTCTTGTACTGACAAGCGTCAGCGGGCTCACCTTGTTGCTTGGCTATATTCTGGAGAATACAACCAATGCCGCCCTGCCCTACCTGGACTCTTTTACTACTTTAGGGGCCATAGTTACAACTTATATGGTCACTCGAAAAGTCTTAGAGAACTGGATTTACTGGATTGTGGTTGATGGTGCCTCAATTTACCTTTACCTGGACAGAGGCCTATACCCCACGGCTGCCTTGTTTTCACTTTATGTAATATTAGTAATCATCGGCTTTTTCCAGTGGCATGCCATTTATAGAAAGGAAAGGCAGTCTGAAATATCTGCGAGCGAAGCAGTAACTGATAGGGCAGCCACTCTTATTTAACTGGTCTTGAAACGAGCGCCCCATAGTCATGAGTAATCCCCTAGATGATATGCTGCCCCAGGACTGGCCCCTATGGAGCCAATCCAGACCCACTGTGGTCAGACAGCTCACAGGAGGGCAAACGAACCAAACATTTCTACTCAAGACAAACCAAGAGCTATTAATTCTACGTATCAATTCACAATACAGTGGTGCTCTAGATTTAAACCGACAAACAGAAACCAACGTCCTTGTAAGAGCAAGTAGCGCCGGGCTATGCGCTCCTTTAGTCTACAGTGACCCAGCATATCAATACCAAGTTACCCGCTTTATTGAAGGGCGACCTTGGAATAAAAATGATGCCGATGCTCTGGAACAGGTTGCCAATTTACTTGATGGAATCCACAGCCTCCCCGAAATTGATGCCCATTTGGATATATCCTATAAAGCTGACCAATATTGGAGCTCGATTGATAAACAAGCAGATTTCTACCCGACTCTAGTACAGCTTCACCAAAAAATCCCTTCCCATATTGCTGCCGCGGAACAGCTAGGTGATGGGTTCTCTCTTTGCCATAATGATCTAAGCACTGGAAACCTCATCGCTGGAAAGGCCAGGCGGCTTTATGCCATTGATTGGGAGTACGCGGCTATGGGCGATCGCTTCTATGACCTCGCCGTGATCATAGAGGAACATCAGCTCAGCAGAATTCAGCAACAATCCCTACTCGAGCTGTATCTTAGGCGTAATCCGGCCCGAGAACATTGGCAACGCCTATACCATTGGCGCAGAGTGTACAAATATCTAAGCTTACTCTGGTATGCTGTACAGTGGGGCTCTGAGATCCCAACAAACAATTTTTTTGCTGAAAAAATAGACAGCATCAGCAAGAGCCTGCTCCGATCGGAACCCGCCTTACATATATAGCTTCGCTCACCTTAAGGAATTTAGGCACTTGATGGAGCAAATATTGTAAAATCAACACTCCCGTTACTAAAAATTAACTTCTAAGAACCAGGAAAATAACTTATGCAAAAAATTGTTTTTACATTGATGTTGTTTGTTTTGACAATCGGTAACGCACAGGCGCAAGAGAAGCCTGAAGCATTCAAAACTATCGAGAACCTTCTAAATTACCTATCAGATGTAGACCATGAGCGTATGAGAGGCACCGTAACTGAGTCTTTTCTCTTGCTCGAACATGGTGAAGTATGGACGATTGAAGATCTAATTAAGGTGGCAAAGCCGTCAGATACTGTTAGAACCAATTACTTTAGCATTATTGACTTTGATGAGAGGCCAGATCTAGTCACAATCAACTATTGGAATAAGGCCAATTTTGCTGCAAAGAACAAGAGCCAGGATGTTTACTGGCTCGAAAGCGCTATTCTAAAGAAAGTGCAAGGAAAGTGGCTCCTCTCTCAATTGCACTCTACAAGACTGCCGTCTGGAAAAGTACCAGAAAATGTAGTGTTTAAGCCATAAGGCTACCTTAACCACCAATAAGTAAGAGCCAAAAGGGATTTTGGTCTTATACTTCAGCGCTAATGACGCATTGATACATCCTATTTGACTCAATCAGTAGTCCCCTCCTTTCAAGTCAAAATCATATTGTAAAATCATTTCCTAAGCATCAAACTCTATTGTTTACCACTATCAGGTAACTAAACTATGAAACTGAAAGTATATCTCTCTGGAGAAATCCACTCTGACTGGAGAACCCAGATAATCGAAGGCTGCAATAAGCAGGGACTGGAAATCTCTTTCTCCTCTGCGGTGACCAATCACGATGCCAGTGATGCAGCTGGCGATGGCCTTGGCGTGGAAGATAACTCCTTCTGGCGAGATCATAAGTCTGCCAAGGTCAACGCGATACGGATTAAACACCACATAGAAAATTGTGACCTGGCTGTTATCCGCTTTGGTGAAAAATATAAACAATGGAATGCAGCGTTCGATGCTGGATACTGCGCAGCGCTTGGTAAATCCTATATCACTCTACATGATGAATCACTGGTACATGCATTAAAAGAAGTTGATGGTGCTGCTCAAGCCTGGGCGCAAACACCGGACCAGGTTGTAGATATTCTTAAGTATTTAACCACTCAAGCTTAATAGCTTAAGGGCAGCTGGATATAGGGCTGCTCTTCTCAACTCTATTTACAATGGAAGGCCAGGCAGCTTTATTTTTCTAGTTCATACTCATTGTAACTATTTATTCGGTTCTTCACTTGCCTAACCACCTTAAATGGAACCAAAAACTATTTAGGCATTATTCAATTAAAGTCTGTATATACCAAACTCTCTCACAAAAAAGGCACATTCGTTTATACCTGCAAGAGTTTAGCTTTCATGGTGAAGAGCTGCTTTATACCGCTAACCAAAAGCCTGACAGTTAGAACCACTACTCACGACACGGGTATCAACTTCAGCTTTATGCTGAAAAAGTGCTACTATAGTGTTCAAAATTAGACCAATAGTTAACTTCCAGTCAGACTTGCAGGAGATGTACATGGCCGTTACAAAAGAAGTTGAGCAGGGACAAGCCGTTTACTCCAAACCCGTACTCTGGCTGTACGATCTTTGGGTTCTAGGGCTATCCAACCGCTTTATTTGGCAATGTCCCACTCCAGGCATTCTCAAGCACTTCAACCAGCACATAACGTCAAACCACTTGGATGTCGGTGTTGGAACAGGATATTTCCTCGATAAGTGCACCTTCCCCTCCGGTGATGTACGGCTGGGATTGATGGATTTGAACCAAAATAGTCTGGATGTTTCTGCTGCTAGAGTTGCACGGTACAGCCCACTTCAGTTTCGCTGTAATGTGCTGGATAAAATTGACTTAGTCACTGAAAAATTTGATTCCATTTCTCTGAACTATTTATTCCATTGTCTCCCAGGAAAACTGCCAGAAAAACTATCAGCCTTAGACCACGTTAGTGCACTACTTTCTGAATCCGGAGTTGTATTTGGTTCCACGATTTTATCAAAAGGTGTACCCAGGAACACTGCAGCAAAGAAATTAATGGCCATCTACAATAAAAAGGGAATTTTTTCCAATACCGAGGATTGCCAGGAAGACCTCGAAACTTACCTCGAAAGCAAGTTCAAAGAGTATCAAATAGAAGTAAAAGGCTGTGTGGCGCTATTTAGCGCTAAAGGAAAAATCTAATTAAAGTATTCTCTAGCGGCAGAGGAAGCCCTTATGATAAGTCAGCTACAAAAGCTACTTATTATTTTGGGCTTCCTATCTACAGTAATAACTCCCAGCTTAAGTTTTGCAGTCCACTTCAGTGCAATAGAAGGCAAGTTTGATTGCCCCAATATTCATAATTCTCATAACTGCGCGCGCTCTATAGAAAGTAAGCTGCTTGAAAATACGGGCCTTATCAAACGTAACAAACTTTTTTCTTTAATAGTAACCCTGAAAAATGGCACAACCAAAACTTATCAGGACTCCACTGAAGAAAATCCCCCAGGAGAAAAGTATACCTATTCGGCTCTCGAGTTCGTGGCTGATAGTTACTTATTGATATATAGACAGTTATGGGAATCCAGTGACTATATTCTTTTAAGTTTAAAGAATGGTGTCGAATACTCCCTGGAAGGCTATCCTCTCACCTCTCCAAATGGGCAATATATCCTGACAGTGGAGCAAGACCTGGATGCTGGCTTCAATGAAAACCTTCTAGAGCTCTATCTTTTAACTGTGAATGGCCTGACACCTGTTTACAGTATAAGGCCTGAGTCCTGGGGGCCATCATCTGTCAGCTGGGAAACAAACAATCAGGTAAAGTTTATAAAGAAACAATTTAACCCTAATTACAGCACTACCAAGAAGAGCCCACTTTTTTTGAAGACAAAGCCCTACTCAGAATTGAGTCTGATAATCGTGTAATCTTTATCAATATCGACTCTTAACAACCCTCAAAGAATTATGCTTAACCGCTGACATCTGTCCCAATACGCCCTATTTCCAGTTTGGGCTAAAGGCTACCTGGTCTCGTACCCAATAACTTAGTCAAGTATCTTTACCTTAAAGATCTTGCCAAGCCTGGCGAGCAAATAGACCCTTAATGCCCGGTTGATTAACCGATATATTTCACTACAGTTGTGTATTCTGCTGTAAAGGGTCCAGTCGATAACAACATAAGGCAAAGTCGCTTGCCTACTTTTCACGCAAAAGAGGGTTACCCATGTCTATTGAGCGATTAAGAACACCCGAAGAGCGTTTTTCCCTGCTGCCCGGATTTCCCTATCAACCAAATTATATCGACAGTCTCGAAGGCTTCGATGCCATGCGTATGGCTTACATTGATGAAGGAGAGCCAGCGGCAGAAACAACTTTTCTGTGCCTGCACGGAGAACCCAGCTGGAGCTATCTTTATCGGAAAATGATTCCAGTATTTGTCGAAGCTGGGCATAGGGTTATTGCACCAGACCTCTTCGGGTTTGGGCGGTCCGATAAGCCGACAAACGAAGATACTTACACCTTTAACTTTCACCGCAATAGCTTGATGCGCCTGATTGAATACCTCGATCTGAGGAACATCACTTTGGTTTGCCAGGATTGGGGAGGGCTTCTAGGGCTCACACTCCCTATGGATATGCCAGGCAGGTTTACCCGATTATTGGTAATGAATACTGCTATAGCAGCAGGAGACGGAGCCTCGGAGGGATTCTACCATTGGCGCAACTTCTCAGTCGGAGTGCCAGAAATCCCTGTTGGCGGGTTGATAGCAAGCGATGCCCGATCTGAAGTCAACCTCTTCGATATAGTGGCTTATGATGCCCCCTATCCCGACAACAGGTACAAAGCCGGGGTGCGTCGCTTCCCATCGATTGTACCGGTCGATCCCGGCATGGAGGGTGTAGAACTTGGGCTTAGAGCTCGGGAATTCTGGTCCAAGGACTGGGACGGGGATAGTTTTATGGCGATTGGAATGAGAGACGCTGTGCTCGGTGAAAATGTAATGGAAATGCTAAGGAGTACCATCAAAAACTGCCCGGAACCACTCAAGATTGAAGAGGCCGGCCATTTTGTGCAGGAGTATGGCAAGGAGATTGCTGAAAGGGCCCTCGCCCACTTTAAACTTTCTTCACCAGTAACTACAAACTAAAATGTTTGATTGCAGCTGCCGGGCTTATACAGAGCCCGGTTTCTTATCATCTAAACATTCTAAAAGTAATCGGTAAGCGGCACATGAACCACATTATTCAACTTGCTTTGGCAGACTGGCATGATGCCCCCTCCATCAACTTCGGTGGGAAGTCCCATGAATCAGCAGCAGTGGCAAAGTCATGTCAGCGCCTACGAGAAAAGCTCTCAATCCAAGCGCGCTTATACCCGTAAGCACAACCTAAACTACAGCCAGTTCCCTACTGGTACCGCAAACTATCTGACAAACGCCTGTGTCTGATATCCCCGACTTTGTTCCCGTGGATATCAAGCCCCTACAGCCACTACGGGAAACCTGCGTGTATTAGAGCTCCCCAATGGCATAAAGCTGGTGATCAACAGTCCGATGTTGTTGGCGCAAACTCCTGGCCTTATGGACCTGTAAATACGATGTGGCTGCCGTTTAACACCAAGTCTGGTTTTACCGTCAGCCGATCGATTTTCTCAATCAGATTGATGGTATCGTGCTGTTGGTGGCTGATACGTTACACAAAGATCCGACACCCAGTCAGCTCTTTGTCTTTCGCAATAAAAAGGCCAATAAAATTCGTATGCTCTATTGTGAAGATAATAGATTTTGGCTCCTTTATAAGCGAAATGAGATTTGGAAAGGCTTACAGTCAGCTATTATTTCAATTCAAATAACTATAGCGCTCTCTCTTTGGTCGACGCTCTAAGCAATAAGAAGACCCTGAAGATCCCCAGGGGTTACTATTCAACAGTACAGAAGTTCGGGATGAAGGTTCTGTAGAGGAAAACGAGGCTGATGGCGACAAAGACCAGGACGATGTGGTTAGTATTGCGACACACAAGCGTCATAAAAAAACAAAGAAAATCTTTGCCGAGCAACTGCCAAGAAAAGAGGTGGTAATCCCCGCCTCAGAACAGGATAAAACCTGTGCGTGTGGCTGCCAAAAGAATCTCGTTTATTACGAACGTCATGAGCGCTTGAACTACATATCCCCAATATATGAGGTGATTGTCGAGTTGTCGGTGAAGGTTACCTGTCCCAAAGGCTGTGCAGGCCAAATAGTTATTGCTCCCAAGCCAAAGCATATCCTACCTAAGAATAAGTTTACCGAATCCGTTCTAGCCCACCTCATAGCCAGCAACCTTGATGATCGTCAGCCGTTCTATCACCTGGAAAAACAGTTTGAGACCCATGCCGGCTTTAGTTTCACCCATCAAACCATGGCTCATACTGTTATCGATTGTGCTACTCCCCTACAACCACTGATCAATTTGCTAAAAGATGACGTCATTGGCTAGGATATTGGGGCTTTGAATGCCACATCACTCCAAGTTCTTAATGAACCTGGCCGGCCAGCAAGCCGAAAATCTTATGCCTACTGTTTCCGAGGCGGTCCTCCGGGAAAGGAAGCTATCCTCTATGAATATAATGTCTCGGATCACAATAATGATGTAAATGACGGATTTGTCGGCTTTAAAGGCACGCTGCATTGTGATGCTGATCCATTTTTTGAGTTGTTATTTGAGCAGACAGCTGTAAACCCAAATCATTACAATGCACATGCCCGTCGAAAACTCAAATCCATAGCGAGAGCAGCGCAGGGGGATGGACTGGCAAAACGGGCAATGCAGTTTTATAAGAAGCTCTATCGGGTTAAAAGGAAAGCCAAAGACAACCATCTATCATCGAAACAAAGGCATGAATTACGACAGCAAGAATACAAACCCATTATGACCTCCTTTAAATGCTGGCTGGATAAGCACCATTTACAAGTGCTATTCAAATTTCCTCTGGGTAATACAGTGAATTACTGCCTGAAATACTGGAATGGGCTTTGTGAATTCCTCAGCGATGACCACTTGGAAATCGATAACAATCTGACTGAGCCGGAAATCAAACCCTTTGTGATGGCACGTAAAAAATTCCTGTTTGCATCTTCGGTCAATGACGCTAGAGCACTATGCTCTGCACTTCAGTTTGATTCGCACTTCCAAGATCCACAGCCTTGCCCTTACCATCTTTATCGATTTCCGATACTCATTTTTGGGGTTTTCTGGCTGGGCCTTCAGGGGCCTAACTTGAATGTATCCATTGGCAAAAAAATGACTCTTTGTAAAACCTAATTTTCAAACGCTATGAATATACCCAGCCTAAATGCAGCCTGGAGTATCTGATTACGTCACATAATGAACATTATGTGTACACAAAAGACTTGGATCGGTGACGTTTATTTAAAATAGTTTTTTGCTACATCTGTGAATTATTGACTAGGGGGCATTTCTTGATGAAACCATTCCCATTAAGGCCACTCCGCAAATATCACTGAGATGAAACTTATTTTATTTATATTTGTTACAGCATTAATATTGAACAAATAATAACTGCTAAAAGACTATGGCATGTGATTTATAGCCAGACCGCATTCTTGTGCCTTTCCTTACATTTACCTCTTCCTAATTGTTAGTCATTCATTTATATTAATTACTTCAAGTCACAAATATTAACTAACGCTACAAAGTAGCTTTGCATCTTTAATAATCCTTATCTTTTCATTAGGCACTATTAAGGATAAATAGCCAAACCTATCAAAGGGAAAACTATGAAAGCTTTAACTATTTTTTCGCTGTCTATTTTAGCGACGGCATCTGCCGCCTCTTATGCAAATAACTTCTCTGTTAATGTGGTTCAACAACAGTTCGATTGTGCGAACACACCAATTACCTCTCCCCCTGGAGCTAATGTGATAAGGCTTGATTTTCTCCAGAATGAAATGCAGGCACTTCTTGCAGGTGGAACTAGCCAAACAACCATAAAAAAATCTTGTGAGGTCGACTATAAAATAACTCCATTCCCAGGGTACAAGATTGCAGCAATCGAGTTCTCAACAGCTGGCAACTATCTCACTAGCCCTAATTCCATCAATGCAGCCAGAGTGAGAAATCGTGTTAACAATCAAAACCAAACTTTTTCAGACCAAAAATCCTGGTTTGGTGCCGGAGAAATAAAAAGCGACAGTTTTGACAATGTTATCGCAACTACAACTTCAGGTTTAGGCCAGTGTGGTCAATCAGTTTTCGTAGAGACTGATCTGTATAGTGAAATAACTTACCGACCAGTTAGCGATGCTTCTCCAGCTATCACAAACCTCGACCAAGGTAATGGCACCTTTAAGTTAGCAACAGTTGTCTGTGTTCCATGTTTTTAAATGAGGTTCTTCGTAGAATAGTGTGAAAATCCAATATAATTGGTCATGTATTCATCGAAACTGCCAGTTACATCAGGATAAGCAGCCCATTCAGATTGAAGACCACTACTCGCAACTCTTAGGTGTTCAATCTGAATGGAATATGAGTGATGTCGATCTTGATATCGCCGGTGAGTAGGTAGAAGTGAAATTGGATACAGTGGAAGGCTTTTTGCAGTGATGTTGGCCACTGTTTGCCCGGTGCGACCATTGTCCTCGACCGCTTTCATATTCGCCTGCACCTCAACAAGGCAGTTGATCAAGCGAGCAGGGGGATTTACTGAAAAAAGGTGACAAGCGTTTATCTAGAAGTAAATATTTTTTGTTGACCAACTCCGAGTAGTGTAAGCGAAAAATTGACGGAAAAAAATTATGCATTTAAAGGACCCTGTCCTGGAAGTAGCGCGCACCTGTTTGATCATAGACCTATTTCGCAATTTTTGGCAATGTATGAGCAGAATTACAACCGAGAGGTTCTTTGAGCGCTGGTAAAGCTGGGCGATACGCAGGGGAATGAATCCGATAAATAAGGTTGCACAAATTCTGAAATGGCACTTGTCCAACCTGCTGACCTACTTTTAGGATCCAATTAGTAACGGTGTTGCGAAGGGGCTGAATTCGAAAATCCAAGGTATAAAATTCAGAGAGAGGAGCTTCTGGTCATTCGAGAGTTTTAGAAATAGCATCCTTTTTTCTATAGAAAGCTGGATATGACAACTCAATTATTCACACAATTCTAAGAATCACCTTAAATAGATAAGGTGTAAAAATTAGGCTAATTGCTATGAGTAGCGGTAAGTAACCTATACCGCCACGTCATCATGCTCTGGACTGAAAGCCGAAGACAAAGTTTAACAATAGAGACATATATTATTCAGCGATTTACTAGAAGCTTATTTGAAAAGAAGGATTTGGTATGTTGGAGAATACTAACCGGCACCGACTATCGCCGAAAAAATTGATCGCCTTTATTGCAATATTGTGTTTTACATCCGTACCGAATGCACAAGAAGCATTGAAAGAGGTAAATTATGCAGTAATACTGCAAAACCAACAGTTTGATTGTCAGTTTACTGATATCATCATTGATAACGATGCAGAGGGATTCCCCTATATGCACGTAAACTTCACTGACGAATTAAAGAGTGTTGGAGTTACTGATAAGAAAAGTTGTGAATTAGACTTCTTTGTCTTGATCTTGCCTACAAAAAACAACATTCGTCTGAAGTCATTGCAGTTTAGTGTCAAAGGAAACTACCTCGTTAAAAGTAGTTCGATTGCTGCAGCTCGGGTCAGGCTTAGATACAACAACAGTTCGCTCAGCCAATCTGAACAACTTATCGTGATAGCTCCAGAGAATGAAATACGAGAAGAATCATTTGACTTGGATGTCACTCTAGCAACCAAACATCCACCAAGCGATAGTCCAGATGAGGACGATTGCGGCAAACCTGTCTCTATTGAGGCTAGTATATATTCAGAGTTTCAATATGCCCCCGACTCACCGGGTTTTATTCAAATAAACGAAGCTTTTGTGGATCACTCAAGAATGACTTTTGAAGAATGCGACCCCACCCCACCTTTACAATCCTGATGTATTAATAGACGGAGACTTATTATGCTTAAAGCCTATATAATGTATGTAACACTTGTAATATCGCTGATCTGTTTTAATTTAGGGGCCGTGAATGCCAGCGTAGCATACGACAATCAATATAACCAAAGGGGTTCAGACCCCTACAATATTGAACTGATTGCCCAGGAGGGCGATTGCGTAAATAGCAATATAGAGATAAAACAAAGAGCTCCGGGCGAAGGTGATTTGATAAGGATTGATTTCACCAATAAAGAAATGCAAGCAGCCATATCCGACGCCGATTATGCTAATGAAAAATATTTTGATGAAAAAAATTGCTACCTCAAATATAAAATTGTCGTTGACGATCAATCTCAGCTTACGAATGCGGGGTTTTCAGCTGCTGGCTCATTTGTAATTACAAAGTATGGATTTTTGCTATCACAGGTAAGGCATGAATTTCCAGATCAGTATTTTTCTGTCAATGATTCAGCAATCTATGAAGGACATGAATTCTCTGATTACCCCTATAGCGATTCGTTCGACAACCAAATGGTTGATATCAAGCAACATCTTGATAACAGTCAATGCGGCGGAGAGTTCACTATCGAAACCAACCTGCGCACCTTTGTCGCAATTACCCATTTTGATCAGGGGCCTAATTTAATTGACTTCGATCAAGCCCAAGGGGTTTATGATTTATGGAATCTTCATGTCGATCCGTGTAATATCAGTGAAGATTAATAGAGGCTGTTTCATAACTTGCAATCGGCTATTCTCGCACACTCATAGAGTAAAAAGACGGGTGGTTGTGAGCCGATTCAAGTCAGAGTTGACCGACGACCAGTGGAAATTTGAACCCTGCATTCCCCAGCTAAAACGTAGGAAGGGAGGCCCAAAGCCCATTGATAGCCGAGCATGTATTGAGGGTGTCTTATGGGTTTTGCGCTTAGGCCGTATATAAACCAGCAAGTAGTCTGTAGTGGTCTACTAAACCCGGACACCAATTTAGGCGGTAAAGTTGCCACCGAAAATAGAGGCGTTCAATGAGTAGACAACGTCGATCCTTTTCTCCTGAATTTAAATTAGATGCTGCTCGTTTGGTAGTAGATCAAGGTTACTCAATAGCTGAATCGGCCCACTCACTGGATGTTGGTACAACGGCCCCGCCGTTGGATGAAGCAGCTAGAGTCAGAGCGTGGGGGTAACGCACCTGTAAATAGTACACTTACCACTGAGCAACAGGAAATTCAGGAGCTTGAAGTCCGTATCAATCGCCTAGAAAGGGAGAAAGAGATACTAAAAAAGGTTACCGCTCTTTTGATGTCCGACGAGATGAATTGTACGCGCTGATAGACCGATTAAGTGAGCATGAGTCCGTAGAACAGGTCTGTAAAGCGTTTGGAATACCTCGATTATGCTACTACGAATACAGGAAACGGAAGGATGTCGTTGATACGCCCAGAATGCAGCTTCGCTCCAAAATCAGTGAGCTCTTTGAGCACAGCCGTAGCTCTGCAGGTAGTCGTACAATCGTAGGTTTACTTTATGAGCAGGGAATTCCAATCGGACGCTTTAAAGCCCGAAGGCTAATGTATGAGGCCGGCTTGGTTTGTAAGTAACCTGGCCCATAGATATAAGAAAGCAACAGTCGAGCATTTAGATATACCGAATAAATTTGATCGTCGATTTAATGTAGAAAAACCCAATCAAGTTTGGTGTGGTGATATCACCTATATCTGGGCTGGTTCGAGCTGGTGTTACCTGGCTACCATTCTGCTTTTCACCGGTATTGCCATGAAAAGCCAATCACACTGGTGTAGTGGCTATAGCACTCTCGGCAGCTATTAAGCGGCGCATTGACTTGCTTCCGCTAATCAAGCATCTGGAGATGCTGTGATATTCCAGTGAGTCCAAATCAACACAGCCTACAATCCGGAATAATCACCCATTTATTTCAAGTGTAAAGTCCTTTTCCAGCGCATTTCTATCCCAGGCAGCACTGTTAGCTGCTGCCTCATAGGTACTTTGTAGAAATTCAAGCAACAACTCATCTGGCGATTCAGCCCTTCTTACCTCATCATAAGGAAGTATGAACTCTCCCAATTTCTCAGAGTAGAAAGCTGAGGAGGGTTTAATTTTTTGACTAGAAAAGTTTTCTGCTGAGGGGTAGCAATAAGAATAAAAAGATGCACTTTCAACACCACCTCCCCCGGGCCAAAAACCTGCACTACTCACCTCATGGGAGTAGGCCTCACGAGCAACCCAGTCGGGGAAATGAGGAACTCCACCCGGATGTGGCGGAGCTTCCCTTCCTGAGAAGCGGGTTACCGCCATATCAAAACTCCCCCAGAAAAAATGAACAGGGCTGCACTTACCAATAAACCGAGATCGGAATTCCTTAAACACTCGATCCATCTGTACCAGGGCCCGCCAGAAGCGAGTGGCATATTCCCGGTCATAATGGCAGTGCTTTTCATCCCCTTCAAAGGGGACTCCATCAGTGACTTCACTAGGGGTGGTAAAAATTGCTACTGGAAGTCCAAGGTCTTTCATTGAGTGCATTATCTTTCGATAAAAAGCAGCAACAGATTGCGGTTTCAAAGGTATAGAGCGGCTATTACCGTCTGAGACTACAATCAATAATTGATGGTCGACGAAGTCAAACTCTATAGTAAAAGCCTTACCATTGTATGGAATCAGCGAAGTATCCAACCCCTTTGCTGTTACATACAGTGGCACATGCCAGGAATGATTGGTCCATGGGGTCTGCACCAAGCGAATTTTTCCTACTATTTGGGTCCACATATGTAAAGTTGATGCCGTTTCTGACCATTGCGCAAATGAAATGTCGGGCCAATCCGTGCTTTTAGAGCGATTGACAGGATTCTTCACGAATTTGTCCTCTTGAAAATCCAAGTTTTATCTTAGTTCTGAAGTTACTTTATAGACCCGGCAGAGAATATTGGCAGAACCAGGCAGATTTCATGGACAATAGATATGCTTGAGTATTGTCACTTCTTACAACGATGCAAATAGAAGGATTGCCATCAAATAAAGTAAGACTACGATAGACGCCCCTATAATCGTCGTTTTTGTCTTTACCTCTTCCCCTCCAGAGAGCCAAAAACTAAATACCCTCGTCACAATCGGCATTGCCACCCAAGTCAGGACTGAAACACTAATAAGACTAGAAACAAAAAGTGACATTGCTGACTTCCAATTTTCCATTAAAGGCAGAATCCAAATTGAGATCAGCATAATAATTGGGTAGAGCGCGAGAATAATGAGCATCGCCATTTTCCATTGGGGAGGCAACGCACTATTTTTTATACCTCTGGCATGGGCAAGCCAATCCTCAAAACCTCTCCCAATTTTTTTATATTGTACGCGCTCTAGAAAAGACTCTGCTTCCTCCATAAGCACTTTGTGGATGGGAGATGACAACCAAAGATTGAGGTTTTCCTCGGAATCAAATCGAATAATAATTACCCAGTCATCCTGTAACCCCTTAATGGGTTTTAGAAGTTCTCTTCCAAGAAATCCTGGATGACTTTCTGCAGCCTCCCCAATCTTCCCAAGCCACTTTTTATAGCCCCGAATACGGTCAGGTTTAACACGCTCAAAGACCACAATAGTGGCTGGAACAGTCATCTGCTTGGTATTAACAATCACTTGCTGCTGTATTTTTGCTCCAAACTCCTCTTCACAGGCAGACAAGACTGATCGTAAGTCAGCTTTCTTTAAAAAATATTTAACTGTTCCACAGCCTCGAACTGAAATAGTTGGACCCACTCTTCTTGAACACCTACGATAGGCTCAATCAGGCTTGCTTCAATAAGCCCATCACAATGAAGAGCTATATCAGAAAACTTTTCATGCCATAGGCAGTAGTCACAGTTTCTGCAGGCAGGAACCTTTTGGGACAGGATTACGCTGGCATTCGATTTAAAGTTGGCCACCAACCAGTTACCAAGATATTCAAGGAAATATGGGGTAAATCACAACTTTCCGGGTACCTGTCGTCTAATCAGGTGTCCATTATTCAACAATCGATAAACTTATTCAGCTCAAGGAATTGTGACGCAAGGATAAGGGTAAGCAAAATGGGCAATATTGCCAAGGCTAAAGAGCCATGCGATAAGAGTCCTCTAACGGCCAAGAAGTCTTAAATGAATACAGCCAGACGTCTTACATTCATCATAAAGCTGTTCTAGATAAGTATGTCTCTTAAGCAAAAAATCATCTCGTAAATAAACGCCACAAGAACTCTGTGGCGTTTGTGATCTGCAGACTCACGCTGGTCTTTTATTAGAATTTAATTGGGTAGATTCTCCCCCACTAAGAGCACCTTACCATTGCGTTCTCCCGCCGCCGCAACTCTTACGGCCTCTTTGATATCCTTGACTGGATAGGTCTCATGAACAGGAGCGGATAATTTTCCTTCTGCCACTAGCCCAGTAATAGTTCCAAACACTTCTTTCTGTCGCTCCGGAGAGGCGGTAGCAAACCACTTGGCCAGCCAGAAGCCCCGTACGGTGATATCTTTGAATATAATAATGCCTGGAGCCAGCAGGCAAGGCTCACCACTGAGAGCACCATAGTTCACCAACGTAGCACCTTCACAAAGCGCCTCACCCAGGCGGGCGGTCGCCATCCCGCCAACAGCATCAATTCCCAACCGGATCTTAGCCCCATCGGTGGCAGCTTCCACTCTTTGCGCAAGACTCTTTCCATCAACCTCGCCGTCTACCAATACCACATCTGCGCCCGCAGCAAGTAATGGCTCCACCAGGGAGGCCCGGCGTACAACATTCACTACTTTAAGACCCCGGAGCTTCGCCAATGAGGTGAGATAAGACCCTACACCAGAATTGGCGGCGTTCTGGATCACCCAGTCCCCTTCTTTGAGGTCAACAAACTCGCTCAACAAAAGATAAGCAGTAGGTGGGTTGATGGTGATCATGGATAGCTGCACAGGATCTACATCATTGGGCAGCGGGATTAGTCCTTTGGCATCTGCAACCATATGCGTAGCCCAGGTACCACTTCCCACCGGCAGAAGAACAGTCTGGCCAATTGCAGGGCCACTCACATTAGGTCCTTGCTTAATCACTTTCGCAATACCCTCGTTGCCGCCAATAGCCGGTAACGGCGGCAGCATGCCATATTGCCCAGTTAAAGTGAGGACATCAGAGGGGTTGATTGGCGCAGCCAGCATTTCCAACAGAACCTGGCCATCCTCTAATTCGGGCACATCAAATGAAACAGCTTCAATTACATCCTGTGGCACTGGGCCACGTTCACGATATTCCGCTTTCAGCATGTCGCCGTATCCTTTTTTTACTGATATTTTCTCTGGTGGTTCAGGGTGATGGCTATCACCAAGCCTGTTGGCAGTCTACTTACTAATGCCAATTGTTCAAGGATATCGAGACTGTGAATAAGAGAAAGCTAGAGCTACTCTACATAATTGGAATCCCAGAGAGTGCATAAACATTGTTCACATTAAAAAGGTTAATATTTACCTATCAACTCCATACCTCTAAATTCTTGCCGAAATGTAAAACGAGAACTTATTGAACAGAGAATTAGCCTCACAATTTTCAATAGGTGGGATAAAATAATGATTCATTGGGACATACTGACTCAGTAAAAGTACTGCTAAAGCCCATCCCACCTTAAATTTCAGCAATAGTGGACACGATATCCAATCTGCTGTTATCGAACAGGTTACCAAGAAATCCTTTGTAGAATATTTGAACGAAAATATCTTTGGACCTCTGCAAATGGATCACACTCAGGTAACTAACCTTTTATCCAGGCCCCACCCTCAAGGCTACTAGGCTTTGATGGCTCAGATCTAATTGATCTGATTTATTAGGATGTTGCCAGTCTAGCGGGCACCAGTGCGGTACAAACTTAAACAAACCCACTAAAAGTGCGATGATATTGCCAATAGCACAGAAATAAAGAGTGCTAGCAGTCCATTCGCTATCCTGTCATTGAAAAAATAAATGACAAATGTCGTAAGGATTGAGTGACACCGGTGACTTACTTATGCGAAGCTAGCAACCAATACTCCTTGTAATTTATCTTTACAGCAGCACAGGATAGGTGCTCTTAGGAGGATTACGTTGATCAAAAAAACCGCTTTAACAGTGGGCACACTGTTATTACTTTTAGGCCTCTCCTGCGTCGTTTGGGTCATTACTGTTCCCCCGCTTCCCGAAGCTATAGAACAACGCCTGCAACGAACCCTAAACCAACCACTGCCCCATCTGGCGTCAGACGACAGCGGCTTCGTACGCTCCGGGGACATCAATATCTGGTATCAACTCAAAGCCCCTGCGGAACAACCTGTCCGTGGGACTGTTCTATTAATCAATGGACTGGGCTCCTCTTCATTATATTGGCCACCCAAAGTCTATGAACCCCTGCTCGCCGCGGGCTACCAAGTGTTACTCACAGACAACCGTGGTTGCGGTGCTTCCAGCCGCGTTCATAACTGGAGTAAAGAGGCCGCTTATGATCTCAGCGACATGATGCAGGATAATATTGAGGTTATGAATACCCTGGGAATTCAGCAGGCCCATGTGATGGGGGCCTCTATGGGCGGAATGATTGCCCAGGAAATGGCTCTGCAACACCCTGCCCGTCTGAAAAGCCTCAGTTCAATTATGTCTTCAGGCTACGTAAATGATCCCGAACTCCCCGTGGAGCACGCATTTAAATACAGTGTGCTTCGGTTATTCCTGCGCTACGGGCTAAGTGGCTCAGAGGAAGGCATGGTTAGGCTTATGGCCAGCACCTATCACTTTCTCCAGGGACAGGGAGGCTTTGACGTGGAGCATATCACTCGCACCACCCTTTACGAGTTACGTCACAGGAAGGGATTTGACCCCCAACTACCCACTCAACAGGCCACTGCTATCTCTCTCTCGGGTTCGCGATTGCAGCGTCTTGAAAAACTGGAAGTCCCTACACTTGTTATCCATGGCGATAAAGATCCACTCTTGGATATCGCTCATGCCAAAAAATATGCTGCGCGTATTCCAAATGTAAAAACGCTGTGGGTGGATGGTATGGGGCATGCCATGGCGCCGGTATATGTGGAGACATGGATGGAGGAGGTTCTAGAATTCCTGGACACCAACAATTGATGCAAAGGAAAGCAAAGTTACAGCTGTTTCTTCAATTATGAATGGACCGAATTCGCTGTTTCAATTCGTGAAGTACCGTACAGAAATAGATTAGCTCCCTTAATAGCAGCCTTAATAGCAGCCTTAGGTCTGAATACAATATAGGATTCTACCAGATTACCCGCAACCGACCTGGCTGTAACGGCCCCAGCACTTTAAGTCCTGATCCATCAGGGTAACCGGCTTACCATCTTTTCCAGCCAAATCCACTGTCACAGGCTCCCCCATCCTTTCACCAATTACAATGGACCACTGTGTATTTGGCCTTTCACTCCAGTCGATCAGAAAAACCAAAGTAGGAACCAGCGCAAAGCATTTCTGGGTTGCGTTATAGAGCAGGTGGTGCGCACCGGGTTTGATTGGGATCTTAACCAGAATGTCAGCTTCTTCCAGGGTATTTCATCTTTGGGTAAGAATATTTCTGGAACCTTGCAGGGTCTCTTGCAATGAATCAAACCGATTTACTCCTCTTAATGCATCACAAACAATAAGCAGGCTCCAGCGATCCCCAATTACAGAAAGCGCCTCTTCAATCACGCATTGAAAAGCGGATTTCTTCTCTCTCGTAACAGTCCTGTGATAACCCAGGGCGCCATAGCCTCAGAGGAAGTTTCACTACAAAACTTTCCTGTGTCTCCCCGATTGGTCCATATAAAACCAAAAAATTATTGTGATATACCTTCCACTTTCAATAAGTTTAGTTGTATTTTGGAACTTATAACCATTAAATTAGTTCCAAAATGCAACCTATGAGACAGATGATGCGATCCAAACCCACTGTTTTGTGCTCTTCCACAGAGGGGTCTTTACATGACCTCAAAAAAATACGCAGAAGCAAATCATATATCGAATTTACCAAGGCCTTTTAATTAAGCCTGTAACGCCAAGGGTGGTATGGATGGATATTCCTGTGAAAATTTTGACCAAAATATTTTCGATTTCACTCAACATAAAGAAGATCACTCCCCTTTTACTAGCTTGTATGCTTCTTGCTGCCTGTGGGGGTGGAGGTGGTGAGCCCACTCCTGATTTAGACAACCCTACTAACCCAGAACCACAGCCGGAACCACAGCCAGAACCGGAACCAGAACCGGAACCAGAACCGGAACCAGAACCAGAACCAGAACCAGAACCAGAACCAGAACCAGAACCGGAACCGGAACCAGAACCAGAACCGGAGCCAGACCCGAGAGACGATAACTATATTCATGAGTTATCGCAGTTAGAAAAACAGGCTTTACTGGATGCACATAATGACTACCGCTCTAAGTGTGCCAGTGGAGAAGGTAGCGGAATGAACGGACCAGAATCAGCCTCAGACATGATCAAAGTTTTTTGGGACCCTGCGCTTGAAGAAATGGCCAAACAACGAGCGCTCAGTTGTTACAATGGTCATTACGGGGGGCCTCAAGGTATTCGAGATGCCTATGATTCGGTTAGACATTTAACCTCCTACAATAGTGAGAGTTTGGCAGGTGGAAAATATGCCACAGAAAATATTGCTCTCTTTACACACAACCCTCCTGCTTCCAACTACGACATTTCAACCTGGAAAGGTGCAGTGTTTGATTGGTATCACGAAAATACTAGTTATGATTGGGAAACCAATGCTTGTTATGGTGAACATTGTGGTCATTGGGCTCAAGTTTGTAATAATGAAACTCGATATATCGGTTGCGCTGTCGCCAACTGCAATACCGGAATAGCTGGTACTGGGAACCCAAACTATGAAGATGGCGCCATACAGGTTGTGTGTACATACTGGCCAGAAAGGGATGCATCTAAAAAACCATTTAATGAGGACCCAATTGGATTATGCGGAAAATGTAGGGCAAATTTTGATACCAACCAATGCCATGAAAATTTGTGTGTTGGGGGCAAGAGCAGTGAATTTTTGTCAAGCGGCCAAATTCAAGATGAACCTGATCAATGCCACGATGGATTAGGTCGATATGAAAAGCTTTGTAATAAAAGTGATGACATTACCCCGCCTTCTGATGTAACAGGCATCACTTATGAAATTTTGAACGGCGCTGTACACCTTAAATGGGAGAACTCACAGGATGATTATGGAATCGGCCATTATGCAATATATAGGCAGCTTCCAAATTTAAATGGTTACGAAGGTCGAACCTGGAAACCCGAGTTTATAGATGAAAATATCCCCGAAGGTATTTCTGAAATTGATTACTATATCAAAGCCATTGATCTAGCAGAGAATAGTTCTGACTTTTCAGTTATTAAGGTTTTCTTAGACTAGGATACCTTAAATGTAGTAGTTCATACCTGAGCTGACAGTTACCGGTTTTTCAAAAGATGTTCTGTCAGGCCAAGCCTGGACTACTACGACTCATATCCCATAATAGTCAGTACCTCCTTTGGCCCGAAAAGTGCCTCGTATTAAACAGAGTAAGCGTTTCGTATCGCTACCTTGTATCGAAGTTCCGTATAATCGGGGCTTACTTAAGCCCCTAATCCAGTTGCAGGATCGACTGTTTACTCGTTACCATCTGCCATCACTAGCGTGAGCTCATTCAGCAAGCACGTTCCAATTTACAATTTCCGGACATTACTCTCGGGAAAATGAAGTAGCCTTATCGATGGTTAGTTATACCCTGATAAAACATACCCATGTTTTTGCCGCAGTTCTGAGTATCACTCTCTTTCTACTACGTACCAGCCTGGATCTCAGCAGAAATACTGCATGGCGGCAAACTCCATTGCGCTGGATACCCCATGTGAATGACACTGTTCTGCTAAGTGCAGCTATCGCGCTGGTAGTTATCGGCAGCTGGAATCCGGCCATTTACCATTGGCTTGCAGTGAAAATAGCCTTGGTATTTGGTTATATAATCGCCGGTTTTTTTGCTTTAAAGCAGTCTTCTACGCAGCGTACCCGTATTATTGCGATTGTTCTGGCAGTAGTGCAGGCCGCTTTAATTTTCTATTTGGCAATAAACAAGCCTTCCCTCTAAATAATCTTTCCTGCCGGGTACACGTCTCCCGGCAGATAGCAATCTTGTAACCCCATGCTATGCAGTAGAAGCAGTGGCAATTATCAACCAGTTCAATCAGGTTACCCGCAACCGACCTGGCGAGAACAGCCCCTAGTACGTTAAGTCCAAGTCCAACAGGGAAACCGGCTCACCATCATTTCCAACCAAATCCACTGTCACAGGCTCCCCAGTCCTTTTATCAATGACACGGGCCCACCGTGTATTTGGCTTTTCAGACCAGCGGGCACTCCAGTCGATCAGAGAAACCAAAGTAGGAACCAGCGCAAAGCACTTCGGGGTTGCGTTATAGAGCATGCGGCGCGCTCCGGGTTTGATTGGGATCTTAACCAGAATGCCAGCTTCTTCCAGGGTATTTAATCTTTGGGTAAGAATATTTCTGGAAATTTGCAGGCTCTCCTGCAGTGAGTCAAACCGGTTCACCCCTCTCAGTACGTCGCGAACAATAAGCAGACTCCAGCGATCCCCAATTACAGAAAGCGCCTCTTCGATCGCACATTGAACAGCGGGTTTCTTCTCTCTCATAACAGTCCTGTAGTAGCCCAGGGCGCCATAGTCTCATAGGAAGTTTCATTACAAAACTCTCCCGAACCTCTCAATAGGCTCAGATATAACTAAAAGTTATTGCTTGATACGCTTTCACTATTAACAATTTAGTTGCATTTTAGAACTTATTGGCGCTTAATAAGTTCCATAATGCAACCTAATGGACAGATAATGCGATTCAAACCTATTGTTTTGTGCTCTTTTATCGAGGGGACCTTAACTAACCACGAAAAACAGAAGCTGGAGTTCACCATTAATCTGGCTTATCAGGATCATATGAACCCACGTGTAGCACCCAGGGTTGTATGGATGGAAGTGCCAGTTAATCAGGCATTTATGGAGGGTAAGCAATCGTCAGCGGCCACCTTTATGGCCCCCCTACCCGATGGAACTACCAATACTTTACGGCACTCATTTTTATACAGGCTGCTTGACCAGTGGTGTTCAGTAACAGGAAGAGATACATACGAGGTCGTCATTACAGCCCCGGACCATTCGCTCAGCAAAGAATTCCTAAGCACAAATCGCAAGCGCATGTCTCCGCTAAGGCAAATAGCATTTATTGGCAAGACACTAATACGCTTAGTGAAATCCAAAAGCGCCTCGGGGCAATTCAAAACACACATCAACTTATAGGAGATAAAAATGCCCCTATACACAATTTCCACTAAACGGCCACTATTGGACTCTGATCAACAGGCATTGGTATCCGCAATTACCGAAGCACACTGCTCCATTACCGGCGCACCTGCACAATTCGTACAAGTTGTATTCAGCCGAGGCGTTCACCTGCGCTCAAGAAACATTGTCCATATCCTGGGTTCCATTCGCTCAGGCCGTAGCGATAAAATCAAGTCAGAGTTGGCCAGTGCCTTTGTTAACTCAGCTTCCCAGATTTTGTGCTGCCCCCGCTCTCGCTGCTCGGTAGACCTTGTTGATGTTCCCGCAAGCTGGGTTATCGAGGGAGGCGCTGTGATGCCGGAGCCCGGGCAAGAGCAAGAGTGGCTTGCCCGACAACTGGGCTAGGCCTGAGCTGACTTTCACACACCCTAGAATAATGAATAACACAATGCTGCCAGGCGCTAGCCCGCAGACAGGGAGTCATACTATGTCCACCTCAACCTTGAAAGACATCGAGGCTCTGGAAGCCTACCTTGGAACAGACAAGCAACCAGAAGGCTATGATTTTACTCACCTTAAAGAGATCTCGGAAAAGTTTACTGGCAACACCTTTGATGCATTAATGGCATCCTGTGAACGCTACTCTCAGCAAACTGCAGTTTCTTTCTTTCTCACTGGGCATGATTATGAAAAACCGGTAAAAATCAGCTATCAAATGCTGGCCGAGCGCATCATTCAAACAGCTAACTTATTTAGAAGTATTGGTATTGAAGAAACCGATACCGTAGCCTACATACTGCCAAACCTGCCCGAAACACACTATGTTTTATGGGGGGCAGAAGCATCAGCCAGAGTATTGGCAATCAATCCCTTGCTGGAAGCCAAACAGATAAAAGAGCTGTTGCAGCATAGCCAAGCAAAAGCAATTGTCACCCTGAGCCCTTTCCCCGGCACCGATCTTTTCGAAAAAATTGAGAGTATCTTGACCGACCTGCCGGGAGTTAAAAGCATTCTCCATGTAGATCCCGCCTATCACGCCCGCGGGTTTAAAAGTTTTGCAGCTAAAATCATACAATATCAATACCGCAGACAATTGAAGTCGCTGGAGGGAAAACAACGAATACAATTTCAAGCGGCCATAAAAAAACAGAATTCCAACCGTTTGAATTTCAAACGCAGCATTAATAGTGATGATATTGCCTCCCTTTTTTGTACCGGAGGTACAACAGGCTTACCCAAAATTGCAACACATACCCACGGTAATGAATTAGCCAACGCGAAAAGTATTAGCCTCGTCGCAGGCGATATTATGAATCCAGGAAAGGTGATTCTTTGCGGACTGCCGTTGTTTCATGTAAATGCAGCAATAGTGACTGGACTTGCAGCCTTTATCAATGGCTGTGAAGTTGTATTAATGACTCCCCAAGGCTACAGGGGAGAAGGTGTGTTTACCAATTTTTGGAGGATCATCGAGCTATATCGAGTGAACAGTTTTAGCGCTGTACCTACAGTTTATTCCACCCTACTCCAACAGCCAGTAAACCAATGCGATATATCCTCCCTGCAGATGGCCCTGTGCGGTGCAGCCCCTATGCCCGTAGAAGTATTTAATGCTTTTGAGCGAATAACTGGTGTACAGATTGTCGAGGGGTATGGCTTAACGGAGGGCACCTGTGCCAGCAGCATTACTCCCCCATATGGAACCAAAAAGGTGGGTTCTATAGGGCTACGTTTACCGCAGCAAATGATGCAAAGTGCGCAGCTGGATGAACAAGGGAATTTCACCCGTTATAGCCGGACAAATGAAATCGGGAGCCTGATTATTTACGGTGACAATGTATTTAATGGGTATCTCAATCCTGAGCACAACAGGGGGATTTGGGTCCACGATGACCAGGGGCGCCGCTGGTTAAATACCGGAGACCTGGGCAGGCAGGATGAAGATGGGTACTTTTGGCTCACCGGCCGCAAGAAGGAATTAATTGTGCGCGGCGGGCATAATATTGAACCCAAGCTGATCGAAGAAATCTTTTGTCAGCACCCATCTGTTGCCATGGTGGCAGCGGTAGGTACTCCTGATGCTTATGCGGGAGAAATCCCCGTCGCCTATGTCATGTTATCGGATGATGCCGCCGATTCTCTCACAACCCAAGAGAATGAGATTGTAATGAATTCCTCTGCCCAAACCCTACTGGAAGAAATTACCAGTTACGCCAGGGAGAACATTACTGAACGCGCAGCTATTCCAAAGAAAATTGTACTGCGCACAGTGCTCCCCACTACAGCAGTTGGCAAAATATTCAAACCTGCACTAGAGATGGAAGAAATCCGCTTATGTGTTGAGGGTATTATCAGGCAGCTCAACCAGGATACAGATATTGCCACTGCTGATACTGAGGTAAAAGTAGAGCAGGATAAAACACTTGGAACTATTGCCAGGGTCTCCACTCAGGGAAATTCAAATCTCCAGAACCATCTCTCTGAACAGCTCGCTCCATATACATTTAAATACGAAATCGTCTAACACCCCATGAAACGAAGGGACTTTCAATAGGTAAGCGGTACATGAACCATATTATTCATTAAAGTATGTAG
Source organism: Microbulbifer sp. MLAF003 (assembly GCF_030012965.1). Taxonomy (NCBI): domain Bacteria; kingdom Pseudomonadati; phylum Pseudomonadota; class Gammaproteobacteria; order Cellvibrionales; family Microbulbiferaceae; genus Microbulbifer; species Microbulbifer sp. MLAF003. The sequence goes on from NZ_CP120232.1 coordinate 2,887,930, forward strand.
TTTGCGTACCGCTTACTATCAAAATATTGGCTGCCGCTGTAGTGCTGGCTCCAGTAGTCAACCTGGGCGTTGGCGGCGTCGATCTGGGAGATCAGGGCAATATTAAACTCGGACAGTTGTGCTTCGCTGAGGCCTTCTACTGCGGTCAGGTAAACCTGAACTTCCGTGGCTCCGGATTTAGTCGCGGTAGTGGTGACATTGAGGTTAACCATTTCCTGTCCGGGCAGCTTTTTCACCAGGGCGGCTTTCAATGCAGTGCCACTATCAATATCCTGTGTGTCGCTGTGGGGGATGGTGAACTGGTGCTGTACGGCGGCGAGCAGGTGCCCTTCCAGACTACCGGTAACCGTAGCCAGCCCCCACGAGATTTAAATCAATTTATATCCGACAAACCGAAAATTTTACATGCTCAAGCGGCAATAACAATTCCTCTCCAGCTTTATCGGCAAGCAGATAGTCTAAAGGGGCGTTGTAGCCATAGCGCTCCCCATCCCAAGAAACAAATCTATCAAAAATTATTTGCCCTTCATCAGGCTTGACAATAGGATTGTCCTTTAAAAGGTTGTACGAATATTTTTCAATAAGAACTATAATTTTATGGGTTGGCTGAGCATCTGGCAACCAAACTCGACTACTTGCAACATTACAATCTGCTCCCTCTCCATAAACTTCAAGAAATTCTTTTCCTTGAAAACAAATCTGAGATTCAACTAAAATCTCCCAATTAGACTGAAGCCAGTCATTAATAAGTTCATCCTCCATAAAGTCACAAAGATTAGAGAGGTTTCTCTCTAGAAACAATCTGAAGAAATTCAGCAAATTATTAATATCAACACGCACTATTCTAATCTCCAAATTTCTCTAACAAACCTAACTCCTTCTGCGTAGGCAGCCTCTTTTTTCCTTTTGTGCCTGGAATAGCATTCTCGAACTTAGCCGGTTTAAAGCCCTTCTTTGCTCGTGGCTCAGGCAAGTCAATCTTCACCCTATCAGCAGAAATAATTTTAATACTGCCATCGCCTTGATTGATTTTTAGCTGAGGGTTTCCAGCTCGATTATGACCAGCGGTTATATTTGAAGTTTGATTAAGTGGGCCAAAGTCTCCTTCTGTATCATAGGATACCATTACCGCCCCTTCTCGTTGCAGCAACCCCCTCTTAAACAATCCTTTAATCCCTGGAAGCTCTGCGCCGGTAGCCTGCGAGATCACTTCGGATACTATCTCACGTGGCCCCAAAAATATAATGGCCGCAGCCGCTCCTCCGATAGCCCCTACCTGCTGAGCCTTGGAGGCTGCAACTTGTTGATTAATATTTCCCCCGCCAACAGGGAAAAAGCTGTAATTGCCTGCCGACCATCCGGATCAATAAACTTATAAGGATTCCCATTGGCATAAGCATACCGATTGAACATCATCGGATTGCTTTCTACATGGCCCAATACGCTTGCAGGGTCCATCTGCAGGAAGCGGCCCAGCGCCGGGTCATAGTAACGGGCACCCATATAGGTGAGGCCGGTGTCGTCATCCTGGACATGCCCGGTATAGCCCACAGCCGGGTTCTTGGCCTGCCCACTTGCGTGAATGGCGCCGTAAGGCATATAGGCTTTGCGCCACAGCAAGTCGCCGTCCTCATCAGAGGCGGCAACCACCGAGCCGAGGGCATCGGTGTGCAGGTAGGTGACGGTCACCTCCGCTTGCGATGTTACCGAAAAGGTCAGTAAGACAACTGCAGCCAGCAGGGTTCTGATTAATTGTTGCATCATGTTTTTCTCGCTTTCTTCCCTGCTAGCGGATCGCGGATACCTGAGTGCTCAGTGAGAGCGTATTGCCTTCGGTATCAAAATATTGGCTGCCGCTATAGTGCTGGCTCCAGTAGTCAGCCTGGGCGTTGGCGGCGTCGATCTGGGAGATCAGGGCAATATTAAACTCGGACAGTTGTGCTTCGTTGAGGCCCTCTACTGCGGTCAGGTAAACCTGAACTTCCGTGGCTCCGGATTCAGTCGCAGTAGTGGTGACATTGAGGTTAACCATTTCCTGTCCGGGCAGCTTTTTCACCAGGGCGGCTTTCAATGCAGTGCCGCTATCAATATCCAGTGTGTCGCTGTGGGGGATGGTGAACTGGTGCTGCACGGCGGCGAGCAGGTGCCCTTCCAGACTGCCGGTAACCTTAGCCAGCGCTTGGGGCGCCGGCCCAATGGATTCGGCACCGAGGCTCAAGTCGCCAAATTAGAGATACCTTCAGAACATCTTCTAATTCAGGGATATGCTTGAGCGTTCCTCTAAAGAGGAACGATTTTATAAAGCGCTAGGTCTTGGTGTGAGCACACCGTGACCTAGCTAATCACAACAACCTAGTTCAGAGGTTCTTATGACTAACGTGGATGATAAGTCAGGCAGCCGGCTCCGGCTGTCGTACTACCCCTTGGATTCAGATGAAAGGGCGTTGGCTACGGCAAGTTGGGTTTGATGTGGATACGCCGATCAAGATTAGAGCCATGGATGGGTGTTTGGTTTTGACAGTTGACTAAAAAATAAAGCCCGCGTGTGCGGGCTTTATTTAAAGTATTTCTTGAAGGTCTTCTTCTAAATCTTCAAGCGTCACATCTGGATTTAATACCGCTAGCTGATCAGCTATAATAGCCAATGAAGTAAAAACGTCTTTCAATACATTACTGTCGATGTTTTTTTCATAATAATCTCCAGCCCAGCCATGATAACCCGCAACACAATTCACCAAAAAACCCAGCAATGGATAAACCTTCAAGTTTTCTGGCGATGCAGCCCAAGCAGCCGCGCCACCTTCTCGCCCAAAAAGAAGCTAGCATTAGCAATACTAAATGCTGCCTCATTTTTAAAACTAGAAAAACTATTAGGTACAAGACTTAGAGACACTGACACATCAGACACTGACTCCTCAAAAAGTACTTTCCCAGTAACGCCAGCATCATTGAAATTAATAAAGTACTCTCCATCAGAGCCATTCCTCATTGATACTATCATTTCGCCTTGTTTTCCATCCCAATTACTATTGAAAGAAAAATATCTATATTCCCACTCAGGCATAATAATGGCGTCCACCAACGCCAAGCCTTGTGGTATTTTTTTACCGCATCAATTGACGGCAAATCATTAATATTCTGAATTGCGTTACTCACTTAGCCCCCTAAATATTAGACTTAGCTCTATTCACTTGTCGCGAAAGAATTTGTAGGCTCGAACTACAATTGGTTCTGCCACAACTTTTGGGCACCTTATGATCAAACTGCCATTCATTGGGGGCTGAGGATCTCTACTGCGGTCAGGTAAATCTGGGCCCCATTAGTTAGGCATAAAAAAGCACCAATATCGGGACTTTCGGCAAGAGATACCTATTTTATTCATTCCACCAACCCAAAGGCTCCCCGCTTACTGGATCATACACATTGGAATACTGCCACTGAGCACCAGGACTCTTCTCTACTGCAATTTCAAAAATTCCTTCAATAGCTTGGAACCCTACTGCTACAGGGATAGTTATCGAAATTAACCCTGCTGTAGTAGCGTCAATTCCTCCATTGAAGGGTTTTATAAGAGCTTCTATTTGCTCAGCTATACTTGCAGTAACCTTAACATTATCTGCCTCATTCTCTCCAAGGTAAAACTGTACACAAACGTTACCACCTCGCCTGACTATCTCAAATTTACCAGTTTCAGCGTTGGTAACTCTAATAATATCTCCCGAAGCCACTTCTGTCGCATATAGTGGGGAGCGAATAATTTCCCACTCGACATCACTAAGTCGTCGCGCAGGCACATATTCCCCTCCATGTGGGTCAGCATCGATAATCGCTAAAAGTACATGATCATGACTCATTTAATCTGTCCTCCCGTAAGGTGCGCCACAACTACCACGAGCGGCACATGTACGCTCAGCTTTTGGCGAACTTCCCGCACCTTGACTCAAGTTACATGCCGCTCCTTCACACCTCAAATTTCCATCTGAAAGGTCTCCCTCTTGGGAACGAGCCTTTATGTGACCAGTATGAATATTCGCCGGATTCTTCGTTGAATGGCCGCAAGTTGCGCATGTCCACGAATCATCTGGGTTTTGGTCTCGCTTCAGAATTCGCTGACGTGTAGCAGTGTCAACTTTCTTGCCAGCTGTAGGCCCATCAACCTTCGCAAACCTACCATCGGGGTTCCGAGGAGGTCCACTCTTTGTAACATCAGATCAGCAGAAAATTAGCTCAACTGATCAAACCTTAATGCATTCTTACCAGCCGGCTTATCATAACCAAGTGTCGGGTCAACAAATGACTCCTTACCCAATAACGCTTCAACTTGATTACGATCAACCGTAACAAAAAATGGTGATTCACCAAGATCCACTATATAGCCATCAAGCCCTTCAATCTGACGACTTGGTACCTCCTGGAACTTGGATTCCTGAAAATAGTCGACGTATGCCTTATTGAAATAGGTCAGCCAGAAGGCACCGATAAGCTCTGCTTGCAAGTCAACAGCATAACCCGTTGCTTTTCGTTTGCTTGCAATCGTATCCATAGAATCACAGATCGAATAAAAAGGCTCCAAGCATCGATTAACTTCTTCAAATCCATTACGAAGCATGGACAAACCTTCAGAGTCACCAGTGACTTTCTCAGGGAAATGAATAGACAGGCAATTAGGAAAAAATGTTGCATCTTTAAAGATTGATAAGCTGAGCTCAATCTTGGATTTACCAAATTTTCCGAATAGTTTTCGACTAGATTCTTCTTTACCAATCGCGCAAATATAATCAGCAGCGGACTCTATATCCTGAACCTTCTTTCTCATCGGATCATTGACATCCAAATGGGATAATTTTTGGCCAAATATTTTCTCGAGCTCACTGAGGAGTTTGATCCAAAGGGTTCTATCAAACAGATTAATTAGCGAATAAAAGGTCATCTGGATTTCATTCATTAAGGCGCTACCTTCTTATAATTCAGGTCTTATATTTATTGGATTCGTAGGATCTGCATTGGCTCGTTTCAATGGGCCTGACAATTTAGTATTTGGCCTCACAAAAACGTCAACCCTTCCACCAGGTCCTACAAGATCAACGTTATCCCTTAGCTGACGAGTAAAAGATTGCGATTTGACGTTCTTAACTTCTGTTAGGTGCAATGGGTTTCGCGTAGAGATGTTGGACGCGTTTACTTGATCAGGAATTCTATCACTACCATTAACAGCAAATTTTTGAGTATTCTTTCCAACTCCAGTGATTGCACTTGCGGCGGCTTCTCCCTCGCGCCCAAGCTGGCCTGGACTCTTTGTAACTGACTTTGCCCGATTTTTCTTTGCTTTAGAGCTGCCTTTTGCCTCCGGAAGCACAATACCCTGTGCTAAAAGCTCCTCTTCTGAGGTCCTAACACCCAACCCAACTAAAATTGCGCCCCCAAGGTTTGCAAAAGCACCTCCATCCCTATTTTTTGGTGCCTCTCTATCCGGATCGTAATCGGTACATGAACCACATTATTCATCAAAGTATGTAGTTCGCGTACCGCTTACGCAACGCGTAGGTTGTTCAGCCCGCTTATTTTTGCGGGCGAGGTTGCTCAAACTTGTTATACTATTTCACTGCCACACTGTGGGCAAAAGCCTTGAGTTGAGTTTTTTCCTAACTGCATTAACACTGCCCTAAGCTCATACTTACAAGATTCACACTCTATAGCCCTAGTGAATGATTGTGCCAATAGCCAAGCGATACAAAGAACTGTGACTGCAAAAAAACAATCCAGTTCTTTGGAAAACCCACCTCACTAATTAGAAACATAGAGCCAAGCGCGAGTGATGAGTAAACCACATATAAGCTTTTTGATTCGCCTCTTAAGGCTATGTTTCTCTTTTTTTCGTAACTCATTTTGCACTCATCTCGTATAACGTCGCCAGCAGCGACTGAGTGAAACGAGGTCCAGCGGTCTCAGAGAGCGATGCTGACTGGCCTGGTTATACCTTTTTTCCGATAAACTCAAAATTAACCCCCCACTCATTAACTGCGCGATCCAAGCCACCAACACAGTCTATTCCTGCCCCGACAGGGTTATTAATAGTCTCCGGTACGCACCGTGGCTGTGAGTGTTTCTTCCTTACATCCGGTTAGCAGGGTGAGTAAGGCCGATACGACAAAAAGCTTCGCGATGAGAGTTTCCCTTTCCCTACTTCCTTGAGGAAAGTAAAGCATTGTGAATTTCAAATGCTCAGCTCTTTGTACTCTTCGTAATAGCTAATCAGAAAATTTATATATACTATTCCCTGCTACAGGCAACATCTTTACGCCTTCGTCATACTTTAACTTTGCACCCTCTGTATATCTGTGAGATCTAATCTTTGCCTCTGCACCATTAATAGGATTCACTGCGATTGCACCACTTTTAGTTATCTTTTTCAGTCTAGATGCAACCCTATTGGCTATTGATATTTTAGTTTTGTCATCCGACATAAAGGACAAAGAAGACTCCTTTAGCCCTAAGTCAGATAAGTCCCCGATATCAAGTACAATGCTTCCAGGATTTTTATCTAAAAATCTATTAGGTGAAGTTGATCTGACATCAGGACTACTTACATTTAGGATCAATCGGAGATCTCCCTCTTCTAACTTCGAGGCGAGACCACTAAGAGTCAACTCACCTTCAACTATTTCTAACTTGAAAGGTTTGAGAGTCATCATAGTAATAATTAAACTAAACTCAGAACTTATGGTAACTATAAAGCTTAATAGTTCTTCAGTTGTAGCGTGAAATTGAATTGAAATAGATTTCATCTTAAATTTTAGTCATATTTTTGAAATGTTGTTGGCAGGCCAGCACCATTTAAATCATCTAATGCTTGTTGTTCACGTTTGATAGGCGAATCATCAGCTTTAGTTTTACCTACATTTGTACCACAAAGATTTCCTTCACAATCCTTATAAAGAATATCAGGACGCCGACCGCTCTTGTGTCCACCTGGAGTAGGTATCAATTTTTCTTTCAATTGTCCTCCACCGGCGAGGACGGTTCCACCTTCAGCTTCAATTTGCTCACCCACTTCTCTAATTTTTTTATTATGGGGTGCATTTGGATCTGTTTTAGGGCCTCGCTTTGCCCCTTTTTTTGCCTTGGAGCCACCTTTTGCCTTCGGAAGCACAATACCCTGTGCCAAAAGCTCATCATCTGAGGTCCTAACACCCAACCCGACTAAAATTGCGCCTCCTAGGTTCGCGGCATGACCTCCATCCCTATTTTTTGGTGCCTCTCCATCCGGATCAATAAACTTATAAGGATTCCCATTGGCATAAGCATACCGATTGAACATCATCGGGTTGCTTTCTACATTATCCAGTACTCCCGCCGGGTCCATCTGCAGGAAGCGGCCCAGCGCCGGGTCATAGTAGCGGGCCCCCATATAGGTAAGGCCGGTGTCGTCATCCTGGACATGGCCGGTATAGCCCACAGCCGGGTTCTTGGCCTGCCCATTCTCGTGAATGGCGCCGTAGGGCATATAGGCTTTGCGCCACAACAGGTCGCCGTCCTCATCAGAGGCGGCAACCACCGAGCCGAGGGCATCGGTGTGCAGGTAGGTGACGGTCACCTCTGCCTGCGATGTTACCGAAAAGGCCAGTAAGACAACGGCGGCCAGCAGGGTTCTGATTAATTGTTGCATCATGTTTTTCTCGCTTTCTTCCCTGCTAGCGGATTGCGGATACCTGAGTGCTCAGTGAGAGCGTATTGCCTTCGGTATCAAAATATTGGCTGCCACTGTAGTGCTGGCTCCAGTAGTCAGCCTGGGCGTTGGCGGCGTCGATCTGGGAGATCAGGGCAATATTAAACTCAGACAGTTGTACTTCGCTGAGGCCCTCTACTGCGGTCAGGTAAACCTGGACTTCCGTGGCTCCGGATTCAGTCGCAGTAGTGGTGACATTGAGGTTAACCATTTCCTGTCCGGGCAGCTTTTTCACCAGGGCGGCTTTCAATGCAGTGCCGCTATCAATATCCAGTGTGTCGCTGTGGGGGATGGTGAACTGGTGCTGTACGGCGGCGAGCAGGTGCCCTTCCAGGCTGCCGGTAACCGTAGCCAATGCTTGGGGCGCCGGCTCAATGGATTCGGCACCGAGGCTCAAGTCGCCGAAGGTTTTTGGAGTACCGAGGCCAGCGACTACTTCGAGCGTCACCACCTTATCGGTATCGAAGTAGCCCGGGGCGGATAGGGTCAACTCGGCGCTGCCACTGGCCAGTGTGGGGGCGGAAGCTGAAAGCGGGTCAACCAAGTCAATAGCCGCAAGCCAGAGGCCTGCGTTATCCAGCTGCTGCACTTCACTGGTGGGATCGGCATAAACCCGGAACACTTGGCGTACCTGTACGCTGTGCTCCGTATTAGCGGCGTCAGTGAGGGAAGCGCTCAGTTGCTCCGCGCGCAGGATGGCACTGCCGCTGGTGTCTCCACTTTCCCTCAGGTCGTCGGCAGACAGGGAGACAATCACGGTGTCTCCGGTACGCACCGTGGCTGTGAGTGCTTCTTCCTTACATCCGGTTAGCAGGGTGAGTAAGGCCGATACGATAAAAAATTTCGCAATTAGAGTTTTCATTTCCGTTTCCCTTTCCCTACTTCTTATTGGTTTTCTGGGCGCCCATGGCGAGGCGCTCAATAACAATGACGTCGCCAAGATCTATGCTGCCGTTGGCATTGACATCACCGTGTCCGGCTTTTAGTTGATCTTCGCTGGCCTGCTCCAGCCCCATAGCGATACGTTTCACGGTGATGATATCCACCAGATCCACCGTGCCGTCATTGTTGAGGTCGCCATGCAGGTAATTGGGGTCTGTTCCCCGGGCAAACTCTTCCAGGTTACTCATACCATCGCCGTCGCTATCAAGGCTGGCGTCAGCAGCACTGTTGGGGTTGAGTTTATGGGCAAGCTCGAAGGCATCGGGCATGCCGTCATTATCGGCATCGCCGGAGTTGGCCATTAGGGTTTGTGCAGATGCTGACATCTCTTCTGTAGCATCGGTGACGGTGATCACGCCATTGGTAACCGTGTGTGGGATCGTTTCACCACCGATAATGCCATCCGGTGTTGTTGCCAATGTGCTGATTACATCCAGGGCGGTCACTTCCAGGGTGACCTCTCCAGAATCCGCCAGCAAAACAAAGGGGATATTGGCAATGTTCACAAGACCCGTGGGGGTTGCCTCGGCAGTTTGCGAGGCGGTGATGACTAGCTTTTTAGTTTCTTGCAGTCCTTCCACATAGGCGGAGTGCACCCGGGCAAATTCCGTGCTGTCCCCGGCAGGTACGGTGAAGGACTCTACAATAGGCACTACCTGGCTGGAGTTGTAGGCAATCTCCACACGGATAGCGCCGAGCGCCGCATCGATTGAAAGATTGTCTTTGTCCATTGCCATAACACCGCTGAGGTTAACCTGTAACGGTATCGATACTATCGATTGTGGAACAGCATTCTGGTTGTTGCCAAGATTGACTGAGGCACTCCCTGTAAACGGAGATTGCTGCGCGATAGACGTTGCACTCAGGGAGAGCCCCAGACAGGCACCCAGTACTTGATTCCTTGTAAAAGTTCTCATTGAACAGGCTCCTCTGACAGTTCATTTGCAGTCTTGATACCTACCAGGAACTCCTTCAGGCGGGTCAGGTCCTCCTCGTTAATTTCCGGCGCCATAGATAAACTGTCGATACCGCCCTCTTTGTACAAGTCACACAAGGCGGGGTGGAAGGCGATTTTTCGTTGCAACTCCGCTAGTGGGTTGTTATCTACCACCCAGTTGAGCAGTAGCTGGTCGTACCCATTCACAGTGCCGTTCAAGTTGCAGTCTCCGAGTGCAGAGTTATTCAGGGGCACCGCTTGGCCTTTGCCACTATTGATCCCAATACCGCGGTAGACCGTATTGATCCCCTCAATCCCTCGGTAGAGGCGCACTTGAGCCGCCTCACCAAAATCACCACGCTGGACATCAGGCATTGAGCCCTCAATACGCAACAGGCCATTACCTGTTTCTGAATAAAGGTTATTGAGGTCGACAATTGCCTTGGGAGCCTCAATACCATCTCCAACAAAAGCACTCAGTGGATAGCGGGCACCCTCAACAGCAATAATTGCGAGATCACCGGTATTGCCTTGTTCGGTATCGATAATGACCTGATCATTAAGGTACAGTTGGGTGTTACCACTGGAAATATCCAACTCAGCATGCACTCCCCCTTTTGCGGTCTCGATGGTCAACGCCTCTGCTTCAATTCCCAGACAATAATCGGAGCCGGCATCGGGACAGACCGTTTCTTCACCGGAACTCTCAGAGGTTGCACTCGGCCTCAGGTAATAAGTGGCCTCAGGCTCTAATCCTTGCACTTCAAGCTTTACAATAAAACGACTCTTTGCTCCATTCACAATACCGGCAATGGAGTGTGAGCGGAATTGACCACTGATTGCCGGGTCCCCTGTATGCACAGGGAACTGAACAATTTCTATATCCGCAGCGGGTGCCGTAGCACCCTCATCGGTGAATACTGCCAGTGCTGGTGAAGCCTTTTCAGACGTAGTAAATATAATCGACAGCGAGCGGTCAGTGACATCCGCTATCATTAGATCTGATATTTCTGTAGTTGCTGCATGTCCAATCATTGGTGCCAATAAGCTGGCAACAACAAGCCCCTGGGCTTTACGCAGATGCAGAATAGACTTTTTCCTTTTCATTATTCTGTTACCTCAACTTTGAGTACTCGGGATTCCTCAAGAATTGTTTGGCCATTCCCATCCAAAAAGATGTGGGTAACCGTTAATTCATAATCTCCTGGGCTTGTTGATGGTGAAACAGATACATCAAATCCAACTACCCAGCTCAACTCCCCTTGAATAGGTGTTACTGTAAAGTCATTCGGAGCAATCGCAGCATTACTCCCACCCACACTGACCTGATATCCGCGCACCTCATAAAAACTAATCGGGTCAAACTGGAAAGATTCAGAGGTTGCAGCCGTATCGCCCGCAGGGATAACCAGGCCACCACCAGAGGACTGGGAACTCAGGTTTATCGTAATTTCATCTCTGGATTTCAACCCACCTTCACCAGTGGCTTCTACAGTAATCTGATTGGCGCCGTCCTCCAGAGTGATATCCGCACTGAAAGTGCCCTCACTGCCATTGGTCTGTTCAACTGTTGCGAACTGGCCATTGACTAGTACCGTTGCATTGAAGTCAGCAACCGTACCGCTAATCGTCACCTGTGGAGTAGTCACAGCTTCGCCATTGTAATGGGAGCCAATCACTACCGTCGGAGGACCTGCCTGGGGCAGCACAACATTGATGTCAATATTTCGAACAACACTGTATAGCTCTGAGGAGTCAGCACTCAGGAATTTCATGGTTACAGGCACTGAATAGCTCCCAGGAACAGCATCGGGTGAGGCATACACATCAAAATAGATTTCCGCAGTAGAATCACTGGAATTCAAAGAACGATGGGTAAAATTCACTCCTACACCAGTAGGTAAGGAGCTGGGAGTGAACTCAAAAGTATCGATTGAATTCATTATTGTAGAATCAATAGACAGTAATTCCTTACCGTCAATAGAAGTACCTAGCTCCACTATATTTTCATCAGAAACAGTCAGATCAACAGTGACGCTTTCAAACGCCTTAAGTTTGTCATTTTCATCTTTAAATAACATGGATATTGGGAAGGAATATACCCCTGGGCTCATATTATTTATAAGTGCCATTTCAACAGTAAAAACAGAACGTCCACCCGAAATAGATTCGTAGCCCCACCAAGGAAATTGTTCTAAGCCTGATGGAGTTTCATCTCCCATATAAACCGAAACCCTCGAGTTTCCACTCCTGACCTCTGCTGGAACAGTAAATTCATGACGGAAATAGGTTTTCCCGCCTTGTGAAAGAGTGATCTGTCTAGGTGCTTCATTACTTTGATTAATCAGGTTGAAGCTATGTACCGTCTCCTTCCCGTGTGTACCAGGGCCTTTTGCCACAATTTCGATCGTGTTGTTACCTTCGTGTAGGTCCCAATAGGGCACAATGAAGTCTTCACCGTCCAGCTTCACGTCCATACCATTAATAGTCAAACTGCCAACAGGGTTTTGAACTGTACCTCTAAGGGCTATTGGTAGGGCAGTCACAACCTCTCCCTCTGTATGAGAGGTGATGGTTATTACTGGTGCGGGTGGTGGAGTCAAGTTAATTGTGCGTGTTGCAACTGGCTGTAAATATCCCGGAGCATAAAACTCCATAAAGTTACTACCTTCACCCATAACAAGGCTATCCCACGAAAAAATAGATCCATTCTTTGCCGGGTAATAGACTTGATCATTCATATACATTACTAACTGATCAATTTCAGCTGGCGCTTGAATGACAATAACAGGAACAGCATTAACAACCTCTCCCTCTGTATGCGAAGTTACTTCCACAGGGGGGCATCAGCTGTATCAACGGTTAAAGTGTAGGTTTTATTTGTACTTAAGCCATTTAACCCAAGCACCTCCACGTTGATATTATTAGTACCTTCATTGAGCTCAACGATAGCGGAGTAGGTGCGATCCCTAAATGGAACACTGCGTATTTCTTCCATTTTTGCTAAAACACCATTTATTTTAACAGTGGCAGCAGAATCATTACTCACGCGAATAGAAATACCTGCCCTTGATTCGGGTATAACATCCCCTTCCTCGTGTGAATACAATTCAACTTCCGGAGCATCTAGACTCTCTAAAGCAGTTAATTTAATGGGGATATGCATATATGGCTTAAAGCCACCCATACCACCACCTGAGTCCCAGTCAATATAGAATTCATAGACTCCGGAAACAGTGGGCCGGCTTGACCAATCATAATAATCATAAAACACAAGCCCGTATTTATGTTTTAAAGTTTTATATATTTTGCCATTGGAAACATTTAGGCTTACCTTATCCCCATAAGTCGTAACAAAAGATGGAGCACCTTTTAGCTCTATATCTCCGGCAGAGATATGCCCTATATTTAAAGCAGCAGGAAAATTTTGAGTTTGATTATCATCGCTTCCATATACCCTATCAGGCCCCATCGTAATCTCGGTAACACGAGGAGTGAAATTGACCGTCTTAACTTTTGTGAGATCCGGATTCTCTCCAATAGCTTCAACAGTAACTGAGCCAGAGGATAAATCCGTATTATGTGAATAATATCCACCTTCAAAAAACGCAGGGGTCTCACCATTGACACGAATTTCTTTGACGGAATGACTGTAACTGCCTGAAACCAAGCCAAAAGAATAGAAAATATCTTCACTTTCTACTGGAGAATCAATCGTAAATTCTGGTGCAGATGTGGCAACTGGAACCTCATAATCAAGCAGATAATATACTGAGTAAGCGTAACCACCGATACTGGTATAAAAATCAACTTTGACTTCTTTTTCATAAGTTCCTGAAAGAGCATTTAGAACGTCAACATCAATTGACACACCAACTTGATTTCCAGAAATTACCGGCTCAGAGCTAGTTGCAGTAATATTACTCTCTACTCCACCAGTAACGTTAACATTAAAAAATATATCGTAAGAATCAAGATACCCAATTCTTGACTCCTCAAAGACAAAGCTTGGTAACGCTTGAGTTACCAAGCCGGGATTTAGCGTATTGATTTTAAACCTCTGCACATCAAGATTGACTGTTTTAGTATCAATAAGCTGTCCATGGCTAAAAGCTTCGATCGTTATTGTATGTTGTCCAGGATCAAGGTTTAGTCGCTCCTTATAATTGTCATAATCACAAATAGGCTCAAAATTGCGCGAATAACAATAATAACCATATCTAAACGTGTCACCCCTCAATATAGTAGCGCGGCCATTAACCAGAACCTCATCAATGATTGGGTCTATTTTCCCAAGAATTATGGGGTCTTTCTGGTATATCACCTGACCATCGACATGGGATGTAACTTCCAAAGCTACAGGCTCTTGGACATCTATCGATATGACAGATCTACTGATCAGGTTATCTCTATTGACAACCACAATCTCAATATTATGCATACCTGAAGTTAAAATAAGTTCAGCAGTAAAGATACCGCCTGAAACTGTAGCCTTTACACCATTAACTGTAACTGATGAAAGATTATCAGATACAGTGCCACTGATTGTAATCAGTGATTTTAGTTCTCCATCAATCCGTACTGGAGATCCTTTAACCTCTGCATTGTTACTATGAGATGTAACTGTATGCTCTGTAAAATCTGTAGGAGAAGCAATATCCCCCAGAGCTGAGTTCGCATAGATAACATATGCTTCGGTATTTCTCAGAGGGAAGTCTATTCCTGTGGGGGCGCCATTGTGCCAAGTCGCTGATTCATACTTTCCTGTGAAAGTATTATAGCGCTGGACACTACTTACGGAACTTTCACCACCAAGGTGCTCAAGTAAATCATATGCACTAAATCCACCAGCAATACACGAAAAACCAATCAGGTTAAATCCTTGCTGAATCTGGATTCCTGGGCAAACAATGTCTCTATCGAAAGATTGCTGAACCTCTTGCAGTAAATGAACAACATAGCCTTCTCCAGATTGAATAGCAAAGTCCTCACCTTGAGCTGTACCGGATAAATATTGAGCCGTACTAAAGGTATTCAGCTCTGGATCGAACCTCTCAATTCTCTGAACAACAACACTTCCACCAAGGTCCTGCATCCAATCAAATGCACTATATCCTTGGGGAACCTCAAAAGGTTGATGTATAAAGTTTACTCCTGCTTTCAGGTGTACCTCACTAACATACGGATTAGACCCTGCAGTAACTTCCTTTGAATTACTGGTACCGTCAAAGTCGTGATCCTCATCACCATCTAGAATGCCATCGCCATCAGAGTCCGGGAGAATAGTACCCCCACCAACGGCTACCTCATCATTATCGTTAATTCCATCGGCATCAGTATCAGCTAAAACAGGAGAAGTACCAGCAAAATACTCCTCAAGATTAGTGATCGAGTCTCCATCGCTATCGATAGTAGCATCAGAACTATTTTGTGGGTTTAGTCCAAACAGGTATTCAATACAATCTGGTATTTTGTCAGAATCGGAATCCACTCCTGGGGCATACACTACAGCACCATTGCGGCACTGATTTCCTGAGCTAAACCGATCTCTTCCAAACATTGGCCAGGATGAGGTCGATAATCCCCCATTATTATCAATAAACGCTTGAAGTCGGCTACTACGATCCCCTATATATATTGTCCCATCGATATCTATAGTCGGAGGGGCTAAGTATAAATAACCATAAGGGTATCGCCACTTTTGGGTTCCATCGCTATTTATTGCATATAAGTAGCCACTGGCAGCACCTACATATACTGTACCATCTTCTGCAATGGCAGGAGTGAATGGTGTACCCAGAGGATCGAATACCCATAATAATTGGCCTGCACGATCAAGAGCGACAAGCTCTCCATCTGCTGTGCCAGAGTAGACAGTATCATTTTTTCCTAAGACAACAGACCAGCGCTGTGAATAGGGTGTAGTCTCACCAGTATAAAACTTCCATCTATAGTCCCCATTTTTAGTCACTGAGTAGACAAACCCATCATCTGCATAAAAGAACAGGTCCCCATTCTGTCCAATTGCTGGGGAAGACTTAACATTCCCACTAGCCAGATAACGCCATTTCAGTTCACCCTCTGATGAAACTGCGATTAGATAAGGTAATCCTGAATCCAGGGCACCAATATAAATGGTGCCATCTGCTCCAATTGCCGGAGAAGATAAATAGCCAACGTCGCCCGGAGTCCTGTATATCCATTTAAGGCTGCCATCTTCGTTTAAGGCATATAGATTTTCATCGTAAGAAGCAACATAAATTGTTCCATCTGAAGCGATACTAGGGGACGTTTCTATGTCTCCATAGGTCTGATAGTGCCACTTCTCCGTTCCATCAGGATTAACGGCATATAGTTTACCGTCATCGGAACCTACATAAATAGTGCCATCCAGCCCTATTGCAGGAGTGGATAGGATTCTGTTTTCAGCCTTAAACTTCCACCTTTCTTCGCCATTAGGGTATAAGGAATATAAATAGCCCTCTCTAGTGCCAACATACAAATTACCATCAAAATCAACACTCATGGCCTTATCAATAGCGCCCAGAGTATCTGTAAACCAAGCCAGCTTTCCATCTGTAGGCTGATTCGTACTAACACCTAGATCAGAATTCCCTAAGCTTTCCTGCCTGTTACTATATCCATCGCCATCAAGATCTAATACACCGTCCAATGCATCCAAAGGGTTAAGACCGAATTGATTTTCATCCAGGTCATTAACTCCATCCCTATCCAGATCAGCAAGAGTTGGATTCAATCCATTAACTATTTCGACACTATCATCAATACCATCACCATCACTATCCGCTAAAAGGGGATCAGTATTATGCTGGTTAACTTCATCACCATCGGAGATACCGTCACCATCACTATCACTCTTAGAGATAAATAATCCACTGGCGATTTCAGTGGCATTGTCAAGCCCATCATTATCAGTATCTAAGGTCGCATCTAGGGGGTCGTTAGGGTTAAGTCCAAACTGTATTTCTAAACAGTCAGAAATTGTATCCGAGTCAGAATCCAGTCCCTTTTCAATTGTCTGATCCACTGACTGAGCGACAAGATAACTACCTAAACGAATGTAGTTCGTGTAGGAGCACTCTGAAAACGCCTCCTCAAAAAGTAAGCCTTCTGACTGAACATAAAGACTATATTTAGTATTGTGAGTACCTTTTAAATTCTCATAATATCTTTGACCATTACCATCATAAAAATAGTTTTTTATAGTATTATTAGCTTCTACCTCAATAAGCCTGGAAGCTTCATCGTACCTGTAAGCAGATGGATGGAATGACTCAACATAACCATCAGCATTTAAACCATACTTGGTATTTTTTATAACATTCCCGAAAATATCATAATCCAGTACGTTCACCGCTGTATCATTTCTAGTGTTTTTGAGTTTGCCCCAGTGGTAAGCGTAATCTGTCAATAAATTTTTAATGTTCTTATAGTAAATATCACCCGTTTCAGTGTAACCATAACTTGCCTCCCCCATGCACCGCTAGCAGAAATCAATCTATTGAGGTCGTCATAAGCAGTACTAATATTTTTAGAGTTATCGATCTTATCAACAATAGATAGAACATTACCAACTTCATCGTAGCCATACTCTAAATCAACTAACCCATCTACCAATAGAGCTTCAGGGAAAAGACGTTCATTTAAAGTGAAATTAGTAGACTTTCCATTTCCGTAAGTGAATGATTCTATTTGGCCAGAAGGGTAATATTGTACATTATGCGCATACGAACCTGCTTTTGACGGCCGACCAAACGCATCGGGCATATAATCCACATAAAGATCATTGGGGTATGTGATACCATCTAGATTATCCAAATCATCGTAATCGTACTTGAAAACATATTCTCGGGATATGCTAGAATCAACCTTTAGGATTTCTTTAACTAGATTATCATTATCATCATACTCCAAATCCCACAAAGAGACTCCTGATGACACCTGGGTTATTTTCCCATTATTGTCATAAACAAAGCTGGTATCGTCGGCACCATCAGGGTAATCAATTGTCTTCAGTCGATAAAGATTGTCATACCTATAGAAAACAGGATCATTATCCTCTACTTGTGATGAGATAAGATTTCCAACGTCGTCATAAGTATATTTGGTAATACCTGAAGTATGTTGATCAGTACCTATCTCAGGATCAAATTTCTTCTCTAGAAGAAATTTATCATTGTATATATAATTCCTTTCCCATGCCCCACTGCCTGAATATTTAAACTGTCTAATTTGAACAGGTTGCCCTATTAAATTTCGGGTGAATACGGTGCCGATATCCTCTGGTTGCTGAATCTCACGAATCCAGGATTCATCCAAGCCAACATTTTGATATATAATTTTAGTTACTTTTCCACGCTCGTCAGTAATAGTAACAGTTTCATCTTTGTAAGAAAGGGTTTTATAGCTGTCATCTACATTGGTTTCTTTAATCAAGCGTCCAATGATATCGTATTCATAATTAATGCCCCCGACTTCAATTTCAGCGTATGGAATTGACTGATATGTTTTTCTACCAAAAACATCGTATTCGGAGCGAGTAGATATTACCTCCATTGAAGAAATATCAATTCGATCGGTTTTGATCAACCTTCCAATATTGTCGAAATAATCAACTTGCTTGTAATTTCCGCGCTCAAGAGTGCGGGCATTATCTTCATAGGATATGGTAATATCTTCATGAATTGGAAAATCAACACTCTTAATTCTATCTGCAAAATCGTAAACATATGAAGTGAGCCGACCTTCGGCATCCGTTACCGAACCAATCGTACCGCTATCATTAACAGTTCTTAAAACTGTAACATTTTCCGGATGCTCCTCTTTCTGTGCAATACCACGTTTATACTCAGAAAAAGTTACGACATTGTTATTTGCATCTGTAATACTCTCAATATCACCATCATTGGTATATTCGTATTGAGTAATAACACCATTAACCGTTTCTGATTTTACTTCACCACGATAGAAGGTTCTTGAAGTAGTGGAGGTCTGATCTCCCATCTTTACTACTTCTTCCTTAACTTTCCCGAGAATCCACCTCCCAGTATCATTATCATAATCTAGAGTGGAAGTACGAAATTTTTCTCCATCAGCTAAATTTGAAAACTCCTTTATTGTTCTTGGATTGCCGAATTGATCATGATCAAAAAAGAAAATAGCTCTAGAGCCATTCTCACCATCATAACTTTCACTTACACTTTTCAAAATTGGAACATAGGTAGCATCATCAATATGGCCTTTGGTTCCAGTAAGCCCATGTGAGAAATCTTCATAAGAAATTATTCGTCCTTCAGACTTCCATGAGTTAAGCTTACGATAAATCAAATCACCTTGTTTGTTATATTTTTTCTCGCTTATACGTAGACCTATAAGATGTGCTTTCCAATAATAAACAGTGAAACCCCAAAAATTGTAACTAGTTCCATAATGAGTGTATACCGTTTTTCCATCAGGTCCCTTTACCGTTGTTTTATCTAGGTAGTTAATTCCGCTAGCCCCATCTGAAGCAGTCGAATTTTCTGGTTCACTATAAGGCTTAAATTCGTATACCCACTGAGCACTCCCCCCATCAATATCCGATAAAGTCTTAGTGGCTATCGCTGTAGTGCCTGGACCAAAGTCGAGGCCCCAGGGCATATCAAAGGCTATTCTTTGATATGTATATGAAATTTTAGCGCCATCAGGATACTTAACACTTTTTATGGCAAACTGCCCCACGCCTCTTTTATCGTCATCATCCTCTGGGGGCGGCACTTCATTATCATAATAGGAATATACCCAGGACTTCTTATCTGGCCTTGTCACTTTTACCAGGTTATATGCTGTAAAAGGATAATCCGGCGACACAGGGTCAAATTTGTAATAAACTTTCAATCCTTTGGCGGAGATGCTTTTTAAAAGCTGTATGCCATTAGGTGATTTTTCATATTGATAAGAAGCTACCAGACCATCTTCACTTCTATAAATATTTTTAATGTAGCTGGCTCCAGTTGAGCCTTTTTCATATTCAATGCTAATCCAATTACCATGTACATCTACGATTTTTGTCGTAAACCAGCTTGACTCACCCTGAAATGTATCCAGATAATCCATGGTATATTTCTTACCATCAGGTGCTGTCACCAATATTCCATTTGCATCATCTATACATTCCGCACGCCAATTGCTTTTTGTTATTAAGCTGCCATCAGCTTGCATTGAATTTAAAACAAGTACTTCTCGCCCTCCATCCGCATGCTCTAATGATGGATTATCTCTCGTGCTAAGATCAAAAGAGGCTTGGGAACACACCCTATCGACATAATTATAGGGGACAACAATTCTGCCGAAATGCATGGTCCATCCCACACCATAGGCTGTACGAAGAGGAGTACTATAAGTCTGCGGGCTGTTATACACTCTATTGATATTGACATCCATGCCTCCATTACCTGGAATATGGATATCCGTATACTTTAGCTGAATACCTCCAGAAAACACATCTATATGTTCATTAAAATGATCATTAACGGTTTCTTTAAAAGGATTTAAACCCGGTTCTGCATAGTAATCCCTGATTTCCTCTGCATAAGAAGAAATGGATATTAAAAGAAAACTTAACAATAGAAAATGGCGCGAAATACTCATTCGAAATCCTGTCTTTACAACTATTTATCAGCAAAACTTCCCTGTAACCTTTATTGTTCACTCTCAGGTATTTTGTTTACCTTATATCCAAGCAAAGGATCATTATTCTTTACTTCAATTGTCCTGGTTATTGAGGCATCTCTCTTTTGAATTTCTTGTCTGATACTATCCACAGGTACACCATTAACCATAGATCGACCTTTTCCCCCAACCACAACGTCAGTTTGTAGATCCACACTAAGTTCACGGTTTTCCACCTCAACGGGTGGGTCTTCGTGGCTACTAAATTTTGGCTCTACTGACTCTCCCAACCCTCTCTCTTCTATTGATACTTGGTTTGTAATTGTGCCTTTCACCCTGGAATCTCCCTCCCGGAAATCTCCTACGATATAGAATGCAAGTACCATTAAAACCATCGTACTAACCAGACCAACCACTAAGCTTTTTTTCTCATACTCATTCCAAACCCAATAATCAATTAAATTTTTCTAGATGATCCTGTGCTAGAAAACTTGAACTTAGATCAGCCAGGATTTTGTATATTTATTTGCTGCAGATTTTTAATGTACTTATGGCATTTTTTTCAACATCAAAGGCGTGACGTACAACACAAAAAGAAATGAAATTTTTGCGAATGAGTTATAAAGGGATATTTTTTTACATCAGGCCTAAGCATTAATAAAAGGCTGTCACCAAAAGCAAATAATAGGAAATTTAAGAGTACTTTATTTTAATTGTATATTTTTGATTAATCTCTTTGGAAACGGCAATAATGTACTACTTTCAATAAGTTAGAATCCGTTGCTTTTGTAAGCGATCTTACCTAGCAGTGAGTTAGGATTCTATTTGAGGCATTCAAGTTGGGGGGTTGAGTGACCTGTCGTCTAAGTTCAAAAGAAGTGTCGCCACTCGACAAATGTAGAGGCATAAAGCCAACGTCAGTTTCTTTACTGCGCATCTAATTACGCTGCTGCTGCCATCCCGATTCTCTCAAGCTGGATATCCAGGGTAATAGTGCCTCATAATCCTCAACGGATTGACAGTGAGGAATTGCCTTAAGCCCTCCACATAATACCTTTTGGGGTCAAGACCGTGGTGTTTAGCAGTGCGAATCAAACTGAAGTGCAGACATAATGCTTTAGCGCCATTGACCGAAGATGCAAACAGGAAGTTTTTGCGAGCCATGACAAAGGGTTTGATTTCCTGTTCAGTCAAATTGTTGTCGATTTCTAAGCGACCATCGTTGAGAAATGCACAAAGCCCATCCCCTTGCGCCGCTCTCGCTATGGGTTCGAATTTTCGCCGGGCATGTGCATTGCAATGATTTGGGTTTACAGCTGACTGCTCAAACAGCAATTCAAAAAATGGATCAGCATCGCAATGCAGTGTGCCTTTAAAGCCGGCAAACCAGTCATTCACAAAATTTTTGTGATCAACGGCATTATATTCATAGAGGATCGCTTCCTTTCCTGGAGGGCCTCCTCGGAAATAGTAAGCATAAGATTTTCGGCTTGCTGGCCGGCCAGGTTCGTTAAGAACTTGGAGTGATGTGGCATCCAAAGCCCCAATATCGTAGCCAATGATCCCATCTTTTAGCAAATTGATCAGTGGTTTAAGGGGAGCGGCACAATCGATAACAGTACGATCCATGGTTTGACGGGGAAAGCTAAAACCGGCGCTGGTCTCAAACTTTTTTTACAGGTGATAGAACGGCTGTCGATCATCAAGCTTGCTGACAATGAGATGGCTTAGAATGGATTCGGTGAACTTACCCTTGGGTAGGATATGCTTTGGCTTGGGAGCAATAACTATTTGGCCTGCACAGCCTTTAGGGCAGGCAACCTTCTCCCGCAATTCGACAATTACTCATATACCGGGCTATGTAGTTCAAGCGCTCATGACGCTCGTAATCAACAATATTCTTTTGGCAGCCACATGCACAGGTTTTATCCTGCTCTGAGACAGGGATTACCACCTCTTTTCTTGGCAGGTGCTCGGCAAAGATCTTCTTTGTTTTTTTATGACACTTATGTGCCGCAATGCTTACCACAGCATCCTGGCCTTTGTCGTTCTCAACCTCGTTTTCCTCTACAGAGCCTTCATCTCAAACTTCTGCACTGTCGAATAGTAGCCTTTGAGGATCATCAGGGCCTTCGTATCGCTCAGAGCACCGTCCAAAGAGAGAACGCTGCAGTTGTTTGAATTAAAACAATAGTTGACTGTAAGCCTTTTCAAACTGCTCGCATCGTTGGAGCGAGAGTTTGAGTTCACGTGTGAGCTGTTCAACCTGGCACTGTAGCGTATCACCGGTAGCCATTGGGTTTTCCGATGTTAATTTATGTGTGGATTATACCATGGGAAACTATTTTCCTGACTCTATACGTATCAATAGAAGCGAGAAAAATAGAGTTTTTCTGGTTCTTCTTGCTGAGTAAAGCCCAAACCGGAAAGCAGCCACTGTAGCTGTCAAATCGACAATTCTATGGCGTCATTTGAAATGCCAGGAAAGATAAACCTCGACTTCTCATTTCTCTTATACAGGAGCCTAAATCCATTACCTTCCCAATAGAGCATACGAATTTTATCGGCCTTTTTATTGCGAAAGACAAAGAGCTGACCGGATGTCGGATCTTTGTGTAACGTATCAGCCACCAGCAGCACAATACCATCAATCTGTTTCCTGAAATCGATGGGCTGACGGTAAAACCAGACTTTGCTGTTAAACGGTAGCCATATCGTATTTACAGATCCATAAGGCCAGGGATTTGCGCCAACAACACCGGGCTATTGATCACCAGCTTTATGCCATTAGGGAACTCCAATATACCCAGGTTTCCCGTAGTGACTGTAGAAGACTTGATATCCACGGGAACAAAGTCAGGGGTATCAGACACCGAAGTTTGTTCAGTTAGTTTGCGGTACCAGTAGAGGAACTGGCTGTAGTTTAGGTTGTGTTTACGAGTATAGCCGCGTTTGGTTTGAGAGCTTTTCTCGTAGGCCCTGGCATGACTTTGCCACTGCTGCTAATGCATGGGGCTTCCCTCCGAAGTTGATGGAGGGGGTATCATGGCAGCCTGCCAAAGCACGTTGAATAATGTGGTTCATGTACCGCTTACTTCAATAGATAGTCCCTCTTTCTATTCAACAAAATAGAGTTTAGAAGGATTAGAAAGAATATTGATCACCCAATAAGAACCATCAGTGGCATTGACCCAAATTAATTAGTTTCTTTTTTATAATTATTTTCACTTCTGCTGGATATAAATCTTTTACAGATGCTAATAATGTAAACTCTTATTTTCTATCCCACACCTCATGGTCAATCCCTTTAATATCATACTTGCTGGCATCAAAAACTGGCTCCTTAATTCCTCGATTTAATTGCTCTTCATAGTCCGCTAGAACTTTGAATGCAATGCCTGAAAGCAAAATAATAGCCAGGATATTTGTCGAAGCCATAAATCCCATTGACACATCAGCCATGCGCCAAAGCAAGGTAAAATTCTCGGCACTGCCGCTGAAGGAAACCCAGGCACCAAAGAGGATAAATATCAGGAAAACAATGCGATAACAGAATATAGAGGTGCGCGTGTGGTAAAGATAAAAAATATTGGTTTCACCATAATAGTAATTACCAATAATCGAAGTGAACGCAAAGAACAGCAGCGCAAAGGCAATAAATCCGCTTCCCCAGGAGCCCACCTCACTAGCTAACGAGTCCTGGGCCAGCTTTACTCCTTCAACATTCCCCACCATATAAACATCGGCAACCAGAATAATCGCCGCCGTACAGCTACAAATCACAATAGTATCCAGGAATACCGAAGCCATTTGCACATAACCCTGTACCAATGGATGCTTTACATCGGCGGCAGCACCAACATTTGGCGAAGACCCCAACCCGGCCTCATTGGCAAATAATCCGCGCTTAATACCATTGGAAACCACTGCCCCCAGTACACCTGCGCCAGCCTCAGTCAGTCCGAAAGCACTTTTCAAAATAGTGGCGAGTACTTTTGGTAACTCGGCAATATTGACGATCAAGATTGCCAGAGCCACCAACAGATAGGCGATCGCCATAAAGGGCACCACAATTCCCGCAAAGCTTGCGATAGAGCGTATACCACCAAACACAATAATCGCCGCAACCAAGGCCACCACAAACCCCACTAACAGCGGGTTAATTCCCCAGGCATCGTTGATTGCCTGGGCCATGGCATTTGACTGCACTGAGTTGAAAATAAAGCCGTAACACATCAACAGGAATATAGAAAAGGTGACTGATAACCACCTCCAGTTTGGCCCGAGCCCCTTTTCGATGTAGTACGCAGGCCCACCGCGGAACGTTCCCGGCTGCTCCCCTTTTTCCTTGTAAACCTGAGCAAGGGTATTTTCAACCATACTGGTCGCCATCCCCAGCCAGCCCACCATCCACATCCAGAATACGGCACCCGGCCCACCAGCAGTAATGGCAACCGCAACGCCCGCAAGGCTCCCGGTACCAATACGGGCCGCAGCACTGGTGGCAAATGCCTGAAAAGCAGAAATTGAACCGGGATGCTCTTTATGGATACCGCGCACCATAACCTTCACCATATGGCCAAAGTGCCTGAACTGGATAAAGCGGGTACGAATGGAAAAGTAGAGGCCGGCCGGCAATAAGGCCATGATCAAAATTCCCAACCACCAAATGCCGGCAACTCCCCCCATAGAAACAGGTTGGCCCAGTCAATCACCCTGATTAATTGGTCCAGAAGCGCTTGCATCCACCACTCCCTTTGACGGCTTACTTTTTATTCACCCATGGTACCGGCGACACCCAGGCTGGTAATAAGACTAGCAGTCCCCAGGCAGATTGATTTTCAGCAGGAGTCAAAGGAATAAAGAGGAAGGGCCTGCCGCAGCATAAAATTCATCCGCCACGGCATCACCATAAATAGGAAGGTCTTAACAGAAAATTTCCCGCGCTCGCTCTGGAGATACCACTTTACGGCCACGCTCCTCCGCAATAACAGCCAGCGCCTCAATCAGCTGGCCATTACCGCTAGTACGCTCCCCTCCAGGCAGGTAAAAGGTATCTTCCACCCCTGAGCGCAGGTTCCCGCCCAGCTCCGCTGTTTTGCGATGCACGGGCCAGATTTCCTCACGCCCGATCACCGTACTCTGCCACAGGCTATTTGGCTTCATATATTTCGGCATAAGCTCCAGCAGTTCCGGGTCTGCGGGCATTCCCGAAGCCACCCCCATCACCAGATTGTAATTGGGCTTATCCACCATACCTACATCTGCATACATGCCCACCGAGCGCACAATACCGAGATCAAAACATTCAAACTCTGGCCGGGTACCTGTCTCACGGCAAACTTCCAGTAGCTCCTCCACCTTGTCTACCGGGTTATCAAAAACCATGGGCGGCCAGGCCCAGGTGCCATTAGAGCGCGCCTTCAGGTAATTCAGGCTGCCAGCATTACAGGCAGCAATTTCCGGTTTGCCGGCGCGTACACACTCCAATGGGCCTCGCTGGTCCCTACCTATGGTGCCCGTGGAGAAATTTAAAATAACACCGGGGCACTTTTCGCGAATCGCATCGGCTATTTCCAATGCCACTTGCGGGTCCCAGCTGGGCAGATGCCCCTTACCCGGCTCCTGGGCACGAAAATGTACATGCATAACCGAAGCACCGGCATCAAAGGCTTCCCGCGCAGAGATTGCCATTTCCTTTGGGGTAACCGGAACCGGGTGCTGCTGGGGGTTGGTGAGCACCCCTGTCAGGGCGCAAGTAATTACAACTTCATCAGACATCGCAGGCTCTCCTGAATTATCTTTATTTGGGCCGCGGTCAACCTGGCAAGTCGAAGGATCTATTCAAAATCCATTGATTGCCTTTCTCGAAGTATCTGCACCGTCACCAGGCACAAGATCTTCAAGGCAGTATCCCTAAAAGTCAGTTGATCATTGTTATTGATCACACCAAGCGCTTGCTTGGTTATTGCAGCCTATCACAGGCATCTGCCCTTAGAAAGGCACCTTGTGCCCTCTTTACAGGGCCGGCAGAATGCAAGAAACCAAATAAGGAAATAACTAACCAATGAGCGAGGTCCCCATGACAATTACCGCCCCCTATGGCAGCTGGAAATCTGCAATCAGCGCTGAACTTCTTGTAGAGGGCAGTGTGCGCCTAGGGGAAGCCACTCTGTTAGATGGGCGCTATTACTGGCTGGAGTCGCGACCATTAGAGAAAGGCCGCAATGTCCTGGTGCAATACTGCCCAAAAGATGGCCGCAAGGACCTCACTCCCGCCCCTGTGAGTGTGCGCTCCAAAGCCCACGAATACGGTGGCGGCAGCTACCTGGTGAGTAGGGATACGTTCTACTTTGTGTTAGCGGAAGACCAGCGTATCTACCGCATGAAACTCGACAGCACCCTGCCCGAAGCCATTACTCCAGAAAATAGCTCGCGCTACGCAGACTTAATTCTGGATAAAAAAAGAAACCGCCTGATCTGTATCGAGGAAGACGACAGCGGCCACGAGCAAGGCGCTGAAGCGCGTGCTCGTATCATTGCGATCGACCTGCAAAAACCACTGGATACAACTCCCGAAGTATTACAGGAAGGTGCTGATTTTTATTCAAACCCGGCCCTGAATGCCGACGGCAGCAAGCTGAGCTTCCTGCGCTGGCATCACCCCAACCTCCCCTGGGATGCCACCGAACTGTGCCTTGCCGACTTGAATACACAAGGGGTAGTTACCGGAGTCACGCAAGTGGCCGGCGGGCAGAACGAATCCATATTTCAACCGCAATGGTCCCCAAAGGGGGAGCTGGTTTATGTTTCTGACCGCAACAACTGGTGGAACCTGTATCAGCTGGGGCAAGAGGCTCCCCTGTGGGAAAAAATGCAGAATTCGCCACACCCCAGTGGGTATTCGGCATGTCTACCTACGGCTTTATCGGCGAAGAAGAAGTCCTCTGCACTTACACTGAGAGCGGCCGCTGGTATCTGGCCACCCTGAATACCCGCACCGGTAAGCACCACACTATCGAACAGCCCTATTGCGATATTGAAAGCCTGCACTGTGAAGATGGCAAAGCCATTATGATTGCCGCTGGCACCGACAGTTTTCCAGCGGTTGTCACTTTTGACTCGGCTATGCGCACTTTAGAACCTATAGCCAGCAGTAACAGCCGTACCTTGCCAACCAATCTCTTCTCCAACGCCCAGGCAATTACCTTTACGGTAAACGACCGCGACGTCCATGGCTTTTACTATCCTCCACACAACCCCAGCTACTCAGCCCCCGAAGGCGATAAGCCCCCACTGATTGTATTTAGCCATGGCGGCCCCACAGGTGCCACTTCAGCAGGCCTCAACTTAAAAGTGCAATATTGGACCAGCCGCGGCTTTGCCATTCTGGATGTAAACTATTCCGGCAGCACAGGATATGGGCGTGAATATCGAGATCGCCTCACCGATAAATGGGGAATTTATGATGTCGAGGACGTCTGTGCAGGTGCCGAGTACCTGGTTGACCGAGGTCTGGCAGATCCTGAACGGCTGTTAATTAAAGGCGGCAGCGCTGGCGGTTATACAGTACTCGCCGCACTCACCTATCACGACACCTTTAAGGCCGGCGCCAGCCATTATGGCATCGGTGAATTGAGCAGCCTTGCCAAAGACACACACAAATTTGAATCCCGCTACCTGGATAAACTGGTGGGCCCCTGGCCATCTGCCGAGCATATTTATTATGAGCGCTCTCCCATCAATCATGTGGAGCAGCTGAGCTGCCCGGTAATCTTCTTTCAGGGTATGGAAGATAAGGTAGTACCGCCCAACCAGGCAGAAACCATGGTAAAAGCCCTCAAAGAGCGTGGCATTCCCGTTTCTTATATCACCTTCACCAATGAAGGACACGGATTCAGGAGTGGCGACAGCATCAAGATGGCACTTGAAGGCGAACTCGAGTTCTATAGTCGTATATTCAAGTTTCCGCTGGCAGAAGCCGGCCCAGGAATCACCATTGAAAACCTTTAGCAGCGCATCCCTACAGTTAAGAGGCATCCAGTAAACCTATGGGAAGATGGAGACCGCCGCGTCCGCGCGGCTCCCGCTATATCACCGCAGAGGGCGCGCAGCGAATGCGCGCCGAAGTAAAACACCTCTGGGAGGAAGAACGGCCCAGGGTCACCCAGGCTGTCAGTGACGCAGCCAAGTTAGGGGACCGCTCCGAAAACGCAGATTATATCTATGGCAAGAAACGACTGCGTGAAATCGACAGCCGCGTGCGCTTTCTCACTAAACGCCTGGAGGAAATCACCGTAGTAGATCGGGTACCAGAAGATAAAGAAAAAGTATTTTTTGGGGCCTGGGTGACGCTTGAGGATGAGGACGGCGAAGCTGTTAGCTATCGAATCGTCGGCCCAGATGAGTTTGATGTGAAAGCAGGCCTGATCTCAATGGACTCCCCAGTTGCACGCAGCCTACTGGGGCGAAAGCTCGACGATGAGATAGAAATTCGTCAAGGAGAAGAATGGCAGACTTACTATATCACTGAAATCCGTTACGAAGAGTAACGCTTCTACATATTTGTTGAGGAGGGAAAGTAAGTGCCACTGGCCACCTATCCCTTCCCTTTTATTCCTGCTCACTCACTGTCTATAAAAAAATACATCAAGCTCTATTTCAGTCCAAATTAAAAAATAAACCACCCTATTCCTGAATTTATAAACGGCCCTCTACTCCTCACACACCTGTCTACGCCGGGACACCCCCAAAAAGGCTAACCCCACCAGAAACAATAAACCCATAAAGTAAACCGGAGATAAGCCTACAATAAGCAGTTATCGGCCTGCCCTGAAGGCTCCACCTACTTCTCCAAACACTTTTCCCTGAATTTTATCTCACCAATCAGTGAGCACCTGGAAAAGCGGAGGGATTATTCAATTTATAAGATGAGAACCGGTACGGAAAGCCACCTAAACCAATCAAGAATAAAATTATATCCAAGTGTAAACAGGCAAATATAGGCACGAAAATAATCTTATTGGATTTTATTAAGTTTGTTTTAGTGTCAAAGCTGCGTAGAATTGGTGGATATTTATCGGGATTTAGGCGCTTATTTAGCAAACCTCTGTGGGCAATAATCTAAAAAGCCTAAGAGAGTCAGAAGCCTTAAGATTTCCCTAGAAACCCCACCCTTCAAAGGAGAACGCTAGCGTGATGTAAGAGCAAGTAAAAGGCGCTGACCCAAGGTGCAGGAACACCAGGGGCCAGCTGACCAAATTGATAACCCAACTATCAAAATGGCTGAATGGATAATACGCTAGAAACCCACTCGTCTTCAATAAAGTGGAGAACATTCAGTAGCTTGGAGCGATTCCCCAGGCTCTGGGAGCGTTGCGCCCGCCTTTTCTTCTTCTGCGCCTACCGTTCTCGTGCACCACCCCGCATTTCCTTCACACATTACTTTTAAGCCTTTCCACCATGGAAAGCCTGCCTATGGTTTAAGTTCAATAGGAAATGACCATGTTAATTTTAACCCGCCGAATTGGCGAAAATATCAGAATTGGAACAAAAGTCTCGATCACAGTATTTGAAGTAAAGGGTGATCAGGTAAAGGTAGGAGTGGATGCTCCCAAATCCATTTCCGTTCACCGCGAAGAAATTTATCTGCGGATCAAAAAGAAACGGATAGTGACAAATAGAAATCGCTGAGAATCAGATGGTCTATATGCAGTTTAAAAAAGTTTATCGCCCATTAGGGCGATACGGGGATCATATATACTGGTCTTTCGGGAGAGCATTGTAAGTCTCCGCTTTTACTTTCTATCAAACACTAGGTGCCTAGGATTTTTCTGAGAAATCCCTGCATAGAATTCAGTGTTTAAATCTTTCAGCACCAATAATTGCCGCGACTAAAAAATTTATCCGAGATATTCATATTGGTAAAGTATCGGTTTTTTTCAAGAGATCATGCCCCTTCTGACCCGATGACAAGATCTAATTAAACCCCAACCAATTTCCGAAAAAGAAATCCTTGAAATACTATAACATCAGCATGGGCCAAAATTATTAGCACCTATCATGCGGTGGTTACTGATCTTTTAGAGTAAGGAATTCCCAAGATACGCAACAATTTTAATAACAACCTCTCTATTAACTATTATAGAACCTGCCAGCACTCTTAATAAAAAATATATTTTGGTCTATACAATTGCCAAAAAATACAATACAGCCCTTATGAAACTCACCAAAATATTAAACAGTGTTAGTATAATCACATGATCTCATAGCCTCACAGACAACCCTAAATCTACGCAACAATAAGAATCAGGCCGGCCTGAGGGTTATGAAAAATTAAAAGAAAAACTACTTTTATGGGCTGAAGGTTAATAGACACCCTGCTAAATAAAAAAATTCATTTAACCAGTTCACATTTGAAGCCAAATTATTGCTGCGTAGGCCTATAGTTGACCAGCAAGTCTTACTATCAAATATGCTATGATTGCCGACAGGTGAACAATACCGCGGGTATATCGATACCTTTATTGGCACCTCAATAAGCAACAATAAGACTATTTACAATTCAAATTTGTTTGGTGAGGAACTTTCTTTTGAGTAACCAAATCTCCCTTGCTGGTAAACCCAGCCAGAACAGTAAGTTACCTCAATGGATTAGCTGTCAAGACTGTCTTCCTACAGCGGAAAATGCCACAAATCGTGGGTTAGTCAGGGTAATTTGGAAAGTTGCCACAGAGTCAGAGGGCGCCACCCTTATTGCCTGGGAAGTAGGAATGGACCATTACGAAAATGCGCACCAGTACTTAGGTTGGATGCCGATTGAAACTATCGAAGAGAAGGTGCCTTCAGGTTCAAGCTAAAACAAGCTTATTAAAGTTTATACAAATAGTGCAATTGCCAAGCAAATATGTGTGGTTATTTTTTATACTGGCTGGAAGAAAGATATCAGCCGACTTATTCTCAATTTACTCTCCAGGCGCCTGAGTTGTTGTTTTTTAATCTTTAACTATTGCTTTACCGTTGTGGTCAAACCAATTAAGCAGAGTGCCGATACTCTGCTTATGTCAACTGATGGTACAGAGGCCGGAACAGTCAAAGCGCTTTTAGATCGCAATAAATTACTTCTGTATTCGGCATCTCTATTAACGCCTGCCTAATAAAATGGTTAATCAAAGCCCCCTCAAAAAGCTAGAACGGCAATGGTTCATCAAAGGCGCAAAAACAGATCTTTAGCAAGGTTTATTATCAACAGGTAATAGCTAAGCGATTGTTCACCTTGATTTAAAAGCGCTCAAAAGAAAACTATTCAAGCGATGAACGCTTGAGGCAGAAACCTTACGATTAACTATTATTACTTCTCTTGACTGAGAAACTAACCCCGCTTGTGACGTAAGGAGACCTGGATGCCACAGCCCAATGTGCACCCCAGCAAGACTTATTTATCCCTGCTAAGATCTCAGTTTAATTTACTGCCAGCTTACAAGGTTCAAAATCCCGCTCTCCAAAGATTATTTCGGGAAGCAATAGCTGTTCAAAAAACACTTCTTACTTTCTCTTGGAACCAGCTTGAGCAGCAAGCTCGCCTATGCCTGGGGCTTGGATATGCAGAGTTTCGCAATTTACAAAGCCGCGCAGATAATGCTTCCGAACTAAATCAAATCGATCATCGAATGGGTCTGGAGTTCCTATACGTATTACGAGGTATTGCTATCAGTGAAAGCAGGGACCAATTTGCGACCAACCTTGAAGATGGCCTTCAACAAATGGATATCGATAGCCGCCTGGATAGACTCTTGGCAAAAGCCGAAGAAATGGTGGGCTCGGAAGTCCCCAACAGTATTGTGGAGCGATTGCGTACAAGGTTGGCCGACATAGGAACAAGGGCCGATATTCAGGCATCAATGGAAGGCCTGGCGAGTGGCGACACGGAAAATATCAGCCTCCTGAACGCTTACCTGCCCAATACAGATAAACCCCTGAACCCAGGCCTGGAAAGTGGTGCCGATGCGGTAATGATGTGCCTGTGCCGCGGCCTGTTGGCTTTAGTGCATGCGCAATTTAATAACGCTGTGTCGACAGGAGGGCATAAACCTGGGTTCTCAACGGATGACATAGGCGAAGTTAAAGCCATCACCAGGGAATTTACAGATTTTATAGAGGGGTGGCAAAAGCAGATTTACAGCGCAGTATTGATAGGCAACCCGGAAAATATCACAAACATTTGCTTGTTATTCGCAGGGGAAATAGAACGGAACTTGCCCGCACTCATAGGAGCGCAGGCGGCTATGCATAACGTCATCCAAGAACTCTTGGGGAGAGGTAGCGGCGGCTTGGCTGAGCGGGTTGGGGATATCGCCGTTGATGCCCACTTTCTTACTCGCAAGGCCATTGCCAGCCATGTGGCCTGCTACAGACTTGCCGCGAGTACGAGCGGTTTGGAAATACCAAAAGATATTAAGGAACTGCAGAAGGGTATTGCCTCAATGTCGTTTAGTACCGCACTTCCCAATGGTAAGAATGTGGAGCTGGCCAAACTCAGTAACCACTTGGACGGAGAGTTTATTGAAGTTCGTGGTTTCGTAAAAAATGTCACCTCTCCTCCTCAGGAAGGCGGCATGCTATTAAGCCACATTAAGTTGCATGACCCCTCCAGCGATGCCGAGGCAAATGCCGTGGTGCGCTTCTCTCACTTACCGCATGCCGGCGTTACCATAGGGGCCTTTTGTAGGCTCAGCGGCATATTCAGAAAAAGCTCAAGCCTGTTAAGCGGAAGACCTGGTGTAGAGGTAGACGCTCTCGCACTTGCCGATATTGGCGAAAGCAGCTTTGACATCGCATTTATGAGGCTGGCAAGCCGTTGGTTCCAGCCATGGCGAAGCAATGCAAATCTCTATTGGTCCCTTGGAGTCCAACACCCTGATAGTAGCGATGAATCTTCCCAGGGCGCTGCAGAGCTGCTCTTTACCCCTCTGATACGTTAACAGGAGAAGCACCATGCCACCGGATGACGGCTGCTTGTCGGAACAGGAAAGTGTTGAAATCAAATTGCTGGAATTAGAGGTACTACTGGCGATGGCGCAGTTGGCAAAGGCCGAGTGGCACGCCGCCAAAGAGTCTGTGCGCGCTGAATGTCTCGAGACGGCCATTCCCAGCCTTCCCAACCTGCATCAAAAAGATGAGATGGATATGCCTATCGAGCCAATGGATCATGCCGTGGCCGAGTGTATCGAAACTCACCCCGATGTTTTTGCCGCGTGGGATATCTTTGAGCAGGTTGCGCTCGAACTCGAAGTGGAACTGGAAGACATGCATGGACTGCTTGATGAGTGGAAATCCTGCTCACATGCGCTCCATGGGGGAGCACCGCTCAGGTAGTTGCTTCAATGCACTTTATTGCCAACTTACGCCGTCAAACTTTGGATGCCTTCGCCAGTCATCTCATTTCGGCCGATGGCTACTTGCTATCAGCCCATCGTATTACAAACCCAAACCTGCGGCTGGCTGTTGAGGTGCGCAACAGGGGCCTGCCACTCTTTGCCGATAACGGCACAAAGCAGTTAATCGATTCTGTCATTGCGAAATTCTCTGAAAAAGCCAGGGAAATCACCCGCGAGGTCAAAACTCTACGCCGAAAGCTCGGTCATCTCCCCCGCGGTCGCGAGGTCCCGCCAAACCTACGCAAAAAAGCCGATGCACTGGCAGAATCCGTACTTGCCGACTGCACTGGACGATCCGAGTCTATCGATACCCTCCAGCTGATCGAACGTCAGCTGCTGATGAATCCCACCGACCTTATCGCCCAGGAAGACTTCGCCAGCACCTGCCTGGTGGCCTTGGACCTGGAACGGGAGATCACAGGCTGGACAGTGGAGCGCATTGCCTCACGCAACCGTCGCAGCTTAAGGCTCTGGCAAAAAGTAGCGGAAAACCCGCTCTGCCAGGGGCTTGCGATATATGCGGTACTGAGTGCGATGGACTACAACACGGCCCGCGACGCCGGACAACTCGCCGCAGAAGCTGGAGTAACATCCGCAGCTATGGGGCTCGCGGGTATTTGCGGTGACCTTAATGCAACGGATTTTTACGTTAGTGGTACGGCATCCTTCAAATTGGCCCGTCCGGTCCCACGGCGTTACGTGCGCCTGGCACAAGTACTTAAAGGTATTGCAGATGGCTACCAAGACCGCAACACGCGTTTGCAAAGATTTCACTGCCTGGGCCTTGGCGCTCCATCTTTGCTGCCCATTGCCGCAGCAGCCCTGCCTACAGAAACGATAGTTACCGCCGACGCCACCAGCCCTATCCATGCCGCCGCTAAAGACCGCGTACTTTATGACCCGGAGAACTTCGGTGATCGTGCAAGCACTAAAGAGATAGTTGAACGTATCTTGGAAGGCGGTAGCTGGCCGTTTCTCAGCCCTTTTACAAAATCTTTTAAGCAAAAATTTGGCCACGACCCGGATACGGCCCGGCGCTGGTGGAATACACTTGGAAACCCAGGTATCTCTTCAAAGACCCTGCGCCAAACCAGCGACCTGACCATATCCCTACCGCTATTTTGTGAGGCAGACCAGAGTATTCGCCCAGTCGCCAGGGATACCTGGATCGCACACAATCACTGGGTTCTAGGAGAACTCACCAAGGGCAGCAGTGGGCCACAGAGGCGTGATTTTGCCCATCAGATTATTGATCACTGGATTAATGGACCCTCTACGACAACCAGTCGCGGCCTTGGCGCAGCTAAAAGAATACTTGTCAATTAAGCCCAGCAACCAGATATAGCGGCTTTATGATTGAGCCCATTTTATTGTGAGCGCTGTAACAACTCCCCATATCCAGTTAAAAAACAATACAAAAACCGGGGTAAGTGCACCCAATTCAAGCCCAGCCATACCTTTTCCAGCCATCACCGGAAAAACCACAAAAAGCTGGAACGCAGTGGGGAGCAAGCTCAGGATGCTGCCTTTTAACAACAACTTCGATGACAAGAAGGGAAGAATAAAAAAAGCCCCCAAATACCCCCCAAACTACCCTGGGATAGAGCCATTCAGCGGATAAAGATGGGGTAATAGACACACCAAGAAATGGGGTTATTCCAAAGTCCCCAAACAGCCATACCACAACACTATTGGCTACAGCGCCCAAACAACCAGCCGCAAAGAAGATTAGTAATTTTTTCATTTTTTATTCTCGAATGCATGAAAGCGAACATCGCTATTTGTAAAAACATTCTTCTCAAAATAGCAAATTTTTAATCCCCCAGGTTTTGCCACCTTATAAACCTGAGCACTTTTCACCAAATGCTAAATCGGTTGGCACAGCAATTACAAACTAAACTGGCGCCAATAAAAAGTGATTATTAAACTAATCATTCCCTTCCCGAAGCTGTTCATCTCAGACCTAAACTGACAATTAAAACCGTAGCGAATAAAAGGTTACTCATTATCTTACCTGAGAAAACAAATTTATCTTGAATACCACTTTGTACCAATTAGCAGCTAAAAAAATTCATCTGCAGGACATAAAAAATAAATAATTAAGACGACCAAAAAACTGACCACGAAAATTTTTAAAAAGTGAGAACCAAGAGCCTAAGTGGTCGAAATCGCAACCCAAGCCGACAGAAAATACCTATCGTTTAGTCCAATAAATTCCTGTAATACATAAGTGGTACATTTATGGTGTTTAACGCCAAAAATCAAAATCTAAATAGGAACAAGTACTGATGAAAGTACCAGTAGTAGGAATGCTGTACCCGATTTTATTAGGATTGGCGATACATTCTGCAAGTGCGCAGTCTTTTGATGAGAGCGCCTATCAAAATAGGCAACTGCAATATATTGAAGAGGGGGTTTCTTCCACCAATGATACCGCTGTAGTCCTGCAGGCATACACTGGCGATGAGCTCAACTGGGAGGCACTGAACAAAAACCTGGATGTCTTGCGCAATGGTGGACAAAAAAATTCAGATTTCACCCTCACCAGGCTGATCCGCATTCTGTTTTTCCGCCCGGAAATTAAAGACGAACTATTTGCCGCCCTGGATGGATACCATTTCTGGTTTAAGGAAGGCGGCACTGGGGATCATGTCTTTGCCTCTGAAAACCACATGATCATGTACACCTCTGCCCAGTACCTTTTGCAGGAAAAGTACGGTGCCTTTGCAGATGACAGAACTTATAAGCGCCTAAAGCGCTACCTGGAAGTCAAAAACCAGTACGGTTTCTACGAGTTTTACTCCCCGGTCTATTACCCCTACACCTTATCGGCGCTACTTAACCTCGTTGATTTCTCTGAAGATGCAGAAATCCGCGCACTGGCCACAGGAGCTGCGCAACGCTTGCTACAGGACATCTTGCTGGTCACTAACGACCAGGGCATCCTTTTTCAGCCGCAGGCCGCAGTAACGATGGCTATCGCAGGAACGGTTCCGGCGGCAACATCAACCGCATCATCTACCTGTTAACGGGCCTGGGCAAAGAGTCAGTAAGAACACCAAGCCCCGCAGGTGTAATGCTGGCTACCTCTGGCCTGGAGATCACCGATGAGGTCTTTGAGTATTTCGGTAAAAACCTGAATATGAATTACTCGGTAGGCCACTCTCTCGGCGATGCCAGAAACAGTCTCTATGCCGACTTCCCCCGCGAAGAACGTGTGCCCTTCTACTGGAGCCAGGGAGCCTACTTCCACCCCGACGTAGCCGCTGATACCGCTTGGTTCGCCAGTAGATATCAGCTTGAAGGGTATGAAGGGCTAAAGGCCTTTGACCAATTCCTGGGTCTTTCAGAAGCGGCTGCCCCCGCTGCCGCTAAGGCCGGAGCTGTTTTCAGCCGCAGCTCGGTGCTCTCCGGTGCCAACTTCTCCATGTATAAGGATGGTGGTGTGATGATGCACTCCATTCAGAACTACTGGGGTGGTCGTCAGGGCTACCAGCAGACCCCCTGGATCGCCACCACCGGCACCCAATCAGTCTGGGCGAAGGTTGGCGATGGCAATAGCACCATGCAAAACGACCACCTGCCCAAGATTAAGCAGGTAAACAATGTCGCCGTGATCCAATACAACCCCTACCCGGAAATTGAGCTGTTCCACTCCGGCGGCTCCAACGTAGCCCTGCAGTGGCCGGAGGGGTTTGAAGAGGAAAAGCGCAGCGGCAACTGGAAGTTCGGTAAGGAAGACGACGGCTATATCGCTGTGCGTTATCCTTGTGGCAATGGTGACTCCAATACCGTTACCTGCGACTGGAACGAACAAACCTGGGTAGTGATCATGGGTAGCCAGGAGCGCTACGGTAGCTTTGAAGCCTTTAGCCAAAAGGTGATTAATGAAGTCAGCTACGATGCCGACTGGGAATGGCACGGTTCCTTCTGGAAAGGCACATTGAAATATGTGTACGACTCAGACGTAAAGTTTGATGGAACCGATATCAGCTTAACCTGGTAAACGCGATTCCTACTGTTACTGGGGAGGGGTTCCCCCTCCCCTTTATCCGATTTTAAGTTTGCAAATATTACTCCCTAAGGCTCGGGCTTGCTGCGAACTTCACCCCTAATTTTGCCTTCTACGGAAAATCCTCTCTCGACTCTAACGCGATGCCATTCAGATTAGTTGACACTATCAACCATTTAAAATAAAGTTGACAAAGTCAATCAATCTAATGCGGTATCACTGTGAGCTACCCAGCCAATGAAATCCTGCACCAGCTGATCCACGCCTACAAAAGACAGCTGCGAGCCCGTATTCAGGAGCAAGAAATTGACCTCCCGGTAAATCATATTCGCGTGCTCAAGGGAATAGGCAAATATCCGCAGAGTACCGCGCGGTCAATCGCTCTGCGAATGAATCAGGACAAGGCCCAAATTACACGGGTACTCAATGAGTTGGTTCATTCCGCACTCATCAATAAAACCGATAACCCCGATGATCGCCGTAGTCAATTCCTTACCCCCACAGCAGCAGGAAAAAAATTCTTGAAAAAGTGAATAACCTGGAAACAGAAGTTATCGCTGCAATGACCCACAACCTGAGCGAAAAAGAACTAAAAACTTTTGCCCATATCGCCAGCGTTATGATCGAGAACCTGACCGAACACTCTACTTCAGATTAAGGAGCCTAAATACTATGGCTGAAAAACGCACACGAGAGCTGGTCGTTTTGCGCTCCACAAAAATCTCAAAACATATGTTACGTATCACTCTGGGCGGCGATGGGTTTGAATCCTTTCCCAGTGACCAGGAAAGTGCCTATGTAAAACTGGTTTTCCCTAAGGGCGAAGGTAAACGCCCGCTAATGAGAAGCTATACCATCAGGCACCAACGGCAGACAGAAATCGATATCGACTTCGCTTTGCATGAAAATCAAGGACCGGCCTCAAATTGGGCGGCCAATGCACAACCTGGAGACTGTATTCAGATAGGAGGACCAGGCCCTAAGAAGCTGGTTAACCTTGAGGCCGACTGGTTTCTGCTTGTCGGAGATATGACCGCCCTACCCGCTATCAGCGTTAACCTGGCCCAATTACCTGATGAGGCCAGTGGATATGCGGTGATAGAGGTCCAAAGCGAATCTGATATTCAGCTACTCAAACACCCAAAAAACCTGCAACTGCACTGGGTGGTAAATCCCCTCCCCACCGGAGAGATGCTCCTGCCTAAAATTCAGGCACTGCCTTGGCCCCAAGGTCAAGCCGCCGTCTGGGCCGCTTGCGAATTTAATAGCATGCGTCAGTTACGGAAATTCTTTAAGCAGGAAAAAGAAATCCCCAAAACCCATATTTATATCTCCAGCTATTGGAAACTTGGGGACTCCGATGAAGGCCATAAACTCGCAAAAAAACTGGATAACGAGTAGATCTAAGAGTGAAATTAGTGGGCTTGTTTCTTACTAAAAAAGCAGAGTGAAAGAACAGGAAGCGTTTAAAACATGAATACCGATTACGAGCGCACAGGGATGTATTCACAGCGTGCCCCGGGTCCAACGTTTTCTTTCTCCGATCCACTAGTAACAAATCCATTTTCAGGTAAGAAATGGGGTTAGTGGGTTTTTAAGGCCTCAAGAGCAGCGGGGAGTAACACCCCACTGTTGAAGCCTTATTGGGCACTGGCACCAATTATTTGAGCGCCAAAATAGTTTGGCCGCATTTCACAATGGCTTTGCATTTTTTCCACCTCGGTGGCAGTGGCTCTCAATTTGCATAAGACAAGCCACTCTATCGATGATATCTATTTATCACGGTCTATCCATCCGATACCAGTAATTCGCGATAAAGCCCCGCTTATCTACTTGCAGCGCCTGTCGGGTAATTTCTGGAACGCTATTCTCACAGTGCCATTCATAGATAGTCACCCGGCCAGTTACAACTGCCGGTATAGATTTAGATGCAGGGTTGCTCTTACAGTAAGCAGTAATCGCCTCACTCGGCTCCTTCGAAGTATTCGCCTTTTCCTTGCAGGGAAGATTGGCACCGATAAAACACGCATAGACTCCGCCATCCATACAACGCCAAAAGGTGCCCCCCGCAACCCAATCCCTTGGGGCGCCCGCAGAAATACCAGCCGCCAGGTAAATACCCATTAATACCATCTGCGGTTTTGCGGGGCCTATATAGGGTTCTTCCGGGTTGTCCGCGTTGACCACAACTCGACAATAAGCCACCGGATCATTAAAGGCCCCAAGATACTTTCCTTTATTTTGCTCCGTCTCAGCCAGGCTCATACTCCCACAGAGCCAAAGAGCCACGCTCGCCAAGATACTTGTAATATGCCGAATCATATTTAACCCCTTCCCCCTGCTAGCAAGCCGCCGCCAAGCTCAATTACAGTTTTACCATTTCCTACGCAACCACTGCTCTGGCGCCAGTAGTAGCTCAAAAGTCCTTTAACGCACAGGGCTTTTTATAGATTAGCCATCCCAGCCCAACCATTCGGAAGGCTCACTACAGAAGATCAAAAAACAACCAGAAAATCAGACTGTGATCATTACGTATTAACCAGCTATCGCACCCTCTGTTGAAGCTGCTTTTACTTCAAAGCGCCCAGAGTATAAATGCCCTTGACGCCACCCGACCGCTCAATCAACATCGCCACAGCCAGGGCGAGCAGCCCCCAAATAACCCGGCTGCCCGGATGCCAGAGATCTGCGCTGGATTGGCTCTCACTATCCTGATTGCCAAGCAGTTGCAGCGCCTACCACGCGTATAATGGGCGCCACCGCGCAGAGGCCGAGAAACAATACCAGCAGCAACGCCCGCGACAACACCCGTAGCAATGCCAACACAAACCGAATTCAATTGGGCCACAGCGCCCCAGCAGTACACCAAGGACAAGAAGCACCCCATGAGCAGCAAAAGCGCCGCCGAAAAGATCAGCCAGGACAGCATCAACAAGGCCCTGTGGAATGCCTGCGATACCTTTCGCGGCACCATCAGCGCCGATACCTACAAAGACTTTATCCTCACCATGCTGTTCCTCAAGTACATCTCCGATGTGTGGCAGGACCACTACGAGGAGTATGTGGAAACCTACGGCAACGAGCCGGAGCTGATCGAGGAGATGATGAAGAGCGAGCGCTTTGTACTGCCGCCCAGTGCCAGCTTCTACACGCTGTACGAGCACCGCCACGAGCCCGGCAATGGCGAGCGTATCGATCAGGCCCTGCACGCCATCGAAGAGGCCAACGGCACCAAGCTCAAGGACGCCGGCAAGAGCGTGTTCCAGGATATCTCCTTCAACACCGATAAGCTGGGCGAGGAGAAGCAGAAGAACACCATCCTGCGCCACCTGCTGGAAGACTTCGCCAAAACCGAGCTGAACCTGCGCCCCAGCCGCGTGGGCAACCTGGATGTGATCGGCAACGGCTACGAATACCTGATCAAGAACTTCGCCGCCAGCGGCGGCCAGAAGGCCGGTGAGTTCTACACCCCACCGGAGGTGTCCGAGCTGATCGCCGAACTGCTCGACCCCCGCCCCGGCGACCGTATCTGCGATCCTACCTGCGGCTCCGCCTCCCTGCTGATGAAGTGCGGGCGCAAGGTGCGGGAACACCACAACAGCAAGCAGTACGAACTCTACGGCCAGGAAGCCATCGGCTCCACCTGGTCTCTGGCCAAGATGAATATGTTCCTGCACGGTGAGGACAACCACAAAATCGAATGGGGCGATACCATTCGCAATCCCAAGCTGCTGGACAAAAACGGCGACCTGGACCTGTTCGATATCGTCACCGCCAACCCGCCCTTCTCCCTGGACAAATGGGGCCACGACGAAGCCGGCAACGACCCCTTCGGCCGCTTTCATCGCGGTGTGCCGCCGAAAACCAAGGGGGACTACGCTTTTATCCTGCATATGATCGAAACCCTCAACCCCAAGAGCGGGCGCATGGGCGTGGTGGTGCCCCACGGCGTACTGTTCCGGGGTGCCGCCGAGGGCAAGATTCGCAAACAGCTGATCGAGGAGAACCTGCTGGACGCGGTGATCGGCCTGCCGGAGAAACTCTTCTACGGTACCGGCATCCCCGCCGCCATCCTGATCTTCGCCCGCGACAAGCAGGACGACAGCGTGATGTTTATCGATGCCTCGCGGGAATTTAAAGCGGGCAAAAACCAGAACCTGCTCACCCAGGACAATATCGACAAGGTAGTGACCACCTACCGCCAGGGCGCCGACCTGGACAAATACGCCTATGTGGCCAGCCACAAGGAAATTCAGGATAACGACTACAACCTGAATATCCCCCGCTATGTGGATACCTTCGAAGAGGAGGAGGAGATCGACCTGCTGGCCGTGCGTGCCGAGCGGCAGCAGCTGAAAGCCCAGTTAAGTGAACTTGAAGGGGAAATGGAGCAGTATTTGCAGGAGTTGGGTTATGGTGCCTAAGGGGTGGGATGTAAAAAAACTAGAAGAATTAGCTCTTGTAGAACGAGGTAAGTTTTCGGCACGCCCAAGAAATGACCCTCGCTTCTTCGGTGGTAAAGTACCTTTTGTACAGACTGGCGATGTTTCATCATCAGGTACGTATTTGAAGGCTTATTCTCAAACTCTCAACGAAGATGGGGTCGGCGTTAGTAGAGTCTTCCCCTCAGAAACTATACTTATTACTATTGCGGCAAATATTGGAGATACTGCAATAACATGCTTTGATGTTGCATGCCCTGATAGTATTGTTGCAATTCAACCAAATCCAACTATAGCTAACGTTTACTGGCTAAAAAAGTTACTTGAAACAAAAAAAGAAGATCTAGATTCAAAATCCACTCAAAACGCACAGAAAAATATTAACCTGCAAGTTTTGAAGCCTTTATCTCTTCTAACACCACCACTGCCCGAGCAAAAAAAGATCGCCCAAATCCTATCCACCTGGGATAAGGCCATCGACACCAGCGAAAAACTGCTCGCCAACAGCCGCCAGCAGAAAAAGGCCCTGATGCAGCAACTGCTCACCGGCAAAAAACGCCTGCGGGATAAGAATGGGGTTCGGTTTAGTGGGGAGTGGAAAAAAGCACCCATAAAAAATCTTGTCGAAATCGTTTACGGGAAATCACCCAAAGAAGTTTTAAGCCAAAATGGGAAAAATCCCATTTATGGAACCGGAGGAATCAGCGGTCATGCAATTGAACCTCTTTGCACTAAAACTTCTGTGCTAATAGGCAGAAAAGGAACAATTGATAAACCTATATATATCGACAGACCTTTTTGGGCAATTGATACCACCTTTTATTGTTTGCCAAAGCAAAATACACATATCAAGTGGTTTTATTATCTTGTCTCCATGTTAGGGCTAAAGAAATACAGCGAAGCTTCTGGTGTTCCCAGCCTATCGCGAGAAACCCTTTATTCCATAAAAGTATTTACGCCGACATCTTTGGAAGAACAACAAAAAATCGCCGCAACCTTATCCAGCGCCGATCGGGAAATCGAAACTCTGCAACAAAAACTCGACTGCCTAAAACAGGAGAAAAAAGCCCTGATGCAGCAGCTGCTCACCGGCAAGCGCCGGGTCCAAGTGGAGAATGCCCAATGACTTTTAGCGAAACCGTCAATCTCGATGCGCCCATCAGTGAAGCCGATCTGGATTATATAGACGAAGTACTGCACAAGTACGGCAACGACGACTCGATACTGGATATCTGCGAGCTGGACGGCTTTCTCACCGCCCTGGTCTCCGGCCCGGAAATGATTCCCCCCAGCCGCTGGTTCTCCGCCCTCTGGGGCGGCCCCGGCAACGAGCCGGAGTGGGAGTCCGAGGAAGAGATGCAGCGCTTTATGGCGCTGCTATTCCAGTTGATGAACAGTAATGCCATGGTGCTAACGGAAGCCCCCGAAGAGTTCCAAGCCCTATTCAATGAGGCCAATGAGGGCGAGCCTTCTTTTATCTTCCCTGGGGAATGGTGTTTCGGCTATATGCAGGGTGTGGACCTGGGCCAGTGGCCCAGCCTGCCCGCAGAACTTGACGCCCAACTGCAAGCCATCGCCCTGCACGCCCGCGAGGAACATTTCGATTACCTAGGGGGCTTGACGAAGGCCGAGTATCAGCAGACCGTTACCCAAATAGAACCCGCCGCCCGCGCCCTGCACCGCTACTGGCTGCAACAACGCGCCCCGGAGCCATCGCCAATCCCTCATCGAGCCGACCCCAAAACCGGCCGCAACAACCCCTGCCCCTGTGGCAGCGGTAAAAAATTTAAACGCTGCTGTTTGCATTAACCATCACCAGACAGAAATGGAAACCCTCAACTCATTGACCCTGTTTCTAAAAACT
This sequence comes from Microbulbifer sp. MLAF003, assembly GCF_030012965.1. Lineage (NCBI taxonomy): Bacteria > Pseudomonadati > Pseudomonadota > Gammaproteobacteria > Cellvibrionales > Microbulbiferaceae > Microbulbifer > Microbulbifer sp. MLAF003. The sequence goes on from NZ_CP120232.1 coordinate 2,931,960, forward strand.
GCTATCCAATCTCTTAATTTACCCAACTAGAAGTAAGAGAGAAAACCAGTTTTTAATACTGGAAAGGGAAATAACCAGAATAAAATAGAAAAAAGGTTTGATAATGGACTACAACTTTAAACCAGATGTATTTACTCGTCTTGGAAAAATAATAAACGGTGACGTTCTCTACACAAAGGATACCGGAGACCGTGAAAGCCACAAAAAATTTATAACCAAATTCCCCGCTGAGGAGATAGAAAATCTAACTTTGGACCAATACTGCATGGGTAGGGATGCGCAGCAGGGGAATTTTGCTGGTGGCTGGAACGAGGCCTGGAAAAAGCGTTAGGCCGCTATTCTCCTGGCACGGCTCGCGGTCACGTCCTGTACAAGGATAGGAGTGGGGATTTTTTTGTTCATCGTAACCTTATGCATATGGGGCCAGAAGAGGCTCTTAAGTACACTCTAAAATTACATGGTGTCATTGCGAATGCAAAGAGCAACTATGGTTGGCTCGACAATAATACAGAAATTTTTTCTAAAGCAGGGGTAGAACCATTACATATGATGGGCGAAGGGCGGAAACTAAGAGTTTTTGCTGCTTATCATCCAGACACTATTATTCCCATTTCCTCTAGCAAACACTTGGGTCATTTTTTAGAGGCTCTGGGCCATCCTAAAAAGGATATTCCAGCAGAAAACCAGCCTTTTGCGCGTATGCGCCAGCTTATCCAATACTATCAGCTGGCTAAAGAAAATTTAAATCCGGACCTCACTCCATTCGGGTTTATGAAAGCGTTATTTGATGACAGGTTAGGGATCAAACCCAGTAAAGAAAAAGTATCATCGACTAAAGATAATGCGCATACTGAAGAGGTAGTAGAGTCAGTCAGACACATCCCCTTGAATCAAATCCTTTATGGCCCTCCCGGCACTGGCAAGACCTTTAATACTATCGATTTGGCTGTAAAAATTACTGAGCCGGAGTGGTACCAAACACAGTCTGACGAGCAAGATGGCTCCCCATCTTATGACTCTCTGAAGCAAAAATACGATAAACTGGTTACAGAAAAGCGCATAGTTTTTACCACCTTTCACCAGAGCTTTGCCTACGAAGATTTTATTGAAGGTATCCGCGCGGAGAGTAGTGACAACGGGCAACTAAATTATTCCGTTCACGACGGTGTATTTAAGGAGTTATGCGAGTCCGCCGATGCCAAAGTTACCCGCCAGAGCGGCGAGCAGATTGACCTTAATGGCCGCCGTTTTTGGAAAATGTCCCTGGGCAATACCCTGGAGGACAACGACGATATTTATCAGGAGTGCCTGGAGAATAATTATGTCTTGTTGGGCTATGGCGAGAGTATCGATTTTTCTCGCTGTACTAGCCGCGATTCCGTGCGCAAACAGTTTGAGACGGCCAATAGCCTAGAAATTCAGCAATCTGACTACCCCATCACTGCGGTGCATAACTTCCGCAATACTCTTCGAGTTGGGGATTTGGTGGTTATTTCCGATGGCAACCGCAAGTTTCGCGCAATTGCGGAAATCACCGGCGACTACCAACGACTGGAAACCGATGAGCGTACCGGATACCAGCAGGCGCGCCCGGTAAAATGGCACCGGCAGTACGAACCCAGCCTGCCCCGTGAGCAACTGTTTAAAAAAGCACTCTCACAAAAGACGCTCTACGAACTGCACCCATCGACGATTGATATAGACAAACTTGCAGAGCTATTGGCACCGCAGGATATTAGCGAGCCACAGCAAAAGCCATTGGTTTTGATTATCGACGAAATCAATCGCGGCAATATTTCGCGGATTTTTGGTGAACTGATCACCCTGCTGGAGCCCGCCAAGCGCAAGGGCGCTGAAGATGCCCGCGAAGTGATACTGCCCTACTCCAAAAAAACCTTCGCTGTGCCGCCCAATGTGTACGTAATCGGCACCATGAACACCGCCGATAAATCCCTAGCTCAACTGGACCTGGCCCTGCGCCGCCGCTTTAGCTTTGTAGAAATGCCACCCAATCCCGAGTTATTGGCGGGCACCCAGGTTTACGGTATTGATATCGGTGAGCTGCTCACAACCCTAAACCAGCGTATTGAGGCACTATTGGATCGAGATCACCTGATCGGCCACAGCTACTTTTTACCCCTGTGCGGCCTCCCTTTAGAAGAGCGTGAGAGCAAGCTGGCCTCTATTTTCCAGCAGCAGATACTGCCGCTATTACAGGAGTACTTTTTCGATGACTGGCAGCGTATCGGCTGGGTACTGAACGACCCGGCGAAACATCCGCACCACCGCTTTATTATTGAGGGTGGCCAACAACCTTTAAACGAATTATTCCCTGCGGATATCGCCAGCCAAATCAATGAGCGGCGTTTTTCCCTCAATACAGAGGCCTTTATCCAAGCCGATGCCTATCGCGGCATACTGCCCCCAACTACCGCCACTGCATCACCGAAGTCGCCAGCATTGGAAGAAGCCGAAAGCGAAGTAGCGGTATGATCCAGGTTCGCGAGTACGCCACTCTGCACAGCGATCAAACCAGCTTCGCCAGCCTGGATAGTGCGCGGGTTTCGGCACAAACCCTGGCGTGGCTGCGAGAACTGGGGCAGAGCCAAGGCAGTCGTTTTATTCGGGATAGCGGCGCCCACAGTATCCAACTGGGCAGCTATGTGGGATTTCTGCAAAGCCCCACTGGGGAAGCTATCGAAATTCTGCCGAAAACCCACTGGCAACCACCCTCAGCCAGCGAAGCGCAGCGGAGCCGGCAACTGTTGCAGAAAATGCTCGCTATCAGCCTGGGTATTACCCCCCGCAATGCCGGCCCGGCTGATTTGCAGCAGCAACCGCTGCCCCTGCACGAGTGGATTTTTTCACAGTTCTTGCAAGCCCTGAGCCGACTGTTAAAACGCGGGCTGCGCAGTGACTACCAGCGCCGGGCGGAGGAGAGCCGATTTATTCGTGGCCGCCTAAACATGGCCCGGCAGGCACAACAAACGCCGGACAGGGCCACCTGGTTCCATATTGAGCACGATATTTTCAGCCCTCAAATCCGTGAAAACCGTCTGCTCAAAAGCGCCCTGGAAATTACCCTGAAGCTCTGCGCCACTGCCGATAACTGGCGCTTGGCCAATAGCTTTAATCACCAGATGGCGGCGGTGCCGGCAAGCCCGGCGCCACTAGCCGAACTGCCAAAATGGCGCTCGGACCGGTTGATGCAAAGCTATGAGGCAGTCAAACCCTGGTGCCGTTTAATTTTACAAAACCTCAACGCCAGTTTTACCCAAGGCGAGCATCGCGGTATCGCCCTGCTCTTCCCCATGGAGCGGTTATTTGAGAATTATGTGGCGCACAGCCTGCAACAGACATTGCCACCCGGCACTCGCCTGCACACCCAGGCAAGCAGCCAATACCTGTTAAAGCACAGGCCCGAGGGCACAGAAACCGATAACCGCTGGTTTCAACTTCGTCCGGATTTGTTGCTGGAAAGTGACACCATGGAAAAAGGTCGACCACAAGTAGCCGTGATGGATACCAAGTGGAAATTATTAAATAGCTGCGCCAGCAGCAACGAGAAATACAAACTGAGCCAAGCTGATCTCTACCAGCTCTTTGCCTACGGCAACTATTACATGGATGGCCGGGGCCATATGGCGCTGATCTTTCCCGCCCACGGGGATTTTTGCCAACCCCTGCCGCGCTTTAGTTTTTCCGACAACCTACATCTTTGGGCGCTGCCTTTTAATCTGCATAGCCAACAATTGGTGGCCGGAGACTGGCAAGCGTATTTTCCCAGCTTGCTCCACAGCCCGGAAACAGAGACACTTTTATCCCAATAAAAACGGATTTCCCTTTGGAGACATGTATTACCGTGGAAATGGATTACACAGCAGTACCGAAATTCCAAGAAGAATACGCCGCAAAGATCCCCGCCCTGGCCCTGTTGTGCAATCTGGGCTGGTCGTTTTTACCTCCCGCCGAGGCCAAGCAAGCCCGTAGTGGGCGCCAGGACCAAGTGGTGCTCACGGAGATACTGCGCCGGGAGCTGGGCAAACGGACCTTCCATTTCGCCGGTAAAGAGCAGCCGCTCTCGCAAAAATCCATCGACCACCTGATTGGCATAGTGTGCAGCCCAGCGCTGAACAAAGGCCCGCTGGCGGCCAATGAAGAGTTGTACAACCACCTGCTCTACGGCATTTCGGTGACCGAATTTGTCGATGGCAAAAAAGCCACCCCCACGATAGCCCTGATCGACTGGCACACCATCGAAAACAATCACTTTGCCTTTACCGAGGAATTCAGCGTAACCCGTGCCAGCGGCGTAGAGACCCGCCGCCCGGATATGGTGTGTTTCGTCAACGGTATCCCCCTGGTAGTGATCGAGGCCAAACGCCCGGATGGCAAGAAGGGCCCCTCTATCGACGAGGGTATCTCCCAGAGTCTGCGCAACCAGCGCCACGATGAAATCCCGCAACTGTTCGCCTACAGCCAGTTGTTGTTGTCGGTGAATGGCGACGAGGGCCGCTACGGCACCTGTAATACCCCGGCAAAATTCTGGGCGGCCTGGCGCGAAGAGGATATCGCCGATGAGGAAATGCTGGCGATCAAAAACCGCCCCCTTTCCAGCGAACAAATCCAAACTCTGTTTAAACAGCGCTCCCCATCAGATCTGGACTGGTACCAGACTCTGATCGCCGGCGGCGAGCTGGCCCTGGGCGGCCAGGATCGGTTGCTAATCAGCTTGCTATCACCCCAGCGACTGCTGGAGATGGTCCGTTACTTCACCCTGTTCGATAAAAAGGCCGGCAAAATCGTCGCCCGGTATCAGCAGGTGTTCGGCATTAAACGGCTCTTAGAACGCATTGCCCAACGCGGCAATGATGGTGCGCGAGAGGGCGGCGTAATCTGGCATACCACTGGCTCCGGCAAATCCTTCACCATGGTGTTTTTAAGCAAAGCGCTGATCTTCCAGCCGAGCCTTAAACAGAGCCGCCTGGTTATTGTCACCGACCGGGTGGATCTGGAGCGCCAGCTCAGCAATACCTTTGCCAGCGGCGGCGAACTGGCGGGCAAGAAAGATAAGGAAGCGGCGATGGCTACTTCCGGCAAGCGTTTGGCCCAGCAGATTGGCAGCGGCAATGAGCGCATTATCTTCTCGCTGGTGCAAAAATTTACTGGCGCCACTGCCCTGCCGGAGTGTCGCAACGACAGTGCCGACTTGATTGTGCTGATCGACGAGGGCCACCGCAGTCAGGGCGGCGAAAACCATATCCGTATGCGCCAGGCCCTACCCAATGCCGCCTTTGTGGCCTTTACCGGCACACCCCTGCTGAAAGACGACAAAACCACCAATAAATTCGGCCCCATAGTCCATGCCTATACCATGCAGCGGGCGGTGGAGGATCGCACCGTAACCCCACTGCTGTACGAAGAGCGTATCCCGGACTTGAATGTTAATGAGCGCGCAATTGACCGCTGGTTTGAGCGCATTACGGTGGGCTTGAGCGAGGAGCAGCAGGCAGATTTAAAGCGCAAGTTTGCCCGCAAGGGAGAGATTTACACGGCAGACGATCGCATTCGACTGATTGCTACCGATATCGCCACCCATTTTGTTAAAAACATCGATGCGGGCTTAAAAGGCCAGCTGGCCTGCGATAGCAAGGCCACTGCCATCCAATATAAAAAGTACCTGGATGAGGCCCAGCAACACTGGCCAGAAGCGCAGAAATTTGAATCAGCCGTGGTGATCAGTGCACCAGATACCCGCGAGGGCAACGAGGCGGTAGATGAATCCTCGATGCCGGAGGTGGTGAAGTGGTGGAAAGACAATGTGGGCTCGCAAAATGAACAGCGCTACACCCAGGGAGTGATTGAGCGCTTCGATAAAGACGACTCCCTGAAATTGCTGATTGTGGTGGACAAACTACTGACAGGATTCGATGAGCCCAAAAATACGGTGCTGTATATCGATAAGCCGCTCAAGGAACACAACCTGATCCAGGCGATCGCGCGGGTCAACCGCCTGCACCCGGATAAAAAATTTGGCCTGCTAATCGATTACCGGGGCATCCTGGCAGAGCTGGATACCACCATGCAGAAATACCAGGATCTGGCCGCGCGCACCCAGGGCGGTTACGATATCGACGATATCGCCGGGCTCTATAGCCCCATGAGCAGCGAGTACAAGCGCCTGCCCCTGCTGTATAAAAACCTTTGGGGCATTTTCGCCGGTGTGAAAAATAAGCAGGACACCGAGCAACTGCGTCAGGTGATAGTGCCCAAAATTGAACAGCGCAATGGTGAATTGGTCGATATAAACCTAAAAGTGCGCGAGGACTTCTACGAAGCACTCACCCACTTCACCACCTGCCTGAAAGTAGCCCTGCAATCGGCCACCTTCTTCGAAGACAAAAGCTTTAGCGATAGTGATCGCCAGCACTACAAACAGACGGTTAAACAATTTGCCAGTTTGCGCCAATGGGCGCTGCAGCAAACCGGAATCTCTGTGGACTATGACCAATACGCGGCCCAGGTAAAAAACCTGTTGGATAAGCATGTGGTGGGGGTGGAAATCTTAGAGCCCGAGGGTAAATACGAAGTCAATAAAATGGGCAAAGCGGAGCGGCCTGAAGATTGGGAGGAGGACAAAACCCGCAACGAAACCGATATTATTAAAACCCGCGTAACCCGCATGATCGAACAGGAGTTGCGCGACGATCCCTATGCCCAGGAAGCCTTTTCCAAGTTACTGCTGCAAGCCATTGAGGAGGCGGAAAAACTGTTCGATCACCCACACAAGCAGTACTTACTGTTCGAAGCGCTGGAATCCCAGGTAAAAGCCCGCAACCTGGATGAAATCCCCAACGTCTTTGCCGATAACCGCCACGCCCAGGCCTATTTTGGTGTATTCAAGAAAAACCTGCCGGAAGTTTTTGCGGTTGGTGATAGCCAGGTACAGGATAAGTGGATCAAGCTGGCCTTCGAGATCGATACAATGGTTGCCCAGTCCGTAATGGAGCACTCCATCAGCCCGCAAAATATTGAGAAGGATATCCATAAAAAGCTGATGCCCAAATTATTTATGGAGTGCAAATCCATCGGCAGTGGTATGGTGCAGGCCAAGAAAATGGTGGAGATGATCCTACAGATCACCCGCGTTGGTTTAAGCGGAGACTAACCTCGGCATGAATGTGCCCATTACTTCCCCCCAACTAACCCCAACTCTCGGCAACTGAGCTTTGCCTATGGGGATGAGCGCATCACTTTTGAATGCCTACCCCGCTCCCAGGCCAACGGGCGAGTGCTGATCAAAGTACACCCAGACTGCCGTGTGGTGGTCAGCGCACCGGAACCTATCGATAACGATGCGGTATTAAAAGCGGTAAAAAAACGCGGGCGCTGGATTTACCAGCAGCTACGAGATTTCCGCAAAGCGCTGGAATATATAACGCCACGGCAATATATCAGCGGCGAGAGCCACTACTATCTGGGCAAGCAATATCTGCTGAAAGTGATTGAACCTGAAGACACCCAACAACAGGTGAAATTACTGCGCGGCAAGCTGGAAGTATCCGTGCGTAAAAAAGATCCCGAAAGAGTGCGCCTGCTTTTGACGGAGTGGTATAAGGCGCGCGCCAAAGAAATTTTTCACCGCCGCCTGGATACTCTGCTTGAGCAGACCCTGTGGGTTTCCGGGCGCCCACCACTGCGTATCCTCAGCATGAAAACCCAGTGGGGCAGCTGCTCACCGCAAGGGCGTATTACCCTCAATCCCCACCTGGTAAAAGCACCACGCCAGTGCATCGACTATGTCATTTTGCACGAGCTCTGCCATATCGCCGAACACAACCACGGCGAGCGATTTTACCGTTTAATGAATCAAGTGATGCCCAAGTGGGAAGGCACGAAAAACAAGCTGGATGCTATGGCGAATTTGATTCTAGGTGATACCCTGCCCCACTCTTTTAACCGATAATATTTTTAACTTTCGTATGGAATCGACCGCCACTTCAGGGAAAGATCAGATGAGTAAAACAGCGTGGGTGACCAGTGCCATCTCCCAAGCGGATACCCTTTGGCAAAATTCGCGTAAATCAATCGAAGGTAAACCCTTTAGCGATGTACAGGATGCGGATGGGCTCCAGTATGTGGATCTGGTAATGGAAGGCGGTGGCATGCTTGGCATTGCCCTGGTGGGCTACACCTATATCCTTGAGAGGGCTGGCATTCGCTTTCGCAAAGTTGCAGGTACCTCTGCAGGCGCCATCAATGCACTGTTTTTGGCCGCTGCCGGTACGCCGGGCTCACGTAAGAGCGAAAAGTTACTGGATATTATGGCCAAGGCAGACTTTGCCAGTTTTGAGGATGGTGAACGCTTTGCACGCAAAACAGTTCAGCGCCTGCTCAAAGGCAAAGGGCTTTTTAGTAGCCTGGCACTACATCCATTCGACTCCCTGCGTACCTGCAAGCAGCTGCTGAAAGAAAAAGGCCTCAATCCTGGCGATGCTTTTACCCAATGGCTACAAGAGGAACTGCGCCAGCTGGGCATTACCAATACGGCACAACTCAACCAGCGTATCAATCAGTTTCCCACCCTTCACTACCGGGGGAGCCCGATCCCATAGTAGGCAATGCAGAGGTGGCTTTGGTTGCGGCGGATATTACCACTGAAACACGAGCCGTATTCCCAGCCAAGGCACCGCTCTATTTCAGTAACCCGGATGCGGTGAATCCCGCCGAGTTCGTCCGGGCTTCCATGTCTGTGCCGGGCTTTTTCAAACCTTACACTGTGAAGGATATTCCCCAGCTGGATGAATGCAGTTCAGTGGCCGAGAACTGGCGTAGTATAAAAGGGATTGGCGATCCCCGGCTGTTCTTTAAAAATGGTTTCCCTAAAGAGATTCAGTTTGTTGATGGCGGCCTGGTATCCAACTTCCCCTTTGATATCTTCCACAAGCCAGTCGGTACTCCCAAGCTACCCACTTTTGGTATCAAGCTGGAGGTGGACCACTACCAGCCCAAGTCTGGCAAGGTGGGGCGCTTTGCCATGGGGCTAATCAATACCTGCCGTAATATGCTCGACAACCATGTGCGGGCAAGCCTGAATGCGGAGTACCACACACTGGTAAAAGAGATCGCTATAGAACCGATGACCAGCGGTGAGCACCCCCACTGGCTGGACTTCGCAATGCCAGGAAAACACTGTGAGCACTTGTTCTTATCGGGCGTTAGAGCTGCGATTGAGTTCTTAAGCAGCGGTTTCCAATGGGAGGATTATCTGGTTCTGCGCCAACCGGAAGTCTTCTTCTCAGGGGAGCAACTGGCTTAAAAGAAGAAAGCCGGGTAGAACTACCCGGCCAGGGCTGTTATTAAGTGGTCAGAAAGAACGACGGCGGTAACTGCGATAGTCGGCCTGCCAAAAGTTACGCTTGAGAGATTTCTCCAGATGCTCATGGCTCACTTTGGGCGCAACTCCATCGAGCTGTGCCTGGGCAGCCACAGCCCTGGCGATATCAATGCTCACCTCTCGAATATCATCCAATTGTGGCAATAACGCGCCCTCCCCCTGCTTCACCACTGGCGCCTGCTCTGCCAGAGCGTTGGAGGCTGCCATCAACATGCCGTCGGTAACCCGCGTGGCATTCGCGGCAATCACCCCAAGGCCAATACCCGGGAAAATATACACATTATTGCATTGGGCCACCGGGTGGTGATGTCCATCAATTTCCACTGCGGCAAATGGGCTGCCGGTAGCCACCAGCGCCTCCCCCTTGGTCCAGGTATATATTTCTGTAGGGGTCGCTTCAGCGCGGGAGGTGGGGTTTGACAGCGGCATCACCAGCGGGCGCTCATGGCCCTTCTGTAATGCCTCAATCACCTGCTGGTTAAATAAACCACCCTGTCCGGATACGCCAATAAGAATACTCGGCTTTACCTTGCTAATCAGGCTTTGCAGGTCTGATTCGGCTGCCCCATCCAAGATATCCGGAGACTGGGCCAGTGCAGCCTGGAAATCGTGTAACCCCTTCATATCAGAGGTTACCAACCCATAGCGATCGAACATAAAAATGCGCGAGCGCGCATCTGCATCGCCAAGGCCAGCCTGCACCATAGCGGACACTACCTGCTCGGCAATTCCACAACCGGCGGAACCGGCACCCACAATCAGAACCCGCTGGGCCGTTAATGGCTCCTGCCAGGTTTTGCAGGCGGCCAGAATGGTCCCCAGAGTGACAGCGGCGGTGCCTTGGATATCATCATTGAAACAGCAGATTTGATCCCTGTAGCGTTGCAACAGTGGCATGGCATTGGTCTGGGCAAAATCCTCAAACTGTACCAACACCTTGGGCCAGCGACGCTTTACCGCCTCAATAAACTGCTCTAAGAACTCATCATATTCCTCTTGGGAAATGCGCTCATGACGCCAGCCCATATACATGGGGTCGCCGAGGAGGGTGCGATTATTGGTGCCAACATCCAGGGTGACGGGAAGTGTATAAGCCGGGCTGATACCACCACAGGCGGTGTACAGGGATAGTTTTCCGATAGGAATACCCATTCCACCAATACCCTGATCGCCAAGACCGAGGATACGCTCACCATCGGTCACTACGATAACCTTGACGTTTTCCTTGGTAGCGCTTCGCAAAATATCATCAATATATTCACGGTCTGGGTAAGAGACAAACAGACCGCGATGATTGCGGTAAATGTTAGAAAATTCCTCACAGGCTGCCCCTACGGTGGGCGTATAGATGATCGGCAGCATCTCATCAATATGATGCTCAATCAGGTAAAAGAACAGGGTTTCATTATCGTCCTGAATCCCTCGCAGATATATGTGCTTGTCCAGCCCCGTCTTACATTGCTGGTACTGTAGATAAGCGCGCCGAGCCTGCTCCTCAATCGTTTCGACATTATTTGGCAGAAGCCCGGCCAGGTTGAATTCAAGTCTCTCCTCTAAAGTGAAGGCACTACCTTTATTCAACAGTGGCATCTCCAACAGGGAGGGACCGGCGTGGGGGATATAGAGTGGACGCTTTTCGTTGTTGCTCATAAACCTGCTTTAAGTCTGATACGGCAGATGGAGTAAATTGCGCTCAGCTTTTGCAATCTGACTAAATTAACTAATGCGGGTCAGGATTGTGCGCAAACCTGCCAATCCAGTGGGGCATGGAAGACTATCCATTGTTCCGCGATATAACAAGACCCACCCTTCGGCCTACCCGCCCCTAAAAAAACGCCGCTCAACTATGCTAGCTGTATTTTCACCTAAGGAGGCGGTACCGAAATCAATATCGGCGCCACTCATTTTCTGCCCAGGCAATGGAGCGCCCGGCATGCAAATAAAAAAACTGCAAAGTATTCTGATCGCCCTGTCAGTCGCGTCAGGCCTATATAGCTGCGGAAAAAATAATGGTGAGGTTGAGGAGCAACCTAATAAAAAGAACGAACAAGCCTCACAAGAAAAAAATCAGCGTGAGGTACTTACCGCCATGGCACCGGAGATCAAAGCAGAGATAGAGGCCCAGGAAAGTTCTGACAAACGTATCGCACGCAATGTCTATTTTGGCGATACACATGTCCATACTGGCTGGTCTGTCGACGCGGGGTTGGACGGCGCAATACTCACCCCGGACGATGCTTATCAGTTTGCGCTGGGAAAGGAAGTTACTTCCAACAGCGGACTCAAAGCAAAATTAGACCGACCTTATGATTGGTTTATGATCACCGATCACTCCGACGGCATGGGCGTTATTAGTGAGATAGTCGCTGGCAACCCGGAGATGATGTCCGACCCCACCCTTAAACGCTGGCACGATGCTCTCGCCTCCGGCAGCGAGGAAGCCACCAATGATGCCAAGAGCGAGGTCATTGTTCTCCAGTCCCAAGGCAAACTCCCCAAACAGGTAATGGACCCCAAGTGGATGCGTACCGCTTGGGAGAGAACCGTTGACGCCGCAGAGCGCTATTACAAACCCGGTGAGTTCACTACTTTTATTGCTTTCGAGTGGACGGTCAATGCCGATGGCGGTGATAACCTGCATCGCAACGTCATATTTCGCGATGGAGCCGATCGCACCAAATCACTGATGCCATTGACTACTTTCGACACCCAGAACCCAGTAAAACTCTGGGAATGGATGAAGGCTTATGAGGATAAAACTGGTGGGCGAGTATTAGCGATTCCACACAACGGCAATATGTCCAATGGGCGCATGTTTATCGAGAAGCAGTTTGACGGCTCTCCCCTAACTCCAGAGTGGGCTCGGCTTCGTGCGCGCTATGAGCCACTCTATGAACTTGTTCAGGTAAAAGGGCAGAGTGAGTCTCACCCTGCCCTTTCTCCCGAGGATGAATTCGCTAATTGGGACCTTTGGGACCGCGGTAACCTAATCCTGAAACCCAAACCTCCCGGTGCCTTACAGTACGAGTATTGGCGCGAGGCTCTCAAATCCGGACTGCGCTTGGAGAAAGCCCTGGGCACCAACCCTTTTCAATACGGTGCCAATGCAGGTACAGACACTCACACAGGCCTCTCCACTCCTGATCAGGATAATTTCTACGGTAAGTTCAAAACCCTGGAACCCAGCAATAAACAACGCTGGGCCTTTCCCTTGTTGAAAGGGGTTGGTGGCGAGTACTTTGGATGGGAGCAAGCCGCTTCGGGCATCACTGGTGTATGGGCTAGAGAGAATACCCGCGAAGCCATCTGGGATGCAATGAACCGCAAGGAGACCTTCGCCACCACAGGTCCCCGGATTTCCGTGCGCTTCTTTGGCGGTTATGACTATACGGATGCAGATATCAAAGGAGACATAGTGGCGAATGGCTATAAAAAAGGGGTACCGATGGGGCAAAAGCTGCCTCCCGCCACCGAGGAGCAAAAAGCGACCTTTCTTGTAGCTGTATTGAAAGACCCTCAAGGAGCTAACTTAGACCGAGTGCAAATCATTAAAGGTTGGTTGGATGACAACGGGCTCACAAGGGAAAAGATCTTTAATGTAAAGTGGTCCGGTGGGCGCAAAATAGACAGTGCCGGTAAGATTCCACCTGTAGGTAACACCGTTGATCTGGACACAGCCAAATACTCGAACACTATTGGCGAACCCCAGCTGATTGGGCTATTCAAAGACCCGGAGTTTAACCCCAAGCAAAGCGCTGTCTACTATTTGCGCGCCCTTGAAATACCGACACCTCGCTGGACGCTCTACGATAAGGTGCGTTTTGGCATTGATATGGACGAGAAGGTGCCCCTCATTCAGCAAGGGCGCGCCTTCAGCTCACCAATCTGGTACTCGCCGCAGTAAGCATCGAAAAGATTGCATTACTATTTGATAGAAATAGCAATCTTAACTTCGTTAGGGCTTGCATAGTGCTCAAAATCAGTAGTGTAAGCTCGCTCATGAGGGCAGTCCGGTGCTGAGAAATGACCCCACACTTCCCCCCAGAGATCGATAACTGCCTGGGGCATCTCACCCTGTGCGCCAAATACAAGGTACTTGCCTGGCTCTATATGAACTGTTTTAAAGTCTTCTGACATCTCCGTAGAAAGCATGTCGGAGCAGGCAAAGACATCAAACAAGCCCGTGTGGTCTGACTCATAGTTGGTATACACACCATACACCTTGGGAGTGCCACGCAATTTTGGTGCGGCTTCTGCGCCAAACTTATCCCAAAGGGGGTAATCTTTGCAGTGCCCGGATCTGCCTCATTGGCATTCTTGGTTCTTGTACTAAGCCCCACAAGATCAAAACCTTCAATCTGCTCAACAACCATAGCCATTCCGGATTATCCTCATTATTAATATCGTTAGCATAACAACCTACCGTGAACCTCAGTAGATCGCAATCTTACTGGCTTCGAACATCTATATGTCGAATGATTCCCCTATCGACAATTACAAACTCTACGCCAGACATTTTGACAGTTTCACCCTCTTGAGTAGTGCCCTCAAAGTCAAAATCAAAACGAATAATGCCGGGTTTAACCTCCTCCACTATATTTACAATCCATTCTAACTTGCTATAAGAGCCATGATGGACCCTTTGCATCACCATAATATCTTTCACACCCAGATAGAGTGCGCCATCTCGCGCACAGAATGTGGAAGACTGATCAAATAGATTTTCTATCTCGACAAAATTACTCTGATTTGAAAGGTCAAAGTAATGTTTTGCCAATTCTAATGCCTCTGACATAAACTCACCGTCTTACAAGAATGAAAACTAAGCTATAAATTAATCATCAGTAGGTGCATACTGCATTAAAAAATGTACCGCATCTGTGTGCTGGTTTGGAGAAAAGCACTTCATATCAATACCTCGAAACAGCTTATCCTCAACACCTACAACTTTCTTAAGCCACTCTTTATCAGTCAAAATCGCCACGGCACATATATTTGAGATGCCAACCTCAAATAGGTACTTGAACTTCTCTACAACTGCCGAAAACTCCAGGCCATCGAATGACTCTATTTCTTCGTAAATTGTGATCTTTTCATATTTCTCCCCAAGGGCTTTCATCTGGTCAAATGCCTCAGAAATATCACTTTCAGTAATATCTCCAGATATTTTGAATGCAAGGGCATTAGGTATACCGATATCAATGGTTGTAATCATTTGTTTATTCCTAATTTGAGGTCAGCAATGTCCGAACCCTTAAACCGTGATAGATAGCGGCCAGCCTCTTAAACTTAAAGCTATCTACCACCTTTTCGTTAAAAAAAATTACTGAATAGACTGCCATTGTGCTTTCAGGGCATTGACAAATAGTTTATCCCTGCCATCTACGCCAGAAACATAGAGGATGAAGTCACTACCATCCTTCCTAAGAATGGTGACCGTAGTATTATCCTCCAAGCCCCCCATTCAACCTGGATATCTTCTACTTTGTCATAAGTCGCCACTTCTTTCTGTAATACCCCTTCCTCTTTCCAATAAGAAAATACATGACGTTGAGTGAAGCCGTTCCCATCATCTCTCACAAATAAAAGGGCATCACTATAAAAATATTCAACTTCATCTTTTGGTTTTATTATCCCCTGTCTTTGCATAAACTTAATGTTATCAGCCGAAATTTCGCTGCCATCTATTACCGCTTCGCTCGGAGTCAACCCAACTTCGCCTCCTATTTGAATCACATATAGAGGCAAGCCAAGTAAAATCAATAGAACATGCCTAATACCCCAACGGGAATTATTTATCTCTGCAGATGATTTGGCACCATTAACAAAAATCATATAATTTGCTAGAGGCAATATAGCTAATGCACTTATCAGCAAGGATAGCAAGACGTAATCTGTAATATGTCCTAAAATCGACGAGACTAGAAAGATTATAGCCAATAGGATTGCCAATTTTTTACCAGGCAAGTGAGAAACACCAAAACGGTCTACGCTATCCTCTTTTAGATTGTTCCAAAGGGGAAATACCAAAATTCGTTAAATATCCCTCTGGCAACCGGCATGATTGCGCTGTTCTCCTGTACCCGAATATACTTAAAATTCCTATAGAACCAATAGACACCAAATAATCCAAAAGTAAAAATCCACATCGCTATCAACTTACCTAGAGAAACTGGGTAATAAATCGCGTCTTGTTTAACTGGATATTTCCACCTTTCATAACGCCACATAAAAATAAGCAGCACATAGAAAGATGCATATATATAAATAAATGTGGCGACAGACAACTGAGACACCAACCCCCTTCGCCCTCATTTACTATAGAAGAATTTGTATACCGTTTGTAGACACCATAGCTCAAGTGATTTTCTACCCTTTCAATTGCCTCAATGTAAGACTTGTAATCTTCAGCCTTAACATGATCAATCTTGCTTTGGTATGAATACTCTAACCTCAGTTTTTTAGTGGCTTCCTGATAATCAACGGTATTCTTGAAGTGGAAAAATTTGTTATCTTCCTCAAAAAACTCATTATCAAAGGACCAATCATCCCCTTCAAAGTTGACTTCGATGATCTGCTCGATTAGCTCCGGATACAATAATTCTAGAGGGTGCCGCCTATTCCTATCATCATATTTTGAAATCGCCGAACTGACAATATTTGCATAAAAATCAACTTCATACCGCTCTCTTTCAGGCTTATTCTCCCAGAACTCTTCAATCCTATATTGCTCGGTATAAGAAAAAATATTCCTCTCAAGATCATCTTCAAATTCAACTATAGTTTCAACTTCAATACCAGGATAATAGCCTTCAAAAAATTCCAGATATCCATTCTGAATTGAGTCTCGCCCATTACTCGCCAAGCCTCGCCTTTGTCTTTCAGCATTCCATCCATAATTAACAGTCTTTGACTTAAATGCTACAGAGCCTTCAGTAGGAACATTGAACTCATCCTTTACAAACACACCAAATTTTGCAAAAGTCGGGTGCATTTCTGTTAAGTTATCGACGCCAGGTCTTAGTACGAGTGCTTTTCCATAGTCTGGTTGGTGGATTGTATCTAAAGCACCATGCTGATAGCTTCTAGTCGGGTCTACCCAGTACTCTTTACCCTCAAACTCAAAATAGGTAATGACATGATCAAAGGATCTGACACTAGGGATTTTATTCTTTAACTTTGACTCCGTATTAACTAACGCAGGATAACCTATAACTCCTAACTCTTTTAGTAGAGTAAGAAATAGTACGGTTTTATCTTTACAGTCACCATAGCGGTTTCTTAATGTCTCACTCGCCAATCTGGGCTTATGCGAATTTTCCCCCAACTCTATTCCTAAATAACGCACCTCATCCTGAACAAACTTTAGTGCAGCCGATATCTGGGAACCCTTATCTGATGAGTTTGATTTTATATTATCTGCTAGCTTCGAGATATCTTCATTAATATGATATACATCCTCATACAACCCTCTCCCCCAAATACCAACATCTTCCCATGTCTCAGACTCACTAAAGTAAACAGCCCCCCATGGACTAAACCAGGAGGGAGTATCATCATCAGACTTCAAAGGGTCAATTTTACTATCCTGTAAAATAAACTCATTGGCATCACCTAGATTCCGTCGTTTTAATTCTAAATCACTATTTACGATCGAGTACTGGAGAGGATTTGGCTTTTCCCAAAGTATGCGAAGAAAATGACTTTCTAATGGAACAGACCAGTTAAGATTGAAACTATAAGCAAATAGCCCTTGATAGACAGGGTTCATTCCCGAGCGAGTATAGCTATACTCTACAACATCCCCTACCCTAATGTCATCCAGAAGAATATTTAATGTTATTTGGCCACTATAAATCAATTCACTCATTTCTTCTTCACGCTGTATGTAATCCATACGCGCTGTATTGATTTTATTTAACACTTCTCCATTTCGTATAACATTAATAGAGTGCAGAACTACTTTTTGATAGACAGGATCATAGTTAATGCTAATCTGCGAACTCTCATCTACTCCCTCTTGATTAATAATGTTTTCAGCCATCCGGAAGAAATAATCTGGCGCCTTCTCCTCACCCACCTTAACTTGTGTATCTAACAGCAAGTAATGAACTCCATTCTGATTTTTGTCATTTGGAGTCTTACTTACTTCAGGAATAACTACATTTGTTACCCATCCTGGTACAGGTGAGGTTGCAACTTCCTCCTCAGCCCAAATTTTTCCAGCCCCACTCAACAAACAACCAATTAAAACCACTTTTACTAACGAAACAATTCTAATATTCATCTTTCTTTTTAAAGTGTAAAAATACTCACCAACAAAAACGACAACAAATCTACTACCAACTCAAAGTTATTGTTCTCACTACCACTCAAAAGCAGCCTGAAATACCGCCTCACCTGGAACTAAAATACCAACTACCACCCACTTAAGTTGACATCTTCGATTAAAGTATTATCGATTTCCAATCGAATACGGAAAAAACCTTAAACAACATGGTCGACCTCTTATGTTTGCAATAAAACAAATACCACGTAATTTATCATCTCTAAATTAAAAAATATACTTTTTAACTTCTCGAAACCATCCACAACTGTAATAATTATTCAAAAATTGAATATATCCAGATTATATATGCACACAAGCATCTCTATTAATAAGTAGCAACCCTAAACTGAAATGCCCAGACATATTTCTATCGGTAAAAACAGTTCAGCATTCTGAGGTGATGACTTTGAAACTTGTATTTCTACCCGGCCTGGATGGCACTGACATCTTATTTAACGACCTGATAAAAGCACTTCCCAAGACACTAAATTACGAGGCAATTTACCTCCCAGAATTAGAAGGACAAGACTGCTCAGAACAAGCAGTATCACTAGAAAAATTGACAAAGGAAGAAATCCTTTTTCTGGTTGTGGAGTTCTATTCCGGCAGGTTAGCCTATGAGCTATGAAAATTAACAGAGAATAGAGTAAAAGAGATTGTCTTTATTGTCAGCTTTGTCTCACCACCATCAGCCATATCCAGATTTTCTAAATGGCTGTCAGTTTGAATTATGAAACCCAACTTTGTAGGCCGATTGATAGTCAACTTCTCAGGCTTCAATGATTATGACACAGACGAAAAATCTCAGCAGCTTTTTCAGTCATTGAAGCAAACGAATACAGATATACTAAAACAACGATTTATAAATATTACAAAAATAGACACACCAATTCGAAAATTCAGCATAGCTTCGGTTTATATCCGCCCTGTGAATGACTATTTAGTAGTCAAAGAGACTAATTAAAACTTTGAGCTTTCTATTA
The DNA here is from genome assembly GCF_030012965.1 of Microbulbifer sp. MLAF003. NCBI lineage: Bacteria > Pseudomonadati > Pseudomonadota > Gammaproteobacteria > Cellvibrionales > Microbulbiferaceae > Microbulbifer > Microbulbifer sp. MLAF003. Next base: position 2,950,669 of record NZ_CP120232.1, read on the forward strand.
GAGTCCCTGGAGGTTATTAGCTTGCCAGGCAGACATTTTATCTCGCAGTCTAAGTCAGTTGAATGCGCAGGGATTATAGAACTTACTGCTTATTTAGCACTCAATACCAACAATCACTCCTTGTCAGGGTGATAATTGGCACGGCTTCAAAAACTACTAATTTCGCCCATCTATTACTCACATGAGAGTGCTCCTAAATTTTATTAGCAATTAGCGCCAAAGCAATTGTATCGATCTGATTACCAATACACTTAGAGCCAACAAGAAAATATATGTACTTTTTGAAAAAAATTTTACAGGTATTTAGGCAGGCAATTCCTGCCTAAATAAAGTAGATAAGATTTAATAGAAAGGCCCCATTAGAAAAATGCTCTTAGGGGCCTTTCTATCCGACACTCCTCAACTCACCAATAAGGTGATACAAAAGAGGTCAACCTTATTAGGGCATGGCGCATTGACGATCTGGATATGGGAAGCTCTCATTCAGTGTTCTGTAAGAAGAGCCTGCATCAAGAATCCAATCAAAACCTATCACAGTAGGATTGGTTACTCCAGCGGTTAACGGTCCCTTAAACAAACCATCAAACAAATCATTTTTTGCACGCCAGTCTTTCCATAGCACAAAACCTGATGATGTAGAGAAGTTATCAAAGAAACGGTATTTGTCCTCACTCCCAATAGATCTTGGTAACGGTGGTGCACACAACATCCATTGATGATTACCGTCGATGCTTTTGAAGGCACCAGCAACAAGATTATCAGCGCTTAATCCATTAAAAATAGACTCGCTCAAACCTTGAGTCCTGGCTAATGCTTTCAGCCCCTCCGTATCCAGCAAGGCTAGTTTCGCCAAAGTAATGGCATTTGCTACTACTGGATACTCACTCACACTGTAGTCGCCATTACCATCCAGGCGCATCTCTGCTGTGACTCGATAAGCCATATCTGGGATTTTAACCAAATGCTGAGTATTGGATTCATTTTTCGAATACCAGGTATTCAGCGCAGTATCGGTCATGGGTGCATCAAGCAGGTCGAGTAACTCCTTGAATTCGGTGGGCAGCACATCTTCCACCTCTTCAATCGCATACTCCTTTACCTCCCCTTTTAACCCATCAATTGCCTTTCGGAGCTCTTCTCTGGCATTGCGTACCGTAAGAGGAATTGGCGCATTATCAAGAACCGTCAAAACATCAGACAGGGAATCGATCATACTATCGACATTTTGCCAAATATCACAAACTTGCGATGGTACCCCAATAAAAGTTGGGCCATAACAATATACCCAATCAGTTAAAGGATCTACACTACTAGCATTCTTATCCATGGTATTTACCATCATGGTAGCGGTAGTGCGTGTATATTCCAACATTGCAACATCAACCCCTGATTTCCACATCTCAAATTTGGACTGGATCGGACTAACATTACTATTCAGAAGCTGCAAAAGATCGATGGCGGCATCTGCAATGGCATGCAGATTTTTCTGTGCTTTTTGCATTTCCGCATGAGCTTCTCTAGCATCCTCAATATTTTGTTTAGCCAAATCATTGGCTTCTTCTTCTAGATCATGAATAACTTTAAGCGCTGCATATTCGCTGGCGTGAACAGTCTTTGCAAGGCTCTCGCATACATCTACATCATCTGAGATGAGCTTATCAGCCTGCATACTGATTATCATTTTTTCTGATTCCGCCTCACGAACCCAAAAATGATCTACAACATTGTGATCTAAAGATACACGCATCTTCCAATCATATTTTTTGTCATTAATAAGAGGAATAAAAATATTACTTGATGCAATAGGAATAAATGGTGCCTGAGTGTTTTCTCGTGCTAAATTCAAAACATCTGTAACACCATCAATCATATATGTTAGATGTCTAGGGTATCTACTATTAAAGGGGACTTCGCTCTCTATTTTTCTATGCTGCTCATAGAGGTATTGGTCTGAGAAAAGTTGATGTGCTGAAATATCAAAATCTCTCGCATACCAGTGCTCATCACCATCACCATCAAATAGACTCCCCGGGTTCAAAGCTAACTTTACCAGGTCCTCTACACCATCAACACCCAACATGTTAGCAATAGGATCAAGGTCAATTGACTTGTCAATCAGACCAGCGGGGTCAATTGTTTTAAGGGCAAACTCACAACCTTTTGCCGTTACTTCTGTGCGCCAGTCCAGCTGGGCCTTCTCTAACTCATGCTTTTTGTTGACTAGCTTGGTATGTGAGCTTTGCACCTTATCTAAGGCATCTGCTACCCCATCAAAGCCACGCCCCTCAAAATCAAGCCTGTACTTTAGTAAGTTATTACTTATTGATTGAGCTTTATCGATACCTATATTGACTTCATCAATAAAATCATTGGCAATGTTATTCAAATCACTAGCCATTGACTCTGGCATCTCATAACCAGTCCAATCCTTAATAAGGTATTGGGTTACCCATACATCAATGGTGTGCCAATAGCCATTTGCATCAATTGCCTGGTTATATAGCTGTTCCCTGAACTTTGAAATTGAAGCCAAGTGAGATGCCAGGGGTTTTTTCCATACTGTTCTGTTGGAATATCAGCATAAATAAGCTTGTCTCGAAGAAACTCAAACAGCTCATCATCATTGAGATCAATTCTTTGGTGAGGCTCACCGAGGATCTTTCCGAGGTGATCACGCAGAATAGGTACCCTGGAATCAATATAAGATTCAAGAGCTATATGGCGCTTTTCATTTAAACTTTCACCATCAAAAATAGCAAAAATATCACCCGAGTACTGGTTTACATAGGTGTGAGCGAATACATCCGCTGAGGCATGCCCGAGGTATCCATAGATATAAGCTTTTCCTATATTAGAGGTGTCCTTCTGGGTCAGCAAGTACTTTAGCCAATCGTCTGTGTTATAACGCGTGCTATCCTCTTGAACTATCGCATCACCAGCCTCATTTTTATCCAGTGCTCCAGGGTGAACGCTGGTCTGCCCAACTACAAAATCGGGAGAAGCATCGGGCCCAATATTGCCAAGCAGATAAGCGGACTGATTCTTAAGAATCGCTGAAGAAACATCATCTGGAACATCGATATCATAGTAATTATTATTGATTTCAAAAGTCAGCTTGCCATCATCAGCAAGATCATTGATTACTTGTTGACCAACAAATACATGACTCTTTAACTTAAAAGCCCAGCTCTGATTAGTTGCCAACAACCCCAAAAGAAGGCAGGCAAACTGCCCCCCTATCCCCTTTTTTCTAGCAAACATCCGATATACTTCTTAATGATAAAAGAAGGATTGTATCAAGCTTAGGATCTTATATATAGTTAAAGATTAACTGTTCATCCTTTATCCATTGCCTACAAAATTTATAAGGCGAACAAATTTTACACAGACTTATAGGGTAGGTCTGTTTAATTAGACATTCAGCAATAATTTGGTTTAAATTTTCAACATTCTTAATATAATTTAAATACTAATCAAATTCGTGAATTAATTACTTGTTTGGATGATAATTAGCACTACTCCAGGCATTATTAATTTCATCCGCCTGCTGTTGAGCATTAAAGTGCTCCCAAGTGATACCATTAACATCCTTTTCTTGGGTAAAAGCGGTTGCAGCCGGATCTTCCCATCCCAAGTGCCTAAGAGTCCCAGATCTGCACTTTGGGTCTTTGCGGACAGATAGGTTCAGTGAGTCGGTGCGCCATAAAGCATATTCACCGGCAACATAAGAGCACGGGGCGCAGTTTAGGCGAGTACTATAATCTTGTACTGTTTCCTCAATTCTATCAGTGGACAGTGCTATATGTAGTTTTTTCATACTTTGCTCTTTAGCCAGAGTGTTTTCAGAAAAGTCAGTTACTTCCTGCAGCACCTGCTTCGAGTTGCTTTTGTACTTTATCCAGGTTAAAAGACCCCGGTACTTGACTGGGAGGGTACTCCTTCATCGTTTGTAAGAATTTGGCAGCGAGCTGCTGCATCGGCACCAGCACAAAAGCTCTGTCAATAAACCAATCGTTATAGGTATTGGAGTTATGCTGCGCTTTTTCGAAAGGGTCCTGACGCAGGTTAAATAGAAGAGGAACCCGCAATTCCGTAAAAGGTTCACGCCAGACTTCAAAACCCTTTCCGCGGTTTTCCAGGAAAATGGCCTTCCAGGGTTCATAACGCATAGCTACTATCTGTCCATCGTCGTTCACATAGATAAATTCCTTGCGAGGTGATAGCTTTGCCTTGCCGGTGAAGTAATCCATCATATTGTAACCATCGACATAGTTTCGATATTGCCGACCTTCCAGCTCCACCCCTGACTTTAATTGCTCTTTAATATTGGGATTTCCACCTGCAGCAGCCAGAGTAGGCAACCAGTCTTCATGTGAAACAATACCGGTTAATGTGGTTCCTGCCGGGAATTTACCCGGCCAGCGTACAAAGGCAGGGACCCGATAGGCCCCCTCCCAGTTTGAGTTCTTTTCACTGCGGAAGGGGGTAGTCGCTGCATCAGGCCATGTATTGAAATGAGGACCGTTATCGGTTGAATAGAACACGATGGTATTATCGGCAATTTGCAGGCGATCCAGCAGGCTGAGTAACTTCCCTACCAGGATATCGTGCTCCACCATACCGTCCATATATTCATTACTGTTCGGGCCCGCCAGATTTGTATGCTCCTCCCGTACATGAGTGCGAAAGTGCATTCGGGTGGCATTCCACCACACAAAGAATGGCTTTCCGTCCTGGTGAGCACGCTCGATAAAGTCTATGGCCGCAGCAAGAGTCTCATCATCAATGGTTTCCATCCGTTTCTTGGTCAGTGGGCCGGTATCTTCAATAGTGCCCCCAGCGAAGGACTTTATGACTCCACGAGGACCAAACTTTTTGCGGAACTCTGGATCTTTGGGATAGTCACGATTTTCCGGCTCTTCCTCCGCATTGAGGTGATAGAGATTTCCAAAAAATTCGTCAAAGCCGTGATTAGTCGGCAGGTGCTCATCCAGGTCACCTTGGTGATTCTTGCCAAACTGCCCTGTAACATATCCAAGGCTTTTCATCACCGTAGCGATTGTCGCATCACTCTTTTGCCATCCCTCTTTGGCTCCCGGGAGTCCTACTTTGGTCATTCCAGTTCGCACCGGAACGTTGCCTGCCAGGAAAGCTGCACGCCCAGCAGTACAAGATTGCTGGCCGTAGTAATCGGTAAATGACAACCCTTCAACTGCCAACCGATCGATATTTGGGGTCGCGTATCCCATCATGCCGCGACTGTTAAAGCTGATATTCCAGATACCGATATCATCTCCCCAGATCACCAGGATATTTGGTTTTTCTGGCATTTGAGGTTGGGGTTTACCTTGCTGGGACTGAGCTTGAGCAGGGCTCTCCGGTTGTTTTTCAAGTTGCTCTTGTTCTCCGAGTTGGGGCTGAGGCTGAGGCTGAGGCTGAGCATTAACTTGCCACTGAAGACAGCAAAGTAAACCAATAGCCACTGCTACTCGTCGCGACAGCAGGAAAAGTGAATACATGACGGACCTCATCACTCGCTTTGCGGGCTCATATCAAAACAAAAGCACCTTGCCTGATATCCAGAATATGACCCCTGTTATTGGTGCCAGAGTTCAAATCTTGCACTTTCTTTGAGGGGTAATACAGCAAGATTAGACAAGTCTTTACCCATTGGTGCCTGCTATACCAACACTGCTCGATATGCTTCCCTGGCGAAAGATTTGATTAATTTGGCGCATGTACTTTTTCACCATTTCTGTCCTCTTTTTCGGCGGTTTGTACGACGGGAAATATCACCTTCCAGTCCTTGGCCATATCTACAACCGTCCAGCCATTGGGTTTCGCAGCTTTTAGCGCTTTATCCAAGCGTCCCACCCTGGAATTGCGATCATAAGCCCACTCCCTTTTTGCATCGGTATGATGAATCAACATCCCAAAACGCGGCCCAGGGCCTGATGTTACCCACTCCAACATCTGCAGGTCCCCATCGGAGTTTCCAGCGGCAAAAATCGGACGGCGGCCAATCATCTGGCTAATACCGATAGGTTTGCCTTCTTTATCATTCACAAATTCGACATCATCAGTAGTGATAACACGCGGCTTGCCATCACCATCCTCATAGCGGGCTTTCAGTCGGCTACCAACAACCTGCTCTGGAGGAATACCGTATAGCTGTTCAGAAAACACACGGATAAAATCTGCGCCACCTCCAGAAACTATATAAATTTTAAATCCTTTCGAGCGCAGGAAATTTAATAGCTCTCGCATTGGCTGGTAGTACATAGCAATGTAGTGCTTTCCTGTGAGCGGATTTCTGGCTGTATTAAGCCAGGAAGCAACAACTTTATTAAATTCTTCTCTGGTCATATCGGCATGAGTCGCACCGATCATTTTCTCCAAACCGGTTCTTCCCTGTGCCAACAAGGTGATCATGTCATCGTTGAGAATCGCCGCAAAAGGCTGCTCCGACTTCCATTCAGGGTGTTCCGGTGCCAACCGCTTTACTTCATCCATAGCAAAGAGCAGCTGAAAGTAGGCTGGCTTTTCTGCCCATAAGGTTCCATCGTTATCAAATACGGCTATACGTTGTTCAGGAGGGATGAAATCTGCGCTACCTTCCTGAGTGACCTTATCGATGAATGTTACGATAGCGGACTTTGCAGTAGTACTATTCCATGAAGGAAGTGGCGCACTACCACGTTCGTTAGCAAAGCAGGCATATGCTGACACGAGTAAGCCATATGCAAACAGATACGCTTGAATCCTGACCATACCCACAAACCACCCTAATGGTTAAACGTTACTCTTTGGCGGCGAATGAACTAATCTTGCTTTAGCAATCCCAGAGCCGAACTGGGTTATTCAGGACTACGCAAGAATTATGATAAATATAGTCAGCGGTATTTCCCGACTTGTCGTGCTCTTGAGTCTTCAAGCTCTGATTGCTTGTGGGCCGAATGATCGCAGTATGTCCAAAGTAGATAAGGTTAAAAACCTCGATACCTCCACAACTCATAATCAGCAGATAGATCAAGCTGCGCATAAAGAAACGACTTATGTAGGGTCTAAATTTTGCGCTCACTGCCATAAGGAAGAGACCAGCGCCTGGCAAAGTTCCCACCATGCTTTTGCAATGCAGGAAGCGAATGAAGGGAGTATCCTCGGCGATTTTAATCAGTCAACTTTTACCTATGAGGGTATTACTTCCACCTTCTATAAAAAGAAAGGGGACTATTACGTCAATACTGATGGGGCCAACGGCGAGCTAAAAGATTTTCCTATTGCCTATACATTTGGCGCAGTACCACTGCAACAATACTTGATTCAGTCTCCCGGCGGACGCCTTCAGGCACTCAGTATCGCCTGGGATAGTCGGTCCAAGGCAGAGGGGGGCAGCGATGGTTCCACCTATATCCAGATGAGAAGATCTCACATAAGCACTCCCTACACTGGAGCGGCATCAATCAAAATTGGAATTTTATGTGTGCGGACTGCCACTCCACAAAACTACAAAAAAATTACGACCTAAATACCGATAGCTTTAAAACCAGCTGGTCCGAAATCAATGTTGCTTGTGAGTCCTGCCACGGGTCAGCATCCAAACATCTAGAGTGGGCTGAGAACAAGCAGTTAAAGATCAAAAATTTTGGATTTCCTGTTGAACTGCATTCGGTCAGGGCGACCAATTGGGAAATGGACCATGAAAGTGGCATTGCCAAAAATAAGGTATCCAAAAAAATCAAGAGCTACAAACCTGTGCCCAGTGTCACTCCAGGCGCACTACTTTCTTTCCCGGCGCAAAAGCTGGCAGCCAATTTCTGGATCACTATAATCCCGCCCTGCTGCTACCGCCGCTCTATCATATAGATGGTCAAATTAACGAGGAAGTCTATGTTTACGGTTCATTCCTGCAGAGTAAAATGTATGCAGCAGGAGTTACCTGTAGCAATTGCCATGAACCACATAGCTTACAGCTGCGCAGTAATAGCGATGGTGTCTGTTCCCAGTGCCACCTCCCGGAAAAATTTGCGCAAGTCGATCACCACCTTCACCCTGTTAATAGCTCCGGTGCAAGATGCGTCAATTGTCATATGCCATCAAAAAACTATATGCAGGTAGATAGCCGTCGGGATCATAGTTTTCGAATCCCAAGGCCAGACCTTTCTGATAAGTTAAACACACCCAATGCCTGCCTCAGCTGCCACCAGGAACAAACCAACCAATGGGCAACTGATGTACTGCGCAGAAAGTTCGGCGCCCCCGACAAGTCTCATTACGGCGAAGCGCTTCACGCAGGATTTTTCCAAGCAATCGATGGAGAGAAAAAACTAAGCCAGCTAATTACAGATTCCACACAGCCAGCAATTGCGAGGGCGACCGCAGTAACCCTACTCCCCCAGTATTTCACACGTCATTCCGCCCAGCTATTACAGGCAATAGCGCAAGGTAACGAACCGCTTCTCAGTTTGGCTCTAGCCCAATCACTGGATAGAGTACCAGCACAATTTCGCCCGGCACTGGGCATTCCCCTTCTCTTTGAGCGTGAACGCATAACACGCTCGCTAGCCGCCAATGCACTGGGATCATTGCCCCTAAATAATTACCCAGGCCCCGTTCAGAAGCAGTTTTACACAGCACTTAAGGAGTACACCGCCTCAGAGTTATTTAATAGTGATCGCCCGGAATCCCTGGTCAATCTGGGCGAACTACACAGACAGAGAGGTAATTCCAGCCAGGCAGAAGTTTTTTTCGGCGAGCAATTAAGAGTGCCCCCTGTTATGTCCCTGCCTACGTGAATCTGGCGGACCTGTATCGAGTTGAGGAGCGTGAGGAGGAGGCTGAAAAACTACTGCGGCAAGGCCTGAATCGAGCCGAAAGCAAAGCGGCAGTTCAGCACTCCTTGGGGCTATCTTTGATACGGCAGAGCCGCCACTCAGAGGCAATTTACTTTTTGCAACAAGCTGCAGAAGCCCAGGAAACCAATAGTCGCTATATCTACGTATATGCTATTGCCTTACACTCGGCCAAAGAACCATTGCAGGCACTTTCAGTACTTGAAAAAGGATTGGATCAGTTCCCATCCTCACCAGATATATTGCAGGCAATAATCTCTATTCATCGTGAATCTGGCAATCTCGAAAAAGCAAAAAAATATGAAGTACTACTTACTGGAAACTATTAAATACTTTGGGCTAAATAGACCTGTTAATTCTATATAAGTATCAGAGAACACTTTGCTATTCCAGTTATACATCCTCTAGTATAAAAAAACTAGAAATCGTAATAGAAACTCAATCGCAGTAGATGCTCACTGGGAATCAGGCCAAATTCACAGTTATCACAGCCGGAAAATACTTGAGCCTGAAGCCTTGTACTGAAATGTTCTGTCCAATTCTGGATAAATTCCAGATTGTGGTATTGACTCTGATCGTCAATATTGTATTGGATACTTTGACGATATTGGAATTTACGCTCTACACGCGTATTGCCCCACATAAAAAACAGATATTCCCGTCGTAGCTGCCCCACAGATAACAAGCCGAAGCTATCAATCAGGAAATTAAAAGCTGTGTGCGCCTCTGTTGTTTGTAGGCTTGTCAGGGAAAAGCCTGGCTGAGTGAGATTCAGCTTAGCTACATCTATTTGCTCAATTACCTGATCCCAATCTTCCGCTGTATAACCATGTTCGTTATACAGATATTCTGCCGTAATATCCCAACCATCATTTAAACTTACTTGGGTGCCGAGAACTGCTTTCAAGTAACCGCGATCCTGCAGGTCGGCGTATTGCATATCACCTGCCAGTGCTAGCTCCCGCTGGTGCTCCCAGGCGCCCTCAAACCTTAGAGTGATATTATCGTCAGCTAGTGCACTTAAACCAAGGGCAACATTAATATCCCCACCTTCTAGCTGGTGTAATACCAGACGAGTATCCAGGTCCCCCTCACGGTTGAAAACCAACGCATACTGATAATCACTATCGCCAAATGGAAGGTCCAGATTTCGGTCCAAGGTATCTTCCACTTCAGCAAAGTAGAAACCCGTATTCCAATCCCCGTAGCGAAAATCCAGATGAACCATATCCCACCCTTGTTGTTGGGTCAGGTCATCGGTATCCAGGTTTGGGCGATCATAAACGGGCTTGAGTAAATTTGCGGGTGACCAGTTATAGCCATTGCTCCACTGTGGCTTCATGCGCCCAACATTCACTCCAAATCGTCGACTAGAGGAATAGGAGGATAAATAGCCTTCTAATAAGTAGTGGCTGAACTCATCAGAAGCACCTCCTGATTCATCTACTCGATAGTCCCCTACGAGAGCTAAACGTGTATAAGCGGAAAAATAAGAACCGGTAGAAAACTGGCCACTTAAATCCAATGCCAGTTGAGACTCCCTTTCACGAAAAACCAACCCTCCAGGATTAAAGTATTGATTGTCCCTAACGCTATTTTGCTGGTGGTAGGCAATAGCAGAGACATCAAAGTTCCATGAAGCAGAATTTTCCAACATATCACTACCGAGCTCACCCGCCAGATTGGCTTCGGAAGATTCGGTTGAAAACGGATCTTCATACTCCTGTGCAATGACTAAGGGAGGTAGTGAAGCAATACACAAAAAAATAGCCAGCTTTTGCCGGACCAAGCTAGGATTTGCCATGATCTTTACTTCTTTTAATTCAGCCTACCCAGAGAAGCCTTTTGAAAAATAGCCGGATCTAGCGCTTCAAGCTGGTAATTATCAAACTTCATCCAGGTATAGTTATCCTGCATCAGTGCATCAACTAACAAAATCTTGTGTACTTTCAATTCGCCAGAGTACTTTTTATACTCTTTGTAAAATGCTGTTTTCAAGAGGCGGTCGGAGCGGGAATAAAACTCACTTTTTAACGGTTGATGGCCGTCGGCTTTTGCCATCCATACCTTTACTTTGGTATATGCTACGCCGGAAGCAATCGAAGTTAACTCCAACAACCAATACTCCTGCGCTTCGACTGATTCCTCACCAACAATTTTTGCACTGTAGTCCCTGGAGAAGTTAGTGCCCACTACATCTCCATTACTGGTCTCCCCAATTAAACGCTGCGATGGCGCTATTCGGATAATACGGCGAGTCCCCGGAATATAGAGCCACATATTGGAGTCTTCTTTCAACATTGCCCGGCCCCGTTCTCGGGCGGGTGACTCGAAACGAATCAGGGATTTGTCATTGAAGACTTTAACACTGAGCGTATTTGTTCGGGGCTCTTTATCTTTTTTGTAGCTGATATTAGTGATATCGAATACAAATCCTTGATCCCTATAGCCCCTGACCTCATCCAGTCGATTTACCAGGTATTCCGCTGTCACTTCAGCTTTTGACGATAGACTGAAAGCAAGCAAAAACACAATCCAAAAACCAAAGCGATATTTTTCCATCACAATACTCTTTCTAAGCCTCACGTCACTGGATAGCTCGCATTAACATCAGGTAAACCTCAGAGCATTCACTACGGGTATTCTGGATGCTTTCACGGCAGGATAAATACTGGAAACCAAAGAGATGAAAAATCCCAAGACAAAGGTTTTGATTAAAATTTCAGAAACTACAAATACCCGTATAGGGTAATCTTGGGTACTACCCGGTGGGCGCGGCATCATCCACTCCGCATAGGTGATACCTTTAGCAGCCAGAACGCCTACAAGTAGACCTAAAAGACTACCGATAATACCCAGGAATACGGATTCCAGAAGAATTAACCCGACCACCTGGGTGGGGGTTCCCCCCATGGCTCGAATAGTACCAATCTCGCGAGTGCGCTCCATCACTGCCATCAGCATGGTGTTGGAGATACTTAAAGCCACAATTACCAATACAATAACTGTAATAAAACCAAAGACACCATTGAATAGCCCGACGACCTGGTGATAATAACCAGCCAGATCCCACCAACTCTTTATTTCCAGTTTTAGACCCTGCTGTTGAAATATCCTTTGCAAATCACCAACGACTTTGTCGGTCATTTTGGTATCGTCCAAAAGGACAACCAGCCTGGTTACATCTGAGGTATAAAGCAACTCCTGGGCAAGAGGTAAATTGACGCGAAGTAGACGATCATCCAGCTCTTTTACACCAGTGCTAATCACTCCAGCAATTTGGATATCCACCGCATTGATCGCCCCATCCTGGGTGCTAGCCAACAAGGTCAAATAGTCCCCTATTTCAGCATCCAGTGAATTAAACAGCCCCTCTCCAAGGTGCGCAGCAGCCGCATCTTCAGGAAACAGGTCCTCTCCTGCAACAATATGAATAGCGGAGGAAAGGAGAACTTCTTTCTCCGCATCGATACCAACCCCCGTTATGGCTATAGACTGTTTTCCATCACTGAGAAGCCCATTAAAATTTAGTCGTGGAGCCACCACCAAAGCCTGGATTTGCTCTTCAATTACATCGCTAATCTCTACTAAGTCAGCAGAGGAGATAAGGTATTTCTCTGGTTCAGCCTTACCATACTGATCGAACCCCTCTGCGTAAACCTGGATATGACCTAACTGCGAACGAATCATACTCTCACGCATACCATCGTACATAGACTGCACAAAGCCACCAAATATAATCAGGCTCGTGCAACCAAATACAACTGCTGCCAGAGTAATCAGACTACGCCGTCCATTTCTCAGGATATTTAACAGTGCTACTTTCCAACCCAGAGTCATGGTTACAACTTCTCCAGCGCCTGGCGAGACTTTTGCGCCCAATTGGTTTCAGAGCCCGCCAGCTTTGCCCAAAGGCTTCGGGCCTTCTCTGCCTGCTTATTACGACTATAGGCCTGCGCCAGGTAGAACTCGACAAATGCCTGGAACTCTTCGCCATATTTCCCACCTATTTGTTGCTGAACCAGTTCTAGATCTTCAACCGCATAGCGGGCTCGACGAAGGAACGCCGGCATATTTGCACAGCTGATGCCGCGCTGTAACCGGGCACCCAAGTCAAAGGGGGCTTGTTTAACAGCTCTATCCATAATGCGATTTCCCCTTCTTGAGAATAAGGAAAGCTTTGCCAGCTGGTCTGTATAAAAACTGGATCGAAACGAGATCGCTGAACCCAGGGCGGCACTTAGTTCTGAATCATTATCCTGTGACTTCAGTAATTGAGTGATCTTCTCTTCCAGCAATTCCACTTGTGCCACTTGTGTATCGGCCGAGGAAGTGAGCAATGCCAGCTCGGCTAAGTAGGCAACTTTTTTTGTTCCGGGGTGGAATTTTCATTTAATCCAGCTATCAGTAAAGCCCGCTCACTATTCTCAGGGGGAATCTCAGTGGGTGGTATATATTCTTCAGCCCATACTTTTGATAGATGGCTGGCTAAAATAAAAAAGATAACAAAAAATCTCAGAGCATATTGCTGAGCAAATAACTTCATACCTCTACCCCCGACTCATCAAGAACAGTTTCTGAATATTTATTGGCCTGCCTATTTTCAGCAAGACTATCTCCCACTAATTTTCCATCCAGAATAGTAATAACTCTGGAAGCCAGGCTGGTCACATAATTATCGTGTGTGGATATAACGAAGGTGACCCCCTGCTCCTTATTCAGTTTCTGTATCAACGCCATAATATTTTCAGAGGTTTTTGAGTCCAGATTTGCAGTAGGCTCGTCAGCCAGCACAATATCGGGCCGTGTAACAATCGCCCGGGCTATGGCTACCCGTTGCATCTGCCCACCAGACAGTTGTGTAGGCCTCTGATTAACCTGCTTTTCTAGACCGACATCTTTCAGTGCCTGTAAAGCCCGCGGCTTTGCATCTTTCACCCCCTGAGAGTCAGTGGATACATCACATTTTCCAAAGCGGTCAGTACCGGTATCAGGTTAAAGGACTGAAACACGATGCCAATATGCCGGTTGCGGAACCTCGAGCGCTTGTGCTCGCCCAACGCCCCGACATTAACCCCTACCTGAACGGTGCCGGAATCGCACTGATCAAGTGCAGACAAAATATTCAGCAAGGTGCTCTTTCCGCTGCCACTCGGGCCTTTAACAGCTAAAAATTCGCCTTTATCCAGGGAAAGAGTGATTTCTTTGAGCGCATCCACCCAAACATCACCCATCGCATAGCGTTTAGATACATTATTAAGTTCAACCAGCATTAGGCTTTGCCCAGGGTTACAACCATTTGACTTAATTGCTTGCAAGCATCCTGCATTGTCGAGGGACAGTCAGCCAGACTTTCTGCCTTCTGAAAATAGTCAGAGGCTATACTAAACTCGGAACTATCTTCCTGCCCCTTAACCCAATAGGCATTGGCAAGAGCGAGATATACCAGCTGCCTGACCTCAGCAGGTAAAGCCGCAGGGTCTTCATCAATTACCGCATTAAACCAGTCTTCATCTTCAAAGACCCGATCAAAGTGACCGCTGATCTCACCAACAAAAGAGAAAGTCAGTAAACGAACCAAGCGTACATTAAAATCAGAGTTCGCCTGTACTGCGGCCGCATCCACTTGGCTCATCGCATTACGCAGCCGATAGAGCTTGTAGATCCCCATAACGGGATCAAACATAGCCCCGGCCAGCTTCCCGTCATTAGAGAAGTAGGCAGCCTTAACCAGCATATTGTCAGGATCTTTCTGGTAAGCAAGGCTCAATAACTCATCTGCTCGATCTATTTCATTGTGATAGCTGTACAGTTGACCAAGCTGCAGCATCAACTCTGTGTCAGATTGATCCTGTTCAAGCTCCGCCTTAAGGAACTGCAACTGCTCTGTTTCTGATTTACTATAAGCGACCTTTTTAAAATCTATGGGAGCTGCCCCTGAAAACCAGGCAACAATATTTCCGATAAAAAGGCTGCTTATTAGAATTGTTAGCACTTTCTTTAACATGGGCTACCCCCTATAAGAGATTTACATCTCGACAGAATTCTCAAGTAATTGGTTATCCATTTCTTTAAGAGTGGTGTGTTCATCAAACACCAGATTTTCAGGACTCATAACTCCAGGATAAAGCTGTTCACAAATTAGTATCACTTCAACAATATTGAGTGAATCAACACCAAGCTCAGCGATGGGAGTATCCGCATCGACGGAATCAACATTCAGCATAAGAGCTATCTGCTCACAGAGTTCCTGTACTTTGCTCTCTACGACTGCTGTAGACATACCTAATCTCCAATAACATTACCAACTTTTAAGGGATAGAATCGCAACAAATAATCCAGAGTAAGGGCATATATACATATATGCTGTTCACCGCCGGAATATTTCTGTTGCCGTTTAATAATCTTGGCACTAATCATGGGTGGAATAAAAAACCATACGCGAGAAAGCCACTGGTTACCGTAAAAGAATACCCTTTGAAATGATTCATAGACATTTACTATTGGGGCATCGTCCAAAGAAAATACCGGCGCTACACTGTTTTCCTGATTTGCTGATTCAACAACCCTGATTTCCTTACCAGCTCCAGCAGCTAATGTATTGAGCTGGAACAGAATAAATGGATAGTAAAACTGCTCTGCCAGATAGCAACCTAGGGACTCTTTACTTCCCGAAGCCTCCCAGCTTGACTTGATTAAGCCATTGATCTGATCGGTGTATTCTTGTAGATCAACCCCCTCAACTACGTTGGACTTGTGGGCTCCATTAAAGACATCAGCCCTTTCTTTATTAAGCCCAAAATTTTTCGGCAGACTATCTTTGGATATTTCAAGAACCGAATCTTCATTGTCTTGTAGTTGCTGTGAAATTTCGGCAAAAAATACATGATCGAAAGGAGAAAACAGGTCCGTAGCCACTTTGGGCAGAAGGTTGTAAACTACATCCCCTTTTGCTTGAGGTTTCACCAAAGTCGCATGTAAACCCGGTTGCTCCGGCAAGGTTTCATCCAGCCAAATAAGCTCTTCTGCATTAATCATCACTTCATCGCCAGGAAAAAGCATATGGACATTTTTCAGCAGGCTTTTTCGCTCTGTCGGAAAACCAAAGTATTCCAGTTCGATTAAATAATGAGGATCAACTTTATCGGCACCCACCGCTATAAAAGAAGATAGACATCTTCCTATATATAACTGTTCATTAAAGAGGAAGTGATAAAGGGGCAAACTGAATGATTTGCCAAGCTTAATATGAAAGCTATTGCGATCACTTCGCTGAATCACAGAGTCATGATCTACAAGTGGAATAGCTTCTGACTTTTTGTATTTGGCAGGATATAAATTAAGTAGGGAAAGCTCTGCTCCAACTGCCAGAGTTACGGATTCCACACCCGGAACATCGTAAACCATTTGCTTCACAGGCTTGCCTCCAGCTGACGCTCAACTACCTTATCCAACCAGCTGGAAAGTGGTTTGGCCGATGCCGAAATAGCTGACATATGCGTGGCTTTTGGAATCTCGGTCAGACAAGACTCAACCTGGGGAGATATATACCAGTTCATCACTGTATACAGAATATGAGCGTCGACCACCTCATCATGCTCACCGACTGTGATGTGGCACGGAATATCCAGACTGGCAAACAGATCCGTATATCTTTTGATTGTATAAGCGCTCAGGAGATTAAAGCTACAATCAAGAACTCTACCCTGGTTACCGGCATCCGACCCCACTGGAGGAAAGCTCAGCACAGCCATCCGCCTGAAAACAGGAAAGAGCATTGCCAGCCAATACTTCCACAGATTTATTTTAGGCAAATTTTGTTGCTCAGGACCCGCCATCGGCCGTGCATGTCTTCTCTTGCGGAAGTAACGGATAAAGTACTCAAGGCCTGAGGTAGCAATATCGTACTTCCTGGTTTCCTCTGCCTGGGTTAATGGCGGAGCAATAGCGAAGAAACCCACTATGTCCTGGGTACCATATATCCCAAGGTATCTTAAGCACGCAAGAGAACCTGCACTGTGCCCCCCAAAATAATACGACGTACTCCGCGCTGTTTCAGGTGATTAATTAAATCATGCAGATCGTCTTGTAATTGATCTGGATAGTCCAGGTCACCTGGACGGCCTTCACTTTTGCCATGGCCACGCCAGTCGGGTAGACAAATGGTCATCCCCTGCCTGTGCAACATACGTCCAAACATCAGATACCACTGGCTACTAAAAGTACTACCGTGCATACAAATTAGTGCAGTCTCAGTATCATCCGCTGGTAACCAGCGAAATGCCAGGCTCTTACCATCCCTGGCCTTAAAAAACTCCTGAATCACACCGCCTCCACAACATTAATTTCAGAGACTTCTCGATTCATACCCTGCATTTTCCTCTGGTCTATTACTGAATCCATAATGCTATCAGGCTGGCTACGAGCAAATGCCAGAAATACAGGCACCATACCCGGCATGGCTATATATTCCTGAGTTTGCCCCCAGAGTGCCTTGGCTTTCTTAGAAAGCTTTTCAAGCTCAACTTCAGTGAGATCACCTGAGGGGTCCACAACGTTCACCATATCAGTGTGAAAGGTATCTTCATTAATCTTAGCCTGAACCGGGAACTCGGTTTCTTCGGAGAGCGTTTCGGATAATTTGTCTGAGATTTTATTCAGGAGCCAATCTTTGTCCCCAACATTCAGGTTGGGCCTCTCCAAAAGGTCCGGCAATAAAATACTTTGCTGCACAACCATCCTACTGGCAAGCATCGGTAGATCCAATTTAGCTTCGATTACTTTAAGGAACATCTCCACCCAGAGCTTGACCCTTAAATCAATACGCCACCCATCTTTGCCACTGGTACCCATCAAGTAAACAAAATACTTATAATGATCGGCTCCAGATTCGAAAAAGCCCTCATCATTTCGGCGGTAGTAGCGCCCCTCGGACTTGAGTACTTCAGCGGTATCTATCAGCTGCTTTTGCAGTATTAATTCAAGAGCCATATAGCCGCGACGCAGGTAGCTCTTGCGTTGCCAGTATTCCTGGTCAAGGTAATTTCCAGACATATAATCCCAGGCTATTTCCAAGAAATAGGCCGCAGTATTGTAAGCCAGTAGCGGCGAGCACAGTTCGGCGGAGTCAATGACCGGATACACATTAGCCACATGTGCATAAAGTCCCTGGTAAAACTCTTTTACTGTTTGGTTGGCAACCGGTAACTGATGATCCAGTACTTCCTGAGCTTTATCTCTGTCAGATTCACAAAGATCCATAAGAATGTATTTGGAAATATGATCATTGAACAGGGCGATCATATCGCCCCCACTAAATAGCGGGTCCAGGAACATAGAAGCAAAGCCGGAAGTTGCCCAACGATCTGGAAAAATAAATTCGTCCGCACGATAAGCTAGCTGGCCCCAGGCCTCAAAATCCACAAGCTCCGCACCCTCCAACAACTCCGCAATCGCACGATATTCCGCCAGGAAATTCAGGAAGCTATCGCGCTTAGTAGGTGGTTTCTCAAATTTAGCCTTTTCTCCAACGATACCAACACTGGTGTAGCCACCACTCAAAGGGATAAACCATACCCAATAGCCATCCCCTGCAAAGTGATTGGTAGAGAGGAAACGGCCAAACGCCCGTTTTCTCCAAGCCTCATCACCCATGGAATCTATATCCTGGATATTCTTGAAACGCCCCCAAGCAGAGAAGTGTTCAGGCACATTTTTCTGCCGGGTTAGTTTTTTATGCTTTTTGGTGAATCGGTTTCGACCACTACAGTCCACTAACCAATGTGTAGAAATCTCCGAACTGTAATCCCCGGCAGACACCAGCACAGAGTGTCGTTTATCTGCTGGTTCTATATTGAGTGCCTTGGCCTTCACCCCCATGACAACTTCAATACCGTCTGCGCGATTCATCTCCACCAGATCTTCTTCCAAGCGGGCCCGATCCAGTTGGAAGGCCGGATGCGGTGGAATGCTGGTAGTCCCATGCTCACTCATTTCTGTGAGCGACAAGCTGTGATCAGGCTTGTCATAAAAGAAACGCAGACCATTTTTAGGTAAGTGATTACGGTATAGGTAGTTCACCAACCCCAGTTGCTTCATAAAATAGTGGCCTGTCATTTCGACAGTGGCTTCACCAACTTTCCCCCGAAACTCCTCGCTGGCCTCTACAACAAGGATTGAGATTTCCTTACTGCCTCGCCTTATCTGGCGCGCAAGGGTCAAGCCGGCCCAACCGCCACCAATAATGACAACGTCGTATTCTTTTTCTAATTGTTCGACTGCTTTCATTACAGTTACTCCACATCACTGAGCAGTGAGGCCCAAACCGGCGAGTCGACCCCACAGAAAGAGTCAGGGTCTTGAATTACCTCCAGCGTAAACCTGCTTCTGGGCAACTCATTGCGAATAAAGAACTTGGCACTAAGTATCTTTGACTCGTAAAAAGCTTTATCTGAATCTTCTTTACTCAATTTGCTGGAGGCTGCACAGGCGGCTTCGAGTAATAACCAGGACAGGGTAATATCCCCCATCATGTGCAGGATACGTGTACTGTACGCTGGGATTTTAAACATCTCTTTGGTCCGGACCCAGACATGAACAGCCTTCAGGGCTGCCTCCAAGTGTTCAAAGGACTGCTTCAGATGATCAAACTCCCCCTTGAATTGTGGGAAGTCTGCCGCCCTGCCAATAAATGCGTCGATTTCAGTCTTATATACCTGAAAGAGCTTGCTGGAATTGCCCAGGCCGAGCTTGTCTCGAATAAGGTCCTGGCTCTGGATATAGTTGGTGCCCTCCCAGATGGCCAGCACTTTGATATCTCGGGCATACTGCTCAATACCCAAACTTTTCAAGTAACCCTGACCACCACAGGTTTGAATCGCCAGCTCGCAGATTCTCCAGGCCTGATCACTGATATAGGCCTTAACAACTGGAGTAAGTAGATTTACCAGACCCTGATGGTGGGCTATCTCCGCTTTTTTGTCGGCATCACCGGCAAAAGTTTTCAGGAGACTTTCCGAAAGGGTCAACTTGGCAATCAGCGCACGACAGCCTTCCACCTTGGATTTCATCTCCAGCAACATACGCTGAACATCCACATGCTCAACAATATTTACACGGCTGGCTGTTGAGCTGAAACTCTCATGGAACCGCTTGCCTTGAAGACGCTTACTGGCATAGGCCAGCGCATTGTAATAAGCAGAGGAAGCCATCCCCAGTGCATAAACACCGGTACTTATCCTGGCCTGGTTCATCAGGGTGAGAAACTGTAGTAGGCCGACATTCTCTCTGTCGCCCAACAAATAAGCCCGACATTGGCCTTTTTTGCCAAAAGTCAGATGGGTATTGGCGCAGCCTTTAAAACCCATTTTATCAGCCAGGGATATACACTCCACGTGATTGAAAGCTCCCAGGCTGCCATCCTCTTCTACCCAATATTTGGGCACTATAAAGCAAGATAACCCATAGGTACCTGATCCGCTTTTCTCTCCTCTGCCCATTACAAAATAAATGGTATTACCTGTCAGGTCATGCATACCGGCGCTGATCAGATATTTTTCACCACTTAGTAAGTAAGTGCCATCTTCCTGGCGAGTAGCTTTGGTTTCCACCAGGGAAACGTCACTGCCAGCCTGAGGTTCAGTCAAGCAAAGACAGGAAGTCCACTCGGAGGTTGCCAGCTTGTCCTTGAAGAGCGCCTTTTGGATATCACTGCCGTACTTTTCTACCAAAGTGGCGGATGGCAGGCAGAAACCTCCATATGTCATAAAACTGGGGTTGGCGCCCATAAACATTTCCAGGAGCATCTGCATAACGAAAGGCGGCAGACCGGTATCCTGTGCCCCATCCACAGCAGCCATATTCCCCCACTCCTCCTTGAAACGTTTCCACATTTCAGGAAAGGCACTGGGGAGTTGAACCTTGCCATCTACAAGGTGGCAACTTTGTTCATCAGCTTCCTGGTAACCTGGCCCTAAGACTTGATAGGAAAACTGCTTTCCACGCAACAAAATATCATCCAATATTTCTGGCGTACAATTTTTATATAGCGGGTGCTCAAACAGGGTTCGGGCTTGGTGAAACTGGTCTTCAATCAGGAATTTGAATTCCCTTAAATCAGCCTTGTAGATATTTCTACCCATGTTTGGCTCCTTGATTCTCTAAAAGGGATCGCCAGCTGCCAGAATTTAGCACCCAGTGAAATATTTGATTGTGCCTTCCCCGATACTTTCTTTTGGGGTAACTCAAGGCTTCACGTACATGTGGAAGGTAGTCCTGCCCTAACGTGTCTCCGATATGCTGCGCCGTACTAAAATCGGAAAAGGCATCCTCCAAAGACAGCGTCTCGGTATGGACCAATCTGGAAAGCAATCTAGCTCGGTCGATTGCGGGACTCACTACCTTTATACACCCTGCTCTACCACCACCACCGAGTGTTATCAGCCAAAGATTCTCAAGTTTTTTCTCAAGAAAGTACTTTCTAATCTCAGCTAGCGGTTTGATACTCAAATAATGCAGGCCATCCTTTTCAATACTTGGCAGCCAGGTTGACCTTTCTGCGCCAGAGAATCCTTTCAATAATCCTTTGGCCCACTTGGATTCAATATCAAAGGAAACTACCTGACTCGCATCATCGAAATTGACGGACATGATTCGCTTTAGACTCTTTACCAGCTCGTGTGCGCCAGTCAATGACGGGGACTGCGATAAAATGTCACAACTTGAAATCTGACAGATGCTCTGCTCGTGATATTTTCTGGTAATCCAGGTGACTGCTACACCGGTAATTACACTGAGGCCATCTTGTCCTGCTTTCACGCCTATGCCCAGGGAGTCCAGGCATTCCTGCTGACGTTCCTTACCCACCTCCAGGTTGATAATCAACGCATCTGCTTCAGCTCGCCGTGAATAACTAAGGATCGCAGCATGAAAGCTGGTACAAGCACTACCTACGAAAAGAATATTGTGGGCGGACTCTTCCAGCTCCGTAATAAACTGCATTACGCGCTGCTCGAGCAGCACATTCGCCTCCCCGGCAGATACGATATAGATAAGCTCAGGAAGTTCAGCAAAACCATCCAGATACTGATTCAGCGATTGTACTAGCTGCTCCGTCTCCCCTTTATTGTCCAACCACAGGCTTTTGATATACATGTCTACGCGGTCCTGTCCTTGACTGTCATTTCTACAGCATCAAATCCAACGGCTTTTAATTTGGTTGAAATACCTTCCACTAAATTCCAATGTAAATCGGAAGGGTCCTGCTCGCAGGCAATTCGAATTTGGATTTTATTATTCCCCGCCTCTAATGGATGCCGAGGGAGTGTGTCTTCAATAGCAATATATGGTTTTCCTTCACGTTGAAGGAATGCCTCTTCAGCGCGTACATCCTGTAACATCAAGACCTTCTCATCGAGAAACTCTTTAGGCATACGCCCACCTGCAGGCATTTGTATCCTAAGCAGGTACGTATCAATCCTGGCTTCAAAACTCTTAATACAACCGAGCAACTCGACGATCAAACGATAGTGCTCGGCAAAGTTCAGCATCATCGGGTTACTATTCACCGGAAGAATAGATATCGCTTCAAAATCCTCTTCCCTATGTAAAGGCAAAGTCCTGGCTGCACAGAGCTTAGGTAGATCTGGGTATGGATTACGAACCAGCGTAGCAGTAATTTCTATCAATTTACTCATACTGCCTCCGACAGATAAAAGGTGCTCTGCTGGTCAACACACACCTCTGCCGTACAGTAGTAGCCATTTAATGCAATAGAACAGGCCAGTATTTTTTTTGGCTGATGAAAATCACCATTGACACCGTGACAGATAATATTCAACCAGGGATCACTACCAAAACAGTGACCCCACCTGTCATGTAAATCGGGCAGTTGCTTGAAACCATTGAGCAATTTGGTAAAAATTTGACGAATATTTTCTGGGAAGAATGGCAATGATAATGTGAGGTCGTCCCTACCAGCTGCCATTTTTCGGATAATCGTTGCAAACTCGGGGGTTGTATTATAGGTAACAGCACAGCTTGCAGTGATATCATGTTTTTCAAATGATTCCACTTCCAACAGCAAAGTACAAAGACCAAATCCGCTATTTCCCCAGTTTTCATTACTCTGCCAAAAACTTAAGTCCAGTACATTGGCATCCAGAATACTGACCATGACATAACGGGCATCAGGGTTCTGTTTTAAATAATAACGAAGGCTATAGCCCCACGAGGCGCATTCATAAGTATTCACAAAGCTGGTCACAGGGACGTGCTGCTCTTTTCCCACAACATTCAAATCACTCTCCGCAATAGCGCCTGTTGTAAAGGGCAATTCGATCATTGTTGAGCAAAGAAAGTGGCGGCCGATCTCTTTCCTTATAACCGGGGAAATTGCTTCAAGTACACGAGTACTCTGCTCAAAGAGAATTTCACTGACGTGAGCAAAAGCACTACGGAGACTTCCGCTCGATGAAAAAGTAATACTTTCGATAGGAGTGAAAGCGGCAGACTTCAAATACAAACTCATACCCGGTGCCCTTTCGCCTTGCTATAGATCTCGAAAAAGCAGCGGTAGGAGCTTCCTTCCATTTTGGTAAATGCCAACAAGTCACGCTGGCGAGCCTTATTTTTTACCTTGCCAGAAGCCACTATATCGAGAAGCAGTTCATTACTGGCAAACTTTGTCGCTAATACCCTGTTTACACTGTGCATTGAAAAGATCGTTGCCGAAGTCTGCTCGTTGCACAGGTAAATGAGGTATTCAATATGTCCCTGATCTGTAACTGAGAGCTCTACCTCTCCCTGATCTTTTAACCACAGCACAAAGTGCATCAAGGACTTTACAAAACGGGGACGAACCAAAGTAAGGAAACGGTTAACACTACCCAACCCCCTTACTGAGTAACATATCTTTAGAGACTTGCACACTGCCTTGACAATTACCAAGCTGCAGCCTGCCATCCAGGAAAGGCTTTCCAACAGGTAGCTGTTTTAATTCAGCACAAAGATCAGGGGGCAACATCACCGTGATTGGAAATGGACGCGCAGCCTGTTTCGCTACAACCATGGCAAACCCAAGTTTCTGGGCTTCAATACCATGCATCTTATTAACATTGAGTACCAAGCCCTCGTCACTATCCTTAAGCTCAGTCTTCCAACTTTGCAGGCTGGGCCCGCCGGGATCCGTCATTAAGAAGTGGCCAAAAATCCCCTCCTCTACCCAATGGTTCACCTGCGCTAATTGCTCATCTGTGGCAGTCAGGCTCATCATAATGGAGCCAAAAAGCCCGATCATTTCATGGAAATGCCCCGAAAGCCCTTCATCCCGCACCCTATCAATAATCTGATCGATTACGTAGGTCTGCTCAAACTGCTCTAAAGGCTGCTTTACTGAGGGCTCCCTAAGCGGAGCCAAGTCAGTCAGCGGGTCTTCAATAATCATCGAGGCATCAAATAAGCGAATGCAGGCCCGCTCCAGCAGGCTCTGAAAGGTCGCAGGAACAGGCGAAATCGATGCGAGCTGGTCAGCGACAAAGCCGCCAGCAATGGATTGCAATTCCATGAACTACTCCATCAGGTAGGATTTTGCGGACGGCAGGCTTAGGAAAGGAGCGACGGTATAGCTCGCGTTATAAGCACCACAATGACTAAAAATAGCCAGGTCTCCAGGCTTTACCTCAAGCTCTTTAACCTCACCGATCACATCCTCTTTGTTACAGGATGTGCCGACCAAAAAGCAGCTACCGGCCTCTTCCTCAGGTTTAACTACAGTGCCTTCGCGTAAGACCAGGGGTTGCGAGAATCGCTTGAAAGCACTTTCCGTTTTGGCCAATAGAAAATTCTGGGCCATCCCCCGTTACAAACACCGTAACGGCGCCCTTCTATCGACTTCACATAGCGCACTTCAGTAACAAAGTAGCCAGCAGACTCCATAATGGCCCGCCCGCTTTCATGGATAATACTGATATGGGAAGGAAATTCTGAAAGAAGACTTCGATATTGGTTAAAATCAAAATTCTCATCCTCCCAGTTCGAATTGAAGCCACCTCCAAGGTTCACAAGCGAGAGCGGGTAGCCTAGAGAATCCTCAAATGTCTCTACAATTTTTAGTGCAGCTTGCGCAGTAGAGTTAGCAAGCTTGGCAAAACTATATGATCCGCGGAAAACATGGAAGCCAGCAACGTCCAGGCCATACTCCTTACAGATTTCAAGGGCTCGAATTGCATCTTCCCAACTCAAACCAAAATGATCTTTCCGGATTCCAACTGGAGGCTCTACAAACTGATCGAGTGTGCTTGGATTCAGGCGCAATATCAGGGGTTTGATCGGCCTCTTGCCCTGAAACTCTCTGATAATTTCCAACTGGAAAAGGTTATCTACTACCAGAGTACACTTACTGGCTATGGCGGCCCGAATAAAGCTTTTGTCCGCTGAAGGGTTATTGATGTAACGGGGACTCTCACCTCTCGGTAGAAGATTCAATTCCCCCACAGAGGCGATCTCGATACCGTCCTCAAAAATATGCCCACAGCGTACAATGAGATCGAGGCAACTGTTTGCCTTCAACGAGTAAATCAGGGATGTACCCAATTGTTCCTTTAGCTTGCGATAATTATTAGCAACATCTTCAATCGAGTATACGTAACAAGGCGTTGAAAATTGTTGTCTATTTTGGTCAAGCTGGGCAACAAGCTTTTCCAAGGAAGCGTTCATGGTATCCCCTAAAGAAATTCAATGTCATTCTTATAATGCGCTTATGTTTCAATCGTATTGATGACTAATAAGTCTCAGCGCTTTTTATTTTTGTATCATTGCAAATAGCCAGAATTAGAAACTCTAACTCAGGCCTGAAACTCTTGCTGCAGTAATTTTCTATCCACTTTACTATTGGCCGTCAACTGAATGCTCTCAGCAAATTTTATTTCCCGAGGTGTGTAATCAACATCCAGATTTTCTTTTAACCACACTTTAAACTGCTGCTGATTTTCCGGCGTATTTTCATGCAGTTCAACAACACAAACGGCAATTTCACTTTGAAATTTATCTTTTGAACCCATCACCACATTGAGGTGTACCTGCGGGCAAGCATCAATAAGGTTTTCCAGGTCTTTAGGGAAAAGGCAGAATCCTGCCTGCTTGATCAGGTCTTTGGAACGTCCCTTGAAATAATAAAACCCTTCATTATCCCTGCTGAACAAATCGCCTGTCGCAAGCCAGTTATCATCTCGATACAGGCCATGCACAATTGTCGCACCGCCCTGGGCATTCGGATCGTAATAAGCCTGCATTACCGCTGAGCCACGTACATACAACTCACCGACTTCGTTTTCTGCTACTTCGCGATAGCTATCTGCGTCACTGTCATATTGAAAAATTCGCGCATCCAGACCGGGAACCGGTTTCCCAACCGACCCCATTTTCTCCTCCCAAAGCTCAGGCTCCAGGTACATGGCCCTTTTACACTCAGTAAGTCCATACATTGAAAAAACGTTGAGTTGCGGGCAGTACTCTTTCCAGGCCCGAATCACATATTCAGATAAGTGACCGCCGGTATTGGTGATACTTTTCAGCAGTGAAAGATCCGGCTTCACCAGAGAAACCAGCTTTACTAATGCTGCCCCCATGGCAGGAACGATCGGTAATATCGTGATTTTATTCTCAGAAAGTGCCTTTAACGCATGAACTGGATTAAAGGGCTTATCATAGAGGACCGTCGTGCACTCTTTGTAGAGGGCAAATAGCACCTGGTATAGACCGTAGTCAAAAGATAGAGGTGAGAGACAGAGAATCCTGTCCTGCTCAGTTAAGCGCAGGTACTCTGTGATTGACTCCAGTGAGGTCAGCACATTCTGGTGGGTGAGCATTATTCCTTTGGGCCTGCCCGTGCTACCAGATGTATAAATAATCAGTGCCAAATCAACCCCGGTTACCTCTGGGGGCGCACAAAACTCGAAACGTCTCTGCTCTGAGCGATAAGTCTCTAGGGAAACAACATCACCATCTTTGAAAATTACCTTCGCATTACAGTCTGAAGCTACAGATTGCACCGCAGCTTCGCTCGCATCACCTTTAACTGGCACTACGGCCAGTCCAAGTCGCCAAGCGGCCAGCATAACGGCTACAGTAAAAATATCGCTGTGTGCCCTGACAACAATCCTATCCCCGTTGATGAGACCTAGACTCTCCTGTTTCAACAGGGCCAGGGCCTCCTCACAATGTGAGAGGGTCAATTTTTCGCCGGTCAGGCTTTCCAAGCTTCCATGCCAAGAGTTAGCGACAACCTTATCGAACAGGTCGGCAAGCGAGAACATTCTTAGTCCAATTAATTATTCTAAATTTTTTAACTACGGTTTCCCCAGTTGCTCTTCAAAAACTTTCGGGGTCACCTACATGGGACGATCATTTTATAAAGTTAGCTCTCCATAATGACAAGTACTATCTTGAAATCCTGTGATGAAGTTTTTATTCAGCTACTTGAAATTAAGAAAAGTCAAAAATTGTTAGACATTTTTTGTTTTGTCTATCCGCGACAAACAGACAAAACGAACTCCAAGAATAAAGTTCCCAACCATTAACATGAGCTGAAATTAAATCTTTTTCGTCCACAAAAAATGACAACAAATCTTCCAGTAAGAAAAAAATCCGAATATTCATGCAATTATTTCAATTAAAAAATGGCTGCCCACTCTACCTTTAGCAAGCCGATTAACTGCCCGCGATTGACAAAAAAAACATATACTAATGACATTTTCATTCAAAAAATTTTTCTTTCCTGAACAACCTTTAATTCATTTTTAATCAGGAAGTGATCAACCATTATAAAGACCACTTAACATATTCGCTCAAAGCTCTTGATGAAATTAATATTATGAGAGTGTTATTCCCAGGTTTTTACAACTTGTCCCTGCATGAATTTCTACGTAATACGCCATCTGTCAAAACATGTTATAAATTTGCGCCACTTCTGAAACTGACAAAGAGTCCATCAGTAGAAGCGACTAATATGTAGTTGCCAAATTCTCTTTTATACGCGCCAGTAAATGACACCTTTTTACTTCTAAAGGCTTCCCTGCGCGGAAAATAACTTACAGATGAAGCATTGGAAGCTATTGCCTTTCCTGTCATTAATCTACTCAAAGGCAACCTCACCAATGGAGGAACAGAATTTGAACCACCGGTCATGGCTGCCTCTCCAGCAAGTACGTCCTTGCATCCACGGTGGGTTTTTGATGGCCCTCTTTTTATTTACCTTTTACTTACCCGCTACTTTTGCTAGCACAGACGTCGGCCCGGAAACCATAGAGTCCATCAGCACCCCGGATAAAGTCGAGAGTAGTATCGGTTTATTAAAGTTTCGCGACGGCGCACCTTACCCTGAGACAGCTGAAAAGCTATATGACTATCTGGACCATATGCGCGCGGTAGATAGCTTCCTGAAAGGTATTCAGGGAGCATCAGTACATGCACTCATGAAAGGTGGGTATGAACTCGGCGCCAAGTCGGCCCATGAAGTGCTGATCTTTGATCGACTAATGAATTCCGAATCCCTGTTCCTTACCGGCAATACATCCACCATCTACACCCTGGCCTTCCTGGACCTGAAGAGAGATGGCCCTACAGTTCTACACGCACCACCGAATGTGATGGGCGCATTCAATGATGCCTGGTTTCGCTATGCGGAAGACATAGGTAACTCCGGCCCCGATAAGGGTCGGGGAGGAAAATATCTAGTCCTGCCACCCGACTATAAAGGCAACCTTCCCTTCGGTTACTTCCCTGTATATCCTCGCTCTTACCGGGTATGGGTCTTTATGCGCTCTCCCAGCAACCAGGACTTGGATGAAGCTGTACAGAGCGTTAAAGACAAACTGAGGATCTACCCCCTCTCCAAGAAGAATCACCCTCCGCGCATGGTGTTTATTAGCGCCTCTGGCAAGGCCTTCAACACCATCCACCCCAACAACTACAAGTTCTACAAGCACTTAAATGAGATCATCCAATACGAATGGATAGGAATGCTAAATCCGGAAACTCGCGGCTTGTTTGCCTCTATCGGCATTGAGAAAGGTAAGGCTTTTAGCCCTGATGAACGCATGATCAAGATACTGACCGATGCAGTTGGCATCGGTAATGGCATCGCCCGATCTATTGTCTGGTACCCACGCACAGACAAATCATTATCCGATGTCAAAATCTATCCGGGCACCGACAGCGCCTGGGTGATGGCCTTCCCGGGTAAAAATATTTTCTTCAATGGGCCCGATGGTAAAACGATTAACAGTGATGCCCGTGTTAGCTACTTCTACCCTTACACCGGTGTCAGCCCAGCGATGACAGCCATCGAGCCAGGTAAAGGTTCTGACTATGCCATTGCCTTTGTCGACGAAAACAAAGAGCCCTTTGATGGCGCCAGGAAATACAAACTGCACCTGCCACCCGATGTACCTGTCAATGCATTTTGGGCGGTTAACATTTATGACAGCCAAACCCGCTCCCAGCTAAAGACAAGCCAGGAGTTTCCCTCGGTAAGCAGCCAGAGCAAAGGTATCAAGAAAAACACTGATGGTTCTTACGATATTTTTTTCGGTCCCGTAGCGCCGAAAGGATTTGAAAACAACTGGCTGGAGACAGTGCCGGGTAAAGGCTTCTTTGTTATTTTGCGCCTATATGGCCCATTAGGCCCCTGGCTGGAAAAGACTTGGCGCCCCGGAGAGGTTGAGCTAACAGACTACTGATCTGCAGCAGCCAAACCTTTACGCTCTAAAGCTTGCGCACGAGTAAGGCGACGCCGATGGTTGCGTGGCGTATCGGAAAACCAACGCCTACAGGAGCGCTGGAAAGTACTCTGCTCGGCATATCCTAATAAACCCGTTATCTGCCCCAATGCAAGACTGGCATCTGAGAGATACTCTGCCGCCAGCTCCCTACGCACCAGATCCAGTAAGCTATCAAAACGCAGACTTTCATCTGCCAAGCGCCTTTGTAGAGTGCGGGGGTGCAAGCTCAGGTGATCAGCAACCACCGCCACCTGATATTTTCCCGTTGGCAACAACTGCCGTAATAGTTCCCGCACTCTGGTACCCAGAGACGCTGCTGATGAGGAAAATTGCTGCTCCAGATAGCAGGTAGCCAAACGCTTGGTCACGGGATCGGCAGAGGGCAATTGACTATCCAACTGGTCAGAGGGAAACTCCATAGCACAGTAGCCCGACTGGAATTCCACTAGACAGGAAAAGTACTCGTGATAACGTTGCCTGCTGGAGATCGGACTGTGCGGCAACAAAACCCGTTGTGGTGCAGCATCCGCCCCCATCAGCATACGTAACATTGCCAATGCATTACCCAATGTCTGCTCATGGATTTGGGTAAATCGTGACAAAGCTGGGTCAAGTAAGTTAAATACCAAGCGCTCACAATGCCCGTCGCCTACAGGCTCCAGACGCAATTGGGTTGCCGGGCTATGCAGAGGCATAAATCTACCTACCGCCTCCACCGCCTCCCTTGGCGTTGTAGAGTTGCAGGCAATCACAGCGATTCCCCCCAGCCTGTCTACTCCCTGATGAAAGGCAAGGCGCAGCGCAAAGTCCTCACACTGTAATCGCTGTGCGGAGACTTCCAACAAACTCGCAACATCGGCATGGGACAAGAGACGAGTGTCGGACACCACAATATCCTGCGGTATATTGAATTCAGTGAGATAGCTAGCGGTATTACCACCCAAAGCCTCCACTAATTCGCCATATCCCGTGAGCACACTGGCTCGTATTACGCTTCCCACTGCCCCTCCAAAACGCCTCTGGCGCCTCAAGATAATTTTTTGTCGCAATGTAGCAATAAATCAGCATTGGTTCTACGCAGTCTATAAACACCTACCAATCAGCCAGGTAATTGATTTTGGAGCCGCTTCATTTTGACGTACTAATTATCGGTGCTGGCCTCTCCGGTATTGGCGCAGCCTGCCACCTCAGTCGCGAGTGCCCTACAAAACGTTTTGCCATTCTGGACCGCCGCGAACAAGTCGGTGGAACCTGGGATTTATTTCGCTATCCAGGAATTCGCTCCGATTCAGATATGTTCAGTTTTGGTTTTGACTTTCACCCCTGGCCTGGCCTCAAAGTGCTGGCCGATGGCCCCTCTATCCAACAATACATCAGCGATACTGCCGAAAAATATTCCATTAAGGAGCATATTCATTTCGGCATTGAACTTTCCAAAGCCAATTGGGATAGCGAAAAAAATCTGGGTTATCGACGGAATTAACTTAAAAACCGGTGAACGGTGCAGCTATAGCTGTCGTTTCCTGATTTCCTGTACAGGGTACTATGATCATCATCAGGGATACCTGCCTGAGCTTCCTGGAGCAGAACATTTTCAGGGTGACTATATCCATCCGCAACATTGGCCGGAAAAACTGGACTACTGTAATAAAACGATCATTGTCATCGGCAGTGGAGCAACAGCGGTTACTCTAGTTCCCGCACTTGCGGAAAAAGCCAAGCATGTAACCATGCTGCAGCGCTCTCCCAGCTACATATTATCCGTACCAGCCTTTGACAAAGTATCATCCCTACTACTGAAATTCCTACCAAAGGCCTGGGTGTTTAGAATGGCTCGCTGGCGGAATATCAGAGTGCAACGCTGGCTATTTAAGGCTTCAAAACGCTGGCCAAAATTTGTGCATAAATTGCTCTTGCGTGGTATTCGCAAGAGATTACCAACTGGCTATGATATGCGCCATTTCACTCCAAGCTACAATCCCTGGGATCAGAGGCTCTGTGCGGTACCAAATGATGACTTGTTTAAGGTAATTAAATCCGGCAAGGTTTCCATGGAAACAGAGGAAATCGAAATGCTCACCGAAAATGGCATACAGCTTAAATCAGGCCGTCACCTCAACGCTGATATCATTGTCACTGCTACCGGCTTAAACCTACAAGTATTAGGTGGAGTGGAATTATACCTGGATGGTGATCTTGTAGAGGCCAGAAAAAAATTAACTTATAAAGCGGTTCTGATGGAGGGTGTACCCAATATGTCCTGGATCTTCGGCTATACTAACGCACCCTGGACTTTAAAAGCAGATATTGCCGCTCGCTATATTTGCCGACTCCTAGCCTACATGGATAAACATGAATATGATTTTTGTTGCGCAACCGACATGGAGAGCTGCGCTGAGGATGTTTCGGTAATGAGTGAGCTGGATTCCGGCTATGTTAAAAGAGGAAACAGCGCCCTTCCTCGTCAAGGTAAAAAATATCCTTGGCGCCTATTGAATAACTATGAAGAAGATATAAAGATTTTACTGAATAACCCGATTGAAGATGGCATTCTACGATTTTTAGCCAAGAAGACCCAAAAACCAAATAAAAATAGACCTCCAGAGGACCTACACTCAACAAAAAAAATCTAGAAAATAGTACATTCTAGACCTTTCAACACCAACCTCTATCAGTCTTCACTCAGATAAAAAGTACAACAAATTAGAAAGAGATTAGCCGGGAAAGTAGATTCATCTGCGCACCAAGTAAAACCCTGTGATGAGACCATACCGGATTTCAACTCCCCACAATACAGTAAAATTTAAACTCCTAAAAACTCTCCCATTTAAACACTAGTGCCCTAGCCTAAAAATCATAATTTAATCTTTCATAATCTTGTTATAGCCATAACTATCCCTCCCATAAACTTGAAAATTAGAAACTTCCGGCAAGTCGTACTCTATCAACCCCTCTGCGGTTGAATAGAAGTCCTTTCCGGAAGGAGCAACCCTTACATGATTAGCAGTACATCGCCCAACGAAGGAAAATCGATCCTCTTTACTGCTCATATTAGGATAAGAGGCGTGCATATTTAAAGAAGAAAAAATCAAACACTCCCCTGCCTTCATTTCCATATCTACCACATCAAATCGATCAAAGTAATCCTCACCAAGTAATTCAACCGCAGTCAAAAAAACAAACATTCCTTTATCAAAAACCTGCCCATAAAGTACTATTTTTAAAAGGACATAAAAATGTGAAAAAGCATGTGGAATCAGAGCCATGTAAAAAAGCTTATTATCCAACACATAACTATATAAGTAATCCATTCTTGCATCGACAAAAGATCCCGGCAACAGCCTCAAGCAGCCATTCTCCTGATTAGTATCAGTGAGTGCAACCCAGGCGTTTAATTGTATAATTGCAGGATCTGTCTCTTTAGTGGGCTGCAACTTAGCATATTTTCCAGTCTCCCTGAATGTAGCATTTTGATGCCAAATAGTACCCCGCCCACCTCTCAACTTATCAAAAAATTGTGAGCGCCAGCAGATAACCTCCTTACCTAATAAGCTAGCCATACGTTGAGAAATCTGAGGCTTTCGCATCAAATTGCGAAATGACTTCATTCGAAGTGCCTGATACAACCCAGCACTTTCAATACTCCACTGACCTTGTTTTTTCTCAATTTCCGGGATTAGCTTTCCAAGAAAGCTGAACCCGTCAAAATCATTTTTAAAACTGGACATCGCCTCCCCCTTAAGTTCTTCAGCCTCATCTGAAGAAATCACACGAAAAGGTGGGAGGTATCCATTTTTCTCAAAGAAACTCAGATCACTCTCATTTAGAAAGTACTCGCCTGGACCTTTCTCATTAGACTTATTCGAGATATTATCTCTGGAAATATTCAATTTTAAGTTCTTCAAATTATCCAAATCTACAAACAAGTCATTCTTCTTTTTCTTCTCCAGGGCATCACAAATATCTTATAAATCACCACAACCATCACTGCCAACCACACATAAATAGATTGCCTCCAACCAATCGAGTAGGATGCAGCAATATCATCCAAACTTCCAAAACCTTTTAGCATTTCTGATAAAGTGCTTTTACTCACATTACCTCCTCAATGCATTGCATCTCCCAACTTCATCTTCAGATCTTTATGAACTAATCCGGGTGTGAATTGTGATAGATGATGTCAAAGTCCGATGTACCGGGCAGCGATTAGCAATCTTCAGCAGGCGCTGCCTCTGTTCACCGGTCAGTTCCCCCTCCAGGGTAATATCCCGCACAATTTCATCAATTTTTTTCGAACTTTTTTCACAGTCCTTCCCGTCCTCTAGGTGGACCTTACGATGGGAGAGGATGACCTGTATTCGCTCCAACGGAATATTTTTCATATTTGCATACATACGCACGGTGATATTGGTACATGCTCCTAGCCCCATGAGTAAATATTCGTAAGGGCCTGGTCCACGATTTTGCCCGCCAAAATCCTCCGGCTCATCAGCAATTAACCGATGGGGACCCGAGTGCAGTATCTGCGTATATTTATCCGCACCAGCCTCTTCTACGGTAACAACAGTTGGCAATGGACCACTCATCAGAAGTCTCCTGAAGACATTTTTTCCATAGGCTCTGGGGTTACCAGGTTCCACCAGAAGTCAAATCGATCCATAAGGGAGAGAAGAGTTTTCAACTGGCCAACATCCCCAACTATTTTTATCGAACCATCCTCCATCTTCTCCTGAATTGTGGCGGTACCAAGGATAATATCATTCAAGTCTTCACGCTTTATTGTGACACTGGAATGAGGGTCATTAACTGGAGGGCCATAGTTCAACACTGCATTTTCCAGCACCAGTGAGTAGCGTTCTTTTATATCTGGAAGATTAATATTGATCGATATTTTTTTGCCTGTCGCTCTTGGCCCATTCAAGCGAATCCCCAGATAATCAAAAATCAGCTCGGTGGGCATACTACGAATAGTATCTGCGCTGGCAGTTAGCGGCACCGGTAGGCGCTCGATGCCATCCCGCAGCTCTTTAGCGCCGCTGAGGAAGAAGTTTCTCCAGGTTCCGTTTTCCTGTTGGTAACCCATTTGCTCCAGGGCATCGGCCAGTAAATCTCTTGCAGCACGGTTGTTCGGCTCGGCTGAGACCAGTCTATCCAGCACTTCCGCCACCCAGCGGTACTCGCCAGCATCATAATCTCTCTTGGCTTGCTTGATGATATTGGCCGCCCCTCCCATATATTGCACATACTTCTTGCCGGCAGCAGTGGGCGGCATTGGATAAAGACGCGCGGGGTTGCCGTCAAAAAAACCGAGGTAATAATTCCACACTGCGCGAGTATCGTGATTAACGCTACCGTAGTAACCTCGGTTGGCCCAATACTGAGACAACTCTGGGGGAAGCTCCATCATCTCAGCAGTCTGCACCATGTTATAGCCATGGTTGGCCAAGCGTAGGGTCTGGTCATTCAGGTATTTATAAAGATCTCGCTGTTTCTTTAGGTGATTAACAACATTTTCCTGCCCCCAGGTCGGCCAGTGATGCGGTGCAAACAATACTTCTGCCTTGTCTCCCCAGCGCTGAATGGTCTCATTTAAATAACGCGACCAATCCCTTGCATTGCGCACCTTGGCCCCGCGAAGCGTGTAAAGATTATGCAAGGTATGGGTAGCATTTTCGGCAGCGGTTACTGCCTTTAGCTCGGGAATATAGAAATGCATTTCAGCCGGTGCTTCAGAACCCGGTGCCATCAAAAATTCAAAAGTCAGACCATCAATGGTTCGAGTCTCTCCTGTTTTTGTAATAGTGTCGGTGGGTTCAATTAAAGTGACAGTACCCGTAGAGGTTTCCAGACCTAATCCAGCCCCCAACGTACCTTTAGGGTCTTTTGGGATCAAATTACCGTACATAAAACTGGCTCGGCGCGCCATATGGTTACCGGCAAAGACATTTTCACTGACCGCTTCAATTAGGAAGTCTTTTGGAGCAAAGATTTTAACTTTTCCAGACTTTACCTCTTCCTCATTTACCACCCCACGTACGCCACCGTAATGATCCACATGACTGTGGGTATAAATCACCGCGACCACTGGCTTGTTACCTCGATGCTGCCGGTACAATTTCAAGGCTGCTTTCGCAGTTTCTTCCGAGATCAGGGGATCCATTACGATCACCCCAGTCTCTCCCTCAATAAACGTAATATTTGAGAGATCGGCGCTACGCACCTGGTAGATTCGCGGAGTTACCTCATAAAGCCCACCCTCGGAGATCAACTGTAATTGTCGCCATAAACTTGGGTTGGCACTGTCTGGTGCAGATTTATCCCGTGCAAATTGAAAGGCTTCAAGATTCCAGACAGGCTGTCCTTTTTCGGTCTTAATTACGCCATTATCAGGTAATGGCGCGATAAAACCGCGTTTTACATTTTCAAAATCCTGCCGATTATCAAATGGTAACTCTTTTAAAACTGTCTGATTGGCCTTTTGGGTGACAGCACTCGCCGGATTAGGTGGATCGGCATAAGTGAAAACAGAAAACTGAAGAGATATAATAAATGCCAGGCGAGCTAAAAAAGTCGCGGAGATTCCCTGGTCAGCAAGCATCATTCTCACCCGCTATCGGATACTCTTAATGGCCGCAAGTACTGTTTAGCGGACAAGCTCTGAAAAATATTTTCCCGGAAAACAGGAAAAGAATTTCCCAGTAGAGAATAGGTAGGATCTGTCAGTAAGGATGGGATATTCGGTAACGAAGGGAAGATTGCTGACAATTTTAAGCATGGAGCCCACTGGCCGACTCCTCCATTTGGGTAGAGCCAGCCTCTGGGTCTTATATCACTAAATCAACGCACATCAAGCAGGTGACGCGCAATGATCAGGCGCTGGATCTCACTGGTGCCCTCATAAATGGTGGTGATACGCACATCGCGGCTCATGCGCTCCAATGGGTACTCGCGGGTATATCCGACCCCACCATGGATCTGCAGGGCTAAGTAACAAGCTTCATTGGCTTTTTCACTGGCAAACAGTTTGCCCATGGACGCCGCGGGGCCAAAAGCCATGCCCGCATCTTTCTGCCAAGCTGCCTGTAACAGCAACAGGCGCGCACCTTCGAGCTCAGTGTACTTATCTGCCAGCTGCCACTGTAATCCCTGGAACTGCGCCAGTTTTTTACCAAACTGCTCGCGCTCGTGCATATAAGCGCGGGCGCAATCCATCGCCTCCAACCCAATTCCCAGTGCCAGGGAACCGATACCAATACGACCACCAGCAAGTTCACCCGCGGCGATTCGGAAGCCGCGGTTTTCCTCACCCAGCATATTACTTGCGGGAATGCGGCAATTATCAAAGGAAACTTCATTGGTGACAGAAGCTTTCTGCCCCATCTTCTCTTCAGCCTTGCCGATAATCAGCCCCGGTGTGCCCGCTTCAACCAGGAAGCAGGAAATCCCTTTACCTTTCGCGGCATCAGGGTCGGTAACCGCCCACACAACAAAAATGCCAGCAAATTCAGCACTACTGATAAATAATTTGCTGCCATTCAGCACATACTCATCGCCGTCTTTTACTGCACGGGTACGCATAGCTGCAGCATCAGAACCTGAGCCGGGCTCAGTCAGGCAGAAAGAACCCGCAGCGTATTCCCCGCTACAGATTTTTGGCAGGTACTTCTGGCGCTGGTCCTCATTGCCTACAGCCTGGATAACTTCAGCCACCATATTGGTAACCGAGGTGGTAGTTGCAGTGGATGCACAGCCTCGTGCCAGTTCGGTAATCGCCAAACTAAAAGCCACCGTGCCTGCACCTGTACCACCGTAATTGGGATCGATATTGATACCCATAAAACCCAGTTCGGCCAATTCCTTGAGCTTCTCCAGTATCAGAGGGCGGTTACCTGTATTGTCGAGTTCCGCAGCTATAGGCTTCAATTCGCTCTCGGCAAACTGACGTGCTGCGTCCTGGATCATCTGCTGCTCTTCGCTCAGTGAGAAATCCATACATTACCTACTTTATCGTTATCGCATTCTGATTCGGCGGCGGGGACACCGCTCACAAGTTATGTCGAGGATAATAAAATACCGACCGACAATGGTTGCCAATTCGCCCTATTCCACCATGAATTCCGCAATCAATAGCAAAGGTAGCGGTGGGGAAAAGCAATTGGGTTTTACCTCAACACGGAGCACATGCCGGGTACGGAGTTTTTTGGCGAGTCATTTTCCCGAGCTCTGGCAACCTTACCTGATGATTATCTGCCCGATGGCCGACTCCCCATAGGTTCCAGATAGGTTCCAGACCACCACGCGCCTAAAGCGCGCTTCCGGCTCAGCGCCGGGCTGATTTGGTCTTGGGCTCAGGGTCCGGCACCGCTACGGCAGTATCGGTTTTCACCTCCTCCATCACCACATAGGTATGGGTTTCGCGTACTCCCGGCACTGAAGCCAGCTTCTCTCCGAGAAAACGGCGGTATCCAAGCATATCCTTAATGCGAATCTTTACGAGGTAATCAAAACCACCGGCCACCATATGGCACTCCTGCACTTCCTCCAAGCCAGCCACATGCTGGTTAAAGGCTTCCAGTGCCTCAGTGGCTGTATTAGCCAGAGTCACCTGGATGTAAACAACCAGGCCGGCATGAACCTTGAGCGGGTCCAGCAACGCTACATAGTCGCGGATAAATCCCTCTCGCTCGAGGCGCTTGACCCTCTCCAGGCAGGGAGTGGGACTGAGATTAACCCGGCGTGCCAACTCTACGTTTGGCAGTCGTCCATGGCGTTGCAGGATACGCAGTATTTGGCGATCGATACGATCAAGATCTTCCAACTGTCGAGACATTACAAAATACCCTACTGGCAATCACGCAATTAGGCGTGATATTTAACCACAACTGGCGCCAAAATGGCGATTAATTCTAAGCACTTTCGCACATAATCCGGTTTTTTATTCTGACCCTAGATATAGAGCTTGGGAGACGATATGTCGACAAACTTCGCCGGAGACCTACACAGTGCCCGAGAACAGGCACGCGAGTATTTGCATGCCGACGAAAACCAATGTGTAAGTGAGCTCCTGGCCGCACCGCGTCCCAGTGAAGCCCTGCGCAAGAAAATTCTGAATACCTCGCGCGAGCTGGTACGGCACTCACGCCAGCAGCGCAGTAAGCGTGGCACCCTGGACGCCTTCCTGCAGCAGTTCGGCTTGTCGAACAAAGAAGGGGTGGCCCTCATGTGCCTGGCGGAGTCTCTACTTCGGGTTCCCGATGCTGATACTGCCGATAAACTGATCGCTGAGAAAGTGCATTCCGGCAACTGGTCCAGCCATCGTGGCCAGTCAGATTCACTATTTGTGAATGCCTCTACCTGGGGGCTAATGCTTACCGGCAGCGTGGTTGAGCTGGACCCCGATATCACCGAGCGCCCTTCCCATTGGATGAAACGCCTGATCAGCCGTATCGGCGAACCCATGGTGCGCACCTCCATGATGCAGGCCATGAAGATCATGGGGGGACAGTACGTACTTGGTCGTACTATCGACGAGGCACTTAAGCGCGGCCCCAAGGAAAACCTGCCCGGCACCCGCTTTTCCTTCGATATGCTCGGAGAGGGTGCGCGCACCATGGCCGATGCCCAGCGCTATTACGATGCATACATGATGGCTATCGAAGCCATCGGTAACGACAACACCAAACGTGACGTTGTCGAAGCTAACGGGATCTCTATCAAACTGTCTGCCCTTCATCCTCGCTATAGCGTACTGCAACGCGATCGTGTCATGGATGAACTGCTGCCCCAGGTAAAGTGCCTGTGCGTTGCTGCCGCCAAATATGATATGGGTTTAAATATCGACGCCGAGGAAGCGGAACGCCTGGATATCTCCCTGGATATTTTCGACGCACTTGCCCGCGACCCTGAACTGAAGGACTGGCAGGGCCTCGGCTTTGTTTTGCAGGCTTACCAAAAACGGGCTCCCCATGTTGCAGACTGGCTGATCGCCCTTGGTCGAGACACCGGCCGCAAATTAATGGTTCGCTTGGTGAAAGGCGCTTACTGGGATAGCGAAATCAAGCACGCCCAGCAGATGGGCCTGACCGATTACCCGGTATATACCCGCAAGTGTCACACTGACCTTTCTTACCAAGTGTGTGCCAAGAGGCTGCTGGATGCCGGTGATGCTATCTATCCCCAGTTTGCTACTCACAACGCTTACACCGTAGGCCTGATCCTGGAGATGGCTGGTGAACGCACTGACTATGAATTCCAGCGCCTGCATGGCATGGGCCACCTGCTCTACGCGCAAATTGAAGCTGTACACGGCAAACGCGTACCAGTGAGAGTTTATGCTCCGGTAGGCGCCCACCGCGACTTGCTTCCCTACCTGGTTCGCCGACTCCTCGAGAACGGCGCAAACAGCTCATTTGTAAACCGCTTTATGGATGAGGAGACCCCAATTGAGGCATTGGTACAGGACACTCTCGACCTCAGTGAGGCCTGTAACCCATACCGCCACCCACAAATTCCTGTTCCGGAGAATATTTATATGGGCGCAGAAGCCCTGCCACGAAAAAATTCACACGGCATCGAGCTGACCGATCCCAATTCTGTAGAGCCGCTGTTGGAAGAGTTGGACAAACAGCGCGGCAAGCATTTCCTCGGGGGCCCAATCATCAACGGTGTTATGGGTAAAGCCGAAGAGCCAGTTTACAATCCGGCTTCCGGCGAGGTCATTGGCCACACCGCTAATACCGACAAGCACCTGATTGAGCAAGCCTACGCCTCTGCGACTGAAGCACAGATCGGCTGGGATCGTATGGGCGGCAATGAGCGCGCCGCGATTCTCGATCGCATCGCCGATTTCTATGAGAAAAAGACGAATGAACTTGCCGCAATTATTTGCCTGGAAGCAGGCCGCACTCTCAATGATGGTATCAGCGAAGTACGTGAAGCAGTCGATTTCTGCCGCTACTATGCCAATGCAGCGCGCCAGCATTTCAGTGAACCAACGGAGCTGCCCGGCCCCACTGGTGAAAAAAACCAACTATACCTAGGCGGCCGTGGCGTATTCGTCGCTATCAGCCCCTGGAATTTCCCCTTGGCTATTTTTACCGGCCAAGTGGTTGCCGCACTGGCGGCTGGCAATGCAGTACTGGCCAAGCCCGCTGAACAGACGCCAATAATCGCCGCCCACGCCGTTCGCCTGATGCTCGATGCTGGCGTACCAGCAAAAGTACTACACCTGATTACCGGCACCGGTGCAGCCGTAGGTAAGTTATTGATCGAAGACCCCCGCTTGGGCGGCGTAGCCTTTACCGGTTCCACCGAGACCGCTCGCCTGATCAACCAACAACTGGCAGCGAAAGAGGGCCCGATCGTTCCATTGATTGCCGAAACTGGTGGGCAGAATGTAATGATTGTGGATTCCACTGCCCTGCCCGAGCAGGTAGTAGATGACGTAATTCAATCCGCCTTCCTAAGTGCCGGCCAGCGCTGCTCCGCCCTGCGCATTCTGTGTGTACAGGACGTAATCGCCGATAACTTGCTCAATATGCTCAAAGGCGCCTGTGAAGAACTCTCCCTTGGCGATCCCGGCAAGCTGGATACCGACATCGGCCCAGTAATCGACGACAAAGCACTGGGCATGTTGGAAGCCCATCGGGAGCGTATGAGCACAGAGTCCAAAACACTGTTTGCCTTCGATGAAGATAAAAAGCCCGGTACAGGCACTTTCTTCGGCCCTCAAGTTGTAGAAATTGAAGACTTCTCTGTACTAAAGCGCGAAGTCTTCGGCCCCTTCCTGCACGTGGTACGCTTTAAAGCGGAAGAACTTGAAGACATGATCCGCCGCATTAACGCCACCGGCTACGGCCTTACCTTCGGCCTGCACTCCCGCATCGAGGGCCGAGCAGACGCGGTATTCAAACGGGTTAATGTAGGGAATTGCTACGTAAACCGGGATATGGTCGGTGCAGTAGTCGGCGTGAACCCATTCGGCGGCCAAGGCCTCTCCGGCACCGGTTTCAAAGCCGGCGGCCCCCACTATTTATTCCGTTTTGCTACCGAGAAAACCAAAACCATCAATACCGTTGCCACTGGTGGCAATACACAGCTGTTTACTTTGGGACAGTAATCTTCAAAAATGAGAGAGCGGGCTTAGCCCGCTTTTTCTACACCATATAAGTAATTACTTTTAAATCTTTTTTGCTCCCGGCTGTCTCACCCTATTCCGCCAAACCAGTAAAATTTAATTTTTTAATCTTAGCAGTTAAAAACGTTTAGGTTTCTGCACCCCTGCTTAATATAATAAAGACTTTCAGCAATGCCATATTTCCACTGAAATAATCGACTTCTAATTGACCATCAATACACCACTAATAAGTTCACAGGCAGGATACAATAAGATATTTAGAGTCCCACCCATGAAACCAATACTGTATTTTTCAACATTAAAAATAACAAAATTTCTTAATTTTTAATTTTTTAATCGGGCTGCATCGTTAAAAAATTGATTCAGAAAATCAGATATCTTTTTTCACTCTTCATAAGTCCTGGACAAAAACACAAAGCTCACTAAACCCAACTACCAGTAAAAGATCCATTAGAAAAGACTACTGGCCTTCTGGCTTAATGAATAGAGTAGCAGACACATTCCGTACGATCGTACAAAAAATCTGCCAATCGATTTTTGTATTCAAGTACCAACTTACGCCATGCTCAATGAAGGTTAGTTTATGTAAACCAATTTATCTAAGGCAAAGAAATATAGAAAATCAGCTGTACCATTGGGATGTGCCTGCGAGTAATAGGTTTATCAGGGAAGTATGGTAATGTAGAAGCTGATTATCGGGCCTTGGCTATTCCCATGAGAAACCACGTTAGCCTTTAAACCGTCTTAAGGCTAAGACATATAGGAGTCAAATTATGGTACTACTCCTATGCTGCTCATCATAACTGGCCTTCCAGAACATCATATATAACTGAGTGCCGACTTCCACTTTAAATTCTCCACCTGACAAAGGGACTAATCATGGGTGCAGACGTTTTCACTAATACCAAAATAGAAGAGATGATTGAATTTTGCTCCAAAGGCTATGACGCCTGGACCAAAATTATTAATAAGGATGTCGCCAATAACTATAAATCTGGTCGAGAGCGATCTGCGGATGGACAAGTTTATTGGAACGACCTTAACAGTGAAGCGAGCTGCATCCTGGCCATCCACTCCTTTCTCAGGGAATACCTGACTTCGAGAGTACCTGCCAGCCAAATTGCACAACTTGATAACTTACGAGACCGCTTTAGGATCGCTGCAGTGGATTATCAGCGGTTATGTTCTACGGCGTTCCTCACGAAAGAAATAGATAAAGAAATCGATAAAAACAATGCTCTTAAAAAAGATAGGCGTATTAATTTTGCAATTTCAGCCTCTTCGTTAGCGTCATCCGTCAATGATATTTCATCAAAGATCAATGGAGTTGTGGCAACAATTATCGCACTTAAAGGCTTGAGAATTAACCTGGCCTCACAGAACACATCCTGGAGGGAATACTATAAAATGATCCGGCGAGATTTTTTGGCGATCGCCTCTAACGTGGTGGGTCTTTTTGCACCAACAGCCGTGGGAAACACGATTATTATTGCCTGGATGTATAGTGATACACGTGATTATATGAAGTTTCAAAAAACTGGTCAGCAACTGACTGAAAACAAACAAGATCTATTAAAAGCAGCAGATAAGTTTAGTGGCGACACATCAATTTGCGACTTCTATACCTACGTACTAGTGACAGCACTTGCAGAGCATTATGGCTTCTCACCAAACAACGGAATCAACTATAATCTTCAGCATGAGCATTTAGCTATGACCAAGGGAGTTCTGGCTAGAAATACCCTATAGCAACAGTTGTACAACCATAAAGCTGATTAATTCTGGCACAGGAAAGACAATACTTAAATATTAGCACTGGCCGATGTATAGATCGGCCAGTGCTTTATTGTTACTATCTGCGCACTTGAAAGAGCAACTACTGGTGGCCTTAATCAATACTTACTGATAGCATATACATTAAAGATCCTACCTTTTAATACCCTATTCATCACAGAGATAGAATTTTCAATTGAGCAAAATATTAATTTTTGGAAACTCTGGTTCCGGCAAATCGACCTTAGCTAAGCATCTTTCAAATAACAAAGGATTAGCTCATTTGGATTTGGATGTTTTGGCATGGCTACCCACCTCCCCTCCCCAGAGAATGCCTTTAGAAGAATCCCGAGTTAAGATAGAGGTTTTT
Organism: Microbulbifer sp. MLAF003; assembly: GCF_030012965.1. Classification (NCBI taxonomy): domain Bacteria; kingdom Pseudomonadati; phylum Pseudomonadota; class Gammaproteobacteria; order Cellvibrionales; family Microbulbiferaceae; genus Microbulbifer; species Microbulbifer sp. MLAF003. The sequence continues at coordinate 2,994,577 of NZ_CP120232.1, forward strand.
CTAAGGGAAAATGAAAACTGGGTGGTAGAAGGATGCTACACCGATTTACTTGAACTTCTAGTAGAAGAATCCACAGAAATAATATTTATGGATCTCAGCATAGAACAGTGTATAGAAAATGCCAGGAATAGACCCTGGGAGCCACATAAGTACGAATCCAAAGAGGCACAGGATTCAAATCTTGATATGCTGACACGCTGGATCAAGGATTATAAAGCAAGATCAGACACCTTTTCTTATGAAGCTCACCTGAGATTTTACAAAACTTATCAAGGCAAAAAAGCTATTTATGCAGAGAATAAAAATATAAAATGAGCCTGCCCTAATCCCACCGTTTTCTTTACCCGCGCAAAAACCAGCAGCAGCTAATTTAGTTGCGTTAATTCTTAATTTGGACACGCGGTTTAAACAGAAACTAGTTTACTAGGGGCTGCACACCTCCATCGATGAAAAGCATCAGTAAAAAACCCCATATTTAATGGTCAATATATCGACCCACACAGCGAAAGTCACTTGATTACAGCTATCCAGCTGTACTCTATCCTTCTCCAGACAACACAATCCGATACTTAGACTTGCCAGATTTCAGGTGCTTGAACGCTTCTTCAATCTGGCTCATGGGAAATATTTCCACCTGGGGCCTGATTTGATGATGAGCGACAAAGTCGAGCATGGTTTCCATGGTAGCTGGGCTACCTACCGGAGATGCGGAGATGGAGCGCTGGCCAAATATCATTGGGAAGAGTGTAAACTGTATTGGATTTACAATGGCACCGACAAAGTGTAAACGCCCCTTAGGCTTTAGCGCTTGCAAATAAAGATCCCACTCCAGATTGACATTTACCGTAGAGATAATGAAGTCAAAGCTCATTGAAGCAGACTTGATCTCATCAGGATCACGGGAGTTGAGGGTTTTATGGGCCCCCAATGATAGTGCTTCTTTTCTTTTATGCTCACTGGAGGTAAAAGCGGTTACTTCACAACCCCAGGCATTAAGGAACATGAGCGCCAAATGCCCTAGTCCACCAATGCCAATTACTGCAACTTTATCAGTAGGCTTGATGTTGAACTGCACTAATGGGTTGAATACTGTAATTCCACCACACAATAAAGGGCCCGCAGAGACATAGTCGATGTCCTCAGGAATAATCACAAGACTGCACATGTCAGCCCTGACCTTATCTGCAAAGCCGCCATTAGTCAGAATGGTAAAGCGCGCTTCAGCACAAAGGTTGTGGTTACCCAAACGGCATGAGTGGCAGGTCTCACAATAACCAGAATTCCAACCCAATCCCACTACCATGCCAGGCTTAAAATGGCTAGCTTGCCTCCCCGCCGCTACGACTCGACCAATGACTTCATGGCCCGCAACCATAGGGTATTTGGATACTCCCCATTCATCATCAATCATACTGAGGTCACTGTGGCAAACGCCACAATAGAGTACGTCCAGCTCAACTTCCGTCGCGCCCAACTCACCCAACTCTATCTGATAGGGCTGAAAGGGACCGCCGGCTTCCATTACTGCATAAGCATTGATGGTACTGTTCTCTGGCATAAGGTACTCCCGTTACTGTTAACCTGATTCAGGTTCCCACCACAGAAAACCAGTGCTCATCCAAACAAAAAAGAGCCGGGATATTCCCGGCCCAAGCCAAGTCCTGTGAGGTTGCTGAATTTCAGAGGACCTACGAGAAAACCTGGCTAATTCCTGTGATAGAACTTAGTTCAGTACGCGGTAACCTCGGCCGCGCAGACAATTCTTGATGATCTGGTCAGCCTCAGCCCCAGCACTCCCCGCACCGGAGAGACCGCCAACCAGTGCTCCGGCACCAGCTCCTGCTGCTGCGGCTCGGCTACTATCACCCACAATAGCTCCAAGCGCCCCACCTACTACTGCGCCTCCAGCGGCTCCGGCCAAGCCTCGTCGGCCCTGATCGCTATAGGTGGAGTAGGCAATCCCCTTACACTCGGAAAGATCCATTTGGTATTGATTCATGTTGACACCCCAGGTGTCGATCACAATTCCTCCAGCACCAGGCACCTGCTCCGGCTGGGCGGCACAGCCAATAAGAAGTGTTATACAGAGTCCAGCAGTGGCGGTAATACCAGTATTCATCGGATACCCCTTCCAGCTAGTGCTTAGAGACAGAGGTGCTGTCACGTATTTCTACTTTAGGTTTAGCTCTCAGTTGAAGTTGGCGCCAGCGAGGAAGCACTAAAAGAGGAGAAAAGTGTGACCCTGCAGACAGGAAAACCCGGACCTCACCTTAATTCCAGGAGCAAGCATTCGGAGGGTAGAACTTATCATACGCGGTAGACCGTCCACTTTCGTATTGGCTACATAAGAAAATACACTCAGGAAAAGTCTCTCAAACTATAAGCATCACTTATTAATACTTTTCATATGCTTATTGGGCATTTTTTAAACTCTCCCATATATTCACAGTTAATTGATGGATTCACAAAATCCATTGGTGATACACCTGAAAATGGTTGAAGGATACTAAGAATGGAATACGGCATATTGAAAAAGGTAGTCTTTGTGGCTGCGATTATTTACTCTTCAATAACTTCGGCAAGCGAGGACTATAAAAACTCCCCTGCAATATTTGCCAATAGTTATGAGCACATTATTATTGAACCAGAGTGGGCAGATGATAATAAACTGGAGTTAATTCAACCAAAAGAGTTTCGCCGCTGGGTATTTATTGGTTCGCCAATAACCCCAAATGGACTAAACGGGGGCAATGCCAGCTTTCCAGAATACCATAATGTTTATGTCCAACCAGAAGCCTTTCAATACTATCGGGATCATGGTAAATGGCCCGAAGGAACGATCATGTTAAAAGAGCTGCAACTTACCGGAGGAAAAGCAACAGAAGCCGATGGTTCGCGTTACGAATCCTCCGGTCGCGGTTATTTTCCCGGAAAAGTTAACGGCATGGACGTGTCTGTAAAAGATTCAACAAGATTTCCAGAGTCCAGGGGATGGGGATATTTTAACTTTGGTCACCATGCTCCCCCATATGCTGCCAGTACAGAAGCAATGGATATCTCTTCCTGCGCAGGCTGCCATATGGCCAATGCCACAGAAGATATGGTCTTTATGGATCTCTATCGGCCACTGATTTCCCCACTCAAGCTGCCAGAAGCTAAGTAGTCTCAGCAGAAAGCTTCACAATATCATCTGACCACTTAGCTTCCAAAGAGCTCCAATCATACCCAGATGTAGCAGCAATAAATTTTTCAAGAGCTGGGGACAAAACAGAATTATTGGTAGTAGCAAGACCTACTGTTCTAGATAATGGTGGGTCTGTCATTGGGAGGTAGTCAAGCTCCGGCTTAATTAATGAGTAAAGAGGAATCACACTGACTCCTGCTCCCTCTCTAATCAAGCATTGAATCCAGTCCTCTCGCTCGCTACGAAATACAATATCCAACTCCAGATCCTGCTCTCTATTGAACACTTGGCCTTTCTGACGGAATTCACAATGTAAACGCTCAACATAGGGTTGATTGGCAAGATCAGAAATAGAGATAGACTTTCGGCTTAAAAAATTATGGTTTGGAGGACAAGCCAAAACCAGCGGTTCCTGAAATAATTTCAGGAAGCGTATTCGTGAATGCGCCACACTTTGCGGCAGACAAAACACTGCATCAAGATTACCTGTCAACAATAGCTCTCCCAGAGCTGGTGGTGCGACATCATGAATCACCACGGATATCTGAGGATTATTTAATCGAAATTGACCCAACATCCCCACCAGAGCTTGCGGCCCAATGGTACACATGATCCCAATATTTAGCTCACCAGATTCCCCAGCTGTAATTGCGCGGGCTGTTAAGTTGACCAATTGCCGAGTATGATCAATTTGTTCAAAATTGCTCCGTAAACTACGGCCTAGCTCTGTCAACTCAATATATCGGCCTTCACGGTGTACTAAATTCCCACCGAGTTCCTCTTCTAACTTTTTAATACCTTGGGTTAAAGCTGGCTGCGACACATGGCACTGCTCAGCGGCACGAGTAAAGTTCAGCGTATCTGCCAGCGCAAGAAAATAGCTAACCTGCTTGAAATCCATTCTCTAGCCACACTCCCTTAAACCAATAAATAGTGACACCTTAGAGCAGGGTCTACTCCAAGGATTAAGTTATATATATCATTACAGATGATTAACCCGGCTGCTTTTTACTTAGAATGATCCGCCTAATGATTGGTACTGGTAAAAGATTTTCAAGCGTTGGCTCTGTGCCCTTGAATCGAGAATATTAACTACCCCCTCAAACCTAAGCAATTTACGACTGACTTTGTCATAAACTAAGTCGAGATCGCCGGCAAACAGTCGCAACAATGGCTGGGCTACGTCCACACGGATACAGGTATTCTCCAGCTGGTTTTGATTACAGGCTACTTTGCGCGCCCTCAGCTTGATTGCCCGCCCATGCATTGGAGAGGCAAAATTGAATTTGAGGACGTCACCACGCACTAATGCCTGCCAGTGTTCACGCACATATACATCAAAGCCAGCATCTACCACATCGATACTTTCCCGCTCTCGCATTACACTCTTCCAACCTGTCTGGCCGGACTTACGGTAGCGCATCAACCATTGCCCCTGCTCCCTTCGCACTTCACGTACTTCCCCGTGGCGAAGGTCGGTTTGTATAACTTCCGGCATAGTCGTGCCACCATGAGGGTTACCGGTATGATCCAGTAATGTCTTTTTAGCAAACAATTGCCCTTGAGCTGAAAAATACAGCACCTGTACCTGGCCATTTTCAGCGGGTAGATAATATTCACAGTATTCAAGGCTGTGGCTTTCTGGATCGAATGCCAGGCCCGTTGCAGAGGTCTGGCCTTGATAGCCACAGCCTGCCATTGATATCGCCAGGGCAGCCAGCAGCTCTAACATAGTTCACCCCATAGAAATATTTGATTAGCCCGGCCATCAGTGAGGCAACAGAGTAACTATTTGGATGCCGTATTCAGAGCACGTGCCAACCGAACAAAAACCGGCAACATCACAGCCCATAGTACTGACAGCACCATAACTGACTGCCATAAGGGCCGGTGTAGTTCCACGGTACCGTTTAGTAAAGCGCCGGTATAATAACTGAAAGGTCCAAAAATCCCACCTAGTAAGACAGGCAGCCATAAATTACGCTGCAGCACTGCCAGGCTATAACGCAGTGTCATAGCAAAGTTCAACCATAGACAAATCAGCCAGACCGGCGGCCAGGAGCTACCACTGAGATTGCGCAACACACCAATATGGAAAAGCACAGAGTCCACCCCCACACCGAAAAGAAAGATGCCCGCTAACCAAAGGGGCTCCCTGCGCAGATTTGCTATGAAAAGCAGGTGAATACTCAAATTAACCAGAGTAAAAGGCACTACAATCCAGGGGCGGGGCAATGCTATATCAAACAGTATGGCATTGGCGAAAAATCGCCACATTTCAAAAGCTACCGAGAAACCGCGGCTTGGCAAAAATAAACTGTGCGGCACTGATCACTCTCTGCATAAATCCACCCTCGCAATAGCACAGGTAAAATTCCCACATACGAATAAAGCGTTCATCAAAACCAAGGGCTTGCATTGCATCCACCTGCTTCAAAAAAGCCTCGCGCCAGTGGCGAATAGTATGTGCATAGTGTATGGTAATATCTTCCAGATCGACCATCTGCATATCCGTGGCTGTCGCCACATGGTGAGCAACCACCTGGTTTGATGGCAAGCAGCCACCAGGGAAGATATAGCGCTGGATAAAATCCACTTCTTTACGATATTGCTGATAACGTTGATCCTGAATGGTAATGGCCTGCATCACCATCAAACCATTATCTTTAAGCAAATGGCTGCAAGTAGAAAAAAACTTACGATGGTATTCATGCCCTACCGCTTCCACCATTTCAATAGAAACCAATTTATCGAAACTTCCCTGCAAATCACGGTAGTCTTGTAAGAGCACAGAAACTTTATCTTGCAGCCCCTCTTTTTGTACCCACTTTCGGGCATAGTCATACTGCTCTTCAGAAATAGTGGCAGTAGTTACCCGGCACCCATAGTGTTTTGCGGCAAAGATGGCCATTGCGCCCCAGCCGGTTCCTATCTCAAGTAGATGGTCATTGGCCTCTAGCTGTAATTTTTGGCAAATATGCCCCATTTTGTGTACTGAGGCATCAAATAGCGGCGTTTTCTCTGAGGGGAATATTGCCGATGAATAGAGCATGGTCTTATCGAGGAAAAGCTGAAAAAATTCGTTACCCAGATCATAGTGTGCAGCAATATTCCTACGCGAACCGTTAGGATTATTCGAGTTTAATCGATGCAGACCTCGCAGGAACATTCGTGGTAACTGACTCCAACGCCCGTCCATATCCTCAATCAGATCCATGTTATCGACCATCAAACGAATTACACTCAGAAGACACGGTGAAGTCCAGTCCCCTTGCATGTAGGCTTCACCAGAACCAATAGTGCCATTGAGTAACACCTGTACGTATGCACTGCCATCCAGTACCTTTATATGTGCACGAACACAGGCTTGATCTATAGGTTGGCCAAATCGATATTTATTAACTCCCTCCTCGATAAGCAAATGCCCCCTATCAATTACCCGCATCTTACTCAACACTAGCCTGCGGGCCAGGCGAACCATCCATGACTCTGATAGCCCCGCTAAAGAAGTACTCTCTTCCCTTTGGTCCTGTTGTATGACTTTCATAGTTGCTCTTCTCCTCCCTGAGTCCCACGCTTACTACCCGGATGGGAAAAAACGGGGGTGCGCTTAATCCATAATTTCAGCGCCTGCCAATAAATTGTGGCTATTACCTTTGCGGTCATGAATGGGTACTGGATCAGGATACTATTGAGCACCGCGCTACTCACTTCACGGCGACGCAAGCTCAGTACAGCATCAAATAGAGGGCGCTCACTCTCTCCCCCGGTACTCGTGTCAAAATTCTGCAGATAAGCCGTCAGTCGATCTCCTGGAGTGATACTGCGCCACCGGTATCCCTGGGTAATCGGCATAAAAGGGGAAACGTGGAAAGCTTTGGCAAATGCCACTTTCTGTACCCGGGCACCAGAGCGGCAATCCAACACATAACTATGGCGTTCATTCCAGGGCGTATTGTGCACATCCAGTAAAAGCCAGCGTACCTTATTGCCCTCTCCGTCAAAACAGTAATAGATGGTGATTGGATTCATGTTGTAGCCAAAATAACGCCAATTAGCCAATACACGCACAGGGCCCTGCGGACGCTCTCCACAAACATCTTCCACTCTACGACGCACGGCCTCATCCAGACTTAAAACCGGATCACCAAAGAAGTCCTTCCTGCAAAAACGCGCCGGTGCCCAACCCCGCGTTGACCACCACCGCGAAAGAGAACAAAAGCTATCCAATTCCGCCAGGTCCAGATACACCATAAACACTTTATAACGAAACTGATTCTGCCTAGGTGAAAAACGGCGATGCTGTACCCAGCCCGTATAGATGGCACTCTCCACTACAATTTCCCCTTCACCAGCAAACCCCCAGGCTTTCGGCCACTCGCAAAGCACTATTTACACCATCTTCATGAAAACCATTGGCCCAATAGGCGCCGCAAAACCAAGTACGGTTTACGCCATTGATACTGGCCCACTGCTGCTGTGCCCGCGAGCCAGCAACAGAGAATTGCGGATGGGCATACTCGAAGAGTGCCAGGATTTTCTCCTGTTGAATTCGCTCTTCCGCATTCAGCGTAACGCAGTAGGTTTTTTCTGTTTGTAGTCCTTGCAGGATATTCATGTTGTAGGTGAGAACTGGCAGCTGATCCTGCTCCGCGCGTAAGCGGTAATTCCAGCTAGACCAGCTGAGCTTGTGCTTCGGCAGCAGAGCGGTATCTGTATGCAAAACTACCTTGTTACAGGCATAGGGAATTGCTGAGAGGACTTGTTGCTCACGAACCGAAGCATCATCCAGGCATCGCAAAGCCTGGTCAGAATGACAGGCAAATATCACCCCATCAAAAGAATGTTGTTCACCGGCAGAAGTTAATAACTTCACACCTTGCTCTGTACGCCGCACAGAACAAACCTTAGTGGAGAGCCGTATTCTGTCGATATAAGGTGCTGCCAGGGGATCTATATAGGAGCGTGACCCACCCTTGATCACCCGCCATTGAGGCCTGCGCACTATATTGAGCAAGCCATGGTTAAAAAAGAAGCGTACAAAAAAGCTGACTGAAAATTCCAGCATCTGCGACACGCTAGCCGACCAGATTGCAGAGCCCATAGGAACCAGGTAACGATTGGCAAACTCTGATGAATAACCATTTGCAGGAAGGTATTCGCCCAGGGTCAGGCCATCGTGCAAGCGCCCTTCTCGCCAATCACGTAACGCGCCGCGGTTAAATCGCACAATATCCCAAAGCATTCGCCAGTGGCCGGCACTGAGTATGTTGGAGCGCTGGGAAAACAGCGTATTCAGGTTATTACCAGCGTACTCAAAGCCCTCCCGATCACAGCGCACACTGAATCCCATTGAAGTTGGTTGGGATTCAACTCCGAGTTCATCCAACAAGCGAATAAAGTTCGGGTAAGTCCAGTCATTGAATACAATAAAGCCTGTATCAATTGCCAGTTGGCGCTCACCCTCCTGTATGTCGATAGTAGCGGTATGCCCGCCCAGGCGTTCCTGTTCCTCAAAGAGGGTTATGTCATATCTGCGGCTTAGTAAGTAAGCTGATGTGAGTCCGGCGATACCGCTGCCAATAATGGCAATACGCATCAATTCTTCCTTAAAGTGCGAATCCTACTTATCCTGGGTGTGCAAAAACGAAACCAAATAAAACGAAAAAAGCCAAAAAATCGTAAAGGCCAACTCAAACGTCGGGGGAAATCGATTACTGATTTTCCTTTTGAAAGGCCGCTCTCTATATATATTGCAGCCCGCTCCGGGCTGATTAGAAAAGGCATATCGAAATCGTTACGCGCCGTCAGTGGAGTGTCTACAAACCCAGGACGAATACATACAACTTTGAGGTTTGTATGGCAGGAATCGGCACGCACCGATGCCAGAAAATAATCGAGCGCAGCCTTTGAACTACCATAGGCCTCCGCACGCGGAAAAGGGACAACCGATGAAAGACTGCCGAGGGCGGCAAATATCGGGGCAGGGCTTACACTCAGCAGTGGCAGAGCGATGCGCAAGGTATTTATGACACCGAAGAAATTGGCATCAAACACCCGTCGATACATAGCACTTTCAAGCTGTAAATCATTGTCATATTCGCAGGTACCCGCACAGGCAATCACCATATCCAAGTGGTCAATAAACTCATTAAGGCGGGCGGGAACTGCCGCCATGGCATTATCATCAGCAACATCACAGTCGAGTATCTGGATGCGGCTGGGCGCGCATTTTTGCAGCTCTACCAATGTCTCACGCCGGCGAGCGGAGGCAATTACAAAGTTATTGTGCCGAGCAAGGCGCAGGGCCAGCGCACGGCCAATACCAGAGCTGGCGCCGGTTACCCATACAGTCTTATCACGAATTTCACCCACCAGTCAGCCCTGGCCCAGCCGCGACTTGATTTTTCGAATCAGGGAACCCAGCAGAGGCACCTGCTCATAGACCATTGCACCCATGTCGTAAAAATCCTCGTGATAAAATACCTTATCCGAAAATCGCACCAAGCTGCAGCCCCGCAATCGCAACGGCCGCCCCCTTTCAAGGATTGGTGGGAGTAGTTCATATACCAGGGTAAGCAGGCACTTTCATGGGTAATGGATGCCTCTTCAAAGCGGAAGCGACACTGGGTAAGTCCCCGGCTCATTTCACCAAAGTGCGCTTTTAACGCTGATAGCCCCTCAATTCGGTATAGTGGGTCGCGAAAAACAACGTCATCGCTATATATCGCAGATAAATCCGCTGGATCTCGCATCAAAAAATCTTGGTAGTAAGTCTGAAGTTCTTTTACCAGCGTTTGACTGCTCATAGCCTCTTCCACAATATCCCGCACTTCTGTCCCTTAAATCTACGCCCAACCACTGAGGATGGATCACAAGCAAGATACAAAATAAATTTCAAAAAACCACATCCATACCTTTCCAGTGAGCGTAGTAAGTATCGACAATACAGCAAAGAGCGCTAAGATGGCGCAGATACAAAAACTCAATAGCAATGGAATTGCAGTGAGAGCCACCCAGGACTGTGCAGATGACTGGAGTACATTACTCACGCGGGTCGGTACCCAGCGTGACAGGCAGGCATTTGAACGTGTTTTTCGGCACTTCGCTCCACTGATTAAGGGCTTCCACCACAGCCGTAGCACCCAGGCACTCAATACCGAAGCAGCTGATGAATTGGTGCAAGAGGTAATGCTCAAGGTATGGCACAAGGCACCCAGCTTTGACCAGAGTAAGGCCTCTGCCAGCACCTGGATCTATACGATTATGCGCAATTGCCGTATCGATATGCTGCGCCGCAACCAGCGCCATCGGCACCGGGAAGGCGATATAGATGTCGCTGACATCTGGGATGAGGCTCTGGAAAATCAGCCCCTGCTTTTCTTGCAACATAAACGCAATGAGCGGGATATTGCCGACGGTTTAAGTGCACTGCCGGCAGAACAAAGCCATATCCTGGAAAAGGCCTACATGGAGGGAAAATCCCACAGTGAAATATCACAAGAGCTGCGCCTACCGCTGGGCACGGTGAAATCCCGCGTGCGCCTGGCAATGAAGAAATTACAAGCTCGATTTGTCAGGTGATCGCCGTATGATTCGCCACCACCCCGATAATAACTTACTGTTGGAATACGCCGCCGGCAGCCTGGCACGCGGACCTAGCCTGGTAGTCGCCGCGCACATCCAGATGTGCGCGGACTGTCGCTCACACTACCACAGCCTCAATTGCCTGGGTGGCTCCCTGCTAAACCAAAGCCCCGCTCAACCCCTGAAGTCCAAGGCTTTCGAATACTTAATTGCACGTATCGACCAGACCCAGGAAAAGATTACCGATCTGGAAAAACCTGCTAGACAACCGGACTTATCAATCAAGCAGGTCCCGGCAATGGAACATTTACCAAAAGTATTGAACAAGTTGCTGGAAAAAAACCCCAGCAGCAAGTGGAGAAAAGCTTCTCGCAATTTAGAAGTGTGTCGGGTGAGGACCGGGCAAAGAGAGTATGAAGTCGCCTTTCACCGTCTACGCAGGGGAGCCAAGCTGCCAGAACACGACCACAGGGGGCCAGAGTTTGCAGTGGTTCTAAACGGCAGCTTCTCTGACCACAATGGGATTTATGGGCCGGGAGATTTTGTATATCGCGAACCTGGCCAGATACACCGCCCAATTGCCACCCAGGACCAGGACTGCCTGTGCTTTTCTGCAGTGGCTGCCCCGGTAGCCATCACGGGGATCAGCGGTTTATTACTCAACCGATTGATCCCCTTCCGCCCAGGTTAATATAGCCAGAGAAAGATCCGGGCTATCAGGATGCCACCATCGAAACCTGATCTCCATCCACAAACAGCCCAAACAGCTCCTGCCAACGCTCTTTTACCAAGGCAAACTTCTGCTCACGCACATGGCCATAACCACGCACCTTGAGCGGGATCTCCAGCAGCTCCTGCGCAGTGGCAATATTGTCTGCTCTGAGTTGAGCTGCTACTCCCTCTACGGCCAGGGCCACCTGGTGTGCCCAGTCGCGCTCTGCGCGACGTTCCCCAGAGTAGCCAAATATATCCATAAAGGTACCGCGCAGTACCTTGCCCCGTGCCAATAATGGCATCAACTTACCCATCCAGGGACCAAACTGCATTTTTCGCACTGTGCCACTGGCATCCGGCCTGGCCAGTAATGGCGGCGCCATATGGAACTTCAGGGTGTAATCACCGGTGAAAGTCTCGCGCAGCTGCCGCTGGAAATCGTCGCCACTGTAGAGGCGCGCCACCTCGTATTCATCTTTATAGGCCATGGCCTTGTAAAGACTATTAGCCGCAGCCCGGGTCAACTCTCCGGATGTGCCCTGCAGAGACAGCTCCGCCTGATGTAACTGCTTAATACGGCGGGTGAATTGATGGGCATAAGCTGCATTTTGGTACTCACTCAATTCACCTGCCAAACGGGCGATCAGCTGCTGAACACTCTCTTGGGGCTCAATCATTTTTACTGGCTGCGCTGGAACCGCCAGTTTTTCAATTGCCCTTGGGTCAGTCGCCAGCAGGCGCCCTGCACGGAACGCCCGCAGGTTATTTTCCACCGCGACGCCGTTTAACTGGATGGCCCGCTCCAAAGCTGCTTCACCGATAGGCAGCAGGCCCTTCTGGCAGGCAAACCCCATAATCATTAGATTACTGGCAACAGTATCCCCAAAAAGGGCCTGAGCGTATTTATTTGCATCGAAGGCAAAATACTCAGCGCACAGGGACTCAATACTCTCTTGGGTCGCATCCGCTGGAAATGCCAGCGCATTATTGCGGACGAAAGCTGCTACCGGCACTTCTGCAGTATTAACTAGCGCTCGTATCTTTCCGGTGGCAAATTTCGGGCGCTGGCCTGCGGCCGTCACCATATCGCAGCCGAGTAATAATTCAGCTGCGCCATCGCGAATTCGTGCAGTGGTAATTGACTCAGGGCGAGCGCCCACTTTTACATGGGCTACCACCGCACCGTTTTTCTGTGACAACCCAGTGAAATACAGGGTGGTGCTGCCTTTATCTTCAAGGTGCGCTGCCATTCCCAGTAAGGCCGCCACGGTGAGTACACCACTGCCACCAATTCCTGCAACCAGAATACTAAGTGGCTGCTGTAAATCTGCAGCTGGGGCCGCCGGTAATTCGGCGATGGCAGAATCCAGGGATTCGGCCAGCGACTGTACCGGTGGCTTTTTCAATTCACCGCCCTCTACAGTCACAAAGCTCGGACAGAAACCATCGGCACAGCGCATATCCTTGTTACAGCTGGACTGGTTAATCTGGCGCTTGCGCCCAAAAGGTGTCTCCAGTGGCTCCACTGCAATACAGCTGGATTGCACACTGCAATCCCCACAGCCCTCACACACCCGCTGGTTAATCAGCAGCCTTTGGGCAGGATCAACCATCTGCTTTTTCTTGCGGCGACGGCGTTTTTCCGCTGCACACACCTGCTCATAAATAATCGCAGTGACACCGGGAGTCTCACGAAGGCGACGTTGAACTGCATCCAGCTCTGAGCGATCCAGTACTTCTATCCGGGCCGGTAACAAGTTGCGATGCTCGTGCCAGTGGTCCGGGTTTTCGCTCAATAAAACCACTTCCCCGACGCCCTCTGCCAACAGCTGGGCAGCCAGGCTTGGCGCGTTCACCTCACCATCAGCGGGCTGGCCGCCGGTCATGGCTACCGCATCGTTGAGCAGGATTTTGTAGGTAATATTGACTTTGCTGGCCACAGCTTGACGAATAGCAAGCAAGCCGGAGTGATTGTAGGTGCCATCACCCATATTCTGGAAAATATGCTCGGCACTGGAGAAACGGTGCAGGCCCACCCAATGGGCACCCTCACCCCCCATATGGGAATAAGTATCGGTGCGCAGGCCTTTACCCAACGCCATAATGTGACATCCGATACCGGCACTACCCAGGCTGCCCTCTGGCAACTTAGTGGAAGTATTATGCGGGCAGCCAGCACAAAATATCGGTTCCCGCGCAAGCAAACCGCAGGCTTTAGTTGGTACATTCCCACCCAGCTTCTCAGCCAGAGGAATCAGTGTCTCTGCCAGATCAGTATCTGACAGCCAACGGGCAATCGCCTTGGCTACCTGATCTGGCCCAAATCCCCAAATAGCGGGCAGCAGATCATCGCCATTCAGGTCTTTCTTACCGATCACTTTCGGCCGGCGTCCATCCTCCCAGCCGTAAAGCAGGTTTTTAAGCTGGTCTTCCACCAATGGACGCTTTTCTTCGACGACCAAAAGGCGCTCCATGCCATCGGCAAACTCACCAATGCCCTTGGGCTCCAAAGGCCAGGACATTGCGACCTTAAAGATGGAAATGCCCGCTCTGTTCAAATCTTCTTCGCTCAAATTGAGCAGTTGCAGAGCTTCCAGCAAATCACCGTGGGCCTTACCGACAGTGACAATTCCGAAGCGTTTGTGTTCAGCTTTATGGGTGGTTTTGTCCAGGCGATTTGCATAGGCAAAGGCCTGGGCCGCCGGCAGACGCTCCTGCAACATACGACGTTCATACTCCAAGCGCTCCGCCGGCCAGTTGAGGTGCGGGTCATAATTCAGGCCATGCGCTGGAACAGGAAAGTCTGCGGGAGTTACAAACTGAGGCAAACCGGGCACAACCAGGGAGGCCCCAGCTTCTACGGTTTCAGTAATTGTCTTGAAGCCCACCCACAAACCGGAAAAGCGGGATAAGGCGATACCGGCAAGCCCGAGTGTCAAATATTCATCGATTGAGGCCGGAAAGATTAGCGGCATCATCACCGATTCAAAAATCTGGTCGGTATTGTGAGAGAACATGGAAGATTCAGCCGTGTGATCATCGCCACACAGGGCCAATACACCACCGAGTTTGGCCGTACCCTGAATATTTGCCTGACGGAATACGTCTGCAGTGCGATCTACGCCGTGGCCCTTGCCATACCAGATCGAAAAGACCCCATCGCGTGTTGCCTGTTTGCGGTAATGATCGACCAGCTGGGTGCCCCAGATATTAGTAGCCCCCAGATCTTCATTGATACCAGGCTCAAAATGGATATCGTGCCCTGCCAGCAGCTTCTTGTGGCGCCACAGGGCCTGATCGTAGCCGCCGAGGGGAGAACCGCGATAGCCGGAGATAAAGCCAGCGGTATTGAGGCCGGCCAATTCATCCATGCGCTTCTGCATCAAGGGCAGGCGCACCAGTGCGTCAATACCAGTCAGAAAGACCCGGCCAGATTCACGAGTAAATGCGGCTTTAAGGGAATACTCCGTATCAAAGCCAAGCTCCTGATCGCCTTCGACCATTGCCATGGGTACCACCTGTGTATTCTTTATTGCTTTTCTCGCTACTGGGTGCTTAGGATCTGCAGGCCACTTTTTTCAACTCAGCGGACGTAAAGCAGTTTGAAGGCAAACCAGAGCTTTTGATTAGCCGCTAAAATTAACATCGGCCGCCTGGGCAGGTCATACCAAAATAGGCCTGACTAGGGCATAATACGGACACAACTCGCTAAAGATCGCCAACTGATGGCAACAAATCACTCAAAATGCCACATTTTGGAGGATCTATCGAAGAGGGAGGGCCCAGATGTGCCACCACATTTGAGCGCTGAATACCCGGGCTACTGTCCACCGATACCTCCCGAGAGCTACAGCAACCGGGTGTGTGACGAAAGTAGCTAAGTTGGTCGCTACATGGGATGTAGGTAAGAGTGAGTATTTATAACAAAGACAAAACCGTTTCACAGCAACGCTACGGCAAAGGCTTTACCACGCTTAGCTCGAAGACTGAAGCTAGCAGGTAATTCACATTATCGGTTCATAAAAACCAACCGTTTACTGGAGACATGAATAGACGGGAAGGTTACCCGGTTTGCCAGGTTGAAAGTGAGACTGCCGGAAACCCGGTATACGTTCAGAAAGATGAGATACGGAAAAAACCATGGCCTATTTACTGGATGCCATCGATAAAAAGATCCTGGAAATTCTTCAACAGGACGCCACTATTCCCAATATTGAACTGGCAGAAAAAGTCTGCCTCTCCCCTTCCCCATGCTCGCGCCGAGTCAAGAACCTGAATGAACAAGGCTTTATCAAGCGTGCCGTGACCTTACTGGAGCCGGAAAAAGTAGGACTGCCGGTGAGCGTCTTTATCCAGGTTACCCTCAACCACCAGGTCAAAAAAGAATTACAGGATTTTGAATCCGTAATAGGCCAATGGCCGGAAGTGATGGAATGCTACTTAATGACGGGAGACTTCGACTACTTGCTCCGAGTCGTGGTCCCCAATCTACAGGCCTACCAGGAGTTCTTGGACAAGAAGCTCACCGAGCTACCGGGCATTGATCATATTAAGAGTAGCTTCTCCCTCAAACAGGTACGCTACCGAACAGAACTACCATTGGATCAGTTACTGGAAAAGAAGGGACAGTAAGAGAGAATTGCTCTCCTGCGAAGCTGGCAAGTTCATATCTTACTTCGCTTTAAGCGCCTGAGGAATAACCAGGCGCTCCCCTCAAGTAAACACCTAAGTCGAATCATACCCCGGCACCCACCATTTGTAGCGACGTAAAAATCCGCTCATTCACTTACTGCCCAAACCCAGCGGGATATAAACATGTGAAAATTTAAATAGCAAAAATACCTACGACTAGAAAACTACACCTTTTATAAAACCCGCAGGATAAGACAAGTGCAAACTTTTATTAGATCGACGTTACTCATTGCCTCTATCGGAGGTGGTTTTATGGGCTGTGTCTCAGCCCTGAATTATTTCTTTGCTTTCAGTAGCTGGACTATAGGTGGGGCTATTGTGAATGGCCTGGCCCTTACTGTCTTTATATATACACTCTATGCCGGACTGCAATTTTCTAAATCCGCTTCAAATACCAAACAGCTTTCACGCGCTTTTCTCCTCCAGGTTCCATGGCTTTCCTCACCAATCTTGATGTATAAAATTGGAACAGGAATATCCCTTGCTTTCATGTACTCCTCACACGGAGGTAATTACTTTTTCAGCCTGGGAGCCAATTATTCCATGGCTATTTTCAGTGATAGGCCTTGGGGTATTGGGGTAAACTTAGCAGCTATCGGGTTCCTAATGCTAATCAAGCTTTACAAAAAATAAGTTGCCTCGAAATATAAGAAGCCCCAAGGTCTATCGATGCCCTAAATGTCATGACAAACAATTCAGAAACCAATAACAATACTCAAAAAATGGATCAATCCCAGAAAAAACCTAAAGACACCTTGATACTCCTTCATGGCGCCCTTGCAGATGAGAGGATGTGGGAACCGCACATCCAGCTCCTATCCAAAGAATTCACTGTGGTTAATTTTACCCAGAGACATTTTGGTATAAATGGACAAGATTCAAATGGCAACTTTGGAATTGATACCCATGCCGAGGATCTTAATTCATTTATTAAGGAGAAGACCAGTAAGCCCGTGCATCTTGCAGCCTGGTCTTATGGAGCCGATGTGGCCTTGAATGCTGCAATTAAGTCTCCTACCCTGTTTAAAAGCCTATTTCTCTATGAACCAGGATATCCGGGACACCTGGATAATGAAGAGATGGCTAAGTATATGCAGGATGCCGAGGCCATGTTTGGCAAGGTGTTCCAGGCCGTTTCTGATGGGAATCTCGAAGTGGCAGTAGAGTCCCTAATTGACGGGTCCGGTAATAAGGTCGGGTATTTCTCTTCCCAGTCGCAAAATCACCGCAGCCAACAACTGGAAAATACCCATACCCTACCCCTACAATTGAATCAATCTGAACAGCCCTCTCTGGATAAAACCCACCTTTCGAGAATCCAGATTCCAACCACTATTGCCTTTGGCAGCGATACCAGATCTCTTTTTCGAATAGTATCTAAATCTGCAGCCATCCACATCTCCAGCGCCAAGCTAATTGAAGTTCTTTCAGAAAATCATATGCTACCGCTGGAAAATCCGGAGCAATTTAGCCAGCTCATAAAAGAACATATAGCCAGGGAAGAATAATCGTTAGTCGATTTGGATGATTAAAGAAAGGGGGAGCATTAAATGCTCCCCCTTAGCAATTAATACAGCCTTAGTATCAGCGGCTACTCGGCCTTACAGATACGGGCATCAGAATACCAGTTGCCCGCCTGGCAGGTTGCGCCTGACTCACAATGAGAGTCATTCGTGCAATAACATTGGCCTTCCGCATTACATTCCGGGGTCAGGTAATTTTCCAAAGGATCTTGCCCACTCACCCTCTCCCAGAAGGGATTAGTAAATACGTTGTTTGGATCCAGTTCAGCCTTGGCATCCAGGAACTGAGACCACTTGGGGAAACGCGACGGCATATTTTCGAAGATCGCCACCGAGTTCTTACCCCAATGGGGTCTGGCTCCATACTTGCGCAGAGACATCTGCTCAATTTCCAGGTTTACGAAGTAGTTCTTGGGCACTGCTTCGCCACGCTGGCGCAAGGTATATTCAATACCCACAAACGCAGTATCGCGGCCGGCGCTCATGCCCAGGTAGCTATCAGAAGCCTTGCCAAAACGGAAATAGATACCATTCAACGGGAAGCAGGTTCGCTCACTGTGTGCGATAATCTGACGTACATCCGCAATCCAGTTAGGCAGCTCCTCAAAGGGAATGGCAACTTCCTGCAGGGCAATCGGTAGCTTATCCCATACGCAGTTGTTAGGCTCCTTACAAACAAAGTGCTGCATCAGATCCGCATGACCAGTCGGCTTAATAAACTTCTTAAAGCCGCTATCTACATCCCTGAAATAAGAACTGGAACGTGCGGTATAACGCAAGGACGCTGCAAAGCACTGCAAGGCAGAGCTGTCAGCTTCATGTAAGCTGTCAAAAATAAGACCGAAAAGGTATTCAGAGAAATCAGAGACATCCGCCTGGGCATTATAGGCATTTCCTTTGGTATCCAGGGGAACTTTATTATAGGTGGTTACCGTATAACGACCGAGTCCGGGGAACCAGGCAACATTGGCTGAGTGATTATCCCGGGCCAGATCCAGTATTACACTCTCAAGGTCTTCATCATCCCGGTGCCCTTTCACCTTGGCCTGAACTTTATAACCGGGTTCAGCCTCAATAGTGACTTCCACCACTATGCCGAGGACTCCGAGGTTTACTCGGGCGGCGTTGAGCATCTCCCCACTCAATACACGCAGATCTCCCTTGCCATCGACAATTTTTAGCTCAGTGACATAGTCTGAGATCATGTTGCTTTTTTGTGTAAAAGTTGAACCGTGAGTGCCGCTACCGAGCATGCCGCCAATTGTAAATATGGCTAGTTCTGTCACCATAGGAACGCTAAGCTCATGCTCTCGCAGGTAGGCCGTCAGGTCGTTAAAGCGCATTCCTGCCTGAACGGTCACCAGGCGGTTTTCCTTATCCAGGCTAATCACCTGATCCATATTTTTTAAGGTGACCTGAACTTCACCATTTCCTGCACAGGCAGCATCAATCTGGCTGTTAAATCGGCGAGTGCCCGCCATTACCTTACGCCCCTGCGCAGCGGCATTGCGTACAATATCCTGAACCTCTGCTACCGATGAGGGATCATAGATAACGCCTGGAAAACAGTCCTGGGTACCCTGGTAATTCTTAATTACCTCAGGAACCTCAATGGGTGGTGGCAATTGTGCTGCTGAAGCCCCTGCAGCAATAAACAGACCTGCCGCACAAAGTAAGTTGGTGGCCCCGCGCAACAAACGACATCGCCCGGAAGAAAGTAAATGGTACATGCCTTTGTTTCCTTGTGATTGCATTTCAATTGGATGAGTGAATTAACCGAATCGGGGCAGCAGCTCCCGGTTAATAATGTCTTGTACATTACCGCTATGATCTGGAGCTTTACCGCGAAGGAAGTCTCCATAACCTGAGCGGTAAGCTGCAATGGGACGTCTCCCTATTGAGGGTACCCACAGGGCATGGTTGGTGGTGGCAAACTCCAGTGAAGTACTGGCAAGAATACAAAGTGGCCCACGGCTTAAAGCAGCCGCATCAAAAATCCAGAATTCCTTGCCATTGGAAGCTGAGGTGGTGGGATTTTTCCTAACCACAGCAGCAATCAGGTAACCGTCATTCTGTGCCGTGGAGCCGGGTCTGGCCATAAATTGAGGCGTGCGCATCACACAGTCATCCGGGAACTGATATGCATCAGCAATACGCATTTGCTTACAGTCCATATGAACCAGTGCTGAAGGCCGACTTTCCTCTGGCATATCCCAGTAACCAAAGTGGCGCTCTGGATAGTTCCGGTAGGCCCAGGACACACGCATAGAAACCAGATTGGGACGATAGCCAACTGCCGCCCAATACAGGTGTTCAAAAGTCTCGGGGAACTGGAAGTGGCCTCTGTAAGCAGGGTCATTCATATCCCACAGAAGACGCTCATCACGTATAACCTGATAGTCTTCTTTAATCTCCCTCGCAGAACCGGAAGTCACCTGAATACGAGCACGGACAAGCCCACCAACATCTACCGGTGCGGCAGGATAACCAGATAGCCAAGAGGGTACCAAACCACCCTCCTGCAAAATCTCGTAGCGGAACAGTTGCTCAGACTTATCCATAGCCCCCATGTACTGGCCATAGAGGGTAATTTCACCAGCGCTATCATCGTAGTTACAAACAATATCGGAAGTATCGAAACCCAATTCCAAGTAGTCGGCAACTATATCCTCACGGCCAGCTATCATATCCGCTTTGCGCAACACCCAGCAGCGCGTGCGATGCTCTTGCGGCAGTACAATTCGTGTGCCAAGTATTCGTGTGGACTCAACCCTTGCGGCTGTCTCAAAAATCACGACGTGATTGCGTGTTACCCCCAGGGAGTGTGAGCTGGCAGCAATATAAGCACTATTCCCTTGGCGATCACGAATATTCCAGCTTTTGAAAGCTCCCTGCTGATCCCAGGAAATCAGCCGGATAAACCCAGAGCGACCTGAGTCACCCATATTGCCACCATAATTAATAGTGATGCACTCTCCGGTTTCCAAGTCGAAGAAAGGGTGCCCTGTCGTACGAATCTGGGGAAACAGCCACTTTTTAGGTGTGAGATTCTCAAGTAGTGGAGGCAGGCTGGATTCCCACTCATCCACTTCACCAATAGGCGTGATCATCTCCAGAGTGGTTGCGTCAAACTCGTACGGCATACCGCCCTCATAACTCATCGCAAAGCGATTATCCCCCATATAATTGGGAGCCGTATTGCAATAATTCATGAAGCCCAGATTTGGACTGGAATAAATAGTTCCACCCAAGAGGTTAAATTTGTCAAAGCCACTAAGATCCTGCTCTTGCATAATGGCAGAAGCAGTTCGAATCATTTTCCGGGTATAAGCAACATTGGAGTTGTTACTTCGGCCGCTAAAATCCAGTCGTGTAAGCGCTCCTTTTCCGTTTGGTGTCAGGTGATTAGGAGCGATGGGGATTCCCTCAGCCATCAATAAATGACCCGTAACATCATCTGGCAAATTCCCCTGGATTACCGATAAATGTCCAGATGAATCCTCCAGGCTGCCATACATAATGGATTCTGGAAAATCGGTATCAGTTATCTTGCTACGTGCCTGAGCTGTCATTGAGGACATACCAGCAAGTGGTAATGCAGAGATAGCCCCTGCAGCTTTCAAAAGATCGCGACGTTTCATTACTTTCCCTGAATAAACGGCCGACTGCCTTTCTGACCCAATGTTTAATGGACTATTTGAACCAGTTAACGAAAAAATTAGATCTCAGACAGCGAGAGATAATTTTATATTTCTTATTACTCAATCAAGAAATATTTACAAAAATATTATTCTGCCAAACACAATAGCGAAGCAGTTAAATATATTAAACTGGAAAAATCAAGACTGGAACTGTGACAGAAACCACCAAAAGAGAAAGTTAAAAATTAATTAAAAATGAACTATACAGTCATGCAAATGAATATTGAAAACAACTCCATTAAAGAGATCGGTCCTCAATAGATATCCAATAAAATACCATTTATCTAAAGATTTTAAAGAGCAACCATTGTTTATAACATCATAACTTTCGTAATTTTGAAGAAAAGCAACTCACCCGCAAGACTTACACAAACAAGCTATTAAAGGAATTATCCGCCACCCAAAAAGAAATAAATTTGAAGCACCAGGAAGCTCAAACAGGAATCTCGACGTTGATTTCTGTGTCATTACAAAAATAGCATGATCCTTGAATAGAGCCCCTGACGATTTTAAAACCTTATCAAGCCTTCATTTCTACAAAGCAACCTCAAACAAAGATACAACCATCAAGAGAAATTTTATTCACCACAAACTTTGTGAGTAATAGATGTGCCGAGAATCTAAAAAGAGGCTTGGAAAAAGTGGAAATTTATGTGTTAATTTTTATTGACAGAAATTTCAGGCAATGTACCTGATACCCTATTTGCCGATTAGCTTATTGCTAACTCGAAAGCTCAACGGCCCGCTATACCTCTATCATAGACATTAGCTCCATCTGCACTATTCAGCTTCACTTAGCCATTCATCCAGAAAAAATATATTTTAGAACGACAACAAAAACGACTCGCCGTCTAAAAGTTATGCTGGCAGTTTCCTTCCTTTATACCACTTACAATTTACAGGTAGTTATATATAAATTTTGCGGTAACTATTCCACGGATCGCAAAGCTGACAACAGATAGAAATTCATTTTCAGTTGATTGGGCAAGGCAGCATGAATCAAGTAGAAAGCCTGACTCTAGCTATAGCCTGAAATTTTACTCTATTGACCTCTTCTTTTTTGAATACTATAGCTCCAAAACCATATTTCAGGCTCCCCCAAAGAAAACTACCAATGCGAACCTCTACGTCAAAAAGTCAAATTACAACGGCAAGATCTTCAATATAGCAATAGAGGACCTCACTTTGTAGGCCAACACTTAATAGCAATAAACAGAAAGAAGATAAACAGATGATTATCCAGCACAGGCCCTGAGTTTTTCTTACTTCACAAATTTAGTTTCAGTCTTTCCCCGATGGAATTATCGACAAACCCTTCTCTTCGGTAAAAATCTATCGTCCTCTGCCAGTGCTCTTTCTCTGGTGTACTTACCTCCAGTCGCGGCCACTCCTGCTCCCTGGCAAAGCTCACAACCCTGTTGAGCAAAGCCTTGCCGATCAATCTAGAGCGGTATTCAGGTTCAACATAAAGCTCTTCAATCACACCATAGTGCCCACCAGCATAAATAGCTGCAGACTGTGACACAGTAATTACCCCAACCTCAATACCTTCAACCAGATATAGGAAAACATGGAAGCCACTACCTTCAGACAGGAGGCTCTTGGAAACAGCCGTTAACTGCTCTAAGTCAATCTCCCGCTTATGACCTACAAGAGCCTGCAACAGCTTAGCCACCAAGCTGGCAACCTTAACACTATGTTCCGCAGAGGCTTTTATAATCCCATCGAGCATCAGTCGTATTCCTTTGCCTTCTTACTATTCCTCCCCATAAACATGACTCTAGTCACATTTTTTGGGTGTATTAAAAATGTGATCACATTTTTAAATTATCAGCAGATTGGAAAAGAAGCAAGTCCCTTCGCATAACGCAATCAAGGCGGGACTAACACCATTCTAGTTACCTAAGGGATATGAAGCGCGCGGTAAACAGGAGATAAGAAAAGAGGTTGGCAGATATAAAATTAAGGCTCCCCTGGCAAGGGAAGCCTTTTAAAGTCATAGCCTGATGCTAGTCCCAGCGATTGAAAATAACATGCATTCCATGGTTGTCATCACTTACAAAGACAAAGAAACCGCCGTTGGTATGCCTTGAAGCACACACTTTGGTGCCTTTGGAAGTCTCTGAACACTCCATCTTATAGGCTTCAACACCCACAGTGTCGTACATACACTGGCCAGGCTGAGCTGCTATGTTTTGAACCAAATCGCGAGTTGTTCGGGCTAAGACATAGCGGTAATCACCAAAGTAACGGTAATTATATGCATCCAGATAATAGGCTTGTGAATCACCTCCAGATTCTAAAAGCTCTGAATAACACAGCTCTGGCTTTGCTATCCATAGCATATCCATATCCTTGGAAGCATAGATTTGCGGCCAATTTTGCTCGTCATGTTTGGAGAGCACTACATTAGTGGAGTCTACATAATCTTTCGATATCACATAGTCTCCTGTGTCACTCTCTATACGACACACCGGTGCGCCGCCAACAAAGTTGTCACACTGGATTTCCTCAAGGGCAACCGGAGTAGTTGATCCCAGGCAGCCAGGAGCATAAGTCTCAGCCCACTCCCTCACGGCAGTAATCGCATACTCTCTTTTATCTTCTATTTCATAATAGAAATCAGAAAAAAACCGGTATACCTCACGATCGTTAGTATTACTTTGAGTTGCAACCTTTGCGCATTGGCTAAAATTTGGAAGCTCAAAGGTGGCACTTGCCTGGGTAGGAATTACGGTAGCAACAGCCAGAATTGCTGCACAAAATGTAGCGACGGTTTTCATTCAAAATCCTCCATGAAATCGCTGTATCTTAAGTCGGCGCGGATTCTAGCAAAGAGACATACGCAAATGAAACATTTTTGTAATGTGATGACAGTGGCGATTGCTTACAGTAAGCAAGTATTATTCCGGGCAAAAGATCTTCCACTCCAATAATGTTGATATTCACAGTCGAATAAGCAACAGCATCACCACCTTCCAGCTATGGCTATAATACTTTCCAGATTCTTGAAGCAACTCTCAATCTCTTACACCTCAATAAGCCAATGAACCCGAACACCTAAGTGCCTGCGCGATCTCTTTCTCTATATAAACAAAGCCGAAATACTTATCCCGATCGGCAATCCAAAACCCGCTAAATCCTTGATCGTAATCAAGTCAATCTTATGTGGTTACCACTTGCATACCAAGCTCGGCTTAAAGCTCATCAATTGCTTAGAGTTATCTATACTTCATCAGATTAAATATAAGGATAACGATCATGGCTTTTACATTTGATCCGGAATTCGTTCAGGCGACTGCAAAATACCAAGATCTGATAGACTCAATTGAGCCGATTCCTCCAGGAGATGTCATTACAAGGCGGGAAATCGGTGAAGGGGTTTTAAGAATGGTATTTAATACCTATCCAATGCCCAATGACGTGTTAAAAGATGATTTTCTAGTCAAGGCCTCAAATGAATCAAGCCTCCTGCTACGCTGGTATCACAAAAGAGATTCCACTCCAGGCCCTGCAATCCTCTATATCCATGGGGGCGGCTTAATTTACAATGATGTGGAAATATACGATAAAGCCGTTGCCAAGTATGTTTCTGATAGTGGAGTGCCATTCCTCTCCGTCGACTACCGCAAAGCACCCGAGCACCCCTACCCCACACCTATTGAAGACTGTTACACCGCACTCAGCTGGTTGGTTAAGCACGCTGAATCAATGGGGGTCGATTCCACTAGAATCGCGGTGATGGGAGATAGTGCGGGTGGTGGGTTGGCAGCAGCACTAGCCATTATGAGTAGAGATCGCGGTGGACCTGCCATCTCGAAACAAATCCTTATCTACCCCATGCTAGATGATCGAACCACAACATCCAACCCCAGTCTGGCTCCCTTTGTGCTTTGGACCTTTGACGACAACCTTACTGCCTGGCAAGCCTACCTTGGCAAAGACATTGGTTCCAACAAAGTGAGTCCTTATGCTGCAGCTGCACGCTTAAAGGATGCCACCAACTTACCGCCAGCCTATATCGATGTTGGAGAGCTGGATATTTTTCGAGATGAAGATATTCAGTATGCTGGACTTCTAGGTAATGCAGGGGTCAGCACAGAATTACATGTTCACCCTGGTGTAATTCATTCATGGGAAATTTTTGCCCCTGAAATCTCTGTATCAATACGCGCTCACAAAGACCGAATACGAGCGATTCAATCGATATAAAGACTAGCCATATCCCCTGATTGGCTGGACCTTCCGATCAGGGGGGGCAATTAGCATTTTGCTCAACGAGTACATCCATTTCCTACCAACTATCTACATCTATCGCAGGTAAAGCGATCA
Organism: Microbulbifer sp. MLAF003; assembly: GCF_030012965.1. NCBI lineage: Bacteria > Pseudomonadati > Pseudomonadota > Gammaproteobacteria > Cellvibrionales > Microbulbiferaceae > Microbulbifer > Microbulbifer sp. MLAF003. The sequence goes on from NZ_CP120232.1 coordinate 3,020,310, forward strand.
CAATTCACGCCACCCAGAATGTAGCTGTAAGCGGCAGTATAATTTTAAGCAAGCCCATATTACTTCCTTTGCGCTCTTAACTTGATTCAGACTAGGTAAAAATCCAGCCTTTCAATTTTTACATTTTTGAGAATCGAAACAATACAACCTGACTAAAAACAACAGTATAACCACGAGGACTCAAAATTATATTTATAGGATAAAACGGAGAGCTAACCAGATAAAAGATACCCACGCGATCAAAATAGCCTTTGGACCAGGGTAATTCTTAGTTGAAACCTAAAACAATAATTGTTTATCCATTCGGACCAACAACATAAATAAATACCATCTCAAGTGGCCTAGACCGAACAACATGACACCCTAAAGTACCAGTTTTTTTGGCCAACTTAAGAATCATCTATAGAAACTGCGGAGGCAAAGCAATGGTCCCTTAAATTCAATATGTGCTTTTAATAAAAATTAGTATCAGTCGTTCAAACACCACAATTTCATCATTATCTTAAAAAATAATTTTCATAAAGAATTTCACTATAAAGGTATTTCCCGACAGCGATACATAAGGGCTCACTTGCAAATATGACTCTACCGCAACCATCTCAATCATAGATCCAATTTACAGTGCCAAACGACCACTCCCCCAGAAAAAATATTTAGACGATAACTGTATGGGAATATATAAAACTCAAACTATATCGAATAGATATTTAAAGAAAAATAGCAGCTCAACTATGATGTAAGACAAAATTGACACTCAAGTACTTCTTTCCATTTACATCTCTGAGAGGGACATCAAGGTGAAATTCAAACATTCAACATTAATCGATACTTGTAAGACATCATCTATTTTAGCTGCTGTATTTGCCATATCGCCATTTGTCTTTGCTGTGGAATGTGGCGACGTTATAAATTCCACTACTGTGCTATCTGAGCCGCTTACTTGTGAATTGACACAAGATTCGCCCTACGCACTAACTGTTTTTGGCCCAAATGGAAACTTACAAATGGTTGGAGATGGAGAAATTATATGTGACACAGCCAGCCAGCATGGTATTGCAGGCATTCTGGTTAATGGATTTTCGGGGCTTGTCTCCGGGGGGACAATTACTAACTGCCCTGACGGCTTAAATCTGGAGGGTGATGGATTTCACATAATAGAAGGTATCAAAATATTAAGCTCCCCTAGGGAAGGCATCGTTATTGATAGCGACAGCAATACCATTGTAAGAAATCATATTATTGATACTGGCAATGACGACGGAATTGATATAAGAGGCGACAAAAACAAAATACTGCAAAATTATATAGAGTCAGCTGGTGATCAGGGAATAACGATTAATGGAGAATTCACCCTAGTCAATCTCAACCACATTGTAGGAGCCATTGATGGTGCCAGTGGAATCCAAGTCAATGCAGACCATACAACAGTATCTCAAAATTTTGTTACCAACAACTACAGCAATGGAATTGAAATAACCGATGGTGCATCAAACAATATTGTTAGTCAAAATTTCGTCACCAAGAATGGAACCAGCGGTTTCTCAGATCGTGCTGGAATAAATATATCTGGATTCAATAGCACCAACAATCAAATATCTGGAAACACCTCACTAGATAATAATGCCTTTGATTTACAGGATCTTTCCGACACAAACTGTACAGGCATTAATCTATGGACAGGCAATATTTTTAAAACATCAAATCCAGATTGCCTAGATTAACAATGCTAAGCAATATCAAAGCTATTGAAGTGTTTAGTCTTGCGCCCTCAGAGTTTTAAATGAGGGCCAAACTTACATATAGACAAGACCTACAAATGTAGGCAGACTAAACTTATAAAAATCACCTAAATACTAAGATATTAGATGGGAACATGAAGCAAGGTAGAATTACAATTTTCGATAGTCATCTACATATTATCGCACCAGGATTCCCTCTTTATTCAAACCAGGGATTCACCCCTGAGCCATTCACTACTGCTGATTACCTAAGCAAGCTCGATAATTATGAACTGGCTGGTGGTGCAGTTGTTTCTGGATCATTCCAAAAACAGGATCAAACCTACCTTTTGGATGCCCTGGCACGATTGGGAAAAAACTACGTTGGAGTAACTCAATTATTATCAAGTACAGACAATAATACTATTCTTCGCTTAAATAAGGCCGGTATTCGTGCGGTACGCTTTAACCTAAGGCGTGGAGGTTCAGAGGATATTTCCAAAATTACACCCTTTGCCCAAAGAATTTATGAGGTTGCTGGATGGCATGTCGAGCTATATATAGATTCACAGCAATTAGATGCACTCATTCAAACCTTGCTGGCCCTGCCCAAGGTTTCAATCGATCATCTAGGGCTACGAAAAGCAGGTTTCAAATCAGTATTACAGCTTGCTGAGCAAGGAGCAAGAGTAAAAGCGACAGGGTTTGGACGCCTAGATTTTCAACCGGCCTCGGCTATTGCTGATTTATATAAAGCAAACCCAGAATGCCTGATGTTCGGATCTGACCTCCCCTCCACCAGAGCTCCAAGACCCTTCAAGTATGGAGACATTACATTAATTCAGGATACATTGGGAGAAGCTGCATCCAGCAAAGTACTTTGGAAGAATGCCAAAGCATTCTATCTGGGGCAAGAGTAGCTAAGTAAAGCCCAGTAAGTATTAGTTTTGCCCACCCAATAATTTAAAACTATGCGACGTTGTGTACTGCAACCTTTCTTCAATCCGTAACGACCATACCTTACTCCCTCATCCAAGGAAAAATTAAACGGCAAATAGAAATTTTCCCTAGTTGCAGCATCCAAAAGACCAACAACAGAAATTTCTAAAAATCATTTATCAGAAAGACCTTCAAAAAATCTCTAAACCCTAACATTCTAAAAAATACAAAGCAAAGTTTACCCCCTAAATATTTACCCTCCTTCCCACACCTAAATATCAAGATGTTGAGACATTAGAGAGGGAAATTGCCAAAGAAGAACAAATGTGGCTTTCGTGACAAAAGACAAAATTATGAATATTAATTCTTGAGCGTGTTTCTTCTATTCCTATCCACAAATCAAGTACGATTGTTCGACTCCTTATTGCCTGCTGCATTTATGCATGCAATATTAGGGTGGATTTTTTACCTTATGAACTCTAGCAAGGAGAATTTTTATCCAAAAAGCCACATGATAGGTTTATGTGATCTTTCTCTACCCTATCTATCGACTAAATTTTCACACTATTAAGAATAAATAAAAAATTTACGATTAGAAATGCAATTTTATGAAAATTAAAGCCCCGCATGGAAAAGCTCTTTTACTCATACTTATTTCCCTTTGTTTTACCTCCACAGTTAATGCTCAGTTTGGTTTTGAGGCTGTAGTGCCAGGGCCGGTTCATCTTGGTGTAAATGTCAATACTGAAGATGTTCCGTTTTGGAAAACATTGAATTATGACCATCAAGATGACTGGGATGGACGTGTACTCCATTACCCTGCCGATTGGCGAATTGCGAAAGGCAGCGATGGTCGTTGGATCACTTTTCCCCATGAGTGGAATCACCGCGAGGGTTCGGATGGCCGAATTGTTGCCTATCCCCGCGGTTTTTACACACAAGAAGGAGATGATGGAAGGATAATTTCCTACCCCTATAGTGAATGGGGGTATTTTGAAGGAAGAGATGGTCGCGGCGTGGCAATTCCAAAGGATTGGGATGTAGATGAACACGGTAACAGACTGTGGGGAAAAAATGTCAAAGCAGGCAGTGATTACCGCAAGGTTGTAGTACCCCCGGCTGGGAATCCGATCAAGGACGCGATTCAAGATTGATAGCTTATCCCGCAGGCTGGCTAACAGACTCCGGTTTTGATGAAAGGCTGATAGCCATTCCATCTCTCTCACCATGGAAGACCACCTGGGGGAGGGATGGGAGAATGATTACCTACCACGAAGGTTTAACATCCAGAGTAGTCGAAGGGAATGATAACCGAAAAGTGGCAATCCCCCATGATTGGTACTATTTTTCGGGGTCCGATGGAAGAATCAAGCCAAGACCCAAAAGTTTGAAAAAAGCACCTTTAACTTTTGATAATCCAGCACAAATTGCACTGATTAAGAAGCTGAAGGAAGATGCCGAATTATCAGATGAGGAGTACCATGATTATCTGCTTTACACATATCTCAATAGTGACTAGATTTTACTAACAATAAATCATCGTGAAGGCCACCCTTACAGCGGGTGGCCGCATGCCACTCACAAAGGGGTAATTAATAGTTTTGGCAGGATTCAAACTATCACGTTATTTTACTTTAATACACGTCGATTATTAGCGACTTTCAATTAGACACCGCCGAAAGAAAAGTAAATTAATAGTTGGCTTTGGAAGGAGTTCTACTATTGCTAAAGGATGCCTTCCTCCTCTATCTCCACTTCTATAGTTTTACCACTCACAAACAGAATACAAACTATCAATCCCGCCAGAGCCAAGTAAGCATTGACTGTAAATGCACGGTCTATACCTGTTGGTAAATCCGGTGCCATAACTACAATAGTGGTATTCATTCCCAATCCGAGAGCACCACCAGCAATTTGGAACATATAGAGAATCGCCCCGGCCAGGCTTGACCTGGATGGATCAACAACAGTAATTGCAGCTGTGGTAATGGTTGAATAAAAGAGCCCTATACCGGTTCCCAGTATCATTAGTCCGGGAATCATACTGGAATATTGGGTGTCTTCATGTAGGTGTGACAACATAAACATTCCGGCACACATACACACCGTTCCGGCAGAAACGATTACCTTGGCCCCTAACCGTTCATACAAACTTCCTGAAACGTAAGATACCAAGCCAAATACGATCATCATCGGCAATAAGCCCATACCTGACGCCATTGCCGAGTAGCCGCGAACCTTGGTTAGAAATTGCGGTACATACAAAAGTGCGGCAAAGAAAACCACTGAAAGTAGTAGAGTAGCAATACCGGCAGCAAAGAATTTGCTGTTACTCGCTACATCCTGAGGAATCAGTGCATCCTTACCAGCGTTGCGCTCAATGATCACAAATAAGCCTATAAACAATAAAAATATCGAAAACAGCGCTACTATTAACGGACTCTTAAAACCAAAATCCACAGCGAGATCCAGGGCAACCAGCAGTCCAAATAAGGAAACTGTAAGAGCAGTTACTCCGGCATAATCTATACGCTCACGCACCTCTTCAGGACTGTCATCAGCTACAACCCGCCAACAGACAAAGCACGCCAAGATTGCTATAGGTACATTAATAAAGAAGATCCAACGCCAACTCAGTAAATCTGTCAGTGTCCCCCCCAGCATGGGGCCAATCGCATTTGATGCTCCGCACACCGCCATGATCAAGCCACCAGCAAGACCCGAGCGATCCTCGGGCATCAAACCATAAATCATTCCCAGTATCGCCGGCCACATCATTGCTCCGCCGATACCCATTAATGCTCGCGAAATCAATAGCATCCAAACATCTACAGCCAGTCCGCCCAGAAGGGAGAAAAATACAAAAATAGCGGTACCTATAAAGAATATTCGTCGGCGCCCAAACATGTCTGCCAAACGACCACCGGAAATAATTAGAACACCAAAAACCAGGGTATAACCATTGATTACCCACTGGACCGTAGTGATATCAGAATTAAACTCTTTTTCCATGGCGGGTATTGCCACAGAGAACGCAGTGAAATCATTCGCAATGAGAAATACAGCCAGGCTTAACGCTGTCAGGCCCAAGAATTGGGTCTTTGTGAGAGGCGTTCTTTCTTCCGCCATATTAATTACCAAAGTATCAACTTGATAGGAAAGTTATCTCGAAAGTGTGGCTCAAGGAGATGATTCCCGCATTCATATTACTTATCTAATCCTGGTTGCAATTGAATCTATGTCCTTCCTAGAAATTGAAACATTGAGTTACATGCTGCTGAGGATTTTTATAAGGTGTTTTTATCAACCGCAATTTGTATAGATAAGCCGAAAATATAACGAATGCTGTTAAGTACCCAACATATTTATGAGGGTACAATGTCTGCCATAGCAGCGATGCTGGTAATCACGCCCAGCTTGTAGGCATCGGACACCAACGGCACCAAAATACGATAGGAATCCACCTAAGAGGTGATAAATGGACTCCACCGTTTCTGCGGAGCCTCAATTGCGGGACCAAGTAGAGAAGCCTCTGAGGAGAGGGTAATAACTGGCAAAGATAAGGGAATAGAGGTTACTTTAACCATGCCCCTCTTGGAAGAACTCCTGAACCGGCTGGTATTCGGGGTTTGCACCACAGGAAGCCCGCACCACCAGCTCAGTGGGCAAAACTTCTGGCTCAGCACTTTGCCCCCCTACAAGCCGCATAACCTTCTCAACCATCAACTCGCCAGCGCGGTGAATATTCTGGCGCACAGTAGTGAGAGGTGGGGTATAGAAAGGCGCGATGGGAATATCATCAAAGCCCACCACCGCTACATCTTCTGGCACCCTATGGCCCAATGCCTGCAAGCCCTTGATTGCACCCATGGCGATGCTGTCACTGGCTGCGAATACCCCATCGAAAGTCAGCCCCTCCCGACCAATCAAATCGATAATTGTCTGGTAACCACTCTCACTAGAGAAAGACACCGGAATCTGTCGTTCAGTTTTACCCAGCCCAGTATCAGTCAGTGCCGTGCGGTACCCCTCGTAGCGACCATTGATTTCCGGGTGAGCGGTGTCGCCCAAGAAGATAACTTTTCTGCGCCCCAGGCTAAGCAGGTGCTTAGTTGCCTGGTGCCCCCCATCTGGTTGTCACTGCTTACAATGCAGTATTCCGAGCCCGGCTTGGTGGTGCCCCCCAAACCACTAGAGGATCTCCCAGTTTCTGTAACTCCCGCAGCGGGTTGTCATCCACGCCCTGGCCAATCACTATGACCCCATCGGCACGACGAGAACCCATCAGGTAGGAGTGCCAATCGTCATTGCTGGCAATACTATTAGAGAACAGCAAATCGTACTTGTACTGTGCCAATTTATCGGCAATGGCACCAATCATGTCCAGCATAAAGGGATCGGAAAACGTCTGGCCACCCGCGCAACCGGTATTGATCACCACTGAAATGGTATGGCTACGCTTCAAACGCAGGTTGCGCGCGCTCTCATTAATCTTGTAATTCATGCTCCGCGCAATCTGCTGAATACGCTCACGGGTCTTTTCGTTGATCAGCGGATTATTGTTCAGAGCGCGGGAAACCGTGGATTCTGAGACTCCCGCCAACCGTGCAATATCTGACATGGATACGGGAGAGGAGGAATCCTTCGGCATGACGTACTTCACCTTGTTCACGGGAAATACGCCATCTTAGGGGTGTGGTAAATATTTGTAAAACAGGGACAAATTTCGATCAGGTCACCGGGCTGGCCGGTAGCGCCTGCTCACCAGGTACCTGCCGCTCCACTGCACGACGGAAGAAGAATAAGCTAATAAGAATCACTGAAATAGGAACCAGCGACAGATAGAAAGCCACCTGGCCATCGAATACCTCAAAAACGGTTCCTGTTATTAGTGAGCCCGTTGTCCCCCCCAATGCAGAGAAAATCACCAGTAACCCGGTCATTGCGGAGTGTTGGTGTGTAGGCAGTGAGCTCAGCATCACTGAGTTGATCGCCGGATATACGGGGGCCATAAACAGGCCTATCAATGGGAGGACAAATGCGGCTATCGGCGCATTGAGCCAGCTGATATCTGGATCTGGCTGGACATTACTCGACAATGGCAAGGTTAATACTACCAACAGCGCCATTGCCAACAGGCAGACATTGAGAACCGGGTACCAGTGCAGACGCCGCATGATAGCCCCCGCACCGAGCCGCCCTATCGCCAAGCCTGCTGCGAAAATACTGGCCGCCTGGACACTCATAGCAGCCGGCAGCTTAAGAATCTCATTGTTAAATGTAGGCAGCCAACTGCCGATTCCCTGCTCAATCAGCACATAGATAAACACAGAAATCACATAGATATATACCAGCGGTTTGGCCATTAGCTTGATCATTGCCAGGAACTCCTGACGAGGGCTGGCCCCCTCAATACGAGTCCCCGATTCATTCATTTCAGTAGTCCACAGCAGGACGAAGGCGATAGCACAAATAGCTGCCAATACCCAGTAGACGCTTAACCAGGTAGTTGAGCCAGGGTTGGCGGAATCAATGAACGCACTAAAAAGCCAATAGCCCCCCAACACACCCACCATAAAAACCCCCTCGAGGGTATTTAGCAGGCTCGCATGTTCTTTGCGATCTCTCGCAAGCAAACCAACGGTTGAATAAACAGCGACTTTGACCAAAGCGAAGGCGACACCAACAGACAGAAACAGCAGTTTGGCTGTCCAGAACCCCGGCAGTATCGGCATAGAGGTACAAGCCACAGCAACAATCGCCAGACCTATCAACATCGCTTTCTTGAATCCCAAGCGTGGCAACTGTGAAGCCACCAGGAATGAAACCACACCGATAGGGATATCCTTAAAACCCTCCAATACACTGGCGGCAGATTTACTCACACCATAAGTATTGATTACCTGCATGATTACTGTGCCCACGCTGTTTAGCAGAATGGCAAACACAAAATAAATGGCGAATAGGGAAAGCAGTATGCGCTGATTATTCATAACAAATTCTTCATCGGTCTATGGCTCAGGCGCTAAGCCGTACCAGCCTGTTATTGTACATTTTTTGATCTAATTTTGTGAGGCTAATGAAACCTGTGTGATCATCGCCTGAGGCCTCAGTATTGCTTAAAGTACTCACTTAATGCAAACGATTGCATTTAATGTGAAATATTAAGTGGATACCTTTCTTCCAATCCAGTCACAAAACCAATCAGATCATCACTCTAATAAACTATTTTATTTATAAATATCAATCACTTATGGATATATCTGTTTATGAGATCCAGTCGATATTCATGGTTATAACCTTTACATGCTCACAATTGCAATCGATTGCAAAACAATATCAATTGGAGATAGACTGAAACCTGCCTGCCCAAGAAAAGCAACCGCTTGGGGGGAACCTAAATAACTGATTCTGTGATGTGGTATGAAGCAAGAACAACAAGTCAAACACGAGATTCATCCCTGGAGCCTGGTAGAAAATAGCTTCCAACCCGAGGATTATTGCCTCAACGCCACCCTCTTCTCTCTCGGTAACGGCTATATCGGTCTGCGTGGCGCATTTGAAGAGGGCTATGAACCGGAACCATTCACCGATGGTTGCTACCTCAACGGTGTCTATGCCAGTGAACCGATCAGCTACGGCGAATCCGCTTACGGCTATGCTCGCAACAACCAGCGCATGCTGACAGTTCCGGATGGCAAATCGATTCACATTTGGATTGACGGTGAGCGCTTCAGCTTGGCAGAAGGCGAGCTGATCAATTATGAGCGCCACCTGGATATCTCCACCGCCATATCCAAACGAACGCTGACCTGGCGTTCACCTCACGGCAAGACCATTGAGCTTACCGCCCAGCGGCTGGTCTCCCTGAGTGAAAAACACCTGCTTATCGTCAGCCTGGAAATAACTCCCCTCGATTTTGATGGCGAAATACGCTTGCAATCTCGCTTGGACGGAGACTTGGCCCAGGCGGATCGCAGTGATGATCCCCGCATAGCCTCACCTATAGATAGTGGAGATATTGAGTGGCTTGAAAGTACTGCCGATGGCGACTATCTCGCTTTGCCATTATTCGTTAAAAGCAGCGGCTTCTCTATCTGTAGTGGGGCACTACACCACTGTGAAAGTAATAATGATTTCACCTCCAGCAATCTCCGCAGTGAAGATTGCGTCTCGGTGGATTACCGCTTTAGCGCGCACCGGAATACCCCAATTCGCCTCACAAAATATGTTGCCTACTTTGCCGAGCAGAACAAAGCACCTTTAACCGCCTCACAGGTACAAAACTACCTTCAACGTTGTGCGAGTAATAGTTTTACAGAACATGCTCAAGCTCAACACTTGGAAATGAAGAATTTTTGGCGGGAATCGGATATCCAGGTCAGCGGCAACGATGCCTTGCAACAGGGGATTCGCTTTAACCTGTTTCACTTATTCCAATCACTGGGTAGGGATGGGCGCACTAATATTGCTGCGAAAGGCCTATCCGGTGACGGCTACGACGGCCACTATTTCTGGGATACAGAAATCTATGTGTTGCCATTTTTCCTTTATACCCAGCCACAATTGGCAAAAGGACTTTTGGAATACCGGCACTCAATTCTGGAGTCTGCACGTTCCCGCGCGCGGCAGATGGCCATTCAAAAAGGTGCCCTCTTCCCATGGCGAACAATTGGTGGCGAAGAGTGTTCAGCCTACTATCCCGCCGGTACCGCCCAATACCATATCAATGCAGATATCGCCTATGCGGTACGTAACTACTGCCGGGTAACTGGCGATACTGATTTCCTACGAGATAAAGGTGCGGAAGTAGTCATTGAAGGCGCGCGGATGTGGATGGAGATCGGCCACTTCAATCCGCGTCGTAACAACCAATTCTGCATCAATGAAGTCACCGGACCAGACGAATACACCGCGTTAGTAGATAACAATTTCTACACCAACCTGATGGCTCGTGCGCATCTGGAATATGCGGAAGAGGTCTTCCAATGGCTACAATCTTTCGACCCGGAAGCCTGCCAAACTTTGGTTAAAAAAATCCAGCTGGAGTCGGAAGAACCTGCAAACTGGGCCCGCGCAGCCGAGGCCATGTACCTTCCCTATGACAAATCTGAAGGTATCCATCCCCAGGACGATGGCTTCCTGAACAAGCCGGTATGGAATTTTGCCGAGACACCTGAAGAAAAGTACCCCTTATTACTGAACTATCACCCGCTGGTTATCTATCGGCATCAAGTTTGTAAGCAGGCGGATGTTGTGCTTGGGCTTTTATTACAAAGTTCCGAATTTTCAGTAGAGCAAAAGCGCCGCGATTTCGATTTTTACGAGCCTCTCACCACCCACGACTCCACCTTGTCTGCATGTATACACAGCATTATTGCCAGCGAAGTCGGTTATCCGGAAAAAGCTCTCAGCTATTTTCAGCAGGTAGCGCGTATGGACCTGGATAACCATCACAATAATACCCAGCATGGTATTCATACTGCATGCATGGGCGGTACCTGGATGTGCATGGTGCAAGGTTTTGCTGGAATGCGCCTGCACGGCAACGAACTGAACTTTAATCCCTACGTGCCCGACGGGATGGACGGCTATCGTTTCCGCCTTCAATTCTGCGGTCGCACGCTTGCCCTGGAAATCGATCGCCTTCAAGCCAGCTATACCCTGGTAAGCGGAGAGGCAATCACCCTGTATCACGGCGAAGAGGTAGTAATGCTGAGCACAGCCGGACAAAAGCAAACTTTCCAAATGGCAGCGATGGAGGAAGTATCTTGATGATCTATCGTGCGGCAATTTTTGACCTGGATGGCGTAATAGCAGATACAGCCCGATTACATTTGCAAGCCTGGCGTCAACTCGCTGAGGCCCTGCAACGCCCCTGGGCTGACGACACAGAGGAAAAACTAAAGGGACTTGAAAGAATGGCCTCTCTGGAAGTCATTCTCGGGAGGGAGAGCGGTAATTTCAGTGAGGAAGCAAAGCTCGCCCTGGCCTCCCGTAAAAATAGTCGCTATCAGGAATTGATTCGCAGCCTCTCGCCAGAAGATCTTCTGCCAGGGGCAGGTAAACTCCTGGCTTGGCTATACGAGAGAAAAATTCCCATCGCTCTGGCCTCCGCAAGTAAAAATGCTCCGGCCGTTTTGCAAGCTTTGGGGATATCAGATTTCTTCTCATACATTGCAGACCCGGAGCAATCAGCCCCCAAACCGTCTCCGGAAATTTTTCTCGCAGCCGCACAAGGCCTGCAGGTTGAAGCTGAATTCTGCATTGCCTTTGAAGATGCCGCAGCCGGTGTTACCGCTATCAAGGCCGCACAGGGAATGACTGCTGTCGGTGTAGGAAGTGAGAGTACGCTTGGAAGTGCCGACTATATTGTCGGCAGCCTAGAGATGTTCGATCCAAAAGACTTCTTTCTCTCGGCAATTAGAGCAGCTGCTGTTAGTTAATCAAGGTCCCTAGATATCGCTATACAAGCTGAGTAGCAGGTTTGGAAACTGGCTACTCAGCTTTACCGGAGCATAGTCATATTTGGTAGTCACTTCTGTGTGGAGAGGGAAAAGATCCATGTTAGGGGCAAGTACACTTCGGTAAATCTCACTTGAGCTCTTAACGAGCACTGAGGTTTCGACCAAAAACAAATCCAAAGAGCAAATGTGATATGAACAGAATAATAACCATCCAATAGGCCGGGAATAGATTCATCCACAAAGCATATATTGCATAAAAATGCAGCAAAATTAACAAGCCCCAAACACAATAGCCCAACCAGCTTACAAACTTGTCATGTGCCTGCGCAAAGTTGGCAACTCCCAATCCCCAGGCAAGGAAAACCCAAACTAAAGACCAGCCAAAAAGTAAAGTTAAGGAAATATTTACTCCCAGCTCAAACATATCTATCCACTCCCTCTACATCCAGTCAGTTCATATGTATTGCTATGGCTCTATAAACTTTTGAAAACCGGAGTCTATACTTCGTAGCTTATTGGCCGTACCTGACCGTGGATCAATTATCTCAAAATCAGAGAAATCAAAGCCGGGGCCGACAGAACAACCCACCAGAACCGATTCTCCGATAGGTTCAGCTGCCTGCCAGACCCCAGCAGGAATAACATCACAGAAAGTATTACATTGTGTAGAAAGCTCAGTTCGCTTAACTTCCTTACCTAACCCATCCCAGGTATAGAGATACAATCCAGCGCCTTGATACAGGTTCCATACTTCATCTGATTGCACCCTATGAAAACGACTAACCTCCCCATTATTCAATGAAAAATAAATATGTGTAAGGGCAGACCTTTTCTGCCCATCTTGATTGGTAACTACAGTATTAGACCTGAATACCTCAAGATATCTTCCACCCTCAGGATGTTCAGACAGGTTTTTAGGTTGCACTTTTATTTCCCCACATTTTAAATTTAGTCAATTCTTTACTCTTCTCTTTTGAAAGGGCTTTAGCAATATTGGTTATAGCTTCATCCATGGAGACCAAGCCATCAAGATACGGCATCCAATATTTATCAAGAAGTACCTTATAGTCCCAGTGTCCTCTATATAACCCATTTGCTTTCGCATAGGCCGTATAATTAGGCTCAACCCTTGAAACAGCCCTTCTCACAGTCTCGCCAACTGTATAAAACTGAATCGGATGCCATATCCCCTTTTTGTCAGCCACACCAAACTTGTCAAATTCTTTATCAATCAGTCTTCGGAGTGTACTTTTTCTTCCAACACTACTAACGTGAGACAGTTCATGAAAGAACATTTCCAAAGCCAACCAGCCACTATAATCTGGATAGGTGCTATTGATGATAGTTTGGTGGCTTCTTGCAGAAGTTGTCGCCCCCTGGCGCAAGCCCGGCTTGTAAGTAATATTGATCGTATGAGTATTAACTATTAAATCTTCAGCAAACAATCTCTCAAGATCTGCAGATATTTTATTGCCATACCTCTTTAGCTTAAATTGCAACTCCTGATGCCACTCCAGATTCTTCTCTAAGTGCTTCCCCCACAGGGTTGCATTATATAATGGAGCAATCTCATTTATATGGTGACCCAACGTATTCTCTGCCTCACTATTGTCAATACCCTTACCGGTCATCAGAGCTTCAGTTAAATTTGCTATTTCAGATTCAGACCTAACAATATGAATATTATTTTCCGCCCCAAGTTTACGATAATCTTTAATCGCCTTCTCAAAGATGGAAATCTTACTAGAAGTGATGGCACCATTACTCTTGAACTCCTCCAGAGCATCCCTATCTCTTGCCAACTCATACAGGAAAAGATGTAAATTCAATAAAGGATCACTTTTGAATATGACACCTCCCCAGCTACCAATTTGATTTCGCTTCGGGTCGTCAGCAACAGTTGATAAAGAAATCAATAAGAGAGTGAGTACCAACAATAGAATTTTAATCATGAAAGAACGCCAGGGCTATATACTTGATATTAACTTCACTGGTGGTATGACTTGGGAACCCATACAAAGTTTTATAAAATATGACTATATTAGAAAAATTCACAGCGGTACCAAATCTCACACCAGAATCATATTGGTACATAGAATAAAGCTACCTATGAGCCACAGTTAAGCCGGCTAATAGCCATGGGATTTTAAAAAAGTATTTTTTCTCAATATGCCCATGACATAATCAATACTTCTCCATTAAGGTGCTTCTCTACAATATCCTACAGATGGGACTATGGGTACAACAGCATTTGCGTACAGCGAAAGAGAGAAATTTTTTTACCAGTTTTTAGGCAAAGCACTACAGCATCCCAAACCTGAGTAGTGCGCCCTTTATGTATAGGGCTCGCGATGCACTCTACTCTTCCCTCCCGTACAGTACTTAAGTGATTCGATTTCAGTTCTATAGTAGTAAAACCCGTTGCAGTCTTTGGTAAATTTGCAATACAGCCAATACCACAAGCAGTATCTGCCAATGAAACAACACTACCGGCATGCAGGTATCCATTTGGAGCTAAATGCGACGCTGTAATATCCATTTCTGCGCATATTTTTAACTCATCCAAATTAATAATTTTTATACCAAGTAGTTCAGGCAACCTCCCAGCACACATATCATTGAAATACTTTATGTCTTTCATAAGCCAATATATTGTTTATATCAAGTTTATTATATTAGTCAATTCATCTATTCCCGATACTCTCTACCATAAAGAACCAATAAACTGGTTAATTGGAATTCCGTTTGGTATCACCAGAATTTTCCAGTGCTCGCCAGAATTCCTTTTCATAGGACTGAATAAGCCTAACACGTGTTTCGATATTTAACTCACTTATTCCTGAAGCCAAACCCTTGGCAACTATATCTATTACTTGCTCTCGAAATCCAGGGGGCAATTCTCTAAAACTGATTAAGAATGCGAGCTGGCTGTCTGACATTTTCTTATTCTGTTTAAGCGCCTTAGCCATGCGTCCAACATTTTTACCAAAACTCTGAAAATTGATCAACAATGCAGCAGCAATTTCCGCAGGCATAGCATAATTTGCCAACCACGTAGTATAAGCTGGGTATGCTTGTGCTCCGGCTAATGGTTGGTACTCGTTAATTTGTTTATCAGAGATCTCTAGGGCCTTGATAAGAGCTGGCAACTGCTCACTGGCCATAACCTCACCGGTGACCAGCCGAGTAAAGAACTGTCGAACTATTTGACTTGAGGAACCTCCAAATCGATGTAAAGATAATGCATTGCTACGAAGATCTGACTGAATGATCAAATGCTGTTCCAACGCAAATGCTTGCAATACTGAATCTGGCAATACATTGTCCTCAAGTTTTTTAATAATAATGGGCACCTCATTACTAAGGTATTTTTTTCAAGCTGTTGGATCAAACTCTCCGCTTTATGCCGATCTTCCTTAGTCGTAAAAGCAATTGATTGAGCCGTAGTATTTAGGGCAAGTACCACAATAAGCCCAACTTTTAGAAAGATGTCTCGAGTCACCTGGCAATGCTCCGATAATAAAAACACTAAGCATAGCACCGTTAAGAGAAATTGATTGAGATAGACAAAGGAAGAGTTTAATGCCTAAGAAAGGCCTGCAGTTATAAAACAACACCGGCTCAAACACTTAGACATTGCCCTATACCCGGGATATCAATTTGTATGCAGCAAAGAATGACAACTTATAAAATTTTACAATCAAGCAATCGAAACAAAATTGAATATGGGCAAAACCATGTATTTTAGACATAAATACACCTATTTATTTGATAAGTTTACCGGCTAAATATTAGTATCAGTTCTCGAAAATCGATGCGCAAAACTATTAATCTCATCTACCTTCTCAATCCTGTATATCTTTTTGTTTTCGCCTAGAGATTGTATTTTATCAAATAATTCATCACTCCAGAATCTGGGTGATAATCGCAAGTATTGCCAGCTTGCGAATGTACCTTTTAGAACGGAACTGCCCTCAGGCCAACCTACGGGCCTCACAAAACAACTTTTTAACAACCTTTTAGTAATCCACCAGTAATGAATATAATATGGCAAGTCAACAATAATGAGCGTATCGGCTGCATCAATACGTGCCCAAAACGACTCCATCGTACCCAAGCCATCAATTATCCAGTTATCAGATTCAATTAGTTCAGAGTGTTCGCCCAAAAAATCTTCAGGAGAAATACGCTCACCATTTTTATTATACTCTACCGTATCCAGTGGGAAATATTTAAGACCCGTAACAGCAGCCAGATTCATGGCAAGAGTAGACTTTCCTCCCCCAGGCTTTCCAAATATCGCTACTTTCTTCATTTTATGATGACTTCTGCTTACCCTTAATTCAAAATCGATAACGGATATTAATACTATCTCGCGTTACTGATTAAAAAAAACATCCAAAAAAGCGCCAATTTTCTTTCTACCAAACCAAATACACTTACTCTGGCTGACCGAATTTCAGCTATATTGACAGCTATGTCGACAGTATTAATTGCGCTTCACCAGAAAATAGGTAACTTGATGTATTTATGGTTATACAAAACTTCACAATCAATGAAATCACAGTGCCTGTCTAGATTCTAAACCAAACTTTTACAGTTTAAAATCTACTTGTTCAAACAGCTGCAACACATTCTACAGAATGATAATGAGAAGAAAACAATGCGAATCCCCCCAACATCCTGTACCTAATCTGGTCGTGGAAACCTTATCATCCGGTACATTTGACTTATCTAAAGACGCCCCCGGTTACGCAACTCTGGTTGTGTTCTATCGTGGCTTTCACTGCCCTATCTGCGTTTCTTACTTGAAGGAACTTGGCCGTTTGACGCCTGAATTCCTTGCGAAAGGAGTTAAAACAATAGCAGTATCCTCAGACGACAAAAATAATGCCATAAAGATGGCTGAAAAGGTTGCTTACCCTGATTTACGTATTGGCTATAATTTGCCCCTGCAAGTCGCAAAAGAGTGGGGCCTTTACCTTTCATCAGGTCATGGAGCCACTTCTGTAGGTATCGAAAAGCCTATCCTTTTCTCTGAACCAGGTGTGTTTCTGGTTCGGAATGATAGCACGCTCTATTTTGCCATAGTGCAAACCATGCCTTTCGTGCGTCCACATTTCAAAGAAATGATCGGAGCACTCGAATTTGTCCAAGAAAACGATTATCCAGCACGTGGTGAGTACATTGGATCGGTCTAATTCTTTGAAGATAATGAGTATCTATCTTCGGCGTTGAGTGACACCACTGCTAGTATTGGCCATCTAGTTCCATCCCCCCCAATTTATAACTGTCCTTATAATCGGGCTTTCTAGGGGATACCACTCAGATTATTAAATACTATCCATAAGGCTACGCCTTACATCAATAAAATAGGTGTTAAAGCTGCGCCCCAGTTGATATGTCTTAATCACTCGACTCGCAATTTTACTCAATACTTTATAATCTGGCCTGGTATCCAACAAATGAAATAGCACTTCTTTATGTTTGAGTTCATTTGCCCAACGCATCAAAACCTTGAACAAACTTATCCCTAGCCCCCAAAATTTCTGGGATAAGACAATTGCCAGCTCATAACCATGATCATCTGGCTGGATCCCACACCACCCGGCAATTTTACCGTCTATGCAGACAGCTCTAACTCGACAACCTGGAAGAGAGTCAACTATAAGTTTGGCCTCGACCCAGTGTTTCAGAGAATTGTCATCAAAGTATGCGTGATCAATCAGATGCATTCTGAGTTTATCTTCATTAAGAACAGCTAATAATTCCTTCTGGTTTATAGCGTTGAGCCTCCTGAATTCGACTGTATTCATAACTAGCTGCTCCGGAAATACTGACCATTAATATTGAACTACAAAAATCCAGTATCAATTCAATAAAATTTATCAAAAAATCTTAGTATGTTAATTGTAACTTTTTATGGGACTCATGAATCTCATTATAACTTGGAATCCTGGAAGGCTTGGACAGATAACTATAGGCCGCCCTCATATGTCCCGCACAGCGCCTAACTGATAAGTTGCCTATTCCCGTACCCAATCCTGAACATACAATTGAATTTATCTGACAGCCATTAGGTGACTGATTGAACATCTGAACGGAATTTAGAATAGCCCTGAAAGCATGATAAGCATTTAACGTAGTGGATATATCTTCTGGCACGCGCATTGTTGGAGCAGCTATAAGGTACGGCCAACTGTCATTAGATGTTGGAACTATTATTGCCGCCCCTACAGGTAGCTCACCATGGAAATCAGACTTGATTCTTTCCTGTAACCTCTCCTCAACTTCAAAACCCAATGTATTCCGGATTGGAAGATCCAAACCTCCATCCATAATTCCAAAGCTATTGGCCGGACTCACCATGGCATCGGCGGATATCGAAAAATAATCTCCCTCTACAACTTCAAAAATATCAATTCCTTCAAAAACCTGACGCCAGGCTTCCACCAGGTCTTTTGACCTATCTATTAGATAGATTTTATTAGGTAACATTAATTCCATCCTGCATCTGTTGTTTTATCAGTAGTTTGCCATCTAAAAGGCCTGAGCTTACTGCCAGGTAATTTTAAGCCTGGGAAGTTTCGGGCAACGTAGCGATACCCAAATTGCTCATTAGTGGATAATGACCTAAGCAGACACATCCGAAGATGCAACCAACTTGAGGCCTACCACACCTAGCACTATAAGAGATATACAAGCAATACGCGCAAGCGTTATTGGCTCATTGAACCATACAACACCAAGTACTGCGACACCTACTGCTCCTATACCAACCCATATAGCATAAGATGTGCCTATTGGTATATATTTAAGCGAATATGACAGAAAGGCAAAACTAATCCACATAGCCATGACAGTAATTACGGATGGCCACAACTTGGTAAAACCTTCCGAATATTTCATACTCACAGCCCACACAATCTCAAAGAGCCCCGCTACGAACAAGCTAATCCACGCTCCCATATATTCAAAACCACCTTTAATTTTATATAAATTATTAGCTTATCAAATATAAGCCTTACCACAGTATAAATTATAATTATCCCATATAGAAAATCCACCAATCTTTAAATTCATTGTTTCACTACTAAAAACAGTATCAGCATTTTAAAATAAAATTCCAACAAAATATATTTCTATTTCAAGTCTTGAAGGCAATCTTTGAAAGTGCTTATACCAATTAAAAACCTACGCAAAATATCCCCTGCAAGGCGTAAAATTTGAACACTAACTTCAGCGCTTCGCCATTAATTTTATACGCAGCTTCAGACCCTTTATTTCTCCTAGCAGCTATAAAATTCTTTAAAAGAAAAAACATTACAATTAATAGTAATCCAATAGAGAATAGACCCAAAGAAATATGAAGGGCTCTTTCGACAGAGAAAAATCCGGGCAGCCTGTTTGCCAGAGGGTCCAGTGATATCCTAGCTTCGATGCCAGGTTAACGTCACCACTACTAAGTACTATGAATATCTCTCCATTATCAGGGTTGATTCTCACCGCACTATGAATTGCAGGCGCATTGATACCATCGTGCTCATAAATATAACTCCCATTCTCGGTGGGAACGTACAATTTTATTTTTATTGTTTTAGCACCATGGGTGAATAACATTTAAATAGCTATCTGAAGGATAGCAACCAGCATAACAACAACCTAGTGAGGGTTCTGCTAATTGATCTGACTTGTGCATTTAAGAAGAACCCCTCTAAGAGGCACAATTCAAGCTTTTCACCCCAGAGAAACCTCATATTTCATCACAAAAATGGACTCTATTTTTGATGATTCAATTACAGTAAATAACAAACACAGATAGTATAAGCTTCTTGTCTATCTATTTCATATCCCAAAAGGGCGTGAAACTTATATTACTTTTATACAGGCGGGAAACCAATTTAGGCAAAGGCATCCAAAAAAGAGCGCGATGGCACTAGTTGTTACTTATCAGGAAGGTAAGTCGAAAGGGTGCCCGATGGGGAGATACAAAAAAGCCGCACGCTGGAGTTCGTGCGGCAAAGCTTAAAATACCTTTGGGAGAGGTATGGGATTAAAAATCGTAGGCCACGCTTAGCTTGATATTACGCGGCAAAATATAGCGAACATTGGAAGCAAGGGGATCACGGGGATCACCTTCAGTAATGCCATCCTCATCAGTCAAATTATCCACCGCCAGTTGTACGGTAATATCATTGAGATAGGCTACGGCCCCCAAGTCTACTTTCGTATAACCGGGTAGAGTTACTGAGTTTTCGCTATCGTTGAAGCGGTCACCTACCCGACTGATTCCTCCAAAAACAGCCATATCAATGTTGTTAATGGTAAAATCATAGTTCTGGCTCAGGCGAACCTGGTATTCGGGCTGGCGCATCACCTGATTACCTTTAAAGTCCCCACTGGTGATCTCCGGCTTTTGCAGGGTTGCATTCAGGCCTAATGTAAAATCACCCCAATGGGCTTTACCATCCAACTCAAGGCCTAGGGCTTCTGTTTCCAGGCGGGTACAAGTGGTACTACCAATAATGCAGTCTGGCATACCCTGGGTTTCATTGTAGAAGAGCGTGGCAAACAGCGAGTAGTCTTGGTCCTGCAATTTGTAGCCCAGCTCGTATTGGTCGATGTCGATGATTAGATCGGAACCGGCAAGGAAGCTCCCACCAAACTCGCGATAGTTATCAAAGTCCGCGAATTTAAAGCCGGAATTAATTCGGAAGAAAGTTCCCATATTTTCCGCAAAGGCCCAATCCACTGCAGCGGTGTAGGCGAATCCATCTTCATCCGCCTTGTAAGTGGTAAAGACCCCATTGCGCTCGCCATCGTCAACGGAGTAATTGGTCTCACGGTTGGCGGAACGAACCCCTAAGTCGAAAGTAAAATCACCCAGGTAGAATTCACTGGCGAGATAAAAGGCGTTTTCGCGGGCATCACCCACAGCTTCAAGGTCGTAGCTCCAGCAGAGGATGGGATCCAGCTCCTCATCATCACAGGAGATATCTTCCGCAATTTGCTCGCCATCGTGACCAAGTACATAGTAATCCTGATTTCCAAGGGACCACCACTCGTCTACTTCCCAGCTAGAGGTGTAATAGCCCGCTGTAACCTTGAAGCTGTCCCATTCTTTGGACAGGCTGATATCGTTGGTAGTTGCCTCGATATCCTTCCGCACTACCCAGGCGCCAAACTGTTGTAACAGGGTATCGTCGCTGACTTCTGCCCCAGACACTGTAGTAGCTGAAGTTACAGCTGTACCATCGGTGTATCGCAGATCACCGATTGAGACCGGACCTCCATTGGGCACAAAGCCCAGGGTGTCGGCATTGCCACTGGTAAGTCCAAATCTTTCAGTAAGACTCCATCCATTACCCAGGTCCAGCTCAAGGTAGGCACCGGCTACGCTGCCATCCCAGCCACGCCCTTCACCCATATCGAAGGTTTCCCAGCTTGTTTCTGAGCCACCATTCCCGTCGGCCTGGGAAACAGGTACTGAAACCTTGCGGTTGCTGGGGCCAACTTGAGTGTAATCAGTTGCCAAAAAAGAGGCATTTGGCAGGTACCAGGTGCCGGTATCTTTGGTATCGCGTATATAGAAACCGGCTTTGCCATTATCCATTTCCTTGGTGAGGTGCAAGGTAAACTGGTGGCCTTCCTCGGCATCAAAGCCAGCATCGCGAATGCCGGGAGAAGAGCTCACATAGCCGCCCATCATGAAGTACACATCTTCGCTGAGCTTCCCCGTCAGGAGGGCATCCGCCCTCTGAAGATCATAATCAGAGGTGGTGTACTTAAAGCGGCCCTCGGTCTCTTCAGTACCCTCTTTCAGAATAAAGTTGGTAGTAAGACCAGGCTGGCCATTGGAATATACCGGATTGGGTCCACCGCGCAGGCCTTCTACACGCTGGATGGTCTCATCCACACGGAACAAGGAGGAATTTTCCATGAAAGAGAGTGTCGGAGCCGGATATAACGGCAAACCATTCATAGAAACCGTAACAAACGGTGCATCGCTGCCACCAGGAAAGCCTCGAACATCAATGTTCGCACCAGACACACCACCAGAACTTTCAACCCAAAGGCCTGGGATGGACTTCAACAAATCCGCAGTACTTGATGGGGAGGCTTTACCTATTTCATCGTCACTCAGAGTGGTGATTGAGAAGCTGGCATCCAGCTTGCGCATACCGGAACCACCTGGGGTACCCGTAGTAATCACCTCTTCCATCACTAGATTTTCATCACTGCTTGGAGAAACAGCTTCTTGGGCGATCGCGATACTACAGAAGCCAAGTGATACTGCCGCCAGGGAGACTGCTCGCGCCAGAGGTTTCTTATTCATCAACACTTCCCTCTCATCGTCATTCTTATCTGATTTATTGGTGTTGGTGGCCGGCACAACAATGCAATCGATTGCAAAACCCAGCCAAACCTGTCCTGTGAGACGACACCGCGATAATGACTATAATCCGCCAATGCAATCGATTGCAAGCTGCATTTGAGGTCAAATCTATAACGATAGTCACACCGCTTACTAGAGGGCTCACGTATTTGGCCAGAATGCCCAGGCAGCGCCGAGCTTAGAAAAGTAAATCAGCAACTATCCCTTTGAAAGAGATCACCGGCATTCCTACAGTTCTTATTAAGCACCTAATGAATGGACGTGACCCGGTGGTATCCGGCTGTCTATTTAGTGAGTAGATGCTAAGAGCCCTGAGCACCATCTCATACGAGGATCTGTTATGGCCAACAACCACTGCCAGCAGGCACACAACCACTCCCACAAACACGGCCCCCACTGCGGCCATGCCGCCATCCAGCACGGCGACCACGTATGTTATGTACATGACGGGCATCTGCATCACCCTCATCAGGGTCACTACGATGAACATGTACTGGAAATAAGCAAGAGAAACCCAGATGCCTGCAATCCAGTTAAGACCGCCACTCACGCAACCCACGTGCATGGGGAGGACTGTGGGCACGAACGTATCCCCCATGGCGACCACTTTGATTACCTCGTGGAAGGGCGATTACACCATGTCCACGGGGATCACTGCGATGATCACGGGCCAGTAGATGTTGTACACGACAAATAAGTCAGGGGATTTTTATTGTTTGTACCATCTTGATTTCTGTTGGGATAGGATTTTTAGTACTGTTTGTATTTGCGTTAATTAATATTATTTTTATTGGAGCCAATAAAGAAATAGTATCGTGCTACCCAATCAGTATTTCATTTTTAAATAACTTTTTTACAGCAGAAAACCAGGAGAAGATCTCCTGGTTTTCTTTTAGCCTGTGAGACTAAATGCATATAGACACCTGAGTGTTAACAGGCGCTTACATGAAATGATCCAGCGAGATAAATTAACCGATTAGTAATAACCAGCAATATCGTCTACGATCGGGCCAATTGCACGGTATGCGTTTGAGATATCAACACCATTTCTTCTTTCACCACAAGGTAAACCATCACAGGCTACCCAATCCGGATCTGAGAAAATATCAAACTGGGTTGTAGTACCGAATACATGCGGATAAGCCATAATCGTAGTAAACCTATTTTGTACACCGTGGCCATAGCCATAGGAGTACACACCAGGAGTACCTTGCTGAGCAGTAGAGTGACTCAAGCCCATATTGTGACCAAGCTCATGGACAAAAGTATTGTAGCCACAGTCTACGGCAGTAATGCTATAAGCTTCATCACGGGTAGAAGCATACATTGTGCCATTGCTACCTTGACCAACCCAGGCGATACCACAAGTGGTATAACGACCATCAGTTTCGGCCATACCCAGCAAAATTATCATATCCGCATTTTTTGAGGCACGCCAGTTCTGGTAGCTGCTACTCGCGGTGATAGTATCAATGTCACTTTCTGTAGGGCGTCGATCTGTAGAAGTTCTCGCTGTGCCTACCAAGTTTAACTGGATATCAACAAGGTTATTTTTAAAAGAGTTATTGGCATAAGCAATATACTGATCAATTTTTGCAGAAATATCGCCAGTATAAGCTGCCGCTTGATCTGTATATACGATACCAACATCTACAGTTTCAGCATTCACATAGGCGGAAACTGAAGCAACTGCAACAGCAGCAGCTAAACTTTTTTGAGACTCATTATAGTCTTCCTTTTTATATTATTAATGCACGTGCTTTTTTTGGCAGTTAGAGAAATATATTAACAGCCCAAAAAACGTGCTTTTGCACCCTAACCCAAAAAGAAATTATCCTTTTTTTCCTAACCTACCGAGAAAATAAACTCTTGGTAATTATGGGCTACATCTAGACATATCCCTTGTCGACCTAAAGATTCGAAACTATATGGCCCTCACCTTTAGATTCTTTACAGCTCATCCTCTACTAAAAGATCTCCGCCTTCCAACTTTTTTCCTCGAGAGGATGGCTTTCTACGTAGGTCACCTTTTTCTACATGACCTTGTATTAACGCACCATTAGGCGCAATCCATGCAAAACCATCTTGCGCCTCCATAGTGTAAGAGCCCGACGGCAGGTTCAGCTGAGCATAAACCACATCCTTTCCTAGCGTTATTGTGGCCCCAAACAGACCTGCATGCCCCGGAAAGTTTAATTCCAAACTTTTGTTTCCGCTTGCGTGCTGTTGGATATTGCCCACCTGTGCATCGTAGTCACCCTCCACACCGGGAAGATCCATATCGACATACTCACCTATCTCTAAACTCCTCAACATATCCACGTTAAGCTCAAGATAGGTTTCACCCTTAAGATCTTTTGGCAGGCGACCATTCTCATGAAGAACCTGCTTGGCCAATTCTGACTCCTCCCAAAGAATACTTTCAACTTCTTCTAGAGGCTCATCCTTTGCAGGCGCTTCACCTTCAACAACTTCATCTAAGGAGTCCTCTACAGGAACTCTATCAATAGATACCTTAGGCTCTGAAACTTTTGCGACCTGTCTTTCAGTATTAGACTGCCCTTTAGGCCAAAAATAATATCCAGCTCCCAGCAAGACCACCAAAATAGGAAATAACAACTTTTTCACGGCTCACACCCCAAAATTCACTTATTAAAATAAAACTTCTGAAACCCCATCTTCCAGAAGTAATAAATTCCCGTAATTTTCAGCCAGGAAATTTCACTACCCAACATCCAACGCACCCGACCAGATTCAGACGACGAATGGTATCAAGACCTCAAAATTTTTTTTGAAAATAATTCACAGATAAGAAAAAAATAAAAATGATCAAAGTAAAATCATAAAAACCAAGCTTAAAAAACTGCAAACCGCATCGCAACCAGCAAACATGGGCTCATAAAAATAATGAGAAGTTCATCCACTCAACAACCTTAAATGGTTATATATTTATAACCAAAAAAAGAGCGAATTAATTACATCAAAAGATAGAAAAGGTACTTGCAAAATAAACCAGGCGGAAAAATAGAACAAAAAAAGGAGGGCAAAGCCCTCCTTGGAATAATAGAATTAACAGTCAGTACTTTCTTAACAAATCAAGAAAGTAAAATTAGATCAACAACAGCCGCCTACATCATCAATAATTGACTTCAATGTTCTGTAAGAGTCAGTTCGATTTTTTCGCTACACGGCAACCCTTTGAAGATTTTATCTGGATTTAAAAATGCATCCAGTTGTTCAGCGCCTCCGTATATTGTGGATACACCATAATGGTGGAGAAGCTGTTATTTACACTGCAGCTTAGCCTCCAGCTGTAAACATAACCAATGGCATCACTTGGATAACAAGAATAAATCAGCCCCATGTTGTAGCCCAACTCATAAATAAACGTAAGTTAGGTAGCCCCACAATCAATTCAGGTCAAACTATAGACCAGGCACTTAGCGCTGGATCCGCAACACCGCGACCACTCATTCCGCCCCAGGTAATTCACCACCCACGTTCAACGCACCCGACCAGCTTCAGACGAAGAATGGTATCAAGACCTCAAGATATTTTTTTGAAAACACTTCACAGATAAGAAAAATAAAAAATAACCAAAATTGAAGCCATCAACAAAATCTTAAGAAACTGCAAGCCTCATCGCAACCAACAAATATCGGTCCTTAAAAAAATTGAGAAGTTCACCCACTTAACAACGTTAAATGGTTATAAATCTATAACCAAAAAATAGATTGGTTGCACCAAAAGATAAAAAGACACTTATCAAACAAGCCAGCCAAAAAGCAAGGGAACAAAAAAGGGAGGGCAAAGCCCTCCCCAAAACAATGGAGTTAACGGTCAATAACTTCTTAACAGATCAAGAAAGTAAAAGTAGATTAATAATAGCCAGCTACATCATCAATAATCGGCTCCAATGCTCTGTGAGCATCAGCTCGATTTCTCTCGCCACACGGTAACCCGTTGCAGAGTTTGTCTGGATCAGAAAATGTATCCAGTCTTTCAGCGCTTCCAAATGCTGACGGATACGCCATAATAGTGGAGAAGCTGTTATTTACACCGTAGCCAAGCCCCCAGCGGTAAACATAACCACTGGTATCACCCTGTTGGCGAGAATGAGTCAGTCCCATGTTGTGGCCCAACTCATGAATAAATGTAAGGTCAGTACCCCCACAATCAACTGCGGTCAAACTATAGGCCAAGCGCTTGGCACTAGGGTCCATAACACCGCGACTACCTATTCCGCCCCAGGCTACCCCACAACGAGTACCAAGAAAATTCCCATCTTCCCAAACTGGTTCTCCCTTGCCTAACAGAGCAACCATATCGGCCTCAAAAAGTTGACGCTGCACCCCAACTGGGCCGGGAGCAACTTGCGCAATTTCATCGTAGGTCGGCGTACTATCCTGGGCAAAGTACTCAGCTAAGCCAGAAAATTCATTGAGGTTGTCCCCATTAATGAGGAGATCGTCCTTCGAGTACTCTCTAGAGTCTACCAATTCCAGCTGAATATCCAGACCATTATTTTCGTAGATACGGTTAGAGGTACTGATCAGATTATCGACCATTACGGAAATATCCCCGGTATACTGAGCCGCAGGATCGGTATACCAAACCGCAATTTTTATCGTCTCCGCACTTGCCGCCCCAGAGATGGTGAGAGCCGTTATTGCGGCAGCCAAACTATTTCTTAGCTTCATAGCAGTTCCTTTTATTATTAAATTATTTACCCCAATCTTTGCAATCCGACCAATGAAACCGGTTACATTTTTAGCCGCACTGACCAAATCACAAAATTTACTTGCCCTAACTGGAAAACAGATTACTTCCTGCTCTCTTCTCCACCTGTAAAAGCAATCGCTTCTGGCAGTAACAGGTACCTCAAGCAGCACTCCCTTTGCTGCTAGCCAGGTCAGAAAACTCCTGCCCCAACATTAGATAAATTCTTACTTTAATTTTACCTCTTCCTCCAAGTGACTCCTGGTTAAATCTTTTTTCGAAGCCACCCAGGCATAATTTCCCTGCGCCTCTAGGGAGTATGAGCCTGAAGGCAATGTTAAATTGCCATATACCGAGTTTTTGCCAATTGTGAAATTTACAAAATACACGCTGCCATAACCGGGCAAGTTCATTTGCACACTTTTATTACCACTGGCATGCTCCTGGACTTTATCCACCTGGGCATCGTAGCTTCCCTCCACTCCAGGCATTTCTATATCGACATAGTCTCCAATAGATAAATTCTTTAGAGCTTCTACATCGATCTCAAGATATGTCTCTCCATTTAAATCGACCGGCAAGCGTCCTGATTCATGTAAAACCTGCCTTGCGACATCCGATTCTGCCCACATCAAGGCACTATCAGAGTTCACCTCTTGCTCATTGGCGGAAGGCATTTCTACCACTTCTTCAGTAGATTTAGTTTCAGCTGGAACAATTTTCTTGGAGGGAGGTGAGACTGGTTTTTCAGTAATTGGTTGTGGGCTATCTGTTTGACTCTTTGCCCAGAAGAAATACCCTCCCGCACAAAGGAGAGCAATCAGTGGAATTATTTTTCTCATTAGCTTCTCACTGCAAAATATTTATGTTAGTTCAGAGAAAATCCCAATAGTGCTGATTACTTAATGAGCTACACCAAAATCGAGACTTAACCTTTCTTAACATGGACCACTATGCTGAGACGCTTAATGCTAATTTCCACGCAATTAATTTTTCAGAAATATTTCACAAAAATGTCATCCCCGTATGGGTAGCCTGTGAGCGTTCTCTGACTTTACCTGCTGGATAGGAAAAAATATCGACAGGTTCCTGAAAAATGACAACAACATTGGCTCAAAAATTTTTTTACCGAAAAAGTAAAAAGCCAGCAACGCTGGTAAGAATTGCTGGCCTTAACTGATCAAAAAGTGACTTTAGGATTGGCTTTTATTGCCAAGGGTAATGCCCAATACCTAGGCATGGGTCACTCGCTGCCCTCCAACCTCAAAAAAGCGCTCAAAAAATACGCTAATAAATCCGGTGATAACAACTGCCAACAGTAATAACCACAAGAAATCCTGGGGCTTGTCCTGAGCTGCGGGCTCTTTTACTTGTTCTAGTTTCTGTCCACTAACTTGCTGAGACGCTGGAGCGCTGTTAGCGACATTATCTACCGTCTGGCCACTTACAAGCGGGGCAAGACCAAACCCAAGGGCCTGCTGATTCACAAAATCAGTAAATTTTTCATTGTCTGTTGCTACGTCGTGCTGGTTGGCAAGTTCGGTGTAAGTCTCGACCATTTTCCTTAGCGTTTCTGCATCGGCAGGCCAGTAACCCTTTCGCACGGCTTCCAACATGCGCTCCAGCATTTGCGCCAAGGCTTCCGCATTGTGCTCCTCAAAGAACTCACGCATATCCATTTGGTATTTATCATCCACGTAGACTTCAAACATCTCCTGCCATTGGTCGTCGCGAATGGTTTCCGGGGTCATCACCTCCCAACCCCACATGTTGTTCACGCGATCCAGAATTGCCGTTGCGCCGGCATAGCCGGATTCCTGCATAGCCTCAATCCAGCGGGGATGGAAGTAACGGCTACGCATTTCCTGATTGACAAACTCTCCCAGGGTCTGGGTTTTAATGTTGTCCTTACGGCGCAGATTGGATACGTACATCTCTGGCGTCTTACCGTCGAGATTGCGCACCGCTAGCCCCATACCACCAAAGTACTGGAAAGGATCGTCATTGGTCATCATCGCGTAGAGGTTGGTGGAACGTGAGAAAATGACCCCATCAGTACCGGAAAGCACCTTGCCATAAAGTGCAACATTACGCTGGTCCTCGCTCCAACGGGACTCATCCTTGCCATAGGCAAACCCCATGCGGCGCATATACAGATCGGCCAGCTTGTCGTCTGTCTCCCAGCTGTCGGAAGCCAGGCTGGCACCATTCAGGCCGGTACCGTAATTGCCACTTTCATTGGAGAAAATACGCACGGAGGAAAGATAGCGGGCATCCTCCTCGGAGCTGCCCTCTTCCTTTAGCTGTTGCAGTAAGGCCTGACTGTGGCGATAAACAAAGTTGTTCTCCTCCTTCATCTGCGCCACTTTATCGATGGCTTCCGCCAGCCACAGCATCACATTAGGGAAAGCATCGCGGTAAAGGCCCGTAGCAGAGATCACCACATCGATACGAGGGCGCTTTAACTCTG
The DNA here is from genome assembly GCF_030012965.1 of Microbulbifer sp. MLAF003. Taxonomy (NCBI): domain Bacteria; kingdom Pseudomonadati; phylum Pseudomonadota; class Gammaproteobacteria; order Cellvibrionales; family Microbulbiferaceae; genus Microbulbifer; species Microbulbifer sp. MLAF003. The sequence goes on from NZ_CP120232.1 coordinate 3,050,019, forward strand.
AATAGGGAATCACCTCAGTTCCAGTAACATTGCCCTGCTGATTCCATTTGGGCTTGAGACCCAGCGCATGCAGTATTTGCGCTTCCAACGCACCTTGGTGGCGCATCGTCTCCAGGGACCAAAGGGAGAATGCCAGCTTATCCGGGAAACGGCCGTGTTTTTCCCGATAGTCGGCAATGGTTTGTTCCATCAGTTGAACGCCGGCCTCATAAGCCTCCTTGGACGGCACTTTGGCAGGGTTGAATCCAATCAGGTTGCGACCGGTAGGCACTGCCTGCGGGTTGCGAATAGGGTCACCCCCATGGCTCACCGGAATGTACTCACCGTCGAGCGCCAGCATCAGGTTTTGTAGCTCAGCGATACCGGCAAAGTTATCGGCATACTCCCGGCCCTGCTGCAGGTAATTTTGCAGTTCTTCAGAAAGTTCTGGCAACTTGCGGCCAGCCAGGTAGGCATTTAACAGCTGATAACCCGGCTGTGCTTCCAAGGCGACTACATTGCGTTCATCCAGCACCTGATCCTGCGGCAAACTCAGACCCTGGTCACTCTCATATTGGCCGGCGGCGGAGATAAAGTTTTCACCCAGCATTTGCAGCATGGTGCTGGTGAGATGCTCTGACTTGGGCAGCTGACCAAAACGATGGATACCCAGTGGCTGGCTCATTTCAGCCAGTTGGGCCAAGTGGTCCTGAAGACGACTGAGCTGGCCATCGAAATCAGCCTGCAGGGTTTCAGCGCTGATTTCCAGATCCTTGAGCATATTCAGCTTGTCCGCCAGGGCGATAATGCGCTCCTGGGTATTCAGCCGGGTTTGCCCTTCTTCCAGAATCAGGTAATTACCAATCAACTCAGAGAGTTCGGCCACTTCGGCATAAAGACCCGCTTTAGCGAAGCCCGGTGTCAGGTGGCTGATCATAGTCGCACGTCCGCGACGCTTGGCCTGCATAGCCTCGCCTACATTATCAATAATGTAGGGATAAAATACCGGGATATTTCCCAGAGCCAAATTTGGGGCGTCGAACACAGAGAGCCCGCGCTCCTTACCGGTTAACCATTCCTGGGAACCATGTGTCCCCAAGTGAATATAGGCATCGGCCCCGAAAGTTTTACGCGCGTAGAGATAAACCGCCAGGTAGGCATGGTTTACCGGGGTTTTCATATCGTGATACAGGGATGCATGGTCTTTTGCATTATCCGCGCGCACCCCCTGCGGCAGGACAATCAGGTTACCCAATGTCATACGTGGGATCACAAACGCCCGCTCACCATTATGGTCTGCCAACATGGCATTATCTTCCGGCTTACCCCATCGCTCCACAATGGGGTCACGCACAGAGACCGGCAAGCTATCAAACCAATCGACGTAGGTGGAAAGTGGCATCCAGTCAGCCAAACCTTTATCAATCAGCGCAGTGCTGTCTTCACGACGATAATAGGGGCGTAGCAATTGGCCGGCCCAGTCGATCAGGATCTTGGAGTCCTGCTGTTCTATTTGATAGCCACGCTCCGCCATAGATTTGGCGATAGACTCGATGGAGGAAGGTACATCGAGGAAGGCCGCGCCAATATTCTTCTCACCGGGAGGGTAGTTCCAGATAAAGGTAGCCACCTTTTTCTGGCTATTTTTTATAGCCAAGAGAAGCATGGCTCCACGCGCGTTCCACCAGCGCATTGAGCTGATCTGCCATCACAACCTTATTGCCATCTTCGCTTGCCGCAACAATTACCGGGTCGATACTGCCGGTATCTTCAGGCATTACCAGGAAGAATGGGGTTAATGAAGGAGAAACCCCACTATTATCAGCAAGGTAATCCGTTTCACTACCCTCGGTATAGTTCAGAGCGTGAATAACTGGAACGCCCAGCTTTTCGAACTCTGCGCGACGTTTACTCACATAATGGAGAGAGCGGTAATTGATCATCAGATCAATACGTGTTTGCCCTGCTTCGTCCTGTAATAAATCAGGGTAGGAAAGCGGCAGGTCCTCACCTTCAAAGAAAAAGGCAAAAGCCTTAGCACCTTTTTCTTCCAGACCAGCCAAAATTGCATCTACAACCTGCTGCTGCTCGTAATCCACTACTGAGCGATGGATAGCCAGACCTATAACCGGCTGCTCTCCTGATACCTGCAGCCACTTAAAGAAATCCCCTTCGCTGTCAGTCACCAGGTTTGGCAGGCGCGGATGATAAAAACCCACCTTGGGCACAATAATAGGATCGGCTACAGGCAGCTCGGTAAGGCCAAAGACTCCCGCGGAGAGGAACTGCATCAAATGCCGGTAGTTCTGACGCCCAGCATTATTGAAATACGCAGCGATGGATTGGTGCTGTTCAGAGGTCAGCCCCTGGTTCATGGAGGCGTTATCGGCATCCCCCAGGGAAACCACTGGCACTTTGGGGTACTGGGTTAGCAGAGGTTGGTATTTTCCAAACATAAATTGGGAGAGTGCCGGATTGATACCATCCAGCATCACCAAATTGGAGGAACCCCAAGCCTGCGCTATTTGCTCTTCACTCTTACCTTTGCTATTAAAAATCTCCAGGGTAAACGGCTGATCTGCAGCCAAATCAGATAACAGCTCCCCTTTGGCTTTCGCTGTATGACTGGACATCATCAACAAAACTTTGGGCTTATCGCTGGCCTGCACCATCATCGCAGTGAAGGCTATTACGATGAAGCATACCAATTGCATGCACACCTTCTTCAACATGACTATTTACCCCCTACAGCCTTGTCTTTTGCGGACTCTTCTTTTCCTTCCGGCACATAAACCAGGCTGCCGTCTGCCATCTGGTAAGCAACACCCGCGCGAGTGCCCTCTCCGGAGCCAATTTCACCGGTGGACTTGTACTGCTTGATTTCTTCCCCATCTTTTACGATGACTTCCATATTGGGCTCACCGGCATTCTTGATCACCGTGACCTTTTCGTTGGAAAAAACGTTTAACGGGTTTTGTGCAATAGCGATGAGCAGTGCGGCAATAATCACCAGAAAGACATCAATCAAGTTAACCGCACTCAGAATCGGGTTAAGTTCTTCATCTTCATCCAGGAAGCGCATCAGGCGGCCTCCTTCAATTTGCGAATGTTAATCAGCTCAGCGGCAAACCAACGCTTCTTTACCGAGGCCGGCCAGAAGGTCAGAGTGGAAATCGCGAGACCCCAGATCACAGCAGCAAAAGCGATAATCAGGTTTTCACTGATACCCTGGATATTGCCATCGGCCAAGGCACGCAGCGCCGGCCCCATAGGGATCATGGTGGCAATCAAGCCCAGCATGGGCGCGATACGAGTGACCATGCGTAGCATTTCCAATTTTTTAAGTGCAAAAACTTCCAGCTCGTCATCACATGCCAAAGGATGTCGCACGTAATAATTGTGCACCTGGTAGCCTGGAAGGCCCTCTTTCCGACCTTGCTTCAGAGCCAAACTGTAAGCGACAGCATTGCGCCGGCGCAGCATCCATAGAGAGATGAAGCGTCCCGTTGCGTAAAGCGAGTAGATAAAAAGGACCAGAATCGCCAGCAATACCGGGGCCATAAATAAATCAGCCACATCGGCCATCAGGTTCTCAATTATCGAAATATTCATTGCAAGCCTCCTCAGCCCAGCACTTTCGCTCTGTATCAATGGCCGCGGAAACTAGCGGAACTACCTTTCAACGTCAAATCTAATCTAATTGATAGTGATTCGCATTTGGCTTTACATTATAAAAATCATCCCTATAATCCTCCCCCAATTGGCTCCATTGGTGAGTACCCACACCTTCACAGCCGACCAACCAGAGCAGAAGTACAGAAATTACCTCAAGGACAACACCATGAAACTTCGCCCAATTGCAGCGGCCCTACTTGGCCTGGCATCCGCCGCTAACCTGCATGCCGAAACTTCAGGTTCGGCAGCCAGCAGCGAACTGGAGCTGATCGTGGTCAGCGGCCGCGCGGAAAAGCCGCTAAAAGATGTCGCAGGAAGTGTTTCTGTTGTCACTACCGATGAAATTGAACAGCTTCAGTTGAACGATATGAATCAGCTGTTCCAATACGAGCCCGGAGTTGAAGTAACCGGCGCTGCTGGCAGTGCACAAAACATTCTGGTACGCGGCATGGGTGGCGACCGGGTACTGATTATCAAAGACGGTATGCGGGTTAACGAAGGCTATGGGGCCGATGGCCAGAATGACATCATCGGCCGCGGCTTTATCGAAATAGATACCCTCAAGCAGGTAGAAGTCGCCAAGGGTGCTGCCTCTTCCCTGTATGGCTCTGATGCGCTCGCCGGCATCGTCGTCTTCACTACCAAAGATGCCAGCGACTATCTGGAGGATGGTGAGCAATTCGGCGGTGCGATCAAAACCGGGTACACAGGTATTACCAATCAATCACACATATCACCTGTTCTTGCCTTGCGCACCGGCAATTTTGAGCAACTGCTGCATACCACCTTCCGCGAAGGAGAAGAGCAGCAAAATTTCAATGAGAGCCAGGACCCCTTCGAAATTGAGTCGAAGAGCTTGCTATACAAGGCCAAGTACAGCCTTGGTGGTGAGGACTTTATCAGCTTCAGCATCGATCACTGGAACCAGGAAAGTACCGGCGACAGCGCCGATGGCCTGCTCCACTATTTCCGCGGACTAGCTGATTACGGCTATAACATCGTCAAGGAAGAATCGGTTTCTGATAAAAAGGTCCGCGCTTACCAACTGCGTTACCACAGCGAAACCCCAAGCGCAGTCTATGACCAACTGAATATCAGCCTGTACCAAAACAAATCCGAACAGGAAGACGAACAATATGGTCAGCTGGACATCAATGCTCCTATGTTCGGTGTTTTCGAAATCCGTGATATGTGGGAGACCAGCCTTTACCGTCAAGACACCATTGGCTTCCTTTCCAATGCCAGCAAGACCCTGAGCGAAACTCACACCCTGGGATATGGCCTCGACCTGGAAAAAACCGAAAGCCGCCGTACCGTACACCAGTACCGCGAAGTGGAAGACAGCTCCACCATGGACGTGACTACTGACAAATTCCCGGAAAACGAAGTTTCCCGCGCGGGCTTATTCCTGAACGACGAAATGACTTTTGCCAATGGCCAGCTGGTTGTAACCCCCGGGATACGCTACGACTGGTACGAGATGGACCCCAACGGCGCTGAGAAAACTGACGGGACTCCTTTTGCCACAATTGAAGAAAGCAATACCTCCTTCAACCTGGGAGCCCTGTACAAACTCAACGCTCGCTTGTCTGTCTTCGCCCAGTACGGCCAGGGTTTCAAAGTGCCGGCCTACGATTTGGCCTATATCGAGCACTACCTGCAACCAACCTCTACCTATGCTTACGAGGTGCTGCCAGCTGACGACCTGTCTCCAGAAACCAGCGACTCTTTCGAGCTTGGTCTGCGTGGACACCTGGGCCCGATTGCCTTTAGCACTGCCGCTTTCTACACCGAGTACGATGACTTCCTCGAAACTGCACTTATAAACAGCGAAACTTTCTTCAACGATGATGGCAGCTTCTCTCACGTATTTGAGCAATACCAATACCAAAACATCGACTCAGTGACGATTAAAGGGGTTGAGTTAAGTGCGAATTGGTACCTTTCTCCAGCGTTCGAGCTATTTGCAAATGCCAGCTATCAACGCGGTGAAAACGACACTACCGGCGAATACCTCACCAGTATCAGCCCGCTTTCCGGTGTCATTGGTGCCAGCTACACAGGCGCACAACTTTCCAGCCAGGTACTGGTACGCTGGGCGGACCGTATGGATCGGGTGAATGAAGGAGAAACAGAAGCTCCAGGCTATGGCTCTGTAGACTGGACGCTGGGTTATCAGTTGATGGAGCAGATGTCTCTCAACCTGGCCGTCAACAATCTACTCGACAAAGAGTATGTGCCCTACCTGAATGTAGCTGGCTGGGAGGAAGGCAGTGATATCTACGTAAACTCTGCTCCGGGCCGCACTTTTTCTGCATCCGTTAAGTACGATTTCTAAGTTATTAATCCGGCTAATTAGTGGATAGCCGGATTAATGCGGCGCAAGGAAGCGCCGTCGCTGGTCACGGCCAGCAAAGCCCCTGAAATACAAGTCACTCTGCGCTTTGCGCAATTTCGGGGGCTGTAATCAACTGGGTCACGGATGACCTTTTTTTGATTACTGGAGAAGTCTTTCTCCTACTCTCCTATAAGTCCCTTGCGGCCGCCCCCATGCGGCCTTTTTTAATTTAGATTAAAAAAATATTTTTAGCTGTTAACTGTTTTCTAAAAATATAAGTTTTTGAAATTTTCTAAATATTCAATACTCCGGCACTCCCATAAGATCCGTTCAGGAACTAAGTATTAGCTACTTCTATTGATTTAAAGCGCTGCGCCAACCTATCTGCAAATTCACCCACACGTCTGGGCTGAGCGCGACTCGGTGGAAAGAGCATTTGCAGCGGTATTGCGGAGGGTGTGTACTCGCTTAACAACCTAACCAACCTCCCAGCTCGGATATCCGAGCCGACATCCAGCTCAGATTTCAAAATGATACCAAGTCCATTCAAGCACCACTGTCGAGCTAGCTCACCGTCATTGGTAATCCGGTCTCCCCGCACCGTGACCGCTCTTGAAACTTCACTTTTCTGTCCTTTAACCTCTTCTCTGAAGCGCCAGCTATTGTCCAGATTCTCCCCAAAGCGCATTACTAAGCAGTTATGGCTTGTTAAATCTTCAGGCTTTTTCGGAGAGCCATACTTTTCCAGGTAGGCCGGAGAGGCACAAACAATACGCTGCTTACTGCCTAAGGTTCTGACCCGCAGTGAACTGTCAGTGATGGATCCAAACCTCAGCGCGACATCTATACCCTGGCCAACGGTATCTACATAGCCGTCGGACAGCAGCAATTCTATCGAAACCGCCGGATGGTCTTGTAAGAAACGGTCTATTTCGGGCGCTACAATTGCCCTCCCAAGGTCACAGGGTGCGCTAATCCGTATCGTTCCCGAAAGGGTTTGCGCCCCCAAGCGGATACGGGACTCCAGGTCCTCAACTTCGCCAAGAACCAACTTGGCTCCCTCAACCAGAGTTCGCCCCTCGTCGGTGAGACTGATCGCCCGCGTGGTTCGGTTTAACAAGACGACACCAAAATGAGCTTCTAGGGCCGCAAGACGCTCAGATACTGTACTGGAGGAGAGGCCTGAGTCACGCGCAGCGGATACAAGACTGCCTTTCTCGACAATCTGAAGAAACAGCGAAAGGTTATTAAGAAGCATTGTACGGCTAAACCGGATATCCATTTCGATAAATGACAGTTTATCCGGCAAATGTAGGAGACCACAATACTCCTATCAGCAGTTACTACTATCCGGTCAGCAACGCATATTGCAGGGAGATGAGATATGGATAAAAGCATTCGTATTGGTCACATTGCATTGTCATTCCATGAGGCCAGCGCTCTGGAAGTCGCCAAAATTCTTCAATCTTATGGCCACGAGGTGAGCTTTAAGTCTGCCTCTCACGAGGCCGCTTTCGACATGTTAAAAAAGGGGAAGTCGATCTACTGGCTTCGGCATGGCTGCCGTCCAGCCACGAAATCTACTTAAACCCCTTCCTTGATCAGGTAGAAAAAGTGTCTGTGCTTTATGAGCCCTACTGTATTTGGGGAGTTCCTGAGTATGTGCCTGAAGAAGCGGTTTCCACTATCGAAGATCTTTTGCATGAACCGGCACTGAGCCGTATGGAGCGATTGATACAAGGTATCAACCCTGGAGCCGGCATCAGCCGTTTTTCCGCAAAGATGATCCAGGCATATGGGCTCGACAAAGCCGGTTACGAATTTCGCCCTGGATCTGAGGAAGACTGCTTCGACCGGTTTGAGCAGGCAGTTGCAGAGAACCGGTGGACTGTCATTCCTCTATGGCATCCACAGTTTCTACATAACCGCTACACCATCCGTGCCCTCAAAGAACCCAAAGGGCTATTGGGCACTCAAGATGAAGCGACCCTTATCGTCCGCAAAGATGCCAAACAGAGAATTGGTGATGCTGCCATGGCAGACCTCTCACAGCTTTACATTGGCAATAGCAAATTGAGCGCTTTAGAGGACGAGCTCCGCACACGATCAAAAACCCAATAAAACCTCTCGAAATTCAAACTTGGAAAGTTAAATATGAAATCTCTGAACAGTTTAATTGCTGCATTTGCCCTACTCGGAATTGGCAGCGTTGCATCCTACTCGAGCTATGCAGTTGAGTCAGGGGCCCTGCAGACGGTTACAGAGTTTACGGACTCCCGTGCGGCGGGCGTTACAGTCACTCCCAGTGGTCGAATTCTGGTAAGCATGCACCCTTTGGATGCACCAAAATTGAAAGTGATGGAAGTAATGGCCAACGGAACCAAACAGCCATTCCCCAACCGCGATTGGGCCGATGGGCCAGAAACCGGTAAGGTCGGTTTTACTTCAGTTATTGGCATACACTCCGACAGTAAAGGGATTGTCTGGATTTTGGATATGGGTAGTGAGAATTCCCCCACTCAATTAGTTGCCTGGGATAGCGTAAATAATAAATTGCACAGGCAACTGGAAATTTCTAGATCTTCACTACTCACCAACTCTTTCCCACAAGATTTTGCCCTGGATGAGAAGCGTCAGAAAATTTATATCGCTGATATGTCTTTTGGTAACTTCAACGGCGCTACTAAACCGGCGATCATTGTAGTTGACCTTAAGACAGGGCAGTCACGACGGGTACTGGAGAGCGCCGATGCTTTTATGCCCCCCAACCAGGATGTCGTGATTGATGGCCTACTGTTATCAGCAAAAACCAAAGAAAATTCCAGTAAAAGCTTACGCTTTGGCCTGAACCCCATAGCATTGGATGATCAGGGTGAGTGGTTATATTTCGGCACCTTAAGTGGTAATACCCTATACCGCTTACCTGCAGCACTACTGGCTGACCATAGAATTTCCAATAAGAAGCTTGCCTCTAACATTGAAGAATTTGGACCAAAGAATCCAAGCGATGGCATTGTGATGGCACCGGGGAATGGGATTCTCGTTACTGACCTGCAAAATAATGCGATAGGTTTAACCACAAAAGGCGATTATAAAATTCTGGTGCAAGACAAGCAGCTTTCATGGCCCGACAGCTTGGCAGTAAGCAACGGCTGGATTTATATCACTCAGGATCAACTGCACCAGCACCCGGCCTTCAGTTCAGGTCTTGGTAACGCAAAACCGCCCTACAAGCTGATGCGCTTCCGCTATATGCACTAAAGCCACCCTCCCCACCAATTACTCATTTGGTGGGGACTTTCCTCTTACATTTCACTATCTACGTTCTGTCTTATCAATTACCAAGCTAAATTTAAAAACTAACGTCTAAAGAGATTCACCAGCAAACTTAACACCAAACTGATAATAATCATGGACACGATGGGAAAGTAAAATCGTGTACGTCCGGACTCAACGCGGATATCTCCTGGCAGACGCCCAAACCAGTTAAACAGCCCGGGCGCAAAATGCAACAGCACACCAAGGACCACCAAGATAAACCCTGCAACAATCATCCAGCGGGCCATTTATCCCGCCTCCTCAAGCTATTTCAATCAGTGGAAGTCTAAACCGACGTATATACATTTAAGCGTAATACTGAGGGCGCTACTCATACAACCCTGCCGCATCTATTGGAAGCCTCACCGCTGATATACTTCAAGAGTTTCCGCCCAACGACTACCCCACTTCCAGAAACATTTTTCAGGAGGCAAAGTGAGAAGGATCTCAATCGCGACAACAGTTGTACTTATTTACGCAATTATCGCAAGTAACTGTTTTGCTGATACACGCATATCCCGCGGTGCGATTCCTGTCATTGATAATGTAAAGCTGAGCCAGGTAGCTGGCCCTATCGAATATCCCTGGGGTATTGCACTGCTGCCGGATGGCGCTTTATTGATCACTCAGCGTAATGGAAAAATACGCACCATAAAAGATGGCAACCTCTCAGATCCCGTAGACTTTCCCGTTCAGGTTTACTTTGAGGGCCAAGGCGGCCTCCTGGATGTGGCAGCCAGTCCCAACTTTGCAAAGGATAATTTGCTCTTTTTCAGTTACTCAATCGGCAATACGCAAGACAACCGTCTTGCCATCGGCCGAGGCAAGTGGCAGAACGACACTCTACAAGACTTTGAGGAAATATTTAAAGCCGCCCAGGGGAAAACAAATGACCGGCATTTCGGTTCACGATTTGCATTCCTACCCGATGGTACTCTGTTGGCGACCATCGGCGATGGAGGAAATCCCCGCAGGCATACCTGGATATATTTGCACGCGAACAGGGGCAAAACCTACATACGCATTTTGGCTCTGTAATTCGTATCAAGCCTGACGGCTCAGTACCTGACGACAACCCCTTTATTGATATGAAAGGCGCCCAACCGGAAATCTGGAGCTTTGGCCATCGTAACCCCCAAGGGCTCGCCATTGATCCAGAGACTAAAGTGGTATGGTCGAATGAACATGGCCCCGCCGCGGGCGATGAACTGAATCGACTTGAAAAAGGAGCCAACTTCGGCTGGCCACGGGTCACTTTTGGCAGGGACTACCGCGATGGCTCAAATATCTCCTTCAAAATTGCCGATCCGGAATTTGTATCCCCTATTCTTGCCTGGATAGATACCCATGCCCCTGGCGGCCTCACCGTATATACAGGCAAAGCCTTCCCTCAATGGCGTGGACACCTGCTTTCAGCAGGATTAGTCACTCAAGACTTAAGAGTCATTGACCCCGAGGGCGATGCGCTTACCGGTGAACAACGCATCGTTATTGGCGAGAGAGTCCGCGACTCTGAAATCGGGGCAGATGGTACCCTCTATGTGATCACCGATGGCCCTCAAGGCAGGTTACTGCGTATCGACCCCGATCAATAAGAGAGCTGGCAATCACCAACGGGAAGTAAATTCCGCTTCCCGTGTTTGCCTTTCCATAAGAGCTAAAGCCGCCATAGAATAGCTGACAATTAAAACAAAAAGGCTATCAACTATGCGACTTTCCCGCGTTCTGGCTGTAGCACTCCTCGCCGCTTCGTCTGTCAGCGCCCAAGCTGTAACAGTGATACACAATTTTTCAGGCTATCAAACCACCGATAAAGCCCTGATCCAGTTCAGCGCCATGGCCTTCGATCAAGGGAAGGTATTGGAAACTGGCAGCATTACCGAGCTGAATAAGAAGTATCCTGATGCAGACAAGATTGATGCCAATGGCAAAACTCTACTACCCGGTTTAATTGATGCCCACGGCCATATGTTGGGCCTGGGCCAGCTCAATACTATGCTGGACCTGCGCGACCAATCACTGGAGGAAGCCCTGAAGTCCATCAAGCGCCACGCCGAACACTTGGCGCCCAATGAGTGGCTCCTAGGAAGAGGCTGGAATCAGGTCACCTGGCCAGGCAAACAATTTCCCACGAGCGACCAATTGGATGCCCTGGAAATTGATCATCCGATCTGGCTACGGCGGGTAGATGGCCATGCCGGTTGGGCCAACGCCAAAGCGCTGCGTCTCGCCGGCGTAGATAAAAATACCCAATCGCCGGAAGGCGGTGAGATTCTGCGGAATAGCAAAGGCGAACCTTCAGGCATCTTGATTGATAATGCAATGGGTCTTTTACAAAAGGCCATTCCAGCCCCCACTCTCACCCAAGAAAAGAAATCCCTACAGAATGCCTTCGCCAAGGCGCTCTCTCTGGGCCTTACCAGCGTGCATGATGCAGGTATTAACGAGAAAACTCTTAACGCCTATAGAGAACTATCTAAAGAAGGTGCTATCCCCATGCGGATGTACCCTATGTTGTCAGTAGACAGCCACAACTATGCCAAATTGCTAAAAGCCGGCCATATCGGCGGTCCCGAAGATCGACTGTATATGCGCAGCATTAAGTTATCGGCCGATGGTGCCTTGGGCAGTCGTGGTGCAGCGCTACTGGAACCCTATCACGATCGTCCATCGGAAAAAGGGCTTCTACTCTACCCAGAAACCAAAATGCTCTCTCTGCTTAAATTAGCTACCGATAACGATTTTCAAGTGAATGTCCATGCCATCGGCGATAGAGCCAACCATATCGTACTCAATCACCTGGAGACACTGGATAAGGCTGAAAGCCAGAAGCAGCTTCGCCACCGTGTGGAGCACGCACAGGTCATAGAAGTGAAGGATATTCCTCGCTTTACCCAGCTTAATCTGATTGCCTCTATGCAGCCCACCCATGCCACCAGTGATAAAAACATGGCTGGTGACCGTTTGGGAGAGAAACGCCTGATCGGTGCTTACGCCTGGCAAACCCTATTAGATCAAGGTACACCAATCGCTGCCGGCTCCGATTTCCCTGTAGAGCCCGCCAATCCCCTTTTCGGACTCCATGCAGCAGTAACCCGCCGTGACCGCCAGGGAAATCCCACTGATGGTTGGCGCACCGAGGAAGCAATGACCTTGGAGCAGGCGCTACGTGCATTTACCCTTCACGCAGCCTATGCCAGCCACCAGGAGAAAATGATTGGCAGCCTTGAAGCCGGAAAATTCGCAGACTTTATTTTACTGGACAAGAATATCTTTGAGATAGACCCTCAAGAAATCTGGAAAGCAAAAGTAATGGAAACCTGGGTTGAGGGGAAAGGGTTTATAAAACCACTTTCTGATAAGAATAATGGGCTTTTCTTAACAGCAGTGGCTTAAAGTACTTTTTTGAAGAACTACCTTTGCAATAAGTTACAGTAAGCACTCAAGAATTTTAGGAAGAGCCCGCAAACGACCTAAAAAAGCCAAATGCTATAGCGTAATGAGCAAACTTGTTTTCATGTATAATCTTAGGTGCTCTAAATTCGAATACCCAGGTCATTTCTACTTCAGGTTCCAGATTCCAGACTTACCTAGACTTTGACTCAGCGGCCAGACCATCTCATAAAAGCCTGCCTGGATTGTATAAAACCAAAAGTATCAAAATCCTCTATAATCCTCCAAAAAATAAATCTAATTATTAAAAATAGAATTTAAAGGTAAGTGACCAACAACTAACTTTATCAAAAATCATATCTAGATATTACTTTGGACATATTGCAGATAGCAACCATCTTGCCATACACCAAAAAACTCAATAACAGTTTGCCTGTAAGAAAAAGCTGACTTACCACCTTCAAAAGATTATCAACAGATGAAAATAGCCTACCAGATTACAGGATATTCAGATGGGACCTTTTAACAAGTGGCTGACAGTGATAGAGTTTGCTGGTCTCCAAATGATTTCCATTTGATGATAAAATCTGGGGGATACATTGAACCCCTTAATATGTTCAATGTAAGTGCACAAGGAAGAAAAAATCGTGCTAGATGTCACAACTGCTTTTTACTCCCTCAAGAATTGCAATAAAACTGCAGCGTGTTCTTTGAACATAAAGCCAGTGATCAGCCACGTTATTAAATATCTTTACAACCACCAACCGATCCTACACTCTAAAAACAGTGCAATTCTAAGCAACAAATTTCGTTCTTATAAAATATTCATACATTTGCAAAATGTTTACATCCTTTTTTACAGTCGTTAATCAGAAATCTATTTAAACATCTTTCAAAAGCCTGAGTACACTAAAGTATGGATAAAAGATATCAAGTTTTTGTCAGCTCAACCTATGTTGATTTAAAAGAAGAGAGACAGAAAGTTCTTCAGACCCTGATGGAAATGGATTGTATTCCTGCTGGAATGGAGCTATTCCCTGCAGCAGACGAAGAGCAATGGGAGTTCATTCAGAGAGTTATTGATGATTGTGACTATTACCTGCTTATAATTGGTGGTCGCTATGGATCAATAGCCGATAACGGTCTTAGCTATACTGAGAAAGAATTTGACTATGCTGTTAGCAAAGGAATCAAAGTTATTGCTCTATTACATGACTCCCCTGAATTACTACCCAGAGCAAAGACTGAAAAAAGTGAAGAGCTTGAGAGAAAACTAAATAAATTTAGAGAAAAAGTTAGTAGTGGGAGACTGGTTCGATTTTGGTCAGACCCAAGGCAGTTACCAGGCGAAGTCGCCCTTAGCTTAAATAAAACAATAAAAATATTCCCCTCTACAGGATGGGTTAGAGCTAATTTAACAGCCTCACCAGATTTACTTATAGAACTCAACAATTTAAGAAAGCTAAATGATTCACTCAAATTGCAACTCGAAAACCTAAATAGAAGTTCGTTTATTATTCCATTATCCGACTTAGCAGATTGGCATGACTCTATTAATATAACAGGAACTTACTCTGTTAACGCAAGTAGTATCAATTATGAAATACTTGATAAAACCTGGAAAACAGAGACTACATGGAGTAAATTATTCTCAATCATCTCACCATACTTGACGCGCTCACCACATGAAAATTTAGTAAGCAATTTCATTGCAACTGAATTTAATAGATCCACATCAAGTAAACTGAATGCCTCAGATTTCAAAGTAGATCAACAAGTATTATTCTCTATACGAGTTCAATTTATAGCGTTAAGCTTTATATCTATTGATAGAGATGGAAACTGGCTTTTGACTGAAGCCGGAAATAATAAGATGATCGAATCCAGAGTTTCTCGAAGAGTGCATCCAGAAGAGCTAAGTACTTGATAAGCATATTAGCTTTACTCCCAATTATTAATCACAGATCCAATGCTTCACACTGCCAGCCCTTTACGATGCTACTACTAGCTTTCCCAGGGGTGGCAGGAACAAATTAAGTAATTTGACACTTTGGTATTGATGTACTTATATCTTTGCTTATCAATCCTAAATAGCTGCGTTTTCCATGATAGAAGACAGCCCAACCCTCAAGCTACACCGTAACTTTACCCGCCCATCTCAGGCCGACATAAATGTGTTACGCAATACGCCAACAGAATTTATTGTCGACTGTATGGATGGTCGCGGATCTCTACACCATGCTATTAAACCGATATTACCAATGGACTCCTCAATAGTCGGTATAGCGGTCACCTGCGAATGTGGCCCTGCGGACAATCTTGGTGTTCTGGGAGCGCTCGACGTAGCGCAACCTGGTGACATAGTGGTTGCCTCAACAGATTCATTTACTCAAACAGCGGTAATCGGCGATTTAGTACTGGGCATGATGAAAAACAAAGGGGTGATAGGATTTGTCACAGATGGGTTGGTTCGAGATTTAGAAGGAATAGAACGTCTTTCACTTCCTGTGTTTTGCAAAGGGGTTACACCGAATTCACCAGCTAGAAACGGCCCGGCATCAGCTGGCCTCCCTGTAAACCTTGATTCAACCCATATCTGCTCAGGTGACATTATTATTGCAGACCGAGCTGGAGTTGTTGTCGTACCCTTACAGCAATTGAACGCCATAAGCAGTAAACTCCAAAAAGTAAAAAATGACGAAGCAGCTTTGCAGCAAGCTGTAGAAACTGGCCTAACCCTACCCCCTTTTATAAGGAAATCGTTAATGCTGGAAAAGTTGTCGAACTTGATAAGTAACTTCGCTATAAAAGATCCAGCAAAAAAATTACTGGGAAAGGGGAGCCTCTTCAACCCTTGAAAACGATAACATACCCTAGCGCACGATATGACAATATGAAGTATCAAAATACGATTGAATATACTCAAATACCAGAAAAGGATGCCCCCCTCTCACTTTTACTTGAGGCCGACCCATCCAAAAAACATATACGCTCCTATCTGCCAGGTTCCTGGTGCTTTGCAGCCATTGACACTAACCATATTAAAGGCATTTGCGTTGCAAATAGAGTTGATACATTCATTGCGGAGATTTTCAATATTTCTATTTCCCCAGAGAAACAAAAACAAGGAATTGGCACTAAGCTCCTGGAATTCTCACTTTTGGAACTAACCTCAAAAGGAATCCATAGAGTTGAACTCGGCACAGGCACTTTTGGCTATCAGTTAACTTTCTATCAGCGCCATGGCTTTAGAGTGGAAGCTGTCATCAGGGATTATTTCCTAAATAATTATGATCAGCCAATTTTTGAAAATGACTTGCAGCACAAGGACATGCTTAGGCTCTATATAGAATTAAACAGCTAAGTTGGAACCCATACCATCAGAAAACCTTAGATTCAAGGTCTTTTTCACTGGAAGAGCTCAAGCCAATATCGTTGACATCAAGAATATATATCTTTACTAAAAAGTGTGGAATTAAGGATAGTTTATCTATTTTACTTCAGAAGAAATTTTTTCAAATTGAACCAGATAAAACTATTGCTCAAACAAGCATTCAACATTATAGTTTCCCTTTAAGAATCCTGTGATAAAAATAGCACACAATGCGTCAAGCCATGTTCCTCATTAAAGCCACTACTGCTTGGATTGTCATGGTTATGGCTGCAATTGCAAATGGATTCTTTAGGGAGAGTATTTTAAATCCATATTTGGGAGAGAAACTATCTTTACCAATAAGTGGATTGACTCTATCAGCACTTGTATTTGCAATAGCCTACAAGACTGTAAAATATTTCCAATTAGACTCTATAATTACCTGCTTGATACTTGGTTCACTTTGGGCTTTTCTCACATTTTTGTTTGAGTATGGTTTTGGTTACTACATACAAAACATGACCATCGATGAAATCAATCAAGTTTTCAATATTATGAGCGGCAATCTATTTATTTTTGTTATTATTACAGCCTTGATATCACCGGTTGTACTTGCACCTCGAAAGAAGGGATCAAAGGAAACTCCGAGCTAAGCCGGATATATTTTGTCCTAGCCATATTTTTCATCTGCCATTTCCAGCAGCATTAGCTTTCGCTTCAACAATATTAGTTAAATTCATGACAATAGAAGTATCTAAATTACAATAGATATAATACCGCCCCTGCTATTTATATAATCAACTTATAAAACAACCTGGATGCTGGTAGCTGGCCTGAAACTCTGGTCAGCTGGAAAGATTGGCCCTGTAGCAGCAGGACGCATATGATCCAATACAATCGGGATTATTGCCGACCTACTTGTTATACCCTGGCCATACGTTTGGTCAACTTATATTGTTAAAACAAAATTATTTCACCATGGCTCAACTCATGGCTCAACTACTATAGGAGCACAAGTGCTAGATTCACAGAGCCTGCTGGAGGGCCCGAAAAAACTGCTGCTTAACTCCTGAATTTTAATATCCCGTTCAGGCTTGCATATAAACTCACGCCCCCCTTATTGGCTTACGAATTATTTATTTGCGAGTCAAATATTTCCATATGCCACATATAAAAAAGCCGCATCAAAAGATGCGGCTTTTTCGTGAACGAGCTATTGAAACTAAGTTCTCAGCCTTCCTTTTTCTTTGGTACCGGGAAACCACGATCACGCATCAACGCTTCGATATTGGCGTCACGGCCACGGAAAGCGCGATAAGCATCTGCGGGGTCCACAGCGTTACGCGGTGCAAACAGGTGTTCAACCAGCTTGGCAGCAACGCCCTTGTCGTAAAAACCACCTTTAGATTCAGCAAACGCCTCAGACGCATCAGAGGTCAGTACATCAGCCCACATGTAGCCATAGTAACCGGCGGAGTAACCCTCACCAGAGAAGATATGACCAAAGTGCGGCGTGCGGTGGCGCATTACCAGCTCCTTCGGCATACCCAGTTTGTCCAGTGTTTCACGCTCAAACTTGTCGGGGTCGATACCTTCAGGATTAGCGGTGTGGAACTTCATATCAATCAAGGCAGAAGCCAGGTACTCAGTAGTGGCGAAGCCCTGGTTGAATTTGGCTGCTTTCTTGATCTTGGCTACCAGATCAGCAGGGATCGGCTCGCCAGTTTTGTAGTGCACCAGGTAGTTGTCGATTACCGCATCGGTGGACAGCCAGCGCTCCAACAGCTGAGACTGGAACTCGGTGTAGTCACGTACACCGCTGTTCAAGGTTGGGTAGGTCACATTGGATGCGAGGAAGTGCAGCGCGTGGCCAAACTCATGGAAGAACGTCTCTGCATCATCCCAACTTACCAGTACAGGCTCGCCGGGTGCGCCTTTGATAAAGTTGGAGTTGTTGGACGACAGTACATTCTTCTTGCCATCAAAGGTGGAGTGGTCACGATACATAGTAGCCCAGGCACCGGAGCGCTTACCTGCGCGAGCGAATGGGTCCAGATACCAGAGGCCGATATGCTCGCCACTGGTCTTATCGTTCACTTCCCAGACTTTAACGTCTTCATGGAATACCGGCACTGAGCCTTCTTTTACCGGGGTGAATTTGAAGTTAAACAACTCACCAGCCACGTAGAACATAGCTTCGCGCAAGTTGTCCAGTTGCAGGTACTGCTTCACTTCATCAGAGTTCAGGTCATACTTGGCTTTACGAACCTTCTCCGCGTAGTAGCGGTAGTCCCAGGGCTCAATGGTGATATTGGCTTTTTCGGCATCGGCTACGGCCTGCATATCAGCCACTTCTTCTTTCACTCGGGCAACTGCTGCTGGCCATACTGCCTCCATCAGCTCCATAGCGCGCTCAGGAGTCTTCGCCATACGGTCCTGCAGACGCCATTGAGCGTAGTTATCGAAGCCCTGCAGGCCTACTCGCTCATCACGCAGCTTCAGGATTTCAGCGATGATGGCGTTGTTATCGTGCTGATCGCCATTGTCGCCACGGCTGTAGTAGTTGGTCCATACTTGCTTTCGCAGCTCGCGATCATCGGAGTAAGTCAGGAATGGGTCCATAGAGGAGCGGGAATTGGTAATAGCGTACTTACCCTTCTCGCCTTTCTCTTCTGCCAGCGCTGCGGCAGCTGCAACAAAGGACTCCGGCAGGCCGGCCAACTGATCTTTGGTCAGGAAGATATCGTAGCCTTCCTCATCCGCCAGCACGTTGTTGGAAAACTTGGTGTAAAGCTCGGCCAGGCGCTTATTGATCTCAGCATAGCGCTCCTTGGCTTCACCTTGCACCGTGGCACCGTTAGTAGAGAACTGGGTATAGATCAGCTCAACAACACGTTTTTGTTCAGCATCCAGATCCATCGAGTTACGCTGGTCGTAGATGGCCTTGATACGATTAAACAGAGCTTCATTCTGGTAAATTTTGGACTCGTAATCAGCCCACAGAGGTGCCAACTCCTGTTGGACCTTACGAAACTCTGGAGAGGACATATTAGCGGCCCAGATTCCGTAGTAAGCAGTAGCACGGCCCAATTCGGCGCCGCCGCGCTCCATCGGCACGATAGTATTGGCAAAGGTGGGCTTGGCTGGGTTGGCAGCAATGGCCTCAAGTTCAGCCAAATTGATCTCAATGCCCTTCTCAATCGCGGGCTTGAGATCTTTCAGGTTCATCTTGTCAAACGCAGGTACACCACCGTAGGGACCAGTCCACTCAGCAAGAAGCATGTTACTGGCGTGCTCTGGAGTTACAGCCATGGACTCTTCAGCTTTCACAGTGTCTTTAGCTACCTCAGCCTGCTTTGCCTTTTCACCACAACCGCCCACAACCGCCAGGGATGCGGCTACGGCTAGTGCGATCATTGTCTGACGCATTTGCTATCTCCTCTAAGATAGAGTTTTGTAATAGTTTTAAGGTCGAGAGTTTAACCCCAGATGCCCCACCCAGGCCAACTTTACCGCCTCAGATGCCTGAAGCTGCGGTAAACAGAGAGATTTCCACGACAACCTCCAACACCTGATCAACCTATGAAACGCCGCCCAGGCAAGTACTCCGTCTGCTTTCTTGATAACGACTTTTTAAGTGAATAGTTTATAATGCATCAAAAGTATGACTTTATGGTCAGATAGCTGATCCGTTATCTACCAAAGAAGCCTCAGGCCTTCTTTGTACCCATCAAATGTCAGTACAAAGCCTCAGCTCCCTCTCAAAGAAGGAAGAAGCAGGCCTGATATCTCCTGATTACACAGCGAATCGCACCCCCGGGCCTTAGAGAGGTTAATTCAAGAAGATTTATACACACTGTACATAACACACTGTTAAAGAAGTTACTTCCGCCATTAAAGTGCAGGGTCTTAATATTTATTAAAAGTGAAGAAGCCTTACCAGGCAAAACAATCCCAGTTCAAAGATTCAATGATCGATATAAGTGAATGAATTAAAAATCGAGCATTAAATCTCAAATCAACATTTAAATAACTCTAAAAAGAAAAACTAAATATCCCACAATTTTTCATCGGAATAAGGAGCCACTGATAATAAAAATGTAGTGCTAGCTCATACCATCTTTGATCTTTATGACCCATTCGAATCAGAGGTATGAGATTCTTCAAACAACTGGGCGAATAATGTGTTTCTCACCCGAAACCCCAAATGCGTAAAACAACCACGAAAAAGACTTTCTATTTGAGTAAAAAAACTTCCTTAACAGTCACAAACGCGACTTTAGCTGTAATCACGCTTGTGACATGCTACATCAATATTAAAAATAACTATTAGCTACGCAAGTCCTCAATCACAACACCCATATTTCGAGCCTCTTCCTCATGCAGCATTTCTCTCCAGGGCTCCTGCAGCGCATCTGAGATCCATTTTTTCATAGAAGGTAAACTTAGCAACTGATCAATATACTGTTTAGCTGCATTACTAAATGGCAACCCATAGTTCTGTGCGCGGATAGCAACTGGCGCAAAGAAGGCGTCCACCGCTGTAAATTCTCCCCCGGTAAGGAAAGGCCCACCAAATCGCTGCAAGCCCTCCTGCCAAAGCTCATCAATGCGACTAATATCTTTTTGTAGTTGCGGTGGAATCTCAACCAGCTCCACAATCAAACCACAATTCATAGCGCAGATGTTCCTTAAAACCGAAAAACCAGAGTGCATCTCAGCGCAAGCACTCCGTGCCCAGCTTCTTGCCAGTCTATCGATGGGCCAAACCTGCGGAAAATCTTCTGCAACATACTCCACTATGGCAAAGGAATCCCAAACGGTAATATCGCCATCAATCAAACAGGGCACCAATCCAGTAGGGGAAAAACTATGGAATTTCTCCCAGCTTCCCCCTCTTCAAAAGTCGCCAACTGCTCATTAAAGGGAATTTCCAGGTGGTGCATTAACAACCAGGGCCGCAGTGACCATGATGAATAGTTTTTATTTGCTATAAACAACTGATACATTCGCTTTCCTTAGTAATTAACAGTAAGGCTCCAATAGACACGGTTTTGTCATTTAGAATTGCTTCTGCCAGCTGGCCAGCATTGCCATAGGCGGCACAAACTCAGATTTCTCTAAATCTCCACACCAATTCCCAATATTCTTACCCAACTCTATAAAGTTTTTCAATGATAGATTACAAGCAATTGCTGCCATCAGCACATCGGCCAATGTATGGTGAAAATTATAATTTTCTTTTGCCTGATACTTCCTACCACTAAAATAATCCAACCCTTGATCATCCCGCTGTGGCTCTCGATTAAAATATGACATCGCAATTTGTGAAGGGTTACCTTCTTCATACATATTCAAAACAGGATGAATCTCCTCCATCAAAAGATAGCCGCCTGGCTTCAGCAGCGAAGCACAAACACGCATAAATCGCTTTAGGTCCGGCATCCAGTTGAGTACGCCAATGGTAATAACTGCAAAGTCAAATTGACCAATATGCTTTTCTGGTAACTCGTAGATGTTAGAACATACAATCTCCATACCTGGATATCCCGCGGCTTTTGCCAGAAGCTTGGCTTGATCGACAAAGGCTTGAGATCCATCAATACCGACGCAGCGGCCAGCTCCTTTCTTTTTTATGGATATCAGATCTTTTGCATTGTTGCAGCAAATTTGTACCACTGATTTTCCGCAAATATCATAACCACTTACTAATGTATCGAAATCCTTCTCCAAAGCATTAAATTTAGAGTCTGAGACTTGTTCGAGCAGCTGCTTATTGACTTCCCAATGAATGGAGCCGGCCTCATCCCAAGAAGCCAGCGATTTGCCTACAAAGAATCCAGTTTCTTCTTTCATTTTATCTAGTGAAAACCAGTTTTTAGACGGATTAAAAATATACTGAGAATTTTAGGGACAGCCAATACCATACCCCTTACTCTTCCCGTTACACCAAATTAAATTTATAAAGCATCTAATACAACCTTCCCTATTTGATAACTCACCAGCCTGTTGTACTAGCCGCCTTAAGAAAGATCGGCAAGCCCACACTAAAATTGGCGACCACCTCATTAAGTAACAAAATTTTAACAAGCGCATCATCGCTATAGTATCCTGCTATCTCAAATATCAATCTGACTGGTACTATTGAGGAGGAAATAATCTAGCCAATATTCTTGCCTCTAGTGACATCCTAATCTCTACTTTTTAGGGAATATTACTCTCCCATGTGGATTGGCATATTCTACTCAAACCTGCCTTTTGACCCGTAGTATCACCCGCCATAGCGGTCTGTAGTAGAGGAAGGGATGCTTATGAAAGTCACATCTTGTTTTGCTCTCTCAATATTTCTGGCGACATTGGTTGCACCCGGTGCCAACGCACAATGGAGCGGAAACGGCGAAGAATCCTTGGGGCACCCTGGCAAGCATTGTAAAAGGGTTAAACCCCGGTTCGATAAGCTGTTCAAAGCCCCAGTGGATGAGTGCTTTAATGGCGTTGGTGAACCCTACCCCGAGCTGGTTGATGGCGTCTGCTCCGCGGGTGAACCAAAACGCAACGGCGCCCAGATCTGGGGTATGGCTGAGTCACCCCGTTTCCTCTACTGGGGCACAGGAGCAAATGTCCCTTGTACTGCACAGGCCTCTCCAAATGCCGTATTGACGCCTATCTTTGCTCCCAACCAGGGCTGGGTTTGTGAGTTTGCAGAGGGAATACTCGCCCAAGAGAATCCAAATCTTAAAAATCTTGGTGATTGGCGTGCTCCAATGGCCTATCGCATGGATACCTGTACGCTTGAGGTAACGGAAATAACCCCTACTTACGATCCCCTGCTACAAGATACGCTGGGCTTCCGCTCCGGCGGTTATGCCGATGACGTAGTATTTCTCGCCGGTCCCGGTGGGGTTCAGGAGGGAATCGCCGGTGAAGGCGGCGGCAACAGCATCATCATGATGGCCTGGCAGGCAAGTACGGGTCGCTACCTTGGCTCCAAGCGGTTTCCCCAATACTCCAATATCCGCAAGTTCCTTAACCATGAGGGCGTTCTATATACCGGTGTGGCTGTGCAAGAATCTCTCGGTGGCACAGGGGAGGTTTTACGCTGGATGGGCAATA
Organism: Microbulbifer sp. MLAF003; assembly: GCF_030012965.1. NCBI lineage: Bacteria > Pseudomonadati > Pseudomonadota > Gammaproteobacteria > Cellvibrionales > Microbulbiferaceae > Microbulbifer > Microbulbifer sp. MLAF003. The sequence continues at coordinate 3,073,208 of NZ_CP120232.1, forward strand.
TCCATCATCCATTCAGGTTTGAGGTCGTGGGTACAATGCAGAGTACTCCGGCTAATTTCACCGTACATGATGGTCGCCTGTTTTTCTCTACCTGGCCAACTGGCGACGCTCAGACGGGACAAATCCGTGCCTACTCCGGCATTGTAATGAGCCCCAAAATTCCGGAGGGTGGATTCCTGCCGGAAAATGCCAAAGAGTGGAAGGAAGTCTGGAACATTACCGAGTACGAACCAGACCTTGTTTCCGCAGGTGCGTATGCTGGCGGTGATATTACCTCCTGGCGCGGCAAGCTCTATTGGGGCACGATTAACTTCCCGCTGGGAGGCTTTAGGGCGCATGTCCTCGCTTACGGGGAAACCTGGAATAATCCAATTGGAGAGCTGGAAACCATCATCGCAACCCATAGGGCAACAACGGTTTTCCGCGGAGATCGATTTGGTAAAAAGAAACGGAAACCAAAAATTGAAGTGCTCTATGGCTACAAGGATGTTCAGGTTTGGGATCCAGACAGCAATATGTTTGTTGACAAGAATACTCTGGCAGGCCTCCCCCAATTAGGCAGAGCCGGCTTGGGGTGGCCATTTAATGTCTATACTTGGCGCCTTGGGGTAACGGGCAGCGATATGTATCTGGGAACCCTGGATGTGAGTCGGCAGTTTGCTGGCCTGATTGAAAGTGGAACCGATCCTGCCAACGAGCTTCCCGCGGAGCTACTCATGTTCTTGGAAGATGCGCTATCAAATCCCAAGACCTCTGGCGGCAAGCTCTACCGCTTCTTTTCACCAAATCGTAGAGCTATTCCAGCCACCTTTAATGGCGTTGGCAATTCCGGGAACTTTGGTTTCCGCACAATGATCAATCACCCCAGGTTTATGTGGCTCGGCACTGCAAACCCATTTAATTTGGATCCAAGAGGTGGCTGGGAGTTATATAGATTTGCCCCTATAGCTCCCGGAAAACCCAAGTGGGTGAACGATTCTGAGTCAGCGCAATAAGTCAGAAAACTTAGTCTACTGATATTCACTTTTCGGAAGCTACTTATCTATTCAGGTAAGTAGCTTCATTATTAGGATACCTTCAGTAATGAGATATTACTGCTAATGAATTATTTAAGATAGTTTTTATCAGCTCCACCTAGAATCACATGCACTTATTTACATTAAAACCAATGAATAAATTGGCCAACTGAAGTGCATTTAGTACTGAAATATTACTGAAACCTTCATAACAAAGCTAAATATATCCAATCAATTTTACCTGTCATTAATTCTAACCAATCAAAATTATAATTGAGTTAGTTTCAACATAGACCATACATCAATCAATTGATAACCACTCCTCAAAGGATAACTTTCGTCGAGAAGCCTACAAAAATTAATCACTCAAAAAATAGATACTTAATTTGAACCAACAGCATCACAACCGAATCCAGCATCAAATTCAACCATTCAGAGCAGGCCACGCTATTAAACAGTCGAATTACTTCAATTTTATATTAAGAAAAATATACAAAAGAGTTTAAGATCTACAGTTAAACGCTGAAAGAAAACTTCACTTACCCCAAGTGTAATGTATAAATTTCCAGGGCGCACTATCAACTGGACTAACAAAGAGACTTTAGAAGATGTCTAGAATCTGATTATTCAATAACGAATCTTAATGGAGGCCCACATTAGAACATAAGCAAAAATAAACATCTTAAACCCGGTAAAAAAATTGAGTGTTAATATGACAAATTAATGTGCAAAGGGGAATATCTTTTTTCAAGATTTTCTCAACCACCGATCACAACCTATAACGTGGGCATTTTCCTAAAAAAACCTTGCAAAAATGATTTTTCGCCAAATTTTTAAACATTTCACAAAACGGCAGATTTAAATGAGGCAGTTTTTAGCGAAAACTGAAAATATCATTATTTATTTAACACTAAATAGATTTTTAAAGGCACCATGATGAATAGATTGACCCTCTTAAAGCGCACTTTAACTTTTGTAGCTTTCATTTTTAGTATATTTATTTCTTTTAATTCTTTAGCGGTAGAATGTGGCGACATCATATCAACACCGAAATTTCTTCTGCAGGACCTGAATTGTCATTTATCACCCGAAAAACCAGTAGCGTTAACTATTGAAGGGCCTTCAGGCAGCTTGACAATGGGAAACAAACAACTTACCTGCTCCTTTAATGCCGGTGAGGGGGAAGTGGGAATCGCTCTTGAAGGTTTTGCCGCACGTTTAGTAGGTGGGCAGATTAATGATTGCCCAAACGGCGTGATTGCGAGAGGTAGAGGATCTCACTCCATCATAGAGACGGAAATTCATGCCGCTTTATTTGAAGGTGTTACTTTGGAAAGTAACAACAACATTGTTTCCAGATCAGTAGTCTTGGGGCTAGGGGTTACTCAAGGAGAGGGAATCTCTCTAGATGGAAAAAACAATACGGCCACAGAAAATAGAGTAATTGGTGTAGGGGATGAGGGAATTGAAATTGATGGCGATTTTGCAACAGTAAACTTTAATTATGTTGATGGAAATGGAGATGATGGCATTGATATAGAGGCACTAAATGCGATAATTACCGCAAATTTTGTGAGAGGCAATGATGAGGGTATTAGTATCGAGGATGATAATGCTGTGGTTAACTCCAATACTGTTACAGAAAATGGTCGCAACGGTATAGAAATCTTTGGGGCATCAAATAACCTTGTATCTAATAATTTAGTGACAAAAAATGGATTTGTAATTCCTGGAAGTGCAGGCATAGTAATACTGCTGGAATCTGATGAAAACAACGAAATTGTCGGTAACACATCACTTGGCAACAGTGAAGTTGATCTAAAGGATGTCTTTGACCCTGATTGCACTGGCAGTAATGTTTGGCTGGATAATATCTTTGAAACGGCTGATCCAACTTGCTTGAAATGAGATGATAACTGACTAAAAATATTACTTCTTGGATTAGTTCAGACTAAATTTAACACATTGGTATTGAAATAAAAGAGGCGCCTGGTCTGAACTAATTCAATCGAGCTATATTCCCCACCTCTTCAAAGATCACTACCAATCACTATAGAGCGTTATTTTTAGTAGATCACGAATCTCTATTAGAGTATGCATATTTTAAGTGCCTTGATTGAACAGATCAAGGAAGCATCCTACTCTTAGCCAAGAGGATAAAATCAGTTACTTTCTTTCCTCTAAGACATTTACTTGGATCCAAGGGATAGCTGGGTATTATATCGTTTCGCACCTATTGCACCAGGAAAGCCGAAGTGGATTGAAGGTGCAGAGGTCAACAATTAGATTTTCTAGTCTTGGAACGATTTTCATCTGGCTGGGCGATAAGCTATTTTGTTTTATCAATGACTTCCACAATCAAAATATGTACTTACCCACTATTAAGAGATTAAAACTTTTCTCAACTTCTTCCCAGTCTGCACTTTTAGCAACCCTAAATACCACACAGGGATATTCAACAACATCAAAGAATATTTCTCTCGTGAACCTCGCCTATTTTTTAATAAATTCTATAGATCCATTCTGAGAATTGACAGCGCCTCCATCCTGAATATAAAAAGAAATACCTCTATGAAGAGCCCCTAAATGTGCCCTATACTTTTTACCATCTTTCAATAAAGGTCCGTTAAGAACCCCCCAATCTACCATTACTTTACCATTGTCAATATAGAGTTTTTGCTCCGGCCAACCGCTACTATTGGTAAAAGTGCCAAGCAAGTTATCTGGAAAATTATCGGAGCTGACAATCAAGGCAGAATCTGGAGCTTCCAATAGCTCACGTCGAACAGACTTCTTCAGTCGATTCATCTCTTGCTCAAATAATGTACTCCTATTTCTTTTATTTAAAATTGAGTTATAAGTATAGTTTGCCATTACATGGGGTAAGATATAAGCCACATCCTGATTAGTGAATGTAATTACACCAATCTCTCTTTCTGGCATAAATGATACATGAATGCTATATCCACCATAGTTTCCAAACCTCGTCAAAAGCGTCTCTTGATTATACTCAGCCAAATCCCACCCCAAAGTGTATCCAGATCGCTCATAGGTGAAATAGGTTTTAGATTGGCCTACCTGCTTTTCATGAAGTTCATCAAAGATATCACTTTTAGATAAATTTAACTTATCTTTGTTTATGTTTACCTGAAGCCATACCGCCAAATCATTTACTGTCGAAACCAACCCTCCTGAGGGATGCATCGTAAGGTCAGACTTGAAATGCCCTGAGCTAAAGATATTGCCATCGCTAGACGTGATGAAAGATGGGAGAATTGCCCTCGCCTTGGATATGTTGTTCGTTGTCGCATTCATATCCAGCGGGTCGGCAATATACTCCTTTATTAGCTCTCCCCAAGTTTTTCTAGTGACATTCTCTGCAATCATCGAAGCGACTATCGGGCCCGTATTTGAATACCTAAAATTATAATCTGGCGCTATCAGTAGATTCTCACTTAATGAGTGAACTAGCTCCTCTGGACCGGAATAACCTAAAAAAGCTGACTTAAAGGTATGTTGGATACTTGTAAATCCTGCCGTATGGGTCAGTAAATCCCTAATACTGATCTTATTAGTATCAAATTTTCCCTCAAGCCCCAACTGGAGCTTATAAGATGATATGGGTTTATCTAAATCCAACTTGCCCGAGCTATGCAGGATAGCCATCAAAGTACTGGTAAAAGACTTTGTGTGACTTGCGATTAAGATAGGCGTTCTCTCTGTAACTTTAGGGCCATCTTCAGAATAGGCATAAAAGAAATCAAGCCCGTTCTTATCAACTATTGCAACAAAATGTGAGCCAATTAAGCGGTTACTATTAGACAGCTCCACCAGAGCTGATTTTATTTCTTTTTCAATACTATCATCTATGGCATAACAGTTATTGCCAGCAATCAAAGCCATTACGACACCAACAAGAAGCCTTATTATCATATCTAAAATTCTTTTTCTAAATGAGATCGAAATTGGAAAAGTTAACTGGTAACGAATTCAAACACTAATTTCATCTTTGAAACAAGCAGCAACTATGCAAAATACGATAAATAGAATGTATATATAGGTATGCCGCAAAAAAAATACAATTAAACTATATCGGTATTACAGAATACTCTTGATCTTGACTCATTGTTGGGCCCCCAAGTACAACCACAATTTTCGTTACCGCTCATTATTATCCAAACACCCTTCACAGGCCTAAATTTCTCTTCGAGGCTAAGTATCTAACTTCAGATCCAGGAGTAAAATTTGTATACTTGCTACTATAGAAGCAGGATTTAAGACCATGGCTCCGTTGAGTGATCTTCCAAGAAAGAAAAGCGCAGAACCCGATCGCAAGTTTATTGAAGCCCTCGCCCGAGGACTGGATGTACTGCGGGCATTTCAACCTGGTGATGGCTTTCTGGGTAACCTTGAAATCGCCCAACGCACCGGCTTGCCTCGCTCCAGTATTTCACGGCTAACCTACACTCTGACAAAATTAGGTTATTTGACCTACTCGGATCGACTGGAAAAATACCAATTAGGAAGCGGCGTACTAGCACTTGGTTACTCTTTCGTCTCTAATCTGGCTATTCGCCAGGTTGCCAAGCCCCTTATGCAAGACCTTGCAAACTCCACAGGAACTGCGGTAGGACTGTCTGACCGTGATCGACTCGATATGATATTTGTCGAGTTTTGTGCAGCTGCTAATGTTACGACTTTTCGCTACGAAATAGGTAACCGTGTACCTCTAGCTACTAGTGGTTCAGGACGGGCTTTCCTGGCAGCACTACCACAAGAGGAGCGCGAGTACTTTTATGGACACCTGGAGAAAAGGAATAGCGAGCGCTGGCCGAAAATCAAGGTTGGAATTGAAGAAGCGGTAGCAAGCTATAAGCAGCGCGGCTTTTGTTGCTCCTTTGGCGACTGGAACCGCGATGTTAATGGTATTGCTGTCCCCCTACAATTAAGCCAGGGGCGCATTTATACATTTAACGCTGGCGGACCTGCTTACCGCCTGAGTCCAGAATTCCTGAAAGAAGAAGTCGCCCCCTTATTGAAGAATATGGTCGGTAATATAGAGGCCATGCTGATCCGCTACTAGATAACTTGACCCCAGGTTAGTAGCGCAATGCAACCAACCTGGGGAACAACTCATCACCTCACAGCTGCCTGCCTCGCTAGTGCCCGGCAAATCGGCGGGTATGATAATCTGTACTACCGAACAAATACTGGATTGTGGTTAAACGTTTAAAGTAGTGGCTTACATCCAACTCCTCTGTAACCCCTATACCGCCATGTAACTGAATTGCTTCCTGGCCTACTAACCGGGCAGCTTTTCCAATGCGGCTTTTTGCTGCAGAAATTGCCTTAGGGGCAACGCCATTATTCACATCCAACTGTAACGCTGCCATTAATAGAATAGAGCGGGCCTGCTCATATTCGGTAAACATATCCACCATACGGTGTTGCAAGGCCTGGAACTTGCCAATGGCAACGCCAAACTGCTCTCGGGTCTTTGTGTATTCCACGGTCTTTTTATATATTTTCTCCATGGCCCCTACTGCCTCGGCACACAGCGCCAGTGTGGCCCGATCAATTGCCTGTTCCATTACTGGCAAAGCGGCTCCTTCCTCTCCGACCCGGTTTGCCACAGGAACCATGACATTATTAAACTTTACCTCAGCCGCACGGTGCCCATCCACAGTGGCATACCCCTGGCGGTGAACACCCTCAGTGTTGGCATCTATCAATAATAAAGTGATACCTTCACAATCATGTTGGCCGCCGCTAGTACGTACTGCCACCAATAGTTTATCTGCGGCTGAACCGTTCAGAACAACGGCTTTGTGGCCATTCACTACGTAGCTGTCTCCGTTCCTTACAGCTTTGGTGGTAATATCAGAAAGATTGAAACGGCTCTGGGGCTCAGCAAATGCAAATGCCAGCTGCAACTGGCCTTCCATCAACAAGCTTATTAGCTCTCGCTTCTGCGCCTCGTTGGCACCGTTTGCTATTAGCCCACCACTTAAAACTGCACTTGCCAGGAAGGGTTCCACCACCAGACCACGACCAAACTCTTCCATCACCACTATCAAATCAACAGCAGAACCACCCAGACCACCGTCTTCTGCACTAAATGGAACCATTAGCCAGCCCAACTCGGCAAATAACTTCCAGTTATCCTCACTAAACCCAGTATCACTGTCTATTAACTTACTGCGACGATCAAAGTCATAATCCTGTTGAATAAATTTGCACACACTGCTTTGCAACATCTGCTGCTCTTCGCTATAGGAAAAATCCATCGTTCCAATCCTCATTAAACGTCGCGTTTACAGGCCAAGTACCCACTTGCTGATAATATTTTTCTGAATTTCGTTACTGCCACCATAAATCGAGGATTTACGATTATTTAAGTAACGGGGCACGCTGCTGGTAATAACTCCAGGGCCTACGTGCTCGCCATCAAATCCGCTTTTAAATTGCTCCCGGACAAATGGCATTCCGTAATAACCCGCAGTTTCCATGTAAAGTTCATCAATAAGCTGGGCGATTTCAGTTCCTTTAATTTTCAAAATGGAGGATTCCGGCCCCGGTGCATTACCGGTACTCACTGCCGCAAGTGCTCTTAGCTCGGTAAACTCCAGAGCTAAAAGATCTATTTCAATCTCTGCCAGCTTTTGCGCAAAGGCTGGATTTTCCAGGAGGCTGGTGTCACCATCACAAGTATCACCTGCCAGCTTTTTTAAAGTCTGTAAACGTTTTTTGGAAGTGGCAACCCGTGCAATGCCTGTGCGTTCATGGGTCAACAATACCTTGGCATAGGTCCAGCCGTGACCTTCCTCTCCTATACGATTGGCCACTGGTACCCGTACATTATCAAAATGCACTTCATTCACTTCATGATGGCCACCCAAAGTCATAATGGGCGATACAGTAATGCCCGGGTGGTTCATTTCAATTAACAGGAAAGTGATTGCGGCCTGGTTTTTGACTTCGGGGCCTCCGGTACGAACCAGGCAGAAAATCCAATCGGCCCAGTGTCCCAGAGTCGTCCAGGTTTTGGTACCATTAACGATATACTCATCGCCATCTCGCACTGCTGTGGTTTTTAACGACGCCAAATCAGAGCCCGCATTTGGCTCCGAATATCCTTGGCACCACCAAACATTACTTGCCAAGATATCCGGCAAAAACCGCTGCTTTTGCTCTTCACTACCATAAGTGAAGATAACTGGTGCAACCATTTTAAAACCGAAAGGAATTACATCTGGCGCGCCGAAGTTGGCACACTCATTGGCCCAAATGTATTTTTGTGTTGGCGTCCAACCGGTACCCCCATATTCAACTGGCCAGTTAGTCGCAGCCCAACCCTGTTCGTACAGGATCTTTTGCCAGCGTTCATAGTCCTCTTTTCCCTGGGGAATTTCATCCAGTGTCCTCTCACTGATATCCGCCGGAAGCTTCTCTTGCAGGAATTGCTTAACTTCCTGCTGAAAAGCTAATTCTTCTGGGGAAAAATCTATATTCATTCGCTTGCTCCTGTTTTTATGGGTGCAATTGGCAGAGATTTTTCAACTAACTTCCTTCACCAACTTGCACAATCAACATGTACTAAATTCGGAAGTTCCCTTATACAAGCGGAATAAATTCACTTTCGATCTGGCTCGGCGGGCCCTACTCTTTGTCTTAAGTAAACCTATCTACAAACAATTTCAGGCTGATATTGATATCTGAGCATCGCTATTCTGACTTTTTCCGACTCACGGAAGTAAGTCCTCGGTTAACGAGCCAACTCTATTGGCGCAACTTTCTACTTAATGGCGTATTTACATAGCAGGTGTATATATTTACCCGCCATTTTCCATCAATTAGCTTTTAAATCACCACTCGACGCACAAAACATTACCATTGAATTCCGCAGAGTGGAATGCTCATTTCACTTTTGATATTGTCATCAGCATAATAACCATAGTGAGAGAAGCCCCCATGTCTATCACGTCCACTTCCACTGGCAGTCCCATGCTGCAATCTCTTGCAGAAATCCAGGAATATGAAAAAGTTCCTTTGTTACAACGTTACCCCTGGGAAAACACCTACGATTTAATTCGGCAGGCCGCCCGTCTTTACCAACAAGATGCAGCCATCGAATTTCTTCCCACCGCTGTACCAGATGAAGAAAGTGTGACAGTGAGCTACTCACAGCTATCCGAGAGAGTTCACCAAACTGCCAATCTACTCCATTCTCTCGGCATAAATTCGACAGATACGGTTTCATTACTATTACCCAATCTTCCAGAAACGCATTTCGCACTCTGGGGAGGACAAGCCGCAGGAATCGCCAGTCCTATTAATCCATTGCTGGAACCGGAGCATATCGCCGAGATCATGAATGCCACCAAAGCCAAGGTATTAGTCAGCCTTGGGCAGGATCTCAGTGAGGAGATTTGGGAAAAGGTTGCGCAGGTCATTGAGCAGGTTCCAACCTTGAAGGCACTGCTACTAATCAGTAAAAAACCGGTTAGTACCCTATCCATGCCTTCCGGCATTAAGGTAGAGAATTTTGTATTGGCAATTGCCCAACAGCCAAATGACCACTTAATTAGTGGGCGAACTATTCAAGGCGATGAAATTGCCAGTTACTTCCACACCGGAGGGACAACCGGGCGACCTAAAATTGCACGCCTGACCCACAGCAATATTGCGTTTGTCGCACAACTGAGTGTGGACACAACATCCAGTAAGGGGCGATTTGCTACCCTCAGTGGCCTTCCTCTGTTTCACATTTTCGGCACTGTGGTCGCCGGCATTGGCACTCTGCTCGCCGGCCGCACGATTGTTATAATGACCCCATCAGGTTTTCGCTCCCCCAATGTGCTCCCCAACTGGTGGCATCACGTCGCCCGCTTCCGGGTGCAGGGCTTTGGTGCCGTGCCCACTATTCTCGGCATCTTGATGCAAATCCCTGTGGGCGACAATGACATCAGCTGCCTGACAGATGTTGGCTGCGGGGCCTCGCCTTTACCCGCAGCGCTTAAGAGTGCGTTTGAGGAAAAATTCAATGTGACGGTAAGCAACGGCTATGGCATGACAGAGTCCAGCTGCCTGCTGGCCCGCCCCCCAACAGATATGCAAGCACCCGAAGGCAGCGTCGGCCGCCGCCTCCCCTACATGGAAATGAAAATTGCCGAAGTGGATGGAAACCGGCTAGTGAGAACCTGTAACACCGGTGAAGTAGGTATTGTGCTAGCACGGGGGCCACATATTTTTTCAGGCTATCTCTCCGAAGAGGATAACGCCAAGGCTTGGGTTGACCACAGTTGGTTTAATACTGGCGATATGGGATATGTCGATGGCGATGGCAATCTTTATCTGACCGGGCGAGCCAAGGATTTAATCATTCGTGGCGGCCACAATATAGATCCGGCCTTGATTGAAGAGCCACTAAGCCGTCACCCCGCCGTGGCTATGGCCGTTGCCGTGGGACAGCCCGATGCCTATGCCGGTGAGGTTCCGGTGGCCTATGTCACTCTATATCCGTCCGAAAATCCTCCCACGGAAGCGCAGCTTATCGACTACTGCCGCACCCAGATTTCTGAACGTGCAGCGATACCCAAGCGGATAGAGATCATTGATGAAATCCCCCTAACTGCAGTAGCCAAGGTATTCAAACCCGCTTTGCGTAATCGCGCTACCGAATATGTTATTGGTCAGGCACTTCAGGAAAAAAATATATCTGCAGAATTTTCTGCCCGTTTTGATAGTGCCCTGGGCCAGGTTGCAAAAGTTCGCCTGGAAAAACCTTCGGCTAAAACGGTAGCAGAGGAGGCATTGGAAAATATTCCGGTAGCACTGGAGTTTGATTAAGCCCGGACATTTACTACTGCTCACAAAACAATAATCAGTCATTGGGAAAACTGACAATGCCACAAGCTTATATCTATGATGGCGGCCGAAGTGCTTTTGGTCGCCATGGAGGTAGCCTTTCCAGTATCAGGCCAGACAATATGCTCGCGCATGTCATTAAAACCCTGGTTGAACGTAATAATTTCGATCACAAGCAATTTGAGGATGTGATTGCCGGAAATACCAATCAGGCCGGTGAGGACAGTCGTAATATCGCCCGCTTTGCCGGGCTAATTGCAGGACTGCCGATCTCCACCGGTGGTATTACGGTAAACCGCTTATGTGGTTCAGGCTTATCTGCCGTTGCCGATGCAGCCCGCTGCATCAGGGCCTCGGAAGGTGATTTGTTCATTGCCGGTGGTGTTGAATCCATGAGCCGCGCCCCTTTGGTCCTCTCCAAAGCAAGCAGCCCGTTCGATCGCACCCAGCAACTGGCGGATACCACTTTGGGTCCGCGCTTCACCAATCCCGATATTGTTGCAGAATTTGGCAGCCATACCATGCCGCAAACTGCAGACAATATCGCCGCAGACCTGAATATTCAGCGGGAAGAGTGCGATATCTTTGCGTTAGCTTCACAAGCAAAATATGAAAGCGCGCGTTTTGATGGCTTTTTTATCGATGAAATTATTCCTATTGAAGTGCCACAGGACCGAAAGCAACCACCCCGCCTTGTCGATACTGATGAGCATCCCCGCCCCGATACCAGCCTGGAGCGCCTGCAAACGCTACGCCCGCTATTTGAAGGCGGCGTAGTAACTGCTGGAAATGCTTCTGGAATCAACGATGGTGCCGCAGCACTCATTATTGGCAGTCAGGAGGCTGGGCAGGCCGTAGATCTCAAGCCCCGCGCACGTATTCTCGCCAGTGCTATTGCGGGAGTGGAGCCAAGAGTAATGGGGTTAGGCCCGGTCCCGGCTACCCGTAAGGCATTGGCTCGTGCAGGCTTGAGCCTGGCAGATATGGATGTCATGGAGTTTAACGAGGCTTTTGCTGTACAGACCATGGGCTGCCTGAAAATGCTCGAGATTGATTACGAGGACTCCAGGGTAAACCCCAATGGTGGTGCAATTGCAGTTGGGCATCCGCTCGGCGCCAGCGGAGCCCGCATTCTACTCACAGCACTACGCCAGCTGGAGCGTAGCGGTGGGCGCTACGGGTTAGCCACCATGTGTATTGGTATTGGCCAGGGAATCGCAGTGATTATAGAGCGTATATAAAAACCGGCGAGACCCTCTAGGAGAAACAATCTAATAGTCATTTAAGATCTGGAGATAACAATGTCTACCGTAAATTATGAACTTATTGGCGATATTGGTGTTATTCGACTTAACAACCCCCTGTCAACGCGCTTTCCCACGGGCTGCGCGAAGGCATTTGGGGAGCGATCAAGAGTGCCCAGGAAGATGCCTCTCAGGCACTGGTTTTAATATGTGAAGGCCGCACTTTTATTGCTGGTGCAGACATCACAGAATTTAGTAAGCCTCCACAGGCACCTGCCTTATCTGAGGTGATTACAGAAATCGAAAACTCTCGTAAACCGGTGATTGCCGCTATTCACGGTACCGCATTGGGCGGGGGCTTTGAGGTGGCACTGGCTTGTCACTATCGTTGCGCCCAGGCTTCTGCCAAAGTCGGCCTGCCTGAAGTTAAATTGGGGTTATTGCCTGGGGCCGGTGGTACTCAGCGCACGCCACGTCTGGCCGGCGTTGCGACTGCATTAGAAATGATCACCAAAGGTACCCCAATCCCGGCTGCGAAGGCCAAAAGCATGAAGCTGATCGATCACGTGGTTGATGATGATCTATTCGAAGGGGCCCTCGCCTTTGCTCGTGAGCTAATTGACCAGAAAGCCCCACCACGCAGAGTCCGGGATATCACAATAGATCCTGCCAGTATTCCAGAGGGCCTATTCGACGATTTCCGCCAGCGACTGGAAAAAGAGCACCTGGTCAACTGGCCCCACAGAACATTGTCTCCTGTGTGGAGGCAGCAGTTAAACTGCCATTCGATAAAGGGCTAGCTAAAGAACTGGATCTATTTATCGAATGTCTGCTCTCAAGTCAGTCCGCCGCCCTGAGGCATATGTTCTTTGCCGAGCGACGTGCGACAAAAGTTCAGAATCTCTCCAAAGATACCCCTATCAGAGAAATAAACAGTATTGGCATTATTGGCGGCGGCACTATGGGGGGAGGTATCGCCATGAATTTTGCCAATGCCGGTATCCCAGTCAAGCTGCTGGATATCGATCAAGCTGCCGTAGAGCGTGGTCTGGCAGTAATCGACAAGAACTACAGTATCAGTATGAAAAAGGGGAAGATTACAGAGCCCCAAAAAACACACTGCCTCTCACTAATCCAGGGCACCACTGACTATTCCGACCTGGTAGAGGTAGACCTCGTTATCGAAGCTGTGTTTGAGAATGTAACGCTTAAAAAGGAAATTTTTTCCAAGCTGGACCAATACTGTAAACCCGGCACCATTCTCGCAACAAACACTTCCTACCAGGATATCGACCAGATCGCCGCTGCTACCAATCGGCCAGAAAATGTTATCGGGTTACACTTTTTCAGCCCCGCCAATGTTATGAAACTTCTAGAAGTCGTTCGTGGCTCAAAGAGCGCCGACGATGTTATCGCTACCGCAATGCGGTTGGCAAAAACTATCAAAAAAGTTCCCGTGCTGGCCGGAAACTGTTATGGGTTTATTGGCAACCGGATGCTGCGGCCCTATGCCCGTGAAGCGCAACTCTGTTTAATAGAAGGAGCCACCGCGGAGCAAATAGATACCGTAATGCAATCCTGGGGCATGGCCATGGGGCCCATAGCGGTTGGAGATTTGGCCGGTCTCGATATTGGCCACAAAGCCCGCGAGGGCCTGAGCGAAGCAGAAAAAGGCGACCCCAAAACCTACTGCATTGCGGATGCTTTAGTAGAGATGGGACGCCTGGGCCAAAAGAGTGGAGCCGGTTATTACCGCTATGACCCAGAAACTCGCGCTCGTACCAGTGACCCCGAAGTCCAAGCAATCATAGAGGCTCAAGCCAAAGCTCATGGGATAGAGCGGCGAGACATCTCCGATAAAGAAATTCTTAATCGCCTTACTTTCGCCTTAATTAATGAGGGAGCCAGAATTCTGGAAGAAGGGATAGCCCAACGCCCCAGTGATATTGATGTTGCGTATGTTTATGGCTATGGTTTCCCTCCCCATCGCGGCGGCCCCATGTTTTACGCAGATAGCATCGGCCTGAAAAAGATCTACGATACTATTTGCACATTCCGTGACCAACATGGCGAAGCCAATTGGACTCCCGCACCATTGCTCGTCCAACTGGTAAAAGAAGGTAAAACATTTGCGAAATGGGCAGACGATCAGCGATAGTATTCGCTTCTCAAGGGTAACCGGTAAAAGTACCGGTTACCCTTTTTGCCAAAGTTGAGAGATTTTTAATTGGCAACACAATGACAAGGCCTGATACCTTAATAGAATCGAAACTACGACCGAGCCAGATGCGGTTTAATGAGTTGCAGCTCGAACAGTCACCAGAACCGTTAGATCACCACAAAGCGATCCAAGCCAGGGTTAAGAGAAACAATTGGAAAGGCATAGGTTACGCACTGGCCACCGCCATGGTTGCCAGTACAGCCGCCGCAGCCAGTAAATGGATATCACCCGCCGTACCAGTACCTTTAATAGTTCTCAGCCAATACAGCATCTGCTTACTATTACTTATTCCCTGGCTGGTGCGCCAGTCACCCCAACAGCTCATAACACAACACTGGAAAACCCATTTACTGCGAGGCTTTGCAGGCTGGCTCTGCTTCTTTTCCTACTTTTATGCACTCAGCCGTATTTCATTGATGGAGGCAGGCTTACTACGCAATGCCGCCCCTATTTTTGTTCCACTTGTAGCCTGGCTTTGGGCGCGTGCACAGATTCCCGCCACAAGCTGGCTACCCATTGTGCTTGGACTACTTGGTATCGCACTGATTCTTCAACCTGATATCCATGGTATCAGCAGTGGCCACGCCTTCGGCTTACTGTCAGGTATTACTCTAGCTGTCTCTATGGTGGGCACACGTATTCTGTCTCGTACTGATAGGTCGAGCCTTATTTTGTTTTACTACGTCCTTATCTCATTTATGTGTAGCCTGCCCCTGGGTATCTACTACTGGCAGTCAATACCTACCTGGACTATTCCCTACCTGGCTTTTAATGGGGTTTCTGTTTTATTAGCGATATGGCTCTATACCAAAGCTTATAGTTATGCAAAACCCAGTGTAGTTTCACCAATCAGTTATTTTGGAGTAGTTATTGCCGGCATTTTTGGCTGGCTGATATGGCAGCATCTGCCTAACACAATTGCGCTGATAGGAATTCTTATAGTGGTCACAGCGGGTCTGCTCACAGTGTATTTCTCCACCCTGCACGCTGCCCGAACGCACCCTGTTCTGAACTAATTTCCCAAAAGGTAAGTCCAAATGAGCTGGCAAAATAAAAAACAACCACCGTTCAATGATCATTTGGGTGTGAAAATTGATGAGTGGCAGGAAGGCCGTGTAGTGATCAGCGTAACCGTACTCCCTGAGCATTTGAATAGCCACGGAGTACCCCATGGGGGGTTTATTACAACGTTAATTGATATTGCCGGATCCTACTGTGGTCTCTACTGCCCGTACCCAAATCGTCGACGTAAATCCCTCACGCTATCATTAACAACCAATTTCACCGGTCGAGCCAAAACCAACCAGTTAACCGCCATAGGTAAGTTGACCAGCTCGGGGCATAAAATCTTTTATTCCTATACCGAAGTTTATGACAGTGTAGGAACTCTGCTTGCAACTGGTCAGATGACAATGCGTTACCAAACTGGTAGTGAAATACTAGAGGGGGAAGCCATTGAAGAGTATCCTGCAAAAACACACCATAGAATTGACGTGTGAAGCTCCCGACTGACTAACAGTTGTCATAATAAGGTCTCGGGCGTTCAGTAACTAACTCCTAAAATGCTAAGCAGCTAAATACTCCCCCTAAACTTAACTAAAAATTAATGGTCAAGTAACTCCGCATTAGTCGGGTACTTTTTAAGGAGTTCAATAAGTTTTTTAGTGCCATCTACAGGCTTAAGGCCGGCAAGCGTTCTTCGTAAAGCTCTTATCGTTGCAATATCTTTCGAGTTAAACAGGACTTCCTCACGGCGAGTACTGCTTTTAGCAATATCCAAGGCAGGGTAAATTCGCTGTCTCGCAACTTCCTTTGACAATACTACCTCCATATTTCCCGTACCCTTAAACTCCTCAAATATCACCTGGTCCATTCGGCTTCCGGTATCCACGAGTATCGTTGCCAGAATCGTAAGTGATCCACCACCTTCAATCTTTCTCGCAGCGCCAAACAGCTTTCTGGGTATCTCCATAGCCCTGGCATCTATCCCACCTGACATTGTACGCCCCCTACCACTCTGCTGCGCATTATGCACCCGTGATAGCCTTGTCAACGAGTCAACCACGATCATTACATCCTGGCCTTCACCGGCTTCCTTACAAGCCCTATCAAGGAGTTCTTTAGCTACCCGCACATGCTCTTTATAGCTATGATCAGAGGAGGAAGCATACACTTCTGCCGGTACACTTCGCTTAAAGTCAGTAACCTCCTCTGGCCTTTCATCAATAAGCAAAGCGTACAGCTTTATTTCGGGGTAAGCCTTCCCCACTGCTTGGCAGATATGCTTGAGGATAGTGGTTTTGCCACAGCCCGGAGGGGCCACAATCAAGCCTCGTTGCCCCTTGCCAATTGGCGTAATCAAATCCATCGCCCGTACCGTAAGTTGCTGAGAACCTGACTCAAGGCGAATAGGCTCAGATGGATTAATAGCTACGCCATTTAAGAACCGCTTCTTTGGATCAGAAGTATCCTCTTGCTTTTTATCAGCCTTCTTAGGCTCCGTATTTCTTTTTACCTTTAAGGATAATATTTTTCTAGACATAATATGCGCTTTACAAATCATTCCCCATTGGGGAGCACTTTAACTTTTAAAACAAAACTACAGAGAACCAGATTTTCTTGATCCTCTGTGTTTATCACCACGAAACCACTCTATACACAAGTTAAGTAAAGCAGGGGCTTATATATTATTTATCATTCTCCATGGCAGAAAGAAACTGATCGAGTACCTGATTAAACTCTCTGGGTCTCTCCCAAAACATCATGTGTTTTCCCATATAAACAGCAGTGGCAGACGGTGTATTGGCCTTGATCCATTTATCCGCAACACTTTTAACTTCCTCTCTAACAACATACAGTAGGGGCAATTTACCTTCCAATGCTACAAGATCATCACTATAGTCCAGGTAAAATCCGGTCGCGTTGGTAATTGAAGCGACACTACTAGAGGTCTGATTAGCAATTTGGGTAACCCAGGCAATATTTTCCTTTGAAGGGTTTTCAAGCATCCATTTCACAAATTCACTAATTACATTATCTCGATCCTCTATAATGCCCTCAGTAAATGAGCGTGAATAGCCGTCCGAATCATCATTTAGATACCAAACCCACTCATCACGGCTTGCTCCCGCTATATCTGGTCCAGTATCAATCATGATCATCGCTTTCAGTTTATCGGAACCAAACTGATTCAAATATGCCAATTGCTCCGTTACGCCATATGACCAACCTGCCAAGATCACCTTGTCTATATCCAATGTCTCTATTAACTTAGCCAGGTCTCTAGCATGTTGTTGATAGGTGTGCCCTTCGACGGGCTTTGATGATTTGCCCTGCCCACGGGGATCATATGCCAGCGCGCGGTACTTTTTAGAATCTTTAAAGTGGGCAAGTTGATGCTCAAAAACGTCTGCCGACATCATCCAGCCAGGAATAAAAATAATGGCAGTATCACCACTCCCCGATTGTTCATAATAAATAGTGAGGTCTTTATCTATTTCGACTTCTTCTGCAGCTACATTGACCACAGATAAACCAATCCCGATAATTACCATTCTTAAGAAGTTTCGCATTTTCATAACTCTTACCCACTCCCAATCATGTTGTTAAATCGTCACTCCAATGAAAATCAAGGCATTCAAGCCTGGTAACTTTCTACCGTCAAATTAACTGACTTATTAAGCTGGTACCACTTCAAACTGGCTTGAATAATTAACAATTCCATCTCTTTCGATAAGTCATTAACTAATCCATGGGTTCCAGCTATTTTATTTAAAATTATACCTTCAGCGGAAGCTCGTGTCTTCTCGTCCTCGATAGTCAAAGTGCCTTTAGCTTTTAAAATGATATACATCTCCTCAATATCACAATGGGCAAGCTCACCCACAGAGCTAAACCGTGGCATCACAACAGGAATAGCAAAATCTCATGCTCTATTAAAATCTCTGCATTTAAGGGCTTGATATATTTCTATGCCACCCTCTCCGCCGCGCCTCTCCTGTTCAACTTTTTATTGCACGAATGAAAATCAAGAATCATTTATTTTCCCGATAAAATTGCGTTTCTAAAGATCTCATTTACTCAGTAACTCCTGAATCCCCTATGCCACTCTCGCACCTTTATGTACTTTAATATCAACTAAAGAATACTAGACACACTCTCTCAACAAGTTTACAACCCAATTATGTAAAGCATCATGATCTGAACGAGGGTGCCATGCGGCTATAACATCAAACTCTACCGGCTTGTTTTTCAGATTAAGAATGGCAAGGTTTGAATCACTCGCTACCCGGTTAGGTAAAAAAGCAAGCATATCTGTTTTCTTGAGATATTGTGGAACCGTGGTAAAACATGGCGTAGACATAACAACATTTCTACGCAAACGGTGCCTTGCAAACCAACCATCAATAATTCCTGCCGCACCAGACTTAAGCGGAGATGCCATAAGATGCGGCTCAGAAGCTATTTCCTCCAAACCCAGCTTCTTCTTTACCAGAGGCGAACTCTTTGCCGCAACGCAGACATAGTAATCAGTAAATAATGTGATAGAAGAGTACAGGTCAGAATTTATATCCGAATCTGCAACTATTAAATCCACCTTGGCTTCACTCATTAACTCTTCCAGTCTGTCTGTAGCAATATCCCGTATTACCACTTTCAAGTTGGGAGCTAGCGCTCTGAGTTTAGGCAATAAGCCGGGAAGCACCACTTGTTGGGAGTAATCTGTCGCAGCGATGGTATAGGTTTGTGCTATTTTAGATGGCTCAAAAACTGCTGGCTCCAACAATTTATCTAACCCTTGGAGGATCGTATCAACCTTTTTCCCTAAGTTTATTGCTGTCGGCGTTGGAATTAGTCCATTGCTTTTCCGGAGAAAAAGTTCATCACTAAAAATATCTCTCAACTTTTTTAAATGTTCACTAACAGCTTGCTGAGTAAGGCCGACCTGACTTGCGACACGAGATACACTTCTTTCAGATATTAATGCCTGGAATATTCGGAGCTGCTTGACCTCCAATCGATTTATTTGGTTCACACTTGTATCTCTTACAAATAAATACTGTTTAACATTGTATCACAATAAAACTAGCATTCTCCTAGTAATTGAGCAGCATCGCATTGCGGCAAATAGTAAATTCTTCATATAAAACAGGTACTTAGAGTGAAAAACGTTATCCTTATTGGCGCACAAGGTAAAATGGGACAGGCCGCTTTAACAGGGTTAAGCAGCCACAAGGTTATCACAGCGAGTCGCTCGGGAAAGGGATGTGACCATCAGGTTGATATTACTGATGAAGACTCTATCAGGCGACTGTTTAAGACGGTGGGTGACTTCGATGCTGTCGTAAACACCGTTGGTTTCTGTGAATACGCAAACTTTGTCGATATGACTGAGCGACAGTGGATGACAACAGTAATGAGCAAGATGATGGGACAAATCAATCTTGTAAGAATCGGTCAAGAGTACATCGCCGATAAAGGATCCTTTACGCTAATATCCGGTATTCTAAATATCAAACCGATCCCTATGGCAATTGCCGATGCAACAACCAGTGGAGCAATTGATACCTTTGTCAAATGTGTTGCTTATGAACTCCCCAGGGATATTCGAATCAATGTGGTTAATCCAACGGTATTGGAAGAAGCCTGGGATGTCTACGGTGATATGATGCCTGGTTTCGAGCCCGTGCCGGGGCACCAGGTAGGAAAAGCTTTTGAACGTTCAGTCGATGGATTTATAACTGGTGAAGTAATCTTTGTCGATGTCTAGCCTGGAGTGTTCAGCCCCCTCCCCTGCGGGGGGCGCGTGGGAAACTAAAGTATGAACTAAAGCTATTACTTAGTTTGTAATAAGAACAATAGATCAAACTCGCACTAACCGAATACTTTATAGAAAGACTTACTGAACAGATCAAAGACTTGCGTCTTGTTTGACCGCCTACCGAGTGCAAATAGAGCCCAGCCATACAGAAAGGTTAATAGACCAAAGGATGCTCCGAAGAAAGACCAATAAACAGCAATTAATTTTATTCTGAACTTTTAATTAATTATCGCTTGATTTTTCCATACCTCTATCACGATATGATAGCGACAATCAAGTCGAACGAATCAACACCTGAGTCAACTCCTTGGGCGTATCTATCATCACATAATGACCACATGAAAGGGTCATAGCCTGCCAATCAATGTCCAGCTCAGCCCTGTCGAAAAAAGGCTTGCCGATACCTGGGCTCCAACCTGTAGCATAAATATAAAGGCACCCAGGCACTTGTTTCCATAAGCCGTCCAGGCGTATAGGTTGCTCAAAGGTCTTTAATGGATGATCAACATTACGCCGATCTACCCAGGCTTGATCTTCAGCATTAACCCCAAAAACTTCTGCTGGGCTAGGTGCCACTCGAAAACCCTGGCCTTTAGTTCTAGCGCTTTCCTTGAAACTGGAGGCATCGTCGCTGGGAAGGAGGTCCAGGACACTCTGCCCATCTTCTGGCACTAAAGCATCGAGATAAACCAGGGAAGATATAGCTTGGGGTACTTTATCAGCAACACCTGTTATAACCATACCCCCATAACTATGCCCGCATAAAACAATATCAGACAACTCCTCACACCGAAGAACTCCCAAAACATCCTGAATATGGGTGTCCAGGTCAATCCTATCGTTCAAGAGGTGCGAGCGCTCCCCAAGCCCTGTGAGGGTGGGTGTAAAAACGTCATGACCTGCCTTGCGCAGAAGTGCTGAAACCCGCTTCCAGCACCACCCTCCCTGCCAAGCTCCATGCACCAAAACAAAAGTTGTCACAAATCACTCCTTACTCACCTAATTCTTTCGCTTCAAAGAAAGGTAAATTAGCTTGATCATAGGTCAAGATATCAAATAACGGAGGAGTTGGTTGCTGAATTTATAGCTGGAATCCAGGTACATATTTCGCGGCGATTCGGTCTACAAATTGAATAGGTAGCCCTCCAAGTAAGTTTGTGAGAACGACAATAGATAGTTCGTCCTCAGGGTAGTGAATCACAGTTCCCGCATTGGCACCACTTGCACTAAGAGCCCTATGTCGCCCTCTATCAATAACTTACCACCCCATCGCATACCTATTCTCGATATCGTTAAACCCTCTGGTTTTCCCATCTTCAAGAATGACTGGTGCCATAGCAAATTGAGGTCTTTAACTAACTTACCCGACTGTAAAGTGATAAGATAATTTGCCATCTCAGTTGCAGTTGTACTCATACCCGCCACAGCTCGCATGATCTAAGCAAATTCACCATAAAAATTTACGTGCTCACCCTTACCGGAATCATTCGCATACTGCCTGGCATGATTGGCTGTTGGGCGTACCATATCTTCAAAGCCAGCATTAGTGGTTAACTCCATCCCGACAACCTTCAATTGGTTATCAATTATAAACTTAGGTAAACCACCCTTAACCTATTTATCGATAATTTCTCCAACAATGACATACCTGTTTGGTTGTACCTGAACCGGCTGTTTTTCTCAAAAAATACAGGCAATGTCTTCGCCATTATTAACGGAACAGGTTAGAAATTAGTTCATTAGTAATTTGTCGTGGCACCAAGATCATCACACTAAAGAGACAGGTAATTTCTAATCAGATAACACCTTATATAAGAACTGCTAATAAATGCACATAGTCAAAACAGAGAACTGCGCCAGAATGAATACTCCGCCTATCGGCCTTTTCCTCCCATACAATACGGCTATTGCGGCTGATCGGCAGCGTCATATTTTACTACAAGCTATTAATCAATAAGCATATTTTATTTCGTAATTTAAATGCTATTTTGATAGCAAATTTTTATAGTGTGCCCTGTAATATTTTTTAGGGCATTTGCGACTGATCTTTAAATGACACCTATTGAGATTGAGGGGCATCTTATGTTCGAAGTTACTGATTTTCCCTGATGAATAGCATGCACAAGCCAACTTTTAGCGACAGCATGAATGTGACAGATAGTAATTTAAGCTTGTAAAGAAAATAGGAGGATTACGGGATGCCCTATCTCAACAACATTATTAAGTTATAAATTTATATGTTTTATTTTTACAGAAACATCAATCACTGCATCAGTAATTAATCAGGGAATTCACATGAGCTTTCAAAAAACAGCTTGGTTAAAACAACTCTCCGAAGAGGCCCTTTCACATAGGGCTGTGCACCATCCGTATCTTTTACGGTTTGCCAATGGAGACTTACCAAACTTTAAACACGCCGTTGGGGATTTTGCTCAGCAGTATGGATTTTACTCCTCGCGATTCATCAATATGTTGGCCGCTGTAATTTCGCGCCTAACGCTAAAAAGACATCGGAGTGTCCTTCTCGAAAACCTCAAAGAGGAATCTGGACATTATGAGGAGTCCGAACTCAGAGAACTGGAACAATATGGAATTAAGAAAAACTGGGTGGACAATATATCACATACGGAATTATTCGAAAGATTTAAGTCGCACGTGACACAAGATATCCCAGAAAGCTGCCGGTCGGAAGGCATAGTTTGGTATGAAATGTTATCTGATGTACTGCTTCATGGTTCCACAGAAGAGGCGATTGGGGCTATAGGCATGGGAACTGAGCATATTGTTAGTTCAATTTATCCATATATAGAGAAAGGGTTGAAGAATTTGCAGAGTTTAAAATTAGAAGAATACTGCTTTTTCCCGGTACACACGCTTGTTGATGACAGCCATACAGAGAATCTTAATCAAGTTGCTTTGGATTTTGCTGACACAGAGGAGGGGCGAAGGCATCTTCGCCATGGGGCGATAAAAGCACTAAATCTTAGAGCGGCGTTTTGGGATGGCTTACTAGATAGAGCCATGAAAAGTTCTGAGTATATTTCCATGGACAATGTACAAAAAGGGATGAACAATGAATCATATTATATCAACTGAGTCAATTTACAATGATCAGGCAGAAAACTGGTTACGGTCTGAGAAAATATTACTGAGTGACTACACAGCAAGACCTATTGTTCTACAGGAATTGGGTAGTGTTACAGGCCAACATCTTTTAGATGTAGGATGTGGCGAGGGCTATGTTTCTAGAATAATTTTGGACGCCGGTGCAGCTTCGGTATTTGGAGTCGACTCTTCTTCTGAAATGATTTCTCAAGCGAAATCTGTTGCAGCTGAGCTTGGTTTACATAAAGCAATTTACGAAGTGTCAGATGCTGTTACCTTTAATAGGTACCCCAGGACTCAATTCGATCAAGTAATTGCCATTTTTCTATTCAACTATTTGACAGTTAAGGAAATGACACAGGTGATGACCAATGTAAAGTCACTACTTAGCCCTAATGGAATATTTATATTCACAGTGCCGCATCCTTGCTTACCTTTTATGCGCAATCAATCACCTCCATTTTACTTCAAGTTTGGTGATAAAAATTACTTTGAGGGCGTAGATGTTACTTTTGAAGGTAGAATTTGGCGTAGAGATGGAATTACTGTACCAGTACGCTGTGTGCACAAGACATTCACCCATTATTTTGAAGCACTTCAATCTGCTGGATTTAAAAAGATGCCTTCCATAAGGGAGCTGGCGGTAACTGAAGAGCATCTAACTCTAGATCCGGAATTTTTTGGTCCGCTAAAGGGCTATCCTCTACATCTTTTATTTAAGGTTCAAGCAAATGGCTGAGATAGCTCCCCCTGATCTGGCTGACGCTCAAGCTTGGAGCGCTGTAGATCTGGAAAGAAAAACTGGCTGGAAATTCACATGGCCAGAAGGCTGGAACACTGAGTTCAGATCACTGGTTGATTGGGCTTCGAAAAGGAAAGATCCAATTGAAGACCTAGGCGCCGAATCCGTACTGACACCACGTTTCGATAAGCTCTCCTATCATGTTAAACAAGAACTTCTTCAAGGAAGTGGAGTAGCATGGATTAGAGGCATTAACGGCCTTGATCATAAATCACTTAATCTTCTTTTCCTAAATTTTAGTTTAGCACTAGGTGTCACCATTAATACCTACGGTAGGCTTTATAGAGTTCAGAATACTGGCAGGAGTTACAGGGATGAGTCGATTCCAGTTTCACAAACCAAAGCAGCTACTGGCCCACATACAGACAGTTCGCAAAAATTGATTCAGCCAAGAATAATTGGACTTTGCTGTATTACTCCAGCTGCTCTTGGAGGTAGGACGAAAATAGTATCTGCTGCAAAGGTACATGAAAACATAAGAAAAGTAGCTCCAGACAAACTGAAAATCCTATATAAAAGTTACATTCGAGACCTTGTTACTCCAGGCAGTGATGGAAGTACCAAGAGTTTACTTAGCAACAAATTCCCTATTTTTAGCTATATTGAAGAAAAGCTATCTATCCGCTACATGCGTTACTGGATTGAAAGAGGGCACGAGAAGGTCGGGAGATTGCTAACTGAAGATGACCTTTTAGCCTTTGATTTATTAGACAATGAGTTAAATAGCAATAAGAATAGTATTTGTTTTTCTATGAAATCGGGAGATATGTTGTTTCTCGACAATACCAGAGTTCTTCATGATAGAGAGGAATTTACAGATAAACCTGGTCAAAAACGTCTTTATACTCGTGTGTGGATTGAATAATTGCTTTTAAAAGCAAGGAGTAGCTAATCGAAATACAGGGGGTAGCTTTAAGTTTAGCAGTTTAGATTAGGGGCTTCTCAGAGCAACTTAGCCCCATCGAAATACAGACTATATAGCGCCGACAACCGCATTATGAAGCCCTATTTACATAGCACTAAATACTATATTAAAAGCACTACAACACAATTTATCTATGCGCTACCAAATTGTCATAAGTCCAACATGCACTACTGCCCAGAGGCTTGTAGCGCATTCTTTTTCACAAAAGTCAGGAACTCTCGATGCACATCACCATTAGTACCGTGGCCCACCCCTTCAAAGGTGCGAAAGATTACACGAGCTTTACTTTCTAAATAAATTCTCTGGCTATTATTCCAGCGTTCGGGCTGGATTTCCTTTCCAGTAGTTTTGTATATGATCACTCTCTCTTCTTCTGAATATGCATCATCATATGCAACGGCATCATTCGTATCATTTTCACCCATAAACAAAAATTGCTTAATTTTAAGCCATTGACTTAAATTAAACTCTTTGCCTGTTACCTGCTTAAAATCGCTAATTCCCAATGGATATTTGAGGTTGTGCTCACCCATAGATCCAATAGGTAACATTAATGTGCCGTTCAGACCACCTGCTACAACAATTTCAGTAGTTTCAGGATGTAATAGCGAGAACCGATTTGCAAACGTACCGGAGGCAGAGAACCCCGCTAGAATAATCTTCTGCTGAAGATCCAAAGAGCGTTCTGCCAAGACCCTCTTAGCATCTTCGATCATGGCTATAAGTTGAAGATCCAATCTTTCATATGGCAGTGACTCTACTTGCATAGAATCTCTATCAAGGGCATGGGTATAAACCTGCCATTGGGATTCGGGCCTAGGGAAAACTGGCATCAAAATTGGATAGGATAACTTTTTAGAAAGCCAGGGGCCAACAGCATTACCTACAATTGTCTTTTTTGCTGACTCATAATGAATGGAGAAATCATCTGAAACTTTTCCAGTATTATTTGATTCAACAATCAGGTATAACTTCTTATCCTCTGGAACTGTTTCAGGTATTTTGATTAGATATGGATACCTAAAACCTTTTTCTGGATTTGCAGGTATTTCTAGTACTTCATCAGAAAAACATGTATTTGCACATACAGAAAGTAAAAACACCAACACTATTCTTTTCATTTTGACCCTTATCGATGTGACCTAGATATCTAAAAATTAAAAAGTTGGTAGCCTAATATCCAGAGACGCAGCTATTATATACAAACCGATTTTCAACCATCTAAATAGCCTTTACCATACCTAAGCAGCTATTATCAATTGGCAATCCTGGAGCCATTCTAAATACCATATAATTGAGACAACAGTACAGATAGCGTGCGCTTCTATCATTGTTACTTCATTTTCCTCCCTCTATTAGATAGATCACTTCTAGACAAGAAATACGACCACATGTTCCATTTTTTTGCACCATATTTTTTAGTCCTTGCACAAAGATCAATATCAGCATTTTAGAATTTATTTGAACAGTATTGACTGCCCTGAAAACAACATCTTTATACTTAATCAGAATCACATGTCACCCTATTTATAAAAAATACTTCAACTCTTATTTGAGATCATATTGAAGCAAAACTACCGATGTAGAGGAGCGAGTAGCATGTATATACCAAAAGGAATTGACACGTAAACTTAGCATGACCTCTTCGACATTGATCATAGGGCCATTAACTTTTTCAACTGAATTGGTGGTACATTCGCTACTGATATTTATTATCCATTAAATACAGCCTGATTTAACCCAAAGGCCATTGTTCAATAGCTTGTTAAGAGCACCAACACAATTGGGCTTCATAGTAGATGGTCTACCTCTATATAGGCGTCTTCTGAACCTCTAGGGACAAGAGCTAATTCAATGAAGACTTTGCCCTTATCTGAATCAAACTTCCAGTGTTCGAATTGATCTAAGTCCGTATTAGCAAATCGCCTGATAAGACAAAACATTTGCTTGAGCTCTTCTTGAGACAGCTTTTCCATATATAATCCTTATCTGTTCAGACTAACTACCGCCTTAAGAGCAATCCGGTAATATAACCTAGCAACCGATACAATTACATTTATAACAAATATTAGTAAGCAGCCCTATATAGGACTTCCATGAGAAAATCATTGGCTTATTTAATATGATCTGTTCAACGACTATGATCCTGGATACATAAATTCAGTTTTCAGTCCTCAGTAACAACCTTCATTTTGACTAAAGAAAAAATTTTTTAAATCCATATATTACCAGTATTTTTTGTATCGGTTACTCTAGATCCGCCGGGTGATTGATACCATCATAGGTTGGAATACCCTCTACTTTTAAGGGATTTATACCCTCCAAGCACCCCACGTTGAATCCAAACTCTCTCGGATTAGAACGCCTCTGGTGATGCGTATAAATACCACATTTCTCACAAAAGTAATGCATCGCCATTCTTGTATTAAACTGATAAAGTCTTAAATGCTGCTCCCCCTTTTAAGATTTTAATACCATTTAAAGATACGGAAGCAGCAACCGCTCCTCTCCTACGGCACATAGAACAATCACAGCGGCGAAGCTCTACAAGTCCCTCCGGTAAGTACAGCTCTATTTCTACAGAACCGCTATGACATGAGGCTCTATGCTTAAGTTGGATTTTTACTCCATCAACTTCCTTGATATTTACGCTCATGGTTACTTCCTTTGGTTCATATAACACTTGGTTTAGCGACTTATGATATAGTAGATATTCCTATTTAACCATTTGTTATATGCCGATTGAATATTTGTTCCAAATTCCCTGTAGTGAAGGTCGGTTTTTGTACCACCTTAACAAATGGCAAAACTGAGAAGCCCTTCGTTTCTAGCATCGGGATAGAAACTCTTATTCCCAACAGAAAACTGTATTGTGCCTTCTTTCATCTCCAACTCAGAGTTTTTCCAGTGTTCAGGGACATTAATTCTTGTTTGAATCTATCCAAAATGACCTGGAGTTAGACGCTGGCTGATTTCTCGCATCAGGCCAATATCAATCAGCTTATTCACCTGCTTTAATTCATAAATTATTTTGTCATGCTCCCACTCAGACTCTGCTCTAGCACCAAAAAACAGGAAAAAAGAACAAGCTATATGGTCCGTTTCATGTATGCTCTTAACGCTATGAAGACATATAATACTTGCAGTGTGAATGCAACGCCTTTTCGTGCCCCATTTCTGTAATTGTCATAAATGGATCTATTGACATATTTTAGAGAAGACCCCGTTGACAAGACTTGCTAGATCATTAGGTGCCAGCTCAATTTCAAGCCCTCTGCGGCCAGCACTAACATAAACCGTCGCGTAATTTTTAGCCGATGAGTCAATAATAGTTTTGAGTCTCTTTTTTTGCCCTAGCGGGCTAACGCCACCTAGCACATAGCCAGTGGATCGCTCCACATCAGATTTAGCAGCCATTGTGGCTTTCTTTGCTCCAGCTGCTTTAGCTATACGTTTCATGTTTAGCATTGATGAAACAGGTACTATTCCTACTGCTAGCTCTTTATTATCAAGAATAACTACTAGTGTTTTAAAAATCTTAGCTTCGGCCACTCCCAGCTTTTCTGCAGCCTCTAACCCGTATGATTCACTCGATGAGTTATGTGTGTATTCGTACACTTTGAAGGTAATTTTCGCTTTTTTAGCTGCATTAATTGCCGGGGTCATTCTACTCTCAGGCTTCCAACACTTTTTGTTTAGAGAAGGATCGACAGGTGCAAATTTTCCAATTTTACTATAGCGATCATATAAAACTTTTACTATTTATTACGTCTCGATTAACTATTTATTAATATTCCGTATCATGCCATATTAAACACCAACCCATGGTTTTATTGAAAACTATACTCCTGCTTTAAACCTATTAGGGTTTATTTGACATTTACATTTATCTGAATGTCTCACGATAATTGCCTTACTGTGCTTTTACTTGCTAGCTGACGCAAGACCAACACCAAAACACATAAATGTACCCCCACCTACCCGATTAACCATACGCCCCCCTTTTTCAGAAGAAAGCCAACCACGTGCCGACTTAGCAAGGTGTGCGTATAAGGCATGAATTACAATAACTAAGCCACTATAGGTGACAACTAGCAGGAAAAATTGACCTACAAAATTTGAATTGTAATTAACAAACTGGGGGAATATCGACATGAAAAAGAATACAGCTTTTGGATTGGTAAGCTGTAGCGTCAGGCCCTCAGCAAACTGAAGCTTTCTGTTTTTCGTACCTCCAAGGCTGGCTTCGACTTGTTTGGTCGGCGAGCGCCAATATATTTCATAATACTGAAGGCCACTGCGGATGTAGCTAGGATAACACCAAGGCTAGTTGCCGAAACGCCTGCAACTATAAAGGTACCGAATGCGATTCCAAGAATGCCTCCTATCGCACCTGAAGTACCGTAACGAATGGCATTCGTGAGCGTCAGGATAACACCCGGACCTGGACTTAAAATTGTTGCCACAGCGATTATAAAGAATAAGATATAACTTTCCATACATACTCCCTAAAGCTGGAAAGGTTCTAAAAATTATGTTTTCATTGATAACTGGCAAAAAGAGCAATGGAAAACCAGTCTGGCAGCATGCGCTTGCTATGTACATTCTTCATCAAGACTAAGCCTCATTTCCAGCAATGATGGTTTGAAACCAACTTTTTCGTACGCCCTGATAGCTGGGTCATTTTCAGAATACACATCTAGATAAAAATCGATAATACCTCGCCCCTTGCTCCAATCAATTAGTTTGTTAATTAGTTTCGCATTAACGCCTTTTCCCCTATGGCAAGGAGATACATACATAAAACCAAGATAAGAATGCCATTTATGCTCTAATGATTGCTTTGAATCTCTGATTTGGGCATAACCTGTACCAATAATTTCACTATCAACCTCAGCAACCAAAAGATAGGATTCAGGACATGCAATTAGTTTTTTAATATCGTAGTAGAATGCTGATTTCCTCTTCAATAAAGAGTTAAATGGTCTCTCCGCATCAATGACACACTGTTCAAGTTCCAATAATCGAGGAAAATCACTCATTTCGGCTTTTCTAATATTCAAACTCTAATTCCTATTCATTGGGTGGAGAACACATAATGCAACCCATAGCGATGAATTGTCTTTAACGGCACAGCCGCGTCAATTTTCCCGGCCAGTGAAGCAGACTGTACTACAGGAACTTCTTATCTTCTGTCCATTCCGAATAAGGCTCGTTCAACAAAGAAGAGTTGAAGTATTGAACCTGCCCAGTAACCTCTTCAGTTACCCAGGCCGGAATATCCACAACTTCAGCCTCACTGGACAATTCCACTTCTGCAATAATCAGGCCCTCATTCTTGCCATGAAATACATCCACCTCCCTCAAGTGCTTGCCGTGCTGAATCTCATATCTTGTTTTAAAGATGGTATTACCTCGACATAACTCATCGATGATACACCTAGTATCTTCCATCGGAATTTCATACTCAAACTCCGAACAAGTCATCCCTCTGAGCTCACCTTTTAGGGTCAGGTACGCTACATCATCTTTGACTCTGGCTCGTACTACAGTTTTATCAGCGGTATTAACATACCCCTGAGAGATACGTACTCCACCGGTCAAATCGGAAACAATTCGATGATCAACTAGAAATTTTCTTTCTATCTCTATGGCCATTTCTATCTTCTTGCTAGCACATAAAATCTCTATGACTGCCACGTATAGCTGATACGTCCGGCTCCGACAGGTATGTAGTTGATTGGCTTGTTAGCTGTTTTTGACCCACATACCGCACTTTGACTGAATAATTTATAGTAATAATTTTCTTCGGTACCTCGCCTAGACTGAATGTAGCATACGTGTGCCTATCTTTATCTGATGATCTTAAGAAGTACGTTTCTCCAGACACCTTACTAAGGCTCTTGTAGTTACTTATTGTTTTTTCCGTAACAAACCGATCGCAACTAGGCAAGCTAAACTCTATTAATCCATACTCAAATGTATTAATTGTAACTTTTTGCGAAAAAACTTACTTTCTTGGCCTACTTCTCTATATGCCCATGAGTTGCCGCTGGTGCTGCATTGGCTATCGTAATAGCGTTCACATTCAATCTTTCTAGTGATTATTTCCTGTCCTGGATATTCAAGAATCACCTCATAGTACCCTTTCTCGGAATCTTGGCATCTATACACATTGCAGTATGAATCACAAGCATACATCCAGTTAAAAACACACCAAGTAAGAAACACAATATAAATCTCATTTTGGCACTCTGACAGCTGGCGCTCGTGTAAGTAGCACTAAATGGTGCTTAATCCATATTTTCTTCTGGGTACACCGACAGAGCGTTACTATAGTGGTCTTCCTCGATGCACTTATTATGCCTAACTAGTACATTTGTGGTATTGGAACATTCCATTTTTTGTTCTGCGGGTGAGGACCTGAGAGCTGGCATCCAGGTAATATACTTCTTCTGACAACCATTCTTCCCCCTCACCCACCATGTGCAATGTTAATTCTAGTTCATCATTCTCAAACATAATTAATTTGGGCTTTCCAGAAGACTCCCAAAATATGATCCGCTTTTCTTCAATACTAAGCACATCGAGTGGAAACTGTGCAGAACACGAATCTTTGCTACCACCCCACTTACCTAAGAACGACTCTGGAATGCCAAGCATACCCTCAGCCATAGTAAAATTAGCGAAAATTATAAATACCACAACTAAAAAGTGTTTCATATTCACCTAAAAAGTGTAACGACGTCATTTACAGCAAACCTCACACTGCAAAATTTATAGCCTATTCGGCCCAGCTTGCTGAGCGTAAAACTAAGCTTTGTTGCCAATAGTCGGGCGCTATTGCCATCCTTGATATTTACTTTTTGGCTTTTTATCAAAAATTCGGCTAAAAACCTTGGACAAAACACCTGAAATAATATCTTCTTTATTAACGGAATCGTTTTTTCGTAATTCTTCCGCCTTATTTTCCAATTCTGCAGCTCCAGAATAATCATTGATTACTCTTGCTTCTTCTGCCTGAACTTGAAGTTCATTAGCTCTAACGTTTTTTTCAAATACATTCATGGATGTTGCACATCCAGAAATAGTTAAAATTGACAATATTAAAATAACTCTTCTCATACCTGATTCAGTAATTTGGGTACTCATAAAATACGCATTTGTTGTAGCTGGTTCGTAGCACTATTTACCTGGCCTTATTCGCCTGTTCACTATTTGGTACATTATTTAGCCGCTGCTTTCATCATCGACAGAGTCCTCCAATGAACATTCACAGGATATCCTTTTACACAAGTAGTAATATCAGTAGTGAACCTGTCAGAGAATGAGAAAAGAAAAAATGATATTCCAGCCCAAAACCTAAGAAAATTATTGGCGCTCACCATCTAATTTCCTCGCCTGCTTTTAATTGCTCTACGAGGTCTGTTATGCCAAACAAAAAAAGGACAAAGCCAGTATAAAGAATATACCTTTAGCTGCTGATTGCATACTTAATTCTTAGTGCATTAATGCTCAATGCAAGCGTTCAACATACAATATGTGCTGTGTAGACTATCTTGCCGAGTTCCGAGAGAGCTGTGTACCCTGCTTTCCTTTGTTACAACCAGAGCACTAGACTTGTACTTCCACGCTTTTTGGGTTCAGAGCCAATGCTAGCTCTTGAAATATACGCTCTTCCACTTGTGAAATGCCGCCTTCAACCATCTCTTTAGGCTCTACAATTACCTTCGGTTTTCGCTTAAAGAGCCCTTTTATAGATAACTTTTTCTCGGCACTAATGATGCATCTCCACGCTGTATCAAAGTTTCCAATCAAAAGTCTTTGTGTTGTGAACGGCTCCGTTGGAGATTCAGAGATAACTTTAGAGCCAATAGATAGCTCTATTTTATTTATATAAATCTTTAACTTTACTTCCATTTCTACTCGGTTACTTAATTATAGCATTTATTCAGACATTTTACTCCGGCTGTATGCCATATTCCTCTGCCATTGGCACTGGCACAAATGAAGCAAAGCCCGAAATTTGGATAACTTTAGGAGAGCCAGAGTTATTTCCGAATATATAATAGAGTTTGATATAGAAAGTACAGCTGGCCATACTTTACATAACGGAACAAGGATACTAAGCATTTACTGGTTATTTTTTGCCCACTGTATAGCAGCATGCAACCTATCGCCACCCCAAAACATTTCATCTCCAACCATAAACGTTGGAGCTCCAAAAATACCTTTTTTCTTCGCTTGATCTGTGTTTTCTTTTAGCATTTGCTTTGCCAGTGAAGTATTTGCACGTTTAATTTTTGTAAATGACTCTTCATCTGAAAAAGGCAAGCATTTTTTCAAGGTTTCTTCAAGTGAGATGTCAAGATCAAGCTCAAAATTAGCAGCGTATACAGAACGGATAAATTCAGGCACCCACTTTTCACCAGAAAATAAGCAAGCTATTTTTGCAGCTTTTAACCCGTTGCGAGGAAAACTGGTTGGCTTTTTATAGTTCAGGCCATCAGTTTCACATATTCTCTCTAGATCTCTCCACATATATTTGCCTTTCTCAGGATAAATATTGAAAAGAGAATCATGCCAGCCTTGATTGCTGAATATCGGCCCGAGTAAAAAAGGCTTCCACTCCAAGTGCCCACCTTGCTCGGTCACCATTTTTTCAATCTTCATAGCTACGGGGTAAGAATATGTGCTTCCAAATTCGAACCAGAAATCAATCTTCATAGTTACCCGGCTTACCAATTAAACACAATGCCCAGTACACGGGCGACCGAAGCAGGATCTGGACAATTCCGCCTGCGCTTCTTGCCGATAAGCATACTGCTCTTTGCCAAAGATATGTTGCACGATTTCAATCGCCCCCCCTGTTTCTACGGCACCAGTAATGGGGTATGAGTCTTGGCTGGAGCTACATCACTGATTTTATAGTTTGGAGCGCTCTCTATTGTACTAGAAAAATGTAGGACTATTAGAGCCCCAATTACCGGAATAGCCCACACGATTAACAACTGAATAAGCTTTTGAAGAGCCCGTTAATACTAATGGCTCAACTGGGTAAACAGTCATCAAGATTACTATTACAAAGCCTCTTACAACTCCCCATCTATTGAATTAAAAGACTTTTTGAACAAGAAGAGAAAACCCCTTAGCCAAGCCCAAAGCCTGAATAAGGGGTTTTATATTTGCTTTTTAGCCAAGCTGTTAAGCGATTCGCCCTGCGCGCAGCCATTCGGCCACACAGAAAGCCAGCTCCAATACCTGATCAGCATTTAAGCGAGGATCACACTGTGTGCGATAACAGCTGGCAAGGTCTGCTTCGGAAATTTTCCATGCGCCGCCGGTGCATTCAGTTACATGTTCACCGGTCATTTCCAAATGAATACCGCCGGGGTGACTGCCTTCAGCCCAATGTACTGAGAAAAAGTCCCGAATTTCACGCAGGATTTTATCGAAGTCTCGGGTTTTGTAACCATTGCCGGCTTTTACGGTGTTACCGTGCATAGGGTCTGTACTCCAGACCACAGAACGGCCCTCCCTTTGTACTGCACGTACAAGTTCCGGAAGCTTATCTCCCAGGGTGTCTGCGCCCATACGGGTAATTAACGTGAGGCGACCAGCTTCATTCTCAGGATTGAGCTTGTCGATCAAACG
The DNA here is from genome assembly GCF_030012965.1 of Microbulbifer sp. MLAF003. NCBI lineage: Bacteria > Pseudomonadati > Pseudomonadota > Gammaproteobacteria > Cellvibrionales > Microbulbiferaceae > Microbulbifer > Microbulbifer sp. MLAF003. The sequence continues at coordinate 3,107,863 of NZ_CP120232.1, forward strand.
CAGCAGCTCATCTGGCTGCATGCCTGGACCGACTTTTACACCAATGGGGTTGCACACTCCTGACAGGAACTCTACATGGGCTCCATCCAGCTGGCGAGTACGCTCACCAATCCACAGCATATGCGCAGAACAGTCATACCATTTGCCGGTGAGGCTGTCGGTACGGGTCAAAGCCTGCTCGTACTCCAGTAGCAGTGCTTCATGCGAGGTATAAAGCACGGTCTCACGAATTGCGGGGGTATTGTCAGAAGTAACACCACATACCGCCATAAATTCCAGGGCTTCCTGTAAACGCTCCGCCAACTGCGCGTATTTATCGCGCTGGGGATTGTTCTTGAGGAAGCTCAAATTCCAGCCGTGTACCTGGTGCAGATCAGCCAGGCCGCCCTGGGCGAAAGCGCGCAGCAGGTTGAGGGTAGCCGCGGATTGGTTATAGGCGGTAACCATGCGCTGGGGATCAGGCTGGCGAGCTTCCGCAGTAAAGTCGATACCATTGATGATATCGCCACGATAACTGGGCAGCTCAATACCATTCACAGTTTCAGTATCTGCGGAGCGCGGCTTGGCATATTGACCTGCCATCCGTGCCACTTTTACTACCGGTAGATTACCGGCGAAAGTGAGTACCACCGCCATTTGCAGTAATACTTTAAAAGTATCGCGTATGCGGTTTGCGTTGAAGTCAGCAAAAGATTCAGCACAGTCGCCGCCCTGTAACAAAAACGCCTTTCCTTCCGCTACCTGGGCCAACTGACGGCGTAGCTCGCGCGCTTCGGCTGCAAATACCAGAGGCGGATGGCCAGCAAGCTGTTTGGCTACCTGGGTAACATCATCGGTGGAGGTATATTTGGGCTGTTGGTGTGCGGTGAAGTTTCGCCAGCTCTGAGGGGTCCAGATTTGGGTGGGGGATTCAGACACTGGGGCTCCTAGCTCAACTTCCATCTTTCACTCTTACTTCTTTAGATAAATCTTAAGGGATGAGCAGTACGCTCACCCCCAAATGTGCCGAATTTACAGCACGCTGGCAACCGCCTTGCAGAAGTATTCCATATTGTTGGAGCTCAAGCCGGCAATACTGATGCGGCTGGAGTCCACCATATAGATGGAATAGTCCTTTTGCAGCTGTTGCACCTGCTCTGGACTAATGCCCAGGAAGGAGAACATGCCTTTCTGCTGGCGGATAAAACCGAAATCGCCTGCGGCTCCGGCAGCCGCCAGACCTTCTACCAAACCTGCGCGCAGCCCGTTGATGCGCTCACGCATCTCGGTAAGCTCCGCTTCCCAGTTCGCTTTCAGGCCTGCATCTGTAAGGATAGATTCCACAACCGCAGCACCGTGGGAAGGTGGCATGGAATAGTTCCCGCGAATTGCACTCAGCATCTGGCTGTGGCCTTTATCGGCACTCTCACCATTGGCATAGATCACCATGGCCAGGCCAACGCGCTCACGGTAAAGGCCGAAGTTTTTGGAGCAGGAAGCAGCTACCAGCATTTCAGGTACAGATTCCGCCATCAGGCGCAGGCCGTAGGCGTCGTCTTCCAGGCTTTCACCGAAACCCTGGTATGCCATATCAATAAACGGAGTGAAACCCTGTTTCTGGGCCATTTCCGCCAATACTTTCCACTGCTCACGGGACAGGTCCGCGCCACAGGGATTGTGGCAACAGGCATGGAACAGGACCACATCGCCTTCGCCCACGTTCTTCAATGTCTCCACCATTTTGTCGAACTGCAAGCTGCTGGTGGCGCGATCGTAGTAGGGGTAGCTCTTGATATTCAGGCCAGCATTCCCCAACAACGGCACGTGGTTCGCCCAAGTGGGATCGCTCACCCATACGGTAGCTCCTTTCTTGGCGCGGTTGATCAACTCCGCCAAAGCACGCAGGGCGCCGCAACCACCGGGCGTTTGGGCAGAGCGTACGCGGCCACCTACCAGGGCGGGATGTCCGGCGCCTAGTACCAACTCCTGCATCACCGAATTGAAGCCTGGTGTACCGGCTGGGCCGATATAGGCTTTGGTTTCCTCACTTTGTAACAAGCGAGTCTCCGCTTCCTTTACCGCCTGCAAAACCGCGGTGTGGCCGGCCTCATCCTTGTAGACCCCTACCCCAAGGTCGATTTTGCTGGGGTTTTCATCCGCACGATAACTGGCCAATAGACCCAGGATGGGATCTGGCGGGAGGCTGCTTAAATGCTCAAACATCTGAAAACTCCTTTATTTATCCTATTTATTCATCGATCAAGCCGCGCTCGGACCACTCTTTAGCGCGAACCAACAGTTTTTCGATAATGCCATCCAGTTGCTCCCTCTCCTCACTGGAAAGGGAGGCGATCAAATCATTTTCGTATTGCTGCGCAAGCGGCACTATGCGCGCGTAGACTTCCCGCCCCAACTCAGACAAGTTCAACACCTGACGCCGGCGGTCTGCAGGATCTTCGCTGCGGGTGATGTAATCGTTCTTTAGCAGCGAGGAAACAGCCCGGCTGATTGCCACTTTGTCCATGGCCGTTTGCTCTACCAACTCTGCAGCAGAGAGGTCAGGAAAACGCCCGAGGATGGCCATCACCCGCCACGCGGGGATGGTGAGATGGAAGCGTGCACCATAGGCTTGTGAAATGGCGTTACTCACACGGTTTGAGAGTACTGACAGGCGGTATGGCAAGAATTTTTCCAGGCGCAACTCATCCTGCTTTACCGCCGTTTCCGGCGTATTTTGGTTATCAATCATGGCTGCTCTCACACCTGCCTGTCTGGGAATCCGGGTTGTACCAGATGCTCAATTTAACTAACATTGGTTTCAATTGTAACCACTGTACACGCAAATATTGCGCTGGGATTACTTGGAGCACCGGACAAAATTGGTCGCACAGTATAGGGTTTTTTGCGCCATCTTTGTTAACCCAATGCCGGTTAAACGCAAGAAATATGCGCGACACTGTTGCAGAAACGATCAACTTTCCACCTGCCGATAAGCGCCCTGCCCAGCATAAGCGAGGCCGCCCATGAACAAGTGGATACGCTTTCCCCGCATTGAAGGTGAAACCAGCCGCCAAGCCCATGCAGACTTTCCAGCCAATACTTTTGAAAGGGAGATGGGCAAGGAAGGTTTCTTTGGCCCCTGCACCCATTTCTACCACAGCCATCCCCCGACCGGCTGGAGCAAATTTGAGGGACCACTGCGTCCTCATGCTTTTGATGCCACTCAATTGGTCCACAAAGGCAGTAGCCCCTGGGATCAAAAGCCAATTCTACGCAACAACAACAGCCTCGTAGGCCTGTGGACCTGTAGTGACCCAATGGACCACTTGGTGCGTAATGCCGATGGAGACCTGCTGCTCTTCATACATAATGGCAGCGGAGACCTTTACTGCGATTTTGGCCACCTGAGCATTCGTGATGGAGACTACATTGTGCTGCCGCGAGGCACCATGTGGCGTCTGGCTCCCACCCTGGATGAACCTCTGGAATTGTTAATGATCGAGGCAACTGGCGGCCACTTCCAGTTGCCAGATAGGGGCGTTCTTGGCCCGAACGCGATCTTTGATCAGGCGATTCTCGATGTCCCCAAAATTGATGATGGTTTTAAAGCCCAGCAGGGAGACACTGAATGGCGCGTGATCGTAAAAGCCCGCCAGCAGCTCTCTACGATTATTTACCCCTTTAACCCATTGGACGCCAGGGGCTGGACCGGCGATAACCTTGTGGTACGAATTAATTGGCGGGATTTACGCCCACTTATGAGCCACCGCTATCATCTACCACCCTCTGCACACACTACCTTTGTTGGGCCCGGTTTTGTGGTGGCTACCTTTGTACCCCGCCCGCTGGAAAGCGATCCGGGTGCACTCAAGGTACCGTTTTTCCACAATAACGATGATTATGACGAATTGATTTTTTACCATCGCGGCAACTTTTTCAGCCGCGATAATATTCATCCGGGGATGCTTACCTTGCATCCCATGGGATTTACCCATGGACCCCACCCTAAAGCTTTCGCCGTTGGCGCCAAGCGTGCAAGGAAAGAAACCGACGAAGTCGCGGTAATGATCGATAGCCGCACACCGTGGGACATACTGCCTGACGCCCATGCGATAGAGCTGGCAGACTATGTTAATTCATGGAAAAACGAGTGACTCGAGACACGACTGAAAAGTGTTCTTAAAACCGGCAATTTATGTTGCCAAAGCAATAACAACGAAAGAAAGGAAAGAGAATGGATCTTTACGGATATTTCCGCTCCTCAGCGAGTTACCGGGTTCGTATAGGCCTGAACCTGAAAGAACTCGAGTATAACTACCACCCAGTGAACCTGTTAAAAGGTGAGCAGCTGAGTGATAGCTACCAAAGCCTCAACCCGCAGGGGTTAGTGCCCACACTTAACGAGAACGACTTTAGCCTTACCCAGTCTATGGCCATACTGGAGTGGCTGGATGAAGCTTATCCGCAACCGCCCCTCTTACCAAAGGGGCGCGAAAACCGCGCCCACATTCGCGCACTGGCTCACACTATTTCCAGTGATATTCAGCCTGTACAGAATCTGCGCATCCTCAAGTATCTGCAGGCTGAATTTAAGATTAGTGACGAGCAAAAAATACAGTGGATTCAGCACTGGATTCACTTGGGTTTCTCAGCACTGGAACAAGAGCTAGACCCCAAGCCCTTCGCAGCTGGCGATAAACCTGGACTCTTTGAATGCTGCCTATTACCACAAATCTATAGCGCCGAGCGCTTCGGTATGGAAATGAATAACTATCCGAAAATCCAGAAAATCGCCGAAGCCTGTAATGAACTACCGGCGTTTATCGACGCACGTCCGGAAAATCAGCCGGATAGCACTCTCTAGACCCGTTATGTTGTTCATAAGGGCACTTGTTAAAACCAAGCGCCCTTATGCCACTTTACCGATCGCTAAGAACAAGCGCATACCACTTCCAGCGGCTGTCGAGATAGTCATTCTCTGATAAACCCAATTCTCATTACCCATATCTATTGGCAGGCCTAGTTACCGCAAGAGGTCACCATAAATTTTTTTCCAGTTAGGATAACTCATTCATATTTCCAGCTGGTTTGGTAGTTAAATAACTTGTCACGCAGATATTTGATAAGGTATCGAGCTACAATGGAACGCTCACACCGCCTGGGGAAAAAGAGTGTTTTAGTTGGGGTTACCGCTATCAACTGACAGCATAGCCAGGCCCTAACTCATTGATAATAAAGATAATGTCGTAAGGAAGTCACCTAGATGCCCGTTCCCGACAGCTGCGAAATTCACTATAAATATCTCCAAAAGCCAATTTAAAGGAGCTGTATGATCATCAGAAAACTAAGGCTTCAACGCGGGTGGTCTCAAGAACAACTGGCCAGAATAAGCGGGCTCAACATCAGGACTATCCAGAGAATAGAGCGAGGGCAAAACCCTAGCCTTGAATCACGGAAAGCTTTAGCTGCTGTTTTTGAAATCGACTTATCAGAACTACAGGAGAGCGAAGTGAATACAGAGCAGGATATATCCGACAGAGAAAAGCGGGTTATAGAACACGTTCGCGACATTAAGGCATTCTATTCCCACGTAATCACCTATGTACTGGTGATAATTGGTTTGTTCATACTGAACCTGATTACATCGCCAGGTTACTTTTGGGTGCTATGGGCCGCACTTGGCTGGGGCATAGGTTTAATATCTCACGGCATGAGTGTATTTGAGGTATTCAGCTTATTTGGGCCCGAGTGGGAAAAAAGCAAGTGGAAAAGAGGCTGGGGAAGAAACTCTAGCTTTCATTAAAAATACGCTTAAAAAGCCGGAAATTGTGAGGAACTCAGCAAAAGTTCAGATATATTCTTTACAGTTTCCCGGCGTCATATGTTCTTCATAAGTTGTTCATATAATCCAACTTTAACTACCTCTTTCCATAGCAATAAAAAACATTCAACATAAGCGGACACCCCAATGTCGAAGCCCTTCTTCAGCAAACTTATTTTGTCAGCTACGACACTGTTAAGCTCTACAGCTTTTGCTAGCACAATACTGGCCGTAGCAGACCCAGTACAATCCAGCCATCGCATTGATCAGATTTACTACCTGCAACCCCACAATAGTTATGAGCGCTTAGCCAGTGGGGAAACACTAACTGACTGGCTGGATAAGGGCTTCCGCTCCCTAGAACTGGATGTAGTTGATCACGGCCCATGGCAAGGCAGCAGCCACGGCCCCTATGTCGCCCATGGTCAGAGTGATATCGGCAATCATATGTGTAAAAGTAACGGCGGAGATGATCGTCTGGAAAACTGCCTGGACGACATTAAGGCATGGCTTGCCAACAATGAGCTTGATGCCCCACTGATGCTGTATATTGACATGAAGCCGAATAGCAATTGGTTTGCAGCATGGTATGCGGATGAAATTTATCTGCTGGATCAATATATCAAACAAGAGTTGGGGGGTCTTCAGTTCAGCTACCAGGATATGGTCAATCACCTTAAACAAAGCTCAACTTCAACGAATTATCGCAGCACATTAAAGAGTATCGGCTGGCCTACTATCAGCGAGCTTTTCACTAATGGTAAAAAAGTTCTGGTAATTTTCACTGGGGGGCAATCGGGTAATGTCAATGGTCGTATGGAATCGGCGCTGGATAACTACCCTCTACATGCCTTCCTCTGCCCTGATGTAGATACTGCCGATCCTGAAGAGTTTTCTGGCAATATAGACTCCATGGATTCCAGCAGCTCCCAGAAGATATTTTGCGGTAATGTAAAAGCCGGCGATCATTACCAAATAACAGCCAATGAAGCGGCGAACAGTAAACAATTGATGCATTTGTGGAGCAGCTCTGGCGATTTCAGCAATACAGATTTTGGCTATTCCTATATCGCGGTTGCACACGGCGCTACCGCTATTGGCATGGATCCAAATACTGTCAATGACACGCCGGGCTATACCAGCCAAGCCATACCCTTTGTCGGTGTGCGAAGAAGCCTACCTGGATATTTTCGCATCCAGTCCATTCAAAACCCAAATCTCTGTATGAATGTTTCTCAAGGCTATGGCAATGGCTCCAACCTGACTTTGGCCAACTGCAACTCGAGCAACGAACAACAGTTTGTCTACACCGCTGAGGGGCAATTAAGACCTAAAGGCAACAATAAATACTGTGCCGATTACAACTCAGGCTCTGCCGACAATGGTGACAAAATGCACCTTTGGGATTGCGATGGTGGAAACTCAGAAAAATGGCAGGTACAGGAAAGCGGGATTATTCAAAATCGCGACAAAGACTGGCAATACTGCATTGATACACCAGGGGCAAGTGCCGACAATGGAGAACAGCTACAGGTTTATAAGTGCAACAGCAGTGACACTGGACAGAAATTTACTCTAGAGGCAGTAAATGAATGGAAACAAACAAGCTTTTAAGTGTTACTTTTTATTCGGACTCTCAGGAGTCAAGAATAAAGTAGAGTATTGTTGCAGTAGGCAAAGGCATCGGTCTTAAGATTGACCAAAGACCGACCGCCTTACAGTATAACTGCCTGTTAACCTGGGTATGCAGAAATCTCTTAACATACCCAGTTAAACCAGTAGTCAGTTCAGTTCGCCTGCCTCGCACTGCCTCCAGTCACCGAAGGTGCCGTCATCTGCGGCTATCCAGGTTTCATAGGTAACGGTAGTTATATAATGGAGTAACGAATGGGAAATTATTGAAAGACTAATGCATAAAGTACATGACATCTCGGCATTATTAGTTAGTAGACTCTTACTACATAATCCAACTTATCATCTTGACCTACATCAACTTTCATCTCGTTTTTGCATGAAGTAATTCCGCTAACAATACATCAATAATATTCATCATACCGACCCGAGAAATTGGTGGGCACCAATATCATATATAGATATAGTGCTTAAAAGGATCAAACAATGGGATAGAAATGTACGAGGTAGTATTGTTTTTGCATTTGCTAGGTGCAACTGTTTGGACTGGAGGGCATCTGGTGCTCGCATGCACAATCCTCCCTTCAGCCGTAAGAAGTCAGGATATAGAATTTATCTCAAGGTTCGAAAGCAGCTATGAGAAAATTGGTATTCCTGCGCTTCTTATACAGATTCTTTCCGGTATCTATCTAGCCTTTAGCCTCTTACCCGATATATCCCAGTGGTTTAACTTCTCAAATCCGGTTTCGAGGCTTATTTCATATAAGCTAATCATATTGGGCCTTACATTCCTCCTTGCTATTGACGCAAGGATCAGGATTATTCCGAACCTGTCCACCAGAAACCTGAAGGCTCTCGCTTATCATATAATTCCAGTAACACTTCTCTCCGTTCTATTTGTATATGTAGGAATTTCCTTCAAAACAGGCTGGCTATATTAAAATGAATTCTCCACTATCATTTATTGGCTCAACCAACTGACCAGCTACTCTGCATAAATACAGCTAATCACCTACTTATTAGGCTTCTACAAAATAAAACTCCAGTTAGGTAAAGAGGGCTGCTTAACAGCAACCCTCACACCCAATCAATTAAACATACAAATAATTGATTTTAGATCAATTGAAATCAACGAAACGGATTAAAAAACTTCTTCCAAATGCTTTAAAAATGGTACCACGGTCTGATCTCTAACTTCTGGGTACATATCTCGATCGATAGTAATATGGTCCAAATTGACCCAGCTTTGAGCATACCAACCTAGATTGATATCTTCTGCTGTATAGACAAAAGAGTGCACCCCTGTAAATTCAATAACTTCATCACCGCCTGCCAGTTGACGGATATATAAATTGTCTTTATAGGGGAACTGAGCATTGAGATCAGTATAGTAGCTCAAATAAGTTGAGTTTTCCGGGTTACGGAAAAAGAAGAAGTTACTCCCATTTCATTCTGATCCCATTTACAGACTCCATCAAAACTATGAACAATGGTTCGAATGTTACGAAAGTCCGGATCATTACGCAGAGCCTTTGCCAAGCGCATTGCTAAACAACCACCTCTGGATGACCCCGCCAAGTAGATGCTTTCAAGATTGGAAGCATAAGCTTTGGATTTTAACCAATTAAGGTAGGCACTTTCTATACGAGATTTCTCACCGCTACTCACCAAATAGTTAAATTGTGCATCAAAAGCTACGGCGAAGAAGGTATCATCTGCAGGAAAATACTCTGAATCCAGAACCTGCCGGGCAAGGGAGCGGCCATCTATGCTTCGGGAGCAGGATTTTTCTGAGATACCACAGTTTCTTTTATAGTTATCCCCCTGCCCTGTTACTGCACTTTCAGAACCGTATCCTGGTGGCTGTTGTCCTGCTGCAATAAATACCAAGTTCCGCACATCTTCTCGCGCTGGCTGCCTCAACCTTGCAATCTGAGTGTATAGCTGATGAGTATTACTGACACCTTCTTGCTCCCAAGCAAGATACTCAGTTTGAGTATCCTGCCGGGTGCACCAAAAATTATGACAATAGCGGACACGCTCCAAGTTCACCGATAAATCTGATTTAGGCTCAAACGCCTTTGCTTGAAAAGCTCCAAAAAGAATCACCCAATGAGCTAAAAACCTTATTATTTGATTATTCATTTTTCACCATTTTCAACATGATCATTCTTATATTTAGAAGGTAAAACCTCCTATCCAATCAAATAAATCAACCCCTTATCTGACCGCGCATGATTTTAACAGCCAAAATGCCACCAAACAGAGAAATCAATAAAAAAATAAATCTTAAATTTTCAAATAAACAAAGACCAACTCCAAAAAGAAAAAAACACAACAAGAAACAAGTAAGTAACAAATTGATAAGCAGCCATCAGCAATTGCCACTACTTAAAGCGCTCTTAAATTAGTCAAAATATTTATAAAAATTATCGATTTTTATAGGAAAACATGGTCACCAGCCAACCCTCAAGAAAATCGACCATCATGTAAATAATTATATTTTTAAGTGTTGACTTATTTTTTTCCCAATCTTCAAGAAGAGAGTAAAAGCAGCGGACTGCGCTCCGATAGGTATCGTCGCGCGGCTTTCTGACCTTAATTACAATGGTAACATGCAACACGAACATCTTAATTGATAGCAAGGTAGTGTAATGGGTGTCAACCCGTACATCATTATTGAAAATTGAATCTAGTTGCACTATGCCCAAGTAATCCCAGCTGGCAGCTCATAGCAACTATATTCCAAGTGTATCACTCTGCGGCGCTTAGGACATAAAGCTCTATCTGAGGCGTGAAGAATATGAGGATACATAATTAATGCAGAACCGGATTTTACCTCACAAGCAATCGGATTATGCAGTTTAACATATTTATATATTTCATCTTGCTGAAAAATCCCATATTGATGACTGCCAGGAATAAGCTTCAAGCAGCCATTACTGGCATCAGTATCATCCAGATGAATACGGATCGTAATCATTTGTTCAAGAACATGTAGAGGAGGCTGCACATGGTGAGCACCATCCTTAACACTCCAAGGGCCCCATCCAGACTTAGTAAATTTTGAAGAGACCGCTACAGTCTTATCCTGATGCCAAGTGACAAGCCAGTTACACTTCTTATGCTTATCAAACAGGATACTCCTTACCAATCGAGGACGCTGAATTAAGTATTTCTGCGCTAAATTTACAATCAAGTCCGATGTAGCCAAGGCCGCTATAGAGCTATACTTTTTCTCTACATTGCGTATGCCTCCAGTTCCCCTAGCAAGCTTTAAATCTTCAAACTCATTTTGAAGAACCTCAAGCTGGCTTTTCGGAAGAATGTCATTAATTAAAGAATACCCTTTTTCCAAACCGATCATTATTTAACAACCCAAAAACGAGACTGGATTTTATGTACTTTTCACCCAACGGGCGAGTAAAAAGTTATCGATCAGAAAGTGCTTCCTTGCTGGAATTTCTATTTCCAGAAACTTTCATATAGGTTTCGCCCATTTTCGCATAGACACTACCCATATTTTGTGGTTTAGACTTTTAAGTTCTTCTTTTTTCAACCCCTTATGCATGAGGAATTGTTCCACATTTCATATTACCTACCAAGCAACACACCCCTTAGTAGTATGTGGTACTGACACTGCTGCATTCGAAGCACCAATGTCACTTCCTCTAGGTCAAGGCGAGCAAAAAGTGCTCCATGTCACACTTTTAACGTGGAATCCGTGCTAAATTCAGCCCATTCAAGTCGAGGTCAGCTTGATCGATTGCCGATCCGTTAGGGTGGCTTTCGCGCTGTAAGGTAGTAACAATCCAATCTATATTGATATGTGCCAGGTAAGACTCAATACCCATCAGCAGACAATAAGCAGTGTGCCCTCCACAACAAGAAGTAAATATTTACTTACAAATTACACCTTAATGTAAAAGTAAGAATGTGACGTTATGGTGAAAAATCCCAGAAATTTATCGTCACTAGAATTAGGTAGTAGGACTATTTTTATACAGTTAAAGGTTGCGGGTTAAGTTTTGTAAATTTCTCGGTGTGCTCTCTGTTGGCAAATACCCACACCGACCTAAATTAATTTCTGGCTTGGCACAAGCCACCTGTGAAAAAGTTGAAGCTGTTAAGGGATGGTATAAAAAATCTACCAGAGATGAATATACGGATGAAACCATAACTACGTAAATCCTCTTGCTGAATGAAGTTAGCATTCAGCCAAGTGCTCCAATACCAAGAGCATGGAGAGGAGAAAAAGAGAGCTCCAGTAGTAGAAAATATTTGCGTAATGATATCCAGGTTTCTGCGAAAAAATGAACATGTATCTCCTGCCATCGCGAGACCACTGTTCTCACATTGAGCTTTCGTGATTTTTCGACTCAATGTATTAGCTGGCCTACGGATAAGACTTCAGCCGAGGGCCTGGCTACAAGAAATTTAATAGCTGACTTTTTCCACAACGAAGAGATTTATTTAGATGAGCACTGACAAAAGCAATGACTCCACACCTTTTCTAGCAGGCATGAGCGCTGGTGAGCAGCAATCATCTCTCTCGAATTCAGGCGCCAAATCAGTGCTTGGTGAGGGTATCAATTTTCGCGGTGAGTTGATCGGCACCGAAGATCTACATGTAGAAGGCACTGTAGACGGTACTGTAATTATGGTTGGCCACAACCTTTCTGTTGGTACCGGCGGCGCAGTGACTGCAAATATCCACGCAAAAAATATTGTTGTTGAAGGCACACTGGATGGCGACGCACTTGCCGATGAATTAATAGAGATCCGAAATACTGCTCAGGTAAATGGCAACCTGATTGCCCCTCGGATCAAACTCGACGACGGTGGTAAGTTCCGCGGCTCTATGGATATGGTAGATACCGACTCCGAAATGAAAGAACGTCACAAGGAATTCTCAGACCGATTGGTGCACCCAGACCTGCCGGCAACTGAAGATAAGCCTGCAAATCGTTCCCAGAACAATTCCTCCTACACTTCTAGCAGCTCAACCGCGAGTGATTCATCCCGTCTATCCGATACCAGCGACTATCTGTTCGGTACCAAGGAGACTGAAGAGGAAACAGAGGAGAGCTGAGTTAAATTCCTCAGTTGATCCTCCATACGAGCCCCGGCTATTGCCGGGGCTCTAGCTTTTAGTGTGAGAGTATGTTGCAGCATCATTCGTTTGGTATTGCCGCCTTGGTGGACGAGGTGATTCAACCAGGTGGTAAAGTATTGGATTTAGGGTGTCTCTCATTTGGCACTACACAAACCTTTTTGGAACTATCCTGCCAGACATTTATTGAGGATTTACGTAGCCTGCTGCTTGAGATCCACTCATTTGACCAGCAGACACGAACCATAAAGTTAACTAAACACCTGACTAGAAAGCCGCAACGGATAAAACTTGATGTCGTGCTCTGCTGGGACCTTTTCAACTTTATGGAGCCCGAGCTTATTACGCAATTAATTGAGGAAATCCGACCTCACTTAAAAGCTGGCACCATCTTCCATACTATGCTGTACACCGGCACAATGCCTAAAGCGCCCGCTGATTTTAAGCGTTTGTCCGGCTTCACTTTTAACTCAGAGCCCCTAGCACTGCCGGAGCCATTACCCTCATACCGATACTCGTCGCTCAACCTGATGAAAACCATGGGTAACTTTTCTCTGCGCTCCTCTCTCCTGCATAGAAAAGGCATGCGTAAAGATCTTATCGAGCTGATGTTTGAATACGGTAATGTAAAGTCACAAAACGCTGTACGCGCGGGGGGAACCTCAGCTGCAATCTCCGCCTTTAGACAAACAAGCCTTACCGAACTCCCTTTGACAGCTCTTGATCAAGCATTAATGCACACCAAGCGCTCTCCCGTCAGTAAAGCTCTGGACGTAGGGAAGAAAGCCGGAAGGAATATGCAGCACCTCCAGCGTGAGGTGGGTGAACTGTTTATTTCAGATCTCTATTCCGCAATTCTCTGGCAATGTAGCCGCAAGGTACCCTTTAATAGCGCGGTACAGGCGGCATTACGACAGGCCACCCTACCTGAAAACCTGGATTGTATTTTGCTCTGGGATCTCCTGAATTTCTTTTCCACTGAACAAATTCAGTTAATCACACATACGCTATATCAGTATCTCAGCAATAACGGTGTGATGCATTTTCTGTTGTTCAAGCAAGAGCAACTTCCAGTTAATTGTGGTGTTTTCGAGATTCAGCCATCAGGCCTTGTTGGAACCTATATCCAACCAGCTGGAAATAAGCAGACAAAGTTCCGCACTATTACCGATGTAGTGAAAGCTCTACCACAAATGAAAGTTCTAAGTCAGGGCACAGGGAGAATACCCAACGGGCCCTTTTATCACGAAATAACAATGCAGAAAGTTGTAAAGGATCAATAATGACCCAGTTTTTCTACCACTGGTTGACTAAGTTATCTCCTGAGCAGGTAACAGACACCTTTCTTATAGTTATGCTTGCCCTTGGCACTATAGCCTTGATCCTTTACCCATTTGGCAAGTTTCCACGCTTCGTAAAAGAAACTCCATCTCTACTGACCGCTCTTGGTATTCTGGGCACCTTTATCGGTATTATTCTTGGTATCTATGGTTTTGACCTTGCTGATATCGACACCTCGATTTCAGAACTTATGCAAGGTCTGGAAACCGCCTTTATGACAAGTATCTTAGGCCTTTTCCTCTCGCTGGTCTTGCGCACTATTTTCCAAATATTTAGCAAAGATCAGCCAGCCAGAGCCACTGCAGATGATATTTTGCAAGCGATCAATGACCAGCGACAGGATTTGACAAAGTTTCAACACAGTATTAGCGAAGAGGTTTTACAGTCACTAACTTCAGTTGTGGAGAAGTTTAATCAGGGACTGAACGCACAAATGGGTGATAATCTGCAGCAGTTTACTCAACAGCTGGAGGCTGTATCCCCTGCCCTGCAAGCATTAATCGATCAGCATGAGCAACACGCCGAGCTTGCTGCGATCTACCGTGAGCAAACCACATCCCTACTGATTGAGATTAACGGTGCACAAGAGAACCTTTTGCAGCTGCACCAACGTATTACTGAATTACCGGAGATCTTTAACGTTATTCCTTCGCTGGTTGAACAGCAGCGTACTCACTCCGAGCAAATCTCTGTCATGCTTAATGAACAGCAGGCATCCATTGAAGTACTGCAGCAATCTATTCCAGATATCGCACCTAAGTTTGAGTCTATTACCCAAGGAATAGAAAAAGCGAATCAGCAGTTAGGCACTCAAGTTCAACACCTAATCTCCCTGAGTGAAACCCAGGCTAAGGTTTTTGAGCAGAGGACGAATAAGGTCGTTGCTCTCGCCGATGTCCTTACTAGTATCGACCCAAAACATTTTTCCAACATTATACAAGAGACTGCAAACAGCCATCGTGAATCAATGGTTGAACTCGCACAACTTATCGCCAAGACTCACCAACAGATGATTACTGAGTTATCCCAGGTGATCACTCGTGATTTGACCAATGCAGACGTAAGCATCAAACGTCAGTATGAGCTACTGGATCAACGCTTACATAGCGAAGTCGAGAGTGTAATGGCTGCGATGGGTGATGCGCTAGGCACCCTGAGTGGTGAGTTCTCAAGGGATTTCCGCCAGTTAATCCAGCAAATGAAACGTATCGACAGTCAAGTGAAGCAGGTCGTCGGAGAGGAGCATGTTTGAGAGTGCCCACTCCAACAGCGAATACAGCGAGAGCCAGTGGATCAGCCTATCCGATATGATGGCAGGCCTGATGATGGTATTTCTCTGTATTGCTGTCTTCGTAATGCGCTCCTTAATAGATGAACGCGCTAAGATTCGAGAGCTTGCAGAGTCTTATCGCGATACTCAACTTGCAATCTACCAAACCCTGCAACAGGAGTTTGCTAACGACCTGGATCACTGGGGAGCCTCCCTGGATAAGCAAACCCTCGCCATTTCATTTAATAATAGTGATGCCCTGTTTAAAGCGGGGGATTTCACTCTGAGTGACAATGCCCGAGAGATTATGTCCTCATTTGTACCCAGGTATATTGCTGCCCTGACTCCATATATGGACTCTATTGCCGCAATCCAAATAGAGGGACACACAAGCTCTGAGTGGGGTGAACAATCTGAACCAGAAGAAGGTTACTTTCATAATTTGCGTCTGTCACAGCAGCGATCAAGAGCGGTGATGCAGTATGCCCACTCGCTGCTACCACCGACTCAAGCGGTACTAGTCCGCGCAAAAGTTGCGGCCGTAGGCTATTCCTCTGCTCGGCCTGTACTCAATGCTAATGGTATAGAAGATCCGGATCGCTCTCGCAGAGTGGCATTCCGGGTAGTACGTGACTCTGAAAGCCATATCCTGCAAATTCTTGAGGAAGCTTTGTGAAGCCAACCAACCTCCAGCCTATTCATAAACACCAAACACAAGAGCCGCGGCACGGCTTCACGCCTATGAAAGCTACATCATGTCAACCGGAGAGTAGCGATCACGGAATTCCCGCCGACAGTCCCCTATTGAAAGTACCGACGAATACTCCAAGTCGGAACAGTTTGGCAGAAGCTATCAGCTCTGGTATTCAGCTGGACTACTCAGACCTGGATAGCCTCACCTGTGGCTGGCGCTACCGTAACATTCCGGTATTTGTATTTGGCCTTGAAGAAAGCCCTTCTACGCAGGGGCATTCTTTTGGGCAAATCCATATAACCCCTAAATGCCCATCGCTAAGCAATTACCAAGGTTCACTTTGGGCGAGTAGCGACTACACTGCTGCACAAAAAGTTTTTCCACAAGATGAACTAAAGCCCTGCACCCACTGCCTGCGCCACCTCTATAGCCTGGATATTCCTGAACTTGTGCGTAAGGACCGTTTTGGAACTGTTACCGATATCGACTGGTTAATCTTTGCAAGATACTTTGCCAGCTCCATTTTCGATCAATATCCCCTCTACTGGCGAAACGGCGAACGTCCACAGAAAGTAAATTCACTCTTTAATGCTGACAACCCAAAGTATGCTTGTTCAATATGTCAGTGCCATATAAAAACCAGCGGCTGGGCACTAAATCCAGAGTTGGCTGAACGCAGTGGTCTACCCAAAGAGATCTGTCTGCTATGTGCAGAGCGACGCGCACGTGCAGTAATAATAGCATCTCCACAAGCGGCTCTCCGAGCAGCGACACTACGCTACGAATCCCTTACGAAACAGCTAGGCAGTGAACCCCAGGCTTCATGGGCGATTGCCGAGCAGGTAGTCCCTGCTTCCTGGCTGCCTCTTGTACAGAAACTAAAAACCCTGATGGGGCCACCCAAAGTCTTTCAAGTAATTGCCCCACGAGTACTGGCCGTTTTATGCTGGCCCAGCATGGGACGTGCGATCATCGCTGATAACACCAAGGAAGCCAAGCTCCCCAAAAATATTCGGTATGGCGGAAAGCTCAAATTGAACGTGAATTGGGGCTTGGCTAAGCGTTGTTGATATTAAGAAATTGTTCGGAGTTACACTAGTATTACCTAAAAATAATTGACTAGAAGGCAATTGGAATACATCCCTTATCGGCCCAATCAATAGAATTTCTGTTCGAAAGTGACATCCACTTTCGGACGCTAATCAAAACATATAAATTTGACTTTAAAAGTAGCCATTTAAAAAATCAATTAACAAGAATTAGTCCGCACACTATAGTCTACTAATTCAGAGGCGAACTTCCCACCGCTATTCCCCTGTTCAACTTTCCCACATTAAAGCCACTGCCACTTGGGCCCATCAGGATAAAGCCTTAGTTTTTGCCCTTGAATGTGAGTGCGGCCATTATATGTATGTGAGCTACCATCAACAGTATCCCTGATTACTGTACCACGAAAACTTTGATACCATTTCCCTGTATAAAATGGATCTTGATTGTTTTTTGCGCGTAGTGCGTAATTTTTTGAAGAGATACCAAATTGGATTTTTGTCACCCTTAGGTCAACATTGTTTTTTCCAGCTCTTCCTTAAATTACTCCATGTAGTTACTGGTAGGTGGGTAATGACCACTAAAATTGTTAATTAGTTCTACTCTCCCATTTGCCACAGATATATGTCCTGCCGCAGCAACTGGTTGCCCAGACAAAAATGCCGAATGATTCTGAATGTCACCGACTTTATTACCGCAAAAGATACGTCCATTTTTATCCATAACAAACACCCAGGAGCCGCCAGGATTAGTATTCAGCAGTGTTGCCACGTCAATATAGCAATCCATTTTAAATATCGGCTCGATAATTTACGCGTTCCTCTTCCTTTATATAAGGCACAAAGACACCGCTATTAAAGTTTTTGGTTGCTAATCTGGTATCTCTATAGTTCGGTACAATATCAAAATGGATATTAATAATGCGATAAAATTACACTGGCACTGGATGTTTCCAGTCGAGTAGTACAAAATTGGATCAATGCTTGTAAAGCAGAGGACTTTAAAGCATTGGCCTCTAAAAAGCGCGGCTATCCGGAAGGTACGAACCGCAGGCTAACGGTAGAGAAAAAAGCTTCAAAACAAATCTCAGATGAGCAGCCAGATCAGCTCAAGCTTGACTATATCCTGTGGGCACGCAAGGCAGTCATGGAGTTAATCGAACCTGAATGCGGTTTGAAGATGCCAATTCGCACCGTCGGTGATTATCTGAAGCGCCGAGGCTTTACGCCATAGAAGCCTGCCAAACGGGCCTATGAACAAAACCCGAAAGCCATTAAAAATGGATGGAGGAAGATTACCCAGGCATTAAACAGCATGAGAAACAGCAAGACGCAGAGATTTACTGGGGTGATGAAACAGGCATTCGCAGCGATTGCCAGCATGAGCATGGCGATGCACCAAAAGGAAAAAATTCCATTGTGAAGCTGAATGCCACGCTTACTTCACTCAATATGATATCCGCGATCTCAAACCAAGGAACAGTGCGTTTTCAAATTTACGAAAGAAGTATGAATGCCGATAGGCTGATTGACTTTCTCAAGCGATTAACCAAAAAATCGGAACTTAAAGCTTATCTCATCCTGGACAATCTTAGGGTCCACCATACACGAGTCATTAATGCTTGACTGGCAGAGCACGAGGATGAGATAGAAATCTATTATTTACCATCATATTCACCTGAACTGAATCCAGATGAGTATTTGAATTGTAACCTTAAAGGGGGCATTCACAGTAGTATGCCAGCCCGACTCATGGAGAAACTGAAAAGCAAAGTACTTTCTCATATGAGAATGTTACAAAAAAGCCCGCGTGTGTAGCAGCCTATTTCCGACATAAATCAATTAAGTACGCGGCATAATTAAACGATTTATCCACCGGATTAACAATAAGATAAGTAATCGAGGCCCTCAAACGAAGTCAGCAAAGGCTTTAAGGGCCCGCTCAATTACGTTAACTAAAGACATGTTAGATTCTTAAAGTTAATTGTCGCCTACTATATTGCCATAACGCCAACAAGCCCACAAAAATGACTAATTCTTTCAACAAAGGATACAACAAACCTTAAAGCCAACAACATAAAATCAATAAACATTTTATAATACCAAAGATGTTTAATTTAATTAGACATCGAAAGCTTACATTAAAAGTTGTAGATATTTTCCAAGGAAACGGATAAATCAGCCAGGCTATTTTCAGTTTAAGATATAGAAATCCCGCTGAACTTCTCAATTTCTTGCCACACTTTCCAACTCACACATCCACCAATTTTCGGAATAAACTTGGATTAATCGATGAATAACATAGTCAAAACAACCACCTTTTCTACCTTATTATTGACTAACTTTATTGTTTCCCTATCTGTTTCCGCGGGAGAGTTCACACTTGATTCTAACGATTGGCGTATCCGTGCGCTTAAGATTCAAAACGATATAGATCTCGATGTACCGCTAAGAGAAGGTTTCAGACTGGGAACACACAACTCCTTTAACGCGGAGGAGTATGCCAATGCATTCCGCTATGTAGATCCAAATCAAAAGCTGTCCTTGAACGATCAACTAGAAGCGGGCGTTCGCAGAATCAACTTCGATGTGCATGAATTTTTTAGCTTCAGCACCTGGAAAACTGAACTCCTGCTTTGCCATGGCACATCCAATCATTGGGGATGCAGTTCATTTGATCGCAGGTTAATTCAAGGGCTCAATGAAGTGAAAAGTTGGCTTGACAAAAATCCAGATCAAGTCATAGAGATAAAAATTCAAGATGAAATGGATGGAGAGCACAATGAATTTATAGCACGAGTGGAAGAGTCTATGGGAGAGCTGGTCTATCGCCCAAACGGGGGCTGTAGTAAGGTGCCAGCAGACCTTACCGATAGAGATATTTTAAATGCAGGCAAGCAAGTTTATTTTACTGGGAATTCCGCCTGTAATGATGATAATTATCAAAGCCTGGTGTTCAAGAATCACGAAGGTGGACTTTCTTACGATCGCAATGAGGTTCTCAATGGTGTCTGCCCGGAAAACCCAGAGAGTGGCATAATGTCAGTTTCAGAGGATCGGACAAATTTATCCGGGGGCAGCGATGATAAGACCACTAATGCCAGCGAATTATTGATACTTATGAAATGTGGCCTAAATTCTACCGGACTGGATATGTTGGGCTATACAAATTCGGACAGAATCGCAGCAGCTGTATGGAGCTGGGATGTCAATGAGCCGAACAATGCTGGCAGTACAAGCAATGAAGACTGCGCACTATCCAGAGCCAACGGCCGCTTCAACGATTTGAATTGCACTCAGATAAAATCCTTTGCTTGTGAAAATGCCCAAGGTGACTGGTATATCACTAGCTCACAGGGAATCTGGAGTGAAGGTATGACCATCTGTCACGCAGAGACCAATGGCGTATATCAATTCTCTGTACCCACCAGTCCTTATAAAAATACAAAGTTAGTACAAGCAAAAGAATCTGTATCAGTGGATCAAGTCTGGTTGCATTACTCTGATATTGCTGAGGAAGGAAAATGGGAGGCAAGTCATCCATAACCTAAAGAGCCTATCATTAGATATTGATAGCTGATCTGAGAGCCCGGCTGGATAGTTTTGACCATCCGGCCACCAAAAAACCACTGAAATTATTACTCGAATTACGACCAAAAGAATGGCTAAATAGATCCATTATTAAAGCCACTAAAACAACTTGAAAATTCTACAACATATAATTTGATAATGAAATGAAAAAGCTATAAGCACCCTTCATTCAAGATAGAATTATTTAATTCCTCAAACATGTACCCATGCAGAGACAAATTTTATTTTTTATATCCTGTCGGTAATATTTAGTTGATGATCAATCACTTTTACATATACCTTACAAGCTATTCTAAATGTACAAATCAATTCTGGACAGCCATCAAAAGAAAATGGCAATAACCTCAGTAAATATTGGTACTCTTGGCTTCGAATTAAAATAGATAAAAGTTTTGACTAGTCTGATGCTAATTCAATTGGGTGGGCATGGATTAAGCATAGGATGGCCGACATCAACGATGAGCTTCACTGGGGAATAGGCTTATAGATAGCTGGTGAGAGGGAAAGAGGGAATACACTGCGTTCAGGATCGTATGAGGCATGGATACCGATTTCAAGCTTAAAAGATTGTATTCACAGCGCTTCTCAAGTGCAGTGTACTCTTACTCTCTGACCCAGTAGTACGCCGCCAGCTTCTGTGAAGTATCTCAAGGAAAAATCAGATAAAGAACAATATAGGAGGCTATTTAATGTACTTTTCGCTCAGAGAATATAAATAACCAACCTCTTCCAATAAAAGCTACTGATTTAGCCACTTACATTCTAACTTTTCATTCTCAGTAAAAGTCTCACTTGAATAGAAACTTAAACCGCGATTGAACTGGTATCCAGCCTTTACACCAGTGGCACGGTCAGATGGTTCATTTAGATGGTTAAACGTCACTATACACTCCAGCACAACCATTTGATTTTTTATGGAGCGTGAAAACTACATTGATGCAATCAACACAGGCTGATTGAGCTGGTCACCAAAGTTAGCGGATCTGTTAACCCTGGTTAATACCTGCCTGGAATCTCCACTGGCCAGTAACTTCAAATCAAAAGCAGCCTTAGCTCCATAAAAATCAAGTTTTTTATTAATAAATCTATCAGGCATTCTCAACAGCGTTGCAGCTTCCGGACATTCATCATCAAGCCTACTCGAAAACCTCATAGATCCTTTAACGTTTCTCTCCCATGCCTCTTCCGCGGCTCTATCAAGTTGCCTGCGGACACACCCAAACTGCCCAGCTGCCATTGATTAGCTCTCACCTTTTTTGAAACCCTTTCCGTAGACGAGCTAACATGGGAAGCTCTGTTTTTTGTCCATACATTTAAAAAAGGAGTAGAGTAAAGAGGTTCGATCGGGAAGCACTACAGACAATCATGAATGTGATCTGGAGGGAGGGTGATGAAGCTTACCCTGTTAAGGCGCTCTAAGAGACACTCGGCATTACCCGCTCGAACTTCTACAATTTCCTTGGAGCACGTGAGGAGTTATTCCTTGAAATATTGAATATGTATTTTGAGTAGCCCCCAGACTTTGTACTGTATAAAAGTGAACCGGAAGAGGAGATACTGAAAGAAATATTCCTGATCCACCGCAATATTTGTTTAGCTAGGGCAAGTACCCCATATCATTGCGGTAGCCTTGCTGCTAATAACATTGCCGGGCTTGTTGGGAGGGACGAAAAAGTCAGCCCGACACTCTCCAGAGCTCCAGAGACAACTCTTAAGCACTTCGAACAATTGCTAACTCTTTCAGAAGAAAAAAGGGAATTCGATTGTGAGGATATACACTTTACTGCGCTTGCCTTAAAGAGTGTGTTACTCGGAATAAATCTGCTTTCCAAAGTAATTTATGATGAGGATGACTTGTGGAATTCTGTAAAGTTGTCCTTGAGGGGGACTAAATATCTACAGGCCCACATTTACATTTGTGGAAAATATCCACCGGCACCGTGGTGGCAGGTTAGACATTAATCCAGTATCAGAGCACCGTGTCGAGCATAGCGCTGTCCATGGCTATACAAAAAAGAGAGAAGAAATTAAAAGCATACCCTCTACAGTACGAAGTCACTATTTAAAAGTGTTCCAATTAGCAGAGGAGCAATAATTTTATCTGCCCCCACTTGGTAGTGGGGGCAGGCCGATAATCCCTATTTATTACTATTAGGAATTAATCAGCGACGTGCAGCAAAAATACCGCCAGCCATCACCACTAGCGAGGAGAGCATTCCAACGCCAACCAGACTGTAAAGGCTGATGGACTGGCGCGCTGCTTCACTCAATACTTCACCAAATGGAAATTGCCAGGCCACGATTCCTGAGGCTGCCAACACAGCGATGTATTGGGATCGGCTGGCACGGCGCTCACTATCCTTTGAAGGCGCAGGCAGTTTTGCCATCACGCTTTCACAGAAGCCATCGTCGTCCAGGTAGGGCTCATCGAACTGCAGCTGTTCGCTTAGCCAGGCATCGAACTGTGGATCTTTGCCCTCTATAGCAACATCGTTCAAGGTGCCACCCTTAGTGTTCCGCTGTTCAAAATTAACCATTTACCACCTCCTCACGCCATGGCTGGAGCAAGCTGCGAAGCTTGGCCCTCGCGCGATTCACATGGGATTTTACCGTACCCAGCGGCAACTTCATAATGCTTGCCGCCTCCTCATGGGAAAAGCCCCTCTGCATACACAGATGTATCGCCTGACGCTGGGCATCGCTCAGGCTACTCATAGCAGAGTTTAGATCCCTTGCCATACCCAGTTGCTGGGACTCTTCCACAGTCTCTTCTGCTTGAGCTCTGTCGACCGCCTCCTGATCCACATCTGGCGCATTCTTGCGTTTGTGGCTCATGACGAGATTGTAGGCGATACGGTACAACCAGGTGCTGAACCGGGCATCCCCCCGAAATGCCGGCAACGCCTTGTAGGCCTTGATAAAGGCCTCCTGCGCCATATCGTCCGCCAGGCCCTGGTCGCCATCACACAGCTGACGGAGCGAGAATCGCAGCTGTGACTGATAGCGGCGAACCAGCTGAGCATATGCCCGCTGGTCCCCGTCTTCGACGGTGCGCCTGATCAAATCCTCATCATTGAGGTCCATATTCGGGTCCTTACACCTGCTTGTTATCGAGCTTCCAGTTGATAAAGCGGGCCAGGCCGATAAACAGTGGGATCAAACCCAGACTACCTACACCAAAGCCTGCCAGGGCCGTCAGCCAGATAAACACCGCTGCACCCACAGCAATCAGGGTGATGCCTCTATCTGCAGGACTCCTGGGGCTGTTGCCTTCGAGCATATCCAGCATCTCAGGCGGTACATCGCGACCTTCAGCAACCATGCGGTTGATATTTTCCACAACCAACTGTTTCTTGCGGTAGCTGTTATGAGTCACCAGCCAGACAATCAACACCGGCATCCCAAAAATGCAGATCAGAGCGATTATTGGTACCAGCCAGGACTCCAAGGGCTCAGTGTTATGCGCCCTATCCCAAAACCTGGCCTTGTGGTCGTAATGCCTGGTCAAACCGATTTCGACATTCTCCGGAACCTGATCCAGGGCCTCCTCAACCACTTGGCCCCGATCGTCGAGAATGCCCTTGCTCTCAAGCTTCTCAATAATCCGCTGACTCAGTGGCCCACCAAAATCGGTACCCAGATCTACTTTGACTTCACTGCGCTCGCCATCTTCACCCTGGGTTTTAATAGTGAGCACGCCGTTGTCATCACGCATAATCCGCACCCGTGAGTTCGGCTCGGACGCTTCGGCATCAATCGATGGTGGAGCAGGAGGCTTCGGCATCTCCGTGCTGTCATCCTGTGCCCAGCTACCCAGGGCGGCAAATGCAGCCACCAGAGTTACCAGCCAGCGAGCGCCAGCCCGCATGGATTGTGAATTTCTCGCTCTCATTTTTTACTCTCTGATCATTCTCGTTATATGTGCTGTTGCACCGTCGGGGATACCCAAAACCACTTTTTGGCCTTACATGACTGTGAGGCGACCTTTTGAATAAGGGCTCGGTGTGGCGCCCTGTTTAGGCTTATCCTCAGCTACATGCACCGGATAGGGGAATCCGATGCTCTGTGAATCAGCTTTTGCCTTACACTCATTGAGCTTCGCCATAAAATGCCGGTCAGTCTTCTCAGTGAGCTGCCGGTGGATGTCTTCCACAGAAAAGCCCAGCTCTACCGCTCTGGCTTCTGCCGCTTGCATGCCGCTGAGCGCCAGTAACAGTACGGCGCAAAATTGTACCTTCTTAAATGATCCCGCAGTAAACATTGTGACCTCCAGATCGTTTCTCCTTGTACACCTCTATGACGGGACTAGCCTCAGGTTTGGATGCAGATGCATAAAAATTTTTTCGCGCCACCCTTCCAGTAGCACCATCTCCCTCTGCGGCTGGACCAACAGGTATAAAAGTCGCAATAATCCAGACCACTGAAAAACGAGTTCAGGTTGATGTCTTCAATAGTGGATGTGCTGACATTCTGGTTCGGCGGCCCAACGCTGGGCCACTTGCCATCCAAATCGCAGCAGCAACGCTGGTTTGCAGCGACGCCAGCATTAGATCGCGAGATACGGTGCGACTTTGGCAGGGTTACCGAGCGGGCTCTGGAGGGAAGACTGACCCATTGGCGCCAAACCCTGCGAGGCGAGCTTGCCCTGGTGCTCCTATGCGATCAGTTCGCTCGCAATATCTATCGCGGTAACGAGAAAGCCTTTGCGGGAGACCTCCTCGCGCTGGAAGTTACCGAAGATATCCTACGGCGCGGAGACACCGGCAGACTCGGACTATTTCAGCAAATATTTGTGGGTATGCCGCTGGAGCACAGTGAAAAACTCCCGATGCAACGACGCTCCGTGGCATACTTCAGCCAGTTGCAGCGACAGTACCAGGGGGACCCAAGTGTTGCCCCATACCTTGCGACCCACTATCGATACGCCCTGGCTCATCAGGCAGTGATTGAGCAGTTTGGGCGCTATCCGCACCGCAATGCGGCACTCGGCCGCGAATCTACAGATGAAGAGAAACAATGGCTGGCACAAGGGGGCGGCTTTAAATAATGGATTTACTCGGTTGGTTATCACTCGCAGGTATCTGTGCACTCGGGGCCATGTCTCCTGGGCCCAGTCTATTGATCGTAATGCGCTCTTCCGCATCAGGGCTCCAGCAGGGGCTCGCCAGTGCAATCGCCCATGGGGCTGGTGTCGCCATCTATGCCGCCCTCACCGCTTTTGGTCTAGCCGTACTAATTACCAGCTCACCACTGCTGTTCAGTATTTTGCAATGGGCCGGTGCCGCCATGTTGGTGTATTTAGGCTGGAAGGCCCTGCGCGCACCAGCACCGGGCTCCAGCACCACCAAATTGGAGGCACCAAAACAAAGTACTCAGCGCGCAATCGCGCAGGGTTTTGGTGTAGCCTTTTTTAACCCCAAAATTGCAGTGTTCTTTACTGCCTTATTCAGTCAGTTTGTATCGGAGCAACAGACTCTTACCACTAAGTTGGGAATGGCCGCAGTAGCTTCCGGGATAGATACCCTCTGGTATTGCATCATCGCCTTGGCAGTACATGCCAGCCGCAAGCGTCAGTTAGTCAGCAAGCACCTGGGCCACCGCATCCAGCAATTGTTTGGCCTATTGCTGATCGGACTAGCTGCAAAGCTCGTATTGACGATCTGATTTCCTTCGATTGACGGCCACAGCCCAGAGTCAGAAAGGGCAAAAGACAGTGCCGAGAAGCCTGCTCGATAACCAAGCGGCAATTAACGCTTACATTTAAAAAAAACAGGCCCGGTTTACGGGCCTGTGATAGCGGAGTTTGCAACTCGGCACCTGGGGGGTTACACCGAGCTGCGAAGCGGCATTATGACAGCCTTAAAAATTCCCTGTGTTCAGGCTATCGCAACCCTCTCTCTCCTGACCGCAATTAATTTCCCGCCTATTTTTCGACCCCTGCGTTGACACTGAATATTTATACAGTTACTGTATGGTCATACAAAAAAATTGGAATGTCTGAAAGGCAATTGGGAGGCACATCATGGCCGTAGTAGCTGTTTGGAAATGTGATCGAGACGGAGCAATGTTCGACAACAAAAAAGATGCTGAAGAACACGATAAGATGCTGGAACTGGCTGCCAACATCACCTCACTAATAGAGCGCCATATCGAAGGTATTGATGAACAGACTGGCGAAGAAATAGGGCTGTTGTTGGCCAAGCGCCGCGATTCACTAGCCAAAGCCTGCAAAGGCAAACCGGAGGCTCTGCTGGAAGGGGACAGTGCAGAGGAAACCTCTGATGAAACTGTTACTCCCTTTGCCGCCAACCAGTAAGTGCTTGTAGTTTCATCCCTGTACTCTGCCCGGTTAAGCCGGGCTTTTTTATTAGCCCCCTCAACTATTTGATGATTAACCAGTGTCGCTGGCCATGCTCACCTCTCTCTAACCAGCGATACCCTTCTTGCCCGCTGTTTACAGAGCTTTCACAGCCTGAACAATATTAACTACGGCCAAAGCCAATATCACCACCCAGCTGATCAGCGTACCCCAAAAACGCCCCATGTGTGTCCCACCTTTACCGGCAGTTAGACCATATGCGTGGAAAATACGGGAAAGTAAAAATGAAATCCCAAATATATGCAGCCAAATTTGTGATAAACCACCCAGTTCAGCAAGTAAAAGTAGTAACAGTGCTATAGGTGTATATTCAATTGCATTCGCATGCACTCTCACTCGGATCTCATTAGAGCGATCATCACCGGTGCCAATTCCCACACGCTTAGTGCGGCGAAACTGCACCACCCTTAGTGCCAGGTAGATAATCAGGATTGCACAGAGACTGGTATAAAGTGCCGTAACATAGGCCATTAGGTCGATCCTTTTTCTTATTCATCAGACTGTTGGAATATAGCTGTAAAGACTATATTGCTGCCACACAGATCCTATACAACAAGCAAGGCTTTTTTGCTCATTGTCTTAATTTCCTGTAGGCAGATAACAAAAGAGCGGGCAATACCCGCTCTTTACTTCACAGCTATGGCCAGGCCAAATTAATATTGGTAGCCAAAATTGTGACCCTTGGTGGGCTTCAAATGGCGATCTCGCAAACGGGTAGAACGAGTAACGAGAGATTGAGGTTCACCCTCAATCAATACCTGTTCCGGGTAGCTGGTAACTTCCAGGGGATCTCCGCTCCAAACGACGATATCAGCCACTGCACCCTGCTCCAGTGTCCCGCCCTGCAGATTGAAAATATCAGCCACATTGCTGCTGATAGACTTCAGGGCTTCCTCATAAGGTAGGCCATGAGCAACAGCATTACCGGCCGACTGGCGAGATAGATACACATTGTGGGTAGAAGCGTAGTCGGGCCCACTAATAGCCACTTTTACACCTGCCTTGGTAAGTAACGCCGCATTATCGAGGCGCGCACCCAGGCTGGAAAAGGAAATAGGCAAGTTATTGATAGCATCAATAACCACTGGCACCTGGGCCTCAGCCAGCTGATTCGCTACCATCCAGCCCTCAGCTGCTCCCAGCACCACCAGTTTCACACTGAAGGCTTTGGCAAGCTCAATTGCACCGAGAATATCGCTGGCGCGATTGGCGATAATGACCAAAGGCTCCTTACCACTCACCACCGGCTGTAAGGCCTCCAGATCTGCCAAACTGTAATCCAGTTCACGCCACTCACCACGACGAATCGCAGCGCGATTTTCCCGGTACTCCTTCGCTTCACTCAAGGCCTTCTCAACCTTGGCATAGGCATTGGCACGACTGCCGCCAGCTAACTGTGCACCGGCCTCTCCTAAATAGGCCTTCTGGGCTACATCTTTGGCTTCTACACTATCGAACTCACCATTCAGCTTAATAGCAAAGCTGCGCCCGGCGAATACGCGCTGGGCTTCAACAGCACCGTCATCCCAGGTGCTGATACCGGGAAAAACTACAGCACTGGTCACGCCCCCTGCACGATTGAAAGGAATCAAAGTAGATTTAGGGTTGTAGGCGGGCAGCGGATTAAATGCACTGCCAATACTCTCACCAGTTACCGACTGATCATTTGTTGAGCTGGCAGCACTGATTTCCACCAGACCAAGCTCGGAAACCGGCGCTATCACTCCCGGAGTGACTACTTTGCCTTGTGCATCAATTACCCGGTCAGCAGAAACGCTCAGGGAGGGGCCTACCTGCTCCACTTTGCCACCGACAACAAGTACATCGGCAGACTCCAAACTGCCTTTGTCCCCCAAGGTATGCACCTTGCCACCCTTGATAAGGATGCTCTCTGCCTGGGCACTAGCGGCCAGAACTCCGAGGGCAAACGCACAAAAAACAACTACTCTTTTCACTGCCGCTCTCCCTCTGCATTGAGAATACCCAGCTCAAAATCGCTGCGCGGTTGGCGCTTTTCATCAGCGCGGTCATACATCAGTTCACCATCGATAAATACTTGATCGACGTGGGTGTAAACACTGAAGGGATTACCAGACCAAACCACAACATCAGCCATTTTGCCCTTCTCCAGGCTGCCAGTTTGTTCTTCGATACCCAACGCCTTAGCAGGGTTTGATGTCATCCAGGCAACGGCATCCTTGGGTTGGATATCAAAACCCGCGCGTCGACCCGCAGTCATCGCTTTGGCTACCTCTTCATTCAGGTGCTGCACGCCCACACCGGAATCGGAGTGGATCATAGCGCAGGCTTTGGCCTGGTCGACAATCGCAATATTCGCCTCGGTCATATCAAAGGCTTCATGCTTAAAGCCCCACCAATCGGCCCACATCGCTGCGCAAACATCGTTTTCTGCCAGCAGGTCGGCTACTTTGTAGGCCTCAACTGCGTGGTGGAAAGTAGAAACCTTAAAGTCGAACTCTTTAGCAACATCCATCATTACGGCCATTTCCTCACCGCGATAGCAGTGATTGTGCACCAGGATATCGCCGTTCAGCACACCCGCCAGGGTTTCCATCCCCAGGTCGCGCTCGGGCTCATCGCCGCC
Source organism: Microbulbifer sp. MLAF003 (assembly GCF_030012965.1). Lineage (NCBI taxonomy): Bacteria > Pseudomonadati > Pseudomonadota > Gammaproteobacteria > Cellvibrionales > Microbulbiferaceae > Microbulbifer > Microbulbifer sp. MLAF003. The sequence goes on from NZ_CP120232.1 coordinate 3,137,334, forward strand.
ATTCTTTACATAGTCTTCCCATTTTTTCTTGTAGCTGCTGGCTTCAATCCAAGCTTTACGATAGCCAGCCACATTCCCCATACGCGTTGAGGGAGAAGTACCCTTGCCACCGTAAACACGCTTGGGGTTCTCACCACAGGCCATCTTCAAACCATAGGGCGCACCGGGGAATTTCATATCCTGCACACTGCGGCCGGGCACATTCTTCAGGGTTACACTGCGGCCGCCGAACAGGTTGGCGGAACCTGGTAGAATTTGCAAAGTGGTAACGCCACCTGCCAGTGCCAACGGGAACTGGGGGTCCTGGGTCCATACGGAGTGCTCTGCCCACACTTGCGCAGTATTGGGCGAAGTCATCTCATTGCCGTCTTGAGAGGATTCGATAGAGGGTGCCGGATAATCACCCAGATGGGAATGGACATCAATAATACCGGGGGTAACCCATTTATCCTTGCCATCCACCACCAGGGCTCCTTCCGGAGCCTTCAGGTCTTTACCAACCTGGGCAATCTTGCCACCTTCCAATAACAGATCTGTATTTTCCAGTTGCTCGCCAGTACCGGTGAGTAAAGTGGCCCCCTGAATCAGGACCGGACGGGACTGACTGACTGAATAAGTGGAGGGAAAGGCATCCAGGCGGGCGAAGTCCAGGGATCTCTGCTCGCTCTCAACCTTCTTCTCTCCGCAAGCGGACAGCAGCAACGTGGCACAAAACAGAGCCACGACACCGCGCCCGAAAACTCGAGAATGCAGCTGCATAGTAAATCATCCAATGGTTTTGAATATAGCGGTAAATGCTATCAGGTTGTTACGCTGTAGCCACTACTTGACCGTGCAAAAGTTTTAGCCCTCCCAGCGGGTACACCATATTTCATTTGGCCCCTATAGCTCCGCAAAACACTGTTGAACCGAATCACATTGACGCAAACACGTGATTACAAACTCGCTTACAAATAACGGCGTGTCAGCAAAGACTGCGTGCTAGATCAAAAAACGAATTAGCTACCTATATACTTTTCTTTTTCTACGTGGTGCAATTTCTGGTGAAAAAATACTCAAGGGTGACTCAGGAGGAGAACAAATGATCAAGGAGAGCAATTTACCTATTTTCTCACCCTCCCCAGCCCTTGCCTCAACCCGGGAGCTGGATTCGAATCAGGTTTACGAGGCCCTGCGTAAAAGTGAGGAGCGCTACCGGGAACTGGTTGAGCATGCCAACTCTATTATTATGCGCTGTGACAGAAATGGGAGAATTACTTCTTTCAATGAATACGCACAACAACTCTTTGGCTACACCGAGGCTGAGATAATTGGTAGGCACTTGGTCGGCACAATCGTACCCGCCAGTGAAACCAGTGGGCGTGACTTGCGTAAACTGATTGACGATATCTGCGACCACCCACAGGAACACCGCTACAACATCAACGAAAATATTACCAAATGCGGTAAAAGGGTTTGGATTGCCTGGACCAATAAAATTATATCCGACGAGAGCGGCCGCCCCAGCGGCATACTCAGTATTGGTACAGATATTACCAAGCAGCGGCTATTAGAGGAGGAGCTGCGCCAAGCCCAGAAAATGCAGGCTATCGGTGAGCTGGCCGGTGGCATAGCACATGATTTCAACAATATGATTCACGGGATCAGTGGCTACGCAGAGATAATACAGCAGATCTCCGAAGACCCCCGTATCAGTGAATACACTAATCATATCCTGACTACAGCGCGCCACGCAGCAGAGCTGACCAAGCAGCTACTCACCTTTGCCCGCAAAGGAAATTATCAGCTGAAGGATTGTAATACTCACGAAATTACACGTGACGTTTGCGCTATGCTCGGCCGAACCATCGACCGGCGTATCCGTATCGAGCAACTACTCGAGGCTAATCGCCCCCATGTAATTGGCGACCCCGCCCAACTAAAAAGCGCCCTTTTAAATATTGGCATCAATGCAAAAGATGCAATGCCGAATGGAGGCACCCTACGCTTCACCAGCAGCAACATCACTATCGAAAAAGAGATAACTATCGCTGATTTTGAAGTTCAGCCCGGCCATTACTTGTTAATCACGATTAGTGACAGCGGTACCGGAATGTCACCTGAGGTACGACGCCGGATCTTTGAGCCTTTTTTCACAACGAAGGAAAGTGGCCGCGGCGCTGGCCTTGGGCTCGCAGCGGTACACGGCACCATCCACCTCCATAAGGGCGCAATTAAGTGCCATAGCCGTGAAGGAGAAGGCAGCACCTTCAAGCTATACCTACCAATTTCCAAAGCTCGTCCGGAAAAACCCGGCGCTCCAGCAAACCTGCCTTCGGCTGGGTGCAAACTGAACATCATGGTTGTAGACGATGAAGCTATTGTTCGGAGTTATTCAAAAACTCTTTTTGAAATGAATGGCCACAGTGTTGTGGCTTTTGCTACGGCTGAACAGGCAATTACCTACTACCGCCAACATTGCGATCAGGTGGACCTGGTGATTCTCGATATGATTATGCCTGGCATGGATGGCCAGGAATTATTTGCTTTCCTCCGCCGTATTAACCCCGAAGTAAAAGCCCTACTTTCCACAGGTTACAGTGTCGATAGCAAAGTTCAGGAGGTAATCGCTGATGGAGTACTAGATTGTATCCAAAAGCCATTCACTTATGAGCGCCTCAGTAAGAAAATTGAAGGGATGATTGCCAGTGGCTTGCTGAGCAACACCAAGAAACAGTGAAGATAAGTGATACCCTAAACTGTATCGCCGGCAAATGACATGTAGTGGGTGCTGCAGTACTACCGGCCTAGAGAATAATATGCGGCAAGTAACGACTCATATCCTGAGTCACAATATTTCCATCTTCACGAATAGACATTCCAGCCGCCATATCATCCACCAACCAACTACCTATCAGCGTATAGTTTTTTCCAAACTTTGGCAGTGGATGCATAGCCTGAAATACAAATCCCTCTTCACCGTAAGGGCCACCGGAAAGGGATTGCACATCACCTCCACGCACAATGGAAATATTAGCTCCTTCCCGGGAAAAAATCGGTTTCTTTACCAGCTCAGTAAATTCAGCAGCCTTGTGCAGCTCATCCTCAAAAAAGATGGTAGCAGGTTTGGGTGCCCCGGAAATAACTTCCACAACATCGGCAGCAGTGCTTTATTGGATAAAATCGCTTTCCATGGCGGTTCCAGCCAGCGCACATTATTAGTCCCCAGCAAAGAGCCAAACTCCTCTCGGAACATAAACTCCCAAGGGTACAGTTTGAACATCCAGGTAATCACCTGGTCTTGCATATCTGTAAAAAAACCATCCGTATCACAACCGATATCTTCCATAAAGACAAAATGGTTGGTAATGCCGGCCTCACTGGCACAGTCCTGCAGGTATTGGACAGTACCGCGATCCTCTTCAGTATCTTTGCAACAGGCAAAGTGTAGTTCGCGACCAGGAGTGAGAAACTGTAAATCCAGGAAACGATTAACCAGCTTTTCCTGTAAGCTATTGAACTGATCCGACTGCAGCGGCAGGGCCCGCCGGTCCACATTATCCTGCAACCATAACCATTGCCAAAAACCAGTCTCGTAAAGACTGGTAGGCGTATCCGCATTATTTTCGTAGAGCTTTGCGGGCCCCTGCCCGCAATAGGCAAAATCAAGACGGGAATAAAGACTGGGGTCGCCGTTCTTCCAGGAGTTGCGTACAAAATCCCAATGTTGCTCAGGGATACAAAAGCGTCGTAGCAGCTCCTCATCCTCCAGCACCTTCGCCACCACATCCAGGCACATCTGATGGATTTCTTCGGTAGGCTCTTCTATATGTTTTTCTACCTGCTCCAGGGAGAACTGATAGTAGGCGCTCTCATCCCAGTAGGGTTCGCCATACATTGTGTGGAAGTGAAACCCAAACTCCTGAGCCCGCTCCTGCCAGCGCGGGCGTTCGCCAATCGGCAACCTCAGCACAAAATCAGCCTCCCCAGCCCCGTGAACCACTACTGGAGCGACCACCACCCCAGCTGGACTTAGCTGAAGCCACAGACCCAAAGCCGCCGCGAGAGACCGTCTTTGTTACCTTGGGTTTCGGGTCCATCGCACTCTTGTCAACCGTATAGGACGACTTGCCGTATCGACCGATCACCTGCCCATCCGCTGTCATCAAACGATCGTAATAACGGGAACCAGAGGCAGAATAACGATAGACGGGGTTATAGTAACCGGAGGAGTAATGGCGCCTATCATTATCCAATAGTGAAGCAACCATAAACCCGGTCATCAGGGGCATCCAGAAACCACTGCTAGTCTCGCGGCAACTTCCAAACTCCGTTTCGCACTGGGAAAGATTGGCATACTTGGGGCCAGTGCGCTCAGCCTCTTCCAGCGCGCGCTGGTAGGCAGCCTCACACTGGGCCTCATCCAATTGGGTATTATTTACGCAGTCCTCAACTGAGGAAACTACTTTAACCTCTTCATCAGAGGAGCAGCCGACAAGGGCTGCTGCCACACCGATTGCCAAAGGGCGCAGAACAAAGCTTGCTCCCCGACCTTTGCGCATCCGCGCGAGATTGATAGTTTTGGTACGTTTCATCCTCACTCCCGCTTAGTAGCTCATACAGGCAGCATTAAGGACACCGACAGAAATTGTTGTGGCTGCCAGCATAATCCCCGCAGACAACTCCCCGTCTTCAATACGCTCAACAATACGAGGCATAAACCCGAAACGGATAATGGCAAACGCAATCAACTGAGCAATTAACGCAACCACCGCCCAAGTAGCGAAGTCGGTAATGGACACCGAATTGCTGGCAGCACCACCCACAGCAATGGCGAAGCCGAGCACCGCACCACCAAAACCAATAGCAGCCGCTGCATTCTTATCCTCTCGAATCAACTTCCACTCATCGTGGGGGGTCACCAGTGCGTAGAGGAATTTAAACGCAATTAAAAATACCAGTGACAGGCCAAAATAAGCCGCAAAATGAACGATACCAGTCAGTAAATCATAAGGCTGGTCCATTGATACTTCTCCTTATTATCCGTGAATAGTCAGCTGTGAGGGGGTCAGTGTAATACCGGTACTGATAACTAGGCTACGACTTAAATAGCCAGCATTCTCTTCTTTTTCTTCAGCGGAGAGAAACAGAGATTCAGTGCGCTGATCAGACAGTTCGCGTTCGAACAGCATGGTAAATTGATCCGTTTGCGAGAAGTCTCCGCCCTCTTCATAGGTCTTTTCAGCCATGTGCACCGGATTGTGGTAATCACCAGTGGAGGTCCATACCCTGCTATAGGAACGATCATCCAGCTGGTAGTTGGCAGCGCCTATCTTTTCTTTTAACAGAGTATCCCAAACCTGCTGGCTAGAAACATCCTGGGTATCGTAAAAGTGAAACAGCTTTACATCCACGACATGCTCATCACTCTGGCCACCTTCAGCTACTACCTGCAACCAAGCATCATCGTCGGTATAGAAGCGATAAACCCATGTACCGTCCAACTCCACCACACCAGCTGCTTTGATAATTTGTGTGGGGGAACAGGACTCAATGGTGAGTTCATCCAAGATCAGACGAATTGCCAGTGGGTCCAACTCAAAACTGGCTCCCAGGCGCAAACCCATAATCTCCGGCGTTTTTACTACCGGAGCTTCCTTCCCCTTAAATTTTTTAATCAGTTTGGTAAACATGTACCAATACCTTCCCCTTCATTCATTTTTATATCGAAGCAGCGCTTTTCATCTAACCGCTTGGCCGAGATGTAGTACAGCATATCCCCGTTACTAACCTGGTCTGTCAGCGCGGGATTCACATCGATTTTTATTACATCCTTGCGGCGGACAGCGATCAGTGTTGCGGACAAGTCCTGTTTGAAATGATCAAACAGGGGACCAAACGGCAGTGGCCGCTCCCCTCGATACTCTACACTGTACTGTGTCATTCCATAAGTACTATCCAGAAGCTGGCGGTGCAAACGTGCCGAACCGGGGTCCAGCGAAGACTTGGCTAAAAGCTCTACCGCTACAGAGGGAATACATTCGATATTCGGGCAGTGCGCACGCAGTAACTCACCCACATTTTCGTCTTGGAAATAGGCAGTTTTATGGCTATTAGGGCTGTACTTATCACAGAACAAAGCCGTAGTGAGTGTTACATCATCTAACGGGTTGTCGATAATAATTCTCGCGGCTTCTGCCAGTCCGGCGCGCTGCATACTCTCGATATGGGAGAAAGATTCAACCCGCACAAAATCAATTTTGCCAGGCATCGGGTTTTCAATATCAGCCTCTACACAGAGCACTATTTCAGACGTTGTGCCATTGGTCTTGGAGAGCAGAAGTTCAATCAGGCGCAGAGTTCGGGTTCCGTTCCAGCCGATAATGACCGTGTGATTGACATTACTTGTCATACGCAAGCCTCTCTTTCCTCTATGCACAAACTCAGAAACCGCAAAACCTACCCGGGTAACTACCATCGCAAACAGGCTCAGTCCAAGCGGTATCACCCAGCCCGCCACCACGATTTTTCCTGCAGGTGAAACTGGTGAGAAATCGCCATAGCCGACCGTCGATGCGGTAACCACCAGCCAGTAAATAAAGTTTTCGGGAGCGATAATCTCGCTTTCTCCCGCAGCACTCAGCAGCAGATAGCTGCCGACCACATAGCCCAGAACGGCAACGAGAATGGTTGTTATATTTGCCTTAACAAAAAGCGACGCCAGAAGGCGTCGCACTTTAAATAGCAGCACTGGATCAGGCCTTTTCGCGGCTCGCCAGCAATTGTGCCAGTTTATCACTACCACTGACCTGGCCCCCGGGCTTGATGCCTGCCGCCTTCAGCTTGGCATCAAGGCTAGATCCGCTCTCCTCCGTGGCCAGCTCTTCCGCCGCTTCCAATTCAGCTGCACGCTCCTGCTGCTTGCTCTTAATCCGGTCCAGGCTGTCCAGGGCTGTCTTGATCTTGCTGTTAGCACCCATGTGACGGGAGGAAACAGCAACCTGGGCTTTTTGTACGGACTCAGTCGCTTTGATCTGATCTATCTGCTGTTCCATACGGCGCACATTGGTCTTGGCTTTGGAAATATTGCCTTTCAGTGAGCGCTCGGAGTTCAGGAAGCCTTCCAGCAGGCTCTGCTCAGTTTCCAACTGGGCCTCAAGCTCAGTAACGCGCTCAGCACACTCCAGGGCCAGGCTGTCATCGCCCTTCTCACTGGCACTGATAGCATGAGTACTGTAAGTCTCAATATCGGCCTGTAAGGATTCCACTTTGCTCTCGGCCAGCTTGCGCTTGGCCATGATCTTAGTCAGGTTCTCATCACAAGCTTTCAATTCAGCCTTAGCCTCGCGCAATTCCTGGTCGAGAATGCGGATAGACTGGCTGTCCGCAACTGCTTCAGTGCCCTCGTTTACCGCACCTTTCAAGGCAGTCCAGATTTTTCTCAGGCTCATGCTACACCCTCCATTTCAAAATGATCTGCATACAAATCCAGGAAATCCCCCACATTGGAAAACAGGGTTTCAACTTCCTCGATAACTACTTCGTCCTTGCTGGACACAGACAGCGCACCAAATGCAACGTAATAGCTCTGGCCGCCAATATTTTTGATGGCTATCGCCGTCAAAGGAACCAACTGATGTGTCTGGAGAATCATCTCATTCAGTGCAGCCACATCATCAACCTGGCTCACTGGAAACAGGATGCTCTCTACAACAATCTGCTTTTCCCCGACGTAGACAAACGCATCGACACCTTCATCGTTAGAAATGCTGAGGCAGTCACCCTCAGACTCGACTACCCACCCAGTGTGGTTTTCCGCCAACTGGCGCAGGTTTTCATGATTCCAGGTCATCTCAACTCCCTCGCTGTGGAATATTGGTCACAAATATAGCATCAAAAAAACGACGGTCAATAACTTATTTCAAACTTATGTTGCAAATAATACACATAAGGATAGTATTTACCACAATAGTGATATCAACTGTAACGGAGTAGAGCCCATGGACCACAAGCAAAGCCTCGGCAATCAGCAAGCATTGGCTCCTTACAAACAGGCCATTGCCCGCTATGTGCGCGCCTCTATGGCTTTGAAGGGTATGCGTTACGGGGATCTGGCCCAGGCCCTGGCCGATAGAGGGATTTCAATGACCACTGAGAATTTGCGTAGCAAAGTGAGCAAATGCATGTTTTCAGCTGATCTGCTGGCGGCCATCATTGATTCTTTATCTGTTGAAGACAGCGCCATGCCTGAAATCCTCAAACAGGCGCGGGAAATGCAAGATCGAGGACTCTATACCGAGCAGGACAAAAGCTAACACTTCCCTCATTCCGGTGCCAGCACACTGGGTCACACTTGCCTCAGCCTGAGTGGCAGACCGGTTAAGCAGGGAAACGAGGGGACAGATCACCGAATGAAAACTCAAGAGATTCTTGGGTAAAACTGGTTGATTTCAATAGACTTGCTCGGGTGCAGCACCGCCCTTTTAGAGCCCATTACCACTCTGTTAATAATACTCTGCTAGTAGTGGTGAAGCTTGTATACCGGCTCACCATTACCGCATTTGCCAACAACCACTGGCTCAGCCAGCTTCGCTCCAGCCGGAATTATCTTATTGGTCGGCCACCAGACAAAGCAGGCATAGCGAAAGTTGACTGCCCAGTTACAGTAAAGCCTGCCCTTGTCCTCTTCATAGAATCGCGCTTGGCAAAAACTTAGGGTTGGGCTTCGCACACCCTGCTGCTGTTGCGCATCCACAACAATAATATCGACAGCCGCCACACTAGAAACCCAGAGGCAGGGAATCAACAACCACAATTTCATAGGCGCACTCATTAAGGCTTTAAACTGGACTTTCTTAAAGCCTAGCAGCCCCGGCGCAACTTTCATTTCATAATCAGGTTAATTGCCTAAGCCAGCTGTTGGCCTCTCTCCACCAACGCTCCGCGAAGCTCTACAATTAGACGCTCGATACAAGCCCGCTTGTTCTCAACCCAATTAAAGTAAGGCAGAGGCAAAACCCGAATTCCCGCCCGGTGCAGTATCTTGTAAACCTGGGTGGTGAAATGCTGCTGGTGTTCTCCCGGATAGCCAATAAGATCCACCCCCAGGATCACTCCCTGGTACTCACACACCACATCGACTCGCTGACCCGCAATAGGAAAGTTAATCCAGTGAGCGATACCCTCCGCATCAAGCTCCGCGCTTACCTCCCTGGCAAAATCACAGGAAAACTCCCAACTTGGCATCACCGTCAGATTAGCTGGTACAAAGGATAAATAGCGACGCAGTAGATGCCCGGGAGGCAACAGCTCAGGGTTAATGGAGTATGCTACCCGCTGTTCCTCCTTGGCCCTTGTAACGGCCACATTAAACATATCGGCACGATTGAGATAAGCAGCCGCCCGCAGGGATTGGTCATCAAGACTAAGGGAAAGAAGCATTACATCGCGCTCCTCCCCCTGAAAACCATAGGGCGTAGCAACCCGTACCGAAAAACTTCGCAGTTTTGCTGCGGAAAAAGCCTTGGAAATTTCCTTGTCCAAATAATCGACCTGCTCCCTGTATGGGGACAACACACCAATAGAAGGCTTCAAAGCATTGTCATCATAGCGATCAAAATAATTACGCAATTGAGCAATAACCCAGTCTTTTTCCACCCTATTTCTACCAGTCTTGGCTCGCCTTCCCTCTAATGGGTGGAAGGAGAGGGCCAGCTCCTGGGTGCTCCCAGGGCGGGCCTGCATTATTTTGAGTCGATCATCGTAAAAAGCGTGATTACTGAAAGCTATCAGCTCTGGCTGGCTACGATAATGCTCATCAAGCAGGGTTACCGCATCCTGGCTAGCCAGATTGTCCGATACCAGATCAAGAAGAGATTGATCCCGATAACTGTAAGATGCAGGTAGTTCTCCGCACTGAACGACTTCCCCCATAGACGCTGCTGTTGCTTTACCGGGAGGAAGGAAATATGTCGCAGCTGCTTGCCATCACCAACCACGACCGCACGTTTGGCTCGGTACAGTGCAGGTAACGCACTTGAAATATCACACTGGGTGGACTCATCGAAAATTACCAGATCGAACATGCCGCGCATTAATGGCAAAATCTCGTTGAGTTCATCCAGGCTTGCCAGCCAAATAGGATAGGCTTGCAAGACCAAATTCATGTTAGTCTTGGCAAATCGTTCCGCCTGGGTTTTAGAGGTCCTTGCCCTCAGAGCCTGATGGAATTTAACCAGGCTACTTCTCTCTTTGTTTAATAGCCGGACAAGTTTCTCCCTGCGACAGGCATTAATATAGCTGGCAGCCTGCTGCTCAAAACGCTGGCGCAGTTGACCGATAGCTTCTTGTAATCCCCACAGTCCGTCCATATTGAGCCGCCGCCGGAGTAGCGACTCACCCAGGCGAGCCAGCCAAGCCCCCATACCTGCAGGCCCCAAAAATTTTGCTATCCGTAGCGATCGCGAAAAACGGCGCTCAGCTTTCCCAAGTGATCTTCGAATCTCCTTCAAACTGCGCCTCAACTTGGCCGCACTCTCTTTTGGTGGCTCAACACCCTCCTTGAGCAGAGTATCCAGGTGCGCTTTCAAACTGCGGGTAAATCCCTGCTCCCCCGCATGTACGTAGCCTTCAGTGAGCCCATAGCTCTCACGTAATTTGTTTCTTACCACATCAATGGCTTCTGGTGTTTTGGACACAACCAAAACAGCGTCGCCATGCAACATCTGGTCTATAGCCATAGCTGCAATGGTAAAGCTCTTTCCCGTACCCGGTGGGCCAGAGACAAGGCTAAGAGGGAAATGAGCCGCATTGCGTAATGCTCGCTCCTGAGCCTGGCTCAATAGCCCAGGTAACATCTCGGGTTCGCTGCAGCTTGCAATAAAGCTGTCAGATTCCCCCCAAAACTAAATGCAGCGGCACCTGGAGATTTTGCTCACAAGCCAGCTGCCCTAACTCGTGCAAAACGCCACGTGAACCTCTGGATCGATCAGCCAGGATTATTGCAGCGGCACTGATTAGCTCTGGCTGTGAGGCATTAGTCTTTTCCCTAATCTGGGCTCCTGACTGGAGACTCGGCCAGCGACCCAATTCCTCCAAACCACCGAGCAAGCTGTGTTCATGCATCCAGCGCCCTACATCAGCCAATTGAGAGGAATCCAAAGGAAACTGAAGCTGTGGAAAAGAACCCATCACCTCAGGATCAATATCAGGCTTAAGAGTTAGCCGAAGCACAGGAAAATTAATTCGCAGATCGGTGGTATTGATCTCAACGAAACTATTATCTTCACGATAAATCCGGGCGGGAAAATATAAAAGAGGTGCAAAAAGCTTACGTTGGTTTGTTACACCGCTTTGACTGAAAAGCTGGCCACAAATAAAAAAACTAGTGTAGATTAGCTGGCGTTCTTTTCTGTAAGCATCTGTCAGCTCTATCAGCTTTGTGGCAGAGGCATCCAGTAACGGAACCCTGTGTAACTCACCGCTACTCAGGTAATCCTGTTCAGCAATGAACGAACAGCGGTTTTCGGCCAGTCGAGCAATATTTGAAAGCGACAGATCGTGGCTATCGGCCTGATAACAGCGGCGAAAATACTCAATTAGTAATCGTTGTCTTCCCTGCATATTCGCCGTATTACCCATAAAGCGAAAATGCTATACGAAATCCCGCCGCTATGACAGGCAAAATATCTCTTTTGCCCTAGCTATCACCTGCCAGTGCACGGAGCTGTTTGGATTCAGCAATACTCAAGCGCAATCCATACTTTTCTACAATGGAAATAAAGCGCTGAACATAAATTTTGCCAACAGGCTCGTAAGGGGGCATCCACTCATCAGGCCCTTTGTGCCCCTTACTCTGGTTGCGCCCATCATCCACTAACCACAGATTCTCAATATCTTCGGCAAATCTTCTTTTCTTCTCACGGCTCCAAGCTGCCCCGCCGTGATCATGTGCCCACTTCAACGGTACTATATGCTCCACATCCAGGTCTGATGCCCTGCTGTAAAAATTGCCGGTATAGGGATCCAACCATAAACCGGTATCCACCTTACAACCGTTACTGCGGGTATAGGTAACCGGGGATAGGGAAAAGCGGATTAACAGCTCATGGCGGGTATCCTGGCAGTCACTATCGAAGTCTGACCAACGTGGCAGCCATTCGGCCCGCTCGTAGGGTGCAGCAAGTGCGGTAACACTGAAAAACAAGAAACAGATCACTGTAAACTGTTTTGAAATTGATCGAACACTCATACAACTACTACCAATCAAATCCAGCTACTAGCCTACTTGAAAACCCTGCTTTTGAATATTACCTCTGTCAAATTTTGGTTCGCAGATCTCCCATCAAATTAGATTTCACGACAAAAGCACAGGGAAGTTGCCAGTGAAATCAGAAAGGAGTTTTTCGAAAACAAAAAAGGCGCAAAAAGTTATCCTTTCTGCGCCCCAATTTTGTCTATTCAATTGAGCCAGCTTTACCCAGCTTTTACCTGATTAGGCAGATACTGGCTCCGAACTGGGCTGCGACTCCAGTTTCTTTTTCGAGCCTTCTTCTGAACCCAGCACCTCCGTGGGCTTCACCTTATGGAAGACCGCATAAAACACCGGCACAGCAATCAGGGTTAGTACCGTTGCAAAGCCCAGTCCGCCCATAATGGTCACTGCCATATCGGCAAAGAATGCATCAAATAATAACGGGGACATACCCAAAATAGTTGTCACTGCAGCCAGAAATACCGGGCGCAAACGACTAACACTGGCGCGTTGAATTGCCGTCAACCGTGGCAGGCCAGCTTCAGTCTGCACCTCAATTTCATCCACCAATACCACCGCATTTTTAATCAACATACCAGATAGGCTCAATACGCCGAGAAGTGACATAAAGCCAAACGGCAAGCCTGTCAGCAGCAGGCCTACCACCACACCCACCAGAGACATGGGCACCACCAACCAGATAATCAGCGGCTCGCGTACGGTGCCAAACAGCAGGATCGATACCAGGATCATAATCAGGAATCCCAGCGGCAACCCTTTACCCAATGACTTCTGTGCATCCGTAGAGCTCTCATATTCACCGCCGAACTCTGTATGGTAACCCGGGGGCAAAGGCATACCCTCAACCCCTGCGCGAATACGATTAAAGGCGGCCATAGCGGTGACTCCCTCCGGGGCCTCGGCACTGATCGTTATTGTCGGGACCCGGTCGCGACGCTGGATCAGACCTTCCTCAGCGGTAGTCGCAAAGTCTTTGACCAATTGCCCCGCTGGAATATAGCCCTGCTCATTCGGACTCCACACCAAGCGATCCTGCAGGGAGCCAACCTGATTGCGATCACCTTCAGGCATGCGCGCGACAATCGGGATAATACGGTCGCCACTTTCAAAATCCCCTACACGATAACCGGCAGTCGCAAACTGGATAGTTCGGCTGATATCCGTATTCGTGACACCAGCGACACGAGCCCGTTCATTATCGAGATGGGCACGAATCGTGGGCTCTCGGCCACGCCAGTTATGGCGGATATCCTTCAGACCATTTTCCCGGAAAAGCTGCTCAGTATTTTCGGCGAGCGCACGCAGGGTGTTGAAATCGTGGCCGGAAATACGCACTTCCACATCGGCACCACCACCCGGACCAAATACCAGGCGTTTAAAGGTGATAAGCGCTTCCGGCTGGGAATCCCGCAACTCTGCTTTAGCCCGGTCTATCAGGCCAGCAATTTGCTCGCGATTCTCTGTGCGCACAATCAGCTGGCCATAGGCAGAATTAGGTGGCTCTGGGGCATAGGTCAGCATAAAGCGGTCCGCACCGCTACCGGCAACCGCAGTCACCGAAACTACTTCTTCCTGCTCCAATAAATAGTCTGTAGCTTTTTGCAGCGCATTTTCTGTGCGATTAATATCACTGCCCTGGGGCAGGAGATAATTCACGTAGAAAAGCGGAGCATTGGAGTTAGGGAAGAAACCCTGCTTGACAAAACCAAAGCCAAAATAACTGACCATGGTCACGACAACCAGCAAAGCGATAGTGCCCCCCGGCGATTCAGGGCACCGGATAGGACTCCCGCATACATACGGTAAAAACGGCCACTGTAAGGGTCTTCACTATCAGCATTCTTACCCGGCTTGAACAAGTGGTAGCCAAGGTAAGGAGTAATAGTGATTGCCAAAATCCAACTCAACAATAGTGAGATACCAATCACAGCGAACAGCGAGAAGAGGAATTCACCGGTGGCATCATCGGAAAGGCCAATACCGGAGAAAGCCATGATCCCAATAATGGTGGCGCCTAAAAGTGGCCAGAAAGTTTGGCGAACTACACGGCGAGCAGCATTCTGTGGTGCTTCTTTTTTCTGCACCCCCATCAGCATGCCTTCAGCAACTACAATAGCATTATCTACCAACATACCCATGGCGATAATCAGGGCACCCAGGGAAATACGCTGAAGGTTCAAACCAAACAGGTTCATAATCAGTACAGTACCGAGCACGGTCAGCCCCAGTACCACACCAACTACTACACCTGAGCGCCAACCCATAAATAGGCATAGGACCAGAGTAACAATCACTACCGAGGAGATCAGGTTAAAAAGAAAACCGTCGACACTCTCCTCAACCACTTTGTGCTGCTCATAAACCGGCTGGATTTCTACCCCGAGAGGCAAACCCAGCTTAAGCTCATTGAGCTTGGCTTCCACTGCCGTTCCCACGTTTACGATATTTGTATTTTCAGCTCCGGCCACACCAATCAAAATGGCCGGCTTACCATTAAATCGTGCAATAAAGTTCGGGTTCTCGTCATAACCGAGGGATACATCCGCAATATCCCGTACTGCCAACATCGCAGTAGAGCCCGGTACACCCACGAGAATATTCTGAACGGATTCAAGATCACTGGCTGGATTGTCGACCACGATACGAGTTCGGAGGTCCTGACCTTCTATTTCACCTACACGCTGGGTGGAACTTTCCACCTGCAGTACCTGGGCCAGGTCATCAAGCGAGAAGCCGAACTGAGCAAGGCGCGATTCGTCTATATCCAAATAGGCCACTTCATCGATAATGCCGGAGCGGGAAACCTTCGCTACCCCCTCAACACTCAGTAGCTCGCGACGAATTGCTTTAGTAATTTCGCGCATTTCTGTCAGCGAAAAACCATCACCGGTTACCGCATAGTAAATACCATAAACCTCGCCGAAGTCATCATTAACCACGGATTGCATGGCGCCACTGGGCAACTCACGCTGGGCATCGTTAACCTTCCGACGCAGTTCATCCCAGACTTGCGCCAGCTCTTCCGAAGCGTATTGATCCTTTATCTGGACGCGAATTTCCGACATGCCCGGACTGGAAGTTGAGGTCACTTTGTCCAGCTGTCCCATCTGTTGGATCGCAACCTCTAATTTTTCCGTTACCTCCTCTTCTACCCGCTGCGCGCTTGCGCCCGGATAGAGAGTAAATACCCGCGCTTCTTTAATGGTAAATGCTGGGTCTTCTAGTCGGCCAATATCCGACAATGCCCAGATCCCACCTACAAGACAGATCAGCATCAATAACCAGCTGTACACTGGGCGCTGAATAAATACATCAGAAATCTTCACGATACTTCCCCACTCTTGCCAGGGCCTGAGGTCATTTGAAAATTAACGTTGTGCATAGTTGCGTACTTTTGCACCGTCATAAAGATGTTGACCTCCCGCAGCCACCAGCTTCATCGCAGGGGTGAGACCATCCGTAATCTGAACCGCTTCTCCATTGGTCTGGCCAAGCGCCACCTGTACCCTGGATACTGATTGATCTTCGTTAATCTGCCACACATATGGATTACCTTCAGCACCAGTCTGTACTGCTGCCAATGGAATCCAGAAATCCCCGGTAGCTTCTTTCAGCTTTACGTTCACACGAGCTGTCATGCCTGGAAGAATTTGTACATTTTCGGGGCGGGGCATACCCAGCTCAACCACATAAGTCTGGGTTACACTATCGGCTTCAGCCTGGTGCTCACGGTATTTGAGTTCAAACTTTTGACCGGGTAGGAACTCGAACTCCGCTGTGATAGAGCTGATTTGATCTTCATTTCCTGTAGCCAACAATTTTTCCGGCACAGAAATCTGAATACGCACCTCAGAGATGTTTTGCAACCGAACAATTGCCTGGCCCGGCTGCACATTGGTGTAATTCTCTACCAACTGTCGAGTTGCCAATGCATCAAAAGGCACTCGCAATTGGGTATAGGCCAAATCCTGTTCTGCCTTTTCCAATGTTACTTTTGCCAGATCAAAGTTACTTTCTGTTTCATCCAGTTGCTGCTGAGAAATGACCTTCGATCCCGCCAGGGAGCGCTGCCGCTTCAAGGTTTTTTCCAGCAACTCCACGTTTACTTTGGCTTCCTTCACTCGACGGCGATAATCCCGATCATCCAACTCAGCAATCAGGGTTCCCTTAGGAATAATTTCCCCTTCCCTGATACTCAACTTGTCTAACTTGCCACCAACCTGGAAGGAGAGATCCACACTCTGGACCGCCTTTACACGACCGGCAAACTGGCGATCCGCCACTTCCGCCACATTGGTGACCGTAGCCACTTTTACCGGCCACAAGCGCTCAACCTGCTGTTCATCCGCCTCAGAACCAGAGCACCCCGCAAGAATCGCCGCTGCCGCTACCACCAAGGCAAGGGAGATGCGAGAATTTACCGACAATTTCATATTTCACTATCCAATAAATTATTTAACTGAAGATCAGGTATTCAGGTAAGCTCTGCCGACAACATCAGCAGCCGTTCGCGCAGGCGGGAAAACATTGGGTCCTCGGACTCCATAACACCCAGCACCCGCCCCAGGAACATACCTTGGGCAGCAAGAATCAATAACTGGGCAAGTTCAGGGTCACCGTATGAGCTGTCAATTTCACCGCGCATTTCGATAACGTTACACTTGACCGGCTCAAGCAGGGCGGGATCTTCTGCGACTGCCGCAATCAACGCTCGCGGCAGCCCCTCATCATCTTCCATCAGCTCGAAAATCGCTTTAAGCCGTGACGCCAACACATCGTCACCAGCGGCGGCGAAAGTCTCTGCACTGGCATCCTCCCTGGCAATCGCGGCCTCCAGCATCGCCTTCAGCAGTGACTGTTTGGTACGAAAGTGATGGATAAGCCCACCCTTACTCAAACCACACTGGGCAGCAACTGCGTCCAGGGTGAGCTTTCGCGCCCCTTTTTCTCGAACTACCTCTTCCGCCGCACGGACTATGGCAGCTTTGTCGACTCTCGACACATGACCTCCCAAGCATCTTCAACCAAACCAACCGGCTGGTCGGTATCTTACCGCCCCCAGGAAAACGTCAAGCCATGCTACCCTCTGCCAGCGTCAAGCAAGGTTAAAAAGTGTTTACAAAGCCTATGATGACCAGCTGGACATCTTATGCGGTTTGAAACTGGAGTAATTTATGACGGAACAGCCCTGCCCTTGCGGCTCGGGAAAAAAGTTCAAAGCCTGCTGTAACCTCTACCTGTCTGGGCAGGCCTACCCGAAAATGGCAGAATCCCTGATGCGCAGTCGCTACAGTGCCTATGCGATGGGAAACCTGGCATACCTACGAAAAACATGGCACCCAGAAACTTACCCGGGTCTCAATGCGGACGATCTGGAGACTCAATGGACACGCCTCGAAGTTATTAAAAGCAAAGCAGGGCTGAAGAAGTCTGTAGTGGAATTTAAAGCCTGGTATACGGAGAATGATCAAGAGCATGTGATCCATGAGATATCACTATTTAAGCTCTATAAAAAACGCTGGGTCTACCTAGAACCGCTACCTAGTTGGCCACAAGCCGATCAGTAAAAAGAGAAACCAGGGTTAGAGGGGAACAAATTGCAGGGAGGCGTCAAGGAAGTGAAATAGCCTCAAATAGTCGCGGGAGCTACTCCGCTCCCGCGCCTCCTTTAACATTTTTTGCTTACTTTTAAAGCGAGCGCCCGACTTAGCCTTAGTGTGGGCACCACCTTTTTTTAGCAGTGGATTACAAGCCACGTAATTACGAGGCTTGGCGACTTTCTTAGGGGTGTATTTTTTCATAGTATTTGGCCTTGCCTAATCAACGATAAAAGCCGAGGAAACTCGACAGGTAAATTCATTGTCAAATTGAATTCAATAGCACTCATAAAATTAAAATCCATTATTTTTCAAAGTTCTCATAAAGGGTGAACCAGTCAAGCCTACCCTTTTATGCAAATCACTTGGCGCAGCGTATGTACCACATCAACCAAATCCAGCTGATTATTCATCACCTCATCAATATCCTTATAGGCAGCGGGTATCTCATCAATCACACCTTTATCCTTTCTGCATTCTACGCCATGCGTCTGAGACTCAAGATCGCCTCGAGTAAATCGCTGACGAGCCGAGGTGCGACTCATTTTACGGCCAGCACCATGGGCACAGGAGCAAAAGGATTCGGGATTTCCACGCCCACGAACAATAAATGATTTCGCCCCCATCGAACCGGGAATAATCCCCATCTGATCCTTTTGGGCACTGATCGCCCCCTTACGTGTCACATAGACATCCCGTTCGAAGTGGCGCTCGCGCACTACGTAATTATGGTGGCAGTTAATAGCCTCTGACGTTAAGGTAAACTTCGGCACGTAAGCCCCCAGGCTATTCAACACAAGCTTCATCATTTCCTGCCGGTTTAACCTGGCGTACTCCTGTGCCCAATTTACAGCTTCAATGTAATCATTGAAGTGGCTACTTCCCTCAGAAAAATATGCCAGGTCCCTATCTGGCATATTTTGCATATTTCCAGCCATATCCCGGCGTGCCAATTGAATAAAATGCTCTCCAATTGCACTACCAATACCTCGGCTGCCGGAATGTAGCATCACCCACACCGCATTACTCTCATCCAGACAAATTTCAATAAAGTGATTGCCTCCACCCAATGTCCCCATTTGGGTAACCCAGGTTTTCTGGGGCTGACGCAACTTCTTCATAAGCCCAGGATGCTTTTCAAACAACCTATCTACACCGGGAGCTAATATTTTGCAGGCAGATTCCCTGGCAGTAATCATCTTATGACGACCCCGTCCAACGGGTACTTTCACCTCAATGGCCTCCCGCAATGCTTTTAGGCTGTCTGGCAACTGATGGGCATGCAACGAAGTTCGCACCGCATTCATGCCGCAGCCAATATCCACACCTACTGCGGATGGTATGACTGCACTAAACGTAGGAATCACCGAACCAACTGTCGCCCCTCGCCCCAAGTGAACATCCGGCATTGCCGCCACATGGGAATGAATAATGGGCAATTGAGCAATATTCTTTAGCTGTTCTAAAGCAGCCGGCTCAACCTTATCGGTAAATATTTTTACCGGCACACTACCTGAAGATGCGTTTTTATTAAGTACAATTTTTACAGGCATATAGAGTCCTTGGATTGATCCAATAAATCATTAAAAGCTCTCCAAAGCCCTAAACAAAAAAGCCCCGGCAAATGCCAGGGCTCTTAAGAATTCCGGCTTGAAAAGCTCAATCACTTTTCAAGCAAGTGCACATGAAAAGCGATCAAAAAAACAGGTTGCTGATATCTACATTTCGCATTTCATGGCTCCTTCGTGGTTGCTGTCCACGTTTAACTAGGTGGTTACTAAACTACCCCTGCAGTTTATTCACTAATTCAGGCATGTCAACCTTAAACCTTATTATTTATTAGAAAATTATTCCCCACAACCTTAGAAGAAGGCAGCTCAACACCCCCAGATGCAATGATTGCCATACCGCCATACAATGCCCCTGCGATATGGTAAATATTATTAGCGGATGAACAACGAACCTGAAATCATTTTCGAGGATGACTACCTTCTGGCAGCCTTTAAACCAGAGGGCTGGCTCGTGCACCGCTCAGAAATAGACCACAGCGAAAATCGCATTTTACTTCAATACCTGCGGGACTTAAGCGGTCACCGCCTGTATCCCGTACATCGCCTGGACAAGCCTACTTCTGGAGTTATTATCTTTGGCAAAAGTAGTGAGATGGCCACCCTTTTACAGCAACAGCTGGAAAGCGAAAACTCCATCAAAAAATACCTCGCAGTATGCCGGGGCTATTGCCCTGAACAGGGAGTTATCGACTACCCTCTACCACCTGTCGCAGATTTCAAACATCAACGCAAGCGCCCCAAAACTGATCTACCACGCAAGTCAGCAATCACCCTATACCGCCGACTGGATACCGTTGAGCTGCCCTATGAAGTAGATCGATACCCCACCAGCCGTTACTCCCTGGTTGAAATCCAACTAAAAACCGGCCGCCGCCACCAGATCCGCAGGCACTTCAAGCATATCCACCACCCACTTATCGGTTGTCCCAAATATGGAAAGTCTTCACACAATCGGTTTTTTGCCAGACAATATGATTGCACACGATTGTTACTGCATGCATCCAAACTTAAAATTATGCACCCGATAAGTGAAACGGTATTTGAGATTAGTATGACACCTAGAGGGACATTTTCAGAACTACTGGGTAAGTTAAACTGGATTCTCACCAATTAAAGACTGGGGCAACCGAGCACCCTCTATTAGCTCGTAATGCCAATTTTCCAGCAAAATTCCAATAACCAATTACAGAAAAACCAACTACTAACGAGTAAAAAATGAAATTCAAAACCACAATCAAAAAATTAGCCGGCCTGTGTGTATTATCAGCCATCTCCACCAGCGCCTTTGCACTGGATGACGAAGATAAGGCTGTTCGCCTGGTAGAGGCTCTTAGTGGCAATATGGTTTATATCCACTTGATGGAATCAATGAATAAGCAACCGTCCTGCGCCAAGTACAATGCCATCATAGCCTGTTCAACGGAAAATTCTTACTGTTCCCACGCGCTATCTATCGCCCTAGCAGCACAGGCGGCAAACCGTACGATCGACTTCCAGACAAGTGATTCTTGCATAGGTAGTGCAGCTGAATTTGTCAGACTACGTATGCGGTAATTGTTTTTTGCTTATATATAGGGAAAGCAATAAGGAATGGAGAAAGGGCTTCAGAAAAACCTGAGAGCCCTAAACATCTTACTATAACACTCAACTGGCACTATCATTTACCACCAAATATAAGCCTACCTATCACTCTCTTCTTCTATCTTACTCTCAGCCGGCCACAGATAATTACCAGCCCAAACAATATACTGCACATCATCTATAAACCTTAACTGCCCTCCATTGTCGACCCTCACCGTACCGGATAAAAGATAGTATTTTCCGCAGCTCCCGGAGCATTGAAACCCCTTTGGGAGGATTACCTTAATGGCATTATTTGTAATACCTGCCTCATACTGCTCCCTCGAGAAATAGAGATGCCCTTCTCGTCCATATCCGAGCCCCAGCACACCAACCACATCAACATCTCTATTTTTATATTTTGCCGGAGATGCCATTAAAGAGAAAAAATTAACCTCAGTGGTTAGACTCTCATATCCGAGAGCACTACTACAAAAGAATAGCAATAGAACCAAAGGTCTAGGGCTTATAGACATAGGGGCCCCTCTGTTAGATTTTACACCTTTGATAAATCCCCCTATTTGTGCATCAGTTGAAGAAATTGGAAATGCTTTGTTCATTGCGTTATTGAATGAGGAACAAGTAAATTTATATAAACTCTGTTGATTCGAAAGATATCCATCCCAAAAAATAAAGGGCATTTTAAGCCCCAATAATGAAACCTGCTGGCTGAAGCTGGATGAGTATACCCCCCAACACCAAGCTCCACTTTATACCTTTTGGAAATCCCGTAAGCTTTTTCATGCAACCATTGAGCAACCCCGTCCGGATTACCTGCTATCGCTTGTGCAGCACTCTCACTAATTGTTGCCAGTTCTGCATCATGCGCGGGCTAGGCGGATTTGCACTACGCTGGCCACACCTGAACGGGCGTACTGGTTTGCTCTGAACAGCCCGCTGACACACTTACACAAAAAAGGCGCCTGACGCGCCTTAAATTTCATCTAATTCCATCTATTTACTGGCAGTTAAGTATTATTTCTAAGCCGTCTAAAAGCTGAATTAACTCTCTTACGGTAATGCTGATGCCACTTTTTTGGCCCGATCTGCCCATGCTTGATTTTTCCCTGAAATCAAATCATTCAAAATATTAACAGAGCACTCTTTGTCACCTAAGGAGTTCTTTATCAATGCAAAATAAATTTGCATCAGAGGGTACTGCTGCTGCCAACCAGCCATATCGTCGATAAAGTCATGCAGGTGATTTAAATCAGACATTGAATCTAGGAATGGTAAAACCTTGCCTTCAAGATCAGACTTTAATTCAACACCAGTTTTATCAACATCCTCATCAGCCTCTAGATCCCACCACGTATCCAACGCCTTTCCAGTAAAATCTTCTTGTAGTAAGGCACCTAAGCGAAATCGGACAACGCAATCTACTTCTTTTACAAAACCTTTATATGGCTCATTCCACACGAGTTCATAAAAGCTTGGAATAAATACGCCAATATTTATGGTGAAGCGCTCGCAACCATGCACACTACCTTTTGACTCTTGTATTTCAATAACATCGATAAACGAGCCTCTGTTCCTATTCCAAGAAAGCTTTTTCTTTTTAAAACCGCTCTTTTTAAGCGAAGGCGTAAGGTAGCCCTTCGCCAAATTTTCTATTCTATTCATAAACTCTTCTTTAAGGATCGTAGTAAATAACTCTGCCTTTCATACTGAGCTGTTCTTGGTAACGCTGAGCCTGGCGTGCTCCTGCTCTTCGCCCGGAAGGAGTGTTAGGCTTCAACTCCATAAATCGACCATTTGGCGTAACAACATCCGGTTTATGGATTTTCCCGTCTGCCCCTCGTAGCGGCGGGTTAGCTTGCCATCCAGGCTTTTGTGCTACTTTTTGATCAAGCTCCCTATGAGCTTGCTTTCCTCTTTCAATCGCCGCCCTAACTTTTGGATTAGCGGCCCCTCTTAGAGTTTGGCTTGCGCCGCTCGAAACTTTTCCAGCTTTGTAAAGCTTGATCGCTTTCGTCGCAGCTCTAAAGCCAACTGCCGCAACACCTCCTCCAACAAGATAAGAACCTACCTCAACAACAGCCTGCGCATATTCAGCTGAACTGCACCCACCTGAAGCGCACTTCGCCGCAGTTGGCGCTAAAAACTCAGCAGCGCTTGCTCCTAAATCTGCGGCAACCTCTAGTGCATCACTAACGTCGTCCCAGTAAGAGTTGCCATTATAAGCTTGTCCAAAGCCAGAGGTAATAGCGCCATTTGCGAATTTACTTCCTGTGAGCTCCGATATCGTGCCCCCGACAACGGCGGCAGCAGCAATACGTGCTACATCCAAGCCTTCTCCTACACCAGGTATAAGCTGATTAATTCCAACTGCTTTGGTTAAGCCGGCACTGATGAAGCCATGGCCGAATTTACCACCTCTAAGGACATTAGTGATACCTCCGACAAGGCCGTGAGTACCGATATGGAGTAATCCCCCTCTAGGGAAGTCCCATTAAATGCAGTCCCAATTTCGGTAAAGGCATAAGCAGAGGCCCCAGCAATGACACCATTCCTTATAGCATCACTTAGGTCACCGCCAGCTCCTAAAGTCGAGCCAAAGGCAAACCCAGCAGCACACCCCCAACCAGAGGAAGCACACGCCACTAAATTGCCAATCGCTGACAGAATTGGGATATCCGAGGCATTACCAACTGCTCCGATTGCAGCTCCAATGAAAGCAGCAGCCAGGAAACCAAGATTTCCAGTGGGGTCTGTGGCATTCAGTGGATTGTTATAGACATAGCTATAACGGTTGTACCCCTGAGTGTTTGATGTTCCGTCAATGTGGGCATCGGCTTGTAGGAATCGGGCTAACCTCGGATCATAAATCCGCCCGTTCATATGAATGAGCCCTACTGCATCCAGCATCTCATGGCCAGTGTATCCCCGTGTCGTATTAACTGTATCAAAGCCAGCGAGGCTAGACTGGCTCAGCGCACTCCAATCCGAAGAATTGCGGCGCTGCCCCCACACATCGAAGGACATTTGCTGAATTACATTTGCGCCCTCATCGGTGAGCAGGTCTACTGAACCCAGGTGATCCAGGTACTGGAATACTTTTTCTGTCGACTGTACTGCATAGTTAGAGTTTGTAGTCAGGGTATAGATCGCTGTCCCCGCAAGGTAACGCTTCCACTGGATTTCACCAGGGTTGGAGGACTTTTCAATACGCTCGATGTTGCCGATATACCAGGTTTCAGTGACTTCGCCAGTTGTGCTATTGGTATCCTTACGGTAATAGCGGGATCGCTCCACACCATAGAGAAACTCGGTTATATGATTTCCCTTCTCGATTCGCTCTGATTTATCAAAGGTGGTGTACTCAATTTTACGACCACCATCAAAATCATCGGAAATCATATTGCCATTGTTATCATAGCGATAGGCGACACCTCCAGCAGAGGTAACAGCGTGTGGGCCCGCATTATTTCCGTATGTGTAATCGCCAACGCCAGCTTTATAGACAATATTACCGATAGCATTGTAACGCAGATCCTGCTGAGAAGAGGCCAGTCCTGAGCAGTTATAGTCACCCGAGCCGATATGGCTCTTCACCAGCCGATTTAAGGCGTCGTAGCAGAAGCTTTCCCTCAGATCTTTACTGCCGCTCTGGTTATGGCGACTTTTCAAATTCCCAAGTGTATCCCAGCTGTAACGAATATTCTGAACACCGAATACCCCCAATACATCTGAGGTCTGAATCAGCAAACGCCCAGTCTCGCTATCATATCCGTAGGCATTCGTTGCACCATTACCCAATAGCTGGCGTTTTAACTGACCACGGGCAGTATGTTCCAGCACCTGCTGGATCAAATCCCCCGAACCCAGATCGGTGATCTTCTCAAGGTGCCCATAGTTGTTGTAATGGTTTTCAGTACCAGACTGACCACTGGATAACAAGTCATCCAGAGCATCATACGTTTTGGATACACGCCCATAACTATCAAACTCTGTGGTAGTCACATAAGCCACTTGCGGGCCAGTACCATCGAAATCCACCAGTTGTGTATTGTTACGGCCAATACCATCGTACTGATGGAGCACTTGGTAGCCGCTAATGGAGTCCTCCACCAACTCGAGCTGCCCCACCCCATTGCTGGCGGTATCGTAATGCCAAGTTACATTACCGGTAATAGTGCTGCCATTGCGGCGATCGATACGAGTTTTTTTGCGCCCCAAAGTATCATAAGTGAACTCGACCTTATGACCATTGGCATCGGTCTGGGTTTCGAGTTCGCCATACTTGGTATAGGTATAGGACCACTCACCCTTATCTGGATCATCCATCCTGGTTTTGCGGCCCAAATCATCGTAGTAAATTACAACAGAAATTGGATAGGTGAGGCCATCATTCTCTTCAACATGTGTTCCTGCCGAATTTGTTAGTCCCCAAGAGTGGGCTTTATGAAGATTGCCCTGATTATCGTATTCATAGCTGATACGACCATCAAGCGCATCAATAACTTCTACCAACTCCCCGAGAACATTTTTCTTCTCTGTTTTCTTTTGAACCTTATCATTTACTGTAACAGTCGTGAGACCATCATAAATGACTGAGGACTGCGAACTATCAGGTGCAGTAACTTTTACTGCTCGCCCTAACAGGTCATATTCAGTCTTACTCCAAACCCGGCCATTACCAGAAAAGTAAGGCTCGCTGACATATTTCACCCTGCCAAGACTGTCATATTCCTGGTCAATATAAATAGTTTTATCAAAACCCTGAGTTTCTGTACGAATTGCTCTTCCAAGCGCATCCATATACTCGACAGAGGTAGATCCAGTGCTGTTACTTTTTACAACCTTATATTTTGCACCGGTAATACAACCTGAACCACAGAGTGAATACTGAGTTCGTGCATCCGCTCCAGAGTTATCGTAGCGATAAGTCTCACGGCCCAACACGTCATAGCTAAAGTAACTCTTAAAGCCATTCAGCCCATGAACTTCCAGGGGCGCTCCATATGCATTTCGACTGATTACTTCTTCTGTTAAATGCTCAAGACTATTGTAATTCTTATTCGCAAAACGCCCAGAAATATCATAAACAGTCCGTGTATAGCGACTCTGTTCACCCTCTGCGCTCAAAGTCTTCTTCTGAATGTTACCGAAGCCATCATATTCATAAGTAGTGGTTTGCGTAAACTCAGCATTATTTGGCTCAGCAACCTCTGTAAGGAGCAGGCCCTTTAAACTTCCAACGGTATGATAAGTAAAGGCAGATTCACGAACATGATCTGCCTGGCCCGGGCGGCTGTTGATTACCCTGGCAAAGCTCAAGCGCCCCTTTTCTGACTCCCAATCAGTACCACCGGAACAAAGTGAGCTCGGATGGGCAGCCATAGAGCCGCCAAAGCAGTTGAGTGTATTTTTAATAAACTGCTCACCAGTGGCCTCATCAATAGTTCTCAATTTTATTGAGGTAACGTTTCCATCATTATCATAACTATTCTCTGTAATAACGGTTTGCAGGTGCTCACCATGTGAACTTCCGTTATTTTCAAGAGAATAGGTTTCCTCTACTACTTTTTCTAGATATGGCTGATAAGGATACACAGAGGTGTCAGAACCATTCCAACCCTTCAAGCTCCAGGTATTGGCAGCCTTTCGTATCAATGCCTTTGAGGCAGACCGAACCTCGGTTTGCAAGGGCATACCAGTGAACGGGTAGTCCTGGCGGTAGTAAGTGGATGTCTCTACACCCGTTTGCTCATCAGTTGTGGAGATCTTCTGGAAGCCCAGCATCCCTCGCCCAGCAGCCTGCAGTTTCATCTGTGCGTATTCATACGAAACAGCACTTTTCGCCGTGTAATCAACAGCACCGGGAGAGGAGCCGGCAGCTGGAGAAGTACTCTCCACTTTAGAAACTAAGTATATCGGTATCAACACATCGAGAACCGGTGCATCTTTTCCTAGGGTGACACTATCCTCCGGAAGGACCCATGGACCATTCAGTGCAGTATAAAAGTCCGCCGTGTTAGCGGCCTGCTTTAGATAACAATATGTACTTCCGGGGATCTCTACGCCGTTCTCATCTCTCTCAGACGGAGTAGTAGTACACTCCTTACCTTCAAGGGTTTTCGACATTTCAAGGCGACTATAGAACCAACTCCTAATGGTGCTGGTATAGGAGATATCAGTGGTATTACCCAGCCCATTGTCAATTTTGGTTAATACCTTGTTGGGAATATCCCTATTTGCAGAGTTCCCATAGTTGGATACATAGGATGTTAAAAAGCCTTCATCGCTTATCTTGTGATAATCCGGCTGATTATCCCCATTGATATCAGCAAAGATGTGTAGGTAATCGTCATTATTGGGTACAGTCTGAATAAAGATAGACTTTCCAAAGCTGGAAGTCTGGGGATCCCAAAGTTCTACCCGCAACAATCCCGCATCATGATCAGGCCAGTAAACATCCAGCATCCCATCCTGGTTATAGTCCAGAGCTCCGGCTTGCTCTGAAGCAAACCTGCTAGGGGTTACTTTTACCAGTTGTTTCCCAGTACTGAGATAAAGATTTGACGAAGAAGATTCCTGCAATAGCAGGTCAGTTAAACCATCACCATTAAAGTCCGCTGCGACATGAGACTTTGCAGTATTACCTCCCAGGCTTGCAAAAAGGTCGTAGCTATCTGTTTCAGCGTTAAATACAAAAGCCGCATGCCCAGAGGGTCCTGCCGAATAAATATATTTAAAACCGCTTCTCAAATCCCCATTTTCATCAAGGCAAAAATCCAAGTCCACCACTTTATTGTCAGGGTCCTTACAACCGCTAACATAAGGTCTCTCCAAAGCAATCAGAATGTCAACATTACCATCCCCATTGAAATCCGCAGTAGCTGCTTTCAATGGAGAGTTGGTCAAACGGCTTATGGATTTACCGGAAGGCAACTCTAAGGAATAGCTTTTAGCTGAGCCGAACCGATAATAAGTCTTGGAACTAATTGGATCCGAGCTAGCCCGTAAGGGATAGACTAGTAAAGTTGATCCACCCACCACAACCAAATCGGACAGACCATCAGAGTTGACATCGACAAAGACACCATCCCTCTCTCCTACTCCGGTATCAATAGGATCGGATGAAAGCTTCCACTGGGAATCCACATAAGTAGAAAGGTAGACATGCCAAGTTTTACTGGTGTAGCGGTCATCGTATACAGCAATATCTGAGCGGCCATCAGCATTGTAATCTAAAACCGCAATACTGATATCCTCGTTTGCATTTGCCCCGGAGAATAAATATTTTTGGCCATTTGAATAAGTGGCAGGAGCTAAGTATGCGCCATTTGATAATGCATACTTAATTTGATGATCCTGATCACTCGCACTATCAGTATCCATCTCCAACCAAACAACATCTTGGTATCCATCGCCATTGAAGTCGCCAAATTGGAAATCTCTTAAAGAGCGGCTCTTGTTTGCCGTAAAATCAACAGATCCACTGGAAGTTCCGTAATTTAAGGAGTACTGAGACCACTCAAATGAGAGTGCCGGCAAGCAATTGCTGCCTACACACTCTTGAATACTATCTATAAGGGAGGTCTGATTCTTGGATATATTATCAGCTACCAGCTGGTAATTAATATTATATTCACGCAGGGTATTGCCATCAGCGGCAGACGTAATTTTGGAAAGCCGTTTCGTTGTATTAAAAAGGTACCCGGCAGTGTAAGCTTGTAAGTAATCAGGCCTATCCGAATAAGTAAACTGGACTGAAGCCGCATTAGCTCCTGCTCCATATGCATATCTTACTTCGTGGATTCGCTTCCCACTATCAGAATCACCTTCATATTCGAATTCAATTCTATTTCCAACGCTATCCTGAAATTCGTTCTGCATCCATGAGAGAACCTTACCTTCTGACACATTGGCATAAGACTTTGAGTTGGCTGTATTACCGTACCAACTGGTTGAGCCATCTTTTCTTTCAACGGTAAAGTAGGCAGGACCCGTTCCTATACTGCCGTGAGATGTGACTTTTACAAAAGATTCGATCTCAGTACGGTATTGTGCGCCGTCCGCACCATAAGATTTACTGGAAACATTAATTAGCCTTTGGCCATCCAGACAAAACCTGTCCGAAGGACTCCAGCTGATAGGTAAAGCTTTTCCGTCCGTGGCCAATGTTTGTCGGCAACGGGTAATTCCGGAAAGCCCCCAATAGACCACCCCTTGCCCAGTAACCCATTACCTGTATTACCTTGGTAATTTAAAGATAATTGAGGGACAACACCGGCAGTACCCACCCCTGCTGCTATAGCAAGTGAATAAGTCGCACTACCTGACTCATTAACCCTGAACTGACCAGCAGAGCTACCGGCCATTGTAGGGGTCTTTACGCCCGAAGAAACAATATCCTGCTCAATCGATGGAAGACTTCCGTTAGAAAGGAAAGCAGTATCTACGAGATATTCTTTTCTGCCTTTAAGAACCAGATCATCCTGTCCGTTCCCATCAATGTCATCAACATAGAACGTATTATTAGAATCAGCTAGTAATTCAGAGAGGTCACTAGAGCGCGAATATGAAACAACAGAAGTCGGAACCTCATCACCAGAAACACCTACCACTACAAAAGGTGGCTCGTTAGTATTTTGGCTCCTGAACAGGATATCTACTACAGAATCACCATCAAAATCACCGTAGTAGAAGTCAATATTTTCCTCAAGCCTTGTAAATCCCGTCAGCTCATCTTCTGGCACGCTATACGGAGCAATAGTTCCATCAGCAAAAACCACGTATGAAGGCCTGGGAGGCAAGGCAATCGGGGTGGCAATATCTCCATGTAAAATTAAGTATCGACTATTGCTGATGACATAATAATCCAGGTCACCGTCACCATCGATATCCTTTAAATAAATAGCTTGGCCTTGGGAATCAAAACTTGAAGCCTTGAGCGATAAAGGCAGTATACAGACCAACAAAATAAGCCATCTAAATACGTACTGAACTGCATTACTATTGCTCAAATGAAACATCTGGCTTCCCCAATGACCCCAATTTTATGGTACAAATGTACAAAGGCAGCAATTCTGCATACCTGAATAGGCGCAGTCAATTCCTCATTAACTTACTTAATGGGATGTTCACCAAAAGCCCTAGTCTTACAATATCCGGGCAAGATTAACCCCCACAACCGCGTCATCAAAAGTTAAAAACACCACCCTGAGAAGCCAACCACAGAAGGCGCACTAACAAAAGCATGTAGACTTCCAACATAACAAGTGAACACTTCAAGAGGTGCAAGAGAGATAAGCCAATAAGCGCAACCGTTAACCAACAAAACGGTCAGATAGGAATTTGTTACAACCAGTAAATTCACGCATAGCGAAACAAACCACTTTTATCGACCGAATACTTCTCAACGTTCCCTTGCGATATTAACTACTGGCTATTGGAGCTATTCCCGAGCGTTATCATTTGGGGTACCTTCCGAATCTTTCCCTCGAACTCCAAACAAGCCCTTACGACCTTCGATAACTTCTGTTACAGGCCGCAAAAAATGACTTAGCTTATCCTTTTCCCACATTGCATCCTGATATCCGAGCTCAATCAATTCCTCTATATAAGGTCTTTCAAAGAGCAGATAGCTGGCAGCTGATACACCGCCTCCGGCACTGGTGGCACCTGTGGAGCGAAATAGCCAGCGCAGCGCAGGGGAAGAAACTGCAGCTTTTTCCCTCCCAGCCAGGCAAGGCTTTGCGAGGGTTCAATCACCACAGACTCTACCGGGCGCAAAGGCGC
Organism: Microbulbifer sp. MLAF003; assembly: GCF_030012965.1. Classification (NCBI taxonomy): domain Bacteria; kingdom Pseudomonadati; phylum Pseudomonadota; class Gammaproteobacteria; order Cellvibrionales; family Microbulbiferaceae; genus Microbulbifer; species Microbulbifer sp. MLAF003. The sequence goes on from NZ_CP120232.1 coordinate 3,168,122, forward strand.
CAAATCGGAATATTTCTCTTTTTCTACAGATTCCAACAGGCTGTTGACCCTATCCATATGCTCCAAATCCCCCTCAAGGCTGTCAATGAAGGCAGCGTTGAACCACTGGGCAGCTATCTGGGCCATTGAAGGAGAATGCATTTGCCTGTCAGTGCGCCGGCTACCCCAGTGTATGGGGGAGCGGTTATCCGATACACCTACAATAAACACCCGCTTTGCACCAAGGTGCAAAGCGGGACTGATCGGGGCCATTTGACGTATGGCACCATCACAGAAATAAATATCTTCAATTCTGACAGCGGGAAAGATTGCTGGAATAGCTGCTGATGCGAGTAAATGATCCACAGTTAGCTCGGTAGGCACACCAAATCGCCTAAAGCGCTGCCAACTCTTCACGCCATCGGCAGCTTGATAAAAGCTGACTGACTCACCTTCACTGTAGGAAAGTGCGTTAATGCAAGTGGCATGTAAATGCCCAGCATCGATATTTTTCTGAATATTGCTAAAGTCGATAACTTCCTTAAGCAATTTTCTCAGAGGTGAATTATCGAGTAGTGCCAGAGGTTTTTGTCGCCCCACCCCCTGGTTAAGTAATGATCGGCTAATTGAAAATAGATTGCCTATAAGGCTCCACCAACTAGTACGATAAACGCGCTCAACACTGAGACTCATCCACACAGAGCACATGCTATCAACGGCTTCTTTGAAGGTGCCGGGATGGGAAGCCAGCATCATTGCATTCATCGCACCAGCAGAGGTGCCGCAGATAATTTTAAAAGGCCGAGGATTATCCTCTGGTACCACCTCCGCCAAGGCCTTTAGTACACCTGCTTGATATGCCGCACGGGCACCACCACCGGAGAGAACCAGCGCGCTGTTTTCATCGAGAAATGAAGACTCGTTGTTACCTTTAGACAATGTGCTCTTCCAACAGAAATAGACCGCCAATAACAGCATTTACCAAAATGCTATTGAAAACAAAGCGGACAAACAAATACCAATGCTTATATGCAGCCTATAAATCAACTCAGTTAAAAATCTGGATTTTGTAATTATTATTCCGAAAAGTTAAGCTGCTTACAGGGACATATTTACCACGTAACGGCCAATTCCATGCCCCCTATGAATACGAGCAAGAAACTCCGGCGCCTGCTCCAAAGAAATATCTTCAGCGATCCCGCGGAGCTGATTACCGATATACCAATCCCTCGAAAGCCGCTGCCAAACCGCGCTCTTTTTTCAATTGGTAGCTCAACACTATCGACACCTAAAAGGCTGATGCCGCGCAAAATAAAGGGGAATACGTTGGCATGGAATTGTGCCCCGGAGGCCATTCCACAAGCAGCAACACCGCCACCATAGGCCAATGACTTAATCACATTGAAAAGTGTTTCACCGCCTACAGTATCTATTGCCCAGGCCCAAAGAGGCTTTGCCATAGATTTACTGGCAAATGGAGCCAAGGTATCCCTATCGAGAACTTTCCAGGCACCTAAATTAGTCAGGAAATCCGCAGCTTCCAATTTACCTGTCACCGCCGCCACACGGAAACCCAGCTTAGCTAACAGTGCCACTGCAATTGATCCGACCCCACCAGTAGCTCCGGTCACCAGAACCTCCCCATCCTCAGGGACCGCACCAGACTCAAGGAGCTTCTCCACACACAATGCCGCTGTCAGGCCAGCCGTACCCAGAGTCATTGACTCCCTGGCAGTAAGCCCCTGCGGAAGAGGCAACGCCCACTTGGGGGGAATGGCAATCATTTCTGCCAAGCCCCCCGGCGTATTCATGCCCAAATCATAGCCAGTGACCAACAATTCCGTACCGGGTTTATAAGTGCCACTATGATCCTCCAACACCTTGCCTACCGCATCGATACCCGGCGTATGGGGATACTCCCGGGTAATACTACGGTTACCAAATGCGGACATCGCGTCTTTGAAATTCAGAGAGGAATGGGAAACTGCAAGCAACAAGGGATTGTCTGGCAGGTCACAGACCTGCCTTTCAACCAAAAGCTGGTCGAACTTACCTACGGCAACCTCTTCTACCCTTATTGCCCGGAAACTTTCATCCCTGAAATTGTTCATGTGAAAATTTCCTGTCTATCAAAGATTTCAACCCTGCTTGAGGTGCTTATTTATTGCGCGTGATGCCGCCAAGCAGCTAACTTTGAGAATAGACGAGTCATCGCGGACTCTACTCCTGCCTCAGCAGCCAGCCCCATTTTCTTGGCAATATTCTTCTTTTCTTTGTACTCCACCTGATAAAGGTCAGCACCTTCTGCACTATGAGTCAGATACTCATCGGAAGTCTTGAGTTCATCAACAAGCCCAAGGGACAAAGCCTTTTGCCCAAACCAGACTTCACCGGTAGCGACTTTGGCAATATCCAGGCTGGGTCGGTATTCACTGACAAAATGCTGGAACAACACGTGGATCTCTTCCAGGTCACTCTGGAATTTCTCACGGCCTTCTTCAGTATTTTCACCAAACATTGTTACTGTGCGCTTGTACTCTCCTGCAGTAAACAGCTCATAGTCCACATCATGACGCTTAAGTAAGCGATTAAAATTGGGGAGCTGTGCGAGCACACCAATAGACCCCAACATCGCAAATGGGGCAGCCAGAATTCGATCAGCCACACAGGCCATCATATAGCCGCCACTAGCCGCGACTTTATCTACTGCAATAGTGAGGTGTATACCCGCGCTGCGTATACGCGCCAGCTGACTAGCCGCAAGGCCATAGTTCGCAACCATACCGCCTGGACTTTCCAGGCAAAGAAGCACCTCATCTCCCGTTTTTGCCACCTGCAGGATCGCAGTAATTTCTTCTCGTAGGTGGGAGAGCGCACTTGCTTTAATATCGCCATTAAAATGCATTACGAAAATACGTCTGCGATCCTCAGAGGACACTGCAATGCTTTTTTCAGATTTTTCTGCCTGAGCTTCTGAAGTGCCTATTTCTTGCTTCTGGCTATCAATTTCTTTTGCTGCTTTCTTCTTTGCTTCAGCCTTATGTCTCTTCACTAAAGCCTTTTCTTCAGCTTTTTTTCCTTCGCAAGTTGCTTCTTGCGATGGGCAAACTCGTGCTTTTCCATGACCGCTTCCAGCAGGGTGTCTTTGAACTGCTCATAGCGGTCATTCAAACGTGTAACACTAATATGCCCCTGAACACGCTCCTTTAGCTGTTCGCGATTGGCAAAAATAAAGCCTATCAATATCATTAGGGCCACAATCACTGTGACAATTTTTGCCAGGAATAGGCCGTACTCAATTAAAAATTCCACTTAAACTCCAGATTGCTACCTTTCAACATTAAAATTTATTACTCATATCATTTCCAGCCATCCAGGGCGGAAGTTGCCTGCTTGTTCAGCGGCCTTGCCAATAACCCACTGTGACTGATTCGAACATCGTAAACAGCTCCATCCTCCATAGGAAGAAAGGTTGCGCTACCATAAACGGCATCAACGAAAGGCAGGCTTTTATCAAAACCTTTAACAAACCGCCAAACATCCACTCCGTAATTGGTGCCGTCGATCTGGTGGACCGATCGCTCCCGGGCTCGTTCATCCCTCAAGGTTAGGTAACGCCCGCTCAGCCGGTCCAGTCTGTATGCCGGTTCAATGCCCCAACGGGCCAAATGGCCCTGCCATTTCAGCATTCGCGCATCCAACTGCCACTGATCGCCATACAGCTCAAATTTCTGAGAAATTCCATCGGCATCAGCGAATTTAACTTCGAACTGCTGCTCGGCCACCTTTCGGAAAGAGACAATACCGACGCTGTGCTCTTGAGCCAGATTGCGATAACTGAAGACATCGGCCGCCACCAGGACTATCCATAGGGCCAAACCGAAAAAGATCAAGCCCGCCGAGCCTCGCAGAAAGCCCATCACCCAGCTTCCACTTAACAGTACTCGCGCCCCCCAAAAACAAGCAGCAATGCCAATATGGCAATCAGAAAGGTGATCAAGATGTACATAAATTATTGTTCTCCATACTTCTTTAGCAGAGCCGTTAGAACAACCACGGCTACTTTCCCGCCGCGACCTGCTCCACGAAAGTGTGAATCAGCTGTCCCGAGAGAGTCTGCACAGGTGGAATTTCCGGCAGCGATCTATAGTGAAACCATTGTGCTTCTTCAATTTCATTCGGATCGGGACACAACTCACCGCCCTGCCACGCCGCAAGATATCCCAACATCAATTGGCCGGGAAATGGCCAGGGCTGGCTACCGATATACTGCAAGCTACCCACCTCTAAGCCTACTTCCTCACGAACTTCACGCTTGAGCGCTATCTCAGCGCTTTCACCCGGCTCTATAAAACCCGCAAGCGCGGTATAGGTGATATTTCTACGATTCGCATGACGGGCAAGCAGGCACTCTTCTCCTCGAGTGACCAGCATAATGACACAGGGAGAAATTCGCGGATAAACCGTCAATTGGCAGTTCGGGCAGGTTCTGGCCCTGTCGATGGAATGGTAGTGAGTTGCGGTCCCACAGCGCCCACAAAAGCGATGGTCGCGGTCCCAATGCGCGATCTGTAGAGCGCGGCCGGCCAATGCAAATAAATGCTCGTCTGTGGAGGTTAATAAACTGCGCAGGTTACGCCAGTCATGCCCGCGAATATCCAGCAGGCTGGATAACACACGAACACCGCAACTTTGTCCTCCCAACTCCCCAAGGTAGTGGTTTGAAATTACAGCCTCGGCCAAAAATATATCCATCTCATGGATAAACTGGTCTCCTCGACAGAGCACCAACCCCTCAGCCACAATAATTTGTTGGGAAAAATCTGGGGTAGCCCACACATTTGCAGCGGGCTCAAAGCGTTCGACCAAAAGAGCCTCCTAATTCAGGTTAAACCGTCTCTACGGGATAACCAAGTGCAGCCAAGCTCTCCACAGCGAGGTTAAGGGATTGCACATCGGCCTGACGGTGCAGCTTTACCTCGCCAAGGTAGTACTCAAGGCTGATAATAGCATCGGCGAAAATATCCAGTGACTGCTCAACATCAGGACCTGCATCGTGGCGATCTACCACTGTTTCAACAAATTTAAATAAGCCTTCAACCACCAAAGCAGCGCGCTGTAGGTTTAAGACGATCAACCCCCCACGCACAGAGTTAAGAGTGGTCGAGACGTTGCGGATATGGCCATGGTCATAGCCGGAATCTGCATATGCAGCTAGAGCGCGCTTTATCAACGCAAGGCCAGCTTCCGCCTCCTTAAGCACTGCTACCTCTGCCTCTGCCAGCTGGCTATGCTCAAAAGCAATATCCGCATGGCCGTACTCATCGAGATCAATATTGGTACTCTGCTTTAATGCCCGCACAGTACTATCCACCATCAACACTTGACCGGTGAGCTTCTGTAAAGCTGAATCTGCGACAGAACCTCCTGCACCTGCAGCACTTTGGTATTCAGCTACGGCATTGCGCAGACTCTCGCCCACTCGCTTGAAGTTCAACATTTGCAAGGTACCAGCAACGCGTCTCAGGGTGCTGGCTAGTCCATCATTCTCATCGATATCGGAGATACCGATCAGCTCAATATCATCCAGCATCCGGCGCACACTGGATAACTCTTCATCCAGTGCACCAGCTACAGCAGAAATTGCAGTGGCACCAGGCCCACCCAGGCTCGCGCGCTCCCTTTCCAGTTCTTCCTCAGTATATTCAAGGGATTCTGCCGAAAAGATATCGAGAAGCTTACTCCCAGCCTCAGCAGGCTTCGACAGAGCAAGCCAATAGATGCATTCTTTCAGCAATATCGGGGGTGCAGGCTGGTCTAGAGCAGCGTCACACTCCTTTTGCAGGGCACGCAACCAACGATCAAACATACTGAATACCATTACCCTGGAACGGCTAATACGCATTTCACAGGCAGCCATACCTGTCAGGGCGGCACCAGCCACGACCCACAGGCGCCCATTTGGACGCCCAGAAGTGATACTCGCAATCCGCTCCAATGCTCGGGCCATCATGGTGAAAGCCGGGCCGCGGGGTTTGCCACGCAATAATGCCAAGAGACCTACTTGATACATATGCCGGAACCTACGGACAAAACTACGCAAGTCTTCGGACATTACTGCCGAGGCGCCCATGCCAGGTATTGAGGCATCCAGGTTACAACGAAAAAAATGGCTTTCAGGTACCGGCGGCTGGGACCGCGCAGCCCTAAGGTTATTAATAAAGGGGATCAGTAATTCTGGCCTGGCTATGGCCCGACTCTGCACAAAATCGAGGTACCGGCCCAATACATAAAGCCCACTACCCAGAGCTTCCATTAGCTCCTCTGTGGCTTGCTGTCGCCCTTCCAACACTTCGGTGAGCGCAGTTATTTTCTCCTGGGCAAGCAATTCTCCAGCATGGAGCTGCACCATCTGCAATACGCCACTCACTTGCCTAAGAGCTGCCAAGCATTGCTCCAGTGACTGCTTCTGGGTGGTATCTGCTGCAAATTTGTCCAAGTGAGAGGTAGCGTTATCTACTGCTACTACCAGCTCATCCTTGACCACATTGACAGAAGTGATGTTGATCTTGCGCAATTCACTCTTTGACTGCACCGCTGCACTCTTCCTGTAACCGAACAAAAAATAACCAAAACAAAAGGTTCTGGCCTAGTAAAGGGCAATTTATACCAATAGAGAAAAGAGTCCACCTTTCCGCCAATAAATTCCACCGAATATTCGACAAATCCTCTGCTACCTCCTCTGAACCCCTAAATTACTTGAATTTTCCGGAAAACCCAGTAGCGTTTGCTACTTTCAAGTGTGCAGATGTGCACTTTTTTTGCGCTTACGCCCAAAAAACAATCAGCTTCACCAGCTGAACACAAGGGAAAGAGAGATCGCGGCTAAGGGCTTTCCCAAAATGCCGCAAAGGGCAGGGACAACCCGACACTTCAATTTGACCCAAACACTGGGTTACCCAGGGAAGTAAATGATGAACACTTACAACAATGCACTGACGGCTTCCGGTAGCGGTTTTGGCCGGGCTTTTGCGGATAATTTTCTCGGCGAAGCCCCGGATTGGTACAAACTGACAATAGCTGCCTTTCTTCTATTAAACCCAGTAATACTTTATGTCAGCGGCCCTTTTATTACCGGGTGGGTACTGATTGCTGAATTCATTTTTACCCTGGCAATGGCACTAAAGTGCTACCCACTTCAACCCGGAGGATTGCTCGCTATTGAGGCCGTCCTTATGGGAATGACCAGCACAGATGCGGTCTATCATGAAGTAGTCGAGAATATTGAAGTTATCCTGCTGCTGATGTTTATGGTCGCCGGGATCTACTTTATGAAGAGTCTCTTACTCTTTGTGTTTACCAAGATCCTAATTCACGTGAACTCAAAGAGTATGCTCTCGCTACTGTTTTGTGCAGTAGCTGCAGTACTTTCAGCATTCCTAGACGCACTTACAGTTACTGCTGTACTAATCGCGGTAGCTGTAGGCTTTTACTCTGTTTATCACCGGGTCGCCTCCCAGCAACCCCACCACCACCATGACCATGATCACTCAAATGACGAACACGTAGTGGAGTACCACCGGGAGGACCTGGACCAATTCCGGGCCTACCTGCGCAGCCTTATCATGCATGGTGCCGTAGGTACTGCATTGGGAGGCGTCTGTACTTTAGTGGGTGAGCCACAAAACCTACTGATTGCCGAAAAAGCCGGCTGGGAGTTTCTTCAATTCTTCCTGCAAATGGCGCCGGTCACTATCCCCACCCTATTTGCTGGGCTTATCACCTGTGTATTCTTGGAAAAAACTAAAATCTTAGGCTACGGTGCCCAGCTTCCTATAGCAGTGCGTGAAGTATTGTTGAACTATTCGAGAGAAGAAGAAAAGAAGCGTACCTCTGCACAGGTGGCTGAACTCTGGGTACAGGGCATTGTTGCTCTGCTGCTTGTATTCGCATTGGCCTTCCATGTTGCCGAAGTGGGTATTATCGGCTTGATGATCATTGTGCTTTTGACGTCCTTCAATGGTATTGTTCAGGAGGCCCGAATTGGACACGCCTTTGAAGAAGCCCTGCCTTTTACGGCTCTATTGGTGGTATTTTTTGCCATTGTTGCGGTGATTCACCAACAGCATCTGTTTGAACCGGTTACCCACTTCGTACTATCACAAAAGCCTGAACAACAACCGGGTTTACTGTTTTTGGCCAACGGCATACTGTCCATGATCAGTGATAATGTTTTCGTAGCCACGGTGTATATTAATGAAGTTAAGACTGCCCTAACTGCGGGCGACATCACCCGTGAACACTTTGACAAGTTGGCCATTGCAATTAATACAGGAACCAACCTTCCGAGTGTTGCCACACCGAATGGACAGGCAGCCTTCTTATTCCTGCTCACCTCAGCCCTGGCTCCGTTAATCCGTTTATCCTACGGGCGTATGGTAATCATGGCTTTGCCATACACTATCGTGCTCACTGCTGTTGCGCTGGTTTGCGTTGTTTACGCAATTTAATGAGATTCAAAAACACTAAATCCTAACAGCTACTTCACTTCTATCGCACAATAAAAAAGCCCGCTATGCGGGCTTTTTTATTACCAAAAATGCTTGCCTGAGGATTTCTCCAGTAATGCCAACATGGATTGGTGAGCTTCTAATTCCCCTCTATCTGCCTGAACTACAAGCAGGGGCTCACGATCAGCTGAGAGCCTACGGATTACCGATGAAGTGTCTTCATTCTGCCCTTTATCCCCATCCTCTTGATTGTGCCCATCGCCACCCTGAGCCAGTATTAAGTCAGTCTGGCCGCCGGTCATCATCAAGTAGACGTCAGCGAGAATCTCCGCATCCAGCAAAGCGCCATGCAGGTCTCGCTGGGAGTTATCGACAAAATAGCGCTTGCACAGAGCGTCCAGGTTGTTCTTCTGGCCAGGGTGCTTTTCCCGCGCCAAAGCCAGAGTATCCAGGACAGTGCTGTGGGCTGCCACATTTTTCCAGCGGGGATTGCCGAGCAGCCTCAACTCAGCATTAATAAAGCCAACATCAAAGGGAGCGTTGTGAATAACCAACTCAGCCCCCTCACAAAAGTGCATAAACTCATCCGCGATTTGCGCAAAGACCGGTTTATCGGCAAGGAATTCATTGGTAATACCATGAACTTCTATAGCGCCATCTTCCACTTGCCGCTGCGGATTAATGTACTGATGGTAATGGCGCCCGGTCAGCTTGCGGTTAATCAGTTCCACGCAGCCAATTTCAATGATCCGGTGACCACTTTTGGGATCCAGGCCGGTAGTTTCCGTATCGAGGACAACTTGACGCATTTTCTACTCTCCCTCAGGACTCCAGCTCATCAATACCACGGTTAGCTAACTGATCCGCCCGTTCATTGCCCGGGTGGCCAGCATGCCCTTTTACCCAATGCCACTGCACTTGGTGACGAGCAACACTCTCATCCAGCTGACGCCAAAGATCAGCATTTTTAACTGGCTTTTTGTTGGCGGTTTTCCATCCGTTTTTCTTCCAATTATTGATCCAGCCGGTAATACCCTGGCGCAAGTACTGAGAGTCCGTATGCAAGTCAACCAGGCATGGCTGTTTAAGCGCTTCCAGGGCCTGAATTGCCGCCATTAGCTCCATACGATTGTTGGTGGTGTGAGACTCGCCACCACATAGCTCTTTTTCCAAATCGCCATAAACCAGCAAGGCTCCCCAGCCACCAGGGCCTGGATTACCACGGCAGGCACCATCGGTATAAATAGTTATTTGTTTCAAAATTGACGCCAAATTAGGAAAGTAGCCGATGTGCGAAACCGCTCCGCAGGATCAGCGCTTCTGATGCTTACCCCGCGCCGCAACACGGGGGCTCGTAGGTGTGGCCACCAAGGCGGGTTTTCGCTGGGTACGCCAGTTAATTTTTATGGTGCGTACTCGCGCCACCTCTTTGCGCGCGACTATGATGTAAAAGCCCCCCAAGGCAAGCGCCAGCGGGATCCCAGGCGCTCCATCCAAGCCGTTTTAGCTAGCAACTCCCGCTGCTGTAATGGCAACCGAAAGAACCCCCGGTGCACTTTATCTGCCTGTAAATCCAGGAGATTCATCCAGTCTGCCACACGGGCAGCGCGCATTTGGTTGCCCTTTTGGTATGCACCGCGAGAAAAAAGCATCCGTGACAAACCGAGAAGAGAGAAAGGATTAAACCCTATCAACAACATATGACCACCTGGTATCAACACTCGCGCAGCTTCTCTGAGTATCTGGTGGGGGTGCGCTGAGAAGTCCAGCAGATGGTGCAATAGAACGACATCTATAGATTCAGATGGTAGAGGCAGATGCTCCAACTCTACCAGCGCAGCTCCCTTCTGCTCCGGACAGGCAGCGAGGCGGAATCGATGATTAATACGACTGGAGTCCGCAAAATCCACAGCGTCTGTTACTCCGACCTGCATCAGATGGTAACCAAAGAAGCCCTCAATCAAGGGTTGCGATAGCGCCAGCTGCTGGGACAGTATTTCCTGACCCAAACTACTGGAAAACCAGTGTGACAGAGCCGGGCAGGCTTTTACCAGTGACGGCAGCTCCGAGTCGTTCCGCGACCTGAACTTATCAGTCATTCAATCTCCTAATTAAAAGCCAGCAATATCCTGGCCTCAAAACCACCCGATACAGAGGTTCACCCCGAAACCCAACAGCAGTTTAACAAGATAAGGTAGCGTTATTTGCTATGGATTTAAAAGGTAAATCAGGCCACTAAATGTGCTTTCAGCACACTACCACTCTGATTACATGGTATCGTTTCCAGCCCCAGATGGCAGGCAGGATCAATATGCTCTCAATAACACCTATTCCCGCACTTAGAGACAACTATATCTGGCACCTCAACAAAGGCGACGAGCACTGGGTTGTCGATCCAGGGGAAGCTGCTCCAGTTATCCAGGCACTTAAAGGCGACTCTCTGGATGGCATTTTGATCACCCATCACCATTTCGATCACACTGGAGGAATAGCTGAACTGAGAAAGCACTATCACTGCCCTGTTTACGGACCCAAAGCAGTAAAAGGTGTGACAAATACGATTACTGAGGGAGACAGCCTTCAGATACTTGGCACTTCCCTGCGGGTTTGGAGCATTCCGGGCCACACCCTCGACCATCTCGCTCTGATCCTTGAAGGGCAAGGCAAAAACGGAGCTCTGCAAACTCATCTCTTCTGCGGCGACACCCTTTTTGCCGCGGGCTGCGGGCGATTGTTTGAGGGCAGCCCTGAACAGATGTATCAATCCCTACAGCGGCTTTGCACCCTACCGCCGGCAACACAAATCTACTGCGCTCACGAGTACACTTTGGGTAACCTGAACTTTGCCAAATCTGTTGAACCAGACAACCCAGCAGTAACCCAGCGCTTGCAAGAATGCCAGCTACTCAGAACTTCAGGCAAACCTACGCTGCCATCCAATATCATTCGGGAGAGGGAAACCAATCCATTTCTACGCTGTGATATTCCAGAGGTTAAGCAAAGTGGCGCGCGACACTTGGGCCGCAATAACCCTGAAAGCCTGAGTGAAGTTGAGGTATTTTCGAGCCTGAGAGACTTAAAAGACCACTTTTGACAAAGTGCCCTCAGCTAAAATCCTGTAGCAATCAAACTTGAATAAACTGTCTATATTTTATTCAGTCGCGTTGACCGAAACTATTCCTGCTATTTAGAATCATATGACTATGATCTAATGCTCAGTGTTAGCAAAAAATAAACGCCTAGGCGTAAGCTGAGCGAGGAATTAAAAGAAATATTCGCGGATACCAATCATGGTTCATAAGAATTTTGCCGTGGCGCTGTTAGCGGCCACGGTTGGGGCATGCTCGCAGATGCCAAATAAGGGCTCATCACCTGAGCGTGAAGCTGCAGAAGCTCCTGAAAGAAAAATTGCGAGCAGCACCACTATCTCCACGCCTGAACCTGAAGAGGAAGCCCTGCCCCCTACAGACATCTGGGAACGTTTGCGTAGAGGCTTCCGCCTCAATCATCGCGTTGATAATACAAAAGTCCAGGATTACATCGCCTATTTTTCCCGCAATGAAGGCTATATGGCGCGCGTTAGCGAGCGCTCGCGCCGTTATATCTTCCATGTAGTCGAAGAACTCGAAGAGGCCAACTTGCCTCTCGAACTGGCCCTGTTGCCAATTGTTGAGAGCGCATACGATCCCTTCGCTTACTCTCATGCACGCGCCTCCGGCATGTGGCAGTTTATCCCTTCCACTGGCCGCTCCTTTGGTTTGCAACAAAACTGGTGGTACGACGGCCGTCGTGACGTCCATGAATCAACCCGCGCAGCGGTTAAGTACTTCAATTACCTGATGGAGCGGTTTGACGGCGACTGGGAACTGGCCCTGGCAGCCTACAATGCTGGCGAGGGCACCGTTCGTAGAGCAGTAGAGCGCAATCGTCGCAAAGGGCTTGGTACCAGCTTCTGGGACCTGAAATTGCCTAGGGAAACGAAGCGATATGTACCACAACTGCTAGCACTGGCAGAGGTGGTTTCACGTCCAGACTATTACAAAGTGCCTCTCCATGATATCGCTAATGAGCCTTACTACGCCCGGGTTGATGTCGGCAGCCAGATAGATATGGCGCAGGCTGCTGAGCTGGCTGAAATTGAAGTTGATGAGCTCTACCTACTTAACCCAGGCTATAACCGCTGGGCTACAGACCCCAACGGAAACCATCAATTATTGATACCCATTGAAAACCAGGATGTGTTCGAAGCCGCGCTCAAAGAGCTGCCTGAAAACCAGCGAGTAACCTGGCAACGCTATACCATTAATCGCGGGGATACACTTTCGACGATTGCGAGGCGCTACCAGACAACGGTCAGTGCCATTCGCGAGACTAACAAACTGCGCAATAACAATATCCGGGCTGGTAAAACCCTGCTGATTCCCAGTGCCTCTGGCCCTGCCGGACAGTATGCGTATGCTCTGGACCAGCGTGTAAAACGCCGTCAATCCTCCGGCCAAGGGCAGAAGAGCAGCTATACAGTAAGACCTGGCGACAGTCTTTGGGCTATAGCTCGGAAAATGAACGTAAGCGTCAAACAATTGGCCAGCTGGAATAGCATGGCGCCCGGTGACACCCTACGCCCTGGCCGGACATTGGTTGCCTATGATGGGAGTACACCTGCTAGCAACAACCGTACGACACGCAAGGTTTCCTATAAAGTCCGTAGCGGTGACTCTCTTTACCGAATCGCTAACAAGTTCAGTATTGAGATCGACGATATTTTACGCTGGAATAAAATCACCAAATCCAAGTACTTACAGCCAGGCCAGCGCCTCACTCTGTTTGTGGACAGCGCAAGCAACAGTTGAGTTTTCTGACCTTTCGCCCGCCTGCTATCGCAACTAAATAAAAGAAGCTGTAAATAAAAAACCCGGCATCTGCCGGGTTTTTTATTTTTCTAATTGAGCAAAGTTACTGGCTCTCTGGCGCCAGCTCGACTTTTGCCTGATCAGATAAGTAACGCTGAATAGCTGCCAGTTCCGCACCTCCATTTACTGAGGCTAATTGCTGCATTAGCGCCTGGCGCTGCTCTTTACTTTGCTGGGATAAATTGCCTTCCCGCACACCGCGTAATGCCAGAACAACTTGATCACCGCTGCTCGTAGCAAACACTGACAATTCCTCAGAGCCGGTGGCCGGGGCAGCCAAGGAGAATGCCTTGGTATTGATTTCTCCGCGCTCCCCAAAGCCACCGCGACGTGTTTTGTCGCTGACCTCTAAGGTTAAGCCTTGTTCCTCTGCCAATTTGGCAAAATCTTCACCTGCAGCGAGCTTTTCTTTCAGGGCTTCGGCACGAACAGCAAGCTGCTCGCTCGCTTTGTCACGCTTGAGACGCTCAACAATTTGCTCGCGGACTTCCTCTAGCGGATAGGTTCCAGCCTGCTTGGACTCCGTTACGCGTAATACCACGGAGTGCTCGTTATTAAGATTGAGCACATCTGAAGTGTTACCATCTTCCATCACTTCAGGGGAGAAAGCAGCTTCCACTACCTGCCCATTAGCCAAGACCCCAGCGCCACTTTCTCGAGAGAAGAGGCCACTGGTTTTTAGAGGCACTCCCAGCTCCTCGGCGGGACCTGCCAGGTTATCGGCATTATAAGCAAGGTCTGCCAAACGGCTCAGGGCATCAACGAATTCACTCTCTGCTGCGGCTGCACGTAACTGGGTCTCGATAGCACCCTTACGCTCCTCAAAAGTTGGAGGCTCACTCTCCTCAACTTCCAGCAACTTAATAAAGTGTGTTCCGCTATCAGTGGTAACCGGAGCAGACACCTGACCAACCTCCAAGCTTGCCAGTGCCTCCTCAAAAGCCTGAGGGAAAACATCACCGGCGGTAAAGCCGAGGTCTCCACCCTCTTCCCGTGAACCAATATCTTCTGAATAAGCTTTGGCCAGTTCGGCGAAGTCTTCACCTGCATCCAGCTTGGTCTGGATCTCCTCCAGCTTCGCTTGGTCTGCGTCCTCCAAAAGGATATGAGCTGCACGACGACGAAGGTCAGCGCCAAAACTGGCAATCTCTTGATCGTACTGCGAGCGAACATCCTCTTCTGAAATATCGATATTGGCTGCAAACAACGCGGGAGTAAGCTCTATATACTCAACTGCCACTTGCTCAGGTCGCTGGTATTGGCTCTGATTTTCCTGGTAGAACTGCTCGACTTCTGCATCACCAACTTCAGTGGTGGCCAGAAGCTCCTGTACCGGCATTACTACATAGTTGAAATCACGCTCTTCCATTGATGCCGCCACTACCTGCTCGGCATCAGCTTGCGTAGTAAAAGCGCTTTCGGTAACGCTGTCTGCATATTGCTGCAGCGCCAGATCACTTTCGACAATTTGAGGGAAATTGGCTGTGCTATAGCCCATACGACGCAAAGCATCGCGATATAATTGAGGATCAAAGGTGCCATTTACCTGAAAAGCTGGAATATCGGTAATGGCTTTATTAACAGCCGCAGTACTCATAACCATACCGCTCTCCAAAGCAGCTTGGCGCATGACTGAGCTTGAAATTAATTGGCGCAATACAGGTTCACGTAACTGCTCGTCGCTGATCAGGTCTGCTGGGACATTTTCCCCATATTGACTCATGATCATACTGCGACGATTTTGAATCGCTCGCTGCAAATCCAGATTGGTGATTTTTTCACCATTTACCTCGGCAACCGCATCGGCGGCACCACCACTGGCCCCTGAGAAAAAGTCGATTCCCCCAATGACCATAATGAACCCAAAGAAAGCTGCGACAATAATCGCTGCCGTCCCTTTCAGGTTATCGCGCATGGACTGAAGCATGCTCAGCTCCGAATTTTGACTCTAATTATTTAACTGTTACCAGATACAAAAAAGGCGTATCCAACCTGACACGCCTCTTTATAGCTTCGAATCTTTTACAAGGTCTCGAAGTTCACCGAAAAACTTAGTTTACGGCGTCTTTCAGGGCTTTACCGGCCTTGAAGTTAGGGATTTTCGCTGCGGCGATTTCGATGGGGTCGCCAGTGCGAGGATTGCGGCCAGTACGGGCTGCGCGCTCTTTCACTGCAAAAGTACCAAAGCCTACCAAGGCAACCTGATCGCCTTTTTTAAGCGCATCAGTAATGCTATCAACCATTGCGTCCAAAGCACGGCCAGCTGCTGCTTTTGGAATATCTGCAGACGCGGCAATTGCTTCAATCAGTTCGGACTTATTCACGCTTAATCCCTCTGTTCTTTTAAATATGTTCAGGACACCCTCAGGCCAGGTATCACTATTAGTAACTTTTTAACCACCGGCAATTTTGGCGCCGGGCAATAAGCCTCGTTTTATACCAACTGCCCGGTAACGGGTCAAGGAACCATGCGGGTTTCCGGACAGTTGAACGAAACCCGAGCATCAAAAATCAACAGAGTGGTTATGTTTTGGTCTTGCAATTGTTACGGGGTGACAACAGTCACCCCGTAACAGGTTAATGAGTTTGGATCGATCTTTGCGAGCGCTCTTCCGCCTGCTTTTGCAAGGCAGAATATTCCTCATCCGAAAGGGACTCGGGTTTGTGCTCAAGTGCCAACTCCAACACCTGGTCGATCCACTTGACCGGTTTCACCACCAGGTCCTGAAGGATATTGTCGGGAATATCTTTCAGGTCACGCTCATTATCCGCAGGTATCAGTACAGTTTTTATACCGCCTCGATGTGCTGCCAATAACTTTTCCTTGAGACCACCAATTCGTAAAACTTCTCCACGCAAAGTGATTTCACCAGTCATCGCCACATCCGAGCGCACAGGAATATTGGTGAGTACTGAAACCAAAGCCGTGCACATCGCAATACCCGCAGAGGGGCCATCTTTCGGTGTAGCACCCTCTGGCACATGAATGTGAATATCCCGTGTCTCGTGGAAGTCGGGCCCTATTCCGAGGGCTTGCGATCGCGAGCGCACCACTGTCAGGGCAGCCTGGATAGACTCCTGCATTACATCACCGAGAGATCCGGTCTTGATCATACGACCCTTACCTGGAACCGCAGAAGCTTCGATATTTAACAACTCACCGCCGACCTCCGTCCAGGCAAGGCCGGTAACGATACCGATTTTGTTCTCCTCTTCGGCACGGCCGAAGTCAAATTTACGCACACCCAGCAACTCTTCCAGCTGGTCAGATTTGACCACAGCCGTTTTCTCCGATGGGTTGCGTACATGCTCGGTCACGACCTTCCGGCAGATTTTGGCAATTTCGCGATCCAACCCACGTACACCAGCTTCACGAGTGTAATAGCGAACGATATCCCGTATTGCCTCATCGGACAGATCCAACTCATCGTCTTTCAAGCCGTTAGCCTTACGCTGCTTAGGTACAAGGTAGCGCTGGGCAATATTGAGTTTTTCATCCTCGGTATAACCGGGAATACGGATAACCTCCATGCGATCCAGTAATGGACCGGGAATATTCATGGAGTTGGAAGTGCATACGAACATTACATCTGACAGGTCATAATCTACCTCGAGGTAATGGTCGTTAAAGGTCTTGTTCTGCTCCGGATCCAGAACCTCGAGCAGTGCTGAGGCCGGATCTCCGCGCTGATCCATGCCCATTTTGTCGACCTCATCGAGCAGAAACAGCGGGTTCTTTACACCGACTTTGGAAATTTTTTGAATCAACTTCCCTGGCAGTGAGCCGATGTAGGTTCGGCGATGCCCACGAATTTCCGCTTCATCGCGCACGCCCCCAAGGGCCATTCGCACATACTGTCGATTGGTAGCGCGAGCTATAGATTGCCCAAGTGAGGTCTTACCAACCCCTGGAGGTCCAACCAAGCAGAGGATCGGACCCTTCACTTTTTTTACGCGCTTCTGTACCGCCAGGTATTCAAGTATACGCTCCTTGACCTCCTCCAGACCGTAATGCTCTTTTTCGAGTATCTCTTCAGCCTTCTTGAGGTCATGCCTTACCCTGCTCGCTTTTTTCCAGGGCAGACTTAACATCCAATCGATATAGCTGCGCAGGACCGACGCTTCTGCCGACATCGGAGACATCATCTTCAACTTGGCAAGTTCAGCGCGGGTTTTCTTCTCAGCCTCTGCACTCATACCGGAATCGGCAATTTTGTTTTCCAGCTCTTCAATTTCATTGGGCTCTTCAGTAATTTCGCCCAGCTCCTTTTGAATCGCCTTCATCTGCTCATTCAGATAGTACTCACGCTGGCTTTTCTCCATCTGCTTTTTCACGCGGCCACGAATGCGCTTCTCTACCTGGATCAGGTCGATCTCTGAATCCATCAGGCCAAGCAGATGCTCCAAGCGCTCTTTAACGCTGGAGGTTTCAAGAAGCTCTTGCTTCTGTGCTAGCTCAAGGGACATATGGGCAGAAATGGTATCTGCAAGGCGCCCTGGCTCATCGATCCCAGACAGAGAGGTGATGACCTCGTTGGGTACCTTCTTGCTCACAGAGACATACTGTTCAAATTGAGTCATCACCGAGCGCACCAGAGCATCAGCCTCGGCCTCAGGCAACTCAAACGTCTCCATAGGCTCTACTGTCGCCTCGAAGTGGTTATCCCTCTCCATTACATCGAGAATATTTACTCTCTCCCCCTTCCACTAGCACTTTGACCGTACCGTCGGGAAGTTTGAGCAGCTGTAAAACGCTAGCTATGGTGCCCACGCGATAGATGTCCTCAGCGCCAGGGTCATCTTCCGATGCTTTTTTCTGGGCTACGAGTAACACTTGCTTATCCCTGCGCATGGCCTCTTCCAGAGCCTCTATGGACTTTTCCCTGCCAACAAATAGCGGGATAACCATATGGGGGTAAACAACAACATCGCGCAATGGCAACAACGGATATTCAAGTTTGGTGTCGGATGACTGATCCATAGAACTCCTCTCGGCCCTATCACTGGGTATTTGGCGCGGCATCATGCTGCTGTAGTAAATGACAGCTCAATTTGGGCCACCGCCCTTCAGTTGCTAGAGATGGGGGGAGAGCCCGGAATACAAGTCTAATCTGGCGACCAATTTGTGCCGAACTCAACTGAATACCAATAAGCCGCCTCGGTATTGGGGCCTCAAATGGTAAAAGGAGCTTCTTTTTAAGAAGTTGAGGTTATAAAAAAAGCCCCGAATTGGGGCTTTTTTAAGTACGAGGCGTCACTCTTCAGGAGCTGCTTTCTGGGGCTGGGTCTCACTTTCATAGACGAGTAGCGGGGCCGACTCACCCTTGATTACAGCCTCATCGATAACTACTTTAGCTACGTTGTCAGTGGAGGGGATATCGTACATGGTCTCCAAAAGGACAGATTCCATAATAGAACGCAGTCCACGAGCACCGGTTTTACGCTCCATTGCCTTGGTAGCTACAGCATCCAGGGCATCTGGGCGGAAATCCAGTTCCACATCCTCCATCTCAAACAGTTTGCCGTACTGCTTGGTCAGTGCATTGCGAGGCTCTGTCAGGATCTGGACCAGGGCCTCACGATCCAATTCCTCAAGAGTCGCGGTTACCGGAAGCCGCCCAACAAATTCGGGAATGAGACCGTAACGCACCAGATCCTCGGGTTCGAGATCTCTGAGAATCTCACCGAAATTACTGGTTCCGTCCTTGGACTTCACTTCAGCACTGAAGCCAATTCCACCCTTTTCGGAGCGATCGCGAATTACTTTATCAAGGCCGGCAAATGCTCCACCGCAAATAAACAGGATATTAGAGGTGTCCACTTGCAAGAATTCTTGCTGAGGGTGCTTACGGCCTCCCTGAGGGGGCACTGAGGCCACAGTTCCTTCAATCAGTTTCAGAAGTGCTTGCTGAACACCCTCACCAGAAACATCACGGGTGATAGAGGGATTATCTGACTTGCGAGAAATCTTGTCGATCTCATCGATGTAAACAATGCCCTGCTGAGCCTTCTCCACATCGTAGTCACATTTCTGTAACAGCTTCTGAATAATGTTTTCTACATCCTCACCAACATAACCAGCTTCAGTGAGAGTAGTAGCATCTGCAATCGTGAAAGGTACGTTGAGCAGGCGAGCAAGGGTTTCCGCAAGCAATGTCTTACCGCTACCAGTCGGCCCAACCAACAAGATGTTGGACTTACTTAGCTCAACTTCATCCTTGCTCTTTACACCAGCTTTGCTGCGTAGGCGTTTGTAGTGGTTATATACAGCCACTGCCAGTACACGCTTGGCCCGCTCCTGGCCAATAACGTACTGATCAAGGATCTCAGTGATCTCGCGCGGCGTGGGCAAGCGTCCCTCCGGGCCCTCCGCACTCTCTTGGACCTCTTCGCGAATAATGTCTGTACACAGTTCGACACATTCATCGCAGATAAAGACTGACGGCCCAGCGATTAACTTCCGCACTTCCTGCTGGCTTTTGCCACAGAAAGAGCAGTACAGCAATTTGCCGCTGTCTTCTCCGCTGCTTTTGTCGGTCATCAAAATACTCCGTGGTCACTGGCCGGCCAGGGCCTTCAAATTTAGCTATTACAGCAAGATGCTGTTTTTTGGCGTATTTTTCAAGCCCCTCAACTAGGAAGTCTGCTCAAAATTATTAACAAATATAGGAAAACGCCACTAGCAAATTTTTTTGTTGAAATACTATTTTTCCAGTGCTTGGCGACGGGATAGGACATCATCCACTAAGCCATATTCCTTGGCCTCATCAGCGCTCAAGAAGTGATCTCGCTCAGTATCGCGCTCAATATCACTGACCGGGCGGCCGGAATGATGCGCCATCAATTCATTGAGGCGATGGCGAATCTTCAGGATTTCCTGGGCGTGGATATGTATATCACTAGCCTGCCCCTGAGCCCCGCCACTGGGCTGATGAATCATCACCCGGGAATTGGGCGTAGCAAAACGCTTACCCGGAGCACCCGCAGTAAGCAGGAAAGCGCCCATACTGCAAGCCTGGCCAATACACATGGTGCTTACATCAGGCTTGATGAACTGCATGGTGTCGTAGATAGACATCCCTGCAGTAACAGACCCTCCAGGAGAGTTGATATATAGGTGGATATCTTTATCGGGGTTCTCAGCTTCAAGAAATAGCAACTGAGCAACCACCAGATTGGCCATATGGTCTTCAACCGGTCCAACCAGGAAAATAACCCGCTCCTTAAGCAGGCGGGAATAAATATCAAATGAACGCTCACCCCGGGCAGTTTGCTCCACCACCATCGGCACCAGTCCGCTTGCTGAAGGTTCGATCGAGGCTTGGGGAAAATCAATTCGTGCCATAGGTACCATTGCTTCCTTTTGTGGCGTTTTCGGCAGGCCAGCAGATAGGCAGATTTGCCTGTGCTGAGAAATTCGTCTTCAGAGCTTAACCGGTCAGGGCGGATAAAGCCAGCCGGTAAAAGGAAGGAGATGCAATGACGCCCGGCAAAGCCGAGAGCCATTGCATCCTTGAGAAAGCAGATTATTAACCCTGCTTCTGCGGCTTGATTACGTCGTCGTAGGAGCTTTGTACTTCTTCAACCTTCGCAGCATCCAGTACAAAGTCTACAACTTGATCTTCTAGAACTACTGACTCAACACCAGACAGCAACTCGCGATTGTTATAGTAGTATTCAACTACCTCTTCTGGCTGCTGGTAAGTGGACGCCAACTCTTCAACCTTCGCTTTTACACGATCTGCATCTACAGACAGGCTGTTCTGCTTAACAATCTCGCCAACAACCAAACCCAGTACTACACGACGCTTTGCCTGCTCTTCAAACATTGTGTCCGGCAGCATGCGCTCAGCGTCTTCGGCTTTGATCTGACCTCCGAATTGCTGAACCATTTGACCGCGCAGAGTGCGAACCTCATTCGCAACCAATGTTGATGGCAGCTCAACCTGGTGCTTTTCACACAACTGATCCATCACTTGGGTTTTAACTTTATTTAACGCCGCATTTTTGAGTTCGCGCTGCATATTGTTGCGCACTTCCTCACGGAATTTTTCTTCACCGCCCTCTTGAACACCATAGGCTTTGAAGAATTCTTCATTCAACTCGGGCAATTCAGGCTTTTCGGAGGAAGTTACTTTGATATTGAAGGTTACTGCAGCACCGCGCAGGTCTTCAGCCTGATAGTCCTCAGGGAAAGTCAGGTCCAGGTCTGTTTCCTCACCTGGCTTCATGCCGAGAATACCCTCTTCAAAGCCAGGGATCATCTGGCCTGAACCGAGAACCAGCTGATGACCTTCCGCTTTACCACCTTCAAACTCTTCTCCGTCTTTACGACCGAGGAAGTTGATAACAACACGATCACCTTTTTGTGCTTTGCGCTTAGTGTCCTTCCAAGAAGACTGCTGCTTACGCAGCACATCAATCATGTTGTTTACATCGGCATCAGTTACGTCGGCAATTGGGCGTTCAACGCTGATTTCCGCCAGGTTAGAGAGCTCAACTTCAGGATATACTTCAAAAGTGGCAACATATTCCAGATTTTCACCAGCTGCAGTCTGCTTGGCTTCAATACTGGGCTGGCCGGCCGGCTTCAGCTCTTCTTTTTGAACAGCATCATAGAAGGAACGACTCATCACCTCGCCAAGCACTTCCTGTCGAACACCAGCACCAAAACGCTGACGCACCACCTTCAAAGGTACCTTGCCTTTACGGAAACCATTTACGCGAACAGTCTTGGCGGCCTGCTGGAGACGCTTGTCCACTTCTTTATCGACGATTTCCGCCGGCAAATTAACCGTTAAACGACGCTCCAGACCGGAAGTAGTTTCGATGGAAACCTGCATGTTTATCCTCGTGAGACTATCTCTTTTATCGCGCCGCAGCGCCAACGAATACCGGGCCGCCGGGACTTAGCCAACCGCCTCTTAGGGCATAGCCGTCAAAATTGCACAGCAATTTCCGGCTGACACCAAATACAAGGAGCCCGCACTCACCCCTCCAGGGCAAGTCATGCGGACTCCAGAGTTCTTAATTTGGTGGGGACGGGGAGACTCGAACTCCCACACCTTTCGGCACCAGAACCTAAATCTGGCGTGTCTACCAATTTCACCACGTCCCCAGAACTTTTCCGCCGCTAACTCTTTGAAAAGTAAAGAGTTTCAGCTCAAAACAAGAGCCCATCGCGACAAGGGGTGCAGATTGTGCCACAGCATTTTGAGGGCTTCAACACTTTACTGAACACTTTCCTCACAAAATAAAAAAAGGCGCCTCAAAGGCGCCTTTTTTCGAGATCCAATTAGATCAGACTCGCTCCACGACAGTGGTAATACCCTGCCCCAGGCCGATACACATGGTGGACACGCCCAGGTTACCGCCTTCGTTTTGCATAACGCTCAACAGGGTACCGGTGATCCGCACACCTGAGCAGCCGAAGGGATGCCCCAAAGCGATAGCGCCACCATACAGGTTGACCTTCTCATCCATCTGCTCAAGCAGATCCAGGTCTTTCAGCACCGGCAGTGCCTGGGCCGCAAACGCTTCATTCAGCTCGACCTTGTCGATATCGCCGATTGTCAAGCCAGCCTTCTTGAGCGCCTTCTTGGTGGAAGGCACGGGGCCATAACCCATGATGGATGGATCGACACCAGCCAGAGCCATTTCCTTCACGCGAGCTATAGGGGTCATACCCAGAGCCTGAGCACGCTCAGCAGACATTACCAGCATCACAGAAGCTCCATCGGTGATCTGGGAGGAGGTTCCGGCGGTTACTTGGCCATGCTTCGGGTCGAATGCCGGCTTCAGCTGAGACAGGCCTTCCACGGTAGTATCGGGGCGGATGGTTTGATCCGTTTCAACCAGGAAAGGTACGCCGTCGTCGTCGTGGCCTTCAATGGCAATAATCTCGCGATTGAATTTCCCGGCCCTAGTAGCTTCAGCAGCGCGGTGGTGGGAACGAGCACCGAACTCATCCATCTGCTGACGCTGGATACCATGCATCATCGCCAGGTACTCAGCAGTCATACCCATAGAGCCTGCAGCTTTTGCCATATATCGGCCCAGCATTGGGTTGGGACTGACATGCTCCATCATATTCAAGTGGCCCATGTGCTCAACACCGCCCACAACGTACACATCGCCAACGCCAGCCTGAATGTTGGCAGCGGCAGTGTGCAGGGAAGACATTGAGGAGCCACACAGACGGTTGACGGTTTGCGCCGGAATGGTGTGTGGCAGACCGGCACGCAACAGAATAAAGCGAGCTACGTTAAAGCCCTGCTCATCGCGCTGCATAACGCAGCCCCAGATCAGGTCATCGATCTCAGCGGGATCGAGCTTGTCGTTGCGCTGCAGGAATTTTTTCAGCAGCTCAGCGGACATATCATCGGCGCGAACATGGCGATATACACCATTCTTCGAGCGACCCATGGCCGTACGCGCGTAGTCGACGATTACGGCATCTCTAGGATTTAAACTCATCGCTATTCTCCTTACTTGTTGCCGTAGTAGGTTTTGCCACTTGCGGCCATTTCACGCATACGATCGGTCGGCTGGTACAGCTCGCCCAGTTCGGCGTACTTATCGGCAATCTTCACGAATTCATCCAGGCCAATACTGTCCAGCCATGCGAAGATTCCACCGCGGAATGGAGGGAATCCGATGCCGTAGATCAGTGCCATATCGGCTTCAGCCGGGGAATCGACGATACCCTCTTCCAGGCAGCGAGCCAGCTCTGTTGCCATGGGCACCATCATGCGCTCGATAATTTCGTCTTTCTCGAACTCGCGTCGATCAGCAACATGCGGCTTCAGCAGCTCGTAGGACTCTTCGGTAGCCACTTTCTTCGGGCGACCTTTCTTGTCCTGCTCGTAATTGTAGAAACCTTTGTTGTTCTTCTGACCATAGCGACCCGCTTCATACATCACATCAGAAGCGGCGGTGAAGTTTTTACCCATACGATCAGGGAAGCCTTCAGCCATTACGCTTTCTGCGTGGACACCGGTATCAATACCAACAACATCCATCAGGTAAGCAGGGCCCATCGGCCAACCCCAGCGCTCCATCACCTTATCAACGGCCTGGAAGTCAGCGCCATCACGTACCAGCATGGAGAAACCAGCAAAATAGGGGAAGAGAACACGGTTAACCAGGAACCCAGGGCAGTCGCGCACAACAATAGCTTTCTTACCCATCTTGTTAGCGTAGGCAACAACGCGAGCTACGGCGGTGTCGGAAGTTTTCTCGCCGCGGATCACCTCAACCAGCGGCATTTTGTGCACCGGGTTGAAGAAGTGCATACCGAGGAAGTTTTCCGGGCGGGAAAGCGGCTCGGCCAGATGGTTAATGGAGATGGTAGAAGTATTAGAAGCGATTACAGTGTCTTCACTTACCTTGGTTTCCACCTCTTTCAATACAGCATGCTTCACCTTGGGATTTTCAACCACGGCTTCGACAACAACATCGATATCGTTGAAGCCATCGTAGCTTAGGGTTGGCTCAATGCGATTGAGCACTTCACCCATTTTCACAGGGGTCAGGCGCTTGCGATCAACCAGCTTGGACAGCAGCTTATTGGCCTCATTCAGACCGAGGTCAATACCTTTCTGGTCGATATCCTTCATTTTGATTGGAGTGCCTTTGTAGGCGGACTGGTAAGCAATACCACCACCCATAATGCCAGCACCCAATACTGCCGCACGCTCAATCGGCTTGTCGGCTTTCTTTTCCCAACCCTTGGCGACCTTGCTGATCGCCTGGTCTGCCAGGAACAAACCCACCAGGGATTTGGCAGTGCCAGTCTGGGCACAGAAGATAAACTTCTCCTGCTCAACTTTCAGCGCTTCTTCACGGGTTAACTTGTAACCCTGCTCAATAGACTCGACTGCAGCTACTGGGGACGGATAGTTTTTACCCGCTTGCTGACCGACGAATGCCTTGGTAGTAAAGAAGGCCATCAAAGCTTCAGTATCGTTTAGGGGGATCGGAGATTTCTTGATCTCGCGGCTAGCCTTGTAGTCCAGCGAGCCATTAATGGCTCGCTCGAGCAGTTTGATCGCAGCATCTTTGAGCTTGTCAGTAGGCACCACTGCATCAACCGCGTGAGCCTCAAGCGCTGCAGCCGGCTTCTGTTCTTTACCCGCTGCAATCCACTCAGCAGCAACATCAACACCCACCACGCGCGGCAGACGAACAGTGCCACCCCAACCCGGGATCAGGCCCAGCTTAACTTCGGGAAGACCAACTTTGGCTTCCTCGCCCATCAGGCGGAAGTCACAGCCCAGGCACACCTCAAAGCCACCGCCGAGCGCGTAGCCATTGATTGCCACTGCAGTCGGAACCGGCAGGTCTTCCAGGCGGTTGATATTTTCGTTGTTCTGATTCATCAGATCAGCAACACCCTCTGCACCCGCAGAGAAGGCATCGCCAAACTCAGTGATATCAGCACCAACAATGAAGACGCCTTTGCCGCTTGTCAGCAGTACGCCTTTTATACCATCCGCTGCTTCGATAGCATCCAGCGCTTGAGAGAATTCAGAAACCGTCTGGCGGTTAAATTTATTGACGGATTCGCCTTGAAGGTCGAATTTGAGCTCGGCAATGCCGTTGTCCAGCATCTGTACCGTGAGCGCTTTGCCACTAAATAACATTGATTGACCTCTTTTATTCTGGGCCGCGATCCTGGGCCCGGGGTCGGAATTTTTGTGCAACCACAGGCCGTCCCGCAGGGTGCGGTGACACTTTGGCCCAATATGGTCAGCCGTAGTATAGCCAGATTCAAACGATTGTTTGAATACTATTTCTTACAAATAGAATGGCGCTACCAGCACCGAAGTACAGAAAATGGCCAACCTAAGAAACGGTGGCCAAGCTTTTAAGCGGAGCTAGTCTATCCCGGATTGATTTGACTTTTCAGCCGTCTGGCGCAAATTACTCTTTATTCAACACAGTATGTAGATCAGCGGATTGTGGTTCAGGAAGGGCTTGAGCTGGGGTCGCAGCATAGACAACTATACAGTCACAGCTACCGGGGTTTCGAAAGCGATGGGGGCGCCTGCTGCTAAAGTAAAAACCATCCCCAGTTCTTAGCAGGGCGAGATCTGACCCAACCGCAACCTCCAACTCACCGGCAACCACTATTCCCCCTACCTCACCGCCGGCGGCAGCAAAGTCAGGTCCCGAGTCCCGCCCAACAGGAAAAACTTTTCGCAGAATAGACATACTGCGATGCTCCCGAAAACCACCCAATAGCTGGGAGCGTACACCTCCCTGGCCAATATCAGGCATTTCGTTAGCGCGAAAGAAAATCTGGCCTGGCTTACCAAGCTCCAGGGAGAAAAACTCCGCTAGGGACATTGGGACACTACCCAGGATCTTATTCAATGACCCCACCGACGGACTCACCCGCCCCTGCTCGATAAAAGAGATGGTGGCATTAGTGACGCCTGCCCGTCGTGCCAGCTCACGCTGGGAGATACCGTAGATATTGCGCACCATTTTCAATCGAATACCGACATCACTGCTATCGCCGGATTCACTGGACACATCCATGTCTGCCATTGCATTTCCTATCAAATTTGAGTGTTTAACCCTCCGGTCACCACACCTTCAATAACAGCAATTGGCGCTAGTGATTAATCGTCCCTTTACTCTACACCATATCGTCATAGGGATTTTCTTGAGGAAGGGAGACCGGCGAAAGCCCCGGAAGAACAACTTCTTCAGTAGACAATGCAATCTCACCTTCATCAAACAAACCCTCCCCAAAGCGGTAGATGGTATTTAGCTCTCCCCGACTAGCCTCGGCATCGTAAGCCTGCGCCCGCTCAATAACGGCTTCGTTACTCTTGCGGTAATGAGATACGGACTTCTTCCCGTGCCGTTTCTCAATCATGTTGCGAGTAAGATGCGGAGAAAGCACTGCAGCAGTGGCATTATTGCCACCAAACCCTTTCGAGTTCAGCAACGCAAGATCCAGAGAGCGAGGGTCTCTTTCGACGTGCTCAAGGGAGAAATCCAGGTTCTCTTGATGAACATCGTCAGCAATCCTGTCAGTGGTCAGGATACCCGGAAGTATTCCTTTATCAAAAATGCCTAGCGCTGTAATCAGCTGGTCGCCACTGGCCGCAGCTACGGTATGCCCTACAAAAGCTTTAACAGCACACACTGGCCATTTTTCTATTCCAAACGTTCCAGCCAGGCGGTCGAGTATCGCCGATTCGGTTACCCGGTTTTGCGGAGTACTGGAGCCATGAGCCTGTACAAAGCTGCGTTGGCGCAAGGCCTCGTCACCAATAATCGATCGAGCCTCTGCCATAGCCCTGGCCATAGTGAGGTAATTACCCGGACCCGGTGCGGAGATTGACTTCTTATTGCCATCGGCATTGATGTACACACCCGCAACAGAGCCATGAATATTCGCCCCCAGCTCCAACGCCAGGGCATCATCCATCAGGATTGCCCACTGAGTGCCCTCTCCCAAGGTAAACCCACAGTTATCCCCAAAGGGGCGGCTTGTTCGCCTGAAGTCCACTTCACCCGGGTAGAGTTTGCGCAAATTTTCGATGGTAGCCAGGGCTCCCATGGTGGAATAACCATCTACCACTTCCGGCACTAGCGGGGCCTCTGCAGCCCCCACAATGGCGACCCTGGCACGGCCAGTGCGGATATCCTCCACTCCCGCTCGCAGATTATACAAATAACTGGCACAGGCCCCTGTCACTGCTCCTGTCGATCCCACATTATCCAGCACATAAGCATTTACAAAGTCGGCAGGCATACTGTTCAGACCGAGCGCCAGTTGCTTGGAACTGACTCTAGAACCACGCAAACGGGACTGCATCAAGCCCCCATTGCCAAAGTGATCCAATTGGCTCATGGCCGAGGAGGCATACACAGAAATATTTCCTGGTCCCACAGCCCTTACAACTGTCTCCCAGTCAATACCCATGGAGCGCACTGCGTCAGAGGCCCCCAACACAGCAAGTTGCAGGCCGCGGGGGTGGAAGCGGGAATTGTAGTGATCGCCAGGCTCAAACCCAGTAGGCAACTGTCCCCCAGCGCCAACAGGAATTTCTCGGTAACTGTCCAACATCACCGACAAGCTCGGTGCCATCACACGCACCTTGCCACCCCCGATGGGCTCAACCTGCCACCCATCTGGTTGGGGATGAGGTAACTGACGCGCCGACATCTCAAAGGTGATGCCATTGGCGCTATTCAAGTTTGCTGCCTGGTGGAAATGACACCGGTGGTAGTCATAAAAACGCGCTTCCAGCTCTCGCACCAGAGTCCCTTGCAGTACTTGCTGCTCAAGCCCTGGATCCAGGGGAGTTCCGGCTTCAGCTCCCCTGCGAAGCCCCATTAGCGCAGCAAGGTCAGACAGGATATCAGCCCGCTCTCGCTGATCCAGCTTATCCAACACCAAACGGGAATAGCCCCGATGAAAGGAACTACGTCCTGCGGGGTTAAAACCACCAAATGCGGTGATTACGGGAAGGCGCTGCATCCTGACCTCCAGCCAAGCACTAAACACTTAATTTTCGAGTTGGGGAGTGTAGGGGGTGGCGATTCCGCCCAGTTATGGGCATACTGGCCAGCAAAATTGAGTGTTTTGGCCAATGGCGCAAGTGCGCTTGAGTATGCAATGCGAACGGTAACCTTTCTCCTAATTGATCAAATGCTGGCGACCGGCACGGTGCTTCCACTTGAAATGCTGCGTGGAGCCGAGAGCCGTGCCCGGGTGGAGGGAAAAAAGAATCCCTACGCCTGATAACTGCCAGCATGGATGGACGTCCAGTCAACACCCGTTGTGGCTTTACTTTCCAGCCCGATGTCGCCTTGAGCGAAGCCCCAGATAGCGATCTCATCTATATTCCCGCTCTATGGCGCAATCCACGCCCTGCACTTAAGCGTAGCGGACCGATCCTGGACTGGCTCAAGAGCCAGGCAGCAGCCGGAGCCGCCATCAATGCAGTGGGTACTGGTGTGTGCTTCTTAGCGGAAGCCGGCCTACTAGACGGCAAGCCCGCCACCACACACTGGCATTACTTTGATCGCTTCAGCTCCGATTACCCCAAAGTTAAGCTGAAACAACAGTATTTTATTACCCAGGCAGATAAGCTTTTTTGTGCCGCAAGCGTCAACGCCCTCGCTGATGTCACCGTGCATATGATCCGTCAACTTTACGGACCTGCAGTCGCAAGCCATGTGGAAAGGAACTTCTCCCACGAAATCCGCAGGCCTTTTGAAGAAATCGCTTATTCAGAGGGCGCGGTGCACTTGCACCCGGATGAAGATATCGTCCAGGCCCAGGCCTGGCTTAAGGAACATTGCAATACAGAAGTGCGCTTGAGTGAAGTAGCGCAAATGTTTGACATGAGTGTACGTTCATTTAACCGACGATTTAAGCTGGCTACCGGGCAAACACCGCTGCAATATCTGCAGAATGTGCGGGTAGATATGGCTAGGGAACTTTTACAGTCCAGCAACTTATCGGTTAACGAAATCGCAGAAAAAGTTGGCTACCAGGATATGGGGCACTTTACCGCACTATTCAAAAAATTCCTGGCCACAACGCCCAGTGAATATCGCACCACTGTGCGGGCAAAACTATTCAGGGTAAATACCTGATTTGCGCAGGAAAATGACATCGCTATCGGCAAACTGAAGCTCGGCTTTTAATTTTTTAGCCAGCCATTGAAAGGTTTGCACACTGAAAAAGCTGATATGTGTAGGGTCACGGATATAGTGCCAACTGGCAAAGCGCTCTGGTGAAATCACCAACTTCGTCATCAGTGCCATCACTCCACCATCCCGCAACCTCTGCCAAAGGCAGGTCAATTCATCTCCAGGCGACACAAGGTGCTCCACCACTTCCGTCGCAACGATAAAGTCATAAGACTTTTTCAGCGCGCCGGTGGTGGGAGCATAATAGCGATCGTATAAATCAACCCTGTGGCCATTATCAGCCAAAATTCTGGCTAGTAGCGGTGCAGGACCACAGCCAAAATCCAGACCATCGCTTGCCGGTAATAACTCATCCAGCAATGGTGCAGCACAACGACTGAGAAAACGGTGGTAACCCTCATCCTCCATGGAATTCTCATGCAGGTCGTAGTAGGCATGCTCTTCATCTGGGGTAAGATGATATTCGGTGGGCACAAACACTAAGG
The DNA here is from genome assembly GCF_030012965.1 of Microbulbifer sp. MLAF003. Classification (NCBI taxonomy): domain Bacteria; kingdom Pseudomonadati; phylum Pseudomonadota; class Gammaproteobacteria; order Cellvibrionales; family Microbulbiferaceae; genus Microbulbifer; species Microbulbifer sp. MLAF003. The sequence goes on from NZ_CP120232.1 coordinate 3,198,689, forward strand.
CGCAGCGATCACACTGGTGATAACTACGAAACTTATCGCGGTAATAAAACTGTACCGCCTTGTGGCGGCACAGTGGGCATACATATGACAAATCAGGCTGCAACTGAATCTGACTTTTTCTCACCATCAGTATGCTGTAATAAATTGCCTTCGCTGATTTCAATTTTGCGAGGTTTCATTGCCTCAGGAATTTCTCGCACCAACTCTATATGCAGCAATCCATTGGCAAGTTTCGCATCCGTAACTTTAACGTGATCCGCGAGCTGGAAACGTCGCTCAAAACTCCTGGCTGCAATACCCCGATGCAGGAAATTTCCTCGGGGAGACTCATCCGGCTTTTTGCCCGATACTGTCAGGCGGTTTTGCTCAACCTGGATATCCAGTTCAGACTGTTCAAAACCTGCAACTGCCATCGAAATTCTATAACTGTCCTCACCAGTCAACTCTATATCGTAGGGAGGATAGGAAGGTTGCTTCTGTTCACTGGTAGTCATGGCATCTAGTAGGCTGGCCATACGGTCAAAACCAATCGCAGAGCGGTACAGGGGAGAAAAATCAAAATTACGCATTGTTATATCCTCAATTCAGAGCAATATTAGAATTCGCTCGCCACAAAGCCCGAGCATTTTTTGCAAAAAACACTTTAAAAAAAGCTGCCTTCCGCACTACAGAGATAAGGGTAACAAATAGTTATTCAAGGGCTTAAAGAGAAAAAACATGTCAAAAGATTCAACATTGGCCTCAAAAACTTCTTCACGCCTATTTATCGGTATCCGCCCACCAAACGACACCCAAGTTTTTCTCGATAATCTATGTGCGCGCTACAAGACGAAAATGCACCCGGAGACACTCAACAGAATACGCTGGACAAGCAGACAGAACAGGCACCTAACACTGGCGTTTCTCGGCCAGACCCCAAGTGAAAAAGTACTGCCAATCCAAAAAGGGTTAGAGGAAATTGCGAAAAACACCATGAAATTCAAGGGGTGTATCAGCTCAATAACCCCCTTCCCACAAAGCAATTCAAAATTACTCGCTACTGAGCTGACGCACAGCCCGGAATTACTGAAAGCGTATGAGGATTGCAAAAGGCTGATCGAGAGCCTGGGCATGAAACCTGAAGAGCTCGACTACCGCCCCCATATAACCTTAGCTCGCTGTCGGAGTGGTTTTTCCAATTTATTGACTGCTGCCCTGGATCATCCCCTTTGGCTCGACAATATCATTCTCTATCAAAGCAACCCTGCCCCGGAAAGCAGTCACTATCAACCACTTTTCGAAACAAGCTTGTCAGGCACAGAAGATATAAGGTAAATCAAAAAAGCCCGCAAATGCGGGCCTTCCTGGGGATATTATTTCAGAGAGTCCAAAACGTATTCGGGATACATCACTAAGCGAGGCCTTGAAAGGCGTCGCGCATCAAATACAAATACATAGCGTGTGCCATCATCTTCAGCGGGAATCGTGCGACGGAATTTCCAGGTATTGATTTTATAGGTTTGCCTACCCGATTCTACTGTAGTCACCAACCGGTACTGATTCTTACCCAGGAACTCAAAAGGCACTCTCTCGCTTCCTGAGGGGCGCAATTCCAGATTGCGGAAAGTTTGCTTATTATCTCCATCCTGCTCGCCCAACAAAGACGACAGACGCTCCTGTTCACGCTTAACATAGGCAAGCAACTCAGGGTCTATATCCTGCTTCAATTCCGGTACCGGCTCCGGCTCGGGCGCAACTTCACGCTTCTTGGGTTTCTCTATGGATGCAGTCTTAAGCTTGGGTGGCTTGGGCTGCTCAAGTCTGGCACTCCTAGCCAGAGCAGCTCTTCTCTCCGACTCTTCAGCCTTGGCGAGCATAGTGTCCACCATTTGGCTGATCTTGTCCTGCTGGGCGGAAATCTTGGCCTTAGTCTGAGTTATCGACTGCTGCTCCTGAGCCAGCCTGGTCTGCAACTCATTTTGATTTTCTTGAATAAACTCGAGACGGCGGCTGCGGCTATCCACACCGCGCTCCGCCATAGCGAAACCATGTTTTGCCTTGGTCAAACGGCGCTCAGTATCCGAATTCCCATTGGAGTCGTGGATGCGACGCGCCTCTTCCAGCTCGAGGCGACTTTCCTCAAACTCCTTGCGCAGCTCACTCAGGGACTCTTGCGCACGCTCAAGCTTGTACTCATAGGAGAGCAGCTCATTCTCAATGTCTTCTAGCTCGACCTGCTTGTTCTCGAGGGACTGCTCAAGACGCGCCAGCCGGTTTTTTTCCACCGTCAGGGATGATTGCGCCTGTGCCACAGCCCCGCCAAAAACTACCAAGCCCGCTAGAAAGAGCGAGCAGTACTGCTTTACCGCCATTGTACAGAACCCATTTCTCGATTTTTTGTCACACGTGAGATAAAAGCGCAGAGCCTAATTTTTGCTCAACCATTCCAAAATTTACTGTGCGCCAGAGCTAATTTTACGCAGGCTCAAGCCCGTGGGCAATGACCTCTCGTCCACATCTCGTACTTAACTGCTCAATAATCCCGCAAAATACATGGACAAAGTCACTCTAAAGATAATTCGTCGAATTTTATGTGACATTTTCCTGCAATAGCGCTTGATTTTTTTTAGCGGAAGCATTATGGATAGCAGGGAGATGATCGCTGGACTCAGCGGAAACCCGACCCGGACGTAAAACACCCTTAGCTGTGCTATCAGCAAACTCTCGTTGCGATCCCGGCGGCTCGGTGCTCCAACTGCAGACACGACCCCTCCCACTAGGGCGCCCTACCTTCTTTTAGCAAACCGCATAAGCGGCCTGCATGGTTTCCTTTAACCGGAGGTATTTGCCCATGAAATCTGCGCCTAACGATAACATTGTGTTCCGCGATATCGACAAATCAGCTGCCCTGGCTACTACGGTATCCAAAAAGTTACATAAACTGGAACGTTATTGTGGCGACATCATTCGCAGTCGTGTAGTCCTGGAAGCCCCCATCAACACAAGAGTAAAGGCCGACAATTTCGAGCCTCTCTGGAGCTTGCCATTAGCGGTAACCCAGTCACCATCAGCAGTGAAAACGAATCTATTCACCGGGCGGTTAATGATACGTTTGCCTCTGCAGAGCGCTGCCTGAAAGAGCGCAGTGAACGCAGAAAGGCCATGCGCCACCAGGCACTTTACGAAGAAGCCGAACTAGAAGAGTAAGGAAAGTATTCGAGGAGATAAAAAGACAGGGCGGCGCAATCGCGCCGCCTTTTTGTTGTTGGAACTGATGCAAGCTTCCGGGAAACACTGATAAATCCTGCTGCCCTCCACAAGCTCCCTAGTCACTAATGGAAATCATCATCCAGCAAGTAAACCCTAGCTTCCAACCGGCGCTCTCATTGTGACAAACTCTTCAGCAGCCGTTGGATGGATACCAATAGTTTCATCAAAGGTTTTCTTGGTCGCGCCTGCTTTCAAGGCTATCGCCATACCCTGAATAATTTCCCCGGCATCATCTCCTACCATATGCACACCAATTACCTTGTCGGTACTAGAGTCAACAACTAATTTCATCAATGTACGCTCGGTATTACCACTTACCGTATGGCGCATTGGCCGAAATTCGGATTTGAAAACAGTTACTGAGATGCCTGAATCCCGCGCCTCTTCCTCAGATAAACCTACAGTACCAATATTTGGCTGGCAAAAAACCGCCGTGGGGATATTGTTGTAATCAATTTCTGCCGTGTTTCCTGTACGCCAGTGTTTAACTAGTGCCATAGCCTCCGCCAATGCGACAGGCGTTAGCTGAGGCTCACCGGTAACATCTCCCAGCGCATAAATAGAGTGCACATTTGTGCGGAAATTATCATCCACTGAAATGGTGCCATCCTTATGAAGCACTACTCCTTGCTGCTCCAGGCCAAGCCCTACCGTATTCGCTTTTCGCCCAGTAGCATATAAAACCGTATCTACATTCAGGCTGGAGCCATCTTCATCATGCACAAGCAGGCTGCCATCCTGCAGCTTTTCAATTGCCTTGACCTGATGATTGAATTTCAAATCAATGCCTTTTTTAACTACTTCGTCACGTACAAAATTGCGAATATCCCGATCAAACCCACGAAGAAACAGGTCCCGGCGATAAGAAAGATGGGTATCGGCCCCCAGGCCGGCGAAAATTCCAGCAAACTCTACAGCGATGTAGCCACCGCCAACTACGAGCACGCGTTTCGGAAACGCCTCCATAGAAAACACTTCGTTGGAAGTCAGCACAAATTCCCTACCGGGAATTTCTGGGATAAATGGCCAGCCGCCAGTGGCCACCAAGATACGCTCCGCCGTATAATCACGCCCATCAACGACAACGCGATGCGGGTCGGCGATGCTGGCTCGACCATCAATTACAGTAATACCGGAATTGTTTAGCAGGTTGCGATAGATTCCGTTAAGCCGACTAATTTCTTTTGCGTTATTGTCTCGAAGCGTAGGCCAATCAAAGTTCGCTCCTGAATTTTTCCAGCCATAGGCCCGCGCATCATCAAAGTTTTCACTGTAGCCACTGGCATAGACAAACAACTTTTTGGGAACACACCCTACATTGACACAGGTGCCACCCATGTAGCGGTCTTCAGCCACAGCAACTTTCATGCCCTGACTTGCAGCCATGCGTGCAGCACGCACACCGCCAGAGCCCGCCCCGATAACAAAAAGATCAAACTCATATTCAGCCAAAACAAACCTCTACTTCACTTAATTTTTCAACAAAGAGCCGAAGGAAATTTACCATCTGACAAACCATTTGGAACAAAGCTGTCACTCCTCACTTAATAATCGTTGACACTTTTTGGCGCTTTAGATATTCATGTGAAGACTGTCACAAAAAATACTCCGCCGGACAAAGTCATAAACCAATAATGCGTGTTAGGCGGATAGAATAACCGTCACAAAAAAAGAGCAACGCATGGGCAAGAATATGAACTCTCCTATCTCAGTATTTCTACGGGCCACCGGGCTCCTATGCCTGCTATTTACCAGCACTCAGAGCATCGCAAATACCCATCCATCCTACCTCACCGAAAAGTACTGCAGCAGCTTGGTGGAACAGTTCGTCGATTCAGGCATGCGCAGTCTCGACAAGTATATCAATGAGCACTTCAACCCCGAATACAAAGGGGGCATCCGCAATACCATACGCTTTCTGGAACAGCGCCTCGAGTGGTTGAATGAGTGCAATAATTACCTCAAAGACACTGCACAAACCTATGTTTTTCACAGCGAAGATGACACACAAAGCATCTTTAGCGCGATCACTGAATTAACCCGTGAATTGCAACACGTTCGCTCTGGAGTTGAATATCGGGACGATGCGGGAAATAACAACCCTGCCCCTTATGTTAAGCGTCGTTTTGAAGCCCTGGCCCAACTGGTAGACCGACACCATACCCGCATGCTGATGAAGAAGCAGTTCCAGTAAAAAATCCAAGAAAGCTCTGTCTCTTACAGAGGGGCCTGATTACCCAGCTCAGGCCCTTCCCCATATTTGGGCTGGGCGATTTTTAGAGAAAATGGAGGAGCTAATCACCGCTAGAACGGGAAAACCCTGTATGCTCTTTGCGCGTAGGCCCCGCTTCCTTACGGCCAAATCCTACAGCAGAGAAGAGCTGGGGCATCCTCTCCTTCAGTCCCAGCCCAATGCGTGCCATTACGGAGCCCAGGCGTGGACGACGCTTGTCCGCAAATGGGATAGGCCGACAGCTCTGCATGGTTGCCAGACCAATACGTGCAACAAACAGACTGGCTCCAACCCCCTGTCCCAGGCGCGCCGAAAACGTGCTGAGCACGCTATCCCCAACCAGCTCTGGCCAAATTTCTGTTATGGCATATTCACTGGCACCACTGTAGGCCACAAGGGCGAGTACCTTCTTGAAGAGACGCCAACGCACGACGAGCGATGGACGCACCCCATAAATTTGTGCCACATCATCAATCATACGAAGTGACTGGCGCAGCGCGACCAGGATGTCAATACTAGCAAACGGACTCAACCCCACCAGTGCACCGGTTGTTGTTGAGTGGCGCACTACACGTCGCAACGCTTCCTGGTCAAGGGCGTCTAGAAAGGTCACTTCGAGATGCTGGAGCAGCTCACTGCTATCAAAGTAGTCCGGCGCCTCATCAAGCACACGATTGAGCAGGACCCCTTGGGGCTTGTTGGCAAAGTGCTCCTGCAACTGCTTACGAAATGGCTCCGCCTCTTTGTGACTGCGACAATCACGCATCTCCGCAGCCATCGACTGGGTTTTTTCAAGCTTTCGCAGAGGACGACCAGCGCGAAAGAACTCCCACACAGAGTTGACAATGACGGCTGCAAATATCGCAATAACCACGCCTGCAAGGGCTCCCAGGCTCCAGTGTTTATCCGCCGCCCAGGTATATAATTGCCGCAACTCCCACGCCAGCACCCCCACCGTAAGCGCCAGTGCCGAAAGAAGTGCGGGTTTCAACCACTTGAGCCGGAAAACTGGCAGGCGCAACTCTGAAAATGCAATACGATCCGGTAGAGACTCTCCAGTTGTGATGGATCTGGGAATATCCCCCGCTCCTCTTGTAAGGCTTCAACCCGCGTCGTATCCCTGTGTGGCACCTCTCTTTCAGGTTCCTGTAATGACTCTATACGTGTGGTTCGCCGCTGTGTCTCATTATTGTCACCTTGCATCAAACTTTATCTCCAAGCAGCAAATTCAGTAGCGCATCGACACGGATATGGGGAATAGTACCGGAATCCATTCCCTGGGGAGGGCGCAGCTGTGGAGGTGCTGCACCGGTGTAGTGGCTCCAGCCGTCCTCCTCGCTTGGAAGACGTGAGAAAATCTCTGCATTCTCAAACCCCAAATAACGCCCCTTGAGATCGTGGCCCACGAGCATGCGCCGACCATTGCGCTGATCTTCCCGAGAACAGCGCACCGCTGCAATTGCCTCACTAAAAATGGGAAGACCACGATGTCTAGCACCGGTAAATGTCTGCTGCAATTGCTGCCCGAGTAACTGGCGGAGCGCATCATGATCTGCCGCCAGAACCTGGTCCACTTTGGTCGCAGCAAATAGAAGCCGGTTAACTTTTGGGCGCCAAAGTTTACTCAGTAAGCCGGACTCACCGTAGCGGAAAGTATCTGCGATATGAGTGAAAGCCAGGCGCATATCATCGAGGGCCTGCTCTCCGGCAAACAATGTGCCAATCATATCCACTAACACCAACTGCCTATCCAGATGGCGAAAATGGCTCTCAACGAAGGGGGTTACCTGTCCCTGAACATAGGCCTCATAGCGGCGTCGCAATACCTGGTAGTTACTGTCATCCGGCATCGCCGCCAACTCATCGGCACTTAACTCACGTAAATCGAGTAACGGCAGTACCCCATAATCCTCATTATCGAGAAGGGCTCGCCCAGGTTGCAGGTAACTGAGCTTCCGTTCTTTCCTACAATCCTGAAGGAATCGCCTGTAATCCTCCCAGAGTGACGCAAGCTCACTTTCTTTGGCCTGAGATCGAGGTGACAGAGCAGCTAAGCGTGTTACGAGTTCGGGAGCCAGACCAGCCCTGGTGTCAGAGCCGATGATATGCGCCTGATGACGACACCATTCACGATAATCCATCCGCAGCAGGGGCAGGTCCATTAACCACTCCCCCGGGTAGTCGCGCAATTCCAGAACCAGGGTTTTATAACCCCTGCCCCGAAAGCGCCGGTGGCTACGCAAGTGAATATGGAGCTCCATAGCCGAAACATCGTGCGTGCTCTGCGGCCAGCGAGGTGGCTCTGACATCAGTGCATCGAGGCAACTTTGATAGTCAAATACCGGAAGGCCCGAATCGAGGGCTGGCTTCAATTCGGCACCGAGCAGATCACCATTTAACGCCGGGGCAAATCCGGGTAACTGGGCTTTTTGCGGATGACTCAGTTGATAGATCAAACTGGTAAGGAGTGTCGACTTACCCGCGCCGCTGAGCCCTGTCACCCCAATACATACACGGCGATCCAACAGCCGCTCTGCTGCCCAGTGGGACTTCTCCTGGGCTCCTCGCCCCCAGTTGCGCAACTTTTCCTTAAAGCGTTTAGCACGACTGCTGTTTTGATCTATGTCGCTGTCCGGGCCTTGCTGCCGAGGCTCTACTACCTGGGGTTCCATATGGGAAGTGACTTCCTAAATAACGAGCGAAACCGGCACAAAGCCGGTCTCGTATGGGAGGCGCAATGCTGAATAGGCAATACGCATATGGCTATAAGCAACCGGGATCAGTCGACCAGGGCGACATCTCCAGAGCCCATCACCGAGAAAGAATCCCGTTGTGGACGTTTTAAGACAATGTCTCCGGACCCCATCACCGAACCAGAGGCACTATCAGCGCGCAGACCGCGTCCAGCAAAGTCCCCAGAACCCATAATATTGATATTGACGCTGGCGACTCGACCACCAACCTTCATGTCCCCAGAGCCCTTGATAGCCGCGGAGAGGCTTTCCCCGGTAATACTGCGAAAATGTAGGTCACCGGAACCGGTGATAGCCACCTCTCCATTCACTGCCAGCGCCTTGTCTACCAGCAGATCACCAGAACCCGTTACGTATGCATTTAGGGTCTCTGCGGCAGCCTTTTTAACATAAATCGCACCAGATCCACTGACTCCGAGATCCAGGTTTTCACTTTCAATGCTGTCGGCATTAGCATCTCCAGACCCTGTGACCAAAAGTCCCTCGATCTTCGGCATCTTCACAGTAAAGTGCACTTCCTGATCGCGAGTGATAGTAACCACACCAAACCAACGCTGGGTGTTGTCTTCCACCGACAGCTCAAGCGTATCGCCTTTTACCACCACCTTGGTGTAGGGCATCGCTTCAGCCGGCCCCGTTGCACTCACTGCAAATTGGTCTGCCTGAATCACCTCAACATGGGAGCTCCCCTTTAGGGACACCCGGGTAAAGTCACTGACGTCGAAGGTCTTGCTTTCCATTTTCTCAGCCTGAACGGAGGTGCTGTAGACAGAGCACACAGCCAGCAGAGCGAGTATTGGGGCCAAAAAAGCTTTTTTCAAAGTTGCCATTGCAGGTTTCTCGTAATTATCACCGTTACGTTCTACTAGACTACCTGAGAAGCTGGTTTGGATGCACCGCCTTCAAATAACTTTCACCAGGAAGAAAGCAGACCATTCAGTCAGTAGTTGTTTATCAACTTCCCATCAAGCGCAATCAGCCTCATTGCAACCCATTTCTTTCAGAGCCGTACGGATTTTTTCAGCTTCAATTGCCAACTGTTCAGGCGTAGCAGATTTTTGCAAGGAAAAATCAAAGTCCGTTAATTCATTCACAGGAATTAAATGTAAATGGGTGTGGGGAACTTCCAGCCCAGCAATCATCACACCTACACGCTTTGGTGAATAAGTCGCCTTTAGGCCTTTGGCGACTTTTTGTGCAACAAGCATTAAATGCGCCGCAAGATCAGCAGGAATATCATCCCAGTGATTAATTTCCTCTACCGGAATTACCAAACAGTGTCCCGGGTTAATTGGGGCAATTGTCATAATCGCAATCGCTTTATCATCGCGCCAGATAAAATGCCCAGGTAAATCCCCATTTATAATTTGAGTAAAAATACTTGCCATAAATCATCCTTTTCAGTTGCTTTTTTTGTACTTGGGTCAATCGTGCAGTCTAACACCGAGAGATAAAAACACAGCGTCGCGCGTAAAAAAACACTAACACAAATCGCGATTTTTTATTTGGCGTTCATAAAAGCAAGCGTACAACAACCTGTCGAACAGAATGACAATTTTCTTAAAGCAAGTTGGCAGTACAGGCGGATATGTCTTAGGCTGCTCACCAATTAATGTTGTACCGTCATTGAGCCAACGCACTTTGTGCACTATCGCCATCACAATATTTTCGGCTCTGCGGAATTTTTTATTTAAATACCTACTGCTCACCGGGGGAGAGATATGGACAGCCTGTTAGATCAGGTCGGTGGTGCTAAATTTGTAAATCGCACAGTCAGTGAATTCTACGAGGCCATAGGCCGCCACCTATCAAATTACGAAACCTGCGATCACCGTAAGCAACAGAGCCGCCAGGCTCAATTCCTCAACCACGCACTTTCAGAGCAGCCCGAACCGGACCGCAGTAGTCGGGCCAGCTTCCTTGCTCGGGGCCTGAATCCAGCTTTGTTCGATGCTCTACTTGAGTACCTTGCGGAACGCCTGGTTGAACTGGGGTTCCCTTGGCAATTAAGTGAAAATCTCGTTCGGACCGCGAGCAGCCTCTACGGTGGCTGCGAACAAGACCTTTCCATCGCCTGTTGATTTTTTGAGCGCTCCGCGTATGTTGCGGCGCGCCCAACCTCTCAATACAATTGATGCCTCACAGCCTTTACCTTCCGTTTTCCAGCGCAGCGGTAAGCGCTACTTCACTTACGCTTCTAAATCAGAGATTATCCATGAAGATTGCCAACCACACAGTTGTGGAAATTCACTACACCCTGAAAGATGCAGACGGTACAGTCATCGACTCTTCTGCCAATGGCGAGCCGCTAAAGTACCTGCAGGGAGTCGGCAATATTATTCCAGGTCTCGAGCGGGAAATGCTGGAAAAAGCACCTGGAGACAAGTTCACAGCCGTTATTGCCCCTGAGGATGGATACGGCCAGCAAAACCCTGAACTGATCCAAACAATGCCACGCAGTGCATTCGGTGGAGTTGAAGACCTGGAAGTGGGTATGGCATTCCGCGCTGAGAGCACTGACGGCCACCCCATCGAAGTGGAAATCATTGATATCGACGGAGACGAGGTGACAATTAACGGCAACCACCCACTGGCTGGCGTTGAACTGCACTTCGACATCGAAGTGGTTTCCGTGCGCGAAGCCTCTGCAGAAGAAATTGACCACGGCCACGTGCATTAATCTATCTGCCGGGCGGTACTGGAGCCAGCTTTATCCTTTGGGCCGCCCTTCCTTAGTTATGCTCCCCCCACTCCCAAAAAGATCGTTATCTTCGACAGCATCTGCAACCTCTGTAACGGCTGGAGCCGCCTGCTGCTGAAGTATGACAAGGAACACTATTTCACCCTCTGTCGAGCGCAGTCAGCCGCAGGACAGTATCTTCTCCAGAAACTGGGAATGCCTCTGCAGGACTTTGAAACAATGGTTTTGCTGGAGCGCGAAAATGGCTCATTCCGCCAATATCATAAGAGTGATGCTGCCCTGCGTATCGCAGCCTCCCTTACCGGCTACTGGCGTTTAATTGCCCTTTTGCGATACATTCCACGTCCCGCACGCGATCTCCTGTATGACCTGATCGCCCGTAACCGGTATCGCTGGTTTGGCCGACGTAACAGTTGCCTGCTGCCAAGAGCTGCAGACGAGCATCGCTTTCTGGAAGAAGTATCGGAAGAGAACCCCAATGAGCCAGTCTGAACAATACCTTCAACGCTTTGGCGGTATCGGCCGCTTATACGGCAATCGCGCTTTGGAAGCATTGAGCAGCGCTCATATGTTGGTCATCGGCATTGGCGGCGTAGGCAGTTGGACTGCAGAAGCTCTGGCCCGCAGTGGAGTCGGATCCCTAACCCTTATCGACCTGGACGATATCTGTATTACTAACACTAACCGCCAAAGCCACGCGCTGGCTACCACCATTGGCAACATGAAAATTGAAGTAATGGCGGAACGCCTGCGGCAGATCAACCCCGAAATTCAGGTCAATTCCATTGAGGACTTTATCGCCACAGATAACCTGGCCGAGTTAATCGATCCAGGTAAAATGCCCATCGACATTGTTGTCGATGCTATCGATAACGCCCGGGTAAAAGCCGCTCTGATAGCTTACTGCAAAGCGCGAAAACTGCGCCTGATCACCGTAGGCTCCGCCGGAGGCAAATGCTCACCCCAGGCTATTGAATGCACTGATCTCGGGCGAACTATCAATGACCCTATGTTGGCCAAGGTACGCCAGCACCTGTATCGATTCCATAACTTCCAGAAAAGCCGCAAGCGCCTGTTTGGCATTGATGCTATCTATTCAAGTGAAGCAATGGTCTACCCAAAGCCTGATGGCCAGGTTTGCCAGCAGAAGAGCGCTATGCAGGATGGGGTTAAGCTGGATTGCAGTGGCGGCTTTGGCGCCGCCACTATGGTCACGGGTACCTTTGGTTTTATCGCTGCCAGTAAAGCGATTGAGCGACTCCTTCAATCGAAAAGTTAAGCCGTCACCAATTGGGCTCTAAGGCGATCGCGATAACGTCGACTCACAGGCACCTGTTGTCCATTTGACAATCGAATGCGCGCATCGCCACTGTCCAGGGTCTCAATTTCAGCGATAGAGTCCAGACGCACAATATAAGAGCGATGTACGCGCACAAATGAATCTGGATCCAGGCGCTCTTGCAACTTTGCCATGGTGCCCCGTAAAGGGTAAATCCTGTTTTCCAGATGCAGATTAACGTAGTTTCCAGCGGCTTCTACCCACTCGATATCCCGCACATTGACTAAAAATTCCTTGCCCAACTTTTTCACAAGAAGCCGCTCGGGGCGCTCAATCAGATCTACTGACTCCCCATCATCCGGCTGCTCTAACATGCATACCTCTCCCTGCAAACGAAGTAGCAGGAAGCGATACAAATAAACTGAACCTAGTAGAAAACCATATGTACGGAAATCTTTGAGGTATTCATAGAAAAACTCTACAGGCCAATTGCCAAAGTCATAAGAGCCACCCTCCAGGCGATAGATCCCGGTGCGCAATACCACCATACCGACAACATGTAGCAATGACCACGGCAGGGTAAACAGCAAATGGATCAACAGGTTGCGCCGGATCTTTCCCTTCTGCAGGGGGAATCGGCGATCCCATGCCAATAACAAGGGAAGCAACATGGCTATCACCAGGATACTGGTGCCCTCCCAAACCAGGAACTCCCAGGGCTCGAAGCCTGACTCTCCACCATGATGTTCGAGATATTCCACCGCAAACTGCACCAGCCACAGCACGAGAAAAAACAGTGCCCAGAATCCCACTTCATGTAACCGTCTGCGCGCCAGGTACCTCTGCACCGTCATTTAATTCAGCCCTGTATGAATTTTCAGCGGCAGTCTATCCGCTATTTATCCCTAAAAGCCACCACTGGTACCCAAACAGGGACCAATCGACCCTTTGTAGTGGCGTGCGACGTGTTGAAGAGGGAAGCATAGTGACTACTCGAACCATGCCCATAAGAAGGAAAAAATGGAAAACAATTCTCGTCGTCGCTACGATATCGATGCCCTACGCGTAATAGCATTTGGCCTGCTGATCTTATATCACCTGGGAATGGCTTATGTCGCCGAGTGGAGCTGGCATGTAAAAAGTGCCAATCAAAGTGAGACTCTACAGCTCATCATGCTGGCGGTGAATCAGTGGCGCATGCCGCTACTATTCCTGATCTCCGGTGCGGCGACTCACTTTCTGTTTAACAAGTTGGGGAGTACCGGCTTCCTGCTGCGCAGATTGAAGCAGCTATTGATTCCCCTACTGTTTGGCATTCTCGTTATAGTGCCACCACAAGCCTATTATGAAGCGCTCAGCAATGGCGTGATAGAGCCCGGCTACCTGAGTTTCCTTTGGCGCTACTTCTCCTTTCAACCTTGGCCTGCCGATAGCTTTGCTGGCAGCCATGTTGGTTTCACCTGGAATCACCTTTGGTACCTGCCCTACCTGCTCTGCTACACCTTAGTCATTATCCCTGTTGCCCATTACCTGCGAAACAAGCAGTCACTGTTGAAACATTGGATATCTGGTATCAAATCCTGGCACCTAGTATTGTTGCCGCTCCTTCCACTGACCCTGTATGGCCTCTTTCTCTTCCCACACTTCGGCGGTATTAACTACGCAGTAGTAGGCGACTGGTACACCCATGCCCAGTTCTTTACATTCTTCTTTATTGGCTACCTGCTTGTGAGTAGCCAGGCACCCTGGCAACTGTTGACACGTCTGCGTATTTTCCTTCTGTTTGCTGCGCCGGCTTGCTTCGGCCTGTTCCTGCTTTTTACTCGGACAATAGAGGAAAATTCATTTCCAGGTCAGTCACTTATCAACCTGATAATTATCTATACCAACCGCTGGCTTTGGCTGCTGCTAGTACTGGCTTGGGGGAATCACTACCTCAATCGACCTTTCTCCTGGTTACCCTATGCAACAGAAGCAGTCTACCCCTGGTACATATTGCACCAGACAATAACCGTAACGGCGATCTTTAAATTGAGGAGTTTGTCTTTAGGGCCAATAGTTGAGCCCCTACTTGTATTGGCAATCACAATTGTCGGATGCCTGGCTATCCACGAGTTGCTCATTAGGCGGATACCTCTGCTGCGCTTATTGTTTGGCCTTAAGCCCCTGGTATCGAAAGGGGCAGCGGGCAAAAATCCTGTTCCTCAGGGTAGCTAAACCCATTAAACCTCAGCAGTACCGTCTTCTATCTGGTGCAAAGCACGGCGCAACAAGGCGTAGAAGCCATTAGTGCGCGATTGACTGAGGTGTTTACTAAGCCCCAACTCCTTAAAGAGCTGGGGCAGATCAAGCGCCCTAATTTCCTCCAGGGTACGACCATCAATTTGGGAAAGAAGTAGGGCCCCAAGTCCTTTCACCACACGGCTATCACTATCAAGACCAAAATAATGGCGCCCCTCCCTCTCCTTGTGTACCAGCCAAGCCTCTGACTCACAGCCGCGTACCAGATTTTCCGGGTTGCGGATCTCAGGTTTCGCACTCACGACTTTGCTCCATAGTAAAAGTTCGCGGTAGCGCCCCTGCCAATTACGCTGGGATGTCAAGCGCTCCAACAATAACGTGGAAAAGTCATCCAGGTCCCAACTGTTACTCTCATCTTCCAGCCCCGAGGCGGACACTTGCTGCACTTCACAGTAATCCTCAAGTGCTTGTAAAAAATCCCTAATATCACTATCTGTGTTATACGCCGCAACGGAAGCACGCACTGTCACCAGGTTACCACTAGCTCGCCCGAGTAATTGCGCACAATGATGCCCCACACGCACGGCAATATCCCGCTCATCCAGCCAATGCATTAAATCAGCTGCACTGCCATACACTGGCACAAAAGCAACAATTCCCAGGTTGTGGTGCACCTGGCTAATCAGACGGAAGTTTGGCGAAGCCCTCAACTCGCGATGAAGCCAGCGTACAAGCTTCTGCTCATGCTCCTCCATCGCCCGGCGATCCTGTTGGGCGAGAAAGTCGATCGCAGCACCAAGACCGGCAAGCGCAGCCAGTGGCGATGTCCCCGCTTCAAACTTATGCGGCAAGCCAGCATAGCGACTGGTATGCAGTTCCACTTCTGAGATCATTTCACCCCCCAGCCATGGGGGCATAGACTCCAAGACAGCCTCCCTTCCATAAAGGAAACCTACTCCGCTCGGCCCATAAAATTTATGGGCTGAACAAACAAAAAAATCACAGCCAATTTTCTGCACATCTATTTGTTCGTGGGCCGCCAACTGTGCACCGTCAACGATCCACATAATGTGTCTACGCCGCAACAATTGGCGGATCACTTCCAAGTCGGGTCGCAGGCCAATAGAGTTCGAGCCACCGGTCAGGGAAACCACCCGGGTGCGTTCGCTCAGCACTTCACCCAAACGGTCAAATTGTGGGATACCAGCAGTATGGGGGACAAAGCGCAAAGTCAGATGATACCGTTCCGCTGCCATTTGCCAGGGAACAATGTTGGCATGGTGCTCAGCAGTGGAAATAACAATTTCATCTCCAGGCTCCATGTCACTACAAAGACAGTGGGCAAGAAGGTTCAAGGCTTCAGTGGCGCCGCGACAAAATACAATTTCTCTCTCGCTGGCGGCATTCACAAACTGCGCAGCCTTCTTACGAACCTGCTCCACCATTTCAGTGGACTTCCGAGCTAGACGGTGGCTAGACCTATGAGTATTAGCACTGCTATGGATATAGTAATCACGCACGGCATTAATTACGGGCATCGGCTTTTGGGTTGTGGCCGCATTATCCAGATAAACCAGCCCAGCATTTTCTTCCTGGGCAAAAAGCGGGAACTGCTGCTTAAAGTGTTCTGCAGAAAAACTCATAAGGAAAATAAAATCTCAGTATTGTTTTGTGTCTTATCCGCAATGTCCTGCAGGGAGACACCGCGTAACTTAGCCAGCTCTGCGGCTATTAACGGCAGGTTTTCCGGACTGTTGCGCAACCCCTGCCTGCCCGAAATAGGCATGTCTGGCGCATCGGATTCAAGTACCAGGCTCTCAATGGGCAGCTGCGACACAGTTCGGCGGGTTTTCGCCGCGCGCGCATAAGTAATAGTGCCACCGATGCCCAAATAAAAACCCATTTTCCAGTAATCCATAGCCATCTGCTCACTGCCACTAAATGCATGGATCACACCTCCTCGGGGCAGGCGGAACTGTTTCAAGAGCTTCAGCACCTCATTGTGTGTCCGATGCACGTGCAATATCAGCGGTAATTCGAATTCACTGGCGACTTCCAGCTGTACTCTAAATACTGCTTCCTGAATTTCAATAGGCGTCTCAATAGCTGCATCAAGGCCACACTCTCCAACGGCAACACAATGATTCGAATTAAGGTAATCAGAAAGTGCCCAACCAAGCGCTTCAGGTTGAATCAGGCTCCCATCGGGGTTTGATTCTTTTGCTACCCACCATGGATGAATACCCGCAGCCCCGTACCATCCCGACTGGCTACCGGTCAAAGCTGTAAGTGGATGCCACTGTGCTCTGCAAACTCCCGGAATAATCAGGCGAGTTACTCCTGAATTAATACATCGCTGCCAGATTTGAGCGCGATCTGGTTGAAAGGCATCAAAATCAAAGTGGCAGTGGCTATCGATAAATTTCACGAGTGTATTCCCGGCTTTGTCTGCATCTTAGCATGGAGCCCTCCACTCGCCTCGAATGCCCTTTCCAGAGGAAAGCCTTCGATAACTGCGAGTTAGGAAAGAGAAAAAACCGGAAAAAGCCCTGTGAATGCCACCCTGGCATCTAGCATGAACCAAATACTGTTTATTAAAGTTTGGTTGCTTGGGGACTGTCGTCTGCGGCTTGCTGGAACCCCTTTACTCTCAGTCCGGGCTCGGCTAAGTATCTGGAGAAAGAGCAGAGGCGACATTGAGAGCTACCATTACACAGCTGGCAGCTCATCAATATCAAAAATATGATATGACAGCAGTGGGAGTTAGCGTGACGCAGTCTGGGTTGACGTCGCTGCCCGTAAGGCTGCCGAATCCTCCAGCCAGAGAATTTCACCACTATCAACTTGGCTTCCAGTGACATCCGACAAGGTTTCACTCAATCGCTGCAGGTTCTCATGCTCTAAAGCGGAGGTTTCAACCGGTACCTCCAGCCAAGCCTGTCCCTTTTCATCGACAACCTGACGCACCTCACCTTGCTCAACACTACTGACGTGCCGATCAACGACTGAACTCCTACCTGGCGGCAGGTAAATGGTACCGTTGGTAAAATCCACTGCAAAGGCCACAACCCCTGGAATAATACCAAAAAGCAGCGCTGCACCATCCAGTATTACTACAGCCGGATCAACACGCCCACCGGCCTGCCCCTTGCGCTCCGGATACAGAAAGTAACCACATGCGCTGAGGTTCATTAACATTGTCAACAAGCCGCTGAACACAATGCCACGTTTGATATTTCTATTCATGGCTTACCTCATTTATCTAATTGAATAATATTTCTGTAAGGTCATGGGCCCTCAAATTGAAGTTTGCCAACCCAACATGCTTTTATCGGGGCTATCGCCCCATTCAGCATGGACAGAAGATAACCAAATTTACGCCGATCTGCACCAAGGTACAACATTTGATCACCGAGACTGCCTAAACTTTAACCAGCACTAGCTGCGGTATGTCATGGAGAAGTAAACGATTTCTGACAGTGTGGAGTGACGCACTTGTGATCAGGCCGGGCAGTGAGCAGTCGCCAGGGGTCCGACACCGGAAATTTCAGGGAGCAGTAGTCGTAGCAGGTGCCGCCAGGGATTGGCTAAAGCACGGTATCGAATTCGATACCGTGCTTTTTTATTATTGGCAGCGCGAAATCGCACCATAAAGTGGCGATATTCCCTTTCCTATTCCTGAAATATTCCCCATACCGCTGTATCCTGCGCCCAACAACAAGCGTGGAGCTCTCTAAATGTATATAACCAGTGCTTTTGACAGCGGCAATATCGAAGTCATCAATACTGATAGCAGCCCAATAGAACTGGCCATCCGCCAGGACAATAATTCTGATTTTTACCAGTGGTTCCACTTTCGCCTCGAAGGCGAAGTTGGGGCCAGCTACCCCTTGCGCATCGTCAATGCGGGCAAATCAGCATACCCGGAAGGCTGGGAGAACTATCGAGTATGTGCCTCATACGATAGACAAAACTGGTTCCGAGTCGGTGCCAGCTATGACGGTAACACCCTCGATTTTACAGTTACCCTGGATGAACCAAGCATTTATCTCGCCTATTTCGCCCCCTACTCCTGGGAGCGGCATCTGGACTTGCTGGCATGGGCGCAGAGCAACGATCGGGTGAAAGTGCAAACCCTGGGTAGGACCCTCGACGAGCGCGACATGACCATGCTCACTATCGGAGATGCTGATACTGCCAAGCACCGGGTATGGATGATTGCTCGTCAGCACCCCGGAGAAACTATGGCTGAGTGGTTTGTAGAGGGCTTCCTTGAAGCATTGCTGGATGATGCCAACCCACAGGCCCAGAAGCTGCTCGCTGACACCGTTTTCTATGTGGTCCCCAATATGAACCCCGATGGCAGTGTCCGCGGACATTTGCGCACCAATGCCGCTGGTGCCAACCTGAATCGCGAGTGGCTTAACCCAACGATGGAACGGAGTCCTGAAGTATTCCTGGTGCGAGAAAAAATGCTGGAAATTGGTGGGGATATTTTCTTAGATATTCATGGCGATGAAGCGCTTCCCTACAATTTTGTTGCAGCTTGTGAGGGTATTCCCGGCTACGATGAACGCCATGCGAAACTGGAGGAGACCTTCAAACAGGCCTATGAGGCCCTAAGCCCTGACTTCCAAACTGAGCATGGTTATGAGCTGGACAAGCCTGGCGAAGCCAACCTCACTATTGGCACCGCCTGGGCCGGCCACCAATTCCGCACCCTGGCACTAACTCTGGAAATGCCCTTTAAAGACAACGACAACCTCCCCGATCCCATAGAAGGCTGGTCACCAGCCCGCAGCCAACAGCTGGCCCGCGATATCCTGTACCCGATCCGTGAAGTACTAAAAACCCTGAAGTAAAACCAGGTCACAAATGGCCCCGGCCGATACGGCCGGGAACCCACTTTCAAGGAAGCAAAACTCACTGCCTGGATATTAGTTTAGAGACATGGAGAAGAGTGGGCGCTATAGTTTTCGGCTTAATAAAAGACATTTCTTATTATATTAATTATTCAATGAATACAAACAAATCTACCCGCTCCAGGTAGGCTTTACGTACTGGATCCAGCTTACTCATGTTGGCGTAATAGTGAAGGCAACCTCTACGATTATTCACTTAGAACAAATATCAAAACACATTTACAATTAACTTCAATAGCATTCACTACGATGCACAAACTTTTGTACAGTAATCTCCAATGAGAAGATTTATCAACCCTTTTCGTTGACTGACTGCAACATAAAATTTTTAAATCACCCCAAATCGAAAACAGAAAAAATATTGAAAACTTACAGCGATTTTTTCAGTAGAAATATAACCATCAACAAAAGTAAAAAGGTAAATGCCACCAACCCCCACATTACAGATTGAAAAGCACTCGCGAAAGACTGGTCAAACATTGTAACAACTTGGCTATGAAGCTGACTGGAAACTCCTGCGGCACTGTGGTCAACTCGCTCAGGATTCATTAATAGAGCTTGAATATACTTTTCAAAGCTATGTGACATAGCAATCCCATCTTCCTTTATCAACTGTAACAAGTTGTGCTTTTCCAACAACCGGAAAACAGTACCAGTAACAGCCAGACCAAGTGCAGCACCAATATTCTGAATACCCCACAGCATACCTGTGGCAATACCGGCACTATTCGCAGGCAGGGCACCTATTGCGATAGGCGCGGTAGCACTAAAGACAAAGCCCCAGGCAATACCAAAAGGAACAAAAGCCAACAATAAAGTAGTAAAGTTTGTTTGGGTAGAAAATTGCGTCATTACTATGGCCGCAATCAAAATACATATTACACCGATTAGTATCGGGGCAGCGGGACGTGAGTTTGTAGCCATTCGCCCTGCAAGCGGGGAGACTAATGCCATCACCAAAGTAATTGGTAGCAGTATCAATCCGGACATCACTGTTGTGTCCTGGCGAACAACGTGCAAGTAAAACGGCAACAGGAAAAATGCAGAAATCAAAAACACCAACAAACTAAAATTAGTCAGCACACAGGCAGAAAATAGAGCGTTTTTAAAGTAGGAAAAATGAATTAGCGGTTGCTCTAATTTGTTCTCAACCCTATACAGAAGCCAAAAACCAATAATAGAAACCCCCAATAGAACCAGAGCAGGCCAACTCATCCACCCGATTTGAGGCCCCTCCACCACCAGCAATACCAACGATCCAACACTTAGCGCGAGCAAAATCATACCGCGCCAATCTATATAGCTCTTTTCTGCATCCAGGCACTGTGGACTCTTCATCATAAAGAGCCCTACAACAACACTGACCAAGACAAAGGGAATATTAATAAAGAAAATAGAGCGCCAAGAAAAAAGATGGCACATTATTCCGCCCAATACAGGCCCAAGTGCAAAACCTATCGCCAAAATTGACATCCACCAGCCCATCGCAAAACCCGCTTCTTTCTCCACAAAGCTATGGGACAGTAACGCTATGTTATTTGGCACAATGATGGCGATAGCAACACCTTGTAAACCACGCCAGACAATCAACCACAGTGGATCATTTGCCAACCCAGCCAATAGAGAAGCAACTGCTAGCAGTATCCATCCAACATTTAGCATTTTTAACGAATCAACAATATCCCCGAGACGCCCCATGCTCGCCATCAGGATACAGAGCATTAACATAAAGATATTGATTATCCATTGGGTCTGGACAAATGTAGCGCCGAGGCTTTGCTGAATAGTAGGGAGGGCAATACTGACTATGGTGTAGTCCAGGCCCAAGATAAAAGTAGCGGGAAAGGAACCCAGTAAAATAGTCCATTTGTTGAGTCGCTGCACCGCTCAATGCTCCACTTCGTTATTCCCAAATACCTGACTGGCGATAACAACCACCAAAGAATCAAGCATCTTCTAAGCCAATAATAATTGTAGGGGGTATTTATTGAGATAAGACTCATCCCACTTTCCCCACACAGTGGACTTTCTACCAATAAGCATAAAGGGCATATCACGACACGGGAGCCTTCACAAATAGCAATAAAAGTCCCCAGACAATCCCTTCTCATACACTAAAAAGTGAACGCTTAGTCAATACAAATACTGACCAATCAACAAGAGAAATTTGAGTTAACCCAAAAAAACCAAAAATAGAATAACCAGTCACCACAAAACATTATCAACTCAATATTGGAACTTTCTATTCACGCAACCGCCCGGCAACCAAACCAACATCCCAAAAGCCAATAGTGCATTTCACTTTTTCTAGACAGGGAAATTTATCCATAGTAAAAACCCCAAAAATAATAAATAAATCTCTACTTCACACTCTCAAAAAAATAAACCAATAAAAATCAACAAGGCTGTTCATTTATTCAAAATACGAAGTAAATGAAACTGCTACTCAACCCCCAACTCCCCCGGAGAATAATAATGAAACGCACTATCATGCAGCTAATCCAGGCAACAGCTATTATCTCGCTGTTTGTTTGCTCCCCCTTTGGGCAGATACCGTTACTGATTTTCAAAATAGCTGGGCTGGTAAAGCTCTGGATCTACAACGGAAAATTGACAACCACACGCCTATGAGCGAGAACAATATTCTCGGTACGCACAATACCTACAATTCGGAAGTGTACCGGGCTTGTAACTTCTCTGTTGGTTGCCGCTACCTTGACCCCCAGCAGGAATATTCCATCAAGGATCAACTGCGGATGGGTGCCCGCTTTATAGAACTCGATGTTCATTGGACAGCGAAGATGGAGAGCCTTTTCTCCTACCCCAAACGCCTGCTGCTCTGTCATGGACTATGCAGCCTCAATGACAAGTATGCGACCGAAGGCTTCAATGAGGTAAGAGCCTGGCTCGAAGACAGCGCAAATCAGGATGAAGTCATTATTCTGTACATCGAAGATCACTCCGACGGTCGCCATCAGGATCTTTACAATCAGATTAACAGCCGTTTCGGCGATAGAATTTATTACAGTGGCGGCTGCAAAAGCATTCCAAGCACCCTAACTAAAAATCAAGTACTGGCAGAGGGCAAACAGGTAATTTTGTGGAAAGATGGCGGCTGCTCTGGAAACAGTGATATGCAAAATATGGCATTCACTGGTCTCGGTGAAATTGGTCGAGTATGGGAAGACAGCACCACCATTGGCACCATTGGGGAAATTTTTAACGGCGGTATCAAGAGAATTACTGCCAATGATGTTCGCGAAGGCTTTGCCCTTGGCCGCAACATCATCAATCTAGACAATATGAATACTACCGATGGACGCATCGCAGCTGCCATCTGGTCATGGGACCAAAGCGAACCCAACAATCTTAACAATGAAGATTGCGCGATGCAGTGGGGTAATGGCCGCTGGAATGATGCCAATTGCAGCAGCCAGTACAGCTTTGCCTGTAAGAATATGAACAATGGCAGCTGGCTGGTCAGCGCCTCCATCGGCCCCTGGTCCCACGGAGCCAATATTTGCCAGTCACTTGGTAGCGAGTATGTATTTGAGGTTCCCACTAACAGCCAGGACAACCAGGCTTTAAAAGCAGCTAAAGAAGCTACTGGTTACGACAAGGTCTGGGTCAACTACCAGGACCAAGCCAATGAGGGACAATGGCTCCGCAGCGAGTGAGCCTTAGGTAAATAAATATTTGGTAAAAAAACTGAGTTCATATCCCTATTCTGGGCCCGCTTGCCTATGCAGCGGGCTCTTTTTATGCGGACCCCATTTATACCGCCCACTCAGAGCTGTCGTTAGTTTAGTTGAAATGGGGCATAATCTATGCCTGAGCAAGACTCTCAGGACATAATTATGCGAATCCCTACCCTCTGGCGCCGCCTTGGCTTAACCATAGCCGTTGGCAGTGCACTTACCGCCTGTGGTAAAGGCAACCCCGAAGCCACCAAACCGGAAGCAGATCACAGTGCAGCCCATGCTGAGCATCAGGCCGCTGAATCCAAGCTGTCCCTCAGCAAAGCTGAGCAGGCGCAAGTTGATGCCATAGCTGCTGATCTGCACAAGCATATTGCAATCCTAGCTTCCGACGAGTTCGAAGGGCGCGCTCCTGCCACCAAGGGTGAGGAGCTGACCGTTACTTACCTGGCAGAACAGTTCAAGGCCCTGGGCCTGGTACCCGGCGCCGTAGATGCCGCCGGCAAGCCAAGCTGGTTCCAGCAGGTGCCCATCGTGGAGATGGAGATAGAAGCCTCTCCCCTTAAATTCTCAGGAAATGGTTTCGAGCAGCAGCTGCAACCTATTGAAGACATGGTGACCTTCACCCAAAGGCAAACTGCAGCCTCCGCCCTGGATAACAGCGAGCTGGTATTTGTCGGCTACGGCATT
Organism: Microbulbifer sp. MLAF003; assembly: GCF_030012965.1. NCBI lineage: Bacteria > Pseudomonadati > Pseudomonadota > Gammaproteobacteria > Cellvibrionales > Microbulbiferaceae > Microbulbifer > Microbulbifer sp. MLAF003. Next base: position 3,222,455 of record NZ_CP120232.1, read on the forward strand.
GTCGCTCCTGAAAACAACTGGAACGATTACGCCGGCCTGGATATGAAGGGCAAGACAGCAGTCATTCTGGTCAACGATCCTGGTTACGCGACCAAGGACAAAGCTCTGTTCAATGGCAATGCTATGACCTACTACGGTCGCTGGAGCTACAAATTCGAGGAAGCGGCCCGCCAGGGTGCTGACGGTGCAATCATCATCCACGAGACCGGGGCTGCGGGTTACCCATGGGAAGTGGTTAGCGGCTCCTGGTCCGGTGCGCAAGTCAGTCTCGAAGCTGAAAACAAGAATGCTGACCGTGTCGCTGTAGAGGCCTGGATGACTAACCAAGCCGCTAACGAGCTATTCAGCGCCGCTGGTCTGGATTTACAAAAGGAAATGGATGCAGCCAAAGCCCAGGGCTTCAAACCTAAGGCCCTTGGGGTAACTGCCAGTGTTCAGTTGAAAAACCGCCTGCAGAAATCCAACTCCCGCAACGTAGTGGCCAAACTACCCGGCACAAAGCACCCGGACGAAGTGGTTGTTTACACCGCACACTGGGATCACCTGGGTGTCAACAAGAACGCGGAAGGTGAGGACCGGATCTTTAACGGTGCCGTGGATAATGCAACAGGTACTGCCGGCCTGCTCGCTATGGCAGCCGAAGCTGTAAAACTGGATCGCCCGGAACGCTCACTACTGTTCGTAGCTGTAACTGCTGAAGAGTCCGGCCTGCTCGGCTCCAAATACTACGCTGAAAAGCCTGTAGCCCCCCTGGAGAAAACGGTTGCCGGTATCAATTTTGATGCAATGAATGTTCTGGGCCCAGCCCGTGACATCACCGTGATTGGTTACGGTAGCAGCGAGCTTGAACAGCTGCTGGAAGTTTCTGCCAAAGGCCAAGGTCGCTACCTGGCTCCGGAAGAGCACCCAGAGCGCGGCTACTTCTATCGCTCAGATCACTTCAGCCTGGCGAAGAAAGGCGTGCCCATGCTGTATTTCGATTCCGGAACAGACAACTTTGAGCATGGCCGCGAATGGGCCCAGGCGAAAGGCAATGAGTACGTTAGCCAGCACTATCACAAGCCTGGCGACGAGTACGACCCCTCCTGGAACCTAAAAGGTTCTGCTATGGATCTGCAGCTGGGTCTGAAACTCGGCTTAGAACTGGCCAACAGCCGAGACTGGCCCAACTGGTATGAGGGTAACGAGTTCCGCGCGATTCGCGATGCAAGTGCAGAGTCACGCAAATAACTGGTAACCTTCCTTTATTCGCGGCGGCACCCCAGGGCTGCCGCGACCTTCTCTCCCCTTTTATTTACACAACCCTCTCTCGCAGTCTTGGTCTCCTCCTGCAAAACCATCTACTAACCCGGCACAGTTAAAAATAAAAAAGCCCCACCGTTTCCAGTGAGGCTTAAAGAAAATAGCTAACCGGGACTTCACCCGGCTAAGCACTATGCGCTAACGGCTTCCAGCTTTTTCAATTCCTCATCGCGCAGTTCACGGCGCAGGATTTTACCCACATTCGTTTTGGGCAAGTCTTCGCGGAATTCCACTTGCTTGGGCACCTTGTAGGCAGTCATATTTTCACGACAGAAAGCAATAACTTCATCTTCAGTCAGAGACGAGTCGGCTTTCACCACAAACAGTTTTACCTGCTCACCGCTCTTTTCATCGGGCACACCAATCGCTGCAGCTTCAGTGACTTTCGGGTGGGCACTCACTACATCTTCAATTTCGTTGGGGTACACATTAAAGCCGGACACAATAATCATGTCCTTTTTGCGATCTACAATTTTGATGTAACCATCATCCTGTATAACCGCCATATCCCCGGTATTCAACCAGCCCTCACTATCGATAGTATCCGCAGTTGCCTCCGGACGCTGCCAGTAACCTTTCATTACCTGAGGACCGCGCACGCAAAGCTCACCGGGAGAATTATTCGGCAGGTCATTACCATTTTCATCAACCACTTTGACTTCAGTACCCGGCACCGGGATACCAACAGTACCTAACTGAACACCATCGGTAGGGTTGAAGGACACAACAGGGGAAGTCTCGGTCATACCATAGCCTTCCATTACCACACAGCCGGTCATCTCTTCCCAACGCTTGGCCGTATCTCGGGTCAGAGCCATACCGCCGGAAGCTGTGGAATGCAGTTTACTGAAGTCCAGCTCAGCAAACTCCTTGTTACGCATCAAACCATTAAACAGGGTATTGAGGCCGACAAAACCAGTGAAACGCTGACCTTTTAGCATTTTTACAAAACCGGGAATATCGCGCGGGTTCGGAATCAGCAGCGAGTGATTGCCAGTCGAGAAGAGACACATGCAGTGAATGGTAAAAGCGTAAATATGGTAAAGGGGCAAAGGCGCGATATAGTATTCCTCACCCTCTTTCATGCCACTGCCAAACGCTTCGCGCACCTGCTCCATATTCGCAACCAGGTTGCGGTTGGTGAGCATAGCGCCCTTAGCCACGCCAGTAGTACCGCCTGTGTATTGCAACACGGCAATATCATCCGGTGTGCGCTCAGCATCCTGCTGCGGTTGCTGGGCACCGAGAGTCATAACCTCACGGAAGGACACCTGGTTGGCGAAGGAAAACTCCGGCACCATTTTCTTAATGTACTTGGCAACGCTATTTATCAACGTGCGCTTGAGCGGACTGTGCAGGTCCGCAATCTCAGTAACAATTACTTCTTCCACGCCGGTTTCCGCAACTACTGCAGAAGCAGTATCGGCAATATTGGCCAGGACGATTAACGCCTTGGCTCCGGAATCATTTAGCTGGTGCTTTAACTCACGCTGGGTATACAACGGGTTAGTATTAACCACCACGAGGCCCGCACGCAGGGCACCAAAAACCACTACAGGATACTGCAGTACATTGGGCAGCTGGACGGCGATGCGATCACCCGGCTTTAAATTTGTATGATTTTGCAGATAGGACGCAAACTTCGCGCTCAGAGTGTCAATATCGCCAATCGTCAGAGTTCGTCCCAGGCAGGTAAAAGCCGGTCGGTCACCAAATTTGGCGCAAGCGCCCTTAAAAACATCGAGTATGCTGCGTTCAATGTCCAACTCTCTTCTCCCATTCCTGATTGTTGTTGTCGCTTGCTCTCATCTTCCGTCCTTATAGACGAAACCTGCCATCTAAAGGCGCCAGCGAGAATTTATTTATTGTTTGTAGTATCTTGCGAGATAGTGAAAAAGAGGTGCTTTCATGCCTCTCCAAACATATCTCCTTTTTACTCCGCGCAGGAAATAAACCTGCCAAGGCCGCCGCCAGCTCTCTATCCCCCGTGTACTGAACGTCCCCCAAGAGAAAGGCATGGCGCGCGTTTAAATGACCATCCAATATTGCTTTGAGCGTTTGGTTAGCCATTTCTAATATTAGTGCCGGCTGTTCTGCTTGTCCGAATTCGGATACCACCTCAAGGTCATTGGCACTACCAGTGATATAAACAAAAAAATCACAGGCGTCCGGCAGCCGAAACTGTACCCGAGCAAGTGGGTGCAAACAAGCTAGACGCCGAAGGCGCTGCTGCACTGAATCCGGCAATTGCATCGGAATCTCTCCGTTATTAACCACTACGGCGCCGGTAAAAAAACCGCCGGTAAGAACCGGCGGTTTTTTTACTGGGAGTGGAATTAGAACGCAAAATGCTCAGCGTCCAGATCCATTAGGTTGGCCGCACCACTAAGCATGGTCGCTGCGTGGCTGGCGGTACGTGGCAGAATACGCTCGAAGTAGAAACGCGCAGTCTTCAGCTTGGCCTGGTAGAAATCTGCTTCAGCGGTACCTTCTGCAAGTTTCTCATTGGCCAGTTTGGCGGCACGGGCCCACAAGTAACCGAGTACGGTATAACCGGAGAACATCAGGTAGTCGACAGAAGCCGCACCAACTTCATCCGGGTTTTCCATTGCTTTACCACCAACATGCAGGGTCAAATCGCCCCACTGCTTGTTCAGCTCCTGCAGCTTGGTCACGAAAGGTGCAAGCGCTTCATTATCAATTTCCGCCTGGCAGAACTTGTGTACCTTCTTGGTGAAACCGCGCAGCAGTTCGCCCTGAGTCATCAGCACCTTGCGGCCCAACAAGTCGAGAGCCTGAACACCGGTAGTGCCCTCATAGATAGTAGAGATACGTGCATCACGTACATTTTGCTCCATACCCCACTCGGCAATGTAACCGTGGCCACCAAAGCACTGCAGGCCCAGGTTGGCAGACTCAAGGCCGGCTTCAGTGATAAATGCTTTGGCAATCGGCGTCAGGAAAGCCAGCTGGTCTTCAGCTTCTTTCTTAGCAGCCTCGTCACCCTTGTGGGTAATGTCTACCAGCAGCGCACAGTTGGCAACCAGCATGCGGCTGCCTTCAGCGATAGCCTTTTGGGTCAACAGCATACGGCGAACATCGGGGTGTACGATGATCGGATCAGCCGGGCCTTCAGGGTTCTTGGCGCCGGACAGGGAGCGCATTTGCAGACGGTCCTTGGCGTAAGCCAGGGACTTCTGGAAGCCGATTTCTGAGTGAGCAAGACCCTGCAGAGCCGTACCCAGGCGCGCGGTATTCATAAAGGTGAACATATAGTTCAGGCCTTTGTTGGGCTCGCCAATCAAAAAGCCTTTTGCACCGTCAAAGTTCAAAACTGCAGTGGCATTACCGTGAATACCCATTTTGTGTTCCAGGGAACCACACACAACGCCGTTGCGCTCACCGACAGAACCATCAGCATTAGGTACAAACTTGGGCACGATAAACAGGGAGATACCCTTGGTGCCAGCCGGCGCATCCGGAAGGCGCGCCAGTACGATATGCACGATGTTTTCAGTCATGTCGTGCTCACCGGCAGAAATAAAGATTTTGGTACCGGTAATTGCGTAGGAGCCGTCTCCGGTGGGCTCAGCTTTGGTACGCAAGATACCCAGATCAGTACCGCAGTGAGGCTCGGTCAGGCACATGGTGCCAGTCCAGCTACCCTCAACCAGCTTGGTCAGGTAAACGGCCTTCTGCTGATCGGTACCATGCTCTTCCAGGGTATTCATGGCGCCGTGGGACAGGCCCGGGTACATGCCCCAAGACCAGTTAGCGATACCCACCATTTCGCTCATGATGGTGCCCAGAGAGGGCGGCAGGCCCTGACCGCCATACTCGGGATCGTGGGGCAATGCCGGCCAGCCAGCTTCTACGAACTGTTGATAGGCTTCTTTAAAACCTTCCGGGGTGGTGACCTCACCGTCTTTCCAGGTACAACCCTGCTGGTCGCCAACCTGATTCAGCGGTGCCAGTACGTTTTCACAGAACTTCGCACCCTCTTCCAGGATGGCATCCACGACATCAGGAGTCGCCTCCTCAAATCCAAGTGACTCGTAATGCTTGTCTGAGTCCAGCATCTCGCGCATGACGAAACGCATATCACGCAGTGGCACTTTGATATCGGTCATCCTGATACCCTCAATTTGTTTATGTTTAGGACCAAGCGCAAAACTGGCCGGTCATAGTTGTGACTAATTACTAGGATTTGTTCATCATAGTAGTAAGCCGGCAGCCCTCTCTATGGCTAAATCCGTCCAAAGCGGTGACAAATCGAGGCGGGAATTCGAAAAAATGTGACCAACCCGGTCAAATATCCAGGCCGGCAGCGGCGCGACCGCCCCGCCGATACTCACCTGGCGTGATACCTGTCCACTTCTTAAACGCGCGAAAAAATGCACTGGATTCGTCGAAGCCAAGCATCTCGGCAATCTGTCCATTAGACAGGTCTGGGCAGCTTAAATAGTGAAAAGCAGCCTCCATGCGACACTCATCCTTCAGTTTCTGATAGGAAGTCCCCTCCTGCTGCAATCGACGGCGCAGGGTTGTCACAGACATATTGAGGCGATCTGCCACCGCCTCCGCTGCAGGCATGGATTCACTCACATCCCGATTCAGGATGGTTTTCACTTTTGTTTTGATACTGTTCGCGCTGCCGTCGCTGATCACCAGGTGGTAGGGCGCGGTACGGATAAAATCCTCGACCATCTGCGGGCTCTGCACAACAGGATACTCGAGATAGCGCGTATCGTATTCGAGGGCATTAAATGGCTGCTCGAACAGTAACTCATCAGCCTCGCTCTGGGCCAGGCTGCGGAATTCTTCCGGGCACGGGAATGAAAAGTGCAGACGCGCTAAGGGCACCTCGCGCCCGGCAAGCCAGCAATAGAAGCGGTGCCAAACCGCCAAAGTTGTGCGCACCACACTGGGACTGGTGGAGGCTAACAGCTGATCAAACTCGCCTTCCTCCAAAGAAGAAATGCCATGAATCTCTACCCTCACACGCCCGGAGGGGTCTCCCTCAAGCACGGGCTTCACCTTAAAGCCCCTACAGATCTCCATAAACTCGGCACACAGTGTGATCGCTTGACGCAAAGTCGCGCAATTTACCACTGCCAGACACAGTAAGCGGAAAGAGCCTGAGCGCACACGCCCGCCACTGAGCATGCCAAACCACTCATTTTGGGCCAGCCACATTACCCTCTGGTACAGCCGGCCGTACCTGATCGCGGAGAAAGCGGCAACGCCCTCAAGCTCGGCTTCATCAATGCCGACTGAGTTGAGTAACTCTTTGCGATCGCAACCATGGCGAATCGCCTCCTCCAGCAAACGCTCCAGGTAGGCAATCGGTATGCGGATATCCTCTTCTGACGCCATCTATCTACTTTCGCCTGCGCAGCCAGTTCAACAAAGCCCCAAACCCCATCGCAACTACAATAATGACAAACAGCACTACCAGAAGAAGTAGGAAGTAGTACACAACGTCTCTGACAGGCAGGTCCCAGCTATAAATCGCTGCCACGACAAATGCGACACAGGCAAGTACGCTGGTAATAAAGGAGCGGCGACTTTTATTGGCCATGGTGATCTGAATAAATTGATTGTAAAACCGGTGAGATTACCACTTTCTGTGGCGCTACCATTGTATTGTCGGTCTCAGGTACCGACGCGGCGTCGAATCGTGAGGGATTGGCAGGTATCTGTCAACGCCGCAGGAGGCGAGGATGCCCAGAAGAATGCTGGAACCCGAGGATCAGGCCACCCTGTTGCGCCTATTTCGCTGGATGATGTGCATGACAGCGATTATCACCCTAATCATGCTGGGCATCGCCATATTTGCCTGAAACCCAGTTACTCACCGACCAAACCGCCCTTCGCCAGGTGCGCAGGATCCAAAAGATCTTCAAGGGTCTTGCGGTCAAGATCAGTCATTTCCAAAGCTACATCCAATACTGGCCTGCCGCTGCTGTAGGCGGCCTTGGCAATCTCCGCTGCCTTAAGATAACCAATTACAGGATTTAGCGCCGTCACCAATATAGGGTTGCGTCCCAACGTCTCCTCTATGTGCGCCCGGTTTATCGTAAAGCCAGCGATAGCACGGTCCGCCAGCAGAAGTGATGCATTGGCAAGCAGATGAATGCTTTCGAGCAAGGTACTGGCCACTAGTGGCAACATAACATTTAACTGGAAGTTACCGCTCTGCCCGGCCACGGTAATCGTGGTGTCATTACCCATCACCCGCGCAGCTACCATGGCCGCCGACTCGGCAATTACCGGATTAACCTTACCCGGCATAATACTGCTACCCGGTTGCAGGGCCTTAAGTGCTATCTCAGTTACTCCGGCCAGGGGACCACTATTCATCCAGCGTAGATCGTTGGCGATCTTCATCATCGCCACCGCCAGTACCTTGAGCTGTCCAGACAGCTCTACTGACGTATCCTGACTTGAGATAGCGGCAAACAGGTTGTCTGCGGGGCGAAACTGTTGTGAGGTGTGAGCGCTGAGCTTTTGTGCAAACAGCTCGGAAAAATCCGGGTGGGCATTTAGCCCTGTGCCGATTGCAGTCCCCCCTGGGCCAGCTGCGCCAGGCGCGGCATGGTCCCACGGATCCGCTCGCGGCAGTCCTCTACCTGCGCTGCCCAGGCTCCCACTTCCTGTGCCATGGTCATAGGCACCGCATCCATCAGGTGAGTACGGCCGGTTTTGACCACACTTTGCACTTCCTCCGCCTTATCACACAAGCGGGTATGTAAGTGGCGCAAGGCGGGCAACAATTTATCGCGCACCGCAAGCAGCGCAGAGACATGAATTGCCGTGGGGATTACGTCATTACTGCTCTGGCTCATATTGACGTGATCATTAGGACTGATAGCGAGCCCATTACCCTTACCGGCCAGGTGTGCCAACACCTCGTTAACGTTCATATTCGAGCTGGTGCCCGAGCCAGTCTGGTAAATATCCACTGGGAAGTGAGCGGCAAACTCCGGATCGCCAAGACTGTCGCAGGCAGCGATGATCGCCGCTGCTCGCGCTTTATCCAGCAGCCCCAAGTCTCGATTTGCCTCGGCCGCCGACTTCTTAATCAGCACTACAGCCTGAATAAACTCTGTCGGTAGACCCTTGCCACTGACTGGGAAATTTTCCACCGCACGCTGTGTTTGGGCCCCGTAGAGCGCTGCCTGCGGCACCTGGATTTCACCGAGGCTGTCCTTTTCAGTGCGGAATTTGTCGCTCATTGCTCTTCCTCAAGGTGTACCAAGGCACACCGGTGACTATCGTTTTATGCCGTGGATCACTCTACTTCGATAGTGATCTTCTTGGACATCACCGGCTTTTCATGGGGTACATGCATGTAATTACCCAGTACCAGCTGCAAAGTATGTTTACCTGGCGGCAAAGTGACCTGGGTCTCTGTCTGGCCACCGCCGAAGTGGATAATGTTCTCACTCGCAGGTAGCGGCTTACTCATATCCGGCATTTCATCCACGTCGATCAGCAGGTGGTGGTGCCCGGTATTTTCACTATCCACTCCAGCCGGAGCCACCCCCATACCAGACAAACCAAACTTCACAGTAAATGTCCGAGGAACCTTCTCGCCATCCTTGGGGGAAATAATATAGAGTTTGGCATTCTCCGGCGCCTTGCTGGCCATATCGGTTTTGGATTCATGCTCCGCCGCGTGTAACAACGGCGACAGCATCAGGGCGCTGGCAAAGAGTAGAGAGCTTGCTTTGATCATGATCATTCCTTCCTGATAAGGCGCCCCAGGCGCCATTTCTTATAATCCGGCTTTATTGCCAATCATTGGCTTTGTTTTTGCCAAATGACAGAGGCACTTTACCAGACCATCGTTTCACTGAAAGGCATTCACTGGGAATATAGTTGCCGAATCGAACCAGTACATCAAAATCTGTGACTCTAGTAGTGCAACAGCGACTGTGCCAGCTGGATAGCTGGCGATAGAGAAAATATTAGCTGACGGGATTATTGCCTGAGAGCCTCGGCTGTAAATTCTTAGACACTGACACGCCCTTCCTGTGTCCACTCGCAGCGCACCTGCATATCGCCACTACCCGGCTCATGATAGAGGCCGGCTGCCTCCCAGCTAAAAGAGTGGACTCCCGACAACTCAGTTTCCAAATGTACAGTTGCCGACACCCAGTACATGCTCTTCAGCAGCTCTTCAAACTTCTGAATCCACATATCCCACTCATACTCCACAGCCCGGTATGAGGCACCGAAATGAATTACGTCAGTTTGGTACTGGGACTGCTTTACCTTGATGGTAGGGATGGAAAACATATCGCGACAAAGAAAAGGCCACTCATCGGCACTAGGTAAGGCCAGGACCGCATTGCGGTTAACCCGGCGACGTTCACTGCCGCCGCTAAGACTATTGCTGTCTTTGATACAACCGTAAACTATGGATTCCTGATCGCCCTGAAGCATTAATTCCATTCCTTACCGCAGCGCCACCGGACATCAGGTACCCAGGGCAAAAAAGATCTTGGAGATGCACTTTAACGGCGAAGCGGCAAGAAAGCCATAACTCCGCGGGCGATCATTTATGTTGAGCGGGAATTAACGGAAACCGCGGGTACTGTTTCACAGCACCCACGAGGCGGAAGTTATATTTCAAAGCCCCTCTGGCGCAGCATTTCCATTAAACCCTCCTCATCCATTACCGGAATGTTAAGCTCCCGCGCTTTGTTCAGCTTTGAGCCCGCTCCCGGGCCCGCCACAACATGATGAGTTTTTGCTGACACACTACCAGCCACCTTGGCTCCAAGACGCTGCAAGTAGTCTTTGGCTTCACTTCGGGAAAGGGTTTCGAGTTTTCCGGTGAGCACCCAGGTCTGCCCTGATAGAGGTTGCTCCTCACCACCCGTTTCCTCCGCTGGCCAATGTACTCCAGCCTGGCGTAGAGCTTCGATTTCCTCTTGAGCATGGGTCTGCTGGAAAAACTCAGCAACGAAGTGAGCTACTGTCGGGCCGACATCATCTACTTCCTGTAAAGCCTCTTCATCAGCAGCCATCAATGCTTCCAGGGTGCCAAAATACCGCGCCAGATTTCGCGCAGTCGCCTCACCGACTTCGCGTATCCCCAATGCATAGAGGAACTTCGGCAGAGTGGTATCTTTACTGCGCTCCAGCGCATCCAACAGATTTTGCGCGGACTTTTGCCCCATACGCTCAAGACCCGCCAACTGTTCGAGTTCAAGGTGATAGAGCCCGGAAACAGAATGCAGCAGCCCCTCATCCACCAGTTGCTCCACCAATTTGTCTCCGAGACCGTCAATATCCATGGCCTTGCGCGAGGCGAAATGTCTGATGGCCTGCTTGCGCTGGGCGCTGCAAATCAAACCACCGCTACAGCGGGCTACGGCTTCACCGGGTGTCGACTCAACAGGCGAATCACATACCGGACAGTGCGTGGGAAATTCAATTGCCTTGGCATCCTTCGGCCGCTTCGTCTCCACCACCGAAACTACCTGCGGAATTACATCACCAGCACGGCGAATAACGACAGTATCGCCAATCATAACTCCGAGGCGCTGAATTTCATCGCGGTTATGCAGAGTTGCGTTGGAGACGGTAACCCCACCGACAAATACCGGTTTTAACCGAGCTACCGGTGTTACCGCACCTGTGCGCCCCACCTGGAATTCCACATCGAGAAGCTCGGTCATTTCTTCCTGGGCGGGAAATTTATAAGCCATAGCCCAGCGAGGTGCCCGAGCCACGAAGCCCAATCGCCGTTGAAGGGGTATGCTATTAACCTTAAATACAATACCGTCGATATCGTAAGGCAGGCTCTCGCGCTTCTCCCCCAGCTCTTTGTGATAATCGATACAAGCCTGGATATCTTCTGCCACACGCATCTCGCTATTAATGCGAAACCCCCATTGCCCCAACAATTCCAGAGTTGCTATATGCTCCTCCGGCAGGCGCGCCCCCTCTACCAGCCCGGTACCATAGGCGCAAAGTTCTAATGGGCGCAGGGCAGTGATACGGGAGTCAAGTTGACGCAAACTACCGGCTGCGGCATTGCGCGGATTGACGAACAACTTTTCACCCGCTGCGGCAGCCTTGCGATTCAGCTCGGTAAATCCCGCCTTGGGCATATAAATCTCACCGCGCACTTCCAGAACAGCGGGAAACTTGGCAACCCCTTTTGCCTGACGCAAGCGCAATGGCACCGAACCCACCGTTCGCACATTTTGTGTAATATCCTCGCCGGTGGTGCCATCACCACGGGTAGCCGCGCGCTGGAGAACACCATCTCGGTACAAAAGGCTGATAGCAATACCATCGAGCTTTGGCTCACAGGCATATTCAATTGGCCCCCGGCTATTCAATCGCTCGCATACCCGGCGATCAAATTCCACCAACTCTTCATCATTAAATGCATTGTCGAGCGAAAGCATCGGCACTTCATGGCGTACCTCGGCAAAGGAGGACAGGGGCTCAGCACCAACCCGCTGGGTAGGCGAATCTGCAGTCTGCAGTTCAGGAAACTGCTGTTCAATATCCTGCAATTCCCGCAAACGTCGATCATATTCCGCATCCGGCAGCTCCGGATCATCCAATACGTAATACTGGTAATTCGCTCGCTGGAGCAGTTCGTGCAACTCCTGCACCCGATCGCGGGTCTGCTTGGGAATAGTTTGTATGGTCATCAACAATTCAATTGAAAAACAGGTAAAAAAGAAATTTGAATTTGGTATACAGCAGCGGCCCCAGGCCGCGGTCAAAACCCAGGGGATTCCACCGCGGCCTGGGGCCGCTGTTACTGACAAATAAAAGTTTTCGCTATCAGTTCTGTGCCATAGCCAATGCGCGGCGGCGCTGGTATTCCATGACACGCTGGCGATAGTGCTCAGCGGTCTGGGCAGTGAAAACACTGCGATTTTCATCTTTCAGCTCCCCACCGAGCAACTTGGCGATGGTGTAAGCGGTGGACAACAGCTGATCAAATGCCTTGATCGCTTCCCCCTCTACCGGCAACGCCAGGAACAGGCTAACCCCGGGAGTGGCAAACTCCTCCATCTGGGCGAGATCAAAAACGCCCGGCACAACGATATTTGCCAGGCTGAAAATAACCGCTCCATCGGCTCCACCACCCTCGTGGTAATGGAAAATATTCATTTCGCCAAAACGCATACCCGAAGCCACCATCACCCGCAGGAGATCATTGCCCTCAAAGTAATCCCCTTCCGGAGCCATCACATTAATGACAAGAACTTCGTCGCGCACCGGTACTTTTTCCTGGGGGTACTCATCAGCCAAAGGCACTTGCGGGCCTGGATCCCGGTGTGCAGGAGGCTCATTTTCGGGGAAGTTGTGGTTTCTGCCCTGTCCTCACTGATCGCATGCAGGCTCTCGGATTCATTCAGTTCCGGCTCAAAACGCTGCTCTTCACTAATGGACTCCATTAAGGTAGGTACCTGCTCTTCCAGATCAAGCACACCCTGCTCTTCCAGTTTGCGCTGGGGTGTACTCCCTGCGAGGGGCTTACGCGAGGAAATAAAACTCTCTTGCACCTGGCGGTTGACGTGCAGGGCATCTTCCATTGCGCGGCGCTGAACTACGCGCACTTGGCCAGGCAGTTCACTGTTCGCCTGCCTCTCCTCAGCACGTTCATCACGGGGTTTGCTCGGTGTATCATCAGCGGTAGGTTTGGGGGCCGATTTTGAGACGGGGTCAGCTTCACTGTCCACCTCAGATTGCATCGCCTTGGATAAATTTCGGGAGACTTTTACAGCCGCCCGCTGCCGCATGATTGCGCGGCGCACACCATCCAATACCGCGATAAGCAGCACTACTACCAGGATTGTAACCAGCCAGTTATCCATTTTAAGCGCCTCTCCTTTTACGCTCTTATGCGGAAGCCAGCTCAGCGGCTTCTTCCACATTCACCGATACCAGGCGAGATACACCCGGCTCATGCATGGTTACCCCCAGCAGCTGATCTGCCATCTCCATTGCGATCTTGTTGTGGGTAATATAGATGAACTGAACATGTTCTGACATTTCTTTAACCATTCGAGCGTAGCGACCTACGTTAGCGTCATCGAGAGGAGCATCCACCTCGTCCAACATACAGAAAGGTGCTGGATTCAGACGGAAAATAGAGAAAACCAGAGCGATCGCAGTAAGTGCCTTCTCCCCGCCAGATAGCAGGTGAATGGTACTATTACGCTTGCCCGGTGGGCGCGCCATAATTGCGATTCCAGTATCGAGCAGATCCTCACCTGTAAGCTCCAGATAGGCATTACCGCCCCCGAATACTTTCGGAAAGAGTTCCTGCAGCCCCGCATTGACCTGGTCAAAGGTCTCCTTGAAGCGGGTTCTCGTCTCCTTGTCGATTTTCTTAATTGCATTTTCCAGAGTCTCCAGCGCATCCATCAGGTCGCCATACTGGCGATCCAGGTAATGCTTGCGCTCAGACTCCTGCTTATATTCATCAATGGCCGCGAGGTTAATCGGCCCCAGGCGCGAAATACGCGCGGCCACGAGTTCCAAATCTTCCTGCACCTGGGCGATGGTGAGATCACCGGGCAACTGTTCTAAAAGCTGCTCTACATCGTGATCACTCTCTTGCAGCTGCTCAACCAGACCATTGCGCTGCACCTCCAGGGTTTGCGCGGCGAGACGCTCTTGCTCAAGCTGTGCACGTACCCCTTGTAAGGCCGCTTCAATCTTGTGGCGCTCCTGCTCCTGCTCACGCAGGCCGCTTTCCACTTCCTCAAGCTTTTTACGCGCTTCTGCCAGCTCGGTTTCCACCTCAATACGCTCGCCCAGCTTCCCCTCCAGCTCAGCCTGGAAATCCTGGGAAGGGTCTTCGGTTTCAGCCATTTGCTCCTGCAACTGGTTGCGACGTAATCGCAGGCGCTCGAGCTGTTCATTCATCACCTGCAGGGTGCGCTCCAAAGAGACCATCTGTGTACGCACAGATTGTTCGCGCATAGCCAGTTCGTGAGCGCGATCCTTGTCCTCTCGGGCGCGCTGGCGCGCAGCATCCAAAGCTTCGCGCAATTCCTCGCGACGCGCCATTAGCGTTTCACGACGATCGGTATCATCGCTCATCGCCTCCACGGCTTCCTGCAGCAACAACCGCGCTTCAGACAGGGATTCACCTTCAAGCTCCTGCTGCTCACGCACTTCAGCAATTTCCTGCTCAATGCGAGTGCGACGCTCGCTCATCTGCTCTGCACGAGCACGACGGGCAGACAACTGGCTGCGAAGCTCCGCCTCACGGCGACCGAGTTGTTCGGAATCCAGTCGGGACTGCTCAATTGCGCGCTCCAAGTCTACGGCATCACCTCGCATGGATTCGCGCTGCTCACTGAGACTTTCTATCTGCTCTTCACACAGGGCAATCTCCTGTGCCAATGCCTCCAGTTCCTGCTTGCGGGCTAACACCCCGGCCTCCGCATCGCTGGCCCGGCTTACACGCAACCAGTTTGGCCCCAACCAGAGACCATCCCGGGTTACGATCGATTCATGAGCCCGCAGCTCAGAACGCTTCGCCAGTGCGTCAGTAAGGTTTTCAGCAGTGTAAATGCCTGAAAGCAGCCCGGTGAGAGAGGCCGGCCCCTGTACTACATTGGCCAGCGTGGGTAATGAAGAATCGGGGGGGCCGCTACACTGGCCTCATCAATAAAGATTGCCTGGCCGCTCTGCAGTTGACCCAGCCCCTCAACAAGGCTCTCTAGCTGATCCACGCAGACCGCCTGCAGCTGTGAACCCATTATCGTTTCTACTGCGGTTTCCCAACCGGCTTGAGCCTGGATCTGGTCGGCAAGACGCGGCCTTTCACAAAGGGATTGTTGCTGCAGCCAGCTCTCAACAGCTTTACCCTGCCCCAGTGCCGCCTGCTGCAGCGCTTCCAAGGAGGCTTGGCGACCGCGGCTGGTCTGTAGTTGTAAGCGCAATTGGTCAAGGTCAGCTGCCATCTCCTGTTCGCGGGAGCGCAATCCGTCCAGGGATTCGCGTCGCTCAGCCGTCTCTTCACGGCGCTCCTGAGCCTGCATTTCCATCTCGGCGAGCTCTTCATTCAGCTGCAGGGTCTCTTCGTCATCCTCAGAGACCTGAAGACCGGATTGCTCTGCGATCAGCTTGTTAATGCGCTCAAGCAATCGCTGCCCGGAAGTCTCCAGGTGTTGGATGCGCGACTGTTGCACCTCGGCCTTTTGGCGGGAACCTGAAGCCCCCTGATTAAATTGGTCCCACTCATTTTGCCAGTTGCGCATTTGCTCCTCGGCCTCAAGTAAGCCACTAGCGGACTCCTCTTCGGCGGCGAGAACCATTTCAAGATCCGGCACAATTACTTCGAGCTCCTCCTCGAACTGGGCAGCCTTTTCTCGATCCACTTCCAGGTTGGTCTCCGCTTCGCGGAACTCCTGTTCAGTCTGCGCCAAGTCGGAGTGCAGGCGAGTGGAACGTTCACGGGCATGGGCAATACTCTGCTCGAGGCGCGCAATATCACCTCCAACCGCATAAAAGCGGCCCTGCACCTCATTGAAGCTGTCGGACAACTCATGGTAGCCAACACGCTTTTGTTCAATGCCGGTGTCACAGCTCACCTGTCGGGTAACCAACTCCTCAACCGTCAGCTCCAGCTCACCGATTTGTTGCTGCTTAGCGGTATTTTGATCGTTGAGTTCGCGGTATTTAAGGGCTTGTAAATTCGCTTTGTAGCTGCGCTCTTCCTCTTTAAAGCGACTATATTTTTCCGCTGCTGCGGACTGCCGTTCCAGCCGGGACAGTTGTCGATCCAGTTCGTCTCGAATATCGGTAAGACGCTCCAGATTCTCATTGGTGCGGCGCATACGATTTTCAGTATCTCGGCGCCGCTCCTTGTACTTGGAAATGCCGGCGGCTTCTTCAATATAAACGCGCAGCTCTTCCGGCTTGGCCTCGATTAGCTTGGAGATCATGCCCTGTTCGATAATCGCATAACTGCGTGGGCCAAGACCGGTTCCCAGGAACAGGTCTGTCACATCCCGGCGGCGACATTTCTCACCGTTGAGGTAATAGTTATTCTGCCCTTCACGCGTCACTTTTCGTTTTACGGAAATCTCTGTAAAAGAGGCATAGGCACCGGAGAGCTTGCCGGCAGAGTTATCAAAAACCAGTTCGATAGAAGCCTGGCCCACGGGTTTACGCCCACTGGAACCGTTGAAGATGACGTCCGTCATGGAATCACCGCGCAGGTTCTTCGCTGACGACTCCCCCATTACCCAGCGCACGGCATCAATGGTATTTGATTTGCCACACCCATTGGGACCTACCACCGAGTTAAGGTTTGTAGGAAAGTAGACAGTGGTGGGGTCAACAAAGGACTTGAAGCCCGCAAGTTTGATGCACTTCAGACGCATGTATTCTTAAACTCGGTATTTTTTATCTTTGCCGGCCCGATCACCAAACACTCAATTGTACATGGCGCTGCCTGGGCTTTCAGCGCAATTCTTCACAGTTACTTTTCAAG
This sequence comes from Microbulbifer sp. MLAF003, assembly GCF_030012965.1. Taxonomy (NCBI): domain Bacteria; kingdom Pseudomonadati; phylum Pseudomonadota; class Gammaproteobacteria; order Cellvibrionales; family Microbulbiferaceae; genus Microbulbifer; species Microbulbifer sp. MLAF003. The sequence goes on from NZ_CP120232.1 coordinate 3,239,253, forward strand.
CGGATTATCGGCCGGAATGGCCTGTGGTCAAGTCAAGATCGCTCTAAAGCTGCAACTGGTACCCAAGGCCAACTCAATAGCCCGGTAAGTTTGCATTAACAACCTCAAACCACTCACGACGTTGCCTCGTGCGCCTGTGACCATTTAGACGCGAACAAGTTCTCTGGCCGCAATACACTTTAATACAAGGCGAGAAATTACAGTCCCAGCGCCGGCTCTAAGCGACGGAGAAGATGGGGCCATTAGGCCCCGCATCGCCACCTCTTACAATTTTTGGTCGATGGTAATGGACTGCGCTTTATCCCAACTGGCCTTTGGCAGGGTTTTAATAGTGCCCTGCCAATCCCCAGCTGCCGGACGCGCGTCACCGTGCAGTGCCAGGCGTGCAACCAACTGAACCGACTCGACCGTAGAAATAGAGCGGCCCGGCATCATCGCACGAGATTCATCCAGAACCACCTCCGCAGGCAGCTGGCCCGCGGTCAGCCGCACTATCGCCAGCGGCATTGGGCTTTCAGCACTGCGGGCATAGATAAACACAGGCGTTGAAGCCTCGGCCTCGACACTGCTGTCCAAACTAACCTGGACGCGAATCTCGGGGCCTGCCTTTTCACCAGGGTCCCGGGCAACAACCACCGGCTCACCAGCATCCACCAACGCCTTTTCCGCCCGGGCAACACCCGCAGCAAGGGCTTCAGCAGCGGCCGACCCTGGTGCCAACTGTTGCAGGGCTGCCTGCCAGTACTCCTGTGCTTTACGGTATTCCTTATCCTCGTACGCGGCTATCCCGGCCAACCCCAACGCCGTGCCATTGCCGGGCTGGGATTCAAGGACCTGCCCGACCAACAGGCGGATTTCCTCGGTTATTTTTGAACCGCCAGCGAAAAATAGCGCCTGGGCTAACTCTGCTTTTACAGAGGCCGCCTCAGGCTCCCGCTCCACCACATATCGATAGGCCTCAACGGCACCGACAATATCTCCGCTTACCAGCAACCTTTGCGCCAACACATAACGAGTGCTCAAGTCTTCAGGGTGACTTTCAATACGCGCCTTGAGCTGACTGGTGATTCTCTTCTCAGCTTCTGCGTCTGTCTGCCCCTGCTGGCTAGCCAGAATCTCCCGATAGAGCGCCACCTCACCGGGCCGATCGGATATCATATAAGCTCCAACTGTCACCACCGGCACTACCACCGCCAAGCCGAGCAAAGCGCCCGCACCACGCCTAGTAGGTGCGGAGGCCTGAACCTCTTCCTGAGCACTGAGAAGCTCACGGGCCATTTCCGCCTCAAGTTGGGCAAACTGCTTTTCATCCATAGCCCCGCTCTGCACAGCTGCACGTAACTCACGGGAGCGCTCGCGGTAAAGCTCCGCTAAAGCCTCTTGCTTGTTGCTGCCCGAGCGTTTTGTCCCTGCAGCGCGCAACCCTGGCAATAAGAAGACAAAGGCCAACGCCAGCAAAAGGATCGCCAAACCAAACCAGATATCAGTCATTTGCTCTTCTTCCCACCATCAGTCAAATCACTGGGATCTTCACCCAGCAGTTTCTTCAATTTGCGCCGCTCGTCTTCGCTCAAGGCCCCGCTGTTATCATCCTGGCTCGCACCGGTTCCACTTCGGGAGCGCGTCACAATAATGATCAGCGCTAACAGGCCTATCAAGGCGAATACACCCGGAGCCAACCACAGGGCCAGAGTGTTTTTCTGTACCGGTGGCCGGTATAGAACGAAATCCCCATATCGCGCTACCATGTAGTCAATAATTTCTCTATCTGTGAAACCCTCTTCCAACAGCCGGCGAATCTCACGGCGCAAGTCTGTTGATATCGATGCATCAGAATCTGCCAGGTTTTGGTTCTGGCACTTTGGACAGCGCATCTCTTCAATCAGCACCCGATAGCGTGCTTCCAGTTCCGGGGAGGATAACTTTTCGGTCTCTACCACCGCCTGCACCATAACGGACAGACTCAGAGCGGCCATCGCTAAAAGGATTTGGCCCAGCCAATTCTTTTGTCTCACAGCTTCTCTCACGCTTTATCCATGGGAAATTTGGCTGATTATAACAGCGACACCTGCCATCGGACACGCCCGCGACTTCACACTTAACTGCCTTAACTCATTGAAAGTCAAAAAAAATTCAAGAAAGGCGTTGACGCCGCGGAGAATATCATTAAGATACGCAGCTCCTGACACGGGGTGGTTAGCTCAGTTGGGAGAGCGACGGCCTTACAAGCCGTAGGTCACAGGTTCGACCCCTGTACCACCCACCACTTCTCTTACTCTTGCCAGGCAGGAGCAATAAGGAGAAACAGGAATGCGGACCGGTAGTTCAGTTGGTTAGAATGCCGGCCTGTCACGCCGGAGGTCGCGGGTTCGAGTCCCGTCCGGTCCGCCATATACAAAAAGCCCTGCTCGAAAGAGCGGGGCTTTTTTGTTTGTGATTATTTTTTCTTTCCTTTAATTTTCATCTTCCATTATTAGAACCACACCCACTAAAAACAGACCCCGGCAGATCGAGCAAACCTAACTCCAAGTTAATGGAAGCTTCCCCTCAACAAAGCACAACCCAACCAAAAAAAGGACCGGCAAATTTTTACGATCATTTTCCGCACTTAAAAAACTTGCCGCGCACAGATAAACCGGCCGCTACAAAAAAATTATTCTCCCCGCCAACACCAATTTAATTCCACCCATTAGTACCAGGGCAAGCCCCCAACAAAAAGACAGCAATCATTTACTTTCTGCCAAAAAATAACCAAATAATTTCACAGCAAATATTCTTTAAGCAGAAGTTGGTGCTTTTTTATTCCATTAATTATTTTTAAACCTTTTTCGTAAAAACCTGTTGACCGTGAAAAAAATATCATTAAGATACGCAGCTCCTGACACGGGGTGGTTAGCTCAGTTGGGAGAGCGACGGCCTTACAAGCCGTAGGTCACAGGTTCGACCCCTGTACCACCCACCACTTCTCTTACTCTTGCCAGGCAGGAGCAATAAAGAGAAACAGGAATGCGGACCGGTAGTTCAGTTGGTTAGAATGCCGGCCTGTCACGCCGGAGGTCGCGGGTTCGAGTCCCGTCCGGTCCGCCATATACAAAAAAGCCCTGCTCGAAAGAGCGGGGCTTTTTTGTTTGTGTTTTGTGAAAACACCGAACAATAATTAGCTTATCCAGTATTTCAAATATTAACTTTCGGCCAATTCAGTTTCTGCCTTTTCGAAATCGGCATGTAACAGGCGGGTTAACTCTTCCAGATCTGGCATCTCCGCAAAGTGCTCGCCATTTCCGGCGATAAGATCCCAGGTTGCCTTGGAATCCACGTGCAAATGGGCAACTACCTGACTCTCCAAGCTCCCCTCTATCAATCCTGCGGGAACCCAGAAGTGCGTGGTGTTGCTCATCAGGTGGGGGACTGTACTACCGCAGCCGCTACAAAAGTCTGAGCGATATCCTGTTGGAGTGCGGTAAGAAGAAACCTTGTCCAACCCTCGCACCCAGCGAAACTGATCACGCGCCACAAACATTGCAGTATCTGATGCGGAGCCACTCAGTTTGCGGCAGAGCGAACAATGACACTGATAAAGGCTTGGTAGTGGCTCATCCAGCTGAAACTCGACTGCGCCACAGAGGCACTTTCCATTCATTCCTTCCTCCTTACCATAAGCTGAAATTCAGAGTCTTATCTGAAATCGAAATAGGGTAGCAACAATATCCCATCCCTACCTTAGACTCCTATAACGGCACGAGGAAGTAAATGCCAATTGGTACTCCATCCGACCTTATGGAAACTAAAAGGGCTTCTTATTCTTTAACTAGCGCCGTCAGTACATGGTCCTCCCAGCGCCCATTAATCAACAAATAACGCTTAGCATTGCCTTCAACCACAAAACCAAGCCGACGTAAAAGAGCTGCCGATCGATAATTTTCAGGCATGTAATTTGCCATCACCCGATTTAGCCCCAACTCCTTGAAGGCGAAAGCAATTGCATATTCGCACAATAAGTACATTATCCCCTTCCCTTCAAAATTTTTGTCCACCGCGTACCCCATATTACATGCCTGAAAAGGCCCGCGAACAATGTTGGTAAGAGAACAAGTAGCCACAACCCCGGAGGATTCCGGAAAAGTAATCAGGAAGTATGCTCCTCTCCCCTCCTGTTGCTCCATATGCCAACCCTGTAATCTCTGCTGCCACGCTCCAAGACTATGGTAACCACTCCCCCTGGCTGGCTCCCATTGGCGCAAATGATCCGCGTTACTAGAATAAAAATCGGAGAGTCCCTCAGCATCCTCTATCCTCACCGGCCTAATTTCCATTTCTTCCCCAATTAAAAAAGCAACGACAAGGCTTCATCACTGAACCTTAAAAAACTGCGAAAACAAATCGACCTCAGTCTGCTGCCGATGCAGAAAAGGCGGCGCTCGCCTCACCCCGCAAAAAATGCCACCCTAGCGACCTCCCATCTTGATAGCCCTGCTCAAGCAACTCAGCCTCCTGTGTAAAGCGCTTTACCGGGAAGTCTTCCGGCGGCGCAATGACCGAAACGCGGCAATCTTTTGGGGGAGATTGAATAAAGTCCAAAGCGCGGTTGTAGCGCTCTCCCCTCTCCAGGACAGCTTCAAATAGCCGCGCGTGATCGTGGAAGAACTGCTTAATAAACTTTGGCGCCGCCCCAACCGGTTTGCGGTACCCCAATGGGCGTGACAGCACAACAGTAATATCCCTTGCGCCCTGCTCATAAGCACGAATAACCGGAATGGAGTCGGCAAGCCCTCCGTCTGTCATTGGCTCGCCTTCAACAATGGGAAATTCACGATACGCCATCGGAATAGCGCAGGACGCAGGGAACACTTCATGCATATTCTCTTCCGTCACTCGAACATAATGAGCTTCACCGCTATTGATGCTGGTAGTTACCGCGTAGAGAGGCACTGCATTATCGATATAGCTTTGAATATTTAATGGCACGTCCTTGTAAGAGGCATGCCAAAGCCAACTAATATCGCAAAAATGCCCCCTTTTAGATAACGCCGCCAATCTATAAAGTCCGTACGGCGCGCATGATCAAGCAATATCCGGCGACTTCGCCCGTAATCCCCCGCCAGGTATCCAATCAGGTTTGTCGAGCCTGCAGAGACTCCAATTGCGAAGTCGAAGGGACAGTAATTCGCTTCGATAAAAGCATCCAACACGCCCGCGGCGAATATGCCGCGCATAGCGCCACCCTCCACTACAAGGGCAGATAAAGATTCTTTCTTTGTTAGTTCACTTGCCATAGGTAAACCGCCATAAAAACACAAAATCTCAATACCACACCCGAAAATATGGCTTATGGGTCATAAAATTCTCCAGACCTGCCTCAATATCACCGCTGACTTTGGACAAGGTCTTTGCCAACTTGATTCCACCAGCACTATGATTGGAGAATTCAGGCTATTTGTCCTTAATTGAGTAATTTATGCCATCTGCCGTTTTTCAAGCCCCGTGGAGCCGTCAGTTAAAAATAATCAGCACCATAAGTGCCGCTCTCTTACTGGCCATTCCACTATTCCTGATGACTAAGGCCCCACCCACGCCGTCCCTACTCTTTAGTATCGCTCTTGCACTACCGCCAGCCATACTGCTGCTGGGCGCCCTGTTCATGGTCAGAGGCTATGTCATTCAGAATAACAACCTGTTTGTTCTCCGCCTGGGCTGGAGGACACGAATCCCCTTACAGGACCTCAGAAATGCCTCAGCCGACCCTTCAGCTATGCAAGGATCGATCCGTATATTTGGAAACTCTGGACTATTTGGCTACACAGGCCTCTTCCAGAACAAGAAGTTGGGGCGCTACCGCGCTTTTGCGACCGATCACGACCAGGCCGTAGTACTAAACTTCCCTACCAAAACACTGGTTATCACCCCAGACAGGCCCGAACGTATGGCTGAAATACTTAACCGGCATACTTCCTAGCCCCGCCACACACCCGGCCAGCGGGAAAGCTCAGCTCCTGCGGCATACTTGGCTTTTTTCAGGACGAGCAGCATACTCCTGCAAAACGTAATACGGGTAAGGAAGTAAATGAGAAAAGTTGTTGTTGCGCTGGCACTCGCCTTCGGCGCCCTGTCGGTAAATGCCCACTCCGCCTGCGTTATTTTACTTCACGGCCTCGCCAAATCTGATAGCTCTATGGCCAAGATGGAGCGTGCAATCAGCAATGCAGGATATAAAACGGTCAATGTGGACTATCCTTCCACAAAGTTTCCCATAGAGAAGCTGGCCGGCAAAGCAATCGCACCAGCATTGGATGCTTGCACCGGTGAAAATGAAATTAACTTCGTCACCCACTCTATGGGCGGCATTCTGGTTCGCCAGTATTTGAGCAAAGTGAAAATTGAAAATTTGAACCGCGTGGTTATGCTGGGGCCTCCCAACAAAGGCAGCGAAGTGGTAGATAAGCTCGGTAATTTTCCGGGCTTTCAGTTTGCTTTTGGCGATGCCGGATTACAGCTGGGCACCGGCGCAATGAGTGTTCCCAACAAACTGGGAAAGGCAGATTTTGATGTTGGTATTATCGCCGGGACACGCAGCATTAACCTCCTACTATCGCAAATGATACCCGAAACCGACGATGGCAAAGTTTCTGTCTCCAGCACCAAGCTAGAGGGCATGAATGATCACTTGGAAATGCCTGTTACCCATGTATTTATGATGAAAGATAAAAAGGTAATTTCCCAAGTCCTCCACTATCTGGAGCATGGTGCTTTTGCCAAAAGCAAACAAAACCCAACCCCTGCCAGTCCAGGCAATACAACCGGGAACTAACCGGCTCGGCAAAACTTAAAAATTGGCAATATTTTTTTGCCAAAGGTTATCGTTAACAGCCCAGACTATGAGGGCGAAAAATAAAAACTCTATTTATGAGGGAATAACCAAGATGCAATGGCAATGGTGCAGCTTTAATGAACTTTCCATCAACCAGCTCTATGAAATTCTGCGAGTGCGTCAGGAGGTTTTCACCGTAGAGCAGGACTGCCCCTATCAAGATGCCGATGGCAAAGACCAGCATGCCTGGCACCTGATCTGCTGGGACGGGAACAATGAAAACCCACAAATAAAGGCTTACCTACGCGTTGTATTTCCCGGTGAGAAATATAGTGAACCCTCCATTGGACGAGTACTTACCGCGGAGTCCAGCCGCGGAACAGGACTAGGCAAAGAACTTATTTATCGCGCTGTAAGACAGACACAGAATGAATACCCCAATAGAGGAATTCGTATTTCTGCACAGGAACACCTGGCCCGGTTCTATGGGGAATATGGTTTCGAGAGGGTATCCGACCCCTACGACGAAGACGGCATACCCCATATAGAAATGCTGCGCCCGGCATCGTGACGAATACCGGGCAATTCTCCTCGTTAGTTACTGCCCACAGCGCCGCTCACCGCAGTAGCAAAATTGCTATCGCGGCGACGCACCCAGGTATACAGACAAGAAGCAGCGATACCGGCAGCAGTTAGCAACCATACTGCATTGGCCACCAATGAGGCACGCACAAAAGAGTCTGCACCGAAAATAGAAGCATGCACAATGACCGCCATTAGACATGCGATGATGGTCGCCACTCTCAATAATATAGACCAGCCTGCTACAGTGCCCGCAAAAGCGGCGACCACGCTTAAACTTAACGTGGTTAGCCAGAACACTTTTACTGCCGACGCAGTAAAGGCCAAATAAGTCACCGCGCTCAAGGCTATAGCAAAGGGTATCCCCCAAACCTGGGCCATCCATACACGCTCAAGCCGCACAGCCGGAGCACCTCTCTGGCGCTTGCGCACCAACCAAATATTGATACCCGAAACCACAAGCACACACATGCCAATACCCAACAGGAAGTAGGCAATTTTCACAGGGAATCCGGAGAAATGGCCGAAGTGCAAACGGAAGGTGGAAAGATAGACCTGCTTAGCGCTGTCCCCTTCAGACCATCCCTCCTTCTCAATCAGGCTTCCGTCTGGATTAAAGTGATAGCGCTCTCCCCAAACCAGTCGCTCGGGAACACGAGTCCATATTTCTACCACCTGCCCCTCGCGACCAGGGAAAGCCACCTCCAACCTGGTTCGCTCCTCTTCGGGGGCAATACGCTCCATTTCTGCGAGTACAGCGGCAAAGTCTGGCAGTGAGGTTTCGGGAGCATTTTCTTGCATAACCGGATGCTCACGATACAGGATGTGCTCAACTTTCTCTGTATCCCCATCGTAGAATAGGCCCGCAATTGCAAAGGCTGCAACCTGGGAAAGACCGATAAAGGCACCGGTAATCGCGATGGCCAGATGGAAAGGAGAAGCCCAGACACCAAGGCGGTTATGCAGATCCACCTGCTGCAAGCGCTTTGACCCGGATAGCCGGAAAGAGAATGCATCTTTGATAATTTTGGGGTGCGCGAGCAATCCAGAGACTATCAGGGCCGCCATTAAAACACCTATCAGCCCCACTAGCGGCACCCCCAAACCCAAAGGCAGGTTCAGGGCGAAATGCAAATAGGCTAGAAAGTGTGTCCACTCATGTTTTACCTCCCCCAGAAGAGCGCCGTCCTCGGCAACATAGCGCTCAATATCACCAACCTCGACAACCAGCCGGGGCATATCTGTATTTGGAATAGTGAATTTTACTGAGTCAAACTCTTCATTTTGCTCTTTTGCCAGCGCAATCGCCTGCTCAGCAGCAGTCTGATACACAGACGCAGCCACACTGAGATTTTCCAGTTCGGAGGCCTGCTCCCAGCGTTCAAATTCATTGTAAAAAACTGCGAGTGTTCCGCTGACACAGACAATGTATAAAAGTGTCGATACCGCCAGTCCGAGAACCGAATGCCCATCGGTCATATTTCTTACAAAAGCAGGCGTCGGCTTAAAGGATAATTTCACGTTAGATCCCTACTCAGGTCCGTTTTACTAAGCTGCCACAGCGGGAATGGCAAGTTTCAACATCAGGCCACTGAGCACTGAAAATGCCAGCAGGCCTGCCGAAGGACGCAACAATTTTTTGTCGGCACAAACCCACACCATCGCCAGGGTCCAAATGGTCACCGAAACAAAAGCACCACCAACTAGTCGCCAACTATCAGAGAGGCCGGTAAAACCAAAGAAAAGCAACCCGGCAACGATCCCGCTCACCAAGGGTAAAAATGTGGCACTTAAAAAACGCAAAATGCCCCGCAACCACAATTGGCGCAGGGCTCCGGGCTCTGAAACACCACCCGATCGTTGCTTTTCAATAGGCCGGGGGCCGCTGGGCCATTCACCCCTAACGACAAGTAATGCAAATACGCCGAGCATTACTATTAAGGCGGCAATACTGATCCCAAATTCTGTACCGACTGCCAGGCTCCAGCCAACGGCCGACAAAACCAGCATTGCCCAACCAAGCCAACTACGTAATGGCTGAGCCCCCTTACTGGACCAAGCCGAGTACAAGGAAAAAATACCTGCAAAGGCAAAAACACTGGCTGACCCAGCAACGAAGTAAAAGGAATCTTGCATAACCACCACACTGGGAAATTTCGCTTCCCGGCTGATTGTTAAAACGTAAAAAAGGGAGTCTGCCCACAGACTCCCCCTGTGGACAAACTCCCAGCCTACTCTAACTTAGAAAGTGTAACGTGCCTCAGCAGTTACATAACGGCGCTCACCGTAAAAGCAATCACCGCGGCTCAGGCAAGAAGTCGTGTGAATTTCATCAGTCAGGTTCTTCACATTCAGTTGGAACTTCCAGCTTTCCAGGGTATAGCCGATAGTAGCGTCATACAGGGTGTAAGAAGGATTTTCGGTAGGGAAATCTGCAAAAACATAATCGTAATAAGCAGCCTGCTCGGCATAAGCAGTTACCAACTGCGCATGAACTTTATCAATACCGGTGTAACTGTCACCAACATGACGAGCCCCTACTCCAACGCTTAGACCAGGTACCCACTCACTAAAGTCATAGTTTCCCCAAAGAGAGAATTGCTCCTCAGGCACAGTCTCAATTTCAGTGCCAACCTCAAATGGATCGCTACTCTCTACTATTTCAGTATCCATCTGGCTGTAATTAGCCACCAGTGTCAGATTACCCCACTGCCCACTGGCCTCAAGCTCAAATCCATCGATCTGCGCCTCACCGATTTGTCGATAGGACCTGTCAGGACCGAAAGTTAAGCGATTTTTCTGCTTAATCTCAAAGGCAGAGGCAGTCATCAGGATATTAGTGCCTTCTGGCTGGTATTTAATACCGGCTTCAATCTGCTCCCCTTTCACAGGCTCGTAGGTACCGCCCTGGCTATTCGGATCTGCTAAAACAGCCTCAAAAGATTCTGAATAACTAACATAGGGAGATACACCGCTGTCGAAGGCATACATCACGCCAAATCTTTTTGTGAGTTCCGTCTCTCTCTGCTTGTCGCTAGCCTTCGTAGAAACATTGCTATGGGTCCTAGAAGACAACCTATCTTCACGCAAGCCCAAATTAAAAATAAAGTTCCCAAGGCTAACTTGGTCCTGGAAGTAAATACCTACTTGCTCAGCATTGACATCGGTAATTTCTCTATCCAGCCCTTCCAGTCCCTCTGGCACATAACCATAAACCGGGTCAAAAATATCGATATCACCACCGTAGCCACGGGCTCTTAAAATACTGTTATCGATTTCTGCATTCTGGCTATCAACACCCGCTGAAATCTGATGTTCAAGAGAGCCTGTAGTCAGCTCGCCTGACAAGCGCAGGTCAAAAATCAAAAGGTCGCTTTTCGCATCTTTCATATAGACAGTCCGCGATACTTCACGGAGGTCTTTTTGCAGGCGCAATGCAAGTGTGTAGTCAGCATACATCGAGTTGTAGTCGACATCCCCTTTTGAATAACGGAGGCCCGCATTGATACCCCAGCTATCATTCAAGCGATGATCAACCCACAAACTATAAGCGGTTTGCTCAGTATTGTATTTATCCCAACCCGGCTCACTAATAAATGTGTCAGTCGGGATTTGACCGTTTACATTATCGACAATGGTACCGCCCCAAGGTAGGAAAGCTGCAGTGGTACCGGTCTTTTCTTCCTGGTGATTCACCAGGAAAGTAATCTCAGTATCCGCACTGGGGCGCCAGGAAACGGAAGGCATTAACAGGGTGCTGTCATCATCAACATGATCAACTTGAGCATCGGCATCGCGAGCGTAACCCACTACCCTATAGAGCCACTCGCCATCGCTATCGAAAGCACCTGTTACGTCACCAGCTATAACTTTTCGATCATAGTCACCGCCCTGTACCATCAGCTCACCGCCAAACTCCTCTTTGGGGCGTTTGGATACCAAGTTAACTATACCGCCTGTAGAACCCTGTCCATAAAGTACAGAAGAAGGCCCCTTGAGGATTTCTACACGCTCAAAGGCATACAGGTTTGCACGTGAACCGGTATAACTGCCGAAAGTAGTTTTTAGTCCGTCGACAAACATGATTGGCTCAACAGCACGAACGGTAGACCAGTCACCGCGAGCATCAACGCCAAACAAGCCACCATTCACACCGGCAGAGTACTGCAGGATATCCTGCACAGTTTTAGAGCCAGTTACATCGAAGAAATCTTTATCGCGCAGAGAAATAGAGAACGGCGTCTCATCAACCGGAATATCTTGCTTGCCAATAGAAGTCTGGCGGGACAGGTTCAGCTCGCCGGTTACATGAACTTCTTCAATACCCTCATTCTTATCCTCTGCTGCAAAAGCTGCAGTAGAGCCGCCTGCTGCAATAGCCAATGCCAACAGGGAGTGGCTCAGCCCAGAAAGAATGGGAGAAGAGTTTTGGCGTAAACCTTGGATTCGAGCGGTGCCCATGGATATCCCTCAAAATTCAGTGGAAATATTATCTGCCGCAGCAGCTGCTACCGAAATAAGTTGACGCAGATCTTAATAGGAATCGTTATCACTTACAACATTATTAGAACATTTTTTTACTAATGCGGTCTGGCCCGTGTCCTTATTGCAGGCAAGGGAGCAAACCTGCGCCTGAAATAGATACTCTGGAGGAGCGAGGTGTAGGCACATGGGACCATCGAAATTCAGCCTCGCTCATACCCAGCACAAGCCATGAATTAATCAATATTTTTATATTTAAAAAGATGAATAGAAGGGACTACCTGGCAAACATCAGGTTGATTTTTAGTTGGAGAGAGCTTGGGAAAGAGGCGCCCAAGAACCCGGGCACCTCTGAGTGGAAACTGAAATGATGCATCCCGGGGTGGGTAAAACCACACCGGTGCTACTCATTATGGCGTTGGATAGGTATAGCTGGCTTGCAGCCCCAAAGGCATACCCAGATTCCAGTAAATCACCAGGAATATGGACCAGCAGATCAGGAACACCACCGAGTAGGGCAACATGATAGATACCAGTGTACCAATGCCTGTTCCCTTCACGTAGCGCTGGCAATAGACAACTACTAGTGGGAAGTAAGGCATTAACGGCGTAATAATGTTGGTGGAAGAATCACCTACACGGTATGCCGCCTGGGTCAGGTCCGGAGAGAAACCAATCTGCATCAACATGGGTACAAAAATGGGCGAGAGCAGCGCCCATTTAGCAGAGGCCGAGCCCACAAACAGGTTAATAAATGCCACCAGCACAATAATACCCATCAGGGTAATTGGGCCCGGCAGATTCATGGCAGCCAGCAAGCTGCCTCCCTCTACTGACAACAGGGTGCCTAAACCGGAGCGGGCAAATTCAGAAATAAACAGGGCACAGAAAAATGCCATCACGATGTAGTAAGCCATGGAGCCCATGGTCTTGGACATCGCATCGATCACATCCTTACTTTTACGGAAGGTCCCAGCGGCATATCCAAATACAACTCCAGGGATAACAAACAGTAAGAAGATCAGCGGCACAATAGACTTCATAACCGGCGCGCTAAAGGAGGCCAATTGCCCCTGGGAGTCGCGCAATGCAGAAGTCTCTGGCAACATCCAGGCGATAAGGCCCACAACTCCAGCCACCATGACAGTCACTGCCAGGTACATCGCCTTTTTCTCGCGAGCACCCAGCTCCTGCATTACTGGCATATCTTCTTTGTCCCCATCAATGGCGACATTCTTCAGGCGGGGCTCAATCACCTTATCGGTGAGCCACCAGCCCAAGATAGTTACTACGAGACAGGAAGCCGAAGTGAAGAACCAGTTATTGAGAGGGTTTACTTGAATCTCGGGATCAACAATCTGTGCCGCGGTTTGGGTAAAGCCCTGCAGCAAGGGATCAATGGCCGAAGGAACAAAGTTTGCTGAGAAGCCTCCGGATACTCCGGCAAACGCCGCAGCGATACCTGCTAAAGGATGACGGCCAGCCGCATAGAAGATTACACCGCCCAAGGGGATCACCAATACATAACCGGCATCTACAGCGGTATGGCTGACAATCGCCACCAGAATCAGCATCGGGGTGAGCAGCATCTGCGGGGTCACCGCCAGTAGCTTTTTCAGAACGGCATTAATAAAGCCACTCTGCTCCGCAACGCCAACGCCCAGCATGGCCACCAGCACCACACCAAGTGGAGCAAAGCTCGTAAAGGTGGTCACCATACTGGAGAGGAAGCGAGCCAGCTCCCCACTGGAGAGCAGGTTGGTCACCTGGATTGCCTCACCGGTGGCTGGATGCAAGGTATCGAAACTTACTCCAGACAACATCCAGGACAGCACCCAGATAGCAACCATTAATACGAGGAAGAGTACTGCCGGGTCGGGAAGCTTGTTCCCTACCACTTCAATAAAGTTGAGCGCCCGGTTGATCCAGCCGTTCTTGTTCGCGTCGCCATCCTCTGCAGGGTTAGCTTGAACATTTTCCATAATGAATCCCTGTTGTATCGTTATATTTTTATTAATGCTCTTTTATCTATAGGACGGCTACGGAAGCCATAGCCTCCCAACTTTAATTCAAAACATTACTTACCGATCTTGCGGATACCTACCGCATGGCGCAATTTCTCAATAAACGGAGCAGAGTAAGCGCTCGCCTTAGCCGCCCCTTTTTCAAGCTCTGCTTCAATCTGAGATGGGTTTTCAAGCAGCGTGTTATACCGTTCACGGGCTTCACCGATCTGACCATTAACCAGCTCGAATAGCTGCTTCTTGGCCTCCCCCATGCAATACCCTCTTCAAACGCCTTACGCATTTCTGCGGTTTGCTCTTCAGTAGCGAATGCCTGCCAGATCTGGAAGACCGTTGAAGTATCAGGATCTTTAGGTTCTCCTGGCTCCAGAAGATTGGTCTTGATCTTATTGATGTGCTTCTTCAGTTTCTTCTCAGGCAGGAATAACGGAATAGTATTGCCGTAACTCTTGCTCATTTTTCGACCATCAAGCCCTTGCAATACGGCAACATGGTCGTCCACTACCGCCTCTGGCAGCGCGAAGTGTTCGCCATAATGGTGATTAAAGCGTTGGGCAATATCGCGAGCCATTTCTATATGCTGGACCTGGTCCTTGCCCACCGGCACTTTATTGGCATTGAACATCAGGATGTCTGCAGCCATCAGGATCGGATAGCTATACAATCCCATGGTCACACCGAAGTCAGAATCTTCGCCATCCACACGGTTAGCATCCACGGCAGCCTTGTATGCGTGGGCGCGGTTCATCAGGCCCTTGCCAGTCATACAGGTCAGCAGCCAGGTCAACTCCGGGATTTCATGAATATCGGACTGCCGATAGAATACGACATTGTCTGTATTGAGGCCCAAAGCCAGCCAGGTGGCGGCAATCTCCAGGGTGGATTGATGTACCTGTTCCGGGTCCTGACACTTGATCAGCGCGTGATAATCGGCCAGGAAGTAAAAAGATTGGTTATTCTCGTCCTGGCTGGCGGCGATAGCCGGGCGAATGGCGCCAACATAGTTACCCAGGTGAGGAGTGCCGGTAGTTGTAATACCGGTCAATACGCGCTGCTTGGTCATAAATCCTTTGTTTCCTGTACTGAATTCAGGCAATAAAGGGCGAATCATAACCTGTTCGCGGCTAGGGTTGTATCAACGGAAGGAATCGGCTTCCAGCCAGTAAGCCCCCTGCTCTCATCGCCAAAGACTCACTCCTCTTTTATAACCCCAAGCCTTTCCGGACAGGCAAATTGCCTTTGGTATTGCCCGGGGGATATACCGAAGGCTTTGCGAAAATGGTGGCGAAGGGTTGCGCTACACTCAAAGCCTGCAATTTGCGCTACAAGATCGACACTCTCCTTGCCGGACTCCAGCGCCTTCTGCGCCACCATTAAACGCTGCTGAATCAACCACGCCTTCGGAGCGACTCCCATAGACTGGCGGAATTTCCTATCAAAACTGCGGCGTGAAAGATGAGCCTGCTCTGCCAGGTCCCCCACCATGATGGGTTTATGCAGGTTGGCAAGGGCCCAATCCAGCGCCCCAGCGAAATGGTCTGGCCGCTTGGGAACTGGAGTCTCCACAAACTGGGCCTGCCCTCCCTGTCGGTGGGGAGCCATCACCAAGCGCTTAGCCACAGAGTTGGCAAACTCATGGCCATGGTTGCGACGCAAATACTCTATCCCCAGATCTATTGCCGCCGAGCTGCCAGCCGAACAGGCCAGCGCACCCTGCCAAACATAAAGCACATCCCTCACGTACTCCACATTGGCAAAACGCTGTTTGAAGACATCCCCATAGCGCCAGTGGGTAGTAGCTTGCTTCCCATCGAGCAAGCCAACTTCAGCAGGCAGAAATGAACCCGAGCAGAAAGTCAGGATTTGCCGACCCTCCGCAACGAACCCCTCCAGAGCACCGTACAAAGAGTCCAAATAACGATCTTTGGCCAGTGACGTAGTAGACCAGCAGGGAACCACTAGCAGATCGTAATCCAACAAACTGCTGATCTGCTTACATTGCAGAGACACCCCGCCCACGCCTACCGGGGCTTCTGGGGCAAAGGAGACCACCTCACCCTGATAGAGCTCATCCATACCCGGGCGAGACAAACAGAACAGCTCAGTCGCACAGCCAAGTTCAAACAAGGCAACTTGCCGGTGCACCAGAATCGCTACTCGCTTTGGATCACTACGCCCCATTGGCCCAGCCCCTTTATCAGTCACCACCATACAACACTTGGCTCAAACTTGACGCTATTTGGCGTTCAAGCCAATCGCCTAATTGTCAGCCAAGGAACAAACTATGCACAAGCTTTTATGAGAGTAAGAACCAAGGAGATACTTATGAGCTCAGCTGTAAGCCGCTTCGCCCCAGCCAGCAGCCAACAAGCCCTACTTCATTTTCAGGAATTGCTGGCCTACGAGACCGACTGCTGGGATGTCCACCATGCCATTACCAATGGGCGACGGGATTTTGTTCTGCTGGATGTCCGTGGCGAAGAATCATTCCGGCAAGGCCACATCCAGGACGCTCACTCCCTGCCCCACCAACGTATCAATGAAAAATCGTTATCCAACTATCCAGCCAGCACACTGTTTGTTGTCTACTGTGCAGGCCCCCACTGCAATGCCACAGAGAAAGCCGCTATCAAGCTTGCCAAGTTGGGTCGCCCGGTAAAAAAGATGATTGGTGGTGTTACTGGTTGGATAGATGAAGGATTTCATCTTGTTACAGATAGCGAAACTACCAACGCCGAGTAAGCAAATTGGATCTTGTCTCACCAATTCAGAAATCAAGAGGGCGCAGGACTGCGCCCAAAATCGTCTCCCAAGCTGAATTCCAATAAAGAAAAAAGAGACCAATGCAAATACGTTACGCAATGCCTTGCGATGGTGCCCAATTATTAAAAATGATGCGTGCCCTCGCCAAATTTGAAGGTTACCTAACTGAGTTCAAAGTCAACGAGCGTGAACTGAAAAGCCGGCTATTCGATCAAGCAGATTTCAAGTGTCTAGTCGCTGAAGATAATGGAGTAATTATTGGCTACTTGGCCTTTTACCCCCTGCCATTTACTTATGACTTAACTCCCTGGTTCTGGATTAAGGAACTATATGTAAATGACAGTATGAAATACCGCCGAAAAGGAATAGGCAAATCTTTAATGCAACAACTGATCCATGAAGCCCGCAAGCAGGGTAGTACAAAAATAAAGTGGGAAGTACTTTGCTCGAATATCAATGCGCAAGATTTCTATAAGCAGCTGGGCGCATCTGTAGAACAGCAATGGCAAACCTGGTCCCTTAGTACAAAGGAAGCCAAAATCAACTAACACCTACAAAGAAGCCCTATCAACCGCCACCCAAAATCCCATACAAAAAAGAGCCCTGATATCAGTAAGGTGAGCCACGGAACTGGTTAAGTTAGAAACTATAAATATGCTCACCTTGTGAAAACATGAGATTCCTTTAACCACCTAAAAATCCGAAAAAATAATAGTGCCTGTAAAAATTTAGGCGCACGAATAATCTTATTGGATTTTATTTGGTTTTTATCTGTGTCAAAGCCGCGTAAAATCAATAGATATTTATCAGTATTGCGGCTGGTTATCAAG
This sequence comes from Microbulbifer sp. MLAF003, assembly GCF_030012965.1. Lineage (NCBI taxonomy): Bacteria > Pseudomonadati > Pseudomonadota > Gammaproteobacteria > Cellvibrionales > Microbulbiferaceae > Microbulbifer > Microbulbifer sp. MLAF003. Next base: position 3,256,739 of record NZ_CP120232.1, read on the forward strand.
CAAGCTGTGTAAGGCTCATACCTTAAAGGAGCCTAAAACTTTCACAATGATCCACCCTTCAATAGGAGAGCGGTAACGTGACCTAAGAATAGAGAAAAGGCGCTGACCCAAGGTGCTACCAACACCAGGGGCCAGCTAACCAAATTGATATCGATCCTATCAAGTTGGCTATATGCATAGTACGCTAGAAACCCGCTCGCCTTCAATAAAGTCGAGAATATTCAGCAGCTTGGAGCGACTTCCCAAGCTCCGGGAGCCTAGCGTCCGCCTTTTCCTATTTTGTGCCCACCGCTCCCGCACCCCACCCCTCAAGCCCTCCAAATGTCGACTTCTAAGCTTTTCACCCAAAAGCGCCCACCCATGACTTAAGTATTAACAGGAAATAAAAATGTTGATCTTGAAACGCCGGACTGGCGAAAACCTAAGAATTGGGGCGAATGTCTCTCTCACCGTATTGGAGGTTAACGGTAATCAGGTAAAGATAGGAATACATGCCCCTAAATCCTTATCTGTTCACCGAGAAGAAGTTTATATCCGTATCCAAAAGAAACAGGAGGCAAGCAATAGAAACCGTTGAGAATATGGCCCTCACCGGTTGTATTCTGCGGCAAATTGCCAGTCTTGAAGCAGCTCTATTCGTAACGAGAATCTCATTAAAAAGATAGCTATAGAAATCAGCCGAAGTATCCATGCTGCTTACCCCAACAGAGCAATTGTTCATTTTCCAAATGTAATGTTTCGTGTACCTAATAGAATAACAAGCCAGAATTTTTTTACGCTACCCTTACAACTAAAACGGAATGGAGGGTATAAACATTTATCATATTGATTGATAAATATATCCTCCATCCCAACTTCTACCTGTTATTCACCCGCCACTTTAGAAAGATAAAATTGATAAGCACGGTTTGCAACCTGGTGACCTATCGCCTGGCCCGCCGGAACTGAGGGCTCAAAGTGCACACCTCCCCAAACACGACTATTACCACAGTCTTCTTCAAATGAAGTCCAGGTTGGGAAGTGCAAAGACAAATCGGTTTGTGGTGTTATGCCTGGCTCAATCTGCGAGCTTCCTGCAAACGCTGACACGGTGTAGCCCAATGTATCACCTTGGGGTAAAAAGAGACGGCTTGTTTCAGCATGCGCGGCACAAAAGCTGGCAGAAGCAGACGGATACTCTGGGTGATCAGCAACAGGCAAATAGCTGGTCCACTGACTAGCAGGCAAATCATTTACCGTTCCTTTTCCCACTCCTCCCCAGGCAGTAACAGGCTCGTCTTTATAAATATACCGAACTGCGGAGAAGGGGCGTACGGAATTGTGACGACGCTTCTCCTTCCAAATCGCAATAGCAGTATCAAAGGCAGCCATATTAGTCAGGAAATCGTAATGAATGAAATCCATCAGCGATAAACCCTGAGCCTCCGATGCAAACACAGCAGCAAAGCCTAAGCTGAAGATCTTCATATCAAACAGCTCTGCCTTCATTTTCTGCTCATCAGTTAAGTTAGCTGACGTAGTCAAAACATCATTTACTTGCGCCACGTAACTTGGATAGTTCCATATTTTCGATTTTAGAGGTACCGGCGAAGTGAATTCATCCGGAGACTCATAACTGTATGGCGTCGTCAGCGCTATCTGGGGCGTGACAAATTGTTGAACCCGATATACGCCAGGGCGCTCCATTAAAACTGCTGGCTGCCACTTCGAAGGAAAACGTAATTTATAGGCAGTGTTAGCTGGTTTGAAATTGGTATAATCGGCATAAGGTAAGCGGTGATACAACTGATTACCCTCATTACCCAGCTGATTCATACCGTCATTAACACGCCCTTCCAATACTTTTCTACCGGCATAGTTCCCTATACCAATCGGGGTAGTAGTATCTTCTGAAAAGTTATCAGGATCCAACCCTAACTCAAGTAACAGATTATCCCATTCAGATACCAAGTGTGGGAACAACCCACTCAATACCTTATGAGACGCATAGGAAAGTGCAATATTTAACTCACTGTTATCTGTCGGCTCAGCCATCCGAGCAATATCTGAGTAAACTCCTTTGGCAGTCGGATGATAAGGGGCTGTGGCATCAAACCAAGAGTTGGTAATTAGCGTCGTAAAACGGAGCACTAAAGTAGCGTCATTAGCAGCGGGAGACACTTCAAAAATTGCACACGCCGCTGCAGGAATAATATTCTGCACTGCGACGTTGCAGCTTTCCAGATCTGTAGAGTTACACTTGGGTGGCAATTGAACGTCTTCCAGTTGCGGGCAGGTTAACGCCTGCGCCTGCCAGCTCACAGAAATAAATAATACCCCGACAATCCCTTTTAAAGCCTTTTTATAAATCTTATTTTTAAGCATCGATCTATCCATTTTTACTTGATTAGCGTGTTTGAAAGTCCCCTTTAGGCAACCAAACACGTATTATTAAAATCAGACATACACACTTTAAAGATTCATTAAACTCCCTATACTCTTGCCCCCTTTTTTAAACCAGAAGTGACCACAACGTTCACACTCGGAAAACCCAAACTGAAGATTAATGCTGTTGAAATGTTCATTTGCTGAAGCTTTACAATCAACATACCAACTTGCACCAAAAAAATTTAGTCTCCGCCACCTATGCTCCAAAAACTTAAAAATTATCCATTTGATTTCAATAGTTTTTTGATTAACCTACTCTACGTTGCGGGGTCAGTGAACCCCCTCCTGTATAGAGAATATCCATATTGGCTCTGACACTTGGTATATAATGGTCAAACCTTACAACTATAAAACTGTTGTGACTGGAAAATTCACCTCAGGAACTCCAGCCAAATAAATTCTACTGAAATACAGCCTATTTCTGTAACCAAGTTGCAAACCGAAATATAAGAAAGAATAGTGTTAACTTATTAACTAGAATCACGAAGCCCTTAAAAATATATTATTAATCTTACATCCTACCGCCTGACACTCCCCACTAGTAACGTAACCTGATGAGAATCAAGTGAAAACTATGTAGCGGCCATATTGTGATGCAATCATTTGTTACATTTTTACTAACTGGTTGCCACTAAGAGTTAGCCCAGGTATCTCGCCTAAGAAACCACCAAAGTGAGCCTAACAATTTCGAGAAAGCCTAACCGATCAACACATTTTAGCCAAGCACGCAAAAATACATCAACTTACAGCCAGGATTAATCTCGCGTGAAAATTAAAAAAAGAAAAATTAAGATTTTCTGTGATGACATCAAGAAGTTATGTTTCATGCAGATAAAGCTAGCCACTAATCAAATGACTTCCAATTGACAGCTCGAACTTGCAAATTTTTCTTGTAATTTGTCATAGCTGTAAATCTAGACTTAATAAGAAGTTATCAGTCTTTCCTACTGAATTTTGATACACTTTTAAATAGAGAAATAAGCGCTCAGCCAAACACCCACGGCAAGCAATGTCACCAACAAGAATAACCCAAGAAAGTCTTAGGTAATCTGTGCGGACTAGTACTAGAGAGATCCTGTTTAGCCCGGTTAGCACTCAAGGCTGCCCCAGATTGCGCCAGCTCTTGACGGGCTTACATTTTGTGAATATCAGTAAGTTAGAAGGCGCCATATTGGAATGAAATCATTTATATGCATCTTATGATTTTTCCGCTATCGCAAGCGCATATCACTAAACATCAGGGTTACTGAAAACTTAACCTGCTGCCTCATTAGGCAGCATACTAAAATAAACCATTGTTTAATCTGTTTACAACATAAACTCCTTACAACGAGCATTTCATCAGTTTACACCCACCAACATGTGGAATAAGTGGATGTGATTCCAATTTAATATTCTTAATGCTTTTGAATCCTTGCTCTTCGTAAAACTTAATGGCTATGATATTGTCAGAAAATACGATAAGACTTAGCTCACTGTAGCCTTCATTTCTTGATTTTTCTTTCGTCTGTTCCAGCAATGATTTTCCAATCCCTCTCTGCTGATATGCCTCATCAACACACATAGCATCTAGAAAATAACTCCCTTCAATCCTGCTTGAATAAAATTCTCGAAACCTATTTAAACGATCCGGGGGAAGGAAATTCACCAACTCTTTTGTTATACAGTGGAACTTTGCAGGATAAGACAAAGCTACCCCGACAATTTCCTGATTAGACTCAGCAACAATACAACTACGGAAAGTATGTGGATAAATATCTTGCTCCAAACCATTGGAAAGCACTTCAATAGCTGGCACATTAGGTATCAAATCATGAAATAGATACTCTACAGCTCCGTCAGATGCAATATAGTCTAGCTCTGCAATACGGCGACAATCATCCTTTTTTCCAAGCCTGTAGTTCACATTCATATCTTATCCTAAACCAATATATTTGACGGTATATTTCAGATATACACTAAGTTTTGGACAACAATCATGTTTCCAGGTAGATAACAAAACTGTTAACTCAGAGTTTTTGATTTCACCAAACAGTCTATTATAAAATGCTAACTCCATATCTATAGACTAAAGGTATGTATATACCAGTCACACCAAACAAGTACTTGCTTACCTGAAAATCATATAAGATAGCGATGAGGCTAACATGTAGTGCCAGCCCCTGACCAACAGCTTGTGAAGCACAGGAAGTTGAAAACACGACACAATCAATTTTGGTCAACAGCATTTATCTTAAAAAGCTTATTCCCTTCAAAAACCAAACTGTAGTAATTAGTTTTTCCATAATTAGTAACTTGAATGATCCACTCCTCAATCTTCATTACCCGAACCCTGTTCCCCGCAGCATCTTCCCGATCAATATACCCAATAACCTCTTCACTTACGGGCTGGCCGCAAGCGCTCAACACCTTATACTTAATGTCTCCTACCGATATCAACTCGTTGCCGCATCTCAATGCAAAGGCGTTGTTAGCAAATATTAACAAAGAAATAAAACAAACAATCTTCTTCATATCAACTCTCTTTTATTGCCGTTCTCATCAGAGGACAATGCTATATATCTAGTCCAGAAATATGCATAAAGCAACCAGTAAAAAGGTGGATAACCAAGTACTATACCTGGTTATACACCGGTACCTGCTGTGCGTAATCGATGGTACATGGTAGTAACAAACCTACCACCAAAAATCATTGCGAGTGAAATTACCAAAACAGTGACATAACCGTAATTGATAGTTCCCTGAGTAAAAAGCTGGCCAACAATAACTCCCACAGACTTTAAAGCCCAGTAGACCCCTATAAGAAAAGTGCCAGCCGCCACCAGTCCCTTCTCAGAAACAGAAGCATCCCCATCGCTAGATCTGATGATTTTAGGCGCTATTTTTGGAGCCAATACCCAAAGAATTATGCCAATAACAGCTGGCACTACTATCGATCCAAGAACGGGAGCAATGGGTATTGGCTCACTGATACCCCAAGATGCAGGTGCAATGATAAACGGTAGGGCATTTCCTAAATTACTTAGAACCAGATATGCCGCCAAAATCTTAATCGTCAATTCTGAAAACTGTTTCATATTTTTTGTCTAATACACCTAAAATAGCAGGCTGAGTTTTGCACCCTTAACCAGCTTTAACCATTTGTCAAGTGGCTTTCTAGGATAGAAGCTCTTACGGAATCCATGCTATACACCCCACAGCATCACTATTACTTAAAATTAGATAATTACTGCCATTACATAAGTGCCAAAACCCTGATTCATAACCTACTAAGCTTCACAACTAATGCTTAGCAACATAGTTGAGTGCTATGAGGGAATCTTAAGAACACTCTTCGTCAAGCTAAGCTCTTTCCTTCAAACCGGAATTAATATCGATCTCGTACGTAATGATTGAGGAAACTCCGTCATGGTTGCTCTTAATGCTAAATCTTCGTACATGCTGAACCTCCGATTCAAAATTTAACATTCTCTCTATTAAACTATGAACCTTAGCTGAACAACCACCTAGCATTGATTTTTGGGGCTACTTGATAGGGCGCCCCTAGAACACATTGTTATAACTTTTTCACTAGGCAGTATGTTGTATGTCCTTTGGGGTAATCTGGCAACTCACCATAAACTTTAAAGCCAAGTTTTTCATAAAAAGGACGAGCCTGGAAGCTTAATGTTTCCGTGCGAATATATTGAAACCCCTTTTCAAGAGCATATTTTTCAGCAGCAGCCACCAATTCACTACCAACACCTAGACCGCGGGTATCCTCCGACAACCAAAGTAACTCGATAATGCAATAGTTCCAGAACCCTGTTGCCCGAATGCCACCTTGAATTTCTCCATTTTCACTTTTAGCAAACACTGCAAATTTAGTATCTTCTTCAAATACAACATCATCCGGAATATACTTCTGATTATATTTTTTATCCCCTCGCTAATAAATTTTAAATCTTCTTTTTGTGGGGTTGATGTTACTTCGATGTTCATTCACACCTCCTTAAGTATCTGGTAAATTCTGAGGGGGTTATAATTCACTGAAAAGTGATAGATTAGTCATCTTGGTAGCCATAACACTAAGGTAGAGTCATAAATAGTTCGTGCAATGAAAATTATTCGGCCTCAGGGCTATGCATCGTGAAGCCAGCTACATCCACTAATTAAATGAATTATTTTGCGGATCATATACATTGCCATACCATCAGGCTGGTTCTCCTAGTAGCTCACAGGTCTTGGTTCCAGTTTCCTCGATAGTCTTAAACCAATGCTACTGGAATAGTTAAAACGGTAGTACGAATAAGGCTCCCACCACAACGTATGCTAAGCTACGGTAACTTTCTATCAAGCTCTGAAAGATTTCGAATCAATTTGAAACAATATCAGAAGCTTTTACTGAAATATTGCCACTATATTCAATTACTTCAAATTTACCCATTTTAATTGATCATTTGGATAACTTCGCCACTGAAACGCCGCTTATCCAATTCATAGATAACTTAACATTTATAAAGTGATCATGACAACTATCCCGAAATATCCATCAGTACACAACCCTATGATTTTATTTTAAGCTAATCAAGTTACTATTCAGAAATAGCAGTCACGGTAATTGAACTTACAGTCCAGGCCTCGTCACTTTTCGTCACGGCACAAATTTATGCACATACACTTCCGGAGCCCGCTGGTTAATTATCGAGCAAATCAGTTTGTTTAGAGCAGAGCATCGTTAAGTTGAGTGATTATTTTAGGGAGAGATTAAAAGGAATACCGACCTGGTGAGATTTGATCATCACGTCGGATTTCTTGACGTCAAATATCTTGTCATCAATTAGCAAAAAAATTGCTGAGCTACTCAAAGTAACTGAGAAACTATCCTAAAAAAATAGATTTGTACTGCTTCTCTACCGATTCTCGAAACACAACTGCTATGGATATTCTCAATTCCCTGGGATAAGTATGCAAATTAACTTTCCACGTTAGTGCCCTAACCTGTAGTAGAAGTAGCTTTTAAGGGGCTTGATTTACTCTGAGATACCTCATAGAACCATACTAACAACTACAATCAATCGCTGGGCCGCACAGAAATTAACCAGCGATAACTTTGGTATTTAGGGAATTATAGCGAAGGGGTAAATAGAGATAGTATTTTTTCAAAGATCCCTATTTTTCTCTTGCAGTTCTCCAGCTATCTGTGACAATGATACCGAAATTACTACCTTCGCAAATCCTATTTTACATCCTTACTTCTATCCTCGGATAACAAGGGGGAAGCGAGATTGAAGCAAAGAATATAGACACCAACCTTCATGTCACCATGATACATACAAGCACTCCACCTCAAAATCAGGGAACTAAAGAATTTATTTCGGAAGTAAGGCCAATTACCAAGCTTCCTTTACAGGGTCAGCTATTCGAGTGTGAATTCAATCCCAAGGAGTATAGCGACCTTTTATTTAAGGCCCTGGATGTTACTTTATCTGAAGATGTTCGTTTAGCTCGAGACAAACGTAAATCTGAGTTTCTTGCAGGGAGATATTGTGCCCAACAAGCTTTAAATCATTATGGTTATCAAAATATTGATATTCCGATTGGGCAGGACCGGTCCCCGCAATGGCCAAAAGGTGTGATTGGATCTATTACACATGCGGGTAATAGAGCTGTTTGTGCAATCAGCAGACAATCTGTTGGGGTTGGTATTGATTATGAATTACCCATGACAGATAAGACCGCCAAAGAAATTGGTAATCTGATAGTGAGTGAAAAGGAAAAGCTATTACTCTCCAATTCCGGCTTACCTTACGCCAATTGGTTAACTTTGACATTTTCTATCAAGGAAAGCCTGTTCAAAACCCTCTACCCAAAAGTAAAACAATATTTTGATTTCCTTGACGCTGAAGTTTTCAGCATTGACCATGTACAGCAAACAATATCTTTGAAACTACTAAGGAATCTAACCCCTGAGGTGAGGTCGGGTCAAGTATATGATGGAAAATACTGCTTCCATCAAGGTGGTATTCTCACACTTATTGAATATTGATACCCTTGATAATATTAGAATTAATGAGCTTTTGGTAAAAGAACCACATTATATAATCGGCTCCCAGAACACTTTGATCCTATTAGTTAGTAGCCGGCATCTGTATAAGGACCAACATTGCGTCTGTAAACTAGCAGTTTCCGTTCGAAACTTAATACGTAAGCGCCATCTTGATTATGCGCACGTGAACTAACATGTAGCAGTCCCTGATCGGGGCGTGATTTGGATTTGCGTTTTCCGAGAATTGCTGATTCAAAATATAAAGTATCACCAACATATACTGGTTCAACCTTACAATCCGTCACACTCAAGTTTGCCACGACTTTACCAAATGTTTTGGTTGTAAGAGCCATCGCACTTAAAACAAAAGTCTCAGATACCTTTATCCGGTCACCATAGACCCTTCGGGCATAGCGTTGATCAGCGTAACCGGGGCTGAGATCAAATACATTGCGTGCATAGCTCAGTGAGCTGGCTTCTGAGAAGGTGTGGCCCGGCCGGTGCTCAAAAACCTGGCCTACTTCAAAATCCTCAAAATCTACCCCATAAGTTTCAATAAATACATTGGGCTCAACCTCACGGAGAAAACTGAATGAATCCTTCACAATGGCTCTCCAACGGAATCTATTGATTTAATCATTAGTAATTATTTGCGGAAAACGGCAGATGATCCCGCTTGAAAATCAACATACTACAACGCATTTCATTCGTCTTTACTTTATCCTGGTTAATGCCGTGAACAGCGACTTCTATCAGGCCTGCGTCTGAGTCTGAGCCTTTAGAAGTTGCACCAACAAATAAGATTTCACTTTCGGCATAGAGAGTATCCCCACCAAATACTGGTGCGAGCATGTCAATACTTTTCCACTCCAGTATGCTTTTTCGCCGATTGAACGTTTTCCAGGTCATTCCCATCAGGCGCGATACAATCAAGGTGGTCACAATTAGTGGCTGCTTGAACTCTGTCTGTGCTGCATAATTTGAATCAAAATGTATCATTGCCTGGTTAAATGTAGTAATACATTCTTCGACATTATCCTGCTGGCTTATAGTGACTCCGGGGCGGTGTTTAAAAACCTGACCCACCTGAAAATCTTCAAAATCCAAACCGTATCTCTCCCTATATCGGTTATCGCCTACCCTTATATATCCGGGATAACAAAGATGTTCCATATAAATAAAGTCCTGAAAAGCAAATTACCTGGCCGTAACTGAATGGCTATTTCCTATTAGCCAGGTTGATCAGCCGCTGCGCCCGCTCAACCACAGGTATATCCACCATCCGGCCATCGACCACCAAGACCCCTCCCTGTTTGCCCTGTAAGCATCTACAATTTTTTGCGCTTGACGTAGACTTTCTTCCGACGGTGAGACTCCCCGATGTATTCCCCGCAATTGACCCGGATGTAGTGCAATTTTTCCAGTAAAACCCAATGCCGTTATTTTTTGTGTGTCCTCAAGCAGGCCGCGGTCATCGCCTAGATCCAACCAGGGCCCATCAATTGCCGCTATATTGGCATGTCCAGCTGCCTGCGCGATACGCCCTCTAGCATACAGCAGGGAATCCCAGCTCATATCTCCCCTTACTTCGGATGAGTAATCTGCTGAACCAAAACCGATAGCCACTACATTTGGCGCCATTGCAATTTTGATGGCATTTTCCAATCCTTTTGTCGTTTCAACCAAGGGTATTAATCTGACAGGGTGTTCAAGAGAGGTCATGACTTCGTTAAACCAAGCGATCTCCTCGGAGGATTCCACCTTCGGTATCATAACGATGTCTGGCAACGGCTCCATCTTCAATATCAACAACATGTCTCTCAATCCCTGCTCACTTGCCAGGTGATTAATTCGCAATGCCCGTTGAATAGAATTTGAGGTTTCGGCTTTAAAGAAATCGACGACTTTCTCTCTGGCAGCTTCTTTCTCACCTGGTGCAACAGCGTCTTCCAGATCAACACATGCCACATCGGCTTCGCTCATTAACGCTTTTATATATCTGTCGGGACGTGTAGCGGGAACAAACAAAATACTGCGAAAAAAACAAACTGTCTCACGGTCCATCATTTGCACTTTCGCCTTACCAGGTTTCTTCGCCCAAATCTTTAAAATTTAACTCTTAATGACATCTTCATACTTAGATCTATCCCAGCATATTAGCAGCCCTAAAAATCATGAGCTCATTAAGCGCTGTCAATTAAAATGGCTTATCGGGCTGAAACTCTTTTTTGCGCCAGCCTCCCATTCCTTAATCAACACTGCTGGGAAGCACTCCCAGATTTATCTGTCCTAAAATCGTAATTGGACGATAAACAAAGATTGGTGAACTTCTCAATGCTCCCTCTTTCCGGCTTGCGGGTAATCGCCGTAGAACAATATGGCGCAGGCCCCTTTGGCACATTATTTCTCGCCAATTTAGGCGCTGAAATCATAAAAATTGAGGATATTTCCCATGGTGGGGATGTGGCCCGCACCGTTGGACCCTATTTTATAAAAGGTGAAAAATCAGATAACAGCAGCTTGTTTTTCCAGGGACTCAACCACAATAAACGGAGCTTGTCCCTTAACCTCACATCGAGAGAAGGGCAGGAAATACTCCATAGGCTCGTTGCAACTGCTGATGGGGTAACCGGTAATCTACGTGGTGACGTACCTGAAAAATTGGGAATCACTTTTGATGCCCTTAAAAAGGTCAACCCTAAAATTGTCTGCGCCCACCTAACCGCTTTTGGCAGGAGTGGAGAAAGAGCATCTTGGCCAGGCTACGATTATCCCATGCAAGCGGAGGCCGGTTACTTCAAGTTGACAGGAGAACCCGACGGACCACCCACACGTTGCGGCCTCTCACTAGTGGACCTATCTACCGGGGTAGCTATGGCACTTGGATTGGTATCAGGTATTTTCAGTGCCAGGGAAACGGATAAGGGAAGAGATATCGATATCAGCTTATTTGATAACGCACTATATAATTTAAACTATGTAGCTATGTGGCAGTTGAATGCCGGGCACAACCAGCATCGACAGCCCCGCTCGGCTCATTTTTCCCTTACCCCTTGCCAACTGTATAGGACCAAAGACGACTGGATTTACCTAATGTGTAATAAGGAAAAATTCTGGACAGAACTATGTAAGGCTATAGAGCACCCTGAGTTAACCACTGACTCCAGATTTTTGGATTTCAAAACACGCCTAAAAAATCGAGATCAACTCACAGAAATACTGGATATGATTCTCAGTAAGAAGACGACTAACCAGTGGCTTAAACTATTTTCGAGTCGCGTTCCTGCAGCTCCTATTTATGACGTGGAGCAAGCATTGACCAACCCATTTGTCACAGAGAATGGCAAAATACAATCAATGTATGATGACAATGGAAAGCAAATTAAAATTCTCGCACCGCCGATTCGCTGTGACAAAGAAATGCCAGAGTTCAAGCAAGCCCCAACAATGGGGCAGGACAACTTCGACATTCTCTCCCAATTGGGATATTCAGAAACAGAAATTAAGCAGTTGAAGAACAATGGGATTATTTAGTTAATCCTGTACTTCAAAATTTTCAGCCAGAAGCTGTAATCGTAAAGACGGCCATTCACTACTTGGCAGGGAGATGGGAATAACAACCTTGCTCGCATATTCTGCCGGCCCACAGCTTCCCTGATGACGCCCTACCAGGAAACGCAAGCGGGATTCCTGGGCAAAATTACAGCCAACGACAATACTTTCCAGAGGTACAAAAGTGTCGAGCCTGACCTCTTGCAGGGCGCTGCCAACTGAGCCTCTATAGGCCCGCATCAGACCCCCAACCCCCAGCTTGGTACCACCAAAATAACGGGTAACTATAGCTCCGACATTACCGATACCCTGTTTGAGCAGCAATTCCAGCATAGGACGACCGGCGCTGCCGCCAGGCTCACCATCATCATCCGCTTGCATCACTTCAGGATTGGAAGGGTTGCCAATCACCAATGCTGTACAGTGGTGACTGGCATCCGGATATGTTGCACGAACCAGGTCAAGTTGCTGCTGAAATTCCACCTTATCTTCGACCGGGCCCAACCAACAGATAAAGCGGCTTTTCTTTTCTTCGGTCTCACTGACAACGGGAGACGAGGGAATCTGATAGGTCACCGGCAAACTCGTCCCAATGCTGGGTTTTCAGCTTTTCGTAAAGGGGCTGTAGCTTGGTTTGCCACACCTTGTTATCCACTACGCCTACATGCTTACAGCGAATGGTACCCTCGGCATCCACCAGGAAAGTTTCCGGGGCTCCAAAAACCCCCAAGTCGAGGGCCAGGCGCCCTTCCCTGTCTGCAAGGCTGTAAATGTAAGGGTTGTGGAATTTCTCCAGCCACTTGATTGCAGCTTCGTCCTCATCCTTCATGTTGACCCCAACAATAGGGACACCCTGCTCCGCCAAGGCATTCAGGTAGGGGTGTTCCACCCGGCAAGCAACACACCAGGTCGCCCACACATTGAGCAAGTGCGGCCCTTTTGGCAAGTCACTCTTCTGCAACAGTTGATTACTATCGGCAACATTCTCCAGGGAGAATTCCGGCACCGGCTTGTTAAGCAATGCGGAGGGCATTTCTTGCGGATTCAGGGATAGGCCGCGCCAAAAAGTGCGGCCAATCCAATAAAAATAATCAGAGGCAAGAAAAGTTTTAATCTGGACATACTATCTTCCCCAAATCTACGCAGTAGCTACATTGCCAGCAATCGGCACCTGACGTGCCACTTTGGCTTTACGATAACGTTTATCCGCAACCGCAATACCACCGCCAATCGCCATTAATAAAGCACCGAGCCAGATCCATACTACAAATGCCTTATATTGCAGCCTTACCGCCCAATCGCCGCTGGGATTGCTGCGGTCCAAGGGTTCGCCCAGGGCTACGTATATATCGCGGAACAGACCAGTGTCGATCGCCGCCTCGGTCATGGTATTTCCGCCAGAGAAATAATTCCGCTTCTGCGGAAGCAGCTCTGCTACAGGCTCACCATTTTTACTAACGTGCAACACCCCTTCAAAGGCACGGTAGTTTGGACCCTGAGCGAGGCGCACCCCATCAAATTTGAAATCGTAGCCAGCCACTTGATGGCTGTCCCCAGCCCCCATGCGCAGGTCATCTTCCACGCTGTATACCGTAGTTAATACAACCCCGAGTACTGCAACAGCCAGGCCAATATGCGCGAGATGCATACCATAATAGCTGGCACGCTGGCGCTTTAATCCAGCAAAGAAAGACTTGGCGTTGCGGGTCTTGGTTACGATATCGGCAAGGCTCGCACAGAATACCCAGGCACCGATAAAGATACCCAGCACTGCCCCCCAATGGTAATGGTCGAAAGCCAACGGCCAAACCAGAGCGATAACCAATGCTGCCAAAAACGGCAAACGCCAAATATTCAATAACTTGTCCCAACGGCTGTCTTTCCAGTTGGCGTGCACTCCCATACCCAGCAGCAGGCACAACACAACCATTATCGGCACAAAGAACAGATTGAAGAACGGCGGTCCCACACTGATCTTGCCGAGGTTCAAGGCATCTGCAACCAATGGATACAAAGTACCAGTCAGCACCACCGCCATAATGAGGATCAGCAAAATATTATTGCCGAGCAGGAAAGTCTCCAGGGAGCGGAAGGAGAATACACTGCGAGCACTGACTGAAGGCGCGCGCAAAGCAAACAGCAACAGGGAAAACCCGACAACCAGCGCCAGGAAGCCAAGGATAAAACTGCCCCGCAGGGGATCGGTAGCAAAAGCATGTACTGAGGTAATCACTCCGGAACGTACCAGGAAGGTACCTAGTAAGCTCAGGCTGAAGGCGAATATCGCCAACAAAATAGTCCAGCTCTTAAACAGACCACGTTTCTCTGTTACCGCCAGTGAGTGCATCAGTGCAGTGCCAACAAGCCATGGCATCAAGGAAGCATTTTCCACCGGGTCCCAGAACCACCAGCCACCCCAGCCGAGTTCATAATAAGCCCACCAACTACCCAGGGCGATACCCAGGGTGAGGAAAGCCCAGGCCACGACCGTCCAGGGCCTGGCCCAGCGCGCCCACACTGCATCCAGTTGGCCACCGAGCAGGGCTGCAATAGCGAATGCAAAAGCCACAGAGAACCCCACATACCCCATATACAGTAGAGGCGGATGGAAAATCATTCCCGGGTCTTGCAACAGTGGATTCAGATCTGAACCTTCCATCGGCGGGAAAGGCAGGGTTCTATCGAATGGATTCGAAGTTAAAAGGATAAAGAGGAAGAAACCGATCAGCACCATGCCCATTACAGACAGCACCCGTGCCGACAGCTCCGGTGGCAACTGCCGGCCGAACATGGCAACCGCAGCTGCCCAACCAGCCTGAATCAAAAGCCACAGAAGTATGGACCCCTCATGCCCTCCCCAAACTGCCGTCACTTTGTAGTAAACAGGCAGAATGCTATTGGAGTTCTTTGCGACGTAATTAACTGTGAAATCACTCTGTACAAAGGCAATCGTCAAGCAAGCAAAAGAGATCAATACAAAGACGAATACGCCCATGGCGAGGGGTTTACCGGCCTCCATCCATAAGGGCCGAGCGGTATAGCTGCCGGCAATAGGCAGGACAGATAAGGCAATAGCAAGCAGCAATCCCGCTACCAGTGCAAAATGGCCCAACTCAGGGATCATATTTTTGCTCCATCAGCACAGCTTTCGTGAGAAACCATAGACTCAGCCACCTCTGGTGGCGTATAGGTTTCATCGTGCTTGGCCAGGACCTGGTCTGCACGCATGGTGCCGTCCTGCATCAGGCGCCCGGAAATTACTGCAGCTTCACCCTCAGCAAACAAATCCGGCAGTATCTTGTCGAATACCACGGCCAGTTCGGCTTCACCGTCAGTGATAACAAACCGCACATCCAGGCTATCTTCAGCGCGTTGCACACTGCCTGGCACTACGCAACCGCCTGCGCGAATACGCTTTTCAAAAGGGACCTCTCCAGCCGCAAAAGCACTGGGCGCGTAGAAATAATCCATATTTTCACGCATCGCATAGGTCACAAAACCCACGGCGACACTAGACAAGGTGACCAGGACAAGTACCAGGATCAGACGTTGCTTGCGTACAGGATGCATTGTCTTAGTTAAACTCCATATATTTAAGTTTTGATCTTGTTAGCTGGGCAGCGGTCACAACCGGGCAAACATCTAAATCTAAACCTGTGAGCCGGCACAGCCTATGCGGGCTCCTTTACAGCTTGCCTCGCTGCTTTCACCTTTTGGCGCCGCTGGCTAATCCGTTGCTGATGTTGCAGTTCCCGCTGCAGACGGCGGCGGGCAAGTCGGGGATAAAGAGCCATGGCAGCCAGTGCTGCAAAAGTAACGGCGTAAGAGATCCACACGAAGATACCGTGACCGTCCATCGCCAGGAAATCTGCAAAACTGGAAAATTGGAACTCCACGTTATTTTCCTCCCGCTAATTCCTGTTGTGCCCACTGGGTGCGAACCTCCCGGCGCAATAACAGAGCGCGAGTATGGGTCAGCAGGGTCCAGGCGTACATACAGTAAAAGCCGATGATCATGGTCAGCAATGGGTAGAACATACTCGGATCGATGCTGCTGGATTCTGTAAGGCGGATGGTGGCAGGCTGATGCAGAGTAAACCACCAGTCTACCGATTTGTAGATAATCGGAATATTCACCGTGCCTACCAGGGCAAGGAGTGCGCTGGCTTTATCGGCCACTTGCTCACGGCCGACAGCTTGCGACAAGGCCATCACACCGATATACAGGAATAACAGAATCAACATGGAGGTTATACGAGCATCCCATACCCAGTAAGTGCCCCAGGTAGGCTTGCCCCAAACAGCACCGGTGAAAAGGGAAATAAAAGTTAGCACCGCACCGATAGGCGCTGCGGCCCGCATCACCGCAAAGGAAAGCTTCATCTTCCAGATAAGGCCGATAGCCCCACTGATCGCCATAATGTAGTAGCCGGCCAGGGCCAGGAAAGCAGCTGGCACATGAATAAAAATAATGCGATAGCTATTGCCCTGCTTGGCATCTTCCGGCGCAAAACCAAGTCCCCAAACAGTACCCACTGACAACAATACTACACTTGCCAGTGCCAGCCAGGGAAGCCACACATTGGTCTTCTGATAAAACCAACGCGGCGAACCTAAACGGTGAAACCATTGCCAAGCCAAGAAGACCTCCGAATCAATTATCCAGGCTGATACGTATCGCCCCGGCAGCAGCGAGCGGAGCAAGGGCTGCAGCGGCGGCCAGCAGAGCGGCCAAAATCGCCAGCTGTGCGCTGTAGGCATAGCCATCAATAGCCGCCTGCACCGCGCCGGTGCCGAAGATTAGCACGGGCACATACAAGGGCATAACAATTAGCGCCAGCAGCAGACCGGGGCGACGCAGAGCTACTGTGAGCGCCGCGCCTATTGCGCCTATCAAACTGAGGCTTGCCGTCCCTAGGAACAGCGAAATAAATAAGCAGAGATATCCCTCGACGGGGAGATTCAGCATCAATGCCAACAACGGCGATAAAAGCGCTAGTGGCAACCCGGTAGCAACCCAGTGCACCAATGACTTTGCCAATACGGCAAAATATAGAGGTTGCGGCAACAGGGTTAACTGCTCCAGGGTTCCGTCCTCAAAGTCTCCGCGGAACAGGCTCTCCTGGGAGAGCATGGTGGCGAGTAGAGCCATCACCCAGATCATTCCGGGGGCCATTTTTGCCAATAGATCGGGCCCCGGTCCTACTCCAAGGGGTAGAAGCGCGAGCACTGTGACAAAAAACAGCAAGGGGTTAGCAATATCTGCCCGCTTACGCAGGGCCAGTAGCATTTCAATCCGGAAGAGTGCAACAAAACCGGGGCTTGTACGGGCTTCACTCACCGGGGGTTGGACATCAACTGAAGACATGCTCTCCCCCGATATCTGTAAAAGACTCATCGACTACAAAGTCAGACAGATCGATAAAATCGAGCCCAGGTAAGGCCAGTGGTTGATGAGAGGTCAGGAGTATGGAACCACCCTTATCCATATGCGCAGACATCTGCTTTTCCAGCGCAGCCACCCCGGCAACATCCAGGGCAGTCAAGGGCTCATCAAGGACCCACAAACGTGGCGCCTGCGGCAAGAACATCCGGGCCAGGGCTACTCGGCGGTTTTGCCCGGCAGACAGGCTATGGCACAAACTGTGCTCAAAACCGAACAAATCCACCCTATCAAGAGCCTGCAGAGCAGACTCATTATCTGCCCCATACCAGGTGAGGTTTTCCAAGGGAGTTAATCCAGCCCGTACCCCACCCCGATGGCCGATATATAGTAGGGACTCACGCATTCCCCGCAAAGCCTCAGGGAAAGGATTGCCGCGCCAGAGGATCTCTCCGCTAAAATCACTGGAACTGCCAATTAAGGTGCGCAACAGTGTGGTTTTACCCGCCCCATTGGCACCTTTAACCTGGATCGCAGCCCCGCTTGGGAGTGAGAAATCAAGGCCCTCAAACAAGCGACGACCATCCCTTTCACAGGCGAGGTCGCGTACTTGCAATACAACTGGGGACTTGGAAGTCACAGACATTGCTTGGATAAAACCGCTCTGACGAAAATCTGAACGGCATTATACCGGCACTTGCGCCAAATGCATGGTATTCAACGCAACCTATCTCACATGCCCTTGATTTCAAGCAAGGCAAAGCCAGAAATCGGGGCAGTATTTGTACGCTGGTATTGGCCCGAGAGCCTGGCTCTGATACTTTTCGCACTGTCGTGAGGCGGCGCCAAGTGCCGTATGCCCAGGTGAACCAGGGCTGAAACTCTGTGGTCGACATCAACAAAAACTTCGATGTGACCCGGTGGCTACACCGGACCAGTTTGTAAGGATGCACAATAATGACTAGCCCTGCTGCTGAAGCCAGCCGCTGGCTCAATGCCAGTGACTTGACCGGCGAAGATATCCTGATTAACCGCCAGCCCTTCCCATTCTTTGTAGCCCAGAAAGTTTTGAACGAAAACATGATGTCTTCATTTATTGAAGACTTTCCGCGCCTTAAAGGCGCTGGCTACCTCCCCCATGAAAAGGAGGAATGCGGGACTTCCATTAATACCTTGATCACCCAGTTTACCGATCCGGAATTTGCCAATGCCATCGGTGACAACCTGGGCATTGAACAGCTCTCCCAATACCCAACTTATGTCTCCATCAGCCGCACCTTGAAAAAGCGACACGGCAGGATTCATACCGACGGTAAATCCAAAATCGCTACCGCCCTGCTCTACCTCAACCCTGAGTGGACAGTGGATGGCAACGGCTGCCTACGTTTCCTTAAGCGCATAGATGACTTCGAAGATACTGTTGCGCCTGAAGTCTCTCCTGTCTACGGCACCCTTGCTGCCTTTAAGCGCGCGGATAATTCGTTCCACGGCCATTTGCCTTTTGAGGGGCAGCGAATGGTTATCCAGGTAGCCTGGCTGGTAAGTGCTGCTGACAAAGAGCGTAAAGCCAAGCGCGGCAAGTTATCCCATAAGCTAAAGCAACTGTTGGGCTGGTTTGGCGGCAAGCAAAGTAAAGGGGATGAAGGAACAGCTACACAAATGTAGTTAAATGCCAAAGGTGCGGCTCCTGGGCCGCCTTTGCTTGCAATTCCTTATAGAGCGCTCATTCCTGCTTAAAAGCGCATAGAGAACCACTACTTAGTTACAAAGTCATTAGCGGCAAAACTCTACGTAGTAATAGAGAAATTCTGAGCGCTGGACGTCAGCATTTAATTGCATCAGCGATAATTGGGGCATTATTGATAGATTTTCCCATCAACTAGTTATCAGCTAATTTCAATGGAAATTAATCCGTGGGAAATTTATTAGCAATGAATAAAGCAGTAAATAAATGGATGTAATTAGTTCTCAAATTGTACGGGGCTCTAGTGGCAACCCCGTACAACCCTAAAATAATTGGTAACTTAAATCCCTTTTGAGTATTTAGTTTTCAAAATCATAATCCATTAACTCCCGCCTCAAGCGTATCTCCTCCAGTTTATCCTCCACCATCCTGCGCGCGTCACGCGGCGGCTGGGAAGTAGCCTGCTTTAGTACTTCATTAGCAATTTGTGGAATATCCACACTGTCAAAATCCATGTACTTTTCGTTAACGTTACCGCTCATACGAAACTCCATAATCTTGATTCGCGAAAGCAGAAATATCCTTATTGCACCTTGGGTGCCACTGCAGATTAGCGATGCTAAACAATCATGGTCAAGCAAAAATTTACACCTAAACAATGACAAATTGACTTCAATCAGATTCCGCTTTTCAGCACGCAAAAATGTCCGCCAAATTGCGTTTTTCAAACACAAAACCAACGATGGCACAGCAAATAATTATGAAAAAATTTCGAAAACCGCACAGATAGGAAACAGCGGGTAATGCGGTAACTAGAGCTTCTGCCTGTTACCTAGAGTGACAGGTCTACTCGCGAGTATCGGCAAATAATGAAACTAAGCAGATAGACGTTGAGGGTGCAGGATGACATGACATTTGCCGGCATACCGGATAGAATGGCCGCCCTTCGCACCCATAGCCAGATACAAAGTTCGGTTAAAGTGCCTGCCCCCGTCGGTTAACAGGATAAACCACGGACCTCCTAAGTCCGGACTGGTGGTTCGAGTCCACCCGGGGGCGCCATCTCTATCCCCCTTATGCTATAGAAAAGCACTACAGAGGGAACGCCTTGGCTGAGTGCATAAACAGCGCCATGAAGAGGCCCGCCAGTAGCACCGCACCCCAAAACAGCCTGGCAGAACGATTAATGTTCCGTCCACGCTTCACACCATCCCTAACAGACTTCCCCATAGCACAACTCCATTTGACTACTTGATTACCCGGCGATGATCGCAGCTCCAACTCTAGCCGGTTTGAAAACTTACCAATAGCCTATACCCCGCCAAAGGTAAGCTTCAAGACCAGAATAGACGAAACCCGGCCGAAGCCGGGTATCATCCAACGCAGTGGGCTACTGCTTCTGTTTTTGCTTCTGCATATTGTTGCTGCCGTTGGTACCACTGTTATTGCCATCGGTACCCATGTTATTGCCGCCACCCTGCATGTTCATCATTTGCTTCGCCTTGTCCTTACCGTGGTGGCGCCCCATCTTGTGCCACTCATCCTTAAACTTGGCCCAGAAGGACTCTTTTGGCGCGTTGGCACAGGCGGTGATAATCATTGGTGTCACCTTTTCGGTGCCCTCGATATCCAACATATCACCCTCTTCCTTACCGCGCTTTGAATAAGCCGCAGCCCAATAGACTGCTTTAGGCTTAAACTCATCATCAATGGCCAGGAAATCTGCACAAGTCCAGTCCTTCGCCGGCTTCTTGGGATGAGAATCCGCAAGGGCAGCAGAAGCAGCAAGACTGGCAATTACCAAAGGAAGGATGTACTGCTTGCTTTTCACAATAAGATCTCCAAAGTTTCCAGGGCTATCACCCTGTAAATCAATTGCAGGTAATGTGCTATCCGCTCGCTTCCCAGGAGCTGGCAGGTTGAGACTAGCTATTCATGCCTAAATACACTGAAAGCAATGGGCAACTGGTAAAGCCCGTCTCTACACCACACCTTTTACAGCGGAAACTCTAGCCAGGACACCTCTTTAAAGACTGTCTGGCCCATTGAAAGAATAGACGCATTTTTCATTTTTTGGCGCGAGATCCAAAAAAATGCTAAGCAGCCGTTGATATCACTTCTTGTGAAGCCAGAAGCTCCAGTTTTAACCCTCCAGCAGAAAGTAAAGTAAGCAAGACCAGTGGAACAGACAAAGTCACCCCACTGATAATGCCAAGAGGGGGCCAATGAAGGCAAACATTAGGAAGTGGAGGCGATAATAACCACAACAAAATACTTGCCTTCTCTACACTGAAGAATAATTAGTCAGCACGAAACTATTCCGTAGCACCATTAACAGCGTTAGCAGCTTCCCAAGTCTGCCTATTACTGCTCTTCCCTAATAAAGAAATACCCATCCAGATAAACCAGCCTATTTGAGTGACACCAAAAATTTCCGTGAGAATATCAGCAGGGTAAACGGTCGCAATTCCAGCGACTCCTACTATCACTCCAAGGTAATTTAATGGGCGGGAGAAAACCCTTGCTTGCAACGCAACCACGCTAATCAGCAAGACCCAAAGCCCACCAACCAACTCATTCCCTCCACCAAGGCTCTCAACCAACAGGTATATAACACCCCAAGCTTCAAAAGCTTTTTCTACATTGACTTCGGAGAGCCCCAAGGCATAAGCAAGCCCAATATTCGCAATCATACCGCTAGCAATCAAAAGACCAACCCAGATTGCCCCAAATAAGGAAGCTAGAGCTGTGATCCTCCTGCCTCTATTCCTGAGCTTTTCATAAAGGCAAACCACCAAACACCCCAAAAAGACAGCAAACACCAGGTACATTAATATATAAACACTACTAAATAGCAGTTGATTTTCTGCTAGAAATGCCATCTTTTCTGTAGGACTTCCACCCGATGGAAAGGCCCAAAAAAATCCAAAAAATAAAAAAGCGGCAATATAGATTAGCCCCATACATATTGATGAAACTCCGGCAACCCTGTCCATACTGTTATCCTTTATTCTTCCACTAAACCAGGAAATTACTTCCCTACCTAAAAGGCTCTCACCCCATAAGAAGCACTTTAATTATGCAACCTATAGACACGTTCTCGACAACACCCCAACTTACCACAAGGTCAAGTAGTCGCAGAACTTATCACCCAAGGCAACGAAGCGCAGTAGTATTGCGGTACAAGTAGATAGTTATGCCAAGATATTTAGAATCACGGTCCCAAGATCTTAAACAACTATGACCAGTGCGCTTTTAATTAATCAATCTGGCTGCGAGGCACAGAATACCTAGACATATTAATCAGACGAGAGAATATAAAACAAAAAAATTCAAAAAGAGAGATTGCCTATAAAAGGGTAAGCAATAATTTAGAATAAGCAGAACTCAATCAAAAATTGCCCCTTCAAAAGTCAATATAAATTGCCAAGTGAAGGGACATCTCACTATTTACTTCACTGATCGAGCCCATACTTCCTGGCGATAGCCATGAACTGCCGCCTATATACGCTTCGGGCTGGCTGATATGGAGGTAACCACTCAGTCGGCCCCTTACCACCCTTACGTTGATTGTGGCCATCATCCACCAGCCAAAGATTAGCTGGATCTTCGGCAAATGCCCTACGCTGCTCTCGACTCCAAGTGGAGCCACCATGTTTATGGGCCCAGGAAAGCGGTACTATATGCTCTACATCCAAGTCCGATGCCTTTTCAAAAAACTGCCCTGTATATGGGTCTATCCATAAACCGGACACCACTGTACAACCTTTTTCATTGCTAAAAACTACCGGAGCCAATGAAAGCCTTATCAAAAGCTCTTGGCGAGTATTCTGGCAATCTCCATCCACATCAGCCCAACCAGGCAACCACTCACTACGATTGTAAGACTGAGGCGCAACCTCATAACATCCGCTTACTGAGAGCAAGGAAATCAATAACAAAGACTTAAGTCGCATAAAACTAAACTGCGGCAAATTACTACTAGGTAAGTATTTTGGTTGCCCCCTGGAGTTGAGTCAATAAAGCATTCAATTATCCAAGATGGAAATGCCAATAGTATTACACCGCACAAAGCGAGGGGAGCTTACTGCTTATGGGTTCCGATCAATTTCCCGCGACAGGAGAGAAGAAGGCATTTCGCAATAAGGAACAAATACTGGATAGTACTTGAGAATTTTATAGAAGCCGCCGGTCGGAGCGGCGCCCTCTTTGAAAACGATAATTACTTATGGTCGACTAGGCAACTTAAGTAACCTCAGCCTGGTAGTAAGAGGGTTTCATAAAGGCACTCATATACTGCAGCAGTATTGACTAAAACAGCCCTCTAACTCTTGTAATTGCTAGCTTTCCGGGGAATCTCTGTCTAAGAAAACTACCCTTTATTACTCATTTTTGCTCTATATAGATCAATAATTTAGGAGCAAATCTTAGACATTTTTTGGGGCGCCAATCCCTGCTGTATATTTATACAAATGCACTCATTTTAACCTACTGAGGGCTTTGCAAAGTATGAAATCTATCGGAATCTAAGTAGTACAATCAGATTAAGTTGTCACTTTAGGCAAATCACCCCATTTAGTGGTGTAGGCAGGCGACGTATAAGTCTGCCGCATCTTCCATTTCTTCTGGATACCTTCAGCCCCGAGAAACAGAGTCCCCCGGCCAAACTTGTGGTTGATACTATCAATAGTCTCACTTGGCTTTGCAGATTGATCTGGCGTGACTAGATCATCCCGACCTAGCCTTTCTCAACAGCTTCACAGTTACCTACAGGTCACCAATTGAGAATGGAGTTCTGCTCATTCAAACTCTAATTGAAATAATGCAGTTCATACGGCAAAGTGCGCTGCCAGATTGCCTTGAAGTGGATAGTGATTACTATTACGCAAGCATAAGATTTGGACACTTAATTAATTAGGAAACCTATGAAAAAGCCTACGCTGCTAACCTCACTGCTTATAATGCTGGCATCAATCCCAGCACATTCCGCACAAACAGTTGGAACCATCAGCTACTACTATTCAACCGCTAATGGAGCCGTTGCACTTAAATTGAAAGAAGGGTTTAGCGACGAAGCAAAAGCTGAATGCCCAACAAATAATGGCTACGCAGGCATAAGTAGTGACGATGACCCAATTTTGAAATCTACACTGCTATCCGCCGCTATAGCGGAGAAAGAAGTAAGGCTGAATGTTGAAGGTTGTCAAAGCTCCTGGATAAAAATCAACGCAGTCTACGTAAACATCTAGTTAAAAAACCTTAGCAGCAATGGCAGCCCTCCCCAAATAACTGCCACTGCTCTTGGCATAAAACTCCTAAAGCGCTGCTTCCGGTAACAACTCAAGCCATCACCTGAAGCAAATCCCACCACCAAGTGGTATAGGCAGGCGATGTATAAGCCTGCCGCATCTTTCATTTCTTCTGGATGCCTTCAGCCCCCAGGAAAGGAGTGCCCCGACCAAACTTGCAGTTGATGCTATCACTGGCTTGCATAGTCTCCCTGGCCCTTGCCGATTGACCTGGCGTGAACAGATCACCCTACCCTAGCGCGCTCGGGATAATCTCAACGAGCCTCACTCCTGCCTTCATATAGCGGCATCCTGACCGGTAGAAGCCTCCCCCTTAAAGTAGACGCCATCTTATGCGACCATTCTTTCATATTCATCAGGGCTTTTTAACCTAAATGAACCATGTCTTCTCATAAGCTTATAGTATCTATCATTATACTAAGATAAATTACTTCTCAGGTCCTCAACCGAATCAAAAATAAACCCTTTAAAACTCTCAGTTTTTAATGTCTGAAAAAATGATTCTACATGCACATTATCATCCATAGATCCTGGACGGCTCATGCTCGGTTCAATACCTAGTTACCTGAGTCGTTTTTGGTATGTATAAGTACCGTACTCAGCCCCCAGTCACTGTGAAATCTTAAATCTGACTCTATATTTCTGTGAGACCTACTGGCCAATTATTTAGTGTTATCAATGATAAAAATGGTATTAAGGATGCCATTAAACAACTACAACCTCTTAAACCTGAAAGAGTACTAATAAAGCCTACAGGAAGACTTGAATTAGAGTTTGTTTGTGCAGCAGACAAAGTGGGATTGCCTATTGTTATTTGCAACCCTTCTCAGATAAGAAGCTTCGCCAAACCCGCAGGGCACCTCGCCAAAACGGACAAACTAGACGCGATGGATATCGCACACGTTGGTGAGGCCATGAAGCCAAGGCTGCCGGTACTGAAGCCAGAAAAACTAAGGGAAATCAGTGACTTGCTAACTGTAAGAAGTCAGTGTTTAGAGATGAGCACGATGCAAAAGAACCGGCTTCAGCGGATGCCTAAATCAGTACACTAACCTATTCAGACTATTCTAAATATCATTAAGAAAGAACTAGAAAGAATCGACAAACAGAGAAAGAATCGACAAACAGCTGGATAAGCTCGTTAACAGTGTTTCTGAGTGGCGGCAAAGACGCGACCTATTGTTGAGCGCCAAAGGAGTTGGGAATGTATTGGCCTATACACTGATAAGCGAACTTCCTGAACTAGGAAAATTGAACCGTAAAGAAATCGCCGCACTCGTAGGAATCGCCCCAATGAATCGTGATAGCGGCAGCATCCAGGGCAAGCGATATATTCGAGGTGGGAGGCATCGCGTACGTACCGTTCTGTTTGTTTCCATCATGTCGGCTATTCAACATCATCCCAAATTAAAGCCGATGTATAAGCGATTAGTCGACGCAGGTAAACTTAAAAAAGTAGCCCTCATTGCCTGTATGAGAAAGCAACTTACCATCCTGTATACCATGGTGAAAAACAACACCTACTGGGATGAAAATATGGCTTAAAAGCTTGACGAGCAATCATTGTCACTTGTTACGTGTTTGACTGAATAATTTGAAGTTTACCATCAGCTGTACGCTCACACTCAGTGCCAACTGGACACTCTATAAATGGGATAATCTTAGGGTCATAGTTAGCAACAGTATTAGTATCGTATATCGCTATATTATCCGCATCATCCATATATTCTTGGCTTTCTGTGCCGGACATAAAAACCCATCCATTCATTGGATCAGATGGTTCTTCACGATACATATAACCTACTTTCATTCCCTTTTTCATCACAAGATTTGTAGCGTAACAAGCTCCATAGCCAACAGCTATCGGCTTGAGATCTTTCTTGTTGATCTTAAATTCTTCCATTTCTATTTACACATAACGCCGCCGGCAGGGGCAGCTTATCTTGTGCGCTTTTTGCGCAAAAATTGGAGCGCAGCGACCCGGGCAAAACGTGCACAAAGTAAGCTGTCCCACGGAGGGCCGCAGGCCCGGAGTTAATTGCCCGGCCTTGTCATGCGTGCCGCACCCAACCGACACTCAGTACATAGCGGGTACCTGAAACGACCCTTGATACTGAGTGCTCTGAGAGATCAGGACGGAAGTACTTTACTCTCGAATTTTCAAAAATTGGCGAACTGCATAGAAACTCACCACCGGATTTTGCCCTTTTTATAACTACATTCAATCGGTAGTGGCTACCCGAACTAACTTTATCCGTATGTGGCGGAATTTCGGTACCTTCTTTGAATCGCAACAGATAAAAATCAAAAGGCATTGGCCATTTCGAACCGAGCAAGAAAAGCTTTTCATAACCGGTATTTTGCCTACCTTTCTCCCATCTCCACATCTTCAACTTTTAGGCTCTCAACTCTTCAATTACTCAGACGCATAACGCCCCGCACAGGGGCAG
This sequence comes from Microbulbifer sp. MLAF003, assembly GCF_030012965.1. Classification (NCBI taxonomy): domain Bacteria; kingdom Pseudomonadati; phylum Pseudomonadota; class Gammaproteobacteria; order Cellvibrionales; family Microbulbiferaceae; genus Microbulbifer; species Microbulbifer sp. MLAF003. The sequence continues at coordinate 3,283,572 of NZ_CP120232.1, forward strand.
GCAAATAAGCGTAGCGTTTTGACTGTCCCAGCGACCAACGGGAGCGATTGCTGCGGATTGTTAGGTATCACTGCTTTAAAGGATTTGGACCTGCTGCAATACACTGCCTTGACCCTTTTATCATGTATTGCTGATTCAAAAAGATACAGTGCTCGCCATCCATCGCCACACTATGCCTGCCATCTTTCTCACGATAAAGCACCATAACTGAAACGATATAGCCACCATCTGTTGCATAAGCATGAAACTCATAATCAATAGGTTGGTTTGTGCTGGCTACGTTCTTTACATAATATTCCTGAGCGACATGGAAGGCCAGGATTACTTTATCTGACGGTGTATAGTCTTTATGTGGATACCATTTAGGGCGTCCAAATTCAGTGGCCATTGCTAATGATGAAAATAAAACTATAAAAAGTGCGATTACTCTCATTGGATGCCTAACAGTGCATTCAAAAGCAGTTGCAATATATCACCCACCACTATAACCACAGACTTCTTTCGGCGACGATTTAAAAAAACTGTAGGAACGTTAGATTACTGATAATTGGCACCAGTGTGCATAAGTGGATATACTGCAGACGCAGTATATCCCAGTATTTTCTCTACTTTGCACCTTTTTGGAAACCCCTTAAAAGAAAAAAGGTTAGTACCTTTTTTTCCTGTGGATAGATGGAGAGGCTTTTGATCCCTGATAGTCAAAGCAAGCTAAGTGACTTGATTATCCCAATAAACCCCATCCAAAGCCCCCAACATCTGCGTAACCACCCCAGCCAAATCTGTTGATATATCCCCACTAATCACCGGCAGCCGCTACTGCCTTTCACATACAATAGGCCGTCCACTTTATTCAGGACTACTTTTGCGAGGAAAAATTGCCAGTTGCCTGGGTCTGCAACATAGCGCGCGGGCTGGCCATCTTTACCGACCCAAGCACCGATCCCTGTAGCGACTATATAGCGGTCACCATCACTGACAGAACCCGACGGATCATTCGGTATTGCCAGCACTTTCATCTGTAGCAATGCGTCGATAGTATCCAAGGCTTGGTTTAGGCTGGCGGCTGGGTCCAGCACGCCCTCAGTGGATCCGAGGCGCCCGCGCAGGAAATAGCCCAATTCCCACACGCCGAGGCTGATCTCGCCGGCTTCGTCAAAGCTGACAATTTCATTACCGATAAGCGCCCTATTCTGGCGTTTAACAACTCGGCCAGGGTGCGGTTTTCCAGGGTGCCGCCGCTGTCATATAGCGGCGCTTTTATACCGTTGCGGTTATCGGAGATTTCCGGCTTATGCTTGCCCAGCGTGGTTATCAGCTCGCCTAAGACAGCCCAAGACAGCCCACAAACGGTGGTGCTGGACTCGATATTACTCTGCCTACCGTCAAGAGAAAGTATGTGGCGGACGGTATTGGATTGAATTATCGACAGGTCGCGTTGGCCGTGCAACTTAACTAAATCGACTCTGACGAAGCCGCTTTAGTTAAGCCAATCTTGTCCGGGCAGTTGCACTAGAACAGCTAACAAATACGGGGTAATTCCATACTAAAGAAGATAAAAACAAGAAGTAGGAAATAATTATGAACATGACGCCTTTACTCACCAGGTAATAATCTTCTAAAAAGCAAACCAAGTCAGTAAAAATACATGATGCAGATACGAGCGAGATAAACACTGAAAAGATAAAAGGCGCCGCTGTGACTCAAAGCAAAGGCAGCAAGTTAAATTTGCAACTGCAATCCATTCAATTGAGCGAACCAAACCCGCGCAACTTTGTCAGTAGAGGAAATGCCAACAGACAAGAAGAGCCACAATAAGGGGGCAACCCATAGAAGCGTTTAAACCGCATGAACATACCAAGTTGTATTTACGCTCACCTTAGATCGAACGATTCACCGGCTATAAGCACAGTAGCATTACCGGGTAGCCAATGAAAAGATATCTCTCCATAGCAGCACTCAATAGGTCCTGGCGCTATCGGTTGGGGCAGCCAGAAAATAAAAGCTTGAATAGAGAATTAACTAGATAGTGCCGCTTTAAATAGTTGAGGCCCATCTGACAAACGAATATCTATACAGTCAGCATAATAATTGCCGAAAAGATAACGGAGAGTTAAGCAGTAAACAGAAATAAAAAAGCCCGGCATAAACCGGGCTTTTAGTAGATGGCGGTGAGGGAGGGATTCGAACCCTCGATGCCTTTCGACATACACACTTTCCAGGCGTGCTCCTTCGACCACTCGGACACCTCACCAAATTGTCACCCTCTGGGAGGGCAATCCGCCTTTCAGCGGGGATCTCTCTTTAGCGAAATCTTCAAGAAAATCAGGAAGATAGCTGCTGTGTCGTCGAGAGAGCGCGCACTTTACCCAAATGTTTCCTGATGTGCAAGTACTATTGTGCATTCCATTGGGAAAAATATGTATCCACCTGTAAATCCGGTGCCTGGCGGGGAGCTTTATCCGGGGTCCCACAGTAAATAAAACCATCTATACGCTCATTTTCCGCAAGGCCGAGCCCCTCAGCAACCACCGGGTTTCTGGCCAGGGGGCCAGTACGCCAGTAGGCGCCAACACCCTCTGCGAAGGCAGCGGTGAGCATAGCCTGTACGGCGCCGGCAGTAGACATATGCTGCTCCATGTGAGGTACCTTGGGATGCTCCTGTAGACGGGTGATAGCCACAATGATCAAAGGCGCTCGCAGCGGCATAGCCAATGTACGCTGGCGCTGGGCTTCCACTAGTGGAGCGCCTTCAGCTTGTTCAGCCGCCTGCAGGAATAGCTCCCCCAATCGATTACGCTCCTGGCCCTCTATTAGCAGGAAGCGCCAGGGGCGCAAACAGGCGTGGTCCGCCGCGCGAAGGGCGGCGCGAAAGATGTTCTGGCGCTGCTGTTCATTGGGAGCTGGCTCAATAAGCTTTCCCGTTGAGACTCTGTTATGCAAGGCGGTCAGGGCATCCATCGTTTTCTCCAGTTGAAGTCTGAGCGCGGAGTGTACCCTAACCAGCCTACGTAGCGCATACGTGCGCCCCGTATTAAAACCCAGTATAAATATCGGTTTTTTAGCAATCTGGCTTTTGGAGGAGTACACTTCGCCCAGTAAATCGATGCACTGCGAGTAAAAGCCAGGGATATTGAAACCGGTTACGGGCCGCTCGCTATATGTATAATTCCGCTAAACGGACAAAAAGATAACCACAGATGCAGGACAAGCTTGAGGGGAACACAGAGCGGGGCATTAGCCCCCATTACTCTACCTATTTCCGCACCTTAATTTGTTTTGCGGCTACGGGCACCCTGGCAAATACTGTCGATTGGTCTTCTCCATGGCAACTGGACAAGCTGATTACAATTGGCATAGCAGTATTACTACTCGCTTACTGCGGCTTTGCCCAATTCCTGCTTTATAAGTCCCGCGATAAAAAAGCCTATAAAACCCGGCGCTGTCTATCCTTTATCGATACCATATTTGTTGGTATCACTATCGCATTAGCCAATTTCAGCATGTTGCCATCATTGCTGTTTGTCACTGTGGTGCAGCTCAATGCCCTGACTCAGGGCGGTGGCAGAAAGTGGTTTGAACACAACACAGGCCTTCTCGTCGGTGTTGTAGTTGGCTACCTGATACACAGACCGGCACTGTTGATTAATGCCGACCTCACTATTAGCACCGTGAGTTTAATAGGCATCCTCGCCTATCTATGTGCCTATGCATTTTTTACCCACCGACAAATCAGCCAGCTCAAGGAGGCCAATCATGCCCTCACCACCGAGCAACGTGTAAGTAAGGTACGCTCCTATAAACTCTCCAAATATCTGCCGCAGCGCCTATGGCGTTCTATTACTACTGGTGATGAAGAGGCCCTGACTACACAGCGTAAGCTGTTGACAGTTTTCTTTTCAGACATCAAGGATTTCAGCCAGCTTACCGAGGAGCTGGAGGCTGAAACCTTTACTCTATTGCTCAATAACTACCTTTCAGAAATGGCACGTATCGCCGGCCAATACGGCGGCACCATCGATAAATTTATCGGTGATGCGGTTATGGTGGTATTTGGGGATGATGAAAGCAAGGGCCCCAAATCTGATGCTCTGCGCTGTGTCGCTATGGCCTTGGCCATGCGCAAGCGGGTTCGTGAGATGAAGCAGGAGTGGTACAACAAGGGGATCTCCCGCCCCTTGCAAGTGCGAATGGGAATTAATACAGGTTACTGTACTGTTGGAATCTTTGGCACAGCCAACTACCAGTCCTATACCGTAATGGGCACCCATGTGAACTTGGCTTCACGCCTTGAGGGTGCGGCCCAGCCAGGGGAAATCCTGATCAGCCATGAGACCTGGGCAATGATCAAGCACACGGTTATGTGCCGTGATAAAGGCCATATCACTGTTAAAGGCATCAGCACCCCGGTTAAGGTTTACCAGGTGACAGACCTGCGTAAAAACCTCGGTGGTCAACAAAGCTACCTGGAAGAACACGCCCCGGGTTTCTCTATGCACCTGGATCTGGATAAGATACGTAATTATGACAAGGGCAAGGTGCTGCAATCCCTGGAGAAAGCCACCTCAAGCCTCAAAAGCAAGGTCATTATCTAGCTCGCCCGGTTTCTGCCAATTAGCTTTACATAGTGGTATGCATACGCACAGCCAGGTTCCCCATAATCCATGCAGTACCTACCACAATGATCAGCAGAATCAGGGTTGAAAAAAGAACCAAGGCCAGGTTGTCCCGTCCTTCTTTTTGTGTTGTAACATTCAAGAAGCACTTAAGTTGCACTGCCAGTTGCGCTACCCCAAGCAAACCAACCAAAATAAGTACGCTTTTATTTTCCCGCCCCACTGCCAAAACTGCCCAGAATGCCGCAATGGTAAGCACTACCGACAGAACATAACCGGTTAGGTAGGTACGTAAATGGGCCGCGTAACCGGATTTATTAGCCATATACCCATCCGCCAAAATAAACAACCGAGAAAATCCCGATCCAGATCAAGTCCAGAAAGTGCCAGAAAAGGGCCAGGCGCAAGAAGCGCAACTTGATAATATCCAGCATACCCACTTTGCATATCTGCACAATCAACACCAGCATCCATAAACAGCCGAAGCTGACATGTAAGCCGTGTAAGGGCACCAGGCCAAAGAAAGCTGATAAATAGCCACTGCGCTGGGGCACACCACCCTGTGCCGCCATTTGCGAAAAATCGTAGAGCTCCAATGTCAGAAAGCCCAACCCCAAAATCAGGGTTACCACCACCCAGAACAGAAAGCTCGCCTGGCTGCGTTGGTGCTTCATGGTGACAGTTGCAATGCCCACGGTAAGGCTACTGGTAAGCAGCAACATGGTTTGCGCGAATAAACTGCCAAAATCGAATAATTCCCTTGGTCCAGGACCACCTGCGGTAGCCCCAATCATGGTGATATAGATGGCGAAGACCACCCCAAAGAAAATGAGGTCACTCATCATAAAAACCCAGAACCCAAAGATCACCATATCCGGGTCTTTGTGAATCGCCCCAGGCACCTGGCCTGGGTTTACACTGGGGTTACTGGTCGAAGGGGTTCCGTTCATTTGTCAGCCTAGTGCTCCAACTTGGCGTACCCAACATTGGCAGGGGTATTTTCCAAATCCCTGCCAACCGCCCTGCTCTTCTTCACCTGCTCCAGCCACTTTTCCGTGTCTTCCTGCACCTGGCTTGCTGGGATTACCCGTTCACTGTCCCAACGGAAAGTGGAGGCTATTACTGCAACAATAATGGCCACAGCGGATATCAGCGCCAGCCACCAGATATACCAAACCAGCGCAAACATGAGGATGCCGCTCAACACACAGAGGAGAAAACCCAGCGGATTATTTTTTGGCACTTCGATATCACGGTAGACTTTTGGCGCCAGATAAGCGCGCCCCTGTTCCTTGGCCTCGGTAAACTCGTCCCGGTCAGTGACCCTCGGCAGTTCGGCAAAGTTGTAAGAAGGCGCTGGAGCAGGAATTGACCACTCAAGAGACCGGCCATCCCACGGGTCCCCCACTGGAACACGGTTTTTATCCCTGTCTCTCAGGCTGACCACCAATTGCACCACCAAGCTGATTAATGCGCACAAAACCACCATGGCTCCAACAAATGCAACCAGCATGTAGGGTTTGAAAGTTAGGTCCATATAACTGAAGGAACGCCTTGGCATTCCCAACAGGCCAGCACCATATAGTGGGAAAAACGTCAGCATAAAACCGAGAACCCAAAGGAATGCCGACCAGCGCCCAAGCTTGTCATTGAGACGAAAACCAAAAGCCTTGGGGAACCAATAGTTGTATCCGGCGAGCAACCCAAACAGCACGCCCGGAATTAAAACATTGTGGAAGTGCGCCACCAGGAACAAGGTATTGTGTACCTGGAAATCCACGGTGGGATTAGCCAGGATCACACCGGATAGACCACCAATTACAAATAAAATCAAAAACCCGATGGAGTAAATCATCGGCGTGGTAAAACGGATTCGTCCCCGGTACATAGTCGCCATCCAATCGTAGACCTTCACTCCGGTAGGAACTGCAATCAACATGGTGGCAATACCAAACACAATATTAATTGTGGGGCTCTGACCCATGGTAAAGAAGTGATGCAGCCATACAGTAAAGCTCAACACACCAATACTCATAGTGGCGATCACCAGAGACTTGTAGCCATACAAGCGCTTTGCAGAAAAGGTAGAGAAAACTTCGGAAAATATGCCGTAGGCCGGTAGCACTAACAAATAAACTTCCGGGTGCCCGAACAGCCAAAACAGATTGGCATAGTTCATCATATTTCCACCGAGATCATTGGTGAAAAAGTGGAAATCCAGGTATCTATCGAAACCCAGCATCAACGCGGCCACACTTAAGGGTGGCATGGCAAATATCATCAAAATAGAGGAGCAAAGTACCGTCCAGCAAAACATCGGCATACGGAAGAATTTCATTCCAGCAGCGCGACATTTGATGATTGTAACGGTGAAATTAATACCCGTGAGGGTGGTACCGGCACCCGAGAACACAATGGCCCATATCCAATAATCGGGCCCGACACCTGGATTAAAATCCCCTCCGGTATAAGGTGGATAAGCAGACCAACCGCCAGTGGAAAATTCCCCTACCACCAGGGAAACCATTAATAAAATTCCAGATGCAACCGTAACTGCCAGGCTGATTTGATTGAGAACAGGGAAAGCAACATCCCGTGCACCAATCTGTAATGGCATCGCATAGTTAACCAACCCAACCACAAAAGGTACGGCAACAAAAAATATCATGATGGTGCCGTGGGTACTGAATAGCTGGGCAAAGTGATCGGCGTAGAGAAAACCATCTGGCGCGGCAGCCTGCTGCGCCCGCATTACCATTCCTTCCAGCAGCCCCCTGGTCATCATTACCAGTGCAAACACTATGTACATGATGCCAATTCTTTTGTGATCAGTACTGGTAAGCCATTCGGACCAGAGGGTGCCCCATACCCGGAACCAGGTCAGCAAGCCGAGAATTGCGACAGTGGCAATAATCACGATACTGCCGGCTGTACTGGCGACAAATTCGCTCACCGAGGGATCGGTGATTAATTTACTGAAAACAAGGGAGTCCCAGTTTAGTTTGCCCAACCAACCGTATTCATTCATGGTTGCGCGCCCTCCACTTCCTTATCCCGTCCAAATTTCTCGGTGCCGGGCTGCTCCTCAATACTGAGGGGTTTACCGGAGTGGTAGCGCATCACTATATCCTGGAAGAGACTGGCATCTGGGAGAGTGAAATAAATGGCTTGGGCAGGCATTTGCGCCGTGGCCAGTTCTTTGTGCGCCTCCTCACGGGTGGTACGTGTCGCCAGGCGATTGTAAGTATCCTCATTCAACGGGATACCTGAGGCGCGAACTTGTGCTACCCAAGCCTGAAAATCCTCATCATTCTTAATTAACACATCAAATTTTTGGTCAGTAAAACCTTTCCCGGTAAATTGGGTGTTTTCCCCTGGGTTTTCCCAAGCTTGGTGGCAATAAAATTCAACTTGGTCGTCATTCCTGGCATGACATAAATTTGTCCCGCCAACGCTGCAATGAGAAAAGACTGCATCACCGTATCACTGGTGAGAGTCATAGATACCGGTGTGTGTACCGGGACAACTAACTCCCCCACCGTGGCAATTTCCAGCTGGGGATAAATAAACAGCCACTTCCAATCGAGCCCCACCACTTCCACCTTAACAGGCGGTACCACGCCTTGAATTTCCTCGTAAGGATCCAGGCTAATCGTGGCACGCCAAAGCATGACCGAGAGCACCAGAATAACCAGGAAAGGCACGCCCCACATCACGACTTCCAGCGGGCCATAGACCTCCCATTTGGGCGTATAAATACCGGTACCTTTTTTGCGTCGGTATTTAAATAAAATAATTGGCACCAAAATAAAAACGGGCAACACAGCCACCATAGTGAGGGCTGTAGCCCAGAAGAAATGGGTTTTCTGCTCATGTGCCACTGGACCCAATGGCATCAGGAAGCTTTCGGATGCAAAGGTGGGATTGGCATTCAGTAAAAACAAAATAATTACGGGCAGAGCCAATACTGGCCGGGGAAAAAAGTGAGAAAACCACCTAAAAAACTGTATAAAGTTCTGAGAAAACCCCATTGGCGTGTCAACTTTCCAATCCATTGTAAAGCCTACCGACGAAAGGACTCGCTGGCACCCATTTCAGGCTACCGGTTACACTAAAACAGTCGCGACACCCTACGATTTAAAGCCAAGTACTCCCTGTACTCACCGGGCACTATTATGCGACTTGTCTCACCAGAATAGCTGATTAAAATATTCTTTAACCTCGTGTACTCTCCTGCTGGGCTAAGTTTCTGGCGGACGATTACATTTAATCGGCGATTGAAGAGTTATCACCCTAGAAAACACCATCCTTCATCATTTCCTGAAGAACCGTCTCCACATACTCCAGAGCATCCCCCTCCCGTGGCCGACGAATTTCTCCGTCAATGTAATTCACCAGAAAGGTTTCAGTTTTCAATGACCAATACAGCTCCTCACTCGGGCCCTCATAGAGCCGGGTTTCCACTATGGCAACCTGGGAGTTAGAGATATTCCGGTTCAAATGTTTGAACTCACTTAGCTGTGTTACTAACAGCGTATCGAATTGATAAGCTGCCAGCACTTCGGCGACCTCTTCCATGGATGGGACCTCGTGCCCCGTTGCAAAATCACTCCAGGAGTAGGCCTGTATCTCGTAGCGGCTCAATTCATCAATCCAAACATCTTCAACATGAATTCCAACGATTGGACGAGGTACCGTTGTGTAGGTCAATACCAAAGTTTTCCCCAGAGGGCGTGCACTTATATATGGAGAATGCCAGCTATGAATAACTATGGTTCTCGCAGAATGGCAGCTGTACACACACAGGAAGGCCAGAAGTAAAACTCCTCTAATAACCACTGGCCATCCCCTTAAAACGAAATTCGGCTAGTGAATTGGGTACGCCAAACCGAACCGTAGGCGCCATCCTTATCCTCCCGAGTACCGTAGAGAGCCTCCACACCAAATAACCATTGCGGTGTCGGAGTCCATGTCAGGTTAATACTGCTGTATTGAGTTTCCCGGAATGCAAAGCCAGGCTGAAAGTCGAAATTATCCTGCTGTACCAATCCGTAGGTAGCGACGGTATACAGGCATGGGCTCCACCAATGTTGGTAGCCGATGTACCAGGCAAGTGTTGGAATCGCCTCCAGCCGGTTTTCATAAAAATCATAAGAGGCATCTGCAGGAAAATCGTTCAGGAGCCCCCCATATCCCGCCCCAAAGCTTAAGGAGTATGTAATGAAATCCGGAGCTAAGCGCCCAGGCATATCTATAACACCGCTCAAATTCACTCCCCACCCGGTATCTGAAACAGCGGATTGTGGTTCCCCACTGCCACGTAAATCCCGCACTATAAAACTGCCTTGAAAATTAAAACGGTCCGTCTGGGAGATAACAGCGACTACCGCATCAGGCCAACGAGAAACTTCTACAGCGCCCTCAAACACGCGCTCATCGGGCGCCTCCAAAGCAACTTCCAGAGTAAGTGTTGGGTGATATTTGCGATGCCAACGCACAATAGGATGCCGCAGGGACAGCATTGAATTTGGCCCCTCATAATCCAGGGTGTTTGGCCAGGCATTAAGATTAGTGAATGTGGACCAGTCCTGGCCGATCAGTAAATCACCACCAAGTAGGATATCGCTGACCTGACCATAAGCCTTACGCAACTGTAAAATTGGCTCGGCAATAGTGGTATCCCTGAGGAAATCCATTGTCGTTTCAGTCTTGATCTGCCTCCCCCCAGGGCATCTTGGTCTCGAGTTCTAACCTCGAAACCTGCACACTGACATTGGTCTGCCCATCCTCCCCTTCGGCTGCGGTTCTGTCACTGGTGACAATAGCGCTGGTAGTAAATTCAGCCGGACTCACAATTGCACCAGTGTCGTAGTTGGCATCCAGCTCCGCGAAGCCGCCTATCTTGATCCGCAGCTCAGTCCCAGTTACCTGAATTGAGCCTGGCCAGTCTGTTGGTGCTTCGGCGATCGCCGCTTCCAATTCAGAGGGTGAAATTTCGGGAGGATGGTTTTTTATGCGAGGAGGGGGTGAAGGGTCTTGGGGGATTGCGCGCCGCAGCTCCTCCACCTGCTGGCGCAGGGCATCAAGAGCCGCTTTTTGCCGCTGGATTTGTGCCTCCTGCTCTTCCAGCTGGCGCTGCTGATCCTCGATAACACGCAGTAACTGATCCGCCTCAACATATACCTGCGCAATCGAAGACTGGGCAAAAAGAGCCTGTATGGCAAACACAATCACAGCAGGAAGCGCAGGGGATTGTGTATTGATTTCCATATCTAAGGCTTGACTCCATCTCCCTCGGGCCCGGCCTGCTCAAATTAAAAGTGCTATTTCAGCAGCTGATGCATATTTCCCACAGTTTTATTCAAGAAAGCGTAGTTCAAGACTCTGAAATACTGGTATCGATCCTGTACCAGCCTTTACAAAGCTGGCCAATTGATGGAAATAAAAAGGAGAAAAGCGCCTTTAGCTGGCCCAGCTAGTGCCAGGCCTATAAGAGCTAGAGAAATTACTATTGGCGGGCGAAACGCGGTGGCAGCGGTTTCTCAATACGAGTGGAACGCAATGGGTTAATATCCAGGCCACCACGACGTGTATAGCGGGCACATACCGTCAGCTCAGAAAATTCCGCCAACTGCTGCAGATCGCAGAATATCCGCTCTACGCAGTGCTCATGGAAATCCTGGTGCTCACGGAAAGAAACAATGTAGGCCAGCAGCGCCTCTCTTTTCAGCGCCGGCCCCTTGTACTCCACCATAACCGTGGCCCAGTCCGGCTGGCCAGTAACCGGGCAGTTACTACGCAACAGGTGGCTGTAGAGGGTTTCACTGACATCTTCCCCACTTCCTTCCAAAGCGAGTAGCGATTGGGCCGGCTGGTATTGCTCCACGGCAATATCCAGGTCATCCAGGCAAAAGCCCTGCGGTCTTTCTACCGCCAGGGCAGCATCTTCCACATCCAGGAGATTCACCTCAACCGCAGCTCCAACAGCTTCGCCCAGGTCCTTTGCCAAGGTATCTTGAACCAATCGCCAAGACTCAAATTTACTCTGATTAAAGGAGTTGAGGTACAGCTTGAACGACTTGGACTCAACCATACAGGGGCTTTCCGCAGGGAAGCTAAATCGCGCTACTGCAACGTGCGGCTTACCCTTCGGGTTCAGCCAGGAGAGCTCAAAGCCCCACCATTCATCCTCACCAAAAAATGGCAGGGCCCCCGCGGACAGGCCCAGCTGCGCGCGGGAGATGGAACGCTGAATTGGGTGCAGCAACTGCGGGTTATAAGTGGATTCGTAAGTGGTTTCCCGACCCAGCGGGAGGTTCTGCCAATCTTCTCTGCTCATAATCAACCTCAATGCCTCAATCGCTTGCCGTGACTCATCAGGTAGAGCCCCCAACTGGCGAGAAGTGCAATAAATACCAAAACCCCAATAAAAGCCCAAGCCACGTTGATATCTGAAACTCCCAGTATCCCATAGCGGAAAGAATTCACCATATAGAGAATCGGGTTGAGCTTTGACAGCCCTTGCCAAAAGGGCGAAAGCAATTCGATAGAGTAGAAAACACCCCCCAAGTATGTGAGCGGGGTCAATACAAAGGTGGGGATAATAGAAATAGCATCAAAGCTATTGGCGTAGATAGCATTAATAAACCCGGCCAAAGAGAAAAGTACTGCGGTCAGGAAAACGATAGCTATGGTAACGCCAACATGCTCAACACTGAGCGATGTAAAAAACATCGCCACCAGGGTGACAATCAAGCCGACAATCAAGCCCCTCGCCACGCCGCCAAGTACATATCCAGCCATTACCGCCCAATTGGGAGTGGGTGATACCAAAAGCTCCTCAATACTGCGCTGAAATTTGGCACTATAAAAAGAGGACACAACATTGGCATAAGAATTGGTAATTACCGACATCATTATCAGACCCGGCACCACAAATTCCATATAGGGATAACCCCCCATATCTCCGATTCGGCTCCCAATGAGAGAACCAAAAATCACAAAATACAATGACATGGTGATTACTGGCGGCACCAGTGTCTGCGGCCATATACGCATAAAGCGACGCACTTCCCGCCGGAAAATTGTGCTGAAGGAGATCCAGGTTAATCTGCTGCTCACTCGTCCACACCCTCCATTTTTTCCTCGGACAACATGGAAATAAACAGCTCCTCGAGGCGGTTGGCACGATTACGCATACTGGTCACAGTAACGCCTTGGGCTTTAAGCTCAATGAAAACCTCTGTCAGCGACTGCCCCTTCTCGACAGTGATTTCCAGGGAGTGGCTATCCAACAGATGACATTCAAACCCTGAAAGCCCCGGCGCCTTTTCCAGATATTCACTGCAGTCGAGAATAAATGTCTCACGATTGAGGGTCTTCAATAAGGACTTGATTGAGGTGTTCTCAACAATCGTACCTTTGTCGATGATCGCAATGTTGCGACACAGGCTTTCTGCCTCCTCCAGATAGTGGGTAGTGAGGATAATAGTGGTGCCCTGCGCATTAATCTGCTCCAGGAAAGCCCACATGGAACGGCGCAGCTCGATATCCACCCCTGCGGTGGGCTCATCGAGAATCAATAATTTGGGTTCATGGATCAGGGCCCGCGCGATCATCAGGCGGCGCTTCATACCGCCGGACAGCATACGAGCCTGGGTAGCCCGCTTATCCCAAAGTCCGAGTTGCTTGAGGTACTTTTCAGTGCGCTCTTCCGCCAACTTGCGCGACATCCCATAAAAGCCGCCCTGGGTGGCCACGATATCGAATACTTTCTCGAACTGGCTGAAATTAAATTCCTGCGGTACCACGCCCAATAGACGCTTGGCGGCTGGAAAATCACTATCGATATCAACCCCAAAAATAGAGATGCTCCCGGCGCTCTTGCGCACCAGGGAACAAATAATGCCTATGGTGGTGGACTTCCCCGCACCGTTGGGGCCCAGCAAGGCAAAGAAATCCCCTGGCTGCACCTCAAAGCTGATGCCCTTCAGGGCCTGGAAGCCACCTTCATAGGTCTTTTGCAGATTCTGGATAGATAGCGCGGCGGTCATCTCTCACTCCCGTTACTGGAGGCGCCATTCAACGCGCTTGCCCAAAGGAATTCAACCGGTGGAATACTGGGATTTGACAGTGTGGCCCAGCCTGGCAATTGCCGAAAGTCCAGGCGCGCGCTTACAGTCCCAAAAGCTCTGGCACAAGCGATAAATTAAGAAGCAATATATCGGAAAATTAAAAAGCCGCTCGATTGAGCGGCTTTTTATTTGGAGCGGGAAACCGGGTTCGAACCGGCGACCTCAACCTTGGCAAGGTTGCGCTCTACCAACTGAGCTATTCCCGCGCTTTGGGTTGGCCCGGCAGCAGTGCTGCCGGGCCTTATTGGCATCCCCAAGGGGAGTCGAACCCCTGTTACCGCCGTGAAAGGGCGGTGTCCTAGGCCTCTAGACGATGGGGACAGAAACTTGCACTACAACCTGTCGGTCCCGTGCTGCCATGCTGTCCATGGCATTGCCACTGGTATTCCAATGACTTCACTCTCCAGATATGACCTGAACATCACCCTGTAAAGCAAAACTTGGAGCGGGAAACCGGGTTCGAACCGGCGACCTCAACCTTGGCAAGGTTGCGCTCTACCAACTGAGCTATTCCCGCAATTTGACCCGGCAGCATTGCTGCCAGGTCGTATTGGCATCCCCAAGGGGAGTCGAACCCCTGTTACCGCCGTGAAAGGGCGGTGTCCTAGGCCTCTAGACGATGGGGACAGAAACTTGCACTGCAGCCTTTCGGCCCTGTGCTGCCATGCTGTCCATGGCAGTGGCCACGGATTTCTCTGTGGCGATACTTCCCGAGCGGACTAGAGATCTACTCGTGAAGCGTGAAACTTGGAGCGGGAAACCGGGTTCGAACCGGCGACCTCAACCTTGGCAAGGTTGCGCTCTACCAACTGAGCTATTCCCGCGTGGCATCCCCAAGGGGAGTCGAACCCCTGTTACCGCCGTGAAAGGGCGGTGTCCTAGGCCTCTAGACGATGGGGACCCAGAATCACCTCTGTCGTCATCGCTGCGTTTTAAAGTGTAGCTCTGCGTCAGAAGTGGGGCGCATTCTATGTACCGTTCAGGGTGCTGTCAACACCCGAGTTAAAATTTTTTCTTTTATTGTCAGGCACTTACCTAACCCGGTGGATTCGAGGGAACAGATTTCCGGCCCTGGGAGACGGCACTGTTCGCCGCACTGACTGCATGCAGGCGCAACTCCTCCAGAAATTCTCGGATACGCTTTCCATTGGCACCAAGGTCACTCACCCCAACCCGTGAGCTGGACCGGACATCCACTCGTGAGCTACCGTCACTTTCCGCCCTGACTCGCACAACAATATCATCCGTGAATCCCAGCAACAGAGTTCTATCCACGGCTTCGAGGTGGCCATTACTGGGCTCGTAGGAAACAATTTCCCAGCCGAGCTCCTTAGCCACCTCAGCGGCCAGTTCAGTAGTGCGCTCGACCGGCAGGTGCACATGCAAGGGGTAGATATCGCCATAAACATCGGCCTCCCGCTGCAACCTTGCCACCTCTTCCCCTCCGTATTCCGCACTGTTCTCCCCCGGCTTACGCAGGCCCGGCACCACACGATACTGGGGTGGGTTACGGGTATCAGTGGTGATATCGTGAATTCTCGGCACAGTAAAGTTGTCCTTGCCCACCGTGATCAGCGGAATTGCCACCGGCAGTAGGCCGAGCAATACTGCCCACAACGCATTACTACGGGTCACGGCGCTGTTACTACGTGCCCCCCAGACAAAGATCAACAAGCTGACCAAGGCGATCGCCAGGGCCGCAGCACCGGCGTAGGTGAACACCTTGAAAGCCATACTGAAATGCAGCAGCCCAAATCTCAGCGCGAGCCCGGCCAGAACAATCGCACTGAGCAGCACCCATTGGGCCCACAACAGCCAGCGACTCCAGTGTTTTTCAATCACTCTTCTTCCCCTTCCTCGCCGCTGCTTTTATCCAGTTTTACCGATAAGGAATTAATACAGTAACGCAACCCGGTTTCTGTAGGGCCATCATCAAATATATGCCCGAGATGACTGTCACACTTGCTGCAAAGCACCTCCACTCGCTGCATACCGAAACTGTTATCAGGGAGCTCTCGCACTATCCCCTCGGCAAACTCTGCATCAAAGCTGGGCCAGCCGCAGTGACTCTCAAATTTCGCTCCGGAATCAAACAGAACTTCGCCACAACACTTGCAACGATAAACGCCTTCGTCAAAAACATCCCAATATTCGCCGGTATATGGTGGCTCTGTCCCCCCTTGCGACATACCTCAAACTCCTCATCTGTCAGCTTATCGCGCCAGTAGTTATCGTCTTTTGGTTTTGACATACTCTCTTGTTCCATTTTTACCAGTTCCCGCAGGAGCGGCAATCGCCGCCAGTGAACTTCCCGGCTTTCGCGCAGCTCGCACGCGGCCCAGGACCGCTCCTGCCAAGCTACAGGGCTGCCGAACCACCATGAAGGACATCCATAAATCTGAAAAACTGCACGGCGTCTGCTATGAGATCCGCGGCCCTGTCATGGAGCAGGCCTACCGGATGGAAGAAGAAGGCCACCGAATCCTGAAGTTGAATATCGGCAACCCCGCCCCTTTCGGTTTCGACGCTCCTGATGAGATTATCCAGGATGTTATCCATAATCTCTCCCAAGCCCAGGGCTATGTCGAATCAAAGGGCCTTTTCGCTGCGCGTAAAGCCATTATGCAGGAGTGCCAGACCCTGGGTATCCAGGGCGTTGATATTGACGACATTTACCTGGGCAACGGTGTTTCAGAACTAATTTCCATGGCTACCCAGGCACTGCTCAATAACGGTGATGAGCTGTTACTGCCCATGCCCAATTATCCTCTTTGGATGGCGGCCACCAACCTCACCGGTGCCACACCAGTACTCTACCGCTGCGATGAGGAATCAGGTTGGTTGCCGGATATCGAGGATATTAAATCAAAGATTACCTCTCGTACCCGCGGCATTGTCGTAATTAATCCCAACAACCCTACTGGCGCCATTTACCCAAGGGAGCTACTGGAGGATATCGTTGAAGTGGCACGCAGCCACAACCTGGTCGTTTTCGCCGATGAAATTTACAGCAAAATTCTTTACGACGATGCCGAGTTCACCCCAATGGCCAAATTGGCTCCAGACGTGCTCTGCCTGAGTTTCAACGGTCTTTCCAAGTCTTATCGCTTAGCCGGTTTTCGATCCGGCTGGATGATAGTGAGCGGCGCGAAACATCGCGCTAAAGGGTTTATTGAAGGCATGGATATACTTGCCTCCATGCGACTATGTGGCAATGTACCGGCAATGTTTGCTGTACAAACAGCCCTTGGTGGCTACCAGAGTATCAACGATCTCGTGCTACCCGGTGGACGCTTGCGCCAGCAGAGGGACTTGGGCCATCAGATGCTAAATGACATTCCGGGAGTAAGTTGCGTTAAACCCAGCGGCGCCATCTATTTATTTCCCAAGTTGAACCTCGATCACCACAAGATCGAAAATGATGAGCAGCTGGTGCTGGAGTTCTTACGCCAGGAGAAAATTCTGCTGATACAGGGCAGCGCTTTCCACTGGGATGCACCGGATCATTTACGCATCGTATTCCTGCCAAGGGCAGATGACCTATCCCACGCGATGACCCGCCTGGGCTACTTTCTGGAGCGATATTCCCGCTGATGTTGGACGATTTACATATTCACGATTTCTACCGGGATGCCGGCAGGATTCTGCTGGCACTGTTCGGCCAGTTTCCCCTACCCACAACAATTTATGTTGAGGACATCGCCGGGCCCGATAGCCCTGATGAATTCGGGTTACATTCGCCACGTCATTTGGCCTGCCTGGGAGCAATCAGCTGGCTAAAGCAAAGTGGCTATATTACTTTTTCCCAGCTGGTTCGCCAGGAAGCGGCAGAAGAAACTGTACTGACCCACCGCGGGTTTCTATTGCTGATTAATGCAGATGCAGAGTCAGGACAGAGCAACGCGCAGCTTCTCAATAGCGCAGTACGCGATGCATCATCTACAAAATTACAGACCCTAATGGAACGCCTGATGCGGGAATTTGCTGCTATTTAACAACCTGCCCAAAAGGATCTATTGCTCTTCAACTAGGGTTTATGACACCTTTCCATAAACCCTTTTCGGCCGGTCATGCACTCACATACACAACTTACGACTGGAGAATTTCTGTTCCGCTCGGCAAGCGGCCAAAAAATTTCAACAGCCCGCTCAAATACCCTAAAAAGATAGCGCCGCTATTCCTGGCGGCGGTATTTTACGTGCAACATTTTTAATGCCGCATCCGGGTCCCGATCGGGAAAATCCGGACTCTGCGCTAAGCGGGTCACAATTTCGTACCCTCTGTCAGCGCCGAGGATCAGCTCGCGGAAATGCGCCTCACTATGACGGGGGGAATTGATGACCATCAGCAAATCCGCCTCATCTGCAAGGCAGGCCGGCAATTGTCGTACGAGTTTTTCGTAATTGTGACTCACATCAAAACGGCCTTTCTGGCGTGTGGGCGGATCTACGATGCCCAACTGGAAAGGGCCTCGGCGGTCAAAACGCTTGAATTGACGCAGCGCGTCAAATTGCAGGAATTGAATGCCGTTCAGGGACAAACCGTTCACTTCGTGGTTTTCGCGCCCGCGATTTAACACACCGCGATTCACATCCACATTGACGATTTCAATATCCCCTGCTGCACGAGCCACAGCAGAAAAGGCACAGGTAAAGGCAAACAGGTTCAGCATTTTCACAGTCCCCTGTTCCGCCCGGGCACGAACCTGTTCTTCCAACCAAGTGCGCCCTGGTTCTATATCCAGGAAAAAACCAACGTTCTGTCGCTCAAAGGTCAGGGGAAACTTCAGTTCGCCACGCTGTGCCATCGGAGCTGCCACAGGCTCACCACACTGCCACTCTATCGGGGCACCAGTCTGGTAGCGGCGCTGAGTAGCAATACCACGGTAATCGTGCGGCTCTGCCAGTTGCCAGAGCGTTTCGCACAACTCCGTTTCTCCTTCATACTCTTCGAAAAAGTCACCAGCAGCGCTGGAAAAAAACTGTCGACACAAACCTGCTCCAACCCCTCATAGCAACGGCCACGGCCGTGGAACAGTCGACGACTGTCTCTGCCACCCTGCGCTATTTTGGACTCAACCAGCTCCAGTAGCTGCTGCCAATTGGTAGACACTCAAACTTCTCCGTTACTCAATGGGTATAAAATCGCATCCCGGTAGCCGGTAACTACCCGGATAAAGCCACTCCAATCCCGATCTAATTCCGGCTCACCGCTGTCCACCAACAGGGGGCGGCCTCCAAGTTCAGTTATTTTGGTTTTAGTAGCGACAACCATTAAATTATCACGCCCGACTTCCCGTAGAACTCTTGCGGAAAACTGCTGGTTGCCACGGCCAATCAAGTGCCCCTGGCCACCAATAGCAGTGAGCAAGATTTTTATTGGGCCCTGGTGCGCAGCGATCGCCGCCTCAATCTGTGGTGCACCCACATCCGTCTGTTGTAAGGCACCGTCGATCAGCAGATCCACCCCCAACAAAGTACCTTTACAGCCCAGCTCATTCATTATCGCCAGGGTTGTTGAGCCGGGGCCAACAATGTACAGGGTACCGGGGTCCAACTCTTCAACAATCTCAGCGGCAATGTCTGCCACAGCCAGTTCTTCCACCTCACGCCCGGCATTTTTTACTGCCTGTAAAAAATGCCCCTCCTGGGGCACCAACAGTTCGCCGTAATAACGGGTGCTCACTCTACCCTGGCGAAAAGATTGTTCGTCGATATCCCGCACTTCGCGCTCACACAAATCCACCAACTGACCGGACATGAGGCGCCGTAAAACCTCGCCGCCAGCTTTGGGGGAAATAGCAAAACATGCGGAATGCATCTTGACTCCGGCAGGAATACCCAGCACAGGGAAATGCTCCCCAAGGGCATTAACCATATTGCGTGCAGTGCCATCTCCACCGATAAAAACAATTAGGTCAGCACCGGCATCGCGAATCGCTTTAGCTGCTTTTTCCGTGTCTGCGGGAGTGGATGGGCTGCTATCGGCAGCCCCCACCTCATTGACAGAGAAACCGAGCGCGCGAGCGGTATCTGTACCCATATCACCGGCAAAACACAGAAGCTCCAATTGCGCGCGAAAAGGGGCTAATGCCTCCAGGGCGATTGCGGCGCGCTTGTGGGATTGAGGCTCGATCCCTGCAGCCAGCGCCTGTGCCACCGCCTCAGCCCCATCACTGCCCTTAAGCCCCGCCGGGCCACCGACACCCGCCCAGGGGTTGATAATCAGCCCCAGTTTTTTTACTTGCTTGTCTAATTGCACTTAAGCCCCAACACCGCTAACCGCTCTTTATCACTTTCACTCAGGTTTTGCGCCGACGTACTGTAATGAGAAAATTCCAGGCGCTCGGGGTATTCTCGGCGCAAACGGTCGAAGGCTTTAGACATCGGCTCAGGGCCTTCCGCCGCTTCACGCAGACGGCAATCATCAGTGCGGGGATCATACATTTGCAACAGCAGTTCTGCCTGGATGCCTCCTGAGACAATTCTATTTTGCGCGGCCTCACATCCCGTACTTTTATCCACTGCAGGTAGTGCCAGGTCCAGCGCATTCGACAGTGCCTCTCGAATCATGTGAGTACCCGCAAGCTTGCCGTCCAGGCTATAGCCGGCAATATGCGGCGTGCCCAGGTCAACCAATTTCAATAGTTCAGTATCAATACCAGGCTCATTTTCCCAGACATCCAGCACTGTGCTAAAACGCCGCTCTTTTTGCAGGAGTTGAAGCAGCGCGCGGTTATCTACCACCGCACCCCGCCCGGCACTAATCAGCACCGCTCCATCCCGGATATGTACAAGCTGCTCCGCACCAATCATATGTAAGCTCGGGTAAAGGCCACTTTTAACCAGAGGAGCATGCAGGCACACAATATCCTGGCTAAGCACCTGCTCCAACGGCGCATAGTCTGGGTTCTCTGGTAACCAGGGATCGTAAATAGCGCAGGTAGCGCCCAGGTTGTGCAGCCGCTTCTGCAGCAGGCCGCCAACATTGCCGCAACCGACAATTCCAAAGCTGCGCCCACGCCAGTCGGCCCCCAGGGCCGCCAGAGCACAGAATACATATTCCACAACGGAGTTGGCATTACAGCCCGGCGCGGCGCTCCAATAAATGCCATTGCGCTCCAGCCAGTCGGTATCCAGGTGGTCAGTGCCAATTGTGCAGCTACCAACAAAGCGGACTGGCGTACCTTCCAACAGGCTTTGGTTTACTCGCGTGACCGAGCGCACCAGCAGAATATCGGCGTCGGCAAGTTGCTCACGGGTAAGGGTTCGGCCAGGGTAACGCACCAGTGTGCCCAGATCCCCGAAGTATTGCTCTAGGGCCGGAATATTTTCATCCGCGACAATCTTCAGGCTGGCACCATTAGTTAAACTTTCACTCATGCAAGCTCTCCATCCATACGGCTCACGGTCCGCACCATCTTCCCTTTCAGGCCCCCGATACCAAATTCTTCCGCGAGGGCCTGGGCCAGATCCAGGTCCACTACTTGCGGACGCAGATCTGCCACAGCAATACCCAGGGGGATATTCTCTTCCAGGCTGGTGAGGCGCTTGGCCAGACGTAACTGCTCTTCAAATTCCTGCAAGCGCTGGGCAATTCCCTTGGCACCACGAATAGGTAGTGACGCCACCTGCTCCAGCTGCACCAGGAGCATCTCTATGCCCTCAAAAGCCTCCAGTAGTCGCGCCGCTGTCTTGGGACCAACACCTGGAATTCCGGGAATATCGTCGCTGCTATCCCCTACCAGTGCCAGATAATCGGCAATCTGTGCCGGTTTCACTCCAAACTTTTGCTCCAAGGCTTCGCTATCCATATGCCGATCCGCAGCGAAGTCCCAAAGGGAGGAGGCCCCTCTATCCAGCAATTGCCCCAGATCCTTGTCGCGGCTCACAACAATCGGCTTGTGCCTTCGCAGCTTTCGGGTGAGGGTGGCAAGAATGTCGTCTGCCTCATAACGCCCACTGGAGAAGCTGGCAATTCCCAGGGCCTCCGCCATCTCCCGGCACGCCGCCAGCTGGAAGGCCAATGCCTCATCGGGCATAGCGCGACTGCATTTATAGTCCGGGTACAGCTCATTGCGGAAGCAACTGCCCAGAGACTCATCAAAAGCACAGGCTATATGGCGCGGATCTCGCGCTAACATATCCAGCAGGAAATTAGTGAAGCCATAAACAGCTTCAGTGGAGTAACCGCTGCGGCTCTCCCAGTTGGGCGGCAGCGCAAAGTAATAGCGGAAAATATAGACGGAGGCGTCAATCAGATAGCTACTCACGATAACTCCACCAATTGGTAGGCATCCTTATCGAGCGGGTCCGGGCACTCAAACTCCTCAGCCAGTGCCTGGGCAAAAGTTCTCGCCCGAGCGTTTGGCCCCTGGGCACAGTACTCCTGCACCTGTTCCCAGATTGCTTTCTTGAAGGTGTCGCTAGGGCCCAGGCCGCTTTGTAGGTTGTCTGCACTGACCCGAAACCGGAAACCACAGGCGCGCGCGAAGACCCACTCCAGCGCCTGGGGCTTGACCTCCACAAGCTCAAACTCAGCCTGCTGCTCAGGGCTGCGCCCATCCGCTTCATACCAATAGCCATAGTCAGGAAGCAGGCGGCGCGCCTCCCCGGCCACACACCAATGGGCCACTTCGTGCAGGGCGCTGGCGGCATAATCCAAGGTAAATTCCACCTGGTGAACCCCCTTGTTCATGGCGGCGGGGCGGTAGTAGGGTTCAGGAAAACCGCCACAAAGTCGGGTATTGAGCCCATTTGGATCCGCAAAACAACGATTAAAGACGCCAATTATGCGATCCGCCATAGGCAAAATTGTAGAAACTGAAGCCATTTCTGGGTTAGGAACGGGCAAGGTGTTCTCCGGGGTACCGCAAAGGCGGGGACTATATCAACGCAGGCGCCTCGATCAAAGCTGTGCCGCAGTGGAGCCAATTGACAGCGCTGGTTGTATTTCCGCAAATCAACATATACCTTTACTGGCAGGGATGCCGCGTTGGGCACCTGCCCTTTCAGCGAATTCCCGGAGGAGGGATAAAGTAGTCAAATACCCTCCTGATTCAGTCTTCCTTCAGAGATAGGGCATAGGTAGTCGCACCTTTGTCTGAGTGGAGACGGTTTACAACCGGCCCTGCCAGGAGGTGTTCCATGACAGACCACAGCATTAACAATGTGGTTGACCTCTTCACCGGCGAGCCGATCGAGACTTCTGCGGACCGGCGCTTTATCCGCCTGTCGCCAGAACTCGACGGCTTGGAAATGCTCTACTCCAACAACTCCAGCGGAACAGACTTCTACAGTCTGAAAGTGCTGTGCTGGGGGCTTAAAGCAAATGGCGAGGTCGTAGGCCTCGTTCCCTGGTTAAACTCAATAGTGGCCTGTCCAGACATCAAGGACCCTTTAGATGGACGCTTTGAGGGCTACTACGATCCCGGCATTGAGGAAATCTTCCACCACCCACCCATTCACAAAGTCGTCGAGCTGGAGACTGCGGCGGAATACTTTGAGTTTGAGAGCAGCAAAGCTGAAGAAGTGCTGCAGGAGATCCCCGATACCATCGGCACCCACGCGGTGTTTATGGATGAGGATCGGGAGAACCTGACGTTAATTGAGGTGATCAGCTGGCGCCTGCACGCCGATGGTTTGATCCACGGCATGCTGATCGACCACGATATCGTTGAGACCACCCCGGTACTGCCGGGTGACCATTGCCTGTACCCCGCACAGGAGAGCGTGGGCTTTCGCTACTTTTTCCAGCACCATATCGCCAACAAGATCAAATCAGAGGACCCGGAGGCATTGGCCGCCATCGCCGCACTGGTAACGGCGCCATAATCTATTCGACCGACCATCTAGTCGGCAGAGAATTGTATCCAGGAGTGTGTTGCCGTCCCTGCCATTATGGGCTGGGGCGGCAGCAAAAGATCTCGACCGGCTATTCCGCTTTTCTAATCCAGAAAACGAATTCGTCATTCTCCTCAACGTGTTGAACCAGCTCATAGCCAAGAAATTGGCAAAACTTAGGTACATCCCGCTGGGTGGACGGGTCAGTGGCAAGCATTTTCAGTACCTCCCCGTCGGCGACATTTCGCACCGCTGAGTGCAGCATCATTACAGGCTCCGGGCACAAGAGGCCGCGGGCGTCGAGAGTGTGATCAAACTTCATATAGCCAATTGTGCGCAATTTAGCGGGCTTCGTCACCCGAAAACTGGCAGTCACCTAAATCCAGGATTGACGCACTAAACTCCTCTAAGGCCCTATCGCGATTTGGGTACACAATGATTTATGTATTGATTGAGCGGGAGATCGCTGCCGAAATGCAGAGTAGCTATGAGGAGGCAGCACGCAAGGTACTGACCTGTGCCTACCGCACCATCGGCTTTATCGAAGGGCAGACCTATATCGAAAAGGGCAATCCCCTGCGCCGCTTCACCTTATCGAAGTGGCAATCCGAGCTGCACTGGCAACACTGGTACACTAGTGAGGAGCGCCGCGCCCAAATGGCCATGTTGAGCCCCTTATTGGTTCAGGAAGAGCGTATTATCGTCCTTGAGACCGCAGCATAAATTGCGCCGCTATTTCCACCGCAGACTGCCAATGCCCTGCATGAGTAAAACCACTGGCACGGCGGGGCTTAAAGTCGTGATCACCATCCTCCAGCCACTCAACTTCGATAGTATCTGCTAATCCGTAAGTGTCGACTTCTACACGGTTGCCTAGGGGGTCTCTATCCCCCTGAACGATGAGCGTCGGGCAGGAGATCGCCTGTAAATGCTCAGTGCGCAGCTTGTCCGGTTTGCCCTGAGGATGGAACGGATAGCCCAGGCAGACAACTCCTGCAATCAAACTCTCGGCAAAGCTTTCATCAGCAAGCAGGCTCGCCACCCGCCCCCCCATGGACTTGCCACCAATAAATAAGGGAAAACCTCCCGAAAAATGCGCAATCTGCTCGCGAAAACACTCCTCGAGCTGGGGCATGGTGTTAGGCGGGCGCTTACTGCCACCGGTGCGACGTTGGGCCATATAGGGAAACTCGAAGCGAATCACCTCTACACCCTGTCCACACAGCCCCTGGGAAAGAGCCTGCATAAATTCGCTATCCATGGGCGCGCCAGCACCATGGGCAAACAGAAAGCGGGCTTTGGGTGACTCGGGGCTATCTATCAGGTAATTAGACATCGGTAGGCAGATCCTGGGCGAGCACCAGGTTAACGCTCTCCTCACCTGGTTCAAACCAGATGACTACCTCACCGGACTGAAGCTGTCGGCGTAAGCTCGCAACCTTCTCCGGTAATTCCACTTCGCTCTCACCATATTCGGTGCCTTCTCGGGTGGCGTATTCTTCCAACAAGTTCTGCAGGGTGCTGGCATCCAGCTGTTCATAGGGAATGATCATACAACTATCAGATAGGGTGAGGTGGGAGCGGCAAATGCCGCTCCCAATATTGACGATATCAGCGAGGTGGGATTGTGGCTTAAGACTTTGGCTTGCGGAAGCGCAGGGTCATGCGGTCGCTCTCACCAATGGCCAGGTACTTATCCTTATCCTCATCCCCCAGGCGCAGCGAGGGCGGCAGGGTCCAAACCCCTTTCGGGTGCTTGGCAGTATCTTTCGGGTTGGCATTCACCTCACTGGCTTCCTCCAGCTCGAAACCCGCTTTCTTAGCGACTTCAATTACGTACTCCTGGGTGACATAACCACTCTTAATCATATCTTCCATGCTGGTACCAGGTTTGGCGCGATGCTCAACCACACCCAGGATGCCGCCAGGCTTTAGGGCAGCGAAAAAGCTGGCAAACGCTTTATCCTGATAATCGCGGTACATCCAGTTGTGTACATTGCGGAAGGTCACTACGGCATCAGCGCTGCCGGCAGGTGCAACTTCACGGCCAGTCTGGGGTGAGAACTCGGTAATAACTACGTTTTTGTAGGCTTTTTCATTACCTGCGAGCTTTTCCTTAAAGTTCTTCAGGGAGCGCTGATAATAAGCAGACTCACTGTCTTCAGGAAAGTGTGCCGCGTAGAGCTTACCCTTCTCACTCAGGTAGGGGCCGAGAATTTCCGTATACCAACCGCCTCCGGGAGTAATCTCCACAACGGTCATATCCGGCTCAACTCCCATAAACTTGAGGGTTTCTGCGGGGTTGCGGTACTGGTCACGAGCGGCGTACTCCTTGCTGCGCTGGTCTCCCTTGATTACCGAACTCAAGTCGGCAGCCTGCGCGCCAGTGGCCAGGGCCAGAGCACCAGCTAGCGCTACCAGAGATTTCTTGATATTGATCGTCATAATCGTTCCTGTTTTGTTATCGTTAATCCAGCTTCGATCGCACACTGTCGATCTTATCCTGTAATGACTGGTCACGGTCTACACGAGTTCCCAATTTCAGGCTGGTGGTGATGCGCTCAGCACCCATAGCATGCACCCGCTCATGACAGGCTTTCACTGCCGCCATCACCTCATCCCACTCCCCTCTATGTTGGTGCCGTAAGCATGTAAATGGTGAGTAAGCCCGGCTTCCGCCAACGCTTTCTCGCACTCTGCAACATACTTACTTACGGACACCCCTACACCCATGGGAATCACACATAAATCGGCAAGTACCTTCATCGACAGTCCCTCGCAAGTTACCCGGTACGGGCGTGAAAGATAATGGCTTTGAGATTGACCGATAGAGTTATCCGACGAGATCCTATTACAATGCTTTCTATTGGTCTCTAGTGAAGTAAAGGAATATTACATGCAACAGCATCTCGTTATCTCTATGATCTGTGACGACAAGCCCGGTGTTGTAGAGAAGCTTTCGACAGCCATTGCTGATAACGGCGGCAACTGGGAAGATAGCCATATGGCGCACTTCGCAGGAAAGTTTGCCGGTATTCTGCGTGTCGCCGTACCCGGTGACAAAAGCCAACCCATGAAAGATGCCCTCGCCAAACTGGCCGACGACGGATACAACCTGGTAATCGAAGATGCCGTGGCCGTTTCAACCTCCCCACAGCAGACCCTTACCCTAAAGCTGGTAGGCAATGACCGTCCGGGCATAGTTCGAGAAATCTCCCGTGCGCTCACCGCCCACCATATCAATATGGAACAGCTGGAGACCATCTACAGCAGCACACCCTGGAGTGGCGAACCCCTATTCACCGCCGAATGCACCATCAGTGTGGACGAGAATATAGATCTCGATGGCCTGCGCGATGAACTCGACCAGATTGCCAACGAACTGGGTGTGGAAATCGACTGCGAGGAGATCGCCACCCCCATCTAATTGTGGAATAATCCGCAGCCATGCGAAGCTGGGCACTTCCGCCCAGCTCAATTCAGCCAAGCCATATAGCGCCACCACAGGCGACTCCCAGCGAATGTTCAAGATTGTTCTGTACCAACCTGAAATTGCCCCCAACACCGGTAATATTATTCGCCTCTGCGCCAATACCGGCGCCGAGCTGCACCTGATTGAGCCCCTCGGCTTCGATATGGACGATAAACGCCTGCGCCGCGCCGGGCTCGATTACAGTGAATACAGCCGTGTAGTTCGCCACCAGGACTGGCAGACTTTTCTCGACAGCGAAAAACCGGCCCGGGTATTGGCCCTGTCCACCAAAGGCAGTCATAGCCATACTTCTGTGGCGTATCATGACGGCGACGCTATCGTCTTCGGCCCCGAGACCCGGGGGCTGCCGGCGGAATTTCTGCAGGAAGTAGGCCACCAAAACACCCTGCGTATCCCGATGCGTGCGGAGAGCCGCAGTATCAACCTGTCCAATGCCGCCGCCATCGTCATCTACGAAGCCTGGCGGCAGTTGGACTTTAGTGGCGCCCTCACCCAGTAGTAAGAATTTCACTTGTTATGCAAAATTCTCAAGCCCCAATAGGGCTCTTTTACGGCTCCAGCACCTGCTACACGGAAATGGCCGCAGAGAAAATCCGCCAATGTATCGGGACCCAATGGATAGACATACACAATGTGGCTGAAGTGGATATCGCCCAGGCTGAGGATTATGACTTCCTGCTGCTCGGTATACCTACCTGGGACTATGGCGAGTTACAGGAAGATTGGGAAAATATCTGGGATGACCTGGCGCAACTGGACTTACACGGCAAAACTGCAGCCCTGTTCGGCCTTGGCGACCAGGAAGGCTACCCCCAGTGGTTTCAAGACGCTCTAGGTTATCTGCACGCTCAATTGCAGGCTTGTGGAGCCCGTATAGTGGGCTACTGGCCCGCAGAGGGCTATGAGTTTGAGGAGTCCAAAGGCCTTACTTCCGATGGCAGCCAGTTTGTTGGCCTCGCTCTCGATGAGGAAAATGAATTCGACCTCAGTGAAGAGCGTATCCAGCGCTGGTGCGATCAGGTAATGCGCGAGTTTGGCCTGCGAGAGGAGGCCTGACGGAAGCACAATTGTGAGCGAACCCAGCAATAAGCACGCGGATATCGATTGGCGCGAAGATGGTCAACCCTTGTCCCGAGCCTACGACGATATTTATTTCTCTACCGCCTCTGGACTGGAAGAGACACGTTACGTATTCCTACAGCAAAACTCCCTGACGGAGCGCTGGGCAGACCTGCCAGAAAACGGCACCTTTACTATCGGCGAAACCGGTTTTGGCACCGGCCTTAACTTCCTGGCCGCTTGGGAGTTGTGGCAGAAAATTGCGCCCAAAAGCGCTCACCTGCACTTTATATCCGTGGAAAAGTTTCCACTGCGACCGCAGGACTTGAGCCGCGCCCTGAAGCTCTGGCCCCAACTTCAACCGTTTTGCCAACAACTGATCAGCAACTACCCGCCCCTGCTGACTGAGGGCGTGCACCGACTGCAGTTCGGCCAGGTCAACCTGACCCTGATTATCGGGGAAGCCAGTGAAGCCTTAAGTAACTTACGCCTGCAACAGGAGTCCCGTGACCGGGTGGTGGATGCATGGTTCCTGGATGGCTTTGCTCCAGCCAAAAATCCGGATATGTGGACGCCGCAATTGTTTACGGCTATGGCCACCCTGAGTAAACCCGACGCTACCTTTGCCACTTTCACCTGTGCAGGGTTGGTTAAGCGCGGGCTCCGTGACGCTGGCTTTAAGCTGCACAAAGTGCCCGGATTTGGCCGCAAGCGGGAGATGTTGAGCGGCTCGCTCGAGGAGCTCTACTCCAGCGGGGTCAGCGCGACCCCCTGGCACCTGCCGACAGCGGCCCCCAAACGCCCTCAAACTGCTGCCATTATTGGCGGTGGAATCTCCGGCGCTACTATTGCCAGGGCCTTGGCGGAACGTGGAGTTCAAGTACGGGTCTTTGAACGAGGAGACTCCCCCGGCAGCGGTGGCTCAGGCAACAACCAAGGCATTCTCTACGGAAAGCTCTCCCCCAAGCCAGGACCAAATGGCGACTTCAACCTGCACGCCCTGATGTTCGCCCAGCGCTACTATCGCCAGCACTGCCCTCAGGTAGCGCATTTCAGCGGCCTGCTGCAATTAGCTCAGACCGAAAAAGAGCAACTGCTCCAGCCTCAAATTGCCGCATCCTTGGCATTATATCCGGGGCAAATGGTGGCACGAGCTGTAACCTCAACCGAGGCCAGTGAGCTGGCTGGCGTTCGCCTGCCTTTCTCGGGGCTCTATTTCCCTGACGCAGGCTGGCTGGAACCGCAGAAAGTCTGCAGCGCCCTACTGGAGCACAAAAATATTGAAAGGCGTCACACCAGCAATATTGATCTGCTGGAGCACTCAGGTGGCAGTTGGCTACTGCAAGCTGGCAGTGAAAAAATTGAAACCGACATTGTGGTGCTCTGTGGGGCCAATGATATTCGCAGTTTCGCCCCAGCTACCGCCTTGCCACTGAGACCCATACGAGGCCAGGTATCCCGAGCACTGGCTACAGCCGGCTCTGCAAAGCTCAAAATGGCCCTTTGCGGCGAGGGTTACATCACCCCCGCATATGAAGGCCGCCAGAGCTTTGGGGCAACATTCAAGCTCAAGGAGACCGCTATAGATCTGCGAGATAGCGAACACCGGGAAAACCTGGAGACCTTGGCCGGGCTGTTGCCCGGAGTCGCTCAAGAATTTTCAGACCAGACCCTTACTGGCCGCGCCGCCCTGCGTGCCGCTACGCCAGACTACCTGCCCCTGGCGGGCCCGCTACCCAAATGGGATTCACTTGAGAATACTTACAGTGACCTGCGTAAAAACCGTAAACTACTTATCGATAAGCAGGCCAGCTACCAGCCCGGTTTATATGTCATGGGCGGATTGGGCTCCCGCGGATTTACTTATGCCCCGTTAACTGCAGAAATACTTACAGCCTGGATCTTGGGCGAGCCCCTGCCGGCCAAAGCAGACCTGGTTAAAGCCCTGCACCCGGCAAGATTCGCCATTCGCAACCTCGGCAAAAACCGCAGCTAAAACCCCACTTAATCGCGCCCTTTTCCTTTTTCAGAAGGTTTCGCCGGTAGTGCCAGTAGATTGGCACTACCGGCGCCGCAGGCCACTATAGTTTTCATCGCGGCCTCTACCGTCACTCCCGGTAATATTTCCACACACTCTGCAGGTACGTGGAACACAAAGCCGGAAGTCGGAACCGGGGCAGTAGGGACATAAACGGTCATATCCCCATTGGCGTGCTGTGAAGTCACAATAGCAGTAACCGCCAGCGGGTTATCGGCCCCATGAATTCGCACTCTCGCGACTGGTCCTGACAACACTCCCTCACCGCCGCCTCCTATAAACTGGAGAACCACGTCTTTGATGGTGCTATATCCCGGCGCCAAGCGCCCCAACCAGTGATCCACATGGTGATGCAGCCAATGGCCGATACTGGTTTTTACCAATAAACCAATCAGGAAACAGCTACCCAAAATCAACGCTATCACCACGAGCCGTGCAAGGGTATCCTTAAACTCCGTGTGGGCCTCCAGCCAAACAACGGCTGGCGCTACGATTTCACTAATTTGACCAAATAGCCACTGAAACAGCAGCATAAAAATGGCTATAGGCAGCACTACTGCCAGGCCACCCAACAGGGTCAAAGTGACAAAGGTTTTTACTCTGGTCATAGACTATTGATGTACCGACTTAGAATTCGCAACTGGATACTGCTACTACTTCCTACCTTGCTGCCATTGGCAGCAGAGGCACAGCTCCAGTTGACCCCATTCTCCATCCTGGAAGAGCGCCAGCGCGGTGGAAACCACTTCACTCAAGGGCTTTTCTATGATGGACAGCGCTGGTGGGAAAGCAGCGGATTATATCGCCGCTCCTGGCTTGCCGAGTATACCGACCCAGCAGCAAAACCCGTAAGGCGCAAATGGTTACCGCGTAAACTTTTTGCCGAGGGCCTAACGGTTCTTGGGGGCAAACTTTACCTGCTTACCTACAAAGCCGGCGAGGCCCATATCTACCGAGCCAGTGACCTTCATCACCTGGAGATCCTTAACTACAGCGGTGAAGGTTGGGGACTTACCAGCGATGGCACACACCTGATTATGAGCGACGGCAGTGACGAACTTGCTATTCGCGACCCGGATAATTTCAAAATACTACGCAAACTCAAAGTAAAGGGTGCAGGGGAAAAGTGGTCGCACTTAAACGAACTTGAGTTTGCTCAAGGTATGATCTGGGCAAATATCTGGCAGGACAACCGTATTATTGCCATAGATCCGAAAAGCGGACAGGTAATAGGCGGTATAGATCTGCAGCAACTGACCCCAGATGTACGCAATCATCCGGATACTGTGGCCAATGGCATAGCCTGGGACAAGGAGCGCAACGGCCTCTGGGTAACGGGGAAATACTGGAAACAATTATATTTGATTCGCCCGCAAGGGCTCGGCTTCAACAACCCCGATACCATAAAACCTGAAGCATCAAAAGTTAGCGCTTCTGGTCGATAACCGTCAGTACACCGCCATTGCGTAGATAGTCCATAGACGAAAGCTGTAATTGCAATTCGAAACCATAGCCACGGCTTTGGAGGCTGACACCATCTAACCCATCTTCACCATCGTAAAGCACTGTGGATTGGCCGCTCTCATCCTGCCACTGGATTCCTTCCACTTTACGCATTCCCGGTAATTCAAGGGTTACCAAAGTGAACTCTTCGGGGAGTGGCTGCAGCTCCACTTGCGCAACACCTGATACGGTAGCAAGAGAAAATACCAGCTGGTTTTCCGGGGCGGAACGCCACCCCAAATGAGTATCTGCAACAACAGACTGCGCTAACTCACGTGGAGCAATCGATGAGCAACCCAGAGGCCCAGCCAAAGTACAAAACCACAACACAAAATACAGGATCAAAGTGCGCATAGCCCTATCCATAGCCGGTCGCTGTGATAGCTTGCGATTATACCCCGTGATTCATCTCACAAAACAAAAACTGCCATTGCATGGTATTTCAAGAAAAAAACGATAAATAAACTCACCGCACAAACCTGCCCTGCGGGGTATACTCCGCCGCCATGAATTCTCCACAGCATATTCTCGAACACGTCTTCGGCTATACCCATTTCCGCGACCCACAAGAAGCGGTGATCAATACTTTGATGGCCGGAGAGGACGCCTTGGTTTTAATGCCTACCGGTGGGGGAAATCCCTGTGCTATCAGATCCCAGCCCTGGCCAGACCTGGCTGTGGAATAGTGATATCCCCTCTTATCGCCTTGATGCAAGATCAAGTGGAGGCGCTACAGGAAGCGGGTATACGCGCGGCTTTCCTGAATTCTTCACTTTCCTACGATGAAGTACAGTCGATAGAACACCAGCTTTTGCACGGCGAACTGGATCTTCTCTACTTGGCGCCGGAACGGCTTTTACAGCCTCGTACTCTTGCTCTCCTGCAGAGAATCCAGCTGTCATTATTTGCCATTGATGAGGCCCATTGTGTATCCCAGTGGGGGCACGACTTTCGTGCAGATTACCTGCAATTGAACTGCCTGCACGAGCAGTTCCCCAGAGTGCCACGAATCGCCCTGACAGCGACCGCCGATAAGCGCACTCGTGCAGAAATTGCCCAGCGCCTGGATCTTGAGGGCGCACGTCATTTTGTCAGTAGTTTTGACCGCCCCAATA
The DNA here is from genome assembly GCF_030012965.1 of Microbulbifer sp. MLAF003. Lineage (NCBI taxonomy): Bacteria > Pseudomonadati > Pseudomonadota > Gammaproteobacteria > Cellvibrionales > Microbulbiferaceae > Microbulbifer > Microbulbifer sp. MLAF003. Next base: position 3,316,369 of record NZ_CP120232.1, read on the forward strand.
TCCAGTATCGCATCGAGCCAAAAGATAACCAACGCCGCCAAATGCTGCAGTTCCTCAAAAATGACCATGGAAGTAATGCCGGGGTTATCTATTGCCTGTCCCGCGCCAAGGTGGAGAATACTGCTGAGTGGCTGTGCCAACAGGGGTTTACGGCCCTGCCCTATCACGCTGGCTTGCCAGTAGAGACCCGGGCTGAAAACCAGCGGCGTTTCCTGCGAGAGGAAGGTGTTATTGTCGTCGCTACCATTGCCTTCGGTATGGGAATCGACAAACCGGATGTCCGTTTTGTTATCCACCTGGACCTGCCCAAAAGTATCGAAGCCTACTACCAGGAAACCGGGCGAGCCGGACGGGATGGGGAACCCTCCATCGCATTGCTACTTTATGGCCTCGAGGACGTAGTAAAACTTGGACAAATGGTGGAAGCATCCGAGGGCAGTGAAGAGCACAAGCGCCAGGAGCGTGCTCGCCTCAATGCCATGCTTGGCTTGTGCGAAATTACCAGCTGTCGCCGCCAGTCTCTTCTGCATTATTTTGCAGAGGATCTGGAAGAGCCCTGCGGTAACTGCGACACCTGTCTTGAACCTCCCGCGACCTGGGACGGCAGCGAAGCTGCTGTCAAATTGCTCTCCTGCGTCTATCGAACCAGCCAGCGCTTTGGTGCCAGCCACGTAATCGACGTACTGCGGGGCTCAGAAAATGAGAAAGTGCGCAAATTTGGTCACGATCAACTCTCCACCCATGGGATTGGTAAAAGTCTTTCCACTATCGAATGGCGCGCGGTGGTCCGCCAGCTAATCGTGCGCGGCTACCTGGAGGTTGAGGGTGAATATCAATGTTTAAGACTGACAGAAATCTGTCGTCCCTTATTACGGGGTGAAGAAACTCTATTCTTGCGCAAGCTGCCAAATAAGGCGACTCAAACACAAACTCGGAATACCGCGAATCTCGAAGAGCTAGCCCCAGAGGAGCAGCCGCTGTGGGAAGCCCTGCGTAACTGCCGTAAGCAACTGGCGGAGGAGCGTGGTGTGCCTCCATATGTCGTATTTCACGATGCCACCCTAAGGGGCATGGTCAAGGCTCACCCGTACACTCGAGCAGAGTTACTTAAAGTTTCCGGTGTAGGTGACAGTAAGCTCGAGCGCTTCGGGGATGCTTTTCTCGCCGTCTTGCGGGATTTCCCCAAGCTGTAGAACCTTTTATCTCCTGGGATTTTTTCCACCTTGGGTTTACCTGTGTTAAAAAGGCGGAAAGAAGTAAAAAAATAATGCGTTAATCCCCAGCGAGAAAATCCTATGAAAGTGATAGGCCACCTGATTAATGGCGCCCTGACCCAAAATGATGTCAGTGGTGCCGGTTTCCGCCTACAGGATGTCACCAACCCCTCTACCAATGAAGTTCTCGGCAAAGTTTCACTAGCCAGCAAAGCTACCGTGGAAGAGGCCATTGCAGCTGCCGAAACCGCTTACCCTGCCTGGCGGAACACCCCGACCGCCAAGCGTGTGCGGATCATGCACCGCCTGAGAGATCTGCTGGAACAAAACGCAGACAAGATTTGTGAACTGATTACCCTGGAGCACGGCAAGGTGCTTAACGATGCGATGGGAGAACTGCAGCGCGGGATTGAGAATATAGAGTATGTCTGCTCAGCTCCTGAAATGCTCAAAGGAGAACACAGCAAAAATGTCGGCCCCGCAATTGACTCCTGGAGCGAATTTCAGCCCCTAGGAGTCTGCGCAGGGATCACTCCTTTTAATTTCCCGGCGATGGTCCCTTTATGGATGTGGCCAATGGCCATTGCCTGCGGCAACACTTTCATACTGAAACCTTCAGAGCGCACTCCTTCCTCAGCCCTATTTATTGCAGAATTAGGTATTGAGGCAGGTATCCCTGCAGGAGTCTTAAATGTCGTCAACGGTGATAAGGAAGCTGTAGATACAATACTCACCGATAAGCGTATTCAGGCAGTTAGCTTTGTCGGCTCTACTCCGATTGCGGAATATGTTTATACCACCGGCACCGCACATGGAAAACGAGTTCAAGCATTTGGCGGAGCCAAAAACCATGCCATAGTGATGCCCGATGCTGACCTGGATAACGCTGTCGCAGCCCTAATGGGAGCCGCTTACGGCTCCTGTGGCGAACGCTGTATGGCCATTTCTGTAGCTGTCGCAGTTGGGAATGATACAGCCGATACTTTAGTCGAGAAACTCAAAGAACAGATAGCCACACTCAAAGTTGGCGATGGCATGGACAACCAGAATGACATGGGTCCATTAGTTACTTCTGCCCACCTGGAAAAAGTTCAAGGCCTTATAGCCACAGGGGTCGAGGAAGGTGCGAAGCTGGTTATCGACGGTCGCAATTTCAGGACTCCAGGCTTAGAGCAAGGTAATTACCTTGGAGCCTGCCTGTTCGATCATGTTAAACCTGAAATGGTAATCCATAGCAGTGAAATATTTGGCCCTGTTCTTTGTATTATGCGAGTAGAAACCATGCAGGAAGCCATGGATATTATTGATCGCCATGAGTACGGAAACGGAACTTGTCTATTCACTCGTGATGGAGAAGCGGCTCGATATTTTAGTGACAATATCAAAGTCGGCATGGTAGGTATCAATGTTCCACTACCCGTACCCGTCGCACATCACAGCTTCGGCGGCTGGAAGCGTTCACTCTTTGGCGACTTACATGCATACGGACCGGATTCGGTACGCTTTTACACCAAACGTAAGACCATTACTCAACGCTGGCCGACAAGCGGGGTTAGAGAGGGAGCCCAGTTTAGCTTTCCAAGTAATGGATAGTTGTAAAGGTACTTCGGGGCTCGTAGCTAGCCCCTTATCAACTAAAAATAAAAACCACTTCCGGCGCTATGGAAATAAAATTAAAAGCAGATCATTTACTATTTAAGATATCTTACACAATAAATCAACCACTACTGCATTATTAACAACCACCAACACCCTACATTTCAATCTCCATAAATCAAGAGAAAATCTCAAGATCACATAAAAAGTTAAGCGAGATCAGAAATTAAAATATATAAGAAAAATTTTCACCATAAAATTCAGAAAATGAATTATCGATGAAATGCAGAGGAGAAATCTTTAGACTTAAAAAAGGATACGATAGACAGTATCTTAAAAAATGAAAGGGGTGCACAGCACCCTTGCAAGGTAAGATTAATTACCAGTGGAAGTCAAACTTATAACCTACACCGATATTAAAAACCCAGGGATCAAACAGATAATCACCGCCAAATCTATGACGATAGTTCACCTGCCTTGGTACATCTGTGAAGAAAGTATCAACTTCAATATCAGTATCAACATCATAATATATACCAGCAATATTTATTAGCCAGCTGCTATCATGACCAAAAGTAAAGTCAACACCAATTTGCCAGGTATAACCCCAATTATCCCCCAGGTTTAGCCGACCAGCCCAGAATTCACTCCTTCCAGTGAATGGGTTGATCCAACCCCAATCTCTTAGGCGCTCACTGCTGAAGTCGGTATAGTTAATACCAACACCCATGTAAGGCTGTATCAGGCAGCTAGGAGGCAGAGGATACCAGTTCAGGTATGCAGCCGTCATCTGGGGTTCCCAGCGGGCAAAATCACCTCTACGGCCGAACTCACGCAAACCAAAGCGATTATGCCAGCCATCTCGACGTCCACCGGTATGGCGATCACCATCGGTATAACTTAAAGAAACACTCCAGTGATCCCAAGGCTTCCATTCCGCATTAATAAACCAACCCCATTCGTCACTTGGGTCGATATTAGTTCTAAAAGCGCCCCATTGACGATTGAAATCAGGGTTAATAGGATCCGGCCAGATAAGCAAACTATCAGCAAAAGTCACATTATCCGAATTCGGAGAAATGTAAGCACCACCAATACGGACCTTAAATTCCTGTGTAGGCGGTGGCGGAGGGGCATAGCCAGCGGGTCCTGCCGAAGCGACACTAGAGATTGCTAAGGCGAGGGGCGTCATTACGGGTATCAGAATACGCGTCATCTTCATTTGTGGTAACTCCATTGAAATTCAGCAGATCAAACAGCAATCAGCCCAATCAATGGTCAGTCTAGTCGCACGAAAATACGGGTGTAGAAAAAACGCTCAATTGTTGGCGCCTAAACTTAGTTTTTTATTTTTATGGCAGATATAAAATCTTTTGGCGCGTTATTGATTAGTCAGAATAGTGGTTAGTTACGGTTTTTATGGCTTAATCTATTTTACCTGCTTATCCATACCCCTCCCAAGATGCCTCTCTCTACCCAGCTCTATTGGGCGGATAATGAATACAAGATGAACTAGACCGGTAGATAGAAAAAGAAAAAAATGACAAAAAAAGAACAGACTCGACAGATAGTATAAGAGCTACATAAGGCTCTTCATTTGAGCTTTATGTAGCCAAACCTAGGGGAGGAGTTATCTATATAACGATGAAACCTAATTTCTCAAAATAACTAAGGCACTTATTTGCCTTTGCTTTTACTCCCGCCTTGGCATTCAGGGCTACTCGGAGCCTCGCCTTGCCATTCATCTGGCGCATAAGTATGTAATGCAAGCGCATGTATCGGGCCAGCCATTTCATCAGAAAGAGCAGCATATACCTTTTGGTGGCGCTGAACTTTTCTAATGGAGTTAAAAACATCACTAACCAAAACCACCCGGAAATGCATCTCTGAGCCCACTGGCACATTGTGCATATGGCTTTCACACTGGACATCAATATATTGCGGGTTAAATACGGCGCTTAATTTTTCTTCTATTTTTTGGGCAAGACTCATAAGATCTCTCAAAAACTCAATAGGGTGAAGTATGCGTGTTTAGCTCTGACGAATAAAAAGAATGGGGGTATTAACACCCCACAATCAACTTACAACTTTTGCCTTACGCTTTCTTTCCTCAACAACTGCTTCATAGGCGACAGTGATGCTTTTCATCTGATCTTCAGCATGGCGCATAAACTCTTCGGGAAGGCCTTTGGCGGCTATTTTATCTGGGTGATACTCTGCAGCTTTACGCCTATAAGCCAGTTTCAGATCTTTATCACTGGTCTCCGGAGAGCAGCCAAGTACCGCATAGTGCTGTTTCAGATCGGATGCGCTGTTTCCACCCCGTCGCCCAAATTCATTCTGCATGGCAGTAAAAAGAGATTCATGCAGCCCCAGGTCAGCAGTGATTCGGCGTAAAATTTCTTCTTCCGCAGCATGTAATTCACCGTCCGCATAGGCAACAGCAAACAAAAGGCGATAAACCATTTCACGCATTGCTTGATCGTGCACCAGCATCCGGTACTGCTTGGCATAATCATAAATGCTGTACTTATCAGTTTTTGCATTCTCAAAAATACGAATAGCATCTTTGCGCTCTTCACCTCCGAGGCGAAGATTATTTTGAATGAACTCCTCAATCAGCTGCACTTCCGCCTTGGAAACAAGCCCATCGGCCTTGGCCATCTTCGCCAACATGGAAAACAGCGTCACGATAAAAATTGTCTGTGCTCCATCTCGATTAAGCACAGCCTTCGCACCACCCAGGCGCCGCAGCCCTGAGCCGAAGGAGCTACCTACCCAAGCACCCAAAGCTGCTCCAATGGGCCCTCCGAACATAAAGCCAAACCCGGCGCCGATTCCCGCCCCTAACCAGGACATACTCTCTCCTCCGAGTGCCAATCAGCACTCCAATATCAGATATTTCTACTTGAAAGAGCGCACATAATACCACGCAGAAGTTTGCGCCAAGATACATTTATGACTTATCGGTCAGAAATTGCTTGGCTTAGATGTACAATGCAGGCTGGATATCCTTATCAAGTCCGCTGGCTGTCCCTGGCAATCTGCCACAATTAAGGTTGAGTATTCTTCCCAGAACTGAGGACGGATTAAATGAAACTGCGACAAGCAGTACGTTTATTACCACACATGGCCTTTTGCGCATCACTGTTTCTGGTTTTCACGGCTTGCGAGAACCGAGCGGGCAAGTACAGCCAGACTGCTGAAACGCAGGATGCCAGAGCTGACAACACCGGACATCAGGACTGGGAAACTATCGTAGAGGTTCTCCTGCACCCCCGGTGCCTAAATTGCCATCAGCTAGAGATGCCCCTGATCAACGAAGGTTCCCCACATATCCCTCGCGTAGAGCGAGGCCCAAATAATATGGGGTCAGGGACCATGCAGTGCCGCAATTGTCACTCCAATCAAAACAATCCTGTGACAGGAGCACCAGGTGCCCCAGGATGGGCCATGGCACCAATCGAACTTAACTGGTCACATATGTCTTCAGCTCAAATCTGCAAGCTCCTTACAACCCCACAAGATAATGGCGGCCGCTCTCCCGAGAGCCTACTGAAGTTTATGAGTGATAACCCCCTGGCACTCTGGGGCTGGAACCCAGGGGGAAAAAGGCAACCCGTAACCATTCCACATGAAAAGCTGGTTGAAGCTATGAAAGCATGGATTGCTGCAGGCACGCCCTGTCCCCCAGAACGCATCTCAAACTAACTCAATCAAGGTTTATTCAATAAAAGCGAGCCATGATTTAAGCTCGCTTTTATTGCTTATCCGAAGCTAAAACTAAACACTTTACTGTCAACTAAAAAAAGCCAATCAATTTATCCAGCCAACTACCGTCCCCACCCCTCCAAACAATGAAAAGGTCCTCCTGGGACTGAACACGCCCCCCTTCAACCTTAAGTTTCACTCCCCCCATCTCATCCACTAGCGCTTCTGGAAGGAAGGCAAGTAATTCAGCCTGCATTACAAGCCGGCAAAGCACGCCATAATCATTCACAACCGCGTGTATTTTTCTTGAGAAGAGATCTTCTGGCCACCCATCACTGCCTATACCCCGCTCCTCCCCACAGAAAGGAGATATTCGTGGAGCAGCAAAAGGGTATTGCAAAATATTGTCCAGCGTCACCACCACTTCGGAATGACCACCACTGGCCAATGGATGCTCAGGGCCAGCCGCTATACACATGCGGGTTGAGCCAATACTGTGGACCTCCATAGAAGAAGGAACCTGCCCTAGCACCACTCCCGAAATTAGTGCCATATCCACCTCACCCCGAATCAGCATCTTAAGAGCCAAAGACTCAAAAGCAGATATAAATGACAGGCGTATGTTTGGCTGATATATCGTTACTTGCTTCTGGATGTGTGCAGCCCAAGTTAACTGCAACATGGCAGGCGCAGCTATCCGGCATTCCAAGTGAGTACCAAGACCGCCAACTTCTACCCGGGCTTTCCTGGCAAGAGTAACAATCTCACTAGCACGACTTTGCAGTCTGCGACCCTCATCATTGATCTTGAGTTGCTTTCCCACACGCTCAAAGAGGCGTACACCCAGCTCCCCCTCAAGACGGCGCAAAATTTTACTCAGCCCCCCAGGCGTCATGTCCAGTCGGTCAGCAGAACGTTGCAGGTTCTCAGTAACGGCAATATCGAGAAATTTCTCTAATGCTTCTATTTCCATTTTGGAATCAAATATTGAGTAAAATGAATCGATTCATCACTAATGTACATCTAGAATCCCTAAGTCTCAAAAACGTAGAAAAGCACAGTAGTAACCGATGAAGAAATTTGTTCTGGCCTGGATGATTTTCATTCAATCAAGCTTATCCCCGGCACTAGCATCAGCTCCCTCCCATAATGACCACTCAATCGGCGTTCATGGTATGGCACTGTTTTCTATAGATGGCCAGTTGATAGCTTCTCATATGCCTCTTCATGGCGGGCGCCACAGTCACCAGATTATTCTTACACTTAAAACCAATGACCACGTCAAAATGGACGATTTAGTTCAGGGCTCTGAACTTATCACGCTTGAGCCCGAACAATTCTCATTAAACAAACTACGCAGTGGAGAGTTAAAGTCCTTTTCCGCCAGAGTATTTAAAGGACACTTTGAGAGGGGGGTAAAGCTGACCAGGATCCTATTCGTTTTGAAGTAACAGGAAAATTACTAGATCAACCCTTAAGACAAGGGGGAAATGGTTCCTATCAACTAGTACAACATAATAATTTTGCATTACTGATCCATGAGATAGCTTCCAACCCTAGTTTCGACCAAATTCTGCTAGTCAACGTCACTCCAAATTCCCCGATAGAAATTAGTATTGATAGTGAAAAACCACTAACGAGCAAGAGCTGGCCTGAAAAGTTGACAAAGGCAGGCATTGACTTAAAGAAGCAACTGTATTTTGAAAGCCAGGACTTTCAATAAAATGGGTAAACATATTTTAATTATCCAACATGAGGAAACCGAAGGACCAGGATATATTTCAGACTGGGCCCGAGATCATCATGTTTCACTTACCACGGTAAACCCACAAAATTCTCATCTGCCAAAAGGCCAGTTTGATGGCATCATTCTCTTGGGTGGGATGATGAACGTTGATGATCGCCATAAATTGCCATGGCTTGCCGATGAGATTGAATGGTTGAAAGGTTATATTGAGCAAGCTGTGCCGATATTAGGCATTTGCCTGGGCGCACAGATTCTTGCCTATATATTGGGGGCAAACATCCGACCATTAGATCAGGAAGAGATGGGCTGGCTACCAATAAAAGGCTCTCACAAACTAAACCTGAATATCGAAAAAGTATTTCAAGCCCATAGCTATTATTTTGATATCCCGATTGGAGCCGAGCGCCTAGCCGAATCTGAGCAATGTCCAAACCAGGCATTTTTATTCAAGGAAAAAGTACTGGGTATACAATTTCACCTAGAGTGGTCACAAAAAGTTATTGCCGCACTATTCCCGGGCTTTTATAAATCCTACGGTTCCCCTCAAAGCAACCACATAGCAAGTAAAAAAGCACTATTTAGACTACTTAATACCCACTTCGCACTCTAGATTAAGCCATAACTTAATTTTCAGTAAAAAAAGGGAGTAAGCCAAAGCGGCGTTCTAGCAGTTAAATGACTAGCAATGGAAACCCGAGGGGGAAAATCGGACGAGGGCCTACAAACGCTTATTGTAAGCATCATCAGGATAGCAGGCCCTATCACCCAAAACTTATTCGTTAGAACAGGTAATTTTATTTTCGAAACAGACTCCGCCGCGTTGAGAGCAGGTCTCAAGCAACTTCCCTTTCGCCTCTACACGAGTGAACCCTTTAGAATGCATACCTCCCGCTCGCATATCCTTCATATAGCATGCCCACTTAGGACGCTCCTCTACGGGTTGGAGCACCACCCCTGTTTGCGCTCCATTCGATTGTTCCTCAACCATCGTTTGTAACTGCAAAATCATATCTTGCATAGAACGAATGTCCTTACGAAGCCTCACAACCTCTTTCTTCAACTTGCGAACTTCACTTGAACTCTGATCTTCACCCCTAAGGGAATGAACCTCATTGCGAAGCTTTACAACCTCCCTCTTAATCTCTCTAATGTCTTGTGAGGTTACATGATTGTCATGAGCCATGACTGGAGCAGAGAATAAGGCCAGGGAAATAAGGAGAGGCAAACTACGCATACTTGTACTTCCAATACAGTTTCTTATAGCACGAAATTAACTGGAAGAAATATAACGTAATTAACCTTAACTCAAAATTAATTTTGTTCTGGGAGAGAACCTCTAAAGCCTGCGAAAAAGCATCATTAAAATTGACACAAATCTAATTTGTACTTTGAGGACTCGTTATTCTTCGATTATCAAAAAGCCACGAAAAGTAAACAAAATCAACAGCCAAAATGGCTGCAATTTCTGACTAGGTTACGGGTCTCTTACTGCAGGACAACGAAAAAGGGGCAAACCGAAGCTCGCCCCTTTTTTGAAGTTACTAATCAGATAAATCAACCACCCGTAAGGCTACGCACCATACTGATCATCACTCCGGCTGCAACCGCAGAGCCAATGACACCTGCCACATTCGGCCCCATTGCATGCATCAACAGGAAGTTATGGGGGTTGGACTCAAGCCCAACTTTATTTGATACCCGCGCGGCCATTGGTACAGCAGATACTCCAGCAGAGCCAATTAAAGGGTTCACTTTGTGCTTACTAAACACATTGAGCAACTTGGCCATCAATACGCCCGCAGCAGTACCAATAGCAAATGCCACAATACCCAAGGCGAGAATACCGAGGGTTTTTGGATCCAGGAATTTATCGGCGGCAAGCTTGGAGCCGACAGACAGACCGAGGAAAATTGTAGTGATGTTGATCAGGGCATTCTGGGCAGTGTCGGATAAGCGAGCCACTACACCACACTCTCTCATCAGGTTGCCAAAACAGAACATACCTAACAGTGGAGCTGCCGCCGGCAGGAACAGGGCAACCAGGATCAACAATAACAGCGGGAAAGTAATCTTCTCTCTCTTGCTCACATGCCTCAACTGTACCATCTCAATGCGACGCTCCTGCTCTGTAGTCAGGGCACGCATAATCGGCGGCTGGATCATAGGGACCAATGCCATATAGGAATAGGCTGCCACGGCAATTGCACCAAGGAGATCTGGAGCTAGCAGGCTCGAGACATAGATGGCTGTAGGACCGTCCGCGCCGCCGATAATCCCGATAGCCGCTGCATCAGCAATTGAGAAATCCATAATCCCAGCCACAGAAAGACCTACCGCCCCAAGCACCGTGGCAAAAATACCAAACTGAGCGGCTGCCCCCAGGAACAAGGTGCGAGGGTTGGCAAGTAGCGGGCCAAAATCCGTCATGGCACCAACCCCCATAAAGATCACCAGGGGTGCCACACCGGAAGCAATAGCTACCGAATAAAAGTTGTACAACATTCCATTATTGAAACCGGCATCCCTTGCAAACTCTGCAGCCTGAACCTGCACTGCAGCTGGCGCACTACCTAAGGCCTCCTTCAATGCCCCCAAGCTCGCCCCGCTCTCCAAGCCGAGAATCTGCCCCATCTGAGCCAGCACACTGGCATCTCCCTGAGTCAGTGCTGTCTCTGCAGCAGAAAGTGCCAGATCGGCCCCAGGAATATTTGCCAGGATTCCACCAAAGCCGATAGGAACCAGCAGCAGCGGCTCAAATTTTTTGCGAACGGCAAGGAATAGCAATCCCAGCCCCACAATAATCATGACAAACTGGCCAGGCGCCATTTGAGAAACGCCGGACGATTGCCAAAGACTGATTAAATTATCCACTTGCGACTCCTACCTGCTATGCGATAGACAGCAGGGCATCACCCACCGCCACGGAATCGCCCTCTTTGACTGCCACATTGGCAACATTACCGCTTCGGGGAGCACTCACCACAGTTTCCATCTTCATAGCTTCCAGAACCAGGATGGCCTGCCCCTCATTGACCTGATCACCTGGTTTCACCATTACCTTGAAGATATTACCTGCGAGCGGCGCATTTACTGGCTCTCCGCCAGTTGCAGATATTGGGCTGGTATTAGCAGCAGGAACAGGGGCAATACCATTTACCGGAGCAACACCAGTCAGGTCACCACCATCCGCAACTGTAACGGTGTAACTCTGCCCTTCTACAGTAACTGTATAGACCTCCTCACCTTTATCATTCTTGACCGCACTATTCTCCTTTCCGGTTGGAACCGGCTCAAAAGCATCGGGGTTATTGCGGTTTTTCAGGAACTTCAAACCAATCTGCGGGAAGAGTGCATAGGTGAGTACATCGTCGATTTCACTCTCTCCATTGGTGAGTGCAATATCCTGCTCGCCGGCCTTCTCCTGCAGTTCTAAGGTGAGCTTATCCAATTCAGGGGTGATCAGGTCGGCCGGTCGGCAAGTGACTGGGGCTGCTCCGTCGAGCACGCGGGTTTGCAGCTCTTTATTGACCTCGGCAGGAGTTGAGCCGTACTCACCTTTTAGAACAGCAGCCGTTTCTTTTGAGATAGATTGATAACGCTCGCCGGTCAGCACATTCAGCACCGCCTGGGTGCCGACAATCTGCGAGGTGGGAGTTACCAGTGGGATATACCCCAAATCCTGACGCACTCGGGGAATTTCTTCGAGAACTTCATCGAGGCGGTCCCCCGCGCCCTGCTCACGCAATTGGTTCTCCATATTGGTCAGCATACCGCCCGGAACCTGGGCCACCAGGATACGGGAGTCCACGCCTTTCAGAGACCCCTCAAATTTCACGTACTTCTTGCGCACCTCGCGGAAATAAGCCGCAATCTCTTCCAGCAGGTTGATATTCAGCCCGGTATCGCGCTCAGTGCCCTCCAAAATAGCTACCAAGGCTTCAGTAGGGCTGTGACCATAGGTCATAGACATTGAGCTGATGGCCGTATCGACATTGTCGATTCCGGCCTCGATACACTTAAGAGCTGTCGCGGTAGAGAGGCCTGTCGTTGCGTGGCACTGCATATGGATAGGAATATCCACTGCCGCCTTCAAGCGAGTCACCAGCTCATAACCTTCATATGGACGCAAGAGGCCCGCCATATCCTTAATTGCAATGGAGTCCGCGCCCATATCCTCAATTTGACGACCCAACTCTACCCATAGATCCATGGTATGCACTGGGCTCACTGTGTAAGAGATAGTGCCTTGAGCGTGCTTATCCTGCTTCTTAACTGCGGCCAGCGCAGTTTTCAGGTTACGCATATCATTCATGGCATCGAACACGCGAAACACGTCCACACCATTTTCAGCAGCGCGCTCAACAAATTTTTCCACCACGTCATCCGCATAATGACGGTAACCAAGAATATTCTGGCCGCGGAATAACATTTGCTGGGGCGTATTGGGCATAGCTTTTTTCAGCTCACGAATACGCTCCCAAGGATCTTCGCCGAGATAGCGAATACAGGAATCAAAAGTGGCACCACCCCAGGATTCCAGTGACCAGAATCCTACTTTATCCAGTTTTTCCGCGATGGGCAGCATATCGTCCAGTCGCAGACGTGTTGCGAACAGTGACTGGTGGGCGTCGCGCAGGACTACATCGGTAATCCCCAATGGCTTTTTAACCTCAGTCATGGGTTATCTCTCTCGGCAGAAATGATTAAATGTTGTTCAGATGCGAATTAATACGGCTAGCGTTTTTTTCTATGTTGTTCGATTGCCGCTTTGATAACAGCATGCAGACGCGCGTTATCGCCTGATGGGGAGTTTGTTGAAGATACGGCCGGCTCGGCCTCGGGAAAATAACGTGTGATAACTCGGGACATAATACTGGTACCAATCACCAGCAATAACAGGAAAGTAAAAACAATCCCCATCCCGAACAGCGTAATATCCAGTCCCTGTTGAAAAAGTAAATCTTGCACTATCTTATTCCCCCTAAGTTTTCAGGCGCGATCAAAACCATCCCCACTCGTGCCTGCCCCTATAATTTTTGCGCCAGCTTGAGGTCAGCCTCGCCCTTGCAGGAGTCTTTTCAAACCCTCTATCGCATGTGCCTATCCGTCCCGCAATCTAATTCCCGAGACTTGCAAATACAACCACCCCAAAACTTCCCTGGGCACAATTTACAAAACTATCTACTATCTGAGCCCCATTCAGCAGCATGGAAGCTTGAACAATTATCTATTATCAATACAAGTTGCTTTTAAAATCAAACACTTAATGGTTTCAGAGGCAACTGTGACGCGCTGTTCAACATGCTCAATTTTAGTGCACGCCCCCTTCGCATAGAGGCTGATCCTCCTAAATAAAACTACGTATGAATGAGTGTTTTTACAAAACCTAACCAACTAGCTGATAGAATATGCGCCAACTTTTAGCCTTTATTTCTCCATTTTCAGCTTTATGACCGACAAGACAGATTCCCAGCAGCCAAAGATTTACCAGGCTCCTATGGAGGGAGTTATCGACCACCATGTGCGCGAACTGCTCTCAACTGTCGGAGGCGTCGATGTCTGTGTCACAGAGTTTGTGAGAGTGACAAACACCCGGTTGCCCCGTCGTGTATTTACAAGACTCTGCCCCGAACTGCTGCAAGATGCCGAAACAACCACCGGCACCCCGGTGCGCCTGCAACTGTTGGGCGGAAACCCAGAAGCTATGGCCACTAATGCCATAAAGGCCGTCTCTGTTGGGGCAAAAGCTATCGACCTGAACTTTGGCTGCCCGGCAAAGTCCGTCAATAACAGTGATGGCGGTGCCTGCTTATTGCAAAGCCCCCATCGCGTGGAAGCGATTGTTGGCACTGTGCGCCGAGCCGTCCCGGAAGGCATCCCGGTGACCGCTAAAATCCGCCTGGGTTTTAATGACAGATCCTCTTACATGGATAACGCTATGGCGGCAGCCGCGGGAGGCGCCAATGAACTGGCAGTACACGCGCGCTCAAAGGTAGACGGTTACAAGCCACCCGCTTATTGGGAATATATCGGGGAGATTCGCCAACAGCTGGAAATACCCGTTATCGCCAATGGCGATATTTGGACTCTCAAGGAGTTTCAGCGGTGCCGTGAGGTAACGGGCTGCAGCGCATTTATGTTTGGGCGTAGCCTTTTGGCCAGGCCGGACCTCGGCTTACAAATTAAAGCCTATTGTTCGGGGGAGAACTATCTCCCTATGGCCTGGCAGCAAGTATTGGAACTGCTCTGGGGATACTACCAAACAACCAGGGAAGTTTATCCGGCTAAATACCTGGGCAACCGAATCAAGCAGTGGCTGGCATATCTCAAACTCGCCTTTCCTGAAGCTCAATTATTTTTTGACAAAATTAAGCGCTTGCGAGAAGCGGAAGCGATCGAGATTCTATTTTTTCAAGAGCGCCGTGGTGAGCAAGAGAAGTTTGAGGCTGCTTGAGTAAAGCTATCGTCCGCCAAGCGATACAGAGACTTTACCCTGCGTGGTGAGAGCGAGCTGACCCAGCAACAGATGGCCGACGCCACCGGGGTTCATGTCAATCAGCTTCGGCGCTATGAAGCCGGGGCAACACAGCCTTCCCTGGAGGCGTTAAAACAGATTGCTGTCGCCATGAGTATCACCATTGACTCACAGGTATTCGAAGAAGACGAGCGCGGACTGGATGAGCAGCTAAGTCTGCAATTTGAAGCTATCAGCCAACTACCAACGGAAGAGAAAGAGATCGTCAAGGAGTTGCTGGACGGGATGATTATTAAGTATCAATCCCGGCGTTGGGATGCCAAGCGGCAAGTCGGTTAAACAAAAAAACCCGCCGGAGTTATCCTTGGGGCTATGTGGGAGTTCAGAAACTGGCTGTGCACCGTTCTCTAAGCTATGGGTGTCTTGATTTCATACTATTATGATGATTCCGGCAATTACTTTTCAGTAAAATTCAATCAGAAAACCGCCCTTTAAATAAGCATAAAAAGATATATATGAATACATAGGTGGCCACTATGGCAATAACATCAACGCCAAATAAAGCAAAGCCATTTACACCTAAAATAGACAGTCTCTCATCAAAAAAAGAAAGCGCAGTTATTACAAGAAGAATCAAAAACTCAATAGGTGCAAGTGACACCCCTCTATTTTTACGTTCATCTTTCGACCAAAAAAAGTTACTGATATTGGAATTATCAAATTCCATAACAACTTCAACGCTAACAAGGCAGCACAAACATAAAAGACAAAAAGCATATAAAAAATCCTCTATTTAATTTGCCGCGGCCCAAATATCCCCCTCCACATCTCTGCCCCAGCGGGCCACTTCACTTGTGACCTAGGTAAAGTGCCAGTAATAGAGTTTGAGAAGGGATTCTGACGGTAGCCTCTTAATATAAGCTGCCCACCTCTTACTTGAGGCCCCCAAAGCATCGTTTTGAAATAATTCCAACGTGTTGCGCCGCCAACCATAATCCAACGTCACGCAGCTAAATCAGCCGTTTGTCCTATCCCCGCCCAGGACGTCACTGAAACATAACTCCTGAGTAGTAGTTGTAAACATTTTGCTATCGGAGCTAGACAAACAATAGCGCACACCTGTCCAGCTGTACCGGTCGCTATCAGATTAATTAACGTCCCAGTATTAGAATCAAAACTATAGGCTGTCGTACCATCTGCGCTAACTGTGTTACCAAACGGTCTAACTTCAACGGTAACCGGAACACCATTTTCATCAAAATAGGTTCCTGGACAGGAGAAAAATTACCGGTCGACCCTTTTTGTGCAATTACTCCCTACACTCAATAAGAACTTCCGTATATCTTAATTTATCATTTACTTTTTCTTGATCTGCACCAACCGAGTGGGGAGCTAGTTTAAATTTCAAATAGTATCTATAACCATAACCAACTTTTATACTCTCAACCTGTGAGACGTCAAAATGACCATAATCGATATTTCTTCCATAAAATTCTAGTGAAGCAACATTAACGGGAATATCAAATAATCCCCAATCAATATCAAAATTATTATACGCATCCTCAGCGTACATCAATCCAACTCTTGAGTGATCTACTCGATAATCTGAGAAATTACTAAGTACATTTTCCACACCACTCCACAACTGCTCCAATAACACTTCATCTTTAGATAAAGACCGCAAATTAGAGCAAGGGGATTTAGTAGCCGAAATAAACTGAACCACAAAATATGATGCAATTAGGAGTAGCCCGAGAAAAAAATAACAGTAAGTTTAATAAGCTTATTATTCATTTACATCATCACTTAATATTGTAATAGTCTCGACCAAATCTTGACCAAAGCCCCCGGTTTGTGCCTGATATAAATTGTAGCTTCCTTTACCAGCAAGAACATCATTTACATTCCAAGCGCCTACGAGTGTATTTAGAGTAGCTTCAGAAAATCCATAACGCCCAGCAAATACACCAACACCAATATAGTTTATTTCACCTCCTTTGAAGACCCCAATATTATCAACATAAAATTCTTGATTAGCATATCCATATAGAAATGTATCCGCCTTGCTAATGAAATTTTCTGAAAATTCAGAAATATTTAGAGGGTTAATTTCATCAGCCTTAATGCTCATATACTCTGCGATAGTAATTATATCTAGCTGACTTAACTGAATAGGCGTATCGGATCCTTCCTGGACACCTTTAAAAACTTTAAATCTAAGTAACTCGTAGCGCTGTTTCCACTTCTCTTGTGCAGTAGGATGATTCTCTTCATTAATGGCTCTGCCGGGGCCTTGGTGATTTTTACTTGATGCAAATTTAAAGACCTTGCACCTCTCAGCCCGCGCGGTCTTTTTTCCATGGAAAGTTAGGATTGTGCTTCTCGATGTTCTTCTCATCAAACAGTTGAGAACGGAAGTATTTAAACTGCCCGTCTTCACGCTTAAAAAGAACCTCGGTCGCTCCTTCTGGGCTACCAAACTGATCCATCTCTGGCTCCTGGAGTAGCGGATCTTTCAGTGGCCGACCAAGATATACAAGCTTCAAGCTTGGCTCTTTCAGTACGGCACAACTTATAACCACACTATGATCTAAACTACGCTCGCCGAATGTCCCGAGAGAACCGTGTGTAAAATCAATCCAATACCCCTTACCGTCCGCGTATAAATACGCCTGATCAGCCTTGGGAGATAACGGTTTACCAGTCAGCCCTTCTACTTCCTCAAGACAATAATCAAGGACTTGCGTGTATTGTGCTTTCATGTCTGTCGAACCCAGCCCTGTGCAAGCCATAACGGATACCAAGACAAAAATTACCGTGAAAACGCTTCTCACTGAACGACCCTCCCCGGAGTACCACCGGACAAGAAATGTGAACAGCTGCCCGGTTCACACACCGCAACACCGACATTTCCAGTGGAAAATTGCACTCCTAAATAAAGTGATTTCCCACTTTCTCTTACCCAAACTGAATCTATTCCCTTACCAGCATGAGAGCGTATATTTGAAAATCTCAAGTTTCCACTGGGGTGAGTGTGATAGGCTTTCCACCGCCCATCAAGCGGCACAGAAATTGAATCCCCCATCTTCGGCAACGTATAGTGCCAGCCTTTCTCCGATTCCCATATATTGCCCCCGACCTCAAGGCCATATTTTCTAGAAAGGGGAGCCGTCGCATTCAATACGTGTGTTGAAGCTTCATCTGCAGTATCAAAGCTTTGCTTACGACTCAGCGTTCCATCTGCTGCAAGGGCATCCAATTCTTTTTGTAGCGCGGCTCTATTTTCTGGGGTATCACCCGGCGTTACACCACCGGCAACAGGAGTTTCTTTCTGGCCAGATTGAGCCGCAGCTTGCATTGCGACTGCAAAAGCAGCCGTAGCCGCCCCATTTGCAAACTTACCACCCGATACTGCAGAGGCTGTACCGCCTACAACCGCCGCCGCAACGACCCTCGCCGCACTAAAGCCAACATTGCCAGCATCTATTGAATCTATACCTCCTGCAAAGGCCTGGGTCACACCCGCTGCGGCAAAGCCGTGTTTAAACTTCCCTCCCTGAGCCGCAGACAGTAAACCACCGGTAACTGAGTGAGCAAAGACTTTCGCTGCATAGCCATAGCCGTTCAGGCCCGTACCCATGATGCCTTTGCCGACAACGCCTTTCGTTGCCCATTTTGCCCCCTGAAAGGCATTGCCAATGCCCATAAATGCCACAGCACTGAAGGCACCAAAAAAGGCCCCCTTCACCGTGCCGCTTTGCACCGCTCCCGCCGCGGCGCCGCCGGCAGCGGCCCAGCCCACCGCCGCTGCATAATTTGTAGCTTGCAGGGCCACGAGAGACTGTCCCCCGGTCCAAATGACAATGGCCACGGCGACCACCGGCTTCACCACCGAGTCCCGGTACTTATTCCAAGAACTATACCCCGAAGGATCCGTATAAGTCAGCGGGTTGTTGTGCACATAGGCGTAGCGGTTGTAGCCCTGGACCGAAGTCACCCCATCGATCAGCGGATCTGCGGAGACAAAGCGGGCCAGGGTCGGGTCGTAGACCCGTCCGTTCATATGGATCAGGCCCACCTCATCCAGCATTTCATGGCCGGTATAACCGCGGTTACTACTCAGGTGATTGAAGGCTCCCACACTGAGGGCGCTAACTGTATTTGCAGGCGCGCCGGCAATTTGTTCCCAGCTCAGTGCATTGCGGCGTTTGCCCCAGGCATCAAAGCTGTAAACCAGTTTGTTGCCCGCAGCATCTTTGGCAACCTGACCGGTGCTATCGGTAATTACATCCAGGGAACCCTGGAGGTCTTTGTGTAAATACTGGGTGCTGGTACCGGCAGTTTCATCGGATGCATTCAGCTGTACACGCTCGATAGCAACGCCTGCGATATTATGGAAGTGGGCTTGGAGTTGACTAGCGAACCCTAAAAATTAAAAATTCCTAGCTAAAAAACTAGGAATTTTTAATTTATTTAGCAGAGACAATCAATTTTTCCAAAGAAGGATCAACTGATTCAATTATAACCTCTATTGACGCTCCCACCTTTAACTTTGAATCTTCACTTTCTTTTTTCATCAAAAGCGAAACTGCACCTGTACTTAGCTTTATGAAATAACCAAACTCAGCTTCCCTACTAACAATTCCATTAAAGGCCTCTCCAGCTCGATATATGCTTGGATTACTCCAAGGGTTTTTTTCAGGGTAAATATCTTTAACTGAGCCTCTAAATCGATTATCTGCTATAGCTACTACTTTTACATCAACCTCATCAGAGCAACTGTAGTCGTCATACATTTTTTCCAAAATTCCATAAGCATCCCAATCTAAATCAATTATGCGAACAACACCTTTACACCCATCCTTAACGACCTCTAAGCCAGAATCGTTTACATTTTCAACCTTGACTCTAATTACATCACCAATTTTAAAATCCAAATTTAATCTCCTATTGAGCACCAAACTTATCATAAAGCTCATAGCTTCCCGGAGAAACATGATAAATATTTGAGCTACTATTAAATTGCTCAATAGAAGCAGGCTTGATAGTCCTTGACGACAAAGCCCCGGCAGGTTGCCCTTCCAGGGCTTTGATCTGACCCCATTATTTCCTGAGTGCACATTCTAAAATATCAAAAGCATTCTCACATATTTTTTCTGATCCATATGTGCATATTACGGGATACCATACGGTTTCTTTATCAAAGTCATTTACAATTCGATTTGATCCTAGATTTAGCCTCCTAAGCGCCAGCTCCATATCCGGACGCTCAGCCGCTATTTCAGCGACTTCGATAACGGAAAATCCTTCTGTATTAGTCGTATAGATCCCATTATGAGTTTTTAGAAAAACTAGATATTTACCACCTAACCTATCTGGCTTGTCAGAGAAATGACCTACCCTGTGGGCAAAACTCAAAAAAGAGTTTCTCTTTTTTCCCTTTATGCTCTTTTCAAGAGATGCCTTAAGCAGATACAACCCTTCATTAGTCAACTTTCCTTCCGAGAGCTCAACAATTGCCACCACATCGGAAGAAGAAAAAAGTTGCTCTGCTGAAAAAGAAAATGGTATCTCCGCTATTGAACCTGAGCATCCAAATAGTAGTAATGAAATAATAAATTTCTTCATTTCAAATTTCCTTTACAACAATTTAGAACTTATATTGCTCCGTGGACCATTCTCCGCCTTCATATATGTGCCGCGTTACGTTGCCTCGGCCATAATCAGCAACAATCTGTGAAGGTCTCGTATAGCCTGTTGTATAAATGTCAATCCCACTAAGCTGCCTCCCTGAGGCAAATACCCAGCGGCCTCCTGCCCCAACAGTTGCCTGTAAATCTCCACTCCATACTTTCCCGCCAGATGGGTGGGTATGCCAAATGCTGTCCCGGACCTAAACGCACCATCGTGCGCACCTAAAGCTTCGCCTGAAGAGAAGCCTGTGCTTACCTCCTTAATTGCAAAGGTTTTCTTATCAATAACGGCCCAAAATTCAATCCCATATTTTTCTGCCATTTCTCTGAGGGCTTCGTTTTCATGTAACGCAGCGGCAGCAGCTTGAGCAGAACCATATGATGTATTTCTGATATCGGCTGTTATTTCATTTGTACGATCAAGAATCGTAGCCTTCTCCACATCGCTATAGTCCTTCGGTAAACATTTGCCTTCAGAGGCACAAAGTCCAATTTGTTTGCTGTCTGACCCAAAGTCAGGCAACCCTTCACCACTCTGCCCAATCGCCGCAAAAGCCGCTGTAACCGCCATCTTCACCATCACATGGGTATCCTGGGCAAAACCACCACCGACCCCCGCTGAAATAAAGCCGTGGCCAAACTTGCCCCCGCCGATCTGCGACAGCACCCCCGATCACACCGCGAATGGTAATATTGGTCGTACTCCAGCCTCCGGGCATACCACTGAAGGCCGCCGCTGAAGCTGCTGCGAGTACACCATTCGCAAAGGCCCGGCCGATCTCACCGGTAACATGATAAGTTTGCGCCGCACTGTAAGCTGCCAGCGCACCAGGACAGCTAGGCCCCGTAGAGACACAAAGTGCTATCTGGGCGACAGCATTCAGCAGCGGTTTGCCAGCCATATAGCGATATAGATCGCGATTATTTATGAAAGCATCTCTGAACTTATTCCAAGAACTATACCCCGAAGGATCCGTATAAGTCAGCGGATTATTGTGCACATAGGCATAGCGGTTGTAGCCCTGGACCGAAGTCACCCCATCGATCAGCGGATCTGCGGAGACAAAGCGGGCCAGGGTCGGGTCGTAGACCCGTCCGTTCATATGGATCAGGCCCACCTCATCCAGCATTTCATGGCCGGTATAACCGCGATTGCTACTCAGGTGATTAAAGATTCCTACATTAAGTGTGCTAACCGTATTTTCAGGTACACCGGCAATCTGCTCCCAGCTCAGGGCGTTGCGGCGCTTGCCCCAGGCATCAAAGCTGTAAACCAGTTTGTTACCGGCAGCATCTTTGGCAACCTGACCGGTACTATCGGTAATCACATCCAGGGAGCCCTGCAAGTCTTTGTGTAAATACTGGGTGCTGGTACCGGCAATTTCATCCGATGCATTCAGCTCGATACGCTCGATAGCAACCCCTGCAATATTGCGGCGATAAAAGCTCTTGATAGTGGCACCGGTGGTGCTGCGCTCAATCACTTTCTCGACGCTGCCGATCTGCAAGGTGGTCACTGTGCCTTTGCCGTTGTCATCCACCCGCTTGAAACGGCTGCGGTCCGGGCCGTAGGAGAAGCGCGTATCGTGGCCGCCTTTACTAATCAGGCTGGGTTTATCAAAGACGGTGTAATCCAGCGTACGACTGCCTGAGTCGCTACTCATATTGCCGTTGTCGTCGTAGTGATAACTGGTATTGCCGGCTTTGGTTACGGCATGAGGGCGTGGGCCACTGTACTCATAGCTACCGACGCCCGTTTTATAGGTGATATTGCCGGCATCATCGTAGCGCACCTCCTGGGTGGCAGTTTGGCTGCCGGCCAGATTACTGTCACCATGAGTATCACCATTGACTCTCTGGTATTCGATGAAGACGAGCGCGGACCGGATGAGCAGCTAAGGCTGCAATTTGAAGCTATCAGCCAACTGCCAACGGAAGAGAAAGAGATCGTCAAGGAGTTGTTGGACGGGATGATTATTAAGTATCAATCCCGGCGCTGGGATACCAAGCGGCAGATCGGTTAAACAAAAAGCCCCGCTGGGGTCACCAGTGGGGCTTTTTAAGAGGGGCCAGAAACAGGCTTCAGATTAAGGGAGCCTGTAAATAGTAGACTTAGTAGTGCGACTTAAACTCTTAAATACAACCGTAAAGCAAGTATCTTCTACCAAAGAACTATCTACAAAAAAGTACGCTTCACCCACCGGCAGAAGTGCTTCCCGTTTATTAGTACTCAGAGAGACATTTATTTTTCTAGCATAAATAAATGATGTTGCTCGCTGCTCACCATTCAAACACCTAAGCAATTCCACCTTAAGCACCCCTCCCTCTTCAGGGAGGACTTCTAGCTTTTTTTGTCAAAATCGAATTCAACAATTGAAATTGAAACAGACTGCCTAACATTAAAAGGCAATCTTTGATCGTCAGGAATTAGTTTTTTTGCTTCTAAGCGATCAATTTTCTCCATACGAATGTTTGATAGTTCAATTTGTTTTTCACCACAACCTACTAGAGGATAAACTACAACCAAAACCACTAGACAATGAATAACTAATTTCATACTAAGGCCTACAATACTGGAAGCATATTTCCACATGATCTTTATTAATTAGAATATGAGCATCTGCATACCATTCCGGCTTATGCCCATACCAACCACCAGCTCTAGCGACAAGGTTATTCCTATTCATACCACCACCGGTAGCCACGTAATTTGTCCATGTTTCCGAGTATATAGCTACATTCGTAAAATTAGGTTTAAATCGACCAACAGGATCAACTGTAATTAAGTGATCTACACGATGGCCAGCAGCGATTACTCTTGCTGCAGAATTACCACCATAACTATGACCAATTACTGTTAGCGAATATTCAGAATTATTTTCATCAATCCAAGCAGCTAATTCTTTCTTCTGATGATGCTCGAAATATATATCTCCTTCTTTGCCATAAGCTTCATACATGCTTTTAACAAATTCATTTTTATCATCCATAAAACCGCCAACATAAGCGGTCCTAGATCCCTTTTGTGCAAAGACATCACCCCGAGACCGGTCGCACCTTAACTTTCCATTTTCCCTAGCGCAATCAAAGAGTTAGGAACCATTTTTCCCGGAGCCACTGGCTCTTTACCATTTTTTTGCCCCGACGCGGGTTTTACCTTAGCCGGATGTTTTTCCATAAGCAATTAAAACGAAAAAGCCCCAGCGGATGCCAGGGCTTTAGGAAAAGCACCTTTAGCAACTCAATTTAGCCCCATGCTCCCAAGGTCATTGCTGTCATTGCAAAAACTGCAATTAAAAATAAAGACAACATACCCGCTAAAGCCAAAGAGGCAATCGGCAATGCAGACTTAATTGCAATTTTCCTTTTATAACATACGAAGAAAAACACATAGAGCGGAAGAAATCCAATTAACAATATCGCAACCAAGCCTCCAACATTACTTACAATATGTCCGGACAATACAAATATTGATTCCATAAAATTATCCATTCACTTGGTCTCTATTGAAATTGTTTTATCACGTTATTATCAACTGGCCCCCAAACAAATCCATCTAGCCAATTATTTGGTCCTCCTAACGGACCAGTTCCACCACCATAAGTTTGGATATGGAATGAGCCATTTATATTAATTACTGTCCGCTCAACAAAACCAGGATGAAGAGCATGATCTGGTGTTGTTACATTAGTTAAACCAATTTGATTTCCATTGGAGTCATAAAGAGCAAAAGTGTTAATTGGGTCTTTTCCAAATGGGCCTGGGATATCTGCATCCGCAGTATAAGGTTGACCAGGAACAAACGGTTTTTCTTGATTAGGGTGAGCACCAACTCTGTTTAGAGTATTTACGATAGCTGCCTGCGTGCAACCTTCTGCGCTCGCTGAACAAACGACTGGTGATACATGCGTATACTTATGTTCACCAGGGAAGAACCAGTTTTCAGTAGTATTCCCCTTTTGTGCAACTTATGGGGGCTACTCATAACCTTCTGGGCTTAGAGCTACTTCTTATTTGATTTATGCCTTATAACTATATCTGATTTATCTTGTGAAACTTTGTCGATCGTTATAAGACCACCATATAATGGAGCACCAGAGTTTTTGGTTTTAATCTGAATGCTTTCACCCTCTTCCACAGCAAAATCAAATCTACCTTCATCCGAAGATTCTACTTGTTTGAAAAGCTTATAAGTACCCATTTTAAAAATACTCCCCTGCTCAAACAAATAAAGCTCTACATTTACTTTTCCCAGAGGGAAACCTGACACATCATCAACAACTACCCCTGAAATATTCACATCATCACCTCTCACAATTGTGCTGGCAAAGCTTAATATAAATACCGTAAATACAATTATGTAATGCGTGGAAAATTTCATTGGCTCACCTAAAATCCAGTAACATAAGAAACAATGTTGATATGATTAACATTTGTATTACCTGTATAGTTCTGACCTCCGACCGTTATGAACTGAGAACTAACAGAGCGACCTAAGTATGGATTTGTCCCCAAGGGCAAAATTCCAAACCCACCAGTCGTCGGATTACGTTGGTAATAATTGGTGGCCGTATTTACGTTATTATATTTGAGAACAAAATTTCCTCTGAGGCTATGAGGATCGAACGTAGTTAAATTATTAATATTGATTTCTTGCTTACCGGCCCAATTTGTTAAACGAACGGCAGCATTACCTCCACGACTATAACCTAGCAAATTAATTTCTGTTCCCTCTGCTGCATTGAGTATTGCTTCTTTTGCTTCACTCATAGACATAACATTTCCACCAAGGCTTTCTATATACTTTTTAAAAGAAACATTATTTCCACTATTCTCACCTCCCGCCCCAAGGAATCCTATTGTTAGAGCTTTACCCTTTTGTGCAGTAGGATGATTCTCATCATTAAAAGCCCTGGAAAACGCCGCGGTTATCGCCCCATTGGCAAACTTACCACCCGATACTGCAGAGGCTGTACCGCCTACAACCGCCGCCGCAACTACCCTCGCCGCACTAAAGCCAGAGTTGCCAGCATCTATTGAATCTATCCCCCCGGCAAAGGCCTGGGTCACACCCGCTGCAGCAAAGCCGTGTTTAAACTTCCCTCCCTGAGCCGCAGACAGTAAACCACCGGTAACCGAGTGAGCAAAGACTTTCGCTGCATAGCCATAGCCGTTCAGGCCCGTACCCATGATGCCTTTGCGGACAACCCCTTTCGTTGCCCATGTCGCCCCCTGAAAGGCATTGCCAATGCCCATAAATGCCACAGCACTAAAGGCACCAAAAAAGGCCCCCTTCACCGTGCCACTTTGCACCGCTCCCGCCGCGGCGCCGCCGGCAGCGGCCCAGCCCACCGCCGCTGCATAATTTGTACCTTGCAGGGCCACGAGAGACTGTCCCCCGGTCCAAATGGCAATGGCCACGGCGACCACCGGCTTCACCACAGAGTCCCGGTACTTATTCCAAGAACTATACCCCGAAGGATCCGTATAAGTCAGCGGATTATTGTGCACATAGGCGTAGCGGTTGTAGCCCTGGACCGAAGTCACCCCATCAATCAGCGGATCTGCGGAGACAAAGCGGACGAGGAACAGTTGATTATCCGCGAACTGCTGGAAAGCATGATTGTGAAGTATGAGGCTCGGCGCTGGACGCATACCCGAATAAAAGCCCCGGCAGGTTATTCTGCCGGGGCTTTTATTCGGTTCAGTAAGATTACGATTTGAAGAAAGCCCAAGTCTTCCCTTTTTTCCGGTATATCTCTGTGCACCGGATATCCAGTATGTGTTTCATATCTCCCTATCTGCGTGTATCTTGAATAGCACTCACAGAATTAATATACAAAACCGAGTTATATACATAGATATACCAATGAGCATATCTCGTTAGATAAAGCTGTTCACCACAAGAGACACTATCGGCAACTCCCTCAACAACTTCAAATTTCCCACTATTTATTAACTGCCGACTTATCGTCTCTAGCATCCCATCCGCAACTATCTCTAACTGCGGTCCACTGACAACCAAGTATTTTAGCTCACCTTTATCTATTGCATTATTCGCTTCTACAACAGGGTCTTTCAAAAAATATTTACGCAGTATCTCAGCTTCTTTACACGAAGAATTTTTGTCGTACGTCTTTGATTGAGACAAACTATACAACCTATCCATATCTTCATTTAAGTGAGAAATAAACTCTTTTTTATTAAATTGATTTACCACTTCATCACTCTGAACAAAAACAGAACTTAAGATCAAAATCACACTAAAAAAATTTTATTAATCATAGTTTATTGCTTATATGCAGCGTGAAAATTGCTCCAGATCCATACTGATTCCGACTATTCATGATAGCAAGATAGGCGTTTAACCTCTTGCTCCTCATTAGAGATATCAAAGGAGCTAACAGATCGAATATTTTTTAATGATAATTTACCAGCGGCAGGTGAAACTGAAAAATTCCCAACGATAGTCGCATAAGACCATGGACATTTTTCAAATACAGCTTCAGATGCAGAAGATCTATCAAAATTTATTTTGTTCACCGTGTTAGTAATTAATGCATCAATTTTCCTAACGAACAAGCCTCTACTAGGACCATTCCTTCCACCAATATAACCGGACACCATCACAAGCTGGCCATCATATTTTTCAGGCTCGACTATGAGCTTATAAATTGATACATGCTTCGCTAATTCACCTCCCTGTACATTACAAGCAAGTAAACTGACTAGCCCTACATAGATAATTTTAGCAATCGTTTTTGTCAACATGGCCCATCTTTCCATCCAGTTCTCATACATTGATCCTGTTGAAATCTCCAGCTAGTTTTATACCAAGGATAACTATTATTATTAATAGTCACAGAAACAGGCCCATCAATTTGACTAGACCAGTTTAGATAAACCCCTTTACTCCATTGTTCTGGAGACCGCCATGTCCCAGTTACATCATTAATAGCTACAGCAGCTATATTTACTTCGTCAAGATCAACAGAAAATGAGGTGCCCGCAAACCCTTGATTATCTGGGTTAATCAAATAACCACCCTCCACGTCTGCTGGAAAGGGTTGTGATAGAATATACTTCCCATCGACCTCATATACATACATTCCTAAGTGTTGACCTTCCCAAATTGAGTTTGCATCTTCAAGGCCACGTCTAAGAGCATCAAGTCGCGAATGAGCGTTACCAATAGCCTCATCTAGCGGAGATCTGCTCTTTTGTGCAGTAGGATGATTCTCATGATTAAAGGCCCTGGAAAACGCCGCGGTTATCGCCCCATTGGCAAATTTGCCTCCAGAGACCACCGAGGCTGTGCCGCCCACAAGCGCCGCTGCAACGACCCTCGTCGCACTAAAGCCAGCGTTGTCCGCATCTATTAAATCGATACCCCCGGCAAGGGCCTGGGTCACACCCGCTGCGGCAAAGCCGTGTTTAATGAGCCGCAGACAGTAAACCACCGGTAACCGAGTGAGCAAAGACTTTCACTGCATAGCCAGCGCCTGACCGCCGACAGGCGGCTAAAGCCGAGGGACGTTTGTGCCCCTCTTGGTGCTTGGCTAGAACGGTGGTGCCGCTTCTTCGATGGCTTCGATCAGGTGCCGGCATTCCTGTTGCAGCAGCCTCACGTAGTACTGCCATTCGGTATCAAGCCGCTTCCAGGCTTCGATAACGCTCCAGCCTTGCGGCAGGTATTCCATGCGCTCCGTTATGAACGCGGCGGCAATTTGTTCGCTGGTGCTGACTCCGCTGCTGCCGGTTTGCAGCAGGCTTTGGGTGGTTTGGATGCCGGACGCGTGATCGCGGAACTCAGTTTTGGATTCTGGACCAGCCTACTGGATCGGCGCTATAAACAGGTACTGTGGCCTCGCCTGCTAAAAACTGCCTTCCCAGAAATGCCCCGCCGCCTGCGCACCCGCAACAACCTTTCCCGACGCTTTCAGCGCATCTGCCATCTGCGCAACCGGATTTTCATCATGAACCTATCTGGCATTGGCAAGACCTAGCCCAGCAACATCGGGACACACTGGAGGCCATTACCTGGATTGCGCCAACGGCGCGGGAGCTGGTGGCCGCCGTGGATAGGTTTCCCGACATTCACCAAACAGGGCTTGACAAGATCGAGCAATAGCTCAGGCGGTTTTGCTGACCCACAAAAACAACAAAGCCCCGGCAGATTATCCTGCTAACATCAGAAACTAATCACTAAAGCTAGTGCCGAACTCAGCTACCAATAATGGCGGTTAACTGGAATTTTAGGGCTTAATAATCGTCCAACTTTCCGTTGCGCTATCAAAATATTTATTAAAGGACACAAGCCCCTCAGCCAATGAATATAAAAACACCGTCCTTTGCAAAGAAAAAGATGACTTACTCCCGGTTAGCTTACGCTTCAAATCATCAGTAGCTTTTGATTCTATAAAATATAATTTTTCCCCCGCACCACCATTTTCCGATAACACTTCAAACCTATACCCAGAGAACTCCCACTTGTCACCTTTTGATAAAGGAATCTTAGGAACAGAGAAAACTAAAAATGGGGTAGACGTTACAATACATTTGTACCTTTTACTATTTTCACAAACCGTATAATTCCAACTAACATCGTACTCATTATTATGGAATTGACCATTTTTATAAAAGTCAATGTTCATTGGAATTTCACTCCCTCCTTGAATTCTGAAAGATAACTCTCTTTGATCTGCGATTGCAGAAGACATTAAAGCTAAATATAAAATCAATGTAAGGAAATTAGTCTGCATAAACTCTCCTCGCCCAATTTACAGCCCTCGAAGTAGCATCTTTTTCCCAGGGAGCAGTCTCACGGGAAGGTACAGGATCAACCCAATTGTTTACCATTTTGATGTTGGATGGATGCATATGAGCCAATTCATGTCTAAAAACAAACATTTCATATTGACTGGCATTTAAAGACTTAATAAATACTGCTTGTGCAGGCGTAGCCTCTACCGGAGCGCCAAGGGCAGTAAAAAATCTTGGACCAACAGTGATCTCTCCTGATCTTGAATTAATTACAGCAACACCACGATAAGAACTATCGTAACTAACCGTTAGTTTTTCAGCATTAGGTCTCGCATAACTCGAAGGATATTCCGTTTCACCAATTATTTTCTTAAATTCACTTAATCGTTTATCAAGATAAGCCTGCCTCTCTCCTTCTGGTACAACACTTTCCGTTCCACCTGCTGAATCATAGGATGTAGAGGGCTTTCTTTGCCTATCCTGCCCTATCGAGCTCATCAATGAAGCAAAAGCCGCCGTCACCGCTCCATTGGCAAACTTACCACCCGATACTGCAGAGGCTGTACCGCCAACGATCGCGGCTGCAATGACTCTCGCCGCACTAAAGCCAACATTGCCAGCATCTATTGAATCTATACCTCCTGCAAAGGCCTGGGTCACACCCGCTGCGGCAAAGCCGTGTTTAAACTTCCCTCCCTGCGCTTCTGAGAGTAAGCCACCAGTCACTGAGTGAGCAAAGACTTTCGCTGCATAGCCATAGCTATTCAGACCAGTGCCCATTACTCCTTTTCTGACAACCCCTTTCGTTGCCCATGTCGCCCCCTGAAAGGCATTGCCAATGCCCATAAATGCCACAGCACTGAAGGCACCAAAAAAGGCCCCCTTCACCGTGCCACTTTGCACCGCTCCCGCCGCGGCGCCGCCGGCAGCGGCCCAGCCCACCGCCGCTGCATAATTTGTACCTTGCAGGGCCACGAGAGACTGTCCCCCGGTCCAAATGGCAATGGCCACGGCGACCACCGGCTTCACCACAGAGTCCCGGTACTTATTCCAAGAACTATACCCCGAAGGATCCGTATAAGTCAGCGGATTATTGTGCACATAGGCGTAGCGGTTGTAGCCCTGGACCGAGGTGATTCCATCAATCAGCGGATCTGCGGAGACAAAGCGGGCCAGGGTCGGGTCGTAGACCCGTCCGTTCATATGGATCAGGCCCACCTCATCCAGCATTTCATGGCCGGTATAACCGCGATTGCTACTCAGGTGATTGAAGGCTCCCACACTGAGGGCGCTAACCGTATTTGCAGGCGCGCCGGCAATTTGTTCCCAGCTCAGTGCATTGCGGCGTTTGCCCCAGGCATCAAAGCTGTAAACCAGTTTGTTACCAGCAGCATCTTTGGCAACCTGACCGGTGCTATCGGTAATTACATCCAGGGAACCCTGGAGGTCTTTGTGTAAATACTGGGTGCTGGTACCGGCAATTTCATCCGATGCATTCAGCTCGATACGCTCGATAGCAACCCCTGCGATATTGCGGCGATAAAAGCTCTTGATAGTGGCACCGGTGGTGCTGCGCTCAATCACTTTCTCGACGCTGCCGATCTGCAAGGTGGTCACTGTGCCTTTGCCGTTGTCATCCACCCGCTTGAAGCGGCTGCGGTCCGGGCCGTAAGAGAAGCGCGTATCGTGGCCACCTTTACTAATCAGGCTGGGTTTATCAAAGACGGAGTAATCCAGCGTACGACTGCCTGAGTCGCTACTCATATTGCCGTTGTCGTCGTAGTGATAGCTGGTATTGCCGGCTTTGGTTACGGCATGAGGGCGTGGGCCACTGTACTCATAACTACCGATGCCCGTTTTATAGGTGATATTGCCGGCATCATCGTAGCGTACCTCCTGGGTAGCAGCCTGACTGCCGGCCAGATTGCTATCGCCATGAGCATCACCATTGACTCACTGGTATTCGATGAAGACGAGCGTGGACCGGATGAGCAGCTAAGGCTGCAATTTGAAGCTATCAGCTAACTGCCAACAGAAGAGAAAGAGATCGTCAAGGAGTTGCTGGATGGGATGATCATCAAGTATCAATCCCGGCGCTGGGATACCAAGCGGCAGATCAGTTAAATAAAAAGCCCCGCTGGGGTCACCAGCGGGGCTTTTAGTGGACATCCAGAAACAGGCTATTTATTTGAAATTAGGATGATTTGACATAAAACAACTGATATAAAACCAAGAGCGAACACCCGCCGGCCAACCTGCTGGTAGACCTGGCGCAGGCCCTCAAGGTCAGCACGGACGAGCTACTCGGTGTTAAGCCGGTGAAGAAGATCAAGCAACCGGATTCCAGATTGCTGCGACGGATGCAACAGATTGAGAAGCTGGACGCCGCCACCAAGCGGCAGGTGATTCAGGTGATCGATACGTTTATCGAGAATGCCAAGCTGAAGAAACAAGCTTGATAGGCCATAACGACAAAACCCAGCTTTTAGCGCTGGGTTTTACATACTTTATGGCTTCTTCTTGCTCCATGGGTATACTTTTTTTCCTTATCCTTGTGTAAAATTTCAACAGTTTTTTTCCCTTCAAAATCTTCTACTGGAAACTCATGGGGCACAATATCAGCTTCAGGATTCCACCTAACTTCATATGGACCAGCCTCATTGATTTTGAAAAAGAAACTTCCATCCTTACCTGTTTTTACTGTCGCAATCTTCTCCCAACCACGCATTGAGAATAAGGGCTTTTTTAATTTAAACAAGGATACCTCTATATCAACTAGCGGTTGCTTTGAAGACTCATATAAAATCCTGCCCTCTAACATTTTACCATCCTCTAATGACTCTCCGTTTAGTTGAGCACACACAACAAGAAGAAAGAAAAAGACTCCGAATTTTAACAAAATAAATTTTCTATATAGTTGTCGAACCATAATATATCTCAAAAAGAATCCAAGGAATGTCGAATGATATTTAGGTGAGATACAGGAACGTCACTACTATAGTTTGCGCCAGTAAAATTCGTTTGATTTACATTTATAAATGAAGATGATACAGGACTACCCCAATAGGGATTACTACCCCACCATCCAAAACGACCACCTGTTCTTGGGTTACGCTGATAGAAGTTATGCGCTTGACCAATGTTATTATATTTCAATTGAAAGGTTGTGCTATCTGATAAGCTATGTACATCAAAAGTGACTAGATGAGAAACACTGACACCCTGTTTGCCAAGAGCATTGGTAACGTTGATAGCTGTATTTCCGCCTCGACTGTAACCGAATATTAAAACGTCTTTGCCTTCTGCAGCCCCAGCACTAAGGTAATCAACAATTTTTCCTTCCTGGTTGGCCTTAAACATTTGACCTCCCATATCAGTTACAAGAGCTTCTAACACAGGATTATCACCTGCATTCGGACCACCCGCTCCATAAATTCCAGCAACAACCTTTCCCTTTTGTGCAAATGATTTTAACTATTTTCTTTGCGAAGAGCCGATTGCAAGACTTTTATTGCTTCTTTACATATTTTTCTATCTGGCTGATTAACGCATGCAACTGGGTACCAATAAAAGCCCTTATATCTCTGAATATTATCTTTCTTCAAGTTTAGCTTTTTGAGAACTAGTGCAAAATCTGGCCTACTTGCATCAAAACTTTCAACTTCAATTACCGAGAAATCTGCATTCATGCTTTTGCAAGATTCTTTATTACACGGATTCAAATGAACCAAATACTTTCCTCCAAGTTTGGCCAAAGCATCTGACCACTGATTTTCACCATGGATAATTGAAAGCTTAGATACATCCACTCCCTTGAACTGTTCGATTACCCGAGTACTCACCCGATAAAACCCATCGGAGATCTCCCCTCTTCAACGATAACTAAAGCCACAATATTACTTTTATTATAAAGAGATAAAGTAGAGTTTTTGTCAGACCCAAAAGCACAGCTCCAATAAAAAAGAAAAAATATTGAAAACATAAATAATATTTTTTTCATTAGAATTTAAATTCCTCTGTTGTCCAACCTGCAGCTCCATAGGCGTGCATAGTCACATTCCCTCGTCCCCAATCACGCCTTATTTGACCAGAACTAGCATAACCTGTGGTCCACAAGTCGAAGCCCGTCAAACGATCCCCAGAGGCAAATATCCATCTACCTCCGGCATTAGCAATCGACCCTAAATCCCCAGTCCATGCATCCCTACCACTTGGGTGGCTATGCCATACACTATCACCAAGTCGAAACATCCCGTCATACACTCCCTCTGCATCATGAGCGGATCCAAAACCAATTTCTTTTATTGAAAAAGTCTTTTTATCAATGACGGCCCAAGCCTCAAGCCCAGATTGCTTAATATATGACATAAGGCCTTCATCTGTGTGCAACGCAGCGGCTGCTGATTTAGCAGAATCATATTTTCCTTGCATTACTCCCGACGCAAGCGATCTAAGCCTCTCTACACTTCCCTTTTGTGCAGTAGGATGATTCTCTTCATTAAAAGCCCTGGAAAACGCCGCGGTTATCGCCCCATTGGCAAACTTACCACCCGATACTGCAGAGGCTGTACCGCCAACGATCGCGGCTGCAATGACTCCCGCCGCACTAAAGCCAACATTGCCAGCATCTATTGAATCTATACCTCCTGCAAAGGCCTGGGTCACACCCGCTGCGGCAAAGCCGTGTTTAAACTTCCCTCCCTGCGCTTCTGAGAGTAAGCCACCAGTCACTGAGTGAGCAAAAACTTTCGCTGCATAGCCATAGCTATTCAGACCAGTGCCCATTACCCCTTTTCTGACAACCCCTTTCGTTGCCCATGTCGCCCCCTGAAAGGCATTGCCAATGCCCATAAATGCCACAGCACTGAAGGCACCAAAAAAGGCCCCCTTCACCGTACCGCTTTGCACCGCTCCCGCTGCCGCGCCGCCAATTAGCACCGCTGCCGTGGCCTGAGTACTAGTGACTGCCGTACCGAAGTAGCCCCAAGCCGCACCTGATGCAGTGCCAGCTGAGTAAATGGTAATTGCCAGAGCGATCGCCGGCTTCACCACCGAGTCCCGGTACTTATTCCAAGAACTATACCCCGAAGGATCCGTATAAGTCAGCGGATTATTGTGCACATAGGCGTAGCGGTTGTAGCCCTGGACCGAGGTGATTCCATCAATCAGCGGATCTGCGGAGACAAAGCGGGCCAGGGTCGGGTCGTAGACCCGTCCGTTCATATGGATCAGGCCCACCTCATCCAGCATTTCATGGCCGGTATAACCGCGATTGCTACTCAGGTGATTGAAGGCTCCCACACTGAGGGCGCTAACCGTATTTTCAGGTACACCGGCAATCTGCTCCCAGCTCAGGGCGTTGCGGCGCTTGCCCCAGGCATCAAAGCTGTAAACCAGTTTGTTACCGGCAGCATCTTTGGCAACCTGACCGGTGCTATCGGTAATCACATCCAGGGAGCCCTGCAAGTCTTTGTGTAAATACTGGGTGCTGGTACCGGCGATTTCATCCGATGCATTCAGCTCGATACGCTCGATAGCAACCCCTGCGATATTGCGGCGATAAAAGCTCTTGATAAAAGCACCGGTGGTACTGCGTTCAATCACTTTCTCGACGCTGCCAATCTGCAAGGTGGTCACTGTGCCTTTGCCGTTGTCATCCACCCGCTTGAAACGGCTGCGGTCCGGACCGTAGGAGAAGCGCGTATCGTGGCCGCCTTTACTAATCAGGCTGGGTTTATCAAAGACGGTGTATCCAGCGTACGACTGCCTGAAAAGCCCCACCGGGGTCACCAGCGGAGCTTTTTTAGGGATACACAGAAAGAATTGATACTCTTACTCTATGGATGACTTCGATTCGCTATTTCTTGTTAGAGTAATTTTTCCAAAATCTATAACTGAGTCAGACTCAGATCCAAGTGACATTGAATCTGAATTAAAAAACCATTTTCCAACTCCATCATCACAGACAATCTCAACTTCATATACGCGCGCCCTTCTCCCTACAACATAGTCCACAAAAAATTTTTCATTTATGTCATACGAAATAAGCTCGGCGCCATCTCTCTGCAAACTCAGCAAGCAATTCATAGGCTTTAATGTGGCTTCAGGAGTTGAAAGCTCACCTCGAAAAACAATAACATTTTCCCCAACACCCACACACGCACTTAAAAGCAAGCTCATTACAACAATGAATTTAATCACGGTATGAATCCTTTATCTGCTTAAATCGCTTGAGATTATTTTTCGCGAAGCCTTTAGCCTCAATTTCCCATTTATTATTATCATACCCATTTCTAGCATTCTCAATTAAATACCCCGTTCTTGTCATCCTTCCTGTATTCCACTGTTCAATAACGTGGTAATACTCCTCAAGAACAGTAAATGGCCGATCAAAAAAATGTTCTTTTGACTTCCTCAGGTAAATACTATCAACCCTTGTAGTAGCATAAGTATTTGTGACTTCTGTTCGCCAATCAAACTCAAATATGGAGATATTTACAACATCAACTTCAAAGCCGAATAGTGTTTCAATGGCCATCAAACTTAGAATTTCTTCTGTAGGAGCAGGCCCAAGGTCATAGCCCTCCCAGTCAAAATCATTATTTGCTTCTCTCTTTTGTTCAGGAGGGTGCCCCTCATCATTAAAAGCCCTGGAAAACGCCGCGGTTATCGCCCCATTGGCAAACTTACCACCCGATACTGCAGAGGCTGTACCGCCTACAACCGCCGCCGCAACTACTCTCGCCGCACTAAAGCCAGAGTTGCCAGCATCTATTGAATCTATACCTCCTGCAAAGGCCTGGGTCACACCCGCTGCGGCAAAGCCGTGTTTAAACTTCCCTCCCTGAGCCGCAGACAGTAAACCACCGGTAACCGAGTGAGCAAAGACTTTCGCTGCATAGCCATAGCTATTCAGACCAGTGCCCATTACCCCTTTTTCGACAACCCCTTTCGTTGCCCATGTCGCCCCCTGAAAGGCATTGCCAATGCCCATAAATGCCACAGCACTGAAGGCACCAAAAAAGGCCCCCTTCACCGTGCCACTTTGCACCGCTCCCGCCGCGGCGCCGCCGGCAGCGGCCCAGCCCACCGCCGCTGCATAATTTGTACCTTGCAGGGCCACGAGAGACTGTCCCCCGGTCCAAATGGCAATGGCCACGGCGACCACCGGCTTCACCACAGAGTCCCGGTACTTATTCCAAGAACTATACCCCGAAGGATCCGTATAAGTCAGCGGGTTGTTGTGCACATAGGCATAGCGGTTGTAGCCCTGGACCGAGGTGATTCCATCAATCAGCGGATCTGCGGAGACAAAGCGGGCCAGGGTCGGGTCGTAGACCCGTCCGTTCATATGGATCAGGCCCACCTCATCCAGCATTTCATGGCCGGTATAACCGCGGTTACTACTCAGGTGATTGAAGGCTCCCACACTGAGGGCGCTAACCGTATTTGCAGGCGCGCCGGCAATTTGTTCCCAGCTCAGTGCATTGCGGCGTTTACCCCAGGCATCAAAGCTGTAAACCAGTTTGTTACCAGCAGCATCTTTGGCAACCTGACCGGTGCTATCGGTAATTACATCCAGGGAACCCTGGAGGTCTTTGTGTAAATACTGGGTGCTGGTACCGGCAGTTTCATCCGATGCATTCAGCTCGATACGCTCGATAGCAACCCCTGCGATATTGCGGCGATAAAAGCTCTTGATAAAAGC
This sequence comes from Microbulbifer sp. MLAF003, assembly GCF_030012965.1. Taxonomy (NCBI): domain Bacteria; kingdom Pseudomonadati; phylum Pseudomonadota; class Gammaproteobacteria; order Cellvibrionales; family Microbulbiferaceae; genus Microbulbifer; species Microbulbifer sp. MLAF003. The sequence goes on from NZ_CP120232.1 coordinate 3,353,276, forward strand.
ACCGGTGGTACTGCGTTCAATCACTTTCTCGACGCTGCCGATCTGCAAGGTGGTCACTGTGCCTTTGCCGTTGTCATCCACCCGCTTGAAGCGGCTGCGGTCCGGGCCGTAAGAGAAGCGCGTATCGTGGCCACCTTTACTAATCAGGCTGGGTTTATCAAAGACGGAGTAATCCAGCGTACGACTGCCTGAGTCGCTACTCATATTGCCGTTGTCGTCGTAGTGATAGCTGGTATTGCCGGCTTTGGTTACGGCATGAGGGCGTGGGCCACTGTACTCATAGCTACCGACGCCCGTTTTATAGGTGATATTGCCGGCATCATCGTAGCGCACCTCCTGGGTGGCAGTTTGGCTGCCGGCCTGATAGAGGCGCGCATAGCGCAGGCGGTTGAGGCCGTCGTACTCAAAACGTTCCTGCAGGTCCTTGCGGTAGCTGCCATCGCCACTGAGGTCGGTTTTAGAGAGCAGATTGCCGATAGTATTCCAATCGTAATGCAGGTTCTGCACCTGACCCACACCGGGATTGATATCCGTTAAGATACTGGTGAGGCGGTGATGTTGTGGATCGTAGGCATAGGTAGTGGTGAGGCCGTTACCTAGCAACACTTCTTCCACCTGGCCACGCAGATTCATGCGCTTAACCCGGTAATAGTAACCACTGTCTGCGGGGGCGGTTACATCGCGCACACCCACTTTAAAGCCATAGTTGTTGTAGACAGTTTCTACACCGCGTAAATAATCCCCATTATCGCCCACCTGCTGATTGCTGGCGTCGAAACTGCGGCTAACGCGGCTGTATTGGTCGTAGGTGACTTTTTCATAAAAGTCCCCATCACCATCGAGTACACCGAGCCCGGTATTCGTTTCACCCAGACGACCGTAGGTATCGTATTGCAGCAGCTTGAGGTAATTGACATCCTCCAGATTGGCATTGCAACCGGCGGCAATAGCGACAGGGGCCTGGGCTACGGCCACCAGTTTGCCTTCGAAGCGGAATTTGGAATCACAGCCGGGATCCTGGTCGTAGTACCAGCGGCTGAAGTTCTGCAGAGTGCCCGTTTGGCTATTGCTATCGAAGCTGGTGTAATCGGCGCGAGTCACCATACGGCCGAGGGCGTCATAGCTCATGGCGGTGCCCTGCCCCTTGGCATCTTTCTGCCAGGCCAGTTCACCAAAGCCGGTGTAACCGTAGGTCCAGGTGCCCTTATCCGGGTCTACCATGCGGGTCTTGCGGCCGAGATTATCGTACTCAATGTTGGTCGCTGAAGTTTCACCACCGCCGCTGTTAAGGGTACGCACCTGTTTGAGGTTGCCATCGGCATAGTAGCTGTACTGCAGTTTGCCGCCGATATTGTCGGTAACCTGAGCCAACTCACCGAGGGCGTTTTTCTCCGTTACTTTACTTTGCTGGGCACAGTTCGTAGCAGTTTCCGTGAGGCCATTATAAGTGATCGTGCTGTCACACTGGCCACTGGGGGTATCCACATTAGTGGTGCGACCGAGAATATCGTAGGAGTAAATGGTCCAGCGTGGAGAGCCGCCGCTGCCATAAGGGTCGGAAACCTTTTTAACGCGGGACTGTTCATCGTACTGGGTATCGACAAACACTGGATTACCATGGAAATCCTGAGTTTGTTTACGGATCTCTCGACCCAGTCGATCGTGGTACATCACGCTCTGGCTCTGATCGATACCGGCTGTGGTCACTTTAAAGTGAGCTGGCACACCGGCTATTGTGGGGCAGCCACCACTGTCAGCACAGAGTGTGCTCAAGGTAGTAGCATGGCTGCCGGTCTCGTGGTGTTCAAAATAGCGATTGCCGAACGGGGAATAGGCATAGTGCGTTTCCACACCGCTGATATCCAGCACGCGCTGCGGTTGGCCGAAGGGGTCCATCTCCAGAGCTTGCTCGGCAGTCTGTTTGAGTTCATTAACCCGATTTAATGCGTAGCGGCCATAGCCGTCAAAACCCGTGCGACTGGTACGGCTTTCGCCCTGCGCATTGGTTACCGTGGATGCAACACGATTGCCGAAGCGGTCATGCTCATAGTGGGTGTGTAACTCTTGTGCGCTACCTTTAGCTACCCACTCATCGGTTAACAGGCCAGTCTGGTTATCGTAATCAAAATGAGCGGTTCGCGTGATTTGCGGTGCTACCAGAGCACCATATCGCTGGGTGGTGACGCTGCTCTCACGCAAGCGCGCCAAATGCCAGCGGTCACTGCTCACCACATTGTCGTATGTGTTACTTGTAGATTTGCTCTGCACCAAGTTATTAGAAGCATCATAGTGCTTCACAGTTACCGAGCTGACATTGCCATATTGAATATCATTGGCTGCGGTGTAGTTGGTGGTTGTCACCACCTTGCCAAGGTAACTCCCGCTCAGGCTGTAAGATTTGTCCTCCGCTTGGCTGATATAGGGCATTACCGTTTTGCCCGATACCGGTGCTATGGATTCCAAGGTATTGATAGAGCAGCTGATCAGGGTGAGTCCACTACCCTCACAGGTAGCCGGGGTTTTGATATTACTGGCATTGGACTCAATCACCTTGGCCGTCTGTGAAGGCATACCAATAAAGGGATAATCCTGGCGGTAGTGAGTGGTGGTCTTCACTTGGTTTTGCGGGTCATAGGTCGTAACCGATTCAAAACCGAGAAAGCCGCGCCCACCGCTCTGCATGCGCCCACCGGCATAGTGGTAATGGGCCTCAACCGTATTGTTATTGTCATTGGCCGCCGGTGCATCGGAGATTACTTTCTGTACCACGTACATCGGTGAGTAGAGATCGAATACCGGTGAACTGCGCCCGTAGTTCAGTTTGAAAGAACCCAGTTTACGTGAGTAGACACTAGTGCTGGTATCATTCAGGCGCGCGTAGCGGATTTCCGTTTTCACCCCAAAGCCATTCACTACAGACTCAAGAACATCCACCGGCTTGTCGGCATGTTTGGGCTTAAAGACACGCACATATTTATCTGTAGCGCCTAGACCACTAAAAAAGCCTGAGTGATTGCGCATATCATCGCAATGATTTTCCTGCTCATCGCGGTTCGCACAGTTCTCGACTATTTCAGGTCGCCCATCACCAGTCAAATCCATCACCAAATGGCTGTGATCATTGGTATCGGCGCCGAACAGCAAGCTAGTATCAATGGCGCTGCCAAAACCATTGGAATGGTTGGGCAGCACATAGAGGTACTGGTATTCGTTGTTTTCTTTATCGTTGGCATTGGGATAGAGAATGTCCACCAGGCCATCCATATCCCAGTCATATAGCTGGATTTTATCGTCCACAGCCCCTGGAAGTGTTCCCGTGGAGATAAACCCTTCACCAGTAAAGTAATATACGCCCCAATCCCAGTCTGCGCTGGGGCGGAATAACATGTCTGGCAGACTATCGCCATTGAGATCCGCGATCCGGTGCTCGGCATCATCCACCTGTGCTATCTCTCCGTTGAGTGCACGATGGAATACCGCCCTGTGGCTATTATCGCCCTCTGACATCAGTACAACGAAGTGATTGTCGGTCACATGACTTTGATTGTTGCAGTCGCTCGGTGCCTCGATACAAGTCCAATCTGTCTGCATTATCGCAGTCAGATCGGCAATACCGTCACCATTGAAATCGGCCACCATATCCGTATTACGCAGTTTCACTCGAGTGGTGCGTAGGAAATTTGCTGAGGACACTCCTCCGGGAGCGCTGACCGTGGGCAGGGATAAGCTGCGAGTCGTCTCAGAGCTTTTGAAGGAGAGTGTTCCGCTACTGCTGCGCTGCAGCTCACGGATTTTCATGGTGGGCGTATCACTCACTGAAGGAAGGCCCACAGCGTGAGTAAATGACAGGAAGTCCGGCAAGCCGTCGGCATTAAAGTCGTGCATCTGACCCAGCTGATCTTTCTGATAGCTGATTGCCGTGGGGTTATCAGTGCTGCTAAACCCGCTACCATTAGACAAATTCACGGCCCAGTGGGTGCCGGTGTCATCTATCGGCGCGTGGAGCAGATCATCCTTACCATCGTTGTTATAGTCCAACAGATGCCATTCCTTGCGCTCATTGGCGCGGATACGCATCTGTTCGGATTGCAGGGCCAACTCCCCCTCGGCAGTGCCCAGGGCAACACGGAGATAGCGTTTGCCATGACTGCCGTCGTAACGAATAAACACCAGATCTGTGAGTCCGTCACCGTTGACATCTCCATACTTGCCACCCTCGTAACCGGAGTGGAAGATATTAGGATTAGCAGCCGCACTCACCATGCCCGCTCCGGCAAACTGGGCATAAGTAAATATCGTGGGCTTGCGACAGTTACCCTGCACACACTCCTCAACCTCTTCGAGCAGTAAACGGCCAGTAGCGCTTTCCTGGTAGCTGAAGTTGTAGCTGCGCAACTCCATCGAGTCCGCAGTGGATGTAATTGCGGTGAGTCTGCGGGTTGATGCCGTTTTTTGTCCGAAACTGTATCCGTAGCGTTTATCGCTGCGGCTGGTATCGTAGTGGAACTGAATCCGATTCAGCGTTGCATCGTGACCATTCGCAGAGTAATCGACCGCCTCTATCAAGTGCTCCCCGAGCGCGGTGTCTTTCAGGTAGGTGTATTCGATACGGTTGCCAACACTATCCTCCTGGGTATTCAGATACCAGGTCTTCTCCTGCTGTGCATCCTCATGCATACCGTAATAAGAGATAGAGCCATCCTTGCGGTACACTTCAAAACCCTGGCCGCTACCTACCGGACTGGAAACCAGCCGTACCTGCACAAAGCTGTCCAGGCTTGTACGGTACTCGCTGCCGAGGCTACCGTACTGACCCGACACTAGTTTCAAACGCTGGCCATCCAAACAGAACCGATCGAAGACGCTGCCATTGGCACCGTCCTCTTCAAAAGTTCTACGGCAAGCGCTAATAGCGGACAATCCACTAATTCCCCAACCGGCCCCGAGCGGGCCGTTACTGCCGGAGCTGCTGTAAGTCACACTGAGCGCCGGGGTACTGCCACCGGATGAAGGGCCCACTTGCAGCGGAATGGTATAAGTCGCCGCGCCGGATTCACTCACACGGAATTCCCCGGGCAAGATGCCGACGCGATCGGAGGCCAACACACTTGGGTCGGTAGTAGATAGTGCCGAGGCTTTGTAAGGGGGCACCGCCACGATTACAGGTGGTGGGGTCTGGTCAACCTGAACAATATCCGTGGCAACCGTATTTGAGCAGCTACTAAAACTCGATACCTGGTTGCAGGCGCGCACCTGATAGGCGAAGAAGCCATTCTCCAACGACAGCTTTTTGCTCAAACGCGTTAAGTCTGTATGTTTACTCGGTGCGTTTTCATCCCAACTTACTGGCCCCTCTGCCGACGATGCGGTACCGGCAATAATCTCATAGTGCACTATCGTGCCACTAGCACTACCCCAAGTGAGATCAACCTCACCGGTGCGCGAGAAAGTTGTCGATAGATTAGGGGATTTGGGTGCACCTGGAGTTTTAGCGACGATAACAGATTGAACATTGCTGGCTGTGGAGCAAGCACGCAGATTACAAGCTATCAGGTAGTAACTGTAACTGCCATCATCTCGCTGAAGCGTGGTGCCAGAGAGAGGCGCTGGATTCGCAGAGCTCGTGGTTAATTCTTCAAGTAGCTTGCCGCCTTCGTAGAGCTTGTACCTGTAAACTTGCTGGGCAGAGCGGTCACTCCAGTTCAATTTAAGTGTACCGGTAGAACTGTTAGTAATGGTATCCAGCGTCGGGGCCGTAGGTATGGGTTGATTCCGTACCAGCAGTCCAACCGATGTACTCCAACTATTACTACAGCCAGAGGAATTACAATTTTTACTGCGGAACTCCCAATTACCATCGGTAAGCCCGGTTACGGAAAAGGTACTGCTCCCAGCAGAGCCGTAGGAACTATCTGCCGGCCAGTCGCTTTCCGCTTTTCTTTTTGCCAACGCACCGACTCGATAGGGCCAGAGCTATTGGAGGTTAATCCCACAGAACCGTCATAACTACTGGATACGCTTGCAAGTAAACTTGATGGGCCTGGCTTCAAAATAATATTGGCTGTCTCCGGGCCAAAATTATTTAATGGCTCGCCTTCTTGGCAGCCTCCGCCGGGAATCCCAACGGAACAGTACCAGGTCGTGAGGAAGTAAGAGTAACTACCACTGGTGCTTATGGAGTCGGTAAACGTACCCTGCTTACTTACTGATTCTTTCCAGCCAGAGTCATAAATAGTAGTGGAACCTCGCTTCAGGGTTATCCTTTGTGCCTGCGCGTCGATATTCCAAGATAATTTGACAGACCCGCCGTTAATTGACTGAATCGCCAAAACTGGCAGGCTGACAGCAACAGTCTTGCTACTCGACCAGCCACTGCAGGCCTCAACACCACCATACGTCTTACAAGCTCTAACCCGATAGGAATAATTTCCGTTACTGCTCTGGCTAAAAGGTTTACTGGTTCCGGCCAAACTCCAGCTGCCAGAAGCATTACCGGACTGAGCCAATATATATCTTGCCGCTCCGGTAACCGGGCTCCAACTGACGCTATAGGCACCAGTTGAACTACCCGGTAGCGTGAGGTTCCCTGGCACAGCGGGGGGCGAGATACTATGACCGTCGAGGAACTTTTAAAAGCCGTGGTGACACTGCCTTTGACCGCGGCAACCCGATAGATGTAGCTGTCACTGCCCCGCCCGCTTAAGGTTGTTTGCGTTCCGCTACCACTGTAGACCTGAGTCCAGGAGCCGTTGTTTTTTTGCTCCTGTAAAACATATTTGTCCGCACCGGCAACTTGCGACCAAGATACAGTCACACTGCCAGTAGTGCTCGATGCTGGTACTGTAATCGATTGAGGGATACTAATTACCGTAACCGTGGAGGACTGCTTATAGAGGCCAGTGGTACTACCCTTGACTGCGGCAACACGGTAACTGTAGCTGCCACTACCACGACCAGTTAACGTTTTTTGCGTTCCGCTACCACTGTAGACTTGAGTCCAAGAGCCGCCATTTTTTTGTTCCTGAAGTAAATATTTGTCCGCTCCAGAAACTGCCGCCCAAGATATTGCCAAAATGCCATTGGCACTCGCAACAGGCACACTAATAGAGAGTGGAGACCTGACTACAGTAACAGTAGTAGAGTATTTAAATGCACCAGTAATACCGCCCTTGATCGCGGCAACACGATATAGATAACTACCGGTACTGCGACCAGTTAAAGTATTGGACGTCCCTATACCATTGTAAACCTGAGTCCAGGCTCCGCCGTCTTTTTGTTCCTGAAGAATATATTTTTCCGCAGCGTAAACGGAAGACCACGACACAGCAATACTGCCGTAAAGATTTGTTACTGGCACCCCAATTGAATGTGGGGTTCTAACCACCGTAATACTCTTTGAAGATGTATAGCTGCTACAACCAGAGATGCAAGCACGAGCCCGAAACTCATACTTTCCAGTTATCAGGTCAGAAAAGTCCTTATAAAGGGCAGAGCCCGAGTAAACCATCTTCCAAGTGGTACTACCTTCAATTTTTCGCCAAAGTTCATAACTTTTTGGTTTTACGGAAGCAGCGCCCCACTGCACTCTAATATTGCCTGATGTACTAGTAGATGGGAGAGAAATAGATCCCGGGGGAGTAGCGTTAGGTTCGAGAGTAACTTTAACCGTATGGCTGCCGAGGGAAATTTTCTCAATATCCCATTCCTCACAGCGACCCCCAAACCCCCAAATCAAACAAAGCCTACTCCAGGCGTCATACCTATAAGTCCCTGTTGATGAAACAGTGATTGATGCAGAACTTCCACTGACTGCAATATCTCTCACCCGAGAACCGTTTTTATACTCGGTAAGATACTCAGGGGTTCCAGTTAATGTTAACGTAAATTTTCCTGTAGAACTGGATGAGGGACCCGATACGCCAGCCAGGGCCAGAGCAGGTAGCCAAAGAAAAAATAATCCAGACAACCAGGCACTGGAAAGTGCACTAAAACTCTTGGACACAGCAAAAATACTCTTATTATGCAAACTATAGTTCTCTCCCACCTATTTCAAGAATTAGGTGGGATCGGCAGTATAGCCGAGCGTCAATACTCCTCCAATTACAGCTAATAACAAGCGCCTTTTCGCGGAAAAAATCAACCAATAAGACAGTTTATAATGAATTGACAGGCTCTATTTTTCTACTCTAAATCCTCTATATTGTTTATTGTTTAAGCAACCCCATCCCATATAAATCTTCACCTCAAAAGACCTTATTAGAAACTAACAAATAAGAAAATAAATACATCAAAACACCAAAAATTCGTGCTTGGGGCAGCTATTATACTGCATCGACTGCCACAGCATCGCTTTTCCAGGTCATCCACGTACTTTCATTAAATTACTAAACTTACTGGTTGATTGCATAACCCCCAATACTAGAAACCATGAAAAAACAGCACCTATGGCAGCAAAAAATCAACTCCAGAAAAAAGTGATTCCCTATCATTAAAATATATTCTTACAGTCTAGGACCCTCCTTTTATGAGTAGGCATCCACCATCAATTAACATTGAGGATCACAACAAAAAGTAAACCTATTTCGACCAAAAATTATCAACGGAAGCCAGCCTAACAACGTCATCCCTAAATTTAACAGGTGATTTCCAATCTTTAAAACACCAAGTACCTAGCCTCCACTTGTAATTAGAAGTAAACAAATACTCTCTCAAGCTACGGCAGAACAACCTCAAGTTACCAATGTAGAGGCGAAGAACACGATAAACTTCATTAGCACTCTAGATTCTAAGAACACCAGTGAGATACCCGCAGCACAATAATATAGTGCTACTCCCTATCAGCATTTGCTAAATTGCATCTCACCAAATCCAAATACACCAATAATAAGGCTGCTATGCGGATCTTGAGTTCTCTCACTTATGACCTGCTGCCTGTCAACAAACTAATAACGGGTAATCAGGCCAACGGGGCAACCCTTTCACCATGCTAAAAAAGTAAGTCACACGGAGCACAAACAAACCAAAAAAGAAACACTGCTACCCCTTCCTCCACCCAGCGTCATTCCACTTAATAGCACTCCAGTAATGTCACCAATAGATAAAAAAACAAGATTGGATGCGATGTAGAAAAGTAACACCCGAAACCTGTTACTAATGCCCCACAAAGCTCCTAAACACTCAACAAGAAGACTGGTTTATTGCGTAAGGTGACTAATTGACCTTACTAAGTTATCAATCAGCCAAATCACAGGAACCGTACCAAATAACGACGGTCCACCAGATATCTATTTTCATCAGCTACCACGCATATACAGATAAGTAGAGAGAGCAATGCACGGTTCACTTAAGATATTTACCGCAATCACCTTATCCGCCCTTTTGGCCGCTTGTGGCGGCGGCTCCAGTGGAGGGGAAAGTACAGATACCCCTCAAGCTGACAGCGGCTCAAATACAGGGTCGGATACCGGAACAAATGGGGGAATTCGGATACCGGTGAATACACATTCAATCCAGCTAACCCCTTGGCCACCTTGGTTGTAGGTACCAGTGAGTATGCAGAGGGCACTTTGGAGCTGGAGGGCACTGATAGCAAAAGCCCTGGTTTCCAAGCGTCCACTATCGAAGGTCAATACGGTAGCTTTAAACTATATGATAGCGGGAACTGGGAGTACCAGCTAAATAGCAATACATCCAGTCTCAACAATGGTCAATCTGTAGAAGACACCATCTCTATTCAATTAACAAACGGAGATCAACACTCCATTACCTTTGCAATACAAACTATTGAAGCTACCGAAAATAGCATAGTTTTTATTCTGATGAATTTTTCAGATGCCGCTGTCACTGACGACGTTAGTATTTCACAACTCGCCAATATGACATTCAATGATACGGATTCTCTGGACAATACTTACAAAGAAAACTCCTTCGGCCAACTGAAATTTAAGCGCCATCTCATTAGCGACCAGTCACTCGCACAATACTGTTATGGAGAAGACAATAATGAGAGTAGCTCAATTGATTGCTTTGTTTATAGCATCCCCGATAGTCAAAGTGGGGGCGTACTAAGTGTTGGGAATGCCCAGGCTCGCTCTGGCTCCTCACAGGATGGTCAATATTCAGATGGTGGCTATACCTGGAGAGATAACGCTACCACCTGGATTCAAAATAACTTTGTAGATTCCAATAGCCGCCCTGTGAATCTCAATGACTGGAGACACCGTGTATTTATTTTTCCCCGAGCCGCAAATAATGCTGGCTTGGTTGGTACAGGAGTTGCTTCGGTACGGGGGGATGGAGCATCATTACCGCAGATACCGATCAACTAGTGATGGGGCATGAGTTGGGCCACAATATTGGACTTAGCCACGCCGGTAACGATGACAATAACGATGGCGATACCAATGACCAAGGCGAAAGCGAATACGGAGCTAATGGTGCCTTTATGGGTAACAGCTGGAAGTCACGGTTATTCGGTAGTGCCCATAGAGAATTTATGGGCTGGTATGAGAGCTTCCCTGGATATACTACAACCATCAGGCAGTCTGCTGGCAACAATGCCGATTATGTAGTGCAGGCCGTAGAGCTCACTGCAGGTGAACTCAATAGCTCTCTACCGCAACTTTTAAAAGTTGAAAGTAACGGCAGTACAAATGGAGAAAATCACTATTACGTGGAATACCATATTCCCCATAATGTTTTGAACCCCTATCCTCACCATGCAAATGCGGTAACAATTCATTATTTAAATGACGGAACCGCTAATCAAGTGGCAACCCTTACCACTACTGGCGATCAATTTAGTGACTCATCTGCTGGGGTCACCATTGAGCTTAAATCCAAGGACAGCAGTAATAACAGCGCCACTATTGCTGTTAACTACAGCAACTAGCAAATGAGGGCAAGACCATGAAATATTTCGTAACTATAATTATGTTAATTTCTTTAACCACTTATTCCCAAGCTGAGGAAACCGTAACTGGTGTATTGGAAGAAGAAATTTCCGAAAACTTTGAAACTGGAGAAATTGACCATAGATTCTCTATCAAGGATGAGAGCACCGGTCGATATTATTTTGTCGATGCAAAAGAATTAAAAGAAAAGGGAATGAAGTCTGGAGAGCGCGTAAGAATTAGAGGGGAGCGGCAGAAAAATCGCAGAATTAGGATTAGGGAGTCGCAAAGAATAGTATTGGAGAAATAGAAACTCTATTTATGGAGCAGACAAGACTATGCAAGTGTGCACTAGGCGTATTAAACATGCTTAGGCACACATACAGTTCTTTTCCTTGCCACCTACGACAGCAATAGAGGCTTCGACCCCCTCCAATTAATTTGCTATTTATTATTATAAAAACACTAAGGAACCAGCCAGCCACAAGTTGTCGCTGGCTTTTTTTACAAGGATGCGCAAATAAAAACTATAGTATCAGCTATTCTCCTTCGTGCCTTGGCTGCTAGTATCCAGCCAGTCTTTTGGACCCCGGAAGCACGAATTGACTATTTAATGATTCATAGCTGGGGATTAGATATCCAGCTGAAATGGTTCGAAAACGTCGACACTGAAATATGATGCCCTGATACTAAAACTTTCATATTAGTGAAAGATGAACCCGAGGCATATGATACGATAGTCTCACTTTTCTTGTCCGCATATATGGCAAAAACATCTGTAAGCTTCAGCCACTACGAATGCTACCGGGAAAAGATCTATTAAGATAGAAGATAAATAAAGCCTTGGCGCTCTTCTCTGCAGATATTCCTCATTTATAGGGAGTACACTAAGTAAACTAATTATCTTATCTCTTCTATCTCTCAACTGATCTCATTCGCCTTGCTGACTCTACTAGTAAAATACAGTCTTAGTCCCCTCACACAACATCAAGTTGCTTAGCAAATCGATTTTCGTCAATTATTTGCCATAAAAAATAAGAAAGCGATCAAGGATGAAAAAGACTATCAAAGTAGCAGCCGTTATGGTCTCGCTATCCTTTTCAACTGTACTATATCAATCACAGTGTTACGCTTCAGATCTGCAGAAAGTCAGGATACAACCTGCACAAGAATGGCTTCAAGCTACGCGGTCAATAATTTATTGCACAGTCAACTCTCCACCCCTAACACAAATTTCCAGTCATGCTGAAGCCGAACTGAAATCAGTAAAGCCTGTAGGATCTATTGTCAAGGCAGGGGAGCTGGTCGCAGAACAGGATGGATTTTACCTGTCCAGAGGTATGGATATCCTGAAAACAGACCTGGAAATTGCAGAACGTCAGCTTTCTCATGCTGAGGAGGAACTAGCCAGACTTATGCCTCTTCGCGAGGCTCAAATGGTTTCCCCTCTCAACTCAATGACCTTAAACTTAATGCCAGTACTTTCAGGCTGAGCAAGCAAAGACTTAAGCAACAACTTGAAATAGATCAGTATAGGTTCGAGCGACTGAAGCACTTTGCCTCCAGAGACAGCCAGGTTTTACAAGTCGAGGCACATCCTGGTGAGAGACTCACTCAGGGACAACGGATTCTCCAGCTTCTTCCCTTGAATGAGAAACAACTGGAGTGCTTGGTACCCAGGGATCAAGTAGGAATGAATTTAGCTATTCAAAAGAACGAATTTCGTTACGATGGAGAGCCGCTTTCCCTAAAAAACATCGGTCGAACCATGGACGGGGACACTCAGAATCTGTCCCTATACTTCGATGGCCACGGGAAGCACTTTGAGTCTCTGTTGGTGGGCCAACGTTTCCAGATCTCCATGCTCTCTCCTACAGGGCCTCGAGAAAAAGCAGGCAATATTACCAAGTTACCTTCCGATGCAGTGCTATTAGAGGGGGAAAGTACCATACATGGGCATTAGGACTGGAAAACAAAGTTCGTAAAGTCGAAGTTGAAATCCTGGATACACTTGCTGATCATTTTATTGTTATCTCAGAGATTCAGCCCGGCGATCAGCTTGTAGTTCTCGGTAATGGGAACCTGCAAGCAGATCAAGAAGTAGTACCGGTGGACCGCGACTCATGAAAATTATTGAAAAATATAGTCCGGTTATTATCAGTTGCGGCCTTCTTCTTATTTGCCTAGGTGTATTTTATGGGGTCAAAATTCCAAATACGCTACTACCAAATATAGACAGACCGCAAATAGCTCTTGCTACCTCTTGGCCGGGCAAGACAGCTATGGAAATAGAACAGGCACTTGTCGCCCCATTGGAGCAGGAGCTCTCCAGCCTTGGCTTTCTGGAGGAAATCCAGACCACCATTAGCAACGGGTTTGCCTGGACATTGATTACCTTTCATTCAAATGCCGATATGGAACAGATGTATATTGACGTTCTATCCCGGCTTAACCAAGTACCCAACTGGCCTAGCCAAGTATCTGCTCCCCGCCTATATAATTTTAGTAATGGTGCCGGAGCAACCTTGGCCAGTTTCTTTCTTTATTCCACTAACCAGGCCACTGAACAGGAGCTTTCCCAGGCATTCCGAGATCATGTTCAACCTGCATTTAGTAAGATTCCAGGCGTAGCCTCCGTTACTGTAGCCGGCACACCTATTGAGCAAAGGATAGATATCGAATTCGATCCCAGGGGCCTGACTCAGGCATCACTCACCATTAATGAAGTGCAGTCTCGCTTGAGTGACTTGGTTGACCGCTCTGGCGGTAATTTAACTATCGGATCAAGAGAATACGCCCTTCACTTTAAAGGCCAGATCCCTATTGCTGATATTGAGAAACTACCAATTGCTACCAGGGGGCCACATATTATTCGCCTAGGTGACGTTGCAAAAGTAAAAAATAGAATGGCCTCCGACTGGAATTATTTTGCTTTAGAAGGCAACCGCTCTTTCTATTTCTATTTAATGCCTACTGAGGATATTAATGTTTTGAATACCATCGATATGATCAAAACATTAATATCAGACCTAAATGAGGGAGAACTCGGTAGATTGGGAATGGAAGTGGCGATCAGCCGCGATGATTCCAAAAGCATTCGCAACTCATTGCAATTAGTCTATAGCAGCTTGATCCTGGGAGCTTTTCTCGCCTGCATTATTTTGTATTGGTTCTTGCGAGACTTTAGAACACTCGTATTGATTTTCACTAGCATACCAGCTTGTATTGCACTGGTAATTTTGGGTCTGTACCTGGGCGGAAGAAGCATAAATGTTATCTCACTAGCAGGTATTGCGCTCTCGATTGGCTTGATGGTAGATGCCGCCATTATTGTTATCGAGAATATCCAGCGTTTACGCGGCCAGGGAGCTAGCTTGCTAACCAGTATCAGGCAAGGGACTAAGGAGGTTACCGGCGCCTTGACAGCATCTACGATATCGAGTGTCATCGTCTTCTTACCTATCCTGGCGATGCAGTCAGCCACGGGGCAACTTTTTAAAGATCTAGCTTATACCATTTCCAGCGCACTTATTGCATCATTGTTATTTGCCCTCCTGCTCTTGCCAGCATTGGCACGACATCTTCTAAAAGGCTCACCGCAGGTAAATCCAAAAGGAAGAACTCAATCCCTTAATAGAATATTACAACGCTGGACTGCTATATCAGTGATACCAATTGGTCGAGTCACTTTTCGTAACTGCGTTTTAGTGCTTGGGTTACCTGTTGCCTTATTAGTGACTTATCTCAGTTCGCCCTCAGTCGATGTGCTTCCAGACCCCAAACAGGCGATGATTTCAACCTTTATAAACTTTGAAGGCCCTATGGCGGTTGAAGTTGTTGAGCGCGAAGTCGGTCAGGTAATTATGGATCGCATTGAACAAGGAAAAGGGAGATTCGAAGAGCAAATAGTTACTTATGGCACACTCTGTTATCCAACCATGTGTCACCTTTACATTTATACTCAAGGGGACTGGGATTTCGAAGCATTTAAGAAATGGATTGACAAGGATATTGTCTCCGGACTGATAGGTACCAGAATTCATACGCAGCAAGGGGGCCTTCTCCGGTTTGCAATGCCCAATAGCCGTGTAAGCCAACTGGATATCAAAGGAGCTGAACTACCGGTTCTTCAAGCAGCTGGGCGCGACTTATTAGAACATCTTCGTTCAGAGTTTCCTGGCGCACAAATTCTTGAAGGGAGCGCATTGAGCAATCGCGGATTGCGTATTGAATTTGAGCCCAACCAGGATCAACTGATTCGTATGGGAATGACATTACCGGAGTTTAATCGTCATTTGATGGCACTTACTGATGGCATTTATATCGGTAATTTTTACACAGGCACCAATACCCTTCCCTTCTACTTTAAAGCCAAAGAACCAGCCAACCTTGAGCAGCTCTTAAATACAGAAATTATGATTGCTGGGCAGGGCCTGATTCCTTTGAGGCAGTTAACGTCAGCACAGATTACGCAAGCTCCAGACAGCATTCTTCGTGTCGGCCAGGAAGTAAGTACCTCCCTAAATCTGACCCCACCAACGGGTGTTGCCATGAAGGATTTTACTGAGCAGGTAGATCGAAGCGTTTTAGCCTTTCTTAATAAGAGCCAGTATGGAGACCTGCACACCCAATTTCGGGGCAGTGCCAACGAGTTGAAATTATTTCTGCAGGAGTTCTTTCAGATCTTTTGTGTAGCTTTGTTGATTCTTGCATTGCTTATGTACTTTGCTCTCAGGTCCCTTAAATTAGCTTTGGCTGTTTTATTTGCAATTCCACTCTCCTTTGCCGGGGGCATGCTCAGTCTTCGTCTACTCAACCTGTTTGTAATGCAAAATCTAGATGTGATTACGATGATCGGATTCGTAATTCTGATGGGATTGGTAGTGAATAATGCGATACTTTTAGTGAATCAATTCCAAAGTTCCATTAATAAAGGCATGCATCAATTTGATGCCATTAAAAGTGCTGTGAGCTTGCGCATTCGTCCGATAATGTTAACGACCACAACCTGTATTTTTGGCAACCTTCCGTTAGTACTCAGTCCAGGAGACAGCGCCGCGATTTATCGGGGTCTTGCAACAGTGATTACCGGAGGCATGTTGTTCAGCGCTCTTTTTGTATTGGGCTTTATGTCTGCCATGCTATCTTTAAAAGTGTTTGCGGCACATCGGATAAATCCAACTTCGGTAGTTAGGGAACTTACACCCGAGGGCGGAATATAACCATTAAAGATTATTCTATTCAAAATTAAAAATGACCTTTGGCCAGTTTGAAAACACTGGCCTTAACCCTTGGCGACACAAAAGAGAGCTACTTGTTAGTTTTTCTCGCCAGAAAAAAGCAAGGATTCATATTCGAGCATTTTGTATCCACATTGTTAATACGACTATTAGCAGCCGCTCCACGAGTGTCAGCTTCATTTCGCTTTTTGATCGTTGTCTTCCCTATTCCCGGAATTCGCTTACAGTCCATTTAGAGCCTCGTGCAAACAGCGAAAGCTCAACTTCTCTGTTGGTATCCGGTCTTTTTCTTAAGCAAAAACTAACCGCAGTGCAATCACTCCCCTAACGGTGTCACCTGTTAAGACAAACCGGTTAATAATTCCATTGAATACATTATCCAGACTGCGGAGCAGATACGGATGGAAGTGCAAGGCAAAGCAGTGAATACCTTGCTTGGAGGTATAGAAGCCGGCGGTACAAAGTTAAATTGTGCAATCGCCGCCGGGCCGAATAGAGTAAAGGAAAGGGCAAGGTAACCAAATTTTTCCAGGCCGGCGCTCAACGTCATGGCTCAATGCCTGCACTGGATATCGCAAGTTTTGGACCAGAAGATCTGGATCCACAATCCAAACACTACAGATATATCACTACCATCCCTAAAAGCGGGTGGACCAACACCAACATGGCTGGCCAACTGAAGAAAGCCCTCTCTATCCCCGTGGCTTTTGACACTGATGTCAGTGGCGCGGCGTTAGGAGAACACCTGTGCAGGGCCGCTATAGATGTAAAGAGTTTATTTATTACCATCGGCACCGGTATCTGCGCCGGGTAATAGTGGATGGTAACCGGCGCCATGCTCTCGGAAATCGACCATATGTTGACGCCACAGGACCGATAAAGAGCCCTATCCAGGCCACTGCCCATTCCATGGCAATTGTCTGGAAGGCCTCGTCTGCGGCCCCGCATTGAATCCCGCTGGGGCCTGCGCGGCCAGAGTATAGACAGGGACCATGCCGCCTGGGACCTCAGGCCGGATATCTGGCCACTATGTGCGTGAACCTGACCAGCTGCTACTCACCGGAGCGAATCATCCTCAGTGGTGGCTTTATGGAACAAGCGTGCCTATTTGCACACATTCACCACAAGTTTCTCAACCTGGCAAGTGGTTATTTACCCCAGGTATCCCAAGGCAACATCCGCTCTTTTATAGTCCCACCAAAATTCGCCGGCCGCTCTGGCGAGGTGGGCTCTCTGCGTATGGCCCAGGTACTTTGCCCCAGCTGTTAGATAACCAAATCCTCCCTCACAGGATGAGGAAGCGCCAGGGGAATATTCCTGGCGCCACTCCACCCGCCAAACTGCGCCCCACAACTCCCTTTCCAACTTATATACTCATCTTTGCGACTGTTGGCACAGCGCAAGGTAGCTAGTGTCGTATCCGATCTGATAGGCTTGTCAGTCTTGACCGCCCACTGACGCGGCTGAGCACACTAAAGCGTGGCTCATTAAGGGATAAAGATGAAAATAATTAAAATATTGTTTATAGGCTTAATGGTTTTGGCCACTCAGTTAGTGCAAGCCGGCACTGCTGAACCTACAACATTTACCCGCCAGGGCATTCTCTCTTACAACTTCCATTCCGATTTATTGGGGCGTGGATTTGTTATTGATGTGCTACTGCCGCTCTCCTTTAATCCCGAAGACAATACCAGATACCCAGTGATTTATATGACCGATGGTTATATGAACTTCCCCATGGTGGCACCGAACCTGATCCATGAACAAGTTCCCGATGAGCAGGGTAATACCAAGCTTCCGCCGGTGATCCTTGTAGGTATCTCACACCCCTTGGACAGCTCCAACTTCACTTTGCGCTTAACGGATTTTACTCCGGTACCTGGAGAAATCAGGGGTAATACCCTGGGTGGTGGTGCAAATCAGTTTCTGGAATTTTTGGAGAACGAGCTTAAGCCCTTCATCAATAATTCGTTCAAGGGAGATGAAAGCGACGAAACACTGGCTGGCCACTCCCTCGGCGGACTGTTAGCCCTCCACGCCCTCTTCAATCACACCGATAGCTTCGACCGCTATGTGATCGGCAGCCCGAGTATCTGGTGGGCCAATAAGCAAATCCTAGAGAGTGAGCTTGCCTACGCTGAACGCCAGACTGACTTATCGAAAAGCGTGTATATGTTTATCGGTGGAGAGGAGGTCTGCTTAGAAGAAGGAGAGGTTTGTGGTGTTCAAGACTTTAGGGACCTGGCCCAGCGACTCAAGTCCCGCGACTATGAAAATTTGTCTCTACGCAAGCGAGTCATTAAGGGTGAAAACCACGATACTGTTGTGAATCCAGGCTACGATAAGGGGATAGAGCAGGTTTTTAAAACCAAGGTGCTACCACGGAAGTATTCTTTTTAACCGCGAACCTGCCGGCCCTATAGCAGGAAAACGCTACTGGGCCCTGACTACTCGCCTAGCTTGCTATCCGTCACTAATGCTCTTCACTAATATACTCCCCGGCCTCTAAAAATACTAACATAGTCTTCTTCAGACTTTCCGCTGCGTCCTTAAGGGGCAAGTGATGACTATCTTTTAGTACCGAGAAAGATTTACTCCCTTTATACCTTTTATAATCTGCCTTTACCTGTGAAGGCGTGGTAATGGAATCATTCTCACCGACAACAAATAGAGCAGGAACCTGTAAATGATCGATACCCCCCTTTACGCTCATGGCCTGAAGCTCATCGTGCATCTTGTCAGCCAGACTTCCACGCCGTTCCTGCCACCCAGGAAATCTCTCACTAATCTTTTCAGCTGCTAGAAAATCTCGAATATCAGTCCCATTTGCGTTACCACCATTCGCGCGACTCACCCAATTAGAAAGAAGCGGATAATACTCAGAGGGAGACTCATGATATTGTTGTACTCCTGTATTGCTAACTGGTTGCCGTCCTTCTCCCCCCATTGCAGGGTTGCTTCTAAGCTGATTTCTACCTGCTTATGCGCATCCTGGGAGGAAGAGATAAACACCAGCCTCTCCAATGTCTCAGGATGCTCACTAGCCTAGAGAGCTGCAAGCCCCCCGCCCCAAGAGTGGCCAATTAAAGTAACCTTATCCGTCTTATAGTGCTCCTTTAGAAAAGAGATAACATTACGCATACCTTAAATATTACTCTTTATCGTTAATGTATCGTCACTCACCTCAAGAGACTTGCCGGCCTCTATTTCTTGAAGATAAGCCACTAAATACTTATCTTTGAGCGCCCGTTCAGCAGTCATCTGAAATAGAACCAACCCCAACTCCACATCTCCCGAGCCGCCATGTAGAAACAGAATTAATGGTATGGATAAGTCGCTACCAGAAACCTAAAAGTGTAATTTTGCATCACCACTTAGCACCTGCCCTTTGTACTTGATTTGATTACCAAATATCTAACAGACAAAAAATAAAAATGGCAAGGAGGAACTATAACCATAATGGATTAAATATATATTCACCGACTTGGAACTAAAACTCAACAAGATGTATTAATATCCAAGGCATTGACTAAATAAAATTAATGGAAAGCTAACAGAGTTAAAACTTGAAGACGCTTATATTACAAAAATACCAACAAAATACGAACTTCGAGACGAAATGGGGGCTAAGACAGAGCAAAATAACAATAAGGTAGGAATTCTTCGCCTCACATATAAGAAGGGCCCCATTTCTCTTTACCGAGCTTAACCTTCTCACTTTATTGCGACACCCCATAAGAAATGCCGATAAATCAGTATATTACAACTCAACAAAAGACAGATGAAGAATTAGCAGAAGAGAGCATCAAAAAAACTATTTATGGAGTAGAGACAATCCAATATCAGGGCAAGAGATCTGAAATATTGTTGTGAGCCAAGTAACTAAAGGTCACTCTGCTTATCATACGATCATTTTAAAAGGCCGCATAATAAATGCGGCCACCTAATACAAGCTTCTCACACCGCAGAGTGCGCCCCCTAAGAGGAGCTAGTTACCAATATTGTACCAAGCAAAAGTGGGGCTGCTCTAGCTAGAAGACATTACCAGTTTTCAAACTACAAAAACCTTTACAGAACACGCAATGAAATAATCTCACAGGTCTTAAAGGCGCTGCTTCCACTCCAAAGGCTGTCAGTATCACCAACAATCCGCACTGTAGATTTGGCATGGAGTGACGCCAAGATAGAAGCCACTGAGTTTTTTGGCCTACACTCTCTTCCGACTTTATCCAATACTGATGACAACTCTCAGTTTCAGCGTCCAACTTCACAACCACTTCGCCATCTCTAGAGGAGGCACTCGAAAACACCTCGATATAGCGCACTGTCGATTCGTTAGCATCCCCTAGAGCCAGCACATCACCCGATAAGAGCATCAGAGCCAAGCCTAAAGATTTTAAAGATTTCATCAACACCTCGAAAAATTAGCAATTCACAACAAGCTGGTCAGCAGCTTGCTATTATAATATTCCTGTCAAATAACGTATAGGTTGGCTATCAACCTTGTTGTTCTTGAATTTCAAGATCAATTATTAACCAACCCGATCCAAGAGCGGTTAGTTAGTCGCAAAGCTTGCAGCAATATGGCGCTCCCAAACTGCTCCTTTAGAGCAGCTCTTAACTTAATCTTATCTTTTAGCTAAAAAAATATCGAAAGAGCAGGATAAGAGATTGAAGATATCCAGCCCCAGAAGATATGCATATCAAAAACTACATATTTTATTGAGGTAAATAATTTAGTATAATCCCAAAAATTATATTGCAATGAAAACCACTCACATCCAAGATGAAAAAACTATTCGCCTTACTATTTATTGTTTTACCCACTTCATGCCTGGCCGAATTTGTCTTTACAGGAAAGTTAAGTCAGATTCATACTGGCCCACAGTATCAAGGTAGAATTTTTGTTAAAGTTCAGGGAACGCCTTCGGGGAGGTTCCCTGCTCAACCAACACAAGCTATAGTTTTGTGTTTGATGGAAAAGAAGAAGAAAGCAAAATATATCTCAGCCTACTGTTAAGTGCTCTCACCGCCCAGCAAACTGTTACTTTAAAGAGCAGCGATGACTGTACAACCTATCAAAACGTTGCAGACCTGAGAAACCTCTCTGTTATGCCATAGAAAATATATAGCCATCGATTTGCCGTTTAACTTTTTAAATTAGGTCGAGCTTAAAACAATACAATCTACCCACTAAACAAACTGGCATTCAACTAGACCTCTCACTTTTTGAATGCCGGCTTATATGCGCAAGGGAACGAAACCAAATAAAAATAGATCGTCCCATTCTACTAACTCAAAGCCTCGACCGTTAACAAACTCAGAATCATTCAGATCGATTATGTCCTGGGCAAGGCAAATTTATTGGACACGGTATCATTACTATTTTTCTACTCAGGAAACATAACTGAAGACAGCAGTATTTTGGAGCCCGTATTATTGCACTCATAATAGCTAAAGCTAACGGTTTCCTTTGCCACATACGCAGACAGTAAGAATGAGAGCTTTGTATCAAATAGTTTTGTATCCTCAACAGTAAGATGAAAATCCACATCACTTTTACAGTTTATTTCTGAGCTGGTATTGGTGAAATTTTGCAATCTAATTTCAACTCCAGCATCGTGGACTTTCATATAGGAAATTTTTGAATAGGGAGTCCATTCGGCTCGACCTAGCAAAGGTACAAAGAAAATAATTAAGAACAATACTTTTCCGAAATCTTTCATTTTTTCTCTAAACAACAACCATCTTCTTCTAAACAGTCTTAACCAGTAAAAACTGTGGACTCCCACTCTTTCCAATTCTCACCACCCAGCTTGTGAGATCTAGCCCCTTGAATAAATGCTTCTCTAAATGCAGGAAGATTATTTGCAAATACTTCACGAAAATCGTTAGGAGCACTAACAATAAGTCGGCTCACAGGCTTAAATGGGTATTCAAAGAGCTGGATCAGGCTTAAAGGCTGCTTCATTTCCTTTAATTTTGCTTCGATCACATAAGCATCAGATTTACCTCCACCTTGAAGGTTCACCTTTCCTTCACGTGCATAGCACCATCCTGTCCAATCTTTTTCTTCTTTCGCTATAGCCGCACGGGCTTTCTGATCTGCTAAAGCTTGTGACTCTGCTTCGAAAGGAGTAATCACACCTTGTTCAGCATCAAAAAAACAACAAAAAGGAACAAGCAATTCCTCTTCTTTAGTGACGCTACCTATATATAAAGCATTACAGAGAGCAAAACCTGAATGATAGCCCAACAGTTTGATATTCATTGGAATGCCTTCTTAAAATTATGACTGATACTCGATTAAATATAAAATTAGCTCAAATGCCAATTAAATAAAACCAAATTTTAATATGTGAATTTGGCTAAAGATGCGTAAAGCTTTTTATGTAGTGAGTTTAAGGGCAAGACGAACCTTGCCCCAATTTTAAACTCAAGAAAAATAATCCAAAACCTTGCCAATAAGCTCTAGCTCTTGATGACCCTCGGGATCAATTTCTTTGCGAAGCACCCGTTTTATATAATCCGTATCTCCAAGCAATCCACGCACAATACAATAGTGTGTAGCCCAGATACCACGTGTTTCTTCAGGTACACTTAGGTAAAACGACTCTTTGCTGTCTAGACAATACTGCTTTCTTAAGTACGCCTGCCCAAACTCGATTATATTATCCAGGTCACGCATAACTTGCGCCACAGCTTCTCCCTGGCTTCCGAAATCTTTAGCATAAACTGTTAGATTAAAAGGGTTATTTAGGTCATCTATTCTAATTCTCCTTGAAAAGGTAGCAGTTCGTCTCAGAGGAAGACCTGAAAGATGAGATGAAATATCTTCCACCTCTTTAATATAAACACCTGCAGCCGGCTGGGTTGTTACCCAAGCAGGAGAACCACTAAAATTCCAAAAGGGTGCTATTAATAGATCACAAAATTTCACTGGACGAGATCTAAACCTCTTAGAAACAAACTGCCAATCTGGGAGTTTGGTCGCCTTTTCCTTGGCGGCCTCCAAGATTTCTTTTTAAAAGTCATGGTAGACCTGCCTTTAATCATGTGGAGATTTTGTTGACCTTAGAATATAAACAAATATCTCATCCATCTGTCCTCTGAACCCGCCTTCATCAGCATTAGCACCACATGCACTTGCCTGGCCGGAGGTACATGCATCATAAACTACTTTTTGGTTTGACGTTAATGTTGCATTCCCTGTCTTAACTTCGAGAAGTGCACGTCCCTCTGAGTCAAGCTGGATCTTTCCTCCAGGTATATGATTGCCATTTAGATCATATAACTCAAAATCATCAGGTACATCAATAGCTCCATCTCTTCCGCCACCGGTCACTGAAAGATCTGCCCGCGCGATCATACCATGATATTCGTGCCCCTCGTTGTCATACTGAACAGTCACTTCTTTTTGAACTTTAATATTCGGTATTTTTCCATATTCAATAAAAATAGCATCAACCTGCTTATTATGAAATATGCGGTACTTATCGACATTGGCTGCAAATGGCGAACTAGTGGGAACTTGAACACCATTTTCATCTACATAGAAGTAATAAGATCCCTTCTCACTTTGTAAAACCGGTTTGCCATCTTCTAAAACTCCAGTATCTCTATATGCAACTCCCTCGCCCTTTTTACTAATATAAAGATCACCCTTCCGTTCGTAGAAGTCTGTCAGCCCATCTAAATATTTCTCTGTATCTACTTTACCGCCATTTAATTCAAGTCCCTCTTTATCATCTCGCAACTCTCTTCTGAGAATATATCCCTTAAGCCCCTCAAGAGCTAACTCACTTTTCTCACCAAGGAGGGTTAAAAATGCATCTCCTGTTTCTTTGGCAACATTTCCAAGCTGCTCCCCCCAGACTTTAATTGCTTGGAAAAGCTCATTCTCATCCATCTTAGAAATGAGCTTATTACCAATTTTTCCTCCAGGGAACAGAGTAAGAACTAAATTGGTAGTACCATTAACAATAATATAATCAGCTAAAGCTTGATTACCTGCATCGACTCCTCCATCACGATAGGCCTCGTATATCGGGTATAAATCGACGCCAAGTAGTGCAAGGTCAATTGCTTTTAAAATAACTGGGATTAAGAATATGAAGAGTGCATTATTCTCTGCAGTGATAGCGCCAACATCCGCGGCCGTATTAACACCCGCCGCTTCCGCACCCGCTAGAAATACAGAAAGTCCAGCAGAGAATCGAGCTAAATCTACTCCTTGCTCTTTTAACTCTGTAATTTGCTGCTCAATTGCACCTAACCCGTATTCATAACGGAAAATATCTGCAATCTGCTCACGAGAATAACCCCTACTCTCATAATCTGCTACATCGTCACCATATTTTTTAAATAGGTTATTGATTGCAGTATTCGCTTTATCAACCTGAGGCTTAGTTCTTTCCCTATAGACAGTGGCGGTAAATTCTCCAATAACTGCACCAGCTCCACCACTTACACAACCATCAGAGGCATTTTGCTGGCCAGAATTCTCTGCAGTAAGTACACCAATAACACAACCGGAACCCGCATGTGCGATATACTTCATCGCCGTATCCCAGTTACTTATCTCCGTATTAGTATCCTTAGGATCCCAAGCTTGCCCAATTTTTTTTGCCATATGGGCACCAAGACGGTTGATCCCATTCTGCATCAGTGACTGAGTAAAAGTATCCTTAAAGTCAGAATCATAAACTCCTGTTTGTATTCCTGCTCTAACTGCAGCATGAGTCACAGCCTGAGCAACCTGCTGCAAAGGTGACAAAACACTTTGTGCTGCTGCCGCATCGAAGGCAGCCTGGAAAGCTTTATCCGCAGCAGCGATATCACTAGGATTGATCGCTATCGCGGCATCAAAGGCTTCTTTACCTTTATTTATGGCATTCGTATCCGCTCCAAAGAAAGTGGTATCAACCTGATGTAAAACACCTGCAGTCACCATAGCAACAGCCAGCCCTTTAAAGGTCTCTGAGGATGCTAAATTCTCCATTGATCCAGCAATATCGCCATCGACAATTCCATTTGCTAGTGCAATAACTAATTGAGTCTCAAGAGTAGCGGTACCTGCGGCAACTGCGGCCTGCATCCAGGATGATGCAGTAAGGCTTGATCCTCCAGAGGCAATAGCCATAGCTATTGAAATCACAGCAGCAAAAGCTGGTGAAATACTAGTGCTGGATTCATTCCACTCTTCGTACTGAAGTTCAATAGCTGTCCAGTCAGCATTTGGAAATTCAGAGCGTACATATCCCATCCACTCCAGTCCTTCCATTTTGGAAAGCTGAGCAATTTGTTCATCCATCGATAAGGAGCGGTCACCTTCATATTCCACGTTTACGGTGGAAAAGGCTTTAACTGCAAGACCACCAACAATTGAATTGGTGACAGCTTTTTCAATAACGTGACCTTCAGACTTAACCGATACAGTAAATAAACCCTTTTTAATTGAGGTGTAGCTATACTGGTCTGTCTCTGTTGTCATCAACAGGTTGACACCGCCGTTTTTGGCCTGAATTTTCGTGCCATCTTCACTGGATATATCAGCTGCGCGGAGGGTGATATCTCCATACTCACTATGCAGTCGAATACCTTTGCCAGCATCCAGAAGTGAGCGTATTGCTACCGTCTGATAAATAGATTCTTCAATCTTTCGCTTACCATATTTCCCTTTTCTATAAGATTCCCTGACGTTCAGATTGTCTTCTATGGTAATACCGAGACCAGACAATATCTCAATATGACCGCTATCGCTAATAATCTCAGAAGCATCAATTAGAATATTTCCCTGTGCTATCAGTGCAATGGTATTGCTGGCTGAAAGCTTGGAGGCCAAGTGAGCAATTGAGGAGCTGCGATAAGATATCCCTCCAGAAGACCCTTCTCGACGGTTGGTGATTTGCTGACTGCCAATATAGATATCACCACCCGCTTCGAATCGTATGGATTCTCCTGCAGAGACTACAGATCCTTGTAATATAATATCGGAGCTGGTTTTAAAGTAGATATCGCCTTCAGCATTAATTTCTGCTATAGGACCAAACCGTTCAGATTGAAATTGTCCTAGGTTGTAACGGTGAACAATAGTGCGGTTTTCAATAGAGTGCGCACCAATAAGCAAGTCTCCTTCACTTGAAATCAATCCGGAAATATTCTGCAGGGAACCTCCTGCAACTATTTTTAGATCATCTTCGGCGATTAAGTTACCCTGGTTATTAACCAAGTTCTCAGCAATCTTTAGGAATGAAGCTCTGCGGAAGGTCACATCGGTGTTGTCTATTTGTAGTCCGCCAAGCTCAACAAGACTACCGCCAAATTCATTTTCATCACCGGTAACTTTTTGTGCATCTATGGTGGAAGACTTCAAATAGAGGATAGGAACCAGAACATTCTCACCATTGATATAGCGCACTTCTGGCCAAATCATATCGGTTGTAATCTGACTGGCAGATAGCCCAAGAGGTTCGCCAAATATTTTCCCGGAAACGAGTGCATAGTTATATGCGTTATCATATAACTTGCTAATTTGCTCGCGTTCTGTGCCGTAGACCTGCGTATTAATCAGATTCCTGCCGAGCTGGGCATAGACTTGTGAACGAATATAACGACTCTGGACAAAGTTTGTACCCACCCGCTTAATTAATGGGTAGTGAGGCAGAATAACCGTAATATCACCTACCCCAATGGGTATCATCAAGGGCGCAGGTAGATTTTCCTTGCTGCTTTCTTTTAAACGTTTAAAAAAGCTCTCTATATTTACATCTGTTTGATGGGCGTTTGTATCCAAATAGTCAGCGGACTTAAATTGATATTCGTTGTTATTTTCTCGCTGAAATAGATGATTGGCATTCAGCTCAGCTTCAATAAGTGCAGATTCTATAATCCCAGCAACACCAGCCATAGCAGGCATACATAGCTGCATAGAGAAAAAGAAAGTCACCACGGAAGCTATGAGACGCTGCCACCTGGTGTAACTAGACCTTTCTGTCTTTTTTTCTGTATTCATTATCATACTTCCCTAAAACCTAGTCCCACCAGTCAAACTCTTGATCGAAAAAGCTTAGAACGGCATTCTTAATCTTTTCCATGTAAGCAATTACGACATCTGTAATCGACTCAGTTTTAATCACCCCTGAAACACAAGAATCATCAACAGGATCCTGCTGATTTACAATGCACCTAGTTTGAGTAATTCTAATCTCATCTTGAGCAGTACTTGTATATATACTGTAAAATGGAATTCCATTTTTATTGTATTGCTGTTTGTCACCGTAGGGTATGTAGAACTCCCGTGATTTATAATCAGCAATTGCAAGATTTTGATAATAAGCAATGGGATCATGCTTAGAAAAATTCACCGTCGTCTTAGGACCAATGAAATTACCTTCCACATGAAAGAGTGATTCTTTCTCATCCTGATTGACACGGACAATGGTTGTCTCAACAGTTTTGGGTTCACCCGGCTCAGTACATACCCCATTTCGCCCCTTCTGTAAACATGTGTGATAAACGGTAGTATAGGTAGTATAAGAAACCTGTGAAATTGCTATACCCAATTCTTTTAGTTTAGGAGTATCCAGCGTGGCATTGCCAAAAACCTCGAAGAAGGCGGTGTTATTGATAAAACCTGTATCTGCTTTGAGGTTAAAGTCGCCAACAGTATGAATTAAACCTGGCGGAGAATAGTAATAAAAATTTTCTTCCCACTTATCAGACTCTCGCTCAATAAGTACCTGGGAGCGATAACGTTCATTAGTTAATAGATTCGTATCAATATAGACAGCGCCTGGTTGATTCAAGCGCATAACAGCAGAGGAATTAACTACATAGTTATCTGCCTTAATAAAGAACTGAGTTTCCGCAGAAACCAAAACCTGATTAGCTAGTGCCGCATTTAATGGCACACCTGTAGACCAGTCATCCCCTGGTGCTTTATACACATAGTAGGGGTTAATATTTTCGAAGGCTTTGCCTTTAATAGTTAGTTTATTAGATAAGATATTGGCTGCAAGAGTATCAGCTTTTTGTTTACCCTGCGCTTCATTAGCATCTAACCCTAGCGCAAAAAAAGTACCCAACTCAGCAGAGCTAATATTGTTTATATCCCAGCTCAGCAAGTTATTATATTGATTATATTCACTCAAGAATGGCGTTCTGGAACCATTGCGAATCAAACCTTTATCGGATTTTAAATTAACCAGATTACCCCGGATGATTCCACCAAAGGAATTAAGCAGATTATCAACAACTGAGATATCTACTCCAGACAGCCCCTCGATTTCCCCTTTATTGAATACATCATTGGCGGCAATTTCTGTTTTGGTAGTTAATATATTCGCATCATTAATAATCTGATTTTTTGCAAGCACCGATAGTGTATGTGCATTGATTTCTGCATTCTCGTTTATGATTAAGCTGTCATAAGATTGCAGTGTTACACTGTTATCAGATGCCAATTTACTGTTGATAATCAATGGCGAACTAAAACTCTGTATCAGTATCGATTCTTCATTGATCACATGAGTATCTTGATAACTCGTTGAGTAGATGAGATTACTACTGGTATCAATATTCGTTGCAATTCTGTACCAAGTATTAGCCATTGTGGCCGTAACAGATGTAGAACGAATAGTGCCATTCAAGGTTGTGTAGGAAGAGGGCCTTGCTTGCGAGGGGATATTGGTAATCTCTCGGGATTCATACCTCAGTGAATAGTTACCCAAGTACAGGTTAACCGCCCCACCACCTGTGGTTAAGCGACCCGACGTATCACTAATGTAATCCCCACCAGATGTTAAGGAGACGTTCTGATGTGTATTAATTTCACCATTGAGGCTCATATAACGCCCCATGACATCGACTGACAGCGCACCTGGAGCCGAAAGCTGGTTGATATTAATCGTTCCTAAAAGTTTAATATCACCGATATTACTGGTGCTATCGGATAAACTTTTACTGAGGGTGCCAGCGGCTAGGGAGATACGTTGAAAGTTGGCAAAACTACACCCAGAGCAAGATACTGTGGAGCTACTGCTATCTGTAATGAAAAGTACATCTGCTGGCTCTCCAACCAGCTCTATATTGTTAGCCAGGGACAGATTGTTAGACTGAATAACAATTAATGTGGCTGGCAAGCTCGTTGAACCAGAGAATTCAGGTAAATTAAGAATCTTTAGTGATTTATTCGATACTGAGAAAGTAGAAAACCGGTTAACAGAAATCCCCGAATCGTTAGGAGGCCTGATAATAAGATTTTCAACACTGCCATCTTCAGTGCTTGTTATCAGCTTAATATCTGAAGCATGCTGAGACGCAGGTAAAATCTGCGAGGCTATTACCACTTCACTGACACATAAAAATAACCAAAGGCTAAGCCTTAACCACAACCCCATAACTCCACTACCTTTTTTAGTAAGCAAAAATTCTTAACCCCAAAGATTTATGCTTGTATTACCTAATCACTAACACCTACAACTAAAAGAATCTATCTTCCAAGGGATGAAACATAGCTTACCTATAGACTGCCGGATGGCGAATCCTATATTCACTCTGTTGAAAGTCAAGCATCAATTTCTCCACCCTAAAAAACATAAGGGCAATAAGGAATCAATCGGATTTAATATTGCGGGACTTTATGATTCAGTACAAAAATAGAGTAGCGATAGAGCAAGAGAAACGAAAAAAAGAACTTAACTGTCATAAGTGACATAGTGCACTTTCATTCAATCCCACCTAACTTGCCTTAAAGCTATTGGAATAGGCGATAGGAAAATAAGGACACCAAAGATGCCCTTAAAAAATTTCAAATAAATCACTGGATGAAATCCAATTCTTCAACTGAAACCACTCTTCAACATTAAATAACAATTAAAAAGATATATTGATTACTAAAAGCAAAAAAATCCTATAACTATTTAGTATGTTAGGGGACTTATAAACCCCCACTTAAACTAGATGGCAAAAAAGTAAATTTCTGGGTAAGTGGATGCGGCGGGCAGCCTAATCAATACCCAAAGATAAGTTCTGTTTATCTGAATTCATACTAGAGGAGTTCTGAAAGCAGTTACCTATAATTAAAATTCGCTCTTTGCAATAACAAATGGCTGCTTCTTAAATTCGCCCCAATTGACTTTTATAGCCAACAAGCAAGTGGTGGATTAAATATTATCCGTTACTTTAGCTACGCAAATGGCAAATAAATTCATTACAATATATATCTTAAGTCTGCATGGAAAATCATGCTTAATTAATCCCAATTAAAAACTGGATATAATAAAACCCATATAAACATAGCACTCTTTAAACAATAAGGGGCTACCATATTTTACATTGTAAAAGTAGCACTAAAAAGAGAGGCGGTTCTGTCTTTACACCGCCTCTCTTTTATTAGGGCTATAATATAATCATCTATGCGTAGACGATAATTTTTTGGATTTATAACTATTTGCGAAGAATATCTATTCGATATGCAACCGGAATAGTATTCGTTCCATTCCAAATCTTACAACGGTCTTTACCATCATAAGCCCCAAATGCTACGTTGTTACCGCTTAAGTAGGCAGCCAATAAGGCACTATACATCTCCTGCCCTTCTTCTGTGTCAAACTCAATGGCGACATACCTGCCAGCCCCCCAATTCTTATAAGTTGCAGTGCATCCATTGGGGTTAGGCCCCTCATTTGTAAGAGTAGCAACAGCATACCCTTTATAGGTACGAAGATACTCAACAGGACTACTCCCCACATCGTAAGAGAGAGTTTGCCCACTCAGTAAAACCAAGCTACCTAATAACCACTTTGCAGAATGTAAAAACTTACTCATTATAAAAACTCGTGAGAACTCCAAATTTGTGAGCTGTTTGAACCATAGCTCTGAAGGCGCAAATATATCAAAGACACCATCTGTTCATCTATAGACTTCCTATCTTTCAAAATCCTACCCTCTTAATTTTCGCAAATGCTCCTCACGGGATTTACGCATATTGATGACATGGCTTGAGCTGAGGCGGTCGTGCATCAGGTTTCCACCTAGGAAGCAGTTAATCAACCAACCGATCTTACCCAACGGTAGGGTGAGGGTGAAACTCAGTAGGCGCCAAAGGCCGTGGCCATAGCCTATTCGCTCAAATTTTTTGTTGGTGACTTTGTAGCCCATCAAATATTTACCCGGCGTTGCCTGAAAGTGGGAGCTCTCTGCAATCCAGGCCATCAGCAGATAGGCCAGGTAACAGATTCCCAACGCTATGGTTGTGGCGGCACCTTCTGGCATATCGTAAACCTTCATAATTACAATGGAGGCGATAAAACCGACAGCGACGTACAACAACAATAAATCCAGTAAGACCGCTACGCCTCGAGCCAGCAGGTGGCCAAAATAGTATTGATCGTAGGTTTCTTCCGGCTGGATAGCTTTCTGCCGGATCAGCTTGCGCCCACCTCGAAGCCCTTGGGCAGGGTCCACAGTAACTTCTTCGCTTTGTAGTGAATTGAAAATGCAGTCACAAAGAGATTCATCCAAAGCGCCGTATAAATAGGGGGCATTACCATTCCAGTCGAACAGGTTATTGCAATACTGAATAATAGTGTTGGAAATCTGTATTTGTTTTTTATCTTCAGAGGCACACTCACCTGCCTGCAAATTTATTCTGGCAAAACGCTCGAAAATTGTGAGACCCAGATTCCAGTTATATTCCTCATCGAGCATATAAGGTGTATCGGTGAGAAACCGCCAATTCTCTTTTACATTGAATTTACTGGGCTCTTTCAGCAGCCTATCCACTTGATCCAACACCCGATGGTACTCGGCAATTCGCTGTGCTCGCTGTGGATCTTGCTCAGTAACACCCTCTTCAATAGGATTTTCTTGTGCATCCCTACCTTCAGAATGCTGCTCTTCAGTATGTTTCTCTGTAGAGGCCCCCTGCTGTATCTCACCCCCAGTTTCCTGGCCCTGGACTTGGTTAAGGTCATGAGAGACTTCTGATGGAGCTTGTTCAATAGCTTCTGGGGAGACTGGGGAGTGATCTTGATGATTCAGTTCACTACCTTGTTGTTCCTGCGGCTCTGCCTGCCCCTGTAATTGCGCGGCCTCAGGGGAAAGTGTAGCCTGCTCAGCATTGGTAATTTCCGCAATAGCCTCAGTACTTTGCGACTCCTTACTTTTCTCATTCTCTTCTTTTTGACGCTCGGCAGCTTTCAGCGCCCATTTATAGGCGCTGTGTAACTGCTGAAACTCTTCTGGCTTTTCATCCGGGCGGGCATGCTTCAGTTTTTTTGCATAGGCACGCTTGATCGCCCGCGCATCATCACAGGGCGCTAGCTCGAGTATCTCCCAGGGGCTCATTAAATCCAGTCCTCACCGTCGAGCTTATCAAATATTTCAGTAAGTTCGGCACGCGTCTTGCTAATCTCCACTAGGTTTTGTTTATCCAAAACCCGGTCGAAGCTTGCGAGTAATTTAGAAATATGGTCGCGCTGCTCGCCGAGGCTCGCTTCGTACAAGCGTTCACCACGGGCGAG
This sequence comes from Microbulbifer sp. MLAF003, assembly GCF_030012965.1. Taxonomy (NCBI): domain Bacteria; kingdom Pseudomonadati; phylum Pseudomonadota; class Gammaproteobacteria; order Cellvibrionales; family Microbulbiferaceae; genus Microbulbifer; species Microbulbifer sp. MLAF003. The sequence continues at coordinate 3,385,934 of NZ_CP120232.1, forward strand.
CAGCGCCCGGTTTTCTTCATCTTCACGCGGGTGAAATTTGAGCTTGGCCAGTTTTTCCAGGGCTTGGACTCTATCCTGTTCATTCAGGGCGCCCGGCGTAAATTCCACTAACTTATTAAATGTTTTACCGGTAGAAACTACGGTGATATCCACTTCCAGCAAACCGTTCATATCGTAGCTATAGCGGACTTCCACAACTTCCTCGCCCCTGGGTTTCTTCGGTACCGGTACCGTGAGTTCGCCCAGATAAACATTTTTCTTTACCAGGCGATTTTCCCCCTGGTAAATATCGATACAAACTTCGTTCTGATCATCGCGGGCAGTGCAGACGCTTCGTACGATACTCACCGGCACCACGGTGTTGCGCTCAATAATCGGCAGGAAGTAATTGCCCAGCTGCGGGCTGTCTTCGTTCACTATGCCGGTACCCAGGGTGTAGGGGCATACATCGGTAAGAACAATATCATCCAACGCGGAATTTTTCTCCTTGAGCCCGGCTTGAATAGCCGCTCCCATGGCGACAACGGTATCCGGGTCCAGGTGGCAGGAGGGTAAGCGGCCAAACATACGCCCCACCATAGAGCGGAACAGGGCCAGGCGGGTGGAGCCACCCACCAGTACCACTTCGTCAATTTTAGCAGACGGCAAATCGGCATCGCGCATGGCGCGCTCAATCGGGCGCTTGGCTCTCAGCAGCAGCGGAGTGCTGAGTTTCTCAAACCATTCGGAAGTCACTTTCCACTCAACTTCACGACTACTAAGGTTTAATTTAAGTAACTGCCCTGCCTGCTGGCTGATACGGCGCTTGGCCGTTTCCATCTGCATATACAGGTTCTGCAGTTCGCGTGGTTTCAGTGAGGATTTTTTCAGTTTTAATTCTTCCAGAACACTGTCGATCATCGCTTCGACAAAATCCTCACCGCCAAGGTAGTTATCCCCGGCACTGGCATGTACCTCCATAATGCCATCGAAGAATTCCAGGATGGAGACATCGAAGGTACCGCCGCCCAGATCCAAAATAAGAAAATTACCTTCACGTTTATCATGTAAACCGTAGGCTATAGCTGCCGCAGTAGGCTCATTGATCAGGCGTTCTACCTTCAGGCCGGCTAATTCCCCAGCCTGTTTTGTTGCTTGGCGTTGGTTATCATTGAAATAGGCTGGCACACTAATCACAGCCTCGGTAATTTCTTTATTCAGGAAAGCCTCAGCATCTTCTTTCAGGGAACGTAAAACCAATGAAGAGAGTTCAGTTGCACTAAACTGCTGACGGCCTAGCTTAATTTTATGATCGGTGCCCATTAAACGCTTAAAGGCAGCAACAGTGGTATCGCTGTGATTGATCAAGCGTTCTTTTGCAGTTTTTCCTACGACCAGTTTGCCAGCCTCATCTAAACTGACAACTGATGGGGTCAAGGTCTCTCCAAGGCGATTGGGAACCAGTTTCACTCCATCGTCTGTCAATACCCCACAAGCGCTATTAGTGGTTCCCAGATCAATCCCAATAATGGCCATAATACTCTCTACCTATTTTTAAAGGCTAAGTAAGCAAAAAAATCGAACCCACAGTTTTTGCAACCGGTTTTCTACTTTGTTTATTGCGCAATATTCTAAGCGGCCAGGCATATTAATAGCCAGCTGGTGCAAGCGAACGAAAGCGAGTTTTTAACACAGAAAATGAAAGCGGTAATAAGCCGCTTTCATTTATTTTGCTACTCAGGGAAGGGAAAGGTACAGTCCGCTAACGAACTACAGCCGAGAAATTGATAGGAGTTATTCAGGGGGAAAGGCGCTGAACCGACCAGCTGCCGCTATCATCAGCACAGTAAACAAAACGATCATGCAGGCGATTTGCTCCCCCTTGCCAGAATTCCACGGAATGCGGCACAACCCGGTAGCCACCCCAGAATTCAGGCAAAGGAACCTCACCGCCATCAAAGCGGGCTTTTTCTTCTTCAAACTGCTTTTGCAGCTCTTCGCGGGAAGACAGGGGCTGGCTTTGGTGAGAAGCCCATGCGGCCAGCTGGCTGTCCAGTGGTCGGGACTGGAAGTAAGCTATAGCATCCTCCCTGGATACCGGCTGAACCTGGCCATAGACAATGATCTGACGCTCCAATAAATGCCATGGGAACAAAAGTGATACTTGCGGATTATCGGCCATGTCCCTGGCTTTTTTGCTCTGCAGGTTGGTGTAAAACACAAAACCGCGTTCATCAAAACCTTTCAGCAGAACGATCCGCTGAGATGGCTGGCCCGCAGCATCCGCAGTGGCCAGGCACATCGCAGTAGGATCTTTAAGGCCCGCTTTAACGACCTCCTCCAACCATTGTCGAAACTGCTCCAGAGGCGTAGGCTTCAGCTCAGAACGACGTAAACCGCCGAGTAGGTATTCTCGGCGCCACTGATCGATTTCCATGGTGTTACTTCCTAAGTTGCTATTGCTCAATAGTGTATCTGGCGAGTTGTGGCAAAGGTATTTTTCCGCGAGTAACTCGTCAAATCTGCTCCCCTTCCATCCCGCCAACGGTAAATGAAAGCGCGACAGCCGTACAAAGTTTCCTGTCGCGACGCAGGGGGAATCTCAATTTTCCTGCGATTTCCATCTCGCAGATGCAGACTCTGCGGGCGCTTGCGTGGCATTTGGCAGGCGGCTAGGCTCACTGCATTTTTACACGAATAAGGAAAACGGTGGTTATGTCCTCTGCACCCACATGTGCCCAGGTGCTGATGCGCCTGTTGCGCGAATACCAGGTGGAAAAAGTCTTCGGCATTCCCGGTGTACACACAATCGAACTGTATCGCGGCCTGCCAGGCAGCGACCTGATACATATCACTCCGCGCCATGAACAGGGTGCTGCTTTTATGGCGGACGGTTACGCACGTGCAAGCGGCAAACTCGGCGTATGTTTTTTGATCACCGGCCCCGGCCTCACCAACGCCGCCACCGCAATGGCACAGGCCTACTCCGACTCCATCCCCATGCTGGTTATCTCCGCAGTTAATCGCCGCGAAGATCTGGGCATGGGCCGTGGGCGCCTTCACGAACTGCCTCGGCAAAGTGATGCCAGCCGCGGCTTTTGTATCTGGCAACATTCCCTGACTCAGGCCGGACAACTGCCGGAAGTAATGGCGAAGGCTTTCCAGCTACTGCGATCCAGCCGCCCAGGGCCAGTACATATTGAAATTCCCATCGACCTGTTCCCGGCACCCATGCCTGGCCAAATAGAGGATTATCACGCCGCTCCAGCAGCTATGGCCCCAGGCGCCAACAGCACCGCTATCGCCACTGCCACTCATTGGCTGCAAAATGCGCAGAGCCCCGTTATTCTTTTGGGCGGAGGGGCTCAGTCTGCAGGTGAGGCAGCTACACAAATTGCCGAAAAAGTTGCCGCTCCAGTTTTCCTGTCACTGGCTGCCAAAGGCGTAGTGGACGAACGCCACCCATTGTGCGGCGGTGCCAACCTGAGCTTCGATTGCGTGCGCAAGCGGGTGGAAAATGCGGATATCGTACTGGCAGTGGGCACCGAACTTTCCGAGACAGACCGCAATCTGGTCCGGGAAGACTACACCTTTTCCGGTAAGTTAATCCGAATCGATATAGATGCTGCACAACTTGTTTGTAACGCCACCCCCGATCTGGCCATCTGCGCCGATGCAGCAGAAAGCCTACAGCAATTAAATACCGCTCTGGTCCAACGCAGCGGAAATGCTAAAGAGCAATCCGAACAAGAGGTTGCCCAATTACTACAGGACTGTCGCAAAGAGTGGTGGGATGGCTCTGAGGAACGCCTCCCCTGGGTAAAGGCCCTGCGTGAGTCCCTGCCGGATAACGGCATCCTGGTGACAGATTCCACCCAATTGGCCTATAACACTAACCACGCACTGCCCCTCTATCATCCGCGCAGCCACGTTACCTGTACCACAGGCTACGGCACCCTGGGCTTTGCATTGCCCGCGGCTATTGGCGCCAAGTTATCCAGTGAGCGCGACGTGGTAGCGCTGATTGGCGATGGAGGGCTGATGTTTACCCTGGGGGAACTGGCAGTGGCTGTGGAACAACAACTGCCGCTGCCGATACTGGTGTGGAACAATTCCGGTTACGGAGAAATCCGTGATTTTATGGACGCCGCTGAAGTGCCCCAGGAAGGTGTAAACCTGCGCACCCCAGACTTTGTCGCCCTCGCCAAAGCCTTTGGTGCAGAGGGGTGCCGAATCAATCAACCCGGCCAGCTGACAGAAGCGGTAAGTGCAGCCTTTAGCCGAAAAACTCCAACCCTGATAGAAATCAGCGCGCCTTCAGGCGCAGAATAAATGGAAGCGTGACATGACAGATCTCAGCAAACTGCAAACCGGAAAGCTGTTTATTGATGGCCAGTGGCGTGAGCCCCTGGGTGCAGGATCACACCCTGTGATCAACCCTGCCACCGAAGCGTTAATCTGCGAAGTTTCAGAGGGCTCTGCCGAAGATGTGGATCTGGCCGTAACCGCCGCCAGAACGGCTTTTCACAGCTGGCGTAACAGTACCGCACAGAAACGCCGCGAACTGCTCAACGCCATCGCTGACGGAATGGAAAAACGCAAAGAAGAACTGACTTTCGCAATTTCCCAAACTCTCGGATGCCCCGAACATATCGCTCGCTGGCTACACGTCGACGGCCCTATCTACGCCATGCGCTTTTACGCTGAGCGTACTTCCGAGATGGAAAAAACCGAGAAAGCGGCCCATTCAATTTTATTCCGCGAGCCTGTGGGCGTGTGTGGTTTTATTACCCCCTGGAACTATCCGCTGCACCAGTTCGTCGGCAAAGTGGCACCAGCGCTGGCCGCCGGCTGCACCATGATCACCAAACCTGCCGAGATTACCCCTCTGCAGGACTTTATCATGGCAGAAATTATTGATGAGGCCGGAGTACCCGCCGGCGTCTTCAACCTGGTGCCCGGTGCTGGCTCGGTAGTGGGTGCGGCACTTTCATCCCACCCTGGCATCGATATGGTGTCTTTCACCGGCTCTACCCGCGCCGGCGTTGAAGTAGCCAAGGCTGCGGCGCCCACGGTAAAACGTGTAACCCAGGAGCTGGGCGGTAAATCACCGCTGATTATCACCCCCGATGCAGACCTGGAAGCTGCTGTACGCTGGGGCTGCGAAGATGTATTTATCAACAGCGGCCAGACCTGCACAGCCCTGACCCGTATGCTGGTACCTGCTGAGCGCTACGAAGAAGCGGTGGAAATTGCCCAGCAAGTGGCCGAAGGAATCACCATGGGCACCGGAGAAGACGCCTTTATGGGGCCGCTCTCTTCTGCACGCCAACGTGAAATCGTTCGTGGTTATATCCAGCGGGGTATTGATGAAGGTGCGCGCATGGTCACTGGTGGTGCCGAGACACCGGAGAACCTGGAAAAAGGCTTCTATGTTAAGCCCACTGTATTTGCCGATGTACACAACGATATGAGCATCGCGCGCGAGGAGATCTTCGGTCCCGTAACCTGCCTGATCCCATACAAGGATATGGACGAGGCCATCTCCATTGCCAACGATACCGAATACGGCCTATCCAGCGGCGTTTGGGCCAAGGATGCGGATAGTGCCATGCCTCTGGTACGCCGTATCGAGGCGGGACTCTGCTTCGTCAATGGGGGCGAGTTTAACTACGATGCTCCCTTCGGCGGTTACAAGCGCTCGGGCAATGGACGCGAATTTGGCGATGCCGGGCTCGGCGAGTTTATCGAACTGAAATCCGTGCAACTGCCCGCATAAACTTCTGCACCGCCCCCAAACGGGGGCGGCATAGTTGACTGCCAATCCCCTCCCAGCTATCTTTGCCCGCACATCACGAGAGTGGCTGACGCCAACGCCAACCTGCCGACCGGGGCAAGGTGGTTCTCTCTCTGCCGGCACACCAATGCCAGCGGGGAGGATGGGGCTCTACAAGAGCAATCCAACCGGATTAGCGAATACCCATTCGCCGCTTCCACGTCAGCCCTCCAAATTTTATTGTTGGAGGGACCATGTCCGAAACATCGCTATCCAGTAAAGACGTTATAGAAATTCAGATCGCCAACCAGCGAAACCGTACGGCGGTTAGGGCAGTGAGACGGGCCGATCGGCAATTGTTGTGGCAACTGCTGTTCGACACTGCGGAAGAGGCATTAAAATTCGCCACCAGTTGCCGCGCCAGCGAGCAGCCGATCACTGCCCACAAGGCGTGTGAACTGGCGGGATAAACTAGAATACACAGGCGCCAACCTGCTTAGCGCCAATCACTAAGTGCCACGAGCACCGGACAGGAGCTAAAAACAATACCATGTCAAAGCCAGAACAATTCTTTGAGCACCTGCGCGATGAACTGAAACAAATTGATGCCGACGGCCTCTACAAGCGCGAGCGTATTATTACCTCCCAACAGGCCGCTGAGATCCAGGTGAACAACGACACCCAGGTACTGAATTTCTGCGCCAATAACTATCTGGGCCTGGCCAATCATCCAGATCTTATCGAAGCTGCGAAAGAAGGCCTCGACCAGTACGGCTTCGGCATGGCATCTGTGCGTTTTATTTGCGGTACCCAGGACATCCACAAGGCCCTGGAGTCTCGCCTATCCGAGTTTCTGCACACTGAAGATACTATCCTTTACACCTCTTGCTTTGATGCCAATGGCGGCCTGTTCGAAACATTACTAGGCCCGGAAGATGCAATTATCTCTGATGCCCTGAACCACGCCTCGATTATCGATGGTGTACGTCTGTGTAAGGCCAAGCGCTACCGCTACGCCAACAACAATATGGCGGAACTGGAAAAACAGCTACAGGCAGCTGACGCCGAGGGCGCCAAGACCAAGCTGATCGCCACTGATGGTGTCTTTTCCATGGACGGCGTAATCGCCGACTTAAAAGCCATCTGCGATCTGGCCGATCGCTACAACGCCCTGGTGATGGTGGACGACTCCCACGCGGTAGGTTTCCTCGGTGAGCACGGTCGCGGCACTCATGAGTACTGCGATGTTATCAGTCGTATCGATATTATTACCGGCACCTTGGGCAAGGCCCTGGGCGGCGCTTCCGGCGGCTTCACCTCTGGCCGCAAGGAAATCATCGATATGCTGCGCCAGCGTTCGCGCCCCTATCTTTTTTCCAATTCCGTGGCCCCAGCAATTGTTACCGCCTCACTAAAGGTGCTGGATATGTTGATGGAAGGTGGTGAGTTGCGTGAGAAACTGCGCGATAACTCCGCCTATTTCCGCAAGCGCATGTCTGAAGCTGGCTTTACCCTGGCCGGCGCCGACCATCCAATTATCCCGGTAATGATTGGCGATGCCGCACTGGCTCAGAAGATGGCCGACAAGATGCTGGAGCGCGGCATCTATGTGGTGGGTTTCTTCTACCCGGTAGTACCCAAAGGCCAGGCGCGCATCCGCACTCAGATGTCGGCGGCACACACTCGTGAACAACTCGACCAGTGTATCGATGCCTTTATCGAAGTAGGCCGTGAACTGAAAATTATTTAACGCCCAATTGATCGCGGCAGAGCGCCATAGCAGGACTCACCCTTTGCATGGTTCCGCCGCGCCTTTCTATTTGTAGTTTTAATGACAATGAAAGCACTATCGAAACTGAAGTCTGAAGTGGGAATCTGGCTCACAGACGTGGAAATTCCTGAGCCCGGCCACAACGACCTTCTGATCAAAATCCACAAAACCGCCATTTGTGGTACCGACATGCATATCTATAACTGGGATGAGTGGTCGCAAAAAACCATCCCGGTCCCCATGGTAGTGGGGCATGAGTACGTAGGAGAAGTAGTTGGTATGGGCCAGGAAGTCGCGGGCTTCCAGGTGGGTGATCGTGTTTCCGGCGAAGGCCATATTACCTGCGGGCACTGCCGCAACTGCCGCGCCGGTCGCCGCCATCTATGCCGCAACACCTATGGAGTAGGCGTGGACCGCCAGGGCGCCTTTGCCGAGTACCTGGTTATTCCTGCATTAAATGCCTTCAAAATCCCGGATAATATTTCCGACGATTTGGCCTCTATCTTCGACCCATTGGGTAACGCCGTACACACCGCTCTGTCATTCGATCTTGTCGGTGAGGATGTGTTGATTACCGGAGCCGGCCCCATCGGCATTATGGCTGCTGCTGTAGCTAAACATGTTGGCGCACGCCATGTGGTAATCACTGATATCAATGAGTATCGCCTGGATCTGGCCCGTAAAATGGGCGCAACCCGTGCAGTGAACGTTGCGGAGGAAAGCCTCAGCGATGTGATGGCTGAACTGGGCATGAGTGAAGGCTTCGATGTGGGCCTGGAAATGTCCGGTGTACCCGCGGCCTTCCGCGATATGCTCGCTGCCATGAACCACGGTGGCAAAATTGCCATGCTGGGAATTCCCGCTGGCGAGATGGCCATTGACTGGAGCCAGGTAATATTCAAAGGCCTGATCATTAAGGGTATCTACGGCCGCGAGATGTTCGAAACCTGGTATAAAATGGCCAGCCTGATCCAGTCCGGCCTGGACTTAACTCCGGTTATTACCCATCAGTTCCATATCGATGACTTCCAGAAAGGCTTCGATACTATGGGCTCCGGAGAGTCCGGCAAGGTTATCCTTAACTGGAAATAACCCTGCCCAGGCTGCGGGGCAACCCGCAGCCCAACCCTAAGCCCTTCATCAAAACAGCACTCCCTCCTGATTCTGTCGTGTTTCCTCGATATTTTCAGTATTTCTTTCTCAATAATTCTTACTGGCTTTCTGCCTGATCCATCCCGTAAACAAAAGACACAAAAGCCATATCCATAACTTTCATACCTATAACTTTAATTTATGTATCAGACGCCCGCTGGTTGTGCCCTGAACCAGTAGTGAAAATAGGACAACGCCGAATACCATAGACTGGATCGTCCACCAGTAGGGAAGTTCGACAGGTAGTGATAACACTAATGCAACAGCGATTACACCACGCAGCCCCCCCAGCTCATTAATAGGCGCCAGGATTTTGGGATGGGTGGGCCAACGAACCTCGTCAAAGGGGTCACCAAAACCACTGACAAAGCCCGTGCTCCTAAAGCTGCTGCTGTGGCAATCATCATAGCCAGCCATTGATGGGTAAACATCTCAAAGGTAATCACCAGTCCCATAATCACAAAAATGATCGCGGTAAATAGTAATCCCAACCACTCCCAGGTGGGCTCCGCGTCGGCAAGAAATGTCTTACTCTGTTTGCGCAGACAGGCTCTGGCAACAATTGCACAAGTCATCACCGAGATAATACCCGATACATGCAATATGCTCTCAGCCAGGTAAAAACTAGCAAAAGCAGCAACGACCAAAGTCATTAGAGAGGCACTGGGAGACCTGAGAAATAAAATAACCAGAGTAGTAAACAACCCAAAAACAAGCCCAACTGCCACTCCACCAAAAAATATCATACAAAAATACAGTGTCACGGGACCCACACCCAGAGAGGGGGCTTCTGCTCCCATACCAGTTACGCCAACAATAGAATAAGTGGCCAGCCCTAAAACCAGTGAGTACAGGACTACAGCGGCAGCGTCATTAAAAAGGCTTTCACCCTCTACGAGGGTTAATAAATCCTCACCGGTTTTTTCCTGGCGAAGTTTATTGACCACTGATACCGGATCAGTAGCTGCAAGTATCGCTCCGGTAAGCAGGGCGGCAATCCAGGGAAGCCTTCTGGATGCCCGATTCCATAGTAAGTAATTACAGCAATAAGAAAGGCACAGACTACAAGACCCAAAGTAGAAAATAGAAGAATCGGACCAATCCAACGCTTCAGTATTTTCGGCTCAAGCTGCCAAGCCGATTCGAAAATTAAAACAGGCAGAATCACAAAGAAAACCAACTCACGGAGACTGGTAGCGCGCAAGCCAGTATCATAATCAATCACTGGTAGCAATAATCCCGCCAGTACCCCAGCCACCAGGCACCCGAGTGTGTTATCGATCCTTAAGATACGGGCAATACCTAAGCCAAGAACTGCTGCTGCAGCCAAATAAAGCCCCTGCCCGACAATGACAACCACATCGTTCACAAATTTACTCTCCCAGCGATGGTCAGGATCAACCAGCAATTCAGAATTAAAAACCTCCGACTGTATTCACGATAGGTTTCTAAGGTATTAAGTCCTTTCCACTAAATCCTCGACTAATTCCATATATCGATCTACAAACCTACAAGCGCTCTGTTTACTGATTAAAAATTTGCAATATCCAACAACGAATACCGACAGGCATTCGGCGGTATAGGAAATTACCGTAACGGGTTGGGTACGGTGATTCTGTGCTAATATTTCTGCTTCAAACTCAAAATAACATAATCCTTCCTCGGTACCACGCATATTGCCTCCATTCACAACACAAATTGCTGAGAGAAATACTGCTTTTTCTGAAGCACACACTTTGGCTATTTGAAGGATATCTTGCTGTTGATAATTCGTTTCAAATGTAAATGCCCTCGGTCCTTGCCGTCGACACTTTTGATTAGAACCTGATTGAAAATAGCCTGCGAGCTTCATAATATCCCCTGAAACAGACTCAGAAGGAACTTCCGAAGTGGTTGTGGCGGCACCCTCCCCCAACAACATGAATATCAATTATCGGTTGGTACATTCCTCGAACACGCATTGGTAAGAGAATTTCTACCCATGGGCGGTGGCTGGGTAAGGTGTGATCAGATATTACCGCAATTGCACAATAGATAGCCGTAAGATTTATATGGTGCCTTTCTCCAAATGCAGCAAGACACTCATTCACTTCTGTGGGTGGGGCCCGGGATATGGCATGATTAGTGCGCTTTTCAACTGCAGCCAGCTGTTCTACTGGTGGCCACATTACCTCTTTCCTACTCGGGTAAAATAAAGTATCACTACTAACGTGACCCACAGCCCTAAGTAATTCTTCAACAGGCTTTGGCAAAGGGGGAGAGGTCGGCTCTGGATAAAAGCCATCAGCCAAAAAAACATCCAGATAACAAAACAGAGCCATAATGGAGCGGCCATCAATAGCTCCATGGCAGGGCGCTACCACGATCCATTCAACTTCCGCTTCTTTATTTACATAAAGGGTTACCAGGCAGGCATACCTTTCAAGATACACCTCAAAAAGAATCCCCCCAAATTCAACATTGCAACACCACGAGGGCTTTACCCCCTTCTCAACCCAGGCTCCCAACATCGGGGGAAACAGGTGTAGATAAGCGATACCTCGGTGCAAGAGTTTAATACCCACTGCCTCCCATACCCGGATAAAGACAATAACCTGGGCGCCAACTATTGACCATATAGTCAACGCCAAAAACAACGCTTTATGGGCATCCAGCTCTCGGGAAGGTGGCTCTGTCTGCATATTTGAGCCCTACATTGATTGAATCTTGTAGTCCAGCGAAGTTACTCAACCAGTATAGGAAAAGGGGAGGAATTAGGCGAAGTGGAGGCAATAAGTACTGCAAAGGGCATACCCACCGCATAAACATATGGAATATTAACTTTCTTCATATTCACGCAGGCACTACGTTAGTTTTTCCATTTTCAATAACTTCCTCTATGTACCTATATATCTATCCACAAATAGCAAAACACCTGGTTTCTTTATGAGTGGCTCACAGTAAGAGTATATGAAAACCGAATTTCTTTCGGTGGAATAGATTAGTAGTGAGATCGGATGAGCACCATGAGTTTGAAGTGGAATAGCAGTAACAATCTCAAAGTAATTTATTTCTGTGCCGAGAGCCTTCATACTTCCTACATTGGAAACACATAGCCCCTCAGAAAAATGGGTTTTTTGTCTTCATATTCCCGTATACAACCGATGACATCCCTCAGCTCATAGTCTTTGGGGATACCAGATTTACGGGATTCTCCTGTCTCAGCTTAACGGTCAAGTTCCACTTGTAAGTATCTTGCCAACTGCCAGGTATCTTCCACATCAATATCCGGCATTACTTCGAGTCTAGTCACAGCCGAGAAAGCACCGACAGCACTCAATCCTATATGAGCACCATATAGTTCTCTCACATCTAAAGGCAATAAAACTTTTATCCAATCCCTGTGATTCGGCAGAATGCGGGAAGACTGAATAGCAACCGCACAAAATAACGCTTTAGGTCTCACTTTATGTTTCTTCCCTATGTCGACTAGAATCGCAAGATCCCTCATTGTAAAATTCTGATAAACAGCCCGGCCCTGGCGTTCAGGAGAAAAAGCTGATTCTTCTACAAGCCATTTAAATAGCTCATCCTTTACTACCGAAGGCTCCTGGCTTGTAAAATACTTTGATGGTTCAAAGTAATTCTCGACTGCACCATACAGGGGCCGACCACCTAAATTAAAAGTCACTTCATCCCTAAAGTAGAAATCCAAGACACAAAATAATGTCATTACAGAACAACTATCTAAAGCCGCATGGCTGCTTATCAAGGATAATTCACTCTACCTTTTCTTTAGAATCAATGTAGAAGGAGAGCGTATAGGTACATTTGTCAACATCCAGCCCCATTTCTCCCCTACGATGAAACTCTCGCTCAAAGTCAAGGGGATTATCCAGTTTAACCAATTCAATTAGAATTGACTCAAAGGGCACATCACAACGCCAGATTAACTGCTCTCATGGCTCAACCCTTGCCTGCAAAAGCGGATAAACTTTATCAATTTTGGCGAATCCAGAGCATAACTGCTCAACGCTCAGCGCAGTTAAAACCTTTATGAAAGATACAACTAAAGTCCCACCACAAGTTCTTCGTGCCAGCTCCGTAAAAATAGCCTATTCAGCACCCAGCACCCAGCACCCAGCACCCAGCACCCAGCACCCAGCACCCAGCACCCAGCACCCAGCACCCAGCACCTTGGAGAATTGTTTAGCTGCCACAAATACGCTCACAGTTAGAAAATTGTAACGCTCGCTACGAAGTCAACCAAAAATTATCGCTGAGTGGAAAATGCTGCTGGGCTTGCTTCTGCAAACAGTAGATCTTTAAAAAATTAATTAAAGGCTAATCTGTATTAAAACCTTAACCATCAAACACCGCCCCAAGTAACTTCATATATTTTTTCACATAATTTACAGCACTTTTTCTATTAACCAGTGGCTCACAATACCCGAAAACAAATACCCCTTGCCCATTTATTGTATAAGTCAGAACCATTATCGGATGAGCCCCATGGGTCTGAACAGTCATAATCAAGCCAAAATCAAAGAATATCAAAGGGCCCACAAATTTCTGTACATCTCCCATATTGGAAACACAAATACCGGAAAAGAAATAGTCCTTTTCAGAGGCAAGCTCTTTAGCTATCTTTACGATCTCTGTAGGATTACAATCCGGCTCCAGGGCAAGATCAGAAAATGCACCACTTCTCAAGTGCACATAAACTTTTTTTGAATTAAGCTTGCTAGACTTAACAAATCAAGACTCGTATCCTCTGGCGAGAGTGATAAAGTTAAAGATGTTGTGCACTCCCCCACAACATCTTTGCTTATCAGAGATTTACATAAGCATTGTGCATCTATAGGCAGCATCAACTCTGCTGCGGAAGAAAAACTCGGTAGTGACCGGGCAGCGAGAATGGCTATCGCACTATAAAAAGATGTAATTAATATCTTCTCTTTTTTAGAAATGATTGTAAACGTTCGAGAGATTCTTTTGGGAGGACTCGATAAATAGAGCATCCACTTCGCCGCGAGGCGTGAGCTACCTCCTCCACTGGCCACTTTACTGGCGTATAAACACTGTCGTTAACTCGCAAATTTGAACCTTTAAGACATTTTCTTAAGCTAACATATTCCTCCACTGGCTTGTGCATTATCGAGGGAAAAGACTTCTCGGTTTGATACCCTCTCAAGTACCTATCTAAGTCACGAATTAAGATCAATGCTGAACGCCCATCTACGGCAGCATGGCTAAAAACAAAAGCAACCCACTTCACACTTCCTTGCCTATCGAGATAAACAGTCAGGCAATAAGTAAATTTATTCAAGTCAAGAATGCTACCTCCTAATCGCTTGAACTCCTTTTCATAATTTAAAGGTGGTGTATGCTTCTTGATTTCAATAGAAATATCTTCAAATCTCACATCGCAGAACCAATGGGCATATGGAATCCTCTTGATCCGTGAATGGAGCATAGGATGGAAATTATGTAGATACTCTACCCCCTTTATTAACTTATCTATATTCAGTGTGTTACATACCCGAAAGAAAGTTACCAGTTGAACCGCACCGTTTGACTCGCTGGTCAAATGTACATCAAGAGCTTCTTGAGCCCCAAGCTTTCGAAAAGGCTTTGCTTTTTGCATTGTGAACTCTTCCCGGCGGGGAGGTCTTTGCCCAAGAAGTATAGGAAAGAGAAAGCGCGGCACCCTTCCATATATCCACAATTTTCCAGCCTTTCCAAGCGCTATCAATAGTTCGATTCTCAGAACGCACCCAGAAACGGCTAATAATAAATAAGAATAAACAACTAGTTATGCTAGGAACAAGCTCTGACTCCAACTTGGCACCTATAACCAAACCGACCTGCTTTACGGAAAATCCGCTTTTTGATGGCTACTTTTAGATCACAGAAGCAGCCCCTTCAAAGCAAGATATGTAAAATTCTGGAAATAGTTATCCAAACCTTATAAAAAACATATCTGATTGCCATGCCATTAAATTAAAGCCAACTATTGCCCATGTTAAAAATGACGTAGCACGAACAATACATACAGGATCAGACTCACTAGATATCATCAAAGAACAATCAAACATTGCCATTATCAAATACACATTTACTCCACAGCCAACACTAAATTATTATTCGCAAGCAACTCTATCGATGAGCCACTAATATCGCGATACTTGCCGGCAGAAAAAATACATTTCTAGATAGCAAAGATTTCAATCAACAAAATCTAAAGGTAGAAAGTTGAACATATTCAAAAAATTAGTAATATTTCTGCTTTGCACGAGTTTACATACTTATGCAAAAACCTCAGATGAAGACTACCTTACAGGTTTTATTGATAACTTTTCATCAGGGAAAATTGAGAGCTCAGCAAGCCGCTACTTAGTACAAACTCCTCACTTTATTTTCGACCCAAAGATATTTTCACCCAGCAGTGCAGCTGAAGTGGAGGCTACTCTAGCGGATATCCGTTTCGCACTTGAGAAGAGCGGTTATGCAAAGTCTGAAATAGTCAATTTTCAAACTCAGTTTAGTCGCGAGAACCTAACCATTACTTCAGCCTTACTTAAGCGCTACACATCACATTACTCCCTACTTGATCATATCTGTAGTACCTACACTCTGGCGAATACAGAGAAGGGGTGGAAAATCCTATCCTGGTTACCCCCTAAATCAACTACCCAGTGTTTTATAAAAAATAAAAGCAGTAATTGAGGTTTACTTTCGTATAAGTTAAATGGGATTATAGCTTTCTTACATATCTAAAAATAACATGAAAAGAACAAAGCAATGGACGCAAAAATTCAAATCCAAGAACTTTTAAGGGAACTCTACAAGGTAATTTCTGGCCCTGCGGGTTATAAGCGGGATTGGAAGAGGCAACAGAACCTGTTCACTTCCTATGCAAAGGTAATCCGCACCTCAGCAGACAGTAATGGCGAACCACAATCACTGGTAATGGATATCCAAGACTACCCTGATAACTTTCAGGAGCTGATAGGCGAGCGGGCCTTTTACGAGGATGAAATTCAAAATATTATTGAAGTTTTCGGTAATATTGCCCACGCCTTTAGTACCTATGAAGCCTGGAAAGATGAGGAAAGAACCCAGTTTCTAAAGAGGGGGATCAACAGTATTCAGCTTTACCATGATGGAAAATCATGGAAAATTACGAATATGATTTGGGATGATGAGCGACCAGGGCTTACAGTACCTGCCAAATATATGCCCAAAACCATTACTGAAACCAATGGATAGATACATCTGCTACCCCGCTTTGTAAAACTCTTCAGGGCGGGCTCCAGCTTATTCTCTGCTAATATTTATTGGTGATCCACATTGTTGGATCAATAAACTTTTGGATTTCACCAATAAACATGCTTAATTCAACTTACTCTTGATTAGAAATTTACCTTAATTCGCTCATTTCGGCCAAAATTTTTATCATCTATGTCATTGTCGCCAAACGACAAAAGCTGTTTAAACCAAGTTTCTTTCTGGCTATTCCCAATTTCAACAAATCAATCTATACTGTACATACATCCAGCACCCTCTCCCATTGTAAAATGACAGATTCCAACAACCCTCTGCGCTTACACAAAGGTCGCGGAGCTGCCAGTAATATTACCGGGCGATTTGCCAGCCATTCAAGTACTTATGAAAGTGACGGATGGCAAGTGGACCTGGAACCTATAGAGCGCTTGATAACAACGGCTATTGAGGAGAAGGCAAAATCTATTATCGCCACTAATCAGTCACCGGATATCCCCTTCACTCAATCAATTAACCCCTACCGAGGCTGTGAGCATGGTTGTATATATTGCTACGCTCGTCCCGCTCATGCCTATATGGACCTGTCGCCGGGACTGGATTTTGAGAGCAAAATATTTTTCAAACCTAATGCTGCAGACCTATTAGAGCAGGCTCTACGTAAGCCGGGGTATCAATGTAGCCCAATTGCTCTGGGAGCAAATACAGATCCCTATCAACCCCTGGAGAAAGATAAAAAAATCACCCGCTCTCTTTTGGAGGTTATGCAAAAGTTTAACCAACCGGTAACTATTGTCACCAAGGGACAGCTCATACTTCGGGATCTTCCCATTCTTGCAGAAATGGCGCAGGACAACTTGGCCCAAATCGCAATAAGCGTGACCACTTTAAATAACGAGCTAAAGAGAAAGCTGGAGCCTCGTACCGCTGGGCCGGCAGCCCGCTTGCGTATTATTGAGCAACTAAGTACTACAGGAATACCTACCGCGGTAATGGCAGCACCTATGATCCCAGCTCTCAATGATAATGAACTGGAAAAAATCCTGAAGGCCGGTCATGATGTGGGAGCAACGCGAGCAGCCTATATCCTTTTACGACTGCCCCATGAAGTGGCGCCCCTTTTCGAGAGTGGCTTTCTGCTCACTACCCACTAAAGGCTGGACATGTCATGAGCTTGGTACAGCAAAGCCGAGGTGGGCGTGACTACCAAAGTGAATTTTCCCAGCGCCGCACTGGTACTGGTATTTTTGCCCAACTACTCCGTCAACGCTTTATTATTGCCATCAAGAAATTGGGATTGAATCATCGTCGACTATCGCTAGACTGCAGCCAGTTCTGCCGCCCACCTCAGCCTGGAGATCAGCAGATACTATTTTGAACTATTTTAATACCTTTTTCTGGTAATCCACTAAATGAACAGTTGGTATGTCTATTTGATCCGTACTTCCAAAGGTTCTCTTTATACGGGGATCACAATGGATGTTCAACGGCGATTTACAGAGCACAGTTCCAACGGTCCCAGAGCGGCTAAAGCTTTGCGGGGTAAGGGCCCTCTCAAACTTGAGTACCAGATAGGGGTGCCAGGTAAGTCAGCGGCACTCAAATTGGAAATGACCATCAAGAAATGGCCCAAGCAAAAGAAGGAAGCCCTGATCGCCGGCACCCTTCCACCGATGGTGTTATTCAAGGAGGGCGAGCAGGAGATAGGAAATTAAGCGACTTACTCCGGCAGAAAGCTTAAGTAGCAATAAGTTACACCTGTAACAGGCATTAGCGTCGAGTCAGTAGCCAGGCAACCTCTTCAGCGGGCACCAAACCTTTCAGGCCACCGGGAACCTGCCGATGGCCAAGCATCTCCAGGTGATAATTTGCATCATAATAGCCAAAGATCTGCCGGGAGCCGATCGCAAAAGGAGGGCCAGCTAACTGCGACTGCTCATACTCGAAGGATATTAATAGCTGTGAGGCAACCCCTGTTATTGTCATCAGGTGCTGGGTATAGCGCTTACGCATCTCTTCGGGCAATGCTACCAAAGCGGCTCGATCATATATCGCTTCCACAGAGCCAAGGGCATCTCCTGTCAGGGAAAATATATCACCTACAAAAATCTTAATTTTTTCGGCACTGTAGCACTTGAGGTTATTTTCTTTTTCTATCTTTGGAGTCAGTTCAAGCTCTTCGAAAAGTTGCTGCACAGCCACTTCACTAAGTTCTGCACCGGCGATGGCACATCCCTGAGTTCTCAGCCAAGCTATATCCCCAGTTTTTCCACATAAAGGCAGGAATATACGACTGCCTTTTTTCAGTGATAGCGCAGTAAAATATTGAGCCAGCATGGGGTTACCAGACTTTTCGTGGAAACCTATTTCATTTTTCTGCCATTTATCCAACCAGAATTTTTCTTCCATTTAAGCACCCCCTGTGCATCAAATTAAGGCAACATATAGATTAATGCCAATGACTGAATTCTATCAATATTGTAGATATTTTAAGTCAGCTTCAGAGCCGGAGGCTGCAGGGTCAGTAAAGGCCAGAGCTGTAACGAAAACCATCGCCACTGTAAACATAACTCGTTTGAACATTGCAACTACCTCTAAGCAATATACTCCCACTTCACTATTAAAAAAACGGGATTACACCAATGATTGCTTCTTACCTGTTCGCCCAACTCCCATTCGATCCAAATAAAAAAGCTGCTAATAAAATCTTTGTTCTGTGGTACTCACATCCACTTCCCATTACAAGCTGTGGCGTCCGGGCCAAAGCCTATCGACCACCCCCGACATAACGGCACCGATCGATATCGCTGCAATCAAAATAAAGTAACTATCCAGTGATATTTTCACCTGAGCTGTAAATCCAATCAAAATGCCGATCGCGTAGCTGGAAATATTACTCACGCCCGTTACCCGGCCCATTGCCCAAGCACCGATTGCCGCAAATAGCAAAGCTATGGGAAGGGCTGCAAAGTGAGGTTGTAACTGCCATTTAGCCACTACCACCTGGGCAGCAAATCCCAGGCCCAGGCCGGTAACCGCACAAGCCAAGTTGTAAGCCCCGGCCTGTAGATTCTTACCGCGTGAGTGATAGGCAATGACACCTAACATAGCCACCCAAATAGGCATCCCCCCTAAAAGCGCCGCTCCAGCAGCTAACGATAATCCCAGTAGCAGGCGTATACCTTTTAACTGCCGTTTTTGGGAAAGGGTATATCCACCGCCGGTGCTATCTACAGCCCCATTCATCAGTTCCACTCCGCCACTCTCATATTTGACCGCGCAGTCCTTGCCTAAAATGCCGCCGTCGTTCCTATTCGCATAAATCGAGGGAAACGCCCACCCTCCATATTCGTGGATATTTTTACCGTTTTAATGAACAAGGTGGTAGCTAACTCCTTCCCTATCCTTGCCTAATTTTGCAAACAGGGAAATCAAGCGCCACTAAGTCACCTCTAAGCGTGCTCGGGATAAATCTCTGTGCGAGTAGACATCAGGACATCTACGGGGGAGGGGTCGAGAGAAAGGCCAGTAACCCATACCCAACTATCACCAGGGAATCTGGCTACCATCGTAATTGTAGAAGTGACCACTATCGGCCTGATTTGCCTGTAAAAGGATCTTTTTCAGGCCGCTGACACTATCCTCAGCAGATATAAGGGCTCCTGGACCACCCATCGCAGTTTTTACCCATCCTGGGTGCAGAGCTACTACCGTGATACCTCGCTCCTTCAAGTCAATCGACAAGCTTTTCACGATCTGGTTAAGGGCCGTTTTGGAGGTTCGATAGATATACCCTCCGCCAGATCGATTGTCGGCGATACTGCCCACCTTACTGCTCATCATCGCTATCAGCTTGTGTTCACTGGCCGCCACATTGTCGCAGAAGGTCTCCGCCATCATATAGGGGGCGATAGTGTTGGACTCCAGCACCCGGCGCCACTCAGTGAGATCCACCTGCCCAAAAGCCACCCCTTTGGGACCGTAATAACCGGCATTATTGAACAGGATATCTATAGGCTCTCCCTCGATCGCTTTTGCCAGGGATATCATCTGTGAATAATCTGTCACATCTAGCTGAATGGGATAGAGGTTTGAATACTGCCCTTGCAGGGTCTTGAGTTCGCTGGCCCGATCGAGATCCCTACAACAGGCGTAAACCTTCCAGCCATCACTGGCAAACTGGGCACAAATCTCCAGGCCAATACCGCGGTTAGTTCCAGTAATCAGTATGGTTCCAGACATTTCGACTCCTTCGATGTTATTCTTGCGCAAAGCGATCATAGCAACTGTAGAGCAATGTATTACTCACTAACTGATATCTTCTGGTTCCTGCTTCTGGCAACCATTGTCTGGTATATCTGGGCGAATATGGCAGCCAAGGAGCAAGTCAAACGCGCAGCATCCAACCACTGCAAGCAGCTGGGTGTCCAGTTACTCGACGATACCGTTATGCTGGTAAAAACCCGCCTCAAGCGCAACAAACATGGCCATATCAGCCTGCAGCGCAGCTATGAATTTGAATTCACTTCCACTGGGGAGCACCGTTACTCTGGCATCGCCATTCTGCATGGCAGCCGAATTGAGCAACTGCAACTGTCTCCCCACCATATGAGTTAACAGGTAATTCCAAAATGAAGCGCGGCCTCTATCGCCACCACAAAGGAAACCTTTACGGGGCCCTATATGTCGCCACTCACAGTAAAACTGAGGAGAAACTGGTTACTTACCGCGCTCTATATGGAGACTACGGTGTGTGGGCAAAACCACTGTCAATCTTCACAGAAACCCTGGAAAAAGACGGTAAAATCATACCTCGATTCGCACTGGAGAAGCCTTTCGAATTGGTTGAGAGTCAACGGGCGGGCGCATAATCTGCAACCGCTATTTGAAGGGCGGAACAATTTCGCGAATTGCACCAGGGAGCTCGCTCAATATACCCTCAAGTCACCCGGGCCTAAGCCCAAAACCCAAAATAACAAACTATTTCGCTGGGGTGCCAGTTAATTGGGTAATAACCAGCTACGCCACATAATAAGGACACTCGGTGGACAATAAAAACATCATGATCTATGGCGCTAATGGTTATACAGGCGAACTAATCGCCAGAGCAGCCGTAGCACAGGGTTATCACCCTATCCTGGCCGGACGCAACCCCCAGAAGCTCCAGTCCGTCGCAGACCAGCTCAACCTGCCTGCAATAGCAGTTAGCCTTGAAGCCACTGAAACCCTGGAGCGCAGCCTGCAGGATGTATATCTGGTAATTCACTGTGCCGGTCCATTTTCATCAACCGCAGAGCCGATGATGCGGGCATGTATTCGCTCAAAAACCCACTACCAGGATATTACCGGCGAAATCGCGGTATATGAGGCAGCCCATAGCCTAGGAGCTGAGGCTGAGGCCGCCGGAGTAGTGCTTTGCCCGGGCACAGGATTTGATGTAGTCCCCACCGACTGCCTGGCGGCGGCACTACACAAAAAGATGCCCTCTGCCACGCACCTGGCATTGGGGTTCGACTCTGATTCAGGTTTGAGCCCCGGCACTGCGAAAACCTCAATCGAGAGTCTAGGCGTTGGTGGTGCCATACGCCGCAAGGGGAAGATTGAGACAGTCGGCCATGGCCAGCTGACACGAGAGATAGACTTTGGCCGCGGCAGTAAGTTTGCAGTTTCCATTCCATGGGGAGATGTCGCAACCGCCTTTTACTCCACCGGTATTCCAAATATAGAGGCATATATTCCCATGAGCCCCAAAAGGGCGAAGAAATTGAAGCGCCTGAATAGTATCCGCTGGCTGTTGGGCACCCAATGGGTGCAGAATTGGCTGAAATCCAAGGTCGATAAATCAGTGCGCGGACCCAATGAGGAACGCCGCAAGGAACAGAAGACCTGGGTCTGGGGTGAGGTGCGCAACGACCGCCGTGGAGAGCGAAAAGTGGGGCGTGTCATCACCGCCAATGGATACGATGTTACAGTATCCGGTTCACTGGCAGTTATGGAGTTTCTCCTCACTTACTCGGGAAGAGGCGGCTATTTCACGCCATCAATGCTATGTGGGCCAGAGCTAGTGGAAAACCTACCTGGTTCCAGTAATATAGAAATCAAAATTTCTTAACCAAAAACCTCTCTTCAGGCGGGTAATTCTTTTACCCGCAGGGAAAACCTGTCTTTTTACGCTTTTAAGCGTTCATTTATTCTAGTTTTTTAGCACAAGGGAAAGTCCCACCAGATTTAAAGAGCCCGCCGCCAAGTCATCAGATTCTCCAATTTTTGAGATTTCACTATTGCGACATAATTCGGTCAACTCCGTGCAATAATCAATTCCTATGTTGGCTGCATGCGAGACTTATCCATGAATCTGAAGAGTGTCGATGTGTCCCTGGTCCTGTATATGATGGAAAGGGCATCACAACCCAGTTCGCGCAGGCGTTACCTGTGGATGTCAAAATCCGGTGATGGCTGGCTATCCGTAACCGTACTCATCAGCCACATTATTTATAATGCAGCCACACAGCTTTTTATTGCAGCCCTAACCGGCGTTGCAGTCGAAAGATCTCTGTATTGGGCCATCAAGAATACAGCCCGACGCAGGCGCCCCCCACAAGCCATACCCGGCATGCGTCCCATCATCATCGCACACGATAAATTCAGCCTGCCCTCAGGTCATACTTCCGCTGCTTTCATGCTTATTACTTTTTTAACGCTTGAGTTCAGTCCTCTGTGGGGCTTTGGTTATATCTGGGCCATGGGCGTCGGCGTAGCGCGGGTCGGCCTGGGCGTGCATTTTCCCTCAGATATTTGTGCTGGAGCCCTGCTCGGTACCTGTGTTGCAATAACCACGAGCGTAACTTTCTCATGAAGATACTTTATGGTGTGCAAGCTACAGGTAATGGCCATATTGCCCGCTCACGCACATTGGCAAAGGCGCTGCAAAAATACCCCGAGCTGGAAATCCAATGGCTATTTTCCGGTAGACCAAAAGAAAATTTATTTGGCATGGAAATTTTTGGAGATTATTGGTGGCGGAGAGGTTTAACATTTATACATCGAGAAGGGAAATTAAAAACCTTTGAGACAATCCAAAAGCTCGGTTTCTTCCAATTTAAAAAAGAAGTTTCAGAATTACCAATCGATGAGTTCGATTTAATTATTAGTGATTATGAGCCTGTAACTGCCTGGGCAGCTAAAATTCGAAAGAAAGCTAGCGTGGGGATCGGCCACCAGTATGCATTTCTCTACCCGATCCCTGCCCCCAGATTTAATTGGCTCGCCCATAACATATTGCGGATCTTCGCACCGACACAAAAAGCCTGGGTTTACATTGGCATCATTTTGGACACCCCATACTTCCACCAATTGTTCCACCACAAAAAGGACCCGATCAGGATGCGGGAAGCCATATCCTGGTATATCTACCTTTTGAGCATCCCGTCCCGATGCTGGAGGAACTTTCAAAAGTAGATGACCAGTTTATCGTATACGGTATACCTGAGAACCTGCCTGCTGCTGAGAATATCTGTCTCAAAGCGCCTTCCACCACTGGATTCCAGCGGGACCTGGCAAATTCCAGGGCAGTTATCTGCAATAGCGGCTTCGAGCTGCTGGCCGAGACACTGGCTCTGGGCAAGCCAATTCTCAGCCGCCCACTGGCCTCCCAATTCGAACAGCTGG
Organism: Microbulbifer sp. MLAF003; assembly: GCF_030012965.1. Lineage (NCBI taxonomy): Bacteria > Pseudomonadati > Pseudomonadota > Gammaproteobacteria > Cellvibrionales > Microbulbiferaceae > Microbulbifer > Microbulbifer sp. MLAF003. Next base: position 3,409,543 of record NZ_CP120232.1, read on the forward strand.
CCAATGCCAAGGCACTTAATCAGTTAGGGCTGGCAAAAATTGTTCAGTGTATTAACGCTCAAAGTATCATTAACTGGCTTAACAACCTACCGCCACCACTACGTATCCAGTGGCCTAATGTGGCGGAGGCAATTGCCAGATGGATTGCTGCTGGTTGCAAACAACCACCGGCTGAAATGGCCGATGCCCTGTGGCGTAAAGTGGTACCGAGACCCACTGAAAGCCGAGACTACACTTACCAAAACACCTCTAAATAGCACGACCATATCCTCTCACTATATCGCCAAGTGCAATCACACAATAAGTCATTGTCCAGTGCCAATACTGCGCGTTTACTTATATGCTGATATGGCGGTAGGGTAGCTTGACTAATCTATCGCCGTACCTAAGCAACGATGATTTATAAAAATAATTGACGAGGCAGGTATGGCTCATCCACTGCTCAAAGAGCGTGATACAGATTTTTTCCTCTATGAATTCCTCAACACTGAAGCGCTGCTGCAAAGACCGCGCTATAGGGAACACTCCCGCGAGATTTTCGACGCTACCCTCAAAACCGCTCGTACTATTGCAGAAAAATATTTCGCCAATCACAACGCTAAGGGGGATGCCAATGAGCCGAGCTTTGATGGAGAACAGGTACACCTGATCGAGGAAACCAAGCAGTCCTGGGATGCTTTTGCAGAGGCTGGGTTTCTCGCCGCACATTGCGACTTCGAAGAGGGCGGTTTGCAGCTTCCCGAAATCATAATGCGCACCTCCCTCGCCTTTATCAGCGCAGCCAATATTGCCAGTGCCAGTTACCCATTCCTGACAATCGGTGCTGCCAACCTGATACGTTCTTTTGCCAGCAATGAACTCAAAGCTCAATTTCTTCCGCAGATGATGGATGGCCGCTTTGCCGGCACCATGGCGCTAACAGAACCGGATCAGGGCTCCGCCCTGGCTGATATCCGCACCAGTGCAGAACTATCGGAAGATGGTAGTTACCGTATTCACGGACAGAAAATGTTTATTTCAGGGGGCGACCAGTCCCTAACCGAAAATATCGTGCACTTGGTATTGGCGAAGATCAAAGGTGCTCCGGCGGGAGTGAAGGGAATCTCCCTCTTCCTAGTGCCCAAATTCCTCCTCAATCAAAATGGTCAGGCCGGCGAACGCAACGATGTAAAACTGGCTGGGCTGCTGCACAAGATGGGCTACCGCAATACCACCTCTACTGTGCTGAGCTTTGGAGAAAATGAGGGGGCAGTGGGCTACCTGATTGGTCAACCGCACCAAGGCCTAAAATATATGTTCCAAATGATGAACGAAGCCCGCATCAGTGTTGGTGCCGGAGCTTCGGTTTTGGGCTATCAAGGCTATGCCTATTCTCTCCAATACGCCAGAGAGCGCCCACAGGGCCGGCTTCCCTCCGATCGCAACCCCAGTTCCAAACAGATTCCCATTATCCAGCACGCCGATGTGCGTCGTATGCTCTTATTGCAGAAAGCCTATTCCGAAGGTGGTCTGGGACTGAGTATTTATGCAACTTCCCTGTATGAGGATCAGCATACAGCACCTACAGAGGAAAAACGCCAGGCAGCGGCCACCCTGCTGGACTTGATTACCCCAGTGGTAAAATCCTGGCCCTCAAAATATTGCTTGAAAGCCAACGAACTGGCGATCCAGGTTCTCGGTGGTGCCGGTTACATCCGCGAATTCCCCCTGGAGCAGCTATATCGGGACAACCGCCTGAATGCTATTCACGAGGGTACTGAGGGAATCCACGCACTGGACCTGCTTGCACGAAAAGTGCCCGCCAAAAACCTTGCCGCCTATCAGCTAATGCAGGCAGAAATCCGCAACACAGTAATGCAAGCGCGAGATAAAGATAACCTGGGGTCCATGGCAAACGCCCTGGAGGAGTCACTGGAAAAACTCGATGAAACCGGAATGGCTCTATTCGGGCAACTGCAGGAAAACGTAGACCGCGGCCTCAGTAACGCAACTTTATATCTTGATGTGTTTGGCTGTGTACTGGTCGCCTGGATTTGGTTGCGCCAAGCCATTATTGCAGAGAAAGCACTGGAAAATAATCCCAGTCTGGAGGATGAAAACTTCTATCGCGGCAAGATACACACTGCTCAATTTTACTTTGAGTGGGAACTACCAAATATTAAGCAATCTATGGCTCTACTTAAAAGCGGTAACAGTATTCCATTTGATATGCAGGATAGCTGGTTCTAAACAATAAACAGTCCCTGGGCGCAATACGGAATTTACAGCACCACTGTAATTTCCGTACCTCCACCGGATAAGGGCGTTGCATTAATGCGCCCTTGGTAACTCTCGACAATATCCATAACCACAGCAAGCCCAATCCCCTGCCCCGGCTGCTGCTGATCGGCTCTCACCCCACGCTGGGTGACTTCCTGCCATTTTTTACTATCAAGGCCAGGGCCGTTATCTGCCACACGAATTGTCAACTTGCGTCCATCATCGGCATTCTTAATATTAACTTTTACTTCACCCTCACCATATTTATAGGCGTTATCCAATAGATTACCTAGCAACTCCATCAGGTCCCCTTCGTCCCCGTAAAATAAGGCTCGCTCACTGCACTGGCTGTGCACCTGGCTGGGTTTACTTCGATAAACTTTTTCCAGGGCATCCAGGATTTTTTCCAGCAGGGGCGCAACTGGGATACCACGCAGGATAGATTTGGGGGAGCTGGCTACTGCCCGCTGTAGCTGGTAACTAATAATGCTGTCCATGCGCTGAACCTGATCCACCAGAGTCTTTCCTGCAGCCTTACTGTCACTTTCCAGGCTTAACCCCTTGAGTACGGCCAAGGGCGTTTTTAGACTGTGGGCCAGATCGGCCAGTGTATGGCGAGTCTTTTCCCGCTGGCGCCGCTCATTTTCAATCAACAAATTGAGGTTATCGGTGAGAGGACGCAGTTCCCGTGGGAAATTACCTTCGAGTCGGTCACTGCCACCTTGCTGCATATCCCGCAGTGCATCTGCCAGTGCATTTAGTGGTGCAAAACCCCAGCGCAAAACCAACCACTGTGCCAAGATCAACAAAAGCGCACCCACACCAAGCCAGTGCCACATAGTGGAACGAAACTGCCCCACCTGCGCTCTGAGAGGCCCTGCATCTTCCAAAACAACGAAAGTAAAGGGATTTTCATTCTCAAGTCCCCAGGCCACACCCTGGCGAAAACTGCTGTAGTTTGTATCATCCCCGGGCAGGGAAATCTGCATATAGGACTGCTGCCCTTGTGGCAGTGAATTGAATTGCAGATCCGGCATAGCCAATGCCGACTCAGAGCGCCAGATAATCTCTCCCTCGCCATCCAGGACTGCGCCAACCAGGCCGGAGTCCGGCTGATTAAAACGCTGCTCAGGTAATTCCGGCGGCAACACCAAACCTTCCCCTTCAGGTTCAGCCAGTGCTAATAGAGTGTAGATATACAGCTGTAATTCCCGCTGCTTGGCCTCGTCAAGAGAGGTGCGATAAGCGTGTTCGAGCACACCAGAAATAAGCAAGACAAACCCGACAAGCACCAGGCTGGTAACCAGGGCAAGCCGGCCTTTGAGGGAATTCAACCAAAATGAGAAAAAACGCATTCAGAATGGCAGTTACTGGGGCGCAACAAAGCGGTAGCCACGCCCACGCAGGGTTTCGATGGGCTTGAGTTGCGCTGCTGTATCAAACTTCTTGCGCAGGCGTCCTATAAAGACCTCAATGACATTGCTGTCTCGATCACAATCCTGTTCATAAATATGTTCAGTGAGGGTAGTTTTGGAAACCACTTCATCCGGGTGCAACATCAAGTACTCAAGCACCTTGTATTCGAAAGAAGTCAACTCCAGCTCCGTTTCATTCACAGTGACCCTTTGTGAACTGGTATCCAGCATTATGGGGCCAGCTTTGATGCTGGGGGAGGAGAAACCTGCGGAACGTCGCACCAACGCATTGAGACGCGCCAATAGTTCCTCGGTATGAAAAGGTTTTACCAGGTAGTCATCACCACCGGCTTCAAGCCCGGCCACACGCTCCTGCCAATGGCCGCGAGCCGTTAGAATCAGGATGGGAAAGTGTTTCTCCTCACCGCGCAGGGTACGGATCACCTGAATACCATCCATTTTGGGCAATCCCAGGTCCATCACCGCGATATCGTAGGGGAATTCACGACCCAGATAGAGGGCTTCCTCTCCATCCGGGGCTTCATCCACCGTATACCCGGCACCACGCAGGGACTCCGCCAGCTGCTGTCTCAGTAAAGCTTCATCTTCGACCAATAAAGCACGCATTTTCTATCCCTTTACACTGCGGATCTATTTTGTGGGGGTGCGGCCAGCTAACGGGAGATGCGACCGCTTTTCTTGTCCACATAGACCACATAAACCTGACTCTTATCCGACAATCCCTTCACGCGGTATACCGCCTGTCCCTGCCTGCGGGTCTCAGAGATTGACAATATTTTGCCGCCATAACGCTGCTTCACGATGGAGGCGGCCTGTTTACGAGAAATCTCCCCAGCCTGCGCTCGTCGGTATTCGTACCTGAAAGCCTCTTTTTCGTATGACGGTAAACCGTGCAGTGAGGCGGCACAAAGCCCGGGTAACAGTGCGAAGACAAGGAGAAAAGGCCGTATTAAAGCGCGGCATAGTTTCACGGTGTGGCTCCTGTGGATATCCAAATTTTCCACCTTAAACTCTCTTCGGCCGCGCTATCGCCGGCTCAAGGTGCCGGTGAAACTGCGACGCGAACCCGGATTCTATCTCCAGGATGATAATCTGTACGAGTCAGATAAACCTGACCATTATACCGATAGCGCACATCGTATCCGACTAATTCCCTACGTAAGCTGAATTCGTCCACAACACGACAACGGGATTCAGTGGTGTAGTATGTCTGGGCATTGGCACGACTGATCTGGCTTCCCACCAGGGCACCAACTACAGCGCCAGCTACAGTGGCACCGCCACGGTGACCACCGTGGTGATAGCGGCCGCGATGGCCGTGCCCACCGAGGCTGTTGCCCACTGCAGCACCAATCAAACCGCCTACGAGGGTACCCGCCGGAGATGCAGGTTCGCGGTACATCACTTGCTCATCGCGGCACTGGGTGCGAGGAGTGTGAACCTCTACATCGGTATAAACGGGTGTAACTTCCGTAACCCGAGCGAAATCGTAACTATCGGCGCCATAGGGATCTGCATAACCAGCCGGTCCCGCCTTGGCGGTAGCACTTAAGCCAACCAAAGCGGCCACGGCTGCGCCTGCGATAAACTGCTTCAAAGGTTGCACAATCAGTCTCCCGTTATTTATCAACGGGTAGCAGATTAATCGAATCGATCTGAATAGACGCTGAATTACACAATAGCAGGCACAAAGCGTCAGAAATCCCCCGACCTCTCTCGCCCCTGGCGACGTTCCCCTCCTTCTCTCTGTTCGCGCCGCATCTGTCTCTCTGGTCTCTCTGAACGCTCACGGCGATTATCTCTCTCACGCTGCTGTTTGCGTTCGCGCCGCTCACTCCGGTTGCTGTGCTCTTGCTGACCATTTCGCTCACGTCGTTCACTGCGACCACTTTGCCCTCCTGAGTCATTAAGCTCCCGGCCTCTGGCTTGGCGCTGACCACTTTTGTCTTTATTCCAGCGCTCCCTCAACTGGCGGCGCTGCTCCGGGGGCATCTGCCGGAATTTCTTGCGCGCCTCACGGATTTGCTGGCGCTTCTCCTCTGGCATATCCATAAAGCGGCGGTAGGAATCTCGAAGACGGTTGCGACGATCCTCGGGTAACGCCTGCCAGCTCTCGAACTTTTCACGCGCCTGGCTACGCTGCTGGGAGCTCATTGTATGCCAGCGCTTGGCGCCTCGCAGCAATTGAGCTCTCTGGGTTTCACTCATTTGGGGCCAGCGGTCTTGATATCCCCTCAATAACTGACGATCACCCTCATTGAGGGTCTGCCACTCCTGAGCCAGCGAGATATTTCCCCAGAGACATAACAGCAGACCACACAGCTGAACGAGGTAGAAGATGCCCCAGTTATTCATCCCACTGATCCTCACGGGTATACCCACCCTCGTCGTAATGGCGCTGCCTACGCACCTCATTTTGCGGACTTTCAGGCCATAATTCTGACTCCTCAGGCACGAGTACATCTCCCCGCTCATCCACCCACTCGCCGAGAAACAACAGAAAATCCTCCTCGAGGGGCTCCATCTCCGCAGCTTTTACCGCCACCCCATACAACAAGAGGACAACAAAAAGAAACTTACCCTCCTTAAGAGGAGTGCCCATCCAGCTCCTCCGCCAGCCACTGATAAAATTCCATATCCTCGATCATTTCTACATCCACTTCTTCATACAGCAGCCAGTCTCCTGCAATAAACGGCTCTATTTTACCCGGGGAATTATCAGTGCCCGACCAGAGCAGTGCTACCACCAGCACTGTGCAGGCACCACTGAGCCATAGCCAGTGATACCCCGATATACTCCTGGTCTTTGACTGCTTCAGGGCGTCCGCCCTGGCACGCCTCAACCTTGAAAGGGTTTCCCCATCAATTTCCTCTTCCCGGCGAGTGACCGCCACTCGAGCAGCTTTCACTAACCGCCGCTCCTGTTCCAGAACAGATTTATCCGACTGTATCATTGGAACTCCTCCAAGTGGCTGCGCAGGCTATGCATAGCGCGGGATAAGTGGGTTTTGACACTGCCCTGGCTACAAGACATTGCGCGAGCGGTTTCTGCCACATTAAATCCTTCAACACAGCGCAACAGGAATGCCTGCTGTTGTCGCAATGGCAGCTGGCTTACTGCACCATCAATAGCCAGCAATAAGCGTTCGCCGATCAATGCGCTATCTGGTGTCGGTCCCCAGATATCAACCCATTCCGTGGCAAATGCATCATCATCGTCATCACCACTGATAGGAAGCTTTTCCCGGATTAATTGCCAGCGGGACAACTTCCTATTGTGTCGGTGCCAGTCAGTAATGCGGTTGTTAAGAATGGTAAAAAAAGCGGGCGCCACTCGGCCCTTTCACGGCCACTGTAATTCTTGACCAGTGCCAACATGGAGTCTTGAACAATATCTAACGCATCATCACGGTTACCTACAGCAAAATTTGCCATAGTAAAAGCCCGCTTTTCCACCTGAGCGAGGAACTGATTCATAAATGCCGGCTGAGGTCCTTGTGCACAGAAATACTTTCCACGGTCTCTTTACGAAACCAGTCCCGTCACGATTTTTTTAAGACGATTTTTTACCGGGCTTCATCAGTCGTTTTTGTTCTTTTTATGTTTCTTATATTTTGCTCGTTGATCCATACGGCGATCGATTCGCTCACCCTTATTATCTAAGCGGCTATTGATTTTTTCGCCTTTCGTATCGAGGCTCTCATTGATCCTTTCACCTTTATGATCCAGGCGGTTGTCAATACGATCCCCTTTGCGGTCTAGCCTCTCAGCCAACTTTTCATTGCCATTGGAAGCTGCTCGCTCTGCACGCTGATCGAGGCGGTCATTAATTCGGTCGCCCTTGTTATCAAGACGCTCCTCTATACGATCCCCCTTGTTGTCCAGCTTGCTTTCAATACGATCACCTTTATGATCCAGGCGCTCCTCCACATGATCGCCGTGATCATGGGATCGGATACTATCCTCGTGGGCAAATAGAGAGGTTGGCAGGGCCAGGCTGGCGACCAGAAGGGGAAGTCCCATCAGTTGTTTCATAAGTTGCTCCAGCTCCGTGATCAAAAATAAACAAATTTTCCAAACACTGACTAGAACGGCCTCTGCACTAAATGGTTGACAGTCAACCCTGATTTTTCTGGTAATTCACCCTCAATAAAGACTGTTTAAGACAAATGCCAGTAGTCACTGGCATTTTACTCACCCTTCTACCACTTCAGCTCCGGGTACTTCATCACCCAGCCAGCGCTGTGTCAGGGTTCCAGCCGTCATAGCACCGTTAACGTTCAGTGCGGTACGCGCCATATCGATCAGTGGTTCCACGGAAATCAACAATGCGGCAATTGTTACGGGCAGCCCCATGGCTGGAAGTACCACCAGCGCGGCAAAAGTAGCACCGCCACCCACGCCAGCAATCCCAAATGAACTGATAACCACTACCGCAATCAGGGTACCCAACCAAAGCGGGTCCCACACATCAATTCCCATGGGTACCGCCACCATAGTGGCAAGCATCGCAGGATAAATACCGGCGCAACCATTCTGCCCAATAGTAGCCCCAAACGATGCGGAAAAATTGGCAATCGCGGGAGAGTTACGCAACTGTTCCACCTGTGTTTCCACGTTGAGCGGTATTGTTGCAGCACTGGAGCGGGAGCTGAAAGCAAATATCAACACCGGCCATACTTTGGCGAAATAGTGCAGTGGGTTCACTCCATTTATAAATAACAGTGCCCCATGAACTAGGAACATCAGACCAATCGCACAAAAAGAGGCCACCACAAACCCAAACAGATTGGCGATATCAGCCCAACTGGACTTTGCAATCAATCCTGCAACCAGTGCCATTACACCGTATGGAGTGAAAGCCATCACCAGGCGCACAAGCTTCATCACCCACACTTGGGCAATGTGAACAAAGCGCTCAATTGCCGCGCCCTCTTCCGGGAACTCTCGACGCACAGCCAGGGCCGCAAGCCCCAATAGCACAGCAAAAATAACCACTGAAATCACAGAGGTGGAGCGGGCACCGGTCAAATCCTGAAATATATTACGCGGAATAAAGGTGCTGATAATTTCCGGTATGGAGAGATCACTCACCCTGCCGATTCTCTCATTGAGTACTTCAACCCGTGCTGCCTCTCGGGAACCCTCAACCAGCCCAGCGGCGGAGAGGCCAAAGAGCTCTGCCATGGCTACGCCGATTAAGGCTGCTATCGCTGTTGTGCCTAGCAATACCCCCAAAACGGAAACGCTGATTCTGCCAAGCGCCTGTGTATGACTAACTTTCACTACCGCAACAAGGATAGAAGTAAGTACAAGCGGCATAACCAGCATGTACAGCAGGTTTACGTAACTTTTACCCAGCATCTGGATCCAGGGCAATACTTCTACGGGGGCGGCACCCCAGCCACGAGATAATTGCAACAGAGCACCAAAAACTACACCGAGTAGCAGGCCGGCAAAAACTGCGGGGGCCAGAGACTTCCGGCCTCTATGCCAGCGATGTAAAGCAAAGAGCAAGGCAACAAAGAAAAACAGCAGAGCAAAGGAGCTGATATGCATGATCTGAAAATCCCACAGCGGGCAAACTGGAAAGTGGCGGCATGCTATCAGCGTTACGCCAACGCCCTATAGTTGCTTTAGTTATATTTTTATACAGTTATTTGTAGGTTCCGCGATTTATATTATTGCAGTGCCGCTTTAAAGTCCTCAGCAGACTGCGGACCCACCAGGGTTTCCTTCCAACTGCCATCGGTACCGATAACCAGGGTTGTAGGCAGAACGTCAGGCCTAGGCTGACCCCAGCGGCCCTCTGGTTCAGTAGATAATAAGGGAAATTCTATTCCCAGTTTTTGCGCCTGCTCGCTGACAACGGAATCTGGCAGATTATCAAAATTAACTCCCACCACAACTATATTGCTATTGGCCTGCGCCAGCTGGTTGAGCACAGGCACCTCCTCTCGACAGGGTGCACACCATTCCGCCCAGTAGTTGACCAGAACTATTTTGCCCTCAGTCTCAATAAGCGCACCACTGCTGCTCTTTAAATTAACCCCACTATCACAGCCGCTTATTCCGCTTGCCAAGCACAGAAAGGCCAGCCCCAGGACTCCCTTCACGTTTTTTAGATTTACTACCTGAAACATCCTTCTCTCCCTCGCGGCCATTGCTATCACGTTCATTATTATTCTCGATGGTATCTGCAGGGGCGCTACCGTGCCTGGCCCAAGACTCCTCATCTTTCTGCCGGGCCGCCCAAAACAGGGCGCCGATCGTAATACTGAGCTGCTCCCTGGCGGAATCCCGCGCATTGGCAAAACGGTGCTCTATATCTGCGTACCAGCGGAAACCCTCCAGATCACGGGGGATACTACTGGGTATCCAGTGCGGACTCAGCCAGCCAGCCAGCTCCATTAGCGAAACGGAATTCAAGTCCCGCAACAGGACATAATCATTCCTTTCGGTCTGGGTTATCACCCGGTGCCCCTGAAGTACATTGCGCAGGCGACGCCACTGCCCAAACTTGATCCCCATTAAAGAAATATCTTGCTCACGCAAAGGTTTACCATGGCGACCGCCCTTATAAAGTTGCCATAGCACAATCAGGGTTGCCACCAAATCCGAATGCTGCCGCCCCTGGGTTGCCGCCTGGTAAACCGACAAGGTGCGCACCAGTACGCAACCAGCCAGTACCAGCATCCAGGTCAAGTAAATCCATAACAGGAATAACGGCACAAATGCAAAGGCCCCATAGATAGCCTGAACCGAGCTTCGCGCAACAATTAACCCAAACAAGTACTTCATTATTTCGAAGGCGATCGAGGTAATTACACCACCTTCAATACCATGGCGCAGAGGCACATAACAGTTGGGGACGGCAATAAACAGAAGAGTAAAAATAATGCTGGTGAAAATAAAAGGCAGTACCCTCAATACCACCGCCATCATGCCAAAACCATCCTCCCCCCATAAACAGTTTTTGAGAGAGAAGATAGGTACTGGCGGCGAGGCCGGCACCCAATAAAATAGGGCCCAGGCTAAGAATGGCCCAATACAGCAGAAAACTGGAGACCCCGCTGCGCCCGCGGGAAACATCCCAAATGGAGTTGAAAGTACCTTCGATACTTCTCAGGGTCAGTCCAGCGGTAATAATCAACATGGCGATGCCCACCCCTGTCAGGCGCTGGGCCTGAGCGGAGAAGCTGTTGATATATTCCTGCACCTCTCGACCACTTTGTGGCACAAAGTGGGAAAAAACCTGTTCCTGAAACTTGCTCTCCAAACCGGCAAAATCTGGAAACAGGGATAGCATCGCGTAGCTGACCGTTACCAAAGGCACTATGCCAAACAGGGTCATATAGGTGAGTGCCGCAGCACTCTTCTGGCAGTCTTTTTCACTAAACAGCGACCACAGCGAAGTGGCAAAGCGCCGCCATTGAATCACCGTATCCTTCATGGTGGTTTCCGTTTTCCATCTTGCAATGTGCGGTTATCAGCAGAAGCAGGCAATGCCAGCCCGCACTTAGAACTCCGCAACGTTATTCGGTTAGAATACGCCAAACACTAACAGGATGCCGACCCAATGTGGACGATTTACCACAACCCCCGCTGCTCAAAATCCCGTCAAACGCTGCAACTGTTGCAGGAAAATGGCGTGGAGCCAGAAGTGGTTCTCTATTTGGAAACGCCGCCCAGCGCAGAAAACCTAAAAGAGATCCTTATCAAACTCGGCATTAGTGCACGGGACCTGCTACGTACAGGTGAAGAGCCCTACAAGCAACTCAACCTGAAAGATCGCGACCTGAGTGAAGCCCAACTGATCGACGCCATGGCACAGAACCCAATTCTGATTCAGCGGCCAATTGTTGTAAAAGGTGACAAAGCCGCTATCGGCCGCCCACCAGAAAATGTGCTGGAGCTGCTTTAATGGCCTCGGATTCAGAACCCTATGTGCTGATTCTCTACTACAGCCGCACCGGTGCCACCGAACGCATGGCCAAAGAACTGGCTCGCGGAGTTGAATCCAGCGGGGTGGCTGCGCGCCTCCGCACAGTGCCCAGTGTTTCCCCCGATACAGAAGCCAGCCAACCACCAGTGCCTAGTGAGGGAGCCCCTTACTGCTCCCTGGAAGACCTACGCAACTGCTCCGGGCTGCTGATGGGCAGCCCTACCCGCTTCGGCAATATGGCTTCACCTCTGCGCTATTTCCTCGACCAGACTGGTGACATCTGGCTGGAGGGCAGCCTGACCGGAAAACCTGCGGGGGTATTCACCGCAACAGGTAGCCTCCATGGCGGCCAGGAGACCACCCTAACTTCCATGATGCTGCCACTTCTGCACCACGGCATGCTGATCACCGGCATCCCATATTCCGAGGCCGCACTGATGCGTACCCAAACCGGTGGAACCCCCTATGGTGCATCTCACTGGGCCAAAGGGCGTAGTAGCGTGCTCAGTGATGATGAGATCACCTTGTGCAAGGCATTGGGTGCCCGAGTCGGCCAACTGTCCCAAACATTAGAAGCCGCAGCCAAATAGGGGGTAGCGCGTGAATGATACGGTAAAGCGCAAACTTCATATTGCGCTGCGAATTAACTGGTTTTGCTATATCGGCCTGCTAGCGCTTATTGCCGTGCGAAACCTGTTTTTAGAGGGGGCTCCATCCTGTTGTGGACCATACAGACCGTGCCACTGCTGTTAGTGCTGCCGGGCTTAATCAAACAGCGTTACCGCAGCTACCTATGGCTCTGCTTTATCCTGCTCCTTTACATCACAACCAGCATTGTCGATGTAATGATGCCTACACGCGGCTGGCAGGATGGCGTAATGGCGGCCCTGAGCCTTATCCTATTCTTCTCTGCAATGATGAGCAGTCGCTGGCATCGCATGCAGTAACCCCGCGGCGGTCGTACCGCCATTGGTTCCAGACACAAATGCGTGGGTTACCCTGGTCCCCGACGCGCTAAGGAGTTTTGAGGTTTGACTGATTTACACCAGCAAAAAGGATTTGTCCGTAGTTTTTTTGGTGCTATCGGTGGCGCCATTACCTGGTTGCGACGAGTATTTACCAACTTGGTATTTCTCCTGATATTGCTGTTTCTCGGTATTGCTATTTTTGGGAAAGACGATCAGTTGGTGGTACCTCAGGGTGCGGCTCTGCGTGTCGCACCCAGTGGCTTCCTTGTGGATGAACTCACCCAACCCGCTACGCTGCCAATTTTCCTCAGCGGCAACCGGGGCCCGGCAGAAGTGCGTGTCAAAGATCTAGTAGACGCCATCGATAATGCCGCCAAGGATAAGCGAATCTCCTCGCTGGTGCTTGAACTGGACCATATGGTAGGGGGCAGCCTTAGCAAGTTAGATGAAATCGGTGCCGCACTACAGAGATTTAAAGCCGCCGATAAACCCATCTACGCAGTGGGGGATAACTACACCCAATCCCAGTATTTCCTCGCCAGCCATGCCGACACGGTCTACCTGAACCCAATGGGTTCAGTGATGCTCACTGGCTTTGGTGTCTACCGCAATTACTACAAGAGTGCACTGGAAAAACTCAAGGTAAACTTCCATGTATTTCGTGTGGGGGATTACAAAGACTTTATCGAGCCCTATACCCGGGATGATATGTCCCCAGCCTCCCGTGAAAATAACCAGCGCTGGCTGAATGAACTCTGGAGTGAATATAGTGAGCAGGTAACAGGTCTGCGTAACCTGCCTGCGGAAAGTCTCGATATCTTCATCAGTGAGCTGCCGGAAAAGTTGCAACAGAACGAGGGTAGCTGGGCTGATGCCGCACTTGCCAACAAACTGGTGGACCAGCTAGCGAGCCGTATTGAGGCCCTGAAAGCGCTGAAGCAAGAAATAGGCGAAGACGAAAACAAAGACCGCGATTACAAATACATCGACGCCCTCACCTACCTGCGAAGCCGTAAAATTTCCGAGACTGCAAAGCCAATCAAGGAATCCAACAAGATTGGCCTCATCACTGCGAGCGGCGCCATTATTGACGGCCAGGCTCCTGCGGGGCGTATTGGCAGCGAGAGCCTCGGTAAGTTGATCGCCCAGGCTCGTGAAAAGAAAGTGGAAGCCCTGGTTCTGCGCATCGACAGCGGCGGCGGCTCCGCCTTTGCTTCCGAAGCCATTCGCCAGGAACTGCTGGCCACCCGCGAAGCCGATATACCTGTCGTTATATCCATGGGGAGCCTGGCCGCGTCAGGGGGCTACTGGATTGCCACTGGTGGTGATCGTATCTGGGCCTCCCCGGCCACTCTCACCGGCTCTATTGGAGTATTTGGCGCCTTCCCAACATTCGAGGATTCTCTCGAGCACATCGGCGTCTACACCGATGGAGTTGGCACCTCAGACCTGGCTGGCAGCATGCGCCTGGATCGCGCCCTGCCACCGGCAGCCGCCAGCATCCTGCAACAGGGCGTCGATAATACCTATGCCCGCTTCCTGCGTATTGTTGCCGAGGCTCGTGGCAGCACCCCCAAAGAGGTACACAAGATTGCGCAGGGGCAAGTATGGACTGGCCGCGCGGCCAAGAAACTGGGACTGGTGGACGATCTCGGCAATCTCAGCGATGCCATCGCCGACGCCGCGCAGCTTGCTGAAATCGAAGAATACGACGTAATAGAGATTCAGCGTGAACTGAGCCCCGGTGAGAAGTTCTTGCGCGCGCTGAGCGATAATGTGGACGCGCAAATCGCCGCAAGCCTTGAGGCCAACCTGCCCTTAGGCGCCTGGTTAAATAGCGTACAGCCGGTGCTGGCGCCAATCGCCGAACTGCAGAGCTACCGCGACCCACGCGCCCTCTACGTGCGTTGCCTGCCCTGCCAGGCGCCCTAAAAGCTTTCATAGCCTGATGCCATTCTCCGCCGCCGGTTCAATGCCGGCGCGGACGCCCATACAGATCGCGCAATTCATCTTTAGCCGCCTCCAGAATACGCCGCCTTTTGGCCGGCAGGCGATGCCCTGCACGATTGATAAAGAACGTCAGCATCGACATTGCGGAGCGATAGGGATCAGCCTTGCGCCGCTTACTGGACTCGGCAGCGGCCTTTAGTGAACAGGCAATAGCCTTAGGGTTATCAAGGCTAAATAGTCCTTCAGGCAGATCCAGGGCACGACTGCTTCGCGTCACCTGCTCAGACCAGTTGACTGTTTTGGCAGGACCCAAATTTCACCTCCCACCCTCAAAATCTACACTTGCTGATTATGCCAACTATATGGTGACCAAATCGCGCCCCAAAGGCAGCGCCAGGCGATGCATTAAACTTCCGGGTCACTGACCCTTAACTGGCGTAAAGCACCACTCAATGCCACCATTCCAAAGGCGACAAGGCTTAAGATACCGGCCCACATGAGCGTCGAGAACGGGGCCGCATATTCGCTCAGAACTCCCGCCGCCAGAGCACCCAGGGCAGCCGAGCCAAATAGAGCAAACTGGTAAATTGAGATAATCCGGCTGCGGTACTCCGCCGGAGCCAACAGTTGCACAATACTGCGCCCCAAACCGGCAGAGGCGGCCGCAACTGCTCCCCAGCACAGGCAAAGCAAGATCAGCCCCAGCTGGGTGGGGCCAAGGCTAATGGCGATCAACAGAGCCGCACTATAGAGCAGGCACATAAGAATCCCCCGCCCCGGTTCAGGCCCCTGTCCCCGGCGCAACATGGTTACAGTGGCGATCACCGTTCCCGCTACAAAAGCCAGTTGCAGGGTCGCGTAGTATCCGGCACCGCGGCCATACCCCTCCGCCAGCAGTGGCAATACCACCAGAAATACACCGATATGCACGAAGCCATTGAACGCCATCAGCGCAGTCAACTCGCGTAAGACCGGATGCCGCCAAGCCTGGGAGAGGCCATCAAGAATCAGAGTGTGAGGGCGCTTCTCTATCTCCGTCACGCGGGTTTCACCGTCGCGCAGGGACAGCAGGGAGAGTGCTGCCAGTAATAGCACCCCTACCTGAACAACTAATAAGGGCTGTAAACCCCACTGATCAAATCGGCTCGCCAGCAACATACCTGCCGCCTGTCCACCATATTGGGCCAACATCATCCAGGTAACGGTTTTCTGAACGCGGCTTTCTGATGCCCTGCCCTGCTCATTGCGCGCGCTACGCTGTACCAAGTTATCCCGTGAAGGCTGCAGGAACGCGCTGCAAATACCCAGGCAAACGCCATAGATCATCAATACTGGCAGTGTGACCACGTTTAACGAGTAGTAGAGCAACAGCCCACCGTGGCACAGGGCAAGCCCCAGGCAGGCCAGTGTGGCCACCAGTGCCGGATCGCGTCGGTCAGCCAGGGCGCCACCAAACAACAGGAATATCAGGTTGGGAAGCAATACCGACGCTTGCACCCAGCCCAACTGCAGTGCTGGCAAATCCACAATAGTCAGTGCTATCCAAGGCAGTAAAATGACCTGCAACCCAGTTGCCAGCGATGTTCCGCTGTAACCCAGTAGAAACTTCTGCAACCGGGCCGGCATTTTGCGTGAGAGGTTAGTCAAGTTTCAGCTCCCCACCAGTTCCCGCTTGTGGGCAGGACTGACAGCTGACGCTAATCGCCAACGCAGCAGCTGACGCAGCTCACTCAAAGCCGCACTCTCACCGGCATAAGCCGCTCGCTCAAAAGCATCGGTAACCCGTTGTGCCAGGGTTGCCAAACGCGGCTTTTGCGCGGCGATACGCTCCGCATAATCCTGCGGCGTCTCTCCGGCATCGCGTTTTACCCCTGCGCGCGCCATGCGACGACAAAACTTGCGGTATAGCCGCTCCGCCGGTGGCAACTTGCGTCTGCGACCGCTGTACCAGATCCACGCCAATACGCCCAGCAATGCCAGTACAGTTGGTAAAGCAAACAACAGCGCCATTCGCAGTGGCGACACATCACCCAGCAAACGCTGCAAAGTATCGCGCTGCCTTTCACTATCGAAGCTCACTACCGTCTGGTACCAACGGTAGTTGATCATGTCCCATTGCAGTCGAAGTTTTACCAGTACATCAATACGGTGCAGGGGCAGCAGCGAGTCCTGCATAAACTCCTCTCCAGCTGCACTCTCCAGTCCATCGCGCACCCGCTCAGGCGCTACTGCCGCAGTGGGGTCCACCCGCTGCCAGCCACGCCCATCCAGCCAGATCTCCGCCCACGCATGGGCATCGTACTCTCGAACCAACAGATATTGCTCACCCCTTACCCACTCACCACCCTGATAACCGGCGACAACCCGTGCAGGTACACCTGCAGCGCGCATTGCGAACACATAACTGCCAGCAAAATGCTCACAAAAGCCCTGTTTACTGCCAAACAGGAATTCATCAACACTATCAACACCCAGAGCCGGGGGCCTCAATGTATAAGTAAATTCGCGGTTGTAACGAGCTAACAGCTGCGTGGAAATTTCCTCTGCACCCAACCCCTGCGACGCAAGTTCTCCACCCACTTACGGGTGCGCTCGTTACCCTCTACAGGCAACTGCAAATTGCGACGGCGTTCGGCGGTGCTAAGAGGGGCCTGCACACTATCGGTATCCCTCGGCCAGGAGCGCACTTCATAGGCAAAGCGACTGTAAACAGGAGTCCGTTTAACCAGCCGGTCATCCTCGGTCTCCCCCACTTCGGTGCTATCGGAAACCGGGCGCGCCAGGGCAAACAACCACGGGGTCCGGCTTGCCTCCTGAATCACTTGATAACGGTAACGTGGCCCCACCTGAGGCAGCGGCCGCTCACCACTCCTCCAGTAAACGCGCCCACCATTGCGCGGATCGACACCAAAGCCCTGACGCCAGGTGCGCCCATCAAACTCGGAATACACCAAACCGCGCCAATAGCGCTGCTCTGGCGGCGGTATGGGTCCATCGAATGAGATCCGCAGTGCCGGCTTATCGGATTTCGATAGGCGGGTAAAGTCGCCCGGAGCCATGGAATCGCTGACCCCAGTGCGCCCGGCAGATGTGTCCTGGGGTACTGACCACAAGGGCCCCAGACGCGGCATCACCACAAACAGCAGCAGCATTAGCGGCGTAGCCTGGGCCAGCAGTCGCAGGGAAAGCCCCAGGGCCCGACGCGGGCGAGCACTAAAGCTACCCATTTGAGCAGCTAGGGCTGCAGTGATCACAACAACACTGAGCAAACCGTAAAGAGCGTAGGGAATAGTCTGCTCTCGCACAAAAAGAGTGGCGGCGACGAAATAAGCCAATAACAGGCTGACAAAGGCGTCACGGCGGCTCACCAGCTCCAGGTTTTTCAGGGTGAATGACACGGTCAGCAGTGCAACCATCGGCTCCAGCGCAAACCAGCGCCGGTAGGACATAGCCAACCCGGCTATTATCAGAAAAATCACCAGAAGCTTCAGAGTACGGCCAGGCAGGTCTCGACGACCTCGAAAAACTTCTAGGCGCCAATAGACAGCGAAGGCCCAAGCAAAGGGCACCCAAAGCGGCAGCTGGGTAAACTGGGGTAAAAGAGCAACAAACTGTGCAGCGAAGATCCACAGTAAGCTCTCGCGGGGCAGCAAATCCTGGGTGGTGGCCATTAACTACCCCACTTCGGAAACAGGGCCAGAGCCTGCAGCACTTCCCGCTGGTGGCTCGGCCCCAGGGAAGGCTCGATAGCGACACCGGGCAAGCGCAGCCCATAAGCAATGCCTTGTTTCTCTGCTTGCAGGCACCAGTAACACAAGTTGCTCAAACGGGTTTCCACATCGCGCCCATCGAGCAGTGCCCAATCGAGCCAGAGGCGCACATCAGTGCGGCACTCATAATCCTTGCTGTAAAGATCACGCCCCGCGGCATATTGTTTCCAGGCCACGTGCCGCAGGGAATCGCCGGGCTGATAAGCTTTAAGGGCACTGAAATCATCACCCCCATGGCGCACCTCGCCGAAATCTCCCTCTGTTTGTACGCCCCCAAAAGGAAGAGGACCAGCAGATATCGGTCGGGGGTATACCAGGAACTCCACATCTAGGTCGATACGACTCCAACAGCGAAATAAACCGAGGGGGAAGCGGCTTTCAATTCGCAGACGCGGGGCCTGTACACGGCCGCGCTCCACCACAGGCATGGAAATGCGAATATCCTCGCTAGCCTGCGCACAAAGATCCAAGTAAGCACCTTCTTCGGGAGGCCAGCACAGTCGTATCCACTCCCTTTCGCGCTTATCCTCACGGCTTATATTGATTTGCGCTTCAGCAAAGTCGCCAGCAAAAGCCGGGCTTGTGCCAAGCAACTGCAGGCGCAAGCCAGTCAAGTTGGCGAAGGTATGCACTGGCAAAACTACAAATACACTGACAAGCAGGAAAGTCAGGGCAAATACCAGGTTATTTTCGTAATTAGTACCCAGTAACCACAGCAGCATAATCACCAGAAGAAACCCTAGCCCCGCACGGGTGGGCAAGATAAAAAGACGACTGTGATTGAGGGTGATACTGCGGGAGCGCGGCGCACGGCGACTGAGCCAGCGCTGCATGGCGCCACGCAAGGGGTCTGTAAGAAAACGAGCCGGGCTGCGTAAAACACTCATTCATTCAAGCCGCGATAATATCCACTTGGCGTACCAGTCGCTCCACCAACTGATCGCCATTGCCACCCTCGCCCTGCAATCGGTGCCCCGCCACAGAGGGCAATACGGCTTGGATATCCTCAGGTAACACATGGCCGCGATTGTGAAGAAGCGCCCAGGCCTTAGCCGCTCGCAACAACGCCAGTGCACCACGGGGCGACAAACCGACCGCGCAATCCGGGCTCTGTCGTGTATGCAGTACAAGCCGTTCAAGGTAATCCAATAAACTGTCGGAAGTTTTTACCTGGCCCACTAGGCTCTGCATCTTTCTCAGGGTTGCGAGATCGATACGCGGCTTTAATTTAGCAAGCTGTTGGCGCGGATCGGTGCCCAAATACAGGGCTCGCTCGGCCTCTCTGGTCGGATAACCAAGACTGATGCGCATCAGGAAGCGGTCCAGCTGGGATTCCGGTAAAGCGAAAGTGCCAGACTGTTGCAGTGGATTCTGGGTAGCAATTACAAAAAATGGTTGTGGCAATAACCTGGTCTCGCCATCCACACTGACTTGGCACTCTTCCATCGCCTCAAGCAGCGCACTCTGGGTTTTTGGCGAAGAACGGTTGATCTCATCTGCCAAAAGAACCTGGCTAAAAACCGGGCCCTCGTGAAAATGGAACTGACCCGATTCCCTGTCAAAAATGGAAACGCCAAGTATATCCGCCGGCAACATATCACTGGTGAATTGCACCCGCTTGTAGGAAAGCCCCAACACCTGAGCCAAGGCGTGGGCCAGGGTGGTCTTACCCATGCCGGGTAAATCCTCAATCAACAGGTGCCCTTTTGACAAAAGGCAGGCCAAAGCCAACTTTACCTGACGCTCTTTACCCAGCAGAACACTGCCGATATCGGAAACTATGGCGGAAACTATTTTTTGCACGGCAAATCCATTACTGCTCTGTTTTTTTCAGGCCTCGGACACGGCCTCAACCTCAACATGGGTAGCACTCACCGGCAGCTTTTTGCTGCAAATAAGCTGGCTACCCCGTATTAATCATAGGTAGAAAGGGGCACTGCCAAAAAGTGCAACCTACAGCTGGGACAAGCCCCGCATTAGGTCGCGCTTGAGATCTTCCACATTTTCAAGCCCCACAGAAATGCGAATCAGGTTTTCGGTGATACCCGCACGGGCCTTGTCTTCATCGCTCAGGCGTCCGTGGGTGGTGGTGGCCGGATGCACGATCGTGCTCTTGGCATCACCGAGATTGGCTGTACAAGACAGGATTTTGCAACTGTCGATCACCTTCCAAGCCTGTTCCCTGCCACCGCGCACAGTGAAACTCAGCACGGCGCCGAAGGCATCCTGTTGCTCCCGAGCCAACCGGTGCTGGGGGTGCTTTGGCAAACCGGTGTAGTTGACTCTCTCCACCATCTCCTGCTCATCCAACCACCAGGCCAAATCGAGTGCATTAGTACAGTGGGCCTGCATCCTCAGCTTCAGCGTCTCCAAGCCCTTAAGGAATACCCAGGCATTGAAAGGGCTCATGCTGGGGCCAGCTGTGCGCAAAAATACCACCAACTCATCCATAATTTCCTTGCGCCCAACTGCGACGCCGCCAAGGGCACGCCCCTGGCCATCAAGGAATTTTGTCGCGGAGTGCACAACGATATCAGCGCCCAGCGACAACGGACGCTGTAGTGCCGGGGTACAGAAACAGTTATCCACCACCAGCAGAGCACCGGCACTATGTGCCACTTCCGCCAGGGCGCGAATATCTGCCACCTCGCACAGGGGGTTGGAAGGAGTCTCCATGAATAACAGCTTGGTAGAGCCGTCCACCGCCTGCTTCCAGGCATCCATATCAGTGAGATCCACGTAGCTTACGCGCACACCGAACTTTTCCATATAGCGCCCAAACAGTGCGGTAGTAGTACCAAATACGCTGCGGGAACAAATTACCCGATCACCACTTTGCAGCAAAGCCATGCAAATACTGAGGATCGCGGCCATACCACTGGAAGTCGCCACAGCTGCCTCACCGCCCTCTAGCGCGGCAATACGCTCTTCAAACATACGCACAGTGGGGTTGGTATAGCGGGAATAAACGTTACCGGAACTCTCGCCGGCAAAACGTGCGGCGGCTTCCGCAGCGGAGGGGAAAACGTAACTGGAGGTAAGATAGAGGGCCTCAGAGTGCTCGCCTTCCGGCGAACGGACCTGCCCGGCACGCACGGCCAGGGTTTCCAGAGCGTAACCGTCGTCTTCAAACATATACCGCTTCCTGGTCAGTATTTTTGGAAGCGGTCATCTTAACCGAAACGGCCGTGCATGGCGCCCTCTTCTGCCGTGAAGAGGACGCTGGTCCAGGTCAATTACAAGGCGCTGGTATTGGCCTTCTTGCGCTTGGCATCGTCATTACGTGCCACATGCTGGTTATTGAGGTACTCCTCATCCACATCGCCAGTTACATAGTTTCCATCGAATACAGAGCAATCGAACTGCTCAATTTTCTGCTTGCCGCCACTGGAACTCACTACCAGGTCTTCCAGATCCTGGTAAACCAACCAATCTGCACCGATCTCCTGGCAGATCTCCTCAGTGGTGCGATCGTGGGCCACCAATTCATTGGCTGATGGCATATCAATACCGTACACATTCGGATATTTCACCGCAGGCGCTGCACTGGCGAAATACACTTTCGCAGCACCGGCATCACGGGCCATCTGGATAATCTGTTTACAGGTGGTACCGCGTACAATGGAGTCATCCACCAGCAGTACATTTTTGCCGCGGAATTCCAGCTCAATCGCGTTCAGCTTCTGGCGCACAGACTTCTTGCGCTGCTTCTGTCCCGGCATAATAAAGGTACGGCCGATATAGCGGTTTTTTACCATACCCTCGCGGAATTTAACCCCCAATCGGTGCGCCACAGTCTGGCCGGCAGTACGGGCGGAATCGGGAATTGGAATCACCACGTCGATATCGTGATCCGGACGCAGGCGCAGAATTTTATCTGCCAGGTGCTCACCCTGACGCAGACGCGCTTTGTGCACAGATACGCCGTCCATAATGGAATCCGGGCGGGCGAAATACACATGCTCGAAAATACAGGGGGTCAGGGACGGGTTTTCCGCACACTGCTCGGAATGCACGGTACCATCCAGCTCAATATACAGTGCCTCACCAGGAGCCACATCCCGCACCAGGGTATAACCCAGTACATCCAGGGCCACAGACTCAGAAGCCACCATATATTCGGTGCCCTTCTCGGTCTCGCGTTTGCCGTAAACCAGTGGGCGAATTCCATTTGGATCGCGGAAAGCGACGATACCGTAGCCAACAATCAAGGCCACACAGGCATAAGCGCCACGCACACGTTTGTGTACTGCACGCATAGCGGTAAAGATGTCTTCTGCCTTGGGCTGCAACTTGTGCTGCTTGTGCAGCTCATGGGCAAACACATTCAACAATACTTCCGAGTCGGAATCAGTGTTGATATGACGCAGGTCCTGCTGGAAGATTTCGTCCATTACCTTGCGTACATTGGTGAGGTTGCCATTGTGAGCCATGGCAATGCCGTAAGGGGAGTTCACATAGAACGGTTGCGCCAGGGCGGGGCCGGAGCCTCCCGCAGTAGGGTAGCGCACATGGCCAATACCAAAATTACCTTTCAGGCGTTCCATATGGCGCGCACGGAATACATCGCGCACCAGGCCATTGGCCCTTTGCTGGTTCAGGCGATCATCGTCACAGGTTACGATGCCTGCGGCATCCTGCCCCCTGTGTTGCAATAGAGTGAGTCCATCATAGAGCTGTAGATTGACATCACTCTTACCGACGATACCGACGATACCACACATATATTTGACCCTATTGATCGAAAAGGCGGTGCTAGCGCCCGATTAAAATAACTCTACAAAAAAGTCCTTCACGGACTTGGCCAGCTCCCGCGCACTGTCCTCAAACTCGAGGAAATGGGGAATCAATACCGACTCACTCCACCAGCTGTCCTGCTCCACCGGCACCAGTGCCGGAGCCAGAATCAAAAGTGCCATCACCACAATTGCTCCCCGCACCAAGCCAAACACCATACCCAGCACACGGTCAGTGCCGGATAAACCGGTGGCCTCAACAAAAGCGGAAAGCATCATATTCAGGACAGCCCCGGCCAGGAGAGTGCCAAAGAACAGGATGGCAAAAGCGGCAATCACCTGAAGGGAAGGAGTATCGACGAGATTTGAAAGCAGAGGCGCAAGCTGGTCGCGAAACATCATTGCGACAATAAAGGCAGCGATCCAGGTGAGCAGTGACAGGGTCTCACGCACAAAACCCCGGCTAAGGCCGAAGAGTGTGGAAATACCCACAATAGCCAGGATGGTCCAGTCAGCCCAATTCATTCAACCCTACCTGCGTGGCGGCTGCTGCCGCGAAGAGCGCGCATTCTAACTTAAGGGGCTAGGCGCGTGAAGCCGTAGGCCAACCGATTGGAATTTAATACCCAGAGAACAAGTATCCGTGGAAGATTGACGGTCCAGCTGTGAATTTCTGCCGAATAAAAGTGCATTGGAAGTCAAGGGTCACCGGTGGCAACAACGTCCACCGGGCCATTAAAAAGGGATTACAAATAGCAATTGCTGTTACGCTTTGAAGCGCAGTACCAAGGTTTGGGCTTCCAGCAGGGCGTCCAGCTTCGATTTCAGAGCCTGGGCTTCCGCTTTTTCCACGTTAGGTCCCACAAAGACCCTCACATAACGCCCCTTATCAGTTTCAACCGCCCGAGTATAAGCGCGATACCCCTCATCCATAAGACGCATACGCAGCTGATCCGCACGGGAGGCATCACGATAAGAGGCCACTTGCACTACCCAAGCCACAGGCAGACCCTGAGTATCCACTAAGGCGGAAGACCCTTTTTGTGGGGCTGAGCGGACGGGGATATCAGGCACAGTATTATCGTCGGGTACCCCACCGACCGCCGCCGTAGTCTCTTCGGTCGCAGTTGCCGCCTTGGGATTGGAAAACTGCTCAGGTACTTCCGGCTGGAAAGCCTCTCCGGGCACCGGGGCTGGTGCCACATTGGCAACAGGCTCAGGCTTGGCAATCTCAATAGGCCGTATATCCGGTTCCGCTGGAATCTGGCTCACCTCACTGATGTAGCCTGACGACTCCCGGTCCAGCAGACTGGGCAGGAAAATGACAGCGAGCGCAGCCAATACCAGCGCACCGACGATACGCTGCTTGAAGCCATCGTTCAGCCGTCCCCTAAGGGGAGACTTATCCTCGCAATTCTCCATTATCCTCATCTCGCATCTGCTGCAGAACTTCCGCCACAGTAAAGAAGGATCCAAATACAAGCAACCTGTCCTGTGGACCGGTGGTCGCTAACAGCTGCTGTAAACCATCGGCGACATTTGGACAGCGGGCATCCACTTTAGTTACTTCAACACCCGCACCAGCAAGGCCACTGAGCAGTGCATCCGCTCCCGCAGCACGATCATTTCCGGGCAAAAGCGCTGGGTGCCAGTGGTTCACCTGGTTGCTCAGGGGGGCAAACAGCCCAATGAGATCCTTATCCGCCATAACCGCTACCAGGGCGTGGGTCTCTCCCGATACTGGGTTCGCATCCAACCAGCGGGCCAAATGCTCAGCCGCAGCGGGGTTATGCCCGACATCCAGTAACAGATTGCGATTGTGCCATAACAGCTGCTGGCATCGGCCCGGCAAGGTTATTTTTGCCAGGGCGCTCTCTACACCCTCCTCCGGCAGAACACCCAGTAGCACCAGTGCAGTTATTGCTGCAGCAATACTCGGGCGCGGCAGACTGATCGGCGGTATTGTCAGCTGCAGTTCGCCAAACTGGTATTTCTCTTCACCTTCACTTTGAGTAACAGAGAAATCCCGTCCAATAAAATAGCTCGAATTTGCCTGTTTTTCTGCCGCAGACAACACGGATTGCGGAGGATTCTTATCTGCACAGACAAACGGGGCTCCCGGTCTCAGGACACCCGCTTTCTCCCGGCCGATCACTTCCCTATCGCTTCCCAACCAATCCTCATGATCAATGGCCACGCTGGTGATAATTGCCAAATCCGCATCCACCAGGTTAACCGCATCCAGGCGCCCCCCAAGGCCGACCTCCAATAGTGCAAACTCAACCCCAGCGCGCTGGTACAGCCAGAGCGCCGCAAGGGTCGAGAACTCAAAATAAGTCAGGCTTATTTCACCGCGAGCAGTCTCCACCGCCTCAAAAGCGCGGACCAATTCCAGATCAGATACCTCGACACCATTGATCCGCACCCGCTCATTAAAACGCAGCAAATGTGGGGAACTATAGGCACCAACGGAATGGCCGGCAGCACACAGAAGGGCTTCCATTGTCGCCACGCAGGAGCCCTTTCCATTGGTGCCTGCCACCGTAATTACCGTAGGTGCCGGCTTTTGCGCACCGAGGGTAGCGGCCACACTGGAAACCCGTTCCAGGCCAAGCTCAATTTCAGTTGGGTGCAACTGCTCAAGGCGGGAGAGCCAATCTTGCAATGAAGACATAGTTGGATAAATCACTGGTAGGAATTGGGCAGCCAGATTGTATTGTAACCGGCTGCCGATACGGGGGATGGAATATCAGTTACCGCTCAGTTTGCCCAGCAGGCGCGATACTGTGGAGCGCATATCCCTGCGCGGGATGATCATATCAATCGCCCCGTGCTCCAGCAGGAATTCACTGCGTTGGAAACCTTTGGGTAGTTTTTGGCGAATGGTCTGCTCGATAATATTGGGGCCGGCAAAACCAGCACGGGCACCGGGTTCAGCCGCATTGATATCGCCAAGCAAGGCCAGGGAAGCCGATACGCCACCGTAAACGGGGTCAGTCATGATCGAGATATAGGGCACCCCGGCCATCTTCATTTTTTCCAGCACTGCCGAGGTCTTGGCCATCTGCATCAAGGAGATCAAAGCTTCCTGCATACGAGCTCCTCCAGTAGCGGAGAAACACACCAGGGGGATGCGCTGTTCCAGGGCGCGCTGGGCTGCACGGGTGAAGCGCTCACCCACAACATAACCCATGGAACCGCCGTGGAAAGCAAACTCAAATGCCACCGCCACCAGGGGCTCACCCCTCAAAGTGCCTTGCATGGCAATAAGGGCATCTTTTTCACCGGTGGATTTTTGCGCCTGCAGCAAGCGGTCTTTATATTTTTTTACATCCTTGAACTTGAGGCGATCGACCGGTAATACATCGGTGGCCAGCTCTTCACGCCCCTCTTCATCCAGAAAAATATCCAGCCGTCGACGTGCACCAATCCTAATATGGTGGTCGCACTTAGGGCACACATCCAGGTTGCGCTCCAGCTCCGGGCGGTAAAGCATGGCGTCGCACTTGACGCACTTCTTCCAGACGCCTTCCGGAACCTTGCTGCTACCTGCGCGGCGCTCGGTGCGAATCACCGCGGGAACTATTTTTTCTAACCAGCTCATCTCGTTTCCAAATCCGGATACTTTCAATAGGCCGGCTCATTTTACCGACCAGTGAGTTTCAGGCTACGAATTAAAACACTAAGCAGAATTACAAACCCGGCCAGATCAGCCGCTATTTTTGGCTTTCTGGCCAGCCCTGTAACGGGACACCAAGCTAGATTAGCGGTCGAGAGCCTCGCGCATCTCACTGACAATTGCGCCAACCCTCTCCTTTGCTGCCACCAGATCTGCCGCCTCATTCACCGCCGTCACCAGGACACTCCCCACTACAGCGCCATCTCCGTGGGCACTTACTGAGCGTGCCGAGGCCCCGTCTTTAATACCGAAGCCTACACATAGTGGCAGGTCGGTGAAGCGACGGATATGCTCGAGGTTGTCGCGCACTGAATCCAGATCCAGATGGCCTGCACCTGTTACCCCCTTCAGGGATACATAGTAAACAAAGCCACTCGCCAGGCCGGTAATCTCGCGAATACGCTCCTCAGTAGTGGTGGGGGTCAGCAGGAAGATATTGCGCAAGTTGCGCTCTGCCAACAAGCTATTGAGTGGACCTGCCTCTTCCGCAGGCAGATCCACTGTAAGCGCCCCATCAACACCGGCATCAAGCGCTGCATCGGCAAACTCCCGCTCCCCCATACGCTGGATCGGGTTGGCATAGCCCATCAGGATTACTGGCGTTTCCTCATCGACCTGACGGAATTCACGCACCGTGGCCAGGCACTTGCGCAGGGAGGCACCACTGGCCAACGCGCGCTCATGTCCCTTCTGGATTACCGGACCCTCAGCCATAGGATCTGAAAAAGGCACCCCCAATTCAATCATGTCGGCACCGCTGGCTACCAACTGGTGCATTAGCGGTACCGTATTCTCCAGGCCACCATCACCGGCGACAATATAAGTTACCAGGGCTTTACGACCCTCGCCGCGCAATCTGGAAAAGCGGCGGTCAATTCTGTTTTGTTCTGTCACTGTGTATTCCCTGAGCTACTCCTGGCTATCACCAGCTCACTTGGTCTGTATTCTCTGCCACCTGCCCGCCTCAACAAGCCGGCGCCAATCAGTTAAACCTCAATGCCATCAATAGCGGCAACGGTAAAAATATCCTTGTCCCCACGACCAGAAAGGTTCACAACAATATTCTGTTCCGGCTGCATGCTGGCAGCCAATTTCATCGCGTATGCAACAGCGTGGCTGGACTCCAGGGCCGGCAGAATACCTTCGGTTCGGGTAAGGCGACGGAAGGCATCGAGCGCCTCTTTGTCATCAGCAGTGACGTACTCTACGCGGCCAATATCTTTAAGCCAGGCGTGTTCGGGTCCAACACCCGGGTAATCGAGGCCTGCAGAAACAGAGTGAGTCTCGATAATCTGGCCATCCTCATCTTCCATCAAGTACGTGCGGTTGCCGTGTAGGACACCGGGGATACCATCGTTGAGCGGCGCCGCATGCTTACCGGAAGCCAGGCCCTCACCACCGGCCTCCACACCAAACATCTTCACATCGGCATCATTCAGGAAGGGGTGGAACAGGCCTATGGCATTGGAGCCCCCACCCACACAGGCCACCAGTGCGTCGGGCAGCTGGCCAAAATGCTCGAGGCTCTGGCGACGCGCTTCACGCCCAATAATGGAATTGAAGTCCCGAACCAATTGCGGATACGGATGGGGGCCGGCAACAGTTCCAATAATGTAGAAAGTGTTATCGACATTAGTAACCCAATCACGCATCGCTTCATTCATGGCGTCTTTGAGGGTTTTAGAGCCGGATTCCACCGGT
The DNA here is from genome assembly GCF_030012965.1 of Microbulbifer sp. MLAF003. NCBI lineage: Bacteria > Pseudomonadati > Pseudomonadota > Gammaproteobacteria > Cellvibrionales > Microbulbiferaceae > Microbulbifer > Microbulbifer sp. MLAF003. The sequence continues at coordinate 3,437,987 of NZ_CP120232.1, forward strand.
ACTACTTCAGCACCCAGGAGTTTCATACGGTAAACATTGGGAGACTGACGTTTAACATCTTCCGCCCCCATATAAACCGTGCACTGTAATCCCAGACGTGCGGCCACTGTTGCAGAAGCTACACCGTGCTGACCCGCACCGGTTTCTGCAATAACCCGGGTTTTTCCGCTGTGCTTGGCCAATAGTGCCTGGCCTACGGTATTGTTTACCTTGTGAGCCCCGGTGTGGTTGAGATCCTCGCGCTTAAGCCAGATACGCGCTCCACCGGCCTGCTCTGTCAGGCGCTCAGCTAGATACAGAGGCGATGGCCGTCCGACATAGTGCGCAAGATCGTAGTCAAAAGCAGCGACAAACTCCGGATCATCTTTCAAGCGGCTGTACATCGCCTGCAGTTCATCCAATGCGCTGATCAGTGTCTCCGATACAAAGCGACCGCCGTACGGACCAAAATGCCCGCTGGCATCCGGAAAGGTGGAAAAATCAATAGCACCTGGCTTAGTCACACTCATACTCCGTCGATCACAAAAATTTCTTCTGTCTATTTACCTACTGATTAAAGCGCTACTCCTAACCACTTTAAACATTACCGGTCATTACTGTTGTAGATACTCCGCTCTACTTTTATTTACCGGCCAACACCGGTGGGCGACACCTCAATGTGCCACCTATTTTTACTCTGCGGTACCGAGCTGACTACCCTTCGCCGCACGAATAAAGGCAGCTACTTTTTGCGGGTTTTTTTACCCGGTGACTGTTCCACACCTCCGCTGACATCCACGCCTTGCGGGTGCGCAGCTTTGATGGCACTGGCGACATTATCCGGGTTCAACCCCCGGCCAGAACAATGGGTCTGGAGCTACTTTGAGGCACCCGATCCCAGTCAAAGGTCTCTCCGGTACCACCGGGAACCCCTGGGCGATAGGCGTCCAGTAGGAAACCACGCGACTTAGGGTGTTCCTCCATTGCAGCAATGGTATCCAACCCCTCTTTCATTCGGAGGGCCTTTATATAGGGCCGGCGGAACTGTTCACAGTAACGGGCTCCCTCCTCACCATGGAACTGCAGGAGGTTAAGAGGCACGAGCTCCAGTGCCTGATCCACCTCACCCTGTGCAGCATTCACAAAGAGCCCTGTTAAGGTAACAAAGGGAGGAACTACAGCGGCGATAGCGGCAGCAGCCTTGGGATCGATATAGCGGGGGCTCGCCTTGTAGAACACCAGTCCCAGCGCATCAGCGCCAGCATCAACAGCCATAAGGGCATCTTCAGCACGGGTGATGCCACAAATCTTCACTTGCATTGCTAAACCTGAAGCCAGCCGACCGACCAGCAAAAACGAGGGAATTCCCGATACTAGCAGATTGGTGCAAGGTGTGAAACGCGTGCCACCCTAACCTATAAGGCCATTCTGACTACTACTCAACTATTCCAGTCATACAACCGGTAACTCTCCCAGAGACAAAGGCACCAGAAGTGGCCCAGGCTCACACTGGGGTAGTTGGAACTCCCGCGGGTATTGCACATTCACCAAATAAAGGCCAAATGGCGGTGCTGTAACCCCTCCTGCCGAGCGGTCGCGCTGGTCCAGCACCTCTTTTACCCATATCGGTGCCCGCTCTCCGCGCCCCACAGCCATTAGTACCCCAGTTATATTGCGCACCATATGATGCAGGAAGGCATTGGCACTTACTTCCAGAACGATCAGCTGCCCTACACGAGCAACGTCCAGGCGGGTAATTTCTCTAACCGGGCTCTTGGCTTGGCACTGGGAGGCCCGAAAGCTGGTAAAATCATGGCGGCCAATCAGGTAGTTTGCCCCCTCGCGCATAGCACCGAGATCCAGGGAGTGCTGGGTCCAGGTAACTTCCGCTGCGCTGTGGGCAGAACGAGTCGGCGCGCTGTGGATCAAATAGCGGTAACTGCGCGCATGGGCGGAGAAACGTGCATGGAATTGCGGGAGCATTTTGCGACACCAGCGCACACGCACAGAGTCTGGCAGCTTGGTATTCACTCCCTGTATCCAGGCACGTTCTGGGCGCTGGGCGTGAGTATCAAAGTGAATAACCTGATTGGTGGCGTGAACGCCCGCGTCAGTACGCCCAGCACAGACCAGCGTTATGGGCTCTGCAGCGATAATGGACAAAGCCCGCTCAAGGTGAGCCTGCACTGTCTCCGCAGCTGATTTTTGCTTCTGAAAACCGTGCAATCGCGCACCGCAATACTCAACCCCCAGAGCGAATCTACGCAGCCCATCCGGCAACCGCTCACCCGCTGGAACCTCGCCATTGGTTTTATAAATGTACTCGCGTTCTCTGGCCTGCATCATATTGAAAAACCACTCTTTGCCCCTCCCGATATCAGAGCGACAGCAATATCAATCAGATTAATGCCCCTAACGGACAGGAAAATAATGCTCCAGCCCAATAAAAAAACCTCGCAGCCTGTGCGAGGTTTCCTAAGGCGAAATACCAAGAAAATTTACACCATACGCTCCAGCATTTCCTCAGCGCGATTCCTATGCTCACCGCCTCCATCCTGGGCCACTTCCTTGAGGATATCCTTGGCGCCCTCTTTATCCCCCATATCCAGGTAAGCCTGGGCCAATTCCAGCTTGGTACCCATCTCGTCGCCGCCTTCGAGCAGGCTCAATTCCGAGTTGAGGTCACTTTCCAGGTTGAAATCCAAGTCGGCAAACTCAGACTCTCCTCCAGATTGCTCTTTTTCAGCCACAGCCTCAAGCTGCCCAGGCTCATCGGCTATAGCCCCCTCGCCAAGATCCGCGCCAGTCTCAAGAGTAAGGTCGCCATCAGTAGACTCATCAATCAGGGCAAGCTCATCCTCTAGAGAGAACTCCTCCTCAATAGACTCCTCGCCCAGAGACAACTCCTCACCGGTTGCTTCCAACGAGGCCATATCCAGCTCAAGATCCGTCTCCAGAGACAAATCACCACTATTATCGAGTTCAGCCGATTCACTGGAAACCGCTTCAGCTTCCACTGCCAATTCATCAGGAGAGGAAAGATCCGCGGCAATATCATCGAGATCGATATTGTCGAGATCCAACTCGGAATCGAGCTCTCCACCAATCATTTCAAGCTCACCCTCAGAGAGCTCCTCCAGGGACAAATCGGCTTCACCTGCGGGGCTCTGCAAGTCTGCGAGATCCATATCGATAGCATCAAGATCCAGGTCCTGATCCAATTCAGCAGCTGGCTCTTCAGCCTGAGGCTCCTCAATAATCGATTTTACCTCATCCTCACCATCCATCATGGAGAGGTCCAGCTCGAAGTCCAAGCCACCGATAGACCCGCCGGCCTTGGCTTCAGAGGCCTCGGCAGCCGCACTTTCAATGGCTGGCTCCGCACTGTCACTTTCAAGCTCCAGGGCGTCAAGGTCCAACTCAGCGCTATCGAAGGCATCTATCGCTAACTCATCCCCAGAGGCCTCCTTCACTGTTGGCTCACCAAGGTCACCAGCTTCTGAATTGAGATCGCCGAGGTCCAGCTCACCCAGATCCAGATCATCGAGGCTTAGATCATTATCTGCCTGCAATGGGGTTTCGCTATCAGCCAACTGCGCATCATTTTCCAGTGCGCCATTGAGATCAAGGTCATCCAGGTTGAATTCGCTTTCCAGGTCCGAAGCTTGGTCAGTACCAGAAACCGACTCATCAAAAGAGGTGTCCAGGTCGAGATCCAGGGACAACTCCTGTTCGGAATCGGCGCCGACAGGCTTTTCATCGCCCAGGGACAGATCCATGGTCAGATCATCGAGAAGCGACGTGTCACTGCTGAAATCATCAGCGGGGAGGGTTGACGGTTCAGCACTGGAAAAATCCTGGTCCAGGGCTGCACCGATATCATCCAACTGCGCCGCTTCCAGGGATTCACTGGAAAAATCCATTGACGGTGCTTCAAAATCCGGCGCCCCGGCAATGGTTTCGCGCAAACGCGCTGCGCGGTCAGCCACAGGGCCATCGCTAATGCTGAGCAACTGCAGATAGTGCTCGTCAAATTTCTCTACATCCTGATGATGGGCATACACCTCCATCAGCATCAGGCGCGCATCCACCACTTGTGGGTCTTTTTCCAGGCCCTGTAACAGCTTGGCCTCAGCCTCTTCATACTGTCCCAGCGACAAATGAATTTCCGCCTCGGAAATAGGGTCATCGGTTCCCACATCCCCAAGATCGCCAAGGTCAAAAGTATCATCCGCCTCCATGCTTTCAACAGCGGCCAGGGTTTCATCCGGTTCCGCGTTTTCCATCGGAATCTCTATTGGCGCCCGCTCGGCAGCCATTTCCTGCTCCAGCTGCTGCTCGGCCTCTTGCTCAGCTTTACGGCGGCGCCAAGTAAAGAAGCCAAAAATACCGACCAGCAAGCCGGCAGCCCCAATACCGATGAACTGCATATTATCGCCGAGCCTCTCCATGAGAGTGGGCTCTGACTTGGTCTGGACCGAAACTACGCGATTGCGCGCTTCCGGCTCTACAGCAGCCGTTTCCACCTCAGGCTGCTCGGCTGTATCGAGAGATTCACCTTCACTCGCGGCAAGCATCTCTTCCTGCACGGTATCGATTTCTGCAGAGTCAATTTCACTGGGATCAAGCAGAGGATCAGACTGCTCTGCAGCTGCCTGTACCGCGCGCATCTCTTCATTGGAGACATCGACCAGAGCCTCCATGGTGTCAATCTGTTCATCGAGCTCTGCGATGCGCTCGCGCAGCTCGGTGTTTTCCAGCTGCGATTTATCCAGTTCTTCCTCTGCCACTGTCAGGTCGCCATCCAGCGCTTCGCTGTCTTCTGCTCCACTGCCAGAACCGGAAGTAACGGATTCGTTATCACCTGGAGCGGCCAAGCTTACCCGCCCTTCAACAACATCATTGGCTACGGTCTCTTCGACCACAGCGCGGGCATCCAGGGGCGCAGCTGCAGCAATGTCTTCCGCACCTGTACGCTGGCGCCAGGAATCATTTTGCTGGGCAACCTCTGAGATCGCCTCGGTAAGGCTTAGGCTGCGCAGGTCATCAGCATTGGGCAAGCGCAGAACAGCGCCCTTTTTCAGCAGGTTGATATTGTCATTAATAAAGGCTTCAGGGTTCAGGCGCTGGATCGCCAGCATGGTCTGCTGCACTGAAAACTCGCGGCCAACGCGATTTTCCAAGGCGATCTCCCACAGAGTATCGGCGGAGGAAACCGGGCCATAAACCTGGCTGTTGCTGCCCGCGTCTTCCACAGAAGAAGCGCGTTGCGGCTGGCGCCGAACCGGCTCAGACTGCTGCGCCGTCGCAGGTTCACCAACCAACTCACTGTCCGGCTCAACCGTCGGCTGTTGAGCCGACTGGAGGGGACGTTGAGCGGGACGCTGTACCGGAGTATCCCGACGGACTTGTTGGCGTTCACGTTCAGCAGCACGCACCGGTTGCTGGGCTGTGTTCGGCGAAAATGCCGGCAGATCCATCAACAGGGTATACTCGCGCAGCAGGCGGCCGCTGGGCCAGCGAGTCTCCACCAGGAAATTCAAGAAAGGCTCACGGATAGGCTCGCGGCTTGTTATGCGAATAACCGGCTTGGCACCCGAATAATCCACATCAAAGCGCAGTGAAGTGAGTAAATAGGCGCGCTCCACCCCGGCACGATTGAATTCATCCGGCCCCGCGAGGCGTACTTTAATCTCTGTGTCGTTCAGACCGCGCGTTTGCAGCAGTCCGATCTCCGCATTAAGTGGCTGATTAAGGGTGGAGTTGAGTTTGATCTCACCCAATCCGAGCGCTAGAGCCGCGTTGCTTCCCAGTGCACCGACTAGACCAACTGCAAGTGCCAGCTTACGCACACGCATATCCGATTCCCTTTATTGTTAGAATCTTCCCAGGGCTTCCGAAAAGCGCGCCTTCAGAAAATCCCCATTACTGAACGGTAATCGTTCGACTAATTGACCGCCTTTCAAGCGGCCACCAACTGTGGTGAATATTTCGCCACTCTCAGCCGGACCAAAGTTAAGATTACACCTTCACTATGGCCGCTAAGTATTAAATATCAGTAGTTTTTTAGCAACAAGTGAGCAATTTGTGCACAGTTCATTGCTACATCTTTTCGCAGGTTGTCTGATACTGCACAAAGATTTAGCTGACGCTTATTAAGTAGACTTTGGCGCAAGCGTCCGATGATTGTCACATCGCTGCCGACTGCGTTTTCTGCTGATGGCTGTTCCGCCAACTGCAGGCGAGCGCCATTGCCCAACAATGCGCGCGCATTTTCCAAATCAACATCTTCCAACAGGGAAACACCCAAGTTAGCCAGCTGACCGTGAAATACGGAAACCGTGCTGATGTTGGCGTCCACCGCAACATTCTCGCCAAGCAGGCGGCGCAAATCATGGATCAGGGTCAGCTCACTCACAGTGTGACCACTGGCGAGCAGCCCCTCGCTAGCGCTTAGCAAATTAAAAGCCAAGCGGTGGCCGATCGCCGGATCAATTTCTGCCTCCTGGCCACTAAACATACGCGCCGTCTGTGCGGCCATTGAATCAATCGCAGCCTTCCCCAACGCAGATACCGGCTGGCTCAACTGAACTTCGATAGCCTGCAACTTATCCTTCAGGGGGGCCAAGGCCTCCGCGACCATGGCGGCACCAGCACAGGGTAGGGTAACTAGGCGACGATCTGCATTCGCCAGATCCCCACTGTTAAACATCGGGTGGATCAAAACAGCACTTTCATCGCCTCGGGTATTGGCAGCCGCATCCACTATCCAGGCATCATTTTGCTCGGCCGCAGCCATGGCGGCTTGAACAGCATCACCGGCGCTCAATAGGAGAACCACCTGCTGGTCATTAAAAGCGAATTTTTCCAGGGACTGCACAGGAATATTGCGGTTAGCAAACACCTGCGGGTCCACTTCCCGGTCTTCGGTCTCCAGCAAACTCAGCTGTTCAGCGGTAATAATTTCCCGCTCCTCCAGTATTTCCAGCAGAGGGGCAAAGGCGGCGTTATCGACACCGACGATGACCAGTTCGCGGGCGGCTTCGGACATGGCTATTCACTTCGTTGAAATTGGAAAGGAAAAAATGAGGGGCGATTATACCTGTGAGGGAAAATCGAAAAAGCCGCTATGACAACCAGTAGCGGCTTTTTACGCGATGGGGTTCACAGCTTGGCGAAAAGTCCTCCATTAATAGGCACAAAAAAGATTGCCATTTGAGGACTTATCCAGGGCCGTACCAATTAAAGCTTGCCGAGCAAAATCAGAAGTATGCGGCGGAGGGGCTCTGCAGCACCCCACAGCAGTTGGTCCCCCACAGTGAAAGCGTTCAAGTACTCAGGCCCCATACTCAACTTGCGCAGACGCCCCACCGGGATATCCAGTTTGCCAGTCACGGCAGTGGGAGTCAGCGACTGTAAAGTAGCCTCGCGATCATTGGGCACGACGCTGACCCATTCATTTGCCGCACCTATCAACTGATCAATATCTGCCATAGGCAGGTCTTTCTTCAGCTTCACAGTGAAAGCCTGACTGTGGCAGCGCATCGCACCAATACGCACACAGGTACCATCCACCGGAATTGGAGCAGTTGTCTGCAGAATTTTGTTCGCTTCAACCTGAGCTTTCCACTCTTCACGGCTTTGGCCATTTTCAAGCTGGGTATCAATCCATGGCAGAAGGCTGCCAGCCAGGGGGGCACCGAACTCGGCAGTGGGAAATTCAACCGACCGCATATCCGCAGCCACCCTGCGATCAATTTCCAGAATCGCGCTGGCGGGGTCGGCGAGCTCACCGCTAACACTGTCGCGAATAGCGCCCATCTGCCCAATGAGCTCCCGCATATTGCGGGCACCGGCACCACTGGCGGCCTGGTAGGTCATGGCTGTAACCCACTCCACCATACCGGCTTTAAACAAACCACCGAGAGCCATCAACATCAGGCTAACGGTGCAGTTGCCACCAATAAAATTCTTTTGCCCGGCTTCTATGGCGCGATCGATAACATCGCGGTTAACCGGATCCAGAACGATTACGGCATCGTCCTGCATACGTAAACTCGAGGCAGCATCTATCCAGTAGCCATTCCAGCCTGCGTCACGAAGGCGGGAGAAAACCTCCTTTGTATAGTCACCACCCTGACAGCTGACAATCGCATCTAACTCTGCCAATGCATTGATATCGTAGGCATCGCCCAAAGGCGGCAGTTCACGGTCAATATCCGGTGCCTTTCCACCCGCATTGGAAGTGGAAAAAACCGGTTCAACGATATGGGCAAAGTCATCCTCTGAGCGCATGCGCTCCAGTAATACCGAACCGACCATGCCGCGCCAGCCGATAAAACCAATTTTTTGCATCGCGATATCCTGTGTGTGATGTGATCAAAGTGCGCCGCCGGGAAAGCGGCGCGATAGTGAAATCGGGGATTAAAGCGCAGCGACGACGGCAGCCCCCATTTCTGCGGTGGTGACTTTCTGGCTGCCCTCAGTATAAATATCCGCGGTGCGTAACCCCTGCTCCAACACCTTGCTCACCGCGGCCTCAATGGCTTCTGCTGCCTCACTCATATTGAGGGAGTAACGCAGCATCATCGCAGCGGACAGAATCGTTGCCAATGGATTGGCAATACCCTGCCCTGCGATATCCGGCGCGGAACCGTGGCAGGGCTCATAAAGGCCAAAACCACTTTCATTCAAGGAAGCAGAAGGCAACATACCAATGGAGCCTGTAAGCATGGCGGCGGCATCTGAGAGAATATCGCCGAACATATTACCGGTGACCATTACGTCGAACTGCTTGGGCGCACGCACCAATTGCATCGCAGCGTTGTCCACGTACATATGGGACAGTTCAACATCGGGGTATTCCGGTGCCAGACGATCCAATACCTCTCTCCAAAGTACAGTGACTTCGAGCACATTAGCCTTATCCACAGAGCAGAGTTTACCGCTGCGTTTTTGCGCCGCCTCAAAGGCACTGCGCGCAATACGCTCAATTTCCGACTCACTGTAGACATAGGTGTTAAAGCCCTGGCGTTCGCCATTTTCCAGAGTCTGGATACCCCGAGGCTCACCAAAGTAAATGCCGCCAGTCAGCTCACGTACAATCAAAATATCCAGCCCTGAAACCACCTCCGGTTTCAGGGAGGAAGCATCTGCTAATTGGGGGTAAAGAATTGCCGGGCGCAAATTGGCGTATAAACCGAGGCCACTGCGGATTTTCAACAGGCCTTTCTCCGGACGAATTTCTCTCTCCAGGGTATCCCACTGGGGACCACCAACAGCACCGAGTAATACTGCATCACACTCGCCAGCAGCCTTGAGCGTCTCATCGGTGAGGGGCTCACCATGGGCATCAATTGAGGAACCCCCAATCAGCCCCTGTTCAAAACTAAGCCCCAAATTAAATTTTCCAGACGCGACTTCCAGTACCGCCATCGCCTGCTCAACAATTTCCGGGCCAATGCCGTCGCCCGGCAAAATCATTACTTTCTTTGTCACAGGAATTTCCTTTAATTACTGAACCGCATCAAAAAGCCATGGGGCTTTTTCACGTCGCACCTCTTCATAAGCACGAATATCTTCTGAGTGCTCCAATGTCAGGCCGATGTGATCAAGGCCATTAAGCAAGCAGTGCTTGTGGAACGCATCTACCTCAAAGGGAATCACTTCACCGCAGGGTTTGCGCACATGCTGCTGCTCCAGATCAATGGTCAGTGAATATCCTTCCTGCCCATGAGTTTCTTCAAACAACTGATGTACTACCTCCTCCGGTAATACAATCGGCAACAGGCCGTTTTTAAAACAGTTATTGAAGAAGATATCGGCGAAACTGGGGGCGATAACTGCACGAAAACCGTGATCATCCAGCGCCCAAGGCGCATGCTCACGACTGGAACCACAACCGAAATTCTCGCGCGCAAGTAATACCGAACCACCCTGGTAACGCGGGAAATTTAGTGGGAAATCTGGATTAACAGGGCGGTTTGAGCAGTCCTGCCCAGGGAATCCCTCGTCCAGGTAGCGCAGCTCATCAAACAAATTGGGGCCAAACCCGGTGCGCTTGATGGACTTAAGAAATTGCTTGGGAATTATCAGGTCGGTGTCCACGTTGGCCCGGTCCATCGGCACCACAAGACCTTCATGTTGGGTAAACGCTTTCATCAGGCCATCTCCTCTTCCGCTCGCACCGTCGCCATTTCACGCACATCGACAAAGTGTCCCGCAATTGCTGCGGCTGCCGCCATACTGGGGCTCACCAAGTGGGTGCGCCCACCATAGCCCTGACGTCCTTCAAAGTTGCGATTAGAGGTTGAGGCACAGTGTTCACCAGCCCCCAACTTATCTGCATTCATAGCAAGGCACATAGAGCAGGAGGGCTCTCGCCACTCAAAGCCTGCCTGCTCAAAGATTGCATGTAACCCTTCCTGTTCCGCCTGAGCCTTCACCGCCTGAGAACCGGGTACAACCAATACCTGCTTGACGCTATCTGCTTTGTACCGGCCTTGGACCACTTCAGCAGCAGCGCGCAGATCTTCGATCCGGGAATTTGTACAGGAGCCGATAAATACCCGATCCAGGCGAATATCACTAATCTTTTGCCCGGCCTCAAGGCCCATATAATCGAGAGCGCGCTCCATTCCAGTACGCTTGGTACTATCATTTTCGGCAGAGGGATCTGGCACTTTGGCACTGATCGAGGCCACCATTTCCGGCGAAGTACCCCAACTCACCTGGGGTTCGATATCTTCACCGCGCAATTCCACCACCGCATCAAACTCGGCGTCGTCATCGGAATGCAGGTGACTCCAGGCCTCAACCGCTCTGTCCCACTGCCCACCTTTTGGCGCGTAGGGTTTGCCTTTCACATAATCGAGAGTGATCTGGTCAACCGAGACCATGCCGGCACGGGCACCGCCCTCAATCGCCATGTTACAAACGGTCATACGACCTTCCATGGACATGTTGCGGATAACCTCACCGCCGAACTCAATCGCATAGCCAGTGCCCCCGGCGGTGCCGATCTTACCGATAATCGCCAGCACCACATCTTTGGCGGTAACGCCTGGACGGAGTTCGCCGTCTACGCGCACCAGCATATTTTTCATCTTCTTCTGGGTCAGGCACTGGGTGGCCATGACATGCTCCACTTCAGAAGTGCCTATGCCGTGGGCCAGCGCGCCCAGAGCACCATGGGTAGAGGTGTGTGAGTCACCACATACCACGGTCATACCGGGCAGAGTCGCCCCGGTCTCAGGACCAATAACATGCACAATGCCCTGACCCGGTTCGTTAATGCCAAACTGCACCACATCGAAATCCCGGCAGTTCTCATCCAGAGTTTGTACCTGAATGCGGGAAATATCGTCACGGATACCGCTCACGCCTGCGGCGCGCTCCGTGCTCTCGGAAGGCACATTGTGATCCGGTGTCGCCACTAGGGAATCCTTGCGCCAGGGTCTGCGCCCTGCCAGTCGAAGGCCCTCAAATGCCTGTGGGGAAGTCACTTCGTGAATCAAGTGACGGTCGATGTAAATAAGCGCCGAGCCATCATCACTGGTCTTGACCAGATGGTCTTGCCACAGTTTGTCGTAGAGTGTTTGCCCTGCCACAGCCTGTCCTCTCAATTGTTTAGAGAACGAGTCTACCCAGCAGCAACAAATAACACCAATTTATATTTATTATCACAAGTATTCCATAATGGAATTCAAAGCTCATCCTGAAGTAGCATGTAAGCTGGGTCGCTTCATACACCGCCAACAATATTCCCGCAACCCATAAAACGAGGCTAAAAAATTTGGAAATTCAATGGCTTAAAGCATTTTTAGCAATTGCTGAGAGAGGCTCTGTCTCCGAGGGGGCAACTCAGCTTCACCTGACGCAGCCCGCGGTAAGCAAGCGCCTCGCCGCCCTCGAACAGCAACTTGGCGCGACATTATTCAACCGCATCGGCCGGCGCCTACAGCTGACTGATGCCGGCCGCGTGCTACTGCCCCGCGCCCGACATATTCTCAACGAAATCAGTGATGCAGAGCGGGAGTTACGCGCCCTCAGCAACTCGGTGAGCGGCAGCTTGCGCATTGCTACCAGTCACCATGTGGGACTGCACCACTTGCCACCGGTGCTTAGAGAGTTCAGTAACCGCTATCCAGAAGTGGCCCTCGATATCGATTTCCTGGATTCCGAACAGGCTTATGAGGCACTGATGGCAGCCAAGTATGAGCTGGCAGTTGTAACTCTGGCCCTGAAAGAATACCCGCACCTCAATGCACAGGTTATCTGGCCCGACCCCTGTGTGGTGGTAGCCGCTCCAGAACACCCCCTGACAAAAATTCCCACGCTGGAACTGGCCGACCTGGCCGACTATCCCGCCATACTGCCGGACCTCAATACCTATACCGGGCGCCTGATTAAACGCGAGTTTGATGCGCAAGGGCTAAAGCTCAGCGCCAAATTAGCGACCAACTTCCTGGAGACTATCAAGATGATGGCCTGTGTGGGCCTTGGCTGGAGTGTACTGCCCCACACGCTGGTCGATGAAAGCCTCGCTGTATTACCAGTGAAGAAACTGCAGGTGCTGCGCAACCTGGGTGTCATCAGTCATCGCGGTCGCACCTTGAGCAATGCCGCCAGTGCCCTACAAGAAATGTTATTTGAAGCAGCCAATTAAACCAGCGCAAAAGGAAAAATATCACAAGCTCATTTAGTGAGACTTGGCTGACGAATACGGAGCCAATCGCAATACATTAAATGAGGCGGAGAGCTGAACCCCAACAGCACGACGCTTTTACACGCCAGTTTTGCTTATCCGTTCAAAAAGATTTGCAAAAATGTGCAACTTACAGCGGCACATAAAAAATATATCTGTACACTCCGCGACAAATTCATCACGGAGAGAAGTCCATGAAAAAAACCGCAATTGCTTTCAGTGCCCTCCTCGCCTGCACTACTGCCAGCGCAGATACCATACTTGGTTTTGATGCCACAGCAGGCGTCTGGCTCCCAGGTTACACCGGTGGCATTGGCAATGATGACTATGATTTGGACAATCTCTCCCTCAGTGAAGACAACATTACCTTTATTCAGGCGGCCCTGGAGCACCCGATACCACTGGTCCCCAATATCCTGTTAGCCCACAGCAAGATTGACACCGATGGTGCCGCACTATTGGAGGGCTCTGTAACCTTCGACGATGAAACCTTCCTGGTAGGCTCAGAGATCACCACTGACCTCACCCTTACACACACCGATGCCACCTTCTACTATGAAGTGCTGGATAACTGGGTGAATTTAGACATAGGCCTGACTGCGCGCATGTATGACGGAGAATTTACTGCGGTAAGCGAAACCCAGGCAGAAACTGTCGACCTCACCGGTTACTTGCCAATGGCCTACGCTATGGCGCGTTTCGACCTGCCATTTACCGGCTGGTCGGTTATTGCTCAAGGTAATGGTACGGCCTACCGAGGTGATACCCACACAGACCTCACCGCAAAAGTACGCTGGGATTTCGTACCGGCAATTGATTTGGCTATCGAGGCAGGCTATCGGGTAATGAGCCTTGACCTGGAAGAGTTGGACGACCTGCAGAGCGATATCGAAATTAAAGGTCCCTATATTGGACTCAACCTGCACCTGTAAATAGCCCTGCCCCACCTACTCGAAATAACCGCAGCGCGGTATAGTTACCGCGCGCAAACTACCTTAATGTAGTAAGTCAAATATCAGAGAGGCCGGTGGGATGGCGCAAGCACTATTGGAAAGACTGGGAGTTCCGCACCCAATACTCCAGGCACCCATGGCAGGTGTTTCTAGCCCAGAACTGGCCGCTGCTGTTTCTAATGCAGGCGGCCTGGGCGCTCTTGGCCTCGGAGCAAGTTCACCACAAAAAGCAGCAGAGCAAATCCGCCAAACCCGGGCACTAACCTGCGCCCCATTTAACGTAAACCTCTTCTGCCATCAGCCAGCTATTGCAGACGCTAAACGCGAAGCAGATTGGCTTGCCCACCTCGCTCCTTACTTTGCCGCCCTGAAGGCGACACCACCTAAAGAACTCCATGAGCCCTACTATAGCTTTATCGGTAATAGTGAAATGCTGTCAGTAATTCTGGAAGAGAGGCCAGCCGTAGTCAGCTTTCATTTTGGCTTACCAGAGCAATCCACTATCGACACCCTGAAAGATGCAGGTATTACTCTTCTAGCTACCGCCACAAATCTTATAGAGGCACAACTTATTGAAGAAGCCGGCATTGACGCCGTAATTGCACAAGGTATAGAAGCCGGTGGTCACAGAGGTGTATTCGAACCAGAGCTTGATGAGGAGCTAGGCACTTTGGCACTAGTAAGGCTACTGAGCTGCCAACACCGCCTACCGGTTATTGCCGCAGGAGGCATAATGGATGGAGCCGGTATCCAGGCAGCTTTTTCCCTGGGTGCCAGTGCGGTGCAGATGGGGACAGCTTTTGTTCTATGCCCTGAATCCGCCGCTAATGATACCTTTCGCAAATCCCTTCAGAGTGAGCGGGCACACAACACCGCAATTACCATTAACATTTCCGGGCGCCCTGCCCGGGGAATCAGCAATCGCTTTTATCGAGAGCTGGATATAAATGCCCCTGCCCGCCCGGACTACCCTATATGCTACAGTGCAGGTAAAGCACTTGCCGCCGCAGCAGCCAATGCTGGCAGCGAGGACTTTTCAGTCCAATGGGCAGGCCAGGGCGCCCCATTAGCCAGAGCCTTACCTGCAAGTGAATTAATGACAACTTTAATCGCAGAGATCGAAGCCTGCAGCTAGTTTAGAAAAATACATTAGCGGATCTATACCTACCCCTTTTTCTGGGCACAAGCTCACCTGATACACACACTAGTGATCCTATTTTTTGGCGGAGGAAGAGAAATTCCGAATAAGAGCGGTAGCAGTAGACCTGGCAATCAAGGTTCCCTCCTGGAAAAGTTCTCCCTCAAGGAAACAAACACTAGCCCCCTTGGAAACAACCCTCCCCCATCCATATAGCTTACCGATTACAGCAGGTGCAATAAAGTTTATTTTCAGCTCTAAAGTTGGCGCAAACTCATTATCCTTAAGGGTTACAGCAAGCGCCGGCCCCATAGTATCGTCGAGCATGGCGGATAGAAATCCTCCCTGGATATTCCCCACAGGATTGGTAAAAGCCTCTTTCGCCTCAAACTCAACCTTTACCTTTCCGTTTTTGCAATCTATCTCCAGTATTTTTGCACCAAGAGTTTGTGCCGCATTAGGCATAGGTAAATTGCCATCCAACATTTTATGAAACATCCCTTTGCTCATTAACAATAATCCTTAAAAAAATCCATATATAACTTTTGTCGGAGTAGAGGCCGTCTTTGTGTCTCAAAAAATTACTAACGCGAAAAGATAGCAACTTTGTTTCCATCCAAATCTCTGAAATATGCACCATAGTAAGCCCCCTGATTTCTCTCTCCAGGTTCGCCCTCACTAATAGCACCCAATTCTATTGCCCTAGTAAATATGGCATCCACCAGTCCTGCATCTTCCACCTTAAGAGCCACCATAGTGCCATTGCCATGAAACGCTGGCTCACCATCAAAAGGAACCGTAATTGATAACTTTACTGTTGAGTTCGGAAACCCCCAAAATATAACCCGTTCAGATGAATAGGTTTTTGTAGCCTGTATGACAATTAAAATTGCATCATAAAAGTGCTCAGCTCTCTGAAGGTCATTAGTGCCCAATGATATATGCGAAATCATCTAAATATCCCACAAATAAAATTACGTACTTTTAGGTTCTCAATGACGAAACAGCTAAAAACTCTCCTTGTGGTTATAGACGTCAATCGATACGTACATCAATTGACCAACAGCCACATTACCTCATCCAAAATCCAATAAAAAGCATACTCCCTTGCTAAGCTTTCAACATTCCCGGTAACAGAAAACAGGAGAATAGCCATAGACACTCCCATTGTTCTAATTCACGGTACTAATGCTGGCCCTTGGACTTTAGAGAATTTTCATAACTACTTTATTCAAAAAGGATTTAACTGCCATAGTCCCGCCTATCGGTACCATGAAACCCCAAAATCAGAAGCGGCTCATCGACTCCTTGTCGGAACAAGCATTACAGACTATGTAGAGGATATAGCAAAATTTGTTATACATTTGAATAGAAAACCAATTCTAATTGGACATTCCTTAGGTGGAGTTATTGCACAAAAAATAGCCTCCATGGGCCTAGCGCAAAAAATAATCTTATTGAATGGAAGCACTAACTGGGGAATTCCACCCACAACCAGCCAGGAATGCAGTCTTGGCAAAATGTTTATGGCATCGGGGAAGTTCTGGGAGGATATACTATTACCCGACTTTGAAACAATGGCAAAATTCGGGCTCAACAAACTAAACTTATCTGACCAGCACCTTGTATTTAATCGTTTAGGACCGGAATCAGGCAGAGTGCTTTTTGAACTATTCTTCTGGATCTTTGATGAAAATAAAACCACCAAAATTGAATATGAAAAAATAAAGTGCCCTATTCTAATGATCTCAGGCTCTGAAGATCTCGCAATACCACCCTCTACAGCACGGCTCATCGCCAAGAAATGCAATTCACAAACCACCTTGCATGTTGCGGAAGGCTATGGCCACTACTTAATGCTAGAATCCAAATGGATAAATATTGCTGAATTTTGCTATAAGTGGATAACCGAATAGAAATCTTACATTTAATGTAAATTAAAATTCTTAAATTCTAAGAAACCAATTCTAAAGATCTTTCAATCAGCCAATACCCACTCACCACACCTACTGGGTAAACAGCTGATGTAGACGGCATCAGACCACGAAGTGAGTATACTGAAAAACCCCATCTTAAAAATATCAACTTAACCATATATGTCAAAAGAAGCACAAATAAAACAAATACCAATTGACCAAGCTCGACACCAGCATTAAAGCTAATCAAGGCTACTAATTTTTGGTCGTGAGGAAGGCCCAGCCCTGTCAATGCACTGGCAAACCCAAATCCATGTAACAACCCAAAACCGCTAGCAACAATAGCCGGGAATCGCCAAGACAAAGTATTCCTATCACGAGAATGCCCTGCATTAATAATCTCAGCCGCTAGGACCATAATACTTAATGGGATTAATACTTCTACAACATCCACCCTTATGGTAAAGAAATTCAAGCTTGCGAGCCCCAGTGTGATCGAGTGACCTAGCGTAAAGCCAGTTACCGCTATCAAAACACCCCGAAGCCCCCTTGCAATAAAAACCAGACACAAAACAAAAAGCAGGTGATCGTAACCTTCTAAAATGTGTAAAAATCCTGCTTTAATATACTGCCTCACACATTCCCAGGCAGACAAATCAGCAGGCAGATTTACTTCCAATACACCTGGGCCATTAAAAAGGTGGACAGCATCCCCATTTATCCTTTCAAAGTGAATCAAGGTAGATAGCACTGGATTTGCAACAGGGTATACAAGATATATTTGCAAATCAGTAGTAGGGCTTTTAATAGTATTGAAGCTTAGAGATTGGCACTGATACATTTTTACAGCAGAATGACGAGGAACCTCAACTCCAGAGATTTTTTGACAGCCTGCACCCTTTAAGTAAATATCGGGCTCAGTACCCGGCTCCATCACGGGAGGGATCTTCCATCGTAAACTATAGACTTTTTCTGAGACCTCCTGCAATTGAATATAAATTGGCCTCCCTTCATGGGCAAAGCCAGGACGACCATAGATTCCACCCACCAGAAAAATTAAAATAATTAATCTTAACCTGCAGGAATATCTATTTAACATAGGTAAAATCCGCAGACAAATCCTGTATTGAAAGATCCCATTCAACTCGATATTGAGCAATCAATTCCTGTATCTTACGTCGCCTCATATCATCCATTCTTTGACGGCGATAGTCTTCTAATACCAGAGGAGCAACCTCTTGAAAATTTGGCAGGCGACTGGGATTATTCTCAACCACCAATACTAAATGCAATCCATAAGGGGATTGATAAGGCCCGGACCAAGTGTTTATTGGCAACTGAAATATTTTCCGGGTCATATCCTCCCCCATATGACTAGCTACCAGTTGACGCGTTCGCGCCACATAATTTCGGTGAAATATAAATCTATCTCCATACCCTGCGGATTTTTCAAAAGCCACTGACTTTTCCAAAAGGTGATCCAAGGTCTGTAAAGCTACCTCCTCTAGACTGTTATTAAATTGATTCCTGGA
This sequence comes from Microbulbifer sp. MLAF003, assembly GCF_030012965.1. Classification (NCBI taxonomy): domain Bacteria; kingdom Pseudomonadati; phylum Pseudomonadota; class Gammaproteobacteria; order Cellvibrionales; family Microbulbiferaceae; genus Microbulbifer; species Microbulbifer sp. MLAF003. The sequence goes on from NZ_CP120232.1 coordinate 3,456,211, forward strand.
ATCAAAAAAACATGAGTGAAAGTCACAGAAGCTTCAATCCGGTACTCTTCCTGATGAAGCCAAAAGTACTGCTCTAAATCCTGCCGGGAAACATTAATATCACCAACAAAGCCATCTGTAACATACTCAAGCTTTTGAATAAGGCGACGACGTATGATCTGATCATTATCCTGAAGGCCAAGATTCATAGCCTCGCGGTAAAGCACTTCCTCCCTAATATAGTCATGAATCAAGTCTGATCGATCAGAGGGGCCAAGCTCTGCCAGTAAGTCCTGGCAAACCTCGGGTTGAATGTTTTTTTGATATTGAATATATTCAATTAACAAATCTTCATTCAAATGTAGAATATTCGTTTGATCCGATGCTCCTGCCTTTGGATCCACCAGCTCAATACCAACAAATAGAAACAAAGCGATAGCCAAAAAATGTACCAATGGATCTCTACCCAGTCCTCCCAAATTCTTCAGCATTTAAGCCTCCCACTAAAAACCTCTACAACTACTAAGCTAATAAGGTTAAGCAATGATCGCCTCACTGTACCATCAGACTTTATTCATTGATTAGCTACGGCGTATACCAAATAGGTGAGGTATAGGCACGCTCCTGAATAATTGCCGGGCCTTCAGAGGGTATCTGAACTCTTCCATGGTTGATTTCTTTTGCTGCCACCGCATCGTAAAGGGAGTGACGCGGCGTTGGAATCTGTAAAACACGAACATAATAAAAAGCCCTCTGGTTCATATCAAAGCCTGGATCCTGCCATAACGTGGACAACTCGATAGAACCCAGGGTATTGGTATAAAGGCCTGTCTCGCGGTCAACAGTATCACCCACCGGAGGTAATTGACCTCTGTTATCCAGGGACCGCTGGCCAGACCAGGCTACGTTAAAGATCTGCTCATGACTGTGCCCTCCCTCGTCGAGCCATGACTTTACAACTTGGACTCTATCAAGATTTGCTCCTTTGGGATCTTTAACAGCACGTATCAGTAATTGTATCGACTTATCTGTAGCTTGGGGCCTGGTTAAATCCCCCCCATAGGCACTCCATGGGAATAACCCAATTCAGCAATATTTTCTGCATCTATTGCATGCTTTGGGAAACTCCAACCTGCAAAAACACGCACTTGAATTCTCGGCCCTGTAGTTGCATAAACCTCACGACGCTTAAAAGCGGCAAACAGGCTTTCTCGTGTATTTTCCTCGGCCCAAACTGCAGCAAGACCAGAAGCTGACATATTCCAACCAGTTGCTTTGGTTCCGCCTATGACAGTATTTTTCCGCTTGCCCTCCGGAATTGAATCATGGGCAAATTTACCCCAGAAGTTTCCCTCTTCAGCACTCGATATACCGGTATGAGAATCGGTGGACCCAATCAATCCAAACTTATAGGGATTCATCCCTATTTTCTCTCCAATCTCCAAACCAGCCCTTAAGCCAGAGCGCACATAGTCGCCTTTAGCTACACGATAAGCTTCTGGATCAGCCTGTAAGTAGAAAGGATAATTTTCGAAGTCAGCAAAGGGATCCATAGGTGAAAGCTGTGAGTGCGTCTCGGAATCCCCTTTTATTTGCGTCATCTCAACCAGGGGCTCCCAGCGCATGCGCGTTCGTGCATACTGTGTGTCGATCGGCTCACCACGCAGAGTGGTTTCTGCAAACATATACCCTTTGGACACATTGGAGTTATGGGGGATAGCAATGAACTCGCTACCAGTTCGCTCTGACGTTTCATCCAACCAACGCCATAATTCCTCTGGATATTGACTCTGGTCTGACCCAAAAGGCAGATATTGCTTAGCCTGTTTGGAACCATTGGGGGAAACTACCACCCGATGCAGGTTGGCCCCTGTAGGGGTTGAACTCCACTCCCAACCTATAAAGCTCGTGAAAGTACCAGGTTGATAATGACGCTCGGCTGCATCAATGATTTCATGCCAAGCAGTTTCCCGGGTTTGATTTAAGTCCCCGAGCACCGGCTCTGGGGCAATATTGGCAGGGTCCTGTACTGGATCAGCATCATCCTCCGAGTTGAGCGCCTGTATCGGCAGCAACTCATTAAATATATCCATCCCCTCATTCACAGATACTTTATAGCGAATATGCTGCTTGGCGAACCAGCGCTTTATTGATTGGGAAATGGGTAATTCTGTATTTAGCTGGTCTGTTTCGTTAACTATCGCCCTCATCACCCCCAATCCCTCTGCATGATCGGAGACCACAAGAAAGTCCAGCGGTGTATCTATTCGTACCTTAGCATGAGTATAAGGGTGAATAACCGGTTGTCCCTTGGCCCACCGATAAGCAGTATCAGGCGTTGCCGAGTAATTTTGACTTAAAAAGGCATCGAATGAGTAAGAGGTATGTAAATGCATATCTCCCCAGAAAAGCTGGGTGGGCTCATCAGCCTTCACACTTCCATATAATGCGGAGGCTGATAAACCAGTAAGTACCACTATTCTTTTAATTAAATTGTGCATAGTTCCCATCGCATGAGTATCGGGACTTACTTTAAAAGCAGCAGGTTTCCTTAACATACCAAGACTGTTAGGCTAATCTTGGAAGAATGTAGAAATACTGATTTTGATGCTAATAGTTTGGCCTATGCACTTCTTTACTTAACTGGCCAAACTCTTGACCAATTAGGACAAGCTGGCAAATGGCTGAGAATGGACACACAACCATTGCAACCTGGGTTTTACCCATTATTGAGGCTTTAAAACCTTATTGTCCCCCCGGGAAGTCCTGCGAAAGGCCGGTATCTCAGCCTGTAGCATAGAGGATACAAATAGACGTATCCCTTTGGAAAACATGAAAAAATTATGGAATCTGGCAGAGTCCTTATCCGGCAATGATTGCATAGGTTTAGAGGTTGTGAAGCATGTTAACCACACAAACCTCCACGCTCTAAGTTATGCTCACTTGTCCAGTAGTTCCATCAGAGAAAGCCTGGAGCGGTCATCGCGATTCTCAGAGGTAGTCAGCACTGCCATGAAAATCAGTATTCGCAATGAGCGACACGAAGTAATAGTCTCCTGGCACAAGGTCGAAGACTTGCATTATGAGCCCAGCATCCATGCAGTGGATGCCTTTATCGCCTTGTTAATAAAATCATGCAGGAAAATATCCCCGGATATCCACAAAAATCTGATTGCAATTAACCTTACGCGCACGAAGCCAGTCAACCCTGAACACCATCGAATGATGTATAGATGCCCAGTGGGATTTTCTGCAAGCACCTGTGAAATTCGATTAGAACGCGATTTTGTAGATCGGCACATCTGCTCAGGAAATAGTGAGTTGGCTAATATCAACGAACAGGCACTAACGAATTATCTATCACGTCTAAGAAAAAATGACATTATCAATATAACAAATAAAGTTTTAATAGATCTGATGCCTACCGGTGACCTATCCCAAGAAATTGTCGCCAAAACCATCGGAATCAGTTGCCGCAGTCTACACAGAAAACTTAAGGAAAAAGGTTCCAGCTATCAGGCAATACTGGACAAAACGCGTAAACACCAGGCTATTCAGTACCTGAAGCAACAAGAGTTACCCGTGACATCAATTACCTATAAGCTTGGATTCAATGACACCAGTAGCTTTTCGAGGAGCTTTAAAAAATGGACGGGAAAATCCCCACGTGAATTCAGGAAACATGGCCAACGAGAAGAGCATAGCACCAGTGAATAAAACCTATCTCATCAATGTGTAATCGCATATAGCTTACTCTTTAAAGGCCGTTCATAGCTACATATCGGAACGCAACCCAAAAATATCTCTAAAGAAGAAACACACCACCAACCATAAGGTACATTATGTGTGACTGTTTGTGCGGGGCCGTATTACGACCACCGCTCTTTTCTGACTAATTGCTAATTCATTAAACTCTTACTCACCACTTCATAAACATCTTTGGAGAGCTCCCCGGAATTTGACACTCGTAATAGTGCAGCTTTCATTTTATCTGCCAAATCCCCCTGATATTTCTTCCAGCGCGTGATAGGAATTACCACTCTGGAGGCTATCTGGGGGTTTAACTTATCTAAAGCAATAACCTGGTCTGCAACAAACTCAAAACCACTACCATCATTTTTGTGGAATTGTTGGAAATTTCGATTGGCAAACCCACCAATTACTGCCCTCACTTTATTTGGGTTTTTCAACTCAAAGGCGGGATGCTGCATAAGCGCTTTGATATTATTCAGGGTGCCTCTTTTCGCGCTACAGGCTTGCTGTGCAAGCCAAAGCTCAGTAACTTGTGTATCTTCCTTCCAGCGGTCATAAAATTGATGAATGGCTTGTTCAGCGTATTGATCATTACCATAGTTAATCAATGCACTTAACGCCGCTGCTCTGTCTGTCATATTTCCAGCCGAATCAAATTGTCGCTGAGCGAGATCTAGAGCATCCGCAGATTCTGTGATACAGAGGTATTCCAAGCAGATATTCTTTAACCTGCGCTCAGCGATATCCTTGGCATTAGGGCTATAGGGCCTTTCAATATCAAGCTCAGCATACCGTTCTTTTAACTCATCAATAAGCGCGCAGGAGAGCGATTTACGAGCAAAAGCTCTTGCAGCGACAATAGCTTCAGCATCAATAGATACTGATTCCTCCGCAATGGAGTGCTCACTGGGCAAAAGCATAATTTCCGCAACCAGTGCCGGGTCTAGCTCTTTATCCAACAATATATTCCGATAAGCCAAAATGAGCTCTGGAGACAGTTTTAAAGTTAAACCTTCTTGGTATGCACCCTGAAGCAGATTCATAGCCTTAAACGCTAATCTTTGAGAAGCATCCCATCGATTAAAAGTATCCGAATCATGGCTCATCAGGAATAGAAGCTGCTCAAGACTATAGTCATAGCGTACTTTCACTGGTGCAGAGAAGCTTCGTAAAAGGGAAGGTAGAGGCTTCTCATTCAGCCCATTAAACTCAAACATCTGTTCACTTTCAGTGATCTCCAGAACAAGCTGGGTGGAGCCCGCTTTATCCAACGCGATATCGCTCCCTGTTGAGTCCAGTAATCCCACCGTAAGGGGAATGTGGAACGGGAGTTTGTCTTTTTGCTCAGGTGTAGGAGGGCAAGACTGGCGAATGACAAGCCTATATACACCCGTACTTTCATCAAATTGATCTGTCACATCCAAGACTGGCGTGCCAGCCTGGCTATACCAGCGACGGAACTGGGTGAGATCCACCTGATTAGCATCTTCCATTGCAACTATAAAATCTTCACAGGTAACGGCACACCCATCATGCCGCTCAAAGTACAGGTCACTCCCCTTGCGAAAGCCATCCGCTCCTAAAAGCGTATGGATCATACGCACAACTTCTGCGCCCTTTTCATACACAGTAAGTGTGTAGAAGTTAGAGATTTCCATATAGGAGTCCGGGCGAATAGGGTGCGCCATTGGACCGGCATCTTCCGCAAATTGATTAGTACGCAGCAAGGTCACATCTTCAATACGTTTAACGGCCCTCGAATTCAAGTCAGCGGAAAATTCTGCATCGCGAAAAACCGTAAATCCCTCTTTAAGACTAAGCTGGAACCAATCGCGGCACGTAACCCTATTACCCGACCAATTATGAAAATACTCATGACCAACGATTGATTCAATTCTTTGGAATGCCGAGTCGGTAGCGGTTTCCGGGCTGGCTAAAACACAGGCAGAATTGAAGATATTCAACCCTTTATTTTCCATTGCCCCCATATTGAAGTGATCAACTGCAACAACCATGAAAATATCGAGATCATATTCCCGACCATACACCTCCTCATCCCAGTGCATGGCACTTTTCAAGGATCGCATCGCATGATCACATTTGCCGATATTTTTTGCTTCAGTAAAAATCTGCAGCTTTACTTCACGTCCACTGGAAGTGGTAAAAGTATCATCAACATGCTGTAAATCTCCCGCAACCAGAGCAAAGAGATAAGCCGGTTTGGCAAAAGGGTCTTCCCAAGTAACAAACTGACGTCCGTCCTCAATATAGCCCCGATCCACTTCATTACCGTTGGAAAGCAACACAGGATGATCTATTGGGGCCACAATGGTAGTTGTGAATTTTGACATTACATCAGGCCTGTCTGGATAGAAGGTAATCTTCCTGAAACCCTCGGCCTCACATTGCGTACAATACATACCGTTGGAGAGATACAGGCCCTCTAAGGATGTATTATCCTCAGGGTTTATCCGATTGTGAATTTCCAGGAGAAAATCTGGTTTCTCAACAATAATCGACAATCCCTGCGGTAACTCCTGATAGTCAGCGGGAGACAGCATGGTGCCGTCAATAGCAATAGACAGCAGTTCCAGGTCGATTCCATCCAGAAGTAAAGGCGGTATTCCCTCTTCGGCCTCCGGATTTCTACGAATTTTGAGACGGGATTTCACTAGGGTGGCCTTTGGCTCCAGTTCGAAGCACAAGTCGGTACTATCCACCAGGTAATCCGGCACACGATAGTCCTTCAGGTAAGTAGTCTTCGGCTGGGCATCTTGCATTGTTGAAACATCCTCAATAAGTATGTTCCTATCGGAACGGTAAGGGGATAAATAAATTGGGGTAAAAAGCAGTATTACAAGTTGAAATAATAAGCCTAACTATTAGCATTTCTTATGGGCTTGTATTCCCACTTATCACTCAGTAGATCAGAATAACAAGACCTTCTCCATGCCGGCTGGTTTGGAAGCCTCTCACCCTGACACTAGCATTCAGCAATTTTGCGGCCATTTACTTTCACAGTTATCTTTAAAGCAACAAACGGTCGGTGGGCTGCTTCTCACTCAGGTGGTCATTATGGGTAACAAGCTTATCGCTTTACTGTTTATCGTTGGCATTTTGCTTTTCATTGCTACGCCAGCTTCGGCAGCAAAGCTGGACGATGAGCTGAACTCCCGCATGGAAGCTCTCAAAATGGCCTTTATGCAACATGATGGTAATGCCATCAAAGAAATAATGACTAAAGACGGATTGATAGTTACTCCCTATTACAAGGAAGCCCTCGGTCCCGGACAGGTTGTTGAAAAGTTCAGAACCTTGGATATTAAGAAACACTCCTCTTATAAGGTCTCAATAACACCTCTGAGCGCAAAGACTGCACTTATGACCATGTATACATCTTTTGAGGGCAGCTTCGAAGATAAGCCAGTTTCCGCCTGGCTGTTTACATCCAGCCTCTGGGTCAAGGAACAGGGCCTATGGCGCCTGAAGCTACTGCAGGAGACCATAGTAGAAGCACCATGACTGCTTGTTCACATTTTTTCAGCCATGAATGAGTGAACCATCCTATTCACGAATAATCCAACGTTTGCACCAATGATTATCCGGCCAGTTTGATAAAATAGCCTTTTACCAACTTTATGGGAGCAGTTGTCCTGCATTGTATGCCACCTACTGCAGTCCATAAGCGAGATAACAAAGTTACCTCCTTTCCTGGAGCTTGAGGTTTAGCGTGCGAAAGCCCCGTATTCTTATTTTTACGTTTTTAACTATCCTGGCTATGCTGCTATTCGGCAGCTGGTGGAAGAAGGATATCGTCGCCCCTCAACTTATCAATTTATTTTCCGGTGAAGTCGTCATCAAGCAACTATCCGGGCTGAACATCAGTTTCAGGGAAGTTTCCATTGAGCGGATTCAACTGACATCCACCAGTGGCAAAAACCTGACTCTAGATAATGTTCAAGTACTCTACCCATTCCATGTACTTATCAGCCGGGATAACATCCAGAGAATAGAATTATCAGTTGACAAGTTAACTCATCAGGAAAGCAAACCGGACACACAGAATCCGACGTCTCATCTGCTCGCAGAAGAAATTATTTTTTCCCTAGAAAAGATCGCCCGGGATATCACTCAAAATATACCCGGAAAAGTGCTAGTGAAGGAAATCGAAATTAATAACAGCTTTATTGCTGGCCCACTCAGCATTGTCCGAGAAGACAGCAACATCCTCGCAGAATTACCCTATAAGACTATTGGATTTGATAACTATCACATCTCTTTAGAGCTAGACCTAACCCCAGACAAGATTTCTGTGAATGCTAGTATCACTCCAGGTTCTTCTGAATTAATATCCTATACGACACTGAGTATCTCGAAAGAGGGCAGTAACTATTGGCAGTTGAATGGTGAAGCAACTTCGAACCTGGAAGTAATTACTCCAATTATCAGGGCTACTCGGCTACTAAACCTATTTCCAGAAAGTGAAATTGACTCCAGCGGACGACTTACTGTAAATGCAAATGCACTTATCCCTGATAATATCTTTTCCCTTTCGGATTACCAGAATATCAATCTACAGGTGAAGAGCAAAGCACTGGAAATTTCAGGTTTCAACGACAAATCAATCATAAATACGACGGCCAGGCTATCAACCACAACGCCTATTGAGATCGAGTTTAAATCATTTTCTCCCCTACTACTCGAGTACATCACGGGTTCCGGTGCATTTGAAGTTTCATCTAAACATGATAACGAAGCTGATAAACCCCTGCTCAACTTGAAATTTGAGTCCGCTACTGACGAAGCACAAAGCCCCAAACTACACGCGGAGGGTTCTGCTTATCTCGATGCAGCAGAGCCTATACTACAATCGCTTCACCGGAAGATATTTGCTCCCTCATTTACAGTAACCAACTTGGGGGGCAAGCTGAAGTTTCAGAGTGAGATTTTCTTTAAGCCTGTCAACTCAACCTCGGCGTGGCAAAGCTGGCTAGAAAGGATTGGCATCAACTTTCTCCCTGGCAGTGAGATACACCTCAACACTTCAATATCAAACCAGGAAAAAAATTCCCTTTTAAAGTCCACCGGATTGGACCAAAGCCAAGCAGATGTAGAGATTGTAGATACGGTACAACTTATATTGGAGCCATCTGCCACCAACACTTTTGCGGCCTCTATCAGCAATGGTGGGGTTAATTCAAAATTACAAGCATCTGGTTCAACCACCTCAGCTGTTTTACAAATTAGACAGCTTAATTGCAGTTATAATAGGACTTCTGAATGCGATTTCAACCTGGACTTAATGGCACCAACCATTATTAACAAAACGATAAATACCGTCGTAAAGGAGCTTCATTCTTCTGCAAAAATCAAAATCCAAACGGACGGTGACATTCGAAAAGTTAAACTTGAGCAGATAAATACCACATTTGAAGAAATTACAGGGGGAGAATTCAAGCTAAAGAAGGGTGTTATTCAACAACCCCTAATGAACTGTGAGATAAAAACACTCTCTACAAGCTGTATTAGTCCGAAATGGAAAAATCAACTTGATGCATTTAACAGTGAATCTATTTCGTTATCTGGAGATTTGGTCTTAAGTGATTTTAACCTAAAAACTACCAAAAGAAACACTGAGCTAAGTGCCAACTTCTCCAGCAAAAACCTCAAAGTTATTACTCCTGAAAATTATTCAATGACACCAACCCTCACTGGGGTTTTCTCCCTGAACGGAGATAAGATTGAGGGAAAAAGCCAGCTCAATGCTGGGGCTTTGAGGCTTGATTCGAATTGGTATCATAATATCGAGCAGGCCACCGGTAATATTCATTTTTCCTTACCAGAGGTTGAATTCACCACAAATAACCCCCTCAGCAAGGCAGTTCAAGGTTTGCCCTTAGATATAGTTTCAGGGGCATTTTCTGCCAATGGCAATGTATCCTGGCCTTTACAACCAAAAAATTCCTTCAAGTTAATACTTACCAATATTGCTGCAGTCTACGGGGAAAGTTTTGCTACTGGAGTAGAAGGGACAATTCTACTGGAAAACGATGAGGAACATTGGTTTACGCCGAAGCCTCAGCCGCTATCAATACGATCTATCAATGCAGGACTCACTTTGGATAAAGTCCTTTTTTCTTTGTCTCTGGACAGGGAGCAGGATCTGTCGCTGAGGGATTTCTCAGCTGAATTTCTTGACGGGGAGCTGCGTTCAGAAGCGCTCACCTGGAATCTGGCCGATAAAACTCGGAGCAGTATCCTGTCTGCCAAGAATGTGTCCTTGGAACAATTGGCTCAGGAAACTGAGTCAGAAAACTTTGAAGCTGGCGGACATCTAGATTTGGTGATTCCTATTATAACTGGCCCCGACGGCATCACAGTAAAGCACGGCCATTTGGAAGCAGTGGAGCCGGGAGGACGACTGAGATATTACGGAGCTTTTTCCCCTCAGATACTGTCGGGGAACCCGCAACTTAAGCTGATTGCGAATGCGCTCGAAGATTACGATTTCCGTACCCTGGAAGGCAGTATGGAGTACCCTCCCAGTGGTGACCTGCAGCTAAGCTTAAAGCTTGTAGGGCGCAGTGATTCCGTGGATTCAGAGCGGGATCTGATTATTAACCTCAATCTTGAGAATAATATTCCAGCCATGCTTCGCTCTCTTCAGGCCAGCCGCGATCTGACAGAAGCCTTGGAAAAGCAGCTGGACCAATAGGTCTGGATTAAAGTAGGCTCTTCGAAATTGGGGACTGGCTAATTCAGAGCCGGTTAAGGTTAAGCGAATACTATATGGGGAATATGGTAACTCCCAATATGGTTGGCAAACCTGGCCCAGATATTGAGATAACTGCTGTAACAGCAACAAATAGAAGGTACCTGAAGGTACGGAAAGGAGTAGCAGATGAGAGCCAGCCGGCTGATTTCCATAGGGCTGTTGTACGCTATGGTTGCCACAGGGTGCACCCCTACTGTGGCGGTAAAGGCTCCCAGTGAGCCAATCACTGTAAACTTAAACGTAAAGATTGAACACGAAATCCGGGTAAAAGTAGATCGGGACCTAGATACCTTGTTTGAAGACAAAGAAGGCATTTTTGAGGAGGCAACGTATGCATATGTTAAAGAAGGCCCTGTTACTCGTAGGCTTCGTCATCGCACTTCCAGCAATGGCGATCTCACTCAATGAAGCCAAGAGTCAAGGGTTGGTTGGAGAGGCAAATAGCGGCTATATCGCTATCGTAGACGCCAGCTCCCCGGAGCTTGAGAAGTTAGTCAAAGAGATCAATGCAAAGCGCAAAACTTCTTATGCGCAAATTGCCAAACGCAATAATGTCGATATTGCTCAAGTAGCGGCCCGTGCCGCGGAAAAACTGGAAGCTCGCCTTTCTCCTGGGGAGTATTACCAGGACAATCTTGGGCGCTGGGTCAGGAAATAGATCAGACCCAATCTATTAACCTCAAATTGAATCGCTAACGGAAACCCCACGGATACATTGTCTTCGTGGGGTTTCCTCGGTTAAGGACCAAGTTTATAGGTTTCCAAACAAAGACAGTCCATCAAGTCCTTGTTTTTCCATGACTTCACGCAGGCGCTTAAGTGCATCAACCTGGATCTGGCGCACCCTCTCACGCGTTAGGCCGATTTCCCTACCAACTTCTTCCAGGGTGCTCGCTTCAAAGCCACGCAACCCAAATCGCCGGGAAACAACCTCACACTGTTTGTCGGGAAGCTCCCCGAGCCAGCGATTAATGCTATCAAAGAGATCACTGTCCTGAAGTAACTCAGCCGGATCAGACTCCTGCTGGTCGGGAATCGTATCCACCAGTGTCTTTTCCGAAGAGGGACCTATCGGAGTATCTACTGAAGTTACCCGCTCATTGAGCCCTAACATCCGCTCAACGTCTTCAACCGGCTTCTCCAATAAATTAGCGATCTCTTCTGCGGACGGCTCGTGATCCAGCTTCTGCGCCAGCTCACGGGATGCCCGGAGGTACACATTTAATTCCTTTACAACGTGAATTGGCAGGCGAATAGTCCGAGTCTGATTCATAATGGCTCGTTCTATTGTCTGACGTATCCACCAGGTAGCGTAGGTAGAAAAGCGGAAACCCCGCTCAGGGTCGAACTTCTCAACAGCGCGGATAAGCCCCAAATTACCCTCTTCGATCAGGTCTAGCAGCGCCAGGCCACGGCTGACATAACGACGAGCAATCTTTACTACCAAGCGCAAATTACTCTCAATCATGCGCTTTCTCGCCGCAGCGTCACCACGCAGAGCCTTACGTGCGTAATACACCTCTTCTTCAGCGGTCAATAAGGGGGAAAAACCAATTTCATTCAGATAGAGTTGAGTAGCATCCAAATTCTTCTGCAAATGGCTGTCGCCATCCAATCTGGTGACCCTACTCTTCTCTCCGGGGAGGAGACGGAGTTATTTTTTGCCGCATTTCTCCGGGTACGGCCTTTACCTCTCTCTTCGCTGCTACTTAGTTTCTGCTCTTCATTCTCTACCGCCAACTCAGGAGGAAAGTCTTCTGCCTGGCCAGCCAAAGACTGGTCTTGCCGTTGTGCTTCCATTTCCCCTGCTCCTTGTACTTTGCCAATATCAGCCGCCCAAACACTCAAGAAGCTGATCAAAATACAATCAGGCACCATGAGTGTATGGCGACAGCCACTGAATCGGCCAGACCCTTCAGTCGTCACGATTACAGTGACTACCTCAAGTGGTATTAGTTAAAAGTCCATTTTTATTTACAGAGCTTTACTGCACCCATCCGGCTTACGGCAAGTAAGCAAGAGGGTCTACTGGCTGACCGTTTTTGCGAATCTCAAAGTGGAGCTTGTTGCGGTCGGTACCACTCGAACCCAGTTCCGCTATCCGTTGCCCAGCTTTGACTTTGCTGCCCTCTTTCACCAACAAACGGTGATTGTGGGCATAAGCACTCAGGTAAACTTCACTGTGCTTAACGATCAGCAGCTTTCCATAACCTCTCAATGCACTTCCCGCGTAGATAACGGTGCCATCGGCTGCTGCCAATACAGACTCACCCTTTTCTCCTGCGATATCAACACCCTTACGCAAAGGATCCCCTGAGCGGAAGCGGCTGATCAGTTGGCCTTGTACAGGCCAGCGCCAGCGAATAGAGCCTGCGCGCTTGGTTTGAGCCGTTTGGCGTCGAGGAGCTTTCGTTAAGGATTTTTTACTTGCTGTCGCGGCTGGCTTCTTTGAGGAAACCGGTTTACTCACAGTTTTCTTTGCGGCGATGGGAGCCTTTGAGGAGGCACTTGGAGGTACTTTTCCCGTCAGTTTAAGCCGCTGACCAGGATAGATATTATAGGGAGATCTAATGCCATTAAGCGCCGCCAGCTGCCGAAAATCCTTGCCGTATCGCCAGGCAATTGAATAGAGGGTGTCGCCCTTACTCACTGTGTGATAGTTGAGCCTGATACTGGGGGGTTGCTTCAGGGAACTGGTGGGAGCCATATGGCTACCACAGGAAACCAGAAGCAATAACAGAATACTGATGCCTAATATTTTTAACACCCCAAACAAAAAATGACCAGAAATGGGGGAATTGTTCCGCCAAAACAGGCCTTTAGAGCGTAGCAAAAGATGACATTCCATTATTCTCTTTTTACATCAGACCACGGCATTTATGGAAAAAGTGTCTAAAGAAAAGCTCCAAAAATTCCGGTGAACGCTTCATAAAACGCTGCCATACCGAGATTTTCCAGATCTTATTGCGGTGTGGCGCTAGATGTTCCCCGATGAGCCCCTCCCAAAAAGTCTATTGTGAGAACCAACACCATGGCCGCCAGGGCAGCTGTAATAGCCCCACCAAGTTGTGCCGAATCCCCTGTTTGAGTCACAAAATCTGCCGGAGTGGTATTTGTTAACAGCGGTGCCAACTTACTGGACGTTTCTGCCTCTCCGGGCATAGGCAGTTTCCAAGGCCAAATTATTTTCAAACTTCCCAGCAAGATTCCAGCAAGAAAAGCCAGTGTACGAGCGACAAACCTATGCATCAACCACGAAAGTAATCGACTAAATAACATCAACCCAATGGCTGCACCTGCGGCAAAACAAATTAAATTTGTTATCTGTAACTCATGAACGGCGGAAAGCACCTTGGGGTAAATCCCAATCATCAACAAAATAAAGGCGCCGGAAATACCCGGAAGTGCCATTGCACAAATAGCCAAAGCTCCAGATAAAAATAATGTCAGAGGCGTTGCCGGGATTTCTCCCGGACGTAGCTCACTGACTGTAACCGCCAAAGCTATGCCCAGGAACAAAAAAACTATAACTGAAGGGGACCACCGCGGAATATTTCGTATAACCGAAACAGTGGATGCCAGAACCAAACCAAAAAAGAAAGACCAGACAACAATCGGGTAATTCTCCAGCAGTCCACTTATTAATCGGGCAAGACTAAAAATACTAATCAGCACTCCCAAAAACAGGGACAACAGGAAACCACCGTTTATATATTTCCAGGTTGCTGCAACGCCCTCCTTCCTTAGGAGAGTGATACAGTGTGGGCCTATTCGGCTGAGAGAGTCCAGTAACTCCTGGTAAATCCCCGTAATAAAGGCGATAGTTCCCCCAGAAACCCCGGGGACCACATCTGCAGCCCCCATCGCCATACCTCGTAACACCACCCCAGGATAGCGACCTCTGAGGGTTTCATATAACTTCATCGAACAACACCACTGAGCAGCGGTACAAAGCGAACCGCCTCCAATTTTTCCACATCAAATTGATCACTATCCTGGCGACGGGTCACCATCGTCAAATACTGATGCTCTGAACCAACAGGAATCACCAACACACCATCAGGTGCCAACTGTTGCTTCAGCTCATCGGGAACTACTGCCGGTGCTGCCGCAGCCAGGATTGCATCATATGGACCTTTTTCTGGCCAACCAAAGCCGCCATTGCTAAGTTTGTATTCAACATTATGGTGACCCAGCTCTGTCAAACACTTACGTGCCTTCTCCAGCAATGGTTCGACACGCTCTACAGAATAAAGTTGTTCCACCAAACGAGAGAGAATCGCTGTTTGGTACCCGGAACCCGTCCCCACTTCCAAAACGCTGTGCAAAGACTTGGCTCGGCTCAAGAGTAGCTCTGTCATTCGCGCAACAATGTAAGGCTGAGAAATAGTCTGCCCGTAACCAATAGGCAGGGCCGTATCCTCATAGGCGCGAATGGCCAGAGCCTCATCCAGGAACAGGTGTCGCGGTGTTGATGCCATTACATTGAGGACTTCTTCATTACTGATGCCCTCTTCACGCAATCGCTGTATCAGGCGATTGCGGGTACGCTGGGAAGTCATTCCCAAACCTTCGTGTCTCAAGCGGTCCATAAGCTGTTTGATTCCATCCCCTGTATCGCAGCCGTCGCTTCCATTACTGAATTTTATGTGCCCGAGTTCACATTGACCAGATTGGCGACTTCCCTCAGCAAGGCGGTTGCGAACGCGCCTGGTGGAAGAGCAAATTCAAGTTCCAGGTTATCGCCACACCACTGGTAGCGAAAAGCCTCCGGACGTAATACCAGCGGTCTACGCTCCTGCTTTAGGCCACAATGTTCCAGCCAGTTGCACCAGGGTTGCCATTCTCCAAGAACCCTTTCCTCAAGCTCACCTGCAATACCTACAGTTGGGTTGCGTCCGCGCCCCCACAAGGGACCACTGGGAGTGGCCTCTGGCTCCCCATCAAGGCACTCGAACCAGCTTTTTGAATTAACCCTCTCCGCCAGAACCTGGTTGAACAACCAACTGCGCGCTGCCGACATGGCAAAGGCTTTCTCACTTTTGCGGCATCGACCTTCTTCTTCCGCCAATTGGCGCGCCAGATCCAGGTTACCGCCAGAAACACCGAAGCGCTGTTCACCAAAATAATTCGGTATACCCTCCCTAACCTGCTCCAGAACCTTGTCTGCAGCTTGGCGATCTCCCCGAATATTGCGCAGGCGAATTGTGAATCGGTTACCGGCATGTTCGCCGCGACGTAGCTTGCGGGCACCGCGAAATGTCTGCAGTAAAGAAACCTCATCACCATTAATCTGCAACCAATCGGCCTCAGGTTTTTGTCCAAGCCACACGCTAAACCACTGGGTGGTAACTGCATGCCGATCTTTCAAACCAAAATAGCTGACATCCAGTTGACGTACGCCGGCGAGTTTGGCCAATTGTTTCGCAACCCAGGCAGTGTTGGCACCTCGCTTCCGGATGTGCAGGTATACGTGCTCGCCATCATCACAGGGTTCTGGAAAGGCCAACTCATCGACAACAAAGTCTTCCGGCTCAGTACGGAAATCTGCGGAGATTTCTGCCCCTCCCAAAGCCCGGGGCCAATTTAGGTTCCAGGCCTCAGGCATGGCTATTCTCTAGCAATACCACAGCCTGAGCAGCAATTCCCTCTCCACGCCCAGTGAAACCAAGCTTTTCAGTGGTTGTGGCTTTTACACTGATGCTCTCAACATCCACATCACAATCCCCGGCAATATTTTCTCGCATGGACTGGATATATGGTGCCATCTTGGGGGCCTGGGCTATCAGGGTGGTATCCACATTCACCAAACGATAACCCTTACTATTAACCAAGGACAGGACATGCCGCAGCAATGTGCGACTATCAGCACCCGCATAGCGTTTATCCGTATCAGGAAAGTGGTAACCAATATCTCCAAGGGCCAGAGCTCCAAGTAGAGCATCTGCTAGGGCGTGTAAAAGCACATCCCCATCTGAATGGGCCTTTAAGCCAAACGTATGGGGAATTTTTACCCCACCAAGCACAACATGATCGCCAGGGCAGAATGCATGTACATCAAAGCCCTGACCAATTCGAAAACTCACTATCGTTTATCCTCAGTGGGTGCATAACGCAGGCGGAGTATGGCCTCAGCTACCATGATGTCTGAAGGATGGGTCACTTTAATGTTATCGCCCTGCCCCTCAACAAGTTGCGGCGAGTGGCCAAAAGTCTCAAGTGCACTCGCCTCATCCGTCACCGCTTCACCTTGCTCCAGCGCGCGATTGAGACAGGAATACAACACTCCCAATGGGGCGCGCTGGGGTGTCTGTGCCAACCATATCTGTGTGCGGTCAAGAGTTTGCTCCACACAGGGCACACCACTGGATTCATGACTGCGCTTTACCGTATCACTGGCAGGTCTTGCCAGGAGAGCCATAGGGGAAACACTCTCATCCAGAAGTGCGCTAATGTCATCCAGGGTCACGCAGGGGCGTGCAGCATCGTGAACCAGCACAGGGGTATCAGCCAATTCCCGTTCAGAAAGAAACTCTAATGCAGCAAGAACAGAATCAGAACGCTCAGCACCACCGGTAACAGTGTGCACGAATGGATGCTCCGCCTCCCTCAAGTGCTGGAAGAGTTGATCATCACCAGAAAGGGCTACGACAATTCCAGCGAGCCCGGGCCAGCTTAAAATATTACGTAAGGTTAGGGATAACAGGGGTTGCCCAAGCAAAGGCAGATATTGCTTTGGCCGATCCGCGCCCATGCGTTTGCCAATTCCCGCAGCGGGTACAATCACCCAATAATCTGTAATCACTTTTTACCCTCTTCCGAATCCAGGAAGATAAAAAGGGTTTCCCCCTCTTTTATGAGTCCCAGGTCATAGCGTGCTTTAGCCTCAACACCATCGGTGCCCACTTTGAGGCTCCTTACTTCCCTCAATAGCTGACGATTTTCCCGAGCGAGAGCAGCATTTTTTTCCTGTTGCTGGTCGAGTTGTCGTTTAAGACGGGTAACTTCGGCGAGACTGCCTCCACCAACCCAAAGTCGATATTGGGTGGTAAGCAGAATGATAGTGAGAATTGCCAGCAGCCATTTCATACGAGATTACGATATTTCGCTTGTTCGTATTATAGATATTGCAGAGGAAGTCCTCTGCAATATCAATGTGCGATTCAAATATTGATTATTTAAATTCAGCACGGCCACGGTAAGGAGCGGCACCGTTCAGCTCAGCTTCAATACGCAGCAGACGGTTGTACTTGGCTACGCGGTCGGAGCGACACAGGGAGCCCGTCTTGATTTGGCCAGCAGCAGTAGCAACAGCCAGGTCGGCGATGGTGGTATCTTCGGTTTCACCGGAACGGTGGGATATCACTGCGGTGTAGCCGGCATCTTTTGCCATTTTGATCGCGTCCAGAGTCTCAGATAGGGAGCCGATCTGGTTGAACTTGATCAGGATAGAGTTACCCACGCCTTTCTCGATACCTTCTTTCAGGATCTTGGTGTTGGTTACGAACAGATCGTCGCCTACCAGCTGTACTTTGTCACCAATTTTGTCGGTGAGCACTTTCCAGCCGTCCCAATCGCTTTCGTCCATACCGTCTTCAATAGACAGGATTGGGTAGTTTGCGGAAAGCTCGGCCAAGTAGCTGGCAAAACCTTCGCTATCGAATTGCTTACCTTCACCGGACAGGTCGTACTTGCCATCTTTGTAGAACTCGGAAGAAGCGCAGTCCAAAGCCAGAGTGATGTCATCGCCCAGGGTGTAACCGGCTTTTTCTACCGCTTCAGCAATGACTTTCAAAGCTGCTTCGTTGGAAGGCAGATTCGGAGCAAAGCCACCTTCATCGCCAACTGCCGTATTCAGGCTGTTGCTAGACAGTACTTTTTTCAGGGAGTGGAAGATCTCAGCACCTTGACGCAGGGCTTCGGCAAAAGACTCAGCTTTAACGGGCTGAACCATAAATTCCTGGATATCCACATTGTTATCAGCGTGCTCACCACCGTTGAGAATATTCATCATCGGCACCGGCATAGAGTATTGACCGGGGGTGCCGTTCACCTCAGCAATATGCTGATACAGTGGAATTTTCTTGGAGGCTGCAGCGGCCTTGGCTGCCGCCAGGGAAACAGCCAGGATAGCATTGGCACCCAGCTTGGCTTTGTTTTCAGTACCATCGGCATCGATCATCGCTTTATCCAGGGTGCGCTGATCAGTTGCGTCCATACCTTTGAGCAGATCGGCGATAGTGGTGTTGATATTTTCAACCGCCTTTAATACACCTTTGCCCAGGTAACGGCTCTTATCACCATCGCGTAATTCCAGAGCTTCACGAGAACCAGTAGAGGCACCGGAGGGAGCACAGGCGGAGCCAATGGAACCGTCTTCCAGGATTACATCGGCTTCAACGGTAGGGTTACCGCGAGAATCCATTACTTCAAAGGCTTTAACAGCGACAATCTTGCTCATTTACAATGGGCTCCGTATTGGTACTTACTGAAAATAGGTTTTCGTAAATCAGACGTTATGCACTTTTGCTACAGCACTAAAGCTAAATAGCAGAGGGGAAAGTGCCGCGCGCCCGATCAGGGCGCGCAAAAAACTCTCTTTTTTATTTCGTATCCAGCGGCTCAAAACCTTTGATCAGGTCATCTACCGCTTTCATCTGCGCCAGGAATGGCTCCAGCTTCTCTAATGGCAATGCACTGGGGCCATCACACAATGCTTTGTCTGGATTCGGATGTGCTTCCAGGAACAGGCCGGCAATCCCGATAGCCAAACCTGCGCGGCCCAGCTCAGTGACCTGTGCACGGCGACCACCGGAGGCTGCGCCGGAAGGATCGCGCATTTGCAGTGAGTGGGTAACATCAAAAATCAGCGGCGCACCGCCGGAGGCATTGATCATGGTGCTAAAGCCCAGCATATCGACAACCAGGTTGTCGTAGCCAAAGCAGGCACCGCGCTCACACAAAAGAATATTTTCGTTGCCGCACTCAGCAAATTTCTCCACCACATTTTTAACTTGCGGCGGGCTCATAAACTGGGGCTTTTTGACGTTGATCACTGCACCAGTCGCTGCCATAGCGGCGACCAGGTCAGTCTGACGGGCCAGGAAGGCCGGCAGCTGGATAATATCCACGACTTCGGCAACCGGAGCAGCCTGGTGTACTTCGTGGACATCGGTAATCAAGGGGACCTTAAAGGTGTCTTTGATTTCCTGAAAAATCTTCAGGCCTTCTTCCATTCCCGGTCCGCGATAAGAGTTGATGGAAGAGCGATTGGCCTTGTCAAAAGACGCTTTAAAAACATAGGGAATACCCAGTTTTTCAGTGACTTTTACATAGTGCTCAGCCACCTGCATCGCCAGGTCGCGGGATTCCAGTACATTCATACCGCCAAACAGCACAAAAGGCTTATCGTTGGCGACCTGAATATTTCCGACTTCAATGGTTTTCACTGTCAGCTCCCTGTCATCTCACCCCCAGCCACAGGCGCCGGGGATGGAATTACTGATTAACCCTGGTTTTCACGCTGCTTCATTGCCGCGGCAACAAAGCTTTCGAACAGCGGATGGCCGTCGCGCGGGGTTGAAGTAAATTCCGGGTGGAACTGGCAAGCAACGAACCAGGGATGGTTCGGCAATTCAACCATTTCTACCAGGGTATCGTCTGCAGACCAGCCGCCAATTTTCAAACCGGCTTGCTGCAGGCGATCAACGTAGTTGTTGTTCACTTCGTAGCGGTGGCGGTGGCGCTCTACGATGACGTCTGCACCGTAGATATCGCGGGCCTTGGTGTCTTTAGCCAGGCGACATTCCTGGCCGCCCAGGCGCATGGTGCCGCCCAGATCGGACTGCTCATCGCGCTTCTCGATATTGCCTTCGCTATCGATCCACTCTGTGATCAGGCCGATAACAGGGTGCGGGGTTTTAGTATTGAATTCAGTACTGTTGGCACCTTCGAGGCCGAGCACATTGCGCGCGAACTCGATAACCACAGATTGTAAACCGAGGCAGATGCCCAGGTAAGGAATATTGTTTTCACGGGCGTAGCGAACAGATTCAAGCTTGCCCTCTAAACCGCGCTCACCAAATCCACCGGGAACCAGGATTGCATCGGCATCCTTGATCAGGTCAATACCGTTCTCGCCCTCAACGTCTTCAGCGTTGATAAAGTCGATATCCACTTTGCAGCGATGCTTGATACCCGCATGGGTCAGGGACTCGATCAGGGACTTATAGGCATCCAGCAACTCCATGTATTTGCCAACCATGGCAATTTTCACTTCGTGCTGTGGGTTCAGCTTGCCATCGACCACTTGGTCCCACTCGGACAGGTCTGGAGCCTGGCATTCCAGCTGCAGCTTTTCCACAACGATATCGTCGAGGCCGTAACTGTGCAGAAGACGCGGTACGCCATAGATGGTCTTGGCATCGGGCAGCGGTACCACAGCGCGCTCTTCAACATTGGTGAACAGTGCAATCTTGCGGCGGGAGTCCTCATCGATCTCGCGCTCGGAACGGCACAGCAGAATATCCGGCTGCAAGCCGATAGAACGCAACTCTTTAACAGAGTGCTGGGTCGGCTTGGTCTTGGTTTCACCAGCAGTGGCAAGAAAAGGCACATAGCTCAGGTGGATCAACAGGGCGCGGTTGGTGCCCATTTCCACACGCAGCTGACGCACAGATTCCAGGAACGGTTGGGATTCGATATCACCTACGGTGCCACCGATTTCAACAATAGCGACGTCGACATCGCGGCCACCTTCCACGACGCGGCGTTTGATCTCGTCGGTAATGTGGGGGATCACCTGTACGGTACCACCCAGGTAGTCACCACGGCGTTCTTTACGCAGTACGGTCTCGTACACACGGCCGGTGGTGAAGTTGTTACGCTTGGACATCCGGGTACGGATAAAGCGTTCATAGTGACCCAGGTCCAGGTCAGTCTCGGCACCATCCTCGGTGACATACACCTCACCGTGCTGGAAGGGGCTCATGGTACCTGGGTCTACGTTGATGTAAGGGTCCAGTTTTAGGATGGTAACCTTGAGGCCGCGGGCCTCGAGAATGGCGGCCAGAGAGGCGGAGGCGATACCTTTCCCCAACGAGGAAACCACGCCACCAGTTACAAAAATATAGCGCGTCATGCAAAACCTTGGTCAGTTGAGCGCTCGATGAATGTCGAGCTTACAGGGCTGGCCCGGGCGGATAATCCAGCTTCTCCCGGTGCCTTTGAGACGGGGCGCCAGAGTAGCAGAAAACCCCTTCCCACTCAATCGAAAAACCGCCAGCTTGGAGGCCGATCGGGGATATCGCTATTTACTTTACAGGAAAAGAGCCCGGCAACAGCCACCAACTCCTCTCCCCTGTATACCAGTGGCACCCTGTCGCGCAGCCAGGGTTCCAAGCCCCGCTCTTGCAGAATCTTTTTGAGAGTTTGGGAATGGGTACGATCTATTGGCAGTGCGCGTTCTCCACCGCTGCGATAGCGCACCAGGTAATCTGCCTGCGGCCACCCTGTCACCGGCTCCAATACCGCCCCTCCTGGCAGCGCAAGGCTGGAAATACCATCCCAAGCCAAAAGAGTATTCTTACAGGAAGATAGAGGAGCCAGCTTCGGGGTCAGGTAAAGCCGGTCTTGATATCGCCTCACTACCTGCCCCCCAAATGCACAACCAACTGGGCGTCCTGTGCTGCACCACTCACTTGCGCCAGAGCCTCTTGCAGCGAGACAGATTCTGGTGGCATCCCCCCTGGCGTTGAACCCAGTATCGCAACAGGTTCTTACGTCTCGCCCTACTCAAGGCGGAAAATACTTTCAGGGACAGGCTTTCGCCTAAACGCTCTCGCTTTAGGTCACATGTATTCAGGTCAGCAAGTGCCAACTCCTGTAACAGCTCGACGGATTCCCTGAGGTTATCCACAGCCTGAGCAACCCTCTGCCTAACCGACCAGCGCTCACCAAGCGGAGCCATGATGCGATGACGTAAGAAATTGCGATCCAGGCCTTCATCACTGTTGCTTTCATCATCAATCCAACTGAGGTTATGCTCCCGGGCCCAATCCTCCAGTTCAGCCCGACCAACCTTAAGCAGAGGTCTAAGCAGGGATGCGCCACTCCCCAATGGGCGCCATTTGGCCATACCAGCAAGCCCGAGCACACCGGCACCTCGCAGTAAGCGAAGCAAGAAGGTCTCCGCCTGATCATCCCCATGATGACCGAGCAAAATTTGATCACCTGGGGACATGACATCGCCAAAGGCACGATAACGGGCCAGGCGTGCGCCCTGCTCAAGCCCACCACCCTTCTTATCTACTGCCACGCGAAGCGCTGTAAAAGGGATATTTAGCCCATTGGAAAATGCCTGACAATGGGCCTGCCAGCTGTCCGCGCTTTCACTAAGACCATGGTGTACATGCACAGCCAGCACCGGAATCTCACATTTATGCAATACGTGAAGAAGCACAGTGGAGTCGAGGCCACCAGAGAACCCCACCCAAAGACGCCCCTGTGCGGGATAGCACTGCAGCGAAGCTTGGATAAGCTCTGGTAGCCGTTTTTGGTAAGTTGAAATTGTCACTGACAGGAAAGCCTGGAAGTAAAATCCGCAACAGTATACCTACCCGGGCAGAAAGTGAGGACCCACCATAACCGTTAAACCACTAACCCACCTCAACAGAAGCAAATTCCTTTACTGACTTCACCTTCATTAAGCCGACGATATTCCGTCGTCGCCACCCCCACCATTCCACTGGAAAAGGAGTTGAAGGTCACGGCCCCTATCAGCAATTCTAATTGTTGTGCTCCTCTTATCCGGCTTCGATTGCCAGTACCTTACAACCCACAGCGCGATCATATTGAATCGTCACATTCTGCCCGTTAGTGTAATACTGTATCTCGCAACCACCATAATTGGTTTAGAAACTCCAGCTGCTGCTATCGGTACTATTGAGCTCGTCGGCCGACACAAGACTCTTAAAGTCTATGGCAATTATTTCGATCCAATTGAAACTCCAACCTCCAAACTCTGCATAAACGCGTAAATTATAATTACCCGCCTCTATTTTGGCGGTGAATTCGATAGTCAGCCATTTCTGCCAGCCAACGGCCGGTATTGGGGGTGACGGCTCGATCCAATACATTGCACACCGTTTAAATCAACAGATACTGTGGCACCTGAGGGACTGGAAACACGCATATGAACTTTGTAGTTTCCTGTGCTGGGTATTTGTAAATTTTTGTAGGCAAGCCACTCTCCCTGATCAATCCAGCCAACATTGAAGCCGTCGCCACGATCTTTAGTAATTTCTATATCTACGTGATCGTTTTTATAGGCACCCCCGCTGTTACCCGGTGTCCGATCACAAAATCAGGTGTAATCTTCTGCTTGGAAAGTAATGGTTTGAGTAGGAACGATTAACATACACAAACAGAAGATTACCAACCTCCAACATAATCATGCTTTTATTTTTTATGAGCATTTACACTACATATTAAATTAATTCATGCAGGAATTGTGTTTTGCTCACAGGCCTGTTAGGCAGATTTCTTTAGCGTACCCCCTCCACAGAGCTTAAGATATTCGTAAACAGTTCGAACTGACGTTGTTATGCCATATTAGATATTGATTTAAGGAACCTCTGAATAAGCGCCGCAAGACCCGTAGGGAAAAATTCCTTGAAGAAATGGACACTTTAGTTCCACAGTCGCGCCTTGCGGAAAAGATCAAGGCGCAGATAAGAGCGAAGGTCGAGCACCCCTTTCGCTACATCAAGCGGGTATTGGGTTATGACAAGGTCCGCTATCGAGGACTGGTAAAAAATACTGAGCGGCTGTGCTTGTTCGCAGGCTTCACTTACTTACTAATAGGGAAAAAATACTTGGCTGCCTAGGGGGGCGCCCGTGATTCGCCTATTGAGGACTTCTGGTGAAAAATCAGGGAGCTAGTACGCGAAAATTAAGCGTTTGCGCGTAAAAAAGTGAGTTTTATAATTGATTCAGCTTAATTCTAGAAAAATGCTTCGTTAATCAGAGGTTCCTTAACTTTGTTATTCCTGCACCTCCCTTACCGGCTGGCAAGCTGGTCGGTGAACCGTAACGATCACCACCGGTAAAGCTCCTGCTCGATGCAGAAAAGTCGCCCACCAGTACTCCTCGTTTTCTCCCCTTGATCCGGGTTGATCAAACCTCCCCCCTGGGAAAAGGCGCAATGTCTTGCCTCAGTCATATTCTCGTAAAGTTCCGTTTTTTTCGTGATACGGGTCTCATATCACCTCCAATGGCGGCACTTTCATTCGAATTCTCTTTACCCCGTGGCAATTCATCCCTTTCTGCATTGCGACTCCCCATAAGCGATGATATTTTGACAGCGGTGTCATTTTGGCAATCGCATCACCTAACTGCCGATGGCCAACAATAAAAATAACTTGCTCAAGGTAAACCCTATGCAAACGCCTAAATTCCTGACCTGGTCGCAAACTCCATTGATATTTGCTTTAGTCAGTTCGACCGCACTCGCAGTCCCCGGTGTACCCGCCATTAACAATATGGAAACCCGCTTTGCCATTATTGAAGTTGACGACACAGCTACCGCCTACGAGCAGCTGGTGACCATCAAAGACCAGGCTGAAATACCTGTGTCCTGGTCCAAATTTTCAGGCGACGATGCCGACACTGCACAGTATCTGCTCGATGGACAAGTTGTATTCGAGCAGCCAGTAAATGGCGCCGGCAACCAGAGCGGAACTGCCACATTACAGATCACTGAAGGAGGCCGATACGAACTGCAGGTCGCCCTATGTAACTTCTCCGGTTGCAGCAGTTCAGAAGTAACTGACATCGTCGTAGCTGATACTGACGGGAGCCACTTGGACCCAATCGTGCTCAATGATGGAGAGAATAACCAACCTTACACTAATACCAGCGGATCTGTTGTGGGTGCTTACTTTGTAGAGTGGGGTGTGTACGGTCGAAAGTTCCCGGTTGACAAAATCCCAGCCTATAACCTCACCCATATCTTGTACGGCTTTATTCCTATTTGCGGCGGCGACGGCATCAACGACAGCCTCAAGGAAATTGAAGGCAGCTTCCAGGCACTACAGCGCTCTTGCTCTGGGCGGGAAGATTTCAAAGTTGCTATTCACGACCCATTTGCGGCACTGCAGAAATCACAAGCAGGGCACAGCTGGTCCGATCCCTACAAGGGTAACTTCGGCCAGTTGATGGCGTTGAAGCAGGCCTATCCAGATATCAAGGTACTACCGTCGATCGGTGGATGGACCCTATCCGATCCATTCTACTTCTTTGATGATCCTGAACTTCGTACCCGCTTTGTGGATTCAGTAGAGGAGTTTCTGCGTACCTGGAAATTCTTTGACGGTGTGGACATTGATTGGGAGTACCCTGGTGGCCAGGGCGCGAACCCTAATCTTGGCGATCCCAATACCGATGGTGAGACTTACCGCTTACTGATGAAAGAACTGCGCGCAATGCTGGACCAGCTCGAGCAGGAAACCGGCCGTGAGTACGAGCTCACTTCTGCTATTGGTGCTGGGGCTGACAAGATCGAAGATGTCGATTACTCGAATGTCGAACAGTACATGGATTATCTGTTTTTGATGGCCTATGACTTCTACGGAGCCTGGAGTAACGAGACTCTTGGGCATCAGACGGCGATTTATGCTCCGAGCTGGAATCCGACAGATGACTACAATGCTCATTCCGGTATCCAGACATTGATTGGCGCAGGTGTACCACCGTCAAAGCTGGTGTTGGGTACTGCAATGTATGGTCGCGGTTGGACCGGGGTTACCGGTTGGACGGGTGCTGATCACCTGACAGGAACAGCGACCGGAGCGACTCCAGGCACCTGGGAAGCCGGCATTGTGGACTACCGTGATATTGCCGGGAAGATTGCCAGCGGTGAGTGGCAGGAGCACTACGACAGTACTGCTCAGGGCGCCTATATCTTCAAGGCTGATACCGGTGACCTGATTACCTATGACAATGTCACCTCCGTCATGCAAAAAGGTACTTACGCACGAAGCAATGGTCTCGCAGGTTTGTTTGCTTGGGAAATTGATGCAGACAACGGTGACATACTCAATGCCATGCATGAGAGCTTAGGCCACGATGATGGCATGGCCAATCGAGCACCGTCAGCCAATGCGGGAGTTGATCAGTCTGTGGTGAGCGGTACTTCAGTGACTTTGAATGGTAGTGCTTCCAGTGATCCAGATGGTGATGTTTTGACCTACTCCTGGACTCAGATCGGTACCCCCACAGTACCCCTACAGGGTACGGATAGTGCGTCTCCAGAGTTTACCGCTCCGCAGGTTACTATGGAGACGCAGTTGGAATTTGAACTCACTGTGAGCGATGGTGAGTTATCGAATACCGATAATGTCTTAGTGACTCTGCTACCAGAGGGAGATAATGCGCCCCCCGTCGTTTCCGTCCCAGGCAGTGTCTCTGTTGCTGAAGGAGGGAGTGTCAGTGTTACTGCCAATGCTAGTGACCCCAATGGCGATACGCTTACTTACAACTGGAATGCACCGGGTCTTACTGTAGCCAATGGCGATAGTGCCAATGCTACCTTCACTGCACCCCAGGTTCAAGCGAATACTGCTTTCACCGCGACAGTGACCGTCAGCGATGGCTTCACCAGTGTCTCTGCCGCAGTGCAGGTGAATGTGACCGATACAGGGGATAGCTGCAACCAGTCCGACCCTAACGCAGATAATTACCCTGCCTGGCAAATGGGGGGCACTTACCTGGGCGGTGACCAGGTAAGCCATCAGAATCTCGTTTGGCAGGCCAAGTACTGGACCCAGATGGAGCCGGGGATAACTGCAGCTGACTGGATACTGGTCAGTGAAGTCGAAATGCCATGGAATGCAACGACCAGTTACAACGGTGGGGACGAAGTAAATCACGGCGATGCCCGTTACCGTGCCAAGTGGTGGACCCAGGGTGACGAACCTGGTGCTTCCACAGTTTGGGAGGAAATTGGTCCTGCAACCTGCAATTGATCACTCTCACAGGGTGGTAACCCGATGTTCCTGGGGCGCTGACGCGCCCCTGACTCAGGGACTTACTGATACTCCTTGTAGCTGGAGAACATGAAAAAGCTTTCCTGAAAGCCTTGACGGCATTTAGGAGGTTAATGGGCTAGCAGGAAAAATTGTCAAGGATGGTTGTTTACTCTGGGGATCGGCTCCGCAAGGTTACTTTGACAAATTTAATTGTTGATTCAATTTCGTAAAGTGCATCTTCCATGGTTGAACCACTGAGGTTATAAAACTCCTCGACAGATTATGGAAGACAATGCGAGTGCTACAGCGGCCTAGAGGGTGATGCACCTCAGAGTTGAATGCGGGCTTTCAAAATCTCTAAAGGGAATCAAGCTTTTATTTGTAGTAGTTCAGATTTGGCCTGAACCAGTCCATTTTATTGAACCTACTTGACCCCCTCAAATATCTCGCTATTAACTTTTACACTGAACAGTTGCAGTTTTTGCCGCTTCTGGAATCAATTTCACATTGGCCACCGCAATTTCCATAGCGCCTTCACTTTCCAAGCGGAAAACACTGAAAATTTTTCCAAAGTCAGCGCCCGCATTAGCAAAACACTGCAGGTCCACAGAGATACGAGTCCAGTCTTTCAGAGGCATGGTTTTCAAGGCAGAATGTAAAGGTACCTTGGCAATACAGCCCTCACCACAAGTCATCCCGGCAAATACCGGCTTTTTCACCTCCCGGTCAACCCGGATATTTAGGCTAAGAGCAGATTTTTCCTCCAGGTAAATATTCAGGTTCTGCATATATTCTGCAGACAACTCTACGGCTCCAGGACGTAAACCTTTCCACTTGATCAGACGGGCATCCTCCTGAGAGGACATGTCAATTGAGGTAACAACGACATTTTCATCATCGTCACTAGCTGCGTAATTACCCGTGACTGGAACTGTCTTGGAATCCCTTTCAACGATATTCAATACCCAGGGAGCCCTGGGACGGGAAACCATTAACCAGGCATCTTCAAGGACTCCCCCAGCAAAATTTTCACTGACTTCAGGCAATTCATTACTCACCAGAGACTCCTCTTTAGCTGTTAAACCATAACCCAACGAGAAAAGTGGCTCATAGTGTTCCTGGTAAGGATTGAGAACGGCTTGGTTAATATACACAGGCCAGCTAAAAGGTAGTTTGCCAGTAAAGTCATAGCGCACCTCACCATTTTCTCCCCTGAACAATACATCTGCTACACCCGCGCCCTCTGAGCCCGGCAACCACGCCGCTACAAAGGCATCTGACGCATTTAGCTCCTTATTCACCCATAGTGGACGTCCAGACAAGAAAACACTGACTATCGACACTTCTTGCTCACGAAGTTTTTTCAGTAGTGCCAAATCTTTTTTACCGCCGCGCTGGTATTCAATATTGGTGATATCTCCGTGCCACTCTGCATAGGGATCCTCACCATAAACGACGATCGCTACTCCAGGTGGCTTGCCATTTGCAAAGGTATCAGCCCCGAAAGATCCATCCACACTCAGGATAGCTTCACCACCAGCCGTTTTTACTGCCAAAGCAATCCCTTCATAAATCGAGGTTGCACCGGGAAAATCAGCTCGGGTATTTCCAGTTCCCTGCCAGGAGATAGTCCAACCACCACTTTGCTTGGAAAGGTTGTCCGCCCCGTCTCCCACCACGAGCACATTCTGGTTGGCAGCCAACGGCAGTAGCTGTTCATTGTTTTTTAACAACACCAGAGATTTGCGCACCGCCTCCCGGGCAATCGCGCGATGCTCATTATTTCCTAAAATGCCACCTTTACCAGCCAACGGCATGTTACGCTCAAATAGGCCTGCGCGAAGCTTCACTCGCAAGATACGACGCACCGCATCTTCTAGACGCTCAGGCTGAATTTCACCGCTCTTGGCTTGAGTAAGCGTATTCTTGTAGAGCGCTTTCCAGTCTGCCGGAACCATAAACATATCCAGACCGGCATTAATTGCTGCGGCACAGCTCTCCAAGGTACAACCTGGCACAAAGCTGTGGCCATTCCAGTCGCCTACAACAAAGCCATCAAAGCCCAAACGCCCTTTCAGGACATCTGTCAGCAGATACTTGTGGCCATGCAACTTCTCACCATTCCAACTATTAAAAGAAGCCATCACAGTCTGCACACCCGCGGGGAGCGCCGTCAGGTAACCAGCGGCGTGCACCTCAGCCAGTTCACGCTCGGGTACCGCATTATCACCCCGGTCTATTCCTCGGGTAGTACCACCATCACCGACAAAGTGCTTGGCAGTGGCTACCAGGTTCTCACCGCGCAAAAAACCCACGCTGCTTTTTATTCCTTGTAGCCCATTAACCATAGCTTTCGCATAATCGGCAACTAGCACAGGATCTTCAGAGTAGCTTTCGTAAGTTCGTCCCCAGCGATCATCGCGAACAACTGCAACTGTTGGTGCAAAGGTCCAGTCAATTCCAGTAACAGCGACTTCGCGAGCTGTCGCACGACCGATACGCTCGATCAAATCTGGATCCCGGGCAGCACCTAAGCCAATATTGTGAGGAAACAGGGTAGCGCCAATTACATTATTGTGACCGTGAACCGCATCGGAACCCCAAATCAGAGGAATAGCGACTCCGCCATCGGAGGTGTCCATAGACGCCTCAAAGAAAGCATCCGAGAGTGCCAGCCAATCCTGGGGAGTAGCAAACTTGTCATTGTTCGGGAAGGCACCGCCACCATTGAGTACCGAGCCCAAGTGATACTTCTTCACATCTTCTGGGGTTACATGACGAATTTCCGCCTGAATTAACTGGCCTACCTTTTCCTCCAGAGACATGCGAGACATTATTTCATTAATACGCGCTTCCAGTTTTTCATCACGTATGAACGCTGGTGCAAGTACAGGCCAGTTCTCGAGATTGCCACCGCCATCACTTACCAGGGATTCACCTTTTCTTGCCTGGCTCTCATTATTCTGCTGTTGGCAACCAGCAAATACTGACGCACAGAGCACAATACCCAGTGAAAAATTTTTACTAAATTTCACAGATAACTCCCAAGTTTTTCCTATCTTGTTAACCAGCTACTATTTTCCAGCTACCCACTGGTATTGCGGGCTTCAAGCTCAATTTTAGAAAATTGGAAACAGGCTAACTTTATTACTTTTATAAATTTATCGGCTCTGGATAATTACAGAATGTCCAAAATACAAACAGGTAAATATCTGACAACTTTTAACAACCCACTCTAACCAGAAACCGCCTGAAAAGGATGAATTCAACCAAAGTGCAATACTTGACCTGAAGCGCCAATAGAAATCCGATGGACTGGTTCAAAATACGGACAAAGTGGAAATATAGACATACCCTATTCCACTGCCGCGCCGCGTAAAGTTGGAGAAAAAGCACCGTAGTAAACGATGTAGCAATAGCACAACATCGGCACTAAAAATGAAAGTTGAATACCAGCATTATCAGCCAGGACACCCTGCATAAGCGGAATCATCGCTCCTCCGACAATGGCCATACACAACACACCACTGCCCTGGCTGGTATGCCTACCTAAACCACGAAGAGCGAGGCTGAAAATGGTTGGAAACATAATGGAGTTACACAGACCTACAGCAACAATCGCCCAAACTGCCACCAGCCCGGAGAAAAGCATTGCCGCTACAATCAGAACAACCGACCCTAACCCACAGACTGCAAGCATTTTGTTCGCGGGTATATATCGCAATAACAAAGCGCCGGCAAAACGACCTAACATGGCACCTCCCCAGTAATAGGAGACAAAGTGTGCAGCCTCTAAGGGGCGCATTTCCGCAACTGAGGGCTCGCCAAAAAAACTGACCAGAAAACTGCCTATAGCCACCTCAGCTCCAACATAGGCAAAAATCGCCACCGCACCCAACGTCAATCTCGGAAAGCGCCATATAGAGAAAACATCACTTTTATTAGCCTCAGCCCCGGGAGCTAATTGATGCCCTGGAATAACGGGCAGGCGTATCCAGGAAAAGAAAGCCACAAGCAGCAACAAGATAACTGCCAGCCAAAAATATGGCTTCTCTACCAGGGCTGCCTCCCGCGCACGGAAGTCAGTCAGAGTAACCGCTGTATCCGGATCAGAAGTGATGGAAAAAGCGGTAAAAAAACAGCTCCGCCAACTATAGGTGCCAACGTGGTACCCAAAGAGTTGAATGCCTGGGTAAGGTTTAATCGACTGGGTGCCGTGCTACTGTGTCCGAGGGCAATAACATAGGGATTTGCCGACACCTGAAGTACTGTAATGCCTGAAGCCAGCACAAATAATCCCAGCAGGAAAACTTCATAGATCTGGAGGCGCGCAGCAGGAATAAATATCAGGCAACCCGCGCAAGCTACTAACAAGCCCAGTACTAATCCTAACTGGTAACCTACCCGCCGTAATAGCAGGCCTGCTGGAACGGATACCAGGAAATAGGCAGCAAAAAAATAAAATTGAACCAGTACTGCGCGGGTATAACTCAGCTCAAAAACATTTTTGAAGTGGGGCACCAGTACATCATTCAGGCCAGTGATAAAGCCCCAAAGTAAAAACAGTGAAGTCAAGGCGGCCAAATTGAAAGGGCCTGGAGCCACGGCAGATTGTTCCGAAGCACCAATACCATTTACAGCCATATCGTTCGAGGGAAGCCTCGACCCGGGCAACATCTGGCTCATTAGAAACCAATCCCCAAATCTCTTCTTTATATATCGGCAATGAAACTGTTTATCCTAAACCCTTTTTAGTCGCTTAAGGATAAACAAGGAAAATTAATGCAGCAGAATGGCCTATTCCAGTCATCGACTTTCTTCTTTTGTCCTTGATTCCAATCTAAAATGTCGCATCACCATTAAAAATGGTTAACGGGCTTAGGGTATTAACCAGTAAAAATATCATTCAACACGTATATTTGCCTTATGGACCCAGATTGCCGAAAGTTACTTGACTAATCACCCCAAAAAGCGACAAGTAGGACCAATTAAAAGGTAAGCCGGAAAGCTGGCGCTCACCAGCTATGGCGGGGCCCGCCAAGCCAAGGTAGTATCTATTGGATAATAATAAGCGCAATTATCAGCGCCTATCCCGTCATTTTCACAATACTAAATAAACGGGACATCATGCAGTACTCCCCCGTCAAACTATAGAACTTAACGCTGATGTTCAGTCGACTCGCTGGTTTTGGAAGTTACAGTTGGTCAGCTGGGCCGGCATCCTGCTGGTTACATTTCTCTCACTCACACTATGGCACTCCCCCTCTGAATGGCCGAAATTTGAACCAGCAAACACCGTGTTCCAATGCGCAGTTGCTTTTGTATTGTCGCTATTCCTCAGGCCCATTTTTGATATAGCTTGGGACTCGGAGCTCGCGGTACGAACCGTCATCTACCTGCTCGCTGTAGCGGTAATTTCAGGCATATGGACACTGGTACGAATGGAGGCTTATATCCGCCTGAGCGGTGAGCATTCTATCTGGTCCGAATTCGGGGGTTGGTATTACGCCTCACTCTTTGTGTTTTTATTCTGGAGCGCCCTGTACTGTGGAGTGAAATACTATATGCTCCTGCAGGATGAGCACAGGAAAATGCTTGATGTAGCTGCAGTCAACGAACGCGAGCAGCTGCGTAGACTCCGGGCGGAAGCTATTGCCAACGAAGCCCAACTGACGATGCTACGTTATCAATTGAACCCTCACTTCCTTTTTAACACCCTGAACTCCATTAATGCCTTAATTCGCTTTCAGCAAGCCGACGAAGCCCGGGAGATGGTAATCCGGCTAAGCGACTTCCTGCGCCTATCCCTAAAAGAGGGGCCAATGCAAAAAGTAGAATTAGAAAGGGAAATTGAAGCCGTTCTACTCTACCTGGAAATTGAGAAGACCCGGTTTGTCGATCGGCTCAGTGTAGATATCGCTATTGATGAAGAAGTCCGCAAAGCCCGGGTTCCCAGTATGCTACTGCAGCCTTTGGTCGAAAACTCAGTTAAATACGCTATTGCCCCCAATGAAAAAGGTGGAACTATAGCAATTCGCGCCCACCGGTCGGGTAACCGCCTAGTACTGAAAGTCAATGATTCAGGCTGCTCGAATGATTCTCCAGAGCAGCAGAACGGCCACACAACCTCTACCGGCGTTGGATTAAAGAACGTGCGCGAGAGACTCTCCAGCCTCTATCCACAAGACTTCCAAATAAAGCAGTTCCAAAAGACCGGTTGCGGGATGATGGTGCATATTGATATCCCGCTGGAAATTTCCACCTCCCCCATAAACCAGACACAGGGAGAAGCCCTATGAATAATTACACCGTCGTGCTAGTGGATGATGAACCCCTGGCCCTCCGGCTGTTAAAAAGCATGCTTGAGGAGTTTTCCGATATAAAAATTGTTGCCTGCTGCCGAAATGGCAGAGAAGCGCTGCAAGCAGTATACGATCACACTCCCGACTTGCTGGTGCTGGATGTGCAAATGCCGGGAATGAATGGCTTCGATGTAGTTTATAACCTGCAGGGAGACATTATGCCCCAGATTATATTCGCCACTGCTTTTGATCAATACGCTCTCAAAGCCTTCGAAGTCCACGCAGTAGATTATATACTCAAGCCGCTAGATGGTAAGCGTCTCCGCACAGCCCTGGAACGGGCTCGGCAACGTCTACAACTGGTGAATACCTCTACTAAACATAGCCATCAGACAGAGAAAAACCGGCTGATGCGCTCCATTGACGATACTGTAAACCAGGGTAACGCCCACAGAGGGGCTACTCTGCCTCAAAACGCTTCCAACCGGTTGGCCATAAAAGACCGCGGTAGTATCACTATGGTGAGCCAGCAGGATATTGAGTGGATTGATGCCGCCGGGGATTATATGTGCGTACATGTAAAAGGAGAGACACATGTTATGCGTAGCACTATTAAAGACTTACAGAAAAAATTGTGTCCTAAGGACTTCAAACGTATTCACCGCTCCACGCTGGTAAACCTTAACTTTATTGAGCACATTAAGGTTCTTACCAAAGGAGAATATTTTCTCACCTTGACCAGTGGCGCGAAAGTAAAGGTTAGCAGAAACTATCGCTTGCCAATCAAAGAGTTCCTGGAGTCCAATCGGCACAAAAATTTAGCCGCCCCCAAGCTTCCTAGTATTCTTTTGACAAAAGATAATTCGAGTCCGAGAAATACCGACAGGGATTAGCTGGTATTTCTATCTGTTAATAAAATCGAAATATCTTTACGACAAATAATTTCTTTTTCACATATAGTCAAGTTTCCAGCACTTCCGATTACACGCACCTATAAAACGAATCATTCGAAAAACTTACATTCCAGGTATCAATGTTAACTGCCATATAAGGATTATCAAATTAATATGGGTTTCCCTTACTACAGTATGCTAGCACTCTCTAGTACTTGGTCAGCAGCATAGGGGCCGGCAATATTCTAAAAATAGCCCCTCTCTTACTTGAGAGGGGCTATTTTTATTAGAGTGATTGCAAGAACATAATTAACGCATTCTTCTCATCCGCCGACATTCGCTCATAAGCTTGTCTCGAATTATTCCCCTCTCCCCCATGCCACAAAATTGCCTCGTCAAGGGTGCGGGCACGACCATCATGAAGATAACTCTCATCTCCACTAACATCGACTCCCAGCCCAATCCCCCAAAGTGGAGGGGTTCGCCACTCAGAACCTGAAGCTACCCCCTCCGGAAGATTATCTGCTAACTCTGGACCCATATCATGGAGCAATAAATCCGTATAAGGGTGAATTATTTGGTTACGAAGTTCCGCCTTTGGATGATAAGCGCTGGTAACCACGGTAGGCGTATGGCAACTGCTACAGCCAGCATTAGTAAACAACTCTTCACCCTTCAGCACAGTATTGTTGTTCAGGTTTCGGCGTGCACTAACGCCCAATAGTGATACATAGTCGACTAAGTCACTAAGATTCTGTTCATTTAATTCACTACCAGCAGCGCCACAGCCTGATTGGACGCTACCGCAATCAGGTAGCGGAAATATCGAAGTCATTACTCCCATATCGGTATTGAGAGCTGCGGCAACTTGCGAAGCAACACTGGCTTGAGCCGCTTTCCAGCCAAAACGACCAATTCGCTGCTCCCCACTCTGCGGGTCACTGACAACCTGCAAACGACCACTAATACCATCGCCATTACTATCGTCTGGATCCGCTTGGGCCACGATAGCGCTTTCAGGAATTGCTTCCAATAGACCCATGCCTACTAATTGTGGAGCAATACGGACGGAATAATACGCAGGGCTATTTCCACTAAACTTGTAGACGGGGCGGCGTAAGCCGTTATTTTCCACCCACGCGCTGAGAGTAACTGTGGCCTCCGGGCTACCATTGATATTTTTAGGCTGTAATACATGACCTAAAAGTGGATCCGCTTCTCCGCTAACAGAACCCACTTTGACTACATACTGGGATAGATCAGAGCCGGTAGTTGCAGATGGGGCCCGGCCATTTTTTTCATGACAGCTAACGCAGGATCGGTTTATATATTGAGGGCCTAATTTATTGGC
This sequence comes from Microbulbifer sp. MLAF003, assembly GCF_030012965.1. Taxonomy (NCBI): domain Bacteria; kingdom Pseudomonadati; phylum Pseudomonadota; class Gammaproteobacteria; order Cellvibrionales; family Microbulbiferaceae; genus Microbulbifer; species Microbulbifer sp. MLAF003. The sequence continues at coordinate 3,492,291 of NZ_CP120232.1, forward strand.
AACCTCAATGAGCCCAGGATTTTCACTACTCTCATTGTGGGATCCATCACCAAAATCGCTATGATGAATTCGACGACCCCGCACAAAGATTTGGCCGTTTTGCGGAGCAAGATTCGAAGCCATTTGCATAAAATGGTTATCTGCTTCACCTGAATATTGATAGGGGAGAGTAGTGCCCCCTCCCAACCACCCCTTAGTAGGGATAGGGTAGGAATCCTCATGTTCTGTGGCGGGGTCACCAAAGGTGCCCTTTGCTTCCCAAGGCACCAACCCTCCTTGTCCCACAATATAAAGCACGGTAGATCCATAATAATTGGCCCGGCCATTGGGTGGATTAAGTAAAAACTGACTCACCTCCATTTCCATACGATCGCCAGCTTGAAGGGGGCGACCTTCTTTACTGTTAAAATGGATCGTTGTGCTATATCGGGTTACATCCTCAGGATCGCGGTCTAAAAAGACATTGTGGTAGTACTCAGCAACGGTATTGATTCCCCGATAAAAAGCGCGGAACTCGGGTTGGCCCAACTCCCACTCTGTGATCACGTTGATGGTAATATCATTACCACCCTTTGCAACCCGGTCGATAATCTCAACTTGCGCTGTGCGGTGCTCCCAATAAAAAGTAAGGTAATGGTCATAGGCCTGGAATTGATCTTCCCTGGCATGTCTATCCCGGGCTCTATCAGCAAAACGAGTAATGATCGCATCTCCCGTTTCGATAACCGTATCAGGTTCAAGGGGGGTATCACCGTTAAACAGGGGAACAATGTCACTGCGATCAAACAACTCTGCAAGCCACCAAGTTCCACCTACACCATGACCATTTTGATCACCCTGTTGGGAATCACCAGAAAAGAAATATAAAGGACGGCCATTGTAAGCAGCCTGTTGACGACCATCATCACGTACAATAACGTCTAGGCCAGAAATACCTGAAGCTGCCGCATCATTTACTAACAATGGAGGCCAGCTATCAGAGCACTCAATACTACAATTACTATTTGGTGACCCTAAATCGCCATCAAAAAAATAGAGCGCATAGCCGGGAAATTCACTGCCTCTACCCCCAACCAAGAAGCCATTCATTATGCTGGCTTCAGCTACATCAACCGCCAGCGGACAGCCGTGGATATCTACAGATGTTTCCTGTGGCGTATTAGGGCAGAGATCGACACTATCAACTACGCCATCACCGTCACCGTCACCGTCACCGTCACCGTCACCGTCACCGTCACCGTTGTGAGTATAAGTTGCCCACTCAGTAACTTTGGCACAATTACAATCTACATCCCAGTAGGTGAAACGATAGCGGACAACATCACCATTTGAGAGGCCGGTAATATCAAATTTATTTATGCCTCCCGCCTGAGTCATACGGTGATTTAATTGACCAGCGCCATTGAGTGTATAGTGCACATCGGCCCAGCCCTGGCCATTTACAAAAAACCGCGCACTGTTGACATCTTGGGCTTGTATACCTGTATCACTATTTTGCCCATCAGTTTCATCGCCATCGCCATGAACATAATCTCGTAAATCACTATCGATAGCACAGTTACACTCTTGATCAAAGTAGGTGAAGCTGTACCTCACCGTGGCACCCAGATGTAAATCATCCAGAAAGAGTGTTTGGCGGTTACCGGATTGTTGCATCCGTACATTTTGTTGCACACCACCGTTTACTTGGTAATGCACATCGGCCCAGCTACCGACATTAACAAAAAATTCAGCTGAGCCCTCATCTGTAAATTGAATACCGCCAATTCCATTTTGTATCGCCTGCAAACCCACGGCATGGTTAGCAGCGAGAAAAAACACAGCACAAAAAATGACACCCACCTTAACCGGCTTGCGCAATTGGTTTAAGTACTTGAAAAACAGCTTGGTTGAAAGGTATTGCACTCTAGCCTTCCGAGCATCATAGATATTCATAATTATCTTTCCTTCCCGGTTAATTACTCTTGACTTACTCTTATATTGGAACTTCAACCTACGAAATATCAAAAAAAAGAAATTTTTCACAAAGCTCTCACGAAAGAAAGCGGCCACACGGAACCAAAAAATTTATCCAGAAGCTTCACTCAAAAATTTAATCCAGCTTAGTGTCAAGGGAGGCACAAGAGTTCAATAAAAAATCAATGTCACATAAAGATAAATCCCGCCAATCAATGCACCCGAATGGACATCATTAAACCTACCTGATCAAGGAGCTTAAGCTCGCTTATCTAAATCAACCTTAAGCCTAATATTTTTCTTAGGAACAGAAAAAAGCCGACATAAAATGTCGGCAAAACGAGCTCAGATGAGAGTATAAAAACAACTTAAGCGCACTTATTTGGCTGGTGTCCGATCACACCGTAGTAAAGGATATACAGATAACAAAAAACCGGTAGGACAAACGCAAGCTGCACACCCACTTGATCGGCAAGTACTCCTTGCAACAATGGCACAACAGCCCCGCCAACTATCGCCTGACATAAAATACCAGACCCTTGACTGGTAGCCGTGCCCAGTTTCGCCAGGGCCAGGCTAAATATTGTCGGGAACATAATGGAGTTACACAAACCAACCGCCAACACAGCATACATTGCGAGATGCCCACTGCCGGTAATCGTGATCATTAGAAGTAAACAAGAGCCAATAGAACAGATAGCCAGCACTTTTCCGGCAGATATATAGTGCATCACCAGCGCACCAGCAAAACGTCCCACCATTGCACCGCCCCAATAAAGGGAAATATAAAATGCGGCTTCGGACTCTTCCAACCCGGCAATAGAGTCCTCCGCTATAAAATTCACCAGAAAGCTACCAATGGATACCTCTGCACCCACGTAAAGAAATATGGCTACAGCACCAAGTACCAAGTGGCGATGGCTCCAAGCCGACCCGGAAATCTCTTCAGATTCGGGCAGCCTGTTGGCACTGACGATATTAGGTAGTTTCAGGTATCCAAATACAATTGCCAACAATGCCAGGGCCACGGCCAATATCAAATAGGGGATTTCTACGGAAGTGGCGCCGACGGCACCAGCAGCAACACCTGCAGCGGGAAGAATTAACAGCGCCCCAAATTGTGGAGCCACAGTTGTTCCCAAAGAATTAAATGCCTGGGTCATTGTTAAACGACTGGCAGCAGTACTCTCTTTACCTAGCACAGCGACATAAGGGTTTGCCGACACCTGCAAAATGGTAATACCAGAGGCCAAAATAAAAAGCGCCCCCAGAAATAGCGCATAGGTTTCCATACGCCCAGCGGGAATAAATATTAGACATCCAATTACCGAAACAGCTAACCCAGTTACTATCCCTTTTTGGTAACCGATACGAGAAAGTAAAAAACCAGCAGGTAAGGAAACCAGGAAATAGGCCCCAAAGAAACAGAACTGCACTAACATTGCCTGGGTATAACTCAGACTAAATATTTCTTTGAGGTAGGGAATCAGAATATCATTCAAACAGGTAATAAACCCCCACAAAAAAAACAGGGAGGTTAAAGCCACCAACGCAAAACTATTTCCAGGTTTTTCACCAGTTTGCAACTGCTCGGTATCCGTTGCTGTATTACTCTGCAAAATTGCCATAATTATTGTTCCACAGACCTCAGCAATATCGCCCACCCATAGCTGGAGATCATTGCCAATCAAACCACTCATTATTCTTCCAGCTTTCTAACATGGAGCTACATCAACTCCGCAGGTCTTTTCGATAAGAGGGGTCAAAACAGGGGCAATGTGGACACGCAGGTAACTATTCCGCTAGCCATACCCAGCTGCTTAAGAAAAGCGCTCAAAAGCAATTGAAACCAGCAAGTTAAGGAGCAGATCGTTTGGAGGAAGACAAAACCAGCGGCTTAATGTCTTGGGAAACAATCAAAAGACAACGCCAAGTTGCAAGCTGAGAAGCTAGCTAAGGGCCATTAACAGAGGAAAAAAAGAAGGGGAAGGTCTGTAGCCGGCCCTCGATTCTCCAGTAAGACGCCGGCCACAAAACTCTTTTCTTAAGGGGTTAGGAAACGATATTACCGTAGCTCATCAGGCGCTGATAACGTTTCTCCAACAATTCATCAATTGGAATACTGCTCAGCTGATCCAGCTGTTCACCGAGACGCTCTCTCAGACTCAAAGCCATGGCATCGGGGTCGCGGTGTGCACCACCGAGGGGCTCGGGAATTGTTTCATCTACGATACCCAGCTCTTCCAGCACACTGGAGGTCACCCCCATAGCCTCAGCAGCTAACGGGGCTTTTTCCACCGTTTTCCAGATAATATTGGCGCAGCCCTCCGGGGAGATCACAAAGTAAGTGGAGTATTGCAGCATATTGAGCTGGTCTCCCACGCCAATAGCCAATGCACCACCTGAAGAGCCTTCACCAATCACGGTACAAATAATCGGCGTGCGCAAACGGGACATCACAGCTAAATTCTGGGCGATGGCTTCACTAATACCGCGCTCTTCACTATCAATACCGGGGTAAGCTCCCGGGGTATCAATCAGGGTGAGCACCGGCATTTTGAAGCGCTCGGCCATTTCCATGATACGCAGAGCCTTGCGGTAACCCTCTGGTTTCGGCATACCAAAATTGCGCGCAACTTTTTCATTGACGGAGCGGCCTTTCTCTTCCCCAATCACCGCCACCGGTTTGCCGTTTAGGCGGGCGATACCGGCAATAATTGCCTTATCGTCGCCAAAGTGGCGATCGCCATGCAGCTCATCCCAGTCGGTAAATAAGCGCTCTATATAGTCCTTGGAATAGGGACGCTGTGGGTGACGCGCTACCTGCACAACCTGCCAGGGGGTGAGCTCAGAGTAGATAGACTCAGTCAGGTTTCTGCTTTTTTCCCTCAGCCGGGTAACCTCTTCGGCAATATTCAGTTCGTTGTCGTCACCGACCAGCTGCAACTCTTTAATTTTGCTTTCCAGCTCTGCAATTGGCTGCTCAAACTCGAGAAAGTTGAAATTCATGAAATCTGCGCCTTTAACTCTTTCCAACGCCACCGGGCATTCACAGCGGCATAGCTTAACTGTACAGAACCGACCAGTCGAGTCCGGTGGACTTTAACGCCTTTCAGCGTATTGAAGCGCCACCTGCTCTCTTCCCAACAACTCTCGCAGGGACTGAACCATCTGGTCATTCGGCTCAACATTCCACTCGGGTGGAAGGCGGTAGAGACCTCGCGCATCGTGACGCACGACTTCCAGGCTGACCCTGCATTTACCACCGGTATAAGGCTGCAAGCAGGAGGCCAATCGTTTTGCCAAACCCGGCGTCGCAGTGCCACTGACAACCTGTAAACGCAAACCACTCACGCTGCTCTGGCGCAATTCATCCAGAGTTGACACTCCATTGACCGTCATTTTCAGACCGCCACTGTAATCATCATTCGCCACAGGCCCGTCCAGCACCAGCAGCGCATCCTTGGCCAACTTTTCCCGATGCTCACCAAAAGCCTCGCTGAACATAGCCGCCTCAATACGACCACTGCGGTCGTCCAGGGTGACAATTGCCATGGAGTCGCCACGCTTGGTCTTCATCACTCGCAAAGCGACAACCAACCCCGCCACTTTTTGCGATTCGCGCCCCGGCTTCAAGTCGGCAATGCGCGCCTTAACCAAGTGCTGCAGCTCATCAGCGTACTCATCAATAGGGTGGCCCGTCAGGTAAAGTCCCAGAGTATTTTTTTCACCCTCCAGGCGCTCACGAATACTCCAGCAACGGGTGCGACGAAAATCTTCGTAAACATCACCATCGGATGCCTGGGGTACCACTTCGCCAAAAAGGTCCATCATGCCTGCATTGGCATTGGCCTTTTGCTGTTCAGCAGCCTTCACTGCCTCGTCCAGGGCGTTAAACAGCACCGCACGAGAATAATCCAGACCATCATTGCCGCCGGTATCCGGCCCAATACTGTCTAGAGCACCAGAGCGAACCAACGCCTCCAGAGCACGCTTGTTTACCTTGCGAGGATCAACCCGCGAGCAGAAGTCGAACAGATCACTAAAGGGCCCGCCCTCCTCCCGCGCCGCGATAATATTCTCGATAGGCCCCTCTCCAAGTCCTTTAATGGCACCAAGACCGTAGATAATTCGGTTGTCGATATCCACCGAGAACTGGAAACTACCCAGGTTCACATCGGGCGGCACCAACACCAGCTCCATGGCCCGGCACTCTTCGATAAAGGTCACCACCTTATCGGTCTTATCCATATCCGAAGACATGGTCGCAGCCATAAACTGGGCTGGGTAGTGCGCTTTCAGCCAGGCAGTCTGATAAGACACCAAGGCGTAAGCTGCCGAGTGAGACTTGTTAAAACCGTAACCCGCGAACTTCTCTACCAGGTCGAAGATCTTAATCGCAAGTTCGGGGTCAATTCCTTGCTCTTTTGCCCCATTTTCAAAAGTGGCCCTCTGTTTGGCCATTTCCTCCGGTTTCTTTTTACCCATTGCCCGGCGCAGCAGGTCAGCGCCACCAAGGGTATACCCCGCCAACTCCTGGGCGATCTGCATGACCTGTTCCTGGTAAACGATTACCCCGTATGTGGGCTCCAGGATCGGCTTTAACTTTTCATGCTGGTATTTGGCATCCGGGTAGGCCACCTGGGCGCGACCGTGCTTCCGGTTAATAAAGTCATCAACCATCCCCGATTGCAGCGGACCCGGGCGGAACAGGGCCACCAGGGCGATCATATCTTCCAGGTTGTCCGGCTGTAGGCGCTTGATCAGATCCTTCATACCCCGGGATTCCAACTGGAACACCGCTGTAGTTTCTGCCCGCTTGAGCATCTTGAAGGTTTCATCATCGTCCAGCGGCAGCGCGGCGATATCCAGAGGTTCCAACCCCTCGCGCGCGCGCGTCTCATCCACCATGCGCTTGGCCCAGTCGATAATGGTCAGTGTCCGCAGGCCGAGGAAGTCGAACTTCACCAGGCCGGCATCTTCCACATCGTTTTTATCGAACTGGGTTACCAGGCCAGCGCCGGTCTCATCACAATAAAGCGGAGCAAAATCAGTGAGCTTGGTGGGGGCGATAACCACACCACCGGCGTGCTTGCCCACATTGCGCGAAACCCCTTCCAGCTGCAGGGCCATCTCCCAGATTTCCTGGCCCTCATCGTCACTTTCCAGGAACTCCCTGAGTACATCCTCCTGATCGTAAGCCTTCTGCAATGTCATACCCACATCGGGGGGGATCATCTTAGACAGCTTGTCGGCTAGGCCGTAGGACTTGCCCTGCACCCTCGCCACATCACGCACCACTGCCTTTGCAGCCATGGTGCCGAAAGTAATAATCTGGCTCACCGCCTGGCGGCCGTAGTTATCCGCTACATAACCAATAACCCGGTCGCGCTTCTCCATACAGAAGTCGATATCGAAGTCGGGCATCGAAACCCGTTCCGGGTTGAGGAATCGCTCAAACAGCAGATCGTATTGCAGCGGGTCAAGATCGGTAATATCCAGAGAGTAGGCCACCAGGGAGCCTGCACCGGAACCACGCCCCGGCCCCACCGGGATATCGTGGTCCTTGGCCCACTGGATAAAGTCCATCACGATCAGGAAATAGCCGGGGAATCCCATCTGGATGATGATATCCAGTTCAAAACGCAGGCGATCCTCATACACTTGGCGCCGCTGGGCGTAATCGGCAGCGGTCTTATCCAGGATCTTCTCCAGTCGCCGCTCCATTCCCTCATAGGACACCTTCTCAAAGAACTGGTCTTCAGTCATGCCCTCGGGAATCGGGTACTCAGGCAGGAAGTACTTACCCAGCTGAATCGGTGCGGAACAGCGTTTAGCGATCTCTACAGTATTTTGCAAAGCTTCGGGAATATCGCTGAACAGCTCCCACATTTCTTCCGATGTGCGGAAATACTGCTCGGCGGAATAACGGCGCTCACGGCGTGGATCATCAAGAGCACGGCCTTCATGGATGCATACACGCACTTCATGGGCCTCAAACTCGCTCTCTTCCATAAAGCGCACGTCGTTAGTGGCAACCACAGGTAAATTCAGGGCCCGGGCCAATTCCACTGCAGCGTGCAGGTAATCTTCATCCCCGGCGCGACCAGTGCGCTGCAGCTCCAGGTAATAGCGACCAGGGAATAGTTCCGCCCATTCACTGGCCAGTTCCTCAGCCTGAGCACGGCGTCCGGCAACCAGGGCGCGGCCCACATCGCCGTACTTGGCCCCGGACAACATGAGCACCCCTTCGCTGTACTCTTTCACCCATTCACGTTTGATATAGGCATTGCCGTGGTACTGCCCTTCCATCCAGGCGCGGGAAATCAGTTCAGTGATATTGCGATAGCCATCGCCGTTCATGGCATAGAGGGTGATCAGCGTAGGCTTACCCTCGCCGCCCTCACTGAGCCAGAAATCTGCAGCAGTTATAGGTTTAATGCCGGTCCCGAGGCAGGCCCGGTAGAATTTTATCTGGCCATACAGATTGCACTGATCGGTAAGAGCCAGGGCAGGCATTTCGAGCTCCTGCGCTCGTGCAACTGCCGGCTTAATACGTACCAGGCCATCAATCAGAGAGAATTCAGAGTGGATTCTTAAATGGACAAAAGGTTGGGTCATATTCGCGTTTGATTCCAGGCCCTGCGGAGCTAGGCCCCCGCAAAGCGCATTCAATGATTTACCAGAGTCGGCCCATTTGCCGCGCTCGCTCGGTGCAGAGCTTCAGAACTGCACGGCGCTCATCGTTGCTCATGGAGCCCCAACGACTGATCTCCATACCACTGCGAAAGCAACCCTCGCAAACATCTTGGTCGTTGAGTGCACATACGGAAATACAGGGGGACTTAACCGGGTGCTCTTCAGGCACCGCAGTTTTTACAGATTGTTCAGACATCCTCAGCCTCGAGCAGAGCCAACTCGCTGGCAAAATATTTACCGTTGGCCGCATAGTGATCGCTGCTGGCTTTCAGCAGCGCATAGGCAGCGGGATCGAGAGTTTTTATCACCTTACCGGGAGTACCCACAACCATCGAATAGTCGGGAATCACCGTGCCCTCAGTCACCAGCGCATTGGCGCCGATAATACAGCACTTACCGATTTTGGCCCGGTTTAAGATCACGGCGTTGATACCTATCAAGCTGTAATCACCAATATCACAGCCGTGCAGCATCACTTTATGGCCTACAGTGACACCGGTACCGATTGTCAGCGGCGTACCCGGATCGGCGTGCAGCACAGAGCCATCCTGCACATTACTATTTTCACCGATGGTGATCTGCGCACAGTCACCACGCACCACCGCATTAAACCACACAGAGCTGTTCGCTAGCATACGCACATCGCCAATCACATGGGCACCGGGCGCGATATAGTGGCCCTCACCTTCCAGTTGCGGCTGTTTATCCCCCAATCTGTACAGCATTTGGCCTCCGGCTCAATATGATTATGAACCGTTTATTATCCCGCGCCAAAGGGCCTATGGCTAGCAGGTGGCACTTGTGCTTTTCACTTTCCGAGCACTAAAGCAACTCACCCTGACTTACAAAGTTGGCTCCTTCCAGCTTCAAAAGCCGAGCCTTCAGTGGCAGGCCTCCGGCATAACCGGTAAGGCTGCCATTCGCACCAATTACCCGGTGACAGGGAATTATCACCGCTACCGGGTTGGCACCATTGGCCCGCGCTACCGCGCGAATAGCACGAGGCTGCCCTAAGAGCTGTGCCTGCTGGCTATAACTGCGGGTCTCACCAAAGGGAATCTGCAACAGGGCGTCCCATACTCGCCGTTGGAATTCGGTCCCCCGCGGGGCCAGGGGCAGATCGAAATTTTTCCGCTTCCCGGCAATATATTCTCGCAACTGCTGAGCAGCTTTTTCGATAAGATCAGAGGTTTCTCTTTTCCAACCCGGCCCAGCGCGAAGCGGGCGCTCACTATCGTAAAACTGCAACGAAACAATACCCCTGGCTTCACCCTCATTTACCTGACCAGAGGCCGCTATGGCAACTTCACCCAGTTCTGTGGTGTAACTCTCATAAAAAATCATTTCTGCTCTCCAGATTTCAGGGACTGCCACAGCAGGATTGCCCCGTAAGCCCGCCAGGGCCTCCACTTTTCAGCCCTCGCCAGGGCTTCTTTTGGTTTTGCCTTTAGACCTTTACTGCCCAGTGCTTGCAAAATTCCCAGGTCTGAAGATGGGAAGGCATCCGGCATGGATAGCCCGCGCATGGCAATGTATTGTGCTGTCCAATCGCCGATACCCGGCAATGCAGTGACCTGCGTACACCAATCCTCCAAGGACTGCTCGCCAAAATTAACCCGGCCATCAAGTGTTGCGTCAACAAACTCTCGCAAAGTATTGGCCCGGGTACGTGTCAGCCCCAAGCCGGTAAAATCCGCCTCAGCAAGTTGTTTTGCAGTGGGAAACAGGAACCTCTCAACTCCAGAGTCATCCACAAAGGACTCCCCATAGCGAGCCACCAGGCGCCCCGCAATCGTGGTAGCCGCTGCCACACTGATTTGCTGCCCAAGTATTGCCCGCAAAGCGTATTCAAATGGGTCCCAGGCTCCGGGTAAGCGCAGGCCCGGTCGCTGTGCCAGCTGTCTCTTCAGCAAGGGGTCTTCATTTAACACTGCCTGGATCTCCGCTGTATCAGCATCCAGGTCAAACAATCGACGAAGACGCTGATTAAGCAGGTACAAGCCGGTACCACCCTCCTGCCCGGATACCTCCACTACCAAGCGGTTTCTCTCTGGATCGTGGGTCACCCGCATCACTCCACGCCCCCTCCAACGCAAAACTGCGTAAATACTCGCAGTCCCTTACCTGCTCTACCCCCGTCAGGGCTCTGGTACGGAGGAATGCCAGCAATTGCTGCCAATCCAATGGTGGGCGGTAATCGAGATAGAGCCGTACTTTTGTAGAAACACCATATTTCAGCCGCCTATTATGGCCCTCCCTGCGCACCTCGGATGGTGTGCGTTGGTAAATCTGTTTAAACACACCATTAAATCGACGCAAGCTGTTAAATCCCGATTCATAAGCAATTTCTGCTACCGGCAAATTGGTATCACGCAATAAACGAAAGGCAAAAAGCGCCCGCTCAGTCTGCCATACCGACAAAGGGCTCACACCCAAGTGCTCAGCAAACAAACGTCGAAGGTAACGACTGCTGACCCCAAGGCGCTCCGCCAGCCGTTCCACTGAATGAGGCTCCCGTTCGCTGCGCATCAACTTCAGTGCCCGCTGTACGGTGGTAGAGACCAGTTCCCAGGCCGGACTGCCTGGGGCAGAGTCTGGCCGGCAGCGTAAACAGGGCCTGAAGCCAGCACTCGCGGCCTCTGCCGCAGTGGCAAAGTAAGTAACGTTCTGCTCGAGGGGGGCGTGCGGGGCAGATGGGACGGCAAAAAATCCCGGTGGTTTTCACCGCTGTAAAAAAACGTCCATCGAAACGACGATCGCGAGCCAGTCGCGCACTGGAGCAAACTGCAGCATCAATTTTCATAAACCCCTCCCGTTTCTGACTACCAGTGTATGGATTCCACGCCCATGGAACTAGTCAAAAACGGAACTGGCCATTTTTAAAAAACTGACTAACTGGTCTCACTCAATTGGAAGCAGGCTTATATATCAGTAGCAATAACGGCAGTAACACTTGCGCAGAGAATGCATAAATTTTTTCGCTTACTGGAAAAAATCAGGCTAAAGCATAAATAACAATACAAGTATGAATTTAAAAGTATCTTCGACTCATAGTCCTTTTCTTATATCTGCCTGACACTTTTGCCTAAACATGTTTAACACAACATCTGCGCGAACATTCCCAACCAAATGGCGGAGTTTTATTTTTTAAAATTACAAGAGATATAAACCAGAAAATAGCCCGCCATTTTTTCATCGACCTTCACACATCCAACACCAAAACAACGCATATTAAACGGCACAAAGTCCGGTGCCGTAGTTACATACAAAAGTATTAGCGATTTATCTGCACGACCCCGGAACTATCTACAGGGAAGTAGAGACCGGGAAACTAGTGAAAATAATTTTTATACTTTTCCGACGTTAACCGACGAGATCCATCTCTTCTTCTCCGACAGATAACAAAAATAAAATTTGTTTTCGGAGACTTTAACCATGCCCCAAATACCGCTAATTATATTTTTTCTCTCAATATTATTTTTAAGTGCCTGTGGATCCGACGGTGGCCGGGGAGATGCTGCCGAAGATCTATTGCCAGGCGCCAGTATTGTGGACACTGACGGAGACGGGATTGAAGACAGCAGGGATAACTGCCCAAGCATCAGCAATTCCAGCCAGGATGACACCGATAAAGACAGCAATGGTGACGCATGCGATAGCGATGACGACGGTGATACCCATTCAGACTCCGACGACAACTGCCCGCTAACAGCCAATTCTGACCAAGCAGATAGTGATGGCGATGGCATTGGCAATGCCTGTGATGAAGATCTTGACGGCGATGAAATTAATAATGACAGCGATAACTGCCCCGCTGACGCAAATCATGAGCAGGGCGATATAGACAACGATAGCGTCGGTGATGCCTGCGATAATGACCGTGATGGCGACGATTACACCAATAGCCTGGACAACTGTCCGGATACAGCCAATCCCGACCAAGCGGATCAGGATAATGATGGCATTGGCGACCTCTGTGATGCCGATAGTGATAGTGACAATGACGGCCTGGACGATGGCGCCGACAATTGTCCACATACACCAAATCCCGACCAGAAAGACGCCGATGGAGACGGCATAGGCGATGCCTGCGATAGCGATAGAGACGGCGACGGTTTTGATAACGACTCTGACAACTGCCCGAATGTCCCCAACGCTTCGCAGGATGACCAGGATAACGATGGTATTGGTGACACTTGCGACTCCGACCTCGACAATGATGGCACTGAAAACGATACCGACAACTGCCCTTCTATTAGCAACCCCGACCAAAGTGATATCGACTCTGACGGCGAAGGGGATGCCTGTGACAGCGACGATGATGCTGACGGTATTGACGATGACTCCGACAACTGCCCCGCAGATGCCAATGAGGACCAGACCGACACCGACAATGACGGCACCGGAGATATCTGTGACAGCGACCGCGATAATGACGGTGTAGAAAACAGCAATGATAACTGTCCGCTGGAACCCAATGAAGACCAGACCGACACAGACGGAGATGGCTACGGTGATGCCTGTGACGACAATACCGATAGCGACGGGGACCTAATTCCAGATAGTATCGACAACTGCGTTAATGTACCCAACCCCGACCAGCTAGACCTGGATGGTGACACCGTAGGCGACGCCTGTGATAGCGATCTCGATGGAGATACCGTCGACAACAATAGCGATAACTGCGTCTATATTCCCAACCAGGATCAAGCGGATAATGATAGTGATGGCCAGGGAGACATTTGCGATTCCGACGATGACAATGACGGCGTAGATGACCTCACCGATAACTGCCAGCTTGTTCCCAACTCCGATCAAACAGATACCGATGGCGATAGCATTGGTGACGCCTGTGATTCCGACCTAGATGGCGACGGCATATTAAATGAGGTCGATAACTGTCCCCTTGTCAGCAATACACTGCAGGAGGACCAGGACGGCGATGGTATTGGTGATGCTTGTGACTTGGACAGTGATAGCGACAACGATGGCCATGACGATGGTGAGGACAATTGCCCGGCAGATGCAAATCCCGATCAAGCAGACCAAGATGGAGACAATATCGGCGACGTTTGTGATAACGATCGCGACGGCGACGGAGTAATCAACGATCTCGATAACTGCCCTCTGACTCCAAATGACCAAACCGACAGTGACAACGACGGTACTGGTGATGCCTGCGATGATGACGTTGATGGAGATGGCATTGAAGATAATGTCGACAACTGTCCAGCAGTACCAAATGGTGGGCAGGAAGATAGCGACAACGATGGTGTCGGTGATGCCTGTGATCATGACCAGGATAACGACGGCTCAGATGACGGCGCAGATAACTGCCCCACTATTCCCAACCCAAACCAGACTGACACTGACGGTGACGGTCTGGGAGATGCCTGCGACCCGGATGTGGATTATGACGGTGTAGAAAATGATATCGATAACTGTCCACAAACCATCAACCCTCACCAGGAAGACTCAGATAATGATGGCGTAGGAGATGCCTGTGATTTCGATAGTGTACTTTCCTGTACCTCTTTCGAAGGTCTTGAAGTTATGGATGGTGTGAGTGCTGAGTTGGTCAACGGCATAACCTCACCTTGCGATGGATGTTCAGTAACATCTATCGACAAGGTAACCAACGGAATACTCTCCGATGCAGCCAGAATAGAGGTAGTTAGCGGTGCTGGAGGCAGCGCCTATATCCAGATAAATCACGACAATATTAAGAGCGGCCGCTACATGATTGGCTTCCTGGTGGAAAATGGCAATTCACCGCTCGATGAGATCGAACTGAACAGCATTGTTATCGGTACTTACCTGGATGGCATAGCCACTGGCGAGACTACAAGTGGTTATATGCTCGCCCCCTTCAAAGTGAACGGAGCGCACTATCACCGTCTACTCCTTGCAAATACCCAGGCTGACTTTGATCAGGTTCGCCTAAGCCTGAAAGGCCTGAACTCTATTAATAACAAGCTGGATGTTTATCTAGCCTGCGCGGTACCGATTGACCAGCAACCATAAGCTTATTAATCATCGAAGCAGCAGCCCTAAAAAGGGCTGCTGCTTTCACTATCACCATAAAAAGTACCTTTCATTTTTTCTACACAGCCCCTTCAAGGTATTAGCTTAATTTAATCGCCGATTACTATTAAGCCTGCAGTCACGCCTAATTAATAGATAAATCCGCCAGAATAATTTCAAACCTATCTTATTCAGCACAGGTTAAGTCAGCGATTCACATACTGGCAACACCCTTCCTGGAAGAGCTACCTCTTCTATAGCAGGAAAGAAACAATCTTCCGAAGCATTAAACCGCTGTTTTGATTCCAATTTTTTTCAGCAAAAATATAGGAAAATAGACAGCGGACGTAAAAAACTGGAGTAACCAAACGAAAAGTAAATCAAGGAGGTTTTACCATGAAAGGAAAACAGACAACTTCAATTCTGTCTAATCTTTTTATTTGTGCAAGTCTATCTATAACCGTGCTTACAAATGCAATGGATGCTAGTGATACCAGCAACTACACTGAATACACTAAAGCTGATTCCACAGTAACTTATACAAATAAACCTCGCATTTTTGACCACACCAAGGTTGATGAAGCCGTTAAAAACACCATGCGGGATATCGAAATTCCCGGCATGGCTATTGCCTTGGTTGCCAGGCCTGAAATGCCAATCATATGGTCTAAAGGATATGGAGTAAAAAGCCTGGAAGAGGGTGGTCTGGTTACCCGGAATACGGCCTTTTGGCTAGCATCAGTGAGTAAAGTTGTTATGGGAACAGCGATTGCAAAAGCGCAAGAAGACGGAATCCTGAGCCTGGATCAGGAAGTACAAAACCTTCTTGCTGGGGGCTATTTCAACATTGATAACCCAGGCTCACAACCTATTACACTCCAACATCTTGTCACCCATAGATCTGGCATTAATGATGGCCCCACATATCAATGTAGTTACTATATCAATCATGGAGATGGTACCCACTCAAAACTGATGAACCTCAAAGAGCCTGGAATCTGTCCAGAAGACAGCCCAATCACCTTGGCCGGTTTTTTAGGAGCGTACCTCGACAGCGAGGGAGAGTTTTATGATTCAGAGCACAACTTTCTCTCGCAGACACCTGGAGAAGCATATGAATATTCTAATATAGGAGCAGCCTTAGCTGGATATACTGTGGAACTCGCCAGCGGATTTTCTCTCGCTGACTATGCGGATAGAGAAATATTTACCCCTTTAGGTATGATTAACACAAGCTGGAAGCTCCCCGACTTTATCCCAGGAAATATCGCCAGCCCACACTATGCAATCGAAAATAATTTAACACCTATACCACACTACGACCTTGCAACCTGGCCAGATGGAGGATTAAGGAGTAGCGCCTATGATATGGCACTATTCCTCGCCACTATTATGAATGGTGGTGAATTAGTATCAAGAAAACAGGGCAGTAGAATTCTAGAGGCTAAAACTGTTTCTAATATGTTGACACCAATTGAAGATGGTTTCGGCATTTTCTGGGGTCTTGATTTTCTATGGAATTACAATGGAAAAAATCACAAACTTAATGGCCACAATGGTAGGGATCCAGGCTCTTTTTCTTACTTACTCTATAACCCAGCTGATAAAATTGGAGTAGTTTTACTGGCTAACAGCAACCTTGAGAACGCCAACAAAATCAAAGTCAACAAACTCATAACTAAACTCTTCGAAGCCGCCTCAGGGCTACAAACAAGCACACAATAGTATAACTATCTCTTTAAGTAGCGGTCTTCAATTTATAATGTAGGTTGTTCTTAGGAGTATACAGCAAGCACTACGGTGAGTGTCGGAAACTATAAATATAGATCACCATTCTGGCCTCACCCCCTCTTCAGTATATGAAGCAACAATAGCTTCAACAATTAACTGAAATTAAAAAAACAGATTCTCTGGTTTATGATCAGAAAAAATTACCTTTTTAGGCCTTATAAGAGAACTCCCTCCCGATTAGAAAAATATACTACAAAGCTGTTTCTTAAAACCTCTTCTTCCAACTATCAATAAGCATTAGCAAATAAACCCTCAACCCTAACATTAAAGAAACCATATCAACCAGGATTTAAGGAAATAGCAAAGAGCTCAACTTCCCAAATCAACCTTAACCTTTACTTTCAGGTAAAAAAATAGCCCAACAAGAAATGGGCTATCAAATATAGATCACAACAATAAGAAATCCCTAACAATTAAACTAAAAATTGCCAGGGACTTCTTGAGGCAAGGATTAACTATTGTACTATTGTACTGTTATGGTTATTACCAATTTGTCCGACTGTTGCAGTATCCATAGTGCCGGTTTGAGTAACACTAAAATTATTACTTTGCCCATTCTGCGAAGCAACTGCAACATTCATCATTCCAAACTGGGCTAAGAGTCCCGTATTACTGGTTCCAAGCTGGAAGGAGTTTGCAAAGTTAGAAGTACCAGTTTGCAAGAGATTCAGAGTGTTCGACTCCTGCTCCTGTCTAACAAAGGCAATATGGCCAATGCCAACCTGTGAGGCATTCAACAAGTTATTATTTCCTAACTGATCCGCATCAATAAATCCACCTGTAAGGTTGGACTGATTGATATTTACTGTATTGGTATTACCAACTTGACTTGAATCCGCAGAGCTACTTACAACAACAAACTGCCCAATCGTGGCTACATTGGAAGTGCCTACTTGAGTAGCTACCGCAGTAGTACCACCGAAAGTATTTGCTTGAATAATTGTCGCTGTATTACTTTGCTGAAACTGGTTGATCGTCGCTACAGTGGCTTCTGCAGTAATCTGAGATGTTGTTGCGGTATTGTTGTTACCAACTTGCGCAATACCGGCAGTCGTTCCAAGAGTGGCAAAATCCTGAACAGAATTAGCTGTATTTGACTGCCCATCCTGAAGCTGAAATATAGAAGCAAATGAGGTGCTATTTATCTGCTGGCCAAAGGCACTGTTACTGGTGCCAATCTGGGTTTGGGAAATCAAGCTATGGGTAACTGTTGGGTCCACCTGATCCACAACACTAGTGTGCGCATTGCCACTTTGGTTAACAATAGCAGTGTTATTGTCAGCAAAAACACCTTGACTGGCAATAGCGAACAAAACAGCGGCTGCTATGGGGGTACATCTTTTCACGTTTATCTCCTTAGGAAATGAAATTAGCAAACTTAAACTTCTTGTTACTGCTTTAAAGATGAATCTAATCAACATCACGCCCTAGCACAAAAGCAAACGCCAATGCTTAAAGGGGTTTCCTGCGTAATACTCAACAAAAGTTGTACCGATACTCTGGCAACTATCCTTGTAAATTTCCTCACAGTAGAAACACACAACGAGTTACTTCTTATATATGGCCACAGCTTGATGCTGTGATGAGTTTTGTAGCCAGGCCGTGCTTGCGCAATAGGAGATAAGTACCGAAAATATAGGAAAAAATACCCAGGTAGATTAAGACCTTGAAGAAAGCTTTCAAAATCAGGAAAAAATATTACACAATGGTGTAATCGCCCAGCCAGATTACAAAATAAAGGTGTGGAGATTTAGAGCGTAACAAAGGGAGGTGCAATATAGACTGACTATTTACCAAGTATAAATACAGTCAAATGTCGCGGCTTGGCCATCTTAAGTCAAACCACTAACGAATGAAAAGTCAAATTTAGATATAATGGACCTACATATCAAATACGATCTCAATACATAGGCCCATCCAAAGATTAGATTTTACATCTACTGAATACAGGCGTCGTTTGCATTATCAAAAGTGTTAAGTACCCAAACACTGCCAGTACAGGCAGGAACATTCTGATCCATAAGATCATTTCCTGTATTACCTGCCGCATCATTTCCGATAATAAGCCATCCTGTCTGAGCAAATGGCTGCATCATGATTCCATTTACACCATTATCTGTTGATAAGTTCTCTGCAATAATACCGCCATTTCCTTCGGCAACTACGATGCCACTCGCCCCATTAGAGCTGGTATCATTATCTCTCAACAATGAATTGTTACCGACAATTTTTACTCCCATAAGAGTATTTCCTGTCGCCTCAGTAGTTCTCACCTGGCTTCCGTCACCCATCAAACGAATACCCATGCCTGTATTGCCATTCGCGTAAGAAGCCTCCAAGGTGTTGCCAGTGCTCCAAAGGGTAACTCCGGACAAACTATTGAGAGTGGTACTTACTCCCATAATAAAATGGCCACCATCACCCTCTGCAGATACTCCAGTGGCACAACCCTCAATGCTTCCACCGCCTGCAGTATCCTCAAGAACCCTGCCTGCTCCAACTAACCTCACTCCGATTCCAACGGGAGTATCACAACTAATGGTATAACCATTTAAATCCAGGCTTGCACCTTCTTTTAACGTTACTGCAGGATTTATCGCGCATGAAAGAATATCCCCAGACAGAACAGTTGCGGATGTAAGAACATCACCACAGCTGACAGCTGAAGCTATACCCGACACCGAAATACTGGCGGCTCCGGCAACGGTGAGCAGTACTGCTTTTAAAGGATTAACACTTACATTTTTCATATTAGATTCCCTTCATTTATTGATTGTTTCAAAGGAGAGTACACCCAAAGCCAAGGAGAGTTTGACCTAGGTTTGAGAAAGGGCCATAGGAAATTTTTCCTAAATAGATAGCAAAACAACCTGGATTATCAACAGCCAAAACAATCAATATCCCCAACAGATACTGTTATAACCATTTACTATTTTTCAATTGGCCCAGGTAAGTAGAATGCCCGACCCCAGGTAAATTAGGAAGATTAAAAAAATTATAAGCCTATGAGAAAAACTTTTATTCCGGGCATAAAACGTAAAACAACACGACAGCCATAAAAAGATAAGCGCACCATTTTACAGCAAAAAACAGAAGCACTGAAAACCATAAAACAGCTAAAGCGTCAATTCATTAAAGATTTATATGTTAACCAGAATACAAACGAAACTTGATTTATATATAAAACTTATTCTTATGAAGAAAAAATCGGATACTATTACAGCAAATCCATTATATTAATGCATTTGTCGCGGGGAGAACATAATAATGCTCATCCCCACCACTGCCACACTGGCACCGGTTATATCCCAGACAGTTGGCTTGACTCCATTCACCAACCATAGCCACATAATGGACGTAAAGATATAAATACCGCCATAAGCTGCGTAAACCCGCCCTGCTGCGGTCGGGTGAAGTGTTAACAGCCAGACAAATAGCGCGAGACTAATGCCGCCAGGTAGCAAAAGCCAAGCACTCATTCCCTGCTTGATCCAGAGATAAGGAAGATAACAGCCGGCAATTTCAGCAAGTGCAGTTACAAAAAACAAAGCTATTGTTTTTAATTCAAACATTACCGGAGATTTACCGCTTTCCTTATCACCAAAAGTTCACTAGCGATTACTAATCAACGGGACAAAGACTTTCAAGCGAAGTAGTAAATGCACGCTTCATAAATTCAAATTGCTCATTGGTCTCCATAAGTTTACTCAATGAGCTTCTGGCGACAAGAAAACGCTTTTTTTCTGACTCTGTCATTCCTTCATGATACAGATATAACTGTTCTACAGGCTTCATTGCTGCCTTTTCTTGTCGGTAGTGGGAATCTGCAGACATCGCCAAATCCACCTTATCCCTTATGGACCCGTCAGGCATAATTTGCACCGACACACTGGGAACCAGATTGGCAATTGGCCCGGTTAGATTGAGTACCTCTGGATTCAGCTCACTCAGTTTTCTGGCAATATATACCTTCAGCTTGTTATTCCTGACTTCCAGCTTCACGAATGGTTTTATTGTTTTGAACTTATCTTTATCTTCTTCGAACAATTTAACGGAAGCTTCCAACATCACCAGGCTTTGCGTATTCAGGAAACGTTCATACTCCTCCAGTTGGCAAGAGGCCTGCACACTTTGGCAGAATACAAAGGCGAGAATCAAGGCTGGTATTTTCATTGTTCCAATGTTTATCCTTAACATTTTTATATTGGCCGCCCAATTCCAGCGGGCAAACCTTCCTTTACCCCAAGGATATTTTAGTCGCCTTTTTACAACCGAGTTTCTATAGGTTCACATTTGAGGAATTTCCTGCAAAATGTACGCGGCGTCCCTCTTTTTACAAGCTATAAACGCCATAAACAGATAAAAGGTAGTAACTGCCAGTTCATCAGTACCTAAAAATATGAAGGGGCAGTAAAGGAAGGCCAGCATCAGTTCCAATAGTGACCAGTTATTGACGAAATAAACAACGCCAGCCCAGCTCCAAACTCGTTAATCAATGTGCTGGCAGTCAATAATTGTCCAAAATCACGGGCGGTAAAGACCTGGCTTGGGACACCCACTCTTCCACACTCTCTCTTGCCAGCAGTTTCACTATCCATTGGTGAGTTAGGGGCCAGGTATTCAGTTGGGGAGAATGTGAGTAAATCCGAATAACTGTAGGCACCAGTACCAGATCGGCCAGAGAAAGCTCCCCACATAGATAAGGGCCACCACTGGATTTCAGTTCCGACTCCCACACAGAAAATAATCTCTCCGTATCCTTATGCTCATCCGAGGTCATCTCACGCTTATTGGGATAAAAAGCACTTTCAAATGACAGGCGGGGACAGAGCCCCGATAACCCGGCATGTTGCCAGCTCAGAAATGAGCGGACCCTTGCCCTGGCTAAAGGCTCAGCGGGGAGCAGGGCATCCCCACCTATTTCATTGGCATATTCCATAATTGCCAAAGAATCAAAGATGATGTTATCGCCATCAACCAACACTGGTACGGATGCAGATGGTGATATTTCTCCAATTCGCCGCAGATTTTCGAACCTCTGGGGCTTTCTTATATCCACCACTCGCTCTTCAAATTGAATACCAAGCTCCCTCATAGCGAGCCAAGCGCGGAATGCCCAAGAGGAGGCATTTTTTGTACCGGTGTATAAAATACGGCGCATCCTTTCTCTCCACCTAACTGAAGACTAGTAATTTCCACCTCATAATAACCGGCGCTTATTTAGCAACGAAAGAATGCAAAAAGCTATTTATTTTCTATCAGTTTAAGGGCACAAACGTACCAACAAATTTAAGCCAAAGTGCAACAGGTTTGACTTGATTGAGCA
Source organism: Microbulbifer sp. MLAF003 (assembly GCF_030012965.1). NCBI lineage: Bacteria > Pseudomonadati > Pseudomonadota > Gammaproteobacteria > Cellvibrionales > Microbulbiferaceae > Microbulbifer > Microbulbifer sp. MLAF003. The sequence goes on from NZ_CP120232.1 coordinate 3,514,087, forward strand.
AGCTTAATGAGAACTACAAGTAAAGCCTGGGGGAGAAGAGAATCACTGAAAGCTCTAGATAACATTTGTTATCAAAGTAGAAAAATTATTTAATAGCTTTTACTTCAAAATCAATGATCTGCTTTAAGAAAGAATAAAAAAGCCCGGCGATGCCGGGCTTTTAATTCCAGTCCTAAAACTCTGTTATTTAAGGCCTAGTACCTCTTTCCCCTGGATAAAAGTAACATCTACAGGAATGTTCGCTTCAGACAACCGATCCAGGTCACCTTGCAATTCGGGACCAATCACGCCCTGCTTGGCCAATAGCGCTTTAGCTTCTTCATAGTTACCGTCACCTTGGATGGTAAGGATCAGGCGAGACAAATTAGTCATTGCCTGCTGCATCTTCTCGAAGTCTACACTGTATTGCCCAGTCTCAGGATCACGGGTAAAAGCGCCCTGCTCCTTGAAGAAGTTGAAGCGCATCATATTCGCCTTACCATGCGCACTTGCCGCACCAAAGCGTACGCTGCGGAAGATCCCGGCGAGGAAGGTAACGTAATTATCCATCAGCTCGCCATCTTCGATTTCACCTTTCTCATGCAGGCGGGTGACCATATACAGACCCAGAATATCCGCCTTGCCTTCCTCCAGGGAGGAGGAGGTTTCCTTCAATGCAGTGCGTACATTCGCACCACCATCAACGGTTTTCTTGATCCCGAGGCCATGGGCCACTTCATGGAACATGGTATTGGCGAAGAAAGCTGGGAAAGTAATATGCTTGCGCTGCTCAGGAGCAATCAGTACATCGCTGATAGGCACCAGAATCTTGTCGAACTTAGCGCGCATGGCATTTTTCAACTGTAAACGACGGGTGCCCTTGGCCAGCTGCACTTCTTCATCATTGGGTAAGTTGATGGCAATGGTCTTGGAACCAGCATTGCTATGCCCTGCATAGAAAAGTACATCGTAAGCATTCAGGTCAGAATCAGTGCCCGGCTCTTCCGATTTGTACTTCTCTTCAACTGGCAGGCCTTTCTGAAGCTCAGGCAGCAGTGCGGCAAACTTAGCCAGCTTTTCACTCCACTCCTTATCCTTCAGCAATACATAAGACTCATAAGCGGTGCGGTAAGCAAACATCTGGTCTTCGTAGTTCTCAATGGGGCCGATGACTACGTCGATCTCATTTTCCTTCATGTCCATCCAGGCCATATCACTGGGACGGAAATTATCCGTCAACAGCGCATCGGCGCGCATGGTCAGGTAGTGTGCAAACTCCTTGCTCTCAGCCAGTGCGGCAGCCTGGCGCAGGATATCAGCGGCTTTTTTCAATTCCGCGTTATACGCTTTGTTGTAAGGAATCAGCTCCAGCTTGCCGGCATCATTGCGACGGACCAGGGAATAGAGGCCATCTTTGCCAGGCTGATCCCAGTCCTCAAACTCCTCACGCGTCATATCCGCTGGATAGAAGTTCGCACCGAGGGGTTTAGAGCCATAGCCAACAATAAACGGTTTGTTGTCGTTTAGACGATCCCAGGGGCCATAGTTAATATCGGCGAACTTGCGCGCGCGGCTATCTTCGATTTCCGGCAGCAGTACTTCTGCGGGACCGTAGGACTGCAGCCAAAACAGGCGATCCATAATCTGGCTGGCGTCGATCAGCAAACCAATCATCTTGCGCTGGTTATTGCTCAAGCTGCTGAGGTTAGCAGTAAGCTCTACAGGCACATAGATATCAAAACGCTTATCTGCATTCTCCACAGTCTGGCCAGGAGGCGGGCTCACAGTCTCAGATTCAACAATCTGGGCTTCGGCCTCATCTTTTTTGACTTCTTCGGCCTCTTTGTTTTTGCTACAGCCGCCCACCAGCACTATCGCCAACAGTGCGGCAGCGATCTTGGAGGACTGAAAAGGAATGGTCATATCGCTCTGCCTATCGTTTTTTTGTGTCGGCGCCACATTAGTCGGGCTGGGCACAATTATCAAGATAGGAGCCTAGGGCGTGACAATCTCTACCTCATCGGTACGCTCCTGCTGCTGCATCTGCCAGAGCATCGCATAATGACCCCCTTGTTCCAGCAGCTGGCTGTGGGAACCCTGCTCAACAACCTTGCCCTGATCCATTACCAGGATGGTGTCCGCATCTACAACCGTAGAGAGGCGGTGAGCAATGACGAGAGTGGTCTGCTCCCGGGCAATCTCCTGTAGTGAGGCGACAATGCTACGCTCTGATCGGCTATCCAGGGAGGAGGTCGCTTCATCAAAAATCATAATTGGTGGTTTTTTGAGCAGCGCCCGGGCAATCGCAACCCGCTGCTTCTCCCCTCCGGAAAGTTTCAGGCCGCGTTCTCCCACCAAGGTATCTATTCCATTAGGCAATTGCTCGACAAAGTCTGATAGGTGCGCGTGTTGGATCGCCTCCATTACCTCCTCATCAGTGGCACCTACCTTGCCGTAGCGCACATTCTCTTTGATTGACTGGTTGAACAGCACCGCATCCTGTGGCACCACGCCAATAGCTCGGCGCAGGGATTCCTGGGTTACAGTGCGGATATCCTGACCATCAATACAGACTCTGCCACCCTCGGCATCATAGAAACGGAACAGCAACTTAAACAATGTTGATTTACCGGCACCACTAGCACCGACAATAGCTACTTTCTGACGTGGCAGCACTGAGAAGCTTACTCCACGCAAAATTTCGCGATTGTCCTTGTAGCCGAACCGTACTTGCTCGAAGTCGATACGCCCTTCGAATACCTGTAGTTTGGACGCCTCCAGCTTATCTGCTACCGCGGGCTTTACCGTCAGCAAGGAGAACATTTTCTCAATATTTGCCAGGGCTCCCTTCATTTCGCGGTAGACAAACCCGAGGAAATTAAGCGGGATAAAGATCTGCATCATAAAGGCATTAACCAGGACAAAATCACCGATGGTCATCTGTCCGTTCGTTACCCCAACCGCTGCCAGCACCATCGCGGCACACATGGCGCTGGCAATAATCAGAGCCTGACCGGTATTCAGACTAAACAAGGATAAGCGGTTCTTACGCCGGGCCTGCTCCCAAGTTGCAAGCTCCTTATCATAATGGCTGGATTCGTGCCGCTCGTTGGCAAAGTACTTAACCGTCTCGTAATTCAGCAGGCTGTCCACGGCACGACTACTGGCCTGTGACTCCGCCTCATTAAGCGCTCGTACAAAGCGGGTGCGCCATTCTGTGGCCACTACGGAGAAGCCGATATAAATAATGACCGCCGCCAAAACTACCAGGGCGAACACACCGCTGTAATTCCACCAAAGAAGCCCCGCCACCATAGCAATCTCTACCAGGGTAGGCACGATATTGAACACCATAAAACGCATCAGAAAGCCGATGCCGCTATTACCACGCTCAATATCCCGGGACAAACCGCCGGTGCGCCTATCCAGGTGAAAATCCAAATCCAGCTTGTGCAGATGCTGAAATACCTCCAGCCCTACCCGGCGCTGGGCACGCTCGGTCACACGGCCAAAAATGGTATCCCTCAACTCACCGAACAAGGTGCTGGAAAAACGCACTGCACCATAGGCCAGCAAAAGCCCCAACGGCAACGCAATAGCCTCGGCTACACCACCAGCTTTATCCAAATTATCGACTATGTGCTTAAGAATAAATGGAAGAGTAACCCCTGCGACCTTGGCTCCAATCAGGCACAGGATTGCCAGGACAACAGCTCTACGAAACTCCAGCAGGTAGGGAAACAGGGTCTTAAGTGCGCCCCAATGCACCTCATCCAATGGAACTGTGGACTTAGGTCTCGGCATAATTGGTTCCGGAAGGAAAATTAGGCGCCTATTATAAATAGACTGAAAGACTTATATAGACGCTCAGCCAGATATGCAGGGTGAACGCCCTACTGCGACATCACATACCTTGGTTACCCAACCAATATTCAGATTAATCATATCCGCAGCATAAAGAGGGGGTTATCAGATGCCAGGGAGACAGCAGGCACTGGAAACAGCGGCAAACACCCAACCTGGTCAGCATCGGTGGAAGTATAAGAAGGCTTATTCGAATTTTCGTCCTCCAGCTCACAATTCATCAGAATAGCTACCCTTAGCCCGCCTCCACAAAGCGGCAAGCGGCGCTTAGCGATACCTCTATATTGCTACCAACGACTATAACGACATTGCTCTGCAGCAAATAGTGTTTATCTAGTGAGAAAGAGAGGCTCTGCCTATTACCAATAAACAGATAATATTTTAATTATCAGATTTGACTTTCGCCAAGCCAATAACCAATACATATTTTTAGAGTAAGAATCTCATAAAAAATATAATATTACAGGTCAGGAAAAGTCATAAACTCACTCGGCACACCCAAGAAAGTCATCTGGATTGACAGATAACTCTCTTAAGTTAACGTGATACAGCTTCCCCCTAATTCGCCGAAACTCGATTCAGCGCGCCATTATTGTAGCGGTAAACTTCACAATTCATCTTTGCATCTAACACCAGCATTTTCTGCTTGGTTTCACGCCCTTGAGTCGCACCTGAGTACTCTCTATCAAAACAAATATACCAATTTATATTGGTAAAGGCTTCGATCATCATTTGAAGCTTATTCCCACAACCAGATGGGACGTGATGATTTGACCCATTTACATTCACCATCATTGCAGATGAATAATTACATGGAATCTTTGAAATATACATTTCTATTCTCCCTACCGGCCCATAACTAGTAAACTTATCCAGTGACCGTAAGAAAATTTCTTCAGCATGCCCACCACCTTGATAATTTTGTGGCTTGGTCACTTTTGTCTTACTGCTATTAAGCCTACCCCTTTGAGCAGGGTAAATTCCTCCAGGTAAAGGTGAACTTCGAACAGGGGTTTTGTAGTCAATCGAGAATATGTTACTGAGGGTGCTGTCATCACTGTCAAATCTGTAAATCAAGTACTCATTCACCCCACCTGTTTGCTGTCTATAAGCATTACAAGCTTCAAATTCACGGACAAACCTTCTGCTTTGATGCATTGTAAAAGGCATTTCTCTCTCCTTGAATGGTTGTTGTACTCAAATCACATCTTAGAAATCAATACTCTCCAAAAATAAATTGACCTAATAAAGGCATTTAAGCCCTTAAAAATAACTCAGAGATCTCGAAGCTTTAAAACTATCCTGTTGGATCAACCCCAAACCAACTGAAAGTAATCAACCATGGCAATCCATATTTTCTAACATATATTTTAAAACTTTGTCATCAACATTATTCAATCGTTCAAGAATATTAAGATGATCTCGGTCATTAGCCAGAGAAAAAGAGCAGTTGATTCCTGACTTAAGCAGTTTTTCCTGATACTCCTTTGTCTGGCGAAAAAACTCAGGAGTATCAAACTCAGGCACTATTAGATGTAGCGGGCAGAGTTTTCTCCCCTCTCTAAGCGGGATTAACTGTGGACTTACCCTCTCCGCTGAGTCCATCGACATCTTAATTGTGTCATTGACGAAGCTCTTTACCAGGGGGCGGATATCAAAAAGCCCGGCTAAGGAAAATGCAGCCTTGAATTTGCTCTGTGCGGATTTTGAAACACCAAACTGTTCCCAATCGGTCTGGTGAAGCATCGCTACAAGCTGACCACCCGCCGAGTGCCCTACCAGGTAAACTGCCGACGAGCCTCTCTGTTCAGCTTCTATAAGTACCGTAGCCATCGCACACTGCATCTGTTTTACAATGGATTCCATTGGCTGGCCATTATTCCAATCCTGGGCCATACGGTATCCAGGCATGTAGACAGCAAACCCCTTTTTATTAAAAGATTCAGCTAGAAAGGAAAACTGTTCCTTTGAGAACCACTGCCACCAACCACCATGAATATAAATTACTATGGGTGCATCTTCAGGAACATTCCCAGGCCTGAAGACATCCATAGAACCCAATAACTCTCCCTCTCCAAAGTGAACAGTTTGCAACCCATCCTTTACCTCTTGACGGTAAATGGAGCTATGACTCTCGGTGAATGCCACATGGGCTGGTAGTAACTCCTCTGTAGGCAACCGATGGGTCCACAGCGTTGGGTTGTATTGTTCGTCTGTTTTTTCCCGTGTAAAACTATTCCAGTATTCGTTCATCTTATTTTCCTTTACTTCACACTCGGATCTAAAGCTTCAAAATGATCCTCGCGCAGGCGCATAGTGCCATCCTCCTGTAGAACCCAGAGTTCCCGCGTGATCACCCCTTGCGCCTTATTCATTTTCCAATTGCTAGAAAGTACAGTTGAAGCATCATCTACGACCTCAATTTTAGTATCCAGATAAGACACTTCTGAGAATCCCTGGGCTACCAGATTTTCCCAAAAGGCCTGTATCTGCTCCCTTCCCTGAAACAGGCCGAACGGTTTGGCCACCATTTGGGCATCCTTTTCATACATAGACGCACAGCCTTCAGCATTACCCTGATTGAAAAACAACTTCCATTGCTCGCTGGCTACTACAGTTTTTTCGATTAGCACCTTACTCATATCAGACTCCTCTTCACAAAAACTAAGTATTGAGTTTCTGCAAGCATATTGCCCCAGCTACCACCTTATGATAAACAGGTATTCAATCAAATAACTGTTTAGTAAAATTAAACAATGAAGCCTAATCTTGAGGATATGCAAGTATTCCTGGCCGTAGTAGAAGCCCGTAGTTTTACGGCTGCGGCAGATAACCTTGCCCGTACCAAGTCGGCAATTAGCCAAGCGGTTACCCGGCTGGAGGGAGATCTTGGTACAAGGCTGCTCTACCGAAGTACACGGGCACTCTCTTTAACGGAAGCAGGCACCCAGTTCTACACTCACTGCCGCGAAATCCGGGATATCTATAACTCAGCCTTGGCAGACTTAAAAAGCACCAATGAAAAGTTATCAGGCACGCTGACGATTACTGCACCTCACGCACTCTGTGAGCCAGTTATTGTTCCGGCAATTGCACAATTCGCGGAACAGCATCCACAGCTTGGAATACGATTACTGGCGAACGATGCCCCCATAGACCTGATTGAGTCTCAAGTAGACCTTGCAATCCGAGTGGGCAGCCTCGATATGCAATCAGCCAAAGTATCCAAGCTAGGCATACTTCGGGAAAGTCTCTATGCAAGCAAAACTTATATGGATGAGCAGGGTGGTTTACCAGAGGACCTCTCCACATTGATCCATTGGCGACATATCGCTAATGATTGGCAGGGTATCCCGATTAAATATGAGTTAGGCAGCAAAAGAAAAATACGAGTCATACCAAAAATTCGCTGCAACTCTTTACATGATATTTTAAAAATGACGGAGATGGGGTTAGGGATTGCCAGAATTCCAGATATTACTGCATCACAAAGTATCGAAAAAGGTCTATTGAAGCGGGTGATTGAAGTCGGCTCAACCCCTATACATTATATGCACCTTTACCCAAAGAAGCCTCCTGTTAAAGTCCAGAGATTTATAAAATCGGTAAAAGACCAACTGAAATATTCAGATAAAGATAACCATCAGCTTTAGGCTGCCTCATGATCAACTTACTGATTTATTTTAACCTGCCATAATAAATCATTCGTAAACGCCGCCATTACCTGCAGGCTGACATTCAAAAAAATTTGAGAACAACCTAAGGGAATACGCCCAACAGAAAGATCTCAAACATAAAAATGAATAGCAAAAGCAAAGGTTGCTTGCTCAAAACAAACAACCTCTGCTTGTACTCTATTTAATTGTCTAACCAGCTTCAAAGCCAAGAAAAATTTATAATTTTGTTCCTCAATCGCCATTTATTCAAACGAAATCATCAATCGTATAAATACTAGACAACAACATTAGCCAGGCTAATGATCCCAGCTAGGAGCAATAAATTTTACCTCTGTATGATGGGTTTGCATAACCAGCTCAATTGATGTTCGATTTACTGTCGCGAGCCCCCTGTACTTCTACCTTCACCAAAACTAATAATCTCACTATGACCCAGCATTGGGTGTATTCTCCCAGTTGATATAGCTACGTGATTTAGTAATCCGCCCATAAAGGACCGGAAAAATACAAGGTCCCCCCTTCTTGGGCGCCACAAAGAACCTGGAAAATCTTTCCAGTCAGTCCACATGGTTGTCAGGTCACTAGTATTAAAAGCATAGGGCTTAAGTGATGGTGACTTTAGATTGAGATCCTGAACTAGATTTAAAGCTCCTTGCCTATTGAGGTAGCCGCGCCTTATTGCAAGCAGTATTGGATAACTCCAACAGTTGATAGGCTGGGCAGGACTTCCTAACAGGGCATGAGGTCCCGTACCTCCTCCCCAGGTAGTAATATTTCTATCGGTGGGACCCCAAGTATATTGTTGGTGATTATTTGCATCTACTTCTGCATCATCAGCAATATCTGTAGCACGACTCATAGCAAAATCCCCTCTATTAATAATTAAAGTCAATTAAGTTAATTTCACCTAACCAGGCAGAAAAGCCTTTTTTAACGCCAAAAATAGCGTTACAGTGAGAATCATATACTTTTAGACTTCAAGACATCGGAATTGTTGCACATCCAGAATTACAGACATCCAATTTATAACAAACACAATTTTATTTTAATAAACTAAAAACGTATACCTGGTAGCTCAACAGAAACTACCTGATATACTCCACTTGAAGGCTTAACAAAAACCCGAGAACCGATAATCAAAAAAATCGGAATTGCACTTTAACGAGAAATTACGCAGCAGCAATTACTCAAATAAAAAATCAATTAAACTCACGAAAAAATAACCAACTAATCCCAAGATATACTTCTGACCCCAACAGATAAATTTTGAACTGGCATCTGCGATGGATAATCTACAGAAAAATATTGAGAAACTAGCAATCTTAGATTTGCTGGCCCAGTACACCCTCACAGCCGACAACCATGATGCTGAGGGGTGGGCATCGCTCTTTACAGAAAATGGGCGCTTTGAGAATGGAAACCTGATGATAAGAGGGCGAGAAAAACTGCGTCAATATCTGATTATACACAGCCAGCTTGGAACTCGACATATAACCTCCTCGCCTCTGTATACCATTTCTTCTGATGGGCAAAGCGCTACAGGGAAAGCAACCACCCTCGTAATTGCCGCCACACGTCATGGCTATCGCACCATCATGGCCGGACAATACGATGACAAGTTAATAAAAATCAATAACAACTGGTTATTTCAATGCAGGCGTGCTGAAGCTTTTGGCTTGCCGGAAGATCCTGATTTTTCAGTGCTAACCGCAGATCACCATACAAACAAATTAATTAATATTTTACTCGACGCATGGGATAAATTGGGAGAACCTATAGTATAAAAGTCATCAAAGGCAACGAGCACAAAATACCACCAAAGATTCAAAACAACCCATATAATTAAAAATAATTAAAACACCTCTTATACTCAAAAATATCATTTGTTTATTAACAAAAATTGCCAGACCATAGTCTTATAAAACCACTTAAGACATCTTAAGCAACAAAAATCAAATTGGTTTTAAAGCTCAGCTTTAACAAGCACTCCAGAACAACAGCTTATAGATTGACTTTAACTTTGACTTAAAGGGGGATTATGATGAAACTTATAGACTTAAATACCATACCTTCATCTATTACCATAGTTGTAGCCAATGCACTTTCAATCTCCCCTGCATTCGCTGTAGAGTGCTATGAAACCGTCACAACTACAGCCTTCCTCACTGAAAACCTCCACTGTGAATTAACATCAGAAAATCCTTACGCGATAATTGTCAGCGGACCTTCCGGCAACTTACAAATACAGGGGGATGGAGGAATAACTTGCACCGGCAATTCAGATATGGAAGACCAGTTTGGCTTACTAATCGAGGGAACTGGCCGGCAGGTACGCGGAGGAATTATAGAAAACTGCCCCGGGGGTATCCTTGTTTCTGGTTCAGGCTCGCACTCCATTTTGAATATGGAGATAAAAAATTACTACCTGGATGACGGTATAAAGATCAATAGTGACAACAATATCATCAAAGGTAATACGATCACTGGAAACCCGTTATATAGTGGTGATGATGGCATAGACTCAAATGGAAATTACAATTTAATTACACACAATACGATAAAATATGCCGGAGATGAAGGGATACTAATTGATGGAGAGGACTCAACAGTACTACATAACTACATATCATACAGTGGTGATGATGGTATTGACCTGGATGGAACCAGAGGCGTAGTTTCATTTAACACTTCTGAGCACAATTCCGGGGATGGAATATTAATCGATACTAACAATGCCTCAGTAAGCCAAAACACTGCCAATTATAATGGTGCTGAAGGCATAGAAATAGCCGATGACAGCTCCAATAATATTGTTAGGGGAAATACAGCCAATAGCAACCAAACTGTTGGCATACTTATAGAAGAAACCAGTAGTGAGAGCAACATCATTAGAGGAAACACCGCACTGGGTAATATGAACTATGACCTAAGTTCACCAGGTGCCGACCCAACATGCCTTAATCTTGCCAATGAGTGGGGTAACAATACAGCTGAGTCCTCTGAGCCGGCATGCCTGCGTTTTCTTCCATAGGAATATTTCATATACTTAAAGGTGGCTGATGCCCCCTTGCTTCCGTCTTAAAGCACTCCAAGGGACCTAAGATAAGATTATGATAGCGCTGGGATGTAATCTCCAAATTCTAAAGCTACTCTTCCAATACCAGTAAATCATTCTTCTCAGCGAAAGTTTGTTTTACGAACTCAGACGCCGTGATCCCCATCTCCTCTTTAAAAGCCCGTGAAAACTGGCTGGTGCCATTAAAACCGCTGTTTAAGGCAACCTGCAACATACTTGCATTGCGCCCAGAGCCCACCAGTTGTGCTGAGGCAGACTCCACCCTGGCACGACGCAATAAGCTATTGTAGGATGTATTGTGATAACGCAAGGCACGGTGTAGATAGGAAGGGGAAATATTCAAGGATATGGCCAGCTGCTGGGCTGAAAGATCTACATCACAACAGTACTTCTGGATAAGCTGACAAGTCTGGCGAAATACCACATTCAAGCGTTGCGGTGTTTCCACTTCAGCCGCCGCCTTTCCGCGGCTCTCCTCTATACAGGCAATAGCCAACTCCGCTACCGGGTTAAATAGTGTCTCAGGAGAGACAAAAGAACTTTGCTGTCTGGCTCTTGGCAAGAGCAAAAGATAGTTTCTGAGTAATAGGCCTGGGCCACTATTGCTATCAATCTCTAGAGGCTGATTATCACCAGGGCCCTTTCGAAATTTTTCGATTTTTTTTCTAGGGATACGACATAGCAGTACATGACTTTGCTGTATCAAGTCATGGATAATAGTCTGCCCCAAGTCCACCAGATAAATCCCACCAGAATTCATTGGAATAAAGTGATTACCACGCTGTATGGCACCACGACCAGACAGTATATACACCACGGTGTAATCTGCGTAGCCATCACTAAGATGATGATTGTTGCGATGAAAAGAGTTTCCAGAGAAGATTGCGCGGGCAAAAGAGTCTCCAGTAAGGGTGTTTATGGTGCCAGAGAATTCCCCCTCATACTCCTGACAGTGATGGGGCTTGAGAATTAGCTCACAGTTGTAAGGTAATATTTCCTCCAGATGTTGCTTCCAGCGCGACCAACGCTCCTCTATCGGCCAAATTCCAGTATTGATACTTTTTTGTATAAACGGGTTTTTTTCTTTTCTTTTAGAAAATCCTTACGCATGATTCGCTTATCCTTAAGCTGTCTCATTGCTGGCAATAGGCAAGAATAAACCAATTTGGAACAACTGCTCACCAATATAGAGAATATTGAGACAGCATATTCCAGCTCAGAGCTCATAAAGACGCGTTTTTCGAGTCCCGGGTATTACTCGGCCAATCCTTGCCCCTCATTGGCACAGCATTCTACTGTTGACTATGGCTAACAGTACCCGGCCAGTAATTCTGTTGGCGTCCTGATCAGAAAACCCTGTAATTCTCAGGCTTTCAGGCGGGTAGATAACAGCTTTGTTATTGATAGTCATTTAGCTGGTTAGAGCATCAGGTGCAAAAAAAATGAAGAAAAGGTGAACGGAAAAATTCCTTCGGAAACGAACTCTATCAATTTGGCTTGGAGGCCGACGCTATTCCTTGATTTGTACTATGTCCTTTATAAAAGTTAATCCCAGTAAAATTAGACACACAGGTTATTTTCATTGGTGTCCATTTTTTAGGCGTCCGATTATAAAAATAAATGATCTTCAATTATTCAAAGATAAGTTCGCAATGAGTGATCGACTTGCTCGCCACACATTAACAATAGGTAGCTATGATACACATGGCTAAGCATCAGTGTTTACGCCTGAAGGTCGCTTCAAACACGGCAATCCTATGCCCCCGGGAAGAAAAAAACTGAAATGCCACACAGTGATACGCAACAAGGTGGGGGGCGGCATATTACATACTCCCCCTGACATCAAAGTTCAGAAGATGGGCAATCTGCCTCGGGCAAAGCAACTACCATGTTTATCGTAGCGACTCGATCCGGTTATCCTGTTGCCGTAGCCGCCGAATACCGGAATCAATTAGTCAAGGTAGCAGGTCACTGGCTTTTTCAATGTCGGCGAGGGAGGGAAGTTGTCCTGCCGGAAGATCCTATTTTTCCAATTATCATTACTGATCCGGATACCCTGCGATCAGATAAATTTGTTGTTGGATGCATGGAACAACCAGGATGAGCTGATACCGGGCTAAACTCCCAACACAGTAATAAAACAGGCCAAAATAAATTATAAAATTATTCCCACCAACCAGGACTAATTTAATGCACGCAATGGCACATCATCGCGACGCCCAATTGATACCCCCAGTATTCTTACCAGAAATTCCGTAAGCACCCCAGCAGTAAAACCCCAGATTTCATAACTCTCGTATTGATAAGCCGGCAAATAAATAGCTTGATCATCAATGGTCACTCTATCGGTACGGATACGGGGATCAGCCATAAAAAAGAAAGGGGAACACGGAACACGGCATCCAGCTCGCCCGGATTAGGGGAAAGTTCGATATCAGGGGAGATTACTCCCACCCATGGGGTTACATTTACCTGCCACCTGGTTCTACGCGGCCACAGGGGACCGAGCATACGCACCGCATTCATCGGCAGGGCAACTTCCTCCTCTGCCTCGCGCAAAGCGGTATATTGCAACGACGGGTCGGTGGCATCCCAACGCCCCCAGGCAGGGAGACCTCTCCGGAATGGGTGGACAAATTGGCGGAGCGTTTGGTAAGAATTACCTGTGGGTCAGGCTCATCGGTCAGGGCAACCAGAACCGCCGCGTGACCGGACAGATCCGGCCCTATTGGAACTCCAGCCTCAAGCTCCTCAATCTGATGAAATATATTTTTTTCAATCGTTGATAGCATAAATCACTGTCCTGCCCCAGAAGACCTGGGTACTCCCTAACTTTCATCATACTCATTTCTGGCGTTAACACCGAGCTATCTGCCACATAATCCATTTGTCGCATAAAGCTCGAACACCTCTACATCCCTACTTTTCCGCCGCAACACTTCGTTCAGTCTGCGGGGTATAACCGCCTTTTAGCTTCTCCCGCACTGTCTGCACCAAAGCGTAATAGACCGGAACCAGCAGGGTGGCGAACAAGCTGGCGGCCAACATGCCACCAAACACCACCAACCCCAGGGAAACCCGGCTGACAGCGCCGGCCCCAGTGGCCACCAGTAACGGTATCACTCCGAGGATAAATGACATAGCCGTCATCAGAACCGCTCGGAAACGCAGGCGCGTGGCAGAGAGAGCCGCATCAGCAATCGACTTCCCTTTATCCCGTTCTACACAGGCAAACTCCACAATCAGGATGGCACTTTTAGCCGCCATGCCAATAAGTAAGACCAAACCAATCTGGGTATAGAGGTTGTTGATAGAGCCAGCCAACCAAACCACCAGCATGGCGCCGCATATAGCGATTGGCACGCACAAGAGCACTGCGATCGGAATACTCCAGCTTTCATACTGGGCGACCAAGAACAGGTATACAAACACAATGGCCAGACTGAACAGGATTGGAGCCAGATTACCCGAAGTTATTTCCTGCAAACTGATCCCTGTCCACTCATAGCCATACCCCTCCGGCAGGTTTTCGGCCAACTCCTCCATTGCATCCATAGCCTGTCCACTGGAGTAACCGGTCGAAGGGGCACCGTTGATAGTGATACTGTTGTACAAGTTATAGCGGGTGATTGTTTGCGGAGCGACGATCGGGGTGATAGTGGCAACTGAAGTCACCGGCACCAGGCCACCGCTATTGGCACGCACGTAGAAGCCCGCCAGGTTTTCTTCCTCATCGCGAAATTGCGCATCAGCTTGGGCAATCACCCGGAATACTTTGCCGTACAGATTGAAATCATTGATGTAATAGCCACCAAGAAATGTCTGCAAAGTGGAATAGACTTCCGGCAGGGGCACTCCGAGCACATGGGCTTTTTCTTTGTCCAGTTTTAATTCCAGTTGGGGAGTGCTGGCCTGGAAGCTGGTAAAGGCCTGAGCAATTTCTGGACGCTGGTTAGCGTTACCCAGCAGGTCAAATAAAACCTGGGTGAGTTCCAGAATACTGCGCCCCTGTAAATCCTCAAGTACAAATTCGAATCCACCCACGGTACCTATACCCGGTAACGGCGGAATTGCGAAAGGCATAATCTGCGCATTGGGTATCGCTGCCAGTTTTTTCTGCAGGCGATCCATCAGGGCAAACTGATGATCTTCTTCGTTTGTTCGTTCGTCCCAGGGTTTCAGCACCGCAAACATCATGGCCGTATTGGAGGAGGCACTGTTGGTGAGCAGGTTGTAACCCGGCACCCCTACCACATGGGCCATGGCCGGCTCTTCCAACAGAATATCCGTGACCTGATCAACCACTGGTCCAGTCCTCTCCAGGGATGAACCATCCGGCAGCTGCACATGCAACATAAAAGTGCCCTGGTCCTCATCGGGAATAAATCCGGTGGGAATACTGGTAAATAACCAGGCGGTAAAAAGAAAAAGCCCGATAACAGAAAGGATACCAATCAGTGGAATTTTCACACAGGCCTTAACCATGCCCACATAGAAATTGGTGGAGCGATGGAGCAGTTTATTAAAGAAACCAAATGCTCCGGTCTCTTTAATTCCGGCAACTTCTCCATCTTTACCGGGTTTAAGAATACTGGCACACAGTGCCGGGCTCAGCGTAAGCGCATTTAATGAGGAAATAGCCACCGCCATAGAAATAGTAATGGCAAATTGTTGATACATTTTTCCGGTAATACCCGGCATCAACATTACCGGCACAAATACGGCAAACAACACCAAGGTGGTAGCGATCACCGGCCCGGTAACTTCTCGCATAGATTCCAGTGCCGCTTCTTTGGGAGGCAACCCCTCCCCCATCAGGCGTTGGGTGTTTTCCACCACAATAATTGCATCGTCCACCACAATACCAATGGCCAGGATCAGCGCAAACAGGGTGATGGTATTGATGGTCATACCAAATGCCAGCATCAGAGCGAAGGTACCGACCAGAGATACCGGGATGGCGATAGCGGGAATCAGAGTGGAGCGCCAGTCCTGTAAAAACAGGAACACCACCAGTATTACCAAAATCAAGGCAATAAACAGTGTCTGCACCACTTCCTTAATCGAGGCCTCCACAAAGAGAGTGGTGTCATAAAGAACTTCTGCAGTGAGCCCTTCAGGGAAACGTTGAGAGAGCTGCGCCACCTTCTCTTTAATGCCCTCAGCCACATCCAAGGCATTTGCATCAGGTAATTGATAGACCCCCATCACTGCCGAAGGCTCGTTATCCAACTGACCATAGGACGAGTAGGATTGACTCCCAAGTTCGACCCTGGCTATATCCTTAACCTTAACCATGGCGCCATCGGGCTTGGCGCGGATAGTAATATCTTCAAATTCCTGAGGGCTAACCAGACGTCCCTGCACCAGAATATTGTACTGAAATTGCTGATCCTTGCGGATAGGTGGCGAGCCAATCTGCCCTGCCGCTACCTGAACGTTCTGGGCCTGCACCGCACTGATTACATCCTGGGCAGTAACATCCAGTGCTGCCATACGATTGGGGTCCAACCACAACCGCATGGCATAATTACGCGAACCAAAAATAACAACACTGCTCACTCCCGAAACACGGGCCAGCTCATCTTTTAGGTAAATTTCCGCATAGTTGGCCAGGAATAGCTCGTCGAATTTCTGGTCTGGCGAAAATAAATTAACGACAAGCAGTAGCGTAGTACTCTTCTTGGAAACCACTACACCATCCCGTTTTACATCCTCTGGTAGTTGAGGCATTGCCTGCTCTACCCGATTCTGAACATTTACCTGAGCAATATCGTCGTCGTAACCGGATTTAAAAGTGACCGTCAGGCTATAGGAGCCATCATTGCCACTGGTAGAAGACATATAATCCATGCCTTCCACCCCATTGACCTGTGACTCAATTGGCACAGCGACACTATCGCGCATCACCTCCGCGCTGGCGCCTGCATAGTTGGTAGTGACATTAATAGTCGCAGGAGTAATTTCAGGGAACTGGGCTACTGGTAATAAGGGCAGGGATAAAATCCCCGCAAGGGAGATCAGTATGGATATTACAAAAGCGAAACGGGGCCGCCGGATACAAAAGGCACTGATCATAAAGCCGCTAGATGCCCCCCGCCCTTTCGGGACTACTTATAGTCATCTGCCTCTCCCTCATAACCCGGGAGCGTACTTTCATCCTCTCCTTTACCAGGCTCTCCTTTCTTCGCACCCTTTGACTGCATCTGCGCTGGTGAGCCACCTTCTCCTGTGGGTTCCGCCGGCTTCGCTGCGGCATCATAGGGATTGCGTGGTGTATTTTGCGGTGTTACCGGTTTTCCGGCCTGAACCCGCTGCAGGCCATTGACGATTATCGACTCACCGGCAACCAGCCCATCATTCACCGCCCAAAGTTCCCCCTCGCGTTGACCCAGGGTTAAATAGCGTTTTTCCGCGATATTGTTTCGACCCAGTACAAACACATAGCGACCCTGCATATCCTCCAGCACAGATGACTGTGGCACTAATGGCTTCAATGCCTCACTGCCGGTAAATACCAAAATGGAAACTCGGGCAAATTGACCCTGTACCAGCAACTGCCCTGGATTGGGAAACAGGGCGCGTACTGCCACAGATCCGGTATTTGGGTCTATTTGGTTGTCGATAAAAACTATGTTGCCTTTGTAGGGGTAAAAATTGCCATCCGGCAGTTCTATACGCACATCCAAACTGGTGGGGGCAGTCCTTCTCGCCGGCGTCGCTCCGCATCCACCTGAACAGCATAAAGTTGATCTTCAGGCACCTCGAAAAGTACATAAATTGGATCCATCTTGACGATGGTCGTTAGGGGGTCAGAATTAGGGCCCACCAGGGAGCCTTCGGTAAACTCCGTGCGACCGATACGACCTGTGAGTGGCGCATAAATTTTGGTGTAGGATAGATCCAGTCTGGCGCTTTCGACTTTGGCGCGATCCGCATCCACCTGGGATTTTGTCTCCTCGTACGTGCCCATCAGTTCATCCATCTGCACTTGGCTGATAGCACCGGTTGCTACGAGGGTGCGACCTCGGCGGAAATTACGCTCGGCAACCCGTAACGAGGCCTCAGTGCGCTCCAAATTAGCGCTCTGATTATCCAACTCTGCAATAAAAGGACGTGGGTCGATTTCAAAAAGCAATTGGCCTTTCTGAACGGTATCGCCTTCTTTAAAGTTGCGGCTTTGAATATACCCCTCTACCCGGGGGCGCACTTTGTACTCGTCAGTGGCTTCTACCCTACCGACAAATTCAAAGCGCGGAATAACAGGCTGCTCTCGCACCACGAGCACCTCAACTGGAGGCGGTGGCGGCGTTTTTTCTTCATCGCCCTTGCCACCACAGGCGTATAAGACAAATAGGATCAGCCAAAAAAATAAAAAACGCGCCATGGCAGAGAAGACACCGCCTTAAATACATCAACGTCTATTAACAACTATAGGCGTCAAAATTCTGGGAGCTGACGCTGGAATCTTGCATAGGTATACTGACGACATGAAATTTTGCAGCCAATGCGGCAGTAGTGCCGTCACGTTTTCCATTCCAAAAGGTGATGATCGCCCCCGCCACCTCTGCGGCAACTGCGGCGCCATTCACTACATAAACCCGCGCGTTATCGTCGGTGTGCTGCCATACCTGGAAGACCGGGTGATGCTGTGCAAACGCGCTATTGAGCCGCGCCTGGGTCTCTGGACCTTACCTGCAGGCTTTATGGAAAACGGGGAGAGTAGCGAAGAAGGTGCCCTACGGGAGTCATGGGAAGAAGCTCGCGCCAACATCCGTGTGGATGGCCTCTACTCGGTCTATGACATCCCCCATATCAATCAGGTCTACCTGATGTACCGCGGTGAGCTGACAGATACCAATTTTGGGCCTGGACCGGAATCCCTGGAAGTAGAATTATTTCGCGAAGTGGACATCCCCTGGCGTGAAATTGCCTTTCCCATTATGCACAAAACTCTCGAGCACTACTTTGAGGACAGCAAACTGGGGCAATACCAACTGCACCGCGGCGTAATTTCACGAAAACTCAAACTGTAATCGGCAAACCCACATCAAACTTATATGGCGAATGAAGGCTAGCTGTTACCCCAAGACCTCGGAGAAACACAGCCTCACCAGATTGTAAAAGGATGTTCCGATGAAATATGCCTATATGCTTGCGGTCCTGCTCCTGGTAGGCGTAGGTTTATCAATGATTCTGCCTGACCCAGAGGGCAAACCAATAATGTCTCCCAGTGACTGGTTGCCGGACCAGAAGACAATAGACAATGTGCGCTACCAAGGGCAACGTGCACTGCACACAGTCACTTCCACTTCACAGCAATCTGCAAAGCAACTGGAAAGCTTTGTGAAGTCCAGTGGATTGATATCCCCAGTTCAAAGTGAAACACCCGCCACTGAAGTCTTCACTTGGCAGGATAGAGAGGGAAACTGGCACTTCTCTGACTCAGTGCCTGAGGGGCTGGATACCTCAGTACGTATCCACCGGGTAAAGCCCATCAACACAGTACCAGGCACTCAGGTCTCTGCCAATGAGGAGCCTCCGCATGCCCAAGCGACTCCCCCGCAGGAGAGCGCTGGAGCCGATAGCCGGATTTCCCAACTTCTTAAAGAAGTGCAAGCGTTGCAAGAGAAAAGCCTGCAGCGCCAACAAGCCTTAGACAACCTCTAGAATCTAAGCGGTGGGAAACTCTCTTGTCTCCTGCCTTTGCTTAATAGCTATATTGCAACGATCATCCAGGCGCCACAGGTCAAAAGCGGGCTCTTCATAGGGGTGGGCACCATAAAGTGCCTGCAGTGTGGCATCGACATGTTCATCCGCACATACCATTTCCACGCGATACTCTGATACCTGCTCCACCTCCCCGGATTCACCAATAAATGGCTGGCTACCTGGTAATGGACGGAACTGGCCAGTACCCAGCACTTGCCAGCAACAATGATCGTAATCACCAATGCGCCCCGCACCAGCAGCAAAAAGGGCCTGCTTCACCTCTTCGAGATGGGATTCGGGAATATAAATACAAAACTTATACATAGCAGCAGCTCATAGTGGGGCATAAAAAAGAGGCCCTTAAGGCCTCTTTCGTACGGCAAAGCCCAGCATCAATTCATAATGATTTAAAACATCATTGTCATCAGTTTGCGCTGGTATTGGATGGCAACAGGGTCTCCAGTACCGAGGCTTTTTACAATATCCAGGAATGCCTGCTTGGCTGCGCCATCGGCAAAGTTCATATCCTTGCGAAGTATATCCAGTAATAGCTCCAGGGCTTCCTGGTGACGGTTCGCCTGGCTGTACTGTACCGCCAACTGGTAGGCGGAGTCATAGTCCTGGGGATTCTGTTCCAGCGCCTTCTGCAATGCCTGGATTTCCGGAGTATCCGCGGCCTGCAGCTTCAATTCCAGCTGGGCCATCAATTGCTGGTACTCTGCATCTTGATCTGCAAGCAGGATTTTGCCCAGCACAGTTTCCGCTTCTTGGGCGCGATTCTGGTCTAGTAATACTGCTGCCAGCTGCTTGGCAATATCTGCCCGCTCTGAGGACTCAGTGTAAGCTTGGCGCAACAGAGGTAAAGCCTCATCCACCTTACCCTCACCAATAAGTGCTTGGGCCTGCTGCAACTTTATATCCCAGGGCTTGGGCAGATATTTGTCCAGTATTTCGCGGATCTGGGCTTCCGGCTGCACGCCCGCAAAGCCATCCACCGGTTGACCATCTTTCAATAACATCACCGTAGGCAGGCTGCGTACTCCCAGCTGGCCGGCAATCATCTGCTCGGTATCCGCGTTCACTTTGGCCAGCAGGAACTGACCAGCGTACTCGTTAGCCAGTTTTTCCAATACTGGCATTAACTGCTTACAGGGTTCACACCAGTCCGCCCAGAAATCCACCAGTACCGGGCGCTTCATGGATTCTTCAATCAATACTTGCTGGGCGTTTTCTGCCGTTACATCGACAATAAATTCGTTCACAAACTCTCCTGAGTCACGTCTGCGTATTGGTTTGTTGTACTGTTAGCGGTATAGGATATCGGCGCCATAGGCCAATTCAAGGGACTGCCGCTCTATCTTGCGCAGGCCTTTTACTACCAATCCATAGGATCGATCTGCCATCCGCTCAATCTCATAATCTGGCACTGTGCCATCCAGCAACACCGTATTCCAGTGCTTCTTGTTCATGTGGTACCCCGGCAGCACACCGGGGAAGATATCCCTCAAGGCCTGAGCCTCATCCGGATCACACTTCAGATTGGAGGCATCCACTCCACGGTAACGGCTGAGGGTAGCAAACATTCGCCCCTTGATCTTGTATACCGCCACATCTGGACCAAAGGGAAAATCCTCAATAGCCTCAGGGCGAGATAGCAGATAATTCCTCATCGCCACTCTCAACATAATAAAATCCTACCAATCCAATGAAGATGGCAGGCGCGGTGAGGACAGCAGTTTGGCAAAACGGTGCCAGCGCTCATCGGTATTATCAGTACCGCGCTCTACATAATCCGCCACCAGCTTTTTCCCCCAGTTATAATTAATGACATAAGCGCCATAGGCATCCACAAAGTCCTTTCTTTGCTTGGCTTTGGCCGGGCTCATCAGGGTGTACTTCTCGAATAGCGCCGGCACATCATCGCCTTCGATTTCCCCATCAATATATTGGCGCGCGATCTCATTACCGGCAAAGCTCAACTTATCCACTAGCGCCATAACGCGATCGTACTTTATAGCATTCTGCGGATTCAGCCCGGCCAGGGGGTAGAGTACTTCCATCTCAAAGCGGGTCTTTTCCTCACCAGGAAAGGCCAGCTCAATACCATAGTTAGCACTGCCCTCGGCAATAAGAGACTGAGGGCTGAACAGAGGGTAAACACTGTATTCCACCCAGCCGCGCTCTTTCACCAGGGACTGCTCCAGCAGCGCATTGTAGGTGTGATGACCGGGATAACCCTCATGGCACCCCAGATCTATAGCGCGATCAATAGTGATCGGCAGACCACCATTCACCTGGATTAAACTGTGGGAGCCCCCTTGGTACCAGTTGTAACCGCTCCAGGGCTTGTCGCTGACATACTCCAGTACAAAGTTCTCATTGTCCGGCAACGGAATGTACTGCTTGGTACGCAGACGACACTCTCTAATTGACGCATCGAATACCGCCTCAAGCTTGTCTGCGGGAATCTCAAAATTACTGCGAAATGCCTGTACCCGTTCACTCAGTGGCTGGTCACCCGGTAGCAACTCTTCCAACTCCGTAAGCAGGGGCTCAAACCTGGCAAAGTCCTGCTTAGGTGGCTGGGTGTCATACAGCTCGCGGGCCTCCTGGGCGAAGTTGCGTTCGCTTTCACCGGAAAGGCGCTTAGCGTGGGCCACCAAAGCCCCCAATTGGGTTTTCAGGTAGTGAAGACGAAGGCCACCCATAGAACCATCTGCTTCTCTACCGACCGGTAACCGTTCAAGTAGCGCCTCCCCACGCTGGGCAATTTCTGCCGTGCTCGCGCTACTTTGCTGTGCCTGCTCACGCCACTCGGCTGGGCCGTAAAAAGCATCCACATAGCTCTTGTCATGATTACCCAGCTCCAGTACCAGGGAAACATACGCCCTTGCCACATCGTCAATAGATAAATCGCCCTTCGCTTCTTCCATAGCCTGTTTTGCCTCAATAACCTTCGGTGGTATCGCCGTATGGATCTCACTGGCTTTTTTTCCTTCACATGCACCCAAAAACAGTGGTACAGCTAGCATCGGCAACAGACCCACCGCTTTAATCGCTTGCATCATTATTATTTCTCGCTCGACTCATTTAATACCGATATTGATTGTGTGATGAATTGTCTCTGGTGGGAACCGCAGCCCCACAAGGCAGGGGCCCACAATCAAAATGACGACAGGAACTTAGCTATGTTTTCCAGGGTGCTCGTCCGCTGCACTCTCCCCGAGGCCCTCCTCGTCTTCTACCTCCAGGTGCACACCTTCAAATTCTTCTGACACAGGTGCACTACGCAACACCAGAAAACCAGCGATACCGGCGATCACAGAGGCTAACAGAATGCCCGCCTTGGCCTGAATCAACAGATCCGCCTGGGTGCTAAACGCCAGCTCGGCAATAAATATCGACATGGTAAAGCCGATACCGCCTAGTAATGCCACCCCAACAATATGTTGGAAGTTCGCCGATTTAGGCAGCTTGCCCCACCCCAACTTCCAGCCAATCCACGTAGCACCCACGATACCCACCAACTTACCGATCACCAAGCCGGCAATAACCCCCAAAGTAACAGGGTTAATCACCGCAGTAGTGCTGGTAAAGCTGTCGAACGGAATACCCGCATTGGCCAGGGCAAAGATGGGGATTACCAGGAAGCCCACCGGGGTATGCAACCGGGTTTCCATACGCTGCAGGGGAGACTGTGCCAGGTTCACACCATTACCCAGAGCCATGACTCGAGCACGCAAAGCATCATTGGCAATAATCTTGTCTCCCGGGCGGAAGCAGCGATCAAAGCTGCGAATAATATCTTTTACAAAAGTACTGAACGCCACCGGGTCATATTTAGGTTTGGCAGGCAATGCCATAGCGGTAATAACGCCGGCAATGGTTGCGTGAACACCGGCCAGGTAGAGTTCATACCACAACAAGACCCCAACAAAAACATAAGCTGGGGAGCGGCGCACACCGGCAGCCTTTAACAGCCACATAATCACCACCAAGCAACCCGAAGCAATCAGCGCAGTCAGGTTTACCTGTTCGGTATACCAGATTGCTATTACCAGGATGGCACCCAGGTCATCCACAATGGCCAGGGCCACCAGGAAGGTTACTACCGCCCGGGGCACCCTGTTACCCAGTAACGCAATACACCCCACTGCAAAGGCAATATCTGTAGCCATAGGGATACCCCAGCCACGCTCTGCCTCACCGCCAGAATTAAAGGCGCCGTAGATCAGGGCCGGAACCACCATGCCACCAATGGCTGCCATTACCGGCAATACCGCTTGGCGCAAGTCGGAAAGCTCGCCCACCATAAATTCGCGCTTCAATTCCAGGCCTACCAGAAAAAAGAAGATTGCCATCAGGCCATCATTAATCCAGTGATGAAGGGAAAGAGAAAACTCCCACTCCCCTGCACTAAGGCTGATAGGCATATGCAGCAGGTGTTTGTACGCGTCTTCCAGGGGGAGTTGGCAATAATCAGTGCAGCCAGCGCAGAAAGCATCAGTAAAATGCCGCTGCTGCTTTGTCGATGGATAAATTCTTCGAAAGGTGTCACCAGGCGCCCAAAGGCCCCTTCTAAAGGCGCTTCAAATACCTTTCCTTTACGAATCTTGAACTTATCCAAAACGCTTTTTGCCATCGACTGACGTCCTCCTACCTAAAGACTAGCCCTACAAAAACGAGGGCCGCACTTCTACCTACGGGAGCCAGAGGTTAGCATGGCCACTGTATTCTTAACCATATTGACAGGATTGCATTGCAGAAGATGACCCGATTGGACCAATTGCTCGTAAAGAGAAAACTCGCCAATTCCCGCACTCACGCCAAAAAGCTGGTTGATACCGGCAGGGTCATGCTATCTGAAGGCGGCCCCCTGGAACTAGCACGCAAAGCCGGGCAATTAGTCAGTGACGATTGTTCCCTTAATGTCACACCGTTACCGGAAGATCAGTATGTCTCCCGTGCCGGATTAAAGCTGGCAGCCATTCTCGATCACACAGGCTTAAACCCAAAGGGGTGGCACGCCTTGGATATCGGCTGTTCCACCGGCGGATTCAGTGACTGTCTGTTGCAGAAAGGCGCAAAATCTGTCGTAGGAATAGATGTTGGTCAGGGCCAGTTGGCAGAGAAACTCCTGGTGGACCCACGTATGCACCTGTTTGAGGGTATTAATGCTCGCCACCTGGAAGCCTCTCAGATAGCTCCCTATGGGGACGACGGGTTTGATACCATCGTTATGGACGTATCCTTTATTTCCCAAACATTAATACTGCCGCAGCTACCCCCTCTTTTAAAACCAAAAGGCCAATTGTTGACCCTGGTAAAACCACAATTTGAAGTTGGTCCCGAAGGTATTGGTAAAGGGGGCTTGGTGCGCAATACAAATCTCTACCCACAGGTGCGCCAGAGAATCACACATTTATGTGATGAACTGGGACTTGAGATCAAAGAATACATTGACAGTCCAATTAAAGGTGGCGATGGCAACCGGGAATTCTTACTTTGGGCAGTACATAGGGAAATATGAGCGAAGAGAACTGAAAAAAGTTTAATATTACTTTACGCCAGGGCCATCATATTTTGAGGGCCTTGACAATTTCGTTTAAAAATTAAAATTTCCAAATAGATCTTAGATACTTACCATTTAGAGTTAAGGAATATCTCTATATTCCTCTAAAAACACTCCCTCCTTTAATAAAAACTATTTATTACTATCACAATTTATAAATGAACACGTAATAAATGCTCCCTATCCTGCGCACATAAAACAACGGCCCGGATAACTCCAATGAAACGATTAATCTTGTTGTGTGCATTCTCCAGTTCATTGCAAGCAGCTCCACTGACTAACTACAGGATAATAGATGGTGACACAGTTCACGGATATATTTCTGGTGAATATGTTGAGATACGCCTTCAATGTATTGATGCACCAGAAACCTATCCCAGTACGCAAACGTATGGCCCAGAGGCTACTCAAACCCTGAATTATTTATTGTCATTTGGCTCTGTGGATTTCCAATCTACAGGGAGAGATCAGTACGGCAGAGAAACTGGCTATCTGTTTGTAAATGGGTACAACATCAATCAAGAAATGGTCGCAAGAGGAGCCGCTTGGAATTATGCCTACTATTGCGGGGATAAATTCGAGATTGAGCAAGAGTTTGCATACTACTCCAATCTAGGATTGTGGGGAGAAGCAGAAGCAAAAGACCCCTACTGCTTTCGCAAGAGCCTGGATCACGCTTTTTGCTATTACAATCCGGAAAATAATTTAATTCTAGATGATTGACTCACTACAAAATCATCAACGCTAACTAAATTTCACAACACTTAATAAAGCGGCCTGAAGAGTTTAATAGATTCTCTACCAGGCCGCTAAAACTATAAATTTTTTATAACTCTACATTTGAAATTTTTGGAACAAGAATTGCTCAACCTTTGCTTCAGCTATTCCAATTCTTGCGGGCTAATTCTCAAAATTAAATGACGGGGCTTTCCATAGTACCCTAAAGCCTACTTCATATCTCCTTTGACTATATAGGCTTCAGCCAAGCTACTCAACACTTTGTAAGTTTCTGAGTATTCAGCATTCAACTTAAGGAACTATATTACCCGATCAACATCAACCCAGAACCACTTATTGCATAACCGACTATAACAATAAAAATTGATAACATCCCCCATTAGGAAAAAATTTTCACAAAGCGCTTTCAAACATTCTCAAATATCTCTCAATATTGATCACCAAAAAAACCTGGCCTGACTATCAATCATATAACCTTTAAACAGGTCTTAATTCGCTATAGAAACCAATAACGGACATCATGTAATACTTTTCTTATAAACCATATATCACAGAATCAACATACAGACCAATAAATTCTGAGACATGATTTCCCTTGAGAAATACATGCTGATTCATTGAGATGTAGCTATACATAACTTGTATTTATCAAGTGGCTCACTTCATACAAAATCGGTACATTTCTTCAGTAAAACCTGATCGTCCTACCATATACCGGGAACAATCGCAGAGTAAACATTAAAAGTTTTGGGGAATGAATAAAAATGATAGATAGCTTAAAACCTTGCAAATAAACAACCTGCTAGGACTTGCCATCCTGAAGTCGGACAATCTTCATTAATCTCAGTAATACCTCACGCTCCATTTCGATATCCAACATAGTTAATCTCCAGCCTGTTTGGTGAGCTATCTCTTACTCATTCCTGGCTTATAATTCCAACAAGAATCATTCCAGGAATAATTGGAGTAGTATCAGAGACCATTTGTTTAACCGTGCCAGCAAAATAGGAAAGAAGCTATTTCAATCTACATCAAGAAACTAAAGAACTGGATATTTTTCAATTCACCTTTCCGATAGGAAGTGAGTGGAGGTACCCAGCACTCCCGCTCCTCATTCAAAACTTCCAAGGTAATTACTTTGTGCTTATTTAGTGTAATTTCGTTAGAATGAACGCCTACACTAAAAAATGCAAGTAGGTCAATTAAATAATTGACCCTCACCCATTCATCCCTCACTCTAAAAAAACGCCTTAATTGCCATGAAGCATCTGATCACTCTAATCAGGATAGTAGGATTCACCTAGCCCAGAAAGGACAACCAATTCCATGGCAGCCATTGCTGCCGAAAGTATAAACATGGTGGAATCGATTCGCTTATCCATTACTACATCGTACTTATCGATAATATTACTTTTGTTAACTATTAGGGCCCTATTTTCCCTGATCTGCGACTCAACCATAAAAGGCAATAATGTGTCCTGTTTTGCCCAGGTCTTCACTCTCTCAGTAGAGTCAGGAAAGCCTGCAACCTTTTCCCCTACACCAAAAACTGCCCATTAGACATTTTAATGTTGTCATAGATTCCAGCCAAATTATCGAGTATTTGTTTATTCGGGGCTACATCAAATAAGGTTCCATATCCCCCGCCAATATAAATAAAGCTACAAAAAACATAAAGACTACTATCTTAAACTAGCAAGATAAATTTCTTTAATGCTAATACCTATACCCTTATCATTTAAAACATTGACTTCGACTAATTTATACTAAATGACAATTCAGCCAAGACTTTTCCAGCCAACCTCATTAAATAAAAATCTCACTCGCTCCCGGTACTTCGCCTAACTAAACAAAGACTAGGAGTAGATATCCGCCAAGGTTAGTCAGTGCATATTAGAGCTCATAAGAAAGAAGCTAAACTACTTATCTTTCATCCACGCCAAAAAGGCGAGTCGTGCAATGATCAAGGTAACTATAAGAAGAGTGCTACTGATTATCTCACTGCTTCTACTTTTTTGGCCATTCAAACTCTATGCATGCTCCCGGGTTGCCTGGAATACCGAGCAAGGTGTTTTTGCCGCCAGATCAATGGATTGGGGACATTCTTTTGAGGATATTCTTTATATAAATCCTCGAGGCATGAAGATGATTGGTGAGGATGGCCATAACCCCGCCAAATGGACTTCAAAATATGGAAGTGTTGTACAAAGTATTATTCCCTATGCCCGCCAATATGGCTTCTCAAATAATGACGGTGCTACCGACGGAATTAACGAAAAAGGTCTAACGGCACATATTCTATATCTTGGAGCAACCGGCTACGCCAAACCAAATAATACGCCAGGGGTATCCTATATGCGCTGGCTGCGTTTTATTCTCGATAACCATGCTACAGTCGCAGATGCTGTCATCGGGATGAAAAATATACGCATATCGCCAGTGAAAGTTGGTGGCGAAGTACTTGGTGCACATATGGCAATAGAGGACCCAAGCGGTGATTCAGCTATCTTCGAAATAATCGATGGTAAATTAGTTGTACATCACGGTAAGAAATTTTCGGTTATGACAAATGACCCACCTTATGGATGGCAGCTTCAAAACCTGCCTTTTTACCAAGGCTTTGGAGGACTTAAATCTGTTCCAGGAGGGATTGATGGCGCTGACCGTTTTGTTAGATTATCTTACTATCAACACAATCTACCAAAACCTGCCAATGATATTCAGGCAGTCGCTTATCTCCTAAGTGCTATTCGCACTGTGGCCGTTCCTTTTGGCGCACCTTACAGTCGCCCCAATCAGAAAGAGGGGCCTGAAGAACCAGCTACTTACCCCACTTGGTGGCTTTCGGTGATTGATTTAAAACGCCGAATTTACTATTTCAACTGGGTTAAAAATCCAAATATTGTTTGGGTAGATTTACATGGAATTGATTTTTCAAAAGGCACAGGAAAGCGGGCTGCCGACCCAAAGAACCCCCAATTGGTTGGAGATATCACGAAAGTATTTAAGCCAGTAAAAAATAAACAGAAAGAAATATAAGATGTACAAGTTAACCCGAAAACACCATTTAATATCAAACACTCGGTCCGATATTCCATATGGCCTTAATTACAGCCAAGATTTTACATACTTTGATGTAAATCTACTTCAACATGTACATCCCCTCACTTTCAGGGCTGCTTAACTTAAATCCAAACTTCTCGTATAGCTCCGGTACATCCGCCATAAGAGTAATATAAGCTGAAGGCATGGCCTCCCGATCCAAATAAGACATCATATGCCTCATCACCAAGCGCCCTAAACCTTGCCCCTGGTACTTTGGATCGACAGCAACATCAACAATTTCAAAATTCAGGGCTCCATCCCCTACTACCCGCCCCATAGCAATAGTCTGTGAGCCTATTTTGATGTGGATGCCATACAGGCTGTTGGGCAAGCCTTTTTCCGCAGCCGCTCTGGTTCTCGGGGTAAGTCCAGCAACTTCCCTCAAACGAAGAAAGCCTTCAACGGGAACCACGTTCTCTACCACTGTATACATAATATATTAAATACCCCTTAATAAATCACAACACTTAATAGTGTCAGCTAATCCTCGCGAATTTCTGTAACTATTTCCGAGTTAACAGAATTGGCAATAAAACACTGTTTATGTGAAAGATGATGGATTTTTTCCAGCTGCTCCCTACTGGGCTTCTTATTTCCAAAAAACGCACCAGGGGGCGCAGAGTAACCTTGGTCATTGCCAATTTGCCCTCCTTATTCGTATCCATTAGACCAACTGCTTCATCACGATACTCATCCACCACAAAACCTCGCTTGGCAGCAATGGCCAGGAAGAACAGCATATGGCAACTGGAAAGTGCAGCGACAAAAGCTTCTTCCGGGTCAACATTCTCTGCAACCGAATATGGAATGGGAACCACATGAGGGGAGGAGGAAGCCGGGACGGACAGGCCACCATCAAATTGCCAGATATGAGCGCGACTGTATTGATTATCGGTAAAAATCTGGTTGTCGCGCTGCCAGACTACTGTGGAAGTGTACTCAGACAAAATCTCTCTCCTTTTATCCAGGGCACACAATTTCTGTTCTTACAGATAGAGTCTTTCTCTGCTATTTTGACTGATTGTCTGAAATCTACGGGCTTACTCGGGGACTTCCAGAGAGGGCAGCCAGTTGGCAGGTATCTTCGATGATCATTTCCAACCTGGGGTCAGGGCCGGGCACTTAGGGACAGAGGCCGCAGAGCGGCCCCAGAGGTGCTATCACTCAGCATCCAATTGCTGGTCAGTACGTGCAGCCATAATAAAGTCATTCTTGTGCAGGCCCTTAGCCTCATGACTCCACCAAGTCACAGTAACCTTACCCCATTCGGTAAGCAACGCGGGGTGGTGCCCCACCTCTTCCGCAATAGCACCAACACGGTTAGTAAACGCCAGAGCCTGCTTGAAGTTACGGAACTTAAACACGCGCTCCAGTTGCATGATGCCCTCTCGGGTCATTGGGGTCCAATCTGGGATCTGACGCAGCAATCCAGGAAGTTCGTTATCACTGACCAGGGGCGCATCTGCTCGGCAGGCTTCACATTGTTGTTGGGCGAGTTCGGTCATAAATGAGTCCTCAACACCTTGTTTATTATCGGCTATTTAGCGTGGGCTCCACTCTAACCGGGGCTCCCCAACGAAACAAGCACACACTCAAAAAAGGCATTTTATACGGTTTTAACACGCCAATATGATACAGCCTGCTAAAAGCAGCGGGGTAAGCCACTGTTGGAGACATTTGGTGCCGACCAGCCGCAGCAACGCCATCAAGTGTGTTAATTTTTGAACAGCCCCCAGGTATTAGAAGCCCAGCGAAGCAAGGACTCTTATGAAAGCCCTTTTGTGTATGTTGATATTACTGTCATTCCTCTCAACTAGTGCCTGCGGTCCACAGAGTCTGGATAAGAACCGTATTACCCCCGGAGTCCGAAACTATCGCAGAAATGCGGGCTGAGACAGAGCTGACTTTCCAGCAATTGAGTGAACAGTTCGTTAATGGGCTCTGGCGTCTTTTTCCGTCCTGGGCTGTTCGTGAGGGCTACTATGATGTCGCCACCCAGATACAGGTACCCAATAAGGCCTACCGGAAATACTTGCTGGATTTTGCAGAGACTTATGAAGAAAAGTTTAATGCACTGAACATAGATCAGCTAAGCATCAACGCACGTACTGACTTGGCATTGATCTTAAACTTCCTTCTGCGTTTACAGTGGGAATATACCACCTTCAAATCTTTTGAATGGGACCCCTCCAATTACAATGTTTCTCATCCTTTTGCCCTTATATTGAATACGGAGTATGCACCTTTAGAGCAACGCTTACGAACTTTTAGTACTCGTATGCGCAAGGTACCGGAATATTATCAAGCTGCTATGCATAACATCCGCAGGCCCGCCGCCCCTCAACTGGCACTGGCTATCCAGCAAAATGAAGGGGCCATGGAAGTATTCGGTGAAGAGACAGAAAAGAAAGCAGTAAACAGCCAATTGTTCGACGATGAAAAAGCAGTTTTCCAACAGCGCCTGGAAGTAACTCGCCAGGCTATCCAAGGCTATATTACATTCCTGAAGAAACTACAAAAAAAACTGGAAAAAACTGGAAAATTCCGCGATTTTCGTATTGGCGAAAAACTCTACGAGGAAAAATTCAATTTTGATATCCAGATTGGTATAAGTGCAGCCGAACTTTACGAGCTTGCAATGGAAGAAAAGATATTAGTTCGAGATAAAATGCTAGAGCTATCAGAAAAACTCTGGCCCAGATATTATCCTAAAGAAGCCCCACCTTCAGATAAGCAACTCAAGATCCAAAAGGTACTAGATAAACTATCCGAACACCATGCCACAAAATATACTTTTAAGGAGAAGGTTGAACAACAAATTCCAGAATTAGCCACTTTTGTAACTAAGAATAACTTGCTAACACTGGATAAAAACAAACCTCTGATTGTACGCACCACTCCACCTTACCTTCAAGGTTTTGCTGTTGCCTCCATCAATGCTCCTGGACCTTACAATAAGAATGCCATTACCTATTACAATGTAATGCCTATGGCACAGCTCAGCGACAATCAAGCTGACAGCCTGCTACGAGAATACAATAACTACACCCTGCAGATCCTCAATATCCACGAGGCCATCCCGGGACACTATACTCAGTTGGTTTATGCCAACCAATCCCCCAGTCTTATAAAAAGTATTCTAGGTAATGGAGCCATGATCGAGGGGTGGGCTGTCTATGCTGAGCGTATGATGTTAGAAGCTGGATATGGTAACTTTTCTCCAGAATTGTGGCTGATGTATTACAAGTGGAACCTGCGCACTATCACCAATACAATCCTGGATTATGAAGTTCAAGTAAAAGGCCTTAATGAAGCCGATGCACTTAAGCTGATGATTCAAGGCGCATTCCAACAGCAGGCTGAAGCTGAGGGCAAATGGCGGCGAGCCACCTTGAGCCAAGTACAGTTAACCAGTTACTTCGCGGGTTACACTGACATACTTTCTCTGCGTGATGAAATAAAGCAGAAACTCGGGAAAAAATTTAATTTAAAAGAATTTCACGAAGAATTTCTCAGCTTTGGTAATGCACCTGTACCGATAATTCGAGAGCTAATGTTGACCCAGCTGGAGGAGACGGGATCTATTTGAACCAAATACGTTTTAGAGCTCTAACTCTCGTTCTTCTGGCAATACCCAATAGATTCCCAATGAAAAGTACCCAGCAAAAAATCAAACAGGGGGATAGTCAAATTAAAGTTACATTGATTCATCAAGTTACGTTGATGATGTATACGATGTAGTTGAGCCAACTCACGCAGAACGGGAACTCGATGAAACCAATGATCCAGAGGCTGGTGGTATCCCAAGTGCAACAATTCATAACCCAAATGATTTACTACAATAGTCACAATCAAGAGGTAAGCAGCATTCATCGACAAGAAAATAGAAAAAAATACCCTAAACTCGGGGCTATCACTAAAGCAAGAGTTGCCGTTAAGTAAGTAGGGAAAAGTACTATCCTCCAGTCTCTGGTAGTATCAATTGAAAACAGGGGCGGAGAGAAAAAACTGTGATGATCCCCAGTATGTCTGCGATAAAAAACTCCTGCAATTCTAATTTTTTTATGACCAGCCCAACGATGACTTGCGTATTCAGAAAAGTTATATAGAACAACCCCTACGGGGATCACTAATAACTCCCAAGGTTTTAACATATCCAACTGAAATATGCAGTAAATACAAACTCCGACGCCAATAGCCAGAATACCCGATAGATGAAACCACCCGCTGTAACGGCTCTTCACTCGTGCCCGGTACCCGGCTCTGAAAGTAGCCGCATCGTGATTGATCGACATATCTGCTCCTTTTTATTAGAGTTGGTATTCCGTAAAACTATATAAACAATCAGAATCAGGCTGTTTGATCACATCTCTCTAGAAGTGATGTAAAGGGTGCCTCTCATCAATTGCATTAGCAAATTTAAGAATTTGATTGACCAGAAATATAATCAGGCGGATGATTGAATTCTAATAAATAATAATTAACAGCATTATTTGTGAGATTGATAATGTCGAGTCATCTCAGATCAATGGACTTGAATTTACTGCCTGTATTTGATGCCCTGATGGTCGAACGTAACCTGACTAGGGCTGCAGTAAAGCTACACATGAGCCAACCTGCAGTAAGTGCCGCTTTAAAGCGCTTGAGATCCACCTATAACGATGCCCTTTTTATCCGCACCGCAAAAGGGCTACGCCCTACCGAGCGTGCCCTGTCACTACACCCTTCCATTCACACCGCTCTTGGAGCAGTGAGATCCAGCTTTCAGCAACTCGACTTTGAACATCATGAGGCAGAAAGGGATTTCTCGATTGTTCTACCCGATGTGGTGGAAACCCTTATGATTCCAGGACTCAGTGCCTGGCTACGAGAGTATGCACCTGGGATAAGGCTCACAATATTGCCTGACGAATCAGAGATGACTTCCAGAATGGTAAGCAATGGTGAAGTCGACTTAATTATCGATTATTTACCATTAGAATCTCCCAATTACAGCAGCCTGATTATTGCCGAAGAGGAATTGGTGGTGATCGCAGGAGAGCATAATGAGAAGGTAGGAAAATCCATCTCTGAAGCGGATTTTCAATCAATACCACAAATATCATTGCTGAGGGGAAGCCCCGTAGGCTCACCGATGGAGAGGCTGGCCAGACCGAATAAATTGCAGCGCAATATTTGTCTGCGTGTCCCACACCTATCCTCCTTTCCTCATATAGTCGCCACCACCGATTTAATTGCCGTTGTACCCGCAAGGATGATGAAGTTCTCTCATTACCGAGCACTACCTGTTCGTACAATTGAGCTGCCTATGGACTTCCCCAAGGTCAGCCTGCAGCTGATTTGGCATAAGTCACAAACCAATAACCCCGCCCATCGCTGGTTAAGAGAAACCATTTTGCAGCTTTACCCAGAGCTGGGTATGTAGAGGCTTTTGGAGTGTGCTGCACCAGGATGAATCTAATTGAGGCATTAGGTTAGGCTTTTACTATGCCTGTTTACAGTGACTAGCTGAGATGACAACCTAGTCCCGCCAAACTTAATCCCTAAAAGCTTGAAGACAAAAAAAGCCGGGAACCTCGCGGACCCGGCTTGTATAAATTGAGGCAGCCCTTAGACGACGCCCTCCTCAATTTTTGCCTTCCAGATCAACGGTCCAGTGGTATGCACAGACTCACCTTGGCTATCGACAGCTACGGTTACTGGCATGTCCTCCACCTCAAACTCGTAGATGGCTTCCATACCCAGCTCCGGAAAAGCAATTACCTTGGAGGCTTTAATCGCTTGAGCTACCAGGTACGCTGCGCCGCCCACAGCCATCAGGTATACCGCTTTATTGTCACGAATCGCTTCAATTGCCACTGGGCCACGCTCTGCCTTACCGATCATCCCTTGCAGGCCAGTCTCTTCGAGCATAGTGCGCGTAAACTT
The DNA here is from genome assembly GCF_030012965.1 of Microbulbifer sp. MLAF003. Lineage (NCBI taxonomy): Bacteria > Pseudomonadati > Pseudomonadota > Gammaproteobacteria > Cellvibrionales > Microbulbiferaceae > Microbulbifer > Microbulbifer sp. MLAF003. Next base: position 3,548,738 of record NZ_CP120232.1, read on the forward strand.
ATCCATACGGGTCGCGGTAGTTGGGCCTGCGGGGCCAACCACTTCATCCCGCACAGGATCTACCGGCCCTACGTAATAGATAAAGCGGCCAGTCAGGTCCACTGGCAGCTTCTCCCCTTTCGCTAGGATATCCACCATTTTTTTGTGAGCGGCGTCGCGACCAGTAAGCATCTTGCCATTCAGTAGCAAGGTTTCACCGGGCTGCCAGCTCTGCACATCCTCTGCAGTGACGGTATCCAGGTTGACACGGCGAGTGTTGCTGCCAGCTTCACGAGTAATTTCCGGCCAGTCTTCCAGCTTCGGCGGAGTCTGGCACGCGGGGCCAGAGCCATCCAGAGTGAAGTGCGTATGACGAGTAGCGGCACAATTGGGAATAATCGCCACTGCCTTGTTAGCTGCGTGAGTAGGATAATCCTTAATCTTTACATCCAGGACAGTGGTCAGTCCGCCAAGCCCCTGAGCACCAATACCCAGTTTGTTTACGGAATCATATAACTCCAAACGAAGCTCTTCAGCACGGCTGGAGGCGCCGCGCTCTTGCAGCTCCTGAATATCGATAGGATCTAGGAGTGACTCCTTAGCCAGTAACATGGCTTTCTCAGCAGTACCACCGATGCCGATACCCAGCATGCCCGGCGGGCACCAACCAGCGCCCATCTGCGGCACCATCTTCAAAACCCAGTCCACTACGGAGTCAGACGGATTCAGCATGGCAAACTTGGTCTTGGCTTCACTGCCACCCCCTTGGCCGCTACGTAAACTTCGACAGTATCACCGGGTACAATCTCGTAGTGGATAACCGCTGGAGTATTGTCACCAGTGTTTTTACGCGCGCCATCAGGGTCATCAAGAATAGAAGCTCGCAGCACATTGCTGGCATTCTTATAGGCACGACGCACACCTTCGTTCACCATATCGGTGACACCCATTTCAGCGTCCCAGCGCACATTCATGCCCACTTTCAGCTTCACGGTCACAATACCCGTGTCCTGGCAAATGGGACGATGGCCTTCGGCGCACATACGTGAGTTGATCAGTATCTGTGCCATGGCGTCCTTGGCCGCCGGGTTGACCTCTTTCTCATAAGCCTTGTTCAGGGCCCGAATGAAGTCCTGTGGGTGGTAGTAAGAAATAAATTGCAGCGCGTCAGCCACGCTATCGATCAGATCATCCTGGCGGATAGTGGTCATACCCAACTCCGATTAACGTCTCAAGGCCGGCGATTCTACACGAAATGTAGGGTTATAGACCGGTTATTGATTTGGCAAGGGACTTGTTGATTTATCAGGGCAATAAAAAAGGGCGAACATAGGGTTCGCCCTTTTTTATTTCTCGCAATGCCTACATAGATGAGGCAGTTGGCTCGCTGGCCTGCAGGGAGCGAATTGCATCGCGCAATTGCACCAGATCTTTATTAACAGAGCGTCGATAAGCGTCGATAGACTCCACAGCTTCCTCGTTAGCGCCGACACGCATAGTCAGGTCACTGCGCACAGAAGCTAGTTGTCGTTCCAAACGCGAAATTTTATCCGTCATCTCGCGCTTGCTGTCGGTGTTACTCTTGCGCAGCTCCGACAATGCAGTTTCAACAGCGGCAATCTTCTTCACACTGGCATCGAGGCTGCCCAGCTTGGTATTGAGTGCAGCAACCTGCTTCTTATTGGCTGCAACAGCTGCTTTATTCGCAGTGATACTCTTGCGGTTAGTATCGTAAGCAACACCCCAGAGTTTACGAATCTCAGAGGAGTTCTCTTTGGCTTTAGCATTTAGCACCTCAACAGATGCCGTGGATTCCTCGTCAGAGAGATTAAAACGCTTCTCCAGCTCGGCAATCCGGCTCTCCGCATCGGCAATACGGTTTTCGGCATTAACCAATTGAGTACGGCTCTCTTGCCACTGCTGGTAGAGAAAACCTGAAGCGGCAAGCCCGCCCATAGCGAGGACAAGTGCACACATACCGAGGAAGGAAAAACCTCCGCGGCGCTCTTCAACAATAACCTGCGGTTCAGTCGCCGTCTCACTCTCTCTTTGTGACCGTGGGTCCAGTGCTGGTTCAATAGCGGCGCTGCCGTCCAGTGTGGGCTCTCTGCGTTGCATGTATTAATACACCCGGTAGCTAAATCTGCTGAATTCGGTACCGGCTGGTTCAAAACAGCCCAGCCAGGTACCGGTAAATCGAATACTATGTGGCAATCAAAGCCGAGACAGATTCGTCGAATTCTGCGGCAGTTATACCAAAAATTGACGAAAAAGTAAGCGGCCACTGGTAAGAATAGACGACAGTCGCACACTGTCATCAATATACCCCCCCTTGAGTTCGAGGAAATCGTCCCAAATTCCCCTATTCAATCGCGCCGGCTTAATTCTGGCATACGGCGCGTGTAGAATGCTCTCACCAATAACCCGAAAACAAAGGAAGGAAGACACCATGGCTTTCGAATTGCCCGAACTCCCCTACGCGATGAATGCCCTGGCCCCACATATCTCCGAAGAAACTTTGGAGTACCACTACGGCAAACACCACAAAACTTACGTAGATAAACTGAACGGCCTGCTGGAAGGCACCGCTGATGCTGACAAATCCCTGGAAGAAGTCATCAAGTCCTCCTCTGGTGGTGTATTCAATAACGCGGCCCAGGTGTGGAACCACACTTTCTACTGGAACTGCCTGAGCCCCAACGGCGGCGGCGAAGCCACTGGCGCAATCGCTGAAGCTATCACTGCCGCTTTCGGCAGCTTTGAAAAATTCAAAGAAGAGTTTACCACCAGTGCCGTTAACAATTTTGGCTCCGGCTGGACTTGGCTGGTGAAAAAGGCTGATGGCTCAGTTGCAATCGTGAACACCTCCAATGCAGCTACTCCACTGACCGAAGAGGGTGTAACTCCCCTGATGACCTGCGATGTGTGGGAACACGCTTACTACATCGACTACCGCAACCTGCGTCCGAAGTACATGGAAGCCTTCTGGAATCTGGTGAACTGGGAATTTGTAAACCAGAATTTCGCTTAATCGCGAGTTCACCTAAAAAGCGGGCCCTGTGCCCGCTTTTTTATTTTTGGTCAGGGCGCAACTGTGACACCGAAGTGGAGGGAAACTGCCTCTGGCCAAAAGCACCACAAGTGCGCACAATACCTTCTACTGTGCGCTTTGGAACTGCAAATTCCATAGCAACGAAAACCTAGAGAATGCCACTTGAGTGGCACAAAGTAGCAACGAACCTCCGAACACTGGGAATATGCTCATGAAGTTGAAACCGACCCTGATCGCAGCTGCCATAAGTGCTCTTGTTATCAGCGGCTGTGACCGCGGCAAACCGAACACAGCGGAGCAGAATATGACCGCTCCTGCAGCAGAAAGCAAAGCCTCACAAGACACCACTACCGAGGTAAGCCAGGAAGCCATCAAACAGGTTAACCAGATGTTCGAGGACTTCTTCCAGGAGCATCTTTCCCGCAGCCCAGAATTCAAAACATTCCTGGGCAAAAAAGAGGACTACGATAAGTGGGACGACCTCTCCCCGGAATTCGCCAAAGAAACCCTGGAAATTGACAAGCGTCAGCTGGCTGAACTAAACAAAATTGACCCCAGTAACCTGGACGAAGCCACCCGACTGAGCTTGCGCTTGGCCAAGCGTAACCTGGAACAGGATATCGAGGGCTATAAGTGGCGCAACCACAGCTATCCCGTCAACCAGATGTACGCCACACACACCAGTGCGGCCTCCCTACTTATTAGCCAGCACCGCATTGACGATGTAAGTGATGCTGAGGCTTATATCGCGCGCCTGAATGCAATGCCCAAGTACTTCTCCCAGTTGGAAGAGAAACTGAAAGCCAATGCTGAAGCCGGCACTATTGTACCAAAATTCGTATTCCCCTACGTGATCAGTGATTCGCAAAACCTGATCAATGGTGCACCTTTTAACGGTGATAAAGACAGCCCTCTGTTTGCTGACTTTAAAGGCAAAGTAGAAAAACTGGATATTGGCAAAGAGCAGAAACAAGCACTCATCAACAAAGCCAGTACCGCGCTGAAAGAGAGCACGGGCCCCGCCTATGAAAAACTGATCGGCTATTTGCAGGAGCTTGAGAAAAAAGCCACCACCGACGACGGCGCCTGGAAACTGGCTGATGGTGAGGATTTCTACAAATTCCGACTGGGTGTATACACCACTACCGACATGACTGCTGATGAAATCCATCAGACAGGTCTCAAAGAAGTTGCACGTATCCACGACGAAATGCGTGAGATCATGCGCAAAGTAAAGTTCGAGGGTAACTTGCAGGAATTCTTCGAATTCATGCGAACCGACAAGCAGTTCTACTACCCCACTACAGAGGAAGGTAAGGCGGAATACCTGGAGAAAGCCACCGCTATTATCGACACCATGAAAGGGCGTTTGGATGAGCTGTTTATTACCAAGCCCAAAGCTGAACTTGATGTAAGAGCTGTTGAGCCATTCCGTGAAAAATCTGCCGGCAAAGCCTTCTATCAGCGCCCTGCTCCAGATGGGTCCCGTCCCGGCATTTACTACGCCAACCTCTACAACATGTCAGATATGCCCACCTATCAAATGGAAGCACTGGCTTACCATGAGGGTATCCCCGGCCATCATATGCAGCTCTCTATCGCCCAGGAGCTTCAGGATATTCCAAAATTCCGCAAATACGGTGGCTACACGGCCTATACCGAGGGCTGGGGGCTCTACTCAGAGCTGGTTCCCAAGGAACTGGGTTTCTATGAAGACCCCTACTCTGACTTTGGTCGCCTAGCTATGGAGTTGTGGCGCGCAGGCCGCCTGGTTGTGGATACTGGCCTCCACGCCAAGAAATGGACTCGCGAACAAGCCATCGACTACTTGGTGGAAAATACCCCCAACCCAAAAGGCGATGTAGTTAAGGCTATCGAACGCTATATCGTCATGCCCGGCCAGGCGACCGCTTATAAAATTGGCATGCTCAAGATTGTCGAGCTGCGCGAGAAATCCAAGGCAGAGCTTGGTGACAAGTTTGATGTTCGCGGCTTCCACGACACTATTCTAGCCAATGGTGCAGTGCCACTTGATGTACTGGAAGAGCTCGTGAATGAATGGGTCGCACAAGTGAAAGCGAATAGCTAGCTTCATATAACAAAAGTAACCCCAATAAAAAGGCCGCTCATTGAGCGGCCTTTTTATTTTATGGGTACGAAAAAGCATTACCCTTTTTTCATTGTGATCCAGCTGTCCACCTGCTGCTCAAGCACTGCCAATGGCAAGGCTCCATTAGTTAAGACCACGTTGTGGAACTGTCGAATATCAAAGTCGCCACCCAATTTTTCACGGGCCCTTTCACGCAGCTCCAGGATTTTCAACATCCCTGCTTTATAAGCCAGGGCTTGGCCCGGCATCACAAGATAACGTTCAATTTCAGTGGTAACCTCAGTTTCTGTCATACCAGTTTTTTCCACCATATACTCGATAGCTTCCTCACGACTCCAGCGTTTGTGATGCATGCCGGTATCCACAACCAATCGTACAGCACGAAACATTTCCGCCTGCAGTCGACCCAGGTCATCATAGGGGTTTTCCTGGAAACCAGCCTCCTTCGCTACCTGCTCAGCATAGAGGGCCCAGCCTTCGGCATAGGCAGTAAATAAACCCATTTTTCGGAAAGTGGGAACCCCCTGTAATTCCTGGGCTATCGCCAATTGAAAATGATGGCCGGGAACAGCTTCATGATAGGCCAAGGTGCGCATGCCAAACTTCTTGGTTTCATGAACATCTCGCAAGTTTGCATAAAATACACCGGGGCGAGAACCATCCATAGCCGGGGGATTATAATAGGCGCCGGGAGCCCCCTGCTCCTTAAATTCAGGCACACGACGAACTTCAACACCCATCGCCGGCTTTATATCAAAGTAATCTCCCAAGCCCGTATTTACCTCATCAATCATCGCTTGATAATCGGCTATGATCTGCTCACGCCCCTGATCAGAATCCTCATAAAGGAACTGGGGGTCATTATTAATCCCCGCGAAACGCTCACTGATACTGCCGCTATCCTGGCCTACCGAGGCGAAAATTCGGCTCATCTCCCCTTCAATACGAGCAACCTCCTCAAGACCAATACGATGCAAATCCTCCGGTTTCAAATCAGTGGATGTATGACTGCGCACTTGGTAAGCGTAAAATTCATCACCATCCGGTAATGCCCAAACCCCATTATTTTCATAGACCTGTGGTTGCAACTCACGGTAATAAGCGATCAGGCTTTTATATGCAGGATAAACTTCCGCATCAATCAAAGCCTCACCCCTACCCAGAATACGTGTGCGCTCCTGCTCCGGTAATCCTTCAATTTTCCCTAAGCGCTCTTGCAAAGAGGTAAAGAGGATATTTTCATGAGCAGGAACAGCAATAAAATCCTGCATCTCCTCCAATACACTATCGATAACAAAGCGAGGTGGTAGAATTTTTTTCTGTTCACGGATTCTTAACCCGTCAAGCACCTGGGAGAACTTTCTATCAACCTCGCTTAGCCGGGAGAGATAATACTCTGCCTCTTTGACATTATTGATCTGGTGTACTTCGGCAAGAAATTCGGGCAAGCTATTTTGTACCCCAAACATCTGGTTAAGCGGATAATTATGATGTTTCCACCGCTCTCCCTCCACCATATTGCCAAGAAAGTGAGCAAACACATCGTATGAAATTGCCTTCTGCCCGTTTAGCTCCTCGCGGTTATACCCCTGCAGCACTGCCAGCTCATCTTTAATCATTTGCATCTGGCGTTGCTGTTCTTCTTCAGAAACATCATCCAGGTGAGCATTGTGCCCATCGATACCAAATTGCTCCAACACCCGCAGTTGGGAGAGAATCTCTGGACTGGTGCTGCCGAGCTTAATAAAAGCACGCTCGAAATACACATTGATAGACCAGGGTTTAAAATAGATCGCATTGACAGCAAAGACCGATACTGCTACTACCCCGAGTAATAGTATCCCGCCTAACCATTTGGATATCCTTTTTATCATTATCTTCTCCTCCTAACTTGTGACTCCATTCTCACTCTATAATGAGGTCTGGCACAACCGCTCTGGCTTTTTAGTGCGACGAATAAGTAGAATTGAGCGACAAAACACCAACTAAAAATCAATTTAGGTAAGTAGCCACTTGAAAAGCCCCGACTTAAATAAAACCCAACTGGCACCAAGGAACAAGTAATTTGGCAATCAATATGTAAATATTGATAACATCAATAAGAGTTAAACAGCTAAATAAAAGCAATATTCAGAAATACCAGGCCATACTGTCTCTAGACAATAACCTTCTTGAATTTTTCACTCAGAAAAAACAATCAAAAGAAACTAAAACCCCAAGCCACCCAACATATAAGAAAGATGAAAAAAAGACCCTGAAAAAAATCTAATAACTTGAAACAAAAGAAATTAATATATCAATTGCACCTTAACCAAGAATCCAAAAATTAAATTTTAATAGGGGATTCAAAATCACTGGGCTTTAACGCTAGGAGAGAGCAGCTAACTTTTTGTAAGATATTCTCTGCGGTATTACCCATAATAAATCCAGGTATTCCTGCGCGCCCCACCGTTCCCATCACCAACAAATCAAGCTTTTCCTCATCGATTAGCAGCGGGATATAGTTATCAGGATGGGCAATCACGTGATGGACCTGTATGTCTCCACCAATGCCCGATGCACGGATCAGCACATCCAGCTTCGAGCGATGTTGGGATCGCGCAGCCTCGGTAGCCTGATCCAATTCCTCTTCAGAAGCACTGAGCGGAAAATGGCGGCGCAGATACTCATCCACGTCATAGTCCCAGCAGGAAATTACATGTAGGGTGCCACTGCAGCTATCCGCCAATACCCTAGCCCAGCGCAACAGGCGAATTGCCAGATCATAAGTACTAGCCGCATCGGTCTCTGGGTCTATTGCCACTGCAACCCGAATATCAGTGTGAGTACGCTCTATTGGCCGACATAACCAAACCGGACAAGGGCATTTACGTAATAATTCCATATCAATAGCTTTAAAACCCTTACGCTGGGTGCGCCCTTCTACATTCTTAATGACCAAGTCATAGCCCCCGGTAAGAACCCGACGAATCACCCGTTCGGCGGGGCGTGGACCGCAGTCAGATTCTATTTCCAGTTTTATCTGATCCTTGGGCAGGTTCATCCTCTCCTGGGCTGAAGCAATCTCCCCCTTACCCGCTCCAGCATGGCCTTTTCACACAACTCACCAAAATCCTCAAAACCTTCAGGTACTGCAGGGCACACTAACAAAACCTTAATATCCGCATGGTTATTGCGAGCAACTGCAAATGCCTGCAATAAGCCGCTACTTTCATCTTCCGCAGCGTGACTCACATAGAGGATTCTATGAACATTTGGCATATCAATCTCCTCTGGCTGTGAGCCTCGGAAGTAAGCAGGGACAGCAATTTACGCACGAGCCCCAAGGCCGTCACCACTTGATATTGTGGGGCGAGGGAAAATCAAAGAAAAAGGACCAATAAGGGCATCTGATGGATCTGAGAAAAGATCCGGGAGTAGAATATTTTTGTAGATAAACTACCGGCGCAGTGTAGCGCCGGTCAATCATCTAACCAATTAGATATCCAGCACTTGCTTCACAAAGGGGATGGTGATTTTGCGCTGTGCCATCAGGGAAGCTCTATCCAACTGCTCCAAGCACAGAAATAAGGCCCGGGTATCCCTAGGGGCGCGGTGTAATATGTATTGGGCCACATCCTCAGGCAAATCAAAACCACGCAAGCGGCTGCGCCTGCGCAGTGCAGCTACCTTATCCTTATCGTTCATGGGTTGTAGCTGGAATACCAGAGCCCACTGAAGACGTGACTGCAAGTCCGCGAGGGCAATGTCCATCCCCCGGGGGGACTTACGCGCCCCAAGCAACAGCTGCCTGCCACTATCCCTAACCCGATTGTATAGGTGGAACATCGCCGTCTGCCACTGTGGCTGCCCCTCCAAAAGGTGCAGGTCATCAATACAAACCAGATCCAGCTGCTCAAGGCCATCCAAAAGCACCAGAGGGTCCATCGCCATCAGCTCAGCCATAGGCAGGTATTGGAACGTACGACCATTGGCCTCGGCACTTTGGCAGGCCGACTGTAACAAATGGCTGACACCACTACCGGCCTCCCCCCAGATATACACTGCCGACTCGGGGTTCTGCCCACTTGCAAACGACTGAAGCATGGCTACAACCTGACGGTTGGGGTCCATCTCAGACAGATAGAAGTTATCGAAAGTGGCATCGTCCCGGAGGGAAACGCCCAGTGGCAACTGCTGCGGAATACTCATCTCAGTCCCAGCGATAACGCAACGGATTGTCAGCACTGCCCAGTGGGGCACGGTTTCCACTCAGGTCGATGGGGTCCCCGTGGCCCTGTGCCCTCAATTTATGGTTTAGTGCTAGGGCATCACGTAAATTGCGCATCCCCACAGAGGTGACCAAGGCCAAGCGCGCTCGATCGCTCTCCACTGAGAGCAGCTGAGCACTGCTCACCTGAGCCAACCCCTGCAGGTAAGCCAAAGCTTCGGTATAGTCGGCAAAACTACCAACACCAGACAGTTCAACAATCACAGCTCCAGATTCAGCATCCTGTCCTTCTGGGCGCACCGCATAGCGCTGGGCTAACAAGTTAGCCATCTGGTTAACCCCTCGTAAGGCCACCTCTTCCAAAGAACCACCATTACTGTCGAACGCATAGCTGCGCCCACCGTGTAACAGCAGCCAATCTGCCTGCCAGCGGCGGCCGGAAGCCTGCAATAGGCGCCCCATCAGAGTAGCATCGGGTCGGTAGCGAAAACCCGCACGTTCGGCAGCTGCCTCGTCTTGAGCCCAGAGGGACCCTAAAGGCATATTGCGCTGATCGTTGAGATCCATCACTGGGAAATCCAGTGGAACGCCCCGCTCTATGGCCATAGCGTCAAGCACAGAGAATAATTCTGGAGCATCTTCTTCACGCAGGACACTGCGGCCATCTTGCAGTGTATCTACGGCCAGCCAGACCAAAGTGCCTGGGCGGTTATTTGGCCACATAGGTAAACCCAGCTGGTGAACTTGCCTGGAGACAGCCTGGGGGTCAAAAGAGAGATGAAGATAAAGCTGATTGTTCTCGCTAGTGTAGCGATAGCCCTGTACTAACTGTTGAGCCTTTGGCAGGAGCGATTGCAGATTGGGGTTACTGCCAATAGCGGCATCCCCTGTAACCCGCACAAATACCCGCTCGAGTCCCCGGCTACCCGCAGCCGCACGGTCTGTAGCGCCACGACTGGGCACGGCTTCAACCACTTCGTATAGATCCGAGATAACTCGAGCCTGGACTGGCAGGCTTAGCGCACCGAAAAGCAGTGCCAGTAACTGCAACACCAATCCCTGCCGGAGCAGCTTGTGCATAGGATTTCTCTCCAAACCTCATTCCACCCCGTGAGCTTGCACGAAATTGTTATTGATGCGCAAGACGCCAAAATCCACGGTTAGGATAAAAATTGGGGCTATTGTATCAGCGTCGGCGACTTCTCTCAGCCCCGAGTTCTCACTATTCGTGTATTTCAACAGGCCAACATGGAGATAAATTCCATAATCACCTAATGAGATGCCGCCAGGGCGTGGCTACTGAGGCAAGACCCGGCTAGAATACGCGCCCTTCGAATACCCACCGCAGGAAGAATCATGAGCGATTCCAAGCCGCAATCCACTCAATCATCCCTCTCCTATAAAGATGCCGGAGTCGATATCGACGCGGGTAACGCCCTGGTAGAGCGCATCAAACATGTAGCCAAACGCACCTCCCGGCCAGAAGTAATGGGCGGCCTGGGCGGTTTTGGCGCCCTTTGCCAATTGCCCTCTGGCTATAAAGAGCCCGTATTAGTTTCTGGCACCGATGGTGTGGGAACCAAACTACGCTTGGCAATGGACTTGGGTATCCACGACAGCATCGGCATTGACCTGGTTGCCATGTGCGTCAACGACCTTGTCGTCGCAGGCGCTGAGCCCCTGTTCTTCCTCGATTACTACGCTACCGGCAAACTCAATGTAGATATCGCCACTGAGGTAGTCTCTGGAATTGGTAAAGGTTGTGAGCTGGCCGGCTGTGCACTGGTAGGTGGCGAGACCGCCGAGATGCCAGGCATGTATGAGGGCGACGACTACGACTTGGCCGGATTCTGTACGGGAGTGGTGGAAAAATCAGAAATCATCGACGGCAGCAAAGTCAAAAGCGGCGATATTTTGATCGGTCTCTCTTCCAGTGGGCCTCACTCCAATGGCTACTCACTGATCCGAAAAGTACTGGAAGTCAGCAGTGCCGACTTGGAAGAGGCTGTTGGCGGAGAAACCCTGGCCAAAGCCTTAATGGCGCCCACTCGTATCTATGTCAAGAACCTGCTGCAGCTGATGAAGAGTGTCCAGGTTAATGCCCTCAGCCATATCACCGGCGGCGGCCTGCTGGAAAACCTGCCCCGTGTTCTTCCTGAAGGGTGCCTTGCGCGCGTTGACGTTAGCAGCTGGGAAATGCCGGCGGTATTTCGCTGGCTGCAGGGCGCAGGCAATATCGACCCACGCGAAATGTACCGCACATTCAACTGCGGTGTCGGCATGGTAATTTGTGTACCTGCTAATCAAGCTGATAAAGCTCTGGAAACCCTCAAACAACTGGGTGAGGAAGCCTTTGTAGTGGGCAGCATTGAAAATGCCGTTGAGGGCTCGGAAGCTGTTGAACTGGCAGGCTTATAATGACTCAGGGTGTATGCAAAGTTACCGTTTTGATCTCCGGCAGTGGCAGTAACCTGCAAGCGCTATTGGATGCCTCGGCAAAAACCGACGCGCCCTTTTCTATCTGCTCAGTTATCAGTAATAAATCTGGGGCCTACGGCCTGACTCGAGCCGCCGAAGCTGGCGTCTCATGCTCAGTGATTGATCATCGGGAGTTCTCCAGCCGAGAGGATTTTGACCGTGCTCTGATTTCCGAGATCGACAGCCAACAAACAGATCTGGTAGTCCTGGCCGGTTTCATGCGCATCCTGACACCGGAGTTTGTACAGCACTACAGCGGGCGCCTACTCAATATTCATCCTTCCCTGCTGCCAAAGTACCAGGGCTTACACACCCACCAGCGCGCCCTGGATGCCGGTGATTGCGAGCACGGCGCTACCGTGCACTTTGTTACCGAAGAACTGGATGGGGGCCCAGCCATCATCCAGGCTGTAGTCCCTATAAAAGATGGGGATACAACAGAGTCATTGGCCAAGCGGGTTCAAGTGCAGGAACATGCAATATACCCAATGGCAGTTACCTGGTTCGCAGAGAAAAGGTTGCATATGCACGGTGATCGCTCCCAGTTGGATGGCGAACTCCTACCCCGTAGCGGAGCCAAACTAAACAGCTGAGACCTGTTATTAGCTGGCGGGGTAAAAGTCCTTCAATGTACTTTGCCAGTCCCGCCGGCTAATATTCAAGGAGACTCAGTATTAGTGGGGCTCAGCCGTGCGTTTTTTAGTTTCCTCTCTATTTCTTTTTCTACTCACCAGCCAAACCCTGGCCAACCAATTAGAACCCTTTAAAGCGACCTATACTGCGCGCTTCAATGGTATCAGCGTCACCGCCACCCGCGAGCTCACAGGCCAGCAGGGCAATTGGCGACTGGATTTCAGCACCAACACCCTATTTGCCAGCATCAAAGAGTACTCCCGCTTTACCAGTGAGAACGGCCACATAACTCCCTACCATTACGAATATCGCCGCAAAGGACTGGGCCGTAATCGCGGCACTGTGCTCAATTTTGAACCAGACAAGGGCATGGTACTCAATGTTTCCAATCCCGAAAGGGATTTGAAAGATGTACCTCCACATATTCTCGATAAGGTCAGCTACCAGTTGCAACTGACAATGGATGTCGCCGCAGGCAAAGAAGACCTCCAGTACGAAATTGCCGATGGCAAGAAGATTCGCAAATACACTTTTGCCCGAGAAGGCACTGAAACCCTGGATACCCCGATGGGGGAAATCGAGACAATTAAAGTGCGCAGGGTTCGGGATGCCGACTCTGCAAGAGAGACAACAGTCTGGATTGCCCCCCAGTGGAACTATGCGTTAGTGAAGCTTGTTCAAAGAGAGGAAAATGGTAAAAAATACCAAATCACCATGACAAATCTATCCATTAATGGAAAAAACGTCAGCTCAGGCCAATAAAAAACCAGTTCCCCGCGAGGCAAAAAAATCTATTCATTTGATGGATTTTTGCCTCCTTTCTCATTATAAAGTGACTCCTTTCCCTTGCTCAGGCAGTTTTCTATTGCCTAACTTTTCCAGTAAGGGATTTGCTATGAAATCGGAAGGTATCTATATAAGTCTAACGGCCTTCCTTCCATGTAACAGCATTTATTCAAATGCTGCATATGGTTTTCAGTAATCAGCAGACTTAGAGATGGGCTCTCATGAATAAGAAATACCTGCGACACGCAGTTCTGGCCGCAGCAATCGGCTCCGTTTCCCAAGGCGCAATGGCAGCAGGTTTCTACCTGCAGGAAACCAGCGCATCTGGCCTAGGCCGCGCCTTCGCCGCCGAAAACACCATCGGTGACAATGCCTCTATCCTCGCACGCAACCCCGCGGGCTCTGCGCTGTTTGACACCTACACTATTTCAGGTGGCCTTACTTACGTAGACCCCAATATCGACGTATCTGGCGATGTTACTTATTTCGGGCCAATCCCGGGCACCCGGACCACTGTTCGGGCTGATGCCGACGATTACGCTACCAGCGCATGGATTCCCAACGGTTATTTAGCCGCACCGATCAACGATGAGTGGTCTTGGGGCCTGGCCATGTATACAGATTTTGGCCTTGAGACTGACTTCCCCGATAGCTTTCCAGCGGCTGCCATTGCAAACCAAACTGAGCTGCTGACAGTCAATATCCAGCCCTCTATTGCTTACGATATTAATAACACCTTTAGCATTGGCGCTTCTATCAATTTCCTGTACGCCGATGCAACCCTGAAGACCAATATACCGACAGACTTTGTTCTTGACCCAATCTTCAGTAATCCTGCGGTCTTAGGCAGAGGCCTCTCTGGCGCTTCCGTTCTTAAGATTGAGGGCGATGGCTGGGATGTTAGCTGGACCTTAGGTGCATTGTGGCGCATCAGTGATAATACCCGCGCCGGCATTTCTTACCATGCCAAGTACGATCCCAAACTCAAAGGGGATGTGAGTTCCGACTTAATACCTCCCCCTGCCGCGCCATTTGATGATACCAGCGGCAACCTCACGTTAGACCTGCCGGATACTTTGGAGCTGGGTTTCTACCACCGCTTCGACAACCAATGGGCAGTTGCAGTTGGCTATATGTGGACCAACTGGGAAGAGTTTGAGCGTCTCGAAGCCTTTATCCCAAGCGCTGGTGAGGGGTTCAATCCTCTACTCATCAAAGAAGAAAACTTTAAAAGCGGTTCACGCTTCAGCCTCGCTGGCGAGTATTTCTACAATGATGATATTACCGTGCGCTTCGGCTATGCCTATGACCAAGGTGCAGCGCGCGATGGTTTCAATCGTCACGAGCAAGAAGAAATTCTTGCCACTACTGGCCTGGACCTCCCCATCACCTGGCGCACATTATCCATTCCAGACACCGATCGTCAGTGGCTCACGCTTGGTGGAACCTATCAATATAATGAAAAGCTGAGCGTAGATGCCGGCATAGCTTACATCTGGGGTGACGACGAGAGAATTCAGGAATATACACCAATCCCCGTCCCGACCTACTACGATGGCGGCACGACCAAAACAGAGGCCTGGCTGTTCAGTGCAGCCATTAACTACCGCTTCTGATTAGCAAGTCCCCACGAAAAAAAGGCTCTACCTCCGGTAGGGCCTTTTTTATTTACAGACCAACAAAAGACACCCGCTTCAAGCCCCCAAAGCCTTGCCTATACCACCACAGCCCCGACCTTAAAAAAAGGGGGTAGATAACCATCCAGGCAAATTTGCTATAAACACCCCTCAAGTTAATTAAATTCAAATCTCTGTCTAACCCAAAAATCCAACGCCAACAATTTTGCTTGTCGATTAAATTCTACCAATGACTCTCAACAAAAAGCGGCCACTAGAACCACCCCTCTTTCTTTGTTGTGACCATGACCTGGAACAGGGAGCAAGCAAAATAGTAACAACTGAAATTCCACCTTGAACCCGATTGCAATGAACAACCTACTGAGGGCACTAGAAGTTTAGGCGAACCGAGCACCACTGGCAGCAGTACCGGATCTATACCCCGGCACCAGCCCGATCAAACAAAAATCAAAACCGAAAACAACCAAGCAACAAGAGTAAAATCATGAAGTTAATAGCAGTACTTTTCTTGTTATTCTTAAGCTTCGATATCTCGGCCTTCACCATGGGAGATGCCATCAATATAGCTGGCCGACAGCGGATGCTGTCTCAGCGTATCACCCAGGCGTATATCCTCCGCGGAATACAGCCCAGTGCGGAGCACCACAAAAAAGTCTTTTCAAGGTCCCTCCAGGAGTTCAAGCGAAACCACGAAAAACTAAGTAACTTTCAGGGCGCGGAAAAAATCGAAACCCAATTAATAAAAGTGCAAAAGGAGTGGGAAAAATTTGAAAAAATCGCCCTCCAACCCACCAGCAAGGAAAGCGCTACTAAGCTGTTTGAACGGAGTGATGAACTCCTGTCTGAAACCCATGCTTATGTTGTGAAGCTCCAGCAACTTGCACCGCATAATAGCGCTGAGTTAATTAACATCGCAGGTCGGCAACGCATGCTCTCCCAGCGCATAGCCAAAAACTATGCTGCTAAACTCTGGGAAATTTCCCAAGATAATGCCAGTAGCGGTCTGCAACAGGATCTTTCCGAGTACTCCAACCGCCTTAACCAGCTTCTGGAAAGCCCACTCAACACACCCGAAATCACCCACAATCTGCGTAAAGCTCAGGATCACCTAAATTACGCCAGTCGCGGGTTCGAAGGAGAGATGAAAATATCTGAGAAGCGCCAGATTCAAGTAATTACAGGCACTACCGATCTAATGCTGCGCAATATGAATGTTATTACTCAGCTGTATGCCAAATTATTGGATTCAAGCACAACTTTATAAGAACAGAGAGTGCAATTGAAAGAATACTCCAGAAAAGCTTTGAAGAAACCATCGGAACAATAAGAAAGGGGGAGCCCCCTTTCTTAATTAGTGCGCTAATACGCTATTGGATAACCAGCAGATTACCAGCCGCACTGACGCCCCTGGTTTTGCTCTTCCAGATAGGCCATCAAAGGCTGGAAGTAATCGATAATTGCCGAGGCATCCAGATCGCGCTGGCCAGTCAGAGCTTCCATTGCATCGGGCCAGGGCTTGCTTGCACCCATAGCCAACATGGTGCGCAACTTCTCGCCCGCTTCATCATTTTTGTAAATAGAGCAACGATGCAGCGGCCCGGTTTCACCAGCGGCCTCACAGAGTGCACGATGGAACTGGAACTGCTGAATACGCGCAAGGAAGTAGCGGGCATAAGGCGTATTACCTGGAATGTGGTACTTGGCACCCGGGTCAAAATTCGCTTCGGTGCGCTCTACTGGAGCTTCAATACCCTGGTATTCCTCACGCAATTTCCACCATGCCTTGTTGTAATCGGAAGGCTGCACTTCGCCATTAAATACCTGCCAACGCCATTTATCTACCAACAAACCAAAAGGCAGGAAGGCAATCTTATCCAGCGCCTGCTGCATCAGGTAGCCAATATCCTTACTCTCGTCCGGCACCTCATTCATCAAGCCGATTTCTTTAAGGTACTTCGGGGTAATAGATAGCGCGATAGTGTCGCCAACAGCTTCATGGAAACCATCATTGGCACCCTCTTTGTAGAGGAAAGGCTGGTCCTTATAGATGCGCTGGTAGAAGTTATGGCCCAATTCATGATGGATTGTAACCAGGTCTTCACCAGTCTTGTTGATACACATCTTGATACGAATGTCGTCCTGACCATCCATATTCCAGGCACTGGCATGACATACCACATCCCGATCCTGGGGCTGGGTGAACTGTGAGCGCTCCCAGAAAGTATCAGGTAGCGGCTCAAAGCCAAGAGAGGTGAAGAACTTCTCACCCACCTTCACCATATCCTTCTCACTCATGCCAGAGTCAACAACGAGCTGAGTCAGGTCATAAGGCGCTTGCATGTCCTCATCTTTAACCAATTCATAGATATTGCCCCATTCCTGAGCCCACATGTTACCGAGCAAATGTGCCGGAATTTTGCCCTGGGCAGGTGCAACCTCATCGCCATAATGCTCATTCAGCTTGGCACGCACATGGCAATGCAGGGCCTCATACAAAGGCTTCACCTTATTCCACTGCGTATCCATATCAGCTGCGAAAGCATCCGGTTTCATATCGTACTTGGAGCGCCAGAAAACACTCAAGTTGTCATAGCCCAGCTCTTTGGTACCGGCGTTGCCGATCTCAACCTGGCGCTCATAAAGTGGCTTCATTGGAGGAGAGACTTTGCGCCAACCGACCCAAAGATCCTTGAGTAGTTCAGGGTCGCGATTGGTGGCCATCATCTGACCCATTTCGGTCAGGGTATAGCACTTCTCATCCCCCGACTCCTCACGGCAGTATTTGCCAGCGCCATACATACCCTGCATCTTCGAGCCGATTTGAGCCAATTCGGAAGTTAATGCCGGATCCTTCGGAGCGGGGAATACCAAGCCCTGCTTCAACATAGTCAGCTTGCGGCGGGTATCTGCATCCAGTTCCAGGTTATTGAACTTAGCTGCTTCGGAGGCGAGTTCCACGGCCAGGGTCGTGTAACGCTCACTGGCGAGCGCTTCAACGTACTGGGAGTCCATATTGATGTAAGTCGAAGCCAACCAGGCTGCATGGCTCATCTCCTGGGCCATTTTTTCCAGGCGCGCCTGGGCGCCATCCAGGAACGCCTGGGCATCTTTGGCTGTCAGCTGACCTTGTTCTGCCGCCGGACTTGCTGCAGTAGCCTGAGCCACATCAATATTTTTCGGAGCCTGTTGGCCATCGTCGCAAGCAGACAGCGCCACCGTAGTGGCGATGGCGAAAGCAATTTTCTTCATCTTCCCCTCAGATAATCATTATTGGGCCTGGTTATAACTGACGCCGTTTATAGCATAAGCTTCATATTGTCATCGACGTCAGGCGCAATTTGAAAGCCCAGTTCGACACAAAATACCTTTTATTGCAGATTTTCCGGGGGAAAATACGGCTCAAAACCAGTCAGTTCGCGAGGTCTCAAGAAGCTTACTTCGCAACGGGGAAAGAAGATCTAAAAGAAAATAGAAGGGAAAGACTGAGAAGATGGAGGCAGCCCAACCAGCAACACCCTCGGCACATGATACCACTGCTACCGTTGCTCCCTTCCGGGCCTGGCGGGGTTCACAGCTGCTCATTGCGAGGGGACCGGAAGGGCCGCCACAACGATCTTCGGTGCATCCGAAGAGGGCGCGATTATAGAGGCATAAAGGCGCAAGTTCCAGCCCTATTAACAGGTTATAATAGACGTCTAGTATTTTACCCCTTCAATAGAGTTACTCATGCACCTTTTTGTCGATAATTTGACCAATGTTGACTTCAGCTACCTGGACCATGAACGCGGGTTGGTAGGAGAGACATGGCTGGCCAATGCTGCCCTTGAGGGCACCCTGGATCACCAGGGTATGGTTTGTGACTTTGGTATCGTTAAAAAGACTCTACGCCATTGGCTGGATGATCAACTTGACCACCGCCTTTTAGTGCCCACCAAGGCCCCAGGCCTGACACTTACTAATGAAGGCGAGCTAATTTCACTCAGTTGGCAGCTGGCAAATGGCGAGCAAATTGCCGTATCCGGGCCTGAGCAGGCTTTCGCTCTAGTCGAAGCTGACACTATTAATAGAGACACCGTTGCAAACTGGAGTGTAAAGCAGCTGGCCAGCTCCTTTCCGACCAGTGTCGAGCAACTCAAGCTCTCTTTTGAAGATGAAAAAATAGAAGATGCCTTCTACCACTACAGCCATGGGCTAAAAAAACACGATGGCAATTGCCAGCGAATTGCCCATGGCCATCGATCCCGCATCCAGATTTATTCTGCTGGAGAGCGCGACAAGCAGCTGGAGCAACAATGGGCAAAACGCTGGGAAGACATCTATATAGGAACCCGCGAAGATTTAATTGAGGAGGGCGAGAAAACCATGAGCTTCGCTTATCGGGCTCAGCAGGGCAATTTCACTCTGGAGATTCCTGTACGCTGTTGCGAGGTGATCAACTGCGATACTACCGTGGAGCAACTGGCTCAATATATTGCCAATACCCTGGCCAAAGATTTGCCTGGAAAAGAAATCACCGTTCGCGCTTATGAAGGCTTGGGTAAAGGGGCTATCGCCTCCGCCAAGCAATAAGCTTTTGCGCAAAACAAAGCAAAATTATTCCCTGGGCCCAGCAAAGGTTAGCGGATTTTGAACCTGATTGTTTTACGGGAAACTGATTTCTTCGACTCAACACATGTACGCCTCTCAGGCCGCAGGTTGGAGCATATTATCCAAGTCCATCGAGCTGCACCGGGGCAGCAACTGCGTGTTGGGTTACTCAATGGCAAGATTGGTTTTGGTGAAATCACTTTTCTTACTGATCAACAAGTAGAGATAAGGGTGGAGTTACAAAACAGCCCTCCACCACCACTACCTCTTACGCTGGTTCTGGCATTGCCGCGCCCTAAAATGTTGAAGCGGATTATTCAGCATATCACTGCCCTAGGCGTAAAAAAGCTGGTTCTCCTGAATAGCTATCGTGTAGAAAAGTCCTATTGGCAAACACCCTGGCTGGAACCGGATAAACTATTCGAACAGTGCCTGTTAGGCCTTGAGCAGGCTGTAGATACTCAGATGCCGGAAATCATCTTGCGCAAGCGCTTCAAACCGTTTGTGGAGGATGAGCTACCCGAGCTATCCGCCAATACATTAAAATTGGTAGCTCACCCGGTAGGTGGCGATGCCTGTCCCGTTGATATCGATAAGACAACAACGCTTGCGATTGGCCCTGAGGGAGGCTTTATCCCCTACGAAATTGAAAAGCTAAAGGAGGCCGGTTTCCACTCGGTACATTTGGGAGCGCGTATTCTGCGCGTGGAAACCGCGCTGCCAGTATTGGTAAGTCGCCTTTTCCCCGCCCGCTGAGCATACACAACCGAACGGAAAAGGGGTTGTAAAAAAATTAAGCAGCCTCTTACACCCGAGCCACCTCTATTACAAAGCCTTAATCTCTCCTACCTCACAGCTTCAAATTTCCACTCGATCATTTAATACGAATCACTCCTACAGTGGATAGTGAGACATTTGCACGTTTTATTCATCAAGATTTCATCATTTTGTAATAAATAAGACATATTTTGCGGCCTCGTTTTTCTTCCCTATGGGCGAGTTTTTATGTACCTGTTCCTTCACCGGCTATGTTTCACCTTATCACTTTTACTGGGGCCTATACTCACCCCGGCGGCTTCAGCTGAGCTGCCTCCTTTCGACTCGAGCACTTCGGGCCTGTTGTTTACCTTACACGGATCCAACACCATCGGTGCACAGCTGGCACCCAACTTGATTCGCGATTACCTCTCCGCAAAAAGCGCCAGAAATATTCGCGTAATCCCCTTGGACACTCCCAATGAACTTCGCGTACAGGCAGACACTGGCAGTAACACCGTTTTCATTGATATAGCGGCGCATGGTTCAAGTACTGGCTTTAAAGGGCTTGAGCAGTCTCAAGCAGATATTGCCATGGCTTCCAGACCGATCAAGGATACGGAATTATCATCTCTGAGCCGCCTTGGAGACATGCGCAGTAGCCGGGCAGAGCATGTAATTGCTATCGATGGCCTGGCAATTATTGTGCATCCCGGTAATCGCATCGAAAAACTGACCTTGCAACAAATCGCCTCTATTTTCTCCGGCAGAATTACCAACTGGTCACAACTCGGCGGTAACAAAGGTCGAATCAAAGTCTATGCCCGTGATAATCAATCTGGCACCTGGGATACATTCAAGAATCTGGTACTTGGCAAAAGCCACACACTCGCCGGCAGCGCAAAACGCTTTGAATCCAATGATCAACTCTCGGACCTGGTTGCCGCAGACCCCAACGGCATTGGCTTTGTTGGGCTGGCATCAATAAGGCAATCCAAGGCAATCTCTGTTTCCGATGAAGATACTTTGCCTCAAGCACCTGAACACTTAACTGTTGCAACAGAAGATTATCCCCTATCACGCCGCCTGTTTTTATATACGCCGGTGTATTCAGCCAAACCAGCTGCCGATGATTTTCTACGTTTTGTGCAAAGTGAGCTGGGACAAGAGCAGGTAAAAGCCACAGGGTTTGTTGCACAGACCCCAATTGGTGTAAAGCCTGGCAGCTTAAGGGAAGGCCCAGCGGAGTATTTGACCCTGACTGAAAAAGCAGAACGACTAAGTATTAATTTCCGCTTCTCTGAAGGTAGTGCATCTCTGGACAACAAAGCCCAGCAGGATATTCAAAGACTCGCAAACTATATGCAAAAACCCCAAAATCGTGATCGCCGATTGCTACTGATTGGATTTGGCGACGAAAAAGCCAGCCCGGAACGTTCAGTAATTCTATCCAAGCTGCGTGCAGTAACTGTGCGATCCGCACTTCGCGACCACCAGATAAATACTGCTCCCGTACAGGGCTTCGGCGCTTACCTACCTATTGCATCGAACAACTCCAGTGGCAAAGTCAAAAATCGCCGGGTTGAAGTTTGGCTTCTGTAAATTGAAGATCCTGCCGTTTCACAGGGAAGAAAAAATGATAGAGGCGGGATTAAATCCGATGGAGTGTTCTGTAAAGTCCTTCCTGTCTTCTGATACTGAGCTATCGCCAACAACTGACTTTAAGGGAAATCAGTGCAGCAGTAAGCCAACCCAGAAAATAAAACTCGCAATAAAAAAGCCGCGTTGATACGCGGCTATCAATGACAGCTTTCACTGTCAGGTCTCACAGAGAGGAACGCCAGGAGCGCTCCGGGAAAAACTCCCAAATAACAAGCGCGTTGCAGCTCGTTTTAAATAGGCGGCTGCTGAGCAGCCGCCAACAATCAGGCTACAGCTTCTTCAGACTCAGCTACTTTTTGCAGAGCCAGCTTGGGATCCACAAATTCATAGCCCAATACATCGGCAACAGCTTTGTAGGTCACCATACCAGCGTGAACATTCAGCCCTTCCAGAAGATTCGCATCATCCAGCAACGCCTGCTTAGCACCTTTGTTTGCCAGGGCCACGGCGTAAGGCAGGGTAGCGTTGTTCAGAGCCATGGTGGAGGTGCGGGCTACACCGCCGGGCATATTGGCTACACAGTAATGTACTACCCCATCTACCACATAAGTAGGCTCTTGGTGGGTAGTGGCTTTGGATGTTTCAAAACAACCACCTTGGTCGATAGCCACGTCTACAACCACAGCACCCTTCTTCATGCGGCTGATGATGTCGCGAGTCAGCAGCTTGGGAGCCGCAGCGCCCGGAATCAATACTGCACCCACAACCAGGTCCGCTTCCAGCGCGTGCTTTTCAATAGCGTCGTTTGTGGAGTATTCGGTGCGCACAGCGCCACCGAAGATGTCATCCAGCTGACGCAGACGTGGCAGTGAGCGATCCAGGATGGTTACATCAGCACCCATACCCAGGGCCATCTTGGCTGCATTGGTACCAACAACACCACCACCGATAATCAGGACTTTCGCGGGGGCTACACCGGGTACACCACCGAGCAATACTCCAAGGCCGCCTTGAGCTTTTTCCAGGTGGTGGGCGCCACATTGTACAGACATACGACCAGCCACTTCAGACATCGGCGCCAACAGCGGCAGACCACCAAAGCGGTCGGTAACAGTTTCATAAGCGATGCAGGTTGCACCGGATTTCACCAACAGCTCGGTTTGCTTGGGGTCTGGAGCCAGGTGGAGGTAAGTGTAAAGAACCTGCCCAGGGCGCAGCATTTCGCACTCATTCGGCTGCGGCTCTTTGACCTTGACGATCATATCGGCAGTGGCAAAAATCTCTTCCGGAGTATCAATAATCTTGGCACCGGCCTGCTCGTACATTTCATCGGTAAAGCCAATAGCTGCACCGCCATCTTTCTGTACGATTACCTGATGACCGTGGCCAACCAGTTCGCGAACACTCGACGGCGTCAGGCCAATACGATACTCGTGGTTTTTGATCTCTTTAGGGACGCCAATCAACATTTTCTGCTCCTCAATCTCTGTATCTGGCGCAATCTTTGCGCATAGACAAAGCCACACCTAATTTCTGTGTTTTCCCCAGTATAAGGCCACCCCTAAAGTGGATTTCTATAAGATTTTTTATCAAACTAGTGGAATCCACTATTAAACCTAGTCGATAGTCCGATTTTTGAGCTGATCATCTATCCAGGAGACAGAGGTATGCGCAAGCGCGCGGAAGAACTCAATACCGTGGACCGCAATATCCTGCGAGTCCTGCAAAAAAATGGCCGTACCAGCTATGCTGAACTCGCCCGACAAGTGGGTTTAACTGCTACCCCCTGTGTTGAACGGGTAAAACGACTGGAGAATGATGGCGTTATCCAAGGATACACTGCCCTGATCAATCCAGAATTCCTGGATGCCGCCCTGGTGGTTTTTGTACAGATTCGCCTTAACCGGTCCGCCCAGGACGCATTTGAAGAGTTCCGCAACGCTGTGGCCGCACTACCGGAAGTACAAGAGTGTTATCTGGTCTCTGGCAATTTTGACTACCTGATCAAAGCACGGGTTGCGGATATGAGCGCCTACCGCAAGTTTTACGGTGAGACTCTTCTGACACTGCCAGAAGTACAGGAGTGCACCAGTTACGTGGTGATGGAGGAAGTAAAAGAAACCCTGGAAGTACCAGTTCACTACAATCGATAAGCCCATTAGTAGGGGCGACTAGTCAGCCCCCTACTGCAAGTTGGCAAGAGTGATCAGTAGTGGATTCCCAGCTTGCGATAAACAAAACCTATAACCCAAGCCGGGCCAATCAGTAGAAACTGAATATCTTTAAAGAAAGAGGGCTTTTTCCCTTCGATATGGTGGCCTATAAACTGAAAAATCCACATCACTACAAATAGTCCCAGTGCCGTCTGCCAAACGGGCACCCCCAGGCGCTCCGCTATCGACCAGGCCCAGAGGCAAACTACCGTTAAGGCAGTCATGCCAATAGCAATTGCAAAGGAAAGGGCAAAATAGAAAAGCATCACTGGCACTGTGATCACTACAGCCCAGTTCAACCAAGGGATCGCCGCCATAAACTGCGGCTGCGGAATATCCCATAGCAGGCCAACAACAGTTGCATAAATTACCGGTACTGCAACCCAGTGAATGGATTTATTGATCGGGTTCTGGTGGCTCTCGCCGTATTCGGCAAACCACTGCTGGGCGGTGCGCATGACAATCTCCTTTTCTTATTGTGTCATTGTCAGGAGAGCTATGATCCTCCGGGCACAAACGGTAATCAATGGCCGAAAGTGCCAGGTAAAATATTTTGTCAACGCCGCACGTATGCATCCAGCTGAGCGTGATAGAGTTCAGCCATCTCCCTATCGAAACAGCAGAAAACAATACTCTGTGGCTCCCCTCTCTCTCCAAGTGCTGCTGCACCTGTTCAACGGCAATTTCTACCGCAAGCCTGGGAGGATAATCATAAACACCGCAACTAATTGCGGGGAATGCGATGGAACGCATGTTCTCTCGCCGCGCCAAAGTCAGGCATTGGCGGTAACAGCTCGATAAAAGCTCTGGCTCACCCAAACGGCCACCGCGCCAGACTGGCCCAACCGTGTGGTAAATACGTTTGACAGGAATTGAAAAAGCGCTAGTGGCACGGACCTCACCAACCGGGCAACCCCCGATACTGCGGCAGGCATCCAACAAATCTGGACCCGCCGCACGGTGAATGGCGCCATCCACTCCACCACCGCCGAGTAGACGAGCGTTGGCGGCATTGACGATGACATCGACGTTTAATCGCGTGATATCACCGAGATGAACTTTGATCACTCAGTATCTCCAACCGCTATTTGAATAATCGCTGCGGATGGAAATCCTTTTCGCTTCACAACAGTCGCACCCATATCACAGGCGCGCCCTTTGCGTAGCTGTCACACTGCACTCAGCCCCATCACTGGGGGCCGCAAGTACAAGCCCTCCGGGGTTAGCCCAGCAATTTTTTATGCTGGGAGGCCACGGCTTCCGGGCATTTCGTCAGTACGCTAACTATGACGATAGCAGCTGCTGAGAAAATAAAGCCCGGCAGCAATTCATAGGTATCGAAGATACCACCGGAGAGCTGCTCCCAGATCACCACTGTGCCACCACCGACAATCACCCCTGCAATGGCACCGCTGCCAGTCATTCTTGACCAGTAGAGGCTGATCAGCAGTGCCGGTCCAAAGGCGGCGCCGAGTCCGGCCCAGGCGTAACTCACCACATCCAAGACCTTGGAATCAGGATCCATAGCAATCCAAACAGCGATTAGAGAGAGCCCAACAACGGCCCAGCGCCCCACTTTCACCATGGCTTCAGGACTGGTCTTACGTCCAAACCAGACATGATAAATATCCTCTGCCAATGCTGCAGAGGACACCAACAGCTGGGAATCTGCGGTGCTCATAATGGCGGAGAGGATCGCCGCTAGCAGTACACCCGCGACAATCGGATGGAACAGAACCTGAACCAGTTCCATAAAGACCGTCTCGCCATCCGGCAGCCCCTGCTGCATCTGTAGGTGGGCAAACAGGCCAACTGCCATAGCACCCAAAAAGCCAACCAGGGACCAAACTGCGGCAACGGTTGCAGCCGCAGGTACATCATCCGGGCTGCGTACCGCCATAAAACGCGCCAGGATATGGGGCTGGCCAAAGTAGCCCAGCCCCCAGGCGAGAGAACTCAAAATGGCAACCATGCCCAACGCCTGTCCACTGCCATCAGTCAACCAATGCGTTAACTGGGGCTGTTGTGCTTGCAACTGAGCCCAGCTGGCGGAAAAGCCACCCTGATCGGAAATCACCACTAAAGGAACGGCAATCAGAGCAACACTCATTAGCAGACCCTGGAATACATCTGTCCAGGATACCGCCAGGAAACCGCCAAATAGCGTGTAAGAAATCACTGCAACTGCACCGATAACCACCGCAAAGTGGTAGTCCCAACCAAAAACAGTCTCAAATAACTTACCGCCGGCAATCAGGCCCGAAGCCACGTAAAAGAGGAAAAACAGCAAGATGAAAATAGCGCATACCGTGCGCAGATAAGGGTGGCCCATCTTGAAACGGCGATCCAGGTAGGCTGGCACCGTCAGGGAATCATCCAGTTCATAGGTATATATGCGCAGGCGGCGCCCCATACTGACCCAGCTCAGCACGATACCGGAAAAGAGGCCTATAGCAATCCAGCCCGCAGACATCCCCGCAGCATAGGCAGCACCGGGTAATCCCAGCAGTAACCAGCCGCTCATGTCAGAGGCCCCAGCAGAGAGCGCCGCAACGGCAGGGGGCAATGAACGGCCACCAAGGAAATAATCACTGGCATTTTTGGTACGCATATAAGCGTAAATGCCAATCACCAGGATTAGGGCCAGGTAGGCGATAAAGGTTAGGGCTACGAGCCACTGTGCAGGCATGGGGGATTCCTTCTACTCAAACTGAGTGGCACCTAGAGAGGGCACTTTCTGCGACTCGCTGCTCGCTTTTTGGGCAAAATGAGCTACGGGATCGGTACCACTTCAAAAATTGTTATGTTTATTGCGCCTAAATCTACCCAACAGGTGGCGTCGACTCAATCCGCAAACTAAATATTCAGAACAGCCACAGAAAAAAAGACAACACTATGGGCATTTGTCTGGACGAATTGCGCCTCCAGGTTATCCGTCCGACCCTCAAACACCTGAGAGCCTGGAGTCAGGGCATGGAAAACCTCCTGCTCGGCACAGCCGCACAAGAATCACAGCTCGGGTTTCATCTCAAGCAGGGACGGCGCCATGGATTGGGCATCTATCAAATCCAACCACACACGCACCGGGAGATCTGGGATCACTATCTGATCGATCATCCAGCCCTGGCCTCAAAGGTACGCGGCCTGGCCAGCCAGCGAGACTTTCTCGATCACCCCCACAGCGAGCTGACCACCAACTTGCGCTATGCCACCGCTATCGCCTGGCTGGTTTACCGCTCAGCGAATGTTCACAAGATTCCCGAGCCGGAGACCAATGATGTGGCGAAAATGGCGCGGCTGTGGCACCAGCATTTTCACCACGGGCCCAGCGCCACTACGAGGGATTTTGAATGCAGCTATGCCCAACTGGTAAGTGGTGCAGACCCTACAAATTCAGCGCCGAGATATACTGGGGCGCAGCCTCCTGAGCATCCTCAGGCTCCCAGGAATTCACCTGACGCTGAATTAAATGGTCAGGGCGCTCGGCAGCCGACGGCTTAGAGCGATCCAATTCCAGGCTTTCAAAGTTGTAGAGATCCCTGTCTGCCAGTTGCGATGGGGATACACGCGTTAATGCGGCAAAGATATTTTCACTACGTCCTGGGAATTTTTTATCCCACTCCCGTAACATCTGCTTAATCGCCTGCCTCTGCAGATTTTCCTGGCTACCGCACAGGTTGCAGGGAATGATCGGGAATTCCTTAAACTCCGCATAGCGGGCAATATCCTCTTCACGGCAATAGGCCAGCGGACGAATCACAATATTGCGCCCATCATCGGCACGCAGCTTGGGCGGCATTGCCTTCAGGCGACCGCCGTAAAACATATTCAGGAACAAGGTCTCGACAATGTCGTCTTTATGGTGACCAAGGGCTACTTTGGTAGCACCGATTTCCTCGGCAAAGCCGTAAAGGGTACCGCGGCGCAGGCGCGAACAGAGGCTACAGGTGGTCTTGCCTTCAGGCACCACTTCCTGCACAACTGAATAGGTGTCTTTTTCCACGATGTGGTGCGGCACGCCGAGGGAGCGCAAATACTCCGGCAGGATATGCTCCGGGAAACCCGGCTGTTTCTGGTCCATATTCACCGCCACCAGCTCGAAATTGACCGGTGCAGTTTTTTGCAGGTTCAGCAGGATATCCAGCATGGCATAGGAATCCTTGCCACCGGACAGGCAGACCATAATTTTGTCGCCTTCTTCAATCATGTTGAAGTCCGCAATCGCGCGACCCACATGACGACGCAGGCGCTTCTGCAGCTTGTTAAATTCGAGTCGCTCGCGGCGATTTTCCACTTCGGGCATGGTGTCTCTCTAACTAGTTCAGTACCGCTGGCCGGTTACAAACCTGGGGGCACAGCCGCAGTACTACTTCTTGTGGCTGATGGCCAGTTGCTGGCTTTCCCAATCCTGGGGGCGCGATTGTACGCATTTCGATCACGGAGTACACGACTGGCTATCCACCTCTTCTGCCAGCAGTGACTCAACACAGGGCCATACATGGTCCAGCAATGCGGGCTGGGCCTTGGCGGTTGGGTGGATACCATCCGATTGCATTGCCCCATCTGCCAGCGCCACTGTCTCCAGGAAGAAGGGCACCAACCCGACCTGCTCAGATTTCGCCACCTTGGGATATACAGCGGCAAAGGCATTGGTGTAGGCACGACCGTAGTTAGGAGGAATACGCATGCCCAATAGCAATACCTCAGCACCAGAGTTCTTGGCCAGTTTCACCATTTCCATCAGATTGCGCTGCAAGGACTGCGGCGGGTAACCCCGCAGGCCATCGTTACCACCCAGCTCCACAATCAGCCAACGCGGATTGTACTCCTCCATCAGGCGAGGCAAACGCGTCAACCCACCGGAAGTCGTTTCGCCACTGATACTGGCATTGACCACTCGAATTTTTTTACCTTTCTCCTGCAGGCGCTCTCGCAATAATTGCACCCAGCCCTGCTCTTCACTAATACCGTAAGCAGCGCTGATACTGTCACCCAGCACCAATAAGGTATCCGCAGTATTCGCCTGAGCAGCCCCGACAGGGATAAACAGCAACAGTACCAAGCTGAATTGAGCCGCCAACTGCCGAAAAAAGGCTGTCGTCATGTCATACTCTCCAAAAAATTCGCGTATCCGTATAGGGAACACAGTATGTCCGCCATTCTTACGGCAGAAAACCTGTATCACAGAGTCTCCACCAGCGAAGGGCCATTGACCCTATTAAACAATATCTCTCTGCAACTGGCGCGCGGGGAAAGCCTGGCTGTGACCGGTGCCTCAGGTTCCGGCAAGTCCACCCTGCTCGGTCTATTAGCGGGATTGGACAAGCCCAGCGAAGGAAAAATCTGGCTGGCCGGTGAAGAAATTACCGCCCTGGATGAGGAACAACGTGCAGCGATACGCGCCCGCTGCGTGGGTTTTGTATTCCAAACTTTCCAGCTACTGCCAGGTCTCACGGCTCGTGAGAATGTCATGTTGCCCAGTGAGCTGCGTGGAGAGCGCGGCGCCGCCAAGCGCGCAGAGGAATTTCTGGCCAAGGTTGGCCTGGAACATCGCTTGGGCCACTATCCGCGCCAGCTCTCCGGTGGGGAGCAGCAGCGGGTTGCCATTGCCAGGGCCTTCGCTAGCTTTAGCGGAGAGGACGCCATCCTCTTTGCCGACGAACCCACCGGCAGCCTGGATGCCGGCAATGGCGCCAAAATCATCGATTTGCTCTTCAAGCTCAACGCCGAGTCCAGTACCACTCTGGTATTGGTAACCCATGAGCAACGCCTCGCTGAACGCTGCGCCACTCACTTGCGTATGTCTGCTGGAACCGTAGAGTCTTACGTGCCCTTCTCAGGTGACGACAACTTGTCGGAGGTATCCGCCTGATGCTGCCGCTGCGACTGCTTTTCAGGGACTGGCGCGGTGGCGAGCTGGCCCTGATCGCCAGTGCCCTGGTACTGGCCGTGACCTGTGTAACCGCCATTGCCCATTTCACTGACCGCCTTACCCGCGCCATGGAGCAGCAATCGCTTACCTTCCTGGCCGCTGAAAAAGTGCTGCGTAGCAGCCAACCAGTCAATCGGTCCTGGCTCGACGAAGCAGCAGCACGTGGACTGGAGCAGGGGCAAGCCATTCAATTTGCCTCAATGATCTCCGCCAATGACCAATTCCAGTTTGTCTCCGTAAAAGCCGTGGGTGGTGGCTATCCCTTGGTTGGTCATCTGGAGATTCGCCGATCGCCGGATGCCTCAAGTGAGATCGCGCAACAGGGCCCTCCTTCAGGGGAAGTCTGGGTGGAGTCCCGCCTCCTCCCCCTGCTGGAAATTGAAATCGGCGACTCTATCGACCTGGGGGACACACAGCTCAAAGTGACCGGCCTGTTGGAACGGGAACCCGACCGGGGAACCAGCCTTTTCGATATGGGCGCTCGGGTGCTGGCCAATGTCGATGATTTACCGGCCTCCGGCGTGATCCAGCCCGGCAGCCGGGTGCGCTACCGATACCTTTTTGCCGGGGACGACCAGGCACTGGCAGAGTATTTTGACTGGTTGAAGCCACAGCTGACCGAGCACCAACGAGTGCTGGATCTGCGCGAGGGCCAGCCACGGGTAGCCTCGGCACTGAACCGCGCAGAGAGCTTCCTGTTCCTTGCCGCCAGCCTCGCTGTACTGCTGGCCAGTGTTGCAGTGGGCCTGGCCGCACGCCGCTATGGGCTCAGGCATACCGCCTATGTGGCAGTGATGAAAAGCCTTGGCGCCGGACGCAACAAGGTACTCTCTATTTACCTGGGCCAGCTGGCCGCTCTCACTTTGATCGCCACCGGCCTTGGCTTGGCCCTGGGCAGCTTTATCCAGGCCCAGGCCGTCAACCTGATGGCCGGTTTCTTCCCGGTAGCACCACCTGCCAGCCACTGGGGGCCTCTGCTTGTGGGCCTCGCCACCGGCCTCGCCTGTGCATTGGGTTTTGCCCTGCCCCCGCTGTTTCGCCTCGCACGCACAGACCCCATGCAGACTTTGCGTAAGGACTGGAGCAACCCCGACAAGCGCGAATGGCTTGGATTGATCCTCGGCCCCAGTGCCATGTTGCTATTGATTTGGTGGCTATCAGGCAGCTTAACCATGACCCTGGCGTTGCTCGCTGGTATGGGACTGTTGGTAGGAGGCAGCGCCCTGGTCAATCAATTACTGGTGCGTGGAAAGCTGGCCTCTCTAGGAGGAGCCTGGCGCATTGCCCTTGGCAGCCTGCAACGCCGTGCCGCATTCAATACTCTGTTGATCGCCGCCTTTGGCACCGGACTGCTGGCAATGTTGTCACTGGTCTTTGCACGCACCGCACTCATCGACGAGTGGCGTATGCAGCTGCCTGAGAAGGCACCCAATCACTTCCTGCTGAATATTGCCCCCACGGATGTGGATGGAATGCGGCAGATGCTGGAAAAAGAGGCAGTGAGCAGCACCGAGTTCTATCCCATGGTGCGCGGCCGCCTGATCGCCATCAATGACACCCTTACCAAGGATCTTAAGGATCGCCCCAACGGCGTGCGCCGGGAACTCAACCTGAGCTGGACCGAAAACCTGGCACCGGATAACCGTATTCTCGAAGGCGAGTGGTGGGACAAAACCAGTGAGGGAGTCTCGGTAGAGGTGGAGCTGGCCGCACAGCTCAATCTGGCCCTTGGAGACAAATTGCGCTTTTCCATTGGCGGGCTGGAAGTGGAGGCCCCTGTGGCCAGCTTCCGCTCCCTGGATTGGAACAGCATGCGTCCGAACTTCTATATGCTGTTTGCGCCAGGCTCCCTGGAGGGCTTCCCAGCCACTTATATCACCAGCTTTTATCTCCCTCCTGAAGACAAGCTGCTGATCAACGATCTGGTACGCAGTTATCCCAGTGTCAGCGTGATAGAGCTGGATAAGATTATCCTGCGTATTCGTGACACCATCGACCAGGTGTCTTTCGCTATCGAATCTGTCATGGCGCTGATGCTCATTGCCGGGGTGCTGGTGTTGATTGCCGGAGTCCGTGCCAGCATTGCTGAACGATTACAGGAGGCCGCAATTATTCGCACACTGGGTGGGCGCAGGAGCCTCTTGTTGAAAAGCCTGTTGCTGGAATTTGGGCTGCTCGGCTGTGCCGCTGGATTACTCGCCGCCATCGGTGCCGAAGCAACCCTAATCGTGCTTTCGCAGCGGGTTTTCGAACTGCCCCTGGTGTTGCACCCCACCCTGTGGCTATTGGGCCCATTGGTTGGCGCCGTATTGGTGGGAACTGCCGGCACCTTGGCTTGTTACAGCTCCGTGAGCCAACCTCCGTTGAAAGTGCTGCGAGAATTGGCCTGATTGCGGTACATTGGCCTGAAAGTTGGCCGCACATAAATAGAGATGTAGCTGTTTTATGGACCTGGAATTCGACCGCAAACATATCTGGCACCCCTACTCCTCGCTGATCAACCCGCCGCCGGTTTATCCGGTGGCCAGGGCTGAAGGGGTTCGAATTTTCCTGGAAGATGGCCGCGGCCTTATCGATGGCATGTCCTCCTGGTGGAGTGCCCTACACGGATACAATGTGCCCGAGCTAAACCAGGCCATGCGCGATCAGATGGACAAGATGTCCCATGTGATGTTTGGCGGCCTCACCCATGAACCGGCCATTGAGCTGTGCAAAAAGCTGGTAGAGATCACCCCACCGGGGCTGAATCGGGTATTCCTGGCTGATTCCGGTTCAGTGTCTGTGGAAGTGGCCATTAAGATGGCTCTGCAGTTTTGGCACTCTCAGGGCAAACCGGGTAAAAGTAAATTGCTGGCCCTGCGCAATGGCTACCACGGCGATACCTTTGGGGCCATGGCCACCTGTGACCCCGTTACCGGTATGCACCACCTGTTTGCCGGTCAGCTCAGCCAACACCTTTTTGCCCCCGCCCCGCAAACCCCTTTTGGCCAATCCTGCCCGGATAAAGATATCCGCGAACTGGAACAACTGATTGCGCAAAACAGCGACCAACTGGCTGCGGTGATCCTCGAACCCATAGTGCAGGGCGCCGGCGGTATGCGCTTTTATTCCGCAGATTACCTGCGCCGGGTACGAGCACTCTGTGACGAATACGACCTGCTGCTGATTGCCGATGAAATCGCCACCGGTTTTGGCCGCAGTGGCAAAATGTTCGCCTGCGACCACGCCGCGATCAGCCCGGATATTCTCACCCTCGGCAAGGCACTCACCGGCGGTACCATGACTTTAGCGGCCGCACTGTGTAGCGATCGTATTGCCGAAGGCATTTGCAATGGCGAGGCCGGGGTCTTTATGCACGGCCCCACTTTTATGGGGAATCCCCTGGCCTGCTCCGTTGCCAATGCCAGCATCCAGCTGCTTCTCAGCAGCCCCTGGCAGGAACGAGTAACAGCGATCGAGCAGCAGCTGACCGAGCAGCTGGCCCCATTAAAATCCGCACCGGGTGTCGCCGATGTTCGAGCCCTTGGAGCGATTGGCGTGGTGGAAATGCGAGAGCCGGTCAATACGGCCAAAGTGCAGGAAGCTCTAATCGAGCGCGGAGTTTGGCTGCGCCCCTTCGGCAAGCTGGTCTACGCTATGCCGCCCTATGTGATTTCGAAAGAAGACCTTAGCCAATTAACTTCAGCAATGGTTAATGTACTGGGAGAGGTTTCCTAGCCCCCGTACCAATTAATTTGTGAGGCCGGTCTCAATAATACCGGGTTAACCGGCTCTTTCTGTCAATAACCTTCACAGTTACTGCTGCGAGCAGATGGCTATCTGATTACTTTCCTTAATACGGGGGGCGCCGCTTCCAGGCTTAAAACCTCCGTTGGCCTCTCCCGTATTCGTCGTTCTCAGATTCAATTTTCTTCGTCTTTACAAACTTCGATCAGCTTGATCGCAATTTCTGCCAGAAATGTTTTGAGCCCCTAAAAATTCCTGTATCATAAATGTTAATGATAGTTATCCTCATTTGTGATAGCAATCAAAGTGATCACTGTTAAATGTTAGGCATTCACCTCGCCCGATCAATGCCTTTTCAATCTTTACTGCTTGGGCGTTAGAGAGGAAAAATGAGAATTTTAATTGCATTACTTTTTGCGGTTACTTTTGCTACCACGGCGCAAGCTAGCGATGCATCAGGAGAAAAACCCATTCAGCACCTCAAGGTAGCGGATGTTACTTCGATGAAGGATGCCAAGAAGATTTTCATTGAGAAAACAGCAGAAATTAAGAGCAAGCAAAAGCTTGATGCTGCTGAGCTTCACCAGATTCATGTCATCACCTACACGCTTGAAAAAAGCGTTGAGTTTTTCGCAGAGAACTTAAAGGGTGAGAAGCAAGAGCTGGCAAAAGAAATTGCCGTTGTGGTGGAGAACATCCATCTTAACTCCGAAAACAACCGTACAGAAAAGACCCGCAAGGATCTGAAGGAATACTTTAAATTAGCAGACAAATTTGCCGCTGGGTTTAAGCATCACTAATAAAGCTCAATCCCGAGCTTAAACAGCGTCTCTATTCGTAGCGAAAGGCTCGTCTAGTACGATAGAAAACTGAAGGGCTAGCTATCAATAGTTAGCCCTTCAATAATAACACCACTCGTTCATGGCTAGGTGCCACAACCTCGATCAGATTCTTTACGATACCCATTGCCCATACTTCCTTCCTTTTTGATCCGCCTATAAATCTCCTCGCGGTGTACGGGTAAGGATTTTGGAGCAAGTATTCCTATCTTCACCTGATTACCCTTAACTTCCAATACCGTGACTGAGACATTTGCTCCAATCCGTAAGTTTTCGCCTGTGCGGCGCTTTAAGACCAACATATTTATGTCCTACTGATACTCAAGCCATAAGTAGACCTTCCACGACGGGAAAGCTTGAATAGTAACGTTTTGAGGAAATACGGGGTGGTGCGCGAGAACGGTAGGCGTAGAAAAAGAAAAGGCAGACGCAACGCCGCCAGGGCTTGGGGAATCTCTCCAAACCGCTGATTGTGCTCCACTTTATTGAAGACGAGCGGGTTTCTAGCGTACTATTCATATAGCCATCTTGATAGGTGATTTATCAATTTGGTTAGCTGGCCCCAGGTGTTCCAGCACCTTGGGTCAGCGCCTTTTACTATTTCTTACTTCACGCGACCGTTCTCCTTTAAGGGGGTGATTTTTAAGAGAAATCTTGGTTTCTTGATTTTCTCGGCTCTCTTGAATCGAGCTGCTTTGATTATTGGCTTCAGATGGCTTCTTAGTTACGGCCAGAATAACAATAAAGATCTATCGATTTTACGCAGCTTTGACACTAAAACAAACTTAATAAAATCCAATAAGATCATTTTTGTGCCTATATTTTTAATTATTATTCATGCTTTGGAAAATTTCAGTTGTGCATAAAAATGGCCATTTAAATTAACACTCCTCACCGTTTCTCGCGTTAGAATGCAAAAAACAATAGTAATACTGCTACTTGAAATACCTTCCACGCATCAATAGAAAAGATCTCTCGAGAGCCAAAATATCTTACAGACTTTTAATATATTGCTGTGGTATTTAGGTCGGCACTCTATTCGTAGTGATAGTGCTATTTTCACTCATTATTTAGGATCCAAGCCTTATGGTACGGTAACCCCTATTTAAAAAGGCCGCACCAGAACATCCACCAAACGCTCTGGTTTGACAGATGGTTTTGGGGAAATACCATCCTTAACTGCTTGAGCCTGCTGATTTTATATACATTTTGTTGCTTTTCCGTACTGCCAACATCAAAGATCAAGAGCAACCGCACATATCCACAGTAGAAAAAGCGCTAACTCATTGATTTTGAATGATTTACGCCTGTGATCAAAAGCAGCAAAATATCAGGATATAATGCAGCCGCACTATATCCACTACAGTAATTTTCCACCAGTGCTGGCTAACATACTGATTTATTTGATTTTTTTCTGGCTAGAGGAGTTTCCTCCTCTTGGGATATATCGGCTGGTGATATAATGCAGCTGCTTTTGAATACACTGTTATGTGCTACCAAATCTCCAGCAATCGTTGAAGCTGAGAGTTTGAATGGAGAAAAATTAAATAATGAGATCATCTGCAAATATCAGCCTTGACTCTGGTTATATTTACCAAGTGCAATTGAAAACCATATACTTTGATTCAAATGGGAACGCAATTTCTGGTGAGTTTCGTTGTGATAGTGACCTGACTGATCAAATTGAAAAAGATGCTAGAGATAAAGGCTCATGGAGAGCAACGCAAGAGATGGAGATCGATTTTTACCACAACAATGAGAGCTATAAATTTTCTATCCTTGTTCAAACTCCATTTTCAGAATCAGCTGAATTTAAAATAACTAGCCCCAATAAGGCATAAAATGGGTGAACCTTTAAACAAAAACAGTAGGATGGAGTGCACTAAACATGGGCTTCAGAAACCTGCTTTCATATGCTCTCATCTCCAGCATGGGGTGAACTTAGGGTTTATAGAAGCAAACGATAATCCCGATCCTGAATTTCCGTTTCGTGAAGCTTGGTGCCATGAGTGCGACACTGTGTTAATGGCTGAGGGTGAATGGAATGATATATCTGAAGGTTACGCACAAATCATGGCGATCTGTGAAGGGTGTCTAAACGAGATTCAAGTACGCAATGAGCATCAGGCACATAACAAGTAAATCCAGGTGACGCCTACGGCGCACCTGATTTAGGCGTTATAAGTCAATGGAACGATGAACCAGAACATAGATTTTAGTAACGTCGATGAACAATCAGTTAAAGGTCGACAGCTTGCTAACGAGAATCATGCTTCGCTGATAAAGTATGGGTTTCTTGATTGGGTATCCCCGAATTTATACTTTGGTGAATTCGAAGAGAATGAATTGTTGCCACCGCTTAGAGAGTGGTCTTGGCTTAATGATTGGAAAGCCAACAAAGAACAGGCGCTAGAGAAATATGGAGAGTATCTTGTAGTCGGTAGCGGCCCCGACGATGAACCCATTGTATTAAAGCCCAATAAAGCGCCAATTTACTTAATATCAAATACATTGGAATTAAAATTAATTAACTCCAGCTATGAGAAAGCTGTACTTACGGCCTCAACATTCATGGATATGATAGATAAGGCAATTGAACTTGATTCTGATTCAGTGCAAAACCGAACTATTCCAGAAAATCTGATAGAAGACTTTATTTCGAATCTAAATAATATTGAATCAAACGAAAATAATAGTATGTGGGTGCAATGGGCAAATGAACGTTGTAAAACTTATAACAAGGCCAAGCAGGCAGGGACGCGCTAAAGCGCGCCTCTGTTGGCGGCGTTATGCAGCCTCGATCGCGTGCCCGATTTAGCTTCCCATGGCGTTGCTAATAATTTGTATCCTTAGCTATTTCGTTCTCACAATGATGTCTCATTTGAATCTATTTCCACTTATTGTCATAGCTTGTGCGTTAGCGGTCTCTGCTCCCCTCTTTAAGTCGCACCACCCTACATACGCGCTAGTAGTAGTGCGCCTTTTTGCAGGTGCTTGCCTTACCCTTGGACTGTTTTTTCTTTGGCGCAGGGTTGCATTCGTGTATGAAAACGGAGGCATGGAAGGTCCCGACGGCCTCGGCTCACCACTGGCATTTTTTATTGGATTAGTGTTCGAGCAAACACTTTTTACAATCCTTCCACTAGTTTTGTTCTGGCTGTATTCTGGGGTTCGGTTCACTGGAGTTCGGCATGCATAACAAGTACGGGCAGTGCGCTCCCTTCGGTCGCCGGACGCCCAAACCGCTGCGCGGTTCGTGCGCCCGCTGCCGTAGGCGTTAAGGCATTCAGAATAGTATGGAGTGGTTAATTTTTCTGGTAGTTCTTGGGGTAAGTGAGGTTGTGGTAATAGGTCAGCTTCATTCAATACTTGGGCTTTATACGCTAATCGGACTTTATGTAGTTACTACTGCCGCAGGTGGTTTGCTCCTGTACCTGCGATATCCTGAGTTCAGGCGCTCTCTGAAGGCTTCGAGAAATTTAGGTAAGAAATTTAAAAACAAGGTTTCGGGTAAAGAGCATTCGTTATCTATAGAGCAACTTGAAAAATTGTCGCCAATGCTCTTTGTTGCACGATATGGCGTTGCTTTAGCTTTAATTGTTGCACCAGGTATTGTCTCTGACATGGTTGGTGTTGTAATGATTTTGCCTGTTGTAACAAGTTACTTTATTAATCGCAGTATTGATAAAGCAATTGCCAAGTTGGAGGCCCAGCCTTAACAAAGCCGGGCAGTTTGCTACGGGCCTTCGGCCCTCCGCGGGACAGCGTATCTTGTACACCTTTTGCGCAGGTCGCTTTGCTCCCATTTTTGCGCAAAATGCGCACAAGGTAAGCTGCCCCTGCCGGCGGCGTTATGTTTCACCATGAATAAAGTATTGATCACAATTCTAGTCTCGCTTTTATCAAGCACTGTAAGTGCTACTGATATGCCTCCACGCTGTAATGGCCAAGAGGTCGCTGACGGCGGTGGCGAAGTATTGGCAGGCTTATCTATGCCAGCCGAAAACTACAATATCACTAGCGAGTCAGATGGCGAGTTTCACTATTTAAAAGTATCAGTGCCTTCAAGCCACGAAGGGCTACCGATCAGCCAAATCAATTTAAAGCGCATGGTTTCTGGAAAGCCAGTTCTTGCCGCAGGCCTGGCCCTCGACATAATCGGAAATGCAGTCACAACTAAAAGTATTCTGATGTGGCCTTCTGAAATAGAATCTATTAGCTTCAATGTGGTTTACGCCACATACCAAAAGTGCCAAGAGGGTTATTCGTATTTAAAGGAGTCCAGAGCATATGATCTGGTCTATAAACATAACAAGTAAAGGCAGCATCGCCCTGCGGGCTGGACGCGCTAGCGCGCGCCGCTGCTTTAGGCGTTAGGCATCAGCGATGATTGAAGATTGGAGTGAATTGATAGAAATTTTTGGAGAGAATGATGGTTCTCTACCCGATATTGAAATAGCCAATCTTACGGCTGAGGAAGTAATTCTAGGATATGAGATTCTAAGAAATCACGCGGGATGCATATCTTCGGAAAATACTTATTATTGGTCTGTATCGAAGCAATGTGAGGTTCCGATCTCATTAGAAGATAACCCTTCGGAACTGGTTGTGTCCGGTGAAGCTGAACCTTTTCATCTTTGTTTCAGAAATGTAAAAAGTCCGAGCGGCAAAGAGCTACCGGAACTTGGCTTGTTCGTGTTCTCTAACAGCCTCGCGCTAGATTATCGCATGGGGCCGGAATGGAATCAGGATGCAATAGAAGGTTTTTTTGAATTGATATCGGCCATCACAAAGAAATCACAGAACTTCGAAATTGAGCACAAGACGAACATAAACGACCATGATGGTTCAATTTTTAAATCGCATTGGGCAGCGTACCAAAATGCCTAACAAGACAAGGCAGGCGGATGCGCTTACAGCGCACCGCTGCTTGCAACGTTATACGAAAGGAAAGTATGAGCAAAGATTGGGACAGATATACAGATAGAGATAAAGATGAACTGGCAGAAAGTTGGTTTACTGAATGTGAGCACAATGACATGGATGTTCGCTTCTATCGAGATCTAATGTGCCAAATGTACGTTGAAGCCAGTGATAATTTTATTTGGAGTTTTATTCACAGAGCTTTAGTAATCGCTCATAAAGATAGTGATCTGGAGCAATTGGCTGCTGGACCAATGGAACACTTCCTCGCTAAATATGGTGATGAGTGGATTGATGAAATAGAGATGGTAGCCAGTAAACATTACCGTTTTGCGCGTCTGCTCACTGGGTCATGGAAAACATCTACGTCGGATCATGTGTGGCGCCGAGTTGAAGCAATTCAGGAAAAAGTGCATGATCCATTGCCATGGTAGCGCAGCGTATAACAAGCCAAGGCTGTCGGACGCTTCGCGCCGCAGCTTGGGGCGTTAAGTGACTTCATCGATGAATATTTCTATATACATTCAAGAAACAAATATCTCTAAGATCGAAGCGTGCCTAGCATCGATCTTTGACTCTATAAAAATAAAAGAGAAAGAAGAAGATCTCATAATTTTTCATGGTATGTACAACCATGATAGAGTCTCTATTACTACAACCATTGGATTAGACGAATCAAATATCTATTCATGTTTATACTTCGTGTTCACTGGCACACCCAGATGGGAAAATGACAGAGATTGTGCCCTCGAGTTTCACGACTATTTTCATTGTAAAGTCATTTGCTCCTATGGCACTGATCAACAAAAACCATACACATGGCTTCACGTATCTAATCAGGGAGAGATAATTAGTGATAGCAGCTGGTAAACACTTAACAAGTTTAGGCATGTTCGCCTTTCAGGCTGGACCTCCGCTGCTTCGCAGCTACGGCCCATGCTAAAGGCGTTATGTGCTCCTAAAAAATTAGAAAGAGAAATATTTAATGAATGTGATATTTAGGGTAGTACTCATTGTCGCTTGCTTCTTTGCAGCAATAGCTTGCTATGTCTTCGGTGTTCCCGTAGGAGGCATATTCTTTGTCATTCTCGGGGTAACTTTCGAGGGCCTATTCTGGGCAGGAATATTTGGAAAAAAAGAACGTATCAAACCCGGAATCAAAATAGATAACGCCAGACCGATGCAAAGATCTTTAGCGTCAATGCTATAAACTGAAAATAGGTAGTTCCAATGGAAAGCCAAGCACATAACCAGGCCCAGCAAAAGGACGCGCTGAAAAGCGCCCGCCTTTGTGGGCAGCGTTAGCAATACAGGAAGATATCGCGTGGATACGAGCTTAATTGATTCTATTGATTGGAAGAATTTAGTTCATGCCTATGGGCCGGCAATAGATGCGCCTAAAGAACTGGCTAATCTAATAGGTGATGATGAAGGTGATAGAGACGACGCTGTAAATGGTTTTCTTTATAGCTCTGCATACCATCAAGGAACCGTTTATTCTTGTACGCCGAGTGTTATACGTTGTGTAATATACATAATTGAAACTGAGGATATATCCTCCTTAGAAACAATAGGTGCGCCCTTAGTTCGAGAATTGCTCTGTTTTATAAATATTTGCGCTCGCACCTGGAGGTTCGTTCCGGAAATTGGCGAAGCAGCCTTTGTAGGGTGTAATCTTTACAAGGATTATTTAGATCACGCTGATAGTAAAACCTCAGAGTATGCAAAAGAGCTTACAGGTTTTT
This sequence comes from Microbulbifer sp. MLAF003, assembly GCF_030012965.1. Taxonomy (NCBI): domain Bacteria; kingdom Pseudomonadati; phylum Pseudomonadota; class Gammaproteobacteria; order Cellvibrionales; family Microbulbiferaceae; genus Microbulbifer; species Microbulbifer sp. MLAF003. Next base: position 3,589,946 of record NZ_CP120232.1, read on the forward strand.
GTAAAGTCTATGAAAATAGCTAACAAGCGCATGTTGTCGGACTGGTTTTCCGCTGCGCTCCAAGCCAGTCGCAAATGCGGGCGTTATGTGCTCAAGGAGATCGTGTGAAATTTAGAGATGACTACGGGGTGTATGTTTGCCCACATGTATTTGATGGCTCTAGACCTGTTTTAGATTCTTGTAGAGATACGGATGGTAGTTGGCAGTTTTTATGTGGCGTTCAGGAATGTATGGAAAACAGTGAGCCAAGATTCATAGGTGTAGGCCATCTAATAAAGAGAGATGAAAGCATAAATGACCTTACAGTTTTGGAACCAGGTACTTATGCTGAAAGAAAAAGCATAAATGCTGAGTGGACTTTTGGTAAGCTTGAAGATTAGTTCAGGTACGCACACAATAAGCGAGTGCAATCTGACCTCCGGCAGTTGACGCGGGCGTTAGCGTCATAAGAGCGATGAGTATGAAAGTTGTACAAACTCGTGTCCAAGGGCTTATCTATAGATTAGATAACTTAGTCCTCTCTCTAATTGGTATTTGCTTGGTATCGATTGCAATGGTATTTTTTGGAAAGGACATTCCTCAAAATTATATAAAATTCTACGTGACAGGGCTTTTCATCATTCCAATTGGGGTAACAGTTTGGCTCGCAGTATTTAATAGTGGTTAGTCTAAGGTCGAGGAGTACTCATTTTTAGTTATTGAAGATGCAATAGTTTTTCGTAGCTTGTTAGGATCTGACTACATGCCTATCTCTGAGTATAAGGATTATGTAGTTAAGGGGTGGTGGCCAATGACTATTTGCATAATAGGCAGTGAAAGCAGCATAGAATTTAGTCAGTCTGTGTTCTCTGCAAAACAAATTAATCAAATAAAGAATGAGCTAGATCGGTTGCGCTAACAAACGCAAGCAGCCAACTCGCTACGCTCACGGCTGTTGCGGGCGTTACAACTAGAAATTATGAAAGACCTGAACGAAATTTGTAGGAAGTGGTTAGATAATGCTGATCTAGATATCAAGGTAGAGTTCGGTAATGATGGCAGTACAATACTTTTAGTCTTCTATGTTGTAGGTGTTGGAAAGAAAGTACTAGTAACGTGTAAACGCCCCATAAAATTCTCTGTCGAACAAGATCCTGATGACTTGCCTATGTATGTTGTTTTCGAGACAAGTATAAGCCTGAAAAAGAAGAATTCATTCGAGGGACTTATACATTCAGATGTTCTACAGAATATAGAGGTTGATGAGCTGTGGTATGTTGATGTTTCGGAAGGCGATGCGAAGGTATTAGTAGTATCTGAGCAGTTGAGCTGGGAAATATTGGATATTACGGCCGAAGAAAGATCGTGGTACACAAACTAAGAGCAGATAAAGTTGTAACAAGAGCCGGCACGATCAAAAATGCTGCGCATTTTTTGGACCTCCGGTGCTTCGCACCTCCGGCCCGTGCGGCTAGGCGTTATGTGAATTATATTGATATGCTAAAGGAATATCTAAATCTTAGATTGATAGGGGCTTTTTTATTGATTTCAGTATTTGTGGTTATGCATATAGGCTATTACGATACTGTACTATTGATTCCATTTATAATCAGCATCCCGCTTCTTGGATACAAAATGGTCCCAAAAGATAGGGTTGAAACGTGGCCGCACAAGTTATTGTATTTTATATGGGCCAGTTTGGGAATGTTTCTAGGAAGGCATATTGATACCCATGCTTTATTATTCATTAAATCAGTATTTGACGATATTTTTATTGTTTCACTGCTATGTTTAGGCGTGTTCTTAATTTACTATGCTAACACGATTAAAAAATTATCAGAGAAGAACGAGGCATGAAGCACATAACAAGTGGCGGCAATGCGCAGCCTTTGGCTGCCGGACTCAGCACTGTGTGCTTCGCCGCTGCGCCAGACGTTATAAGTAATAGAAAAATGGAACCTAAAGAACTGAAAAGGAAGCTTGACATAGTCGCGACTTCTTGCATGCAGCTTTCCAGAGATTTGCAGTCTCTGGACACACAGTTAAGCCTGAATATGGACAGAAAAGCGATTCGAGAAATAATTACCAATCTTCATTGGGCGGCCGAAAACTCTACTGTGATTGGGTTTCACCAAATTGGTGAGGCGCTTGAGGATAACATGGGTACCGGCCTCCATGATTGATATTGCTTATAACAAACGCCGGCACAAATACGTGCTTTGCGCTTTGGACTCGCAACAAGTTGCTCGCCTGTGCGGCGGGCGTTATGCACCAATAGGGACGAAGCATTGAAATTTACTCTCGATAATGACACCACTCCGACCAATAAATCACACATTAAGATCAACCCATTGGTTTGGATGAAATATAAATCGGATGTCGTGATTCCTTTGACTGCTTCTGTTTTTATATGTGTATATATTTCGTATAAATACTCTTACTTGTTTCTTCTGGGAGTACTTCTGTTTTTGCTAATTAATACATTTTATTGGCTGAGAGCTAAAGAGCATCTTAAAGCAGAGTCAACACCAGGCTTGGTTATTTCCACAGAGCCACCATTGATGGCGGTCTATTCGAACATGACTAAATATGGCGAGTTTTACCCAGCTATTAAAATAGAAAGCTTTAAAAACCTAAGCAAGCACCCGGTTGGGGCAAGAATAGCTACTGCATCCATTTATACCGAAGAAAATGAGGAAAATGATTACTGGGATGATTTTCATCCTATTCCTGTAGAATACGGTACTAAGGAAAAAGAAGAAATAGAAAGCGCTTTGTCACTCTATTCCATAGAACAGTGGAGATACTTAGAAAGAGGTCTTTCAGAACTGGGTAAGTGTAAAAAGGAAGGTTTATACAGAATCATGGCAGATGAAAGTGGTTGGTCAAATGCATAACAAAGCCAGCCAAAATCGTGCGTTATGTGAAATGGATCGTACTGAAGCCATAAAAAAGATAGAGTACTCTTTAGCAACTTGTGAGCCGCAGATAATCACTCCAGCGGGTACAACCTATGAAGAGCATGTTGATCGGCTATCAAGGAAATTACTCACTGAGGTCATTGATCCTGTACGTGTAAAAGTGACCTCTACGATCATCCAGAGTAGTGATTTCGAAAGGTATCGTGGCTCTGAGGTGTGGGCAATTTCTAGAGGTCCCGGTGGATGGCTATTAACCATCGCAGGCTCAGATGAGTTTGCCCTTGGCTTTGGCGAAGATACTACATTAATTAAAATGCACGGTTGTTCCTCAAGTGATGCGTTAGGAGAGTGGTGTGCATAGAAATTCACATAACAATCGGCTGCACTCAGACGCCCAAACCTACGCGCTTTTTGTGGGTTTCTCTGCGCTCAATTTATCACAAAAAGCTCTCCGGCTTGGGCGCTGATGAGCCGGGCGTTATTGTGACGGTCGATTTTATTGATTTTTTTGTGGCAACTGAAGCTTTAGTTCCACTAAGTAGCACCCAGTATTGAGCTATTTTTACTGAATTATATTTAAGCAGTTTCTCTCCTGGAGAGTTTGCTTAGGTGCGGCAGAAACGGGCATTCCGCTGCAATTTCGTGGAGTGCCAGTAAGATAGGAATTGGTTGAGGAAAGTGCGGTACTCATTCCTCGTAAATATTGGGCAGCGGCCAGCCAAGCCGTGGCTGACAAAGTGCTAATAGTCGGCTCCAAGCGCGCCAGCCATAACTAGGCCAGTCAAGCTCGCCCACCCCCTTCAGGGCTGGGCTGGGCTGGACAGCCTGCGCTCCGCTTCGGCCTCCTTTGCTGGCAACGTTATGTTTAAACGAGTATATGAAAAATATTAACCTGTTCCATGTAATTTCTCTCCCTCTTCTGTATCTCATTACGTGGTACGAGAAAGGTTATGAAGCCGCAATATTCTATACGCTAGCTACAGCTTACCTAGTTGCAGGTGTCCGCTTGTCTTTTGATGTTTTTACAAATGGATTTCGTGATCCATCAGAAATAAGCGTATGGGATTTGGTTGCATGCTTATATTGCGCAGGGTGTATCTTACTATGGTTTTGGAATGTTGGAGTAGATAGAACAGCGTATTTTCTATTATTTCCAGTGGTTTTTAGTTTAATAATTATTGGCGTGTTAAAAATATTCCGTAGTTTTAATTGGCAATAAACATAACAAAGCTATCAAGCGTGATGCTAAAAATTTCGCTTAATTTTGGCATGCACTTCGTGCATTATACGCCAAAATAAAGCTACGCTTTGAGCACAACATATAGCGGCATTATAAGTAATATAAAAATGGAACCTGAAGAACTGAAAAGAAAGCTCGACGTAGTCGTGACTTCTTGCATGCAGCTTTCCAGAGATTTGCAGTCTCTCGAAGCACAGTTAAGCCTGAATATTGACAGAAAAGCGATTCGGGAAATAATTGGCAATCTCCATTGGGCGGCCGAGAATACTAATGTGGTTGGACTCCACCAAGTCGGAGAGGCACTAGAAGATAATATGGGTACCGGTCTGAATGATTGAAATTACTTATAACAAGCGCCGGCACAAATGCGCGCTTCGCGCTGTGGACTTGCAACAAGTTGCTCGCCTGTGCGGCGGGCGTTAACCATAAGGTCGTCTTAGAATGAAGATCTTTATATTACTTTTAACGCTGTTTATATCTCAGTTAGCGTTCGGCTGCTACTGCGTAGATACTCCTCTTGGGAAGAGATATTTGGAGTCTGACTATGTTTATCTCGGTCAGATTCAGTCATCAACGCTTGGTGACAATGGCGTAGTCACAAACGAATTAGTTATATTAGAGAAAATTAAGGGCGTAGCAGATACAAAAAATGTCAAAAATACATTGTTTTCAGAAGATATGTGTGCGTCTCACATGGTGGTAGGGTACAAGTATGTAGTTTTTGGGAAAACTGGTTCGATTCCAGAAATTAGTTCTTGTTCAAACACTCGCTCGCTCGGTGATATCGATAAACAAGGGCTGGCGCAGCTCCAAGAAATGGCTAACAAGCGCAAGCTGCGGGCCTCCGCGGAACGCCCAACGCTATGCACATTTTGTGCATTCGCTGCGCTCCCTGTTTCGCACAAAATGTGCATAGCATAGGTCGCCCCTGTTGCGGGCGTTATGGCTATATGAAAGCATGAAGAACTTTAATAAAAACGGGGTTGCCTTCGAGTATCCAGAAAGCTGGAATGTTACTGATGAGGAATGGGGTAAGGATATTTCTGCATTAACTTTTGAAGATGGCAAAGATACCTTTATGATTGATATTTATCATTCTACAAATGGCCCAGAATTAGAGGAGTATGCACATAAACACTATCAGTATTTCAAGGAAGAATTACCATTTTTATCCAAAATAATTTCAGGTCCTTTCCGCACAAACATTGACAATGGTTTAATGCTTGAATTTACTATAAAATCTTTCTTAGCTTTAAAAACAGATTATTTAAATCCTGTATTTAAGATTCAATGTGAAAATTGTGTCAGTTACATATCAGGCCAATATGTAAAAAGAAACAGTTCAAATAAAATCGAGAATTTAAAAAAGGTAGTTGCTAGTTACAGTGCAGCTTAAAAACAGGCAAAGCCATAACAAGGTGCAGCAACCGACCTTTGGCGCCTGTTACTCGTTTTGTTTACGCAAAACCAGCGCCGGTTACCTCGGCGGCTGTACGCGGCGTTTATGTGTAGAGAGATTATGAGCAAGGAAGTTAACATCACGCTCACTAAAGATGAGGCTTGGGTTCTATTCGAATTAACTAGAAGGTTTAGTGACAACGATAAGCTTAATATCGAAGATCAAGCCGAAGAACGTGTAATATGGAATCTGTGTTGTATCTTAGAAAAAGCCCTATATCAGGATTCAGATCTTGGGTACAAAGAATTTATTTCAAAGTGTAAAGATAGGCTCCGAGATGAGGAGCAATAGAAAGCACATAATAAGGCGTTGTTGTCGCCTTCGGCTGGGACGCGCTAACGCGCACACCAAAACTTGGCGTTATACGTAATAGAGATATGAGAACTATTATCCCTCTAATCCTACTTTCTAGTTCTGCATTCGGTGCAGAATTAACCTTGAGTAAAGAGCAAGGCTATGTCGTTCCTGACGGTAAAGTTTGGATTGTTAAAGATGCACCGGTCGTCGATTGCCGTGTGTGCACCGCAGATGTCTATCTGCGAGATGAACTTAACAATATCCAAATTAGTGGTGTTACATTTAGCGGGGAATTAAATTTCTCGTTCAACAATGAAAATAACGGTGAGATCAGAATGTATCCTGGCACAGAGGTCTGGTTAGGAGATAGCCGTAGGTTATTGAAAATAAGTGAAGAAGATCTGTAAACGTATAAAAAGGCAAGGTGAAATCGTTCCGCTGCGCTCCACTGGACGCGCTACCGCGCGACTTTGCTTGCGGTGTTATGTGTCAGAAGAGTTACAAAGACATGAATGGAAAACCAGAGCTAATCGCAATAGATCATGATAATTATCATGCTCAGCATATCGGAACTACCAAAGACGGGTTACAGTTCTTCCTCACAACTCCTTTTGAGCCTGGTATCGCTGAATATATTGCATTATTCAAATTTGATGCTTTGGGTAATTTAGTAGATTCAGATATTGAGCCTTTAGGCCCCAGAAGTTCGTTCTCAGTAGATGAAGCAAAGGCAAAGTATTCATCTAAATTAGAAAGCCTCGGAAATATAAGTTTAGAGAGAATTGAAGTTAAGCCTTTTTCTGTAGAGTTGAATGGAACTAAATTCGGGCTAATTGCTATAGAGCCTGAGGACGAAGATGATATTTGGTCAGTAGAGTTACTGCCTGGTAACTACATGGCATTTTTTGAGCCATGGGATAGTGGTGAGTATGACACGTAAAGCGCATAATAAGCGCGTGAACTTCATTCCAGCTCTGCGGGCTTCCACCGGACTGGTCACGCTTCGCGTGCCCAGCCAATTACGCGGGCGTTAGATGTACTCGAAGATGAATGGTATTGACCTAAAGTCCGCAGCAGTAATGATTACTTTTTGTCTTCTAATTGGTTTGGGCATCCAGTACTTCACGGGATTTTACTGGCTAACAGCAATGTTACTGGTAATGATCGCTGTTTTGATTAATGGCCTCATCATCTTCAACGAAGATCTTGATGAAGGAGGGTTCGATCATCAAGAAGGAGTGACTGATACACCTGAAGCCAATGCTGAGCACAGTAAAGCCAATAAAATCCAAGTGGCAACAATAGTTCTACTTATCATAGGTGCAGTGTGGCCTTACATTTAACAAACCAATTAACTACGCGCCTTCGGCGCCCGACAGCTTACATTCCACTTCGCTGCATTCCAGCTGCGGGTTATTGAGGCGTCAAAAGTTATGAAAACTATCGCAGCATTTATTTTGTTTACTCTATCTTCTAGTGCCTCATCAGATCAGGCACTTTCAACAACCGTCAGATCTCTATTAGAGTTTGGGAGTACAGATAGCTTCGTTCACGTCGGCAACAGCACACAGGCAGAATTCAATAAGCGGCGAAGTATTGCCTCATCATGCGCCCTCAACATTCTAGAAGGTGATGCCAAACAACCAATAGGCGATGGTAGCGCTAGCAATCGTGCTCTGATTATCTGCCCTGGCTTTAGAACTCTCGGCATTCGCTTAAAACCTGAAGAGTCAGGAAAATACCATATTTTGGGTTACTGGTCCCGATAAGCTTTTAACAAGTTACTACATCCGACCATCTACACTCCGCTCGCTTTGTGTTGTACGCTACGCTAGCAAAAAGCGACTCCATTCCGGCGGCGGCTGAGCAAAGCGTTAAGGGGCAGAATGAACAACACCATAAAAAACGTATTTTTCTTAGGTGTGACTCTATTAGCTGGACTAGTTTCGTGGGTTTGGGTCGAAATATCGAAAAGTAATGAATTGATCGCGATAGCGAATGATCCTATAGCGTCTGCTAACCGTGGTTTTGAAGAGGCCCTTAGTGACTATCGTCAGGATCACAAGCAATTTGTTGAAGTTTACATTCCCGGCGAAGGGTACAAAGTCCCAGGGATTTCGGAGTCGGCTCTCAAGGGTAGCCTACAGGATTTTGCGCCCAATACTTTCCTTATTTGTGGCACCGGGCTCCACTATAAAAATTTTGCGCTAGGCAAAGGCAGCCATGAATACAATAAATACTTTGCTCAGGCATACAATGCGAAGCTACTGGAGCTATTAGCCAGTGAGCGCCCTTAACAAAGCCGGGCAATTTGCTCTGGGCCTGCGGCCCTCCGCGGGACAGCTTACCTTGTGCACATTTTGCGCAAAAATGGGAGCACAGCGACCTGCGCTAAATGTGCACAAGGTAAGCTGCCCCTACCGGCGGCGTTATTCACCAATGGGTAAGGTTCAATGAATTTGCTATTCGTTTGCAGCGAGAATAGATTGAGAAGCCCAACTGGAGAAGAAGTCTTTTCTCAGTATGATGGCATCAATGCTATTGGTTGCGGCACAAATAAAGATGCAGAAACAACTATTAGCGGCGATCTTATTGAGTGGGCTGACATAATCTTCGTTATGGAGAAGTCTCACCGCAATAAGGTAATGAAAAAGTTTAAGGATTTACTAAAGGGTAAGAAGCTAGTTTGCCTGGCAATACCTGATAACTATGACCGGATGGACCCAGTGCTTGTCCGTATTTTGGAAGATAAAGTCTCTGTCCATGTTCGTCTTCAGAAAAATGCATAACAAACGCAGGCACAATCGCCAGCAAGGTGGCTGGATGTCGCTGACGCTCCGCCTGTGCTGCAGGCGTTAAGATCTTATGAGATATATAGACTTAGAATGGAAGCATTATTTCAATGATGAACCTACAAGGATTGTGTCTGAAATTGGCATAGATGACTACGAAGCAAGGAAATTGGAGTTCTTTCATGATGGTTCGGTTGGCTTTGCTTTCGGATCAACAGAAAGCCTCCATACGAGGTTATGGCACTGAAGTCGTACTGCCTTTTGAAGAAATAAACTCCCAAGATGGATTTCGGGGAAAAACAATATAAAAAAACAATTCGAGTTGCTTTGGCATGAGTATGTGCCAAGTAGCTCTTAATAAGTTCAAGCAGGTGACGCCAAAAATCGGCGCGCCTACTAAAAAGCGTTAAGCTAATTTATCTAAAGGAAAAACTAATGTTAGAAAACCCGTACACTCCGCCGAGCGTAGATTTAGATGAGAGCAGCGAATTGCAAAGGTCGATTTGGTGGAAGATATACTTCTTCTTAATTACGGTTTTGTCGTTTCTTGGTTCTTATTCTTATATTGTAGCGGAGAATTCAGGTATTCCTGAATACCTAAGTCTTTTTAGCTTAGTTATTGCAACTGTCGGATTGTTCGGTTACTGCTTTCTTAAACAAATACTCTTTCCAAAGTTCTGGATGGTGTTTTTAGTTCTATATTTTATTTATGGGATTATTTACATGTTTATATCCGAGGTTGATTTAAGAATGGGTATGTCTGAAAGTGAATTTCACATCTCTATAGCTATTGGTTATATTATGTCACTTCCAGGATATTTTGCTCTCTTTAGTTATGGACGAATCAAAAATCCAATATGGTCCAAAGCTTAACAAATTTAGGCAGTGCGGCCGCATTGCGGCCCAGATACACTTCTTGCACTGCAGCCAAAGGCATTAAAGGTAAATCAATGATCAGATCTATTTTCGTATTAGTTTCTCTAAGCATAGTATCTGGCTGTGTTGGTTTGGCTGTTGGTACTTATGGGAAAAACGAATGGGCGAGAACAGAATTCAGCTTAGGGAAAGAGAGAAATCAATTCTCTTTCGAAAAGAGAGCTTCGCCTTATTCAGAGGTTGAAATTGTTGAGCATTGGGGTAGTCCTGATTCTGTAGATCAATTTGAGCAATGCAAAGTACTCATTTATAAAGATGGAACCTCATGGGCGGGTGCAGGAGCATTTATAGGGGTAATACCGGTTCCTATCGCGGTACCAACTGGAACGTATAAGAATCGTTTTTATCTTCGTAACAATGCAGTTGTTGGCCTAATTCAAGAATATGGGGAAGTAGATCGTGCTGTTGGCTATACGTGTGGTAGCAATGAGTGCGCTGCTAGCTCTGGAGAAAAGGTTAATGAACCTGAGGTTGACGCTAAAGTGGCTGTAACACAATGGTGTGCCAAGTCCCTTTAACAAACGCAGGCAGTATGCTGCGGGCGTTATGTTTCACGAGGCATCGAGTAGATGACGCTAATTGGAAGTAAAATGGAAAGTGACTTTCGCAAAGAGTTGATACGATCCAACGACGCAATCCAAGAGCCTGACTCAAAACTTCGGAAGGTATTGACTGCCAAAGGCCATAACACTAAAACAGCGTATGTTCTTCACTGGATACCAGAGCAGCTCGAAGATTTATACACAGTGTTAATAAGTGGCTCTTACCTAGTTGATGTAGAGATCGCCAAGTACGACAACTCCAAACCGACAATAGTGGAGAGAAGCGAATTAAAATCCTACATGCACGGGCTAAGTAAAAGTAATCAAGTTAGGTTAGCAGTGGCAAAGGACTTAGCATGCACAAAAAACTTAACAAAGCCGTGCATCGTAACAGCAGTCCTTCGCTGAAATTTATGCACTTCGCTGACGCTCCGTTAACATAAATTACAACTACAGCCAGCTGTCCAGTGACGGCCGCGTTAAAAGTCATGAAAACTATTGCAGCATTTATCTTACTAGCGCTAGCTCCTAGCGCCGCATCAGAACAACCTCTGTCAACGGCTATCAGCTCTCTACTAGAGTCAGGCAACACAGATAACTTTGTTCATGTCGGCAATAGCACTAAGTCAGAATTCGCTAAGCGGCGAGGTGTTGGCTCATCATGTGGCCTCAAAATTCTAGAAGGTGATTCCAAGCAACCAATAGGCGATGACAGCGCCACAAACCATGTTCTCATTACATGTCCCGGCTTTAGAACTCTCGGTATTCGTATAAAGCCTGAAAAACTGGGCAAATATCACATATTGGGTTTCTGGTCCCAGTAAGCTTTTAACAAGTTACTGCATTCAACCGCCTACACTTCGCTCGCTTTGTGCTGTACCCTACGATAGCACAAAGCGAGCGAAGTGTAGGCGGCGGCGGAGCAAAGCGTTAACTGTTGTACACACCATGAGACTATTTACTGCTTTTTATACAAAGCTTGCACTTAAGCTTTATCCATTTAGGTGGTTATTAGTTGTGTCCTTTTTTCTTCCTTTTATAGGTTGGTCTCCTGCCTCGACGGCACTGCTGGTAATGCTGTGGGTGTGGACCAATTTAGGACTATTTCTAGTTTTAACTTATGGACCTATTAACCATTTAGAGAGCTCTATTATATGGAGTGATGGGTGGCGGCCTATAGCTTGGGTTTTCCTGATTCCAATTCTACTGGGAGCCTTGGCTGCAACAGCCCTAATTCCTTATACTCTTATACAAAGTAATTAACAAACCGCAGCAGACGCTCCCTTTGATCGCCGGGCTCGCTCAAGCGCGAGCCGTTTAACCGGGTGTTAACCAAAAACTAATGTCAAAGAAGCGTAAAATGAGATATAGAGAGTACGTAGATCATCCACGATATGGTTCCAAGCCAATATACTCCGGAAGCAAGATGACGGCTGAAATGGCTGCATCTGCTCATTGGAGCCTTGATAAAGATAGTGTTTTCCCCGAAACGGCTATCCCGGCAAATATTGATAGGCAGAACTATTCAATATTTCCGCGTAAGTTTTACGTAGATATAGAACGCTGTTGTATTCAATGCAGGCGATGGTTTATTTTTTTGCTAACGAGCAGAAGCACTGGTTTGAAGGGTTGGGGTTTTATGTTGATGCCGATTGCATCAAGTGCGTCGACTGCAGAAAAAATGATCAGAACATCAAGTTGATGCAAAAGAGATATCAGATCCTTAGTGTGAAAAAAGATCGTAATGCAAAAGAGGCATCTGAACTCAAAGGAATTGCCTTAGAGCTATTTCAATTGGGATATATTAAAGATCTATCTAAGGTGAATAGAATTGGCTAAAAACCGCAAACAAACCGGCCTATCGGCCTCGACTCGCTACGCCCGCATTTGTTGCGAGCGTTATGCATGGAGAAAAACTTCGTGCCGTTAGAACAGCAATATTTCAAATCTGAAATTTTCGACATAGAGCTTGGTGAGGATGAAGAAACCAACCCAAGAATATATGGTAAGCAGCTATCCGCTTGGCTCAGAACTAAGTTTATTGAACTCGGATACGAGGTCAAAAGTGTAATCCCGGAGGATTGGGGCTGGTGCGTTATGTGTAAACGTGCTCCATTTTCTCTTTGGATTGGGTGTGGAAGTGTAATTAACTACGAGCATGGCGATCCAGAGGGGCCAATCCCAGATACAAATGATGTTGTCTGGTATTGTTTTGTCGTCGCTGAGATTCCATTCCTAAAACGAATATTCAATAAGCCTGACGTAGAGCCCGAGGTTAGCAAGTTAAGAAAGCAGCTATACCAATTGCTTTCGGGAACCAAACGCATCCATCTTCTAGGCCAGGAAGAGGCAAATGCGTAACAAACACAGACAGTTTGCTATAGTCCTTCGGATCTCCGCGGGACGGCGTTATGATTTCAGTTGATTGAGATTTGTTCTAATGAAGAAAATAATAATTGTTCTCTGTTCGGCCATGCTTTCGGGCTGTGTTGCGTTGCTATTCGCACCTGTTGTAATGAAAGCCAATGGGGATCACTTCGAAGAAGTAGAGCCACCGCCCATCAATATGGGAGCAGTCTACATTTTCAGAAAATTAAAATTAGCAGCATCGATTTACTGCCAACCATTTTCGGTAAACGGAGAAAGAGTCCCTTGCCTAAGAAATGGTGGATATATAAGGCTGGAGCTACAACCTGGTGAACATGTGATTGGCTTTCCTAAGCGTGCTCTAGAGTTTGGTAAAGGTTTTGAGCAGAAAATTCAGGTAATTGGGGGCAAAACTAGTTTCTACGAATGGGGGACAGATCTAGATGACATTAATTCTGCTGGAAGCTATACAAGTATGACATTTGTTGAATTTCTGATCGAGCATGCACCAGAATCAGCAGTTACAATTTTAAAGGACCTAAGAAAATCATAACAAGGCGTTGCAGTACGACGTTGATCTTGCCCCGTTTTAAAGTCAAACAGACGAGGTAACGAAATTGCTACAGAAGAAAGGCTTTGAGTTGTTAAATTCAAGTGTATCGTGAGGGCTTCAGCCACTCACTGGCCACACCCACAATCTAGGCTTTAGGCAACCCAGAACAAATTCAATTCATTGCTATGTTCAAATATTAAAGAAAGAGCTTCGTGCTCAATACAAAGAACTGGAAAGTAAGCCCTAGAGCAATGAGTTCAACACCAACAATAGCGATTTGCTAGCAATTGATGAGGCTGTAGCATCACTAAATGAATTGGCAAAGCAGAAATTTCAAGGGCGTACTGTCTATGTTTCAAAATTTGATCGTGCAGAAAGCCCTAACAAGTAAATGCAATCCGACGCGCAAAATGCGCGCTCGGTTGCTTTAGGCGATAGGCAAAAACTGGAGTTTTACACATGAATACAGAGCTTGGTAAAGCAGTACAAGAAGCAGAAACAAAGCTACGGAATGCGATGTTGGATTCTGATTTAAATGCATTATCCGCGCTTCTTGCTGATGATTTAGTTTTTACAAACCACCTCGGCCAATTGCTTACCAAAAGAGACGATTTATCGGCACATGAATCAGGAAGACTTGATATAGAGTCAATCAATATTTCAGAAAATAGTATAAAAATACTGGGCAATACTGCTGTAGTTACCGCTCGAGTACAAATATGTGGAACATATGATGGCAATCCAACTAACGGAGATTTCAGGTTTACGCGTATATGGGCCAATCAGGATAATAGCCTTCAGGTTAAAGCGGCTCACTCATGTACCGTTACCTAACAAAAGGCTTGCAACACGACCCGGCCTGCAATCCTGCCATGCTTTGAACTTACAACGCTTTAGTGGACAGTAAATTTAGTATCCACTAAAGGGGGTCCTTATGGGGCAAACTTAAAGAAGAAACTATTTCCAATACACATCTGAGTTCAAATAGGTACTCGTTAGGTTGGCAAATCATAATTATATCCAAGTCACCTATATTTCCGAGGCATTAGATATACATCCGGTCCTGATCTATCGCTGGCGCAAGGAGTTTAATGACGGTAAGTGGGATGAAAAGTCGAAAGTGAAAAAGAGTAAACCGGTCGGACCTACAAAAATAATCTGCATCAGAACAGTCTTGAGCCAAGGAATGCACTTGCAAAAATTCGGAAATTGGAAAAGCAACTCAAACAGCGTAAGAAGGAAGGGCCCCGTGCCGAGGCCCAAGAGTTGGAAGATTACAGTGTCTCTTCCACAACACTGAAAGATACAGCGCGACTGGCGCGGCGGCCATCGGCGCTAAGCGCTCGAATGGCATCTACTTTCTCTGCTGGTGTCTCGGATGTGATGGGGCGCCAGGATTCACCATCATAGTATTCGGTGACCAGCCCTGGGAGGGCCTGGGCAACTTTTAGATACCCTTCATCATTCAACGCCCCAGGCACCGGGATGCGATACCCTACCCCGGTAAGATCCAGCTTGAGTAGCTCTTTGTGCCCCACCGCGGCAGCAAATCCTCTCCAGTCCGCCTCCAAAGCGGCAACATCAACGAGACCACTCTCAGCAGAAAACTCCTGCCCCGGGACCGCATCCAACTCCCAGGACGCCTGGTGCCACGCCCGCTCGGCCAGGGCCAGCAGCCGCGGGAATATCATATATTCCACCTGCGCATCGGTGCGCACCACTTCGCTCCACAGATTACCTTGTATACCGCGTACGCTGTTGGCAAAGCTTTCATCTGCCGCTTTCGCCGACCAGGCATTGCCATCGCGATCAGTAGATACTTCTGCCAGTTGGGCCGTGACCAGGGGGGCGTAACTGAAGGTCTTACGTGTGTCGGTATGGCGTGACGCCCAATAGTAACCAAGCTCCTTCGGATCGACCTCGTAAGGCATATCGAAGTACAGAAAGTCGGAGTGAGACTGCACCACGTCAAATCCGACGGCGGCGAAATGCGAGCTTTCATCACCACCACCCCAGAACAGCGGGGCCCAGGAGTTGACATAGTTGTTTTCTGTCGCGAGTTCCTCGCCGGCATCTTTTACAGCTTTAACACCGTCATTCCATGCGCCGAGCGTGGGAATCCCGGTATCATGGACCAGAGAGGCAACACGACGCGCGTAGTAGCTACCCAGCTCCGAGATGTCCGCAACCGCGCCACTGGCAACCAGCTTCTGGCACTGAGGGGAGCCCGACCACGGCTGCTTGCGAGCACCAGCGTCAACATCTCCTTTGGCGGGATCCTGCCCTGGCGCATCTTCAAAGCTGTCACCGGCGAAAATATTGACGGCCTCATCGCCACCGAAATGCCAGCTTTGCAGCGGATAGCCTGCGCGCTCGTGCATCGCCTGCACCTCAGACATCACCTTGCCCACAAACTGGTAAGTGGAGTCGGTGCAGGGGTTAACGTAGCTGTCGTCGTAGAACTGGACCGATAGGAAACGGCTGTTGTCTTCTGCATCAATCAGTCGGTAGCGCGCAGCCGCTTCCGGATCTGATTCCACCAGACGGCGATAACGCGCCTCCATCGACACAACCGCAGCCCGGGCATGGGCGGGCATATCGAACTCGGGGATCACCTCGATATGGCGCTCACCGGCATAGCGAACAATCTCAATGTAGTCCTCGACACTGAAATGGCCGCTGCCATTGTTATCCGTATTAGGGCCAGAGCCCAACTGAGGCAACAGACACTGGTTCTCCTCCAGGTCGAAACAGCGGCGAGAACCAATCTCAGTGAGTTCTGGCAGATCGGGCACTTCCAGGCGCCAACCTTCGTCCTCAGACAGGTGGACGTGGAAACGGTTGAGTTTATAAGCCGCCATCTGGTCGAGCAGCTTGAGCACCAGCGGTTTGGTATGGAAGTTACGACCTACATCGAGAAAGAGCCCGCGATGGGGGAAACGCGGCGCATCCTCAACCCGGGCTGTCATCAGCGTGCCGGCGCGTACATTGATCAGGCCAAGTAATGACTGAAGTCCATAGAAGGCGCCCGACTGGTCCGCGGCGGTCACCAAAGCGCCTGTCTCACCCACCTCAAGCCGGTAAGATTCTGCAGTATTCGCAGACAGCTTTGTATCGATCACCACTGATACGGGATAGGCTCCGGCGCCTTCACCAACGAGGCCAAAGGCATCCAGACGCTGTTTTATAACGTTGAGGGTCGCGGTCGATAACGCCCCCCATCCACAGAAAGACCCGCACTGATATCAACGGCAATACCACGACTTTCGAGCTTCAGGGGCTTGGGGATAATACGGGACTGCCACTGATCACCTTCCTGAACACCACGCCGGGAGAATTCCTCAAACCGACTGGCTGCGGTTGCCAGGACATTGGCATCCGTGGATGCCCGCTTCCAATTATCGGAGTGGTTTTTCTCAATCGGCAGAACCAGTTCGGCAATGCTATTGGAGTCGGTGGATTGGATAACCTGTGCCTGTCCGTTCGCATCGACGGTAAACAGACGCGGCATAAAGTCAGATTCGAACTGGAACCAGTACTCGGCGAGAAAATCCAGCTGCAGCGTCTCCCCTTGTGCCAGCCCCGGGAAATGGGCCAGAGGTACCAAACGGTGCAGATCTCCCTTGACATGCTCCAGGCGCAAATCGTCACGGTTCATCAGCGCCAGGGTACGGCGCACACTGTGGAAGTAGAGACTCCATTCCGAAGCACCCGGGGCCAAAGCGGCCTCGCCGGCGTTGGTCAGCGATATCCGGTAGGTCGAGCAAATTGCCCCGCTGCCGCCTTCGCGCTTGCAACGCTCTGCAAGTTCGTCGCCGGTCGCCTGGTAGTTGGTGAGCACTTCCAACTGCACCGAGAAATCTTCGGCAATCTGCCGGGCCGAACCCCATTCCGGATTGTCGTGCCCACCGCAACCCGTCAGGACGACCGTCAGTCCCAAGGCCAGGGAAAAGACTGAAATTCTTAGCTTGGTCTTATTCAGGGAGGGGATGGCGCAAAGCATGGGAGTCCTTTTCTATTTGTTATGGCACCAGTGATTGCAAGGTCCACAATAACGAAAAAGACAACGCTGTCAACCAGTGAACTTGCCTCACGTACAAGCGGTAGTCGGCCGGGTAGATCTCAGGCACCCGTTAATATTGCCGAAGCAGACGCTGCAGCGATTGCTACCACCAGAAGGGCTGGGTTTCTCAATAGATTGATTGGCTTCATGTAGGCTTCCATTTAACTTTGTTATTCCTGCGCCTCCCTTACCGGCTGGCAAGCTGGTCGGTGAACCGTAATGATCACCACCGGTAAAGCCCCTGCTTAAGGCAGAAAAGCAACCTATCAGTACCACTCGTTTTCTCCCCTTGATTCAGGTTGATCACACCGTATCTCCCCGGGGACAAGACGCAGTGTCTTGCCTCAGTCATATTCTCTTAATATTCCGCTTTGATCGTGATACGGGTCTCATATCAACTCCAGTGGCGGAACTTTCATTTTAATTGTCTTTACCCCGTAGTAATTCGTCCCTTTCTGCATTGCGATTTCCTATAAGCGATGATATTTTGACAGCGATGTCATTTTGGCAATCGCGTCACCTAACTGCCGATGACCAACAACAAAAATAACTTACTCAAGGTGAACCCAATGAAACACTTTCTCGCGCTCGGCAGTCTTGCCGTGGCGATCTTTGCCGCAGGCCAGGCGCATGCCGTGGACTGTACAGGCCTCCCGGACTGGGATGCCGCAACCGCCTACAACGGCGGTGCAGAAGTCCAGTACAACAGCAACGCTTATCGGGCCAACTGGTGGACACAGAACCAGAACCCGGAGCAGTTCTCCGGCCAGTATCAGGAGTGGACGCTGCAAGGCGCCTGTGAGGGTGCTGTTGACCAGCCTCCAGCCGGCTCCATCACCGCCCCCACCAACGGTATGACATTTAGTGAAAATGACAGCGTTATCATTACCATGGACGCGAGCGATGATAGCCAGGTCGTCAGTGTGGAATTTTTCGTCGATGGTAGCGCTATCAGTACAGATACCAGCGCGCCCTGGCAGGCCAGCTGGACCGCCGTTGCCGGCAACCCGGTGTTGCGCGCACGTATAGTGGACGACGCAGGGCAGGACGCGTTCACCACGGACGTCACCATCACCGTGAGCGCGAGCGGCTCACAAGCCCCGGTCGTCTCGCTCGACAACCCGATAGACGGTACGCAATTGGATACCGGTGCGACTGTATCCCTCACAGCCAGCGCCAGTGACCCAGATGGCAACATCACTTCGGTAGAGTTTTTCGTCGACGGTAACAGCCTGGGGAGTGACACCAGCGCACCCTACGCGATCGAGTGGACAGCGACCGAAGGCAGCCATGTCCTGCACGCAACGGCCACCGACAACGATGGCCAGAGCACTCAATCAGCCTCAGCCAGTATCAACGTCACCACACCCGATATCCCGCCAACCGTAACCCTGAATAATCCTGTCGACGGTAGCGTGTTTGATGAAGGCACCAGTGTCAGCATCGCGGCCACAGCCAGCGATACAGAAGGTGCTATTTCCAAAGTGGAGTTCTTTGTCGCCGGACAGAAAGTGGGCGAAGATTCCAGTGCGCCGTTTAGTATCGATTGGGTCGCCACTCCCGGCAATGCCTCCATTTTCGCGAGAGCATTCGATACCGCTAACCAGTCCACTGACTCCGCGCCGGTTTCAATCACCGTAAACGGTGAACCCGTAGCGGGTGACTTCCCCTGTCGTCCCGATGGCTTGTTTACCAGCCCCGGGGCGGCACCGGACTACTGCGATATTTATACCGCAGAAGGCCGGGAGATCATGGGGGCCGATCATCCGCGCCGGATCATTGGTTACTTCACCAGTTGGAGAAACGGTGCCAATGGACAACCCACCTACCTGGTGAACGATATCCCCTGGGACAAGATCACCCACATTAATTACGCTTTCGCCCATATCAATGACAGCAACGAAGTATCCGTTGGCAACACCGCCGATCCCGCCAACCCTGCCACCGGCATGACTTGGCCCGGCGTCAGTGGCGCAGAGATGGATGCGGACTTCAGCTATCAGGGCCACTTCAACCTGCTGAATAAATTTAAAAAGCAGCATCCTGAAGTGCGCACCCTCATTTCCGTCGGTGGCTGGGCAGAAACCGGTGGTTACTTCAACGAATCTGGTGATCGTGTTGCCAATGGTGGTTTCTATACCATGACCACCAATGCCGATGGCAGCATCAACCATGCCGGCATTGAAACGTTCGCCAACTCCGCCGTGGACTTTATCCGCCAGTATGGCTTTGATGGCGTCGATATCGATTACGAATATCCCACCTCAATGAACGATGCCGGCAACCCGCTGGACTTTGGCATCGCCAATCCGCTGCGCGGTTCTCTCATGAAATCTTATGTGGAGCTGATGCGTGTATTGCGTGAAAAGCTGGACATCGCGGGTGAGCAAGATGGCACCCACTACATGCTCACCATCGCCTCGCCGTCCTCCGGATACCTGCTGCGCGGCATGGAAACCATGCAGATCACCCAGTATCTGGACTACGTCAACATCATGACCTACGACCTGCACGGCGCGTGGAATGAATATGTGGGCCACAACTCCGCACTGTTCGACAACGGCGAAGATCCGGAACTGGCCGCCGCGAGTGTTTACTCCACTTCCCAGTATGGTGGTATTGGCTACCTGAATATCGACTGGGCTGTGAAGTACTTCCGCGGATCCATGTCCCCGGGCCGAATTAATATCGGTATTCCCTACTACACCCGAGGCTGGCAGGGCGTGAGCGGTGGCAACAACGGCCTGGGCGGCTCTGCCGCACTGCCAAACCAGTCCGATTGTCCGACCGGTACCGGCGGCTCTGCCAAGTGCGGTTATGGCGCCATTGGCATCGACAACATGTGGCACGACCTGGACGAAAACGGCGTGGAAATGGGCGCGGGCTCGAACCCCATGTGGCATGCCAAGAATCTGGAAAGTGGCATCCTCGGCTCCTATGTCACGGACTACGGGCTCGATCCAGCAGGCGACCCGGACGATGCGTTTGTCGGCACTTACGTACGTAACTACGATGCCGTGTCTGAAGCGCCGTGGCTCTGGAACAGCACCAAGAGTGTGTATATTTCCACAGAAGACAAAGAGTCAATGGACGCGAAGGTACAGTACGTCATCGACCAGGGTGTCGGTGGCATCATGTTCTGGGAACTCGCCGGTGACTACGACTGGGATGCCGCCAAGGGTGAGTACTATATGGGCTCCACCCTGACGACCCTCGCCTACGACAAGTTTGCCAGTGCGGTGCCCTATCGCGAGCAGCGCAGTGATCGCGTAACTCCGTCCGAAGCGATCGATGTGGGTATCGAAATTTCCGGATTCAAACTCGGCGACCAGAACTACCCGCTGAACCCCAAGCTGTACATCACCAATAACACCGGTGGTGTATTGCCCGGCGGTACTGTATTTGAGTTCGATATGCCGACGTCGACATCCAACATCATTACCGATCAGAGCGGTGCCGGTCTTGAGGTCATCGAGGATGGCGCCAATTCTGGTGGTGGCAATGTCGGTGGACTTGAGAACGAATTCCACCGCGTGCGCTTCGCCCTGCCCGACTGGCAGGATCTTGCCGATGGCGAGACCTGGGATATGACCTTGAATTACTACCTGCCCGTTTCAGGCCCTCAGGCCTACACAGCCACCGTGAACGGTACAACGTACGCACTGGCATTCGAACATCCGGAACTGCCCCTGGCGACGCCTGCGGGTGGTGGCGACGGCGGCACTGGCGGAGGCAGTGGAGGGACCAGCTGTGCCGACGCCGGTGTCGATACCAGCGGACTGGTGACCTATCCACAGTGGCCCTCTGGCGATCACGCCAGCGGCGGTCAACAAATCATTCATGATGGCAGCGTATACCGAGCAAAGTGGTGGACAAATTCGGTTCCAGGAAGCCCCGATGGCAGCTGGGAATTTGTCTGCAACGTGAACTGAGTTTTAGCGGGGGCAGGAAGCCCTCCGCTGTTACAACAGGATGTTGCCAATTTCTCTCTGAAGACGTTACAGGTTATTACTCCTGTACTTGCCCCGGTCTCCGGGGCCTTTTTATTTTTGACCAAGGAATTTTTCTCATGCTCGTAAGCGCAACTTCCCGAACTGCACGCGCGACAATGACTGCCTCGCACTCATGAATCCTGGTACGGAATCAAGCGGTAGCATGCAACAACAGACCAACTACTCTCCCACTAGCCACAGGCGCCTGGCATCCGTCGATGCCTTGCGTGGCTTTGATATGTTCTGGATTATTGGGGGCGAATCCCTGTTCGCCCCGCTGCTGTCCCTGACCGGGCTCGGTGCTTTTGCGTGGGGACAGGCACAGATGCAGCACAGTACATGGCATGGATTTACCCTGTATGACCTGATCTTCCCACTGTTTATCTTTCTTTCCGGAGTTACCCTCGGTCTGGCCAATAAAACCTTGCGGGGCCAGCCACCACAACAACGCCAGAGCGCATACAAAAAAGCGATCAAAAGACTGCTGATTCTTGTGGGGCTCGGAGTGCTTTATAACCACGGCTGGGGCGCAAGTGTTCCCCCCGACCTGTCCGAAATACGCTATGCCAGTGTTCTCGCCCGCATTGGCTTTGCCTGGTTCTTTGCCGCACTGATTGTCTGGCACTGTCGCCCCATCGCCCAGTACCTGATTTTTGCGGGTATCCTGCTTGGCTACTGGCTCCTGCAACTCGGACTGGGGGATTTCAGTATCTCGGGATCAATTAACGCTGCGGTAGACCAATGCTGCCTGCCGGGCATCACTTATCAAGGCAAGCCGTACGACCCTGAAGGGCTGCTGTCTACCCTGCCCGCCGTCGCCAATGCCCTCGCCGGCGTTTTTGCCGGCCGCTGGCTGCATCTGCACCGAGACCAGCCAGGCAAACTGCTCAGGGGATTGTTCCTCGCCGGTATCACCCTAAGCGCACTCGGCTGGACCTGGAACCTGGTTTACCCGGTGAATAAAGATTTATGGACGGGATCCTTCTCCCTCGTCACCATTGGTTGCAGCCTGCTGTTCCTCGGTTGCTTCTACCTGATTTCGGATATATGGAAGTGGCGCTGGTTTACCACTCTGTTTGCCGTGATCGGTTGCAATGCCATTCTGGTGTATATGGCCAGCAGCCTGGTGAACTGGACCTACACAAGCAAGAGCCTGTTTGGCGGCATTGCCTCTGTATTTTCTTCTGCGGATGCCGGGAACCTGGTGATTGTTATCGGTGTGCTGGCGGTACAGTGGATTATTCTCCACTGGCTTTACCGTCGAAAACTGTTTGTCAGCCCCTAGGGAGCCTCCATCAGGCTTTGCTCCACTCCCTGCTTGCGACTTCCACAATCAAAGTACCGGTCATACGGGATAAAAATACTGCTACTCATATTTATCAACACCCATAATTACAATAATTCAGCGATAAAAAAAGCCGGGCAATGCCCGGCTTTTTCCGTTCAACTTCGATTAGAAATTGTATCGTGCTCCCACAACGAAGCGACGGCCATTTTCATACAGGGACATGAGACGATCTTCATATTCGCTGTACTCTACGACCTGCTCATTGGTGAGGTTCACTGCCTCCAGAGTGATCTGTGCGTTGTCAGTGACGTTGTACGAGAAGCTCGCATCCAGCTGACCAAACGCGTCATTGGACAGCGGGTTACCGTTCCAATGGAAGCCCTTGCTCCACTCCGAGCGATAGTTGTACATCATCCGCGCACCGAAGGTATCGTTTTCGTAGTAACCCATCAGGTTAGCCATGGTATCGGAGATACCAACAACACTATCGGAACCAGTATCGGTGTAGGTGTAGTTCGCCTGAACACCAAAGCCGTTGTCGAAGTCGTGCAACACAGCCAGCTCAACACCAGCGACCAGGCCACCATCACCATTCACCTGGCGACTAAAGTCAACGTCAACCCAGGTAGCAGTCTGTTCATCGTAACGCGCTTCGGTAAAGGTCTCCTGAGCCAGGTAACTGTGGTTCTTTTTAATAAAGGTCGTTGCGGAGAACGCAGACACATCACCGTAGTACCACTCGTAGGAAACGTCTAACTGGTCCGCCAGGAACGGCTCCAGCTGAGGGTTACCGGCCTGCCCCTGGGGGTCCGGTGCATTCAGAGCACCAAAGGTCTCGAACGGAGAAATCTGGTTCCAATTCTGACGAGCCATAACACGGGCAACCGCAGTACGAATCACCATATCGTCATTCAGATCATAAGCAATGTTAAAGCTCGGCAGGATTTCGCTGTAGTCGTTATCTTCCGTGACCCAGGCCAGGTAAGACGGATTCAACCAATCGCGATCAACCGTTTGGAAGCCCCAGGAATCGCTGCTGAACTCGTAGCCGGAAGAGGCTTGCTCAGTAGACACATAGCGCAGACCGAAGTTACCGCGGTAGTTGTCACCCTCGAAATTCGCCTGAACATATACCGCAAAAATATCTTCCTCCACTGCCCAGTTATTGGCCAGCTCGAGAGAGCGTGCGTAATCGGCGCTGACACCGTTCAAGCCAGCAAACGCGATTTGCTCCATCACGTCACGCATTTGTGCCAGTGCGGTGGTGGAGTTACCACCGGCGGGCGTATCAAAACTCACAACGCCGCCAGAGTTCAAACCACAAGAAGATAAAGTCGGGCAATTTGCGAAGATATAATCAAGGTATGAGCCAGCGAGATCCTCATTGCCAGTCATAGTCTCAGGACCATGCCAGCTGTATACGATACGCTGCTGGGTACGCTCGGCGTTGCGAACCTTGACACCTGTCTCGATAGAGGTAAATGCACCCGCCTCTATCGGCAGCTCGAGATCTACCTGGAAGTAGGTTTCTTCATCAGTGGTCGGGCGCTCACCGCCCCAGATCCAGCCAGCGGCATAGGCATCTGCATCACTAGGCGCAGGATTGGAGTCGAGAGATGGCGCGTTCAGGTCAAACTCATAGTCGCCACCGGACCAACCATACTCCCAAGAAGTCTCGCGATAGGTACCGCCCTTGGCAGAAGTATTACCGGCAACAATATCAACGCTGAATGCATCAGTTACATATTCGGCAGTCAGGGTATAGGACTGAGATTCAGAGGAAGATACGCGGTTGATCCAGTTCACAACACCACGGCCGTCACCAGAAATCTGGGAAGCCACAACACTGTTGCCACTCAGCTGACCATTAGTTGCATGATCGACCGCATTGTCTCCTGCGAATACCAGCCAGTTGGCATTCATGTTATCCGCGTCCATGCTGGTGTCCAGCACGTCCAGAGTCAGCTGCAGCTCGTCGGTCGGACGCAGCTGAGCAGACAGGAATACAGTTTCGCGCTCGCGCTCCTGAAAGAAAGTCGGGGTACCCATGGTACCGGGAACCATTACGCCAGGAGTGGCTTCGTCGGTCCAGGACAACACTTCAAAACCGGAACGCTGAACAGTGCGGTCCTGCTTGGCCGCAGATACCAGCACACCAAAGGTTTCGCTATCGTTCTTCCAGGAGTACTGGCCAGAGATGCTCGGGTCATACTCTTCCGAAGTTTCTGAGTAGATGCTCTCTACTGCAATCGCAGCCTGACCCGCGTCGAGGTCAAGCGGACGGTGAGTACGCACGTTAACGGTACCACCCAGGGAACCTTCGTCCTGAGAAGCCTGCGGGCTCTTGGTTACCTCGAGGGAGGAGATCAGAGTGGAAGGCAACAGGGTAAAGTTGAAGCTGCGAGACGGATTATCCAGAATGAACCAGTCAGCAGTACCGACAGATTGACCGTTCAGGGTTGTACGGTTGTAATCTGGACCCGCGCCACGAATAGAAACACGTTCCCCTTCACCGAACTCGCGGCTTACCGCCACACCCGTGATACGGGATAGAGATTCAGCGATGTTTTTGTCCGGGAACTTACCGACGTCTTCCGCAGAAATTGCGTCGACAATTGCACCAGCATTTCGCTTGGTGCTCAAGGCATCCTGGAGAGAGCCACGAATACCGGTTACAGAGACTTCCTCAATAGCTTCATCCGACTGGGCAGTCGCCAGCGGAGCCATCAGGCCACCACTGAGTACAGCTGCACTGATAGACAGAGCGAGTTGATTGCGCTTTAGCATCGATTTCCCCTTCCTTGCTTATTATTTATATGAAGGTTGTGAGTAATTTTTTTATTTCACCTCGTACCGCAAAATGATAGCGCTGTCATTTAGGGTTATGATAGCGCTGTCATTCTAAATAATCGAAGATACACAGGATTACCCGGAATTGCTACCGTCTTTGGAGTAAAAAAACCTTCGGTCCGAGCGATTGATGTAACGACATTCCGCACCTCGTAGATACCAAAACCCTTTAATTTAAAGCCGTTAGCTCAAGGGCGGAAAATCCGGGGGCTGTTCCGCAAGCTTCATCCACATCAAATCCAGCACTTACTTACGCTACTCACGGCGAATTTCCGGTCATTTCTGCTAGGATGGCGGACAGACCAACGGTGCAGCGACAAGCGCCGACGAAACAGTTCAAGGACCAGACGGCCCCATGAAAGCCACCATTAACGACGTCGCCGCGCATGCGGGAGTATCCATAAAAACCGTATCCAGGGTCATCAACAACGAGCCCTCGGTGCGCCCCGCAACCAAAAAGAAGGTCGAGGATGCGGTCAAGGCCCTGAATTACCAGCCCAACCTGGCCGCCCGCAATTTGGCCAGCTCCCGGACATATACCATCGCGTTTATTTACGACAACCCGAACGCCTACTATGTGATCGACATGCAAAACGGTATCCTCAATGCCTGTAAGGCCAGGGGCTATGAGTTGCTGATCCATCCCAGTAACTCCAAATCGGCATCGGTCCACGATGAACTGAAAAATCTGGTCGAACACTCAAAGGTGGCCGGACTCGTTTTGACTCCGCCTTTTTCGGAAACACCGGCCGTGATCGAGACACTCCAGGATCTCAACGCAGACTACGTACGCATCGTTTCCAAAACCGCGGATGTAAAGGACCAGGACAACTGCATTCAGGTAGACGACTCTGCCGCCGCGTTTGATATCACCCGCCACCTCATCGGGCTCGGCCACAAGCGCATCGGCTTCCTCTGCGGTGGAGAAGAACACATTTCTACCCACAGTCGTCTTGACGGGTATCGGCATGCCATGAAGGAAGCCGGCCTCCCTGTGGACGAATCCCTGATTCTCAAAGGAGAGTACTCGTTTGATTCCGGCGTTCAGGGTGCCAAAGCATTGCTTGGTACTGACAACCCGCCCAGTGCCATCTTCGCCAGCAACGATGAAATGGCGGCCGGTGCACTCTTTGCCGCTCGATTAATGAACGTCGACATCCCGTCCCAGCTCTCCATCGTAGGATTCGAAGATAGCCCTTTCTCCAGGCAGACCTGGCCGAAACTGACAACCGCGCACCAGCCCAACAACGAAATCGCCAAGTGTGCTGCCGCACTCGTGCTGAGCAAAGCGCGCGGTAAAACATCCGGTGAGAACGCCAGCGCCAGCAAGGAAGCGGGTATTCAACGTGAATTCACTCCCGAGCTCGTCGTACGTGATTCGAGCGGAAGCGCTCCGGGCAACTGATCCTTCCAACTTTTACCTCCCCCCAAAAAAAGCCCTCCTTTAAGGAGGGCAGGTTCACGCGAGCCAAAGGGATACAACGACGAGAATCAAACTGACTGATGCAACATGCAGCGGAATTATTTCCAGCTGCGTATCTTGTGCCCTTTCAGGGCATAGAAAAGGATGAACAGGTAGCACGGCAGCGCTACCCAGTAGCCCGTGCGCACTTCACCGGCGATTTCGGACAGAGGACCGAAACCAAAGGTTGGGATAATGGCCCCACCGGCAATGCCCATAATCAACAGCGCAGACCCCTGCGCGGTCAGACGTCCAAGACCGTCCAGGGCGAGAGGCCAGACGGCAGGCCACACCAGTGCGTGCGACAACCCCATCAGGGCAACGAAAGTGATGGTGTCAGGGACTACTGGAGCGATACCACTCCACCCCCACAGGATATCGGCCAGTAAAGTACTTTCCTGTGAACCAAACAGCACACCGACCACACACAGGCTGCCAGCCACCGCCGACCCGAACAAGGCTTGCTGCTGGCTGATAAAGCGTGGAATCCCTACAACACCAATGGTGTAACCGATCACCATAAACACCATGGTGTAGGACGTGAGGGCGGCGTAATTGGACAAACCAAGACCTTCGCCATAGAGGCCGATGGTGTCACCCGCAATAACCTCGACACCAACGTAGGCGAACAGCGCCAGAGAGCCGAGTACAACCTGGGGGTAACGCAGAATATCGAGGAAGCTTCCCTCAGATTGGCCAGCGTCATCTTCGTCGATTTCCGGCAGGCCGGAAAACTTCACCAGTCCAACCAACGCGAACAGCGCAATCGCCATGTAGATGTAAGGCATGATCAGGCGGCTGGAAACTTCCGCCAGCTGGACTTCCCGTTCAGCCGCAGACAGTTCGGCCAGTGATTCACTATTGAAATCGGTCAGGCCAGACAGCACAAGCGCTGTAAAGGCCAAAGGTGCGAGCACACCCGCGCTTTTACTGATAATGCCCATGATGGCGATACGCATGGCCGCGCTTTCAGCAGGCCCCACCTTCACCACGTAGGGGTTTGAAGCCGTTTGCAGAATGGTCAGGCCAGCCCCCAGGCCAAACAGAGCCACCAGGAAAACCAGGTAGCTACCGGTTTGCACAGCCGGAATAAAAATCAGCGCAGCGACTGCCATGATCGCAAGGCCAATGGCCATGCCATCGCGGTATCCCGTTTTACGCAGGATAAACGACATGGGCAACGCCATGACGGTGTAGGCAATATAAAACGCAAAGGTAACGAACAGCGCCTGGAATTCTGTGAGATCACAGAGCACTTTCAGGAACGGCATCAGCGAGCCATTCAGCCAGGTCACAAAACCAAAAATGAAAAACAGCATGCCGATAATTGCCATAGGCAACAGGCTGCTGCGCGTCTCTCTTTGAACACTAACGGCGGATTCCATAAGAAGCACCTTTTATATTTATTGTTGTTTGAACGTATTACGAAAAAACTTCAAATGCTGTGAACCTCCCTGCCCGAAATCCAGGTCCTGCGTACCTGCAACTCGCTATCCAGTAAAATCATGTCTGCCGGCGCACCCACTGCCAGTCGGCCACCTTCCACGCTGAGGAACGTCGCCGGATAAAGGGAGGCCATTCGCAGTGCTTCCTCCAGTGGCACATCACACCAGTCTCGAATATTTCGTACGGCACCGATCATATCGAGGTGAGAACCTGCCAGCTCTCCGGTAGTCGAAGTTAACTTGTCACCCTCGCGGGTCACCACGCGCTCAAATAAAGGAAAGCTGGTCTCTTCACTACCGACTAGCGACATGGCATCTGTCACCAGCATCAATTTTCCCCGGGGCTTGGCCTTCAGAGCCAGGCGAATTGCATCCGCACAGACATGATGGCCGTCAACAATCAGACCACACCACGCATCGTCGCTGATCAACGCCGTTCCGACCACACCCGGTTCCCGAGACTGGAACGGCGACATCGCGTTATACAGATGGGTAAATCCGCTCGCCCCCGCTTCCAATGCCGCAGCGGTTGTCGCCCCATCGGCATTTGAGTGCCCAAGACACACATGCACGCCCAGCGACACCAGCTTGCGGATATCCTCCGGCGCAACATTTTCGGGCGCCAGCGTCACGACTTTTACACCCAGGTCACCACGCGCATAAATATCCAGCTCTGCCTGATTGAGACCTCGAATAAAACGTGCCTCATGGGTACCCTTTTTCGGAGTACTGAGATGCGGCCCCTCAAAGTGCACACCGATAATGCCGGGTATTTTTTTACGCAAGGCGGTACTAATCGCGTCCGCCGCGCGCTGCATGACTTCAACCTCATCAGTGATGAGTGTCGGCAACATACCCGTGGTGCCAAAACCGGCATGCGCACCGGCCATCTTCTGCAACGATGCCAACGTCGGTTCATTGTTAAATAATGCACCCCCACCACCATTGACCTGAACATCAATCAGGCCCGGCGCCAGGGTACCGGGCAAGCGCTCCGCGCCAGAAGCCGGCACATCACCACCTATCGCAGCAACTCTGCCATCGGCATTGATTGAGACCGGGATATCATTGAGAACCCGCTCACCATCAAACAAACGCTCTGCCAGCAACACCTGAACCACGCGCAACCCCCTGCTCTAGCGGTCAAACTCAGACCGTCTGGGTGACTTTTTTCAGACCTGCCGGCTCGTCCGGGTTAATCCCACGGCTGACAGCGATATGCGCTACATCAATATAGAAACGCTGCAACAGAGGTAGCGGAGCAACGCGTGGATGTATGCCTTTTGAAGGCACATGCAGATTAATCAGGGTGCCACCGCGACGGATAATATCTGCGATTTGTTCGCTATGCGCCTGATAAGATTCATCTTCAATCGGCACATTGATCACGGTCAGCTGCTGCTCAACCAGGGTTACCGGCCCATGTAAGAACTCCGCACTGGAAAAAGGCTCTGCATGGATATTGCAGACTTCCTTCAGCTTCAGCGCCAGCTCGCGGGTAATGCCATAACCCGGTCCACGACCCAACACAACCAGGTTTTTCACCGCAGCGAGATCTTCCGGACGCAGTTGGGTCTCCGCGGAAACCACATCACGTAGCGCCTGCGGCAGTTCAGCAACAGCCTTCAGCATCTCTTCGTCTTGCTTCCAGTTGGCTACCAACTGCAGCACCGCGGATAACGTCGCCAGATAGCTTTTGGTCGCTGCGACCGCTTTTTCCGGCCCGGCTTTCAAAGGCACCATCAAATCGACGATATCTTTGATCGGGGCCGATTCATCATTCACAAAAGCGACGGTATAGGCACCGGCCTCTTTAGCCATCTTCGCCTGAGCCAGGATGTCAGGACTACGGCCCGACTGGGAAATGACGATGACTAAGGAATCTTCCAGCTTGAGCGTGCGCCCATAGACACTGGATACAGAGGGCGCCGCAGCGAAAGTCGGCGTACCCGTCTCGATTTCAATCAGATATTTGGTAAACACGCCCGCATGATCAGAGGACCCACGCCCCACGATCATGACAAATCGCGGCGGTTTGTTGCGCAGGCGTTCACCCAGCTGGGCCATTACCGCAGCATTACTCTGCAGCTGTTCTGCAATACAATCCGGGGCTTCACGGGCCTCGGTTTCCATAATTGTCATCGCCATGACCTGTCTCCCTTAACGGCTCCAGCGGGAAAATTCAATTCCGTACCAATTTTTTCAATTATCCGAACAATGCTTTTTCATCGGAATCGATAGGACCTGCACTGCCACTCGCCGCCTCGGCAACACATTGGCGAGCAAAATAAACACAGCCAAACTCCGGCGGGTCCAGGGCTTCCGCCACACGCTCCACAACATGCGGAGCCATCCACTGCTTCAGACGCGGTGCAACGCCGCCGATCAGGGAAAGCCGTGGAGCATTCATTTCAAATAATTTATCCGCAAGGTCACTGATGTAACTTGCACCATCACGCACGATCGCCAGCGCAACCGGATCACCAGCTTCCGCATATTCCACCACCGGCACTGCAAGGCGCGCATAATGACTGGAGGATTTTCCACCAATGCGCTCAAACACTTGCTGGGCATCGGCACTTTCCAGCGCTGACAGCAATTCATCTTTCAGTCGGGAATCTTCAGCGAGACCATCGAGGGCCAGAAACAAGTACTTGACCGCTTCCATCCCCATCCAGGCACCGCTGCCCTTATCGCCATGGGGAAACCCATGGCCGCCCAAAAGGCGAGCCTCACCACTGACCCAGGCGTAACCGCAAGAACCGGTACCGGCAATAATGACCGCCCCATCACCACCACGATGCGCACCAAGGCAGGCCGAGTGCTGATCAGTGGTGAGGAACATCTGTTTGAAGGGGTGCGCCCAGGCATCCATTTCATTGTAGAGGCTTGGCATATTAACGCCCGCAAGACCAACTCCGGCGACGAGTTCACCGAGCGCTTGGGGCGGAAGGCCTGCATCAGAAAGCGCAAGCGTGGCGGAGCGCACAATCGAATCTATTGTTTGCGCATAACCGTGGAGTGGATTCGCGGGGCCTGATATCCCTGTGCCCAACACCCGATTATCACTGTTGAGGATTGAAGCACGGCACTTACTGCCGCCTCCATCGATACCGATATAAAGAATTTCCCTGTCTCCCAACGCAGCCATCAGAAACGGCCTCTAAGAATTTGTATTGTTATGTACTACATCCGGGCTTCCCAGTCCCCCGGAGGTAACGCCAGAAGAGCAATAAACGCTCCTGCGCTAACTATTTGTAGCCATACTACAAGATTGATGACAGCGTTGTCAGCAATTTTTAAAAATTTCCTGTCTGCATACCGCCGCCCCCAAAGGTCAATTGGAACACCTTACCTGCAGGAAAGTGTTATTCCCTCCTAAGATGGACGCCCGTCACATTCGGCTCCCAAAAGGAGGTCAAGCTACTGTCCCGCTTTGGCAATCTCTCCAACGCAGAGGCAGAACACGTGATCGAATCTGTTCCCCCTACTCCCAGGGGAAATTACCTGCTTATTGGGCCCCAGCAGGCGCGACAAAACCATATTGCTACACGTTATACTAATAAATATGTATAGATATTACGCAGCTTTAACACTTAAACAAATCTAATAAAATTATTTTTGCACCTATATTTTTGGCTATTTACGCTTTGAAAAATTTCAGTCACACATAAAAATGGTCACTTAAATTAGAACCCTTCAGCGTTTCTCACGTTAGAACACAAAAAACAATAGTAGTATTGCTACTTGAAATATTTCCCACGCATCAATAGAAAAGATCTCTCAATAACCTAATTATCTTACAGACTTTTAAAATATTGCTGTGGGATCTTGGTCGGCATTCTATTCATAGCAATAGTGTTATTTTCACCCATTATCTAAGTTAGAAGCCTTCTGGTACGGTAAACACTATTTGAAATAGGCTGCACCAGACTATCGACCAGACACTCTGGTTTAACAGTTAGCTTTGGGCAAATATCAACCGTAGTGACTTGAATTTGTTATTTTTGTATACACCTTATTGACTTTTCATGCTACCCATATCAAAGATCAAGAGCAGACGCACATATCCACAGTAAAAAAATCGCTAACTTATTGTTTTTGAATGATTTACGCCTGTGATCAAATGCAGCAAAATATCAGGATATAATTCAGTCGCGATATATCCACTAGATTAATTTTCCACCAGTGCTGGCTAACATACTGATTTATATGCTTTTTCCGGCTAGAGAAGCCTTCTATTCTTAGGGTATATTGACTGGTGATATAATGCAGCTGCTTTTGAATACACTGTTAAGTGCACAAGAGGTGTGTGTGAAATACCTAGTCGTGTCTTTTATTGTCTTGCTTAGTGGTTGTGTCGTTGTCCACGACAAAACTAATGAGGCAATAGCAGAAGCCTTCATTGGTTCATATTTTGCGCTCGTCAAAGATGGCTACTTGTATGAAGGCCGGTGCGCCGATGTAAATGCGGGTATCCAATCGACAGAATGGTGCACTGCTGTCCAAGCTTTTAACTCTGGGAACGAATATTCAACTACACCTAAAGACTATCAGCAATACCTTGCTTCAAAGGCCTCATGGGATCAAAGGCTATTCACGAAGCTAGCATTCGAGAAGCAACGCACAATCATTAAGGCTATACCCAAGGGCACTGTATTCAAAATGACTAGGTTGGTTCAATATCCTTGGGGGTCCAACGGCTACTATTGGGCTATTCGAGCCGAGATAGTTTCAGGGGATAATAAAGGTTTAGAAATAGAGCTCCCCACTAATTCTGTACTGGCCTTCCCTACATGGCTAAGTACTAGGGGCACAACAAATCCCCCGGAGTTTGATAGTCAATACATGAAAATCTGTGCAAATGAAAAGTGCACTTAACAAACGCAAGCACGAGGAACAATTTTCCGCTCCTTCGTCGCTACAAATTGTCCCGTGTTGCGGGCGTTATGTGTCCTCGGGTTATCGGAGTATCTATGTGGATTAGAGAACTGAGAAGGGCTTTATCTGAGGCTTTCGGTACTAAATGTATCTGTTGTTTTTGCGGTAAATTGATAGAAGATGA
This sequence comes from Microbulbifer sp. MLAF003, assembly GCF_030012965.1. NCBI lineage: Bacteria > Pseudomonadati > Pseudomonadota > Gammaproteobacteria > Cellvibrionales > Microbulbiferaceae > Microbulbifer > Microbulbifer sp. MLAF003. Next base: position 3,623,197 of record NZ_CP120232.1, read on the forward strand.
ACCTGCTGTGACTATCAATTTAGGCCTCGGTGATGAGGAAACACAGCTTATGTATTCTCATGGTGGGTGTATACAGAATAGGCTTCATTCCTCAATTCCGTTTATTCCACCATCGGAACAAGAGGGCTGCTAAGACGCTCCCTTGGGGCCACATAACAAAGCCGGGCAATTTGCTCCGGGCCTGCGGCCCTCCGCGGGACAGCTTACCCTGTGCACCTTTTGCGCAGGTCGCTTTGCTCCCATTTTTGCGCAAAACGCGCACAAGGTAAGCTGCCCCTGCCGGCGGCGTTATGCAAAAGACTTACCCACGTTTAGTAGACACCCTGTATAGTTAGGTTTAGTCCTAACACGGAGGTGTATCATGGGTAAGAAAAGAACTCAGGCGTATACGGAGGAGTTCCGTAGAGAAGCAGTTAAGAGAGCGGAAAAGCCTGGAGCAACAACGGCCTCCGTGGCACGAGAGCTAGGCGTCAGCGCACAGCAGATCTACAACTGGCGTCGTCAATTTAATCGACTGTCTGATAAGCAGTTCAATAGTTTAGGCGGCGTCAACTATTCCAAACAGGAAAGCGCTGAAGTTCGCAAGCTCAAGAAGGAACTGCATGAAGCACGTCAGGAGGTTGAATTTCTAAAAAAGGCAGCTGCGTACTTTGCGAACCACCGAGAGTAAAGTACGCACTGATACAAGAGCATGTAGGGTCATTCCCGGTTAGCTTGATGTGTCGGTGTTTAGAAGTCTCAAGATCGGGTTATTATCGATGGCGAGGGCGGTTGCCACCTCCTCACACGATTAGAAAGATACGAACAATCGATAAAATCCGAGAGACGTTTACTGCGTTTAAAGGTCGTTATGGGGCGCCTAGAATCGCTTGCGAGCTTCGAGAGTTAGGTGAGCCATGTTCACGGAACTACGTCGCTAAGCTTATGCATCAGGAGCATATTAAAGCGAGAAACGGCAAAGGCTTTCGATATAGTCAGCCCGTAGAGGGGAGCATTAATGTCTCCGCCAACTTACTTAAGCGTTGCTTTGATGTGGATCGACCAAATTGCCGCTGGACAAGTGACATTACGTATATCTGGGTTCTGGAGCGGTGGTTGTACCTCGCGGTAGTTATGGATCTGTACTCTCGATGTATTGTAGGTTGGGCATTCGACTCCCAGATGACGGATGAATTGACACGTCGAGCATTGAAAATGGCTCTAGAGCGACGACAAATAAAGCCTGGACTAATAGTTCACTCTGACAGGGGTGTGCAATATCGATCGCAGAAATACCAGGATCTCTTGTCCGAAAGCAAGTGCAAGCCGAGTATGAGTCGCCAGGCTAACTGTTGGGATAATGCGGCAATGGAATCATTCTTTAGCAGATTAAAAGTCGAGCTGGTCTATGCCGGAACATTCGAAAGCGAAGAGCAAGCAAAATCTGAGGTGTTTGAATACATTGAGATTTTCTACAATAGGGTTCGTAGGCACTCTGCATTAGGCTATGTAAGTCCAGCAGAGTATGAGCGAAAATACGCATAGTTAGAGTGTCTACTTTTTGTGGGCAAGACCAGCAAATCTAGAGAATCAGAATGGCTTGTACTGAAACCTACGCTACGTTAAGGATATTTTCAGATGAAATGCACCCTGACGATATCGAAAAGCATATAGGTATCAAATCGACGGATTCGGTCCCTAGAGATCTTAATTCAAAATATAAACCCAGAAGAGAGTTTAATTTTTGGTCTAGAACTACCGAAAATGATTTGAACTCTACAGATAATGTGGAACATTTGGAGTTTTTGCTTTCACTACTCAAAGGTAAAGAAGGCCGCCTTTCACTCCTTCAAGATTCAGGCTGTATGACAGATATATTTTGCCGTTGGGATTCAACTGGACAAGGTGGGCCTAGCCTAAGTGTGGCAATGATGAATGAGCTCGTAAAATTGGGGTTAAGTGTTTCTTGGGATATGTACTTTGACGACGAAGATAATGCATAACAAAGCAAACCAGCATCAGTCGCTGTGTTCCTTGGACAGCCTTGCCGTCGCTTTTTTATGCTTGGCTTCGCCATTTTAGCATAAAAAAATCAACAACAAGTCTGCCGCTGTTTGCGGCGTTATGTGAATTATATTGATATGCTAAAGGAATATCTAAATCTTAGATTGATAGGGGCTTTTTTATTGATTTCAGTATTTGTGGTCATGCATATAGGCTATTACGATACTGTACTATTGATTCCATTTATAATCAGCATCCCGCTTCTTGGATACAAAATGGTCCCAAAAGATAGGGTTGAAACGTGGCCGCACAAGTTATTGTATTTTATATGGGCCAGTTTGGGAATGTTTCTAGGAAGGCATATTGATACCCATGCTTTATCATTCATTAAATCAGTATTTGACGATATTTTTATTGTTTCACTGCTATGTTTAGGCGTGTTCTTAATTTACTATGCTAACACGATTAAAAAATTATCAGAGAAGAACGAGGCATGAAGCACATAACAAGTGGCGGCAATGCGCAGCCTTTGGCTGCCGGACTCAGCACTGTGTGCTTCGCCGCTGCGCCAGACGTTAACTGTTGTAAGAGACAAAAGTGATACCTGATAAATTCGATAGAATTGAAAATCCAGACTGGGAGCCTGATGTTCTTGTGCAGATATGTCTTTCCGGTAAAGATATCATCGTAAAGAATGGATACCGACCTCATTACAGGGTTAAAGCCGACTACCTCACGACTACAATTCATTGGTTTATTGATGCGGGGATTGCGGAACCTAACATGCGCACTCTAGCGTTTGTTAAATTCATCACGCCAGAGGCATACCCAAAATGCCTAGAGACTGGTGCTCATCTGGAGGTTCGAGAAGGCTCAAGAGTAGTTGGCCATGCTGAGATACAGGAAATATATAATGAGCAATTACGCAAAGGCAGCTAACAATTACAGGCACGTTGCTACGGCCCTTCGGTCCTTCGCGGGACGGCCTACGTTGCGCTCTGGCCGCCCGTGCTGTGGTCGTTAAGTTTGCGGTCGAGTGATTGCGAAAAATCAAAAAGGATAACGCATTGAAGTTGATAAAAAGGTGGGTGCTGACACTGCTATGTTTCTTTGCTGCAATTGCATGCTATGTATTTGGTATTCCGGCAGGCGGCGCAATTTTCCTGGTTCTAGGTATAATTTTTGAAGGCATATTTTGGATGCGGCTTTTTAAGCGTAAATCTCACTAAGTATAGAGCTGCTTATAATGGGCACCGTGCCAATCAAACTTAACCAGGCGCTGTACCGGGCGGTCAATGCTATGCACCTTTGTGCTGGTTACTTCGCTCCCATTTTCGCGCAAGACGCGCATAAGGTAAGCCGCCCCTGCTGTGGGCGTTAAATTCTTGAGTCATGCAGAAAGATATCGCGTATAGAGAAAAAGAATTCATGGTCTTACTCGAAGAAGAGTATGGCTATAAGCATTGGTTCTGGTTTCCTCAAATGACACCATTTGAATTGGAAGCATGGTGGAAAAAACTAGATACAGTAGATCCCTATTTTATGACTCCTGAACCATTACCGGGTGATGTCATATTCGCAGAGGACATGGAACACTGGTATTCATTGCAAGAAAAAGGAAAGCACTATCAAGCGCACATACACTGTGACGACGATAGCTGGCTAATGAGATCGTTAGAAAAGTATGTTTATCATATGGGCTATGAAGGCGAAAAATAACGAACTTAACAAGCGCAGGAAATCGGACAGGCTAAAGTGTCTATGCACCCAGAACTGAGAGATGCTCTTCAAAAAATTAGCTACGGCAATTGGTTATGTATTTTTGCCGATAGCAATACCGGTTTTGGCTGTAATATATAAGTCTTGGCTGGTACTCATAGCCGGACTATTTTTATATGGCATATCTATTTATGCCATCGCTAAATATTCAGCCAGAGCCAGTAATAAGAAGGGCTTTAGCATTAAACAAGTAGCTTTTAGTTGTTTAGTTATTGTCGGCATAGCCCTGGCAAATTACTACTACAACACTTAACAAGTTGCTGTAGTATGTTGCGGCCAAAAAGACGGGCCTCCACGGGACGCGCAAAAAGTGCGCGCCCCTAAGCAAGGCGTTAGCTTTACGAGTAGCCAATGAAGCATTGCATCATAGAAAGGGATGGGGGAAGGATATCGGTTGATGAATGGCGTGAAGTTGCGAGTGGAGAGCCGAACTTTCTAGTCACCGATAAACTGATTCAGCAAAACCCATTTACAAAAGAGTTTCTAGAAATTGAGATTCCGGGATCTGGTTACTGGGTTCCAAGCTCTATGAACTTAGAGCGATTTCCTTACGACGGGAAAGTTTGCTTTCATTTTACTGAGCATGGGGTTCGTTTTATTCAGTATGAAAATCCCTTTGACTCTGTGCTCACTGGTATTGCTAGGAAGCTAGGTGCGCGAGTTAAGCTCAAGAGCGTAGATCAAAGTTAACAATCACAGGCAGCGAGGCTTGGCGTTAGGCATAAATCATGGACCCATACAAAATTCCAGAATCAGATTTAAGTACAGATACGAAAGTGATGCCAAAAACAATATATTTTGCATTTGGGTTTATTGTGCTTAGCTTTATGATCTTTCTAATTGAAGAGCTGACCTATGCCTCGGAAGAAGGGCCCTACGATATATATAACTATCTATTTATCCCGGTTTGGGCCGGAATTCTATATTGGGTTTCAAGCTCAATCCGAACTAGAAGTGATAATCCAAAGAATACATTTCTAATTCTGGCATTATTGGTTGCAGGTATGAGTATTTATACCCCTTTAGAGGAGTATTCTATATACACGGGTATAGGGGAGGCAGTGTGTTTTCTTTTCGTGTTTCTACTGCTAAATGCAAAAGAGTCAAAGGAATGGTTTTCTTAAATGCCTAACAATACAATCAACGCCCGGCCGCAAGTGGCCTCGGACCTCAGTTCCGGCGCTTCACGCCGGCACTGCGGCCCATTATCGTAGGCGTTATATTTATTAGGGCACTATGAGCAGGCAACTAGTTGTTCTTGACTTGGATGAAACACTAATTCACTCATGCCATGAATGGATTGGTAAGAAACCAAGTTTTTCTATATCAAATGCGATGGTGCATATAAGGCCCGGAGCCGAGAGACTCCTTGCAGAATTGTCCGAGCATTTCGCTTTAGCAGTTTGGACAGCGTCTTATGGCCTGTATACTCAGTATATCGTTAAAAGACTTTTTGGTGGTGTAGATAACCTAGAGTTTCTTTTGACTAGGGAAGATTGCGCTCAAATAACTGAAAATAACGGTTATGATGCGTTTGTCAAAGATACAAGAAAAATCGTTGAGCTAGGTTGGAGCTACGAAAATTTTATAGTCATTGATGATAAGCTACATCTGGTGAAGTCTGAATACAATAATGTGATTGAAGTTAAACCATACTACGGCAGTACCATTGATGAAGAGCTTTTCACTTTGGCAGATCAAATTGTGTCGCTAAAGGGTAGCAACCTGAAGAATGCAGCGAAAATATAACAAACGCGTGCATTTGATCTCCGCTGCGCTGCGGCAAATGACGCGGGCGTTATGTTTACTAAGAACTATTTTTTATGCATCAAAAATTAGTTTTACTATTGCCTGCGTTGCTGGCAGGTTGCATCACCTCCATGAATATGGGCGAGGCCCCTGAAGCAATGCATTTAATGGGGCAGTGCTTCGAATTCAAGAAGAATGCATTCATTTACGAAGGGCGATGTGCTGACTTAACTGGATTTAATGAAAATAGCGAACTATGTAATAGTGTGCAGGCAGTAGGACAAGGTGGATTTCCGTCTAGCTGGACTGTTTATCTTGAAAATCGTGAAGCATTTGATGAAAAAAATTCGATAAGCTCCTATTTGAAAAACAGAGGACTATGCTATTTGAGGTTCCGTCAGGCACTCAGATTACCATCTCAAGGGTAGTTCACCATGGGTGGGGAACAATTGGGAGATATTGGGCTGTTCGGGGGAGCATAACCTCAGGTGGTACGGAAATGGAAATCGAACTACCATCTTTCCCCCTAGTCCACCCCAGCCCTTACTGGATAAATGGAAAAGAAGAAAATGTCCCAAAACCTGACGCTAAGTACCTAGTACCGTGCCAACCATAAACATAACAATTGCGCAAGCGGGACAAGGTGCTGCGCCCTTCGCCCCTCCGCAAGGCGTTAGGTGATTATGAGTACAGAAGGAATAGCCTTAGTCAGCTACGTATTATTCTTGCTATCCAGTGTCGCTGGGTTAGGATTTGGAATCGCTGGTTTTTTCTATATCTTTGAAGCGAACAAGAACATGAGGGAAAATCGAAAATGGCGAGCGGCGCTCCCATTTGCGGTCTTCATGCCTTCTTTGTTTACTGATCTAGGTAACAAAAATAGAGTAAATGCCCTTAGATGTATCGGCTGCTTTCTAGTGTGCGTAGCAATTGCAGGTGCAGCGGGTGTATGGAATCACTATTTATCGGCAAGTGAAAGTGGTACGCAAAGCTCTGCGCAAGCATCAATCACCTAACAAATGCAAGCAGGGTGCTCCGGCCCTTCGCCTTCGGGCCTGCGCGGGACGGTCTACACTACGTTTCTGCCGCTCCTGCTGTGGGCGTTATTGATAAGAGCATGGTAGCTATAAGTGTTTAAATGGCGAGAAAAGCAGTAAAGGGGTTGGAAGAGGAAAATTCACAAGGAATTTTACTCTTTTGTATGGCACTTTTATGTTTATTTACATGCCTCTCTATTCTCATATAGATAGACGGGTTTCAGAGTACCGTCTCTAGCAGAAATCTAGATGGTGAGAAGCATCATCGTCAATGCTATTCGGGCTCAAAGCCCACATGACTGTTCGAATTATGCCTAGTGAGTGCCTGTCACGTTCCTACTTGCTATCGGTCTTTATGAACCGGCTCTGCAACGAACTGTGGTAAACAAAGCCTTCGGTAGCTGCCGAAGGTGGATCTCAATTTACCCATTAGAGAAAAAGATTTTCAACATCAGAATCGGGCAAGAACAACCAAACAAGGGCAGACAACGGATTTCCGGTAACTGTCACCTTTTTTGCTGAGCATAAAAAAGCGCCAGTTACTTCCGGTGGGTGATGGCGGCGTGAGACGGAACCTGATGAATTGGACTAATCGGCCACCAGCTAATAACTTTAGACGGATTGTATTGGAACGATAGTTACACCTAAAAGCAAAAGTCGGGCATAGAAAATACAAGGCATGTAATTATGAATTTTACTAATAAACAAACTGTCCAAATCACATCATATCTGCTGTTGGTACTGGCGCTTACGCAGACAGTTTATACTGCTCTCTACATTGCTGAGATTAACGCCCCGCGGCAAATTCTCTGGGGGCTCGAAGCCTTACTCTTCACTATTCTCTCAGCATTTGCCGGAGCCGCAATGGTGCAAGCTAGTAACTATCAAGTTGGATGGTCCGCCATTGCGTTCAGCGCAGTACTGAATGTAGTCCAGGTTAGCATTGGTCTTACCATGTTCGGACCATTTCGCGAAGCCGCTAGTCAACTTGACGTGCTTGGAACTACGGCAGGAGCAGTTGTAGCCTTGTCCTTCATGATCTATTACGCAGCAAAGCTCTTGTTAGGCTTTGCTGCACTCATTTTTGGAATAGCCAAAATGCATGGGAATAGCAAGGCATTGGGAGGTGTGACTGCATTAGTTGGCGCTGTTGCCATATTCGCTAATGCAATTTTGATTGCGTTTGGACGAGATGCCTTTTTGCCCTCTGCTATTGCTGGAGGATCTGGCGTTATTGCAACCTTGCTTTTAGCGCTCTGTCTGATTAACTTTGTCCGCGAAAACTAATGTGCGATATTTACTCTAACAAGTTTAGGCAACGGATCAAAAATCCTGGCGCCTTTTCGGCCCGCTGCTAAAGGCGTTAAACTGAAGGGAAAAGTATGATACCAATAATAGAGACCGAAAGGCTCAGATTAGTTCCGCCAAGCGAAGAGTGCTTTGAAGTATATGAGGAATTTTATACAGATAAAGAAGCATCAAAAATGTATGGCGGGCCTATTAAAAAAGAACAAGTTTGGTCTAGATTGAAAGCCGATCTAGGATCATGGCATTTACTTGGCTTTGGTGTTTGGGCCATCCAATTAAAATCAGATAATAGCTATATTGGAACGTGTGGTTTTTGGCAGGGTAAAGACTGGCCTAGAGAACTTACTTGGTGGGTAACACCTGAAGGGCGAGGAAAAGGTATAGCTACAGAAGCATCTAATGCAGCTTTGTTGCACGCTTATAATGAGTTCAAATGGAATATAGTAGAAACCTATATGGATGATGAGAATATTGCTGCACGTGCCCTAGTAGAAAGGCTAGGTGGAAAAAAACTAGGCGGGTACAGTTTAATGACGGTTTGAGTAGAGATATCTACGCATTACCTAAACCAGCCTAAAAAACCAATTAATCCGATCTCTATACGCTACGCCTCTTTTTTCACCTTATTAGAGTGTTGAAAGTCATCTATAAATAACCTAAATATCAAGATGACTTTTCTAATTTTATTGTTGTCAGCTATTTCCGTGGCATGCAACTAAGTTACTTGGGGTTACCAAAGTACAAAACGAGGCCATTTTGAACGCTCTAGTCGTTCGAGTATGACCAGTAATCCGGGAAAACTGTGACTCGAATGGCAGTGAGTGTCCGCCTTTACCACAACATCCAAAATGAGCCGTAAATTCACGATCATAAAAGTGTGACAAGGACGCCCAGGTTTATGGGGTTATCAACTTTGACTGCCGGTTCTTGTTTACCGCGGGTAGGTTTAACCGTGGTATCCACGTCTAAAATCCAAATTGTCGTTGATAGGAGACGATAACTCTCAAGTAAATGTTGCTACAACAAATCTTTAGCGAGCTTTTCTGCCAGTTTGAGCAAGACGCGACGGACTGAGCCATAGCTAACCACATTAGTCATACTCAATAGCTCCGTTGTCGCGGGATCAGTGGCGATCCAAGCTAAACGCGCGTAACGTGTTTGACCAGATAGTACCGACATACCCCAAATACATTTAATTTAGTGGGAGCATTATTACCTTAATATGCAACAGGCGATCCTCAATTCAAGGGTCAAAACGGTGGCCAGCGTTTATAACTGAATAAAGAACGACTACTGACCGAGCGGCATCGCATTGGCTTGTTGCCCTCATGCGACATAGACTTTGTCTGTATAAGTATCGATTTCCGTGGGCAATTTTGATGCATCTTTGTTGATGTTTTCAGATTCACTCACTGGAAGAATTGAAAGCACTGAACTTGATATAGTCTTCACAGATCAACTCCAAAGTTTAGTACAAATTAGCGAAGTTATACTGATTTTCCAGGTTAAGGCTATTGTTATGTTGTACATTAAGTCATAAGACCCTGGCTTAAAATACATTATTCTACATATAGAGAATATCCTTATGTGTTTTTCAGCCACAGCATCATTCGGATCAGCAGCGCTGCTTCTTGTCGGCGGGACTTTGTGTATAAGACACGCTATAAAAAATGATAAAACCTATTTGTTGCTCGCGATTACCCCTATTCTTTTTGCGCTACAACAAGTGAGTGAAGGCGTGGTATGGATTGGACACAACGGAAACTTAACCTCACTGACAACAGCATCTTCTATTTTCTTTTTATTTTTTGCTCTACTTTTTTGGCTTGCCTGGATACCAATCGTAGCCTTTAGCCTTGAAACAAAAAGATGGAAAAGGATTTTTTTATTATATTAATTATGATAGGTTTTATTTTTGGCTTATACCTTTGGATACCTGTCCTATTAGAAACAGGGCCAAGACACTTAATAAAAACGAGTGTATGTGGGCATAGCCTATGTTATATCATGTCCGATGACAGCTTATTCTCCATTACAGCAGGACATATTATTTATTCTTCACTTGGTTTCTTATTTCTATTATCGAGCAATCGAATTTTTAGAAAGTTTTGGGCACTTGTCATGCTACTCGGTGTTATCGTCTACTTTACTCAGCGTGAAACATGGGTATCAACCTGGTGTTTCTTTGCTGCAATATCGACCTTATGGATTTACTTTCTATTAATAAATGATCATAAAGCAAAGATTAAAAAACAAGCTTCATGACTATAGTGGCAAAGTTAATTTGGCCACAGCGCTAAAGGTAGAACTTACCCACGTTTAGTAGATACCTTGTATAGTTAGGTTTCGGCCTAATACGGAAGTGTGGCATAGACCAGAGGAAAACTCAGGCGTATACAGAGCTTTGATTAGCCTCTTCAAAAAGTTTTACTCCAGTTTTCCTCACTTCAAAAGCGAATTCCAATCATCACATCGACCTCAGTATTGATGAGCGTCCAGTGAAGATATCCCTCCCTGAAAAATTCAATGTAAGTGATGTATTATTATCTCCGCTCGAAATCACTTGTAGCCCAATACACGACTAAATACCTAGGCTGATGGTATAATCTGAATTGGACCAGCTTATTTTACAATTAGATGTCGATACTATTCAGCTGATCACTATGATTATGGAGTAGGCGAAATCTCAATATCCTTGAGAATGGATATATTAGCGTATGAGGTTTATGTTGAGTGTTTAAACAACCTGCCTGCTTAAAAAACACCCAACTCTACTCCGATCAAAAGAAGCGTCCGCTGTACAGCTAAAAGCATGCTTCACACTAGACTGGTTGGTTTAGTGGTAAGTATGATCAGCAACTACACTCGAAAGCTGCCCGAAGTGTTTAAAAGCCAAACTACCGGAAAACCTGTGCACCCCATACTCTCTATAGAAAACCTGCAGTGCTGCTACGGCGAGCAGGTGGTTATCGAATCAGTCTCGTTTGCTTTGCAGGCAGGGGAAATTGCCTGTTTATTGGGCCCCAGCGGCTGTGGCAAAACGACGCTGCTGCACGCCATTGCAGGTTTTCAGCCGGTTACTGAAGGGAGAATCCAGCTCTCAAAGGAGGTGATTTCCTCCCCTGAGATACAGGTTCCAGCAGAGCAGCGGAAAATAGGGGTGGTATTTCAGGACTACGCCCTCTTCCCACATCTTACCGTTGAGCAGAATATTGCCTTCGGTATCCAGTCGATGCCAAAAAACAAGCGGCAATCCCGTACTCAGTCGTTACTACGGTTAGTGCGCCTCGAAGGCTTCGGGCAACAGTACCCGCACCAACTATCCGGCGGACAGCAGCAGCGTGTCGCTCTGGCTCGAGCGCTGGCACCACGCCCCAAGTTGTTGCTTCTGGATGAACCCTTCTCCAATCTGGATACCGAGTTGCGCCGAAGTCTCGCCGCCGAAGTCCGCCATATACTACGTGAGGAAAAAATCCCCGCGATTATTGTTACCCACGACCGCCACGAGGCCTTTATTGCTGGAGACAAGCTGGGAGTACTCAACCAAGGTCAATTACAGCAGTGGGACAGCCCACAGGATACTTATCAGAAGCCGAGGAATTTGGCGGTTGCGAGAATCGTCAGTGAAGGAAATATCATTTCCGGTACTGTTGTGGGCAATGACCTGATCAGCACCCCTCTGGGGGAAGTAAAGGTGCCGACAGCTGCGTACGAAAGTGGAGATCAGCTCGAGCTGTTTGTGCGCAGTGAGGATATTGCCGCAGGCGAACATCCCGGTGCTGTGATGGCTCAGGTTTTGGAAAAGAATTTTCTCGGTAACCAGGTAAGCTATCGCTTCCAGCTGGCCGCAGGGGATACTATCGAGGCCGCTTTGAAGGCAGATATTCAAGCGGCACCGGGCGATAAACTTCCCCTGCACCTCTCCTCTGCACTGGTGTTTGACCAAGCCCAATAGAAGCTATCAGGACAAGGCGGGCGTTTCAGAGCTCGCCAGGGCTGTGCGCTCCTCACCTCTACGCCAACCAATGGAACGACTCAGCATAATCACCGGAATTAATCCCACCAGGACAATCAATAAAGCCCCCATGGCCGAGCGTTCCAACATCTCATCGGAAGCAAATTGATAAACATAGGTCGCCAGGGTGTCAAAGCCGAAGGGGCGCAGTAGCAAAGTCGCCGGCAGTTCTTTCATACAATCCACAAAGACCACCAAGCCGCCTGTGAGAAGGCCTGTACGCACCAAAGGTAAATGCACGGCCCACAGGGTTTGCCAGCTATTACGCCCCAAAGAGCGGGCAGCCCTATCCATTGATGGGGTTACCTTCTCCAGACTGGATTCTATGGCCCCCGTGGATACGGCCAGGAAGCGCACCGTGTAGGCAAAAATAATGGCAAAAATACTACCGCTTAACAGTAGCCCTATGGAGATATCGAAGTGCTCACGTAAAAAAGCGTCGACGGCATTATCAAATGCAGCCAGTGGAATCAGGACACCAATCGCCAATACCGCCCCTGGCATTGCATAACCCAGCTTGGAAAAGCCGACTAAAAGCTTCACGGGCCCTTTGGGTTGCAACCGCTTACCGTAAGCCAACAGCAAGCCCAGCAATACAGAGACCAATGCGGCTGCGATAGACAGTAACAAGCTATTGCTGGCGATCTGTATAAAATCTTCGCTCCAATAGCTGGAGAAGTTACTAAGTGCGTATCCTCCCAAAACCAGCAGGGGAATAATAAAACCCGCCACCAGCAGTAACCCGCAGAACAACAGGGCTACGCCGGCTCGCCAACCGCGCAATACATAGCGTTCACGTTGGGAATTTGGTGACTGTACAAAGTGCTTCTGTCTCGCCCGCCCCATTCGCTCCAGCGTAATTAACAGAACAACAAAAATCAGAGTGCTACAGGCAATTTGTGCTGCGCCCCCTAAATTTCCGTGGCTCAGCCAGGTATCGTAAATCCCGACACTCAAGGTGCGCACGGCAAAGAAGTCGACAGTGCCGAAGTCATTCAGGGTTTCCATCAACACCAGTGATAAACCCACTGCAATTGCCGGGCGTGCCATTGGCAGGGATACTCTCAGAAAGCTCTGCCAGGGCGTACAGCCCAATGACCGGCTCGCGGCCCGAATACTGCCGCACTGCTCGATAAATGCCGCGCGCGCGAGCATATACACATAGGGGAAGAGCACCAGTGACAGCATGGCAATCGCCCCACCCATGCTGCGGATTTCGGGGAACCAGTAATCCCTGGCCGTCTGCCAGCCAAACCAGGCGCGCAAGGACTTTTGCACAGGGCCCGCATACTCCAGCAAATCCGTATAGACATAGGCAATGACATAGGCGGGAACAGCAAACGGCAGTAACAGTCCCCATTCGAACAAACGGCGTCCGGGGAACTGGCACATGCTCACCAGCCAGGCACTGCCCACGCCCGCCATCAGCGTTACCAAACCGACACCACCAGCCAGAATCAATGTGGAGGACACATAGTGGAGCAGCACCGTGTCTAACAGGTGCGGCCAGATATTCTCTTCAGGGAAAAATGCCAACCAAAAGATGGATAACACTGGCAGGGCCACTAGTAGGGAAATAGTAGCTATCAGTAGCAGCCAGCGGGAAGCTGATAAATTCGCTCGGTTTAGCATGGATTAAGGAATCAAAAGCTCATTATAAAAGAACGGCCCTGGTCTCTCGACAGGGCCGTTCGAATAAGGCTGAGATAGTGCTGCCAATATGCCAGGCAGCAATTCCCATTAGTTGACCATTCTAAAAGTCAAAGCGCACTTCATCAACCATACGGGAAGCCGCCGGAACGTAGGAACCGATTTCCGTTAGGCTCAGATCGTCTTCCTTGAATTCACCCATATATTCCTTAATCAACCCAGACCGGGCAGTGCCGGGGCGCACCGGGAACTCAAAGTTTTTCTCAGCGTAAGTGTATTGAGCATCGGCGCCACTGAGGAATTCCAGCAGCTTAACGGCATTTTCACGGTTGGGGGCATGCTTGGTCAGCGCCGCACCGGAAATAAACATATGGGTGCCGCGATCCTTCTGGTTAGGGAAGACCAGGTTGACTGACTTGGCCCAATCAACCTGCTCCGGCTGCTCCTTATTGGTAATCATTTTGCCGAAGTAGTAGCTATTACCCAGGGAAAGGTCGCAGACACCCTCGCTGATCGCTTTTACCTGAGCCCGGTCATTGCCTTGGGGCTTACGTGCCAGGTTCGCTTTCACGCCTTGCAGCCACTGCTTGGTTTCTGCTTCACCGTGATGGGCGATCATGGAGGCGATCAGGGACAGGGTATAGGGGTGCTTGCCGCTGCGAGTACAGATTCGCCCCCTCCATTTAGGGTCTACCAGCTCTTCATAGCGAGTAATTTCACCGGGCTTAACGCGGTCTTTGGAAGCGTAAATCAAACGCGCCCGGGTGGTCAGGCCGAACCAGTTGCCGGCCTCATCGCGGAATTGTGCCGGGATATTGTCTTTCAGGACTTCACTGTTTACTGGTTGGGTCAACTGCTTGTTAAGCAGGTCCATCAGGCTACTGGTATTGGAGGTGAGCACCAGATCGGCGGGGCTGTTGCGCCCTTCCCTTTGCAGTCGCTCGTTCAAGCCTTTGCTCGCGTAGACCACTTTGGTCTCAATACCGGTTTTCTCGGTGAATTCTTCCAGTATCGGCTCAATCAGAAAGGGCTGGCGGTAAGAGTAAATATTGACTTGCTCAGCGGCATTGGCACCAAAGGCACCAATCAAACCAATAGTTGCAATCGCTTTTTGAAATAGAGATCTGGTAAACATGGGAGTCCTATCACCCTCGGGATAACTTGAGAAGCATTCTCATTTGGATGAATGTTAATGTCAACCTGGAACCTCTGTAACCGGCAAAGTCGCAAAATCCCTCCTATGCTTAGGAGCAAATCAGTCACCCTTTTGAGTTTTCATGGTCCGCTTTGCTCCCCTACTCGTCTTGATGCTTGTCATTCACGGCTGTGAGCGTCAGTCCGATAGTCACAGATCTCCCGAGCCCGACACCCCTGCCTCTGACGGGACTGTCAGAGAAGCCATGAAAGAGCCTGTCGCACCGCCCACGCCTATAGGGAACACTCCAGCACCACCAACAGAACACAGTATGAACGCAAGGGATTGCACCCCAGAGTGGTTCGCTTGGGCGCAGCAACAAATCATCTCCAGACAAAGTGCCCATATAGCAAAACTATACCCATCCGGCCTGCCTCCAGTTGGCAGTAAAGAATGGTTTACTGCAGTAACCATATTGACAGGTGGCAGCTTTCCCGGAATAGAACCGGGAAGTCCCGAGTGGTGTGAGCAGATCCAAAAGCGCCTTACTCAAGGAGGTAGCCAGGGCCCATAAAGAGCCAGAAAACCGCTTCTACCGCCGTTCCTCTGGGGAGAGGAGCGGGGTCAATTTATTCCGCTAATAGCGGTCAATCAACTACAAGCGAGGTAGTACAACCATGAAGACCACCTACCAGCTATTACTAGCGAGTATCGCTGCGGTCGCTCTCCATCCCGCTCTTGCCGATGAGAAACCCCCTCCTGGTGCTATGGCTCTATCCACTGTTCTGACAAAACTCGAACAACAAGGCTTTACTCCCATTGTCGAAGTAGACTTGGACAATGGGCGCTGGAAAATTGAGGCCTATAAAGGAGACCAGAAACACGACTTGGAAGTAGATCCTAATTCTGCAGAAGTTTTGTCTGACAAACCTGACAACAGTTAAGCGGTCGCCTTTACAAAGAAGTGCTGACCCTCGAATTACGAGGATCCTACTTAACGCCCCGCACACATTTATTGTGACGGGGCCAGACCCTTAGCACTTCCACCCTCAAAGTTGGAACGTGCGCTTTAATTACTATTTAGTCAATCTGCTGACGCGATTGGTCAATCTCCCAAACGATTATTCGGTTAATCTGGTCGAAGATAAACGCCATAGGATAATAAAATGACCATCCAGACCCTTACCCGGCAGGATGCAGACAAGGCGCTACTCCAGAGTCAGCTGGATAGCCAGCGTCGAGCCTATCACGCCAACCCAGTCCCCAGTTATCAACAGCGAGTACAGGACCTGAAAACCCTGGCGCGAATGTTGAGGGAACAACAGGAGGCGATCATAGAAGCCATATGTTCAGACTATGGGAACCGCTCGAGGGAAGAAACCCTGCTCCTGGAGATTTACCCGGCACTTGCAGGTATCAAGGATGCGATAAAAAATCTCAAAAGGTGGATGAAACCTCGACGGCGCCATATTGACCTCAAGGCCTACCCGCTCTCAAAAAATACTGTGGTGCCCCAGCCTATTGGTGTAGTTGGAGTGATAGTGCCCTGGAACTTTCCCATTAACCTGAGCATTTCCCCATTGACCAATGTCTTTGCCGCAGGCAATCAGGCAATGGTCAAGATGTCCACAAACTCATGCCGGCTGGCCGAGCTGTTAATAGAGATCAGCCCCAAGTATTTTCCCCAGGAGAAGCTTTCTTTTATCGCCGACTATGGCGAAATAGGCCCACTATTCTCCAGCCTGAAATTTGATCACTTAATTTTTACTGGCTCAAGTACTACAGGCCGCGCTGTAATGCGCTCCGCTGCAGAAAACCTAACTCCAGTCACATTAGAGTTGGGAGGAAAATCGCCGGCTATCATCGCCCCTGATTTCCCGATTGAAAAAGCGGCAGAGCGCCTGATCCACTGGAAATTAGTAAATGCCGGACAGATCTGCGTAAATGTAGATTACCTCTTCCTTCCAGAAAACCAGCTGGACAATTTTATTGCGCATGCGACACAGCTAATTAAGAAGCGCTTTCCAGATTGGCACAGCTCTGACTACACCTCCATTATTGATAGCAACGCCTACCAGCGCCTGTGGAAAACCCTGGACGATGCAGTCGACAAAGGAGCTAAGGTATATGACCTCAGTGGCGGGCAACTCAAGCGGGATGACAGCTTACGCAAGTTCCCACCACATATTCTGGTTAATATGAACGGTGATATGCTGGCGATGCAAAGGGAAATTTTTGGCCCGCTCCTGCCAATTATGACCTACTCAAGGCCCGAGGAAGTCATCGACTATATCAATGCCCGCCCAAGACCATTGGCAATATACCCATATACCTACGATAAAAATCTGCAAAACCGCTATATTGAGCGGATTATGTCCGGCGGTGTATCGATTAATAACTGTGTATTACATGTTGGCCAACACGATATTCCATTTGGTGGTATAGGTGAGAGTGGAATGGGGCACTATCACGGCTATGAAGGGTTTCTCACTTTTTCAAAGTTACGCCCAATATTTCAGCAGGGCCCTGTTGACCTACTAAAACTTATGCGCCCTCCCTACGGGAATGTCACAAACAAAATCTTGAACGTAATGTTGAAGATGACCCGTTAACCGCAAGATACATTTGTAAAATTTTTAACCGCTAATTGATTTTATTGCCCCGGCAAAACTCATTGCCGGGGTATTTTTTTGGCAAGGAAACCCAAAAATACCCCCCTAAGCACTGGCGCTACGATCATCCCCTGTCCACACTAAGTATATGGCTTTTATGTAGTGTGGAGCCTCATGTGAGTTTTATTACAACCGTTGTGCTCGTGAGCAACTTGACCAATCCAATCCCCCCGGGGATAGACCCTAATAAACCAGCACCTATCTATGATAGCCCCGACCTTTACGGGGCGACCCCTTCGGTAATCGCACTTGATCCATCAACTATTAGGGCAAAACTCTACAGTCTGGGATTCAAACCTATAACCAGTATGCGGTTTGTTGGTGGTCGCTGGAAAATACAAGCCGTGTATCAAGGAGAACTAAGAGCTCTGGAAGTAAATCCAGATAACGGAATAATTTTTGCTGATCGTCCAGCCAGGTAACAAATCCAGTAGATCTTTTATTTTTGATATTCTCGAATTGTGCATCGGTAAGACCTACAATCGAAAGAAAATCGACTAAATTTTATTACCAGAAATAACTTTAGTCGCCTAATCAATCGAATCCCGATATTGTAATGGTGTTATTCCTTTCCAACCTCGGTAGGCTCGAATAAATGAATTGGGCTCCTTAAACCCAAGCATAAAGGAGATCTCTCCCAAATGTAGGCTGGACCTGGCAAGATAGTGATCGGCCAAATTTGACCTGACTTCCTGTAACACTGTCTGAAAGGTTTGGTTCTCCTCCCCAAGTTTTCGCTGTAAAGTTCTTTTACTGATAGATAAACGCTCAGAGACAGATTCGATAGAACTCTCACCCGCTGGTAAGAGTTCTATCAATACAGAGCCTACCCGGTCTCCCATTGTTGCTTCGCGATCCAAGTCTTTTAACTGCTGACTTAATTTGCCCTCAAAAAATCCCACATAGGCATATTGGCGGTCAGGAATGGCTTTTGCGCATCTTGCGCCGAGAAACAAATTCGTACCCGATCTGATTGCTTAATTGAGCAACCGAAAAACTCTCTATAAGGCGTTTGATCTTCTGGTAACTGTGGTAACGCCAATTCCAATGGCCGAATTTTCTCCCGGGTTCCCAACCGGGCCAGGCGGATATAGAAAATTAATTCGCTTAGCCCCAAAGCAGTAGGAATATTACCGTCACTTCCATAGCACTCTAAATTGAGCTTTGTGTATTCTTCGGTAATATCCAGGTGCAAATCCATGGGACCAATCAAGGGTTTATACTGCTGTATCCGCAATAGGGCTTGATTTAGGTTTGCACTACACAAACTCGCAAACACAGGGGGATCAAACGATTCAGCTGTAAGATGCTCCGCCAACAAGAGCGGTAGCGGCCTATCCTTTGAGGCCTGATCTATACCACACCAAAAGCGGAAGTACTCTATTGGAGTAAGTGTCACAGACTCTCGCTGCAATAGATCTGCAGGTAACCCGGCATAAGCCAGAGCCATAGCTGAGTCGATATTCATATCGTGTAACATCAGCTTCCAGCTGGGGGATACCAGAAATTTAGCTGCGCGCTTGGTCATTACCGGGTCTACTCGCAATCAAGATTTTTCCATCGTCTGGCGGGAAAATTTCAACACCATTTTACGGGGCAGTAATGGCATTATCCAATTCAGAAATACTTTAAGCCGCTTCTCATTAAAAGCAACCAAATCCCCACGTTCCATAGCCCCGTAACCACATTTAGCAACGGATTCTGCTGAACGGGCGTTCTTCCAGATATCTACTCCCTGAAGATCACCAGCCGCTACAAACCCAGTCGCAACAGCGCCCGGACATAAAGCGGTTACTGTTACACCTGTGCCCTTCAATTCTTCCGCCAAGGCTTGGCTAAAGGAAGTCACATAGGCTTTAGTTGCGTAGTAAACCGCCTGTAAAGGACCGGGCATAAAAGATGCCGTGGATGAAACATTAAGGATATGCCCACTATTGCGGGCAACCATTCCTTTGACATACAGGTGGGTGAGATTGGTTAGGGAAACCATATTCACCTGCATCATACCCTGCTCAGCTTCCAGATCTCGCTGATAGAAGAGACCGTGACCACCAAATCCCGCATTATTGATAAGGGTACCAACCTCCACACCCTCGCTTTGGGTTCGCTCAAAAATTCTCTGTGCGGACAAAGGGTCGGAAAGATCTTCAGCAATAACCATTGCCTGGATACCAAAATCCTTCTCCAGCTGCTGTTTGAGTGCTAAAAGCTTCCCCTCAGACCGAGCGACCAGAACCAGGTTGCCGCCCTTAGCCGCATGTATCCTGGCCAACTCAAGGCCAATACCACCTGAGGCTCCTGTAATAAGTGCCGTTTCCATTTAACTGTCTCCCAAGCGTTAATCTTGGAATCAGTATATAAGCTAAAGACGCCAGCTAAGAATCCGATTGTGCCGGTTGACTATCCAAACGTGCCATCATCCAAAGGCATACCTTCACCCTACTCTAAGAGTTTCGCAGAAACGTCGAAACCAGCTCAAGATCTCGTTTCCCGTTCTGCGGACCTTGAAACTGCAACCCCAGGAATTCGGAAGGCGCTCCTTTCGGTATAAACGGGATAATTTTCTCAAGTACCTATCAATAGCTGTGATCATTACCCTCGTGCACTTCATCCATATTAAAACTCAGTGCAGTCAAGCTATCGTTACTCATGTTTTTCCGATGCTTTGACTTCCTGGTCTCACGTCTGTCTACTCTGGAGAGCAAGAACTACTACCTCAATTGAGTCATTTGCTGTAACTCCGTGAACCAAAGCTTTTTAACAGCCTCTAAATTTCCCGATAAATTACAGGTCATTTTTAATGCACTGTTTACACCAAGGTGAGCTTAACCAAAAGGGTATTCTATCAATAACTGATCCACATAGCATTGATATTACAAGGGGTATGAAGCACACTTAACACACAACTTAAGACGCAGTTTTAGCCTAACAACTCTTTTTTTGTTAGTGTTCTCCACAAACAAAAAACTAGAAAGACTTCACTACTTCCAGTTCTTCAGAATGGTGTAAAAATAGCATTTGTCACTTTTAATTAAGTCTTTTCATATCTAAAAGGCTGAAAGTGCCTGGCAATATTTAGTTACGTTTTTATATTCACCATATGTACATGGCTTAGTCTGAGGCAAATCAGAAAACCTTAAAAAAAACAACTCGATCAACAAATAACCGGCAACCAAAACTATTTACCAGCTAAAGATATATGCGAATCTTTATAATAGAAGACGACATCAAATTAAGTCATTACCTTCACAAGGGCCTTAGTCAGGAAGGGCATGGTGTAGAGCTATGCCATAATGGAAAAACAGGGTTAATTCAAGCCAGCATCGAAAATTTTGATGTAATAATCCTTGACCGAATGCTTCCTGGTATGGATGGGTTAAAACTATTAAAATCCCTGCGGGGAATGGAAATCAGTACACCAGTTTTAATGCTAAGTAACCTCGGAGACGTCGACCATCGCGTAGAGGGTTTACGTAGTGGATGTGATGACTACCTTTCCAAACCTTTTTCTTTTGCAGAACTTTTAGCCAGAGTCGAAGTCATTGGTAGGCGCCAACCTCAGTCCAACACCTGCGAATTCCTTATTGTTTCAGACCTTGAGCTCAATCTCTTAACAAGGAAGGCACAACGCAGAGGCCGTAGTATTGAACTATTAACCCAGGAATTCAAACTCCTGGAATATCTTATGAGACATGAAGGTAAAATTGTTACAAAAACAATGCTTTTGGAGCAAGTCTGGGATCTTCATTTTGACCCGAAAACTAATGTAGTAGAAGTGCACGTAAGCAGATTGAGAAAGAAAGTTGACCAATCTCAGGACAGTCCTCTTATTCACACAGTAAGGGGGGCCGGCTATGTCCTTCGCGAAAAAAATTAAACTACATAAAAGCTCCAGTTTCAAACTGGCAATTATCACATTCAGCTGCGTCTGCCTTAGCTCCAGTATTTCATTGGCAAGCATCTATTTAATCACAAAACAATCGTTGGCAAATCCAACATTTCATAAAATTGAAAATATAACAAAAGAATCTATTGCGGAAATCAATGATCTAGAGTTTTTTCACCCTGATATATTTCCAAACTTCAAAAATGTAAAACCTAGAAATTTTATTAACAACCACACTTCACCATCAAAATTTACTAGCGACTACACACACTACTTCAAAAATCTTTTAAATAAAAGCAGCTTTAGCAATCAGGAGGAACTTGCTATTCAAGGGCGATTATTCGCACTGGGAGAAAATATCAATCCCCCACTAGAAAAAATTCCCGCCAACCTAATCTGGCACCTACTTAATAGTGAATTCCCTGAAGATTTTCACGATTATGTAGACAACATTACTGATGAGCGATTTAGCCATTGGCCCCAATATCATAAGAAACGCCACATAGATGCAACACTACTCGCAAAATATTACATTGAGACAGAGTATTTTCTAGATACAGAGGATCTCTGTGTAAAACTTCAAGACGCAAAGGGAAATATTATACTTAGTAACATTGAGGGAATTTCCCCACAAAGCACGAACTATAAGTCTACCTACACGGCAACTTACAATCCAGACTCTACATTTGGTCAAGAAGATGAACAGCACATATGCCTAGCAAGAACTTCTCTACTAAGTGACGGGGGAGAGCTAATACTGGGGAAGGATTTCACCCAACAATACCACCTATTGAAAAGCCTTAACTCTGTTATTTTTTACGGACTTCTGATCACTGCAATTATTAGCCTAATTTGTGGATATCTTGTATCTAGGCAAGCAGTCAGAAGAATAAGCGAGATTAACAAAGTATGCCGCCAAATTATGTCTGGAGATCTGGACAAACGGATCCCATATAATAGTAATGGCGGAGACTATGATCAGTTATCTATACATATCAATACAATGCTGGACAAAATCCAACAATTGATGATGGGAATAAAACAAGTTTCCGATAATATTGCCCATGACTTGAAGTCCCCACTTTCTCGGCTACGAGGCCAGCTAGAACTATTATTGCATATAGAAAAACCAGATAAAGATACTATCGAAGCCATTATTAATGAAAACGACAGGATCATCGAGTGCTTTAATGCGTTACTCAGAATCTCGCAAATTGAGCAAGGAGCACAAAGGTCAGCATTTCGGCACTTTTCGCTTCATAACCTTCTTAAAACCCTGGTAGAAGTCTATGAACCGATTTTTCATGATCAGGGAATACTTCCATCCGTTACTTTGATTGATGACCAACATATGATCTTTGGAGATAAAAACCAATGGTCTCAGTCTATTGCAAACCTATTTGACAATATAATTAAGTACGCACCAGGAAGTGGCAAACTGGATATTAGGCTTTCAGCTCAACCTCAACAAGGTAGGGAGTATCTTCAATTGCAGCTACACGATAGCGGTCCGGGAATTCCAGAAGATGATCATAAAAAGGTCTTTGAGCGATTTTACCGGTTGGAATCGCATAGGCATACAAAAGGTAATGGACTTGGATTAAGTCTTGTTTTGGCTGTTTGTAATTTGCACAAAGCTAAGATTCACCTAGCTAACTGCAATGGATTAAAGATACAGATAGATATCCCTTCAATCACAGATCCACATCCCGCCCATTCATTAAATTCTCAGGAAAGTAAATTCAGTGAATTATATTGAATATTTATCCGTACAAGGAAGTTAAAAATTCTATACAGATAATTTCCACTTACAAAGCAGAATAGCCATACTATGGTACGGCTATTCTGCTTATTCTTAAAATGCAACAACCAATAAGAAGATTAACTCTCACCAACAGAATTACGAACAATTTCAATGGATGAATCCGTGATTGCCGTCACAGGTAACCACACAATCAAAGTCTGGGATCCATCTGTATCTCTGATAATACCCAATTTTACATCGGATAGTACTTTGCCATTGAATTTTACTTTCGGAGTTTTGCTTGTTTCCCATTGGCGAATAATTAGTGATGGATTTACCAAAGGACTACTATCATTAGCCTTCACCAGTAAAGAAATATCTCCTGATATCCCATCTGATGTCAGGCTATAGGCTCTTTCATCAGTGATAAAATTAATTACATTGCCCTTAACACCTTGAACCGCATCTATTACAGGTGGAGAAATCCATGAACTTGCCAAGCCCTGTAAATCAACCGGTGTTCCCTGGGTAAAGCCATACATCATAGATCCAGAACCATATTCAAAGGCCTCTAGATTACCAACCGCAAAGTGAGAAACTCTATCATTGGCAACGGAGAATCGACCATCGGAAGGAATTTGAGCTATTGGCCAATGATTCCAAGGGCCTGCAAACGGAAAAATACCTCCCAGGAAATCTATATGCTTTGAACTCTCCTCATTAGCAGAGGGAAAAAACCACCTGCCTGACTTACTCCAAAGACCTTCCAGTTAGTTTGGCTATTGAGCACCGCAATATTACCGGGCAAAGGACTGGGGTCCACTCCATCACTAGGCCTGTCTAAGGGTATAGGATAAATGATATCAGAGGAGTCACCCGTAAGCCCCGCAATCGAAACTGCATTATAATTCAGGAAGTCCTCAGCTTTTTGACCCGGTCCTAGTAACCATTGGAAGTCCTGGTAAAATTCTACTCCACCTTCATCAGCTGCAGGATGGTAAAAAACATCCCGGATTGCCACCCCATCGGGATAAATTGTATGCACCTCATCAATATAAGCAGTATCCAAAACGAGTAAATCAAATACATCTGCGGCTGCATAACGCCAGTGAACTTTAACCCGTGCAGGAGTATTTTCAATCATACGAACATGGGTGCGTAGAGCGGCCTTATCAGACATGTGTTCAGCCAAAGAAACAATTGGGTTGACTGAAGCTGGGGTTTCAGGATCATCCGGATCGGGAATCACCAGTTCCACACTTTGATCAGACATCCACCGATTATCTGTCACCAAGTTCATGCCGTGTGATGTTCCTCGCCAATATACATAACTGATCGGCTTATTATCGAATCGGACTACAATATCTTCGTTGTCCGTAACCCTCCATAGGTTATCCCAAGCATCATGAAAGTCTAACTTTGTATAAATCCCACCAAACTTCTGGGGGTATTTTTCAAGGTCTGGCAATTGCCGCTTCGTAAAACCAGGATCTGGAGCTTTCTTTTGTGCCAATAAAAAACCGTTGTAACTATCATCAAAATCCTTAGAAGTCAGAGAGTGCTTATAAATGGCAATCTCGTCTATTGCCCCCTCAATACCGAATATACTGGAGAAATGATTGAATTCATTTAATTCACTCTCCCGAACCCCATCTGTTGCTGGTAAAGGTGAATTATTCATTCCAACAATCATTGGCATATCTGGAATTGAAAGATTGACATCATAAGATTGGCTTTTATCTAAAACACCATTGATATAGAGCGACAAACTCTTTTCTGCAGAAACACCAACATGAATCCACTGATTAACTGGGATTACACTATCAGAAGTTAAAGTTTTCCCATTTACCGTAAAAAGCAGCTTACCGTCAGAACTTACTCCAAAATAATACCCATCATTTCCCATATTATCTGACTGGTGAATAATAGGAGCATTATTCCATGGATAAGCGGCTAGATTAATCCAGGCTTCAATAGAAAGAGCCTCCTTAAATATGGGTGCCTCATCCTGCGCGACCACCACTGCTGATCTATAACCGTCAAAAAAAGGGCCGAACCAGACACACCGGCGACCCAATCACCCCCGTGGCTGTCAATATATCCAGTCGCTGATTTCAAGCTCTCAACAGTACTTGTGCCCTCCCCCTCATCAAACTTCCAATGAGCCACAGGTAAGCCAGGGGGAGTATAATTAACTATCGCATTCCCATTACCCTGAGACACACCTGCCTGTAGCTCTCCAGACTTATTTTGTACATCGGCTATGCCATTTTCCGTGAGACGCATAGTCTGAATAATAGCCCCTCGACGCACATCCCAGCCTGTGATGGTATCAGTGCCTGGCCGGTATAACCTGGTTACATTGCCATCTCGAGTAATCGTATATATCTCGTGGACTACCCCTTCGGGATCTCGCCCCATTTTCGTATTAGCCTTCGGGAAGTAACGCCAATGAATAACAACTTTTTCATCTGACTGCTCTAAGATACGAACATAAGAAAAGTCATTTGATTTATCAAAGCGAGTATTGGCATCACTCGAAATATCAGCCAAATGCGCTACAGGATTAGAATTGTTTCCAAAGTGCCAAACAGGCCGATAACTATGATCACGAGCAAAAACAAGCTTACCTTTCCCTTCAAGGTTCACAATGATATCAGCATAAGGTCCTGTGATCTTTTCCGGAATATCTACTGAGTTGACACGGGTATAGTGCGCAAAAAAACCAGCCGACGTTTGGCTTAAGTCTACTTGCGAACCCCTGGGTTCTAAAACCTGCCTCCCTCCAGAGTCCCCCGAATCCTTGCAGCCTAGTACTGCAAGACAGGCAGCTAGTACAAGATTACCTTTTGATAGCAACATATCTGCTCTTTCCTCCCATTTACTGAAAGGGAAGTCTAAAAGGACATACTAACCCTCTGCTGGACTGAACATTAAATATATGTAATGTTTCTCCCCCAAATTAAAATAGGACTTATATTTAGCGAATCTTGATCGTTCATATTCATAATTATTCTCACAGCTCATAAAGTAACGAAAAATAATCAGATGACTAATTTCAAGATAACAAGTTATTCCCTCAATAACCTATTCAACCACATAAGAATGTAGATACTTAAACACGCTGCACAGAACAAATTACAAAATAGACCTATCCTAAGTGGTAATAGCCCCACTTGGAAATCTAACACAATGAAAGAATTTAAAAGCCACCTAAAAATCCAAATATTTTTTCTTATCTTTCTATTATTGGTAGGAGCTTACTTACTAGTAGAGCCAAAGAAGCAGACTGAGCAGAAAACTCAGGAAATTCTATCTGTTCTTTTTATCGGCAATAGCTACACACGCCCTCTTCCTCCGATAATTCAGGCAATTGCTAAAAGCAATGGAGCACAAATTATATATAGCTCCATAACTCCGGGAGGGTGGACCTTACAAAAACACTCTGAGTCTGCAGATACACTAGAAGCTATTCATGAGAGGGCATGGGATTATGTGGTGCTTCAGGAGCAAAGCCAGCTTCCCTCATTCTCCGAAGAACAGAGGCATAAAGAGATTTACCCCTACGCAAAAAAACTCACCAAAGAAATTAGATTGGCCGGTGCCACCCCTCTCCTCTTTCTAACCTGGGGCCGTAAGCATGGGGACACTCAAAATTATTCCAATGATACTCGCAGTAAAATGCAAGCCCGCTTGTTTGAGGGTTATCAGAATATAGCCCAGACAACATCTTCAAAAGTAATACCAGTCGGCCTCGCTTGGGAAACAATTAGCTCCTCAGATAAAGTCATTGACCTATACGCTCATGATGGAAGCCACCCCAATCAGAATGGTGTATATCTATCTGCCGCGGTCTTTGTTTCCTATCTACTGAAACAACCTCAGTTAAATGCTCCACCAATCAATGGCATATCTAAGGAAACAGCCGAATTACTAGCACAACAAACTAAGAAACTTAATTTAGATCCATAGGCTATTCCTGGATCTGGGTCTGTTGTATCCCCATTAATCAGATTGTTTGCTGCGTCGCAGCACCAGTATTAACCTATCATTCCATGTACCTAAAATAAAAAAGCCCCGCAATTGCGGGGCTTTTTGGGGTAGGCTTTAAGGCCGGCTTACATCATGCCGCCCATGCCGCCCATTCCACCCATACCGCCCATGTCAGGAGCAGCCGGCTTCTCTTCCGGGATTTCTGCAACCATGGCTTCGGTGGTGATCATCAGGCCAGCAATAGAGGCTGCCGCTTGCAGAGCAGAGCGGGTTACTTTTGCTGGGTCCAGAATACCCATGTCCAGCATATCGCCATACTCGCCAGTAGCAGCGTTGTAACCGAAGTTGCCTTCGCCTTGCTTGATCTTGTCAACAACTACAGAAGCTTCATCACCAGCGTTGGAAACGATTTGACGCAGAGGCATTTCCATAGCGCGCAGAGCTGCAGCGATGCCGTGGTTCTGGTCTTCGTTGTCGCCAGTTACGGAGATAGCCTGGGTAGCGCGAACCAGAGCGGTACCACCGCCAGGTACTACGCCTTCCTCTACTGCGGCGCGGGTAGCGTGCAGGGCGTCTTCAACGCGGGCTTTCTTCTCTTTCATTTCCACTTCAGTAGCGGCGCCTACTTTGATTACCGCAACACCGCCAGCCAGCTTGGCTACACGCTCTTGCAGTTTCTCTTTATCGTAGTCGGAAGAGGACTCTTCGATCTGTGCACGGATCTGGCTAACGCGAGCTTCGATGTCTTTAACATTGCCAGCGCCGTCAACGATTACAGTGTTTTCTTTGGACAGGGTGACACGCTTAGCAGTACCCAGGTGCTCCAGAGTGGTACCTTCCAGCTCCAGGCCAACTTCTTCAGAAATCACGGTGCCGCCAGTCAGGATCGCGATGTCCTGCAGCATGGCTTTACGGCGGTCGCCGAAACCAGGTGCTTTAACAGCAGCAACTTTAACGATGCCGCGCATGCTGTTTACAACCAGAGTTGCCAGCGCTTCGCCTTCTACGTCTTCAGCGATGATCAGCAGCGGCTTGGAGGCTTTAGCTACTTGCTCCAGTAGGGGCAGCAGGTCGCGGATATTGGAGATTTTCTTGTCTACCAGCAGGATGAACGGATTGTCCAGCTCGGCAGTCATGTTCTCTTGGTTGGTGATGAAGTAAGGAGACAGGTAGCCGCGGTCGAACTGCATACCTTCTACTACGTCCAGCTCATTTTCCAGGCCGGAACCTTCTTCAACGGTGATAACACCTTCTTTGCCAACTTTTTCCATGGCTTCAGCGATGATGGTACCAACGCTCTCGTCGCTGTTAGCGGAGATAGTACCTACCTGAGCAATAGACTTGGTGTCGGCACAAGGAGTGGACAGGCCAGCAATGTGGTCAACCGCTGCGGTTACCGCTTTGTCGATACCGCGCTTCAGGTCCATTGGGTTGAAGCCAGCGGCTACGGATTTCAGACCCTCGGTTACGATAGCCTGAGCCAGAACAGTAGCGGTGGTGGTGCCGTCACCAGCGGTGTCAGAAGCTTTGGAAGCAACTTCTTTAACCATCTGTGCGCCCATATTTTCGAACTTGTCGCTCAGCTCGATTTCTTTCGCTACGGAAACACCGTCTTTGGTTACGGTAGGAGCGCCGAAGGACTTGTCCAGAACTACGTTGCGGCCTTTAGGACCCAGAGTAGTTTTTACAGCGTCTGCCAGGATGTTTACGCCTTTCAACATTTTCTGACGAGCGTCGTCACCAAAAATTACGTCTTTAGCTGCCATGATTCTTATTCCTCAAATTCTTTTTGCGAGTAAAGTTAAAGGCTGGCCTTAGCCTTCCAACACGCCGTAGATATCACCTTCGCTCATGATGATCAGCTCTTCGCCTTCCACCTTGAGGGTATTGCTGTCGGCATAGCGACCGAAAACAACCGTGTCACCTACCTTCACAGACAGTGCGCGCACATCGCCATTGTCCAGCTGCTTGCCCTCACCCACGGCTACCACTTCACCCTGGTTTGGCTTTTCTTTGGCAGCACCTGGCAGCACGATACCGCCAGCTGACATCGCTTCTTCTTCCTTACGGCGTACTACGA
Organism: Microbulbifer sp. MLAF003; assembly: GCF_030012965.1. Lineage (NCBI taxonomy): Bacteria > Pseudomonadati > Pseudomonadota > Gammaproteobacteria > Cellvibrionales > Microbulbiferaceae > Microbulbifer > Microbulbifer sp. MLAF003. The sequence goes on from NZ_CP120232.1 coordinate 3,652,228, forward strand.
CGCGGTCGTGTAAAGGACGAATTTTCATGGATAAGTTCTCCATTGAGTCGTTTTAAGGTTTTCCAACATTGGCGGTACAGGCCCATCGGGCCGGTAACCTCACCCCTCTCTGGTCCTCAGAGGCGGGGCTTAATTCTCAGTTGATCCCTATCTATGGGCGGGAGAATAGATTTCAACACCCTAAAGTGAAAAAACTATAAAAGTGCCGTTTGAAGTGTAAAAGTGTGCACTATTCAACCAAATCAGTCTTTGTGGCGCTTGTGCTCAACGGAGTTCCGCTCATCCCGTGAGTACTCTCCCTCGATAATATCGGGGCCACGTCTGGAGGCATTCGGTTGGTAGGGGCCACCTGGTCGAACGATAGTGACATGGCGAAGTAACCGCCCCAGTAATAACTGGCGCAGTCCCGGTATCAGGCAGGCGAAACCGAGAATATCGGTAATGAAGCCGGGGGTCAGCAGCAGAACACCGCCGACGGCGAGAAAGATACCTTCTACCATCTCCTGGGCGGGAATATCACCAGTGCGCATCTTCTCCTGGGCCCTTGCCAGGGTAGAGAGCCCTTGGCGATGCAGCAGCGTCACGCCGATGATAGCCGTTAGAAACACCAGGCCGATGGTGGGCAAGGCGCCGATTTCACTCCCTACGGCGATCAATACCCACAATTCGAGTACAGGTAGAGCTATAAATAGAAGCAGCAGCAAGGGACGCATAGAGAGGATTCCTGATCTAACAGCACACGGCTAATCCGGGGCTGGGGATATTTTCGACATGCTGTATTAAATGGAGTGGGGAGGCAAATTATTCAAGGGCGCCATAATCGACCCCACGCTAACCAGGAGAGAGGGAGACTTGAATGGCAAGCGAGCAGCAAGATGCCATAGAGGCACCAGCCATAGGCCGAAGCCGCCACTTTGTTGATGATATTTTAGCCGAGGCCGATATCCGTATTAACGGTGACCGCCCCTGGGATATCCAGCTCCATCGCGAAGAGGCACTTGATGAGATCGTCGCCCGCCAAAGTATGGGGTTGGGGGAAACCTATATGCGCGGGGACTGGGATGTACAGGCCATAGATCAGTTCATCTACCGTATTCTAGATTCCGACTTGAGCCGTCACTTCAAGAACTGGCGCCATATCTTCCCCTATATACGCAGCTGCTTGCTCAACCTGCAAAGCCGTCGCCGGGCGTTCGAGGTCGGTGAGCACCACTACGACTTAGGTAATGAGTTTTACGCCGCCATGCTCGATAGCCGCCTTACATATAGCTGTGGTTATTGGAAGGAGGCCCAGACCCTAGATGAGGCCCAGGAAGCAAAACTGGACCTTATCTGCCGCAAACTGCAGCTTGAACCAGGAATGAAGTTATTAGACATCGGTTGCGGGTGGGGAAGCCTCATCGGTTATGCGGCACAGAAATACCAGGTAGAGTGTGTCGGGGTTACAGTATCCCGTGAGCAGAGAGCCTACGTCGCCGAACGCTATGCCAACCTGCCGATCACCGTGCACCTTCAGGATTACCGCGAACTCAATGAACCCTTTGACAGAATTGCCAGCGTGGGAATGTTTGAGCATGTAGGACGAAAAAACCACCGCGCATTTATGGAGGTGTCAAAACGCTGTTTGAAAAAAGACGGCATTTTACTACTTCACACTATTGGTAAATCCAAACCCGCACCTACCGACCCCTGGGTTGAGAAGTATATTTTCCCCAATGGAGAAATACCTGCCGCCAGTCAAATCACTCTGGCAGCTCAGGAGCTACTGACCTGTGAGGATCTACATAACTTTGGCCCCGATTACGATAAAACCCTGATGGCCTGGCATGATAATTTTGAACGTAATTGGCCTCGCTTCGCCGATCGCTATGGTCGACGCTTTTATCGTATGTGGCGTTATTACCTTCTGTTATGCGCGGCATCCTTTAGAGTTCGCAGAATGCAGTTGTGGCAGTGGATGTTATCGAAAAATAGAACCGATGGTGTGGAACGTATTTGCTAGGGTAAGAAATTCTTGATTGAAGACTTCAAATTCTTCCAACATTGAGAGTTTCAAAAGTCTGGGGGAGCAATTAGTGGCGGTGATTTAGCTCTACTACTATCAATGCTTCACCCAGACCTTTCTCCTGACAATCAAATCCATTAGCTATCGCTACTTATCAGCAAGCCCGAATAATACTTGCTGCCGCCAGGTCGTTACTCAATGCATTATCTATTCACAACCCCTCAAGAGCTAAAGTTACTTATAGAGGTTCATACGGTTGCGGCTATAGTTCTAACGTTTATTACTATTCCATTAACTCTTCTGATGAAAAAGGGCAGCCGTTACCATCGGATCGGTGGCCTCAGCTCACTCTTGATTGCCATTATCTTTTCCATCAGTGCCCTGCTGATGCTATTCAACCCTTACATCATTCCTCATCTCAAGGCCGACATTCCCGAGTACCAGATCGATATTGCCTATGTCTACAATACTCACCCAAACCTTTTATTACTGGGATTGATCAGCATATTCAGTTACTCCATATTTTCTGCCTATCGAATATGGCCGAGAATCAAGCACTCCAATGATGGCAGAATCACTTCCAATATTATCGATTGGATACTGGCTGCCATAGCTGCCTGGGTCGCAGTATTCTATTTCCAGGTTTTTCTTTACAATATTGGTAAACACCCAAGTTATGCGAATATTTACCTGGCTCCATCCGCATTAATGCTGGTTTTTATGGGGCTCGATGTCTATACGTTTTTTTCCGACCACAAGTAACAAGCCGACCATGGTGGGCACTGCATATGTGCAAGATGCTGTATGCCTGATCGGCACTAATCAAAGGCTTTGCGTTGCGGGATTTTCACTTATCTTTAGAACAAACAGTATTTCACGAAGTGGCATCCATCCTGGCCTGGCTCATTATTTCCTTGTTTGTATACCTGTTTTATCGAAAGACTCTCAACACAAGATATGCGAGGAAGGGATAGATAAATCTTAAAGTCATTACTGAAAGGGAAATAAAAAAGGGCGAACAAAGTTCACCCTCATCTGATAACACGCTACTGAATCGTTAAATACGTGCACCACCGTCGATATCCAGAACTCGACCGGTTACATAGTCATTCTCCAGAATAAACGCCACGGTTGAGGCAATTTCCTCTTGCTCACCCAGGCGTCTCAATGGCACTTGCTTAACCAGACTATCCAGGATTTCCGGGCGCATTTGCGCAACCATATCAGTGCCGATAAAACCGGGAGCAATTGCAGCTACGCGCACGCCGTAACGAGCCAGCTCGCGGGCCCAGGTTACCGTCATGGCAGCAACACCAGCCTTACTGGCGGAATAGTTTGTCTGTCCCATATTGCCGGCACGAGACAGGCTGGAGATATTCACCATCACTCCACCCTTGCCACTTTCCGCCATAATTCCGGCTGCGGCACGGCCACAAAGGAATACCCCAGTCAGGTTTACGTCAATAACAGACTGCCACTGGGACAGTGACATACGGTCAGTGACCTTGCCCTCTTTACACTTGAGCAACATACCATCGCGCATAATACCGGCGTTATTAATCAACACCTGCAGACCACCGAAATCCTCTGCGACCTGGAAGAAGCCTTTATCTACCTCTTCCTCATTAGCGACATTGATCACATAGCTTCGCGCCTCGGCACCGAGCTGTTCACAGGCAGAAACACTTTCCTTTAGCCCCTCTTCGTTGACATCAATCAATGCCAAACGGGCCCCGCGCTCCGCCAGGTAAACGGCCATTGCTCTTCCCAGCCCTTGGCCAGCACCGGTAATCGCCACAATACTGCCGGCAATCTGCATGTTGCACTCCTCATTAGTATTTTTTAGATTTTATTTCTCTAAGGCCTGTTATTCCGGCAAAGTTGGGAGAATGCCGCCAGGCTATTACCACTGGTAACCAACACCAACGGTTACTTTGGTATCTTCTTTTTCACTTTCCAGCGATGGTGTGTTGTCGTACTGCCACTGGTAGCCAATTTCCATCAGCACTCCTTCAACCAGTGGTGTTCTCACCCCCACCTTGGCATTTGCCTGGTAGTCATCACTGTGATCGAAAGACTGCAGGGTTTCCTGGTCAAAGTAAATTTCCGGGCCCAGGGAAAATTTATAACGGTAATTCAGCGCGACACGCCCTGCCACATATTGGTCGTCCTGATTCTCACTCAGCTCCGTATCAATAAAATCTTCCTGCAGGCTACTAACACCGCCTTCCAGTGAAAATGCTGTTTTGTCTGTGTCATAAAACAGGTAACCAAGACCCAGACCCATGGTTGTGCCGAGGTCCAAGTTCCGCGCCTCTTCATGCTCCCAGGCGGTATTTGCTGCAGCAAACCACTTTTCTGCAAAAATCCAGCGCAGGTCATAAGTCAGCCGGTATTTTTCCAGCGCGCCATCATCCTCACTGTCTTGATTCTGGTAAAGGGCGCCGACCAGGTGATGGAAATCCCCATGGCGCACATCCAGGTTAACATTTGCATCCAGGTCCTCACGCTCACGGTTCCCGGATTCAAAAACGCCGCCCGCACTCACATTACCCTTGAATGTCATTGGATTACTGACAAAGTGTGGATAGGGCTCAGCACGCTCCACTCCAGGAAAGTCGATCAACCAACCTCCACCCTCTGCGCAGTAGAGTTCCCACTGCTCCTGACGGTGCCCTGCCAGCGTGCATGGCTCATCCCGCCCGGCAACTTTGAGATCGGTATCCACATCCATGGATACAACCTTGGATTTATCGACCTTAACTTCACCGAAGGTCTCAGATTTCCATACCACTTGTTCAGTATCTACAAGCACCAGCTCCCCCTGAATGCGATCACCATTCTCAAGGGTGAGCACACCCGCAAAAACCTGTAAGGGTGCAAGGCAAAGGAGAGTTTTGGCAAAAATCCGGGGAATTTGTGTCGATAGAACCACAGGAGAACCTTGAAGTTTCTGGATGAGCTTGCGATGAAAACTGTGATGAAAGCCCTATTCAATCGGCAATAATGCCACAACTGTCATAAATGTGGCACGCCAATGCTACCTATTTTGTAACGGCTCAGTATGATACCCCGGCTTTAATCCGTGCTTTTTTATAGCTTATTTGCAGACAAATACGGCAAACTGGCGGCTAAATCTAATAAACCACTAAGAAATGAGGCTTTTGTGCCTGTAGAGACCAATACCACCGGCCCAGAAACACCAGGCAGCGCTCTCGCCAGAATATGCCGGGTTTTGGCCTCAATACCAACAGGCCGGGTCGTCACTTATGGAGATCTCGCCGAAATGGCCGGCTATCCAAGAGCCGCCAGACTAGCTGGTCAGACATTACGGAAACTACCCAAAGACACCAAATTACCCTGGCACCGGGTAATCAACGCCCAGGGAAGAATCTCATTACCCGAACCCGGGGCTTCCCGCCAACGCAAGCGGCTGGAGAAAGAAGGGATTACCTTGTTAAAGGGGCGGGTGGACATGGCCAAGTATCGCTGGAGACCATAACCCCGAAAGGAGCTGTACAAGTTTAGGCGGTAGTAATCAGGCTTCCTCCGCTGCATCACCATTCCACGGCGCGACATAAAAGAGCAGTAACATCCCCGGAACTGCCAACGCGGCGCACAGAAGAAAGAAGTTCGTCCACCCCACAGACTCAACCAAATACCCTGTTGAAGCATTGGCAAAGGTCCTGGGTAAGGAGGTTAACGCAGTAAACAGGGCGAATTGGGTAGCCGTGTGTAATTTGCTGGTTGTGCGGGCAATAAAAGCGATGAAAACTGCAGTACCAAGACCAACCCCCAGATACTCAAAAGCAATCACTATCGCCAGTAGCCACAGGCTCGGCTTAAAACCCGGTGTGCCCACCAGATCCCCATTAGCCTCAGATAAAATCATAAAGCCAAAAATGGATACGAGCTGGATAACTCCAAAGATCCACAGACACTTATTAATCCCAATACGCACCATCAATAGGCCGCCGAGAAATCCCCCAATCACGGCGGGCCAGAGACCGGCATTTTTAGCCACAATACCAATATCCGTATTGGTGTACCCCATATCCAGGTAATAGGGTGTCGCCAATGCAGTGGCCATATTATCGCCGAGCTTGTACAGGAACATGAAAGCAAGCACCAATACTGCGTGCTTTACGCCGTTGCGGTTAAAAAATTCGACAAATGGCAGCACGATAGCCTCGCGCAAAGTCCTTGGTGGCGCAGCCGGGTGCTGGGGCTCTGAAACCATCAAGGTCATAAATACAGCGATCAACATAAAAGCTGCAGTTATCCAAAAAACCTGGTCCCAGGCCAAATGATCCGACAGGATTAAACTGAGCGAACCCGGTATCAGGCCCGCTACTCGATAGGCATTCGCATGAAAGGAATTACCGAGACCTAACTCATGATCCGGCAATATTTCCCGACGGAAGGCGTCCAGGACAATATCCTGGCTGGCACTAAAAAAAGCCACACCAAAACATAAAGTGGCAATTGTCCATATATTGAACTGCGGATTGAACATACCTAAGCCGCCAATAAAGACTATCAGCAGCAATTGCATTACGAGCATCCAACCACGACGACGCCCTAAAATCGGGAAAGCAAAGCGCTCCATTAATGGAGCCCACAGAAACTTCCATGTGTAGGGCAGACCAAGTAAGGCAAAAATCCCGATGGTAGCCAGGTCTACTCCCTCAGAACGTAACCAGGCAGGCACCAGTTGAATCAGGACAAAAAGTGGCATTCCTGAGGAAAATCCGGTACCGATACAGATCAGCATACGCCGATTGAATACCGCCTCCCGAACCGTTTCGTGGGCCATAGTTTGTCGCTTTTAATTGCTGATTATCATTCTTGAAAACTACAGCTCTTAGACATCCCAGCTAACAGCCATAAGTGACACCAAAACCCCTCCCTTATCTCTATAAAAAACCAATAACCATTACAGGTTTCGAGCGGAGGAGTAATACAACCACCATAGACACAAGTCGGAGAAAATGCCCGTTGATGAGGAATTATCCGGGGGCGTAGCAACGAGATGAGTGACCGGCACACAGGAAAGCTTCTGTCATAAAGCAGATCTGTATGCCAGCAATAAAATTAGACCCTGGAATGGCTCTCTTCAGGTCGCGCGTGAGTCTGGCTGCGGTTCTTCCAGATGCCATTCACGCTGTTCACGCCGCCAGAAATAGATAGAGAGTAAAATTGCCGGAACTCCCATTAAGGCAGCATAAATAAAGAAATGGGCGTAACCCTGAGCATCAACCACCATACCGGAAAAACCACTGATAAATTTACCCGGCAGCGTCATCAGAGAGCTGAACAAGGCATACTGGGTTGCGGTATAAGCCTTATTGGCCAGGCTCGACAGGTACGCGACCAGGACCGCATTAGCAATACCGCCGCTGATGTTGTCGGCACTGATCACCAGAGCCAGCCATGCCTTATCCGGACCAATCAGTGCAAGCTGGGCAAACAGTAAGTTGGTACAGGCAACCATTACCGCCCCGAGTATCAGCGGGCGCAAAATGCCATAGCGCACCACCAGGACTCCACCTAGAAAGGAGCCGAGAATAGTGCAGAAGAATCCGAACAGCTTACTGATTTCTGCAATTTCTGTTTTGGAAAAGCCTAAATCCAAATAGAAGGGATTGGCCATAATCCCCATCGCAATATCGCTTAGGCGGAAAATACCGATAAACAGCAATAAAACAAAAGCAAAGCGCCCATTGCGTTGGAAGAATTCAATAAAGGGACAGGCGACAGCACGAACAAACCACTGCTTCAAGCGACTGTGTTCGCCCTTCCCCAACAGGCGCTGCTCCCATTCACTCTGCAGTACGTCAGCCTCTTTACTAACCTTCGAGTGATCGGGCTCTGTGATCAACAAAGTGGTGATCACACCCACCCCCATCAAAACGGCCATTGCCAGGTAGGCGCCAGACCAACTGAACAAATCTGCAATAAATAGTGCCCCAGCCCCAGCAATCAGCATCGCAACCCGATAACCAAACACATAATTAGCCGCCATAGCTCCCTGGTAGTCTTCATCCATGGCTTCAATTCTGTAGGCATCAATAGCCACATCTTGTGAAGCCGAGCAGAATGCAACCCACAGAGCGAGTAGAGCTACTTGCAACAAGGACAGCTGGGGATCCACACTGGCCATACCCACCAAGCCAATGGCAACGCCCACTTGGGACACCAGCATCCAGCTCCGCCGTTTTCCCAGGCTTTTGGTCAGTAAAGGCAACCGTAAATAGTCAATGATGGGAGCCCAGAGCACCTTTATTGAAAAGGTAATTCCGACCCAGGCAAAGAAGCCTATAGCGGTGCGGCTAACACCGTAGTCGCGCAGCCAGGCAGTCAGGGTTGAGAAGACCAGTAAAAGCGGAAGGCCGGCAGAAAAGCCGAGGAAAAACATGGTGATTACACGGGGCTTCAGATAAGCTCCAAGTGCTTGCCCCCATGTCAGTTGCTGCCGCGACATATTCAACCTTCCCCTTTGAGCCCTACAGGCCATAAAGAAAGAGCGCAGGCAATATGTCTGCACCCAAAAAGCTACCTAACTCAATGGCCCCACAGAACCTCGAGCTCTGCCTCGGCCAACTTGTTGGCATTCACATTGAAGCCCACCTTGGCGGGAGATGAATTTTCATCTAACGGCAGGGAATCCACTTTCAGGGCATATACACGGAAGCGATAGCGATGGTCGCCGTGCCCTTTGGGTGGGCAGGCGCCACCATATCCAGGATTTCCATAGTCATTGCGCCCCTGAATAGCTTCGGGAATCAGGCCGTTCTTCAGGTCTCCAGCACCCTCTGGCAGACTGGTTACGTCAGCAGGGATATTAAAAATCACCCAGTGCCACCAGCCACTGCCTGTCGGTGCATCGGGATCATAAACCGTCACCGCAAAACTTTTAGTGCCTTCGGGGGCCCCCTCCCAGCTCAGTTGCGGAGAGACATTTTCCCCGCCACAGCCGGCATATACATGAGCTAATGGCATTTTTTTGCCGGGTTTCAAAGACGTAGAAGACAGTGTCAACTGCCCGGCCTGGGAGGCAACAGCCATCAAAGAAAATATTGTCGCTGCAAAGAAACTGGCAATTTTGCTGTACTTTATGCGGCGAAATCCTAGGTTCATATCCAACACTCTCATTGTTACTCTTCCACACTGGTCAACAGGCTTGAAACCTTGCCCAGATCCATGTTGCCACCGGTCAATACAACTGCGACATTCTTGTTGCGAAAACGCGCTCCGTGCTCGAGCACAGCTGCGAGCCCCACGGCAGCTGAGGGCTCAACCATTTGCTTGGTGCGAGTCCACAATAGTTGCATTGCCCGCACAATACCACTTTCAGAAACCGTCACAATATCTCTCACAGTGCGACGAATCACCCTGTAGTTTCGGTGCCCAAGCGTTGTACGCAAGCCATCGGCAATAGTATGGGGCTGCTGGGTAGTGATATGAACACCGCCACGCAAAGATCGCTGCGCATCATCCGCGCCAGCGGGCTCTGCGCCTATTACCAATACATCTGGAGCCAACGCCGCTATTGCCAGCCCAGTGCCTGCGAGCAGGCCACCGCCACCCACAGGGGCCACAATCACATCCGGAGTAAAACCCTGCTCCCGACATTGCTGAACAACCTCTAGAGCTACCGTGCCCTGCCCCGCAATAATCCTGCTGTCGTCATAGGGCGGCACTACATGGGCCCCTGTCTCTTGCACCACTTTTTGCAGAGCCTCTTCACGGTCTGCCAGGGTAGGACCGCAAGTAACAATTGTTGCGCCATAACTTTCCACAGCCATGCGCTTCATATCGGGCGCCGTCTCTGGCATTACAACAATACAGGGCAAACACCGCTCCGCAGCAGCCCATGCCAACGCCGCGCCATGATTGCCTGAGGAGTGGGTCGCCACCAACTCAGCTCCTTCAGGCAAGAGGGAAAGTGCATTTGCAGCTCCACGTGCTTTAAACGCACCCACTTTTTGCAAGTGCTCACATTTAAACCAAAGATTGGCGCCACCCAGCTCATTGAGAAGCTGGGAGCGAATCAAGGGAGTTCGATGGACAGTTCCGGAGACTGTTTGTGCCGCGCAAAAAACATCAGCACTGGTAGGCAGGTCATTGGGGTCCGAGGGCATAGCTCTGTTGGTCTTTTTAATTTACGACTGAATGTACCAACTCAAGCCACTAAAAAACCAGCAAAATTCCCTTTTCGCCCATATCTCGCTAAATATTTTTGGCCACTCTATCGCTGCAGTATTTTCAACCACTTAAATTTTCGATTGGTGTACGGCGCATAACGCAGGTCAACATCCAGAATATTTTTGCGTTTCATCACGGCTTTGTAGTGGCTAAAAGTTCTGAAACCATGCTCACCGTGGTAACAGCCCATACCGCTGGCTCCCACTCCTCCAAATGGCAGATCCTGGGCCAGCATAAACATCATGCAATCGTTCACGCAGGCATTACCGGAGCTGCAGCGGGAAAGCACCCGGTCAGCGATGGCATCACTCCGGGTAAAAATATACAGCGCTAACGGCTTTTCCCTCTCATTAACAAACGCTTCCACTTTTCCGAAGTCATCCAACTCAACTACCGGCAGCAAGGGACCAAAAATCTCTTCCTGCATTACCGGGGACTCCAGATTGACACAGCGCATCAGGGTTGGCGCCATGTAGCAACTATCCACATCGACATCCCCACCAAAAATTACCTCACCATCACCGAGGAGGTCCGCCAAACGCAATGTGTGCTGGGTATTGATTATCCGTCCATAATCGCTGCTTTGACGGGGGCTGTCCCCAAACATCTCCCTTACCGCCAGCTGGATAGCAGGGACAAGACGGTCCGCGGTGTGCTTGGTACACAGTACATAATCCGGTGCAATACAGGTTTGCCCCGCATTGGTAAATTTCCCCCAAGCTATACGCCGCGCGGCAATATCGATATCTGCATCATCGGCCACAATACAGGGGCTTTTGCCGCCAAGCTCCAGGGTAACCGGAGTTAAGTGCTTACTTGCTGCCCCCATAATAATCCTGGCTACCCGACCACCGCCGGTGTACATGATGTGATCCCAGCGCTGCTCCAAAAGGCTCGTGGTCTCTGCCACAGCTCCCTCAACACAGGCGAAGGCATCATTATCCAGGTATCTGGGCAACAACTCAGCGATCAAATGAGAAACCGCAGGGGATAATTCCGACGGTTTGACCACTGCACAGTTACCCGCCGCTATGGCAGGCACAAGAGGCGACAGCAATAGTTGAAGGGGATAATTCCAGGCGCCAATAATCAATATCACCCCAAGGGGTTCTGGCTGTATATAGCTTTTCGCAGGTTGGGTGAGAAGTGGCGAGGAAACCTTGCGCTGGCGTACCCACTTTTTGAGGTGCTTGAGGGTATGATCGATATCACTATAGAGAAACGAAATCTCAGTCAGGTAAGCTTCCTGGGGAGCCTTATGCAGGTCCTCATTCAAGGCCCCAATAAAGCGCGCCTCATTCTCCGAGAGCATTTTGCGCAGCTGAATTAATTGGCGACGCCTCCAGGCCAGCTCAAGGGTACTTCCACTGCGAAAATATGCCCTTAGTCCAGCGACTAACGCCGCGGAGTCCCTACCATTTGCAGCACTGAGATCTGACAGCATTTGCGGTTCCAGTAATGAAACATTCAAACCCTACTTCCTCCACTGAGTATAAGCATCCCGCTACCCGGTAATCTCCGGAGTGCGATAGCGGGCGCAATCATCTGGGAGGATGGTTAAAAGTCAAGCAATTACTGGGAAATTTTTCCAAAATGTAATTCAGTTAAAAAATAATTTACTCATTTCAGCTCTGAATAACTTCAAAAAATCAGGCGAACAAAACCGTCAGGGCCAACACGGTAACCCACAACAGTAGGGTTCTGGAAAGCAAGGACTGCAGCCCCTCTATTTCCGCGCCACTTTGACGCTGGACTTGTGAAAGATCTGCACTGGCACTGCATTCACTGGCGTCAATTCCTCCTAACGCTCCTTCCAGGTAGGCTTCGAGCACCTGTGCCGTATCTCTCTCACGACACATCAGACACTGACGCCAGGCTCGGTAGCAACCGGCAAAATTACCCACAATCGCAAAGCTGAGCCCCATGATCCTTACCGGCAACCACTCCAGTAACCAAAGCCAGCGGGCTGCAGTTGCCTGCCACTGTGTCCCGCGAGCGCGCTCTGCATAGAGAGCACTCAAACGAAATAGCAGCGCACCCGGTATCCCGAGCAAAATAAACCAGAAAAGAACGGCAAAGAGGCGCTCGAAGGCACTGTAAGCGGCACCGCGGAAGACCTGTTCATGCAGGCACTTGCCATCTGCCGGAGTCTCGTGGATATCCTTTAGAAAAGGGGCCGCAGCTTCCTCAGCCCCCTTGAAGTCGCCCCGATACCAGCTGCGCAGGTAAACGCTTACAATCTCGTTAAAATTGCCTCGTCCCAGGCAATAAAGTAACAGTGGCACCCCAAGTAAAAGCGCTCCCAAGCCTCCAAAGTTGGATTCTGCAATTACCATCACCACCGCAATCAGCAGCACCGGTGGCAGAATACTGGCCCCCAGCAACAAGCCGCCATTCGATTGCAGTTGCGGCACTTTAGAGAGTCGCTCACACCATTTATCAAACCAGCCATCGCGGTGCAAAGGCGCACCAGACCCCCAGATTTGCACCAGAGCCAAAGTGAATAAAACGATTAGCAGAGTCATAGTGATACCGCGTCAGCCCATAGTTGAATCATGATGCGCCACCCTGGGTCTGCTAAACAAGTAGGCGAACCTCACACAATGGCAGTTCAATTTTAAAGGCGATGTTGATTGATACACCAGCACCGCGAAGTGGAAGTTTCACTCAACGAGCTTATCGAGCTCATTCAAGTAGCGCTCCCAGTCAAAGCCGGGGCCGGGGTCCAGCTTGCGTCCAGGCGCTATATCAGAGTGACTGGCTATCCTGTCCACGCCGATGGCTGGATAAGCCAGCATAATGGCCGCACTCACCTCTGCCAGGGCATGGTATTGGGCATCGGTATAAATATCCGTATCCAAGCCTTCAAGCTCGATCCCGATAGAAAAGTCATTACAGTTGGTGCGCCCTTTGAATTCCGACTTACCCGCATGCCAGGCGCGCCGGTCAAGGGGCACATACTGGGTGACGATACCATCCCGATCAATAAGGATATGTGCAGAAACCTGCAGAGCCGCAATCTCGGCAAAATAGGGATGGGCATCAATATCCAGCTGCCCAAGGAAAAACGCATCGATATAAGGCCCGCCATACTGCCCGGGTGGCAGGCTGATGCTGTGAACGACCAAAAGGTCCACGGGGCAGTCGTCGGGCCGGCTGTTGCAGTGAGGACTGGGCACCCGGCGCGCACCGGATAGCCAGCCAGATTCCACTTGGTATTTCAATCTGCGATCTCCGTTCCAGCAAACTACCACCCCAAATGAACTCAGGGCCTTGGCAGTTACCATTCTATGGAAGCGTTGATCGATATGCCAATCGGTTTAGAGACGTATCGCGACAGAAGTGGGCCCCCGGCAATAGTTGCCGGGACAGGGGAGCTAAAACAGGCAGATCAGCGCTGTTCGCTGCGTTTTTTGCGCACATTGCCAATAACCGACTGCAGCGCACGCTCAAATAACATACCGTCATCAAGGGGCAACAGCTGCGCTGAGCGCAGCGCATGAGCCAGCTCCAATCGGCCGAACTCCGCTACCTTGGCACCGTTGCGGTTCACAAAAATAAACTGGTCAATATCGCGGATAACCGCTGCCAAACGGCAGCGGAACTGCTCCTCATCAGAGCGCTTCAACTCAAACCAACTCCCCTGGGCGAGGCGGAAAGTCATCTGCCAGTGGGGGTCCGCCTCATCGAGAGGAGCAAGGCCCTCCTGCTCCGCAGAAGATGCCGCTAACTCCGCCTGGGCAACCGCCTGCTCAAGCTCTTCCATTTGCGGCACGGCCACTTCCTGCAACAGAGCGGTCTCTTCGGTTACCGGTTCGTCTTTATCATCAGCGGCCGGTTGCGGCTCGCCAGCTTCGGGAGCTATGGCCTCTACCGGCAGAGTTTCACTGGATTGAACCTCGGCCACTTCCGCCAAATGATCCACCGAAGTAGCCGCCTTAACCTCGCGGGCCACCTGCTCTTTAACCTGAAGTTCGCGTTCCTCGGTGAGGCGCTGCGCGAGGGCAAAACGCTCGCGATAAACTTCCTTCAAACCGGCAAACATGGCGCGCGCCTCAAAGGCGTTGTAGGAGAGAGCTTCAATACCCTCGCGCAAACGCTCCTGCAAAACCGGCAACAAGCTCAGGAGCTGCTTACGGGAATCCGGCATTGGTGCCTGCACACTCCACACCAGGTCGCGGGCTGTGCGCACATCGCGACTCCAGGCCTCGCTTTCAGTGCCCTCTTTCACACAAGTGAGGAATAAAACGTTGTTCCAAACCTTTTGCAGCCAATCCTGTACCACAGGCGGCAGATCTCTCTCGGCTACCAGGGCATCCATTACCGCTGCTACACGAGCGCGCGCGGCTTGGGTTTTTGCCCGGCCATCCGCCTCATCTATAACCCTGCGCTCCAGCATTTCCGCGCGCTTGCGTTCGCGAATAATAAACTCGCGCAAAGACTCCAGAAGCGTGGCAAAAATATTGATGTCCTGATCGAACTCGCTGAGAACCCGCTCTACGATCAGCGAGACTTCACTGTATAGAGGGTCGGACTCGAAATTGTCTGGAGCCTGCCAACCAGTGGCAGCATCGGCAAGCTCATTTAACAGTTTACGTGCGGGATGGCCACCTTTACTAAAAAACGACTTATCGGCAATCGCAACCTTGAGCAGTGGCAGCTGCAAACGGCCGAGCTGGGATTTAATCGGTGTGGCGAGACTGCGATCTTCCAAAATAAAGGAAAACAGCATTTCCACCAGTTTGATTACATCGCTATCCACTTTTGCCAGCGAAGCTGCCTGATTGGAGTCAACCAGGCGCTGCTGCAGCAGATCGCCAACATTCAACAATTGGGCTGCACCGGCATCCTGGTAATGAGCCCCACTTTGCAAAGCTCCCAGGTGTGTGAGCAGATCCCCAGCGGGCATGGGTGTCATACCCGCCGTAGCGGGTACGAGCCCTGGGGCAAAGTGACCACTGACAGGTACTCCCTGTGCGGCCTGGGCAGCACCATCCCCAGCGCTGCCAACTCCAGCGGCCTGAGCTGCACCCGGATTGCCGGGACCACGCCCTGCCGGATAAGCCGAGCGCTGTCGCGCTGCGCGCTGCTGCTCCCGCAGTGAGGGCAACACGCCCTGCTCTACAAGTAGCTGATTACAGAATTCGTAAAAACCCCGCAGCTGCTGCATAACTGTTTGCTCAAATTTCTTGAGCAACGTAAGGCGCGCGCGGATATAGAGATCCAGCTCCTGAATTGCATCTACAAATGCATCGCAGATCACATCGGGGCCGAGAGGGTTGTTCTTGTCATACACCTTAACGGCGTAGAGAGTATCCAGGCGCAGGCACAATTCGGTCAGTGGCTCGGCAAAATCTCGCTTGGCATTGGCCACCATGGTATCCGCGGCCACCAGCTGCTCCAGGTCATCATTGTGAACCAATGACAGATTGTCCTGGGCAAAAGCGGGTTCCGACGGCTCCTCCTGGCGGATCTGGAAAGCGCGCTGCACGTTTTTGACGAAGCGCTCAGCGACATTGCGGCGCTCTACTCTCAGCAGGCGCAATGCCTGGAACAGACCATCCTGCTCTTCCTGGCCGTGAGCACGCTCCGCCATCGCAAACAGTGAATCATCCACCGCCCCAAACAGCGCTTTGACACGCTCAAACAACTGGGTGCTGGCTTTTTCCTTTAACAGCACAACCGCCGAGGGCAGGACTGCGGGCTTACCCATAGAAGTACCATGTCGACCCGCACTTTTCTCTGAAAGGGAAACTACCTTGCTGGATTCACTCATTTCCAAGAAGTCCTTCGCATGCCATCCGGCGTTTTGCGCACTTGCTGGCTGAAATCTTGTCGGCCGGATAGGCCGTCTTAAATCACCAGTCCCATTTGTTCACCTCGCTGCTCACTTCAATAGGCGGCCTCAAGGCTTAAAAACATGCGGGGATAGGTCTGGTAAAATTCTCTCGAGATAATGCACCCGAAAATCCAACAACTACTTGATTTTGTTCAGGTTTTAAACGCATTAATGCAGTCAATTTGACTAGCGAATTTGGCGACGGCTCCCGCAGTGAGCTTTTCTCTCACCCCATCGATTCTACTCGCGTTCCCCCCTGTTTACACACTTTAGCGACATATTTGAGACGCTTGTCACAGCGAAATGTGGGGCCAGCTGCTACCCGAGGATTTAACCCAGTAAAAATCGAGTAAATCCCCCAGGCAACCCAAATCCAGTCTGTTTTGGTAAACTGCCCGCGCTTTTTTATCGAGGTCCTCCAATGCACCCACAAGACTCCGCGATCCCAAACATCATGACCGACCTGAAAAGGGCCGTGCACACCGCGCTCGATGAAGATGTCGGTAGTGGAGACATCACCGCCCAGCTGATCCCAGCGGAGCGCAGTGCCCGTGCGCGAGTAATCACCCGGGAAGATTGCACCCTGAGCGGACGCGCCTGGGTAGAAGAGGTTTTTCGCCAGCTCGATCAGGACCTGCAACTGACCTGGCACTTTGAAGATGGAGACAGGGTTGCTGCTGATTCAGTGCTGTTTGAATTGGAGGGTAATGCCCGCGCAATCCTGACTGGTGAGCGCGCCGCCCTTAACTTTCTACAGACACTATCCGGCACGGCAACTACTGCAGCGGAATTCGCAAACCGTGCTGCAGGGACTGAAGTTAAGATTCTCGATACCCGCAAAACCATTCCAGGCCTGCGCAGTGCCCAGAAATATGCCGTGCTGTGTGGCGGCTGCCACAATCATCGCATCGGCCTCTACGACGCATTTTTAATTAAGGAAAACCATATCGCAGCCGCCGGCGGTATTAATGCAGCTGTCTCCCAGGCCAGGGCTATCAAACCCGGCGCACTGGTCGAGGTGGAGGTAGAGACCATTGAAGAGTTACAGCAGGCACTGGATAGCGGTGCCGATGTAATCATGCTCGATGAGTTCAATGACGAAGACACTCGCTCCGCCCTATCCCTGGCCAAAGGTAAAGCCAAAATAGAGATTTCCGGCAGTGTAGACCGGGATCGGATTCAGAAGCTGGCAGCTCTGGATGTCGACTACATCTCCTCCGGCAGCCTGACCAAGCACCTGCGCGCGATCGACCTCTCTCTGAGAATTGATTTTTAGTTTTTATCCGGTGTCGGCTAATGGCGCCGCGTCAAAACGGCGCCAGCTCAAAACTCAGTGATTATGGTGGTGGTGCTCCTGCTCTTCTGCCTGCGGAGATTCCATCGCCCCCATTTCCCCATGATTGCCGTGGTCACCGTGGCCCCCATGGCCAAGAGCTCCCCAAATAGTCCAGATACCAAACAATAAAATAGCCGCTGCAAAACCCAGACGCACTCCCGGTTTTTGCACAATATTGCGCACTTGCACAGCCGCAGCACCGGTGGCCAGCATGGCCGGTAAGGTTCCGAGACCAAAAGCAAACATCGCCAAGGCCGATCGCTCAGCACTGCCCTGAGCCAGTGCAAAGGTCAGCGCACTGTAAACCAAGCCGCAGGGCAACCAGCCCCACAGGGAACCGAGG
This sequence comes from Microbulbifer sp. MLAF003, assembly GCF_030012965.1. Classification (NCBI taxonomy): domain Bacteria; kingdom Pseudomonadati; phylum Pseudomonadota; class Gammaproteobacteria; order Cellvibrionales; family Microbulbiferaceae; genus Microbulbifer; species Microbulbifer sp. MLAF003. The sequence goes on from NZ_CP120232.1 coordinate 3,669,959, forward strand.
GCAACCGCCTGCCCCGCAGAGCGAACTGGCAACAATTTCGCAGAGAGAGGCTGCACATAGCGCCATAAATAGCTGCCACCCTTCTCCAGCCATACCAGCCCACGCCAGATACCGGCCACATAGAGCGCCATAACGATCAGCATAATGCCCGCAGCGAAGCGCAGCGGCGTCAGGGCAGGAATAATCGCAGCACCCAGAGCGCCAGCGAGCGCCCCCATTAACGTATAACTACCGAGACGTCCCAATTGGTATGAGCCGAGCTGTACCCAAGCTGTTTGCTTGCCGGGCACCGCCATTCCGAGCGCACCCGAGATACCCCCACACATACCAATACAGTGGCTGCTGCCCAGAAACCCGATGGCGAGCGCAGCCGCCAAAACCCCCAATCTCCCACTGGTTACTTCTCCTTGTCCGAATCCGCTGCGGGCTGATTCTGCACGTCATCCTCAAACAGTATTCTCCGGCCCTCAGTCTCGAGGTCATCGTACTGGCCGTTATTTACCGCCCAGAAAAAGAGTTTTACAGCGAAGGCAACCAAGGCCACTGCAATAGGGATCAGGAAATAGAGACTGTCCACAATTCACTCCTCTCTTTAATTTGCATGGTGTGCCTGCATACCAGGCACCGAGCTGTCCGCACTTTCCATCGACGCATTGGCACGGGACAGGCGTAAGGCGTTAAGAACCACCACCAGCGAACTGGCCGACATACCAATGGCCGCAGCCCAGGGCGGTACCAGGCCGCAAACCGCCAACGGTAGTGCAATGGCGTTGTAACCCAGGGCCCAGGCCAGATTTTGCCGAACTATCTGGCGGCATTTGCGCGCCAGGGAAATTGCCTGGGGAAGCACCTGCAGGTCACCATTCAGCAAGATGGCATCGGCACGGGATTGAGCCAAGTCCGCAGCGGACATCATCGCCACCGAAGCATCCGCTCCCGACAGTACCGGGACATCATTGAGCCCATCGCCAACCATCAGGACCTTCTCTTCACCGGCCTGTAACTGCTGCATATGGGAGAGCTTGTCTTCCGGTGAAGCACCGGCACGGAAGTGGGCAATGGAAGCCTGCGAGGCCAGGCGCTGAACCTCGTTGGACTGATCACCACTCAGTAACTCTACCGACAAGCCCAGTTTTTCGAGCTGATGTACCGCATCCCGAGCTGTCTCACGCAGTTTATCCCCCAAGGCGATCCAGGCGATAGGGCCGTCTCCATCAGCAAGCAGCAACCACTGCCCCTCACCCTGCGGCTGCGCCAGTATTTCAGGTGCAGCGAAATCGGCACGGCCCAGGCGATAATCAACCCCTTCGATCTGCCCCTCCAGGCCGCGACCGGTATGCACCTTCAGCTTGCTCGCTGTAAGGTTGCCGCGCCAAGCGCGAAATGCACGGGCCAAGGGGTGGTGGGTCTGTGATTCCAGGGCTGCAGCTACATCCTTAACCCGCTGTTCGGCCCAGCCATCGCGCATCAATTGAATTTCCAGGATGCGCGGCTCACCGCGAGTTAGGGTGCCGGTTTTATCGAACACAACGCGACTGATACGCGGCAGTGTTTCCAGAAGGCTGCCACCGGCCACCAGGAGCCCCAGTTCCTGCAATCGCAAAGTCGCTGAGGCCAGCGCCGCCGGTGTCGCCAGGGACAAAGCACAGGGGCATGTCACCACCAATACAGACAGAGCTACCCAGAAAGCCCTGCTCGGGTCCAGCTGCCACCAAACCGCGAAGGCCCCCACAGCCGCCAGCAATACAACCCCGACAAAAACACCGGCGACCCGGTCTGCCAGGGCCACCTGGGCCGGCTTATCCAGTTGGGCGCGCTCCACCAGACGCTCGATGGCAGACAGCCTTGTAGACTGGCCGGCTGCGGTCACACACACAGTCAGGCTGGAGTCACCGTTGACACTGCCTGCATACACAGGACTGCCCACGAGCTTTTGCTGCAGGGCGGATTCGCCACTGAGCAGCGATTCATCCACGCCACTCTCCCCTTCCAGCACTTCGCCGTCAGCGGGAATCGTGTCGCCGGGCCGCAACAAAATCCGGTCGCCAGCCACCAAAGCGGCCACCGGTACATGAACCACTTCATCGCCTTGATACCTGGCTGCAGTCATCGGCAGCAGCTGGGCCAGGCCGCCACTGGCGAGCCCAGCACGATGACGCGCACGCATCTCAACCGTGCGCCCAAGCAGCAAGAAGAAGGTGAACATGGAGATGGATTCGAAGTACACCTCGCCGGTGCCAAATACCGTGGCGTAGAAACTGGCACCGTAGGCCAGGCCAATAGCGATGGAGACAGGTACATCCATACTCAGGTGACGGGCGCGCAGGCTGCGCAGTGCTGCGCTAAAGAAGGGGCGCGCCGCATAGAACACCACTGGTGTCGCTACCAATAGCGACACCCAACGGAAATAGCGCTCAAACTCACCGACACCATCGCTACCAGCGCCAAAGTACAGGGCGATAGCGAACATCATCACCTGCATGGTACCCAGGCCCGCAACCCCAAGGCGGCGCAGGGCTGCCCGATGTTCGGCCTGGATTACATTTTCCCGGTTGGCAGCGGTGGCCGGAGCCGGGCGATAGCCAATGCGCTCCAACGCCTCAAAAAGCTGGCTCGGTTTAATCTGCTCAGGATCAAACACAATCTGGGCACGCTGGGTACTGGCATTGACTGAGACCTTTCCAACCCCCGCCAAATGTCCCAGGTGCTTTTCAATCAACCACACACAGGCGGCACAGGTAATACCACCGATCAGCAGCGCCGCCATCTTGCTGCCGCCATCCCAGTCGTGAACAAACTGCTGCTGTACTTCGGGGAGATCGTAGGCGGTCCAGCGGTCCCGCGGCTGGGCCTGTTCCGGGCGGTCACTTTGCTTTTCCCGGTAGCGATAGAAGCCATCCAGGCCACCGGAAACAATGGCCGTCGCCACGGCCTCACAGCCGGGGCAACACATATCACGTGCAGCCCCCTCAATAACAACCGAATGGTTGCTACCGGCAGGGACCGGAAGTCCGCAGTGATAACAGGGGGATGTCATCGACTGGCAGCGTTCAGGGGCGCCGCCTCACCCAGATCGAAATTAATCTCTCCCTTAAGACGCCACTCTGCGTTTTTGTGGAGCTCAGGATCGAGTTCAGGCATCAGGCGCAGATACCAGCGATTGTTCAAATCCACGGGCACAGAGCCTGAATAGCGCCCAACGGAGAGCTGGGATAACACAATATGCTGATCCAGATCTTCCTCTAGCGGGTGGCTGAGGGTAAGCAACAGCTTCTCGGGATACTCGGTATTACCGTTCAGTTCGACAACCACCCCGCGATCGCCCCGCTGGAACTGGACCATCGCCGCCAATCCCAGGGCTTTGGCCCGCTGGTCCTGCTCAGCAGAAAAATGGTACATACGGCTGTCTTTGTGATAAGTGTCCCTGACCTCATCGTCAGCGTGGCGCACAGCTATAGAAACCGTGATAGAGGACACTACCAGCACTGTAATCAGCGGTGCCAGGACCATCCAGGCCCAGAATTCCCGATACCAGGGTTTCGAGGTTGGTTCATTCATCGCGTTACCAAAAATTACCGTTTTATGCAGAAAAGTCGAGCCCACCTGGGCGGGCCCGTACTTTGCAACGGGAACGGCGTCCCGTCTACTGCTTGGGACCAATAAATACCGTTCGGTGCTTGTCGACCAGCTCAGGGTTATCGACAGCCTCCACTACGATATCGATATCGTGCTTGCTCTCTTTCAACTGTGTCTTGGGCACACTCACCCGGATCGGTACCGGGAAAATCTCCCCCGCCTCCAGGTAGATCGTACGCGGCTTGCGAACCGAATAATCGTAATTCGGGTTGCCCTCCACACGGATAGTGAACTCATGTGCCGCTTGATCCATATTGCTGATCTTCACGGTATACACATTCTGCACCAGTCCCTGGGATACTCGGTACATTCGCGCACCGCGATCGCGGGTAATTTCAGTCTCAATCGGGTTACGTGTAGCCACCTGATGGGAGAACAAGCCAACCATTGCCAACAGGACAATGGCATAACCAAACAGGCGCGGACGCAGGTAATTGGTCTTTCCGGTCTCCAACTCGTCTTCTGAGGTAAAACGAATCAGGCCGCGGTCATAACCCATTTTGTCCATGACGCTGTTACAGGCGTCAACACATAGACCACAGTTAATGCATTCATACTGCATGCCATCGCGAATATCGATATCCACAGGACATACCTGCACACACCAGTAGCAATCGATACAGTCACCCATACCCTCGGCCTTGTAGTCCACGTTCTTCTTGCGTGGACCACGGGTCTCGCCGCGCTGTGCATCGTAATAGACCGCAAGAGTGTCCTGGTCGTACATCACCGACTGAAAGCGCGCATAGGGGCACATGTACTTGCACACCTGCTCACGCAGGAAGCCCGCGTTCATGTAGGTGGCAAAAGTAAAGAAGGCGACCCAAAAGACTCCCTGCGGATGGGCATCAAAGGTCGCGAGGTCTACCACCAGGTCGCGGATACCATAGAAGTAACCAACGAAAGCCAGAGCTGTGGCGAGAGAAATCAGCAGCCAGATAGCGTGGGTACCACCTTTACGCAGGATTTTCTCCGCGTTCCAGGGGGCCTTATCGAGCTTCATCCGCTTGTTGCGGTCTCCCTCACAAACTCGCTCGGCCCACATAAACATCATGGTCCAGACAGTCTGTGGACAGGTAAAACCGCACCAGACCCGCCCCATCCAGGTGGTAACGGCAAACAGGGCAAAGGCAGCAATAATCAGCAACCAGGCTAGCAGGAAGCCATCCTGTGGGCCGAAGGTGGTACCGAGGATATGAAACTGGCGGGTGGGAAGATCGAAGAAGACAGACTGGCGCCCGTCGATATTAATCCAGGGGATAAAGAAGAAAGCCAACAGTAACGGTAGGCCGGTATATTTGCGAATCCGGGTGTAAATACCACGGATATGGCGAATATAAATTTTGTCATCCGATTCGTAGAGCATGCGGTAGCGAACTTCACCGTTACCTTCCTGCTCTTCGCGGGTGGGAATCAAGTCACTCACAAAAACCTCACTCTCGCACGGGCATTATCTGCACGCGGGCACAGTCAGCCACTTATGTATGAGGCTTTTATCTCCGTCCCTGCAGCACCCGGAGTTCCTTCCAAAAAATAAGGCCCAGCATAGCCGGGCCTTATTCGATTACTGCTGTTCCTCGTCCTGTTTGGACAAGTTGTAGACATAGGCCGCTACTAAGCGGATCTTGTCTTCGCGCAGCTTATCTTTCTGCGCGGGCATCATATTGCTACGGCCGCTGCGGATCGTGTGCTGGATTTGCGCACGATCGCTGCCATACAGCCACAGGTCATCGGTCAGGTTTGGCGCACCGAGGAGCTGGTTACCCTTGGCGTCCATACCGTGACAGGCCATACACACGGTATTGAAGACCTTCTGTCCTTCCGCAGCCATAGCCTTGTCATGCTCGAGGCCATTCAGGGAGAGAACATACTCAGTGGCGTTCTTAACACCTTCTTCCCCAATCACCGGCCCTTGCGGAGGCATCATGCCCTGACGGCCGTTGTACAGGGTTTCCAGGATTTTCTCCGGGGTACCGCCGTAAAGCCAGGCGTTGTCGGTCAGGTTAGGGAAGCCGAAGTTACCCCCGGCATCCGCACCGTGACATACAGCACAGTTGTTGGCGAAGATACGGGAACCCATTTTCAGTGCCTGCGGGCTCTGGGCGATTTCCTCGATGGGCATATCGAGATAAATGCCAAACTGCTCGTCGAACTTCTCCTGGGCCTTAGCCTGGGAAGCTTCCAGCGCGCCGACAGATGACCAACCACCAAGGCCTTTGAAGTTACCCATGCCCGGGTAGATCACCAGGTATACCGCTGAAAACACCAGCGTGGCGATAAACAGCATGAACCACCACTTGGGCAGAGGGTTGTCGTACTCCTCAATGCCGTCGTACACGTGGCCTGTGGTTTTGTTTTCCGGTTCTGCCTGGTCGTCAACTGCCACTTTTCGGTTGGCGAACAACACCCAGGTAATCAACGCCAGATTGGCGAGGGTGAGTACAATTACCCACACACTCCAGAATGTACTCATTACTTGTCCTGCCCCTGTTTTCGTTCAGTCCCGGACTCTTGCCCGGATTTGGATTCATCCTTCTGAGCGGCCGACTCATCCTTATCGGCCTGTTGCTCTTCATCGGCAAATGGCAAATTGGCATCTTCCTCGAAGCGCTTCTTGCGCTTCGGAGAGAAGGCCCACCAGCAGATAGCCAGAAAGGCGATTGATCCCAAAACCAGTCCGATTTCCCGCAATGTTTCGATAGTCACGAGTTTCCTTCCTCGCTATTAGCGTTTTTGGGTAACCAGGGTACCCAGCTGTTGCAAGTAAGCGACCAGGGCATCGATTTCCTTAACCTTGCCACCTTCGAAAGGCTTGGAGGCGTTGGCGATGTCCTCATCGGTGTAGGGCACACCGACGAGACGCAGTGCTTCCATCTTGCGCGCGGTGTAATTGCCAGTAACTACATTGTCGAACAACCAAGGGTAGGCCGGCATGATGGACTCGGGTACAACGCTGCGCGGGTTGTACAAGTGAGCGCGCTGCCACTCATCGGAGTAACGGCCGCCTACACGAGCCAGGTCGGGACCGGTACGCTTGGAGCCCCACAGGAAGGGGTGCTCGTACACGGATTCCTCGGCCATGGAGTAGTGTCCATAGCGCTCCACCTCAGCGCGCAACGGGCGCACCATCTGGGTGTGACACACGTGACAGCCTTCGCGGATATAGATATCGCGGCCTTCCAGCTCCAATGCCGTCAGCGGCTTCTGGCCCGGCAGGGGCGTGTAGTTCGCCTTGGTAAAGAACTGCGGAACGATCTCCACCAGAGCGCCGAAGCTAATGGCGATAATGATGAAAAAGATCATCCAGCCAATATTTTTTTCTACGATGTCATGATTCTTCACGGTCTGCTCTCCTATGCCGCCGGTACAGCTCGAACGGTGTTATCGGCTTCGGCATCGTTTACCTTCTCGGTGATCGTACGGTAAACGTTGTAAGCCATCAGCAGCATGCCCAGCAGGAACATGGCTCCGCCCAACCAGCGCACTACATAACCTGGGTGGCTCGCAACCACACTTTCCACAAAGCTATAGGTCAGGGTGCCGTCAGCGTTAAATGCACGCCACATCAGGCCCTGGGTAATACCGTTCACCCACATAGCAGCGATGTACAGTACCGTGCCTACAGTAGCCAGCCAGAAGTGCGCGTTAATCAGCTTGGTGCTGTACATTTCGCGACGCTTCCAGAGCACTGGAACCAGGTGATAGAGAGCACCGATAGAAATCATGGCAACCCAGCCCAATGCACCGGAGTGTACGTGGCCAACAGTCCAGTCGGTGTTGTGGGACAGGGCGTTTACAGTCTTGATGGACATCATCGGGCCTTCGAAGGTGGACATACCGTAGAAGGACAGGGATACCACCAGGAAGCGCAGGGTCGGGTCGGTGCGCAGTTTGTGCCAAGCACCGGACAGGGTCATGATGCCGTTGATCATACCACCCCAGGATGGAGCCAGCAGGATCAGGGACATTACCATCGCCAGGCTCTGGGCCCAGTCAGGCAGCGCTGAGTAGTGCAGGTGGTGGCCACCAGCCCATACGTACAGGGAAATCAGGGCCCAGAAATGCACGATAGAAAGCTGGTAGGAATAAACCGGGCGGCCCGCCTGCTTAGGTACGAAGTAGTACATGATCCCCAGGAAGGCTGCAGTCAGGAAGAACCCTACTGCGTTATGGCCATACCACCACTGGATCATTGCGTCCTTGGTGCCTGAGTAGATAGAGTAAGACTTGAAAGGAGCAACCGGGATCTCCAAATTATTAATAATATGGAGTACAGCAATAGTGACGATATAAGCACCGAAGAACCAGTTCGCCACGTAGATGTGGGAGGTTCTGCGCTTCATGATGGTACCGAAGAACACCAGCGCGTAGGCCACCCAAACCAGGGCGATCAGGATATCAATCGGCCACTCGAGTTCGGCGTATTCTTTAGTGGAAGTGAAGCCCATCGGCAGGGTGATAGCCGCTGCCACGATAACGGCCTGCCATCCCCAGAAAGTAAAGGGAATCAGCCAGCCGCCCCACAGGCGAACCTGACAGGTGCGCTGCACTACATAGTAAGAGGTGGCAAACAGAACACTACCACCAAAGGCGAAAATTACCGCATTGGTGTGTAATGGCCTCAAGCGCCCAAAGTGCGAGAAGGGCTGCCAGAAATCATTGAGTTCTGGCCAGGCCAGCTGGGCCGCGATCAATACGCCCATGCCCATACCAAAAATGCCCCAGACCACGGACATGATGGTGAACTGGCGCACGATATTGTAGTCATAGTCCGGCACAGGGCCGGTCTTTGCCACCGTTGTCGTCATGTTTAAACTTCCGTTGCTTTTTTAAAATCGGTTCCACTGAGCGGGACTGGCCCACCGCATGGTCTGCGGCAGCTATGCGCAAACACAGCTGTCACTTTATTGGCCAGATAAGGATTTAAGCGCACCCCGCACTAGCCAAGGATGATCTAAATCAACTAAATCAATTTTCTTCCCTTACCGGCGGCGATCCGCAGACGCAGGGCGTTGAGCTTAATAAAGCCCTCTGCATCTTTCTGGTCGTAGGCCCCGGCATCGTCTTCGAAGGTAGCGATACGCTCGTCGAAGAGGCTGTCCGCAGAACGGCGGCCCACTGCGCTCACACTACCCTTATAGAGTTTCAGGCGTACTTCACCGTTAACCACCAGCTGGGATTCATCGATCGCAGCCTGCAGCATGCTGCGCTCCGGTGACCACCAGTAGCCGTTATAAATCAGTTCAGCGTAGCGCGGCATCAGGGAATCTTTCATATGAGCCACTTCGCGATCCAGCGTGATGGACTCAATGGCGCGGTGCGCCTTCATCAAAATGGTGCCGCCAGGTGTTTCGTAGCAGCCGCGGGACTTCATTCCCACGTAGCGGTTTTCCACAATATCCAAGCGACCAATGCCGTTGGCTCCGCCCAACTTATTCAGTTTCTCAAGCAAAGTAGCAGGGCTTAAGCGCTCACCGTCGATAGAAACGGGATCACCCTTCTCAAAGCCCAAAGTAATATAGGTCGGCTCTTCTGGTGCAGCTTCGGGGCTGACACTCCAACGCCACATATCTTCCTCGGCTTCCGCCCATGGGTCCTCAAGGTTGCCGCCCTCGTAAGAGATATGCAGCAGGTTGGCATCCATTGAGTAAGGGGATTTCTTTTTGCTGGAGGAGAAATCCACCGGAATTTTATGCTGTTCGCAATACTGCATCAGCTTTTCGCGGGAATTTAGGTCCCACTCGCGCCAGGGAGCAATTACCTGGATACCTGGCTTCAACGCATAGGCACCCAGTTCGAAACGCACCTGGTCGTTGCCCTTGCCAGTGGCGCCATGGGAGATAGCATCGGCACCGGTCTCGTTGGCAATCTCGATCAGGCGCTTGGCGATCAGCGGGCGCGCGATGGAGGTGCCCAGCAAATACTCACCTTCGTAAATCGCGTTGGCACGGAACATCGGGAAGACGAAATCGCGCACGTACTCTTCGCGCAGGTCGTCGATATAAATTTCTTTTACACCCAGGGCCTCAGCCTTGGCTCGGGCGGGTTCCACTTCCTCGCCCTGGCCGATATCAGCGGTAAAAGTTACCACCTCACAACCGTAAGTTTCCTGCAGCCAGCGCACAATTACCGACGTATCCAGTCCGCCGGAATATGCCAGTACTACCTTCTCGATTTTGCTCATTGCTATCCTCTGCTGCCGGGAACACGCCGTCACAACATTAGGCACGGCGATATGGATCGCCTCTGCGCGAATTAATGTCGGTCTGGGGAGTTATTCTTGGAGGTATACCCAGGGTCGGTATTATGGGCACAATAATACCCACACTGTTTATCGGGGCGCGATTGTAGCGCCTCAGCTCGCAATCGACTAGCGCCAAGACACTTGTAGACACAATTGATTAATTTTTAACCCTTTTGTGCATCGCAATTTCACCCCGCATCGGGTAGCATGCGCGCCGCACAACGACTCACTACAGCGTCCAAGACCACGGAGTACCATGACGGAGCAAATCACTCTTCGCGCCCCTGACGACTGGCATATTCACCTGCGCGATGGCGCCGCTTTAGAACGCACAGTAGGCGATGCCGCCCAACAATTTCACCGCGCAATAGTGATGCCCAACCTGGTACCACCAGTTACCAACGCCGATATGGCCCTGGCCTATCGCGAGCGTATCCGCGCGCATATTCCGGCCGGCCGCGCTTTTGAGCCGCTGATGGTTATTTACCTGACCGATAAGACCGATGCCGAAGTAATCCGCCAGGCGCACGCTGCCGGTGTGATCGCAGCAAAACTATACCCTGCCGGAGCAACCACGAATTCCGATTCCGGGGTAACCGACATCGCCAATATTTACCCCGCCCTGGAGGAAATGCAGTCCTGCGGCATGAAGCTGCTGCTGCACGGGGAGGTAACCACCAACGATATCGATATTTTCGATCGCGAGCAGGTATTTATTGAGAAAACCCTGTCGCGCCTGGTGGAAGATTTTCCCACGTTGAAAGTGGTTTTTGAGCACATTACCACTGCGAATGCCGCTGAGTTTGTACAGAATGCCCGCGATGGTGTGGCCGCGACCATTACCGCCCACCACCTGCTGTACAACCGCAACCATATGCTGGTTGGTGGTATTCGCCCGCACTACTACTGCCTGCCAATCCTCAAGCGCGGCGATCACCAGTCAGCTCTGATCGAAGCGGCCACCAGCGGCAGCCCGAAATTTTTCCTCGGCACCGACTCGGCCCCCCACGCTCACCATAAAAAAGAACACGAATGCGGCTGCGCCGGTTGTTACACTGCCTACTCCGCCATAGAGCTGTACGCCGAAGCTTTTGAGCGCGCCGGCAAGCTGGATAAGCTGGAAGGTTTCGCGAGTAATTTCGGGCCCGACTTTTACGGTCTGCCACGCAACCAGGACACCATCACCCTGGTCAAACAACCGTGGACCCTGCCGGAAAGCCTGGATATGGGCGGTGAGAACCTGATACCCCTGAATGCCGGTGAAACCCTGAACTGGAAACTCGTATAATTCCGGTTTGAACTGTTGCGGGCCAATAGCAAGCCCGCTCATGCCCGGGTCCAAGCAACCCCGGCACAATTGAGATTTACAAGGACCCAAAGTGACCCCCGCGGAAGAACCAACAGGACCCAAGAGCCCCCTCGCCCAGCGATTTCGCGGCTTCCTGCCGGTTGTTATCGACCTGGAAACCGGCGGCTTTAACGCGCGTACCGATGCCCTGCTGGAGATTTCGGCGGTTATTCTGGATATGGATGCGGAGGGCAACCTCGTCCCCCATGAGACCCACAGTTTCCACCTGGAACCATTTGAGGGCGCCAACGTAGAGCAGTCGGCCCTGGATTTTATCGGTATCGACCTGGAGTCCCCCGATCGCGATGCCTGGCCTGAAGAAATTGCTCTGCCAGAGCTGTTCCGCAAAATCCGCAGTGCGGTGAAAAAACACAGTTGTACCCGCGCCATCGTGGTTGCTCACAATGCCCATTTCGATCTGGGATTTGTTAACGCCGTCGTTGAGCGGACCGGAATCAAGCGCAACCCATTCCATCCCTTCTCCTGTTTCGATACCGCCAGTCTCGCCGGGCTCGCCTATGGCCAAACGGTTCTGGCCAAAGCCTGCCAGGCCGCAGGTATCGAGTTCGACAATAGCTGCGCCCACTCCGCAGAGTACGATGCGGAGAAAACCGCAACCCTGTTCTGTGGAATCGTAAACAAGTGGCGGGAAATGGGCGGCTGGCCACTGGCTACCGAGGCACCTGCAGAGCAGGAAGTGGAATAGCCCCAGAAATTACCTCTGTGTGACACACCGTGCCGCTGCACCCGGCGGCAAACTGACCGCTATGTGCAGCGCTTAGGCGTTTGGGTGATTTTTTGTTCAAAACAATGTATGATGTCCGGCCAACCCATAAACCGGATAGTTATCGTGGCCAAAAAGCATCCTCGTCTTCCAGTCGCAAGCAGAGCGCTCCGTTAGAGACCAGCGAGAGCATTGAAGCGCAGGTGCAGGCTTTCCTGGCCAAGGGTGGCGAGATTGAGCAGGTGCCCAAGGGTGTGAGCGGCCAGACCAACACCTCCGGCCCCAAGCACATCACCCTGGGTAAGAAGCCTCGCAGCTAAACCGCTCGTAACTGGCTTCACTAATTAGCCCAATTTAGCCCAACAAAAGGCCCCGACTTCAGCACTTAATTACACTTGATTAATGGTGACTGAGAAACCGGGAGCACAAAAAAGGCCGCTTTAAAGCGGCCTTTTTAATTTAAGGGTTAGCCTGGATCAGGGCATTTCTTCCAGCTCAGCACCCTCTTTCACTGGCGGCATCAGATCTTCTTTGGAGATCTTCAGTCCCATCAGCACGTTTGCTGCCACATACACAGAAGAGTAGGTACCTACAACCACACCGACGATCAACGCCAGGGAGAAGTTGTGGATCAGCTCCCCGCCGAAGAACTGCAGCGCCCACAACACCAGCAAGGTCGTGAACGAGGTCATAAAGGTACGGCCCAGAGTCTGGCTAATGGAGATATTAATAATCTCCTCAGTCTCAGCCTTGCGCACCTTGCGGAAGTTCTCACGAATACGGTCAGATACCACGATGGTATCGTTCAGGGAGTAACCGATCACCGCCAGCACCGCCGCCAGTACAGTGAGGTCGAAGTCCAGCCCCAGCAGGGCAAAGAAGCCCAGCACGATAATCACATCGTGCCCCAATGCCGCTACGGCACCAACGGAGAACTTGTACTGGAAGCGCAGGGCCACGTAGATCATCACCAGGGCCAGAGCCACCAGCATGCCCAAGCCGCCATCATCGCGCAGCTCGGCACCTACCTGAGGACCCACCATTTCCACACGGCGCAGGGTGACAGTACCATCGCTGCCTGCACGCAGCACTTCTACCACCTTGTCGCCAATCGGTGTAACAGCTTCCTGATCAGTAGCACTGATCTGGGTTTCCTCTTCAGTTACCTCCGGCGGCAGCTTGATCATCAGCTCGGTTTCGGAGCCGTAGTTCACTACCGTAGCGCCATCATAGCCAGCATTTTCCAGCTGGGTGCGCACATCGTTAATAAACGGCGCAACTTCGTAACCCACTTCAACCTGGGTACCGCCGGTGAAGTCCAGGCCAAACTTCAGGCCCTTGGCCGCCAGTATGCCAATCGATGCCAGTACCAGGATGACAGAAACAACCGCGGCAATCTTGCGCCAGCGCATAAAGTCATAAACGCGCTTGCCCATGTACTCGGTGATCTTACCGTTTTCCACTTTGGTCTCACTCATGGCCAGTCTCCTTAAATCCAGAGTTTCTGTACACGGCGACCGCCGTAGAACAAGTTAATGATTGCACGGGTACCCATAATGGCACTGAACATGGAGGTGAGAATACCGATGGACAGGGTTACCGCGAAGCCCTGAACCGGACCGGAACCAATAGCGTACAGAATAACCGCCACAATCAGGGTGGTGATATTCGCATCCACAATGGTGCTGTAAGCATTATCGAAGCCGGCGGTAATCGCCGATTGCGGAGGCATCCCATTCCTGAGTTCCTCCCGTATTCGCGAGAAAATCAGCACGTTGGCATCCACCGCCATACCCACGGTCAGAACGATACCGGCAATACCCGGGAGCGTCAGGGTAGCGCCGAGAATCGACATCACCGCCACCAGCAGAATCAGGTTGACTGCCAGGGCCAGGTTCGCAGCCAGACCAAATACGCGATAGGAAATCAGCATACAGATAAGTACCGCCAACAAGCCGTACTCTACCGACTGAATACCCACCTTGATGTTATCGGCACCCAAAGATGGGCCAATCACGCGCTCTTCCACAAAATACATGGGAGCTGCCAGGGCACCGGCGCGCAGCAGCAGGGCCAGTTCCTGGGCCTCTGCGGGGCTGTCCAGGCCGGTAACACGGAACTGCTTGCCGAGGGCACTCTGCACGGTAGCCAGGCTGATAATCTTCTTGTCTTCAGTCCTGATCTGCTCGGTGATCTCGTTGCCCTCCGCATCGATCTTGGTTTGCGGGGTAAAGCGGGTCTCGATAAACAGGGTGCCCATACGACGGCCCACATTTTTCCAGGTGGCACGGTGCATGAGTTCACCGCCACGGGAGTCGAGGGTGATATTTACCTGGGGGAAGCCGCTCTCGTCATAGCCGACACGAGCGTTGGTAACGCTGTCACCCTTGATAATAATCTTGCGCTCGAGCCAGGCACCGCCGTACATCTGCTGCGTCTGCTCGCTGCGGTACTCGAAGTACTCTTTGTTGGTAACCAGCTCATCGGGGCGGGCTTCCATACGGTACTCGAGGTTGGCGGTCTTACCGATAATACGCTTGGCCTCGGCGGTGTCTTGCACACCGGGCAGCTCTACAACGATACGGTTGCGCCCCTGGCGCTGAACGATCGGCTCTGCCACGCCCAGCTCATTCACCCGGTTGCGCAGGGTGGTCAGGTTCTGGCTAACCGCGTAGTCCTCAAGCTGCTTGATCTCCTGCTCAGACAGGGTGGCACGGATCTCCAGGTTCTCACCACTGCCGGATTCGCGCAGCTGCAGCTGCGGGAATTCCTTACGCATGGTAGAGAGCGCCAGGTTGCGCAGTTCATCACTGCGGAAACGGGCGACGATTTCGCGATCGTCGATCAGGTCAACACTGCGGTAACGGGCCTTGGCTTCACGCAGTTTGGTTTTCACATCCTGCGCATAGCCTTCCATATTGGTTTTTACGATGGTGTTGGTATCCACTTCCATCAGGAAGTGCACACCGCCAGCCAGGTCGAGGCCCAGCTTCATCGGGCTTGCGCCAATATCGCTCAACCACTGAGGCGTGGTGGAAGCCAGGTTCAGGGCAACCACGTAATCGCTGTGGCCCAGGGCCTCCTGAATCGCGCGCTTGGCCGGCAACTGCTCATCCTGGGACTCGAGGCGAATCAATATCGCCTTATCGCCCACCTCTCCGCCAAAGTGCGCAATCCCCGATTCATCCAGGGCCTTTTGTGCTTTGGTGAGGACATTCTCATCCATCACCATGGCACTGGATTGCCCGGAAATCTGCACCGCAGGGTCCGGCTTATAGAGATTGGGCGCGGCGTAGATAAGGCCAAAGGCCACAACCGCGAGAATCAGAAAGTACTTCCAGATCGGGTAGCGATTCATGCTGTTCTCATTGTTCTAGTGTGACCCCGAGGGCCGGTAAATCTTGGCAATTTGCCTGGATATGCGGGCAGTATACGCAGAATGCAAGGTACACCGCCCCCAATAAAAGTGGGGGCTGATTATACGGGGATCGGATGAACGGACAAATGACAGGGGCACAATCGTGCGATCGACTGTGCCCCAGATAGGATAAAAGTACGGCGCTATCAGGCCTCTAGCGCTGGAACCTCACGGCCCAGACCGCGGTAGAACTCCGCGACATACGCCTCCAGTTCATTGGCGGCGATCGCATCGCGCAGCTTTTGCATCAGGCGCTGGTAGTGGCGCAGATTGTGAATTGTATTCAGCTGCGCACCGAGAATTTCACCACAGCGATCCAGGTGATGCAGGTAAGCGCGGGAGAAATTTTCACAGGTGTAGCAATCGCACTCTTCTTCCAAGGGGCCCGTATCATGGCGATGCTTGGCATTGCGGATCTTCACCACACCTTCAAAGGTAAACAGGTGGCCGTTGCGCGCATTGCGCGTGGGCATGACACAGTCGAACATATCCACACCGCGACGCACCGCTTCAACAATATCTTCCGGCTTGCCCACGCCCATCAGATAGCGCGGCTTGTCTTCCGGCATCTTGTGCGCCAGGTGATCCAATACCTTGATCATCTCCTCTTTCGGCTCACCCACCGACAGGCCGCCAATGGCATAGCCATCGAAACCAATCTCAGTGAGGCCGCGCAGGGACACATCGCGCAATTCCGGGTACATACCGCCCTGCACAATGCCGAACAGCGCAGACGGGCTATCGCCATGGGCTTTCTTGGAGCGCTCCGCCCAACGCAGGGACAGCTCCATAGACTTGCGCGCTTCATCGGTAGTGGCCGGATAAGGCGTGCACTCATCGAAGATCATCACGATATCCGAACCCAGGTCCCGCTGAACACGCATGGATTCTTCCGGGTCCAGGAATACCGGGCTGCCATCAATGGGTGAACGGAAAGAAACCCCCTCTTCCGTAATCTTGCGCAGCTCACCCAGGCTAAATACCTGGAAGCCGCCGGAGTCGGTGAGGATAGGGCCAGACCATTGCGTGAAGTCGTGCAGGTCGCCATGGGCTTTAACCACTTCGGTACCCGGGCGCAGCATCAGATGGAAGGTATTGCCCAGAATAATTTGTGCACCAATGCCCTCGATATCTCTCGGCAACATACCTTTAACAGTGCCGTAAGTACCCACCGGCATAAACGCCGGGGTTTCCACCACACCGCGAGGAAAACGCAAACGGCCACGACGGGCCTTGCCATCAGTGTTATCCACTTCAAACTGCATAAAACATTCGCGGCTCACTGGGTATCTCCTTTCGCTGGTGCGACTTCTTCTTTTTTGGCATTGGGATCGCGGGTAATAAACATGGCGTCGCCGTAACTAAAGAAACGGTAACGCTCCTCAACAGCAGCTTTATATGCGGCCATCGTATGCTGGTACCCCGCGAAGGCACTCACCAGCATCAACAGGGTGGATTCCGGCAGATGGAAGTTGGTGACCAACTTATCCACAACCTGAAATTCATAGCCGGGATAAATAAAGATATCCGTCTCCCCCACCGTGGCCTGCAATTCGCCACCGCGCGCCGCACTTTCCAGTGCGCGCACACTGGTGGTACCCACCGCAATCACACTGCCATTTCGGGCACGGCAAGCGGCTACGGCATCCACCACTTCCTGGGAAACATCCAGCACTTCGCTGTGCATCTGGTGCTCAAAAATATTATCCACGCGCACCGGCTGGAAAGTCCCGGCACCCACATGCAGGGTAACGAACACAACCTCGACACCTTTATCCCGCAGCGCGCCGATCATTTCATCGTCAAAGTGCAGCCCCGCCGTCGGCGCCGCCACAGCACCTGCGTTGCGGCCGTATACCGTCTGGTAGCGCTCGCGATCGCTGGCATCGTCTTCGCGATCAATATAAGGAGGCAGCGGCATATGGCCGAGGCGATCCAAAATCGCCAGCACGCCCTCTTCTTTGGGGAAGGACAGCTCAAACAGCGCATCCTTCCTGCCAGTAACCTCTATACGGGTACCGTCTTCAAGAACGATGCTGGAACCGGGTTTGGGAGACTTACTGGAGCGCACATGGGCCCAGATATCCGTCTCATTGAGCACCCGCTCCACCAGGATTTCCAGCTTACCGCCGGTTTCCTTCTGCGCGAACAAACGTGCCGGAATCACCCGCGTATCGTTGAAGACTATCAGGTCACCTGCCTGTGCCTGATCGAGAATATCTGGGAACTGCCGATGTGTAATGGCCCCGCTGGGCCCATCCAGACACAAAAGACGGCTGCCGCGGCGCTCTTCAGTAGGCGCGCGGGCGATCAGCTCATCGGGCAGATGAAAGTCAAAGTCCTGACGCTGCATGGAATCCTGGAAATCTAGAAACTATGGAGAGGTCGCGAAGGTTATAGGAAATTTTAGGAGCTGTTAACTGGCGCGACAGAAAATGCCGTAAGTCATTGAAATCACTGGTTGACCCCGGCCAAAGCATTGCTATAATCACGCCCTCTTCGCACCGACCCCAAGGTCGAGCAGCGAAAGTGCCAGAGTGGTGAAATTGGTAGACACAGGGGATTCAAAATCCCCCGCCCTTAAAAGCGTGCCGGTTCGAGTCCGGCCTCTGGTACCATCTCTCAAACCCGCGTCAGCTCTAGCTTTCGCGGGTTTTTCATTTCTGTGCAGACAACTTTGAAAAAGACTCATTTGTTGGTTTCAGCGCCAAAGTATCAACGTGAAATCACATTGATACTCCGGTGACGTAAGGAGCCCCTAAGCAGAGACACTCTCTTTTTCTAAGTTGACCGTCCTAATAAGAGGAGATCCAAAAATGAAGTACTTACTTGGCACCATTGCACTACTTTCTAACCTTGTTTATGCAGATGGATGTTTGGTTACCGATGCAAAAGTAACCTCTGTTCTGCGATATCAAGACGGGAATATCATAGTAACCTTTGACAAGGCTACAGACTGCGGTTGTAGCCAAACCAATAGATTGGGGTTTGGAGAAAATGCCGCGGGCATGGATTTTGTTAAGTCCATGATTCTAGTTTCTTACAGCACCCAATCCCCTGTAAACGCATGGGCAACCGATAACAGCTGCTCTATTCATGGCAACACAGCAGTATTAACATCACTGCAACTTATGCCAAAGTAGACGCCTCTGAAATACTGGGAGGTATAGGCTAAGTAGTGCAATCCCCATAAGGCTTGAAATAACTGCTGCCCTCTTACCTATTGGACTTCAAATCTCCCAACTTAACAAAGCAGTTGTGTTAAGAATTTGCAGCCAGGAATAAAACTGCACTTTTTTGGATTTAGCAATTTTTTCTGCCAACTCCTTTGCCACCTCTATGACAATGACTTGTATATTGGGTACGTTCGCGTTTCCTTATTGGACAGGAAACAATCACTCAATATCTTTGAATTACTACCCAACCGTCACCAAATAATAATTTGATCAAATCTAATGCTATCAAACTCTAGTCAAGTAAACATATTTAGGCTTACCGATAAAACCTGATCTCGCTACTCTTCGCCCCCATTATTAGCAATAAACATAATTGGGATTATTTAATGTTCATTCGTTTAATTATTTTATCAGTATTAGCTTAGATGCTTATTCGTCAGGCCATAGTGGTAAAGCAAAAATATCTTTTTTATTTAATGGCAGTTCAAATGGCTTACTTTTAGTTGCTAGGGAAAATGGTTCCTGGGACAATCCAGATAACTGTTCTGCTTCTAATTATTTGATTCTAGAAAAGGAGAATCCTTCTCGTTCAGAATTATATAGTGCATTACTAGCTTTCAAAATGTCTAACAAAGAAATAGATGTATGGGTAAGAGACTGTATTGAATATAATGGAAAAACCTACCCTAAAATCGATGGTATCTATACATACTAATAAAACCATAGAAAATAGGCACATTCCAGCGTGTGCCCATTTCAAGGATACTATTTCATCCCAATACCATCCCAAGGCTAACACACAACCCATCCGCACTGCTCTTGTACCCATTAATTGCCGCCTCTTGGGTTGGCTTCTGCCCATTACCAGGGTGGCGACTAGCGAAAAGTCCTAATTGGGCCGAGTATTGTCAACGGAAAAACCTTGGTGGATCACAGAGGAGTTCAAGTTTCAGGCAAAATATTGATTTATATAGAAGTTGTTTAGTGTTTGGGTAACTCTGATGGCTTCTAAATACAATGATATGCATCATCGTGCGCGTTTAAATTCCACTCCAGCCACCAAAAAAAACGAACCTTACCGCTCCTTGATTTTGTGATACTGCTCTCAATCGTGGTCTCATTATCGTTAAAATTATCTCGACAATAGAAGTTCTTCCAGCCGGAATATATAACAATCGTCCCAATTGATTGACATTTCAAATCTGCCTCAAATTATCAATTGCACTACAAAATAGTAAGATATAATCTGACAATACCTTAATCATTAACGGAATAATTGATTATGCTACCTCCACACGGACTCCTTCTTGAAAAGCCTCATGCTTTTAAGAGTCGCACAGAATTAGCCATTGAAAAATTTTCCAATAAGGAAAACCCTACAGAGGCAGATTTGAATGCCGTTTTGGTAGTCGGGCAAGTTGAGGATGGAATAGCGAAAATGCTTGGCTATATATTGGATGGCTTAGGTATGAGCCGTTCTGAATTAGAGAAGGAAGCTCACATCTCGCAAAACCTTGGCGAAAGGATGGCCTTATCTAATGATTCCAAGCCCCACCCCAAATGCCATGCTCATGCCATTGTTTCTGGGGCACACCCCAAAGCGGTCACATTAAGAGCTGTATTGGCAAAATTTAAAGTTAGAATTGATGATCCCGATAATGGTTGTTGGCTACCGGAAAACACCGCTGCTAAGATGTTAATGCCAAGGAGTTTAAAAGATGCAGTTCCGCACAGCCGAATACATAGAAATAACTATTACTTCTGGCTTTCCAGCTATATCAAAATGTCAATAACAAAAGATCAAAGCCATTTAAGGTTTCAACTTTCAATGATTGAAAATTCATTAAAAACAAGCTCCTTCCCTCCTTACGTGATGCTTCCAGCCTCAAAGGAGTATCAGCCTTGATTTATCGTATTCACCCAAACATTAAAGACTATTTAATGGTTACCTTTGACGGTGACAAAGCCCGCGAAGCCCTTGGGGAAGATACCGACTTCTACATGGATGAAAGGCCATTCCCATACCAAAATGAATGGCAACCAATGGAAGTTGACTTTGATGATGCTTTTGGCGGAAAGAAAAAAGAAATTCCTGACATTTCCTTAAATGTGGGCAAACTTTTCTTAGCGAAAAAGCATACAACCTATTAAAAGATAAACTTTCAAAATTTGGGGAGCTTTTACCCATAACATTTGAAGGTAAAAAAGGGTATATTTTTAACGGCTTAACAACAGTAAAAACAGATGAGAAGCTTAGTATTCATGACCCCCTGAATGACAGATTTTCAATTGAATTTAACGAAAATAATATAGAAGAAATTTCAATCTTTAAGGCTGAAATTGACTTTAATGGTTACTTTTGTAATGACGAGCTGAAAAACATTATTGAAAGTAACAATCTTACAGGCATTAACTTCTCTATTGATGTAGGTAATCCATTCCCTGAAGAGTTAGGTATGAGAAGTACGCATTAAACTGTAAAAACTATGACTGCTTGTAGGCGGAGAGCACCTAACTGGAATGAAGACTCTACCCTTTCATATAGAGCACTATTTATTGCTAATAGGTTGGAGCAGTTGATATCTAGATACTAGGAAGCAAGTTACTATTTCCCGAAATACTCCTCCTACCCTTTAGCCGCTGGATATTTCACCAAAGCACCGGCCCTATCTAAATCAAAACTATGAATACTACTTTAGAGGTTTAGCTGGGGCGGTATGGTATTTCTCTGCTAAAAAAATGCTGGGTATATAATTTGTGTGATTGCCAGTGCCTTCTTTCCTCCACTTAGCGCATTTCGACATCGCTATCAGGCCTCCACGCCTCCAATAAAATGGAATCACTCAAAAATACAGCCACCTTCCCTTTGTATCATTGGATGCATGATCAAGGAAAAGTAAAGGAAATTTAGAAGGTTCTATATTTCCTTTGTTGAGTAAGTCCTTGAAAGATAACCGCCCCCTCTATGATCGCCCCGAAGTGACGCTATTGTTCTACAGAAATTTGGACATCAATCTAAAGATCTCCTAGGCCTGATAGCTACACAAGTGGCAGAAGGTCCCTTCTAAAGTTTTCTACTCAAGGAGTTAAAGCCCCCCACTCACTTATCAAAGAGCCTCCTCAAATTCCTCTTTATTTTCTAATTCATAATAAAGAATATCACTCCAATACAGACCTAAAGGTAGCTCACTCTCAATATCGTCAAACTTATCATTGAACTGGAGGCCGTAAAATGCACTTGGGGCAGCTTCTGACTTGTTTTTCGCTGCATTTATTACAATATCGGCAGCTACCTCTGGGTCTTCTGGCAGCGCATCAATCGCAGATCCAGCTTCACGGCAAGCGCTAATTTCGCCTTCAACGTAGCCACGCAGGACTGCTTCCTCACTTTCATCCATGCAGTCCAGCTCGATAGTCTCAAGTAGTAGATAACTATCCTTATGTTCTTCAAGAAATTCTAATGTTTCATTAAGCATTGATTCCTGCAGGCCATCAATCTCTTTCCCGATCACTCGCAGAACCTCAATAAATTTTTTTAACCGCGCGAATCCTGTCTCAAAGTCACTACTGATAGCATAAAGCTGAGTTTTATTATCGGGCGAATCATCATCAAAGCCATCTGATACCAGTGATGCACACAGTTTTGGGTTCCCAGACATGAGCACACGATAAGTGAAGGGGATATTGTATGGCCATTCAGATAAGCCCGAGATAGTGTCGGGGCGGTCTGAGTAGGATTTTGGTTGGTTGCTAAGACTGTAAAGATAAGAACGGTTTGCCATTTTTGATACTCCCTATAAATACCAGCAACAGCATAGCTTTATCGCGTTATGCCCCTTCTGGATATGCAAACTATTAGATGGCAACTTCCTGAGTAGAGCAAGCCGAAAGTGAAATTATTTTTCTGTAAACACGCAATCGATTGGTTATTAATAGCCAGCAACCTGCTCATAAAACCCGATCAGGTGTGTTAATTGTAGATATCCACAAATACCCTAACACTATAGGATCTACATTCTACCACCACTATGTTTCTCATTATGTGTAAAGCACTTTTCCAATATCGAATTGATTTTAATCAATTACTACTCTGAATTTATCTAACCGCATCGCTGCAGAACCAGTTAACTTAACCATTGGTAACCAATGCTGTTCATCCAGAATTGTTTCAAACCAGGATCTGCCTTAGCTTAAACTATAAAAGACTCTCACCATTCTTATAATCCACCAATCACCTTTTCCGATACGCTCGCACCCCTTCTCCTTATTCATCGAGTCTAAGACTGTCACAAGGGCAGCACCCCCTAGTTAGCAGGCTCTTGTTATTCTTGGCACTCCCTTTCCTCCAATACACCACCTCTCTTGATTGAGTACTCGGTATAGTTCCCGGTTACAATATCAAGGATTTGCAGCCAGGAATAAAACTCCGCTTTCTCGGATTTAGCAATTTCCGCTGCTAGCTCCATTGCCGCCTCATCAGTTGGAGCGGAGCCTCTATAACTTTTTGCACCGCCATTCATTAAATGAATACGCTCGGCAAAGATTGCAAACCTATTGATCGTTCTTCCCATGTCCTTTCTCCGGTTAAGTTTCCCTGGCCATCCGCTAGCCATTCAATAGTGCTTAGAGCAACCCAGATTAAGCACTCAACTCCTTAAATTCTGATTCCAACCAAGCCATACTGCGCTCAACTTCCCGCATCTGCCTTAGTGTCAGCTCCAGTTCTTCACGCAAATTCACACCCACAGAAACCGAAAAGCTGCGTACGTACTTTGTATAGTTAAGGATGCAGATGGCATACATTGGTCGGTTGTCATAGTCCGACCGATAGCGGCATATCCGGATCGGCTCTCCGTCGAAAATGATGTTTCTGGTTCCCATAACTACCTCCAAGCACAATACTGTATACCTATACAGTATATGATACAGGGCTCAGGACCTGTCAAGATAGCCAGCGTGCCCCTCTACCCAGTGAAGCCCCGGCCTAGCCAGGCATTTTGGTCATTATCGGGTTGTCGCTGCCTGTAGTGCGGTACGCGTACTCCGCCACAGTGGCGGTAATAGCGCTGGTTACCTTTATCAGGTTATCCACTATGTACAGTACAAAATTTGATCAGCAATCTCTTTTGCTCAAATAATGATCAGATAGGCGTTAACCAAAGAATCAGCGGTAAGTAGTGCATGGATCAGATCGTCCAATCCGCCCTGGCGTGTGGTGGAGTAGATATACTCGTAGATGTGGGTCTGGTTGACTATCAGGCTCAAAGGATTGACTTTAATCATCTGGAGGTGCTTTGGCGGTCAGTCTTTAAAAGTGGATGCTGTGCCTCTAACATCTGAGGACTGTTAGCCAGCCAGCTTCATACTAACCCAGATAGCTGATAGAGAATGACTGTGGTTCACGGTAGCTCCGGGTTATCCACACTTCCCTACGATGGGGCCATGAATTACCAACATAAATTCAATACCGCAGTCGGCTTCCCCAATGCCAATCTCTAGTAAAAAGTCTCGAAATTACTGCGGTAGAAAAATATTGTACTGTTGTTCGATACCATTAATTTCTTGCTCTGAAAAAGACGGAAATCATATTTCCAACATTTTGCACCAAACAGGGAGCAGTCTTTACCCAAAGTACTCAATTTTCTGATTGGTTGTTTGACTTTCAACAAACAGTTTTCTATCTCTCTACTACTCAACTCTTCCATATTTAAAATGTTCATAAGTGAAAGCATCGGCTGGATCATCACTTTAAACTGAGCAGCTGAATAAGCCTTCTCCGATCTTTTAGCTTCGGTAACTTAGAATTGAAATAAGAATACTTTAATTAGCTAACCACTAAACACCTCATTAAACGCAGACCACAATCTAGTTGCATAGCAAGCAGCCATAAATTGGCTCAGCAGAATAGAAGCTATGCAATAGATTCTATAAATTCTTATCTACTCAATAAATCATGGAGTGCATTTAAAATTTAGATTACTGATTCCAGTTATCTTGGTCCACCCAACCTCTTCCGAATGTAAATCTAACAGTAGTAATCAAACCTGGATCAGACCAACAATCTAAAAACCGTGCAATAGCAAATGCGTATAGGAAGATAGGCACCAAAATGATCTTATTGGAATTTATTAAGATTGTTTTCAGTGTCAAAAATGCGTAAGGTAAATAGATATTTATCGGTATTTGGGGCCATAGCTGAGCAAGCTTTAATTAGCGAACAACTCGGAATCAAAAGGCTCAAAACTTTCTAAATGGCCCAATCTCGCAAAGGAGAACGGTAGCGTGACATAAAAGTAAGTAAAAGGCGCTGACCCAAGGTGCTACCAACACCAGGGGCCAGCTAACCAAATTGATAGAGTAGTTATCAAAGTGGCTATATGGATGATACGCTAGAAACCCGCTCGTCTTCAATAAAGTGGAGCACATTCAGTAACTTGAAAGGCTTTTTCAGGTTCTGGGAGCGTTGTATCCGCCTTTTCTACTTTTACGCCTATCGTTCCCGCGCCCCACCTCGTATTGCCTCAAAACGTCGCTCTCTAAGCTTTCCCACAGCGGTAGGTCTCCCCATGGTTTAAGTATCAATAGGAAATAGATATGTTAATTTTAACTCGTCGGATTGGCCAAAACCTCAGGATTGGAGCAAACGTCTCAATCGTAGTTTTGGATATTAAAGGTAATCACGTAAGAGTGGGGATAGAGGCTCCCAAATCCCTGCCCGTTCACCGTGAAGAAATCTATATGCGCATCCAGAAAGAGCGAGAGATGGAGAGTGAAGATCGTTGAGAGGCGGACTCTTTCTGTAACGCGGCTACTCCATGAATCTAACTTCCATAGAGAATAGCTCTACGGTTTTATAGCTCTGTATTAGATTCCAATGGATATTCCTTACCAGTATACACCCAGGAAGGGAAACATTGGCCTTGAGACTACGCCCCTCAGAAGCCCGCAACGCGGGCACCCACAGGGGGTAGTTTACCATGCGAGCGATCATCAGGTTTATATTCAGTGATCAATTAAATATATCCGGTTCATAACGGTGACGGAACTCTTTTGCTGATTCTGCCACTTTCATTGGGCCACGGATTGCTACCACTCTGGCAACCAATGGCAAATATACTCCGCTTTTTATCTACAGGCAGGGCCTATTGATTAAACACTTTTTTAAGGTATTCGACCCCAATGCTACAAACGATGAGACTGCCTAGCGGCAAGGATAGTTGAACCACCAGGATAATTGAATAAATTTGATTTATATAAATCCCAAGCTGCAAGAGGATGTTATTGATCTGGTTGAAATATCACTAGATAATTTGTGTACTATTTGGTGTTTTAATTCCACACCTGCAATATCAAGAGGGATGTATATGTCTATTTTCTGGGTAATTGATACTAAAGTAAAAGTTTTGCCACAAAGCTCGTTACCCCAAGATGGTAGCACTTTCTATTTTGGTCGCTCTATTGTTCCGGACGAATCTAGAGAAAATGCTGTAGCTCGATTGACCGCTGCACTTGAAGAAGACTTCATGTTAGTGGAGGAGGTTTCCAGGGTAGCTACATATGATAGCCAGCAGTGGGATACAGAAGCTGATGAAGATTACGAGACCAAGGAGTCCTATGAGGAAGCCAAGCAGACTGGGGAGATCGTATTCGGCTGTTTTGCATCAGAGCTTTCATTGGAGGATTAATTGTGTCAAAGGGAGCAATGACAATAGCCGAGGGAAGTCAGGCTAGCAAATATAAAACTGATGCAACACTAATCTTAAATGGAATACAAGAGCGACAGTATGTTCTTCGTACTGCTTTTGATTCACTATCAGTCTGGAAAACTAAGTACGCCGTCAATGTTTCACCATTTTATCCGCGCCTTAAAACGAGCATAAAAGAGGCGGCTTTAATTGATAATGAAATATGGGTATTTGGTATAGATGGTACTAACCCGCATCATATTATTGATGCAGTAACCGTAGCCTCTCAGTTCTATATGATTGAGCCAAGGGATATTCTTAGCAATGTCTATGTCAAAAATCTGAATACTGAGGGGGAAGCAAGCCTGGAACTCAGCCTCTTGGTGAAGCTAAATAAAGATTTATATAGAGCAACAACTGAAGCTATCATGGAAGCATGCAGACACTTCGGTATAAATAATGAAGTCAATCTCCATGTGTATAGCGCCAATATTAATCCAAAGATTCCTCAACAAGATCTACACCAAGCGTTAAAAGATGGTGGGGCCTCTTCAGTTGTTACTGATTCTAGAAATCTAAAGTATAAATCCGGTAATAACCTTGGAAATAGAGGAGCTACAATTAGAACCAATATGCATGTAGCAAAGCTCGAGTTTTGATTGTTCATACAACTGCAAATGATTATGAGAGGCTGCTCTTAATCGTTGAATAGTGATAACCAGACAGTAGCTTGACAAACTAGATCATAAATCGATGTACTCGCGGCCTCTAGCTTCGGAATAGCATCGGTCATTTGAGGCTATCTACATTATCAGATGCACCGACCTCCCCGTTAAGTCACCCAACAGAATCACCTTATGTAACTCGGCAGTTTTACGAGTAAAATCGCTGAGAGGCACTTTCACACTCCCTATATAGAATCTCACGCGGATACTCAAATAGGGTGATTGAATTTAGCCAGTGTATTACCTAAGAGTTGCTGACCAGCGGGTAAGTGACATCTCACTTCTCGATACTGCACTCTCTAATGGCAGTAGCAATTTCATACGCTTAGATTGGATACCTTATAAGGGTATCAGCATAAATATCAGGACAAGCAGCCTATTCCAAGTAGCCAAGCGTGATAGCCGAGAGTAGCTATACCCAGGCCTTGGCAAAAAATTGTCACTTGAATATGAAAAGCTAGCAGCATAAAGTACGTACAAAAGAGGCCGCAGGTCATATCGCTGTTTGTGTATTAGGCCTCTCAATATTACTGGATTCTCAAATGGAAAAAATTGCCATACTTGTTGATGTGCAAAATGTTTATTACACATGCAGGCAAATCTATAAACGAAACTTTGATTACAATAAGTTTTGGTCCGAAGTGACGGGTGGAAGAGAAGTGGTTAAGGCGGCAGCTTATGCCATCGACCGTGGCGATAGAAAACAGTATGAATTTCAAAATATCTTAAGATCTATTGGTTTTGAAGTGAAATTAAAACCCTTTACGCAAAGGTCCGATGGCTCCGCCAAGGGTGATTGGGATGTAGGGATAACTATTGACGCCATAGAATACTCAAACCTGGTAGATACTATAGTTTTAGTCTCGGGAGATGGTGACTTTGACATTCTTGCTCATAACCTTAGATTAGACCGAGGCAAGAAAGTTGAAGTATATGGCGTACCAGAGTTGACAGCTGCCTCTTTGGTTAATGCAGCGAGTAAATTCACCCCAATTGAAAATAAGCTGTTACTCTAATTACTATCTAAAACAGTAGATGGCTCTCATATGCACCTGTAGTCATCTACTGCGCTCTTTTCTTCTTAATGAGGGCTAATACGCTACATCAAGCGATAACTGGTCAATGTGAAATATACATATGATTAGCAACTCATTTGAAACAATTGCGCTCAAAGCAACATCCTTTCCAATTTTGTAATTTAAGGATAAAACTCTATCCTGGAGGACAAAGAAAAAGTACTTCCAGCTGGCTTCATACAGACTACCGATTAGTACGCTCTAGTCAAGGACCTAACAAAGTGAAGAATTTACTGATTACAGGTTTAATCCTCTTCTCCATGGTTACTCAAGCAACTGAGAATGTAGATGTTTGCCCAAACTTAGATCTTGATATACCAGAATCTAAGGCCAAGCCAACAATAAAGACCATACCTGTGCTTCCTAAAGGTAATGGCAAGTACTTACCAGCATGTATAGTGGTTTCGTTTGAATTAGCAGAGATTCCGAAATCAGAAGGTAGAGGACTCATTCCCAGAAAAATAAAGATCGAAGGTTCCTCAAACAAAGCGTGGGACAAACCCATGGAAGTCGCCGTATCTAGATGGCTTTATCTATCAAAAGGTATAGAGTACCGTGGGCGCCAATATGTGATCTATAAGATTCCGGCACAAGCTCCATAGCCGCGTGATTGGGCAGTCGTTGACCGATTAAGCATAGATACAGAGAACCCTGAACAAACCCCCTACTTTAATCAGGTTACATCTATTAAAAATCTCGTATTATTTCCCGATCATCAACCGCGAAGCGGAATTAGATAGCAGGAAAAAGCAACCAATAAAGATATTGGTGTATGTAAATAACTCAATATAAATGCCCTTGCAAATTCGTTACTGATACTCGATTAACTTAATCATGAGCTGGTATAATCACAGCTACTAATTATTTTCTAGCGACCTCAATCGACAAAATATATTGAAATATATTTTAAGTGGTGAGTATTAATACACCCATTTTATATCGATATCTCACTTAGCTCTGGCAAAATGAGTCTGGCTTAAGACACCATTTTGTCTTTCATAACGAATAAGATTAGCGAGATAAATGGCGAATTGGGGAGACACTATCTTCGAATAATACATGTCGGCGCCGAAATGTTTTGCCTTCAAGATATTCCGGCTTACTGATTCTGTCCATTCGAAAATGACGGAAGTCTTTGCGTGCGGGATCCCAAGCTACCAAATACCATAGTGGTGGTAAAATGAGCATAGCTTGTGGCTCAACAACCCTGCTGGTTACAGACCCCTTTGCGTCACAGTACTGGAAACTTAGTTGTAGCCGTTGGAGGAAAGCTGCCTCAAAAGTGGGTAGCAGGGTGGGCTCCATCTCTTGGATATTTGAGATGTCTACCTGCGGTGAAAGCTTACCGATATATAAGCAGTCCAAAAACCGGCGTAAGTCACGCACTTTGTCCGGTGGCAAAGCTTTCTCTATTTTGGCAAGGCCGGCATCTGCGAGACCTGAAAAAGGTAAATTCCCGGCCGCACGCATTGATGCAACACTGATCAGAAGAGCAAAGACTTCGGCAACCGAGAGACGCGCTGTGGTTTGAACCGATTGCGGGTCTAGTTGCAGGCCGCCCCCAGGACCGGGTTCAGAATGAATAACAAAGCCCTCATCGCGCAGTGCGCTAATGTCACGCAACACTGTACGCCTGGATACACCGACCTCTTCTGCTAGGTCAGCAATCGTAGAAGTACCATTTCGGCGAAGGCTGCGCACGATGGCGTCTTGTCGAAGGCGAACACTCATTTTGTAAGAATATGATTAAATGGTGACATTATTTGGCACCATTGGATTTTAATCTATGGCCGTTCATTTCAGCAAAGGAGTTCTGAAATTGCAACGCACACCCGTAATCCCAAGGGAAAGAAAGGGTCCATCCGGTATATGCGGCGTTACTTGAGCCATCCAAGAAAGGAGAAATAAATTGTTTAATCTAACCGATTTCCCTAAGCCCACTCTTATTTCAATCAACGGCGTTGAGTTAGAAGTCTTTGAAGCAGGCCAGCAGAGTACGGAAAACCCAATTGTGCTTTGTCACGGCTGGCCAGAGCATGCCTATTCTTGGCGCCATCAGGTGCCAGTACTTGCCGCAGCCGGCTACCACGTTATCGTTCCAAACCAGCGTGGTTATGGCAATTCATCCCGTCCTGCCGACGTAACTGACTATGACATTAAAAACTTGTCGGATGACCTCGTCGCACTGCTTGACCACTATGGATACAAAGATGCTACCTTTATCGGCCATGATTGGGGGGCAATGGTGGTTTGGGGGCTTGCGCTATTACATCCAACCCGGGTAAATAAAGTTATAAATATGGCCTTACCCTAC
Organism: Microbulbifer sp. MLAF003; assembly: GCF_030012965.1. Taxonomy (NCBI): domain Bacteria; kingdom Pseudomonadati; phylum Pseudomonadota; class Gammaproteobacteria; order Cellvibrionales; family Microbulbiferaceae; genus Microbulbifer; species Microbulbifer sp. MLAF003. The sequence continues at coordinate 3,700,305 of NZ_CP120232.1, forward strand.
CAGGCTCGCACAGAAAAGCCTTGGGTCGAGTTTATGGAGGAATTTCTAGGAAGCGACTATTACATCGTTCACTTTAACCGACAGCCAGGCATCGCGGACACTGTGTTAGACGCAAATACTTCACAGTTCCTTCGCAATATATTCCGCAAGAACGTGCCTCCAGCACCACCAGAGCCTGGAATGATGATGATCGATCTCGCCAGAGCAGAAGCGCCACTTGGCGAGCCCTTAATGAGTGATAGCGAACTGGCTGTTTTTATTTCCGCATTTGAGAAAACAGGGTTCATGAGCAGTATAAATTGGTACAGAAATCTTGATCGCAATTGGCAGATCTTGGCTGATGTAGACCCAATCATTCAAAAGCCAGCACTCATGATTTATGGTGATCGAGACTTGATCCCCAAAGCCCAAAACCTAAAAGAGTTCGTTCCCAATGTTGATATAATCAGCCTCGACTGCGGCCATTGGATTCAACAGGAAAAACCTGAAGAAACAAATCAGATAATTTTAAAGTGGCTAGAACAACAGGATGCCACTTAGCGCAAAAGGCCATTTGATATAAAAAATATCTCTGAAATTATCTGAGTAATTTATGGATGTAGTAAAATCTACTATTTTTCATTACTCAGATACTTTTCTCGTACTTGATTAATCATGCCACCAGCCTCTAGCACCTCAATTTCATCCGCTGACAGGTCACTCCGCAGATTAATACTCTCGCCAGATGACTTAATCAAAAGCTTTACAGAGTTGTTTGACTTCAATTGTGCTATTGGCTTTTCAATCACAAGAATTGAATCTTGCTCGAGTCGATCGTAATCATCAAAGTTCCCACTCAGTAGTGGCAGTACACCAAAGTTAATGAGATTGCGCCGGTGGATACGAGCCATGAGAACTTTCACTCCATAACCACTGATAGCAGCTGGTGTAGTGGCTGCACATATCCGTACAATACAGGGTCCAACTACAGCGCTCCTCAATACTGGCATTCAACTGGGAACTCAGAAAAATTTAGAATCTATCTCGTGGACGTAATACGTATCAAGAATGTAATTCCATTAAAATTTTCCAGGAAAGTAATGCAGCATTTTTTGACTCCAACCTAGTCCCCTTCTGTTTATCTAAAATAGTTTTGAATAACACAACAACAATCAATTCACCTGTGTGTCAACCCATGTTGTCCAGAGAAACCCTATAACCAAAACCTACATTTGCTTTTATTAGAATTTATTCTTCGATCTCGGATGGTACGTTTTATTATGAGACTTTAGTCCCAAAACGATTAGTTGATATTTTTAACGCCAAAATAGTAGATAACATGTTGTCTTTATTGACTTACCCGCCTTACCAACGGTAAACTTAGCATGCTATTTATTTTGGCTCCAACCTTTATGACGCCCTCTACCAATTTGGTTATTACTAGTTTCTTACAATTTTACTTTAACCCAAACAAAGTAAATAAATTACGCACGTCAAACCCTCCTCCATAAGGAAACTTTGCCACCATGCACCTTGTGAACAAATTTAAATCTATTAAAAAAGCTTGCACATTTGTCACTTTACTACTGCTTTTTAATCTACACATTGAGGCTTGGGCAAGCACTGATAAGACAATAAAGAACATTTATAATCAGATACGACAGATCTACAAAAACTCAAGAATAGATAAAAATAAGATAAATTCGGCCAAACAATTTTATGTAGATAACGTCACTCCCATTATAAACTCCAACGAATTTATAAGTTTTAGCGGGATTGAATTGGAATACCTATTTCAAGCTACAAAAATTACGATTGCCTATAACCCAGAGATTAAATATGTCGACGACATGAATAAGGTATTAAATTATTTGAAGGTGAAAAATATTATAAAGAAGCGCCACTTGGCCGATCTACAAGAAGCCTATATCGCTACTCGGCAATTTGAATTGGCTAGAGATATGATCAAAAATAAAAACTTAGACTATTTGCAAGCGATACCGAAAGTTTATAGAAATAAAGAAATAGCATCTAACCACCCTACTATTTGGCAAATAGGGGAAACATCTCTTACACAACGCGCATTTAGTATACCAAACGATGGGCCATTTGTTTTAGTAGTATCAAATCCCTTGTGTAATTTCTCAATTTCAGCAGCTAAATATATTGTTAGTGATAGGGAGTTGGAAATGATTTTCTCTGATTACTCATATTGGCTCACTGAACCTAGAGGAAAGTTGTACATAGAGAGCTTTCTTAAGTGGTCACTAAATTACCCAAAGTTACCTGCAGGATTAATGCATATCGCACCACCATGGCCGGGACACCCTGAGCTTAGAAGCAATATTGGAACTCCTGCATTTTATTTTTTTCTGATGGAAAACTTACCGAGTCATTTGTTGGCTGGCCTCAAAAGGGAGAGCCTACAGCACTCAATAATGCTTTGACCAATATCAATTTGAACCGCTCGCAGAAAATAGCACCAGAAAATAGCATAGATGGCAAATAAATTTTATTAGATTAGTTTGCATTGTATGCTGAACAGGCCTAAGCAATAAACCTTATATAAGAGGCATAAAAATTAAAACTGATATCAGTGCAGATCATAGTAGACAACTAGTCATAATTTTGAGTCAGAGCAAAATTTGACCTTTTTCCAACAACTTTAATCTAAAATTCAGAGATTGTTATTTGGGCCACAATTAAACCTTTTGAGATCTGTAAGTACTTAGAATTCATTCTTACATCGCTGATTATCTGAATCAGGTATGATCATTTATAGATAGGCAAAACATGAAAAATATCAGAAAAACAGTATCAATCCTTACAGTTACATCTATTTTCTTCTCACTTCAGGCATCTACCCTGGAGAATTCATCTCAAAATCAAAGAAAAAAATTCAACCACAGTAGGTCAATGAAAGATAAACAGCAATATTGGATGGAGAAAAGAAGGAGTGACTTCCTACTTGCTCCAATAAAAAACAGAAAAGAGTTAGACAAGTATTTAGAGATTACTCCAATAGAGAAATCACCCTTAGGTGCACTACCAGAAATAGAGAGAGAAATATTTGTTAACAGTTTAACTTTTACCAATAAGGGGGTGGCTGGATTTGATCATAGCATGCTTAGCTATGACCCAACAGCAACAGAAGTCTACAATATACTTTCGTTATTTGGTACTCAATCCATGACTCCATTTTTACCGGGTTTAACAGTAGCGTCAGAATCAGATAGCTCGATAATGGCAGTATCAAAAATTATGCAAGGCGATTTTATTTTATTGAATAGCTCATGTATATGGAATACTGATATCAGACAATTCTTTTGTGGCCGGCAAGGAATAGAGATTTGCTTCCCTAAAATTTGCTTTTAATATCACGTTTTTTAAATTCCAGGCTACCCTAAACTCTATAAAGCTAGGCAATATTTTCACATTTTTTCCTATTGCTTTAGAAGTTTTACCTGTCTATTATGCCAGCATCAACGCTAACTATATTGAAATAGTATTCATTCATTAAGAGGAATTGCCCGAATGAGACTCCTTAATAAATTAGAAACTAGAATAATAATCTACAGTGTCGCCTTATCAATTACAAAAAGATTTAAATACATGCATTAACCTCACGGAAATATTGATTTTTTCCTTTAATTAGAATTATAGAATATTTCAAATTTTAATATCACACAACCCACCTAGTTCATAAATAATAAAGCTTTTCGCTCATGGCTAAGACACTGGATACAATATCCCATCTTAAGATAAAAATTATTATAAAGAATTATGAATAAAGTAAAATCTACGACTTCCCGTTACTCAGATACTTTTCTCGTACTTGATTAATCATACCACCAGCCTCTAGCACCTCAATTTCATCCGCTGACAGGTCACTCCGCAGATTTATACTCTCGCCAGATGACTTAATCAAAAGCTTTACGGCGTTGTTTGACTTCAATTGTGCTATTGGCTTGTCAATCTCAAGAATTGAATCTTGCTCAAGTCGGTCGTAATCATCAAAGTTCTCAAAAAGCAGTGGCAGCACACCAAAGTTAATGAGATTACGGCGATGGATACGAGCCATGCTTTTTGCGATTATGCACCTTACGCCAAGAAACCGTGAAGATACCGCTGCATGTTCACGGCTGGAGCCTTGCCCATAATTTTCACCACCAACAACAAAACAGTCACCATTCAATTTCATTGCCCGCTGGTAAAAGTTTTCATCGATACGGGAAAATGTATAGCGACTAATGGCGGGTATGTTTGAGCGCAAAGGTAAAATCTCCGCTCCGGCAGGCAGTATTTCATCCGTAGAAACGTTGTCACCCGCTTTCAGTAATAGCGGGCCCGTTAAGATGTTCGGAAGCTTTTCAAAGTTTGGTAACGGTTTGATATTCGGACCTTTAATCAGTTCAACTGCTACAGAGATTTCTTGGGGTGGTTGAAGTAACGGTCTTATATCTGGCAGATATTCCGGCTCACTAAAGCTGGGATAGTCCATATCCAGGTCACGAGGGTCGGTGATCACGCCCTTCAGTGCACTGGCAGTGGCAGTTTCAGGGCTGCATAAATAGACTTGGTCATCTGCTGTGCCGGATCGACCGGGGAAATTACGTGGCACAGTACGTAGGCTGATACGGCCAGTGGCGGGAGCTTGCCCCATACCAATACAGCCGCCACAGCCTGTTTGGTGCAAGCGCGCACCAACTTCAAGTAGTTTTGTGAGATCGCCACTCCGGCTAAGCTCTTCAAGCAATTGGCGCGAGGTTGGGTTGATATCAAAAGAGACATCGTCGGCTAAACGACGACCTGCGACAATACGCGCTGGTATGGCGAAATCCCGCAGCCCCGGGTTAGCGGAAGAGCCAATATAGCTCTGGTAAATAGGGCGCCCCGCCACCTCACGTACGGTTACCACTTTATCTGGGCTGGATGGGCAGGCGATTAGCGGCTCAAGATCAGATAAATTGATAGTATCCTCTTCGTCATAGCTCGCACCCTCATCGGCTTTCATTTCTACATAATCGCTTTCTCGGTGCTGCTGTTTGAGAAAAGCTTTCACAGCTTCATCGGCAGGAAAGACACTGGCAGTGGTACCCATCTCCTGCCCCATATTGGCGATCACATGGCGGTCCATCGCGGTCAGATTGGCGAGGCCTGGGCCGTGATACTCGACAATCTTATTCACACAGCCCTTCACTGTTTGCCGGCGTAACATTTCCAGGATTATGTCTTTGGCACTGACCCATGGCGGTAATTCACCCTCAAGCTTTACGCCAAGCACTTTCGGCATTTTCAGCGCGAAGGGAACGCCAGCTATAGCCATGGCCACCTGTAGGCCACCAGCACCAATGGCCAGCATGCCCATAGAGCCGGCGGCACAGGTATGGCTATCGGCGCCAAGTAACGTCTTTCCGGGGATATCAAAGCAAGCCATATGTACCGGGTGGCTTACACCATTACCGGGACGTGAGAACCAAAGTCCAAACTTGCGACAGGCGCTTTGCAGGAACAGGTGATCATCAGCGTTTTTGAAGTCCGTCTGTAGGAGGTTATGGTCTACATACTGTGCGGAAAGCTCAGTCTTGATTTGCGATAAACCAAGCGCCTCTAGCTCTAACATTACCAGAGTGCCGGTGCCATCTTGAGCCAACGTCTGGTCAATCTTTATCTCTATTGGACTACCGGGTTCCAATGAACCGCTCACGAGATGGCTCTTGATCAGTTTCTGTGCGAGGTTCATAGCCATAATGGGTACCCTTCCTTAATCTGGGAAGCTCCACCTGCGGCGCTTCTTAGCCCTGATCATTGTAGTCCGACCCAAGATAGTTACTATGTGTGTCTAAATGCCCTTCTGTACTTGCATGGTTAATTAAGCGACGGACCGATAACCTTAAGCCTCAAAAAATAGGAAAACGCGTTATTCCAAACATGTCATTAATAATGGTCTTTTGTTTTGCCTTTTAATAAACAAGTGATCATATCCAACAGCCTCACGTTCTGTGTATAAATCTGTGGCTGTACATTCCTTGAGGACAATAAGGAACTATTAAGATTTTTACTGTAACTATAAAAGTCAGCGTAAATTTTTTGCTTTTAAAAAAGCTGATAGTTGCCCACCAACCCGTTTATGTGCATGCACCAGCCTTCTTTAAAATTTATACATTCCTGTTATTCATACAGAAATACTGCTAAACAGGGGGATTTTTTGTACCGACAAACTCTTTCGGTATGTAGTAGTCATCTCTGATATTTAAAGCATTAACTGTTGATCCTAGTGCTATCTTTCTAGAATCGCACACAATTAGTAAAGACGAGGAGAGTGAACAGTGGCGATCAGAATCCTATCTATTGATGGAGGGGGGATAAGAGGCATACTGCCTGGTGAGATATTGGTTTCTCTTGAACACAAGCTGAGAGTGAAATCAGGCAATCCCGACGCCAGAATAGGAGATTTTTTTGATCTGGTTGCAGGAACAAGCACTGGCGCTATATTAGGCGCGGCCTATATTTGTCCAAACAAGGAGGGAAGACCCAAATTTTCAGCCCGGGAAGCGGTAAATATTTACCTTAAAGAAGGAGGTAAGGTGTTTGATACTGGAATCTGGCCTTACCTGAACAAGCTGAGACTGCTTAAGGAAGAAAAATACTCTACACATGAACTGGAAAAGATATTAAAGAAGTATTTTGGTAAAACAAAGCTAAGCAAACTATTAAAACCCACCTGTTTCATTTCTTATGATATTAAAAAGCGCGAGCAAGTTATCTTTAGGCAACACTGCGCCATAATAAGAGATGAAGATTTTTTGGTAAGAGATTTACTAAGAGGCAGTACTGCCGCACCAACCTACTTTGAACCTGCACGTATTTATTCGCTGCCGCCACTTAACAAAAAATATATCCTGGTAGACGGCGGTATGGTAGCCAGTGACCCTGCATTATGTGCCTACTCAGAGGCCATTAAGTTTAGCGGTGTGGGTGGTATTAAGGATATGATTATTGTATCTCTTGGCACTGGTAAACAGCTAATAAGCTACAAATACAAAGAAGTCAAAAATTGGGGCATTTTTAACTGGGCGAGACCAGCGATAGATATCGCACTGAGTGGCGGAGCCCAAATGACGCATTATTATCTGAAACAAATTTCATCTACTGTAGAAAATACAAAGTACTTCCGAATTCAGCCAGATCTATATGATGCTAATCCCGCATTGGATGATGCATCCCCCAAAAACTTGAAAGAATTGAAGAGGTCTGGTGAAAGAAATGCAAAGCACTATGATAAATTACTGGATGACATTACTCGGACATTGCTGAACACACAAGATATTCATCAATATGAGCAAGGATACTGATACCTATCAACACAAAATTAGCTAAGCCAATAAGTAATCATTCAAGTACTCTATCAAATAGAGACCAAGCGTTAACAACCTTTTCATGGACTTTACCACTGCTCAAAACATACCAACTCTGTGCTTGAGGCTTCATTGCCAAATTTTCATTGAAATCATACCCGAAACAATCAGCAGCAACACCAAGTTTTTTGGTAACCCTATATAATTTTCGGCTCAAGCCTCACATAAAATAATATTTATTAATTTTTCTACTCGATCACCAGTATTGCTCTCTCCATATTCAATATGCTTTTCACTACATATACCCCTAAAGCCAGCTTCAATTAATTGAGTTCGAATGTCGCTTTCATCAAAAAGCTGAAACCCAAACGGTGTGAATGACAAACTCTGCATAAAAGACTTATCACCAAAAGCTAAACAAAATTTTCCTTCAGGTACCAGTACTCTGCGTATTTCAGATAAATGTTTTTTGAGAGATTCCCAAAAGTAGACGGTGTGGACAGTAATCGCCTTCTCGAATTGGCTGTCGGCAAACGGCAACCTCTCCGAGGTTCCAACTTTAAAGTCCATTTGTCCCGATTCAATGTGTTTAGAATTGAGAGTTTTCGCGCTCGCAACCATTTCACTGGACCAATCGATTCCCGTATAGCGAATACTGGAGCCTTTACGAAGCACATCTACTGCAAACTTGCCATTGCCGGGCCCAATCTCAAGAATATGGTCATGATCTACCACATTAAGCAATTCTAGTGCAGCCAGGTTCGTTGCTTTATTAGCCTTGTTCATCTGCAGTGCAGTATCTGAAGCTAAAGCACCAGATGGTTTCCTTAGCTGTTCCGCGACCAGTTTAGGATCTTTAGACATTTATTCTCCATTTAGTACCAATTGTAGAGCACATAAATAGCACTTATGTACTTACATAACTGCAATTAATCTAGAAATTAACAGCAGTTTTTCGATTGCTTTTTACATCGCCGCTTAGCGTCTAAAAAATTTTTTTGACCTGTTATTGCGTTGTTCACATAACTCACCATCAAATTTCTCTAAACATGATCCAAGCAACAATATACGAGCCCAGGTCAAATCAAAGTGTAAAAGCAGCTAATCTTACGTAACTTCAATAGATCAAGCTTAAGCCAAATTATTTGGTGGATCAATTAGGTAAATATAACTCTATATCAATTGAAGTACTTCAAGTATTACCCTAATATCTTCCAAGATTATCTTGCTGCACTATAGTCCTGAAAAAGTAAGTGCGATATATAAATATGTAACTTCGAATGGATACAGCCAATACCCATCCAAATTCTCAAAAACCGGTAACTATCAATTAAACTACTAGATATCAGCCTAATCCTTAAAGAGAATCTGGTATGCTAAATGGCGCTATGCTTGTCTGGTTTATTTTCGCGGCTATAAGTGTGGTCTTTGTCGTTTGGGATTCCATCACCAATGCGCCGACCAGCTGGGTACAACGTATGGCATGGATATTGGTGGTGGTATATACCGGTGTTGTCGGATTAATACTCTATCTTCTTACTTGTCATCGGCCTTTCCCTGGCGCCCACGATACTTTTACTCGGGCAACATGGAAGCAAAGCGTAAACAGTGAGATGCATTGCCTGGCTGGCGATGCAACTGGAATCGTGATTGCAGCATCAATAGTTCCTATTTTCGGACTCACTAATGGCTGGGATGCCACTATTGAATACATTGCCGGTTTTATCTGCGGGCTCTTTATTTTCCAAGCACTGATGATGCGTGGTATGTATCAGGGAAGCTATCTAAAAGCTGTACGTAAAACATTCTTCGCCGAGACTGTTTCTATGAATATGGTGATGGGAGGAATGATTCCAACTATGGTAATACTGGCTTCGCTATGGCCCGGATCAGAAGAACCCACAAATGCCACATTTTGGTTCCGAATGAGCCTTGCAACTATCGTCGGTGGAATAATCGCTTACCCTATTAACTATTACTTGGTTAAAAACCACTTGAAACATGGGTGTATGACTTTACCAGGGCGGGATGGGCCTGCACCTCATTTAGGACACTGCTCGCTTGAAAGCCATCTCACCGATAAGAACCATAAAGAACATGGTATGACAATGCGCACCCTGCCTCTTTCAATTGCAATCACTTGGATAGCGTGCACCCTTATTTTTCTTCTATTTACAATTCTAATAACGAATCAGTTTGTACCCCTACGATTTTGATTAACAAAGACCCATATTTTTTAAAAATTTGGCTGGAAAGATATTATTATAAGAAATGATCTCTTTCCATACATCACTTTCTCTTTTTTAATTTCGAAAGGAAAATTTTGATTCGTCAGAGACATACTTATCAATATATTCATCAGATTAGGAGTTTGATTCTTATCACTAACTCTTTCGCAAAAAAGAGTCATCGGAGAACCTCATAATCATTCAATAAGAAAAAATTGGACAGAGCTACATCTTGTTGATTTATGGTAGTATCAAAGGAAAGTAGTTACCAAAATAAGCCTTTTGATTGGCTTTTAGTCAATTCATTTTATGGCAATAGTAATAGAGTAGTAACAAGAAGTGTTCAACTTCTTACGATTGGCCAGGGATAGAGGCTGTCAACCATGAGTAAGCGCTTACTTAATCTTGATACCCTACGTGGACTGGCAGCCCTTTTGGTTGTTTGGCAGCATAGTAGCGAAGTATTCATTCAAATACCTAATATTGCCCTGCATGGGACAGACCTCGCTAATTTTATTAGCCAGTTGGATTTTGGCAGAATAGGTGTTCTCTGCTTCTTTTTGTTATCTGGCTATGTAATTCCTCATAGTCTGCTTGAAGCGAATCGCCCTCTAAAGTGCTTTGCTATACGACGCTTCTTTCGACTTTACCCTACGTACTGGGTTTCTCTCATTATCGCAGTTAGCTTTACATGGTTATTTGCTGGTCACATTTTCTCGCCAGTAGCTGTCCTGGCAAATACCACTATGCTGCAAGGACTCCTGGGCTTTGAAAATGTGCAGAAGTTATACTGGACCCTTACTGCAGAGCTTATTTTCTACTTACTATGTGCAATGATGTTTGCCCTTAAACTACTAGGGAATCCAAAGAACCTTTTATTGCTTTGTTGGGCGACGCTGTCTTTATTTATCTGTCTACAGCTTTTCGAACACTCACCAGCTTTACAGCTACAACTACCAGTAACAATCACTTATATCCCTTATGGTATAGCCGTAATGTGCTGTGGAGCCTTACTCCGTTACTGTTTTGAGACCAAGAGGTTTCATCGCTATGCTGTATTGGCTATAGCTTCAACGTTCTCTATCCCTATACTGGTGCTAAGCTTGCACCTTTTCGGTAATTCCATTAGTAGTGAGCCCGTTCGCTTTGGACTGTCGCACCTGATTGCTCTGGGTATTTTCCTCTCAGTAATATCATTACCTTTAAATTCCATACGACATTTCGCCACCCTGGGAACAATCAGCTATTCCATTTATTTATTTCACTTATGCATGATATACGTGATGAAATGGTCTATATCCCAGCCTTGGGGCCAAGTTTTTTCAGGCTTCCCTTTATCCGTTTATCTGTCTGTAACAACATTGGCCAGTATAGCGCTGGCAACCTTGATTTACTGGCTTATTGAAAGGCCATTTGTCAAGTTGGGGCGCTCTTTAAGTACCAGTGCTCAAGATGCGGAGAGTGCCCAACAACAAGAAAGTGAGAAGGTTGCCATAAGAACGTAACCCATTCACCAATACTCTGAAAAACCGTATATTTAGTGAAGGCCCATACAACTGTGCCCCTTCACTGGAGTTGAAACTGGTCTAGCTTCTATAAGGGCCTATATAGGGGCCTACGAGATAAATCGGTAGACCCCAATTTCACATCGATTGATAACTTTTTGTAAAATTAGCTAGCCCAAAGCAGGCTTGCCGCAATCGACCACATCATAATACCCACCAGAACATCCAGCACACGCCAGGTCTTCGGATTCTTAAACAGCGGTTGCATCATACTGCCACCTACTGATAACAGCGCGAACCAGAGTACCGAGGCACTGCAGGCACCAATCACGAAGAACAGAGTACCTTCCCCGGCATACTGGGCACCAACCGACCCGATCAGCACTACGGTATCCACATAGGCATGGGGGTTTAGCAGGGTCAGCGCTACCGCGGTGATCAGAGCCGAGCGTCTCGATTTAACCCATTCCTTCTTGTCCTCAAGCCCTTTATTGGTTAAAGCGGAGCGAAATGCCATAGCGCCGTAGCCAACCAGGAAGGCCACTCCCAACCAGGTCAACCAGACCATCCAGTTGCCTTCCGCTTGGGCCAGGTGTGATACGAGGTAAACACCACAGGTGATCAGAACAATGTCCATCAAGACGCACAGCGCGGCGATACTGTAGTGATACTGGCGACGAATACTCTGCGTTAGTAGATACGCATTCTGCGCGCCAATCGCCATGATCAAACTGATAGTGGTGATAAAGCCCTTTGTCATAGGGGCCAGTAACAAACCCGAAACCACGGTGCCTCCTGTAGCTATTGAGTCTTGTCCGCGGGCCTGCGGACCTGGGAAGTGGCGAGAGATTAAGAGGGGCGCTAGAATAAGTAAATTTAATTATTTTAAGCCATCATAAGAAAATCTTATGCTAGATCTTAAGCAACTACAGGCGTTCGCCTTTGTGGTGGAGGAGCAGAGCTTTGACAAGGCCGCATCACTGCTTCATGTAAGCCAATCTGCGGTGTCCCAGCGTATCAAAGCCCTGGAGGGACAGGTTGGTCAGGCCCTGCTGATCAGGTCTACCCCCTACGTCCAACGGAAGCCGGCCTGAAAGTAATGGGCTACTACCAACAGATGAACCTGCTGCAACATGAGCTGCTGGAGGATATCGATCCAGAGGGTAGCAAGACCCGCTATAGCAACCAAAACAAGGTGCGTATTGCCCTCAATTCGGACAGTCTGGATACCTGGTTTTTAAAAGCCATCACACCCTTGATCCGCTCACAGCACCTGCTCGTAGACCTGAAGGTAGATGACCAGGATGCCACCCATGAATTACTGAAGAACGGTGAAGTTATCGGCTGTGTTAGTTCTGTAACCAGTAATCTGCAGGGATGCCAGTCCCTGCTACTGGGACATATGGCCTACTACCCGGTATGCACTCAGGCCTTCAAGGAGCAGTACTTCTCCGATCCGGTAGATGTGGATGAATTTCGCTATGCTCCTGCCGTCGAGTTCAATTACAAAGACCAGTTACAGAGCCGTTATCTTAAGCAGTTTTGGGGAATTGAGGCAGGACAGTATCCCTCACACGAAATCCCATCCTCAAAGGGCTTTCTCAACTTCCTGACTTTAGGACTTGGATGGGGAATGGCACCGGATATTCAAGTTGCCGATTTACTGAAAAGGGGCACCCTGATAAAGCTCACCCCAGATCAACATCTGAAAATTCCGCTGTACTGGCATGTATGGAATCTAAAATCCTCTCTGATCAAGCAAATTACCAATACCCTTGCAAAGTTTGCTCACAAGGCCCTGCACCAGTGAGAGACCGGTGCCGGGCTTTATCGAGGTAACTATCATCAATACTATGGCCTTTAGTCAGCTCTAAGGGGAATACAATTGGTGAGAAACAACGTACAAGTGAAAATTTAACTGTCGCTAATCCTTACCTTACCACCTGCTTCAAAACACCTAGGTAATTATCGGCCAACTCAACATCATCGTAATAACCGCGCTCCTTCAGCAATTTATGCAGCGCTTTGAGGTTATATGTGGGGACCGCCATAAATGCATGATGTTCACAGTGGTAACTCAGACCATCAGTGGGGCTAACAAACAGTAATCCCAAGATACCCCTTGGAACCGAACGTGTATTATATTTAGGTTCCAGGTGGTAGAGGTCTTTAACACCTGCGTGTTCGGCGATTTGGCGCATCCGTATAATAGCCATATATACGGTGAGGTAGGCTATAACCCATAATATATAAAGCTGTGGAAAGCCAAAAGCCCATAACATCGAAAACATAACACCGTTAACAAATAAACCACGTGTTAACTGAAAATTAATCCGCTTTTTTCTGCTTAATAGATCTCGCCCACTTAGAAATAAGTATAAATTAGCCTTTAAACCAGTAATCCCCAAAAATCCCTGGTAAACTTTCTCACCAAGCTCAATTTGGTCACGGGGTAATCTTTATAGTTCTGTAGATCTGGATCTTGATCTGTCCCTGCTCTCCGGTGATGAAGCATGTGGCTTTTTATATAAGTTTCACCATCCATCAATAAAAATGGTGAAGACAACCATTTGGCAACAAATTTATTATAGGAGCGAGTTGCGAAAAGTGTTTTGTGACCCGCTTCATGCATAATAGCCGCCAAAGCTTGCTGCCGCCCCGCTAGTAAGAATACTGCAATAATGTAAGTTGACCAGTGTGGCAGTAGTGCTGCCACGACGAAAATACCTATTATTCCGAGCCAAGTGCTGACTACTATCCACCAGGCTTTGGCATCACTGCGCTCCAGAAATGGCTTTACCTCTTCTTTACTCACAGGAATATTCATCGCGGGGTACCTTTTTTGATTATGTGTCAACACCTAATTTCTGCAGTTGCTCCAGCCAAATATTGCGGCCTACACGATCATATTTACGTACAATTTTCTTTAGTTGCTGATACTTCTTTTGTGGCCTAATAACTTTTGGTAGTAAAGGATCGACCGCTAAACGGTGGATCGCCTCACCACCCAAGCGACATGTTTCATGCAACGAAGCACTAACAGACTTTGCTGCCAGGGATGTAAGGCTGCTTTCAAGCGAATGTATAAGAGCATCATATTCACTATCGAGCCGTTCGATATCCCATAAGTGGTGCGCCCAGTGACTAACTAATATGTCCGGTACGTCCTGCAACACAAAGCAATGAGCACTCTCTTCGAGACCAAGCCTTATCAGGGTTAGGGTCAATTCCGCATGATTGATGATTAAATTGTTCGGGCGCACCCATAGGTGATCTAGACCGGCAGCAAAGCCATACCATTCAAGTACCAGTATTGATTTTGCGCGGACCGCACGCGATACACCTTTGGGCAAATGACAGGCGAGCCAGCGATAATCCCAATTATCATAGTGAAAGGTATTTTGCTGCCAACGGTTAATAAAAGCACGTTTGGCCAGAGCCTTTTCCGTTAAACGGTACATGCCTCGCCCATTCTGAGTAATCAGACCGGCACCTACCAATCTATTTAATGTTACCCGCAGATTATTGATAGAAATATCAAATGCATCAGATATATAACCCAGCTGGCTAGTCGCCAGCTCATGTCGTTTATTAACACCCATTAGATCCAACAGAACATTTTTTGGAGTGGGCTCATAAGTGAACTGATACATAGTGAATATTACGACAATAGTCCCTATTTACTTTTTTGTGTAATATTACAGAGAAAACTCAATCATACAATATTGTGTAATATGCATCTTAGAAAAAAGTCACTTAATTCAACCTCAATTTAAAGTATCTCTACTGTGCCTATTGTTTGGTATGTATCGAGTAGTGTCATCCATTTTCATTTAGAAACTGAACTACTAAGAGTACACCCATAAGTAGATGCAATCGCCATCCCCTAAAGAGCTTGGAGACCCGGATTATAAGCGCCCTATCTCAATAGAAAACTACCAAGCCTTAAGCAAAAAGGGCCTGATTGACATAAACATTATTTAGACGTAACTCAATTACCTCCAATATATTCATGCTAACAATGCTTTAATTTTCTGCTTAGATCACTCCATACGTGAGTACAAATTTCTTAACAATAGGAATGAAAAACATACAAAAAATATACTTTCAAATAAGAAAATCCACTGCTGGAGATTAGAAAAAGAGTGTAGCCACCATGATAACTACTCTATGTAGTTATCATGGCCGTGGTTTAGTAGCTACCAACACCTTAAGATAAGTGGGTAAAAAATATTCTAAAACTAAAGCACATCATCTAAATGCTGTAAAAAGGGTACTATTGTTTGATTCCTCACGTCCTGACTCATGTCCCGACCGATGGTAGTATGATCCAAATTTACCCATCTCTGTGAATACCACCCTAAGTCAGTATCTTGAGCTGTATAAGCAAAAGAGTGAACCCCAGATAATTCAATGACCTCAGCCCCACCAGTCAACTGCCGAAGGTATAAATTATCTTTATAAGGAAATTGTGTATGGAGGTCAGTATAATAGCTTAAGTAGCTAGAATTCATGGGATTACGATGAAATGAAGAAGTTAATCCCAACTCATTTTGAGTCCATTTACAAACACCATCAAAACTGTGGACAACAGTTCGAATATTACGAAAATCTGGATCAGCTCGCATAGCTTTCGCCAGTCTCATCACGAGACAACCACCACGAGAAGAACCCGCCAAGTAAATAGTCTCAAGATTGGAGGCATAAGCCTTTGACTTTAGCCAACTGAGGTATGCCCTTTCTATACGAGACTTCTCATTACTACCAATCATCTGATTAAATTGCGTATCAAAAGCAATCGCCAAAAAGGTTTCATCTGTTGGAAAATGCTCTGAATCTAGCAACTGCCGAGCAAGTGAACGGCCATCTATGCTGCGAGAGCAAGATTGCTTTAATACCCCACAGTCTTTTTTAAATCCAGCTCTCTGGCCTGTCACAGAGCTTTCGACACCATTTCCTGGTGGCTGTTGTCCCGAAGCAATAAATACCAAGTTTCTTACATTATCGCGTGCTGGGTTTCGTACTCTAGCAATCTGAGTATGAAGCTGACGACTATGACTGACGCCCTCTACCTCCCAGGCTCTATACTCAGATAAAGTGTCTTGTTTGAGGCACCAAAAATTCTGGCAATACCGAACCCGCTCTAAATTCACCGAAAAATCCGACTTTGGCTCGAAAGCTTGAGCGTGGGCAGAATTAAAAGCAATCGACAACCAAAATAAATTTTTTATTATTTGAAGTTTCATTATTCACCAATAGTGTACTTTTATAATCTAATGATCCATGGCGACCCAAGCCTCATACAGCCTTAGTTACTACCTTTAGCAATGAAGTAGTCCCCAATTGAACAACTATAATGATCCAGCCGAAAGAGCCATCCATGGCTCTCACTGCAACAGTTACTACTCAACGGTTTCTGGATTATTTATATTCTCTGCATCAGATTCAGGTACATCAATATGCCGAAAAACTATTCTATCTACCTTAAATTTCTGCGAGCGACCTGACATCACCAGTTTATACGTTTCGCCTGCGTTTAGCTTATAAACGGCAACACGTTTATTGTTATGACCACCAGGATCTAATTTATTGCCGGATTCCCAGATGAATTTATTATGTTCTCCACCAAAGAACTTTGTATCTTTTTTCAATAGTTCCAGAGGGGCATCTTTACCATGACTATTCCCGGCATTAGGTCCCGCCTCATAATTTCCTTCAAGTCGAAAATAAGCATCATTTGCCAGATCTGTACGAAATTCACCCTCATACACTAAGTTTTCTTTTGCAGCGTGCAGATGCAAATAATACAGGCCACTCCTTGTAATATTGAAAGTATATTCTAGGGGTGATTTAGGTGGGCCATTTAGTGGTGTATTGCCATTAAATTCAAGATATCCATTGCCTGTATGACCGCCAATATTATTTTTCTTGATCCATTCATCTAGATTTGAGTAGGTATTTTCAGCCTCCATAATTACCAGACCATTTTGTTCTGTGTAGTCACCTTTAGGTTGATCTGGATTTAACTTGTCAAAATTCCAAATCGGACCGATATGACCACATCCTTCTTTACCTATATCCACACGGCCAGGACAGTAGTTTTCATCACCAGCATCATTTGCCGGGCCGTTACCACACTGAATATCATTGTACTTGGGACGGCCAGCCGATCCTGGACCCGGGCCAATTAGGTCACAAGCTTCTTTAACCGTCATTGTTCCATGGTCTGTCGAGACCATAATATCGGCAACATTGTGGTCAAAATTTGACTCACAAAAACATTGATCACCAATAGAGTAGCTATCCATCCAACTAGTTTGAGGTTCGAGTAAAACATCATCAGGGTTAATTGGTATAACTTTTACAATATCCGGGTGAACATTACTGTTTATACCTTCCGCTTTGATTACTACTGCCCAGTCCTGATTAGCTTCTGTTGGGGCAGTGCCAATACTATGAGTACCCATTCCGTCAAGTTGATTACCCAGAGTCAACTGGCCGCTTCTTGGATTGAACCAGTAAACCTTATAGGTATCCTCATTTGAAATCTCAATATTGGTCGTACCACCTTCGCGCAAGTAAATTAAATAGGCATTACCGCTATCTGAAAGTACCCAATCGTTATTGGTTGAAGTTACTTCATTATCCACATTTAAACTGTGTAAATTAACTTCAAGTTGGTTTTGCAGAATATCGTTGAAAAATTTAACAAAGTGGCCAGTTTGCTCCCAATGGTTATCAAACTCTCTCAGGTTCTCTACTGCTAGGTCATACGCGTGGCCAGACCCAGGGTTCTTTAAGTACCATTCAAATCCTGCTCCGCCTCCCATAACACTGCCCCACATCCAATTGACCCTCTGAACTTGGGTAACCTCAGAATAAGGTACAGGCGCTTGCCCGCCGGAAGCTTCAGTGAAGGTAACATACCAAAGATGGTTATTAGTTTGGGATTCAGCCAGCCATTTTCTGCTCATCTGATATGGCGCGTTACGATGGTTTGCATCACTAGGAATATTACCAATCTGAATGCTCGGTCCATCAAAATTACTATTTCCCAACAATGGTCGATAGTGCTGATCCCATTGACCACCATAAGTATGGAGTAAAGTGGGATGATCGTAGGGATCCACGTCTTTTAAGTATTGAGCGATTGCCTTGTGTTGCTCTTGACTAAGAGTAGTCTCCTCACCCATATTCCATTGCAGTGCAGGGTGATGACCAAAACGGGAAATCATCTCCCGATAATATAGTTTGCGTTCAAGCCCTAAGTCACCGTTATTCAGAATTTTATTATTCTCTGTTTCCTGTGTCATAAAGTGAATCAACATACCTTTACTGGTCATGTGATCCATTACGACCTCCCACTGGTCTAATTTACTGACATCAAACGCCCGATGGTTACCATCATATACTGCCCAAGGGTGGGCATCACAACCATCACCACTTTCGGTGTTTGCCATAATGTAAATTGCATTGACATTTTTTTCAGCTATATAGTTAACTAAACCAATAAGGCTTTTTCCTTTACTGTCTTTCCAGGTGGGATCTCCATTATTCCAATCATCAAGGTGGGGCTCAAAATTGTGTAATATACCTTTGCAGGAATTTACGTTGTAGTGTTTTTCTGTATTATCAAAGTCTGAATAACCAAAAATGTTTTCTGGGCTATCCATCCCACCTTCTATATATACTGACTTATCCCCCAAATGCTGTAAGTAGCGGGTTCCTTTTTTATGTATAAGTAACCCCTTACTCCTCATATCAAGCTCAGGTGCTGTGGATTGCAATACCGGGAAATAACCATTTTCACCATCAAATGAAACAGCATTGCCTGCATTTGTATCTAGATCAACTGCAACTTGGCTCCCTTGTCTCATAGATACATCGAAGAACCATTTACCTGAAGTTGGCGGTGAAAAGTAGGCACGCCATTTTGTTCCTTCAGTAGCACCCGTATTGGCCGAATTGCCATCAGCAGCGAAATGACCAGGCACTGTGTAGGACAAGTCACCTTGTGTAAATGTCACGTTATATCGATAATCGGTAAACGTAGCATCATTATTTTCTGATGCATACAAATCATCACAAGTAATCGTTATTCGGTGCCACTTTTCCAGCGTACCGGAAACAGTACAATGTTCACTATGGCCGATATCATCCGGGTCGACTGGCCCCGGAGGATCCGTCGGATCTGGGTCCGGATCTGTCGGGTCGGTTCCATCGTTCTGTTTTACAGTAAATGTAATTGAGGCACTGGTTCCGGCAGAACCTACCCCATCATCCTGGGAGTAAGGTGTAGCGGTAAGGGTGTAAGTTCCGACTACGGGGGTCCAATGATTAAAATCACCCTGATCATCACCAAATAGAGCATATGGTGAGGCGTTTTCAATCATATTGTGTGTCTGAGCCCCTGTTAACTCAAATACCACACTCTCTGCCTGATCACTATTTGCTCTAATATTTAATTGACTTCCAACCTGACTTAGATATATGTCTGTACCATCGGTTAGTGAAACAATATCCGAGTTGCCCTGTGAATTGACCAAGGTGAAAGACGATATTACTAATCCGTTTCCAGGGTTCGGTATATCAGAATTTGCCGAAGGGGGCGTGGTCTCATCGTCGGATTCACCAGATGACGAACCGCCACCACAACCAGCTAATGCAGCGGTAATCAGAAGTGCCAGAGGCAAGCTACTGTTATTCATTTCTACTATTCTCTACTTTAAAAGCAAACAATTATTTGCTAATTACAGAATTAAATGGCCATATAGAAATCGGCTACAACATGCAGCACTGGCCAGATACTAAATCGCGCAGATACATACCGACCGTGAATTCAGTCACATGCAGTCAGGACTAGTTCCACAGCTTATAGATTGACGAAAAAGAGTAATTTTTTTCGTGTTTTATAGTAAGGCAGTTTTGAACTACCTCTATTTTAATAATATCCAGATTATCCTTATTGAAACCCTAAAGAGATTAAGGGATCGACAAAAAAATCCTGAATAGAACTAATAACTCCGCAAGTCCCAAGAAGCTAAAATATCGAAAAAACTATAAAATATTATCAACCCATCAGGTTATTTCTATTTTTTAAAAACTCATGATAAATATCCTAAAACTGTAAGCTTGCACTCAGAACCCACTTAATCACCAGTTAAATAAAGGAAAATTTATTTTAATATTGAGATATCATTTGTACATGGACCAATTAAAAGTAGCACTACCTATCTATAGATTTATATTATTAACTTATAAATGAAATGATCCATCCAGAAAAAGCCAGGTGTCAGATAAAGATAATAAATAGTAACAATGCCCTGGACGGCTCTATGTTTTACTCAAAACATACATTCGCTAGAAAAATTTTTTATTCTGACTGCGATGATGACTTATCCTGATAACTCGGCCTTTCAAAAATCATCAAAAGCTTTGGGATGGCGCTCTAATGGAGTAACCATTTCCATGCTAGAGAAATATATAAAAACCCTATGTTAGTTACATCCTCGCTGATGAGACAAATTGAGACATCAATTGTTTTCCAATATTCACTAAAAAAATGGGTACATTCCCACCAGCACAGTAAAAAGGTTATCACTCGTAAGCGCAGAGGGAACTTTGTCTTACTAAATTCAAATTGTTGGTCAGAAAAAGTTAGTTCAATCTCACACTTTGAGTGTTAAATTCATAGTATAATGGCATTACTTTATAAATTAGCTTAAGAAATTCACAAACAATCTATTTATCATTTAATGACTGGCTTAATAGATTATTAGCGGTACAAAAATTTAGTATGACTACCAACATCCAGGAACTTTATGCTTCTGAGCCAACAGGGTTGGCAACATCCACTTATCGTCACGTGCAATACTGGCAAAACTTGGGGTTTCCAAGAGATAAGTTAAAGAATATATATGGTGATCATTACGCTAAGTTACAGAACTTACAACATCGTGTACCAGTAAGATTGACAGGGCAAGCACTTCAAGAAGTATCCAACTACTTCAGTGATAACACCATAGCGTTTCGTACCGGTCTAGATGTATCAATTTCCAGCATTCAGGCATTTGCGCATGTCTTAATGGCTTGCCCTACCGTTCGCCATCTTGTTAGCCTTGGCACGCAATTCCAGCAACTTGGCACGCAAGGCTATCAGGGATTATTCAGTGAGGGGGCTGAGCGCTCCAGCTTTGATATTTTAATTCCCAGCTTTTCACCATTCACTACACAACAAGTCGAATTGAATATTGGAATCATCTTCAAACTAATTTCAGATATTGTTGTCGATTATGAAAGCTGCCACCCAGTTATTCACTTCACTCATCATAATTCTGAATTGATGAACAGTGCACCATCATTGATTAATGTTCCCATTGAATTTGGACATCAAAAAAACTGCATCAGTTTTGATAATTCTATACTTGATAAACAATTATGCAGTCCAGGGAAACCCTCTCTTGACTTCAATAAACTGGCTGCCA
Organism: Microbulbifer sp. MLAF003; assembly: GCF_030012965.1. Lineage (NCBI taxonomy): Bacteria > Pseudomonadati > Pseudomonadota > Gammaproteobacteria > Cellvibrionales > Microbulbiferaceae > Microbulbifer > Microbulbifer sp. MLAF003. The sequence goes on from NZ_CP120232.1 coordinate 3,721,859, forward strand.
AAAAACAGCTCCAGAAGATGAAATCAGATGAGTCTCTACCTAATCGATGCAAAGATATTATCAAAGATTACTTACCTGAGGGTGCGGCCAGTCTGGATTTTTTAGCAGATATACTACAAGTTAATAAGCGCTCCTTGCAGATTCGCCTAAATGCACAAAACACTTCTTTCAGGCGTATACTGGATTTAGCTCGGAGGGAGAAGTTGAATTCACTGGATATCCAATCCATGGATAAAATGCAAATTGCAAAAGCATTGGGATTCTCAACGGTTGTTGCATATGAAGAATCCTATAAACGCTGGAGAAATACTTGATCAAATAAGTCAATATCTATTAGCGAGTATATAGCTATGGCTTGGCTTATATCACTCGCTCCCTTAACAGTTTAGCTGATTGTTCTGGAGTAAACACTCCAATATTTTTCAGATAAAATTATATCATGTTAGTGTTAGCGCAGCTCCCCCACTATACATCGATCAATATCTCCCTGAGTATTTTTTAATTGCTTCAACTGTTTTTGGCTCTCAGACAGCACAATATTATTTGCTTGATATTTAGGTTTGAACTCCATTAAACGCTGGTGGGCAGTGCGATAAATATTCTTCGCTTCTGCACTCATAAGAAAATCTGTCATTACACTACCAAATAACAAACGATAACTGAAAAATGCCCCTTCAAGCTGTGCTCTCTGTAGCAAAGTAGATGGCCCAGAAGAAATATTCCTGGCTCTATAGGTTGCGGGAATATCTATCTTACAGATATTTTCCACATGCTCCTTCGACTCAATTTTATATTTACAGTTAGATTTAAAATCCTGCTTTAGTCTTTCTATATTTTTCCCAAAATTCGGATCTGACTGACCATAAACAATTCTGGAAACTTCAAGAAAAATCATCATACCTCCACACATCATACAGGGCTCCAGAGTGCTATAAATCGTAGTATCAGCCAGGTAATCAGTCTCTTTACCCCTGCACTTACTACCAATACACTGCTGCATTACTCGCACTTCAGCATGTTGGGTTTTATCTCGACACAAGCCAACAGCATTGCGCTGCACTCCTAAAATTTTGTCCTGCTTATTGTCATACAGGACCGCTGCAATATTGTACCCTCGCTTTTGCTTTTCTTTTAGATCCACCCAATCCAAGTAAGCAACCGAGTATGCGAGCAACATCAATATCTCGTCTTTTTCCTGCTGGATAGGTGAATTGGGTATTAACTCAGCTTTCGCACTCAAGGCAAGCATTCCGAAAAACAAATATGAGATAAAACGCAACATACAATACCCGAGGCGTTCCAATTGACTAAAGCCATTCCTTGGTTAGCGCGATCACAGTTTCTACCCGCGCCGGCATCACTTTGTGGCGGCGGGTAACCAGAAACAAAGTCTCACTAATAGAGTGCTCCAAGCGATGGGGTTTAATCTGCCCGAAATTCTTAAATGCATTTACTGCATGGGCAGACAGTACAGTAAAACCCAAGCCCATACTGACAGGTTCTAGAATCAAGCTAATTTGGTTAGAAAATCCCTTAAGAGCAAACATATCCACATGTTGAAAGTCGGGATAATTAGCGCCCAGCAACAAGCCCGCCTGATGGGCGCCATCTGGGTGGCCGATGTATCCGAGCTGTACCAATGAGTGCCAACTCAACCTCTTAACTGACGCAGGGGTCACCAAAAGTAGCTCCTCCCTCCCCACGGGCTGGCTTGCTATTTCCGTCAGCGTCGAGGGAGTGGTGATAAACCCGATATCCGCCTTGTATCCAAGTATGGATTCTTCTACGCCACTATTAGGGGCGAAGTGATAGTCTATGGTGAGTTTCGGGTATGTCTTCTGCAAATTCAGTAATTTGGGGTATAGCTTTAGCCCGACACTACCGGGAGACTGGATTCTCACTTGCCCTTCATAAGCCGGATCTTCACTAAGGCGTTGACCCAGTGTAGAGAGAGAATCGACGATATCTTGGGCTTCGATATATAACTTTTCACCCGCCTGGGTAAGGGTGAATTGCTTTCCATTCCTCTGGATCAGAGATAGCCCTAGAAAGTCCTCTAACCGACGCAAGTGCTGACTGACGCCAGACTGGGTCATGTGCAGGTGCTGCGCCGTTCTGGTAAAGCTGCCCAATTCTACCAATGCACAGAAACTGCGCAGCCACACAGGATTTATCATTACAAAAATTACTCAAAATAATCACAAATCATAATTATACGTAATGGATTATCCACAGTAACTTAGAAACGGACGCAACTTTTGGAGAACCACCAATGAAGAATGTTTATCCGAGAAATTTTTCTCACATCGGCATATCGGTGCCAGACCTGGAGGCGGCTGTTAAGTTTTACACAGAGCTCATGGGGTGGTATCTGATTATGCCGCCAACGGAAATCAATGAAGATCATAGCGCTATTGGCGAGATGTGCACCGATGTCTTTGGGGCCAAATGGGGTAGCTTTCGCATTGCCCACCTGTCGACCGGTGACCGTATCGGAGTAGAACTATTCCAGTTTCCTAATCAGGAAAACCCAAAAGATAATTTTGAATACTGGAAGACTGGTATATTCCACTTTTGCGTGCAGGACCCAAACCTTGAAGAGCTAGCTGAAAGGATAGTCGCCGCCGGTGGTAAAAAGCGCATGCCCAAGCCCAGGTATTACTATCCGGGAGAGAAACCCTATCGCATGATTTATATGGAGGACCCCTTCGGAAACATCCTGGAACTCTACAGCCATAGCTACGAGCTGATCTATAGTAGCGGTGCCTACACCTGATACTGTACATCTTAAAAGCTTGGGTTAGAAAAGGGCACCAGAGATTTTCCGGTGCCCTTTTCTATTTGGGAAGTATACCTCTAGGGCCAACTTAAGACTTTTATTTTCCGCAGGTAATCAGCAACTTCCTGGCCAAGAATGGAATGCTGGTCTTCATCGAGATGAATACCATCAATATCACTAACCTTGACTAAAGTGTTGGCATCCAGGTAGTGGGTGCCTAGCTCCCGGGATACTTTTTCCAGTTCTGCCGGAAAGTTCTTACAGCGCTGCTCAGCCCCCGCAAATTTATGGCCGATAATACCTTTGGGGTTATTGATAGCCAATGGAGCAATAATCAATATTTTAGGAATCGACATGCCGGGCTCAATGGGTGCTTGTCTGATTACTGACACCAACTTTGCCACCCCCTGAGCGGCCATCCAGGCTTTATTATCATGAGTATCCTGGAAATCATTGGTTCCCAACATCAACAGAACACACTTTAGTGGTGAGTGCATTTCTATCACTTGCGCCAGGCCATCAACCCCCTTCCGCCCCTCCCGGAACGGATCATCCCACACTGTTTTACGACCATTCAGGCAGTTTTCTATCACCCGCACGTCACAGCCTTTTTCATTCAAGCTTCGCTCAAGTACTCCAGGCCAACGCAAGTGAAAAGCCATACGCTTCCTGGTATCAGGGATGACGCCCCAGGAAACACTGTCAGAGTAAACCAATACATTTTCCATTGTTACATAACTCCATTGAGCCACTAAAAAACCTATCGGATTAATGAGCTCCTCAGCTTGAGGGTACCGCCAGGTGCGCAATACCGCGTAGGGTCAACCGAGATATTACCAATGCGGCCACACCACAAGTTGCGATGGCGGCAGTCAGAGGCTGGGGAGTTCCATCAAATACCAGACTGGTTAACACAATCGACAATGCACCCAGTAACATTTGCAGGGCTCCGCCCAACGCTGCAGCGGTGCCTGCAATAGGCCCATGCTCCTCAAGGGAAAGCACCATTGAAGTGGGGATTACCAGGCCGAGAAACACGTTGGTCGCCAGTAGCATTGCCACTAATAAAACAAACTCATCAAAACCGGCAAAAGTCACAGCGCACATCACAAGAGAACTTATGGCAAAACCGGCAGTGGCCCACTTCACCACTGCTACTGAACCAAAACGCATTCCAAGATTTGCAGCAAATTGACTTGAAACAAAAAAACCAAGGGCATTTAAAGCAAACGCCAGGCTGAACTCTGTCGGAGTAAGACCGTAAAACCCTGTATACAAAAAAGAAGCCGTGGCAAGAAAGGAAAAGAAACTGGCAATGCCCAAGCCACCTATGCAAGTCAATCCCATGTAAACCGGATCGCGTAAAAGTGTAGAAAAAGCCCCCAACATGGCACTGAACTGGAATGGAATACGATGCTTTCGCTCAAGCGTCTCCGGTAAACTGCTTACAGCCAAAAGTAGACTGGCGAGGGTTAACAGGGCAATCAGGATAAAAACACTGCGCCAGCCAAAGGGTACTATTAAGATACTGCCAATCAGCGGCGCCAGCATCGGGGAGATAGAAATTACCAGCATTACTGTAGTCATCAAGCGGGTCGCACGAGCACCGGTATAATGATCACGTATAACCGCTCGTGGAATAGACATTACTGAAGCAGCACCTACTCCCTGCAAAAAGCGCAAAGCTATTAGCGATTCAATGGTCGGGGCCACAGCGCAGCCAACTGATGCAAGGGTAAAAAGAAGTAGCCCGAAGTACAGGGGGGCTTACGCCCAAACATATCTGAAGCCGGCCCATAAATAAGCTGGCAAACTCCAAAAGCAATGAAATAAGACATCAGGGTGTACTGTGCTGCCTCAATAGGGGCACCAAAACTTGCTGCAATATCCGGCAATGCCGGCAAATACATATCGATAGCGACTGGGCCAACGCAGCTCAATAGCCCAAGAATCAGCGCCATCTTAATTAAATCTGACTTCATATAAATTTCCGTAGTACCTATAAAATTCTTATGTGGTATCAAACAATTATTGCCAATAGTTTTTGGCCAATATCAAATCGGTTTGCATATTCCCTTTAGCACTTTTGTTGCTCTGTTTTCATTCCAAAGCCTCCCTTGCACTTAGAGGAAAATCAATCACCCACTCAGACTAGAAGGCAACTTATTTTAGGCCTAGCACCATCCAGCTGTAACGGTGCATGTAATGCTCTGACTTTTTAGTCGATCACTAATATCCATTGAGAAAACCATTCTCCACTTGATCGCCTAAATGGAAGTAAGGCTTTGCCAACACTACCAGTTTGCTTGCAGTGACTGAGGTTAACGTTATGCAGAAGCTTTCTAGTTACGGTCACTTTTCTCCCTCTGGGGGTTGGGAGTCTATGTGTACCCCGAAATTGAGAGCCCTGCTGTAGTTGTGACCAAGCCTGTCCGCTTACGACAACCTCTATTCCCCCAACACCGCCTAAAACGGCGCCTTCCGCTTAGTCTTCGCCCCAGGCTGCAGCGCAAACCGCAGAAGATCCCTCTTTTTATAGCCCAAACTCCCTGCTGGATTATCAGCCTCCACCCAGAGGGAGGAACCGTCTATAACCTTCTGGAAACCCTCAAGTCCCAAAGACTGCGAACCGCCTTAGTCAGCGGTGTCGATGGACGCTCTGCCCTTCCCAGGTTTGAAGGTGATGAAGTCCTTTGCAATCGTACAACCCGTTGGCGCCACCTATGCGCACTTAAAAACTCTGAAGTTGGCTGCTACTTAGCCCACTTGCGCGCTATCCGTCTCGCCTACCAAACCGGTCTCAACCGGGTTTGCATCCTGGAAGATGATGTACAGTTGGAGCCGGATTTTGGCAAAATACTGGCCGAGCTTGAGCGCCTACCGGAAGAAATTGAAATGATCCGGCTGATGGGGCTTAAAGTACGCAAACGCAAGATTATCAAGACACTGAATGACGGCATTCACAAGCTGGTTCGCCCTGAACGCGGCTGGTGCGGTGCCCAAGGGTATTTGCTTAACCGTAAGGGTATGGAAAAGATCCTGGGCCATGCCAATCGTATTTTCGAGCCGATTGATAAAGTCTTTGATCACTTCTGGCAGTTTGATCTGAAACTGTATGGTGTAGAGCCTCATTTGCTTTGGGAAACAGCGCACACCTCAAGCATCGTAAAGTCGAATGTGGGACGAGCAAAAGTTGCGCGCTGGCTCTACTGGGTACATCCATTTGGCAAATTGTGGCGCAGTGTCGAGAGACATATTTATTTACTGCGGCATTACCAGGCCTTCTATCCTGCACAAAAACCGAAACAGAGGCCTGGTCGCACTGCGAGAATGAAGTTGTAATCAGTTTAAATATCCCAGACTCTTTGCATTTTCAGGAACATAAATGAAGCCGTCCATGTGATCATAACCAACCCTGTCAGCGCTTCCAGCCCTGCAGTAAAGCGCAAGTGCCCCAGGGGTTCTATATCCCCAAAGCCTAACGAGGTATATGTGGTAAAAGAGAAGTAAGCACAGTCGAGCAGGCTGCCATTAAAATTGCCCACTAAAGTCCCAAAATAAGGCGAATTCACCATAAAGTAGTAACCGTAAGCAAACAGCCAGATTTCTGCTACATGAGCCAGGAGGGCTCCAAATACTCCAATTACTATGGCGAAATTATGCCGGACAGGCAACCAGCGCCCTAAGTGGACCAGAGCGTTGAGGACCTCATGGTGAATCAACACGACAATTGCCACAATGATGCTGTTCACCAGGAATGCAAAAGCCAGTTCAGCGTCGACCATGAAAAAACTCGCGCACCAGTTTTCCAGCTTCCTCCGCCATCACTCCAGACTCCACGGCGATCTTATGATTGAAAAAACCTGCCTCCCCTAACTTTAACTGGCTCTCCACCACGCCCGCCCGGGGCTCGGTGGCACCGTACACTAGCCGGTTGACGCGAGCGTGAACCAGGGCACCGAAGCACATGGTACAGGGCTCTATCGTTACATAAAGCGTTGTATTGGGCAGGCGATAGTTCTGTTTACCTTCAGCAGCTCGACGCAGCGCCACTATTTCCGCATGAGCACTGGGGTCACAATTCCCGATGGGACGATTGCTGCCTTCGCCAATAACCTTGCCATCCTGAACCAGCACTGCTCCAACAGGCACCTCACCCCTCTCTGCGGCAAGTTCCGCCAATTCCAGGGCCCTGCGCATAAATGCATAGTCTTTTGGTGTTGCCATAAATCTCTTCTAGTTACTTCTATCAACCCGAGCTGCAGCCATGGGAGAAATCATTTCGCTACCCTAAGTAAAACCTACTTACGCTTGATAAAGCGGCGCACAATAAAGTCGGCTTCCAGAACCAGGCTGTCCTGTTGCTCCAATTCTGCACGGGCCTCTCGGCAGCCTTTCCAGGCAAAGGGGGTCATGGCGAGAAAATCGGTAATCGCTTCGTGCCCCTGCAACTTAAAAGGAAAGCAACAGCGCATATCCACCTCAGGGTAAAGTTCCTCAACCAATTTTGGCGCAGGGTGTTTACGTGGCTCTTTATATAGCTGGCCTTTTAGGGTCCAGAGGTGGTCCGGTCCAGGTGAAACATCCAACAGCTGCCCCCCCACTTTTAACACCCGCAGCATTTCTTCATCCGGGGCCGGCGCAAAAATGCGTAGCAAGTCATCTACGCTATTCGAGGATACCGGCAGGTTGACATTACTGGCCACAATAAACTGGGCGCCACTGTCAGATTTAGCTGCCATACGCACACCGGACTTTGAAATATCCACACCAGCCAGGGCATGACCATGCCACCCAGCGGATTCCAGTTGGCGTAAGTAATATCCCTCTCCACAGCCAATATCCAAGAGTTTACGACCGGATTTCGGTGGCAACAGCGCTGCAATTGCATCTACTAATGGGCGGTAATAACCCGCCTTGAGAAATCGGCGCCGCGCGCGCAACATCTCAGCTGAATCTCCCGGTTCCTTACGACGCTTGCGATAAACCGGTAACAAATTAACGTAACCTTCCCGTGCTCGATCAAAACTGTGCCGGTTACTGCAGTGCCAGGTTTCTTTTCCCAGCGTCAACGGCTTTGCACAGAGAGGACATTGCCAAATCATTCAACTTCCTGAACTTGAGTATTCTTCATCATTGATGGCGGCGTACGCTGCAAGATCAGATCCGCCGCCTTTTCTGCAATAGCGATCACCGGCGCATTGGTGTTGCCGCTGATCAGGGTGGGCATTATGGAGGCGTCCACAACTCTCAGTCCATCTACACCATGCACTTTTAGCTCAGCATCGACCACCGCAAGATCATCATTGCCCATCTTACAGGTTCCCACCGGGTGATAAATTGTCTCGGCATGCTGACGAATATAGTGCTTGATAGAAGCCTTGTTGGTGAGCTTTTGATCGGGCAACAACAACCGTTTCTGATAGCGCAGCAAATCTTCCTGGTTAATGATGTCCCGAGACATCTCGAAGGATTCCACCATCACCTGCATATCATCTGGTTCGCTTAGGTAATTTGGCTGGATACTCGGCAGCGCCTTGGGGCTCTCAGTATTGAGGGTGATTTCCCCACGGCTTTTAGGGCGCAATGCACATGCATGCATCGTGTAACCATACCCAGATTGTTTAGTAAGACCGTGATCAAAAGATGGCACTGCAGTGAAGTGAAACTGTATATCCGGGCAGCCATTAGCCAAGGTTGAACTGGCGAAGCCCCCAGCTTCAGCAACATTACTGGTTAATGGCCCGCGGTTCAGGAAGAACCACTCAGGCGCGCGCGTAGCGTGCTTCAGTTTCGCCCACAAGTCATTTGCAAAAGTGATTGGGGCCGAGGTTTTCACTACCTGGGAAATATCCAAATGGTCCTGGAGGTTCTTCCCTACCCCAGGCAGGTGATTCTGCAGCAGAATATCAAACTTCCGCAGTTCCTCCTGGGGGCCAATACCTGAGAGTAATAGTAGGTGCGGAGACTGAATCGCCCCAGCACAGAGTAAAACCTCCTTATTTGCCAGGATCTTTTTACCGTTGAGCAACTCCACCCCCACTGCCCGATCGCCCTTCAACATGAGGCGCGCTACCGGGCTGCGGGTCAATACCCTTAAATTGGGACGTTTCTTGACTGGATGCAAATAGGCCGCAGCGGCAGAACAGCGGCGCCCATGACGTTGGGTTACCTGGTAAAAGCCGACTCCACTCTGCTGGCTGCCGTTAAAATCATCATTTAACCTGTGTCCGACAGATTGTGCTGCCCGCAGGAATGCCTGTCCCGACTCAGTCTTCCATTTCAGATCGTTTACTGAAAGCGGACCATAGCCACTGTGATGGGCATCGCTGCCACGCTCATTACCTTCAGACAGAAGGAAATACGGCAGCATACTACGCCAACCCCAGCCCGGGTTGCCGGCAGCTTCCCAGGCATCATAATCTTCACCATTACCGCGAATATAAACCATCGCATTAATAGAACTACTGCCACCCAGGGTGCGACCACGAGGCCAGAACAGGCGCCGTTCGTGCAGGTGCTCCTGGGGTTCTGTAAAGTGATGAAGGTTGTAACCGGTCCCGGAAAGCAGCATACCTATCCCCAGGGGCATGGATATCAGTGGGCTGCGATCTGGAGGGCCCGCCTCCAGCAGGCAGACCCGATGTTGCTCATCAGCACTCAAACGGTTAGCCAATACACAGCCGGCAGAGCCGGCACCTACGATCACATAATCAAACACCATTTGAGTGGACATGGGACCTCAGCACCTTTGCAGCTGGATTTGTCATGACGGTACACTCAACCAGAAAGAAATTACATAGACGAAAAGGATCAAAGGTGAAGGATTACGAGTTCAGTGATAATAAAATCCTGCAAAGCTGGCACAAAAATGCTGGGGAGTGGGTGAATGTTATTGATCGAGCGGCTATTCCCAGTCGGGAGTTAATCACCAACCGCGCCATTATCGAAGCTATTTTGGCGCACAACCCTACAAATGTCCTGGATGTCGGCTGCGGCGAAGGCTGGTTGGCCCGCAACTTGGCAGCTAAAAACATTGATGTCTACGGTATTGATGCCGTAGCCGAACTCATTACAGAGGCACAGCATCGCAGCGGGAATTATCAACAATTCCTGACAACCAGCTATGAAGATCTGGACACGAAAGCCTTGGGGCAAAAGTTTGACCTGGTGGTGTGTAACTTCTCGCTGATCGGTGAATCGGCAACGGAGGTTTTTTTCCAGAAAGCTGGCAGCCTACTCAACCCTGGAGGCCACTTGCTGGTCCAGACATTACATCCTTTGATTTCTTGCGGAGAGCAGGATTACACAGATGGCTGGAGACCCGGCACCTGGGAAGGGATCGAAGGGAATTTCGAAGAGGCCGCACCCTGGTACTTCCGCACCATATCAAGCTGGGTTGATCTGTTTACCCAAAATAACCTGGTACTGCTCTCCCTGAAGGAGCCCCTCAATCCCACAACAGGGCTTCCAGCCTCACTTATATTGTGCGGCCGGCTAACAACCACTTTGTAGTGCCCTGAGCAAACAAGCCAACACTCACTCTCTGTGGAAAAGTGGCATTAAAAGTTCAGTATAGAAAATTATTACGCCAAGCTGCGGTTTTAACCGATCTGGGTCTTGGTAGACCCATGGATATTGACCCATAACTCAAGATCAATTTTTCATTAGCATTAATCTGGCAATATCAAAAAAATAATAAAAAAACATTGGCGTCCTGCTGCTCACATCTGCGACTGCTTGGACAAAAATGGAAAAGTGTCCAGTTAATGCGGCCTGCAGAAAATTAACCGTCAATCCCCGACTGTCCAGTAAGTGAAGTTGTAAGAGCCGCCTATTTTATAAGGGATAACGCTTTGATTTGGGTGTCCCATAATAAATTTAACGACCGCTTACGGCGTCCCGATGAGAAGTAACACCCTGGGGTAAATCGAATGGTACTCTGCAACTTCAGAATCAGACAGGGAAAGACCTTACCAACAACTGTGGGATTGCTCCTGCTTCCCGCCTGCTGCTTCTGCTCCGCTGATGACTTATTTATCCCCGACTCCCAACAGGCCCTCAATTTACAATCCGGCAATCTTTACTTCTCCGATAGCGCCTTCGCTATGGGCAATGCAGACCTTCTCCAAGCAGCAGATTTCCTCCGCAACAACTCCATGAACAGTACGCAGAGGCGTCTTAACTACCAATGGCTGAAGATGCATACCTACCCTTCTGAACACCGACCAACTACCGGAGGCAAGGCCCTGGTCAAAATCCTGAAAATGGGTTTTGAGACCTATAAGCAACGTAATAAACGCACAGCCCGGAACAGCCTACTGCGCTATACCACCAACCGCGGTAAGATTGGCAACTCTGTCGATTATGGGTTTAGCCTCTCAAACGACAAATTCAAAGTCTCCTTCGAGTACGAATTCTAGTACTGGCAAGCGGCCTTTCCTTGCATAGCTTCAGGTTTGTTAGAATCTCCGCCATCTGAATTTGGCGGAGATTGCCGTGAGTACCTCAAATACCCCAACTACCTTCCCAGAACTACCTATAGCCGGTGTTGGACGGCGCCTTGCGGCCCTGATGTACGATTTGCTGATCCTGATGGGGCTAATGATGGTCTATGGCTTCGTCGCCTTACCTGTCGCATCGGCAATTGGAGGTCTCAACTGCCAGCCGGAAGCCATGGATTACAGTCCTTGTGTGGGCGGCCCGATTTACCAGTTGGGTGCAGTTGCGGTCATCGCAGGATACTTTTTTGGTCCTGGCGTGTGGCTGGGCAAACTGTTGGTATGCGCGCCTGGCGTCTCATCGTAGCCAATCCCGATGGCGTCCAGCTTTCATGGCGTCAATGTATCCTGCGTGCTGTAGTGGCACCAATATCATTGGCATGCCTTGGCCTCGGCTATTTTTCCGCTTGGGCCAGGTCTGATAAGGCCAGCTGGCACGACCTGATATCTGAGTCCCAGGTGCGCCTGCTGCCCAAAAAGAAAAAGTGATTCGCTTCAGCGGGCGCGCTTAAGTAGTAACCACCCCACTATGAAGCACAGAATTATGGGCACCACCACGGCCAGTAGTGGTGGGAAGCCAAAAACCAATGAAGACGGACCAAGCATATCCTGCACTGTCTGGAAAACAATACCGACAATAATGCCGGTAAAAACCCGTAACCCCGTGGTTACCTCGCGCAAAGGCCCAAAGATAAAGGAGATCGCTACCATCACCAGGCTGGCAATGGTGAGTGGTTGCAAAAGCTTTTTCCAGAACTGCAGCCAGTAGCGACTGGAATCCTCGTCCTTGCGATCGAGAAAGGTACCATAGGACCAGAGATCTCTCGGGGATAGGTCTGAGGGTAGCGGTACAATGAGCGCAAAAAGCTCTGGGGAAATCTCGGCATTCCAGCTACTGGTCGGTACCAGTTCACTCTGGGTATTCTCCGCTGAAAAGCTGGTAATACGACTGTTTTCCAACTGCCATTTATCCCCTTCGAACTGCCCACGCTCAGAAAACTCTACGCGTTTAAGCTCCTGGTCACTGTCAAAGTGATAGCGGGTTATTCCGTATAGTTCGCCATCCGGCAGGGCCGCGTTGAAATGCACAAATTCCCCGCTGTCTTTCAGCCAAAGACCACTCTCCAGACCGGTGGCCTCCAGTTCTCCGAGCGCGCGGGCACGGTTGTTCTCAGCAATGACATTTGTCTTCGGAATAACAAATTCGGCCAGTGCCAAACCGATCAGGATCAGCAGGATAATCGGCTTCATCACAGCCCAGGCAATACGACCGATCGACACTCCAGCAGCGCGCATAACCGTCAACTCGCTGGTCCCGGCTAAAGTCCCCAGGCCAACCATACAGCCAACCAGTGCGGAAAAACCTAACTGCTCATAAATCCGTGCAGGAAGCTTCCACAAAACATACTGCACTGCCTCCGCAAAGCCGTAGCCTTCCTTGAATTCTCCCAGTTGATCGACAATGGCAAATACAATATCCAGCCCGAGGATAACAAGAAGTACCGCACCCACTGCCAGGGCTATGGTTCGACCAATATACAGATCAAGCCTTAGCATTTGTCGCCTCCCCTACTCCCTCTGGGCGCAACTTGGGTTTGCGCCGCCAGTTCCTCATAGCCAGCAACAACAAACCGATCAATAGGAACGGCGGATGCACCAGCCAAATCACAGAGGGGTTGGCAAACTTGCCGTCCTCAATGGCACCACGAACGCCCTGCAGAGTTACCAGGTATATCAGGTAAAGGAGGATCGCAGGGATCATCTTGGCAAAGCGCCCCTGCCGGGGGTTTGTTCGGGATAAAGGGACAGCCAACACGGCGACCACTAGTACTAAAACTGGAAGGCTGAAGCGCCAATAGAGGAATGCCTTCTCTTTGGGGTCATCACTCTTTAATAGCTGCAAGGTGGGTGCTGATTCCATCTGGTCACGCCAACGATTGCGCAATTGAGGAACCTCGAGCAGCACCTCATAAGTGTCAAACTCCATCTGCCTGTACTCACGCTGCCCAGGCACCCCTGCATAACGATAACCATCGCGCAACACCAAATAACGCAACCCTGTCTCAGGGTCGACTTGCTGCACACCCTCGCGCGCACGGGTCACCACTTGGTGGTTTGCCTGTGTCTCCTCCTCAGTCGCACCCAACTCAGCCAGGAAAACATCCTGCATTGTGGACTTATCCTCACTAAGGGACTCAGCGTAATAGACTGCTCGACCGCCACTGGTGGAGATAAATTTCTTTGGTATCAGGTGGTCGAACTCGTTGCGGGCTTTCTCAATATTGAGCAAGTTAGTAGAGCGTGCCACACCTGCAGGAGAGAAATACAAGCTCATGGAAGCCACGACCAGAGCCACCATCAATGCTGGAGCCAGGGTATACATCAGCAGTCGCCACTCGCTGAAACCACAGGCATGCAACACTGTCATTTCACTCTCAATGTACAAGCGACCGTAGGCGAGCAGTATCCCAACGAAAAGCCCCAGGGGCAGCACAAGTTCAAGGAACCCCGGCAGACGGAACCCCATCAGGGAGAAAAGAATATTAGCCGAGATATCACCCGCGGCAGCCTCCGCCAGGTATTTAACAAATCGGCCACTCATCACCATTAAAAGTAAAACAGCGCTGACTGCCAGCGTGGCAAACAGCAGCTCACGGCAGAGGTAGCGGAAAATAATCACAGGGCGAACGTATTCCTTGGTGACAGCGGTGTGATGAAATCTGGACTCAAAATGAACAAGTTTCCCACCGAGTACAGCATTCCAGAGATGGGCAGGTTAAACTTGTGCGACGCATTATCACTAAAAATTCTTGCTATGTCTCGGCTCAGAGCCATGCAATCTTTTGTCAGATTTTAAGGAAAGCTAAAAATGCAGTTCTCCGCCAAGGTTTTGGATATCACCAAACAGCGCACAGCCTGCTCCATTATTTCGGCAGATGCCAAAAACAGCCTTACCCACAGTGGAAAAAGCCTAGATAAACTCACCGGGGGAGTGATTGGCAAAATCCTCAAGCGCGGTGACCTCGGCACCAAGCCAGGCAGCACCCAACTGATTGACTTGATCGAAGGTCCCAGTGATCGCGTACTGGTCGTTCGTGCCGGCAAGGGTGCTCTCACCCAGGCTGAATTCCGCAAGCTGGCCACGACCAGCGCTACAGCGGCTAAAAAGTTCAAGGACGCCACTTCTTATCTGTGTGAACTGGATGTAGACGGTGCAGACAAGTCCTGGCAAGCACAGCAAATTGCAATGGCAGCCGGACTTGCCACCTACCGCTTCACCCAGTGCCAGACTGACGCAAAGCCCTATCCCTTGAGCAAGTTCACGGTACACGGCCTGGAGCGAAAGCAACTCAAATCTATTCAATCTGGAATCGATATCGGGGCAGCCCAAGCAATCGGTAGTAATGTAGCCCGTGAACTGGGCGATATGCCAGGCAACATCTGTACCCCCAATTACCTGGCAAGTGAAGCTCGTGCATTGGCCAAAAAACACACAAAACTCACTACCACGGTCCTTGATGAAAAGAAAATGAAAGCCCTGGGCATGGGTGCCCTGCTGAGTGTTGCCAAGGGGAGCGACCAGCCGCCGGCCTTGATTGCCATGAACTACAAAGGTGGTAAAGCCAGTGACAAGCCGATTGTACTGGTCGGCAAGGGCATCACTTTTGATAGCGGCGGCATCAGCATCAAGCCCGGCCTGGCTATGGATGAAATGAAGTACGACATGGGTGGTGCTGCCAGTGTCTTCGGCGTGATGAATGCACTATTAGAGCTGAAGCCATCGATCAATGTTGTGGGCATGGTTGCTGCCGCAGAGAACATGCCCAGTGGCGGCGCCAGCAAGCCCGGTGACATTGTGACCTCAATGTCAGGTAAAACCATCGAGATCCTGAATACCGATGCCGAAGGCCGCCTGGTACTCTGCGATGCCCTTACTTATGCCGGCAAGTACAAACCCCGTGCTGTTATTGATATCGCTACCCTGACTGGTGCCTGTGTTATTGCCCTTGGTCACCATGCAACAGGCCTGTATGCCAATAACGAAAAGCTCGCTAAAGAGCTGATCAAGGCCGGCGAGACTACCGGAGACCGCGCCTGGCAAATGCCTCTGTGGAATGAATATCAACCCTCGCTGGACTCCAACTTTGCCGATATGCAAAACATTGGCGGCCGCGAGGCGGGCTCTGTTACTGCCGCATGCTTCCTGGCGCGATTCACCAAGGATTACAACTGGGCACATATGGACATCGCAGGTAGTGCCTGGAAGTCTGGCGCCGCCAAAGGCGCTACAGGCCGCCCGGTTCCACTACTAGTTGAATACCTCCTGGGCAAATAAGCGCTAAACGCGCACAATAGCCGCCCACTTTACGGTGGGTAGCTGATAGGACGGCTCCGGTGGGGCCGTCTGTCTTTTCTGCATGGACAAGAATTTCACCGGCGCCCTCGATGACTCGAATCGACTTTTATATCCTTTCATCCGACCAGCCCCAACAGGCGGATATTTTCGCCTGTCGCCTTGCGGATAAGGCTTACCGCAGTGGGTTGCGCGTGCTGGTTGCCGTCGATAACCGGGACCACGCCAGCCAGATCGACCAGCTATTGTGGACTTTTCGCGAAGACAGCTTTCTCCCACATGCTGCTCAAAGCGAAGAGCAGCACTCAGCCATTGAAATTAATAGCGGGGAAGATCCGGGAACTCACCATGGACTGCTGATTAATTTATGTAGCAAAGTGCCCAAGTGGTTCAGCCGCTTTGAGCGCCTTGCGGAGATAGTTGTACAACATCCAGATACACTGCAGCGCTCACGATTACGATTTGGTCACTTCCGTGATCGCGGATATCCGTTACAATCCCATAAGATCAACTAAGGCATGTAATTACTCACTACCGCTATGTCCGGTCGAAAGAACAAACACAAGCAGCGCGGACAACAACGCAAGCAGCCCAGCGAATTGCTCAGCGAGCTCAGTTCGTTGCACGACCTCCTTAATAGCGACGACCTGGACGAAATTCCCCTGCTCAATCAAGTAGCCGGCCCTCACGGGCAAGGCACTTCCCAACAGACACCAGAGCCCCGATCCCAGGTAGAGGTCCCCACCCTTACTGCCGAGCCACCATCGGATCTCCCTTCATCAACAGACTCTATGTCTCAGCAGCAATCAGCCCCTACTATAGAGGAGGATGCCCTGGATACGGCGGATCTGCCTATTCTATTCTCGCCGGTGGAAGAAGTTGCCCCTTCAGAGTGCGAAATGCAGCTAGCTGAGTCCGACCTGGCATTGCTGCGTCCACTACAGGAACTGCCCCCAACTGAGACTGAAACCGAGGTGACAGATCCTGAAGCGACTGGCAGAGGGATAACTGAAACTGCGAAGCAAGCTCAGGTAGAGAGCAGCCCCGCCCAGGAAAACCCTTTCTTGCCTGCCCATATTCGTGCGCGCCTCACTGGTGGCAAGGTTCCCACCGGTGTAGACCAGGATGCCCAAAGTCCAGAGCCGGTAGACCCCGCCAGCGCAGGTACACGCACTCAGGCCCTGGCAATGGCCCAAGCCATTACTGAAGAAGGGGAGCCTGCCGACCAGCTGGAGCCAACCGAGAAGGAACGGCAGCGCCAGGCCCTGATCGAACAGTTAGTTGCACAGCAATTGCCACAACTGGAGAGGCGGTTGCGCGCACAGATAGAAAAAGTCGTCGACGAGCTGGGCGTCTGGGACTGATTACCAATACAGGCAAAACCTGCCTTTTGCCCACCAGACCCCAGCGGTATAATTCCCCCTTTTTCCGCGCAGCCCGAGCAAGCACCAGACTATCCTGAGCCAAAACGCTGTGCACGCAGTCAGTTAAACACAAGGTTTCCCGCCCGCATGGACAAAACATACCAGCCCAACGCCATCGAACAGCAGTGGTACAAAACCTGGGAGGAGAACGGCTACTTCAAGCCTTCCGGGGATACTGAGGCCAAGCCCTACAGCATCATGATCCCGCCGCCGAACGTCACCGGCAGCCTGCATATGGGCCACGGTTTCCAGGAGTCCATCATGGACGCCCTGATTCGCTACCATCGCATGCAAGGGGACAACACCCTGTGGCAAGTGGGCACCGACCATGCCGGTATCGCCACCCAGATGGTGGTAGAGCGCCTGCTGGGCGCCGAAGGCATATCCCGCCACGACCTGGGCCGCGACAAGTTTATTGAGAAGGTCTGGGAGTGGAAGGAAGAGTCCGGCGGCACCATTACCCGCCAGCTGCGCCGCCTGGGCGCCAGCCCCGACTGGTCCCGCGAACGCTTCACTATGGACGACGGCTTCTACAAAGCGGTGCAGGAAGTCTTTATCAAACTGTATGAAGACGGCCTGATTTATCGCGGCAAGCGCCTGGTGAACTGGGACCCGAAATTCCACACTGCGATCTCCGATCTGGAAGTATTAAACGAAGAGAAGCAGGGTCACCTGTGGCACTTCCGCTACCCGCTCTCCGACGGCTCTGGCCACTTGGTGGTCGCCACTACCCGCCCGGAAACCATGCTCGGCGATACCGCCGTAGCCGTACACCCGGAAGACGAGCGCTACCAGCACCTGATTGGCAAGACCATCAAGCTGCCCCTGGCGGATCGCGAAATCCCGATTATTGCCGACGAATACGTCGATCGTGAATTCGGCACCGGCTGTGTAAAAATCACCCCGGCCCACGACTTCAACGACTACGAGATGGGCCAGCGCCACAACCTCGAGATGATCAACATCCTCGATGCCGACGCCCACCTGAACGACGCAGTGCCGGAAAAATACCGGGGCATGGAGCGCTTTGCCGCGCGCACCCAGATTGTCGACGACCTGGACGCCCTCGGCCTGCTGGAAAAAGTAGAGCCCCACACCCTCAAGGTCCCTCACGGAGACCGCTCCGGCGCCGTGATCGAGCCCTGGCTCACCGATCAATGGTACGTAAAAACCCAGCCCCTGGCCGATGAAGCCATCGCCGCTGTTGAAGATGGCCGCGTTGAGTTCGTACCGAAAAACTACGAAAACATGTACTTCTCCTGGATGCGCGATATCCAGGACTGGTGTATTTCCCGCCAGCTGTGGTGGGGCCACCGCATCCCCGCCTGGTACGACAGCGAAGGCAAAGTCTACGTTGGCCGCAGCGAAGAGGAAGTGCGCGAGAAGCACAACCTGGGCGCCGACATCAGCCTGCGCCAGGACTACGACGTACTCGACACCTGGTTCTCCTCCGGCCTGTGGACCTTCGGCACCCTGGGCTGGCCAGAAGATACCGAAGAATTGAAAGCCTTCCACCCCAGCTCCGTACTGGTCACCGGCTTCGATATTATTTTCTTCTGGGTCGCGCGCATGATGATGCTGACCCTCTACTTCAAAAAGGAAGTACCGTTTAACACCGTGTACGTGCACGGCCTGGTGCGCGACAACCACGGCCAGAAGATGTCCAAATCCAAGGGCAACGTGATCGATCCAATCGATTTGATCGACGGTATCGACCTGGAGAGCCTGGTAGCCAAGCGCACCTCCGGCATGATGCAACCGCACCTGCGCGAGAAGATCGAAAAGCAAACCCGCAAGGACTTCCCCGAAGGCTTCTCTGCTTTTGGTACCGATGCCCTGCGCTACACCTACTACTCACTGGCATCCACCGGCCGCGACATCAAGTTTGATGTGGGCCGTATCGAAGGCTTCCGCAACTTCTGTAACAAGATCTGGAATGCCTCCCGCTACGTGCTGCAAAACTGCGAAGGACAGGACTGTGGCCAGGACAACAGCAGCGACTATGAACTGACTATCGCCGACCGCTGGATTGTTTCCCAGCTGCAGCGCACCGAAATCACCGTACGCGAAGCGATGGATACCTACCGCTTCGACCTCGCCTCCCAGGCCCTGTACGACTTTATCTGGAGCGAATACTGCAGCTGGTACCTGGAACTGTCCAAGCCGGTACTGTGGGACGACAACGCCTCCGACGCAGTGAAGAAAGGCACCCGCCGCACCCTGATCCGCGTACTGGAAACTATTTTGCGTCTGGCCCACCCGCTGATGCCGTTTATCACCGAAGAAATCTGGCAGCGTGTAAAAACCCTCGCCGGTTCCAACGGTGACACCATTATGCTGCAGCAATACCCTGAGGCCGATAACAGCAAGATCGACGAGGAAGCGGAAGCGGCTGTTGCCTGGTTGAAGCAGGTTATTGAAGGCGTGCGTAATATTCGTGGTGAAATGAACATTTCCCCAGCGAAGAAAATCCCACTGATTCTGCGCGGTGGTTCCAGCCGTGACCAAGAACTGCTGGAGCAAGCCCGCAGCCTGCTGATCAAACTGGCCAGCCTCGAAGAAATCACCTGGCTGGAAAGTGGAGAAGCTGCACCAGCCTCCGCCACCGCCCTGGTAGGCGATATGGAATTGCTGGTACCCATGGCTGGCCTGATCGACGTTAAAGCCGAGAGTGCCCGTCTACAAAAAGAGATTGATAAGCTTTCCAAAGAACTCGCACGAGTCGAAGGCAAACTCAACAATCCCAAGTTTGTAGACAAAGCCCCCGAAGCCGTTGTTGCCAAGGAGAAGGACAAGCTCGCGGAAATGAAAGGTGCTCACGAGCGTCTGCAACAGCAGCTTGAAGAAATCAGTAACCTTTAATGGTTCTGGTAATCCGCTCCATTAAAGAGCGGATCTGATTTAAAAAAGGGGGCTCTGCCCCCTTTTCTTTTTTTGACATAAATCAAACTACCCCTTCTTGCCCTAGTGCCTTTCGATTTTCTATCAACTTCAGAGTCCGAGTGTGTGCCCAATGTACCTGCATCGCTTATGGGTTTGTCAGCTCAAAAAACAGCTTTACCGAAGTGGTATACGATCTAAAGCGCGCTAAAACACTTCCAATACTGCTCCATTTTTCAACTCTCCTAAGTACCTGATAAGAAATCAACATGATTTTCGATCGGTTCGACTGCTATTTTTTATAAAGACCCCGATAGATTGAAAGGTCTAGGGAGTTAGAGAAAGTCTATTCAGTGGGGATAGAGAGTAAAGTGTTCATTTTTGCATTTGGAACAGGAGTTCAGGCTTGTATGTAATTTATTGATCCCTCAAGATTCTTATGCACTTCTTCGTTAGATTGATTCCAGGGTGGTAATCATGATAATAGTGGTCAGAATGATTACTATATAAATGTTAAGGCTTCCCGATGGACGAAGAGTTGAACAAACTTAAGGAAGAAAAGAATCTCGTAACTATCAAGAGAGAGGGTATTGATGGGCATGGAATACAAGGATTTGTATTGGCACATTCAAAAGAACTCGTTCTGATTCAATACGTATATGATTTTAATCTTGATGGGCTTATGGTTCTTCGGTTGTCTGATGTCAGTAGTATTGAATCAACCAAAACAGATCTTTTTCAGACCCAAATCTTCAAAGATGAAGGATTGTACTCCAGGATAGACTTCTCGAAGGAGTATGATGTAACCAATTGGCATACGGTATTATCTACTATCGGGAGAGAATATGGATTTTTCATAATTGAGGATGAAGATCCAGAGTATCCAATCTTCCTACTTGGGGAGCTACGTATCATTGGCGAAGATTCAGTCTCAATGCTGGGTTTTAGTGGGGCTGCTAACTGGGATGACGAATACTCGGAAATGAGTTACGAAGATATAAGCTCCTTTCAGGTGGGTAACAACTACTCAAATATGTATAAACGGTATTTCGAGAGGAATGCCTTAACAAAGCCATCAATTTGACCGCCTTACGCTGAGCTTCAGGCGGCAAATTTTGGCGGAGTTACAAGTATTAATTTATGAACTCGATTCAGCTGGAATGCCCACGATTTTATAGTCAGGAAGATGAAGACCTATTTTTTCAATGCATCTATAACATGCCAGATTACGAGGGTGTAAAAGGCAGGGATACCGTGCTCACGATCATTTTCTCTGATCAAATTTCCGCTGAAATACATGGCCTAATTAAGGCGCTTTGCGCGAGATGGGAAACAACTATATACAGGTAAGGAAACACCGTATTTATAACAAGTGGCTCAAGTCCCCTCCGACTACAAATAGCGTGGCCACCTCAGAACGCGCTAGCGCGCCTCCAGCAAGACTTTAACCCTATCACCCGGCAGACTGTGCACGCAACGCACGCCCTTGCTTCGCGCGTTCCGAAATCTCAACCACCTCCATCCCCCAACACCGGCTCCTTTTGCAAACGTCTATAGATTTCCTCACGGTGAACGGGTAGAGATTTGGGAGCACGTATGCCTATCTTTACTTGATTACCCTTAACTTCCAATACCGTAATTGAGACGTTAGCTCCAATCCGTAAGTTTTCACCCGTCCGGCGCTTTAAGATCAACATAATTGCTTCCTATGAATACTCAAACCATACGTAGACCTCCCTTAATGGAAGGATTTGAAAGTAACTTTTAAGGAAAGCAAGGTGGGGCGCGAGAACGGTAGGCATAGAGGTAAAAAAGGCAGACGCAACGCTTCCAGAGCCAAGGTACATGCCCCAACCTGCTGAATGAACTCCACTTTATTGAAGACGAGCGGGTTTCTAGCGTATGATCCATATAGCCATTTTGATAGGTCGATTATCAATTTGGTTAGCTGGCCCTAGGTGTTAGCGCACCTTGGGTCAGCGCCTTTTACTTACTCTTACGTCACGCTACCGTTCTCCTTTGAGGGAATGGTTTTTAGGAAATTATTGATTCTCTCGAATCTCTTTGGTCATCAGCCTTTTGTAGGCTGTTCAATGACGACCCAAATACCGATAAATATCCACCGATTTTACGCAGCTTTGACACTAAAACAAACTGAATAAAATCCAATAAGATTATTTTTGTGCCTATATTTTGTGTATTAACAAACTGAGAATCTCAGTTGCACATAAAAATAACCGTTAAGATTGGTTCTCTTCCCCGAAACTCACTTTGTAATCCAGAAACAACAGCTCATCCCTAGCGGCTTCACCTTGCTGCTTTTATATGCACCTTGTTGCTTTCTTCCTCTGTCAATCTCTAAGATCAAGTGCAGCCGCACATATCCACAGAAAAAAGCATATTAACTTATTGATTTTGAATGGGTTACGTCTGTGATAAAAAGCAGCAAAATATCAGGATATAATGCAGCCGCAATATATCCACTAGCGTAATTTTCCACCATTATCAGCTAACATACTGATTTATTTGTTTTTTCTGGCTAGAAGAATTTTCTCCTCTTGGGATATATTGACTGGTGATATAATGCGGCTGCTTTTGAATACACTGTTAGGTGACTCGTATGTACGTTGAAGAGATCAAGTCACTTCTAAATTACTTTGAAGATAGTGTTCCTGATCGGGAGTCGAATAGACTGCTTTGGAAGTTTTGCGATGAAAAGCACCGATGGGTAAAAGCTCACGGACTTCATTCCACAATTAGAGACCGGACAGTTAAGGCCGAGAAGCAAAACGATAGAGTCAGACTTAGCCAATATCTCTTTGAAGAGGCTGTTGCAAAGATGCTCTGGAATTTGACAAGACCCAGTGCACCGTTCGATCCCGACTCGCCTTATTGGGTAATAAAAAATGCGCTGATTCTTGCCAAAGAGCTTGATAAGTCAACGGCTGATGTAGTTAAAATCGTCACCTAACAAGTGGGTGATGTTCGTTCCAGCCACTACGTGGCCTCCACCGGACGGCCCACGCTTCGCGCGGTCCGCCGCATACCCAAGCGTTAAGCACAATATGAAATCTGCATTTTTACTACAGCACTTACACGTCATCGCAGAAGATAATGAATGTGTAAAAGTCATTGGTCTCTACGCAAGTAAAGAGGATGCTCTAGGCGCCATTGAAAGGTTAGCTTCTCAACCAGGGTTCTCTGGTTGCCCAAAGCTAATTGATCCTCTTGAGATCGATGAGGAAAGTGGGTTTTATATTGATGAATATGAGATAGGCAAAGATCATTGGTCCGAGGGGTACGTTACAGTGTAATGCTTAACAAAGCCAAGCACGGACGCCAGCAAAGCTGGCTGGACCTACATTCCGCAGCTTCACTGCTCCATTTCGGCCCGTGTTGGCGGCGTTAGTTGCCCGCAAAGATTAAAGTTAGGAAAAAGAATGAAGATCACGATTGAGACAGAAGTAAATGCACCACTTCCTGTTGTTTGGGATGCTTGGGTTAACCCTGAAGACATTGTCCAATGGAATTTCGCACTAGATGAATGGTGCTGCCCTAAGGCAGATATAAATCTGAACGTAGGTGGAAAATTTAACTATCGAATGGAAGCAAAAGATGGGTCTATAGGTTTCGATTTCGAAGGTTCCTTTACCAAAGTTTCACCTAGGGAAAGGATACATTTTACGCTTAATGATGATCGAGTTGTAATTGTTGAATTTACTGAAACGGCGAACGGAGTAAGAGTTGTTGAATCTTTCGAGGCTGAGGATGAAAACGCAGCAGAGCAACAAAAGCAAGGCTGGCAAAGCATCCTTAATAATTTTAAACGCCATGTTGAAAGTAAAAGCAACTAACAAGGCCATTAACTAAGCGCCTTCGGCGCCGGACCCTCGTCCCTCGCGCCGGTTATGGCGGCGTTATGTTTCGAATCATGGTTAAAGAAGAACTTAAGATCGCATTGCTTGAAGCCGCTAGTTACTTTCGGTCTCGTGGTATCCCCGAATGGGAACTTGAAGCCCTAGGGGCGGTAAATAAAATAGAGAGAAATGACTTTAGCTTTTTAGAAGATCTTTGGATTAAATATGCACCAACTTGTGATATTGACGATTTGCTGGTCACAGAATATGCAACCGAAGATGAAGATAAGGTAAATAAGCTAAACACCCAGTTAGCAGAGATCGCAAATAAAGTGTTTGCGTTACTAGAAAGAGTAAAGTGTGAAAAAACATAACAAACAGCAGCGCGATCGCCCTCAAACTACGTGGGCTGGACGGCCTACGCTTCACTTCGGCCGCCCGTGTGCAGGGCGTTAGAACTCCAGACCGAGAAGCGAGATGGATTTAGATACCTTTTATAGACAAATTAAGGAAGCCTATCCTGAAATATCAGCACATGCTGACAAGTTATATGATGACTATTGGAACAGGTTGGTCAAACGGAATTCTCTTCATATTCTTAGTTTGAATCACTAGCGAATGCCATGAATAGTGAAATGAAAAATAAAGTGGCAGCTGATAATTATCAGGCACTCCTTGAAACCATTAGTTCAGAGTACGAGCACGGTGAAAGTGGAATAATGAAAGCAATTGACGTCGCGTTCTTAGAGAATCTGTTTTGGCAAGTAAATAGCGATAATGCTCGGCCGTACTGGGAAGTAATGCCTAAGAATCTAAAGGGGCTCTATGTCGGGTTTCACGGGCAAGCACCGCTCTAACAATCACAGGCACGTTGCTACGTGCCCTCCGGGCCTCCGCAAGACGGCCTACGCTGTGGGCGTTAGGATCATAAACCTGAAATGAAAATTTTATTGACCCTTATACTTGCTTTCTTCGCTCAAGATGCACTTACATGTCAGGAGCTAAATTGGACCCCAGAACAGTGGGCTGAAAATGCCAAAGAAGTTCATATTGGCAGAGTGTCTAGCATATCTATCCCTGAGTTGGAACATCGAGTGTTAAGTAAAGAACAAGAAGATTATTTAGTTCGTGGAGCGGAAAGAGTAATCCGAATAAAGGTATATGAGACCCTGAAGGGCAGCCAAGAAAATCTTGTTCAAGTGAAATTAGGTTGGTGTCGTGGCGGTAAAGCGGATCTTGGAGAAATGGTAGTTCTTTATAGTCTCGGTAAGAAGTGGCACGCAAAGCAAGCGACTAGTGCGATTGACAAAACTAGAGCAGCCCTAACAAATAAAGCCACGCCGGTGCTTTAAGCATTATGCAAAAAAAGGAAAGGAGATCTAAATGAGAAAAGATGAAATAATTTTGTTACTTATGCCGTTGCATTTTATTCTTACCAGTAATGTAAATGCATCAACTAATGCAGGAATTGAGTTAATATCCGAGTTAACAGCAGCAGCAAACGCTATATGTCAGTCACCCTCGGAGTTAGGACATTACTCAAAAGTGCACTTGTCAGCAGATGCCAATGCAAAACTAAAGGGTGTTTTCAAGAAGTTAGGTGATCTTAGTGGCGATATAAATAGCAACGTAACCAAAGAGAGCTGGTTGGGTGTTAGACAAAAGGATCTTGCTAGTGCAATGAAAGACGCCAACACTTGTAAGGTCCAGGTATTAAGCATGCTTACTAAAGATATAAATGTAAGTATTTCCTTGCATCAGCCTGTGTCAAATTCTGTTCCTCACTTAAATCATGAAAACGGCAGTAACAGTTGGTTATGGTTAGAGCCTAACTTGAATTCATCTGTTTTATGTAAAGCTGAATCCGGTTCTAAAGTTGATCTACTGAACGAATATACTGAAGGTTTAATCACATGGGTAAAGGTTCGAGTCAAATCTGGTAGTTGTAGTGGTACAGTGGGCTGGACAGGTAAAGACAACTATAGAGTATAGGCATAACAAAAGGTTGCAGTACGTTCCGACCTACGGCCTCGCTCAAGCTTTGCTTGAATAGGCCTCTGAACATAGCGTTAAGCCTTTGGAGGAATATGGATATACTCTTAACAACTGGGTCAATGCTGATAGAGTTCGGTCTTCTAACACTTTTGGCTTATCTCATAGTAACGAAACCGACTAAACGTAGTTTGGTCGCTCCTGTCCTAGGGGCAGTTACCCCTATGGTTCTATTCCTAATTATTGGTGTTATCGATCATTACATTTTCCCCTCAGAAGAGCCTTCGATGTTCTTGGCTTCTTTTGCAATGGGGTTATTTTTATATTGTATTCTGGCAGGCATAGGCTTTCTCTTAGGACTTTTTCTACCAAAAGCTGTAGGTCTTCGTTGGCGGTATATAATTGCGTTTTTTCTAGGGCCAACCATTGGTTGGGGGCTAATCACGGCATGGTAGCGCTAGCGCTAAGGCTTAACAAATCAATTAACTACGCGCCTTCGGGGCCGGACAGCTTACGGACTTTCACGCCATTAGTTGCCCCCCGTCTGGGCGTACCAAGTACAAGCAGGTTGCTTCGGGCCTTTGCCCCTTCGCAGGACGACCTACGCTACGCTCCAGCCGTGCCTGTTTTAGTGGTTATAACCAAGGATAGATATGGAAAATAATAAGATATTTCTAACAATCAACAGAGTTAACTCAATACTCTTTCTACTATTATTGATTACTTCATTAATTGGGGCTTTTTTTATCTTTCAAGAGATAACGAAAAACACAAGGAGAAATGCGGTAGAAATCGCAACTCCTGACAAAGAAACTAAAGAAATAATCGAGCTTTCAGATGTAGAAACAATTCGAGACAAAGGAATCCAGTATATACGTGTCTATTCAAAGCGTGACGGTGTTTTAAAGTCTGGTGGATATAGCCGAACCCTTCGAAACCTGCTTTTCTTAAGTCAAATCGGAGAGGAACCTACATGGTTACTTCCGGACAATAACTCTCAAATTATTAATCATCGCATTCTTAAAACATATGATGATCAAACAAATGAATCGACATCCGACTACATATATGTGGAGATTAGCCCTAAATCCGAAGGGGTAAGCGCTTGTGTCAGCGCCACCGATGGAACAACCCTTGAGTGCCTTGATACTGGATTAAACAAAATCATCCAGTACGAGTATTTCTCAGATAAACAGACGTTGGGCTTGCTTGTTCAAGTGTCAGATGAACTTCGCTACAAAGTTTTTGACCTTGTCTCGAAGAAGCTAGAGTCTGACAAATTTGTGATAAAGCTATAAATCTGGTAGCCGGTAGTTTCTAGCTACCGGCCCCCACACCACCCATCCAGGAATCCGCAATGAGCAGCTCCCTATCCGTAATGAATCTATACCCAACGATAGTGTCGAAAAGCTCTTCATTTGAGTTGAGTGTCATGGCAGTACACTACCTCAACTTTAACCGACTGGAAACATATCGGTAGGCTAACCTAGCCTTATAACTCATGGAGTTTGGGTTCAGGACTTCACCATGTCCAAGGTATTAATCTTGGCATTTGGTTACTATGCCGCCGGCTGACTTCTGTTGAATCACCTCAGCCATTACTGACCGAAGCGCTGCTGTGTTCCACCACTTTTTTCTATCCCGCGATGGCGGCTAGTGGGTTGGGCAACGGCCACGCCAACAACTTCACAGCACCAAGCTAAACAGATCTGCCCAGATAAGAGCGTGATCTTTCACTACACAACTGCATCATTGACTCTACCCGCTAGATCACCCGTCTTCGGTGTCCTTGGCCAACTCGCCTCTAGACCAAGCCATATAAGATACTCCTGTCCGCCAGCTCGTAGTTTTGCTAGCGACTTCCTCCCCACAAGACCCCACGGTATTGCAGTTGCCATTTACTGGTAGTTAGCATTTAATAGAACCCATTAAATGGTGATACTCCTACAAGGGACTTTTACCCCATTTACCCCATTAGTCCACGCCCGTACTGGGTGTACCAGTCAATGAATTACGTGCCTTCGGCGCCCGACAGCTTACAACCCGCTTCGCTATATTACAGCTGCGGGTTATTGAGGAGTCATGTAAAAACACATTAAATAAACCAATTTCCTCATGGTGGTAATAATAATATTTTTCAACACTCTTATGCATTACACTAAGTACTCGAATTAAATAGAGGAGAATTCAACGGTTAAAGACAAAAAGCAAGTATGGGATATAAGACACTGAACTATCAATCCGGCGAGTTTGAAATCCGCCAAGATAAAGACCTAAAAGTAAATAGCGTTTGCGTTTTACTACATATTCCAAACTGGTGGCACCCATTGAAGTAAAGAAATATAGCGGTTAACACTCTTATACCTTGTATCTATGGTTGGCTATCATAATTTTCTATTTATTGTTAAAGGTGTAATACTTATGAGCGTAAGATTTCACTCGGATCAATTGTTCTACCACGGCACTAACGATCGTTTTTTTGCGGAAGGTCGTATCGAACCAGCGGGACAATTCTACCTCTCTACCACTGGGTTTGAATCGCCTATTACCGCGAACACAAGATACATAATTAAATTCAAGCTTGTTAGAAATGTTAATGCTGTTGAGAGCCGGAATATCAAACGTGGCGACGTTGATGAAACTCAGCTTATACGCGATGGAGGACTGTGGTGTTCGGTACCTGATGCTGGTGAGCCTCAAGTCTTGATCCATTGGGAAACCGCCGGACACAATTTTGAGTACGTCTCCTGGTCGTTCTGTTGGTGGTCTGACCGTTTTCGGTGGGTGGCTTGTTGTGATCGACCAGCTCAATACGGACTGCCCAGTAACGATTATATGGTTTGAAGTCTGTAAGGGAAGTTCACAAAACAACATGGACAGTCATTCACAAACAAGAACGGTGACTGTCCTATTTATTTGGAAGTTTTAAAAAATACAAATATATTCACGTTATTTTAGGAGTTTGGATTTTCGCCCCTCTGATTTGGTTTTTCATCGAGTATTATTTCGTATGGGTTAAAGGGACAGGTGTGGATCGCGAATAATTGGCTGCTGGTAGAGAACTGGCAAAACCTTTTTGGGCTGCAGTTTTAGCAACTCTTTTGGTTTTGATGTCAAAATAATGCATAAATCGGGTAGCCGATAGTTTCTAGCTATCGGCCCCCACACCACTCATCGTGCGGGCCCGCAATGGGCGCTTCCCTATCCGTAATAAACCTCTACCCAACGATAGTGTCTAGCAGCTCTTCGTTTGAGTTGAGTGTCATGGCAGTGCGTTACCTCAACTTTATCCGACTGCAAACATATCGGTAGGCTAGCCCTGTCTTTTAACTCATGGATTTAGGTTCAGGCCTTCACGGTATCCAAGGTATTAATCTTGGCATTAGGCTACTATGCCATCGGCTGACTTCTGTTTAATCATCTCGGCCATTACTGACCGAGGCGCCGCTGTGTCCCACCACTTTTGTCTATCCTCGCGATAGTCGCTAGCGGGCTGGGCCTACTTATGAGTCAGCGGCCGTGTTGACAGCTTCACAACAGCAAGTTAAACCGATCTCCCTAGATAAGAACGTGAACCTTCACTACACGACTGCATCATTGACTCTACCCATTAGATCACCCAGCTTCGGTATCCTTGGCCACCTCGCATCCAGGCTAAGCCTTATAGGATGTTTCTGTTCGCCAGCTCGTAGTCTTGCTGCTTCCCCCATAAGACCTCACCGTATTGCAGTTGCCATTCTCTGGTAGTTAGCATTTAATGGCGCTCATTAAACGGTGATCTTCCTACACGGGACTTTCACCCCATTAGTCCACGCCCATGCTGGGTGTGCCAAATTTAGGCAAGCGGACAAATTACTACGCCTTCGATTCCGTAATTTGCCGTTGCTAAAGGCGTTATCTGGGGCTAAGTCAAGGTCTAATTGAGAGATGTGGCGTAATTGACATCAGCTTAAAGAATCATCCTGACACTCACTGTAGTGCTACGACAAATTTACCAAACGCAATAAGTTGTTTTTATGCAGCCTTTTAATACTCAATTTACCTTATCTAGAGATTACCTTGCCGAATGCTATGATCAGTCTCTACCCTATGGGAAAAATGTCAAGCCCAATTATCTTCTTCCTACATTATTATTATCTTCTGGTGCGGGATTACTGTTATTTACTGAGCAACCTAAGATCGCAGGTTGCACGTTAATTGCATTAGGCGTGCTGGAACTGATTCACATTCGATTTCGACGAGCTTGGTGGTTAGCACGGCAGATGCTTGGGAAAAGTGCCGGTAGTGAAGTTAAATTAACCATAGATAAGGATGGAATCCAGACACAGAATCCTTATACGATAACAGCTTTGTTGTGGGCAGATATCGAGCGTATTATTGAAACTGATTTAGGGCTTATTTTGGTAGCTAAATCTGGGGGGCAGCAGTACTTATCTAAATCGTTATTACCTGCTGAATTAATTAATGAGATAGTTACCAAGATTAAGGGTAAACATTGATTTCAATAAAAATTAAAATCGTGCCTACAATGCAGCTAATACAATATATAAATCGGGTAGCCGGTAGTTTCTAGCTACCGGCTACCACACCACCCATCGTACGGGTCCGCAATGAACGATTCCCCATCCGTAATGAATTGCCACCCAACGATAGTGTCAAGCAGCTCTTCATTTGAGCTGAGTGTCATGTCAGCGCGCTACGTCAATTTTATATCCGACTGACATCATATCGGTAGGCTAGCCCTGCCTTTTAACTCGTTGAGTTTGGATTCAGGCCTTCACCCTGTCCAAGGTATTAATCTTGATATTAGGCTACAATGCCATCGGCTGACTTCTGTTGAATCACCTCAGCCATTACTGACCGAGCCGCAGCTGGATCTCATCACTTTCATCTATCCCCGCGATGGTCGCTAGCGGGCTGGGCCTGTTTATGAGTCAACGGCCACACTGACATCCTCACAGCGGCAAGTTAAACAATAAGAACGTGAACTTTCACTACAAAACTGCATCATTGACTCTACCCGTTAGATCACCCGACTTCGGTTTCCTTGGCCACCTCGCATCCAGGCTAAACCTTGTATGATGTTTCTGTCCGTCAGCTCGCAGTTTTGCTAGCGGCTTCCTCCCCACAAGACCTCACGGTGTTGCAGTTGCCATTCGCTGGTAGTTAGCATTTAATGGCGCCCATTAAACGGTGATCTTCCTACTGTGAACTTTCACCCCATTGGTCCACGCCCATGCTGGGCGCACCAAAAAAGGCAAGGCGACGCATAAATACGCGCTTGCTTTAAGCGTTATGTGAATCTTAGATAAATATGAAAAAAGCACTTTTTTTTGTTTTGATAGTTGGTGGAATTTGGAAATTTTACAACCACTCACCTGAGGTGTCGTTTGGGCCTGGTGTAATGGCACCTGAGCTACCGCAGCAGGAGAAAATTGACTCGATTTTTGGTTTCAGTTTTGGAAAATACAATATTACGGAAATTGCAGAATTTAGAATTAAAGCAAAAGTACTATCAAAGAAAAACTATCACACTGGTCGAGAAGCAGAGCTTTCACCTACTGATTTAGTATTAGGTTGGGGGAATATGTCTGATGAGAGTATCCTAGAAAAAATTAAGATATCACAATCACGTCGATTTTATTGGTGGCGGGTAGACTCATTTCCAATACCTAGAAGAGAAATTGAAACCCATAGTGCTAATATGCACCTCATTCCTGGTAACGATGCTATAGAAGGCCTCATTGATGAAATTCGTAAGGGGGATATTATAGAAATATCAGGGAGTTTGGTAAACGTAAAATCTACCACCGATAATTGGTATTGGAAAAGTTCACAAACTCGTGAAGATACTGGAAAAGGAGCTTGTGAATTAATTTATGTTAAGAAGATTAACATAAATACTATTTAGTTTTGCATGTTTCATCACTTAAATCAGGTAGCCGTCAGTTTCTAGCTACCGGCCCCACACAACCCCTCTTGCGGGCCCGCAATGGGCGGCTCCCTGTCCGTAATGAATCTCTACACAACGATAGTGTCGAACATCTCTTCGTTTGAGTTGAGTGTCATGGCAGTGCACTACCTCAACTATATCCGGCTGGACATATACCGGTAGGCTAACCCTGTTTTTTAACTCATGGATTTAGGCTCAGGCCTTCACCATGTCCAAGATATTAATCCTGGCACTTGTCTACTATGCCATCGGCTAACTTCTGTTTAATCACCTTGATCATTACTGACCGAGGCGCTGCTATATTCCACCACTTGATTTCTACCCACGCGATGGTCGCTAGCGGATTGAGCCTATTTACGAGTCAGAGGCCACGCTGACAACTTCACAGCAGAAGACTAAGCCTTATAGGATTTTCCTGTTCGTCGGCTCGTAGTTTTACTTGCGGCTTTCTCTCCACAAGACCTCGCGGTATTGCAGTTGCCATTCGCTAGTAGTTAGCATTTAATGGACCCATTAAACTGTAATCTTCCTACAAGGGACTTTCAGCCCATTAATTCACGCCCATGCTGGGCCTACCAAGTTACGACACAATCGCCCGCAAAAAGCGCAGGCTGGACTCGCTACACTACGTTTCGCTCGCCTGCGTGCAAAGCGTTAGCCGTTGAATACACGGAGGTATGATGAGGGACAGAAACCAAGCATTAGTCTTCATCGTCTCAGTGCTTGTAATTAGCTGGAGCTTTGAGGCGTTCATCATCGCCAGCGGGGGTGTCAGGAGCTTCGGCCCTCTCTGGATAGTCGCCCTGATGTGCATCCCTGGCGCTCTTTCCATAGTGCTGAGACTCATTCTGAAATCTGGATATGAAGATGTCAGCTTTCGGATCGGAAAGGGACGCTACTACGTCTATGCCGTCGCAATTCCATTCCTATTAGTATTGCTAACGAGTCTGGTATCTGCAGCCCTCGATGTCCGGCAATTCTCGCTGATGTCATTGGAACAACTGATCCAACTCAGCCCTGTTCTTCTATCCGTCCTAGTGCTCGGCCTGATTGGCGCATTTGGGGAAGAGCTCGGTTGGCGAGGATTCCTGTTGCCAAAGTTGGTAGGTGGTGGTGTTAAGAACCCCTATCTCGTCAGCGGACTTGTATGGGCGTCCTGGCATCTTCCACTCATTGCTTACGGAGGTTTCTACCAGACAGATTATACGTTGCTCATGGCGTTGATCTATAGCCTCGGTGTTATCGCCATGAGTTTTGTATTCAGCGAGCTCAGAATGCGCTCCGGATCAGTCTGGGTTGCCGCCATCGCCCACGCTGCTCACAACTTCTTCTTCCAGTTCGCGGCTCCTGTACTGCTTTTAACGGAACCGGGTTCGCGCTCAAAGCTGTGGGATATGGTGGCCAGCGACACTGGCTTGTGTATCGCAGTGTTCTACGCTATCGCGTACCTCGTTTTTCGCCATACCGTTCGACGAAGCAGGGCTTTCGAGGGGCGTTATGGCTCTTAGTATCAAAAAAATAATTATCGTGGTAGCTATGTTTTTGTTGTCGGGCTGTTATCTCATTAACAAACATTACAGACAGCATCAATGATTACAGTTCAAAACGAATCAGGTGAGCCGCTACAGGATGCGACTGTTACGCTTGTCTCAAATGCATATCCTTACGGGTTCGTAAAAAACAAGAATGAGTATAGATACTAACTATAGAGGAGAGGCAGCATTTCCCAAAATCAAGGAATGGAGAGTTGAAGCACGAATGATTCATGGTGCAGAGGTATATTTCTGGAATTGGTGTGTATATAAAGAGGGGTATTTCACATATCTTACCAAGAATGGTAGTTCGAAAGATTTTAATAGAAACGCCACTATTACAATGTTGCCAGGTGCGTCTGAGCCTTGCCCAAGGGAGTTTAACTAGTTCATAACAAAGACAGCCAGAGCGGCAGCCAAACCGCTACGTGCTCTGTCTACCCCTGCTAGCCCTGTTAGGACACTTTAAAGAAATCTAAATATGTTTAAAAATATAGATGTTATACCTCAATTTCCTTCGTTAACTCCAGATGATATTTTGGACGTTAGTAATCGTCTTAAAGAAAGATTTGGATACAAAAAATTTCCAAGGGAATATGGCGATTTTCTACAAGAAACAAACGGCTGTTTGTTTTCGCCTAATGATGAAGACTTGGATATTGGAATCCAGATTAAAACTGATTTGCCATTCATACAAAAGGCAAATGTGGCTGGCATTTTTGGCGTTTGGTATGACCGCTTTGACGGTAATGAACCTTCAAATTTAAACTGGCCAGAACTGTTTGCCTCTAATGAAAACTCTAAAGAAAACTTTGATGTTCTTCCTGACAATATGATGTCTTTTGCATACGAGGAAGAATCATTTGGTAGTCTCTTTGCAATATCCACTGACCAAAGAGATTTTGGTCAGGTCTATTACTATTATGACAACTATATGTATTCGATAGTTGGACGTAAATTTATGCTAGAGAAGTATGGCTACTGTTACTACGACCAGAAACTATTAAATACTCTAGAAAAATATGGCTTTGATCGAGGCCAAGTAAAGAAAACAAATGAATTGGCTCAATTTGAACCAATTCAAGTCATAAACAATTTAGAAAGTTTGCCTGAAGATTGCAAGTTCAAACTGTTGAGAAATGAATTTGTTCCAGTGGCAAATTCCTTTAATGACTTTATGGCCAAACTAACAGAGGATGATTTGTGAAAGCCCTAAATCGGGTAGTCGGTAGTTTCTAGCTACCGATCCCCACACCACCTATTGTGCGAGCCAGCAATGGACAGTTCCCTATCCGTAAAGAATCTCCATCCAACGATAGTGTCGAGCAGGTCTTCATATGAGTTGAGTATCATGGCAGTGCGCTGCCTCAACTTTATCCGGCTGGAAACCTATCGGTAAGCTAGTCCTGTCTTTAAACTCGTGGGGTTTAGGTTCAGGCCTTCACCATGTCCAAGGTATAAATCTTGGCTTTAGGCTACTATGCCGTTGACTAACTTCTGTTTAATTACCGTGGTCATTACTGACCGAGGCGTTGTAATGTCCCACCACCTTTATCTATCCCTATAATTATAGCTAGCGGGCTGAGTCTACTTATAAGTCAGCGGCCACGCTGACAACTTCACCGCAGCAAACTAAACAGATCTCCCCAAATAAGAGCATGACATTCCACTACATAACTGCATCATTGACTCTACCCGTTAGATCACCCGGCTTCGGTGTCCTTGGCCACCGCACCTCCTGGCTAGGTCTTATAGGATGTTTCTGTTCGTCAGCTCATAGTCTTGCTAGCAGCCTCCTCCCTATAAGAGCGCGCGGTGTTGCAGTTGCCATTCGCTAGTAGTTAGCATTAAATGTTGATCTTTCTACAGGGGACTTTCGCCCCATTAGTTTACGCCCATGCTGGGCGTACCAAGTAAAGACAGCATCGCCCCTTCGGGCCTGGATCTCACTACGCTCGGCCGCTGTTGGTGACGTTAGATTTTCTACTCATCGGAGATAGGGAATGTCAACGAGAGAGATCTCCAACTATTATGACTCGACAGAACATAGTGATACTCGAGAAGATTTAATTTTTGCTCTTAGCGAAGTAAAAGGAAGAAAGATTGCTGTTGATTGTGGCTGTGGAGCAGGATCAGATATAGCTTATTTACGCAGTAATGATTTCACAGTTCATGCCTTTGATATCGAGAATGAATCTATATCTAGATGTCGTAAACGATTCAAAGATGATGAGCAGGTTATTCTATCCAGGGATAGTTTTAATACTTTCAATTATCCTGAGTCCTCTCTGGTAGTTGCTGATGCCAGTCTTTTCTTTTGTCCTGAAAAAGATTTTGAGTCAGTTTGGTTGAAAATAACTAACTCTTTGACAGAAAGCGGGATCTTTTGCGGTTCATTCCTAGGGCCAAAAGATACAATGGCTGGGCCTGAGTATGATAAGGAAGCATTTTGGAGCGATACTCTGGTTATGAATGAATCGAAGATAAGAAAACACCTCAGTAACTTTGAGTTATTAAAGTGGACTGAACATGACCTTTCAGGAGAAACTACAGATGGTGCACCGCATCATTGGCATATATTCTCCATCGTAGCGAGAAAAAAATCTAAATCGAGTAGCCGGTAGTTTCTGGCTACCGTCCCTCATACTACCCATCATACGTGTCCACCATGGGCAGTTTCCTACCCGTAATACATCTCTGCCCAACGATAGCCTTGAGCAGTTCTTCAATTGAGTTAAGTGTCATGGCAGTGCGCTACTTCAACTTTATCCGACTGGAAACATATCGGTAGGCTAGACCTGCCTTCTAACGCGTGGATTTTGGGTTCAAACCTTCACCGCATCCAAAATATTGATCCTGGCATTAGGCTACTATGCCATCGGCTGCCTTCTGGTTAATCGCCTTGATCATTACTGACCGAGGCGCTGCTATATCTCACCACTTATGTCTATCCCCGCGATGGTGGCTATCAGGTTAAGCCTAGTTATGAGTCAGCGGCCATACTGACAGCTTCATAGCGGCAAGTTAAGCAGATCCCCCAGATAAGAACGTAAACTTTCACTACACAACTGCATCATTGACTCTACCCGTTAGGCCACATGGCTTCGGTGTCCTGGGCCACCGCACCTCCTGGCTAAACCTTATAGGATGTTTCTGTTCGTCAGCTCGTAGTTTTACTAGCGGCTTCCTCTGTGGTGGGCGATATGGAACTGCTGGTGCCTATGGCCGGCCTGATTGATGTCAAAGCTGAAAGCACACACTTGCAAAAAGAGATCGAAAAATTATCCAAGGATCTCCCTCGCGTCGAAAGCAAGCTCAATAACCCGAAGTTTGTCGAAATGCACCGGTTGAAGTTGTCGCCAAGGAAAAAGATAAATTCACCCACATGAAAAGTGCCCAGGAGCGCCTACAGCAGCAGCTGATGGAAATGAGTATCCTTTGATCCAAAGGTGGGAGTTACATTAATCCCTACAATGCATTAAAAATCTGGCTAGCGGGCTCAGCCCTCTTTTTATTGCCCAATTTTCGTAAAATTCCACCTGACGCTTATTTTTACAGAATCACCTTTCATAAGAACGGGGTGCATAAGAATTAAAAGTTCCTTGGCCGTACTGGCGCTTGGTGGCGCAACGATTTATAAACAGTGAACGATCAGTTATATGTATGGGCCCATAATAGAAGCGCCCAAGATATAGCCATAAACAGAGAATAAGAACGTCTTATTCAATCAGCTTTCATTTTGCCTGAAAGCATCCCCATTCAATATTTTTGCGCTGTAAATTTCGTCGCAGTATCAGTGGTTAACCCGGGCTCAGGCCCAGAAGAAAATCGGGGAGAAATACGTTGAACTATCCAGAAGAGTTCAACCCGGAAGTATGGCCACTAATAGTTTACTGCCTGGCCGTGCTTGCATTAATCGTATTGATGCTGGGACTTTCCTATTTCCTTGGCCAGAAGCGCAGAGACCCCGCCACCGACGAGCCCTTTGAATCCGGCATTATTTCTCAAGGTAGTGCCCGATTACGTATTTCTGTTGCCTATTATCTGGTTGCCATTTTATTCATCGTATTCGACCTGGAAGCTATCTATCTGTTTAGCTGGTCTATTGCATTTTATGAAACAGGACTACTTGGATTTATCGAAGCCACCGTGTTTATTGTGATCTTGCTGGTGGGCCTGATATACCTCTGGCGACTAGGTGCGCTGGAATGGGGTGGCCATCAAAAGAGCCTGATTGATCGCGAAAATCATCAATAAACACTCATAGGAATATGCTATGCGTTGGCAGTTAAGCAAAGCCCAAGATGTAATTGCCGCCGATTCTTCTCAAGCGGAAAACGGTGCAATAGCCGAAGATCTAAAGAAAAATATCCTGCTTGCAAAACTGGAAGAGCTTGTCGCTTGGGGTCGTTCAAACTCACTGTGGCCATTTAATTTTGGACTCTCCTGTTGCTATGTGGAAATGGCTACCGCATTTACCAGCCGTCATGATATTTCTCGCTTCGGCGCAGAAGTTATTCGCGCTACACCCCGTCAAGCTGATCTTATTGTGATTTCCGGAACTGTATTCTTGAAAATGGCTCCGGTAGTGCAGCGCCTGTACGAACAGATGATTGAACCTCGGTGGGTTATCTCCATGGGTTCCTGCGCCAACTCCGGTGGAATGTACGATATTTATAGCGTTGTACAGGGTGTGGATAAATTCCTTCCGGTAGATGTGTATGTACCGGGCTGTCCACCCCGACCAGAAGCGCTGCTACAGGGACTTACTCTTTTACAAAAATCAGTTGCCGCAGAGAGACGCAGCTTTAGCTGGGTGGTGGATGAGCAGGGTACGAGGAAAATCCCCAAACAAAGCCAACGTGACCTGCACCGTGAGGAGCGCATGCGCGCAGATGTTTTGCGCTCACCAGATACTGTATAGCCACACTGTTGCCGCTGACAGACAACACAATAACAACGGAATGCCCGATGACAGGCGTCATAGCAAAAAGTGTCCACAGCGAGACTCCCTATAGCAAAGAAGCCCGGGCTTTCTTGCAAGACCTGAACCGTGAATATCAACGGCATAATTATTGGCTGCAACCTGACAGCAATGACATGCCCACGCTGTGGGTCGATACCGAATCCCTAATACCGCTATTAAGCTTTCTCAAACAGGATATTTCCCGCCCCTTTGCCATGCTGTACGACCTCAGCGCTATTGATGAGCGCTTGCGGGTTAATCGTGGGGAGGGTCCTGAAAAGCAACCAGCCAGTGATTTCACCCTTATTTACCAGCTGCTTTCTTTTAGCCGTAACTTGTTTATTCGTATTAAGATCGCACTTCCTGAATCTCATTTGTCTGCGCCATCGATTACCAGTATCTGGGAAAACGCTAATTGGTATGAACGGGAAGTATGGGACCTTTTCGGAATCCACTTTAACGGCCACCCGCACTTGCAGCGTATTATGATGCCGACAACCTGGAAAGGTCATCCATTACGGAAAGATCATCACGCTCGCGCTACAGAGGTGGACCCCTTCTCATTATCCGAGGAGAAGGAGCGCCGTGAGCAGGAAGCCCTGCTGTTCCGCCCGGAAGATTGGGGGATGGCTCGCCACAATGAGGATTCAGAGTTTATGTTCCTCAACCTGGGGCCAAACCATCCCAGTGTCCACGGCGTTTTCCGCGTAGCATTGCAACTAGACGGCGAACAAATCGTGGATGCCGTGCCGGATATTGGTTATCACCATCGCGGTGCGGAGAAAATGGCGGAGCGCCAGGCTTGGCACACTTATGTGCCATACACAGACCGCATCGATTACCTAGGTGGGGTTATGAATAACCTGCCCTACGTATTGGCCCTTGAGCAACTGGCTGGAATTCAGGTTCCCGAACGTGCCCAGGTCATTCGGGTAATGATGTGCGAATTTTTCCGCATCTCCAGCCATTTGGTATTTTTCGGCACATTCGCCCAGGACGTGGGACAGATGTCTCCCGTCTTTTATATGTTCATTGATCGTGAAAAATTATTTGGCATCGTAGAAGCAATCACTGGCGGGCGCATGCACCCGGCCTGGTTCCGCATTGGTGGTGTTGCCCAGGATTTACCTGAAGGCTGGGACAAGATGGTGCGGGAATTTCTCGACTATATGCCCGCACGTCTGCGCGACTACGATGGCATGGTTATCAAGAATAAATTGTTACAACGTCGCTCCAGGGGCATCGGCGTCTACAATACCGCAGAAGCCATGGAATGGGGTGTCACCGGGCCAGGCTTGCGCGCTACAGGTCTGGAGTGGGATCTGCGTAAAAAAAGACCCTACAGCGGCTACGATCAATTCGAATTTGATATTCCCACTTACGATGGCGGGGATTGTTTTGATCGCTGCCGGGTACGAGTGGATGAAATGTGGCAGAGCCTGAGAATAATTCGCCAGTGCCTGGAGAATATGCCCTCAGGACCCTATAAATCCGATCATCCCTTAACCACGCCCCCTCGCAAAGGGCGCACCATGCAGGATATCGAGACTCTTATCCAGCATTTTGTTAATAACAGCTGGGGGCCGGTAATGCCAGCCGGGGAAGTATGTTTCCCAATAGAAGCGACGAAAGGGCTAAATAGTTACCAAATTATCAGTGACGGCAGCACTACGTCATATCGCACCAGAATTCGCACCCCCTCATTTCCGCATCTACAGATGATTCCACTGATGTCTAGGGGACTGCTAATTGCCGACTTGATCGCAATTATTGCCAGTATTGATTTTGTTATGGCTGATGTAGATAGGTAAATAATAAATACGCGGCCTCAGGTCGCATCGCAGCGGAGGAGACCAGTGCGTAGGAAATTTCTATTCGCCAGTGCCACAGTGTTCATGTGCAACACAGGTGAATCACATATGCCTCCGCGATTTCGCCTGAGGATGCATATATGTCCAGCTTACTAGAACCGGAACCAATCGAAGTAATGGAGCATAGCAACAGGGATTCAGACAAATTTTCCGGGCCTCTCACAGCCGAGGAAAAAGAGGAAATTGATCGGGAGGCTTCTCACTACGAGAACAAATCCTCTGTGGGGCTGGAGGCCCTGAGAATTGTACAAAAGCATCGCCGCTGGATTTCTGACGATACTATCCAGGCTATCTCCAATTACTTGGATATCCCCGTTGCTGAGCTGGAAAGTGTAGCTACCTATTTTCAACTTATTTTCCGCCAGCCTGTGGGAAAGGAAGTTATCTATCTTTGTAAGAGCGCAAGTTGCTGGGTTATGGGCTGTGACCGTCTGCAAAAACACATTACTGAAACCCTGGCTATAGAACCGGGACAAACTTCCGCAGATGGTATCTTCACTTTATTGGAAACGCCTTGCCTGGGGGATTGCGACAAAGCACCGGTTCTGATGCTGGGTGAAGAAATGCACCGTAATCTCGATGAATCGGCCATCGACGATCTCATTGATAAAAAGAAAAAATACCATGCTGACAAATCCCCTGACTAAAAATGTCACCGACCAAAATGTCGCCGCGGATCTTGGACGCTACCTGGAAAATGGCGGCTATAGGGGTTGGCGTAAAGCTCACACCATGGCCCCGGATAAAATTATTGAGCAAGTAAAGGATGGTGGGCTTCGCGGCCGTGGAGGCGCGGGATTTAATACGGGCCTGAAATGGAGTTTCGTTCCCAGGGGTGAAGGATCTCCCGAACAAAAATTTATTGTCTGCAATGCAGATGAGATGGAACCTGGCACCTTCAAGGACCGCCTGCTTATGGAGCGCGATCCTCACCTGCTTTTGGAAGGTATGGCAATAGCCGCCTATGCCATAGGTGCTTCTATTGGTTACATCTTTATTCGCGGTGAATACCATTTAGCTGCCGAGCGCCTGGAAAACGCGATCGCAGAAGCCAGGGAGCAAGGTTTTCTTGGCAGTAATATTTTTGATAGCAAATTTAGCCTGGAAATCTTCGTACACCGCAGTGCGGGTAATTACATCTGTGGCGAAGAAACCGCATTGCTAAATGCGTTGGAAGGACGCCGTGCTATTCCTAGAGCAAAGCCGCCTTTCCCCCAGGTGAGCGGACTGTGGGGTAAACCCACAGTGGTCAATAATGTGGAGACCTTCTGCAATATCCCCCACCTGATTGAGCTTGGAGTTGACTGGTACCGAGGCCTAGGGCGCGGAGAGGACGCTGGCAGCAAGGTTTTCGGGGTCAGCGGTAAAGTAAACAACCCCGGCACATGGGAGCTTCCAATGGGCACTCCTATCCGGGAAATAATCGAGAAACATGCTGGTGGCATGCAGGATGGACTGGAGTTAAGGGGGTTCCTGCCCGGCGGTGGCTCCACGGACTTTCTGGGGCCTGAGCATCTGGACCTACCGATGGATTATGACGTCATCGGTAAAGCCGGAAGCCGTATGGGTACAGGCACAATCATTGTTCTGGACAATCAGACTTGTCCTGTGGGATTGGTACTGAACCTCTCCCAGTTCTTTGCCCGTGAATCTTGCGGCTGGTGTACCCCCTGTCGGGATGGCCTGCCCTGGGTTGTAAAAATACTGCAACGAATAGAGGACGGCGAAGGTTTACCGGAAGACTTAGATCTGCTGCGCGAGCAGTGCCAGCGTATTGGCCCCGGTAAGACATTTTGCGCCCTTGCTCCAGGGGCTGCCGAGCCACTGCAAAGTGCATTGAAACTATTCGAGCAGGATTTTATCGACCACATAGAAAACCATTGCTGCCCCTATGAATAAATTCAATTTATATCATCAGCAGAGGCCACTATCAGATC
The DNA here is from genome assembly GCF_030012965.1 of Microbulbifer sp. MLAF003. NCBI lineage: Bacteria > Pseudomonadati > Pseudomonadota > Gammaproteobacteria > Cellvibrionales > Microbulbiferaceae > Microbulbifer > Microbulbifer sp. MLAF003. Next base: position 3,763,905 of record NZ_CP120232.1, read on the forward strand.
AGTAATTGAATTGATATCGATACAACAATAATGGACTAGCGATGCCAACCATCACTATTGACGGTGAAAAATACCAAGTCGACGGTGAGCAGAACCTGCTCAGCACCTGCCTGACACTGGGGCTCAATGTGCCGTATTTTTGTTGGCACCCGGAAATGGGTTCAGTGGGCGCTTGCCGGCAATGCGCCATGATGGAATATAAAGATAGTGAAGACCAGCATGGCCGTCTGATTATGAGTTGTATGACACCTATCCGTGACGGCGGTATTTATAGCGTCAAGGATGAGGTGGCGGAGGAGTTTCGCGGCAGTATTATCGAAGACCTGATGACCAACCACCCACACGATTGCCCGGTCTGTGAAGAGGGTGGAGAGTGCCATCTCCAGGACATGACAGAAATGTCTGGCCATACCATGCGACGTTACCGGGGCACCAAGCGCACCCATCGCAACCAATATCTGGGCCCTTTTATTAACCATGAAATGAATCGCTGTATAACCTGTTATCGCTGTGTCAGGTTTTACAATGATTACGCCGGTGGAGAAGACCTACAAGCACTTGGAAGAAATCACCAGGTCTATTTCGGCCGCCAGGAAGAGGGAAGGCTTGAAAATGGCTTCAGCGGAAATTTAGTCGAGGTCTGCCCAACTGGCGTATTTACCGACAAAACCTTCAGCTCGCACTTTGTGCGCAAGTGGGATTTGCAGACAGCTCCATCTGTTTGTGAGCATTGTGCTGTGGGCTGTAACACTGCACCGGGAGCCAGGGAATCTGGCAACAGTAATGAGCCGATATTGAGACGGATCACCAACCTTTATCACCACGATATCAATGGCTATTTCCTTTGTGACCGGGGGCGCTTTGGCTACGAATATATTAACAGTGCCACTCGTATCCAAAATGTGCTCTCTGTTCGCCAAGAGGACGTAATCAGTTCTACGGCGGAAAAAGGCGACCGTCTGCATCGGGAAATAAACCCTCAAGAGGCGGTCCTCCATTTGGCGGAACAAATAGCAATGGCCAATCAAGGTAAGAGAAACCTGATTGGAATTGGATCTCCACGCACTTCTTTGGAAAATAACTACGCACTGCGAAAACTGGTAGGTTCTGGTAATTTTTACTCAGGCCTGAGTCAAAGAGATCAGGAACTTCTGCATCTGGTGAGCACCATCCAGCAAGATGATCGAATTCAAAGCCCCTCTACACCGGAAATTGAGAATGCCGATGCGATACTGATTCTCGGTGAGGATATATACAATACCGCACCACGTATTTCCTTAGCTGTTCGCCAGGCCGCACGCAATCGGCAGAAACAGCAAGCAAAATCACTGAAAATTCCACTGTGGCAAGATTCCTCTGTAAGGCAACTGGAGGGAGATTACAGTCCGATTATTTTTGCTGGAACAGAGTTGAGTAATTTAGAGAAAATAACCTCTAATACATTATTTGAATCACCTGAAAAAGTTGCTTCATTCGCCTGTAACCTCGCCTTGGCAATTTCTGATCCAACAAGCCTGTCTCCAGACCTTGAACCATCACTACTTGAATTGATTACTCATACAGCCGAAATACTTCGCGGTGCCAGTAAGCCATTAATCATCTCGGGAACATCGAGCAAACACGCTGATACACTCAAAAGCGCAGCCCAAGTTGCCACAGCGTTAAGCGATTACAAAAAACAACCTACCATGCTCTATTTGGCCTGCGATGAGGTCAACAGTTTAGGACTTATCCAATTTTTTAATGATGGAAAAGGGAATCTTGACGAGTTACTCGAACGCCTGAAAAAAATACTGACAATCAAATCCCTACATCCCTGATGATTCTTGAGAATGACCTCTATCGACGCCTGGATAAGAAGTCCCTCGAGCAATTACTTTCACAAGCTGACGAAATTATCCTGCTGGATACTCTTCTTAACCCTACTTCCAAGCGCGCAGACTGGATTTTTCCAGCTTCGGCAACTGCGGAATCCCAGGGTACATTTATCAATAATAACGGATTGGCCCAGCGCTTCTATGCTGTCTACGAGGGCAAGGGATTTATCCAGGAAAGCTGGCGCTGGCTGATGGATGCGGTAAATTTCTGTACAGAGAAACCCGCTAACCTGTCAGCGATTGCCGAATGGCAGCACAGCACAGACCTCAGCGATGCTATTACACGGGAATTTCCGGTACTTAAGGCTCTCGACTCGCTCGGGCCCGATGAAGATTTCCGTATTGATGGCCTAAAAGTAGCGCGCCAAAGCGCCCGCTACAGTGGACGCACAGCAATACACGCGGAGAAACAGGTTTCAGAGAATCCTCCACTTCAGGACCCTGATGCTCCGATGAGTTTCAGCATGGAGGGAATCCACAATCCCAACAGATCCCCGCTGCAAGCCAATATCTGGTCGCCCGGGTGGAACTCCAACCAATCGATATTCAAGTTCCAAGAGGAGGTTGGTGGTGAACGCAGAGGCGGCCCCTCGGGCATCAGGATTGAACGGCCTCAGCGGGTTATGCCGGAATGGCCCGCACCTAGCACACCTCCAGAAGTGGCTGCTGATCCCAGCCATGTACAAATGTTACCGCTATATCGGCTATTTGGTTCCGAAGAGCTTAGTAACCAGGCAATGGGTATTTCCGAGGTCATTGAGGCGCCTTTTGTAATGGTTAACCATATAGATGCTAAAGCCTTCGACATTCATCAACGGGAATTGATTGAATTGGAGACTAGCTGCGGGACATACCGTGCAGAAGTCCGTATAAGCCCCACAATTCCCTCTGGCACTGTGGGTATACCGTATGGTTTGCCAGATTTTGAAACCTTATCTCCCCTCCTACCTGGATACGCGTCACTACGGCCGGCAGAAGCCCCCGCAATAACCGAGGACTGATTGAGCAATGAGCACACCGATCTGGATAACACTGCTGAATATCTTCGGGGTATTAATTGCCACGGTAATACTCGCGGCAGTTTTAACCTGGGGTGAACGGCGTCTACTCGGTTTTTGGCAGGACAGACCCGGGCCTAATCGCGTAGGCCCTTTCGGTACCCTTCAGGTGCTTGCCGACATGATTAAACTTTTCTTTAAAGAAGACTTCATCCCCCGCTTTGCAGATATTCCGGTCTTTGTACTGGCGCCAACAGTTGTGATGGCCACCATGCTGATTGCTTTCGCCGTGGTGCCAATGTCCCCGGGTATTGGCGTGGTGGACCTTAATATTGGCTTACTATTTGTACTGGCGATGAGCTCTATTGCGGTGTACAGCATTATTCTTGGGGGATATGCCTCCAATAATAAATATGCCCTTCTCGGGGGTTACGTGCCGCAGCACAGACCGTTTCCTATGAAGTCTTTATGGGTTTGAGCCTGATGGGTGTAGTTATGATGTCCGGCAGCTTTAACCTGCGGGATATTGTCAACGCTCAAGCTGAACGCTGGTTTATCGTGCCCCAATTTGTCGGCTTTATTGTGTTCTTCATTGCCGGTATTGCAGAGAGCCGGAGAACCCCGTTCGATCTACCCGAAGCGGAACACGAGCTCACTGCCGGCTTTCATACCGAGTACTCCGGTATGAAATTTGGGATGTTCTTTGTAGGCGAATACCTGGCCGTAATTCTTATCTCAGCTTTAATTACGACCCTTTTCCTAGGTGGTTGGCATGGGCCATGGCTACCGCCCATTATCTGGTTTTGTCTGAAGACTGCAATCCTGGTGGCAATTTTTATTTTGCTTCGAGCCTCTTTGCCACGCCCACGTTATGACCAGCTGATGAAGTTTGGCTGGAAAGTAATGTTGCCATTGGCATTGATTAATTTACTTGTCACCGCGGGGGTATTGTTATGGACTGCCTAGCCCCAAGCTTCTTTGCTGAAATACTGGCTGGAGAAAATACATGATCGCGAGTCAACTCCGCAGTATGTGGCTGGTTTTCAAACACCTGTTTCGGCGTAATGTCACCGTACAGTACCCCGATCAAAAACCGTATCTGGCTCCACGATATCGAGGCCGTATCATTCTCACTCGTGACCCCAATGGCGATGAGCGCTGTGTGGCTTGTAATCTCTGTGCCGTAGCCTGCCCCCTGATTGCATATCTTTACAGAAAACCGAAGACCCAGATGGACGCTGGAGGCCGGAGTATTTTCGTATCAATTTCTCACGCTGCATTATGTGTGGCCTCTGTGAAGATGCTTGTCCCACCTATGCCATACAGCTGACCCCTGACTTTGAGATGTGCGAATACGATCGACAAAATATGGTTTATGAGAAGGAAGACCTTCTGATCAACGGCCCGGGAAAGTATCACGATTACAGTTTTTATCAGGTGGCCGGTAAGGCCATCACTGGGAAAGATAAAGGTGAAGCTGAAAATGAAGCTGCACCGATCAATATTAAGAGTCTAAATCTGTAAGGAAACAGTCATATAGCTGGCCTTCTTGCAGAGAAAGTGGCCTTACAAATGAAAACATAAAAATAATTTGAGAGGGAGAGCTTGAATGAATTTTGTTTTCTACCTTACTGCAGCGATCGCTATCATTTCTACCATCATGGTAATTTTTCATAAAAATGCCGTGCATGCCCTGCTCTACCTGGTTACTTCCCTTTTAGCTGTGGCGGTAATTTTTTACCAGTTCGGTGCGCCTCTTGCAGCTGCGCTGGAAGTAATCATTTATGCCGGCGCCATAATGGTACTGATTATTTTTGTAATTATGATGCTCAACCAAGGGGACTCTACGGTTGTGCAGGAACAAGCCTGGCTCCAACCCACCACCTGGGTTGGTCCTGCCATACTATCTGCTCTCCTGCTGGTTCAATTGATTCTATTGGTCAGTAGTGGCCAGATATCATCTACACAGACCTTTCACTATATCGGCCCTAAACAGGTGGGAATTGCCCTTTTCAGCCACTATGTATTAGCGGTAGAGCTGGCGTCAATGTTGTTACTCGCTGGTTTGGTCGGTGCTTTTCATTTAGCACGACGCAGAAAAATTGACCAGGGAGATTCAAACAATGCCATTTGAAACTGCACCGGGGCTAGAGGCCGGTGTGCTTTTAGCATCGATCCTTTTCTGTCTGGGCCTTGCTGGATTAATGATGCGGCGTAATATCATTTTTATGTTGATGTGTGTCGAAATATGCACTAATGCCGCAGCTTTGATGTTCGTTGTTGCCGGTGCTCACTGGGGAAATGCCGATGGCCAGGTAATGTTTGTTTTTGTGGTTACTCTTGCTGCGGCCGAGGTAGCGATTGCTCTTGCGCTGGTTCTCCAGTTTTACCACCGCAAACACACAGTTGATATAGACCAATTAAATGAACTAAGAGGTTAATATGCAGGGACTTTTGGCCTGGGTGCCACTTCTACCGCTTATTGGCTTCCTGTTGTTGGTGGCTATCCCATTATTTTATTCAAAAGAACCCTCAGAAAAATTTGTCACTGCTATCGGGGTTGGTAGTGTCGGAATCTCCGCACTACTCACTGCTATTGTCGCGACGACTGTCTTTTGGCAGAACCCTGGGGAAGTCGTGAATATCGCCCTTTGGCAGTGGATGCTGGTAGATAACTTGGAGCTGGGTTTCAATTTTCATGTAGACTGGCTTACGCTGGTTATGCTGATGATTATTACAGGTGTCGGATTTTTGATACACCTCTACTCAGCAGGGTATATGCGTGAAGATCCAGATTTTCGCCGCTACTTTGCCTACCTGAACCTCTTTGTATGCGCCATGCTGATTCTGGTAATGGCTGACAATCTGGTTTTACTCTATTTGGGCTGGGAGGGAGTCGGTCTATGCAGCTATCTGTTAATTGGATTCTGGTACAAAAATCCAGCCAACGGCGCAGCTGCGCAAAAGGCATTTATCGTCACTCGCATTGGCGATACCGCCATGGCCATTGGACTGTTTCTGCTTTTCTTTGAGTTTTCCACTCTCAATATCCCGCAACTCATTTCCGCTGCAGATAGCTCCGGGGCAAATTCACAAATAATCACAGTTGCCACGCTGTTGCTATTGGGTGGTGCAGTTGGTAAATCAGCCCAGCTACCACTGCAGACTTGGCTACCTGATGCCATGGCTGGCCCAACACCAGTCAGTGCCTTAATACATGCGGCCACAATGGTGACGGCTGGAGTCTACCTTATTGCCCGTATGCATCCGCTCTACATGCTCTCAGAGACTGCAATGACGGCTGTTGCCGTGGTGGGCGCGCTAACTCTGCTACTGGCCGGCTTCAGTGCTATTGCACAAAGCGATATCAAGCGTGTACTCGCCTATTCCACAATCAGCCAGATTGGATATATGTTCCTTGCACTCGGCGTAGGTGCCTGGTCTGGAGCCATCTTTCACCTGATGACCCACGCCTTCTTCAAGGCACTACTATTTCTCTCTGCAGGCTCTGTGATTCTAAGCCTGCATCATGAGCAGAATATTTTTACCATGGGTGGGCTCTACCGAAGAATTCCATTTACATTTATTTGTTTCGCCATTGGATGCGCTTGCCTGGCGGCACTGCCATTTACTTCTGGGTTTTATAGTAAAGACCAGATTCTTTTACGTGCATGGGAGTTCCATGACGGTTTTAACAGTCTGTGGTTAGCCGGCATTTTAGGTGCCCTGGTCACTGGAATTTATAGTTTCCGGGTTCTCTTCCTTGTATTCGCAGGGAGTGAAGGTTCATCCTCATCCCACTGCAAAGATGCCAATAACACAGTAATGCGTGTGCCCTTGGCAATACTCGCCACGCTCGCACTTTTTGGTGGGATGTTGGCGCCACCACTTCAGTCAGTATTTGGAACACAAACATGGGAGCATCCAGCTGCCTGGGTAGAGGGGATTGCCATTGCTATGCCACTCATCGGGCTTGTTATAGCTTGGGGACTCTCTCGGCAGCAGCAAAAGATTGGCGAAAAGCGCTCTCCGATTATGCAATTTTGGTTTAGCGGCTGGGGTTTTGACTGGCTTTACGAAAACCTTTTGGCCAAACCATTTAGAAACCTGGCACGTCTAAATCACAAGGACATAATCGATAGCATATATAAAGGCACCGCGGCGTTCAGCCAACAACTGAATAGCCTGCTCAGCTCTTCCCAAAATGGCCAGGTACGCTGGTATCTGGCAACTTTCGCAGCTGGTTCCATTCTGTTCCTCGCTCTCTTGGTGGCCCTATGACATTACTGGCAATCATAATTATTCTATTTGCGGGAGGTATTATTGCCTGGCTCTCTGAGCGCTATCTTCAAAAGGGTGGGCGCTGGATTAGCTTGGTCAGCCTCTTATTAGCAGCGCTACTTCTTGTTAATTATTGGTCTTATCTGGGTACTCCACAATCAGTGTCAGGTGGACCATGGTGGGACAGCTTACAAGCAGCCTGGATTCCCAGGTTTGGTATTAGTTTTCATCTCGCAGTTGATGGCCTGAGTTTCCTGATGCTTACCCTGACGATAGCGATGGGTATCTTTGGACTGGTCATGACCTGGAACGATATTAATTTTCGTCGTGGATTTTTTTATTTTAATTTTCTTTGGACACTTGCTGGAGTTGTAGGAGTTTTTACGGCTATTGATCTTTTTTTATTCTTTTTCTTCTGGGAAGTCATGCTGATTCCCATGCTTTTTTTAATTGCTGTATGGGGTTATGAAAAGCGAATCTATGCCGCCATTAAGTTTTTTATTTTTACCCAAGCTAGTAGCTTGTTGATGCTTATCGCTATAGTTGGATTGGCTTATATCCACTATAGGAACTCCGGTCAGCTTACTTTCAACTACAACGAGTTGCTCGGCGCAGAACTTACAGCCAATGCCGCCTACTGGCTGATGCTCGGTTTCTTTATCGCCTTTATTGTGAAATTACCGGCATTGCCATTTCATACCTGGTTGCCAGATGCCCATACCCAAGCTCCAACCGCTGGTAGTATCCTACTGGCAGCTATTCTCTTAAAAACCGGGGCTTATGGCTTGTTGCGCTTCAACTTACCATTGTTTCCCGAGAGTTCTATGGCATTCGCCCCGGTAGCTATGACTATTGGAGCAATCAGTGTTATCTACGGTGCCATGTTGGCATTCGCACAAAGAGATATGAAGAGGCTGGTTGCTTACTCGAGTGTCAGCCATATGGGATTTGTACTGCTCGGTCTCTATGCACTGGATACCATCGCGGTGCAAGGTGCCGTGATGCAGATGATTGCACATGGCTTGAGCACCGCAGCTCTTTTTGCACTTGTTGGTGCATTGCAGCATCGACTGCATACACGGGATATGCAACAGCTGGGCGGAGTCTGGGCCATCCTGCCGAAATTGTCAGCAGTAGCACTATTCTTCGCAATCGCTTCTCTCGGACTTCCGGGGCTGGGGAACTTCGTTGCTGAATTTACTGTACTGGTGGGCAGTTTCCGTAGTAACCATTGGATCACCGCACTCGCCGCTATCGGCCTGATTGGGGCTGCACTTTACGCATTGTTGATGATGCAGAGGGTTTTCTTCGGGAAACTGAGAAATCAGTTTGAATCACCTTCAGAGAGTGGAGATACAGCTGACCTCAGCCTTCGAGAATCCTGTGCCCTGCTGTCTCTCGCACTACTTTTAGTTGTGATAGGGCTGCGCCCACAGCCAATTTTTAATATTTCTGAACCCACTGTTACCCAGGCAATAGCCGAGATTAAAGCAGTGGCTCCAGATCAAAACCTCCTGTCCTCCAAATCGCAGCGCCAGGAAATCCTAATTTCAACAGGGGATAAGTCTCCATGAATGCACAGGAACTATTTGGAATACTACCTCTATTGTTAGTAAGTGCAGGAATTGTCATTCTCTTGCTGCAGGTATCATTCTGGCGAGGGCATGTCGGAGCACTAGCGACCACTATTATCACTTTGGTGCTCGCCGGCATTTCATGCTTCTGGGTAGCTGGCACCTTGTCCACTGGAGCCAGCTCTATCCAAGTAACTGGACTGTTACTGGTAGACCACACCTCACTTTTCTTCGCCCTTTTGTTACTCCTGACAGCAATTGCTGTATCTATCATGGGATACAGTTACTTACGCATGAGATGCAACCCAAAAGTAAATTCCGGCAGTTATCCAGAGGAGTTTTATATCCTCCTGTTACTGGCGATGCTAGGGGCCACCACCCTGGTTTTCGCAAGCCATTTTGCTACTTTCTTCCTCGGACTCGAGCTGATCAGCCTCGCTTTATATCCCATGCTTGGATTTGCCGTAAATGGTGACCTCTCCCCACAAAAAGAGCAGCTGCAATCTCTAGAGTCAGCAATTAAGTACTTGCTCCTATCCGCTTTATCCACAGCTTTGGGGCTATTTGGTATCGCCCTGATCTACAGTGCCAGCGGCTCCTTAAGCTTTAGTGGAATAGCATCCCACATGACGGAGCTTTCACAAACCTCCACCTTGTTTGCAACCGGAGTTACTCTCCTACTAATTTCAGTAGCCTTTAAATTATCCTTGGTGCCTTTTCATATTTGGACTCCAGACGTTTACCAGGGTGCTCCGACACCAACTACAGCGCTTATCGCCACTGTGGGTAAAGGTGCCGTTATCGGCTTCCTATTGCGCTTTTTTAGTACTTTGGATCTTTATGAAAGCCAGGTACTTATTGATATGCTGTCTATTGCGGCTGTGGCCAGTATGCTGGTGGGGAATCTCCTGGCCCTAATGCAAACTAATATCAAGCGGCTATTAGCCTACTCTTCCATAGGCCATATTGGCTACCTGATAGTCGCATTTATTATCGGCAAAAGCACTTTTGGCACCGAAGCTGTTATCTATTACCTTGTAGCTTACATCATTACCACCTTAGGTGCCTTCGCTGTGGTAGGTCTAATTGCAGATTCAGTTGAAGAGAAAGTTCTCAACGGTGAATACCCTGAAAATCCCACTCTAAATTCAGAAAATCCATATCAGTGCGATTTTTATCGGGGGCTCTTATGGCGCTCCCCTGGCTCGCCGGCTGCATGGCGGCAATGCTTTTATCCCTTGCCGGTATCCCATTAACTATTGGCTTTATTGGCAAGTTTTATATTTTCACCGCTGGTATAGAGGGGCAATTGTGGATACTTCTAGCAAGTGTAGTTATTGGTAGTGCACTGGGGCTATTTTACTACTTGCGCCTTCTACTGATCATGGTACAAAGAGATAATATAGTTACCGAAGAACCCAGTGGAAGCGTGCAAATCGCCACCTCCGGGAATTTACTATTAATTATTCTGACTGGAGCTTTACTTGTATTTGGTATATTTCCCCAACTCTTGATCAACTGGATAAATGCACTATAACGATACTTAAGGGTATGGCCGTACAAGCGCACGACCTGTTTTTTCCGCCCAATAAAAAGCCAACAGGTACCAAAGGGCAAAATTATGAAAACTTTCAAACAGGCATTTGAAATTATCGAAGACGCTGAGAAATTTCACCTGGATATGGCGAGCCTCTATGAGGATCTGCTTGAGAAATCAGACGACTACCGAACCCAACTATTATTGAAACACATGCTCGAGCATGAGCAACGGATGGCCAGAAACCTTGCCAACTATGGCGAAGTCGCGCAACAAAAAGTGATGAAAACGTGGCTGCAATACACTCACGAGGAGAGTGCAAAGGACTTTATTCGCCACCTACCATTAAGTAATCCACCAACAATCAAAGAAATTAACAATATGGGCCGTGAGGTGGACCGTTACTTCTCCAGCTTGTACGAGGCGGTATATGGAGCTATAGAGTCAATGGAGGTAAAGGAAATATTCGAAGACCTCAAACAGATCCAGGATAAAGAGCGTATCACCCTTTCAATGGCCACTAACTCCCTTTGGGATATGTAAGTGCTAATTTTTACAGTGGACTTTTTATTTAATAAGAATCCGATTATTAGACTCAACCGATTAATCGGCTGAGTCTAATATTTATACGGGCTTAACTACATCGCTGTAGACTTTAAAAATCATACTGTGCACGTAAATAATAAAGTGCACCATTGAAGCCCATAGGTGCAGTCTCTGGGTATTCAGCGCCAGCAACACCAGACCAGGGATTTTTATCAGGATAATTGTTGAACAGATTCTCAGCACCCGCAATCAGGGACAGAGACTCACTAAACTCATAAGCACCCTCAATATCTACTGTCCACTCATCACCAGCATCAATAGGCAAGCTGTAGTCATCCAGATGCGCTTCCCAGTAGCTGCCATAGTAGTTCAGTCGGACTAGACCGCGCCAGCCATCACCTACATGATTAATCGTGGCATTACCACGAATATTTGGTAGTCCATCTTCCAGTTGCCTGAGACGCATATCACTAATCGTCTCTTCCCTATAATCTGTTACTTCAGTATCAGTCCAGTTTGCAGCAAAGCTCAGGTCTGTGGCCTCACCCAGAGGGTAAGTCGCAACCAGGTCAATGCCACGGGTCTTGGTATCAAAGTCATTGGTATAAAAGCGGAAGAAGTCCAAAGAATCAGCGCCGCTAATGCCATCTGCCACTAGCTGAGCACGCTCATCATCACTCAACTTCTGGTCAGCTGACTGCGTAATACGGTCGCTTACGGCTATCTGGAAATAATCCAGGGTAACTTCCCAGTCCCCAGCTGACACAATAGCGCCAAGAGTAAAGCTCTCGGACTCTTCCGGTTGTAATTGTTTACCGCCTTTCAATTCAGCAATGGGATTAGTGGGGGGGATAGTGCCTTTATTTTGAAGTTGCCCTTCAGTAAAGGCTGTAGTTACGTTACTGATATTTGATTGGGCTGGCGTAGGTGCTCGGAAACCCGTACTGATTGTAGAGCGCAACGCCAATATCTCATTAACTTCATAGTGCCCAGACAACTTGAAGTTAGAAGTGTCACCAAAATCAGAGAAGTCCTCCCAGCGCAGCGCCGCGCCAAGACGTAAGCTATCTGTCGCCTCCAGTTCAAAATCGGTGTAAAGCGCGATATTGTCGCGATCAAAAGTACCCACTACTTCCGGTCCAAAACCTGGGAATCCATTTGATCCAATCGAAAATTCCTGTTCGGTTAAGGGGCCTTTGTACCAGGAGGCTTCATCACCCAAATTAACTTCAAATTCTTCTTCTCGCCACTCAAAACCGCCAGCCATATACAATGTCTTGCCAGCAATCTCTGTAGCTTTAGTGAGATCGATATTAAAGTTTGTCTCAGTTTGTGCATAACCGCCAGGGCTGAACTTAGTTGGGGTGTCCGGCCCCATGGTGGCATTTACAGTATTGTAGATATTGAAATCTACTTTGTTATGCCCTCTGCTGGCGCTAACGTCATAACCAATACCACTGGCAAATTCACCCCGCAGGCCGAAGACCATAGAATAATCTTCTAAATCACCACCAAAACGAGGCGTAAAACCGCCGGGAAGTATTTCCGTAAAAGAGAAACATTCATCTAAATCATGAGCTTCGGATACCGAAACGCTCTCACAACTATCGGTACCATTCGTTGGATCGAGATCACCGATCAGTGGATTTCCCTCATCATCCGCGTAAACACCTGACCGAGTTTCTGGGTTACGAAAATAAAATCCACCGTCTGTGGAGCGACTGGCATAATTGCCAAAAGCATATACCTCCGCCTTATCACTCAGTTCAATAGCACTGTTGATAAAGAACTTGGTGTCATCATTAACTTCTGGTTGCCCCCAAATTTGTGCAGGGTCAGCAACGAAAGTATTGCCATCGGCGATCAGCTGAGCAGCATCATCCCGCTGAGTGCTTCGGCTAGTAGAGTCCTGCTCACGATACTCCATACTGAAATTCACAAAGCCCGAATCAGTCAATGGCAGGCCAAAGTTGGCGGCAACCATACTCTGATCACCATCACCCTCAGCAGTAGTCGCATGCTTGACTTCCACCGAGCCACCCTCAGCAGCATCCTTCAGCTGGAAGTTAATCACACCGGCAATGGCATCAGACCCGTACTGTGCAGCTGCACCGTCACGTAAGACCTCCACCTGCTTCAGGGCAATTGCGGGAATGGCCGAAATATCAGGCCCTTGGGCGCCGTCAGATACACCACTGCCGAGGAAAGCAATCACAGAAGCTCGGTGACGGCGCTTGCCGTTTACCAGAACCAGGGTACTATCCGGTGGTAGTCCGCGCAGGTTGGCAGGGCGCACAATCGATGCAGCATCAGAGATTGGCTTAGCATTCACATTGTAGGAAGGCACGACGTTGCGCAACAGGTTATTGAGATCGCCATCTCCCTGATTCACAAATTCATCGCCAGTGACAACATCAATCGGTGCAGATGAGTCTGTAGCCGAGCGGCCTTCAACTCGAGTACCTATTGTGATTACTTCCTCTATAAGTGCATCTTCAGCGATAACGGGGCTGGACACTGCAGCTACCGCCATCGCCAACAGCGATGGAGCGCTACAAGATGCCAACCAACGCCTCTTGTTTACTTTCATGAAATTACCCTGTTAATTATCTGTTTTATCTTCCTAGCCAAACTACTCAACCTTTCTGACACTCAAAATATATTGATAGCGAAAAATCACTATTAGAAAAAAGTACATTTAAAGCTGGCCAACACTACAACGGACAACATACTGCAGGAGTTCGTATACCGACCGAAGATTATCATCATTAATGATCACTGCAAAAAGCGTGACACAAATAGAAAGTGCCAGTAAAAATGAGAAATTAAAATACCTAAATAACAGATATTGACAATTTAAATCATGCCTTATCTGATTAAGTCGACATTTATGTCATTCGTAACAACCGACATATGCCTGGATCAATTTAAATTTTATTTAAATCGGTTATGGAACTTAAAAAAATGAACCTCTATTCGGAAGAGTGAAATCAACGAGACCAGAATAACTTGATTCGATAATCAAACAAACCATCCTAAAGAGAGTGAAGTTCTGAAAAGAAATTATATTAGAGGGCAATAGTTAAGAATCACCCAGCACTAAATTGAGTAATTCTCAACGTTGCAATCGGCTTTTTAGTTATGAAAGAGCAAACTCAACCGCCTTAGCCGCATGAATTTGAGTAGTATCAAGGAGGGTAACCTCGATATCATCCTGAGTGACCAACAAGCCTATTTCAGTACACCCAAGAATCACAGCCTCAGCCCCCCTATCTGACAAAGATTGAATAATTCTCAGATACTCTTTTTTGGAATCTTCACGCAAGTCTCCCTTGCAAAGCTCATCGAAGATAATCGAATGTACCTTTTTTCGATCACTCCTTTCAGGAACAATAACTGCTACCCCATATTTACTCTGGATTCTCTCCCGATAAAAGTCCTGCTCCATTGTGAATGCCGTACCCAGCAATCCAACTTTTTTCATTCCCTCCCGGACAAGAACCTCGGCCGTGGCATCGGCAATATGTAACAACGGAATGTTAATCGATAGCTCTACCTGGCTGGCCACTTTATGCATGGTGTTGGTACATATCAATACACAGTCTGCGCCCGCCGCCTGGATCCTCTGAGCAGATCTGGCCAGTAACTGCCCTGATTCCTCCCACTCTCCAGCAACTTGCAATTTTTCAATTGCCGCAAAATCCACACTGTATAGAATAATCTCAGCCGAGTGCAGTCCTCCAAGCTGACGATTAACCCCTTGATTAATCAACTGATAATAAGTCTGGGTACTCTCCCAACTCATACCACCGAGTAATCCCAACTTTTTCAAATTCCTATTCCTTATACTTTTATAAGATTGATTTTTTAACACGGCAGAGACTCACCCACAAGACACTCTATCGTTCATACTTAAAGAGGAATCTATTTGAAATACTTGGATGGATCAAATGCCATACATGAAGCGATCAGATTTCTTTTACTGAAATTATATCCGGACAACAAACCCATTAAATTCTCGCGCCCCAGAAGCTTTTTGGTAATCTGTTTGAGTGGCAGCCCTTGTCGACCGAGTTCTTGTGCTGCGCTGGACAGTTCCAACAAATAGTCATATTTATCCTGCAGACGCTTTTTTCCATTCTCAACCATTCCCCGATGCGGACAGAGAATCAGTTCGAAATCATACTCAAGCACCCTGCGGATACTTTGCATCAGGGTCGGGATACTTTCATCTTTGCGCAACAGCTTTAGATGGCTGGCAACATAGAGGTCCGCAGTAAAAATCCAGCCGCGATCCTGCATCAGATAACAAATCATATCCTTCGCATGCCCTGGAGCTGGTATGGGAATTACTTTCTCACCAGCTATTCGCAGATCCTTCGGTAATTCTGCAGCTTCAGCCAATCCCGCAGCCCCCCATATCAGACGCTGTATTGGCGGTATGCGAAAACCCCTCTTTAGGATTTCGACAGTTGCTTTGGGAGCCCGAGGCTGAATACCCGTAAGTTTATAAATGGAGCCGGCATTACCACTGTGGTCCTCATGGTGGTGAGTTAACAACAGTTGTTTGAAAGGCTTATTCTTAACAAACCACTTCACGTATTTCCACTGATTACTGGGACCAGCATCAACAATGGTGTCCTTCAATCGATATACGATAAACGTCGTATTGATTCCAAAGTCAAACCTGCCAACCCTTTGTGCATCCAGGTCCTTATAGTCAAAAGAATCAATAACCGACACACAACCCTCCGGCACTGGAAAGTAGGCATTGAAATCTCACCTCAGGAAAGGCATATCGTGCCATCCTGCTGATTATCCTGTTTGGAGTTGAGTAAATCGGTAAATCAGCAAATTTTCTTCAGGCGACATTCCGGCTCTCGCTCTTAAGAAAAACCGAATCCAGCCGGAATAAGCCTGCTATTCAGTCAACTCCAAGCGCAGCTTCAGTCCCAGCTTGGTAGTAGTGCCGCTGGTTACCCAGGCTATCTTTCCATCACTCCCTACTATAACCATAGTCGGTGTAACCCTGACCCCCCAAAGGGCACTGGTAACTCCTCCGGGGTCATTGATCGTGGGGAATTTTAAGTTGTAGCGCTGCATATACTCTTCCACCACCTCCTCTGACCCAGACTGCATAGCGATACCAATAACCTGGTGCTCACGGGCCAACTCAGAAATTTTTGGAGAAACTATACGACAGTAGGGGCACCAGGTTGCCCAAAAATAGATAAGTACCGGTCCCTGGGTTGTCATCTGCTGAAGGTCGAGGAGATTGCCGTGAAGTGACTCCCCCTTAAGGGGAGGTGCCTGCTCTTTTGGTACATCTCGCTGCTGATAGTAAGCAACTGCTGTTGTCACCAGAATCACAAGCAAGGCGAAGACTGCAAATTTTCCCGCCAGCCGAACCCAGTGATCCCGCACCTCTACCACCTCTTCTCTAATACTTTACACTGCAACCATAGGCCCTGGATGATGACCGTGGAACGACTTTTCCTTTGAGGGATGCATCCAGGGCAGCAGAGACATAATTGTGGGAATTGGCGATAACTGAGGGATTTGCTGAGTCATTGTCATCAATTGCCCCTGCATATACCACTTTCCCTTCAGGATTAATAATAAACATATGTGGTGTTGTCTTCGCACCGAAGGCACGCCCCATTTCACCACTGGTATCCAATAAAAAAGGTCTACTGGCACTTAAATTATGGGTTTTGGCCACACTAAGTGCCTCTGCCGGCTCCAGGTATCCCTGCTTGCCTTCGGCGGAAGAAATAACTGTTAACCATCTAACATCCTGCTCAGTATATTTTTTCTGCAGGAATTGCATATTACCACTGCCATAATGTTTCTTTACATAGGGACAATCTTTGTTAAACCATTCAATTACAAGCCATTGACCCGCATAATCTGCCAATGAATGCTTATCCCCCTGAGCATCAACAACTGAGAAATCTGGCGCCTTTTCGCCCGGTACGGCAGTTGCCGCCACACTGGATGAGAGCAATAAAAAAACCATAACCAGCCTTTCGAGAAGAGGCTGCTATTTATAATCTTCATACCCATGACCAGTTGCCCTTTTCTATTTGCCTTTTCTTTTTTCATTGAATAAATCGGCGATTATGGATTCCTGCAATATTTGTGGCAAAAGCTGCGGTTCTCTGGATCCAGCTGGATACCAGGCGTAGACCGGCACAGAATTACGTCCCAAGGCAGCCAAAGCCTCTGTGATTTCTGGGTCCTGCCTGGTCCAATCCGCACGGAGTAGCAAAACCTTATTCTTATGGAATAATCTTTGTACTTCAGGCGTATCCAAAACTAGTTTTTTATTCACTTGACAGGTAATACACCATGCCGCAGTGTAGTCGATAAATACTGGACGCCCCTCTTCCAAGGCCTGATCCAATAAACTGCGATCATACTCCTGCCAACCGGCAGCAACCTTGGAAAACGTCTTCTCTTTCGGGGTTAAGGTCGAATAGCCAATCACCAAAAAAGTCAGCATCAATATCCATGCAATAATACGGCCGATACGTGAAAAGTTATATCCGAGCCATAAAGTGAAAGTAACTGCCAACAATAATAAGGCACCGATTAACCAACCGCTCTCCCCCAGAATCCTCCCCAGCACCCAAAGCAGCCAGATGACAGTCGCGTAGAGAGGAAAAGCCAGGAATTGGCGCAGCTTTTCCATCCATGGACCGGGCCTCGGCAACCGCTTTAAAAGAACTGGGCTGGCACAGAGTAAGACAAAAGGTGCGGCAAGACCCATCCCCAATCCTAGAAAAATAAGCAGTGCTTCAACCGCCGGCAATACAGCCGCGGTACCCAATGCAACTCCCATAAAAGGCCCTGTACAGGGAGCCGCTACGAATACAGCCAACACCCCAGTTGCAAAAGAGCCCCCCGGCTGACGCCAGCTAGATTTACCAGGCGGTGCCCGAACTCAAAGACACCACTGAATGACAAACCCATAAGCCAGAAAAGTGCTATCAGCGCCATTACCACCGGAGCGGATTGCAATTGAAACCCCCAGCCGATAGCCGCACCCCATGAGCGAAGTACCAGAAGCAATACTCCCAAGGCGACAAATGTAGTAAGCACCCCAGCGCCATATAAAAGCCCCTCTCGCCACCTGCCCCTCTCGCTATAGCCCTCGTTTACCAATCCCAATAACTTGATGGAAAGTACGGGAAAAACACAGGGCATCAAATTCAAAATAATCCCACCTGCTAGGGCAGCGAGGACCAGAAGCCATAGAGGGCGCGACTTTGCTTCTGGCATTGCTGTACCAAACGAAACTCTATCCAGGCGCCAGGCACGAGTACCATCCGTTAACACAAAATCCGCAGATTCACTCAAGGCAGCACCAGGTTGGCGCCCAAAAGTATAATCCAGCGTCTTTCCTTCCCGCTGAAGTTTCGGCTTTGACGCGGTAAATAGGTCACCATTTATGGGGAATACTTTAGGTGCTTTAGATGCCGTTTCCGACTCGAGTAAAAGATGAATTCGATCTTTGCCCTGCGCCGCCAGAGAAATCGGTTTCCAGGGGCTATACACACTTGACTGGGGAACCCTCTTTGCAAAGTGATTCCGCAAATCCAGGTTCGCTGAAGACCAGCGAGTCTCATCTGACACCGGGCGGGTTAAGGTCATAGTGCCAAACCCGGGAATACATTCTATTTTGCACACAAGCCATTCAAGCTCGGCGCTTAAGGCAATTACCTTGCCTCCCCTGTCAGGAGTTAAATCGAACAGGTAGGCGACATTCCCTTCATACCCTAGGTTGGTCAGGTGCTCTATCTTGAGACGAGAGGGGAATGGCCACTCAATTGCCCCTACCTCGGCTCCATTTGGAGTTATGGTGAATCGCGGTGCCGCCCCCGAGTCCCCGGGATTACGCCAGTAAACGTGCCAGCCGGGGTCAACTTCAAAGTAGAAACCGATTTTTTCACTGGCTCGATCTACAAAACTTGAAGGCGCCAACCAACGAACAGTAACATGGTCTCCAGATATACTTTCCTGGGCAATGAGATGTGTACTTCCCGCCAGTAGTAAAAAACCCAGGATATTTATTAAAAAATTTCTTCTATCAATCACAATTGTCGCTTCCTCGGCGGCATTGTTCCTGGAATTGTTACAACACATACTCCGACAGTCTGGGATTAAGTCACAAACTATGACATAACCTGACTCAGGTGTCGTATGTTCTCATTATAAGTGTATGGCGGACATTTCCTTGCTTGTGATATTGATGGCGTCTCCTAAGCCTCTCTAATCATTTTGAATGATCAATTCTCTGACGCCAAGCAAATTCGCACACCGATAAAGCCCTAATAGCCATCCTGAGATTCCATGAGATCCATGCTGTACAAGCGAATATAACGGCTTATATCCAAAAAATAATTGAAAATTACACCGAGGTTTTACAGATTGCAGCTCAAGGTGATGTGATCGATATAATAAAACTGAAACACCAAATGATTGAGATGGTAAATGTCTAACCATATATAATGGCCGATCTATTAGTTTATACTTAAACACTACAGATCAAATTTACCGAAAACCTGCCTCTTAAATTAGAAAAAATTCATCCTATGGTATGAATGAAAACTAGAACTCCACAGCAACCGGCTCTTCCACCCTGACAGGCACCAACCCGGAGAGAAAGTCTTCTGTAGCAACATCCCACGAAAAAGTTCTGGCATGGGCAATACAATCTTCTCCTTTAAGTAAAAGAGCGCGCTCAATCGCCACTTTCAGGTTTTCATGCACTACTCCTACAGGAGCATCACCAATAATATCTTTTGGGCCAGTAACTGGGTAAGCAGCAACAGGTAAACCACAGGCCAATGCCTCAAGATTAACCAGGCCAAAAGTATCAGTTAAGGAGGGAAATACAAAAACATCTGCACTGCTATAGCATTCTGTCAGCGCCTCCCCCTCACGAACCCCCATGTAAATTGCTGATGGGAATTTTCTTTTTAATATATTTAATTGGGGACCATCCCCTACGATAACCTTAGTTCCCGGAAGCTCAAGCGAGAGAAATTTTTCCAGTGATTTTTCAACGGCAACACGCCCCACATTCAACATAACAGGCCTAGGCAAACCATCGAAGACTGTCGACTCTACTGGACGAAATTTATCCAACTCTACTCCACGCCGCCAGTGTCTTACCCTGGTAATCCCCATAGCCTTAGCTTCAGATGCCATGCCATCTGTTGTTACCATTGTGTGCGCCGCTGACTGATGAAACCGCAATAAAAGATTATGTAACCAGCTGACAGGAATTTTTACTCGGATTGATATATATTCTGAAAGTCTGGAAAGCCAAGAAGTAGTAAATCTTAGACCGCGTTGTTTACAATAACCTCGCACCGCCCATCCCACCGGGCCCTCTGTCATAATATGAATAGCATCAGGGCAAAACTCATCCACAATCCGGGTTACTCTTTGCCCAGGGAAAACTGCAATTTTTATTTCCTGGTATCCTGGCCATGGAAAGGCCATACAATCATCAGCTGATAATATTTTAACCTCATGCCCGCGTAAGGTGAGTTCTTTATAAGTCTTATCAAGAACTCTGGAAACACCATTTAATTGCTGTGGGTAAGTATCAGTGGCGATTAATATCTTCATATCTGATACTCCTTAACTACAACATACAACAAAGTTGCTACTCAAACCTTGCACTCCCTTATTTGACAATACCTCAAATAGACAACGGTGATATAAACAGGATATTTTTTCAATTAAAATTACGAACATATTTCCTGAAATTCCCTATTTATCTTTAGATGCTCAATTTTCTGTGCATCAGAATCTATTCCAGCAACTTACTTCCAATAATAAAAACACTTTCCCCAACGAACTCACTTCAGACAGACCCAAACTGGATATTAAGCGACAATACCTCTAATATACCAGCTCAAGAGCCTGTGTTTTCTTTCAACTAATCTTTCTTTTATTTTTTTTCATAAAACTAAAGCAAAACTCTCTTCCAGTTGGGCTACCCTATTTCACAACCAGCCTGAAAATCTCACACACTTATAAATCAAACAAACTTTATTAATCACTAAATCCCATAATTTAGATAACCTTGAGCATGTACCATGCCCCCGGAACTATAGCAGTCAGAACAGGTAAAACTATCTCACTCTTTACTTATTGAAATATATGTCAAAGAAGCAATAATTCACGCCACATTGATGTAATTTACGCCATTCTCCAGTTTTAACAGATTTCTAGTCTAAACCACTAATCACCTTAATTAGCTCACAGCTTTCCAAAAGAAGGAAAGAACGCCAAAATGTTGAGGCCTAAGATACCTGTGAGCCACAATCTTCCCTGCAATCCCCTCACTGCTTCCTGCATCCTTATTTTTTACACATTTCGCATTCACACCTCACAGATTCTCCCCACTCACTGCCAACTTGAAGATTTACATTTGGAAAATTTTATTCAGAATCACGGAACTACAGGACAAAACATGACAACTAAGACATGTCAGACAATTACAACAGAGTTGTGCAAGCACGCAACGGGTTATGGGCAAAAATAAATATTCGGGGTTGGAGCCTGGGCTGGAAGTAATAATCAATCCTGGGCAAAAGATGGGTCTTCTCAATTATATTTCCCGATTTTTAAGCCTAAGGTCTCGAACGTTTTTTTTTCAAGGCCTGCATGGATGCACTTTAGTTCTATGAAAGTGCACCTAATGAGACTGAAAAATTTAAATTTTCAATGAATAGGCAATTATTCCTATAGCTGACTGTTTAGCCACAGGAAAGTAGTCAATTCAGTCTCATATCAAGCGTATCTGCATAGACATAATCGCTCCATCCATGTCTCATCAGAATCGGGAGATACAGTTAATGATTTCCAAAAAGCATCTATTACCTATTTCAATGGCACTATCAGCCCTATTGTTTACCCCGGTACCCATATTGGCTGACTTTGGTTCCAAACACGATAAAAACCGAGTTCCCAAGAATGCCAGAAAAGGACCCAGACCATCCCGGCAACAGCCCTTTGATTTCAGTGAAATCTTTAATACTGTGCAAATCCTCGAGGCCGGTGCTGTAGAGAGGCACCTTGGTGGCCACCTGGAGCAATCGGAGTTGGAAGCCATGGATCCCATAGAGGCCTATGTGCACGCCTTTGAGGAGGGGGATGAACTGTTCGAAATGAATTACAACGCCCTAGACGGAGTTGGAGTCAACGTCGGCAATGGTAAACGCTTTACCAGTTTTCCAAGGCCGGATCTAAAAGGCCCCATGGCCTGGGCCAATATCCTACCGCACAGGACCACCGGTCCAAATGGTGACTCCTGTATTAGTTGCCACAATGTACCCGTGGCCGATGGCGGTGGCGGTGTGAATGACAATGTGATCCGTATGGACCCGGAACGTAAACAAAAAGGCTTTATCGAGCGTCAATCGCCACACCTCTTTGGCATGGGGGCGGTACAGCTAGTTGCTGAAGAAATGACCACGGAACTGCATACACTACGCGACGACGCCATCTCCGAAAGTTGTAACTCAGGAGAAAGTCATATAGTGAAAATGATAACCAAGGGGGTTAACTTTGGTGAAATCAGTGTCTCCTGTGGAAATGTAAATTACGATAATCTCGATGGCATTGATACAGACCTGGTTGTTCGTCCTTTTGAGTGGAAAGGGCTCACGGGTTATGTCCGCGCCTTTGTACGTGGAGCTGCTCACCAGGAACTTGGCATGCAAGCTACAGAGCTGGTGGGGGATGCCGATAGCGATTTTGACTCAGTAACCAACGAACTCAGTGTTGGGGATATCACTGCACTGGCCATTTATAATGCCGCCCAACCTCGTCCCGTTACCAAGCTTGAACTCAATAGTGTAATCAGCACATTGAGTGAAGAGGAACAGGAGATTTACGGTCTACCACTTAGCGAAGCTGATATTGCCGGCATTCAAAACGGTGAAGTGATTTTTAATTCTATTGACTGTGCTTCCTGCCACAGCCCTGAAATGGAAGTGGCATCACCAATATTTTACGAGCCTTCCAAGCATGCCAGCTTCCGTGACGAGACATACCCAGCAGGAGACATTGCCGGCCTGCCGACAACTTCACTACAGTTCAACCTACTGACTGATATTCTCGATAACCCTCAGGAACTCGCCTCAGGACAAACCCTGGGACAATTTGAAGAATCTGAAAATGGTGGGGCTATTGTACGTCTATATGGCGACCTTAAACGGCACGATATGGGTAGGGCCATGGCGGAGGAGTTCGACGAGGGCAATGTAGGCGCATCAGTGTTCCTAACGGAAAACTTGTGGGGCGTAGGTTCTACAGCCCCCTACTTACACGACGGACGCGCAACAACGATGACCGAAGCCATTCTCTATCACGGTGGTGAAGCTCAATCCAGTAAAGAACAGTTTGATGCATTGAGTGATACAGAAAAAGCCGACCTTCTGAGCTTTCTCAATAACCTGGTTCTCTACCTAGCCCCAGAATAACTTGCCTGAACAACACAATGAAGCGGGGCGGCCAAATGGCTCGCTCCGCCTCTCTTCATTTAATATCATCATTGGGTAATGACCTACACATTAAGATGACGGCATTTGTGCCATTCTGCCAGGGATTCCTCGGGGTAAGCGTCGAAGCTTTGATCACTCTCGTGAATATCTGGCTCTATCCAAGGCCTGGCATACTGCAACATCATGTGGGTCCGCTCAGGAGGGATAGGCAACTCGGTATCTATAGCTGAGGCAAAGGGATGTACCAGCTCTGGCCAACGTGGATCCCAGAGCCAAAGTGCACTGCCACACCTGGAACAAAAATGGCGTTGAGCTGGACTTTCAAAAACCTCACTCCGCTCAGGACACTCTACTCTAGCCTGATAAACCGATAAAAATTCCTTGCCATCAACCTTCATGGAATTGAAATCTCCTCCCAAGTTTATTGCGTAGCCCCCTCCCCCAGCAGTCTTGCGACATATTGAGCAGTAACAGCGATTGAAAGGATAGGGTTGCTCGGAGTTCAAGGTGAACCGCACCGACTGACAATGACAAGAACCTTTAAGTTTCACGATATCACTCCCTGAAAATTCATCCCTGATCAAGTCTAATTTACAGATATGCTTTTACCGACAGAAAAGCAACTCGCGGTTATCCCTTCCTGTAATTGTATTTGGGCTAGACTGAGAAACTCCCACCGAATAAGCAACAGGGTGCCAAAACCATGGATAAGCCCATCAGACACGATAAATGGCAGGCTCAGGAATATGTAAAAGCGTCCTCCATGCAGTGGCGCCATGCAATGGAAGCCATACAACGTTGCAACTATCAAAAGGCCAGTGCCATTCTCGATGTCGGCTGTGGCGATGGCAGAATCACCCATTATCTAGCCGAACGCCTTGAGAATGGTAAAATTATCGGTGTGGATCTCACTGAAGATATGATTCACCACGCCCGTAAAGTCCACACTGGCATACCCAATCTTTCCTTCGAGCAGATGAGTGCCGACGAAATTCAGTTCAATGAGCAGTTCGACATTATTTTTTCCTTCAGCTGCCTACATTGGGTGGCAGACCAGAAGAAGGTCTGGGATGGCTTCTATAAGCACTTAAAGGAAGGTGGCAAGATTGTGGTCGGTTTTCAGGTTGGTCATGAGAATTTCTGGGATACAGTATACGAATTCCAACACGATAATGACTGGCAACCATATTTTGAGAGTTTTCTCGATCCCTACAACCACTATACGCTCAACGAAATGCGTAATTATATCGAAGGGTCAGGATTTTACCTACCCAGGATTGATGAAATTCATCATGTGGAAAACTTTGGGACCCGAGACACGCTCACAGCGTTTTTCTTATCTTGGGTACCCCAGTTTAGACATTTGCAGCCCCCGCAAAGAGAAAAGTTTTCTCATCAAGTCATGAGTAAATATTTTAAAAAGATAGAGCCCAAGACTCGCAAAAATGCAGGAATAAGAATCAAAAGATTTATTATTGAAGCAGAAAAATAATATAAAAACAGATTTACATACAGTACTCCGGACCAAAAACAAGGTATATCGTTCATTCATCACCTGGCGCCCCAAGAAACCTCGCCACCATCTAGCTTGCGACCAACACCAGATATAATCCCTCCTCACTGATTATTGATCATATACCCAGTGCAATGCTATCCAAAACTACTATATTGAGCACCGACCACCTCCAGTGTATGCGAAGTGAAAATAATTCCAACCAACAACTATAAAAATCAAAATAGCAGTAGAGGCCTTTACGCACCTAAATCCAAAGCAACTTAATTAACCCCTCAAAGGCAATCAAGTCAATGAAACCAAACCGACCTAAAAACTATTATACTAAGGACATTAAAAATTTCTTAGAGAGGCATTAAAATCGAGGCATTTCATCAAGATTAACATTCAAACAGGAAGCAATGAGGTTTCTCTTGCAAAAATTATAACCGGTGAGTTTGCTAACCAAACCCTCTTTACCCAGCAGACGCAAAGTACTTTCTTCCAGGGACAGACCCTTTTTTTGTAAATTTTGTGCATCACCAGTTAAGTTTAGCAGGAATTCATATTTCTCATTAAGCTGCTTCCACCCATTCTCTACCACTCCTCGATGCGGACAGAGAATTACGTCGAACTCCTGATCAAGTACCCCTTTAATACTTTTCAGTAAAGTGGGGATATGCTCATCTATCCGCAAAAATTTGAGGTAATTGGCAATATAAAGATCCGCACTGAATAGCCAACCGCGATTCGGTATTAAATAGCAAGTCATATCCTTAGCATGCCCTGGACTAAACAGAGGTACAACTCTTTCTTTACCAATAAAGATATTCCCGGGCAGCGGCGCCACTTCTGCTTTGCCCGCAGTACCCCAGAAGAGTTTCTGCATGGGCGGTATGCGAAACCCCTTCCTGAGAATACTAATGGTTTGCTCAGGAGCCAAAGCCTGGACACCGGTCAGGCGGTGGATAAGTCCAGCATTACCGCTATGAT
The DNA here is from genome assembly GCF_030012965.1 of Microbulbifer sp. MLAF003. Lineage (NCBI taxonomy): Bacteria > Pseudomonadati > Pseudomonadota > Gammaproteobacteria > Cellvibrionales > Microbulbiferaceae > Microbulbifer > Microbulbifer sp. MLAF003. The sequence continues at coordinate 3,789,730 of NZ_CP120232.1, forward strand.
CTTCATGGTGATGGGTGAGCAAAAGCTGGTTGATGGGACCACTTTGGATAAAAGGTTTGACATAGCGCCACTGATTACTGGGCCCTGTGTCAATCACTGTGCCATTCAGCCGATATACAACAAAAGTGGTGTTGACTCCCATATTAAAGCGGCCAACTCGCAACGCATCAAGATCCTGGTAGCGAAAGGATTCACGTACAGACATGGGGTACCCTCTAAATCAATGAGCGCTATTCTTATGTGGTTATAGTAAAGAGGAAATTGCAATTTCCCTGAAAATACGTGACATATTACTACTTCAAAGGTAACCAGAGAAATCCAACGACATGCTTTTGGATACACTTGAAAAAAGCATGCCCGAACAGTCACATCATGAGTTGACTTATTACATATGATTTTTTGAGCATTTTTTTCGTGTAAAGTAATTTTTAAGAACACCCCCTTTCTATAAGGGACAAAAAATAAATGATTTAAGTAAATCACACGCAGGCCTCACCCAAACAATCAAGCCATTAGCATATAGGTAAATATTTACCTAAAAGAAAAAACTCCCAGGCAGAACCTTATAAATATTTATATTTTCCACTACGGTTATAATTTCACTATTGCCACAATCGCCTAGAAAGCTATTTACTCAAACCGCGAAGAACTCTTTTAAGCGCCTTTAAAAATTGTGCACCTAATTTTAGAAAACGATTGCAAACATTCAGGCCCTATTTTCAAGTTAACCTAAAAATCACCCTCAAATTATCTCCAAGTAAAATTGATTCCGCAAAGTATTACTCGTGTATTGGACTTATATTAGACTCCAACGCTGGCAGCTACATTGAAATAGCTGAAAGTGGATATCCTGTTTTTACCAGACATATAGGGACACCCTAAGATAGAAAATTTAAGGCATCTTACAGAGCAACTAAGGAGACCACTTCTATTCCCTTCCCGGTATAGCGCCAGCAAAGATTAAAACCACACAGCTTCATCCCATAGACACGCTTAGGATCTGTCCGCTGATAAGCAGGCCTGGGATCTTGGGCCAGTACTTGCTCAATTAACCGTGGTAAATCTGTTCCCCAGTCATCGCAGAACTCCCTTGCCTGGTGCAGAATCTCCTCGGGGATAAACACAGGGGTCAATTCAGGAGCGGCACCGGCAAAAGCACTCTCTGCGGATGGTAATGCATCGGCATAGGGCACATAGGGCTTGATATCCAATACCGGGGTGCCATCTACCAGGTCAGCCCCAGCAACAACCAATTCAACTTTTGGTGAGGTTCGCACTTCTACCAAACGGACTACAGAAAGGCCAATATTGTTTGGCCTAAATGGTGAGCGGGTAGCGAGTACGCCGAGCTTTTTATTACCACCCAATCGCGGGGGACGTACTTTGGCAGACCACTGCCCAGCTGCCTGGTGAAACAGAAATACCACCCATATATGGCTATTCTCCTCCAGACCCGCTACCGCATCCGCTACATTCAATGGTGATAATAGTTCAATACTTGCACGACTGGCGTCGGCAAGCATTGGCTGCCGGGGCACACCAAATTTCTCACCAAAGCAGGAATGCACACGCCCTATAGGCTCAACAACCATGGAAATTCCAAGTAACCATTAATGAGCCGGACATTTTAAACCAGTTGCTGTTTTTTTATTTATCAATGCCGCCAATGCACAAGTACTTTACCTCCAGGTAGTCCTCAATACCGTATTTGGACCCCTCTCGTCCCTGGCCAGATTCCTTCACTCCACCAAACGGTGCCATCTCATTGGAAATTATGCCCTCGTTAACGCCCACCATGCCGTATTCAAGGGCTTCAGATACGCGACAAACACGGCCAATATCCCTGGAGTAAAAGTAGGAGGCCAAGCCGAATTCAGTATCGTTGGCCATCCTCACAACCTCTTCCTCGGTGGAGAACTTATACAAGGCCGCGACAGGCCCAAAAATCTCCTCTTTAAATAGATGCATCTGATCCGTGGCATTACCAAGTACCATAGGGGAATAGAAGTGATCTCCTATAGAACTGGGCCCTCCGGCAACCAGGGTCTGCGCACCTTTCTGCAGGGCATCCTCCACCAGAGACTCTACTTTTTTAACGGCCTTGGTAGTAATCATGGGCCCAACATCGGTTTTGTCATCTACGCCGTTGCCCAGGGTTAGCTTATTGACCGCTTCAATAAACTTGTGTGAAAACGCTTCATAAACCCCCTCCTGCACAAAAATCCGGTTGGCACAGACGCAGGTCTGGCCCGCATTACGGTATTTACAGATGATGGCACCTTTTACCGCCTCATCCAGATCCGCATCGTCAAAAACAATAAAGGGCGCGTTACCGCCTAACTCCATGGAGGTTTTCTTCATGGTCTGGGCACATTGGGCCTGTAACAGCTTGCCTACAGCGGTTGAACCGGTAAAAGTGAACTTGCGCACCAGGGGATTCGAAGTCATCTCGGCACCGATAGCCGGTGCATTCTGTCCAGCGACAATATTAAAGATACCGGCGGGAATACCTGCCTCCTCAGCCAACACAGCCAGGGACAGTGCGGAGAGCGGGGTCTCTTGAGCAGGCTTGGCAATAAAGGGGCAACCAGCGGCCAAAGCAGGGGCCATCTTACGGGCAATCATGGCACTAGGGAAATTCCAGGGAGTGATGGAACAGGTAACACCCACCGGCTGCTTGATTACTGCTATACGGCGGTCGCTGGCAGGCGGTGCTATCACATCACCATAAACACGCTTAGCCTCTTCGGAAAACCATTCGATATAGTTGGCACCGTAGACAATTTCAGTGCATGACTCGGAAAGGGGCTTCCCCTGTTCGGCAGTCAGTATTTTGGCTAAATCTTCGGTATTGGCAATAACCAAGTCATACCAGCGACGCAGTATCCTGGCACGCTCTTTGACCGGTGTTCCCATCCAGGCCGGCCACGCGGCAGCGGCAGCCTCAATGGCACGACGTGTTTCGTTTCCCCCAAGGTCGGCAATGCTGGCAACAACTTTGCCAGTAGCCGGATCTATGACATCAAAAGTTGCACCGGAATCGGCATCGATCCACTGGCCATTGATATAAGACTGGGTGCGCAGCAGCGCAGGGTTGTTCAGCTCCAGCATCGCCATCTCCTTATGGTGTCTTGCCCGATTCCCATTGCAATGGGAATCAACTGCTTAGGATATTAACCCGTAATTATCCCCTCAAAGTGCAACACTATGAGGGGATTTGCGACACTTGGATTGACTGGCGCTAGAAGCCTTACTTTTTCTTTTTCACAAACTTCATCAGACGGCGCTTCTTAGCCTTCTGCCGGTCCGTCAGCTTGTTTTTCTTATCGGCATAGGGGTTGGCGCTGGTACGAAACTCAATCTTCACCGGAGTCCCTTGCAGGTCCAGGGCTTTGCGAAAGGTCTTCTCCAAATAGCGCACATAGTGGGCCGGTACCTGCTCTGTCTGGTTGCCATGGATCACAATCACCGGCGGATTCTGTCCACCTGCGTGCGCGTAACGCAGTTTGATACGGTGGCCATGCACCAATGGTGGTTGGTGCTCACTTACTGCCCATTGGAGAATACGAGTCAGATGGTTAGTAGAGAGTTTGTCTGTAGCACTCTGATAGGCCGATTCGATAGAGTCGTACAAATGACCGACACCTGTGCCATGCAGTGCAGAAATAAAATGCACATCGGCGAAATCAACAAAGCGCAAGCGGCGCTCCAGCTCTGCTTTCACGTATTCACGATGATCCGCTTCCAAGCCATCCCACTTGTTCAGAGCCACAACCAAGGCACGCCCAGCCTGGATCACACTACCCATAAGGTGCATATCCTGATCCACCAGGCCCTCACGGGCATCAATCACCAGAACCACCACATTGGCATCTTCCACCGCTTGCAAGGTTTTTACGATAGAGAACTTCTCTACCGATTCCTTAATGTTCTTGCGCCGGCGGATTCCCGCAGTATCGATCAAGGTGTAAGGTTTCTCGTCACGCTCATAATTGATATAGACACTATCGCGGGTGGTTCCCGGCTGGTCATAAACAACTACACGATCCTCGCCTAATAGTCGATTGACCAAGGTCGATTTGCCCACATTGGGTCGGCCGACGATAGCGATCTTGATCCCGGTGGCCTCATCAACCTCTTCGGGTTCTACCACCTCAGGTAGATCTTCCACCACTCTTTGCATCAATGAGCGAACGCCACGCCCCTGTGTTGCAGTAGTTGGGAACAGCTCACCGATACCCAGCTCATAGAACGGAGCCAAGGCAATATCCGGGTTGACTCCATCAACCTTGTTGGCCACAAGAAAAGTGGGCTTGGAGCGAGTACGCAGTCGCTCGGCGATCATTTGGTCTGCAGGGGTGAGCCCGGCACGACTGTCCACCAGGAACAGGACAATATCCGACTCTTCTATAGCCTGCATAGATTGCTGCGCCATGGCAGCATCAATACCTTCCTCCCCGCCGCTAATACCACCGGTATCAACCAAGAGTACTTTGCGCCCGTCGATCTCCGCCTCACCATATTTGCGGTCACGGGTAAGACCTGCATAGTTGGCCACCAAGGCGTCACGGCTCCTGGTAAGACGATTAAACAGGGTGGATTTGCCCACATTGGGGCGCCCGACCAGGGCGATTACTGGCAGCATACAAATTCTGGCTTTTAGCCTAATAAATAAATACAAACGCCCGCTCGAGGCGGGCGATTTCAATTCACCTGCTAAGCAGGCTCCTTTTGCGGGCCTGAGGCCCAGTGGTAGACAGTTGTCCACCATCAATATTGAGGTTTTTTAGCCCTGAGCTAGGCGCAGGGCAACCAGCTCACCGTCATCCGAAAGGACAAACAATAGATCGCCATCCACCAGCATGGGGATACGAATCGCATCGCCATCTACCTGCTCACGGCCAATAAACTGTCCAGTGTTTGGATCGAGAACATGTAGGTAACCTTCCAAGTCACCGATAACAATGACACCCTGGAAATAAGCCGGGCCGCTAAGCTCTCGGCGCAACAACTCATTGTTCGTCCAGACAATCTGGCCATTGCCCACATTGTAGGCGTACACACTACCAGAGACACTGCTAAGGTAGACATGGCCACCACCAACCGCTACCGCATGATGTGTGGAGGCGTCGCGGGCCCACAAGCCCCGGCCGCCATCTTTGGACAGGGCAACAACCCTGCCCTGATAACTCGCCGCAAATACCAGATCACCCCGCACAACCGGAGAGCCATCGATATCCACAACTCGCTCCAACTCAGCGGAGCCCTGGGGTATAGCAACTCGCTGTTCCCAGCGGGGAGTGCCATCACGGGCATCCAGGGCGATCAGTTTACCGTTGTCCAGGCCAGCGAGCACCAAGCCACCGCTGATGACGGGAGCCGCAGTACCGCGCAGAGTTAATACTGGCAGGGTGGTATTATGACTCCAGAGCTCTTCACCGGTACCTGCATCCAGGCCAACCAGCTTGCCGTCGACAGTTTGCAGAACCACAACCCCGGAACCGACCGCAGGGGCAGAAACCACTTCTCCAGAGACCTGGTAATTCCACAACTTTGCACCATTGTTCAGGTCGAGCACTATGGCCCGACCACGGTAGTCCACTACAACCGCAATACCAAGACCGACACCAACACCACCACTTAACTCGATATCCAGGTCAGTTTCCCAAAGAGGCTGGCCGGTACTGCGTTCAAATGCGGTAACTTCACCATCACTACTGGCCGCAACCAATTTGCCATCAGCCAGACCTGGCTGCAGCATGGCATAGCGCTTTTTATCGATATCACCAATACTCGCTGACCAGACCTCACGCAGCTCAACACTGGTATTGATATCCACCAGCTCAACCGGCTCGACATCTTCCTTTTCATCGTTGGAGGCACAGGCAGCCAGGGCGATTGCCAGGGCTACTGCAGCTGTACGCCCCGCAGCGCGATTGAGAAATCCCATTACTCACCTCCCTCTGGTGCTGGCTCACTTTGATTCTGTTCCTGCACAGCTTTGTCACTCACTACTGCTAAGCTATCAGCCTTGAGGCGAAGCAGTTGGGTGCTACCAGCCTGCTCCGGCAGCAACTCAGAAATTGCCTTCTCATACGCTGCACGCGCACCGGCATTATCCCCTTTTTGCTTCAGGATATCTCCACGAGTTTCAGAGTAGAGAGCAGCAAACGCTGGCGGCACAGAGCCTTCTATCAGCTTCAGAGCCTCATCGGGTTGACCGCGCGCAGCGATTACCGAGGCAAGTCGGCGCTTGGCCAACAGCTTCAGGGCAGTCTCTTCGGTATTATCGATCACCCACTGCAACTGTTGCTGAGCTGCTTCCAGATCATTGTTATCTGCAGCGATGGCAGCCAAGCGCAGTGACGCCTGGCTGGCATAAATACGACTGCCAAACTCGTTCTTGAGCTGCTCCGCCAGTGTTTTTGCGGTCGTCAGCTGTTTATTGTCCGGCTGATTGTTATTGGCGGATACCGCCTCAACAAAATTTTGATACAGGTCAGAAGCTGCTTCAGCCTTGCCGCGCTGGTCACCCTGCCACCATTGATAGCCGAAGTAGCCGGCGAGAGCCAGGACCACGCCGGTAACAATGCCCCTGCCGTTCTCCGCCCACCAGCGCTTCAGCGTTTCTATTTGTTCTTGTTCGGTAAGATGCTCAGACATTGGGTAAATCGCCTTTCCTGTAGTTTTCTAACTTTCCCGACGGGGGCCTCCGCCCCCGGAGTATTTTGATCAGCCCTGTAACAATGCGGCCAGCTCATTCAGCTGGAGGGTCTGTTGTTGCTGCTCAGAACGGAGGTATTTCACTGTTATCTGACCATTTGCGGCCTCATCCTCGCCAATAATCAGTGCATAATCGGCACCGCTTTTATCGGCTTTCTTCATTTGGCTCTTAAAGCTTCCGCCACCGCAGTGCGCCTGCAGGCGCAACCAGGGCAGCTCGTCCCGTAGCTGCTCTGCAGCAGCTAAGGCGGCTGATTGTACATCACCCACCGCCACCAGGTAGGCATCCACCTGTTGCGCCAGGCTATCCGGCAGAACTTCGAGGGTTTCCAGCATCAGCACCAAGCGCTCAGCCCCAAGACCGAAACCAACCGCTGGAGTGGCTTTCCCCCATCTGCTCTACTAGACCATCATAGCGACCACCGGCACAGACTGTGCCCTGGGCACCGAGGCTATCAGTCACCCATTCAAATACGGTTTTACCGTAATAGTCGAGACCGCGTACCAGTTTAGAGTTGATTTCATACTTCACACCTGCGGCATCCAGTAGCTCGCGCAGCTGGGTGAAGTGGGCGGTAGATTCCTCATCAAGGAAGTCCAGTAGACAGGGGGCGTCGGCGAGCAGTTCCTGAGTTTGCGTATTTTTACTATCGAGAATACGCAGCGGGTTGCGCTCAAGGCGGCGCTGGCTATCTTCATCCAGTTGCTCGCGATGCTCGCTGAGATAGGCCACCAATGCATCGCGATAGGCCGCACGACTGTCTGAATTACCGAGGGAATTGAGTTGCAGGGTCACATGCTCACTGATACCCAGTTGGCGCCACAGGCGCGCAGTCATAATAAGCATTTCCGCATCGATATCCGGGCCTTCGATACCGAACACTTCCACACCAAATTGGTGAAACTGGCGCAGGCGGCCCTTCTGTGGGCGCTCATAGCGGAACATGGGACCAAAGTACCACAGGCGCTGGGGTTGGATCAGTAGGTTATTCTGAATCGCTGCGCGCACAGTACCGGCGGTACCTTCAGGGCGCAAAGTAACGCTGTCTCCGCTCTTGTCTTCAAAGGTGTACATCTCCTTTTCGACAATATCGGTGGCTTCACCCACCGCGCGGCTGAATAACTGGGTCGCCTCCAGCGTGGGCGTACGAATCTCGTTATAGCCATAGCGGGTAAAAAGTTCACTGAGAGTGGCTTCCACATACTGCCAAACCGGGGACTGTTCCGGCAGCAGGTCGTTCATGCCTCGAATTGCGCGAAGTTGTTTCAACGCTGTTCCTTAATATTTAACTCAACTATTCGGATGGTGCTTGCGGGCTGGAGCCCGCTACGCCTTGGCGATGATATCCGCTTCGCGCTCAGCCTTGGCTGCAGCCTTGTCACGAATCAGGCGTTCCAGGTCATCCACCAGGTTCTCATTCTTAAATTTGCGATCCGGCTGACCGTCTACATAAATAGCATGGCTGGGAGTGCCGCCGGTAAGGCCGATATCCGCCTCCTTCGCCTCTCCAGGACCATTGACGATACAACCGATCACAGCCACATCCAGCGGTGTAGTGATATCTTCCAGGCGTGTCTCCAGTTCGTTCATGGTTTTCACCACGTCGAAATTCTGGCGCGAACAACTGGGACAAGCAATGAAGTTAATACCCTTACTGCGCAAGCGCAGGCTTTTGAGCAGGTCCCAGCCCACTTTGACCTCTTCAACAGGGTCCGCCGCCAGGGACACACGCAGCGTATCGCCGATACCATCGAGTAACAGGGCACCGAGGCCAATCGCAGATTTCACCGTGCCCGCACGCAGACCACCGGCTTCAGTGATCCCCAGGTGCAAGGGCTGCTCAATTTGCTCGGCCAGTTTGCGATAGGCAGCTGTTGCCATAAAGATATCCGAGGCTTTTACACTCACCTTGAAGTCCTGGAAGTCCAAACCATCAAGGATATCCACATGGCGTAGGGCGGACTCCACCAGTGCATCAGGCGTTGGCTCACCGTATTTTTTCTGCAGATCTTTTTCCAGAGAGCCCGCATTTACTCCAATACGAATCGGTATATTCAGATCGCGGGCTTTATCAACCACGGCGCGGATACGCTTCTCTCGACCGATATTGCCGGGATTAATGCGCAGGCAGTCCACCCCCAAGTCGGCCACGCGCAGGGCGATGCGGTAATCAAAATGAATGTCCGCAACCAGCGGTACATCGGTCTGCTTTTTAATTTCCCCAAAGGCCTCAGCGGCCTCCATACTAGGCACGGATACCCGCACAATATCGGCACCGGCCTTCTGCAAACGTTGGATCTGCCCCACTGTAGCGGCTACATCACAGGTTTCAGTATTGGTCATGCTTTGCACCGATATCGGGGCATCACCTCCGACCGGTACGTCTCCTACCATGATCTGGCGCGACTTGCGGCGAACAATGGGAGATTCAAATTGCATAGGGCTGACCTGGCAGTATTGCTGCTAAAAAATCGAGGGGAGATTATAGAGAGATTGGGCGCAAACCTACAGTATTCGCGCCCAAACTGAGGGAATCACTTCAATCACCAACGATCAGGCGTCGAGTGCGGCGGTTTCCAATAGGGTCGCTATTTATCGTTTGCTCGCGATAAACCACTTTGGTCGCGCGGGCATTTCCCAGCATCAACTCAAAAGGTGCGCGCCCATCCAGCTCTTTGGAAGTGCCCGCTTCCTGCACTCCGGCTAAGAGTACTACACCACCTGCATCTTTCACCTCAATCCAGGAGTCCTCATCAAAACTGAGCCGTAAGGCACCTTGCAGTTGCTGATCCAGTTGCGCCACTTCGGCGGGAAGCTCCGATAAGGGCTCAGCAGAAGTCGCCTGTGACTGAGCCGCGAGAGCAACAGTGGGGGCCTCAACGGCAATCTGCTCGCTATTGAGGTCAACAGGGCTTTCCTGTAATACAAAAGTAGAATCACCCTGCTCTATTGCACTGTTTTCCTGCTTCAGAATTGCCGTACTTTGCCCTGGTATCTCCTCAGGAGCCTGGGAAACTTCTTCCGTCAGTGCCACTGGCATTGGTACAGAGGGAATATTTACCGGACCGCCATAGAGCCACCAAAAGACGCCCCCGGCAGCAAGCAGAGGCAATATTGCCAACACTCCATGTCCCTTTCGACGGGCAGGACGCAGGGCATCGGCCTTCACCTCTATACGGCGGCCTTCACTGCGTGCTTGCGGCTGGGGTCGTGCGGAATCATAGGCGGTGAGTACTGGCTCTGAAGGAACACCCAGCTCCCTACAGATATTGCGGATATAGCCACGTGCATAAACTATCTCGGGCTGACGCTCGAAAATATCATCTTCCAGCCATTCCACCGTATTATCGATAATACACAAGCGCCGGGATAAATCTTCACGGGACAGGCCAGCATCCTCACGCGCTGCACGCAGGATGCTACCTGGAGAAACTGGGGACGTTTGTGTCGGGGGTACGGCTTCACCGCTATCGCGGTGCGCGGAACTACTATCCGTCATTACCACTCAACTCCTGATATTTCAGTGTTTCCGCAGAGTACGGGTACAAATTCTTCAAGGCAAGCGCGTAACTGAGCTCCTTGTCACGATTCCCAAACACCTTTTCGATGCGGATACCCAGCCACAGGGACCGCGGTGTCTGGCGGTTATTTTCGCTGTATTTATCCAGGTACTGCTTGGCCACGGCATAATCGCCAGCCTCAAACTTCAACTCAGCCAGCTCAAGCTGGGCCACAGGTAGATTTGCATTCAGGGCCAAAGCGCGAGTGTAGGCTTGTTCAGCCTCCTCCAGCATACCCAGTCGGCTGGCAGTGCGGCCATAATTAACCAGGGCGAAGAAGCGACGGTTATAGGTCAGGTCTTTTGAAGCGTGGCGAAACTGCTCCAGCGCCTCTTTGTAGCGCTCCTGCTTATAGAGAAAAACCCCGAAATTGGTGCGCGCCATCGAAAAGTTATCGCCATAACGCAGGGCTTTCTTGAAGTGGGATTCAGCCACCTTCAGCTCGCCATCTGCCTGATATAACAAAGCCAGGCCATGGTGGGCTAGTGGGTTTTTCCTGCCTAATTCCAGAGCCTTATTGAAATGACGCCTGGCCAGCTCACGGTTATCACCGCTTTGCAGATAGCGCAGCCCCAACTGCACGTGAGTTTCCAGGGCCTTATCCAGGTTCACTTCCTGGCGCTCAGGCAACCCGGTCGTTACACAGCCCCCCAACAGAGCAGTAAATAACAGCCCCAAAAACGGCAGGCCAAAAGATTTTGCAGACACAACATCACCTGTAAATTTATTTTTTATCTGTCCATCTAGCGGAAGCACCTTGGGCGCAGTCAACCCCAGCTAGGCGGCGTAAGACCTGCTACATCCGTCAACCGAAATTCGCTATACGCCCAGGGCTGATTAATTTTTCAACACAAACCCAGTCACTATTTGCCGTCCTATCAACCGGTCGTAACCCCTAACCTGTGCTTCCCGGGCCCTATACTGCCGTAAAGTACAGCCCGTTGCAGCTCCATAACCCCAATGAATTCCAATTAACAGTTACCAAGCCCGACTTGTCGCGGGCTTACAGGAGAGAAAAAGTGCGGATATCACAGAGCTAACAATATTCTGCGGAATAGTATTCTCCTGGCTCCCATTTATAGCGCGTTGCCCTCGCGGTCTTTCGCCTCTAGCTGCCGGCCATCTGGGCCACCATCCCGAGGGGGCATCAGAGCCTGAATCGCATTAGAGTTGGTATTGGCAGCATCCGGATCAGTGAGTGTTCCAAGGAATTTCACCACCAGGTCGATCTCTGTATCACTGAGATTGTTGGCTCCGCCCCCGCCGTTCGCACTGAGAATATCCTGGGTATGAGCCAGGCCATTGGGAGCCACTTTACTGGCACAGTCCTGCAGCCCCACAAATTGCTCCAAATCACACATTTCGCTGTTGGCAAAATATCGGGTAATGGAACCTGATCGATCGCGATAGTGCTCGATATTTCTCCTTAACGTGGCGAACTGGCCATTGTGTCCCCAAGGGCCTGTGATGGCGACATTGAGTAGTGTTGGAATACGAAAACTACCCGCACCATTACCACCCAGATCGGCACCACTACCGCTAGCATCCTTACCAACGCCTATTTGTGGATAACTTACAGCCCTAAGCCCCTGGGTAGTAAAGAAGGCGCCGCCATGACAGTTAGTGCAGCCCGAATTACCCGCCATAAAGGTAATAGCCCCGCGCTTCTCATCGCTGTCCAAAGCATCCGGATTACCATCCACATAATCAAAGAAGGGGTTATCGATAAATAATTGTACTGCCTCATAAGCAGCTATAGCCTCAGCAACACGGCTGAAATTAATCTCAGGATCACCGAAAGCAGCGCTGAATAACGAGCTCCAACTGGCACTCTCCAGATTTGCCGCAAGTATCTCTTCGCGATAGGCGGTAAATCCACCTTCAGTAGTATTGTCGTAGCCGAATTGGGTAATGTCCCCCATTTCTGCAGCATCGGTAACGGGAAAATGTGCCTGGGCCATCATTAGAGCCAGGGTACCAATACCCACTGCCGCTTCGGTATTATTACTGACATCGCGGGAGTCTGTTCTCAGCCCCCGATCAGTAATTGCCACACGGTTATCCCAGAAAAGCCCTCGAGTCCAAAGTGCGGCATTACAGATCGGTTGGGCATTTCTCGCCACAACAGGCACTTCATTAAAACCATCTGACCGCCCCGGCCCCACTAGAGCCGGATCGAGCGCGCTTACTCCAATAGGCATAGAAAGGTTATCGCCTCCACAACCCATAACCGGTTGGTGGCAGGACGAGCAGGAGGTGTCGTTATTGGCGCTGAGGCTTTTGTTGTGGAATAAGCGCATACCCAACTCCACCTTTGCGGGGCTCTGCTCACTGCGGACTCGGGCGGCGAATGCCCGTATATCCTCCAAGTGAGAGGCCATACCATTCAGCTCAAGCATGGCCTGAAGGCAGGAATCCAAATCTGCATCAAGCAGATCCAATGCACTGCGTGCATTGTTACACTCTGCAAAATTAGAAATGCGATCATTGTCCACCTCAATATCCGCGCCGCTGCTGAGCCCGCTATTGGTATTGTTCAGCAAGGTTTTTGCACTGACCCGGGCGATGTCACTATCATTATCGACGTCTCCAGCAGTCACTGTGTAGGTGTGCTCTGTATTTATCGAAAGCCCCTGGTCGACAAAGTAGTGATTACTCGTTTCAGCAATTTTTTCACCGTTACGATAGATGGAATAGGTTGTCCCATCACGCTCCCACGAGAGTCCGATACTGGTACCGGAAAAAGCATTAGCAATTAACTTTGCGGGAGCACCTCCCTGTTGGGAGCTACCCCCAGTATCATTATCACCGCCTGTACTGGTGTCCGAGCCGCCATCACCACCTACATCTCCACCAGTGCCTATATCTCCGCCACTGCCATCTGCAACTGGATCAGAGGACGGATTGTCATCCCCACCGGAAGAGCCCGAGCTGCAACCCGCTACCAACACAAACAGTGGCAGGATCAACAGCCGCAGCAATACCATGATCGATACATTCGAATTTTTACTATGAACTTTCATAAAATCTGACCGACCCCGCCACTAAAACCTCATTTGAGAAGCTCTGGACAGGCAATAAGCGAACTAGTGCCCCTTGCGGCACCAAAAGCTAACATCCCCAGGGTTTGCTGAAACCCAACAAAAGTCCTTTTTAATTTCAAAGGATAAAGATCTGAATTATCTCTTGCCTTGGCCGTTTGAATAAACCCAAAACAATATCTACTGCCTTGGTGGCAATTGTTGCTAACAAAAAACTGATTCTACTTTGATGGCCAACTGGCCACAGAGCCTGGCTATTTAACTACCAGTCGCTTCAGCCATAGGAGTAAACAATTTAGCGCCTTTACCCGACAATTTCTGTTGAGGGAGTCGCAAACTGTCTTTGCGGTTAAGGTGATCTTCGGGGGCAAGAATTATCTGTTATTTTTAACCCGAGCCCGACACAATGGCAGTACCAGTCAATGTAGGTATTTTTTACAATTGCCATTCGCAAGAGCATGCTGCTTCTACAATACTAGGATTGCTATGATTGCCGAGCATAGAGAGCTGTAGGAACCATACCCTCTATACTCGCCATATTATTTTTAATATTTTATGCAGTCCGGGAAAAATCTAACTGAAACTTATAAGATTTCTCCACTCTGGTCTTTTGCATCCAGCTGCTTACCGTCTGGGCCACCATCTCTGGGAGGTATCAGGAACTGAATCTCATTGGAACTGATATCCGCTGCATTCGGATCAGTAAGCGTACCCAGGAATGTCACAACAAAGTCAATTTCGTCTTCGGTCAAACGGTTGATGCCTCCTCCATCGTTCCCATCGAGAATATCTTGGGAGTGAGCCAAACCATTGGGAGCCACCTTGCTCGGACAATCCTGCAGATTTTTAAATTGGTCAAGATCACACATCTCGTTATTTTCAAAATATCTAAGGATGGAAGCTCCTTGGTCGCTGTAGTGTTCGACATTTCTTCTCAGAGTGCCAAATTGCCCGCTATGCCCCCAAGGGCCCGTGATAGTTACATTTAGCAGAGTAGGCGCACGGAAGGCTCCAAGCCCCAAAGACCCCTCTCCCCCAAATCCGCACCACTTCCGCTTGCATCCGTGCCTATGCCTATTTGAGGATAATTGGCAGCCATCAGTGCCTCAGAGGTAAAGAAAGCCCCTTTATGGCAGAAAGTACAACCGGCATCTCTTGACATAAAAGTGATTGCACCGCGCTTCTCTTCAGCGTTGAGCACCTCCAGATTCCCCTCGACATATTCAAAAAACGGATTATCGATAAATATCTGTACGGCTTCATAAGCCGCAATTGCCTGAGCAATACGGCTGAAATTAATCTCGGGATCACCAAAAGCGGAAGTAAACAAGGCCCCCCAAGCTGCAGTATCCAGGCTGGCTGCTAATATATCCTCGCGATAGGAAGTAAAATTCTCATCAACAGAATCATCATATCCAAAGTCGGTGATATCCCCCATCTCAGGCGGAGCAGTTACCGGAAAATGCGCCTGTGCTATAAGCAGTGCCAACGAGCCAGGCCCTACAGCATTGACGGTATTATTCGTAACATCTCTCGAGTCTGTTCTGAGGACACCATCAGGGCTTAAAGAAACCCGATTGTCCCAGAACAGGCCCCGAGACCACAGTGAGGCATTACAAATAGCCTGAGAGTTCCTTGGCACTATAGGTACTTCGTTAACACCATCTGAGCGCCCCGGCCCCAGCAGGGCGGTATCTATAGCATTAATACCCACCGGCATTGAGAGGTCATCCCCACCGCAGCCAATCGCGGGATGATGGCAGGACGAACAGGAGGCATCTTGACTTGCACTTAAGGATTTGTTGTGGAACAGGCGCATTCCCAGCTCCACCATAGCAGGCTCCTGCTCACTGCGAACACGTGCGGCAAAAGCGCGTATGTCTTCGACAAGAGGGGCCATACGGTTGAGTTTGAGCATAGCTGCCAAACAGTTATCCAGGTCTTCTTCGAGCAAGTCCACCGCACTGGAAGCATTTTTACATTCCTCAAAAGCGGATATACGCTCATTTAAAACATCATCTTCTGTGCCGTTATTCAGCCCCTCGTTCGTATCATTGACTAATGTTTTAACGATGATCTGGGAGGCTTCCAGCTCGCTGGCCGCATCAACGGTATTGACAGAGTACGCGTACTCAGTATCTACCGATAAGCTCTGGTCGATAAAAAAGTTATTGCTGGATTCCGCTATTTTTTTCCATTACGATAGATGAAATAGGTTTCACCATCCCGCTCCCAGACAAGGCCGATACTGGTTCCAGAGTAAGCATGACCAATCAATTCTGCAGGTGAGCTTCCCTCTGCAGGACCGGGATCGGGATCGGGATCGGGATCAGTATCACCCCCTACAATATCCGGAACCGAGCGATCCTCACCACCGGACGACCCCGAGCCACAACCAAGCATTATCAAAACGAGTGTTAGAAAAAAAGCCGCAATAAGGCTCTGGAAAATAGCATTAAATCCAGTTTCTGAACGTTCATATAATTTAACAGTCCCTTCCATCTACTTTTTAAAAAGTTCTGGACTGTTAACGCGTTACCCTGCGGGTTGGTTGACTGCGGAGTAAAAAAAGGCACCACCAAATCGAAGGCAAGGCGTGCGAGGAATTACCACTTAGAGAGGAATAAAAGATTTAAAAACTATCTTCTACCAAAACTGCAGCTCTAAGCCACCCAGATCGGAAGAAGATGTTTTAGGACCACCTGGCATCCCAGCTAATCGCCAGCTCAAGACACTCAGGTTAAATTGGTACTCAGCCAACAATACGGACAGGGCGCTCAGCGTTGCGATAGCGTTCAGAGCGGCGGGTCCGGTCATTCACACTTCCTGCCAATTGACCACAAGCTGCATCAATATCATCACCGCGAGTGGTTCTGACGGTTACGGTATAACCTTTGTCGAGTAAAATCTGTTGAAAGCGTCGCAAAGCGTTATTACTCACCCGCTGATAATCGGAAAGCTCAAACGGATTAAAAGGGATTAAATTAATTTTTACTGGCACATCGCGCAGTAGTTCCGCCAGTTGCTCAGCATGCTCAGGGCGATCATTAACCTCGCGCATCAGCGTATATTCGATGGTCATCTTACGATGGGTGTCTGGCATGCGGTCGATATAGCGCTTAGCAGAATCCAACAGCATCGCAATCGGATATCTTTTATTGATCGGTACTAGCTCATTGCGCAGTTCATCGTTGGGCGCATGCAGGGATATCGCCAGGCTTACATCAGTAACATCCGCAAGGCGATCCAATGCGGGTACTACACCTGAGGTAGACAAGGTTACGCGGCGCTTGGAGATGCCATAGGCGTTGTCTTCCATCATCAGGTTCATGGCATCGACTACATTGTCGAAGTTGAGCAGGGGTTCACCCATTCCCATCATCACTACATTGGTTACCTTGCGTGGACCTTTCGGCTGTAGCTGGCCGAAAGACTTACAGGCAATCCACACCTGCCCAATGATTTCAGCAGCAGTTAAGTCCCGATTGAAGCCCTGTTTTCCGGTTGCACAAAAACTGCAATCCAAGGAGCAGCCCACTTGGGAGGATACGCATAAAGTACCGCGATCCCCATCGGGGATATAAACGGTTTCGATGGCATTATCACCAGAAACTTTAATGAGCCATTTGCGCGTACCATCGGCAGAATCCCACTGCTCCAATACTTCCGGAGCGCGAATCTCAGCAACTTCTGCCAGTTTCTGGCGCAGTGCCTTGCTGACATTGGTCATTTCAGCAAAGTCACTCACCCCGTTTTGGTGAATCCACTTTAAAACCTGGATAGCGCGGAAACGCTTCTCGCCCAATGATTCAAAGAAGGCGGCCAGCTTTTCAACAGAAAGGCCGAGCAGGTTGGTTTTCTCAGCGGTCATTCATTTCACCTCGGGAAGAACTGCACCGGCCCAGACGGACCAGTGCGATTTCAGCACACAAATTAAGCGCGCGGACAGATTTCGTCGTCAGCGAAGAAGTAGCTTACTTCGCGGGCAGCGGACTCTGCGGAGTCAGAGCCGTGTACTGCGTTAGCGTCGATGCTGTCAGCGAAATCAGCGCGGATGGTGCCAGCAGCAGCTTCTTTCGGATTGGTAGCGCCCATCAGCTCACGGTTTGCCAGGATAGCGTTCTCGCCTTCGAGAACCTGTACAACAACCGGGCCGGAAGTCATGAAATCAACCAGGTCTTTGAAAAAAGGACGCTCTTTGTGCTCAGCGTAGAAACCTTCAGCTTTTTCGCGGGACAGGTGCACCATCTTCATGGCAACAATGCTCAGGCCAGCTTTCTCAAAACGGCTCTCGATTTCACCGATTACGTTTTTGGCTACTGCGTCCGGCTTGATGATGGAAAGGGTACGCTCCAGGGCCATGGTTATCTCCAATGTGATTTTTCGTTACTGAACTTACATACAGAAAGAGCAACCTGCACAGTTGCTCTTTCCTGATATTCCTTCCGTACCCACCGGGCCGGGGGTACTCAAATTTTGATCACCGCATTTCGCGGCCGGCGGATTATACGGGGTATTGATCGACTTTTGTACTCCATTACCAATACTCGGTTAACTCCACTCAACTACTCTCGCTCTTCAATCCAAGCGGCCTGGATCGCCTCCAGGATCTTCTCGCCACAGCGATCAGGGTCATCATCAAACCCCGGTAACGCCATTACCCAGTTACGCAGATCAACGAAGTTAACGGTAAGTGGGTCCACTTCTTCGTGAGTGTCGCAAAGTTCAATGGCGATATCGTGAATGTCAGTCCACTTCATTATTTGGCTCCCCCAATACCCGCACCGATCAGTGCTTTTCCGAAACCTGGTTTATTGTGTACTTGGGAATCTCGACTACCAGGTCTTCATCCTCAACGATGGCCTGACAGGAGAGACGAGATTCGGGCTCCAGCCCCCAGGCCTTGTCCAGCAGATCCTCTTCCAGCTCATCAGGCTCCTCAAGGGAATAAAAACCCTCGCGTACGATGACATGACAGGTGGTACAGGCACAGGCCTTCTCACAGGCATGCTCAATTTCAATATCGTTGGCCAGCGCTGCATCTATTACGCTGACACCACT
Source organism: Microbulbifer sp. MLAF003 (assembly GCF_030012965.1). Classification (NCBI taxonomy): domain Bacteria; kingdom Pseudomonadati; phylum Pseudomonadota; class Gammaproteobacteria; order Cellvibrionales; family Microbulbiferaceae; genus Microbulbifer; species Microbulbifer sp. MLAF003. The sequence goes on from NZ_CP120232.1 coordinate 3,808,116, forward strand.
CTCCGCTTCCACGACCTTACCCTCAGGGCAAATTTCGGCATGGGGTAAAAATACAATCTTCGGCATGGGTACTGACTCTCTATGGTCTCAATCCGACGGGGCTGTGCCCCAGCCGCTTATTTATCGAATTCATCCAGGCTGTGGCCCTGCATCGCTCGCTTAATCGACGCATCCATTCGCCGGGCAGCGAAGGGTTCCGACAGCTTATTCAGAGCTTCCATACGACGACGAATCTCTTCTGCATCGCCACCGTTATGGGCCAGACGCAACGCCTCCATAGCAAGTTCCAGCTCGTTTAATTCATTTTCCTGCAGCAACTGAGCACCATTTTCACGCAGTGCAACCAGCAGGCTTTCCAAGGTACGCTCTGCCTCTACCTGTGCCTCACGCAGTGCGCGCAGGGCAATATCTTCTGCAGCATGGGTATAGGAATCCTGCAACATACGGGCGATATCCTTGTCCTCAAGCCCGTAAGAAGGCTTGACTGTGATATCTGCACTGACACCACTGCTCTTCTCCACGGCACTAACTGACAGCAAGCCATCCGCATCCACCTGGTAAGTCACACGGATATGAGCCGCACCTGCCACCATCGGCGGGATACCGCGCAGCTCAAAGCGCGCAAGTGAGCGGCAATCGCTCACCAGCTCCCGCTCTCCCTGCACTACATGGATAGCCATCGCTGTCTGACCATCCTTAAAAGTGGTGAACTCTTGAGCCTTAGACACCGGAATCGTCGTATTGCGCGCGATCAATTTTTCAGTGAGGCCACCCATGGTCTCGATTCCAAGCGATAGGGGAATCACATCCAGCAATAACAGCTCATCATCAGATTTGTTGCCCACAAGCATATCCGCCTGCAAGGCCGCACCAATAGCAACAACCTGGTCCGGGTCTATTTCTGCATGAGGCGCTCGGCCGAAATAATTCTCGACCCGCTCACGCACCCGCAGGGTACGGGTAGAGCCACCTACAAGCACTACCTCCTGCACCTCCTCAACGTCGATGGCAGCATCGCGCAGAGCGCGCTTGCAAGCGCGTAAGGTTTTATCAATCAAGGGATCCAGCAGCGAGGCCATAGTTGCCCGGTCGAATACACCCTGCCAATCTCCCTGGCTCACCTCCGCCTGTTCGGCATTGGCCAAGGCTTCTTTCGCCGCACAGGCACTATCGAGGAGCTGGCGCTGGGTAGCGGCATCCAGGTCCGTACCCAGACCTGCCTGTTCGGCTATCCAGGCAGCGATGGTACGATCAAAGTCATCACCACCGAGTGCGGTATCACCCCCAGTCGACATCACTTCGAAAACACCACGGGACAGGCGTAAAATGGAAATATCGAAGGTACCACCACCGAGGTCATAGACTGCTATAACCCCTTCCTCACCCCTGTCCAGGCCGTATGCCACAGCCGCCGCCGTAGGTTCATTGAGTAGACGCAACACTTTCAAACCTGCCAGCTTGGCCGCATCTTTGGTGGCCTGACGCTGGGCATCATCAAAGTATGCCGGCACGGTAATCACCGCACCATCCAGCTCACCGCCATCCTTGCCGCATAGAGCCTCGCGGCCGCGCTGAGCCAACTTTTTTAGAATCTCCGCAGATACCTGTACCGGGTTTACCGTGCCGGCAGCAGTTTCGATGGACAGCATACCCCCATCGCTGTCAGCGAAGTGGTAAGGCAACTGCTCACCAAGACTTTTGACATCTGCCACCCCACGCCCCATCAAGCGCTTGATGGAGATCATGGTGTTGTATGGGTCCTGCGCGGCCCGTGCTCGGGCCTTGGCACCCACGGTGATAGTCTCGCTGCCGTAGTGTACCGCCGAGGGCAGTATCACTCTGCCCTGCTCGTCGGCGATGGCCTCTGCTGAACCACTACGCACAGTCGCCACCAGCGAGTTGGTGGTCCCCAGATCAATCCCCACAGCGTACTTGCGCTGGTGAGGATCGGGGCTCTGTCCCGGTTCGGAAATTTGCAGTAATGCCATTGCTAATCTCTTCTATCGTCAGGGTGGCGTTGCCACGGCACAATCAGTGCCATATCCCAAGTTATTATCAATTGTCGCTCAGTAATCACCGAACAGATCGGCTTCCAGTTCTTCAATCTGCAACTGCAGCTTCACCAGGAACTGTTGTTTGCGCAGGGAGCCCTCGGCCTCAACCAACTTGCCAGCATCAAAAACCTCAGCAAATTGCTTTTGCTCATTGCGGAATAGGCCTTGCACTTCAACGGCAAGCTCTTCAAGGGCGGAGGCTGGATCGGGTTGCTCCCGTACCTCTTCGAGGCGCTCACGCAGCAACATCTGCTGCATCAGGAATTCCGTATCGGCGGTAGTCTGCTCCGGCGGTACTTCCACGCCGGCCAACTTAAGTAGATATGCGGCGCGCTGCACCGGGTCGCGCAGAACGGTGTGGGCTTCATTAATCTGTGCCGCCATCTGGATAGCCAGCAGCTGCTCACGCTCAGATTTGGAAGCGTATTTATCCGGGTGGAATTCCCTCTGCAATTCCCGATAGCGCGCTGCCAGGGCGTTGCGATCGAGTTCAAAGGTGGGCTCAAGCCCGAATATTTCGAAATGGGTCAGGTTGGTTGCCATCTCAGTTCACCTACCGGCACTGGGCCTTAAAAACTGGGCGGCGGCGCCCCCGCCCGGCAGTCGCTACCGGACCAATAAAAAGGCCGGCATGCACAGTGCACCCGGCCTCGCTGCGGCGAGTTCCGATTAAACGTGGAAACTCTCTCCGCAGCCACACTCATTTTTCACGTTAGGGTTGGAGAAGGTAAAGCCTTCGTTTAGCCCCTCTTTGACAAAGTCCAGTTGAGTTCCATCGAGGTAAACCAAACTTTTGGGGTCGACGATCAGCTTTACATCGTCCTGCTCGAACACCACATCTTCGGCTTCTGTCGAGTCGACAAATTCCAGTACATAGGCCAAGCCTGAGCACCCGGCGGTCTTAACTCCTACCCGGATACCGATACCTGTGCCGCGCTTGGCCAGCTGACTCTTGATGTGAGTCTTGGCGGCCTCGGTCATGGTAATAGCCAAAACAATACCTTCACTGCTGTAGGGCACATAGCCCAGTAGAATTAACCTGCGGCGGACTCTTTTGCTTCACCAGCATTGGCAGATTCACCGCGTTTTTCACGAATATCGCGCACCGCAGCCTTGATCGCATCTTCCGCCAGTACCGAGCAGTGAATTTTTACCGGGGGCAAGGCCAACTCTTCAGCGATAGCGGTATTCTTGATCTGCTCTGCCTCATCAATGGTCTTCCCTTTTACCCACTCGGTGAGCAGGGAGCTGGAGGCAATAGCAGAACCACAGCCATAGGTCTTGAACTTGGCGTCTTCAATGACCCCTTCTTCACTTACCTGGATTTGCAGGCGCATCACATCACCGCAGGCAGGTGCCCCAACCATTCCAGTTCCGACGTTGTCCGCCTTGTCATCCATTCGCCCGACATTGCGGGGATGTTCATAATGGTCAATTACTTTATCGCTATAGGCCATGACTGTTCTCCTAACTCTTGCGCGCGCTTAGTGAGCGGCCCATTCAATCTTGTTCAGGTCTACGCCGTCTTTGTACATATCCCAAAGAGGCGACAGTTCGCGCAGCTTCTCAACCGCTTTGCGCACTTCGGTAGCAGCAGTATCTACATCCTGCTCGCTGGTAAAGCGGCCGAAGCTGAAACGCAGTGAGCTGTGTGCCAGTTCATCGTTCACACCCAGGGCACGCAGCACATAGCTCGGTTCAAGGCTGGCGGATGTACAGGCTGAGCCGGAAGAGATCGCCAGGTTGCGCAGGGACATAATCAGGCTCTCGCCCTCTACAAACGCAAAGCTGACATTCAGGTTGCCGGGCACACGTTGTTCCGCAGATCCGTTGATATGAACCTCTTCCATATCCTTGATTTGATTCCAGAAGCGATTGCGCAGGGCCAGCAGTCGCTCTCCTTCTTGCGCCATTTCCTCTTTGGCAATGCGGAAAGCTTCACCCATACCAACAATCTGGTGAGTGGGCAGGGTGCCGGAACGCATACCGCGCTCGTGCCCACCACCATGAATTTGTGCTTCCAGGCGCACCCGTGGCTTGCGGCGAACATACAGGGCGCCGATCCCTTTGGGGCCGTAAATCTTATGTGCGGAGAAGGACATCAAATCGACCTTCATTTCCTGCAGGTCAATCGGCAACTTGCCGGCACTCTGCGCCGCATCCACATGGAAAATTACTTTGCGTGCACGGCACAGTTCGCCAATCGCGGCAACATCGTTGATTACACCAATCTCGTTATTGACGTGCATTAAGCTCACCAAAATGGTGTCCTCACGCAGTGCTTCCTCCACCTGCTCGGGATAAACGATGCCATCCTCACGCGGGTTCAGATAGGTGACCTCAAAGCCCTCACGCTCTAGCTGGCGGCAGGTATCCAGCACCGCCTTGTGCTCGATCTTTGAGGTGATGATGTGCTTTCCACGGCCCTGATAGAAATGGGCCGCACCCTTGATAGCCAGGTTGTCGGACTCGGTGGCACCGCTTGTCCAGACAATTTCACGCGGATCCGCATTAATCAGCTCCGCCACTTGTCGACGGGCATTTTCCACTGCCTCTTCCGCTTTCCAGCCGAACAGGTGGGAACGGGAGGCCGGGTTTCCGAAATTGCCTTCCATCGTCAGCTGTTCCGCCATTTTTGCGGCGACGCGCGGGTCCACCGGACAGGTAGCTGAATAATCCAGATAGATGGGAAGCTTCATAGTCATACCGTTTCCGCTCAATAAATCTCTAATACCCCGTCCCGGCCCCAACCGGGCCGGCACTTATAGTCCGCCAAGTACGGCGATGCGCTCTTCCGGTGTCTCACGCATATCCTGTCGACGCGCTACTTCCTGCACCTCCGCACGAGCCACAAGGTTGGCCAGGCTGATACCACTCAGAAAACCATGAATCTGGTCGCTTAAATCAGACCAGAGATAGTGTGTCAGGCACTGTTCGCCATTGGCGCAATCGGCATTGCCACCGCAACTGGTGGCATCCACAGATTCATTTACCGCATCGATAATCTGTGCCACATAAATTTCTTCGCCGTCACGGGCCAGGCGATAGCCGCCACCGGGACCACGTACACTGGAAACCAAACCAGATTGGCGCAGGCGGGAAAACAACTGTTCCAGATAAGACAGGGAAATACCCTGGCGCTTGGAAATATCCGCTAGGCTGATCGGCCCACGCTCTGCGTGTAACGCCAGATCCAGCATGGCGGTGACCGCATAGCGGCCTTTAGTAGTCAAACGCATATCAGCTCCAAACTGATGTACAGCCTTTTCCGATCGGGGCGCGAGTATGGAATAACCCAGCACTACAGTCAAGTATATAACCCCCCGCCCAACTCGGGTATTTACCTAGTCGGGGCGCCCCTTACCTCCTGTGCGATGGATGTAATTCTGGATAGAGGTCAGCATGCCGCGGAGGATACCCAGCTCCATATCATCAGGGCGCACTCGACTAAATAGTCGACGCAAGCGGGTCATAGTCTGACGGGGGTTGTCAGGGTCGATAAAGCCCAGCTCGCCGAGGGACTCCTGCAGGTGATCAAAATACAGTTCCATATCGCTGGCCTTGGCTGGGGGGCGATCCCAGTCGGCATAGTTCAGCGGCTCCCCCTTTTCGGCCTCCAAGGCGGCCATACGCACTTCGTAAGCCAGTACCTGCACAGCAGTTGCCAGGTTCAGGGAACTGTATTCCGGATTTGCCGGGATATGTACATGGAAGTTACAGGCCTGAAGCTCTTCATTGGTAAGCCCACGGTCTTCGCGCCCAAAGACCAGCGCCACCGGGTGGCTTGGCGCCTCCGCGACCGCTCGCTCACCACATTGGCGCGGGGTCAGCAGTGGCCAGGGTATACGGCGCTCTCGGGCACTGGTTGCCACCACCAGACCACAATCCGCTACCGCTTCCTCCAGGGTATCTACAACCACAGCGCTATCCAGCAACTCCGCCGCCCCCGCCGCGCGCCAAATTGCGTTGGCCGCCGGGAATTCACGCGGAGCCACCAGGCAAAGTTGGCTCAAGCCCATATTCTTTAACGCGCGCGCCGCACCTCCGATATTACCGGGGTGGGCACTGTTAACCAAAACCACGCGCACATTGTCGAGCGCATTGAGCGGAGTCGTATCTAAAGGGGACTTGGCCATACTGAAGTAATAAATCGGTGTCATGGGGGCGCGCGAGTGTAGCAAAAATGGATGGGAATCCCTACAATCGCGTCCGCTGCGGTCAACTCGCAGTCTGCTTTTTAACCCCTTCAACCACTTAGTGCGGAATAGTTATGGAACCCATGCTAAATATTGCCCTGCGCGCGGCGCGCAAGGCCGGAGAACTGATCGAACGGGCCTGGGAGCGCGGCGACCTGATGAAATTCGAGGAGAAAGCGCGCAACGATTTCGTCACTGAAGTGGACAAAGCCAGCGAGCAGGAGATCATCTATCACCTTCGCAAGGCTTATCCCAAACACAGCATTCGCGCAGAAGAAAGCGGCTTGCTGGAGGGTGCGGAACCCGATTACGAATGGATTATCGATCCTCTCGACGGCACCACTAACTTTATCCATGGCGTACCCCAGTTTGCGATTTCCATCGCCTGCCGCTATCGCGGTCGCATTGAACATGCCGTGGTGCTGGATCCGATTAAACGAGAGGAATTCACCGCAAGTCGTGGTCGCGGTGCTGCTCTGAACGGACGCCGCATCAGGGTATCCCCGCGCCAGGGCATGCGCGGAGCGCTGATCGGTACTGGCCTGCCCTTTAATGGCCCGGCCCTGGAAAACATCGACCCCTACCTATCCGCCCTGAAAGAAATCGCCGGGCAGACCGCTGGTATCCGCCGCCCAGGCGCCGCAGCCCTGGACCTGGCCTATGTTGCAGCTGGTCGCTTTGACGGTTTCTGGGAAATGTACTTGAACACCTGGGATATCGCCGCGGGCTCCCTGCTAGTAAAAGAGGCAGGCGGCCTGATCAGTGACTTCCGCGGAGGGGAAGACTACCTGGATTCCGGCAATCTGGTGTGCGCCACCCCCAAAGTATTCAAGCCCCTGATACAAATCGTGGGCAAGCACCTCGGTGGTATCCGCTAACCCCGCGATGTAAATTACCCGGCTAATGGCCGGGTAATTTACAACTTTTCCTCAGTACAACCTGAGTGCATTTCAGGTAGATCGGCCTGCACTCACAAGGCTCTCCGCCAGCACTTTCGAAAGCTGCACAAAATCGAATTGATCCGGCAACATTGGGTGACTCTCCCCTGTAGGATTTTCACCAACCAACACAAAACGCGTCGACCGAGTGGAAATATCCTCCTCAAGGATACGCACCAGGTCCGCCGCAGACATACCCGGCAGTTCACTGTGAAACAGCAACACTTCGGGATGCATAGTTCGCGCAATAAAAATCGCCTCCACAACATCAGTGGCTACCAGGCACTGGATCTGCGGGGTATCTTTCAACATTTCTTTCAGCCTGCTCGCAGCTGTAGGGCGGTTATCCACAAGCAATAGGCGCCCCTCAGGCAAATGTGACGGCACCTCCGGCTGGGCAGAAAAAGACATCAGCGCGTCAGGAGCATCAATCATGGGAAACTCGATCCAAAAAATCGATCCCTGCCCCTCCTGGCTATCAAAATCAATGCGCCCACCCATGGCCTCGGTCAAGCGCTTGGCAATCGCAAGCCCCACACCCGTGCCCTCAATATGACCTTTTTCCTCGCCCAGCCTATTAAATGGCTCGAACACTTCGGTACGCCGCTCCGGTGGGATACCTTTACCCGTATCGAGGATACTCAAGCGTAACCAGCCTTCAGCCTCTGGGGCAAAGTTGATAATGACGCGACCATTTTCCCGGTTGTACTTCACCGCATTGCCAGCGAGATTGAGAACCACCTGTTTATAGCGCACCGGATCCGCGCAAATATATGCGGACTCCCAACCCAGAGGCTCAAAAACAAGGCTCACCCGGCGAGTTTCAGCCAGGGGCTCAAGTAGACGCTTGCACTCGGCTACAAGCTCCGCAGGGCGAATGGATTCCATTGACGGACCGAGGCGCCGGCTATCAATACGAGCCAGTTCGAGCACATCCCCAACCAAGTGCAATAAATGCTGGCCGGCGCGACGAATCTCTCCCAGCCTCTGCCGCTGGTCCGAATTGAGGGTCTGGTCCAGTTCCACCATCTGGCTATAGCCCAGTATCGCATTCAGTGGGGTACGCAGTTCGTGACTCAGACTAAAAAGCAGATCTGCACGATGCGCATTCTCTTCGCGCTGCTGCTGTAGCTCCCGCTCCACTCGCGATAAAGTCTCGCGGCTACCACTGATATCCTGCAGGGTACCTAATACCCGTACCGGCTGGCCGCGACTGTTGAGCTGGGCCTTACCCCGGCAGCGCACCCAGACAATACTTCCATCAGAACGCCACAGGCGAAATTCAACATCAAGGGGAAGGCGCTCACGCACGTGGTCCTGCATGGCCTGCTCGACCCGGGAAGCATCTTCAGACAACACCCTGGCCTTCCACTGTGCCGCAGCCGAACGCCCGATACTGCGAATGGGGCTCACCTCATAACCGAGTATGCTCCAGCAGGCATCGTCTAACACCATCTCATCTGCACGCAGATCCCATTCCCACAAGCCATCGCCAACACCAGAGAGAGCCTGTAAGGGGCGCTCAGCCGGTAGGTTTGAAAGATAGCTCTGTGATAGGGCTTCACTGTAATCGGCACAGCTGCCGATAGCGATTGTTCCATTGGAATCACTGCTGTGAATCGTCCTACCCCATACCCTCAGCCAACGCAACTGGCCTGAGACATCATAAGCGCGGAAACAAGTATCAAAGTAGCCACCAACACCGTTAATCTGCTCTCGCAAAGCAAAAATACGATCGCGCTCATCTATATGGACCTGGCGCAGCTCACTGCCAGTCCAAAGGGATTCCAATGCACCGCGGGCGCTGTCTGCAAACAGGAGCCAAATATCTCCCTGGGCTCTCTGGGCACCGGTTTTCAAATGCCACTCCCACAGCCCGCAATCTACATCCTGCAATAATCCCTGCAGGTTCGCAGCTTGTCGGGTAAGCCGAGCAGCATCCAAAGTGTGCAGCTCATCGGAGGTAGCCAGCTGGAATAGGAGGGGAGGTTGGCCTGAAACTTGTGACTCGGACACACTGCGCTCAATTTGTTGGTATTCGCTTGCGGTAGAAATGGGTCATTTATACCGAGTAGTAAAAAGGGCGTCTATTCACCCGGCAATAACATCTGCGGGAATTCTACAAGAGGTCACAAACTTAAAGAATTGTTTCAAACGGAAATGCTGTGACAGATAAAAAAGGCCCCGCAAAGCGGGGCCGTAATCAGCGATGATGAGAGAAAACGGGAAGTTACTCAGAGGAGACGGTTTGCCATAACCTCGTGCATTCTTCCCGAAGTGCGGGTCATGCTTCCCGCACAATTAGTCAAAGCAATTGCCATGCCAACTATTGAAACTCCAATATCTCGGGGGCCGATAGTCCAGCACCTTAATTAATATCCTGACAATCGTGAACCAATAAGTGACTTCAGCTTCTTCTTTTGCGCCAGAATAGTGCACCAGATCCTACCGAATAACACTTACTGAAGTGAGATACCAATCTCTAGGCATCTCTCGCCACTGGGAATCATAACTCAGCCTATCAACCAGCAGATTGGGAATTAACCGCCAACCTCCGACTCGCTCAACGACTATCTTTGAATCAATGTGACTAACAAGGTGGCGATAAAGCGGGGTTCCAAGGCAGATTTTTCCATGGAACTGAGCGTCAATTTCACCATTTCTACCTGGAGCAGTTTGAACCGGAACAAAACATGCGCACAGCCTCTACCGTTAACTCAGATAAACGCAAATGCTTTTGGATTCCCACAATACTTTTTTCCAGTACCGGCTTTTTAGCGCTGACTGCGGTGCCTATCTATGGTGTGATCCATGGCTACCATTGGTATCAGTGGCTTGTTTTTGCCGTGTACGGCGCCCTATGCAGTTTTTCGGTTGCTGCAGGCAACCATCGTATGTGGTCGCATCGGAGTTATGAGGCACACTGGTCATTACGCCTTTTATTTGCCTTATTTACTGCCGCTGCACTGCAAAACACCACGCTAAACTGGTGTGCCGCCCACCGTCATCACCATCGCCACATTGACGATAATGACCGAGACCCCTATTCAGCCAAACGCGGCTTCTGGTTCTCCCATATCGATTGGATGATGCACGACTACCCGAGTGGTCGCCTGGATTACAAAAATGTGAATGACCTGAAACGCGATAAGATCGTTATGTGGCAGTTCAACCACTACGTACCCATTACCCTGGCAATGAATATCGGCCTACCTATCGCACTGGGAGCTTTGACCGGCGATATTATTGGTATGTTTTTGCTTGCCGGGGTATTGCGTGTAGTCGTTAATCATCACACCACATTTATGATTAATTCCCTCGGACACATGTGGGGAAAGCGCCCATTTCGCACAGACATCACTGCACGGGACAACCCCTTCCTCAACCTGTTTACTTTTGGTGAGGGTTATCACAACTACCATCACACATTCCAGATTGACTATCGAAGTGGTATTCGCTGGTACCAGTACGACCCAACCAAGTGGATGGTCAAGGTGCTGAGCTGGGTCGGTATTACCCGAAATCTGAAAAAAGCAGCGACGATTCAGGCCTATAAGGCACACCTCACAACTTTGTTTGAAGAAGCCAGACAGAGACTGGCTGACTCCCGATACAGAGAGTTTTGGCAAAAATGGCTAGCGAAGGAGGAACAGCATCTTGCCGACGTAAACAGCAAGTGGAGCAACTTACAAATCCGTCGAAATAATAAAGCGCGGCAAGAGCCCCCACCCCGGTGGGAACTGAAAGAAATCCAGACAAAAATCCGGGAATTAGAATATTCCCTAAAAATGCAGAGTAAACGCTTAAAGATGGTGATGAATCAATTTCACTTATGCCCTCTCACAGCGACCTAGAGGGCAGCCTGCTTCATTTACAAATCCCGGCAAGCATTAGCATTGCCGGGATCAAAATTTTCAAGTGGCAAGACTCCCCCTAAAACCCTTTGTCAGCCGCAAATTCGCGCATAGAAAAAGCCACCCGCTCATCCACATTTTTATTGAGCATATCCTCATCCAGCTCCTCAATAAACTTAAGGCGCCGTCGCAGACCGACGCCATTGGCTACCTGGATGGCGAGGCCGGGACGAGCATTAGCTTCCAAGAGAAGCGGGCCCCGCGCACGGTCCAGGACAATATCGCAACCCAGGTACCCTAGATCAGTCATTTCATAGCAACTTGCCGCCAAACGCACCAGATCATACCAACCCGGTACTTTTAACTGATCGAAATGCACCTCGGTATCCGGGTGACGATTAATCCGTAGACCCCGCTGCACAGCGTGACAGCTATTTCCGGTAGCCAGGTCGATGCCAACTCCAACAGCCCCCTGGTGCAAATTGGCCTTACCATCGGAGTCGTGAGTGGAGCAACGCAGCATCGCCATCACCGGAAACCCACGGAATACAATCACACGGATATCCGGCACGCCTTCAAAGGAGTAGCTTTGGAAGACCGGATCGAAATCCACCAGAGACTCCACCATTACCCGGTCGGGCTTGCCGCCGAGACTGTATAGGCCGCTGTGGATATTATTAACGTGGCGCAAAATATCCAATGCTTCGATTTCCGAGCCGGAAATTTTCTTGTATTTATCACCATTGCGCCCCGCAATCACCAGGATGCCTTTGCCCCCCGATCCACGTGCCGGCTTAATCACAAACTGCCAAAGGGGGTCAATCACTTCCATAACCCGCTTGCGACTGGCAGGAGTCTCAAAGGCCTCAATCAGTTCAGGCACAGGGATTCCCGCCTTTTTTGCGGCGTGCTTGGTATTCAGTTTGTCATCAACGATGGGATATTTTTTACGGTCGTTGTAACGCGCGATGTAATTAATATTACGCGCATTCATACCGAGCACACCGATATCGTTCAAGGTCAGCGGTGAAACTACTCCACCGCGTACCTTATTGATCATATGCTTGAACGAAAAGTGAAGCATAACAACCTCCTACCTGACCAGAGGCCGAAAGCGCATCAGTTCGCTGAGGCGATAACCGGTGTAATTACCTATCACCAGAATAAAGCCCAACAGCACCAATAACAGTTCAGGGAAGTTGAATGTCCAGTGCTCAACATATCGATTGGTCATCACCCACCAGGCCAGCACTGCCACCAGAAGGCTACCACCGGCCTGGACAATCACCTCATAGGGGCCGTCTTCCTCCCACACGATTGACATACGCTCGATGGTCCAGGCCAGAATAATCATTGGGAAGAAAGTGACTGTCAGCGCCTGCTCGATACCGAGCTTGAAACTAACCACACTGATCATTCCCATTATGAGCACCACCGTTACCACTACGGCGGCGATCCTCGACACCAATAACAAGTTGAGCCGGCTTAAATAGAAACGCACCCATAATCCCAGCACCAGGATAAGCACAAAGATGGAGAGTCCGGTAATCAGCTGGGTCTCGATAAAGGCAATCGCCAGCAGCACCGGCATAAAGGTACCGGAGGTGCGCAACCCTACAAATACTCGCAGTAGCACCACTACCAAGGCCCCTACGGGTACCAGCAGAATCAGTTTGAAAATACTCTGTTGTTCAATGGGCAGGCTGTAGATAGAGAAATCAACCAGGGCCTCTTTATCCTGGCTGGTACTGCGCATGGAAACATCTCGTGCGGGTACATCATTGGCAATCACCGAAAAAGTCACTTGAGAGTTACGCCCACCCTCCAGGTCCAGCAGGCTCTTGCCGCCACGCTGCCAAATAAAAAGTTTTCCGGCACACCGGGCATGCCACTGTTGGGCTCAAACACGATCCAACGCCTGCCATCGTAGACTTCTAGAAGGTCCTCGGGTGTCAGCCGGCGCCGGTCATCTTCAAGATAGAGACCGCGAATTCGATGGGCGGGAATATCAGCAGTAGCCAGCATCAATAGAGCTACATCTACCAGGGAGCTATCAGCATAATGACGAAAGACCAGGTTGCGATCCTGGTTGCCGTCATCATTCAGCTCAAACAGCAGCTGGGTGGTAAAAGATTCCACATCGGAGGAGCGCTCACGGGCCTGCTGTACCAAAGAATTGATAGCCAGGCGCACGGCCTCTTGCTCTCGCGCACCGAGGAAGGGTTTCTGCACTTCGGTACTGAGATTCAGGGGCTGTTCAAGGGCAGCGCCGGGAGTCTGATAAACATCCAACTGGTAAAATAGGGACTGGGCCCCTTCTGCCGAGCGGCGTGTCCAGATTGCCCGATACTCATCGTTTTCACGGGCAATGTAAAAGCCAAAACCTGAAGAGCTGAATGTCTCCCCAAGAATTTCCATATTGCGCTGCTCACGGGGCAGTGTAAGGGCTGCCTTGACAGGCCCACCCTCCGCATCAAAGCCCACTTTGGCCTCAATGGTCCAAACGGTGCGGTATTCGCCCGGCAGTAGTGGAAAACCTAATTCGAAGTGTTTGTATGCGGTAAGACCCGCTCCGATCAATGCGAGCAATGCCGCAATGACATAAACTTGGACACGCGGCGACATTCGCCCTTCCCCGTAAATCTACGGTTCCAATCGGAACCTAACTTTCAACTCGGCCTATTTGCCCCCGGATATTTGGGGTGGGCCCTGAACATTGCGACGGCTCACATCGACAACTGCGGCGTCTTTGAGGAAATTGCGTCCCAGCAGCATCAAAACATCAGTGCCGCCCTCGTCTGTCAGGCTGACCTCAACCATATGGGTGATACTCCCCACGGTGAGGTTCATTTCCACCACCGGACGCCGCTGGCTGGGAAAACCGAGCCGTGTAGCGCGGATATGCCGCTTGACCGGCAACTCCACAGACACGGGCCTGGCCTTGCCATCACCATCGGCCCTGGTCAGCTGGATTCTGATCCAGTCTTCGCCGTCTCGCTCGAAGCGGGTCAGCGCCTGGGCGCGCAAAGTGGAGGTCGGTGAACCTGTATCGACAATGGATTCTATTACCAGGCCAGAGGGCTCAACGGAGACTTGTTCCACTGCTCCGAGCACCAATTTGTCCTTGGCAACGGGCACTTCGACTACTTTTTCAACGCTTCGTTCGATAACCTTCTCAACAACCCTGACTTCCGGTTCGGCACAAATCACTTCCACGGGCTCAGGGCACTGTACCAATTCACCCTGCGGCTCTGTCTGCTGTGTTCCCACTGACGCCGGTTGAGTGCGCTCCTTACCGGGATACAATACAGATTGGCAGCCCGCCAAAAGCTGGACCGCCACCAATAACCACAGAAGGGAAAATTTCTGCATCCTAACGATTACCTCTAGCCCCATTAGCATTTCAATCCGACCATACCGTCTCAGCAGCGTTCACGGTAAAACGTGGGGAAATTCCTCCCCACGCCAAGCAAAAAGTCGATATTAGCCTATGACAGAGCCTAGTGAACAGGGATCTCCATCCAGCCGGGCTATGCAAGCGCCACAATGTGACATGCGCCAGATCTTTGCAATCCAAATAGGGACAACAGACAGTCAGCATCAGAAAGACATGGAGGAATGGAAGTGGCGACACCCGGCAGGCAGAGATGGGTATCGCTCCTACTTGTATCAGCCAAGCCGTAAGCGCTGGTCTATCTGCTCAAGGATTACTATCAGCTCTTCGGCACCACCGCGGGTCTTGAAAAACTCCTCCGCAATGGGGGCAATACTGCACTCCCGGGGAAGCGGCATTTCCTGCTCAATCATCACCCGCATGCGCGGTAAGAAGATAAATTGCAACCACTGGGGCAGAGTCAGGGTATCAACACAAAATGGCTCCGAACTGGCCAGTGCCTCCGCCGGCGGCGGCTCACTTTGCCACAACTCCATGCGGCGCAGCTCCGCCTCAAGAATCAATAATTGATCGGCAACTTCAGAATAAATAGCTTGCATATCATCCAATACCAGAGCTGCTCAATTTGCGCAGCAATAAGATTCACGCACCCCGCACACACTGACAGAGAAAGTCGGAGTACTTATAAGAGATTACTCGATTCGGCGACTGAAGGGCGGTAGTGAGTTAAGTATTGCCTGACCGTAGCGCCGGGTAACTACTCTCCGATCCAGCAGAGTGACAGTACCGCTATCCCCCTCAGCCCGCAGTAGGCGACCACAGGCCTGAACCAGCTTCAAGGCCGCATCGGGCACAGTAATCTGCATAAAGGGGTTACCACCCTTGGCCTCAATCCATTCTGCCAGTGCAGCCTCAATTGGGTCATCCGGCACGGCAAAAGGCAACTTGGCAATCACTACATGGCGACAGTAGTCACCGGGAAGGTCAACCCCCTCGGCAAAACTGGCGAGCCCGAACAGAACGCTGTTACCTCCTCCATCGATTATTTCTCGGTGGCTATCCAGCAACTGTTGGCGGGACTTCTGCCCCTGCATCAGTATGCGATTGCGCCAGGTGCCTGGCAGCGACTCGTAAACAGTTTCCATCTGCCTGCGAGAGGAAAACAGCACCAGAGAACCACCACTGCCATTGAGTAGTTCCGGCAAGGCATCAATCACCGCATCTGTATGGCGGTCTGCATTGCCTGCATCCACTGCGCTGGCAGGAACCTGCAAAGTGGCCCGAGAGAAATCAAAGGGACTAGGTACCACTTGGTAACTGGCATTGTCCGGGGTACCTGCTCGCATGCGCAAACGGTCAAACTTACCCAATGCGGTCAGCGTGGCTGAGGTAAGCACCGCACCGTAACAACGTCGCCACAGGCTGTACTCCAGAGCTTTACCCGCGAGTATCGGTGAGCTGCACACCTCAAAATCAGTAGAGCCACCCCAGTCCACCAGGGTTACCCACCGCGCCTGCGGCAAGGCACCGCCAGTATCGGGGCGGGCATAATTGGCCCAGAGCTGCAGGTTGGCTTCGGCACGGCCATACCAGCTGCCCAATTGTGGATACCAGCGCTCCAAGTCCACAATCGGCACAGGTGAATGTGCATCTTCCAGCATTCTCTGGGCTGTTTGCAGCATTTTATTGAACAAGCTCTCCAGCTCGTCGAAATCCTCGCGCAATTTTTCTGCAAGCTGTGCCATGGTCTCCGGCACCACACCGCCCTCAAAACGGTGGCGGGTGGTGTTACCGCGTTCATCCTCAAATTCGCACAACTCCTCAATCAAGGGCCACATCTGCTCAAGGCCCTGTTTGGCCGAGGTCAGTACCGCTGGCAGCTGTTCACCGCAGCGATCCAATTCCGCACCATCACCAATTTCCCCCAGCATTTGCCCCAGTACTTTATTGACCTGGTCCAGCCAACCAGTGGAGGCACCAACCCGGCTGTGGTGGGAAAAATGATTTAGTGCTTTATCTGGTAAGTGGTGGGCCTCATCGAGTACATAAATTGTCTCTTCCGGCGGCGGCAATATAGCGCCCCCCCAGAGCCAGGTCTGCCAACAACAAGTCATGATTGGCCACGATTACCTGGGTCTTGCCCAAATTCTCTCGAGCGCGAAAGAAGCTGCAGTTAGTTACATGAGGGCATCGACGGCCACTGCACTGACGGTGGTCTGTAGTCACCCGGCTCCAGTCATCGGCTTCAATCGCATCTGCCCAGTTATCACGATCACCATCCCAGCTGCCGGCTGCCAGGCTGTCGGTCATCTTCTGGTAGAGGGCAATGCTCTCCGCTTCCACTTGGGGTAACTCGTCTTCATAGAGGCCGAGGGAAATACCGGTGCCACTTGCGGAGAAACTGGAAAGTAGTTGGTCCAGCTTAGACAGGCATAGGTAACGACCTCGCCCCTTTGCCAGACTGTATTCAAACTTCAGACCACTATGGCGAGCAACTTCAGGCAGATCCTTGTAGATAATCTGCTCTTGCAGAGCCACAGTGGCAGTAGAAATCACCAGGGTCTTTTCCTGGGCCTGAGCCAGAGGGATAGCTGAGAGGAGATAGGACACTGTCTTGCCCGTACCTGTACCAGCCTCAACCACACAAATATGCTCACCATCGCTCTTTTCCACATCGCGTTCGCCGCTGGCATTCTGGCTTATAGCCCCAAGCGTACGGGCGATGGCCGCCACCATTAGCTTCTGCCCGTAACGGGCCTTAAGCCCACGGCTGGACAGGAATTGGCTATAGGCGGCCTGGATGGCGGTTTTGTGTTTGTCGTTGAGCACAGGAAGTGGAATCTATTCGCTAGTGAGTGGCGCAAGGGGCGCTATTATCCACTAAGCACACTCTCGCCACCACTCCACCCAACCAGTGATCATTCAAATGCCAGACGGGATACCACCGGATTGGCATAGGCCTGGATAGCTTTGTCGCGCCAGCGCTCATCAACTTTGGCCATACGCGTCTTGAACTTCTCTCGGGTTTCCTCGTAATCCCTGGGATCCCATGGCTTTGATGGGTAACCCACCGGCAAGCCACATACATCACCATAAAGCATCTCATAGGCGATTAAATTGGTGGGGTGCAGGACATAGTTGCCCACAATCTGGCGGTCAATCTCTTCAGCCAGGCTGTTTACATCGTCGAAGTCTCCTTCGATCGGGGTGCCAAAAGCGGTATGAACGCGCCCCTTCTGGCCAATAACCCCCTTACCGATGGAGGCAAGGTCTTCATTCTTGGCCTTTTTATACTCTTCCTTGTGCTCAGTGACGTAAAGTTCTTTGGCCTTCTGGCCATCACAGGGATCCCATTCGTAAGAGATGGACAACGGCACAATGTGCAGCTTCTTCCAGAACTCGGCAAAAGGCGTATCCCGATCCTTGGTCATTGCAAACATGGCTGCGAGGGCCGGATTGGTGCGATCCAACCCATCCTTGGCACGGCCCGAGCGCTGTGCAATCCACACATGCTCGTTTTCGTTGACGATAGAGTAATAAATGTAATTGGATAGCTGGCTCGCCGCTGCCAGCTTCTCGCGACGGCTGCCGGAACTGCGCTTGACCGTAAAGCACTTATTGAGCTTCATAATGTCACTGGCAAACTGCTTGCTGAGCAGGTTATCGCCAATAGCGATTCGAGAGGTCTCATGCCCTTCCTTATACATGGACACAATCGCAAAGGCAGGGTCCATGGCAATATCCCGGTGATTGCTCACAAATAGGCAGGCGCGATCCCTGGGCAGAGTATCCAACCCAGAGATAGTCAAGCCAGAGGTGGTACGGCTCACCACCTTGTCAATGTATTTATCCACAATCGCTTGCACGCCGCGCACATCGTGTACATTGCGGAATTCAAAGCGTAGAAATTGACGTACCAACCAAGCCAGCGGACCTTCAAGGCGCGCCAACTTAGGAATCAGGAAGTGCGCTACGGCATGGGACATTTCTGGATCGGCAATCAACCGGTCCAGTACAGTGCGCACCTCATCATCGCGATAGGGGCGCATATCCTCGAATTGAGCGGGGTCTAACTCACTTGCTCTCATGAAATCACTACCTGCCGGACCTACTAACTTCAAGTGGCCCTGGCTCATTTTATTGTGCGGCTAAGGCTAGCCGGGATAAGAAATCGGCGCAGAACATACCGGAAGCCTCGCCGAACTGCTAGCACCTCTCCCAACCAGATACCTGATGAGAGTGATGAAAGCATGCTTAGACGGGTCAGTCAGTGAAAAGGTCCTCCTGTTCGGTTCTCTATTCAAAGTAGACTTCACCGCCCCAAGCCGAGAGAATAGGAGGATCAACCGTCGCCGACGGCAAAAACAACGATAACGAAAACGGCACTAGCCACGCAGTCAAGCAGGAGTTCACCTTGTCTCAAGCCAGCCCCAATAATGAACCGCGCAAGCCCAGCCTGCTGGATGCGCTGATCCCACTAGGGATCCTGATCGCCCTGTTATCCCTGTCTGTTTATTTCTACGGTGCCGATTCCTCCTACGGCCCGAACCAGATTGCGTTGCTGTTATGCGCCTGTGTGGTCGCCCTGATGGGTATGAAGAATGGTCACAGCTGGAGCGATATGGAAGGCGGCATGCTGCACGGCATCGGCCTGGTCTTTGGCGCTATTCTAATTCTACTGGCAGTGGGCGCCCTGATCGGCAGCTGGATACTGGCCGGCACTGTACCCTCTATGATCTTTTACGGCGTACAGATTCTCTCACCCCAGTGGTTCTATGCCGCCAGTTGTATTATCTGTGCCGTCGTAGGCCTCAGTATTGGCTCCAGCTGGACTACCGCCGGCACCCTGGGCGTAGCTCTGATGGGGATCGCTGGCGCCCTCGGCCTGTCCCTGGAAGTTACCGCTGGCGCAGTGATTTCAGGCGCCTATTTTGGCGACAAGATGTCCCCCCTCTCCGACACCACCAATGTGGCCGCAGCGGTAACGTCAAATGACCTGTTTCAGCATATCCGCCACATGATGTCCACCGCTATCCCGGCTTTCGCAATCGCCCTGATCGCTTTTGCTTTCCTCGGCTTCACCTCTGAAGCCAGCAGTGCCTCCGCCAGTGATATCGAATCGTTGTTAGCCGCACTAAAAAGCGAATTTAAGATCTCGCTTATCAGCTTATTACCCCTCGTATTGCTGTTGGCCATGGCCTGGCGCAAAGTCCCAGCCTTCCCTACCCTGATCATCGGCTCCCTGGTTGGCTGTGC
Organism: Microbulbifer sp. MLAF003; assembly: GCF_030012965.1. Classification (NCBI taxonomy): domain Bacteria; kingdom Pseudomonadati; phylum Pseudomonadota; class Gammaproteobacteria; order Cellvibrionales; family Microbulbiferaceae; genus Microbulbifer; species Microbulbifer sp. MLAF003. The sequence continues at coordinate 3,827,808 of NZ_CP120232.1, forward strand.
GATTGCCCTGATTTTTGAACCTGAAGCCGCACGCCGCCTGGGCGGTGGAGAGGGTACCCTGGCAGCCCTTAAAGGCGCCTGGTACAGCTTGTTCGACGGCTACAAGTCCACTTCCAGTAATGAAAACGTGGCCGCACTGCTATCGAAGGGCGGTATGAGTAGCATGCTTAATACCGTGTGGTTGATCACCTCCGCCATGGCTTTCGGTGGAGCCATGGAGCGCGCAGGCTTCCTGCAAGTGATTGTCACTGGCGTCTTATCACTCGTTAAAACTGTCGGCGGCCTAGTGACCTCCACCGTACTCACCTGTTTTGGCATGAACTTAGCTGCTGGCGATCAATATATGGCGATTATTATTCCTGGCCGTATGTTCCGCGAAGCTTTCAAGGAAAAGGGGTTACACGGGCTAAACCTGTCACGCACCTTAGAGGATTCAGGCACCATCACTTCCGTATTGATTCCGTGGAATACCTGTGGCGCTTTTATGGCCGCAACTCTCGGTATTGGAACCTGGAATTATTTGCCCTACGCCCTGTTCAATATCATCTGCCCGCTGCTGGCAATTGCATACGGCTGGTTGCACTTTAAGCAAAAACCCATCTCTATTGCAGCCACTGCGTCCTAAGGAAGTAGATAAGTCACCCATGAGTGAAAGCGGTACCCTGAGCAGCCTTATAGAAGAGGCTAACTTTAAATTGCGCTGGTTCGACCTGGGCCGGCGCCTGCAGTCTATATCCAAATCCACAGCCGAAGCCTTTGAAGCGGGTCAAAAGCCCTGGCCTTCCCCCTACTTGCGCCAGGCTTGGACCGGGCTTTTACTGCAACCCGCCGAAGGCGGCGAGCCAGCGGTATGGTTCCTGCGTTTTCCTCTCGATGAGCAGGGTAAATTACAGTTACAGGCTCGCGATGGTCTACTGCGTGCGCTGGCACAGGAATTAAGGGGGCCTGCCGCTGAATCCGCAGCGCAGCTGGATCAATTGCTACAACAGAGCGGCCTTCTCTATACCCCTTCTACCGAGCGACAGGCTGCATTTCATGCCCATACCGGGTTGCTGTTGAAACACAAGCCCAGCGCTCATTATGAAACGGTACTCAGTTACTTCCGCAACCCGCAGGAGTCCCGCTGGGACAACCTGGCACTGCAGGGCATTGCTGACCTTGCCGCTCACTGGGAAAGTGAAAAGGCGCTTCTTACGTGCGAAATTTCAGAGATAGCTGCGCCAGTATTTGTCAGCTTGTGCCACTGCCTGGAAAACGAAACTATCGACCATCAACTGGCAGAAGCCATCATCACTCGAGCCAATACATTACTCGCCGATAGTACGCCTGACTTTAATGTGGTTTGCGCCGCCGCACGCGGTATCTCAAACTCGCCAGCTAAAGGGCTGCGCCAGTCGTTCCTACAAAAACTGCTGCAATCCTCTAACGCGGCTAGGAACAAAGAAGTACTCGCAGCAATTGGCAGTCGCTGCGCACTTGATCTGGAGAACCCAGAACTGACCAAGCTCTGGCTCACCAACTTGGCGCACACTGGAGATCAAAGCACATTTAACCTATTACTATCGGACTTAATGTTCATTCCCCAGATACGAAACTCCCTGCTAATCGCATTACGTGACCCTGCACGTGAAGAAACCCTTGCTCAGACCTTTGGTAACTTTCTTCATGGGCCCAAACCCACTCATTGATTCAAATACGGCGGTTTTATAATTTTAAAGCTGCCATATCTCAACCAATTCACTAAATGAACCAATAAAAAGCTCTTCCCAACCTCTAACAGAGTGACTCACTCTGAAGACTTGTTGTAAATTTCCAGCAATTCCCACTGCTTCATCCTCCTTTAACAACCACCCTTTCATCATTTATTTCCCGCCACTTTTCCCCAAACCCTCAAAATAAAATTAAAAAACCATCTAAAATTAATCTCTCTTTTGAGCAAGTTTTCCAACTTGGAAGAAGCAAAAAAAATAAATACACCCCGTTAATTTAAACACGCCCTAAACTGGCAAAAAACTCGCTTTTTAAAGCACAAAACACAATAAATTGGCACGACTTTTTTCCAGACTTTAATCTTGGCAGCTATTTAATCCCTGCGCCTATTACACTCAACTAGGCGGTATCTTTGTAGAGAGCATTTTACAAAGCTGACCAACAGGTGACGTTTTATTGGCTATGCTAATGTCTACATCAACGGAAAGGAGTTAGGGGATGAATTTCACTCCAGCCAAGTACTTAATCGGAATTATCAGTGCACTGGTTCTAGCAGGTTGCTGTAGCCCTCCGGCACCTCCAGCTTACTGCCCTCCTGGCGCTGAACAAATTCCTCTTTCAATGGCCTGCCCCGCAGATGCTGACTGCTGGATGGCTTCGGATAGAGTACGCTGCATGAAAGTGGTGAAGTAAAATCACTTTCAAGCAGAACCAGCGTGGTGATTCATACTAAATGAGGTTTTGACCAAATCGGTGCTGACAGACACCTACTCTGAAAAGCTTTATTTAGTATGAATCACCACCAAATGCCGCTTTTACGAGCGGCATTTGTCTTTTGAGCAGTTCATTCTTACCGGAAACTATCCACTGTAATACACTGTAACGCTTCGGGCGCCAGCCAACAGACTGGAATGCGTTAGCATTACCCGCTTTTTTCAATCATGCACCATAAGCTTGTGTGATATTCGCAATAAGAAACCGCTCACAAGAGAGTTAATCAGCAATCACCATGACAAGTGAAACTTTGGCATTCAGCCGAGCCGCAGCAATTCAACAATTGCAGTCTCATTTTAAACAACATAAATGGTCCCTGCGTGAGCTGTTCGCTACCGATACGCAACGTACAAAAAACTTTAGCTGTGAAGCCGCAGGTATTTACCTGGATTTTAGTAAGAATCACCTACGCAAGGATACCTTCCAGTTACTACTCGATTACGCCGAAGAGCAGAATCTAGGCAATCAGATCTCAGCACTCCTTAGCGGCGCCAATGTCAATAATACTGAACACCGCCCGGCCCTACATACTGCCCTGCGCTTCCAGGGTGAACCACAAAATGATCACGAACGCGCAGTGGCTGACTGCCGCACACAGATGAGGCAATTTGCCAAAAATATCCACAACCAAAGTTGGCGAGGATTCAGCGGAAAGCCAATTCGCCATATTGTTAATATCGGTATTGGTGGGTCTGACCTTGGTCCACGCATGGTAGTGGAGGCACTTAGCCCATGGTACAAGGAAGATTTCCAGATTCACTTTGTAGCGAATGTGGATGGTGCTGATCTTAGTGATACCCTTCGGGGTCTTAACCCTGAGGAAACCCTGTTTATCGTCGCCTCCAAATCTTTTTCCACCTTGGAAACCCGCGAGAACGCTCTCTCTGCGCGCCGCTGGATAGTAGCTGCTGGCTGTGATGAAGAGAAACTTGCTCAACATTTCGTTGCCGTAAGCAGCAATATTGTTGCGGCACAGGACTTCGGCATCGCCCCTGAGAATATATTCCCAATGTGGAACTGGGTGGGTGGCCGCTATTCCCTGTGGTCCGCCATTGGCCTGCCGATCGTTCTAGCCTGCGGTTATGAAGTTTACGAGCAGCTGCTGCAAGGCGCTCACTCTATGGACCAGCATTTCGCCAATACCTCTCTGCAGGATAATCTGCCAGTGATAATGGCCCTTATTCAATTCTGGTATCGGCAGTGCTGGAATACCAGCAGCCAGGTTGTTCTGCCCTACGCTCAACGTTTGGCAAAATTCCCAGCCTGGTTGCAGCAGTTAGACATGGAAAGCCTGGGTAAAAGCGTAAATAAAAATGGTCAAGCGCTGGACTATCCGAGCGGCAGTGTAATCTGGGGTACCGAAGGCACTAATGGCCAACACTCTTTTCACCAGCTGCTACACCAAGGTACCGACCTGATCCCCGCGGATTTTATTGCGGTGAAAGAGCCAACTTCTAAATTACATGAACAGCACCGTTGGCTACTGGCATGTTGCATCAGCCAGAGCCAGGCTTTGTTGCGTGGTAAATCCCTGCATGAAGCGCGCCAGGAACTTGAAGAGGCCGGCTATACCCATCGCGAAGCCCATGCACTGGCCCCACATAAAGTAATCCCAGGTAACCGCCCAAGTAATACCTTGATCCTTGATAGGCTGGACCCTCATCACTTAGGGGCTCTGCTGGCGCTGTACGAACATAAAGTTTATGTGGGCGGCTGCTTGCTCAGTATCAATCCGTTCGATCAATGGGGTGTGGAACTTGGCAAACAGCTGAGTTCAAAAATTCATAAGGCGGCCGATAGCGAAGTACCGGAAGATTGGGATAGTTCCACCCGTATTCTGATGGAAAAACTACTGTAGAAAATCCTAGGGCAGAAAGGTATTACTCAACTAAAAAGGCCGCGGTTATAATGCGGCCTTTTTAATTTATCTTAGATTTTACACAGTTAATTTCCTTATTCCTCTCACACCTGTTCTTATAAAAATAATAACACACCTAAAAGCAAGCGGCCCCAGATTTAGGAACCACCAGCCTGTGAACCTCGCTTAAGAAGCGGCTCAATCAAATCAAGCGGCAGCGGAAATACCAATGTTGAGCTGTTATTGGCTCCGGCAATATCAATCATAGTTTGCATATAACGCAAGGTAATTGCATTTGCATTTTTGGAAAGTTGATCAGCCGCCTCAGTGAGCTTCAAAGCCGCCTGGGCTTCACCCTCTGCGTGAATAACTTTGGCGCGCCGCGCCCGCTCAGCTTCGGCCTGCTGAGCTATAGCTCGAACCATGCTCTCATCGAGATCGATATGCTTAATTTCAACATTGGTTACCTTTACCCCCCAGGCATCCGTTTGCTCATCCAAAATATTTTGTATATCCACATTAAGCTTATCGCGTTCAGAAAGCATCTCATCCAATTCGTGTTTACCTAGCACAGAGCGAAGAGTAGTCTGGGATAACTGGCTTACTGCCTCGTGGTAAAACTCTACATTGATAATTGCAGACTGTGGGTTGATTACGCGGTAATAAACCACTGCATTGACTTTCACTGAGACATTATCCCGGCTGATAACATCCTGCGTGGGTACATCCATTACCACGGTGCGTAAATCCACACGCTCCATAGTCTGGATGATGGGGATAATAATGATCAGGCCTGGGCCTTTAACTGTTTGGAAACGCCCGAGAAAAAATACCACCGCGCGCTCATATTCTCGTAGGATGCGGATGGCATACATCAGCAGCAGCACTACCGCGAGCACTAGTAGACCAATAAAATAACTGACCATTTTCCTCTCTCCCTGTTCTCACCACCTGAAATCTGCAAGCATGCAAGTACGCTCACAGGTTGATAAATTCAAAACAATTAACCAGGCTCTACATATAAAAGTAAACCGTGCTGTGCGATTACCCGTACACGTTGCCCCGGCTCCAATGGTGTCTCACATTGGGCCTTCCAGATCTCTCCATCGAGGTGCACCAGCACCTCCGTTTCTGTGACATCACTAACTACCGCGGAGCGCCCTACAAGGGCTTGGTCAGCTGGCACCCGCGGCGTACGCAAGCTTCGGCCGATAGCCAGGAAAAATGTCAACAAAAAGAGCCCGCTTACTCCGGCAATTGCGCCAATCAGCTTTCTCGAGACCTGCATGCCGGGAACATCGGTATCAATCAACATTACCGAGCCAATCACCAACGCAATAATCCCGCCAATACCCAAAGCGCCAAAGCTGGGCATAAATACTTCCGCAACAATCAGCAGTGCGCCAACAATAATAAGGGCCAGGCCTGCATAATTAATTGGCAAGACCTGTAATGCGTAAAATGCCAATAATAAACAGATAACTCCGACAATTCCGGGTACAAAGGCTCCGGGGCTATAGCCTTCAAATATCAAGCCATAAATGCCAATAAGCAGAAGAATATAGGCGACCTGCGGATTGGTAATCAGCGCCAGTAATTCATTGCGCCAATCCGGCTCATAATTTTCTATGGGTAGTTGCGCAATTTCTGTTGATAGAGTGATCTCGCCGGAGTCAAGGGAGACCTTGCGCCCTGCAATCTGCTTTAACAGGTCTTGATCATTTTTGGCAACAATATCCACCACATTCATTTCAAGTGCTTCCGAAGCCGTCAGAGTTGCCGCTTCGCGCACCGCCTTTTCTGCCCAATCCGCATTGCGCCCATGGCGCTGAGCGAGCCCCCGGATAAATGCGACCGAATCATTAACCACCTTACGTTCCATCGCAGTACCGGATAGAGGCTTCTCCTCTTTTTCCTCTTCGCTTTTCTCGTCACCTTCTTCCTTTTCTTTTTCCTCTTTTTTTCATTCTCTTGGGGCTTACCTCCCGGAGTGGGTGTTCCTGGCGGACCCCCTATTTGTACCGGTGTAGCGGCGCCAAGGGTGGTAGCTGGAGCCATGGCTGCTATTTGGCTGGCATAGAGGATATAAGTACCGGCGCTGGCCGCACGGGCGCCAGATGGGTAGACATAAGTTGCAATTGGAATTGGGGAAGAAAGGATGTGCTGGATAATATCGCGCGAAGCGGCATCAAGGCCGCCGGGGGTGTCGATGTGCAAAATAATTAATTCTGCACCCCGCTCTCCCGCTTCCTCTGTGGCACGCTTAAAATAATCGGTAGTAGCCGGGCCAATGGCGCCATCGATAGTTAAAAGTGCCACATGGGGAAAAGCGCCTTCTTGCGCGGCACTTTTACAAATTAATACGGAAAAAAACAGCGCCAGAAAAGCGACGCTGCGAGAGAAAACCGCAGGCGAAATCTGATTCAACATGCACCTTTCCCTGATGCGATTGCAGAGGCACCCGGACCAGATAGATCAATACTGGCCGGGCTAACTCAATCAGATTAACAGAAAAAAGCGGCGCTATCTGAAAACGGAACCAATCAGCATTAAACCGGGTTGCGGCGACTGTGCCAGTTCACTTCACGGGCGTACTTGTCCACTTGGTTTTCCACCCCCAATAACAGAGCAAACAATGCCATACGAACCAGCAGGCCATTATCTGTCTGGCGGAAAATTGCCAGGCTCGGGTGCTCATTTAGGTCCGTATCCAGCTCATTGGCTTCCGCGCGGGAATCCCGGGGCAGCGGATGCATAATCACCGTATTTGGTTGGGCGTTACGGGTGAAAATTTCACGATTTAGACGGAAGCGACCGCGATAAAGGTTGGCCTCTTCCTGGGAGGCGAAACGCTCCTCTTGGATGCGGGTGGAATAGACAATATCCACATCGGTAATAGAGGTTTCCAGCTGATCGGTGACCGTCACATCATGCCCTATGGTACGGAGCTTCTCTACCACCCCTTCCGGCATAGCCAGCTCCGGCGGAGATACCAGAACCACCTGCACCTTGCCAAACAGACACAACAGCTTGCATAGCGAATGTACGGTGCGCCCGTGCTTGAGATCGCCAATCATAGCGATACGGAAATCGTCCAAAGTGCGACCGTGGGCGGCCAGCTCCTTGCGGATGGTATAGAGATCCAGCAGCGCCTGGGTGGGGTGCTCATTGGCACCGTCACCACCATTGACCACCGGCACGCGGCTCGCCGCGGCAAATTCTGCCACAGAGCCCTCCTGTGGGTGACGCATGCAAATCACATCACTGTAACCAGAGAGCACTCTCGCCGTATCGTAGAGGGACTCCCCCTTTGCCATGGCACTGGCGGTAATTCCAACGGTTTCACGCACGGTACCACCCAGAAGGTTAAAAGCCGCGCCAAAGCTGAGTCGAGTGCGGGTGCTCGGCTCCATAAACATATTGCCGAGAATCGCCCCCTCCAACACGCGCGTTACTTTTTCGCGCTTGGCGTAAGGGGTCATGGCGTCGGCCACATCGAACACGCGCTCTATGTCGGCACGCTCGAACTGGCTGACGGACAGAATATTGGCTCCGATAAAGTCCATGGTTACTCCAGTGGTTGCGCCTTGTGGGCGCCAGGTGTTCGCGAGCGGCATTCTACTTGGGCACTGCAGTAGAGCCCAGAGGAAGAATAACCGCCGGCGTGATTCGATACATTAGGCGAGCAGGCTATCGCCCCAGTTTTCCAGCTCGGTAATCAGCGAGATCCGCTCCGGGTGCTGTACCCGTAAATCGGACAACTGGCGAAAATAATCTTCGAGCGTGATAGAAGCCCCAGCGGTAGGGTCAGTTAAACGCTGGAAACACCAGATCTGCCAACGCTGATGTTCCTCTTCAGACAGGGTCTCAGGAAAGTTGCGCGCACGCATGCGGAACAGCAGCTCAGGCAGGCGTTTGTCACTAAAAGGCACTTCACCAGCCAGCGCTTCGGGGCCTCGGGCAGCCAGCCCACGGTGGAGCTCACGGCAGATATCGCGGTCGGCATCACTGAGGAAACCACCATATAAATCGGCCTCCACATCTTTCTTGGGAAACTCCCGATCCAGGAATACGCTGTGTAGCTTTTCAGTCAGGTCAACATCTTTGAGCTTCTGCCAATTCGCCTCGCAGGTTGCGCGGTCGATACCTAACTCAGTGGCGCGCTTGTCATCAAGCATATTTGCCGGGGCCAGAACCGGGCACTTGTTTAAATGCACCAACTTCAGACCCACAGGCAGTTCGCCCTCACCAAGCTGGTCACGGGCAGTGTAAAGGCGCTCGCGCAGGGTATCCGCATCCAAATTAAGCAACGGTTCGGGGTCCATCGCCAGATTGGCAACAATGACCGCATTGCGGTTAACTGGATGGCTGGCCAAAGGCATTACATAGGTCAAATGCCCGTGATTTGCAGACACTTTGCCGGAGATATGCAACAGCGGGCGACGCTCGCGCATATCAATCATCTTGGCAGCTTCCTGCTTGCGACGCAGGCGGAATACATAATCGTATAATTTCGGCTGCTGCTTACGGATCAGTCTCGCCATATCAATCGTGGCGTGCACATCCGACAGGGCATCGTGGGCACCCTCGTGGGCAATACCATTAGCAGCGGTCAACTCTTCCAGGCGAAAGGACGGCGCACCGTCTTCTCGGGCCGGCCATTGGATGCCCTGAGGACGCAGGGCGTATGTGAGTCGCACCATGTCGATAATATCCCAGCGACTGTTGCCGGAGCGCCACTCGCGCTCATAGGGATCTAACAGGTTGCGATACAGGGTGTAGCGGGTAACTTCGTCGTCAAAACGCAAACTGTTATAGCCCACCCCACAGGTGCCGGGCGCACCCAGCTCGGCGAGGATGCGCTGGATAAATTCTATTTCCGGCACGCCATTGGCCAGGGCCTTTTGCGGGCTGATTCCAGTCACCAGGCTCGCCATCGGCTGCGGCAGGCAGTCCACTGAGGGGCGGCAGTAAATCATCAACGGCTCGCCGACGATATTCAGCTCTTCGTCAGTCCTGATACCGGCAAACTGCGCCGGCTTGTCAGCCCCCGGGTCTGTACCCCAGGTTTCATAATCGTGCCAATAAAGTGTGGTAGAACTCACGGTACCTCCATAATTTGGCGGCATCATACCACTGAGCGCCATGCCGTCTGGACACTTACATCCAGATTTAAACCTCTCTATAGCGAAGGTTGGTTGCAAAGCCGCCACCGCCCATTAAAATTCGGCGTTTCCACGAATTTAAGACAGCTATATCCCTCTATGAATATTCGCCAACTCCTCTCCGATAAATTCCAGGCCGCCATGCTCGCCGCCGGTACCCCCGAAGAATGCGGCCCCATCGTGGCACCTGCGAAAAAAGCCGGATTTGGCGACTATCAGGCCAACGGCGCTATGGGTGCAGCCAAGCGACTCGGTACCAACCCCCGCGAGCTGGCCAGCAAAATCCTGGAACATCTTGAAAAAGGCGATATGATCGAAAAGGTCGAGATCGCCGGTCCCGGCTTTATGAATATCCACCTGAGCGAGCAGTGGCTGAGCCAGCAGCTGTTGGCCGCGAATGGGGATCAGCGTTTGAATATCGCCGCTGTTGAAGAGCCGAAGAACGTAGTTATCGACTACTCCCACCCCAATCTGGCCAAAGAAATGCACGTGGGCCACCTGCGTACCACCATTATCGGTGATGCCCTGGCGCGTCTGCTGGAGTTCCAGGGCCACAAGGTTATCCGTCAAAACCATATGGGTGACTGGGGAACCCAGTTCGGTATGTTGTTGGCTCACCTGTCTGACAAGCTGGCGGATAGTGATGCAGAGGTGGCCTTAGCCGACCTGGAAGTATTCTACCGCGAAGCCAAAGTGCGCTTCGACGACGAAGAAGGCTTTGCCGACCGCGCCCGTGAATACGTCGTAAAGCTGCAAGGCGGCCACGAGCAGTGCCTGAAGCTTTGGAAGCAGTTTATCGATATATCTATCAGCCACTGTGAAGAAATCTACTCCAAGCTGAATGTCACCCTCAAACAGGAGGACGTTTACGCCGAGAGCCAGTACAACGACGATTTGCCGGTGCTGGTTAAAGAACTGCTGGATAACGGCATCGCCGTAGAAGACCAAGGTGCTATCGTAGTGTTCCTGGAAGAGATGGCCGACAAAGAGGGCAATCCCAGCCCGATGATTATTCAGAAGAAAGGCGGTGGTTACCTGTATGCTACCACCGACCTGGCAGCCATCCGCTATCGCGCCAACCAGCTCAAAGCCGACCGCATCCTCTACGTAGTAGATGCCCGTCAATCCCTGCACCTGCAGCAGGCTTTCGTCGCCTCACGCAAAGCTGGCTTCCTGCCGGAATCCGTTTCTCTTGAGCACTGCGCCTTTGGCACCATGATGGGCGATGACGGCAAACCTTTTAAAACCCGCACCGGTGGTACCGTAAAACTGGCAGCCCTGCTGGACGAAGCGGTGGAGCGGGCAGAGAAACTGGTAGCCGAGAAAAACCCTGAGCTGGATGAAAAAACCTGTGCGGAAATCGCGCGCAAAGTGGGCATCGGCGCAGTAAAGTATGCCGATCTGAGCAAAACCCGCACTAACGATTACATCTTCAGCTGGGAATCCATGCTCAGCTTTGAAGGCAACACAGCCCCCTACCTGCAGTATGCCTATACCCGTGTCCGCAGTATTTTCCGCAAGGCCGGTATTGAGCCGAGCGAACTCAAGGGCGACATCAGCCTGGAGAGCCCTCAAGAGCGCGCCCTGGCCATTAAACTAAGCCAATTTGGGGAAGTACTCGATCAGGTAGCCAAAGATACCTTTCCGCACGTACTCTGCACCTACTTGTACGAGCTGGCCAGTGCCTATATGAGTTTCTACGAAGCCTGCCCGGTACTGAAAAAAGGCGTCAGCGAAGAGCAGAAGCACAGCCGCCTTCAACTGTGTAACCTCGTCGCCAGCACTATTGCTACTGGCCTCGGTTTACTCGGCATTGAAGTGATGGAGCAAATGTAATTGGCTCCTGCCCGGCCACACCTCCAGCAAATATGCAGGTTGGCGAGCCGGGCAGCTCGAGCAGGTAAGCTTTCTCCGCTTCCTGCCCACCCATCCTGCATCATCAATTGCTCTATAAGGGTCACATTTCTCCCACTGGCCTGATTAAAGGAAAGTAACCCGTGAAAATCCTGATTACCGGCGCCTCCGGCCTATTAGGCCGCAGTGTATTTAAACAACTTTACAGCAACCCGGCTTTTACCGTAGCTGGTACCGCTTTTTCCCGCGTAGATGAAAACCTCATTCACCTGGACTTATCTGATAGCGACGCAGTAAAAACTTGCTTGCAAGAAATTAAGCCCGATGTCGTAATCCACTGTGCCGCCGAGCGCTGGCCAGACCGCTGTGCCGAAAACCCAGATACTGCCTGGCAACTGAATGTCAGCAGCACAGAGCTTTTGGCAAAACAATGTAGCGAAATCGATGCACAGTTAGTGTATATCAGCACCGACTATGTCTTTGATGGAACAGCGGCACCCTACAGTTCCGATGACATCCCCAATCCTGTAAATTTCTATGGCCGCAGCAAGCGAGCCGGAGAGGAAGCGGTACTGAAAAACGCTAACCATTGGGTATTAAGACTGCCCTGGCTGTTTGGACCCGTCGCCTGTCTGGAGGAATCCGGTATTACTGCCCTTCTGGATACACTGAGAGAACAAAAACCGGTCACACTGGACCACTGGGCAGTTCGCTTTCCCACCAGTGTGGAGGAAGTAGCAGAAGTATTGGAGCAATGTCTGTTAAAAATTTGCTGTAACACCAAGTTTGAAGGCATTTATCAATGGAGCGGCGATACCGCCTGCACCCGCTATGAGCTCGCTCACATTATTGCCGAAGCCTGTGAATTAAGGGCCGATCATATCAGTGCAGATAGTGAACCCAATTTTTCTGTACCGCGCCCATACAATTGCCAACTGGATAAATCACGCCTTACAGACTTAGGCATTCAAGGTAAGGAACCATTACAGCAGCAGCTGGCTCGAAATTTAAAGCCATTTATTGGAAATTGATGTAGGCAGTTTTCAATTGGTTCAACAGGGATGTATCGCTGCCGATTAAAAATCGGCACCTCTTTTGCAATATCTCAATACATAAACCAAGAGTATTACAAAAGTGGCAACCGAATAGATCATGGAAGACCTATTGGGTTCCAGGATTAAACCACTCGAAGATTAGGGAAGAGCTGATGAAATTAAAACACTGGTTTTCTGCAGGGGCTTTGCTACTGGGCAGTCTTACCACACTCGCTTCTTGCAACGCAGACAGTGGCCACCACGGTAATAGGCCGTATCAGGCCAGCAAAAACGAAGATGCCCAATCCATTATTTGGATTGGCGACTTCAATAACTTTGACGATGCCGTGGCACTGATGCTGATTGCCAAAGACCCCCGCTATACCCTGGAACTGGCAGTCGTCGAAGACTCCTTCAATACTGTAGCGCATGGAGCCAATACGGTTTACAACATACTTGAGTGGCTGGGCAACAACGATACCAAAGTAATTCGCGGTGCCTACTTTGCCACTGAAGAGGTCGCCTACGGAGCTAATGGCAAGGCTTCCAGCACTCCGGTAAATGACGACAAAGCTGTAGCAGGCCGCGATGATTATCAGCTGCCTAACTCCTCGGATTTCACCACCGGCACCTGGAACCTGGAACGCCGCAACGCCATGGGGATTAACCTTTACGGCCAGTATGTGCCCGGCCCCTGGCGCGACAACGGCTCCACCCTGTATGGCACCGATCATCTAATCCCACGCGCAAAGCAGGCGCACTATCGCTACCAGGGCAACAATGGTGTTTCCTTTAATTTCGAGCTAGCTGAGGATATTATTCTTGACACCCTGGATAACCTGGAGAAGCCCCCAGTAGTTTTCAACACCGGCAAACTCACCACCCTGGCCCGGGTACTTGGCAAAGCCAACGAAGAGCAGCTGGATAAAATTGATCGCGTTATTATGATGGGTGGCGGCTTTGAAAATTACGAGCCATTTACTGCAGATCACGAGGCGGCCTGCTTTGGCGACAAATCTCGCAACCTGGGTGGCAATATTTTCTCCCACCCAAGCTTCGGCTGTGACAGCGACTTCAGTACCCACCAGGAATTCAATATTCTGCTCGACCCCTTGAGTGCACAGTGGGCCTTTGACGCCCTGAGCGAAAGTAATATTGAAACTTATCTGGTACCCACCAACTCTACCGATATGGCCAAGGTACAGGGCAGCACCATCGAAGCCCTGGCTAAACGCCGCGCAACGCCGGAAGCCTGTTACACGTCTCAACTTCTCAGCTCTATTCGTGAATTTGAAGGTGGAGATTTCCAAGGTAATGGTGACTTCGCTATGGATGCCGTCATCCGCCTGTGGGATATTATCGCCGCACTGGTACTGCTGGAGCCTGAAACTCTGGAGATGGACCTGGTACCTGGGTTTATCGAAGTAGACCAGCTAAATGCCGGCCTGGCCGACAGTATGACTCCCTACGACCCCATCACCTTCGACCCTACCGTGGGTAAAACCACAATTACTGAAAGCGGTGAAGGGCTGGAAGTTAATGTGGTTATGGGAATCAATCATGATGCCGCCCGTACAGCAATGATTGAGCGCCTGCGTGATGGCTTTAATAGTGCACGTAAGGGCCCTAGGTGCCGGGCTAAACTACACTAATCTAGATTGTCTTAATATTAAGGAACCTTTTAATTTAATGCAGAATAACTGCAAAAGCATTAAAAGGTCCTTTGCCTAGGCAAAACAATAGACCCAGCAATACTCCCTTACACCACACGATTTCATGAGATCAGGTATTTTTCCGAACTATAAATTAATAAACCCTGAAAATAGGGATACCCTTAGTAATATTTAATGCAAATACGAAAGACAATTTTTTCTTAGTCAAAAAATGTCCCGACAGAGCCGAGTATGCACCCACTTCTTCTCAAGCTCAACTTTAAAATTTCCATGTACTTTTAAGCGGCACAATTCAGAAGCTGTTTTCATTTTTAAATTCATCTAAGTAAACAAATAAACATCTTTGCCTTTGGACTTTTCACTACGACCAGATCTGTCTAAAAATTAGGCTATTCAGTCTCATTTAGTGTGACTATGCAGGAAAGCCCACATCATCCGTTATTGGGACATTGCATTATCACTATCGAAGAATTCGAGAAAGCCTTCTACTTATCCAAATTGCTCAATTCGATAAAGTCGAAAAAGACCAACCTAAAAAATAGGTACCAACAATCAACAAGGACTTGAGGGGAAAATTTTTCAGTATACGATATTCAATACCTTTCTAGCAATAGTTAGCACAGATTGTTCATCGAAAATGATCCACTATCACTAAACTGAAAAGATTTAAGCAAGCCTACACAGTGAATGCGCAATGAATCACCCATTAAATAGTATTATCAAACCCACATCTATATGGGTAAAAAGGATATATACATATTTAAAACCGCCAGATGAAACATTTCATGTCACCTGATAATGATACAACCCTCTACAACTTATAACGCATGAAGTCATAACCATACAAAAAGTACGATTTGTACCGCTATTCATAAATGTACCAACAAACAAATAATCATTAATAAATTCGACATAAATTCATTCAATGTATTTTGCCGTTGATACGCAGAATTATTTCTGATAACGTCCTGGCGCAGGATTGTAGTGACAGATAAACATGGAAGTCGGCACTATGAAAAATGTATATTACCATCAACGCCTAGCTCTATTTATTACTTCACTCTTATCTCACTTTAAACAAACAAGAGATAAGCAGCCTCAAATTAAACAACGACTTTCGCTTCAAATTATTTATTTTAAATTATTTGAAAAACTATCTTTTGTTGGCGCACGCCTCTCATATTCGATATTAATTTACTTAGCCCCACCCAAAGTATCTACCGCCCCGTCCATCAAGAGATGGAAATCTTAGCCTATTAGGCAATAAGCAATTATAGATCCATGGGGCTTATCAGACCTGATCGATCATATACGCCATATAGAAAGTCATAAAACTGCCATATTTATAATATTTGAAAGTCATTAAAAAAGAGTACAAACCGGATAAAGCACCCGAGCTTAAACCTCTCAATATTTACAATTAATACAAATTTAATTCAAAAAATAATAATGGAGTACTGATAATGGAAATCAATGAAATATTTAATTCACCAAAAATTCACAGCGAGAATTTCAATTCAAAAGCCCAGTCGGTCTATAGCTGTTTCGAAAAGCAAATCAGTATAAATCCAAATAAAACAGCTCTTGTACATCAAGGAATAAGTATTAGTTATCAAGAACTTGATAAGCGTTCAAAGTCACTTTCGACTCTAATCAGTCAGACGCTGGCTAAAGAAGAAAACTCAGAGGAAAATCTGGTTGCACTGTATTTAGATCGAAGCTTGGACATGATAATAGCCATGTTGGCAGTAATAAAGGCCGGAGCTGCCTATGTTCCAATCTCTACAGAGTATCCACGAGAGAGAGCTTTATATATTTTTCAGGATACCAAAACCAGAGTGGTTGTAACTCAAACTCATCATGATGCTCAGCTGACGAGCTGGCTCAACTCATCTCATAACCAGCCAACTTTACTCTTTTCCGACACTAAAGATACTACTGAACCCGACCCTTCAATAGGTGAAGCTAAGAAGAACTGCCTTAATGATCTTGCCTATGTACTCTACACCTCTGGAACAACAGGCAACCCTAAAGGGGTCATGATCACTCATCAGAATATCCTTCATCTCGCTTCGGCTCAAATTGAAAGGTTTTCACTAGCTAATTATCAAAGGACATTACAGTTTGCATCTTATGTTTTTGATGCCAGTGTATTTGAGATATTTGCCAGTCTATTTTTGGGGCAAACGATTTATATTGCTAGCGAGGAGGAACGTAAAGATCACAATAAACTTGCGATCCTAATCCGAGACAATCAAATACAGTTTGCCACTTTACCACCATCATTATTAGCGTTATTACCTGAAGAAAAACTTCACTCCTTGCAAAGTATTGTTGTTGCTGGTGAAGCACCGGCACTAGATATGATGCAAAAGCTCAACAGGCAAAGCAAAATTTTCAATGCCTATGGACCGACAGAGACTACTGTTTGCGCGACCGCACACCTTTTTACACATGGGGATTCAGCAAATAATATCGGCAAAGTGTTAAAGAATACCGAAGCCTGGGTGTTAGATAGTAATTTACAGCAGGTGGCCATCGGAGATATTGGAGAACTATATCTTGGCGGTACAGGCATTGCTCGTGGCTACTGGAGAAAACCAGAATTAACAGCCGAAAAATTTATCAGCGGTAGTTTACTACCATCGGAAATTAGTCGCGACGGTTATAAACGCATATACCAAACAGGAGATTTAGTTCGACGCCTCCAAGGAGACGAATTTGAGTTTATAGGCAGGAATGACTCGCAAGTAAAAATACGAGGCCACCGAATAGAGCTTTCGGAAATTGAAAATTGCCTAAAAACTCTAAATGGCATTGCCTTGGCATGTGTACTTGTAAGCGATACAGGAAACAAACAATCGTTGCATGCATATGCAGTACTCAAGCGAGAAGTCTCGTTGGATATACAACAGCTCGCATCACACCTAAAGGCACATTTGCCACTTCACATGGTACCTGAGCATTTTCATATTCTACCTGAGCTTCCGCTGACAGAGAATGGAAAAATAGATAAATCGATTTTATTATCGATGGCAACACACGACACATCTGCGATGGTGGATGTGAATCTTAATTCTGAACAGGCGACGTTTCTAGCCTGGATAAATGAATACACAGCGTTACCTTTGGCATGGAAAGAAGACTTCTTTGCCGCTGGTGGCGACTCAATCTCAGCCATTCGATTATGCTCAAAACTCGCCAGAGAAATATCTGTAAATATTCCAGTTGAGTTAATTTATACAGAGCGCACACCTGAAAATATCTGGCAGGAATTACCTCGCTGCCAGCAAAGTTTCAGTATCACTACCAGGGATAATAAATATCGGACTATTTCACCTTTATCCTCTCAGCAGCGAGCCATATGGTTTTTGACAAAATCCAACCCAGGAAATAGAGCATATCATGCAAAGAGCAAGTTGATTCTAAAAGGTGAAATCGATCCAGACATTCTTGCTCACTCTATCCAGGATGTAGTCGATGCACATGAGATTTACCGAAGCTCCTATTCTTTGGAAGAACCCTGCCAATACATCCATGAAAACTACCAGGTTGAGTTAGCCAGATATGATTTTAGCTCCATGAATTATCAACAGGCTCAACAGCAGGTTGACTATTTAATAGCAGAAGGTCTGAATCAGGTATTCGACATTACCCAACTACCTTTGGTACGCTGGGGATTAGTAAAATTAACAGACAAAGAACATATTCTTATTCACATTGAATACCACCTTGTCCATGATGGCTGGTCCTCGAATATATTTCTTGAGCATTTATTCTCCTGCTATCAGCAAAGGCTCGAGGGCAGAAAAAATATAACTCTTAATCATGTTGGGCAGTACGCCGACTTTGCTGTTTTTCAAAACAACTGGCTAACGAGCGAAGCAGCTGAAAAACAGAAGCTATTCTGGTATGAAAAGCTCAAAGATGCCCCAACTAAAATAAATTTACCTCAGACCGCCACGGGAGATTTAAAGGGAGGAGACACTAAAAAAATGAAGATCCCTCGGAATTTCTGGCATAAGATACAAAATTATTGTCAGAAACAGGGAGTAACGCCTTTTTCCTTTATGTTGGCGGCCGTCAACTTAGTATTATCCCGGTACTCCGGCGATACCGATATTTGCGTCGGCACTGGCACTGCGAACCGTAATTATCAAGGAGTAGAGAACACTATCGGAATGATGGTGGCAACCAATGTTGCGAGAATAAAACAGAACTCAAAACAAGAAATCAATGATTTTATTCATACATGTTTTGATACGACACAAGAAATACAAAAAAATCAGGAACTTCCATTTGAAACTGTAGTTGATTTGGTAAACCCTGAACGTATTAAAGGATTAAATCCGTTATTTCAGGTCTGTTTTAGTTTTCATGATTCTCCATTACCCAAAATGACATTGCCTGGCATCTCAGAGATGCAATTGGTCGAAGCCATCGGCAGCAAATCTGCAAAGTTCGATTTAAATATTGTGGTTATACCCAGGATCGGGCAGGAAGGTAGTGGCGATCCTGTTACCGTACTATGGGAGTTCAATCAGGAACGACATGCCCCTTGGTTTATTCAGAATATGATGGCCTCATTTAAGTCAGTAATGACCCAAATCCTGCAGGGGGATGCCAGTAAAATATCAGATTTGGTTATAGCTGATGCTAAACTGAATCAACAGATTGCCAGATGGAATAATACCGATACCGAATATTCAGCGAGCAGAACTTTGGTTGAATTATTTGAATCCCAGGTAAGTAAAGCCCCCAAAAATACAGCTCTGGTGTATCAGGATAGTGTTATCAGCTATCAGGAGCTTAATAAGAAGGCTAATCAACTTGCCCAGGTTATTCTCACTCAGTATCGAGCTCAAACCGGCCATGAGTTAATACCAGATACAATAGTAGCGCTGTATTTAGATCGCAGCCTGGACATGATTATTAGTATGTTAGCCGTTTTAAAAGTTGGCGGAGCCTATTTACCCATCTCTCCAGAATACCCAGAGCAACGTACTCAATTTATTTTTAAAGACAGTCAAGCTCCGATTATTCTAACGCAACGGCACCACTTTACTGCGATTGATAAAAAACTATCAGAATTTAAAAATATTCCATTACTTATTTCTGTTGACATACCTGAATTGCTACTCACTCAATCGTCAGCATCTCCCGCTATTAAGCTAGATTCCAAAGCTCTTGCATATGTGATTTACACCTCCGGCACTACAGGAAAACCCAAGGGGGTGATGATAGAGCACCAAAGTGTAGTAAATCTGGCTCAATACATGATCAAAAGTCATCAGTTGAATACTGAAAAACGGATCTTGCAGTTCTCCAACTATGTTTTTGATGCCAGTGTTTTTGAAATATTTCCAGCACTTTTATCTGGCTCGGAACTCCATATTGCCTCGGATGAATGTAGAGTTGAGAGTGAAAGGCTAATTTCATATATCAATGAGAATAATATTAACCAGGCATTTATTCCAACTGCAATACTCAATGAAATTGCGAAAGAACTAAGGAATTCCACATTAACATTAGTTCACACAGGTGGTGACAATTTAAGTCCATTAGCAGTATTACCTGCCGAGTTCACATTTAATGAATATGGCCCGACAGAAGCCACGGTATGTGTGACACAGCAAAAAATAGAGAAACCTGACCAAATAAACATAGGAAAACCAATCGATAATGTGAGGCTTTATGTATTAAATGAACATGGACATTATTCACCTGTTGGTGTTATTGGCGAATTATATATAGGTGGAGCTTGCCTGGCTCGCGGATATTTAAATAGAGAAACCTTAACGCAACAACGATTTATTCCCAACTATTTTGCAACACAGGAAGATCTGGATAAAGGTTACGATAGATTATATAAAACTGGTGATTTAGTCCGCTGGTTACCTGACGGTTCTCTAGAGTATTTTGGCCGAAACGACAGCCAAATAAAAATCCGTGGTTATCGAATAGAAACAAGTGAAATCGAAAACACCTTGTGCACTCACCCTGAAATAAAGCAGGCAGTTGTTATTAAACGGGAGTTAAAGGGTAATCAAGTCTTGGCAGCCTATTTGGTTTCAACACATGATGTAGTATTGGATTGCGACGCAATAAAGTCATTTCTACAATCGAGCCTACCCAATTATATGGTACCTGATTCATATAATTTAATAGATGTCATCCCCCTTAATATCAATGGCAAATTTGATCCCAATCTGTTACCTGAGCCAGAACTGGTCACGCAGCATAATTACGAAGCGCCAAGAAATGAGCTTGAACGACATTTATGTACAGTTTGGCAAGAAGTCTTGAAGCTGGACAAGGTCGGGATTGAGGATAACTTCTTCCGTATCGGTGGCAACTCCATCAATGCAGTAAAGCTCACAGCTGTCAGCCGAAAGTTAAGCGGGATAGATATTCCCTTACGCCTACTATTAGAGCACAGCACCATTGCCAGATTAGCACTTGCATTAAAAAACCAGCAAAGCATGGTCATTCCCAAGCTGGCTGATAAGCCTACGGCTAATAATCAGTTTGTAATGGAGATTTAGTTGATGTTGGCGTTATTAAAAGAACTCAAGAAAAATAAACTGGCTGTATGGGTCAGTGGAGATATTCTTAAATTGGCAAGTAGCGGTGATGAAATACCGCAAGAACTACTAACACGATTGAAAGCAGAAAAGTCTCAGTTAGTTAAGTATTTACAAAAAAGAGAAATTGACTCACAGAAAAAGTTTTCCAAGCTTGAGGAACTCATACAATACCGCCTGTCTTTTGCTCAGGAGCGACTATTATTTATTGAACGTTTACAGCCTGAAACCTGTGCATATCACATTCCATATTTAGTGCAATTGAACCAAGATGCCCGATTAGATATTCTACAAAGTGCTTTTACACATTTGGCAATACGCCATCCCGTGCTCAATTCAGTCTATATTGAGTCTGATAACCGGAATATCAGCCAGATATTATCTGACCCTGTTAAAATTTCGACAAACCAATTAAGCACAGAAGAAAAGTTACTACCGGCGGTAAAAGATGAGATAGTGCGTCCCTTCGATCTGTCGCAAGATCCACCAATGCGCCTGAAATATTATGAGGTCAATAAAAAGCTGTATTTGCTAATTATGTGGCATCATATTGCGTTTGATGGCTGGTCAATGGATATTTTCTTACGGGAATTATCTAGCATCTACCAGTCTCTACTTAACAGTCAGGAAGTACGCTTACCAGACCTATCTATCCAATATAGCGATTATGCCCAATGGCAGAGGGATTACCTAAATGGAGAGAATCTCTCCAAGCTAAAGTCTTTCTGGCATAATACCTTATGCGGTTATGAACTTTTAGTTTTACCAACAGATCGCCCTCGCCCCAAAAAAATGGATTACCGAGGAAAAAATACCTACTTTACGTTAGAGACTGGACTATCCCTGAAATTGCGGCACTATGCCCAAACAAGGGAAACTACTCTATATACCGTCCTCCTCAGTGCTTTTTTTGCAACACTGTCTAGCCTATCAGGGCAAGAAGATATCCTGATAGGTACTCCGTCAGATAATCGTCATCATGCCCAGACCCAAGACGTAATTGGCTTTTTTGTCAACTCACTGGCGCTACGATTAAAGTTAAATGCAGATATAACAGCTGATGAATTAATCAGGCAAGTACATCAGGTAGTCTCTGCGGCTAAAACTCACCAAGATCTACCATTTGAGTCTCTCATTGATACACTGGAAGTGGAAAGGGATTTGTCCCGCCATCCATTGTTTCAGGTAATGTTTACGGTACAAAATTTTGGTTTGACAAACCTATATGAATTGCCGTTTACCCAGGTAGAAACAGATCCTCAAAATCCATTATATTCGCCTGCAAAAGCGGATTTACGCCTAACTCTCGATGACAGTGGGAACCAGATAAAAGGTATATTTAGTTATGCCGTAAGTCTATTTGATGAAGACAGCATTATTCATATCGGTAGAGTCTATCAAAAAATTTTGGTACAGATGCTGGAGCAGCCCTCACGATCTATCAATACTTTTGATAGTTTGTCAGATAGGGATCGCCAAAAAGTTTTAATTGATTGGAATCAGACAAGCTCACCTGGTGGTAATGAGCTAAGCTTATCACATCTATTTGAAACTCAAGCCCTAATAAATCATGATTCAATCGCGGTTAGTTTTGAAGAAAAACAATTAACTTACCAAGAGTTGAATGAAAAAGCTAATCAGTTAGCAAGAGCAATACAGCATAACTATCAAAATAAACACGGAGATACGATAAGACCTGATACTATCGTTGCCCTATATTTTGAGCAAAGCCTGGAAATGGTAATAGGGATATTAGCTGTGCTAAAAGCCGGCGCAGCTTACCTGCCCCTTGCCTGTGATGCACCTCAAAAACGTCTGAAATTTCAATTAGAAGACAGTAATTCTGCTCTGGTATTAAGTCAAAGTTTCAAGCTAGATAAACTCCGCTCTTTACTCGAGGAAATCCCTACCCCACCTTTATTGCTTGCAGTAGATAACCAAGTAGAAACTGCGCCGTATTCTATCGAAAACCTAAGTCATGGTCCGCAAGGAAACAACCTGGCGTATCTAATCTATACCTCAGGCACAAGCGGTACTCCTAAAGGAGTAATGGTAGAGCATAAATCCGTTGTTAATCTAATTAAAGCACAAAGCGAAGCATTTAATTTTGACAATCAAGAACGTGTACTTTGGCTGCTGTCTTATGTTTTTGACGCTTCAGTTGAGCCCTTTTATTTGGCTCTGTTGAATGGTGGGAGGTTGATATTACCCGAAAGAGGAATATTAAAACAACCGGAAAAAATCATCGGCTTATTAGCCAAACATCAGGTTACACACTTGGTAGCATCTCCTGCTCATTTGTTGACTTTAGGTGATATCAAAAACAAACAGCAAATAAAAAGAGTGGTATTTGGCGGTGAATCTTGTTCACCGGAGTTGGTAAATATTTGGAAAGACAAGCTTATTAATGAATACGGACCAACTGAAGCTACGGTAACAGCCATTCAAAGCCTGAACTTTTATCAGCAAAATAATAATCGATGTATAGGGCGCCCTATCAATAATGTTAAGGCTTACGTACTTAATAAAAAAGGTTATCCGGTACCCATCGGGGCTCCAGGGGAATTATATATCGGTGGAGCAGGAGTCGCCCGAGGCTATCTCAACCAGGAAGCACTGACAGCACAGAGTTTTATCGATAACCCTTTTGCCAATAATGAAGATAAAAGCAGGGGGTATGATCGCCTATATAAAACCGGCGATTTGGTGCGCTGGTTACCCAGCGGAAACTTGGAATATCTGGAACGCATAGGACAGCAGGTTAAAATTCGGGGTTACCGAATTGAGTTAGGAGAAATCGAAACTGCGCTCACCAACATAGAAGCGGTAAAGCAGGCACTGGTGACAACTTATCATCATCAGGGTAGTACCTTACTGATAGCCTATATAGTACCTCTTCTAGCACAAGATATTTCATCAGAAGCCTTGCGGAAGACATTGGCTCTTAGCTTACCTGAGTATATGTTACCGGAGAGCTATGCTTGCTTGGATCAGATCCCGCTAACCACCAACGGTAAGGTAGACTATTGTGCTTTACCCACCCCAGAACTAATTTCTAAGGATAACTACCTTGCACCCCGAACCGAACTAGAAAGTCAGATGTGTCAGATCTGGCAACGTGTACTGGGGCTGAAACAAGTAGGCGTTAAGGATGATTTTTTCCGTATAGGTGGCCATTCAATCAATGCAGTGAAACTAATTGCTACTATTCGCCAAGAACTGGCTATAGAAGTTTCACTGGAAGATTTGTTCGAACAAAAAAATATAGCCACTCTGATTTCAGGATTAAAAAGACAGGAACTCTTGACAATCCCACGCTCAAACGCAACCACATTTCCACTGTCTTTCGCTCAGGAAAGACTGCTATTTATTGAACAATTTGAATCCGGAAGCAGTGCTTACCATATACCTTATTTTACCCGGCTAAAGCCAAAGACATCGCTGGACAAGCTTGAACAAGCACTAAACGCTGTGATTCGTAGGCATACTGTGCTTAACAGCATCTATTATACCGATAACAAGGGGATTAGTCGGCAAGAAATGCTCTCTACTCCTGTCACTTTACAAATGCATAAGGCTGCGGATAAAAAACAATTAACGCTCTTAATTAGAAAAGAGTGTATGCGTTCTTTTGACCTTGAAAAGGAAGGGGCAATTCGACTTCATATATATCAATTAGGGGAAGTGGATTATCTACTGATACTCTGGCACCACATCGCCTTTGATGGCTGGTCTAGCGGGATTTTCATTAAAGAGCTTTCAGAAATTTACCAAGCCATATGTCAAAAGCGAGAAGCTCACCTACCCGAACTGGATATTCAATATCGTGATTATGCTGCCTGGCAACACGACTATCTGCAAGGAGAGCAGCAAAAGAAGCAGCTACAGTATTGGCAACAACGTTTGTCCGGATATGAACCTTTGGCTTTACCACTTGATTACCCCAGACCCACAGTGGCTGATCACCGAGGTAAATACTATCGGTTCACTCTAGGTAGTCAAATCTCAGCACAGTTACGAACATTAGCAAGAGATCAAGGAACCTCCCTATACACGGTACTTCTTAGTGGATTCTACCTATGCCTGACAACCCTGTCTGGGCAAGAAGATATTTTAGTGGGCACACCGTCAGATAATCGTCATCATGTCCAGACTCAAAATTTGATCGGTTTTTTTGTTAACCCCCTGGCTCTGCGTGTTGTAATCAAGCCCGAAATGTCGATAAAAGAACTACTCGCTACAGTGCACCAGATCGTAACTTCGGCCAAAGTACACCAGGAGTTCCCATTCGAGCGTCTAGTGGAAGAGCTGAAGATAGAGCGAGATAGTTCTCGCCACCCTTTATTCCAGGTAATGTTTGGTCTACAGAATAATGGGCAGGAAATCAGTGATTCCGAAAAATTACCTTTCATTCCTGAAAAATTAGTTGATGAAAGCAACTTATATGTACCGGCAAAATTTGATCTAAGTTTATCCCTAAATGATTGTGGCGATGAAATTACAGCGGGGTTTAACTATGCGGTAAGTCTTTTTGATAAAGAATCCATAGTGCGTATATCCAGCCTTTACCAAAGAATGCTTTCCGGTCTCCTTTCTCGGCCAGACCTTCCGATAGCACAAATAGAAAAGCTAAGTGCAGCTGATCGGCAGAAAACGTTGTACCAGTGGAATGATACCCAGGTTAATTATCCCGACAGAGACACTATACATGGATTATTTGAACAACAGGTCAGGCAGACACCTGATCGTATTGCCCTGGTTTTTGAGCAATACAGATTTAGCTATCGGGAGCTTAATCAAAAGTCCAACCGTCTTGCACGTGCGCTTTTAGATAAATATAGGGCCAGCGCCGCAGGGACAATACAACCCAACACTCTAGTAGGATTATGTTTTCAACGTAGTGCAGATATGGTGGTTGCCATTTTGGCTGTGCTGAAAGCTGGAGCTGCCTATGTGCCAATTGCTCCAGACCTCCCTCAAGCACGTATCAAATTTATGCTGGAAGATGCCCAAGTCTCGTTAGTAATGAGTGATAAGCAGAGCTTATCGGCACTACCTGCATCTGACGCTGGCGAGTACCAGGCTCCATCAACTCTGGTAGTTGATGATGATAAGGGAATCGCCGAATATCATTACGATAATTTACCAGAAACATCAAGTAGCAATCATCTTGCCTATGTGATTTATACCTCAGGGACAACAGGTAAGCCTAAAGGCGTTTTAGTGCCACATAATGCAGTAGCAGCCTTTGCTTGTAATAATCGTTATTTGGAAGCCTCCAGGGTGACCAATATAGCCAGTTTGTCCTCCTATGCTTTTGATGGTTTCATATTTGACTTATTTTACAGTGTTCTTAATGGCTGTAGTATGCATCTCGCTACGCAGGACGTAATCCAATCTCCTATACACTTAATAAATTATCTAAATAGCCATCATATTGATTCATTTTTTATCACAACAGCATTACTGAGTGTCTTGGCCAAAGAGAATCTGTTAAACGGGTTGAAGGTAAAAAATATTTTGTTTGGTGGAGAAAAGGCCAATGCTGGAACTTTTCACCAGCTAGTTAACGACCACCCTAAAATTTCGTTCACACATGTTTATGGCCCTACTGAAACGGTTGTTTTTGCTACTGCTTGTCACTTGAATACCAAGATGAGAAAACTGCCTATTGGCAGTCCACTGTATAATAAGAAATTGTATGTTTTAGATAAAAGTGGCCAGCTGTCGCCTGTCGGGACTTCCGGGGAACTATATATTGGCGGTGCAGGTATTGCTCACGGCTACCTTAATCAGAAAGAGCTGACAGCTAAGAGCTTTATTAATAATCCTTATGCCAGTGATGAAGATAGAGAAAGGGGACATGACCGGCTATATAAAACCGGGGATTTGGTTCGCTGGTTACCAGATGGAAATTTAGAGTACCTTGGGCGCATTGGTAAGCAGGTTAAGATACGGGGCTACCGGATCGAATTAGGAGAAATCGAGTCAGCCCTACATGAAATTGACGTAGTAAAACAGGCACTAGTGACTACTTTTCACCATGAAGAAAATGCAATATTAGTTGCTTATATAGTACCTGGGTCAAGAGAGAAAACTTCACCGGAAACCATAAAGCAAACTCTATCCATTAATTTACCGGGATACATGGTCCCTGAAAGCTATATTTTTCTAGAAAAGTTGCCATTAACCCCTAATGGAAAACTGGATTATCGTGCGTTACCAAATCCACAATTGATTATAGATGATAACTATCTCCCTCCCCGCACCAATCTTGAACAAAATCTCTGCCTGATCTGGCAGCAGATATTGGGACTTGATCGTGTAGGTATTGCGGATGACTTTTTTCGAATCGGTGGACATTCTATCAATGCGGTACAACTCATAGCTACCATTCGCAGGGAATTAGGTATTGAACTTCCCCTAGCAACTCTGTTTGAGAAAAAAATATTGCTGCCCTCTCCAAAGGGCTTGAGGAGAAGCCTCTACTAAGAATTCCTTCAGTAAAAGTCGGCCCTTATCCCCTGTCTTTTTCACAGGAACGTTTATTCTTTATCGAGAAATTCGACTCCGGAGCAAGTACATATCATATTCCCTACTTAGTCAGGCTCAAGCCGCAGGCATCGCTGAATAATATTGAACGGGCAATATGTGAGGTAGTACGACGTCATACTGTACTCAACAGTATCTATTACACTGACAAACATGGTGTCAGCCTACAAGAAGTTCAGCCCAGGGAGATAAAAATAAACAAGCACCAGCTTAATGATGAAGCTCAATTGAAGGCTGCCCTGCTAAGGGAAAATAATCACCCTTTTGATCTAAACCATGAGGGTGCCGTCCGCTTACATATGTACCAGTTAGGAAAACAACGATACTTGTTGATTCTTTGGCATCATATTGCTTTTGATGGCTGGTCTACTGGCATTTTCATTAAAGAATTTTCACAAATCTATCATGCTATTTGTGAGGGGCAGCAAGCATCATTACCGTCGCTGGAAATTCAATATCATGATTATGCTGTTTGGCAACGAGCCCATCTCAAAGGTGAGACACTGGAAAATCTGCTGAATTACTGGCAAAAAACGTTGTCCGGTTATGAACCCTTGGCACTGCCACTAGATCATCCACGGCCGCCAAAGGCTGATCAAAGAGGTAAGCACTATCACTTTATCCTAGACAGAAATATGTCAGCGCAGTTACGCGCTTTTGCAAGAGCTGAAGGTACTACCTTATATACCCTATTACTAACTGGGTTTTATCTTTGCCTCGCAACCTTATCCGGGCAGGAAGATATTCTTGTAGGCACACCCTCAGATAATCGTCACCATGCCCAAACTCAAGACTTGATTGGATTTTTCGTGAACACTCTAGTATTGAGAACTATTCTTGATACTAAAATGACTGTAAAGGATTTGATAGCCCAGGTGCATCAGACCGTTACTCAGGCTAAAGTGCATCAGGAACTGCCTTTTGAACGCCTGCTCGAGGCACTTGATGTTGAACGTGATACCTCGCGCCACCCACTTTTCCAAGTCATGTTCGGCGTACAGAGCTTTGTTCAGAAAGAAAATGCTAATGAAAATTTTCCTTTTTTACCCTCTGAACTTGATGGAGAAACTTCTCTTTATTCACCGGCAATTTTCGATTTAAGCCTATTTTTAAATGATGGTAGTGAGGAAATTACTGCAACTTTTAATTATGCAATCAGCCTTTTTGATGAAAATACCATTATTCGCATTGCCAACCTGTATCAACACCTACTCACAAGTTTGTTGGCAACACCGAAGTTATGTATAGATCAGATTGACCGAGTTAGTGAAACTGAACGTCAACTAATCCTGGGTCAGTGGAATAATACTAGAATTGACTTCCCTGAGGGGCAAACCTTACATGGTTTATTTGAACAGCAAGCCCTGCAAACGCCAAATAACATTTCACTGATCTTTGAACAGCAGCGGATTACTTATCGTCAACTTAATGAAAGGGCCAACCGCCTGGCCCGTATCCTATCAAAACAATATCAATCAGCCTACGGGCAATCGATAATTCCAGATACCCTTATTTCACTATATTTCGAACGCGGTATCGATATGGTCATTGCTATTTTAGCAGTACTAAAAGCCGGTGGAGCTTATTTGCCGCTTTCTCCTGATTATCCCGAGCAGCGCCTGCGTTATATCATATCTGACAGTCAATGCCCGATGATCCTGACAGGAGAGAGTATTGAGGATAAACTCCGAAAAATCATCGGTCTTGAACGTCAAGAATTCATATTCTGTGTAACCCAAGAGTTACTTCTGAATGAAGCAATAAGTGGAGAAAATTTACCTGCGCTGACATCACCATCCGACCTGGCTTATGTGATTTATACATCCGGTACCACTGGCATGCCTAAAGGTGTGATGATTGAGCATCGTAGTTGCGTAAATTTGATGCAGCATAATATAAAAGCGTATGAGATTTCTTCTGATGAGTCTCTGTTATTACTGGCTAACTACACTTTTGATGCCTCAATAGAGCAAATATTTATCGCATTGCTTAGTAGTTCGCGGCTAGTAATTACCAGTGAAGCCGATATCCAGTCTTTTAGCCATCTTGAGCAGTTGATTGAGCAAGAGTCCATTACTCACCTGGATGCACCATCCAGTCTCCTACTGGCATTGGAGCTTGGGGAAAAGCATGGCTTGAAGCGAGTCATCTCGGGTGGCGAAGTGACCTCAACCAAGCTGGCCGGTGATTTGGGGGATAAACTCATTAATGTCTACGGACCTACAGAAGCGACTATCAGTAGCCATCAATATCATTGTCCACCTCAATCAGAAGACAACCAGATCCCCATAGGCAGGGCCATCGCCAATAACAAAAGCTATGTCCTCGATAAATCAGGTCAGTTATTAGGAATAGGGGCCGTTGGTGAGTTGCACATAGGCGGAGCCGGCCTTGCCCGGGGCTATTTGAACCAACCTCAACTGACAGCAGAGCGTTTTATAAAAAACCCCTTTGCCAGCGAGGAAGATAAAGCCAGAGGTTATACCAGACTTTACAAAACTGGCGATCTGGTCAGATGGTTACCCAGCGGTGAGCTGGATTATATCGGTCGCAATGACTTACAAGTCAAAATTAGAGGTTTCCGTATTGAGTTAGGTGAAGTCGAAGCGGCTTTAAATGACCTGGAAGGAGTTAAGCAAGCGGTAGTAACGGATCATGAATATCAAAATCAAAAATACTTGGCAGCCTATTTAGTACCAGATTCCGAGGAATCCAAAGATCTTGATCTATTAAAAGCTACATTAACATCGGTATTGCCCGACTATATGATTCCGACAAGCTTTAACTGGATTGATAAAGTACCTGTCAATTTAAGCGGTAAACTGGATAAAAAATCCTTGCCAAATCCCAAACTTGTTTCCCAGACTGATTATCTGGCACCACGTACGCAACTTGAACGCCAGTTATGCGAGGTTTGGCAACAAGTCTTGGGATTGGACCAGGTTGGTATCCGCGATAACTACTTTAGTATCGGAGGAGATTCAATCAAAGCCATCAGTCTTGGGGCCAAAAGTCGCCAGATAATTGGTATAGACATCCCACTAGCAATGTTATTTGCAAATCAAACGATTGAAAAATTAAGTACTTCGTTACAGCAAGACGCAGCATCAAACCAGGACGAAACTCAAGAATTTGAGATGGTCTTATAGGGATAATAAAATGAATCAATTAATCAGCAAAATAAAAACCAATCAAGTCGCAATTTGGCTGGATGGAGAACAACTGCGCCTCAACAGTAAAAAAGATTTATCGAACAGCGATCTATTAGAGTTAATCAAAGAGCAAAAGTCGTCATTAACTCGCCTATTGAAATTTAATCATATTTACAGTAAAGGCGACTTTATCAATAGGATAATATTTTCCACACCCGAAGAGAAGTCTGAACTTAGTTTTGCCCAGGAAAGGTTATTATTTATTCATCAGTGGCAGCAAGGAAGTAATGCCTATCATATCCCGCACCTGATTCGACTATCCGCTGATATTAACTACCCGGCATTAGAAGATGCCATTCAGTATATGGTTAGGCGCCATCCCATACTCAACACCATTTATCGCCTTCATGAAAATGGTGATGCTTACCAGCAGGTCCTTGATACCCCCTTAACTATTCGCTGTATATCAAAAAAGGACAATGCTGCTCTGTTAAATGGGCTGCAAGAAGCCATAGAGCAGGACTTTGACCTGGCCAAAGGAAGACCGTTTAGGGTTATTCGACTTGATTCTCCCCAAGGAGCTTTTGTACTTTTTGTCTGGCACCATATTGCATTTGACGGCTGGTCAGCACAGATTTTTTTACCGAATTATCTCATGCCTATTCTTCTTACTGTCTTGGGCAGGAGCCACAGCTCGCACAGATAGACATTCGGTACAGCGATTATGCCGTATGGCAAAGAGCATTTTTACAAGGAGAAGAATTACGAAATCTAGAGAATTATTGGCTTGAGCAACTGAATGGTTACAGCTCACTTCATTTATTCACAGATAGACCACGTCCGCCCCAACTCGATTACCGTGGGCAGATTTTGAAATTTTCTTTGGATACAAAGCTTTCACACCAATTAAGACTGTTAGCCCGAGAACAGAAGACAACACTGTATAGTCTAATGCTTAGCGGTTTTTATCTGTTACTTTCGACTTTAAGCGGCCAGAAAGACTTAGTTATCGGCACACCGTCAGAAAATCGTCACCATGCACAAACTCAGGGCGTGATAGGTTTTTTTGTTAACCTATTAGCGTTAAGGGGAGAAATAGATGAGAGCTTCACAATTGCACAATGGATAGATAAAGTTCATCAGCTTGTTCTAGGGGCCAAAGTTCACCAGGAGCTACCTTTTGAACGCTTAGTTAAACTGCTTAATGTGGAACGGGACCCTTCCCGTCATCCTCTGTTTCAGGTCGTATTCAGCCTAGAGAATACCTCGTCGAAGATCCGCGAAGAAGATAAAAACCTTCCATTTACTCAGCAGTCCTTAAGCGAGCTTAACCAAGGACTTTCAGATGACGAATCACAAGAGGGCACGCAGTATAATCAAGAGTATTCCCCTGCTAAATTTGATTTAAGTTTACATATTAATGACGGGCAGGTTGAACTTGACGGTTTTATTAATTTTTCTACTAGTTTATTTGACCTACAGACAATTACTAGATTCTCCACTTTATATCAAAGGATACTGGCGGAGATAGTTGCTGATGTACAGCAACCTATTGCCGATATGGACTTGATTTGTGAACAGGAGAGGAAAACCTTGTTGGTTGACTGGGTCAAAACCACACCATGCTCCCCACAAAATTTATGTCTTCACCAATTGTTTGAAATCCAGGCTAGGTCATTTGCCGATAAACCCGCGTTAACTTTTAAGCAGCAAACGTTAAGTTATGACCAATTAAATAATAGAGCTAACCAACTCGCTTTAAAGCTCCAGGCTGATTATCAATCAGCATATGGAGAGCACCTTAAATCCGGCACGCTGATCGGTATTTTCCTCGATCATAGCATGGAAATGGTGATTAGTATTATTGCAATTCTTAAAACGGGTTGCGCATACGTACCCATCTCTCCCAATTACCCATCAAGCAGAACCTTGTATATCCTCCAGGATACTGAAGTACCCATAGTCATCACCGACAATAAATACACTGGTACCTTTACGGCACTCTCTGGCGAACTTGAGCTAACACCCGTATTAGTATTTGCAGATGCCTCTGTACCCTTAGCTGATGACGTCAGCCTCATACCTGTCAGCGATATTGAGCCTCAAGATTTGGCTTACGTAATTTATACCTCAGGTACGACAGGCAAACCTAAGGGAGTGCTACAAACTCATGAAAATGTGATGCGGCTGTTAGAAAGCACCCGGGCAGATTTGAGCTTCGATGATAACGATACCTGGGTCTTATATCACTCCTATACCTTTGACTTCAGTGTTTGGGAACTTTGGGGAGCCCTGACCACAGGCGGAAAGCTGGTAGTACCAACAACCGAAATCAAGACGGACCTTCCCGGATTCGTCCGCCTGTGTCAGCAAGAGCAAGTGACGGTGTTAAACCAAACGCCGGCTGCATTTTATGCCCTGGTTGATACATTGAGGTTCACTGGTGAACCTCTTGAATTACTTCGCTTGGTGATTTTGGGTGGGGAGAAATTAAATATTGAACAACTTAAAGAGTGGTGGGATACCAATGGTAGTAAGTCAATTAGGCTGGTAAATATGTATGGCCTCACAGAGACAACCGTGACTGCAACTTACAAAGAGCTGACAGTCGATGAAGATACCAGCCGTTCCAACATTGGGCGGCCCTTAAAACATATGAAGGCATATGTTCTCAATAGTAGATTAAAACCTTTACCTATCGGTGCCCCGGGTGAATTACATATAGGGGGAGCAGGATTGGCCAGGGAGTACCTCAATAGGGCGGAGCTCACAGCTGAAAAATTTATTAAAAATCCATTTATTTCACCAGAGGACGAGGTTAATACTCGACTTTATAAAACTGGTGATTTAGTCCGTTGGTTACCTAATGGCGAGCTGGAGTATTTGGGGCGAAATGATTCTCAAGTGAAGATCCGGGGTTATCGCATTGAATTAGGCGAAATTGAAGCTGTTCTTGCACAACATCCCAGGGTGCAGCAGGCGGTAGTAATAGACAGGTGCCAAGAAGAGAATAAGTACCTTGCTGCTTATGTGGTTCTAAGTGAAAAACAAGAATCAACTATTGATGAGTTAAAAGCTTTTGTTTCGGTTCACTTACCTGCCTATATGATACCAACAACCTTTACTTTGCTTGACGTTTTGCCGTTGACAATTAGCGGAAAACTAAATCGAAACGCACTGCCACTTCCCAATTTTACCACCTTAGCAGAATATGTTGAACCAGAAAATGAATTAGAGCGCGAGTTGTGCTTAATTTGGGAGAAGCTATTAGGTGTAGAGACCATAGGTGTACTTGACAATTTCTTTGATTTAGGCGGAGACTCAATATTGCTACTTAAAGTTTATCATCACTGTAGTCGCAGTAATATCCGGGTTTCGCCTAAATTACTTAATGAACAACCAACCATTAGGGGCTTGGCAGAAAAGATAAAATCACAATCTATACCTAACTTTTCATCCTGCACAGAAAATGAAATTGTTGACTTTTTGAAAGATTATAATGAGTTTAGAAAATTTATGACTTTCAATGGTGATAGTAATAAAACTGGTTTATTTTTGATTCCTGCGGCAGCAGGGCCAGAAACTTTTATCCCACTGGTGGAAAAGCTTGATATCGATCGTCCGGTCCAATTATTGGAAAACATACAGGTGTACAGCGGTCGACAAATTAGATTGAACCATTTGATTGATTACTATTTAGCCGTGATACGTAAAAAGCAGCCGGGTGGACCATATTTTCTGGGGGGCTACTGCGAAGGAGCCATGGTTTCTCTCGGTATTGCTCAAAAGCTGGAAGCTTTAGGGGAGCAAGTTGAAATGTTGTTTTTAATTGATCCTGTAGTAATCACCATAGAACAAACTATGATTGATACTATAAAACAAGATTCCAGATTACTCGAATGTGGCCGTTTTGAAGCGGAAATGGTTGATACATTTCTATTTTATGCCGAATATGTTAAATCACTCCACCCCTATGGCGGACCTGCGATTTTCTTTGAAGGTAGCAGTGTCTCTGATGAAGCAACCCCGACACAAACCCTTGCTTTGATCAATGACTATATTGACATTCAAGGCGTATTTAAAAAGGGCTTCTCAACACCCAAAAATGGGTTCGAAGATCTGTTATTAAATTGCGATTATATTTCTATTAAAGCCAAACACGAGCGGGTCATGATCGAAGATGAGACGCTGAATACTATAGCCATGGCAATTAACCGTAAATTATCTACTGGACAACAAACGTATCTAGCACCAGAAGCTCAAACTACAGAAATGTAAACCTGATTTTTCCAGGGGGGATTCGTCTTTTACAGAGTACGAATTCCCTAAACAGGAAATTATGATTCTGGTAGAGCCTTAAAATTATGTTTAAATTCAGTCAATCTCTAAATTATTTCCAACATCTCTCTAATACTTGAATATGTTTCATTAAGTATGATTGCCCTACAACTGATATCCGCCGGGGCTTTCAGGGGTATTACAGAGTTTTTCAGGGGTTCCTTAGGATGGGTTTATGAAGCGAATAGAATTAATCCGTTTATACGGATTTCAAATGGGATGGGGTTTTTTCTCCACCTATTTAATATTGCCTATATTAACGCCTTTGTTTTTAGCTATGGGTATGTCTATGCCGCAGCTGGGGATGATACTGGCAGTCATGGGGTTGTCAGTGATGCTTTTTGAATTACCTACTGGTAGCTTGGCGGATCAGATCGGTCGGAAAAAGGTATACTTAGTCTCTTTGACAATGGCTATGACTTGTTACGTGGTGCTATTGGTTTGGCAAAGTTTCTATGGAGCCTTGGTGGCGATGTTTTTTGGGGAGCTAGTCAGGCATTATTTTCAGGATCTTTAAATGCCTGGTTTGTAGAATGCTTTAACCAAGCTGAAGGTACAATGAGTCTACAGGAGGGTTTTGCGCGTATCGCGACTCGTGCCGGACTCATCGGAGCCCTAGGTGCACTATGCTGCGCCTTGGTCGTAGGAAGTGGGGAATATTTCGGACATCATGATCTGGATCTATATCGGGGACTTATATTTTTGGCGTTGCTAAGTAGTTTACTCTTGTTCGCCTTCACCAAGACAAAGATCAGAGAGAATCGTGTATTTGATCGTTTTCGACTTTCAAATATCAGTCAAATACCCAGCCAGCTCAGTTTAGGTATTAAAGCCTGTTACTCGCCATCACTATGGCGCTTGTTGTTGACTGTTATATTACTGACTCCAATAGCCAGTGCTATCGAAAAATATTGGCCGGTACGCTTAGAGACCTTATCAGGCGATATGTCCGTGGGCTGGCTGTACGGATTATTAATGGCATTGATCATGCTATTAGGCAGTCTGTCAGCGAGAATTACTACCTGGATGACTCAATTTTTGAACCATCAATTGGGGAAAGTACTTTTGATAGCCAGCCTGATAAAATTATCTTTAGTGATGTTACTGGCGCTGTCTGGAGATTTGTTACTGTTTGTAAGTTTATTCTTATTGTTTAATTTTAGTATCGGTCTGGGGCTTTCTGCCTCTGCCCAGTTACAACATGAAGCAGTGGAGGACGAAGTCAGGTCAACTGTTGATTCCATCTTTTCATTAACAACTCGCTTTGGCGGTGTTATTGGTTCACTGGTTTGTGGTTTTGGCGCAGCCGTAATAGGATTGAACAATACCTGGTTATTGCTAGCAGCCATGGGGCTGTGTGGCAGTTGTATATTTTTGAGCCCGGAATTTAACCCCAAAGTAATAGCCAAAGACAGGCGAATGATAGAGCAAGGTTAGCGTCCAGTCTCATCCCCCTTCGGGGGGATTACCTACTTGCAGGAAAGCGATTGAATTCCTTAGGGTGGTTATATCGTCAAAACTTCTTTCTATTTTGAACATTCCTTTATCTCACCCCAGATAACCGGTCATTCGTGGATTTAAAGATTCAGCACCCGGGCTAAACGACATCTAATACAAGCCTCATTCCATAAGCTGCATCTATGGTCGCTTTGACTACACCCATATCGCAATTCTTGGTGGCTGATACGTCGCTCTCAATAAGGTGTTGGCTAATCTGTAGAAGGAGCTGAGATGGTGTGCTTATTGAGAAAAAAAGAAAAAATGTAGGGAAGAAGCACGGCATTCAGCATTCCATTAGCATTGAGCGGTCTAAAAGTGAAATAGGCAGACTTCAAATCTGCTCAGCCATATGTAGAACAAAATCTCCCCAGCCCCCATTTCACAGGATTTAACCCACTTTTTGCGCCAAAATTTAGCAGTTTCCCCGCCCAAAACCCGCAGATTGCCCCTACTCGCGCCGATTGCTAAGATGCGCGCCTGCCGCTATGGCCCGGCTTCCCCTCTGGTTCCGTATTGCAACACTGGGGCTGCCAGCAAACCGATTCTCCCAAGCGTTACCCTCGCCTATCCGCAATGCGGAGGCCCGAGGCTTTCCACAGGAAAAGCGGTACCGAGGCCAGGTGCTATTTTTAACCGCGAGCGCACCGCGACGACTCCCTGCGACTACAGGAACGAAGTTTATGACCCAACCATCGCTGCAGCAGTTGGAACAACACGACGCCTTTATCCATCGCCATATTGGCCCCGATGCCAAACAGGTAGAGGCCATGCTGGAAACCCTCGGAGTTGCCAGCCTCGAAGAGCTGATCGAGAAAACCGTGCCCGAAGCCATTCGCAAGACCGATGAGCTGGATCTGGCCGATGCGACCAATGAAGTGGAGGCCCTCGCAGAGCTGAAAGATATTGCGGCGCGCAACAAGATCTACCGCACCTTTATAGGTATGGGTTACCACGACACCATTACCCCCAATGTGATCCTGCGCAATGTGCTGGAGAACCCGGGTTGGTACACCGCCTATACCCCTTACCAGCCGGAAATTGCCCAGGGCCGCCTGGAAGGCCTGCTGAACTTCCAGCAGATGATTATGGACCTCACCGGTATGGAACTGGCCAACGCCTCCATGCTGGATGAAGGTACCGCAGCAGCTGAAGCCATGGCCATGTGTAAGCGCCAGGTCAAACGCAACAAATCCAACGTCTACTTTGTGGACCGGGACTGCCACCCGCAGACCATCGCCGTCGTTAAAACCCGCGCCGAGCACTTCGGCTTCGAGGTCGTTGTAGGCGATGTGGAAAAAGATATCCCCGCCGAGCTGTTCGGTGCCCTGCTGCAATATCCCGGCAGCACCGGCCGCGTACGTGACCTGACTAACATTATTACCAAAGTACACGAAGCCAACGCCCTGGTAACCGTGGCCGCTGACCTGATGAGCCTGGTAGCCCTGCGGGCACCGGGTGATATGGGTGCAGACGTAGTTGTTGGCTGTAACCAACGCTTCGGCATCCCCATGGGCTACGGTGGTCCCCACGCCGGTTTCTTCGCCTTCCGCGAAGCTTACAAACGCTCCGCACCGGGTCGTATTATCGGTGTTTCCGTCGACAGCAAAGGCAAGCGTGCCCTGCGCATGGCCATGCAGACCCGCGAACAGCATATTCGCCGCGAGAAAGCCAACTCCAACATCTGTACTTCCCAGGTGCTGTTGGCGGTAATGAGCGCTTTCTATGCGATTTACCACGGCCCTGAAGGCCTGAAAACCATCGCTGCCCGCATCCAGCGTCTGGCAGATATTCTCGCTTCCGCCCTGCAGCAGGAAGGCTTCAATCTGGCCCACGACAGCTGGTTCGATACCCTGAATATCACCGTTGGCGCCAAGCAGGAAGAGATTTACCAGCGCGCCCTGACCGCTGAGATCAACCTGCGTAAAATTGGTGAAGACGCCTTGGGTGTGAGCCTGAGTGAGACCGCCACCCTGCAGGATGTGTCCGACCTGATCAATGCCTTTATCGGCACCGAACACAGCATCGATCTGCATACTCTGGACAGCGAAATTGCCAGCAAGGGCTCTCTGGGTGTACCCGCCTCCCTGGTGCGCGATACTGAATTCCTGACCCACCCGGTGTTCAACACCTACCACTCCGAGACCGAGATGCTGCGCTACCTCAAGTCTCTGGAAGCCAAGGATATCGCCCTGAATCACTCCATGATTCCCCTGGGCTCCTGCACCATGAAATTGAATGCCACAGCCGAGATGATCCCGGTCACCTGGCCCGAGTTCGGCAAGCTGCATCCCTTCGCACCCGTAGATCAAGCGGAAGGCTACGCGGAAATGTTCCGCCAGCTGCAGCAGATGCTGTCCGCCTGCACCGGTTACGATGCGGTGAGCCTGCAGCCCAACGCCGGTTCCCAGGGTGAATACGCAGGCCTGGTTGCTATCAAGAAGTACTTCGAAGCGAAGGGCGAAACCCAGCGCGACATCTGCCTGATTCCCGCCTCTGCCCACGGCACCAACCCAGCATCCGCCATGATGGTGAGTATGAAAGTGGTTGTGGTTGCCTGTGATGATAAAGGCAATGTGGATATCGAAGACCTGAAAGCCAAAATAGAAGAGCACGGCGACCGCGTTGCCGCACTGATGGTCACCTACCCATCCACCCACGGGGTGTTCGAAGAAGGTATCCGCGAAGTTTGCGATCTGGTTCACCAGGCTGGCGGCCAAGTTTATATTGATGGCGCCAACATGAACGCCCTGATCGGCGTCGCCGCGCCGGGCCAGTTCGGTGGTGACGTATCCCACCTGAACCTGCACAAAACTTTCTGTATTCCTCACGGTGGTGGCGGCCCCGGCATGGGCCCGATCGCTGTTGGCGAACACCTGAAGCCCTACCTGGCGGCCCACCCGGTGACTGAAGTACCGGAAACCAATCTGGATAACGGCACCATCTCCGCTGCTCCCTGGGGCTCCGCCAGCATCCTGCCGATCAGCTGGATGTATATCCGCATGATGGGTAAGCAGGGCATGAAGCAGGCTACTGAGATGGCAATCCTGAACGCCAACTACGTAGCCAAGAAGCTGGGTGAGCACTACTCCCTGCTCTACACCGGCACCAATGGCTTTGTTGCCCACGAATGCCTGGTTGACCTGCGCCCGCTCAAGGAAGCTAGCGGTATCACTGAAGAGGATATCGCCAAGCGCCTGATGGACTTTGGCTTCCACTCCCCTACCATGTCCTTCCCGGTAGCCGGCACCCTGATGATCGAACCTACCGAGAGTGAATCCAAGGGTGAGCTGGATCGCTTTATCGAGGCTATGGCAACAATTCGCCAGGAAGTGGAAGATGTCACCAGCGGTAAATATTCTTCTGAGGACAACCCACTGCACAATGCCCCTCACACCCTTGAGGACGTCATGAGCGAAGAGTGGGCCCACAGCTATTCCCGTGATATCGCTGCGCGCCCGGCAGCGTGGCTAAAAGAACACAAGGTGTGGCCGGCTGCCAACCGTATCGACAACGTATACGGCGACCGCAACCTGATCTGCTCCTGCCCTCCGATCGAGAGCTACGCCGAGTAAAATCCAACACTCTCACAGGTGGATTTAAAAGCGGGCTATATGCCCGCTTTTCTATATCATTAAGCACA
Organism: Microbulbifer sp. MLAF003; assembly: GCF_030012965.1. Classification (NCBI taxonomy): domain Bacteria; kingdom Pseudomonadati; phylum Pseudomonadota; class Gammaproteobacteria; order Cellvibrionales; family Microbulbiferaceae; genus Microbulbifer; species Microbulbifer sp. MLAF003. The sequence goes on from NZ_CP120232.1 coordinate 3,867,642, forward strand.
ATCAAAAATTACTAATCTATAAAGCTACACGAAAAGGAGTCGAAGTGAAGAAAACTGTGATCGGTCTATCCTTCCTGGCTATATCAAGTCCATCATTAGCAAGCGTAGCTATGCCCAGCTACCAGATTCCAGAAACTGTTGGTGTTCTACCCGATGGGAGGCTGGAAATTAATTTTCCACAAGCTTTTAATTCCGCATGTACAGATGGAAGTGGCAAACGTATTTATATTGAAGTAGGGAACTCCCAAGGCGTAACTCACGAGTCCATTAAACAAATTCAAAGTGTAGTTCTAGCTGCTCATGCTGCTCGAATACCAATTAAGTTTTGGTATGATCGGCCAAACAATGGGGCCATCTGTGAGGGAGGCAAGGTAGTAATGGCTTCGTAAAGTTGTTTCTAAGTACTGAGTAGGGGAAGCACTGCTGTTACCAACGTAAAAAGATATCAGGCTACCCCCGCTTGACTCAAAGAAATGACAATTGACCCAACATAGTAATTTTAGAATAAATACCAGAGTCAATAATTGAGTACACCTTTTTCACTCCCTTGAACTACTTTTCAATCTCCATTTTTTTTAAGACCTACCCCGCTTCATCGACTAATGCCAATTCCCACGGGGCTCTCAGCCAGGGTTTATATAATCACTTAAGGCAATTAGGGATCTCTGAAGTACCTGGCCATACTGTAGAAAGATAGCTGCTAGAATCTTTAGTCACATTAAAAATCATAGTGCCGCCACCAAGATTATTATTCTCATTACACGATGCTAAAGCGCTCGCTGCAGAAGCAGTATTCAACACAGTAGAAGCGCCAACACCCAACTTGGATCTATCGACCCCCAAATTTAAGTAATTCTGAATTCGTGAAGTACAGCTTGAGCCCAACCAATAGCTCATCTCCCAACCATAAGTTAATTGGTCGCCCAGTTTCTTCCCATTCCATTCAGCCTGAAAAGCATCGGTATCACTCCAAAGTGCTTTAGAAATAATTTTGTTAGGCATCTTCTCTCGTAATGCACTAGTCACTTTTACCAAGGAGTCAGAATAAGTTTGGCTGCACTGCGAGTACTCATCATCAATATCAATACCATCCAACCCATATTGATCCACGGCATCTTTGAGCTGCTGCGCGAAGTCATCAGCGGACTGCTCATCGGCAAAACAGGACCAACCTGCATTTTGGTGATTTCCGAGAACGCTGAGTACCACCTTCGTACCCTTGTTTTGTAAATCTTGCACTGTACTCAAATTGTTATTGAGCAGGTCTGACACTTGATTATTGAAATGCAAAACAGCTTTCTGGCCATCGTAATTAATATTTGCCGCGAAGATAACAGCTATATCGAACAACTGACTACCATCGCTCTCTGTAAAGCAGCCCGCATTGCCCAGGTTATTACTGTTAACCTCTATGTAGGCAACTTTCGGAGCAGATCCACTTTCCTGAGGAGTATCAGATTTACACAGTGTTGAGCCCAGCTCACGTATTTCATTCTTGCGTGAACCACACCCATATCCACTGCCATCCATGGAGGCATTATCGGCAAGGTTTGCAATTTCCCAGTCCCCCAGAACCGAACACAGCTCATCTTTATAAATTTGTGCCTCAAGATAGGTAACCGGGTCTGCATCGGATGAACAACTGCTTCCACTCACAACATGTGGTGCTGAAGGTTCAGACTTACATAATGTCTTCGCTATTTGGCGACTGTCATTACCCGTCAATTGGCAATTGGCCCCCAGATGTTCGATTGAAGCCCCACCTGATAGGCCGACTAAATCACCACTATTGAGAAGACCACAAAATTCATCAGGATAATTAAGCGCTTCAGAATAGCTTACTGTTGTAGCGTCCGAGGGACAGACATCCGAATTGACCACTTCAATATCTGCGTACGCACCAGCCTGAAATAGGAAGGTGGCGCAAACAGCTTGCATTGCTCTACGTGTTGGTTGCTTCATATCTTTTCTCATTTTTTATTATGTAGTTCTGTAAATTTTATAGCCTAACATCTCAAGTTAAAAAAATGGTGTAGAGCGTATGCTCTACACCCAATACTACGATCAACGAGGTGTTAGAATTTATAGTTTGCACCAATATATAATCGGCGACCAGAGTAATTATAATAAGTCATCCTGTTTTCCTGTTTCCAGAACCCCTCTGTCTTTTCCTCTGTTAAATTAATAATAGATGCCGTGAAATTGAGGTTTTCATTAAAGGTATAGCTGGCATTAAGATCAAGTTGCCCATAGGCTTTGTCGTACAAATTATATCCCTGATGAAGCCCTCCAGCCCGGTCATCCTTCCAATTGTAAGATGCTCGTACACTATACAAATCGTTTTCATAGTAACCGGAAAGGTTGTATTGATGCTTTGCCGTTCCAGGAATTTCTGCTTCAGTTTCTACACCATTAACAAATACTCCCGAAGTACTAGTGTCAGTGTAGGTATAATTAGCCATTACACCAAAACCACTTTCAAACGCATGTTGTGCAAATAGTTCAACACCTCTAGAAGTTGCCTCAGCACCTCCTGTTTTTGTAGTCATATCGACTTCAATGGGACCATTACAGCAACTGTGCTCACGCAATACGACTTCAGTTGTAGTTATAGGAAGATTGCTAATATCCTTACTAAATAATGTTGCTCCAAGTGCGGAACCATCAAGGTAATACCATTCAATTCCCAGGTCGAATTGATTGGAAAGCATCGCCTCTAGTCCAGTATTTGCGGAAGTACCGGTCCCACGTCCGGTCCAAGAATCCGGTGAATTTATATTTACAGGAGGGCCATATGACTCAGCCTGCCCCAAGTCAGCATAACTGACTCGAGACATAGTTTTTGCTGCAGCAAATCGTAATACCAGCTCATCAGTTAGATCCCAGGCAATATTTAAACTTGGCAGGAAGTTTTCACTATCAGCACTTCTATTATTTGCACTGGTAATATCTGTCTCTTGACCAATAATGTCATCGTATGTCGAGGTAGTTAGGTCTGTATTAACATAGCGGACACCAAGGTTACCCCGGAAAGCCTCCCACTCAAAGTCCGCCTGGGCATAAAGAGAAAATATTTTTTCCTCGATGGTATAGGTACCGGATAACACAGGAACTACAGTCCGGGTGAAATTATCACTCACGTAGGCTTTAAGCGCATCTATATCAAAAGGTAGATAGTTAATAGCCCCGGTATCGCCTGCGCTATTATCGATTACGTCGCTACCAAGTAAGATCGAAGTATCTGGATGAAAATCCGGGTTGTGGAACCATTCTGTACCCGATAACCACCCACGATAACCACCGTTATCCGAGATACCGTCATCCCACAAGAAAGTATCTCTTAGGGACTTTGCTTCATGATCCCGATATTTAGTACCGACATAGACTTTGTTGACTATTCCCCAATTAGTGTCAAACCCCAGGTCAAACTGATAATAATCTTCTCTGTCCCGATTTTGGGTAGCGTCAGAACTAAACCAGTCATAGTATGGATAGGCCTCTTGATCCGAGGTGAGATCTGTAGAGATTTCGTAGTTAGGTTCCCCATCGGCAATAGACCACAACCAACTATTTACGGAACCATAACGTGCATCCATATTTGCCATGATTCTTTCGGAGACACCACCTTTTGCAGAGCTTCGTCCAATATTTACTGCTGCTGTGTAAGAGTCACCTTCATAAAGAATTTCGAGGTCGAAGGTATGAGATTCTGATTCACCGTAGCTATCCTGCCCGGTCAATTGCGGAGACATTAAACCTCGCTCTACCTCGACACCACCATTGACATCAGCATCTCCCCAGTTATTCGCATTTAGCAGGCCGTTATCACCGTTGCCATAGGTAACTACGGTGTCCCCTTCGAGCTCAACGCCAAAGTAGGGGTTATGGTTATCATTCCATTCAGCTAAGGTGAGGTTCTGACTACGGGTATCGTATCCCAACTGGGAACCGAAATAGTTCAGAGAAAATTCCAAGCGCTCAGTTGGCCGCCATTGAGTGGTAATTTGATAACCATCCCTGGCTCTATCCTGCTCATGATTACCAATACCCATAGCCCTGGGCGCCCAAACATTGTTGTAAACTTCGCCAGTTTCCTGGTCAACAATTGCCGGGCGTTCGGCACCTTCAACCGTGTCTGAGTGGAATCGCCAATGGCTCGCGTAGTTTTCAATAGAGGTTACAGTTCTGTCCTGTTTGGTATAGCCAGCCAGAATACCGAAGGTTTCACTCTCATTTTTCCAGGAGTAAAAAGCACTATACTGCGGCTCCCACTGCTCATTGGTATCTGAATAAGTGGTTTCAGTCGTAATAACGCCCTCTCCAGACTCCATTTCCAGAGGTTTACGGCTGTGCAGAATAACTGTTCCACCAATTCCCCCTTCATCAATTCTAGCTTCTGGGCTTTTATAGACTTCTACCTTGCTGATCATGTTGGAAGGCAACAAAGTGTAATTAAAGCTACGAGATGGTGCTCCTCCATCGGAGGTTGCAATGTAATTTCCATTTAACTGGGTCAAGGTCCACTCAGCACTGGTGCCACGAATACTAACCCTACTACCCTCACCACCACTGCGGGTAATTGTTATTCCCGGTACACGTTGAAGTGAATCTGCAACATTTTTGTCCGGAAACTTGCCTACATCTTCTGCGGTTATCGCATCCACAATGGCATTGGAATCTCGTTTGATCTCCAAGTTTCTGGTGTTACTTTCAAGGATGCCAATTACCTCGATGTGCTCTATCGGCTTATCCTCACCGGAGGATTCTTCTGCATTAGCCATGTTACTAATGATTAGAACAATAGCGGAGGCTATAGTCTTGCGCTTAAGCCCCTTACTCCGAATTTTAACCTTGTTTAGACTATTCTTATTGATTGATTTCATAGCGTCCCAACTTTCTATTCTTTTTATCCGAGATTCAAAAAGTGCCAGCCCCCAAGTGGAGGGCTGACGCAAAACTGTCAGGGGACCCTAAACCCCAAAAAGACAGTTCATTTGTTGAGCACTAAAACCCTAAAAAAAACCCTGATGAAGAGGTAATCAATACTGGGACACTAATGAAACAAAATCGGCGTCTTAGATTTTAAGAAAAAAATAAACAGTCACAGAAAGCCAAAAACAGTCAGCTAACTGTTTGTTTTTAAGAATAAAAACCTATGTCAAACTTAGGTATAGAATTTTCGGAAATGAATGAAATGGGCGGCTATCAACTCAACAGGAAAGGATAACGCAATACTCTCTCCAGAGTCGCAGAGGATACTCAGCTTAATTGATCTTTATATATTGGACTGAACTTCATCACGATAATTTGCTGGAAGCTGTCCAAACATGCCTTTGAAGTGTCTACTGAAGTAACTATGCGACGTAAATCCCACCCGATAAGCAATTTCAGATATTGGGCTTTGCGTTTCCACTAACATACGGCGAGAGTTCTCTAATCTGACTTCCCGAACAAATTGCATAGGTGTTTTATCCAGATATTTTTTGAAACGCCGCTCTAATGCACTCACCGATAAACTCGCGGCCTCTGCCAAATCCTCCACTGCAATTGGCTGGCTATAGTTATTTTTTATGTATTCAACTGGCCTTTTAAGTTTATCCATTCTAGAGAGAGTCTTAACTGTCTCTTTAAGATCTCGAGCTACGCCATAGGTTCCTATGATTTCTCCACTGGCACTCTTTAATGGGCGTTTTGATGTCGTAAACCAAACTAACTCGCCTGTTTTACCAATATTCAATTCCAGCCGATCTGTAATAGTCTCTCCTGCCATCACCCTTTTATCATCACGCATATAGTTTTTAGCGAGATAAGAAGGGGAGAAGTCCATATCTGAGCGGCCTACTACCTGATGCAAGGATCTGCATCCGACATGCTCAATAAACTCCCGGTTACAATGCACCACATAGCCGGATTCATCTTTTACCCAAAAAATAATATCTGATATAAGATCAAATACTGCAATGATCTGCTGAGTAGAGACTTGCTCTAAAATTGATTCGTACTTCATTATTCTTATCTACATTTTTAGTACTAACCGAAACCCAAGCTTTACTACTGACTAAAAAGCCCTCTTTAAACAATAAACCTAATCTGGAGAACGAAAGTCAGAAAAAGCACTAAAACGCTCCTTCTCTACACTCCCCACGCACTTCACCACCATACTCTGAAATAGTACGTTCAATCTCAAAATACCCTTGCGTACAAAAACCTGTTTCCAACATCTTTTGTTCAAGGGCCCAATCAAAGTAACTTTCAACTCGACGAGTCGAACCCACTTTTCTCACTGACTCATTTTGCGTTCGCCGCTGAGGGCTGGTATTCGCCACAACAGGCGCAGGTATATCACGTCGCTCTCGATTTATGCTGAATGTAAAACGCTTGGCGCCATTGGGGGCTATCTCAGTTTGAAAAGACTCCACCATCCCGGGAATAGGCCCATGGTTAGAACAAGCTGAAAGCAACAAAAAAAATAGTAGACCTGTTATTGTTCTCTGTCTGGGTGGAAATTTGTGAATCCGGGTACTATTCATTCCCATTCTGTCCTCTGAATTTATACACCATTTCAGCTAAAAGGCCTCTCAGCCCCCTTTTTCATCTCTTATTTAAACACTACGGTTTTATTCCCATGGATAAATACCCGCTCCTGCAAAACCAATTGCAGGGCCCGGGAAAGTACTAGCTTTTCAACATCTCTACCGGCATCTGCCATAGATTCTGCGGAGTAAGCATGGTCTACATGAATGACATCCTGCTCAATAATCGGCCCTTCATCCAGGTCATCAGTAACAAAGTGCGCTGTGGCTCCAATGATCTTCACACCACGTTCATAGGCCTGCTGGTAGGGCTTTGCTCCAATAAAGGCAGGTAGGAAGGAGTGGTGAATATTGATGATGCGACCGCTATAGCGGGCTACAAAATCAGAAGTGAGTACACGCATATATTTGGCCAGCACCAGGTAATCCGGGTTGTACTCATCTACCAACGCAGCAACCTGTTGCTCATGTGCCACACGATCCATCCCTTCCGCAGGCACGCAATGGAAGGGAATATCAAACTTTTGTACCAGGCTCGCCAGATCAGGGTGGTTACCGATCACTGCTGTGATTTCCACATCCAAAGCACCTGAATAGCATTTCATCAGTATATCCCCCAAGCAGTGAGGCTCACGGGTAACCATCAGCACCAGGCGTTTCTTACGCTCTGTCGAAACCAGGCGCCGCTCAGCACCTTGAGGTAGGGCCATATCCAGATCTTCCAGGAAAGTTGCATCATTGAAGATCCCTTCAAGGGCGGTACGCATAAAGAAGCGCCCCTGTTCCCGGTCTACAAACTCGTCATTCTTGATGATATTGAGCTGGTGCTTGTAGCAAATGTTGGTAATCTTCGCGATCAGCCCCTTATCATCAGGGCAGTCGGTCAGCAGTATCTTCTTTTCCATGGTCGAATTTCAGGCCAAATATCCAGACATCAGACTATACACTATGCCGTCTTATAGATTCAGCGATCCATTTTGGGGAGAACATGGATAAAAACCTTTACGCCGATCATATGGCCACCCTGTGCCGCCGCTACGATGAAATCCTCGAGCAGAGCGGGTTTGAAATCCTCAACGTATTCAGTGGCGCTCCCAGGGTGCAGTTCCTGGACGATAACTACTACCCGTTTAAGGTGAATCCCCACTTTAAGGCACTGGTTCCCATTACCGACAATCCCCACAGCTGGGTTATCTATCAGCGCGGACAAAAGCCAAAGCTTTTGTTCTACCGTCCAGTAGACTTTTGGCACTATGTACCGCCGGCACCCCAGACCTTCTGGAGCGATTTCTACGATATCGAGCTACTGAGCAAGCCGGCCGATGCCCAGGCGTTCCTGAGCCCAGAGAATGCCGCTTTTATCGGCGAGAGCGAGAAGCTGCAAGGCTGGTCACTGGGTGAGGAAAATCCGGAGCTTCTGATCAACCGCTTGCACTGGGCTCGCGCTTATAAAACGCCTTATGAGGTCGCCTGCCTGCGTGAGGCGAACCGTATTGCGGTCAATGGCCACCGGGCCGCCGAGCAGGCTTTCCGCAGTGGTGCCAGTGAATTTGAAATCAACCAGACCTACCTGGGCGCTGCTGGCCAGGGCGAGAACCGTATGCCCTACGGCAATATTGTTGCCCTGAATGAACACGCCGCAATCCTGCACTACACCCACCTGTCTACCGAACGCCTGCCTGAGTCGCAATTGAAAAGCTTCCTGATCGATGCGGGTGCCGACTGCAATGGCTACTGCTCCGATATCACCCGCACTTACGCCTATGCCGATAACGAGTTCGCAGAGCTGGTGACAGCTATGGATGAAAAGCAGTTGCAGCTGGTGGACGGCCTCAAACCTGGCCTGCCCTACCCGGAACTGCATCGCCAGTGTCACTTAAGCGTGGGGGAGCTGTTGGCCCAATTTGGCATTATCAAAACCTCTGCCGAGAGTGCTGTGGAATCCGGCTTAACTCGCCCATTCCTGCCACACGGCCTGGGTCACTTCCTCGGCCTCCAGGTACACGATGTCGGCGGTCACCAGACCGGCCCCGATGGAGGCACGACACCCCCACCGGCCGAGTACCCATTCCTGCGTACCAGCCGAGCTATCGAGGAGAACCAGGTATTTACCATCGAGCCGGGACTCTACTTTATCGACAGCTTATTGGGAGAGCTGAAAGACTCAGACCTCGCTGCCGAGGTTAACTGGGATAAGGTCGACAGCTTCCGCCCCTATGGCGGCGTGCGTATTGAAGACAATATTGTCGTACACGCAACCGGCAACGAAAACCTTTCTCGCAACCCTTAGTTCATAGACTAAAGCAATATTGTGAGAGTGCTTACAGGTAAGCGCTCTCGCAATACCTTTACCTTACTCCGAAAGTTAAAACATTAAAGAACGCCCTACCGCTCCCGCTTTTCCTCTCGCCGCTTGCGCCCCTAAGCTGCTTGCCCCCTCACCGAAAAGAAGCCAAAGTCCATCACCGGTATTACAACAAGAAAAGGGACAGTTCATGAGAAAAAAACACTGACAACGCTTATCGCAGCCACAATTCTAGCCGCAGCCAATAGCGCTTATGCAAAATCAATCGAGTATATTTTTTACGATAAAGAGGGCATTGCGGGCTCTGAAGTTATTCACCAGGATGGAACAAAGGTATCTGGTGAATTAAAGCTCGGCTGGAATAACCGTCGCCTAAACCTCAAGGAGAGCTTCACTATCGGTGAGGCGGCAATGCCCGAGCAATTATCCATTGAAGGGATCAGCCCATTTGGTGCTCCAGTCAGCGAAGAATTTTCCCTGGAAAATGGTGTCGCTCGCTGGAAAGGTTCCGATGAACATGGCAGTGCAAAAACTTCCGAAGCTCAATTTTATATTCCCAAGAACAGCACCCTTGCCGTACAGACGCAATTGGTAAAAGCACTGATTGCCGATGCAGATCAAAATATTGATTTACTGCCGCAGGGAAAAGCACGCCTCCATAAGCTTGATAAAGTGACCCTGCAACAAGGCGAGAAAAAGAAAACGGTCCACCTTTACGGCGTAAGTGGCCTGGGCTTTACCCCAGATCTCGCCTGGTATGATGACAATGGGGATTTATTTGCCTCCGATGAGGGGGTGGTTCGCCATCCTGCGCAAAGGCTGGGATAAATCTCACCTCGAAGAACTGAAAACCCGGCAAGTCGCAGCCGCAGACCAGTACCTGCAAGGTATTGCCAAGAAACATACCCACACATCAATCCAACCCATCCTGATCAGCAACGTCAACCTGGTTGATGTTGAATCTGGCAAACTACAGAGACAGCAGCATGTTCTGATCAAAGATGGAAAGATCGCAAAAATCAGTAAAAAACCGATCAAAGCCAACGGGGCAACCACCATTGATGCCCGTAATCATACGCTGATCCCCGGCCTCTGGGATATGCACGCCCACTTATCCCCTACCGATGGTGTTCTGAATATGGCCGCTGGCATTGTTAATGTTCGCGACATCGGTAATACCCATGAAAGTATCATGCGTATTGAAGGGATGTTTGAGTCAGAGCAAATCATTGGCGGCGACCTATTCCGCGCGGGCTTTATGGACCGGGAAAGCGAAAATGCCATGCGTATGGGCAAGACTGCAGACAGCCTGGAAGAAGCCAAGGATATTGTCGAATGGTACGCGGATCGCGGCTATCAGCAAATTAAAACCTACAGCTCAATGGAGCCCGAGTGGATCGCTCCCTTAGCCAAGCATATCCACGAAAATGGTATGCGTTTGTCCGGTCATATTCCTGCATTTATGACCGCCGAAGAGGCAGTGGACGCGGGCTTTGATGAAATTCAGCATATCAATATGCTGTTCCTGAATTTTATGGGCAAGATAGATACCCGTAAAAGACTGCGCTTTACAGAAATCGGGGAGCACGCCCACGAGCTGGATCTGGATAGCAAAAAAGTGGCTGCTTTCCTGGATAAGCTAGCCAAGAAAGGCACTGTCGTAGACGCAACCACCACCGTATTCAGCTCGATGTTACTGCGCCAACCGGGCAAAGTAGATCCTGAATTTGCCGATATTACCGACCACCTTCCAGTGAATATCCAGCGCGCTTTTATTGGAGCCGAACTGGATGTGAAGCCGGAACACCGGGATGACTACGACCTTTCAGCGGAAGCCCTGCTGGCCATGATGCTCAAGCTACACGAGCACAAGGTCACTATGGTAGCGGGCTCCGATGGTATCCCCGGATTTACCCTGTTACGTGAACTGGAGCTCTATGCCAAAGCCGGTATTCCCAATATTGATGTGCTGCGCACGGCCACCCTGGTACCGGCGCAGGTTATGGGGGCCGACGAGTACACTGGCAGTATTGCGGTGGGGAAAAATGCAGACCTGGTTTTACTGGAGGGAAATCCTCTCGAGGATATCACCGCGCTGCGTCGCACTGCACTGGTGCTCGAGGGGCAGAATATGTATCGCCCGGATGAGCTTTACACAGCTTTGGGTATTAAACCTTTCCACCCTTCAGTGCCATTTGAATTAAATAACACTACTACAGTAGCCGCCAAGTCCCAGTAAGTGAAAAAAACAGTAGCGGAAAAAACAGAAGCGAAAAAAACAGAAAAGAAAAAACCGGCAATCCAAATGATTGCCGGTTTTTCTACTTATAAATTGACTAAGCCAGTTCTGTACGCACAGTGCGCGCAGCCTCTACCATATTCAGCAAGGATGACCCCACCTCAGCCCAGTTACGGGTTTTAAGGCCGCAATCCGGATTTACCCAAAGTCTCTCAACTGGCACCACCTGTGCAATTTTCTTAAGCCGCTCCACCAGCTCACCCCTATCCGGCACATTGGGAGAGTGAATATCGTAAATGCCAGGTCCAATTTCATTGGGGTAACCACCAGCCTTGTCGGCAAAAGCGCTGAGCAGGCGCAGGTCAGATCTCGCAGATTCAATAGTAATCACATCCGCATCAAGGGAAACAATAGCATCCATAATTGCATTGAAATTGCTGTAGCACATATGAGTATGGATTTGCGTTTCCGCTTTCACTTCACTGCAGGTATAGCGGAAACAACCCACCGCCCACGAGAAGTAATCTGCATGTTCTGATTCTCTCAGGGGCACGCCTTCGCGCAGAGCCGGCTCATCTATTTGAATAATACCGATACCCGCCGACTCCAGGTCCAGAACCTCCTCACGCAAAGCCCTGGCAATTTGCAGGCAGCTCTCACTGCGGTGAATATCCTCTCGCGGGAAGGACCAGTTGAGAATTGTTACCGGGCCAGTCAACATGCCTTTTACAGGTTTTTTGGTAAGGCTCTGTGCGTAGCTGCTCCACTCCACAGTTATTGCCTGGGGCCGGGAAATATCCCCAAAAATAATCGGCGGTTTTACACAGCGGGAACCATAACTCTGCACCCAACCATTGCCGGTATGCACAAATCCATCAAGCTGTTCACCAAAGTACTCAACCATGTCGTTGCGCTCCGCTTCACCGTGAACCAGAACATCCAAGCCAAGAATTTCCTGCCGCCGGATCGCTTCAGCAATCTCCGCGCGCAAATGCTCCAGATAATCTTTTTCACTGATTTCACTATTGCGATACTGGCGGCGAACCTTGCGCAGTAGATCAGTCTGTGGGAATGAACCGATAGTCGTTGTAGGCAGCAGTGGTAATTGCCAGCGCTCAGCCTGCACGGGAACACGCTCCAGGTAACCCTGTTCACGCCATGTATCCCGTAGCTGTTGGGCAACTGAACCGCTTTTATCACCGCTCTTCAACTCGGTTACGGTCGTACTTACCTCTTGATCTAGAAGACTTTGCAGGTGCACCAGCTCATCCAGTTTTTGGCGAGCGTAGGCAAGTTTTTGCTTTTGCTCCACGGGCAGGGAGATTTCAGTATCCAGGTCTACCGGGCTGTGTAGCAACGAACAACTGGCTGAGATCCACAAGCGGTCACCCAGCTTTTCCGCCATTGGCTTCAGGACACGCTGCCATTTATCCAGATCTGCACGCCAGATGTTACGTCCGTTCACCACACCCGCAGAAAGTACCTGCTTATCACCAAGGAGATCGCGGGCGGTATTTAATTCTTCTGGCGCTCGTATACAGTCAAGATGCACACCATCCACTGGCAGAGAGAAAGCCAGCTGTAGATTTTCCCGCAGTGGGGAAAAGTAAGTTGCCAGGAGTAAATTCAGGCTGCCAGAATCCGCGCCAATCCCCTTGTATGCACCAATAAATGCGGAGCGCCATTCTTCTGGCAAGTCCAAACCCAGGATTGGTTCATCGAGCTGAACCCACCCCACACCGAGATCAGCCAGCTGCGAAAACAACTGTGTGTAACACGGCAACAAACTCGGCAACAGGGCCAAAGCGCTATCAACGCCTCTTCCCAACCATAGGTAGGTTAAGGGACCCATTACTACCGGCTTTACTTTATGCCCCTGAACCTGAGCTTCACGCACTTCATCCAACAACCATTCACTATCCAGGGAGAAGGCCTGTTGATCAGTAAGCTCCGGTACCAGGTAGTGGTAGTTAGTATCAAACCACTTGGTCATGGCACTGGCCGCAACCGGCTGCCCAGAGGGAGCTCGCCCCCGCGCCAAACGAAAGTACTGATCCAGTTTGTTCTCCGCGGCACCTTCAGAAAAACGATCGCCCACCACACCAAACATCAACGAGTGATTCAGTACCTGGTCATACCAGGCAAAATCTCCCACTGTCACCCAATCCAGACCGGCATCACTCTGTGCCTGCCAGTTGCTACGACGTATTTCCGCTCCCTCCTGCAAGAGTTGCTGCTGGGAAATTTCCCCACGCCAGTATGCCTCCTGGGCCTTCTTTAACTCACGATTGGCCCCGATACGGGGATAGCCAAGAATATGTGTCTGCGCCATGTCTCTGTTACCAAGTCCATTCCTGTGAGGGAGCATCGCTCCGTGTATACGGTCGTTCGCGGTAAATCGCCGGTTCCAGATCCCGTCACACACTCCGCGATAATTCAGACTTGATTGTGTCGGCACAGTGTTATTCAATCAATTTCATATTTTTTGCGGTTAACATGAATAAATTTAAAGATGATTGAGCTGCGCCAACTTCGTGCCCTTTGCACCCTAAGGGAGACCGGCAGCCTGGTCCGAGCCGCCGAGAGGCTACACCTAACCCAGTCGGCACTATCCCATTTATTCCGGGAAATGGAGGAGCGCCACGATCAGCCGTTATTTGTGCGCAAATCCCGCCCGCTACGCTTTACCAGCGCAGGACTGCGTCTGTTACAGCTCGCTGACGACATACTGCCGCGGGTGGCCGTCGCACAGCGCGACCTGGCCCGGCTCGCTTCAGGCCAGTCTGGCCGTCTCAATATCGCCATTGAATGCCACAGCTGTTATCAATGGCTGATGCCAACCCTAAATACCTACCGCGACGACTGGCCCGAAGTAGAGCTGGACCTCTGTAGTGGATTTCACTTCGCACCGCTACCGGCACTAGTTCGCGGCGATCTGGATCTCGTGGTCACCTCCAACCCTGATTCAGAGCTGAAAGGTATCCACTACTACCCTCTGTTCAGCTTCGAGATGTGCCTGGCGCTCAGCCGTAACCACCCCTTATTACAAAATGGCAAGCGGCGCTGGGTCACCCCCAATGACCTGGACGGAGAAATACAGATCACCTATCCCGTGGAGCGGGAGCGCCTGGATATATTCCAACATTTCCTCGACCCGGCAGGTGTTGAACCCGCAGATGTGCGTACGGCAGAATTGACGGTTATGATGGTGCAACTGGTGGCCAGTGGCCGTGGTGTCTGTGCCCTACCCGACTGGGCCCTACACGAATACCTGCAAAAAGGATTTATTGCGCAATTGCGCTTGGGGGAAAAGGGCCTCTGGAGCACCCTCTACGCAGCGGTGCGAGAGGAAATACTGGAGCAGGCTTACTTGGCTGACTTCCTACAAACAGCGCGGGATACCTGTTTTTCCCACTTGAAGGGCATTCGCGCTGCCACTGGGGATAAAAACCGACAGGCCGAATTAACCACAGAGACATAACGGGAGCGGGTGCACACACTCGCCACAATTGATAAGCCTCTTCTCGGGCATTGTTTTTACAGGAGATTTACCTATGTCAACATCGAACGAAGGCTGGAATTCAGTCAGCAAGGGCTTGCACTGGTTATTTGTGATTCTACTGCTGGCCGTGTGGGGCGCTGTAGAGCTACATGAGTTCTTCGACCGGGAGGACCCCATGCGCGGCTGGTTTGTACGCCTGCACTTCTCGTTGGGTGTTGCTGTACTGATGCTGCTGGCTGTTCGCCTTTACTGGCGTGCACGTCACAAGCGCCCGGAAATTCAGGGAACTACTTGGCAGAAGGCCGTTTCCAAACTGACACACGGCGCCCTTTACCTGGTCTTGTTGGCAATGCCAGTATCCGGAATTGCCATGCGCCAGCTGTTTGGCCGAGATACTGAATTTTTTGGTCTTTTCGCGTTGCCACGCCTGTTAGAGAAAAACCCCGATCTGGGCAAGCAGCTCGCCTTCCTTCACAAAGACGTTCTATGGCCGGCACTGTTGGTATTGGTTGGCCTGCATATTGCCGCCGCCCTGTGGCATCACTTTGTGAAGCGCGATACCACATTGACCCGTATGCTGCCGCAGCGCTAGCACCGGAGAATAGAAAAAGCGATAAACTAAAATGGTTTATCAAATAAAAAACGGCGCCTTCGGCGCCGTTTTTTATAGGGGCTATATTACTCCCCGCTATTCTCCCGCTTGAACTTGGGCTTTCCTTTTAGCTTATCTTTCGACTTACCCTTGGGTTTACCTTTCGGTTTACCCTTGGGCTTTGAGCTTGCCTCATCAAAGCGTGATATCTTCATCGGCTTTCCAGACACACGCACTTTTTTCAGGTGCTGGAAGACTTCTTTTGGCATTCCTTCAGGCAGGTCCACCGTAGTGAAATCCGGGTAGATCTCAATACGACCAATGTAGGAACTATCCAGCTCCACTTCATTGGCAATTGCGCCAACAATACTGCCAGGCCTTACACCATGTTCGCGTCCGATTTCGATACGGTAGCGCTCCAGGCCTTCGTCCGGTGCCGGCAATTTGCGGTCTTTCTCATAACCACCTCGCTTGCGGCCGCGCGCCCCTTCGAAGTCATCATCGCGCTCGCGTCGTTCTCTGCGCTGCTTGGGCTCCTGCTCTTTGATCAATAAAGGCTGATCGCCCTGAGCCATCGCAGCCAGCGCCGCGGCTACATCCAGTGGGTCCACTTCATTTTGTGCCAGGAATTCCTCTACCAGCTGGCGGTAGGGAGCCAGATCAGTTTGGCCTTCCAATGTTGTGGTAATACGTTCACGGAAACGCTGCATACGAGCACTGTTAACCGCCGCCGCGCTTGGCAACTCCAGCTTTTCAATCGGCTTTTTAGTGGCCTTCTCAATAATTCGCAGCATGCGGCGTTCACGCGGTGCGACAAACAGGATGGCATCACCTTCACGGCCTGCGCGACCAGTACGGCCAATACGGTGGATATAGGCTTCGGTATCGTAGGGGATGTCGTAATTGATCACATGGCTGATACGCTTCACATCCAAGCCTCGCGCCGCCACATCAGTGGCCACTACGATATCGAGCTTGCCATTCTTGAGCTTATCGATCACCGCCTCACGCAGGTTCTGTGCCATATCTCCATTCAGTGCTGCACTGGCGAAGCCACGCGCTGCCAGCTTATCTGCGAGCTCCACAGTGCTGTTCTTGGTGCGCACAAAAATAATTGTGGCATCCACTGGCTCAGCTTCCAGAATGCGGGTCAGTGCATCCAGCTTGTGAAGACCACCCACTGGCCAGTACCGTTGGCGAATAGTCTCAGCAGTCTCGGTCTTAACCCGAATTTTGACTTCTACCGGCTCCTGCAGGTGCTCTCGGGCGATACGGGCAATCTCTTTGGGCATGGTCGCAGAGAAAAGGGCAATCTGGCGCTCTTCGGGAATTTGTTCCAATACCCATTGCACGTCATCAATAAAGCCCATGCGCAGCATTTCATCGGCTTCATCCAGTACCAGTGTACGTAAGTTGGAGAGGTCCAGAGAACCGCGGCGCATATGGTCCATCACCCGACCTGGGGTTCCCACTATTAACTGTACTCCGCGCTTCAGCTGCTGTATCTGTCCACGGTAGTCTGCACCACCGTAAATCGGTGCTACATGAAAGCCTTTAAGTTTGCCTGCATAGGCCTGGCAAGCTTCTGCCACCTGGATTGCCAGTTCACGGGTCGGCGCCAATACCAGCGCCTGGGGGCGCCGGTCACTCAAATCTAACTGGGAAAGCAGCGGCAGCGCAAAAGCAGCTGTTTTGCCGGTACCAGTTTGTGCCTGGCCCAGTACATCGCGGCCCTCCATTAAGGAAGGGATAGTCTGCGCCTGAATTGGGGACGGAGTCTCATAACCAAGCTTTTCAATGGCATTGAGGATTTCAGGCGGCAGGCCCAGCTGGTCGAAGCCGGCCGGTTTAGGGGTATCGGTCATTTCGGAATTCACTTGAAGCCAAAGTCCCTATCGAGGGACCGGAGCGGCGGGTCAAAAGGCCGCGCAGTCTAACAGGTTAGTCGATTTAGATCAGCCTATTTTTTAAACAAAGGGTGACCAGTGCAACTGAAAGCCTTTAGGAGATGCCGTATTAGGCTGAGGAGAAGCAGGGAGTTGGGAGCACCCATGCTTTATACGGCATCTGTACTACAGGTTTCGCCGGAAACAGGTCCCGGTGCAGCTAATACGGCAACTGATTGTAAGTGCTTTATCACTCCGTCTATTGTCTTATCAATGCCTTTGGAGAAGCTACCGTCAATCTGGGTTTGCTCGTAAAGATAGGTATGGAAACGCTGAAAATATGTAAAGTCTACTTTCTCGGGTGATGACCAGAAGCTGGCTAACTGACCTTGATGGGTTAATCCGGGGATATCGTAAAGTGCACGACCAAGCACCTTGGTAGGAACTTTATGCAGCAATGCTGAAATACCCACCGTACTATTGATTGTCACAACCCCCCTGGCATGATCGAGCAGAGTGGGTAGGTGTAAATCGTGGCAGTAGATAACCCTTCCGACAATACTGTACCGCTCGGCCAACACATCAATCAGCTTCTGGTAATGGCAAAAGCCTCTATCCATAGGGTGATGTTTGATAACAACCACTGTGCCCTCTGGAGCATTCTGGGCAAAGGACTTCAGCACTACATCGATGGCGTTTTCTATAGAAAAAAGGTCGGAATGCCTCCTAAGCTGAAAATCATCTCGGGTCTGCAGGGGAAACAGGAAAAACTGCTGACTCAGATTTGAAGTTAACCGATCAGTCAGCTTATGCTCCTTTATCTTGTAAAGTCCCTTGCGAACAAAGCTGCGAAGCCAGTTAGTACCCTCCTCCAGCCAATCACGACTACGGTGATGCCGGTAATAAGGGAATTCTGACTGTCCAAAACGCATTGCCAAGTAATATTCGATCGCAAAAAGTGCTCTATGCCAGAACGTTTGCCCTACGGGAAGCCCTTTTTGGCGTCCATTAGGTTCGTACTGGTTAATTGTCTCCTCAGACCAATCCCTCTGGGAGAAAGCATTTACTCCTCCCCACTCCAGAGTTACGAAATCTGGGCGCAAGTATCCCTCTTCGAATACACAAAAAGGGATTTGAAGTGATGAACAGATTTCTCTTGCCGTGGCGTGGTAGCGTCGGCAATCGCCATAGACAAAGACCGCCTCAGCCCCCTTATCTAACAGGTATTGGCGAAAAAAGAATGGCCAGTCATCCTCGCTACCGGCGAAATCTTCCTGGAAATCCGCCCACGCAAAAAAGCGATCACCGCCGTTAAAGTTGATTTTATGGGTGATCACACCATGTTGGGATAGCCTTTTCGCCACCCTGGCGAAAAATGGACCATGAGGCCCCTGTAGAAATACTGCAACAGACATAAATTGATCTACCCCTGAGTATCAATAAGCTGGCGCAATACAACTTGTCGGTAGGCAAGTGTAGGAGGAGAGAACAGAAACTTGCCTACGCATTTCGATACCACAAAACCTAAGTTAGTCAACAACCCACAGTGAGGTATTATCTCATCTAAAGTCAAGCTCCTAAAGCCTCCTCTAACTCCGCAATACCGCTCTCTACAGATCAGTGACAAGCCAAGGCCTATACATTGAACCTTTCTTAATAGCTATTTACAAAGACAGCGTCTGTATTAGTGGAAATTGAGAGTCGATTAATTTAGGCCTTTACATATTTTCATAGACGCAAATAAATCTATCGCCCGCCAATTGCCAGTGCCCGGAGAAAAAGCATCTTATATCAAGAAAAAAATATGCCATCACACACAAATACAGCGCATGTGCCCCTTCAAAGTAGACTAACAGTCCATATATAACCGCACCCTGTTTTTTACCCAACAAATTTTTATCACTGCGCACAGCCGTACATCATCGGTGAGCAGTTTAGTGCAGCTCAAAGAATAGAAGCAGCGCAGCTGCAATCGTTTGCAGCTTGAATTGAATAAAACATCTTCCCCTTAAATAAAATCACTGCCAAAACTCAGAAAAGCGAAAAACCATTAAATACAAAACCACTGATCAACTCTTTTTGCAAAGCAAAACTCTATGACTCGCCTCAATCTTTAAGACAGCATTGATAGCAACCATAAGCGAGACAGATAATCCCAGGAAAACTTAAGAATAAAGTTACATTCAACAACAAAACAGGACTCGCAACTAGAGAAAAGGGCATTAACTTAAAAAAGATGAAGCAATTCCTGAAAAGAACCCAAATACCGCAAATCCCACTCAAAATTAGACTGTAATTAGAAAATAATGCGATTATTTAAAGGTGCGAGATCAACATCAAGAAAACACAAAACCAAATAACCTAAATGAAAATATATTTCACAAAGACCTGTATTACATATCTTCTAAGGTAGAAGTCTACGCCTAGCCAACAACCGCTTAAACTAATAACGCAAAAATTTACTCCGATACCAACAGAAAAACTTAAAGAAAATATTATTTCGGACACTCAAATTTCGTTCAGACTCTAACAGCTCAACTGTTGTCTCTGCGTCTATATACTCCCCAGTATTTCTATCCACATATACCGGATAAAGCAATAAAGTAGCCGCAATTAGTTGATCCAGACTTAAGTGGCGCTGCCTACGAGACTTCAGTTCAAATAAGTCTTTTTTACTCATCTCCTTGTTTTCTATAAGTTTATCATTTGTGAGACCCCAGCCTGCATAAAAAGGCAGGCCATAGGTTACCACCCTTACCCCGCGCATCAGAGCCTCAAAGCCGCTCAGTGAACTGAGTGTATGTACTTCATCTACATTTTCTAATAAAAAAGAAAAATCACCCTGCTCTACTATTAAATCAAACAAAGACTCAGCACCTGCCGGCAGCGCTCCCAGTCGAGCTCCGGCTACCACATCCGGGTGGGGTTTATACACAATATATGCCCCTGGATTATCGCGCCTTACTCTTTCAAGCAATGAAAAATTACTTTTTAATTTTGGTGAGCCATAGGCAATGGATGCATCACTTTCGACTTGACCAGGAATCAGGATCACTTTCTTATCTGAGGAAATACCTAAACTGGATATTGGCTTACAAACACTTAAATTGTATTTAGTTAAGCGTTTTCTGATCAGCGATTTTTGTAGCTTTCTGGCCCTATTTAATAATGACTCTGGAAAAACCCCAAAATTTAACAGCGCTTCAAGATCACTTGGTTGCTCCGCATCAAAATAGATACCACGAGAATCAAAAACCAGCGACTTTGGCGAAATTAAATCTGCCCCCAAACCAACAGAGCGTAAGAAACCATCCTCTACCCGCCATAAATTTAAGTTTGAGCGCTTACATTCCTCCTTTAATTCACTCGACGCTCGACTTGCCCAAACCAGAATATTGGTACCGATATCCAGATTTCTTGCTTCGCTATACCTTTTAGAGAATTTCACCCTATCCTTATTTCCAAGGAAATCAGGAATAAATCGACGCTTCCAAGCTGAAAACCCAATGCCCTGCCACTGTCCCCGAAACCGGTTCCACTGTCTTTTTTGTTCGGCAATGAGTCCAACAGTATCCTCAAATTCACACTTCTGTCTTGTGTAGGGATTTATATATCGACAATAGCGCAGGTAAGCAGCGTCGAAAATCTCCGCCAAAGTACGCTTGATTCCACGGCGTTCCGAGCTTTGGCGATCCTTGGTCAACCCCCAACCAGCATAAAAAGGCATACCAAAACAATGCACTTCTTTACCAGCAATTAGTGCATCAAAGCCCAGCTGGCTACTTACCACATAGACCTTTTCAACTCGATCAAATATTGCCCAAGGAGAAATATCCTGGGTAAGTATCTTACAGCCTTTTTCCTCCGCCAGCTCTTCCAGATATCCGCGTTTCTTTCCCGCAATAACATCTGGGTGAATTTTTACTAATATTTCAGCCCTAGGATTTTCACGGGTGGCGCTTTCCAACATTTGCTGGAAATGTTTCGTTGAAGCTAATCCTCCACTAACAGATTTGTCGCCATAGGTTTGGTCAACTACCAACACATAAGCGCGACTGTCCGGTAATTCCAGGGGAGTATCATCAGCAGAGTTGTATTTACAAAGTCTATAGCTTCGTAAAAGCCGGAGCCCTGCTTCTGCTCGCTCTATCTCTTCTGCCGAACAAGCAGATTCTCCGATCAAGGACTCAAGATCACTTGGGCGGGAGGCATCGTAATAAATACCTGTCTGATCAACAATTAAGCTGTGGGGTTCAGCGCCCTCAACCCCCAGACCCAGTGATCGCAAAAATCCATCTTCAATACAGGAATAAGGTAAATTTGAGCGAACGGCTATACGTTGCGCCTTATCCGCAGTTGCCTTGAGACCCCAACCAACCATATGGGTAACAGACTTACCTGGTTTTGACAGCACATACTGACAGGGAGCCCCTAGAAAATGTTCCAGGTTGCGCAATCGGCTAAGGCCCAGCGAACAATATCCGATTACAGACATTGTCGAGCCCCACTTAATAACTTCTCACGTAATTGTTTATCATCCGCTAAATGTAAAATGCCATCTACCCAGGCCGAAGTCTCCATAGGCACCAACAAACCATTTTCCTGATGACGAATCACCCTGCCATAAATATCCCCATTCGCATATATTCCTACAGCACCAGCCCGTGTAATATCAAAAAACTTAGTGTAAGACCGGGCTTTATTAAATGGAGTGTCTAGCAACGGTGCCAAACCAATAGTTCGCCCTGGCTTTTGCAACATGGATAGATAGGTTGACCATTTCATAGGATGTATTACTTTTACTCTTGACATCCCTCGAAACAGGTTATTTACACGCCCATCACCGATAACTTCGAAATTCAAACTTGAATTTCTTTGCAATACTTTCTGAATTATTGGGACCAACCAGCGAATTTCTTCAATATGCGATGCAGAACCATGATAGAAAACTGTTAGAGGTTGACCTCCACTACAATCTATCTGCTGCGCCTGTAATAACTGTGGAGACCATTCCTGATACTTGCTCTGTAAATATGGCGTTGAGACCAACAGACCTGCCCCTATGGACTTCAGCCAACCTTGTCGTGACCAACTATAACGAAAAATCTTTAGTTGATAGCGGAGGGGTAAGCCAACAAAGGCAGACCAATCAAATAAATCGTCATCAATAAATAAATAAATTTCTGACAATTTACTAAGATTTTTATGGATAAGAGACTGCCATGATCTGGGGATATAACGTACAAATATCAACCCCAGGCCCTCAAGCTCATCACCACTAAGAACTTCCGAAAAAGACAACCGCTGTACTTGCGCTTTTTTCTTCCGCAAATAAGGAATAACAAAATAATCCGTTGAGGGGTTTGGGCCCTCTTCAACGATCAACCAGCGGTTCGCATTATCCAATTCAGTTCTCAAAAGCTTCAATTCTCAAAGGGAAATACGATTGGCAATAATGTTAGGACAGTCAAAGAGTATGCAATGGTGAGAGGTAAACCCGCACGCAGGAAGTCCCTTAAGTGATACCCACCCAAGTTTTGCACTATCAGATTGGTCTGGTAGCCAAATGGAGTCAAAAAACTTGCGCTGGCCCCATAGGCCACGGCCATTACAAAAGGCACCCAACTCACCCCAAAACTCTCTGCCAAACTCCAGGCAAGAGGGAAAGTAAGCGCGGCGGCTGCATTATTCGTCATCAGTTCGGTTAGGACTAAGGTCAGCAAAAATATACCCACCAGACCAGCCAACGGTCCCCAGCCAGCAAGCATACTCCTCAAACCACCAGCCAGCGTGTCCGCCAAGCCACTAACAGCAAAGGCCTCTGCAAGTACCAAGGCACAGGCAATAATTAACCATATCTGGAAAGGGAAGCGTCGCTGCATCTCAGTAGTCGATACGATACCCAGCCCTATCATGCCACCCAGCAATACCACCAGTCCTTTCAGCAACGAAAAATAGCCGAGCGCCGCACCGGAAACTACGGCAGCAAAACCAAGGCCCAGCAGCCAGTTATCCCGCCGTGAAAGTTCACGCCGTACTTCAGTACCGCTTATCACATAAAAGTTCTTATCGATATTTAAGTGATGCTTGAAATCCGCTCCCACTGCCAGCAGCAGCGCATCTCCCGCGCGCAGCTCTATCTCCCCCAGCTTCCCTGACAACCGTTCACCGCCACGGCGCATAGCAACTACAGCAGCGTCGAAACGAGTACGAAAGTTGCACCCCTTTAGGGTTTGGCCAAGGATACTGGAACTGGGCGTTACCACCACCTCGGTGAGATTCAGGTCCAACTTCTCATCTTCCAGAGCGAAAAGGCGTAACCCCTCAATATCCTGTAAACGTCCCAGATCTCGGACATCACCACTAAAAATCAGCTTATCCCCACAACGGAGCACCTCAGAAGGTGCCACTGGACTTATGATTTGATTTCCACGAACAATTTCGATCAAGTAGAGGGTCTCCAGCTGGCGCAAGCGGTTCTGTTCAACGCTCTTGCCATCCAGGGGTGAATCTGCCACTACCTCTGCTTCCAGCAGATATTCAGTCACCGGCTCCTCAGTTACCGCCCCTTCAGGTAAAAGGCGATTACACAACAACAACACTGCCAGTCCCACTAAGGTTGCGGCCAATCCTACTGGCAAAAAAGTGAAGAACTCCAGACCTTGCAGGCCACGGTCCAGCACGAAACTATTAACAATCAGGTTGGTGGAAGTGCCTATCAGGGTCAGGGTTCCACCGAGAATAGCGGCATAGGAAAGTGGTAATAGCAGCTTTGCTGCCGGTAAACGGCGTTGTCCTTTGACGCTGGACGCCAAAGCTGCCACCACAGCAGTATTGTTGAGAAAAGCTGAACTTAGCGCTGTTGCAGTAGTTAAGCGTAGAAGGCTGATCCTCAGGGAGCCATTGATCAACCCTTCTGAAAGAGCCCGCAACCAACGGGCCTTCTCCAACCCCACCGATACCAGTAACAAAATTATCAATGTCACCAAACCCGGGTTAGCCCCCTTCTGTAACACCGACTCCGCAGGTACCAATCCGGTCAAAAAACAGGCTCCAGCAGCTGAAGCAAAGACCAGAGAAGGGCGGAAACGTGTGAAAATCAGGGAACCGATCACCAGGGCAAAGATACCCGCAACAAAAAATTGGGAAAGTGTCATAAGATCAGGGCACCGCTCTGGTTACCGATACGAGAATTTGTTTTATTGCAGGCCTGGAGCAACAACAGATTATGCCAAAACTGATCCGGTTATGCTGCCCGCCCAAAGCTTCCTATAGTTATGCCCGTAAGCCCCCAGCCTAGCCGCCAAGCGCAACAGAAGAACATCCATACGCGCCACTCTCTTAATATGGCAAGTTGGCAAATGCAAAGAAGTCCCCATTAGAATAAATCAGTGAATACAGCTAAGGTGCCTTACTACTTCAGATTTATGCCAATGAGAAGTCCTCATGCACAAGCGTCAGATTAGGATTATAAGCTGGATCAGTATCTAACAACTCTCCCCAACGATTGCGCATATACTGCGCCTCACGCTGCGCACGGCGGCGTTTAGCCAAGGTATTGTCGGCGCCTCGAGAAACTGATTCATGATGGTAGAGTTCCGCATAAGGTGTCCACAGATTACGATAACCCGCTTCGCGCACCTTGAGACATAAATCCACATCATTAAAAGCCACCGCCAAATTAGCACTGTCCAACCCCCCACTTCCACGAATACCGCTTTACGTATCAGAAGACACGCGGCTGTCACTGCTGAAAGGTTTTGCACTAAGTGCAGGCGCGAAAAATAACCGTATTCATTACGGTTGAAATACTTGTGGGAATGGCCTGCGACACCTCCAATCCCGAGAATCACTCCACCGTGCTGGATAGTATCATTGGAGTAGTAAAGTTTTGCGCCCACACAGCCGATTTCAGGCCGCTGCGCCTGGCTTACCATCTCTGTCAGCCAGCCCCTGTTGATAGGCTCGATGTCGTTATTCACCAACCCTATAATCTCACCCCTGGCCAGCTCAGCGCCAAAATTATTAATCGCAGAGTAATTGAATGGGTGGTCCCAACGATGCACTGAAACCCTTGTATTAGAAGTACTAATCTCCTTCAGAAAGCGCAATGTTGCCTCGCAACGGCTCTGATTATCCAAAATCAGCACCTCATAATTCGGATAATCTGTTCTGGACAGAATCGCCTCTACACAGGGCTTAAGAATCTCCAGGCCATCCCGAGTTGGAATCAGTAAACTCACCAAAGGAGCAGGCTGAGGAATAGTCCAGTGCACCCGATAGCTGTTTGGTGCTGTACCCGGCTCTGCCATAGCTTGCAACCCTTCACTTTCAAAATAATCAGTCACCGCTTTTAAGCCCGCCTTGGCTGCATAACTTTTGGCGTCGCCCTCCTGGGCGGTGGAACCATTGATCGCTCGCCAGTGGTATAGTATTTCCGGAATATGTACGACATTATCAACATTCAGATAGGGCGAACAACGCAGGAGCAAATCGTGATCCTGACTGCCCTCAACCCCCAAGCGGAAGCCTCCTACCCGTGCCACTAGAGATGCCCTTAGCACCGTCAAATGGCAAATATAATTTTGTGACAATAGAAGATCAGGATTCCAATCCGGCTTGAAGTGCGGATCAAAACGCTCACCCAAATGATCAATTTTGTCTTCATCACTATAAAGCAATTGAGCTTGCGGTTTTTTCCGAATCTCCTCTGCCACTCTTTGTAGGGCGTGCGGCGCCAGAGTATCATCATGGTCCAGTAAAGCGATATATTCGCCCTTTACCAAATTTAAAGCGCTATTACTAGCCGCTGAAATATGTCCATTACTTTTCCGGAATTCCACTTGGATACGTGCATCTTTGGCTTGGTATTCCTTCAAGCAAGCCTTAACCTGTGGTTTCGAAGACGCATCGTCGGCAATACAAAGCTGCCAATTGCCGTAACTTTGTGCTAGTACCGAGTCAACGCAAGCGCACAATAGCTTTAAATCAGTATTGTAAGTAGGGACAACAATTGAAATCAGGGGGTCTGTATTTGTATTTAGGGAAAGCCCCTTATCCGCAGATTCGAGGCGTTTGAGCTCAACGGTTCTGATCCACTCATTATAATCACGAGACTGACGTCTCTTAATAAAAGTTCTCCCGTAGTGTTCTAACGCCAAATCACGCCAACAACAATTCCTTTCTAAGGCTTCCTCGCGAATACTCCGCAACACATTCGCTTTTCCCAAGTTACGAAACTTAAAGTGCATATTGTTGAGACGCTGAGCCAAGCGATCATAAGCAAACTGGGGCAAAAGTCTGACTAAGTTAAAACGCTTTACTGAAAATAGCCCCACAGATTCCATGGGGTCAAAACGTACTGCCTGTGGTCGAGCAGAAAGGTATACCAGGCGCTTGGTGACTTTACCGGATTTAATAGGAATAAAAATGCTGTCAGATTCACTTAAACCAGCCCCATAATCAAAGTAGATCTTTGAATCTATAGAAGACTGATTATACTTCAAAGCAATTTCCACCATATACCATCCGGCACTGGGCATCCGTCCCTTTACCAGAAATTGCGGATCTTTTCCCTCAGAATACCAGTCAAAATTCATCGAAGCATCACTGGCCCGACTAATAGCAAGTGCAGGCTTAAGCCTGGAGATCAAATCAATACGAAACAGGGACTTCAAAAATTTAAACACCAGTATTAAATCCCGTTATTTAATTGTGCACTTTACCGTGCTTGTTATGCGTACCGGAATAACCTTACTTTCAAGTTTAGCTACTTGTTCCAATGCCATATCCGGCCATATATAAGGTTTCTTCCTAAACGCTAATATCCAACTTAAAGTTAACCTTCGCTTCAACAGTCGTACCGTATATATACGCCTCAATTTTATCTTCGCTGGTGATAACCTTCTTGGGTTTAAAACTGAAGCCACATTGTAGCCTTTTGGAAAGCCCCTTACGCACAACATCTGGGCGCGCCCGACTCAAATCGACAAGGTGTTCTACGCCATTGACCAACAAGCGAATCTTTACTGGACAATCAGACTCTGTAACAGCCCAACCGGTAATCAGCTCAGGCTTAACATCAACAAACGCTTTCCCGTAACAGAGGAATGGGGTTTCTGCACCAATACGATCCCTCAGGGCTGCAACGCCTGCCTTGACGTCATCAACATAGCAGAGCAGTGCCTTATCTCTCTCATCATTTAAATCGTGCGCCTTAAAGTAAGCCTCACCCTTTTTCTCTCTGCACTGCCAGCTCCAGAGCCTTTATGCTCCTTTTTCATAACATGCTCATGACGGGACTTAACCACATAATGATTAACTCTTATCTCATCATAGAGAACCTTGCTCGTCTTGGGCTCACACGGACTGCCATTCTCAAAGACCGTTGGTTGAAGATTCCCTGAATAATAACGTCCAGATTTAAGGATACATTCATGAACATGCATCCTCTCTACCATAGAGGGCTTTAAGATCGTCTTGATATGTCGATTGAAATCATGATCTTGTTTTGAAGCATATGTAAAACGCTCAATTACCAAGCCCTCATCCTTGAATTTATGACCGGACGACCCAAAGTTTCGCCAATTGAGTGCCAGAGCACCAGCATCCTCTAGTGCATAAAAACCAGATAAAACATCCTTTAAATTACTGCCATTTGTGCTGACAAGAAATTCATCAGCATCAATAAAACACAAGAGGTCAACTTCGTTACCGAACCGATGTAACATATTATTATAAGCAGGCATCTGTGGACCACCGGTACCAACTCTGGGGAAATAAACCCTTTTATCACACCTAGGCTGTCCAGTGCTTCCAATAACTGTGAGGATCCATCATCACTGACATTATCAGCAATATAAAAGGCATCAACACCTATCAACTGGTGATAGACAATCCATTCCAGAATATACTCATATTCATTTTTAAAAATCGCAGCGATTCCAAACTTCATTCGCGCTCCAAAAAACCATCTTTAGTCAACTATTCTAAAAAAGTTTCGAAAGTGGTCACTATTAAAATAACGTATAATCTAACAGGAGTGACAATCAGAAAAGTGCAGGCACACATTATCTCAGTCGTAGCACCAATCACACTAACAGCTGGTCCGGTGATCATGTCTGTAAAAAGAAGCCTGCATTTTTGAACAGCCAGTAAATTTTTTTATCTTGCTTCCATCATCGTTTTCAATATCAAATAGAAGGAAGTTCTCACGCCCATAAAAATACTGAAGCACATTTGAATGATGCTTGTACCACTCGTACTTCCAACGATCTATAACGCCTTCACGGTTACACGAGTAGATTTGTTCAAAACGCCGCAAGTAACTTCCATCACCGTGATTAAGGCGACTCTTTATCCATTTATCCACAGGGCGTGTATTTAATATAAAAAGAGAACCTGGGTACTGTCGGTCCAGTTCCTGATAGTATTTTTCGAAGGCATATAGGCACCGACTTGAAACCAGCTCCATATCGCTAAAGAAATCGAAATCTTCATATCCACTCAGCAATGGCCGTCCATGTAGATAGTTATCCTCAATCTGTAAAGCCAAGTTCCCATGATCCCAGTGAATAGCTTTATAGCCATTGCGCAAGAAAAAGTGGTTCAGGCTTGTCGTACCACACTTATTAAAGCCAATCTGAAATACTTTCATGCTAAAAATCTAAAAAACTTGTTTATTCAATGCCGAGCTAACTTAACGCTGTCAACACAGTGCATAGTGAGACGTTCGCGAGATTCTCTATTTTCTTCTGCTATTTTCAAGAAAATATCGCTAGCGCCATTTTCATCTACTTATTGGTAGCAACAGCGCCATAGCCATGGGGGTTTTTACTCTGCCACCGCCAAGTATCGGCCATCATCTGCTCCAACCCCAGATTTGCAACCCACCCCAATTCACATTTTGCCTTGGAAGCATCAGCCCAAAAAGCTGGCAGGTCGCCTGCACGACGTGGTGACAGCCGATAGGGAACTGTTACACCTGAAGCCCGTTCAAAAGCTCGAACTATTTCCAGTACAGAAGTGCCCCGACCGGTCCCAAGGTTAAATGCTTCTGCGCCTGACTTATCTGCCAGCCACTCCAAGGCTCGAACGTGCCCTATCGCCAAATCCACTACATGAAGGTAATCCCGCAGACAGGTGCCATCCGGTGTGGGGTAGTCATCGCCAAATATCGATAACTCGTTGCGCTTACCCACTGCAACCTGGGCGATATAAGGTAGCAGGTTGTTAGGTATTCCCTGAGGATCTTCTCCAATCAATCCAGAAGGATGCGCACCAACAGGATTAAAATATCGAAGGAGTGCCACAGAAAGCTCTGGGTTCGCAGCGGCCGCATCCCGTAAAACCTGCTCTACCATCCATTTACTGGTGCCATATGGGTTACTGGTGCGACCAGTTTGTAGAGTTTCCACATAAGGCACAGGGGCCTCACTACCATAAACAGTGGCGGAAGAGCTGAACACCAGCTGCTTAACTCCAAACGCCTGCATAGCCTCCAGTAATACCAGACTGCCACTAACATTACTCTGGTAGTAGTCGATCGGCTTCTGTGAAGATTCACCTACTGCCTTCAGTCCGGCAAAATGAATTACGGCATGAATCACATTCTCAGTAAAAATTTGGTCTAGCAGTTTGCGGTTTCTAATATCACCACGATAGAAGCGAACCGGTTTGCCGCTAATCGCCTGTACTCTTTGTAAAGCTACTTCGGAGCTATTGCACAGGCTATCGATAACTACAGCCTCAAACCCAGCCTCTTGTAATGCCACCAGGGTGTGAGAGCCAATGTAACCCGCGCCACCGGTAACCAATACCCGTCTACCCATCGTTTCGCTATTCTCAATCATGCAGCAGCATCCTCTGGAAGCTGGATCTGACTATCGGAAGCCATATCCCCAGATAGCATCAACGTATTCAAATAAGCCCGGTAATCTTCTGCTAAATCTGGATGGCGCAATCCGTATTCAACATTTGCCTTTAGATAGCCCAACTTAGAGCCACAATCATGACTCTTGCCGACCATACGATAAGCCTCAACCGTTTCCTGTGTCATCAACTCTGCAATAGCATCAGTAAGCTGAATTTCGTTACTGGCACCTGGTAATGTCTGTTCAAGTAAGGGCCATAGCTTGCGTGACAATACATAGCGTCCAACCACTGCTAAATTCGATGGCGCTTCAGCTGCAGGAGGCTTTTCCACAATGGCTGTCATTGGCTGCGAGGCATTTGGAGACAACGCTGCTCCCTGACAATCCGCCACGCCATATTTATGCACTTCTTCTACCGGAACCGGCTCAACCATCACCTGACTAACACCAATCCGATTGAATCGCGACAACATTTGCGCCAAATTATCCCGGCAGAGATTAGAAGCTGCATCATCGATAATGACGTCCGGAAGTAACACCGCAAAATCCTCATCACCCACCAATGGTCGGGCGCATAAGATGGCATGCCCCAACCCCTTCGCCTCACCCTGGCGTACATGCATGATAGTAACGTCTTTCGGGCAGATGGACCGAACCTCATCCAATAGCTGTCGTTTGACCCTGGCCTCTAGGGTAGCCTCCAACTCAAAACTGGTATCGAAATGGTTTTCGATAGAGTTCTTACTGGAATGGGTAACCAGCACAATATGTTTTATCCCAGCGGCAACCGCCTCATTGACCACATACTGAATAAGCGGTTTATCGACGATAGGCAGCATTTCTTTGGGAATAGCTTTTGTTGCTGGCAGCATACGGGTTCCCAAACCAGCAACGGGTAGAATTGCTTTCATTTAAGCTCTCAATAGAGTCATAGCTTTAAGGTACAAAAATCAACAGCCTGTAAACAGCAGACAAAAAGTCGAATCATAAATTTATAATGATTACCATAAAATTAAAATAAAACCTTTAAAAGAAGGCTTCTTAACTTATAAAGCATTTAAAGTTTTTTGAAACTTTAACATCAAGGCTTTTAAAAACATCCCAATAAATATTAGCGAGCCTTAATCTATTATCATCAAACTCTTTACCTGAAAAATTTGACTCAGAAAAAATACTCAACATCTTCTCCTTAGTATTATACCTATCAGAAAAAGTTAGACTATCAACGGATGGAACTTTCAATACATTACAAAGCTCACGAGTCCTCGTATCAGTTGTTATACATACAGCTGGAGTTTCAGCCTGTAGGGCAAGAATGTTTCCATGTATCCGAGTACCAACTGAGTGGCTGTGCAAAGTAAGATTTGTAAGCCACGAGTCTATATCACCATGAAATACTGAAAATTTCCGAAGGAAAGTAACAAGTGCAGCCCCATCCTTTACACCAAGAAATCTTTGTGCCAGATTTTCAGTCAGTGTTGCTTCACTAGCATCTAAATTTTCATTCATAAGTGCTTTAAAGAGAATTGGTGGGTGCTGTATCGTATAGCTACCACAATTGACGCTTTCCAAGAGATTCAGCAGATCTCTTTCAACCTGTTGCACTGCAGGATTTACTTGCCCGGAAGCAATATTCAATCTACTTATGGGCCTATTAAATTTATCCTCAAGCCTCACACCTAAGTTTTTATTCCCATTTATAAAAACCGTTGAACAACCACCAACAACAACATTGAAAATTCCAAGGTTATTTAGTAAGCGCTTAGTATATTCACCTCTGCATAATATTGCAGGAGAACGTTTTGCCACAGATTGCAAAAATCTTAATGTACCATTTTTTAATTCTGGGAATATCGCTTCATCTTCTGACTGTGCACCCAAGCCAATTACTAAACATGGTACATCTAGCTCTTCCACGATATCAGCAATCGCCCCCATATCCGAATTTGGATTCAGCTGATTGGAAGCCGGAAAAACAAAAAGATCAACCTTACCTTTCAATGCTATTGCATGTGCCATTCCCTGAATAATATGAAATTTAGCATCAAACATTCTAGGCACAGAGTACCAATATGCTAAATTGCCTGTATTATTTCCAGTCTTTTTCATTATCTCTTGGGCAGATAATATCCAGGGCTCTGATATACTTCCAAAATTAGGAGAAAATATTGCTACATTCATAAAACTATTAATTCTCTAAAAGAGAAACCACTTCAGATTTTTTTCTAAAATTGCATTTTCAAGCATGGTTCTATCAACATCTTCATAAGATTGATAAAAACCTCTAATCACTTCATCAAGTCCCAGAATTTTCCCTTGAGCAAAATATACTTCATCATCTTCAAAGTCAAAGCTCAAACTATTACGCATGCAAGAAAGCGATGGACACCTAATTCCGTCCAGATATCCTGGCCCACCCCAATCTAAATCTGAAGAATAAGATCGCACACCAACTCTATCCAGAATATTATTCTTCAAAAACTCAAAGACTGGTTTTCTCGGGTGGTTGAATTGATTAAACAGTTTATAGGTTCGCGAATTAGCTCTTATGAAGTTAGACACCGGAAGATCTATATTGTTAATCTTTTCTCTATTATACAGTCGCTCTATAGATCTTTCGTAATAGTTAACAGCTTTCTTTTCTTCGATTAAACTTTCACTCAACAGCCTCTCTTTACATACGGCCTCTGAATAACCATCAAGATAGAATTTCAAAACGAAAAAATCATGAACTAGATTTAGTGGGGACTGAATTCCCGGCAACATCTCCAGCTGGGGAAAGTATCCATCAAAGTAAAGAGGCGGAAAAGATAGAGAGATACAATTTTCTGGTAGTTTCGATACAACCGATTCAGATGAAAGCTCCTCTACCCCCTACCTCCAAAAGGCTGATAAATGAACAGATCTAGATCACGTACTTTATTCAGGATATCATTTATATCCGTACTTTCTAAAGTATGAACAGGCTTTATCTCCACCAACTTATATACGCTGCTAAAGCCCTGATCACTAAGCAAAGTTTTGGCTAGTGCCACGCTCTGACAGTTTGCATAAACGCTAAACTTTTTCATTTCTTATTTCTAAACTTAAACTTCATATCCCAATGAATTAAGCTCTTCACCTAGATACTCATTAAAAATCTCACAAAGTGATGAACCCATCTCACTTTTCCATCTAATAACTGATTCAGGTGCAGTAATGTGCTGATCCACAGAGCTTCTATTAGCAAGAACCTGATTATAATCAAGAGTCAAACCAAGCCATTCACCGATATCATTTGTCTTATCAAATGGAGACAACATAAAATCTTCGTACTTTACAAAGTAACGCCTATCGTCACACTCCATATTCGCTACATGTCTCATAAAACTCTTTCTCATTTTACAGAGTCTTATCGCATAACTTTCATCCGTATCGCTTTCTTCCCATCCAAACCCATTAAAGCCACGCTTTTTATTAAAGCTTTTTATGGAAAGAAATTCATCTCTAGGATCTCTCAGCAAGAATAAGTTTTTAGCGGCAATAACATTGTTTACATCACTGCAAATATCATGAACGACTTTCTCCGCATAATACACAGGATTATCACTATCAATTATACCTAAATTAGTTTTCTTTACTTGGGTAGAAAATCCATTCCAAAGCCTTTTCAAAAAATCTTTAGAAAGCTCATCCCTATCGAAGATACTTACTTCAGAATATGGTATGGGACCAACTTTATTCAACTCTCTATTAAAAATAGAATCCGGGTTCCAATCCGAATCATTAGCAGTATCTTTACCAACCAATCCCGACAATCTGCATAAATAAGTTAAATGACGTTTTTCAAATGGGTAATGCCTATCAAAAACTACATTATTTGAAGAACCTAGGACCTGCATTAACAATGTGGATCCTGATCTTCCAAAACTGCGCAACATAATTGGTGTAATCATAATTATGCCTATTACTAAATCTAAATATTAATAAATTGATAGATGAATATTTGAGCATTCACTAATGCTCAAAGGTTTAGGGATATCGCTTGCAACCAAGTCCCAGCTATTCGTCTCTCCATAAGCTTTCAAAATAGCCTGCTTAAGGGAGTTACTACTTCCACTGCGGAAATTGTAGCCACTAACACCATCGGTAATTTTTTCAACCATACCGCCGATATCACTACCGATCAAAGGACGGCCATGGTTAAAGGCCTCCTGAATAACCATCGGTGAGTTTTCCCACCATACCGAAGGAATAATCACCCAGTCGGCTTGCTCCATTAAGCGACCTATTTCATGGGACTCATAGGAGCCATGCAAGGTAACCAAATCACCCAGATCCTCTAACAACCCAAGAATTTTCTCCTGAAACTCTTCCGTCTGGCCTTGTAAATTAGCTCCGTGAATATCCAAATGAACCTTCTCTTGGGTATCTTCGGGCAACAGTTTAAAGGCCTCCAGCAATACATCTACACCTTTAAAAGGATTGATCTGACCAAAGAAAGCGAAACGGCCGCGCCCTTCCCCTTCTGCTAAGGGACGAGGTGCAGGCGTTTCGATCTCCGGCTGGCCATTTTCGATCATTACCATTTTTTCTTCGGGGATTCCCCAGGCTTTATAGCGCTCAATCAGAAAATGACTGGGTGAGACGAACATATCCACCAAGTTAAAAATGGATTTGATATACTTCTCCCGCAGGAAGAAGTCCGCTGCAGAGCGCTCGGGGAAACAACGTGCACAGTCAGTGGGAGATGACTTATAACAAAGCTTCATCTGTTTGCCTGGCTTCACCATTTGGCCATTATTAGCACAGATAGCTAAATATTCGTGCAGTGTTACAACAAGACGTGCATCCGGTAAGGTATTTCTTACCTCACGGATCAATTCCAACCCCATATGAATGTAGTGATGAAAATGTACTACAGTCGGTTTGTAGCGCTTTAATAATGCACGAAATTCCTGCCAAACATGCTTTTTACAACCCGATTGGAACAGGAAAAAATCGGACATATGAGTATGGAATAGAATCTCTTTGTCCGAATTAATAGTGGAGAAAGCAGATCCTCCATGGGAAGGCTGGTCGGTACGTGCCAAAAAAACAGTGTCCAAGCCCAGTCGTTCGTATTCCTTAAACAGGTTATAGGCGGCCACTTCTGCACCACCCTTGCTGTGATCCGGGTGACCGTGGGAAACAATCAGTATTCTGTGTTCAGTCATTGATAATTCCTTAACGAACCAGCTGTTCAATCAGGCTTCCCCAGCGCTCGGTATGTTGCCAGGCGTTATAAAGGGTGATTTTAAATTTCCAGTCTCTATTTTCGAACAAATTTTGTGACATCCGCTCCAGGTGGTAGAGCTTTTCATCGGCAAGAACATAGTGACGGTAGCCTGCTTCGCGTAATTTCAAGCAGAGATCAGAATCTTCAAAATCCCCGAGTACATAAGTCTCATCCAGACCATCCGCAGAATCATATAACGCTTTGCTAATAAACATACACGCACCGGTAACTGCCGGTGATTCCATCACAGAATCAATGCCCACCAACCATTCCGGATTACCCTTACCTGGGTGTTCGTTCAACCATAAGTTGCCAAACTGGACACTATTGGAGAAAGTCATTCCCACATGTTGGATTGTGCCATCATCAAAAACCAACTTTGGTGCAACCACACCGACATCCTTCAGCGAAGATACTTTTTGTTCGATTCTGGATATCCAACCACTGCAGCTAGGGATAATATCTGAATTAAGCAATACTAAGTTATCTGCGCTGGCATAGCGCACTCCGAGATTATTAGCACCGGCATAACCCAAATTACGACCGCCGTATATCACCTTGAAGCTTACAGGGAACAACATGCTCGTGTCATAACAGAAAGGTATAAACGCATCATAGAGCCTGGGGTCATCCAGAACATAAATCAGTTCCGTCTCGGCAAAATCGGTATCCTCAGTAAATTGGGCTATCTGGTGCAGTAAGAAGTCATAGCGACCATATAGCGGTACTATCACACTGCGCTTGGGTTCTTTCACCTCTTGCCCGAACTGCAATATTTCCACTTGGGGATCTTCCAGGAGATAGCGCCGATTGGACCAAAGCGCAGACAGTGCCGGGCCAATATATTTACGCATATTGCTCTGGTATTCCCGGCCATCTACATTGAAATTCACCAGCACCTGCTGGCTGGCCTGGGTGATATCTTCACGAACATTAGACTGCCGAACTGGCACTACGCCCAAGCCGCCCTCTTTTGTAAAAAACAGCATCTCTAGACTGGCCCGCTCTATCAGATGTGGCATAGGCACCCAAGTAAAGAAGCCTGCCTTATAGTTTGGCTCAGCTCTACCGGGAAAGGCCTCTAAGACATCAATACGGTCAAAACGTGCAGATTCCTCGAGCAAATTGAGACTGTAGCTGCCATCAGTAGTACGTAGCACTAAACTTGCCAGATCCCGCTGACCATCAAGTAGCCAGCCAGAAAGGAATATTCCGTGGCCGGGCACTGCCAGAATACTATCCCAGTGCCAGTCAACCAGAGACTTGAGTTGGCTTTCTTCTAGTTTTTTTAATCCCGGAATTTCAAAGACCCCTTTACCCATGCTCTCAAACATCAAGTTGAGTAATTCAGCCTTCTCTCCCGTACGCCAAGTCATACAGTGACCAAATAAGGTTTCACCGGTTAACTCTACAAATGGCTTAAGCTCTACCTCTTTAGACTGGCTGTCAGCACTTACTGTCATACGCAGAAAAGTGTTTTCCACAGCGACATCATAGGGCCATTCCACTAGGAGGCTATAACCCCAGCAGCTATCACCTTCGAATTTGAAATGTCTGTTTACATCTAATCGAGTAGTTCTCAGGGTATAATAATTAAGCTCACCTACATCCTGAGAGCTGCTGTCCTCTTCACTGCCGATATATTCAAGCCGGAAATCCAGAGATTTATATTCGGGGTGGAACGCCCAACCTTGTATCAGCAGATGTCGTCCACCGATAACTCCACATACGTCTACCCATACCTGCACCTGCTCTGAGAACATTTTTTCCTGCACGGATCCAGCGGCCTTGAAACGCTTTCGTATCTTAATACCCATTGATTTATCCATCCTCACTCAGCGGTGCTGTATTGCTGTTCTATCCACTGTCGATAACTGCCATCCATCACTGAAGCCCACCAATCCTCATTTTCTAAATACCAAAGGAGCGTTTTTCGGATGCCAGTTTCAAAGCTCTCCTGTGGTTGATAGTCCAGCTGGCTATTGGATTTCCGTGGGTCTATAGCGTAGCGCCGATCATGAGCAGCCCTGTCTTCCACAAAAATAATAAGATCTTGGGCTTTGCCAGCTATTACAGAAGTTGCCTGCGGATACCTGTTGGCAAGTATTGGTTGATTTTCAAACTCTCTATTCATCAACTCACAAATCATTTTTACGATATTGATGTTGGTCCATTCGTTAATTCCCCCAATGTTGTAACACTCGCCCAGCTCCCCTTTGCGGATTACCAAATCGATACCTCGAGCATGGTCCTCAACATAGAGCCAATCACGAATTTGCTGGCCATCACCATAAATTGGCAATGGCTTGTCTTGTAAGATATTGGTGATCAGCAGCGGGATCAGCTTTTCCGGAAAATGGTAGGGACCATAATTGTTTGAGCAATTACTGGTGGTTACTTTTAGTCCGTAAGTGTGGTGGTAGGCGCGTACCAGATGATCTGATGCGGCTTTACTCGCTGAATAAGGACTATTAGGAGCGTAAGGGGTAGCCTCACTAAATGCCGGTTCTTCAGCTTCGAGAGTTCCGTATACTTCATCAGTTGAAACATGATGGAAACGGTGTATCTCGCGATTGACCCCCTCTTCCAGCCAAACTTTTTTTGCCGCTTTAAGTAGGCTATGAGTACCTATGACATTGGTCTGAATAAATACATCGGGACCACTGATAGAGCGATCTACATGGCTTTCCGCCGCAAAGTGTACCAATGTATCTATACGATGCTCTCTGAGAAGCGTTTCTACTAGATCAGTGTCACAGATGTCACCCTGGTAAAACTGGAAATTTGGACAATCCTTTACCGAATTCAAACTTTTGAGATTACCTGCATAAGTTAATGCATCTAACACGATAACTGTATCTTGCGGATAATTTTCTATCCAGTAGTGCACAAAGTTGGCACCTATAAAACCAGCGCCGCCAGTTACCAGTAAGTTTTTCATCTTAAGATCACTATTAATTTTAGTTCTTAAATATTAAAAGGGGGTTATTGCTCAACATTTCGCTGAAGTGCTTTATGAGATAAGGCTAATCTCAACGAATCACGCCAGTTCCTCAACTCCATACCTAGCTCATCAACTAAACGGCTCTTATCCAACACGCTGTAAGCGGGTCTTCTTGCAAGGGTCGGGTAATCCTTCGTTGCAATAGCTTTAATGATCAATTCCTTATCAAGGGGAATCCGGCCACTTGCCTTTCCCTCTTCAAAGATAGCTACTGCAAAGTCATACCAGCTGGCCACACCGAGATCTGTACAATGATAAATACCATACGCCTCTTTACTTTCGGCCAAGCAAAATAGAGCTTGTGCAATGGATCCGGTCCATGTCGGTGTTCCCACCTGATCAGCCACTACTCCTAGCTCATCGCGCTCACTCATCAGGCGTAACATCGTATTAACAAAATTTTTACCATGGGCAGCATAGACCCAGGCTGTTCTTAAAATTATTGCTTCAGGAATTATATTCTGAACAGCGGACTCGCCTTCAGCTTTACTGCTTCCATAGACGCCAAGTGGATTTACGGTATCTGATACTAAATAGGGAGAAGATTTTTCACCATCAAAAACAAAATCCGTTGATACATGTAGAAAACGTAAATTAAACTCTTTACAGGCGTGAGCCAGATTTTCTGCACCAAGCGTATTTATAGAGAAAGCTTTTTCTTTCTCTTGCTCAGCCTTATCTACTGCAGTGTAGGCTGCTGCATTAATAATCACGTCAGGGCAAAAATGTTCGACTGCCGAAAATACAGCTGCTCTATCAGAAATATCCAGTTCTTCTTTAGCTAGAGACACCAGTTCAAACTCATTGGGGCACTGCTGCTGAAGCTCAGTAGCCAGCTGCCCATTCTTCCCAGTTACTAGAATTTTCATAAGTGTCTCTTGTGCCTGCTTACCAATACACTAAAAGCAGCTCAGTTTGCCGCTCAAAAAAGATGTTTCCGATTCAACGAGACTGAATTACAACCAGAAGGGTAATTACACTCTTTTAAGGAAATAAGTCCTAAATTTCAGGCGAAATAGGTAGCATCCTTAAAGTATTTCCCATCCCGATCTTTCGGCGATAGCTGTGGCTGTTCATCACCAACGAGCGGCCATTCTATGTTCAAATCCGGGTCATTCCAAACAATCGACTGCTCATACTTTGGTGCATAATAGTCCGTACATTTATAGACAAATTCGGCAGATTCGCTAGTAACATAAAACCCGTGCGCAAAACCTTCGGGCACCCAGAGCTGTCTTCTATTCTCTGCAGAAAGATAAACACCAACCCACATACCAAAAGTGGTTGAACCTTTGCGTAGATCCACGGCAACATCAAAAACCTCGCCTTGAGTCACCCTAACTAATTTACCCTGCGTCTGCTCAGTCTGATAATGTAAGCCACGCAGTATCCCCAGAGAAGATTTACTATGATTGTCCTGCACAAAGACTCTCTCAGCGCACTCTCTATTAAAAACGTCATCTCGAAAAGACTCGAAAAAGAAGCCACGCTCATCCCCAAATACTTTGGGTTCGATAATTTTTACATCGGGGATTTTTGTTTCAATGATTTTCATACAACATTAGTAATCACAAAGTAAGAGGGGAAGGCGCCGGCTGACGGCCCATCATGAACAACCGGCAATATTGCAATAGCCTGCTGACTAAAATTTATGGCTCGAATTATCCCGAAGCAATTCTTTTTATGTCCCTAGTGCGTATCGTCGCGCATTCAGAGTTGAACTCTCTCCACTCTCAATCAGTATTTGCATCAGGTATTTGCCGTAACCACTCTTCATTAGCGGATGGGCTTGCTTTTCCAAGTCTTCAGCGCTTATAAACCCTTTACGATAGGCAACTTCTTCCGGGCAAGCTATTTTTTGACCCTGACGCCGCTCAATAGTCTGAACAAAATGTGCAGCTTCCAACAGATTGTCATGGGTGCCAGTATCCAGCCAGGCGCTTCCTCGTCCGAGTCGCTCTACGTCAAGTTGCCCTTCATTCAGATAGACCTTATTAATATCGGTAATTTCCAGTTCACCACGAGCACTAGGTTTAATTTCCCGGGCAATATCACAAACCTGGTTGTCATAAAAATACAAACCCGTAACAGCATGGTTGGACCTTGGATGTTCGGGCTTTTCCTCCAGGCTTATGGCACAGCCTTCGCTGTCAAACTCAACTACCCCATAGGCACGAGGGTCCGCAACACGGTACCCAAATACTGTGGCTCCAGCCTCTTTAGCATTGGCATGTTGAAGTATCTGGCTGAAATTCTGTGCATAGAAAATATTATCACCCAAAACAAGTGCACTTTTATGATTACCCACATGCTCTCTCCCAATCAAGAAGGCCTGGGCGAGACCATCCGGTGAGGGCTGCACTGCATAAGAAATACTGATACCCCATTGAGCACCATCTTCAAGCAAGCGCTGGTATAGGCACTGTTCCTCTGGTGTAGTGATAATTAAGATGTCTCTGATACCTGCCAACATCAGGGTTGTCAGTGGATAGTAAATCATCGGTTTATCATAGACAGCCATCAGCTGCTTACTTACACCTTTGGTCAGGGGATACAGGCGAGTACCTGAACCTCCAGCTAAGATTATCCCCTTTCTATCAGAAGATCCTTTCACAACCATTTCGCCCACCCTTGAATTTACATCCTTTAATGATCCGAGAACGCCCCTCAGAGATAAATTCAGGGGTTTTTGCCCGGTTTGTTTAATTGGACAGAATGCGATTATCAGTCAAAATTTATTTAAATAATTTTGACGTGCATAGTTACATACAATTAATGAAAACGGTATTACACGTGCCTACACTCGCCAAAAGCTATATTCATAACCGTAAAAGACAGGAGCCAAACTCCGCGGCTCCTGACAATTAATCAGCAATAATGAGGCCAATATGAATAAAAATAACGGGCACCGCGTACCAATTTAGAAGGAGAGAACTGCGGCTGTGCCAACTGCGATACGATAAAGTATCTCGGTGACATCTTTGGTTACTTGTAATTCACTAGACTGTATTTTTGGCATCACCATGATTTCATCTCCGGGGCGCAAACGATCTCCCAGGCGATTATCAAAGTCCCTATCATCAATACGACTGATAGTGCCATCGAGGTGCAAAATAACGAGTTCATCGCGATTAGCATTATTAGCGAATCCACCGGCCAGCTCGATATAGTCCTCTAAAGTACGCTTTTTGCTATACACAAGAGAAGTTGGAAATATAACCTCTCCCACTATTGAAACCGTTGAAGATTTTAGAGGCACTACCAGTTCATCACCATCCTCAAGAAGCATTTCCGCCGCGTTTGGGTTGTTTGCAATCACGACCTGCCCTCTGGGTTCAGCCTTGCGTGCCTGCTCAATGAAATTTTGAATCATCATGGCATTGTCTTTTTGCGCTGACTTCTCCAGATCAGTATTGGGCTGACGCGTTAATACTTCCATTTGCAGGGCATCCAACGAACGATCTAAAGCTGCTCTCTGCCTCTCGGCAACACTTTTACGGTAAAGCTGAATAGAATCTACATCAGCGTTGCCTCGGAAACTCAACTGATCTAACAATTCATTGAGTGTTGCTCCATAGGGAAGAACATAGGTAGCTGGACCATCCAGCTCACCCGATACACGTATCGAAATAGACTCAATATCGTTATCTCGTACTAACTCTACTTGTGCTCCAGGGTACAATCGCGTTGTCATAGCATCCGCTAACGGCATGTAGTTAGCCTGCTGGACTCCACCAATGACCTGAGTAATTCGGGCAAAATTGGCTTGTGGGTCGGGCTTGGTCACAAGTAGCATTTCCCCAAGCTGGGTATAAGGCCCTACGAATTCCATTTGAGCGGGTTGCTGTACCGCACCTTCCACGGTTACCGATCCATGCCGCCCGCCCACTACAACAACATCACCATTACGAAGCTGGAGAGCTGGCATAATGCCGTCCACCAGGAAGTTGTACAGATTTACTCCTTGTATCTCCTCTCCCTGGCGCATGACTTTAATGTCAACAAAACTACCACTTTCTGCATCAATACCGCTGGCACTATCCAGATAGTACAAAATAGAATCAGAACTAAAGCCGTTGTATAGGCCGGGACTGTTAACATACCCGGTAACAAACACTTTTACCGGCTGACTAGCCTCTAAATTCGCGTACGCTTGTACATTATTTTTAAAGACGCGCTTTACATGCCGCAGGACAAAATCATTCAGCACACCATTTTTAACGCCTGCAACATGAACAGGCCCAACTTCAGGCACAAAAATA
Organism: Microbulbifer sp. MLAF003; assembly: GCF_030012965.1. NCBI lineage: Bacteria > Pseudomonadati > Pseudomonadota > Gammaproteobacteria > Cellvibrionales > Microbulbiferaceae > Microbulbifer > Microbulbifer sp. MLAF003. The sequence goes on from NZ_CP120232.1 coordinate 3,910,094, forward strand.
TTGCCCTGGGGATCAACTGGCAAGGTGGCACTAAAACTATAAGCACCCCAGAGCTGCAGATTGATTTGATCACCTATAGTGATCCGGTAGTCAGGATTAAAACCGCTAAATGGCTGGTCCTTGAAGGCTCCTTTAAAGAGGGATTCACCAAAAACTGGCACACCTGATCGCGGTATTTCTGTAGGTGCCACTTCATCTATTAGCTGAGTCTCTAGAGCTACAGACTGTATACTGACAAATGAAACTAGTAGCCCTACTCCTAAACCAAAGCTTCTTATTTTCCCTTTAATCATTTTCGTCATTCTTTGTAAATGAAAATTAACTTAGTTAATAAGAGGGCGATATTCGCCGGTTCTATCTATGAGCCAGGTCCTTCCCTGCCCAGGTTACACTCTGTGATCGCGAATGCTGGCGACTAACATTTTTACTATCCCATATAGCATCAATAGTATTATGGCGAGAGTTGCCAGGTTATATAGTTTGTGTGGGTATTCGGCTTCCTCAGCAAGAGAAGGCTGAGTTACTACCATTAAATGTTTTAGCTTACCAGAAGCCTCCATTCGGGCAGTTTCCAGTGCTTTCAAAGAAGCCGCGTAGGCATCAGTAGCAAATTGAAGGTCTAACTCCAGATTTTGAAAATGCGCTCCCAAGCTATTAAGTCTCTGGTCGCCCTCTTCCTCACCGATACCGACCAAGCGAACCTTCTCCATTTCAATTTGCTTTTCCAGTGCTCCAATTTCGGCCATCATGGAAACAATTTGCGAGGAGTCAGTATTCAGGTAGGTTTTAGCTGCAGTGAGATTCGCCCGCTGCTCTGCCAAGCGAGCTTCCAGGCCTTGAATAATGCTGCTTATCCCCTTGGTTAACTCCTCCGGGCTGACCACATTATTGTTGTTCTGGAAATCAAGAATCTCCTGTTTGGTACTTCGTAACTTGCTTTGCGCCAGTTCGACTTCGGTTTTCACAAAGGCAACTTGCTTGTCTGCCAGCTGATTGCTCACCGCATTGACAAAGTCTTCAGATTTTTGAGTAACTGTCTCCACCAAGAGCTGCGCAAAAGTAGGGTCATAGGCCTGCATATCTATTGTGATGATACCTGTAGTCTCATCATGGCCTACGTTGATATGGCTCCGGTAATACTCCAGGTAGTCTTCTTGCGTAGCATCTAGAGCCAGCCTGGAGAAAATGTCATGGCGATCGCTCTGGTAATACTCAGCCAACTTCAGTTTTTCATCGAGATACAGAGCCATATCCAGAGACTGGATATAGTTAACCACCAGGAAGGCATCCTGATTATCTGTGCCGACTCCTGGCATAAGGAAACCCAGAGCTGGTGAGGCCACTTGACTGGAACCGCTATCTTTTACAATTAGCTGGGTGCTACTTAAATAGCGCTCAGAAACCCAGAAAAGATAGTAAGCACTGACCATGATAAGTGGTAAGACAACAAACAGGGTGATACCACGCCACCGATAGAGATGATCTTTAATTGTTTTATCTTTCACTGATACATTTTCCCCCACCCATTGCTTTAAGCTCTTAAAAGCGTTCCGTAGAGTGCTTTTCGCTTTATACTTGGCAAGGTCCATTTTTTGCTCTGCTTTGAGCGAGTCTCTAGCTTCCATAATCAACTTTTATACTTTAAGAGCCTTATTGGCGTTGCCAGCTTTGGGTTTGGGTCTAGGTTGTTCACCCTGGTATTTTTCAATAGCGTCATCCACCGTATCGAATACGGTAAGCTGTCCAGCATCAAGATAAATACCAACGTCACAATTTTTTCGTAACAATGGCATAGCATGGGCAACAATAATGAACGTTGAAGTTTTGCGCTTCTCGGCAATAATCTCTTCACACTTTCTCTTAAAGTGCGCATCCCCGACAGACATCACCTCATCAACCAAGTAAGTATCAAAATCTACGGCGATACTGAGCCCAAATGCGAGGCGCGAGCGCATTCCAGAAGAATAACTTTTTACTGGGGCATCGAAATAATCGCCGATTTCGGCAAAGTCCTGAACCCGGTCCATAACCTTGCGCTGTTCCTCACCCCAAATGCCATGTATTCCACAAACAAAAGCTACATTATCCCTTCCAGTTAGGCTTCCCTGGAACCCGCCAGAAAGCCCCATGGGCCAGGAAATTCTCCTATCAGTTACCACCCGTCCTGAATCGGGATAGTCAATACCTCCCATGATGCGTAACAATGTTGATTTACCCGCACCATTGCGGCCCAAAATACCGATATTTTTTCCTTCTGGAAAAGTCGAGTTCACATTGCGAAACAGTACTTTACGGCCATTTGGCGTACGATAAGACTTTGTTAGATTTTCCAACTTGATCATTGGCTTCTCACCAGGTCACGCCAGTTAGCCCTATATGTCAGCAAGCCAAAGGCGAGGAAAGAAACGGAAATAAATATCAAGTAGTTAAGGTTTCCAAAAGCTCCTTGATACTGAACAAATAACCCCTCTCGAGTAAGCTCAATAACATGTAGGAGTGGGTTCCATACCAGGTAAGGGTGATACTCTTCTGGAATTTGCTCCAGTGAGAAAAACACCCCAGACAAAAAATATAGCGATCGTACAATTATTGGGGACATCTTCGCAGCTTCAGGAAACCTTTGGCCAACAACACAGAGAGCCAAACTAAGCCCAAGGCAGAAGCAGAAAAATAGCAAGTTTACGACTACTAACAACAAGAAGTTATTAAAACGAGTGGACACTCCGAACCACGCTAGCAAGCCAAGTAAGCATGTCAGGGCTACTAAATAAATGGCAAACTCCAACAGCGTGCGAGTCAGCACTGCGTCAAATGGTCTCAGTTGCCGATAGTTAAACAGCCCCCTATTCGGCTCAATAGCAGTAAGCCCCTTCCCAAAGCAATGGCTGAAACAAAGGAAAGGCGCAATTCCAGATAACATGAACAATGCAGTGGGAATACCAGGGTAGAAGTTTTCCCTAACCAAGCTGAAAATTGTTACAAGCACCATCATATGCAGAGACGGTTCGAGCAGCACCCACACATAGCCCAGCCGCCACTTACCAAAACGGGTTTTCATCTCCCTAACCAGCATCGCATGAATTACATCACGCTGGATCTGCCACACTGTGCGTTGAACGGAGGATTCCATATCAGCTTTTTCTTTGATATATGTGAACCAGTTCCACGCCAACCAGGGCAACAAACTGGGATAATTAACTCAATTCCATTTGGTGGGATTTTTTTCACATTGTTACAACTGTTACACGCGCCTTTTTGCTGTGATCGTTGTTATTAGCGTGAAAAATACTAGGGTCACACACTTTATATAGCGAATCTTCCTGAAAACGCCAGTTGCGTCCTTAATAGGCGCGGTATGCTATCGCAGTCCCGCCATCAGCGTCTTGACGAATTAATTACGCGCCATTACGAACTTTCCTACACTAAATTGGTGAGATCAGACTGAGTAGTCTGAAAAGGTACACTCTTTGATCAATCCACTCAATGCACGCACGCTTCCTGTCGCCAATGGCTAATCTTGGACCAAATGGTTTGAATGGCAAGCAGGCGAATAAGCATCCACTCTGGGCAAATTTCCAGCAAGAACCTTCACCCAAAATCTCAAACATTCCCTCAACGTAACGTGTGCAGCTCTTCGTAATTTACCAGTTACAATTTCCGCTCCAACCTAAATTCACGGTATATGACCCAACGATTCGATCATTTATTGAGCGTACTAATAAACCTTATAAATTGAACAAATCTTATGCAACGATAGAGGCGCTCCTGATTGAGGTAGTGCTCTCAGAGGGTGTCGCTCAACGATGCAATCGATTGCATTCTAAAGAAAGCAATAAGTCTACTCAATCTTTTGCATACGTTAGTACCCATATGCCAAAACTACAGTGATAAGATTTTACTTCAGGGCTGACTTGACCAACGCCATACCTTGCAAAGGTATAGGCTCCCATACTCACGCAATAAACAAAGGTTCTCACACTGTGATCCGCACTTAGGCGTTTGCTTGCCTAGCATGTGAAAATGACATCTCTTAATTAAGCCCGTGCCCGATTGGAGTGACTTTTCATAAAAGCCAAACCAGCCCAATTTGCTTCACAGCAACGCTCTGTTGGTGATAACAAGATTCACGCCTTAAAAAGGCTTTTAGTAAAACAATCCAAGTAAGGTTGCCTTGTGGTTAACGGTCACTGAACAACCTAAATTTAGGCTAACACTTCGTCCACCCAATCAATCAACCAGCCGACCGAGATCATCGCCGATGAGCTTTTAATAGATACTGCAAGGTCACTATACGTTACCAAAATAATACACACCCAGCTTAAAGTATCGTAAACCAGCTATTAAGCAGGCTAAGTTTGTTAGTAGATTAGTCGTATTTAACTGCCCGCAGCTACCACCAGCAAGATCTATAAAGTTACAAGCCTAATGGCTCAATGAATAATCTAGTTGAAAAACTACGCATTTTCGATATCTGTCCCTTTCTCTCAGTGTGTGTTAAAAGACTACGTATTTCGGGGCAAGCTCAAATCAATGGGTATACACTAACATCAAAAATTATCCGCTTGTTAGACAGTTGTTTCTTTTCAGTTTGGGATAATATCAATTATTCTACATAGCATCGATTATCGTTCAATAACTGGTGGCAGCTTGCCACACAAAAAAGTAAACTTTGTAAACTACAGACAATTTGTTGTGGTAAGCCTTGAAACTCTAACCAATAAGCATCAATCCATTCTACGGAAGTTAGTCTTAGTAGATTGAGTCAAGCTTTCTAGACCAGTCGTTTTAATGAAATAAACTGCTTAGCAGACTAGAGTGTTCCCATGTTTATCGTAATCTACTGGGAACCAAGCTCATCTATGATTTTTATAAGAAATACAGGCTTGGAAAATATTAAAATTTATCAAAATTTGAGGCGGTTACTCTCACTAAAAGTCAACTCAAGAATCCATAGAATAAAAAATAACTTCTCAATAATTGCTCTTATTTTATACATATCCTCATGAATAAATCATTCAACATGATACTCATAAGGCAATATGCATTCTCGACCATACAAGAGCTCGGATCATAATGATATTTAGCTAGATGCTATGTAAGGCGAAGAGAGCCAGTTTTTCTTAAGATTAGTCTACTGAAGTATCTAATTATGTGAAATCAAGCGTCAAGGACTTCATTTTTGAGTTATCTTAATCTTCAACAGCGACAATCCTGCCTATATTTTCTATAGAATCACCAGTTATAAATCTCTTACCATGACGATTCTTGGGGAAAACTAACCGAGAGTATTTATCGCAATATATATGAATAGGTTGCTTAGAGAGAATGACTTAAAAACCAATTATTATCTAGATAATTTATAAATATATTCATATCACTTATTTTTTCACGCATCCAAAATTTAAAGTCTTAGTTCAAAATTACATTTCATTCACATATGTTTGCTTTTTCTGGGATACCATATTCCTTCAACAACTTAGCATATTCACCTTTGGCACAGAGTCGGTCTAACCCCTTATTGAAATCATCTCTAGGTTTTTCATTCTTAAATGCCATCTTGAATTTAGTAACAGGCAAAAAAATCTTGTGGATATCCACTTCATCCATTGAGTGTCCCTCCACAATAGTGAAATTCATAAAAATACTTTTATCAACTATTATGATAGAATCTGGATTTCTCCAGAAGTCTAAGACTTGATCCTCTGAGTTATCAGCCTCAACATAGTTTTTCCTGCCTGGCGCTCCAGGCGAGAACAGGCGCTTAAAATCTGGTCCGAGAGTAAGATGGGCTCCCTGCCAAACAATGAGATCATGCCCAACAAGATCATTCACACTATCTATCTTATAACCTTTATTTTTGTGACTAATCGCATAATTCACAAAACCGATATAGTATTTTGAGTAGTAGTACTTCTCTGGGCCACCATGTTCGATCGCATTTGCTTCTGCGTTTGCAATTCCCCTCCCAATTGCTTTTGGAATATCACCCCAGCTCATCTGTAAAAATGTTATTGAATATCCTGGAAGTGACTTTAGTATTACATCTACCTCGAGTCCGCGTTCCGCATTATTCCCCACATATGGTGGCGCATCCTCCTCAATCGCTACTTTAAGCTCTGACGCGGAAGTGAACAGTGCATAACCAAATAGAAAGGAAATCAAAACTAGCTGTTTTAATCCATTGTTTTGCATAACAATACTCAGAATGACACCGAAATTAGAATAAGTTAGATAGTAGATTAGGCTATGAAATAATACCTTATATGGTAATGGACACGGACTAGCGCCAAAATTCGCCCATAAGTCGAATATGATGTCAGTGATGCGTATAGATTGGTGGGCCTCTATAGATAATTAACCTGTGTGGAACCCGAAATTAAATATTAATCCCTTTTGGCATGAAAATCTTTTCAGCATCTTTGGTATTATTTACTCCTTCTAATAAATAAGCAGTAGTTGGGAACTTTAGGAGGGCTGCCTACTTCTTCCATCCTTCACGGATATTTGAAATTTTCCGTAGTAAGAGGCATTAAATTGAATCATCTTTAACGCAATCTTTTCCTTATCAAAGTTCCTGTTACTTTTATTCAATAGGAACTATATACCTAAACTTAAGTAAGTCATCGCCCATTTTGAACATTCTTCATAACTGGACATTCGCAGCCGCCCATTCCACACCACCAAAAGATTTATATTAGTCACCAAAATTCAGAATACTTTCCCAGATCAAACTCCTAAATAGAGTTAGATATTGCTCAGCATATATTATTAAATGCGCATTATCTGAAACCAAGCTGGCCAATGTAAAAAATACTGAAAAAATCTATTCGGCCATATCAAAGTCCTGTAATTGACAGAAAACCAAGCTAAAGAGGTGCCATCACATTTTAAAATAAAAAATTGATTGATAAATTATAAAAATAAACATAGAAACTATTCTAAAAATCGAAAGTGGATCCGCTTTCCTGATCGGTTTTAATTGGTGACAATTAAATTTCTTTATTTTGAAGAAACCGTTTTACACACTTTAAAATCATACTGTACTGTTGTCTGGCGTCTACAAATCGATTCTATTAAACATCAAATTGATGGGGTAGCAAGCAGAAGGGCGACGCTAAATATCAAGGGAATTGATTACAATCTATGACTTCAATATATTAATATTTATTTTTGAATAAAAAACCGACTCTTAAGCCGGTATCGTAAATTTACATACACCATCAAAATGATCAAAAATTGCCTGGGATTACTCATTTCATTATCAACGATGCCCCTCTTCTATTAATGATGGCTTGCTATGGTTGTAAATTAGTATAAAGAAATTTGGTTCAAAAATTAGCGTTCTCCAGCATCTACAAGTGCCTGATAAATACGATCAGGATAATCACCAATAATGCCGTCTACACCCAGTGAAATACTGCGCTCTATATGGTCTTCATCATTCACGGTCCACAGATCAACAAGTACCCCTTTTTTCTGGAAAAAACGCACATAGGGCTTAGTTGTAATGCTATATGGAAGCTGAGCAACATCAAACTTAGGCTTGAAAGCCCAACCGAACCCTGTGCTCCAGGCAAGACTTGCCTCAATAAGTTCACCTATGGTTGCACTGGTTCTAACCTCACCCCCGCTGATATCACGAAAATGATTCATTGCTTTGCTATGTTGGCTCGCAACGGTAACCTGCCCCTGCATCCGATAATCTGAAATAATCTGCCAAAGTATCTCTGAGAGCACTTTATCATTAGGTTTAATCTCTACATTGAATAAACCATCAGGATAACGCTCGAATAGTTCATTCAGTGTTAACAAAGTAAGCCCCTGATTTCGAAAGGGATAACTGTTACCATTATCACGAGTGAATTCATATCCTGCATCCAGGGATTTAATTTCACCTAAGGTCAAATCTTCAATTTTATCAGACACCCCTACATTGTCTTTGAGATCTGCATCATGATTAATAATGATGTAACGATCTTTTGATAAATGAACATCCAGCTCCAGGATATCTGCACCCTGTTCCATGGCCATATCAAATGCTAGGGAAGTACTTTGAGGGTACTCACCAGACGCCCCCCTGTGAGCAAGAATCTCTATAGCTAAGGCCTGATTACAGAAACCGACTCCTAAAGCAAGACAGGCAATGGCTTTTAACATTTTTTTCATTTAGAGAATTTCCTTTATTATTAAATTGGTACACCACTACATGAAATACAAATATACTACCAATCAAACCTGCTAGTTTATTGAATCTATGCTTTAGGTGTTTAATATTGCTCTATAACAAGAATCTAATAAACATATTTCCAATCTGGTTCAAATATTACTTGAACTAAAAAATTAGTGTGATGACAAAATACTTCTGTTACGCTCTAGAAGATTTACTAAAAATTAGCAGAATATTCTTAACTAACCTTAAACGCTAAATATTTATTCTTGTCATAAAAATTTAATTTAGATTGTAAAGGTTTAATCGACAGTTCACCTTAAATCTATATACTTAGTTTACGCAACAGTGATTCAGCCGAATAATCGGTACTAGCGCACATATTTTTCAGTAGATTGTTCTCAGCTCAATTAATTATCCTTTGCATTTGGGTTCGTTATCATCAAATTTAAGTTATTTTACTATTGGTCTTGCCCACTAAAAGTAGACACTCTAACTATGTATAGTTACGCTCATACTCTGCTGGACTTACATAGCCCAATGCAGAGTGCTTACGAACCCTATTGTAGAAAATCTCAATGTACTCAAACACCTCAGATTTTGCTTGCACTTCGCTTTCGAATGTTCCGGCATAGACCAGCTCGACTTTTAGCCTGCAAAAGAATGATTCCATTGCTGCATTATCCCAACAGTTAGCCTGGCGACTCATACTCGGCTTGCACTTGCTTTCAGACACGAGATCCTGGTATTTCTGCGATCGATATTGCACACCCCTGTCAGAGTGAACTATTAGTCCAGGCTTTATTTGTCCTCTCTCTAGAGCCATTTTCAGTGCTCGACGTGTCAATTCATCGGCCATCTGAGAGTCGAATGCCCAACCTACAATACGTCGAGAGTACAGATCCATAACTACCGCGAGGTACAACCACCGCTCCAGAACCCAGATATACGTAATGTCACTGGTCCAGCGGCAATTTGGTCGATCCACATCAAAGCAACTCCTAAGTAGGTTGGCGGCGACATTGATATTTCCCTCTACGGGCTGACCATATCGAAAGCCTTTTCCGTTTCTCGCTTTAATATGCTCCTGTTGCATAAGCACAACGACATAGTACCGTGAACGGCTCACCTATCTCTTGAAGCTCGCGAGTGATTCTAGGCGCTCCAAACCGATCTTTAAACTCAGCAAACGTCTCACGGATTTTCTCGATTGTTCGTATCTTTCTAATCGTGCGAGGAGGTGGCAACCGCCCTCACCATCGATAATAACCCGATCTTGAGAACTCTAAACACCGAGACATCAAGCTAGCCGGGAATGACCCTACATGCTCTTGTATCAGTGCGTACTTTACTCTCGGTGGTTCGCAAAGTACGCAGCTGCCTTTTTTAGAAATTCAACCTCCTGACGTGCTTCATGCAGTTCCTTCTTGAGCTTGCGAACTTCAGCGCTTTCCTGTTTGGAATAGTTGACGCCGCCTAAACTATTGAACTGCTTATCAGACAGTCGATTAAATTGACGACGCCAATTGTAGATCTGCTGTGCGCTGACGCCTAGCTCTCGTGCCACGGAGGCCGTTGTTGCTCCAGGCTTTTCCGCTCTCTTAACTGCTTCTCTACGGAACTCCTCCGTATACGCCTGAGTTCTTTTCTTACCCATGATACACCTCCGTGTTAGGACTAAACCTAACTATACAGGGTGTCTACTAAACGTGGGTAAGTCTTTCATTTAACGCCTAGAGTATGCGGCGGACCGCGTGAAGCGTGGGCCGTCCGATGGAAGCGACGCAGTGACTGGAACGAACATCACTCTCTTGTAAAGTAGCTTCTATTCTAACCACCCCTCCCATTTTTCATTGGCCTTTTGATGCGATGTAATGCCTGAATTTAGGGCTGAATGGAAAGCTTCGGCTTGTTCCAACTCGAAGCCCGCACCTTCAAAATTGAGTATTTTTATACTGCCAATGAGTTTAAATGGCTTTGGATGAAACATTTGGTATAGCTGGATAGGCTCACTTAGCCCCTGCGCCCATGCTTTGATTAGATATACATCCTGCTTTGAGCCATCTTCCAGGGTTACAAGACCCTCTTGTGCATATGCCCAAACATCAACAATATGTTGATGCTTTTCTATTGCCTCGTGGGCTAAGTCAACAGCACGTTGCTGAGTTTCGGCTTCAAAGTTCTGAAGCTCTCTATTTTCTCCTGATTGGAAAATCACATATGGAACCATTAACTCTCCATCTTGCCCACTACCGATATAGGCGCTATGGGCAAGAATGAGTCCTACTATGTTTCCTATTAGTTCAATATTCATCATTTCTTCATTCGCCACTTAATATCGCTTTCAGGCAACAATTGCATTTAGGCTCGAAGAGCCGTTAATTGGTCCGCTGCAAAGCTTTGTTATTTTTATAGCGATCTAATTCTTGTTACTTTAATTTTTCCTGATAAGTGTTGTACGCCAGATCTACCGCAGTTAGACGGATCAATTCCAATTTCCACTTCAGAATCACTTCTCTGTGCTGCAAGAAGAAGTGAAAGGGCAAGCTCAACATTTGAGTTCTCAGGATCCAAACTATACGTGTCTTGGCAGTCGTTTGGATTGACTATATCTCCTGAAGTACGGAAAAGAACGAAACCATCTTTATAGCCAGCAATTATCTCGACAACCTTAACTGGCCCACTCCAGTCATTGGCACTTGCCGAAAAAGATAAAAAAAGAATTAAAGATAATAAGTATTTCACAATACCTCCTTAGTAAAAATAACGCCTTGCTAAGGCGCGTTTTAGTAGTTGATTTATTTTGTACTATTTAAGCACAAGATAGAGCGAAGTAAAAAACGTCCTTCTTGAGCAACTTATTAGTCGCATACTCTCTAATTTTTGACCAAACTCGTATCAAGTGATACAATACCGCCTTTAAGCCAAAATTCAATTTCTTTATTAGGATACTCAAACTCTTTGTAAGCACCATCTTCGCAGCTTAATTTAAGATTAGGGTATTTAGACCGCAATCCTGTCTCACTAAGCCCAGCGGGAAATGAGCCCTCAAGTAAGACTTCTTTAGAGGTAATATTAATTTCCCCCAAATTTCCTGTTATCTTTTGACTCAAAGTAGAGTTCCAACCCTGGATTCGGATATAGCCAAATCTCTGAACTGACCCCATCTTTGAAATTTCTATTTTTTATTCCAGCAGGCTCGCCAAATTTATCTTTAGCCTTCGCTAGGGATGCTCCAAAACTGACGCAATTCAGACCTAGTAGTGGTTCAATATTCATAGGCAACTATCGCTGAAAGTACCTGTGGAAAAATCAGAGTGAATCGGAGGTTTTGACGTCGGGTGCCTTTGCTTATTAGGCGCACCATCATTTACCAAAATACTCATCTATCTTTTTCATTTCTTTTTTCGTTGATTCTATATTTATAGATGAATAACAAGAGCAACCTCCGGTATACAAATATTCACTGTCCTGCGCCCAAACAAAAGCTAAAAATTCATATTCCAGCGTTGGAGCAGGATTCCCACAACTGCCAGATTCTCCTATTTCTATCATAACGAAGTATTCTTTTAAATCTGCATCCCCTTTCCAGAATTTAATTACTTCAACCTTAGTCTTCCAGTATTCACTACGTCCAGTTTCTATCTTCTCGCGACTTAATGTCTTTACATGAACTAAGGCTTCATGCGAACGGATGCGGGCTTCTAGCGATGTATCGTCAACAAACAAGAACATGCTAACGCACCTGAACTTGAAAACATCAATATTATGAACAGCAATCCTTTATTCATTGTTTCTACCTTCGCATAACGCCGCATTCAGCCGCAGCTAAAATTGTGGGACTTTTGTGGTATAAGCGCAGCGGTCAAAAAAGGTACACAGCTTCGGATGTGGTACTGCAACGCCTTGTTATGAATTACTATTGACCAACCCCTGTAATTTCGGCCAATTTCTCTTCAGTACATGTTTCATTAACTGTTCCTGACCCTGTACTAGGGGTATACCATAAAGTTACTGGTTTTGACTGTGCATGCGCTGACAGTATATTCGAAAGCATGGCTTTTCCAGCTTCCGTATCAGATTTAAACCTAAAATCTTCTGAATACCAATCGCACGTATCCTCAGGAGGGTTAGCTACCTTCAAGTAGGTAAATCCATTATTTTTTGTATGAACCCTCTGTATATCGATACCTTCAATATAGGCAGAATATACATTACCAGAAAAAAGAAAAATAATTGGTAATAAAAATAATTTATTCATAATCGTCAACTTCTCCAACGCTTTTAGCATGGGCGCAGCTTTAGCTACGTCCCATGCCTAAACTTGTTACATTATTCTCATTTGGTATTTTAAAAGTAAACTTAATTTTTTTAATGGAGCCATTCTCGTTATCAATTTTTGAAGAATCAACGAGCAATGTTGGAATTGAATTCAGAGCCGCTTGATCAAGATGCTCAAATTTCGAAGACTCGAAAATCTTACTTTTTGTAATTATTCCATTTTTATCAATTGTAAGTTCGACCCCGACGCTTCCTTCTTCTTTTAACATCATAGATGCCCAAGGATAAACAAGCTTGCCAGGTTCGGCCAAAAACGAAAATTTAACTTCAGTAATATAAGGATCCTTTGCATCGTGAAGCTTTCCTTGTTTATGGCAAATAGTTGAACCAAAAATGCAGGTGCATGTATATAAGTAATGCACAATAAAAGCAAAAACTATTGAAGCAACACCAAGAAAAGCGTGTTTTTTCTTGAATCCAGATCCCTTATTTGGTGGTGTTATTTGACTTTCTGTCCATTTATCCATGATTTCTACTACTTTGAGATGTAACTTCCCGCACAGGGGCAGACAAATAGGCGCAGCGTTTTGGCTATCCCAGAGACCGAAGGGAGCGATTGCTGCGTCTTGTTATAAATCATTTGTAGAAACTGTAGTACCACAATGTATGCAACCTATCCTACCTGAAAACCAGTGGAGTACAACGGACGACCAGCTTTTGTGTATAGAGGCAGGATGAACCCCATGCTTACCCTGAAAGGTTAAACACTTGTTGCAATTCGGGCAACGTACCCAAAACGCCAATACAAAGTGAATGATTGCAAACGAGAAGAAACCGCCAAAGATCGTATAGTAGACGGGCATCTCATAAGTAACGTCGAAGTAGCCAAGAACAAAGGATGCAATCATACCTCCAAGAAATAACCAAGCTATATATGTAGCTATCGCATTCAGCTTTCCGAGCACAAAACTCTCCAAGATTTATAACAGTTTATTAAAGAGCCAGTGGCTCACTATCCATTTGGCCACTAGTTCTGGGAGGGAGCTTCCAAGCTCCACAGAAGAGCCTTTATTTGCAGTAGGTTTTAGACTTTTGTTCAAATAGTAGCCAGATATAGTGAGCCATCAGCTCAAGTCGCCTAGTTCGACCTCCCGCTCTTGAACACATTTTACCCATAATTAAATCAATAAGTTAGGGGGACTTTCTATAGATGTAAGCCATGGCTCTATAATTCGGGCTTTCGCACCGGCAATACGCCCACTTCAATACTGAAAACCACAGCCAGTATCACCCACTCGGTATCGCCATAGCCGCAAAAGAACTATGCACAGCCGGGCGGTTGGCCACCTCGACAATACAACTCGCTACTAAATCAGCAGCATGATCGGCGACGTTTACCGGCTGGTCTGCATCAGACTGCAGAGTTTTGGTGGCTACATAAACGCTGGACATCAGATCTCCGGCGCCATCAGTCTGTACATTGTTCTGATCATCAATAACGGCAATGGAGCATTTTAGCACCGCAACAGCCTGAGCTTCATTATTAGTGGACTCTATGGTCTAGGTTACCGTTGCGCGCACAATAGTGCCAGCGCTGTGGCCGTCGTCCATGGTGTAGACAGCGGCAGCAGACAGTATCTGCCCGGCACCGGCAGTAAACATTTTCAGTTTGCTTTCGTTGAAAGCCTGCTCAAGCTTTTGCCGCTGTTTTGCGTGCTTAGCTTCCAGTAGGGTAAGTTTTCGCTCATAGTCATCATGAGCTATCAGCTTGGTGGCGAATGCCTGTTGTAGCAGGGCTATTTCATCATCCTGCTGCACCTGCAGTTGTTCCATCTCAGTGAGCCAGGAAAGCTGCAGGGTTTCCAGGCGGGCCACAATACTCTAGCGTTCCGCTTCGGTGAGTCCATCTGCGCCGGCTTGACTACCATCAACTTCACCATTCTCCGAGCGCGCCTGTTCTTCAGCCAGGGCCATTTGGTAGCGTGCCTTCTCGCGCTCGACATACTCAGCCCGCAACGCCTCAGTAGATTCGAAACCTCGCTTACTAAGTTCCTGTTCAGAAATTTGTAACGCCGCAATTTGTTGCAATCGCAGCTCATAGTCGAGTTTAATCTTGCCGCTCTAGTCGACCAGAAATTGATCCAGCTGATTCAACTGCAGAGAGCCCGCATCCTGTAGACGCTTAAACTCTGCCGCGGCCTAATCCCGCTCTGCTTGCTCGCTGGTTGCCGCTGATGCTTCTGCCGCTTTTTTCTGCTCGTCTCGCCGCGCCATTGCCGCTTTTAGATCAGCGTCTTTAATTTCCTGTAGTTGTATACGGTATTTTTCTACCCAATATCTTTGTTTTTCCATTTTTGCCGCTTCACATTGAGCCGTCGCTTTCTCCAATTCCTTTTGATGCCACAAATACTTCTCCGGCAGCTCGAAATATTTATCCGCATTCTTCTCGGCTTCCGTTGGCATCAACACAGTACGCCACCAGCTCACTACATCGGCGACAAAACCAACACTCTTGGAGGCCTCCTCGGTCCTGCCCATTGCCTCCAGAAACTCTTGCCAGTTCTGGCTTAGAGTTTCGACCTGGCCGGCGAGTCCGCCCGCCTCATCAGAGCCAGCCCCGCCTACCTGTTGTGCCAGCTTGGCCAGGATGAAGCGCTGCGCTTCGGCCACTTGGCCGCTCGCCTGCATGGTCCTGATCTGTCCTTTTTCTGTCTCGGCAAACGAGACACCAGATCGTTTCAGTGCTGTCAGGCCGCTTGCTGGGTCTTCCAGCGCCTTACCAAGTTGAAGCGCTGTACTCTTAGCATCGCCACCCATTACTGCTGCCAGGTCTTGCGATAGCACAATGGCTTGGTCGAACACGTCGGTTTGCACTGACTTAAAGGTAAGCAACACACCCTGCGCATCGGAGATACCGGAAACGCTCGCCAGGGTATTGCGAGCCACCGAGCGCGTGCTCACCTAACTCCTGTGTAGTGCATCCACTGGCGTTGCCTGTGGCCCTTAACAGCGCCTCAATTAGGCATAAAAAAACCCGCGAGAGCGGGTTTGGTGTTTTAAATACGACAGGGCAGTAATGTAATAATTATCTTTTAAAAAATAATTTTAAATTCATATCCACAATACCCCGCGCATCAATCTAAGCAAATAATGCTTTCAAAGGGCTAGCCAGCATAAGCAGCATGACTAACTAGGCTACCGAGTCTAGTAATTAACAAGAACAACCCTGTCTATTTCAGGAGCACAGCCAGAGATTTGTTTGATAATGAGCTTGACCCTCTTCCCGGAGGCAAATGAAGTGAGAAGTGTTGAAGATGTAACCTCATAATTTGGATGGGTTAAAGGTAAATAAAATCTGCGCCCATCATTACATATAGAATAATCCGAAGAGACTTTCGCCAAAACCACATTTACGCCGCCACGATCTGGATAAAACTCTTGAATATTATCAGGTGCAAGCCATTTAGTAGTCTCTGCACTTACAGAAATTGAAATACTACCCAAAAGAAAAAATGTAGAAAAAGTTTTCATATAACCTCAGCTAACCATATACTGTTAGCAATTAAAAAATATATTACATATACCGATATTATTAAGACTCTAACCACACATTAACAATCTCACATTCTGCCGTCCCATGACCTGTGACATCTGGCAAATCAGTTTTCGTATTGTAATAAAAACCAACCTTCAGTGATGCAGCTTTAGCAGTGAGAAGTAACGATAACAATGAGCTATCATCACTTGAAAAGCGTATTCTCGCAGAATTACTACCCATGAAACATTCATCATTTTCAAGCTTGTTTTTAAACTGGACAAAACTAGCTTTATTCATTTTATTACTACTGACCAGAACCCAATCTACACTGTTGTGACGCGAAATCCCTGCCAGCGCTACAGTCGGCATAAGGAATATAGTAAGCAATAAAAATTTTATACCCGTTGAGAACCCTTTTTCATTAACATTTAATTTCACGTTTATCATAGCCTCTAATTGTCCATCTATTTTTTTGGCGCAATGCTACCACAGCCAGAATTACAGGACTAAAAATAATTCAGTTATTAAATTCAAACACTTCATCCTGGAGCACCAAAGCGTATCGGATTATCATACAAGCCCGCTTAAACAGCAATCACGCTTCCTCTGTTTAGTCCGAAAGGAAGCGGTCACTAACACGTCTTCGGTACGGATAGTATTGAGCACACAGACCTTACCGCTAACACTCATACACAACATCCGGGCGGCATACTCTGCGATTTCCTATGTCGTAATCATCACGCAGAGCCTGTTGGCCGCTATCGTCCTCTTTCCAGATCAAGGTAATAGAGACCTCGCCAGCATCATGTAAGCCGGAAGAGTCGTAATCCATTTAATCGCTGATGCCATCAATCGGCGTCATCTCAACAGAACCGCGCAACTCTTCACCGGGGTCGATATCCAACATGCCAGTCACTGGCTAATAAGAACTGCCATCATCGCTGCGGGAAAATTTTGTTTTGTAACATTCTGGGTTTGACTGAGTAGGAATAAGTCACAGGTTTTGCCCGGGGTCGCGTCATCTTGGAGGACACTCACAATATCTGCAGCCGCTTGATCCAGTGCGGCATACATATCGCCATCGCTCTTTACTACCACGGCAATAGTCAGATCCAGCTACCTACTGGTGCGCCATGCATTTCGTATTCAGTGTTTTCGATTATAAAGCCCACCACAATGGATGGCAGTTTTAATGAATCAATTTCTTCTGTGATGCCAGAGGGTGGGAGTGTGTAGCCGTATAGAGTTTACTGCCTGTTTAAAACCATATTGCGGATGTGTGATGCGTAGGGTCATTGGAATTACTCCGGGAATTTTGGGCATAAAAAACCCGCTATTGCGGGTTTCAGTATATATGGCAGAAAACAGCTTTCTTATATTATTTTCAGCAACCAGCTGAAATTCAAAAATATTACATATCTAGAATAGATTACTTAAGATTTACAATTTACGCTCATTCATTTCAGTATAGCTTCTAACTACCATAACCAATTAATACTATTAGTACCACCGCCTTGATTCAATCCTTTAGTAGCACAACTATTACAAATGTTATTGATAGCTTTACCATAGCTCGCAGAACTTTTAAACCAAACCCCTGCCCCTTTATTTTTTAGCGAAAAAATATTTCCAGATATAATGCCCTTATCCGAATGAACAACAACACTATTAAAACCAAAAGATCCTGAAGTGTTAATAAATGTATTATTAGAAATATTATAATGATCTGAGCCACTAAATAGCTGCACACCAAATACAGACTGACTAGATGTATGGTGCCCATACATCAAATTATCTTTAATACTTACTTGAGCAACTTTATCAAGCCAAACACAACCAATTTTACAATTAAGATGAGAGTTTGATAAGTTTAACTGTGGCTCAACAGCGGAGTTCGCAAATTTTAGACCATAATTAACAAATACAAGATTGCTTTCTGAGATATAAAGCCCCTCATGATTCGTCACATCTATCGCAATATTGGTATAGTAAATCTCAGCCTCTTCGATTGTAACCTGGACAGAGTGACCACTCCCCCTCATCCATATCCCCCTACTACTCAATGGAGTATTTGTACTATTCTTTACTTGACCAGAAAAATAATATCCATCTATGTGGACTCCTAGAGCAGTGTCAATTATTAAGCCAGTATTCCAGCCACTATTAGTTGCTCCTGTGTAACCTGACAACTCTACATCACGAACTATAACTTTGGGCCTAGTTCTTGGCTGAATATGATCATTAACAATGCTATTTTTCCCATTATACTGATAAGCGCTACCAGAATTTGATGACTTAGTAAATAAAGTAAGCCCTTGAATTACAGCGGCTTTGTGCTTCCCAGAAGGTGGCTCAACATAAATACCATTGGAACCAGATGCCCATACAAGCTTAGAAACTCCAATTCCATCCCCTTTTATAGAAAGGGTATCACCTTTAAAATTCAATCTGGCAGATAGATTAAACTCGCCCGCAGGGACGTAAACAATAGAATCAGAATTCTCAATCGCTCTATGAAAGGCAGCAGTATCATCAATACCATCGTTCGGAATGGCACCATAGTCTATAACATTATTTGAAGCTACTGCTTTGACACCAAAAAAATCAAAAATATAGCTAAAAAACACCTAAATTCCATCTATTATCTCCATGCATTTATATCGCTCGAGATATTATCAGACCAAAAGTATCGCCGCCATGTGAATCACTTATAAAACTAAAAGAATTTAATAAAACTAATGGCACGAACGTTTCGCTTTGAGCTTAAAACAATTAAGTGGTTAACAAATCCTCGAACTTCAGGAGCCAAAACTTACTCCTCATTTGATAAACCTAGGGGACAAAAAAACATGAAAAAGAGTTTAGATATAAATAGATTCAGCTGTCGATTGTTACCGCCATGAATGTCGTGACCAGCTTTTTCGGTAGTAAAGCCCAGCCCAATAGCCGATAGCCTTTTTTGAATCTATATCTTCTGTGGTCCCAAGGGGTGGGAATGTATAGCCGGATAGGGTTTGTAGCTTGCTTTGTACGGCATCGCGTATTGTTATGCGTTGGGTCATTAGGGGTCGCTCCAGGAGTTTCGGGCATAAAAAAACCCGCTAGTGCGGGTTCAGATATCGATAGCACAGCAGCGCCTTGTAACCGAAGTACCTTTTCTGTGATGACTAGAAAAATTTAAAGGGAGATCCTATTTTAGAGCCCATTTAGATATAACTATCATCACAAAAACCAGCTACATTCACCCTAAAAATATTTTTTTTCATGTCTTATTGCTTCATATGTAAAATTGGGCTTCTCCCAATATTCATAAAGAGGAATTCCACTTCTATCGTAGATCATTTTTTTTAACATTCTATGTCTTATTGAAAGAGCTCCAACATTATGAATCCAAACACCATTTTCAAAAACAGTAAAAACTTTCTTTCTATCACCAGGAGGTCCATATATGCATTCTCCCAATACAAACTTACACTCACCCAACCCACTAACTTTAAATATGTTTGGGCTCTGTTTTTTGTCAAGAAAATGCCTTACGCCATTGATATAGGCATACTTTGAATCACTACCTGAGTAATCAAACCTCTCCTGATCTCCAACTCTCCCCGTATATACAAAGCTCCCTCTAGTAAAGCTGGGCTTCTTTTTGACACTACTAACTTTGAAAGTCCACCCTATCTCTTTCTGAATATTTTCAATATCACTAGAATTTTCTGGCGTGAGTATTTTATCTTGATTTTCCAGCAAAATTCTTTCTGCGACAGCCGTATTGGCCGGCACTTCAAAATCAATTGAAATCGGCGCAAACACTTCACAAGATTCTAACTTATCGAAATAATCCATTAGAGCAGGAAGTGCCTGATCCATATATTTCTCCTCGTCTACCAATCCAAATTCGGGTTTTGGTAATTTACCTGAAGAGTCTTTAGCCCATTCAACACAAGAGCAAAATTCATTCTCACCTTGATTTTTGCAGTCATTCGCATAAGAAAAGAGATTCCTTATAGGAAACTTATTATATGAAGTATCTTTTTTTGCAAGATAAGTATTAACAATTTCTTTTTGATTGTAAGTCGCACACGAAGTTACAAGCAAGCAAGAAAGAATCATTATGATTCCATATTTAAGTTTACTCATATTCAACCTTTAGCGTACCTGTAGGGTGAACAGTTAAAGGTAAGCTAAGTTCAATAACTTGTGCAGGTTTACCAAGTGGTAGATAACCGTCAATACTTCCCATTTTCTGACCTTCATATTTAGAGGAAGCAATAATAATAAACTTGTGAGGACCCATTTCCTTAAATTCACCTGCAACCGTCATAGACTGCAAACCTGACCGATGCAACTCAACTTGTTTGCCAGAAGGGCTAACTAAGTATACTTCTGATAGCACTGCCCATTTCCTCAAACCTAAGCAATCACACATGGCGTGAAGCACTAAAGAGAATTCCGTCTCTTTAGCACCCTCAACTTCTACCACTTCAAAATAATCTGTATGTTCACCTCTTTTTAGCCGAGGTGATAGACCTTCGCTAATTTCTATTTGAAGCGAATCCCCTCTACTAAGCTTTAACATGGAAGGAACTTCTGAGGCAGCTGAGTCTAAACTTGTGTAGACTTCTGAAATAGCTAACTGTCTTTTTTCTTTGATTAGCCCACATCCTGATAGAAAGACTGCCAAAGTTACTACTATTAGTTTCAAAATTTTTTTCATGTAATTCCTACTTTAATAAATTGAAAACTTGACGCTCAATATAAAATCTAGAAAGAGAGCTACTCTAAACCAAAACTTCTCCCGCCCCTAATCGCGGAAAAACCAAGCAAGCTATTTAAATGACTTCACCTAATGCAATATTAAGAGTGTAAAATTATGGTAGCTTATTTAAAACTCAACATTTTCGCTGACTTATATCTTTTAGGGAATATTTTAAAAAAATTAAACTAACCAATTAGATCGATTGAAACCGCTGACAAACAATCAGTATCATCCGTATAACTATAAACATCAACTCGCTTGCCAGAAACTAAAGCTGTCGTTGCTAGCGTAAAAGTTCGTTGAAATACTCCTTCAGTCCCTGCATTAGCAAGCTGAAATTTTACCTTTCCTGAACACTTATCTGTACCTGATGAATACCATACCCAAAAAGCATCTGCATTCTGTGAAGTTGCTGATACTTTTGTCACTGTAGCACCCGTAGTAATATATCCTGCACCAGCAAATGAATTCATCGAAATAAACATCAATACTAGAACCAAATACTTTTTCATTTATCCCTCTTCGCTAATATAAAACTTTACTGGAAGCTTGCTTTTGGTGACAATTATCCACAGTTGTAACTGCTATCTCGGCAAATTTCCATTCGTTATTTTAAACAATTCTATAAATTTCAGCCACAGTAATCAGATATTCCCTGCTGATCTGCCAGCTTGGACTACCCATCCCTCTGTACCCGCCGCACAACCCCATCATCCTCCAACAGCTGACGCACTTTGAATTTCTGCCGATTAAGGTTAATCATAGCTTCGACGCTATGAGCTCCTACCTCACTCACTAGTAAGCTGAACTCAATGCGTTGTACCCGCACCCGCTCTTTAGAAAATCCATCAAGGTCCTTCTCGCAAATCACTCGGCACTCTATAGACTCACCACCGCTACCGTCTGTATAGGTAGCGGGCTTATCCAATTTGCGAAACGCGCGCTCCGCGGCTCTTTGGTCCAGGTCCATAAATCACCTAGGCTTTTACCGTGCCTGGTACGCCGGTAAACTTCACTCCAACACTGGTAACACCATCCTCTGCGGCGAAGGCAGTGTGACCGGTGATATCGCCGCTTGCAGCTGTAGCTGTAGCTGTAGCTGTAGCTGTAGCATCATCAAAGGCTTCTGCGGAAACATCCCAGGTAAGGGTTTGCCCCTGGCCAATCACTACCCCGGTTACCTTTGGCACCATGAATACGCCTTCAATGGCGACGATCCCGCTCGCTCCAATCGCAATATTGTCAAGGGCCACCGCCGATGGCCACTACTTGGCCGTAAGCGATAGCTGCGCTGGTGTTATTGGTTTAATCCAGCATGCACCCGTCTTGTACAAAATTAGTAGCCATTTCTTTTCCCCGCCTGGGTTAGAGCTACTGCAATAAAAAGGCCGCAATAAGTGGCCCTTTTCGGATTCTTTCAAGCTGAGTTGGATAATAGGTTTTAGGGAGTTTCACTATACCTTTTGCGTCCCAGGCTTTGGTGACGGCGTCAAGGCGCACTTTGAGTTCCACCCCGTCGATATTCGAGCCGTTTTGCTGTTCCAGTACTGGGGCCTACTGGCCGTCCAAGTAGAGCACTTCGATAGTGTCGTGCGCTACCGGGTCAGCATTGACGTACCAGCTATTGTGCCCGCAAAGGCGACCATCGGAGATCATGCTGGCAATATTGCGCATGCTGTCGGGTACAGTGTTGGATTTCTCAGAAACACCTACTTCAAACTCTGACTCCGAGGCAACCTTTGCGGCACTCTCATCGGCAATATCACACAGCAGGAATTTGGGGTGGATATTCAAGATAGCTGTGCGCTCTTCTCCCCGGATACGAAAGGCCACATTATTTAGGGCTACAGAGCTGGCATAAGGGAGTTGACGCTGCAGATCAGCAGAAGCACGATCAAATACTGAGGTATCCAGGCTAACACTGACTTTCATCAGAGTTTTCCCTACAGCCTTTCCTATATTTTTTATCTATTGTGATTGTAGTACTAGTTAACGGCAAGGCTTGCTGCAGCTATCAGTACACCAGCAAAACCTAACCAGTTATCTGCAAGCCACCCGGCAAAAGTGCCTACACTAACAGCAGTGAGATAACTGGTTTTTTCTGTTATTTCTTTTACTGCGCCCTGGAAAGTCATGACTGCTTCCAGGTTTTGATAGCCTTCTCAGCGCTGCGCCCCACGACATAACCACCGAGGCCGATTTTTACTACCCCCAGGAGGGCGAGCGCTTGTTCCTTGCCGAGGTTTGGAGCTGTCCACCCCAGCCAATGAGCCACGATCAATCCTACGAACGTCAGCATTGTTAGCGGTCGCCAGTTTCTCTGTATCCATGAGTCACCTATAGCTTCCGTAGTAATCACCTGGGTAGCCCGCTTGAGCTCCTCCAAGTCCATTGTAATGAGCTTAGCATCCACCTTAGCCTTGAGACGGTTAGCCTCAGCCTTGTCAGGGAATGCCTTATCTATAACCTTACCAATCAACTCTTATATAGCTGTAATCATGGTTATTCCGAAATATAGTGAGTGACACTTAATTCAAATCTTGGTAGCAAAACGCCTCGTAATTCCTTCATAGCTTTGCGCGACTGGGTTACCCACCAGGCACCCGGAGCAAGAGGCATACCAATTCCAATACCTCCTTGAACATCAGAGGCGTAGTTGGCGGCGTGAATCAGGATTGTCGAGCGATCTGGAACTTTCTTTAGTTCCCACACGTTAGGATACTTGGCAGAACTATAGGGCTCACATAGGTATAGGCCCTCAGGGATACAGCTCTCAAACGGTCGATTACCCAACCATGGACGCTCTACCTTATAGAAGGTTCGGCCATACAATCTCAATCGCCCCAAAGTAGCACTCGACCCATAGGCAAATCTTATCAGGCTAAAATCCATGAGGTAGAAATTTCCTATTTAGTTTTTTGGTTGAAAGTAGTCAAAAAATATGTAAGCTACTCCTCCTTTTCAATAAGACAGATAAGAAACATGAATCTTAAAAAAACTCTGGGGGCATTACTTTTAGCTTCAGCCGCACCTTTTGTTTCGGCGGACTCAACTAATGTTCGCGGTAAAATTATATTTACTGAAGGACACCATTCACCAAACTGCCGGACGGTACAGCTAGAAAGTAAATCAACTGGAGAGCTCTTGGTATTTAGAATTCAAGATGACGAAGGTTCTGATGATATTCAATCTATAGTTTTAGCAGCCCTTATGGGTAATAGAGAAGTAATGATCACTTATGATCCTGAGATTACATCGGGTTGCGGAACAAACCCTCGTATTCTTTATGTTAGGATTTATTAATTTTCAAAAGGCCGCATACTCACTATAAATAAACTCTACCATGGAATAACTAATTACCACCCCTATATAGAATTATATCAAACCATAAGAACATCAAGCTCATCTATAGATCAAATTTATTACTTTTAGATGAGAATATTTTATAAATAAACGTAAAAAATCTTACCATGAAAAAATTAATATTACCGATTGCCATTGCCTTATCTTACTCATCAATCACCAGTGCAGCTGGCATCGCATCTTCATTTGATATTGAGTATGTACGTATCGACGAGTCAGGAAAAGAGCATGTCAAATTCAAGTCTGACCTAAACTATGAACCCGCCGATTGTACTGCCTCCAACTATAAAGATATGCTTGCTTTCGACACGAATGAAAATGGCGGCGCGGCTATATATTCAATGCTTCTGGCAGCTCAAGGCAAAAAAATACATGCTGTTGGGACTAGCTCATGCAAAACATACTCCCAAATCGAAAACTGGAGTTGGGGTTACATTGTTAATTAAAACTTCTGTGTAATCAGGGTGTAAAAAACCGGCTCAATAGCCGGTTTAATTATTTAAAGCAGAAAAACTGCATGCTGAGGAGTTTATACTTCCTCAGGAAAAAGGTGTCAACAAGCGGCTTTAAGCCGCCCTTTGTACTCCTGCACAAACTCAGACACAGGCCCTCAAGCTTTTGCGAGCAAAGGGTCCGAACTCTGCTGCAAGCGATTCCAAATTTTTACCTAATCCCTATCCTAACGCTTTTCGGCACACCCTAAAATTGTTTGAACGAACACTCGTCAGAAATTGAAACAAGGTCATCCAAATAAATCGCTCTTTGATCAGCCCTTTTGTTTCACGTCTATACCGGTGAGACTCTCTTCTAAGGCAATTTTGATTAGCTTTTGCACCCAACCTACAGCCACAGAAACATCAACAGCCTGCCCAGAGGCATGGGGCATGGTCGCATTCAATTTTTCGTTTTGAGCTGGACGCCGATAACCAGAAGTAATCATCACGGATTTGCCATAACGCTCCCTAACTCAAATTAATCGCATTAGCATTTAATCTTTAAAATGATTTTTGCACAATAGCGAAAAGCTAGCTCCCGGTTTAAGAAATAGTTATTTTCGAACATTAAATCATCACAAATAAAAAAGCCCGCTTAAAGCGGACTTTATAACAACCAGTAGATTTAGATTAGAGTATAAAACCCTCTCATATGAGGGAGGGGCTAAATCACTATCAAAACTTAGTTAACACGTCAGCTTTTCCGTCACCATTAAAATCTTTAATCACTAAATCTTGAATAGAAACAGAAGATGCATTAATTTTCTCCCATCCAGACTTTCCGGAGAAAGACACCAACCAGTCAGAATTGCTTACTATAAAAATATCACTAGTACCATCTCCATCAAAATCAGCAAGCTTCATTCTATCCACAGTTATTTTCGATATCCCCCATTTTATCCATGGATCCTGACCTGATAAACTTACCCACCAGTAAGTACCATCAGCCTTTAATACGTCTGCGATTCCATCACCATTAAAATCACCAATCACTGAATCTGAAAAGTCAGGCATATTTGTATTTAGCGTCTTCCACCCGGAAGTTCCAGACCAAGATACAGACCACGTCCCTTTAGAGTTATGAACAATATCAGTTATACCATCGCCATCAAAATCAGCAAAAGAAAGGCTATCCACTGTTGTAGATGAAGTACCAATTCTATTCCAGGTTCCTTTTCCTGACCACACTACATACCATCCTTCACCACTAGCTCTGAAAACATCAGTTTTCCCATCACCATTAAAGTCACCAAATCGCAACTTATCTTTAGTAACACTCGAAGAAACCAATTTGGTTAAATCACCCTTTGCTTTTGGAGACGTAAACCAATCTGAGCCATTAGCAAGAAGTGCATCAGTCGCTCCATCGCCATCAAAGTCTCCCCAGCCAAAGTTATTAAAATCTTCATCTTCAAATCGACGCCATTCCCAATATTGATCACCAGAGTAAGAAATACTCCAATAACCTGGCACCTTTTCACCATAAACGTTAGGCTTTGCTACTCCAACTTCATCTTTTCCAACAGTTAAATTCCCTGTTACATAATGCTGTCGAACAGCAAACTCTTTATCATGATGAGAAAAAACGTTATCAAAGACCCATGCCCCCTTAATAGGTATTCCTCTAACTTTAACCGCAGTATAGTTGGGGTTATAAAAAATATTGTGGTGATATAAAAAATAATGACCAGCGTTATGATCATCACGATGATCTTTATCATCACCTCCATGAACATCAAAACTATGGCTATTAGCTCCACCTAAAACTAGGTTGTATGCCGCTTCATACTCTGTCCATTCATCTATACTACCCGCACTAGCAATATCATGACGATTATGGTGAAAAAGATTATGCCTAATAGTCACATCCTGACTAGTGTCAGTAACAACGCCATAACCAAGCCCATAAAAACGACAACCTTCTGTTCTCTCACTTCGCCGATTGTGATGTATATGATTATGGTGTATGTCAATTGCTCTTGAAGAATTAATCTTGATTCCCGAAAAGGGCCAAGCAAAGAACTCGTTATTGTCAATTTCAACAGAAGAAGATGACATTACTCGTATACCATCAGCATCTCTATTACCACAATCATCTGTTTCGATCCCCGCAAATGGCCCTTTAAATCTAAGACCTGTAATCCTGATGTCGGATCTATCACCTAAATTGAACAACCCCCTCTTACTCATTTCATCTGTAAAAAGAAGTCCTCCAAGAGCTCCATCCTGTCCCCTGCCAGAAGCAAGTGTAACTCCGCTAGGAATATCTAAATCCCAGTATCCTGTTAAATCTATTTCTGCGTTATCACTGACATATACAATTTGACCAGCGGAAGCCTGAGCCAAAGCATTCTGAAGCTCTTCTCTTGTAGAAACAATATAGTTCGCCTGGTTTACAGAAACCCAACTTCCATACAATTCTCCCCCACCCTTTCTTTTCAAATCAAACTCACTTGAGTAGAGTAAGGACTGAGGAAAAACACCCCCTGAGAAAAACACAAGTACTAAAAATAAAGAAAATTTAAACCTGATGACCATTTATTTATACCTTTAAAACATATTCACTTAAAAATTAACACCAATATGCTCACAAAATTCAATATATTTTTAACATCCACTACTCAAGACAGTTAATTCGATTTCAGTATATTTAATAACTCTCGCTTGGGACAAATTGGTACACAAATACAAATTATCAAAACAGACAAACCAATGTTGTACCAAATTTTACTCAAAAATCATCAAGCAGACTTGATCAATATTTATAAAGGATAGGCATATTAGAAATAGACAGTCTATCAACTCACAAATCAACATGTAGAATATTTAGACACAAAAAACCCAGGTGAGGGAGCTGGTTTTTTTGTAAACAGAAAAACTGCATAATAGGGAGTTTATACCTACTCAGGACAAAGCTGTCAGCATGCGGCCTTAAGCCGCCCTCTGTACTCTTACACAACTTCAGAAACAGGTCCTAAAGTTCTTGCGGGTAAAGCGTCCAAACTCCTCTGCAAGCGCTTCCAAATTTTTATCCACTCCCTATCCCAACTCTTTTTGTCACATCGTAGAATTGTCCGCGCATAACCCTAGTCTATCAATCGCCCATTCGCATCACTCAACGTACACGCATTAATGCAAAATAGTGCCAACTAGCTAAATTTCTCTGAAAGGTACAGCTCTTCCCATTGGTCGAAATCACTCATCAAGTATTGTAGTAGTGCCAACCGCTCTTTGAGTCGGTTAGCTTCCGCCTTATCCGGGAACGCCTTGTCTATGGCTTTTCCGAATAGGTCGGATATAGCTAAAATCATTAATAGCTCCATACCGTAGGGCGCGAATGCTCGCCAGAAATTGAACTAAGGTCATCCAAATGAATAGACCGCTCTTTGATTAGCCCTTTCTGCTTCGCTCCTATACCGGTGAACCCCTCTCCTAAGGAAATTCTTATAAGCTTATGCGCCCCGCTCACAGCTACAGAAACATCAACAGCCTGGCCGGTGGCATGGGCCATAGTGGCATTTAATCTGACGTTATGAGCTGGACAGCGGTAACCGGAATTAATAATCATTGGTTTGCCATAACGCTCTCTGGCTCGAATCAAGCGTCTGAGTGTTTCATCTTTAAAATGATTTTTTCCACAGCAATGACAAGCCATTTCCCTGTTTAGGAAGTAGTCATTATTGAACATTGAGTTACCAGAAATATAAAAGCTCGCATTAAGCGAGCCTTAAGAATTTAGTTTTTTTCAGGACTTATCGAGATAATATTTTTCTACAATAGTCAAACATTGAGGAAGTCAAAAGATCATAACAAGTCATTCACAAAAGCTAGTTACAACAACATACTCCAGCTACAGGAAGCACCTAATGATAGCAGTTTCGCTCGCAATGGAAGTCTAATACTGTAAAGCAAATCTTAACTAAATCGCGATGGAAAACTTGTTATCACTGGGTAATTGTTCCTACATTACCATCTCCTATCTGAACTACTACAGCGGTTTGACCAACTCCAGCTTGGTTAATTGTATGGCTATTACCAATTCCTAATTGAGTGGTAGAAGCAATACTAAGAACTGCGGATGGCTGGGTAATATCTGCATCATTCATAGAACCTATTTGAGTGATGGATCCACTAGTTTCTAAAGTTGTACTTTGATTAATGTTAGCGTCATTCATAACCCCCACTTGATTGGTCAAGGCGCTACTATCGGCAACCGAAATTTGGAAAGGCCTAGCCTCATTCATAGACCCTACTTGATTCGAACTAATAGAGCCTTCTGTGCCTGACTGAGATATACCAATACTATTCATGACGCCTAATTGATTAAGCGAGATTGTATTTTCTGTACCCCACTGGGAAATTCCGACAACATTCATTACACCTATTTGATTTATAAAATTATGAACTGATGTGATCGTACCCTGGCCAATACCAACTGCATTCATAGAACCTATTTGATTAATTGAAGTGCTACTCGCTACGCCGGTATTTTGGCCGTTTCCTGCAATATTCATGGTACCTAACTGGTTGATAGTGCTACTGCTTGAAGTAACCATATTTTGAAAAACGTTAGCTTCATTCATAGCTCCTAGCTGATTGACCAGGGCCCCACTTCCAGTAACCTCATTCTGATCAGTGCCCGCCATATTCATGGAACCAAACTGGTTAACAAACGCAGTACTATCAATAGCATCAAGTTGGCTCACTTCTCCAATATTCATTTGACCCACTTGATTCATGGAAGCAACACTTCCAGCAACCCCATTCCCTTGGCTGAGAATAGCTTCATTTGTGGAGCCCAACTGATTAATAAAAGCACTACTCGCCATCGCTCCAATTTGAGTAATACTGGCCCAATTCGTAGAACCTACTTGGTTGATTGAAGCACTGCTTTCTCTAACCGCTATTTGGCCAAGGCTAGCTCCATTCATATCACCGAATTGATTGATCAAGGCAATACTTGCCATGACCGGACCCGATTGAGCCAGGCTAGCTTGATTCATAGATCCCAGTTGATTGATCAAAGCGATACTTTCAAAGGTAAGAATTTGAGCCAAGAAAGACACATTCATTGAGCCAACTTGGTTAGAACTCGCAAAACTGGTTTCAACATCACGCTGGCCAACAAATGCTTGGTTCGATGATCCTACTTGACCTACCAATGCAGCACTTAGAGAGACATTACCTTGCTCTGCAAAGCCTTCATTTGATTGCCCCAGCTGCACTATTGAGATGCTACTAAGAGAGGTGTCATTAATCTGGGACGAACTAGAAAAGTTTAACTCCCCATTCTGTAGATGTGTTGCTTCACTGCTATTGGTACCAGCATTTTGCACGGCAACTGATTCATTAGAGGTACCAATTTGAGTCTGAACTATTAAGTTATTTTGGGTCGTTAGGCCTGATTGATCTGTATTGGCTAGATTGCCGCCACCAACTTGAATCAATATTGCAGTATTGTCATCTGAAATAACATTTGTACTTAATGTCATCAATATGATTGCAGCAAATGCAATTAATGCCTTCACAAGTAGCTCCTTTACTTAATTGATACGTTCTGAGCGACCTAGGCAAGTGCTTATCCAAATTCACACTTAACAACCAAGATCATATTTGCTATAGCTTTCGATAATCGCATATTCACTTTTGTTTATTTACATGTATCGCGGAAATCAATGGAGATTCTGACATCTGATTAGTCAATATCATGTCTACAGATGCATGAGTTTTTAACCGCTTAAGCTTTTAGCAAAAGTTAGATAATTTCCATGAGATGAAATAGCTAAATCTCTAGGAATAAAGTTTGTAAAGTCATCTGTAAATTTTTACGACAAGGACAACATCTTATTTCCCCTTGAAAATAAAAGCGGACAGGTTGTCCAAAATGAAGCCAAGTACAGAGTTCACCGGGAGATGAAAATAAAGCCCCAGAAACGAAAAAAACCCGGCTAAAGTAGCCGGGTTACTTTTCAACAGAGACAAAGAACTAAAACTGAATACTGATTTTGGCCACTTAAGTTAGCACCGATAAAAATATTTACTTAACCACTCCACTCTCAATTCATATAGACAGAGATGATGGAATTATAGGTAACTCCCCCTAGACTCACACATTCACCAGAAAATATATTTATCTTTCTTCCTGTCACTTTAGCAGACAGAATCATGGAATACATTTCTTTAGCTATATCACTTTCGCTGAAAAACAATATCGGAACATCTGTATTAGTGCATGTCGTACCGCTCATGGTTACACCGTAAACAAGAAGTCTACTCGTTCCACTACCATTTATAAGTTGAATCTTATTATCAGATATATCCACAAATCCACTACTCACAGCAGCGACTTCAAGAGAAAACAAAAAACCAAATACGACGAATGCTAATTTTTTCATCCAAAGCTCAATC
The DNA here is from genome assembly GCF_030012965.1 of Microbulbifer sp. MLAF003. NCBI lineage: Bacteria > Pseudomonadati > Pseudomonadota > Gammaproteobacteria > Cellvibrionales > Microbulbiferaceae > Microbulbifer > Microbulbifer sp. MLAF003. Next base: position 3,941,101 of record NZ_CP120232.1, read on the forward strand.
AATAATTATTAAGATACTATTTTTTACGAAATCATCGACCGATCTAATATTTCTTAAATACAGTCATAGACAGAAAGCTCTCATTCATTCATGACCCATGATCGGGATATAAAAAACCCGGCTGGGAAGGCCGGGTTTCCAGCAGAGCAGAAAAACTGCATGCTAAGGAATTTATACCCCTCAGGACAAAGTTGTCAACAAGCGGCTTTAAGCCTTCCTCTGTACTCCTGCACAACCTCAGAAATTGGCCCTAAAGCTCTTGCGGGTAATGGGTCCAAACGCCGCTGTAGGCGCTTCCAAATTTTTACCCACTCCCTATCCCAACGCTTCTTGTCCCACCCTAAAATTGTCCGCGCATGGCCCAGATCTATTAATCAGCCATTTACATCGCGCAGTGCACACACATTAATACAAAATAGCGCCAGCTGGCTAACATTTTCTCGCGGGTGCGGCTCCTCCCACTGGTCAAACTCAGACATCAAGTATTGCAATAGCGCCGCCCGCTCTTTGACTCTTGCGGCTGGCGGGGCGTAGGCGGCCATGCCCCAGCAGAAGGCCAGTGGATCACTCGTTCGCAGCTTGGCGACTACGTCTTGAATTAAACCCTTTTCACAGGCATTCATAACACGGTTGCCGCTGTCCCTAGCCCCCAGGGGTTTCTTTCGCGCTGACTCTTGGAGCATCCACTCGGCAAATGACTTGATTGTCCCTCCCCTGCACCTCTCCACGAATTACAACCTTACGCCCTCTCCCAGCTGATAAAACCGTACTTCGGCCATCCATGGCCTCATAATCAAATGCAGCTGTGAAGCCATCAAAGGCGTCGTGCCACGCTTGTCTGGCACTATCGAATTTCATGTCATGGCCCCCAAGCAATTTTCAAGCAACCAAAAACCAGCCACACACCCCATCAAGCTGCCTTCGGCATGCTCTCGTAGTAATCCTGAAACCCTCTTTCAGCCGTGTGCAAATTATCTCGGTGATACGTGCCCAGGTAATTTATATGGCCCTGGTTTATCCAGAATTGGGTAACCACCGTATTCGCAAACACAACCTCCACGAGGTGAGCGGACTTGGTGCTGAATACGGCTAGGGGGCTGCTGGGGTTGGTTGTGGAAATCCTTTCGATGGCTTCTGGGATGGTGACTGTGCACATGGTGAGCGCTCCTCGGTGATTGGGTTTTACCAGTTGGTATCCGTTGCGATTTAGACTGCGTTGAGGTTTCGTGTTAGCCGCTGCCCTGACGCCCGGGGTTGCGGTGCGAAGTACTTCTCGCGTTTTAGCCAATTGCGCCAAGTGGCGAGCCAATCGAGTTTTACGCCGCGCTGACCGGGTTGGGATATCCAGTAATCGCGGAAGCTTTCGGCAATGTCGTGGATTCGGGGGATCAGGTCTGGGCGGAGGCGTTGGGCTTCGGTGCGGAATTTGTCCGCGAGAACCCAGTTTCCAGGCAAGCGTGTGCCGCGTTTGGGGTTGGCGCGTTTTGGAACTGTGCCTCTCTCTACTGGTTTCTTATTGGTTCTTACTGGTTCTATAGAGAAGGACGTGTTGTCATTTTCACCGGTTGGGTGCTCAGATTTCACCGGTTCGTGTTTTATTTTCACCGGTGAAATCATTGCATCGGTTTACGTGTAAAAAGAGATCATAATTGGTTCTGCGCCCGTTGGATTTTTCCGCGCTCAGGTAGCCCAGTTCTTCCAGCTCTTCGATGGCATTGATCACTAAACGTTTCGTGCATTGCGCAACGTCGGCCAGGTACGCATTGCCCGTGTCACACTGCCCGGTATCACTGTTATGGCAATCGGACAACGCGATTAAAACCAGCTTGCTGTTGGTGTTCTGGTCCTGCGTTTAATGGCCCATGCCGCAGCTTCAAAGCTCACCACCCACCTCCCTTATAGATTTCCATATAGCGCACCGAATTACCGCCCTACTCCACAAGCAGCAGAATCACCATGTCGCAACAGAGGGATTTGAAAATGATTGACCTTCAGGTTTTACCAGCAAACTTATGCCCAGTTAGCTTGCTCACTGGATTTCAACACTTACTTGGTCGTCCAAAGGACCAAATACATCAGGGCGCAGGCGAGCACGGGTAACAACCCGCTGGGTAGCCAGCTCGATTTTTTTACAGAGTTTCGGAGGTGTCGCCCTCTTACCGGTGCCGGCAGTGGACCTGGTGAGCTAGGTATCAAGGAGGAAAGCAATGTTACGCAAGGACCACGAACCCAAGGAAGAATTCCACTGATTAGCTGGGCGCAGGCGGGAGCATTTTGTGAAGCCGTAGACCTACTAGAGCCAGGGGAAGCCGAAGCTTGACTGCCCTACCCCGCTGCTCACTCAAACCGCGCTTTCGCATTACGAGTAAATAGCGATAGCATGACTAGCCCCTACGCAGGCCAGCGCTCTTATCCAGAAGGGACAATCATTTTTGTCGACCCCGACAAACCTCTGACCAATGGCTGCCGAGTTATCGCCAAAATAAATGGTGAGGTCACCTTCAAAGGCTATACAGAAGATATGGGCCATATTTATCTACTCCCCATCAATCCAATCCGCTCCCCGATGAAAGTTACAGGCAAAGATATATCCTTTTGTGGCGTAATTATTGGCTCCTACACCCCTGAGTTGGTTCCTACACCCCTGAGTAAGACACAAAAAAGCCCGCAGTAGCGGGCTTTTTTGAATGCTGAGAATCACAACAGAATCTTTTTTACCATCTCAACTTCAATAACACCGCGAGAAACACAGTTCAAAGTAAGATCTTGAGCCGGCTTTCCCGGTAAGTATTCGCCCTGAATATTTGAGCGAACAATCACATCCCTATCATCAACAACCACATTAAAGGCGACTTCTGTCTTGGTGTAATTATCCTCTAAATAATCTCTGCCCTCGTTTGCACCACAATTGGCCTGCTCCGGCGTGAGCTTCCAGTTTTTTAGGGATGTAGAGATATAACCCGCCTCTAAATCAGAGGACAAAATCTGAAACCCATCCCGTAACAAAGCTTGCCTCGCCTTACTCAATACTTCTTGCTTTGTTGAAAGGTGCTCTAAAGCAAAGTACTCACTAATAATCACTGGCGTCTCATTCGTTGTAATACAACCACCAAGGCCAGCCACTAGCAGAACCACTACTACTGCATGTCTTAGTTTTTTCATTCTTATCCTCCGTGATAAGCGCTCACTGAGCATATCAAGGAGAGGAGCTTTTAAAAAATTAACTTTCGGCTACTGTGGTTGTTAACCAAGGACAGGGCATCAAAATACAAACAGCATGCAACCTAAGGTCACTAGCGCCAAGCTGAAGCGTTAACTCACCGAGCCCACGGCCTCTCGAACAAGGAGACTGCGGAAGCAATTTAGTGCTCTGTAGCCAATGTCACCAACTTGCTGACGGAATGCTTTTACAAACTGCATGCCCGCAACCGTACTGAAGCGGTGGCCAAGGCGGTAAAGCACGGATTAACTCAGTTCGCTCTGATCGCCTCAGTTCTTAGCGGTATTGGTACGGATGCACAGGAGCAATTACGCACCCGTATCCAACACCGCCCCACTATTCGAACTATTCGCATCCGCAATAACCGCGAGGGCATCGTATGACCGCCACAGTCTATGACTTTCCAAAAACTCAAACTCAGAACGACACCAATCGCCCCAGTGGTTATACCGGGCCCATGATCGCTGCAAATCAGAAGTGCCACCGAACCGTAACGGCAGAGCCAAACCCTACTTTGGCCCGGCCAACACAGGGCAATGACTGGCCTCCATTTGGAGGTGATGCGGCATGAGTAATTTCAGCCCCAAACAGAGTGTGGAAACCCTACTCACCCTAGCCAACGGCTACTCCGGCGCTAGCGCAATTGCTGCACGGGTATTGCTTTCAGCCTGGAATAGCAATGATTTCACGATCCCCGTTGCCGACCTCGCTCTACTGGATGGGGATAACGATCAGCACGCACTCAACGCAATTACGCTTCGCTACCAAGGTAAAGACCCCCAAAACGTCATTGCGCATGGCGAGAAAAAGTTTCGCACCCTTTGCGTCGAGTGGTCTCACCTTGAAACCCAAAGAAAGGGAGCAGTGTGAACCAAGCCCAGCAGCTCCCAAGAATACGCTGCCCCCTCTGTGGAAAACTCGCAGAGCCAGTATTTAACGGGAAGCTGTTATTACGCGGCTGGGCTTGCCACCACTGCAAGTACTGGGAGCCGGCAATAGGCCGGTTCAAGAAAGTGGCAGGCACAGGCCATGAATGAATTCTCCCAGCTATTGCAAATCACCCAAGACCTTGATGGCCACAGTAGAAACCCAGCAGTTACAAATAAACGGCATGCGCGAGTAGATAGCCGCGCTCTCTGAAGCTACCCAAGGTCAGCCCCCAAAACAAACTGTGGATAACCAGGAGGCAGCATGTAAAAGGAAAAACTATTCACAATCACTTTATCGGCCAAGTCCAACAAAGTGTATCACTGTAAATTCATACAAAATTAGAGTTTTGGGCCGAAGCTAATTACCAGTTAGAAGTCGCTTAGCCTGTTTACCCCCAAAGGAATTGGCGGACTTAATATGAACTTAAATTTCAGGCATAAAAAAAACCGCTGCTTGAGCGGTTTTTTTGTCGTTGATTTACAACGATAATTTGGTGGAGCTAAGCGGGATCGAACCGCTGACCTCAACATTGCCAGTCTTCCGCACACAAAAATGTAGCGCTATGATTTTATTAGAAAAAACACTGGTTTCAATACTCAATGTCTAGCCCGCCAAACACAAGATACATTTTGACGTCAGGGAAAACAGGCTTATTCGCACTCAAGTCGCCACCTTCGGAAAATATCCCACCCAGTCGTATAGGCTGGCGATGTCATCTCCCATTTCTTCCGGATACCCCCAGGAAAAGAGTTCCCAGGCAAAAGTTTAGATGGTTTCTGAAAATAGTTTTATTACCAATTTCGGCTGGAAGGTGTTTGATATGCTTCTTAGCTGCTGAACGATTCCCAAACATTATTTCTTTTGTAATACCAAAGCATTAAAGGTATCTCTATTGCAGCATATGTGAATAATGTAAACCAAAACCAGTTCAGCTTAAAAAACAAGGCATTAAATTCTTGCTCTGAATTCCAGAACAAGGTACCAGCTATTATTATCGATATGCCTGATGCAAAAATATCACTAATTGCTAGTTTATTCCCATCTGCCCCTGCTAACTTAGGATAAATCATGAAATATGCAATAAGCACGATGACTAGATTTAGAAGGATGACGATTAGTTCTGGTTCTTTCATGATTCGATTTTCTTTTTCTAGGTAACGCCGCCATAAACGGGTGCCGGAGCAACGCGGAGGTAGTCCAGTGGAGGCCACGTACTTTTTGGCCAGAGTGAATCTAATGGCTTTGTATGGATTTGCCGGAGACACCATACTTTGAGTACTACTGACATTAGGCTAAAAATTAATCTTTCCATCTTTACCCAAAATTAAATCATCAAGTAACTGATCTTTTAATGATTGATTCTTTCTCTCTTTATCAATATTTCGTTGTTCCAACATTCTAGCCCGAGGTGTTTTGCCTAGATCCTGTGCAGCCTCACTGTTTTTAGGAGTGTTTATATATGAATCATCAGACCAAAGATCAGCATGGAGAAGATCCTCTTGGCTTGCACAACCTACCCCACAAACAACCATAAAAAAGGCCATTATAAAAATAACTTTATTACTCATAATCCTCAAAAATCTACTCGATTCATAACGCAGGCAGCATGGGCCGGAGTCGCAACGCGGCGGAGGTCCAGTAAATGCGCAGTATTTACGAGCATGCCTGCCCTTGTTAAATGAGATACCTGCATTGTTACGACTATCATAAAACACGACACCACACCCAACAGAATATTCAAAATGATTGCCAATCTCGGTTTGCAAAAACATCCCCAGATAGCAAAAAATAGAGCGATAAGGCCGCAAATTCTGTACGCACCGAGCTTTGACAGTAGGCTAAATAGGGAGTCCTTTAATTTACCCTCCAACTGAAGATAATTATCCCCAACTATTTCCCAGTGAACCATTCCGTAGTAATTTAAAAGTACAAATCCAAAAGCCAAAAAAAGCATAGAATTATAGATGGGAAACCATGCGCTTCTATACCACTTTTGACTCATCACTCTTACTCCATTACTCGACACATTTAACGCGTTTAGCACCTGTGCCGTAAGCGTTGGGTACCTATATTTGTTATATTTATTACTCAACTTCACTGGAGTGTTTATATTCTTTACGAGCTTCAGCTGGTAAAACATATTGAATCATTTCTTCGCAACAAGCTCCATACCTGTCAAAGTTATTTCGTGCTTCGACAAGCGAGAGGCCATGATTGTTGATAGATGGCACTGTCCCCCTAAAACCAACCTCCGAATCCAACTCCCAATAACAAATAATACATATCTCTCCATGTTCACCGCCATTTAGGGATAGATAGCCGCAACAGGGGCACTCAATTGTGGTATTCACTTCATTCATAGATCAGTAAATATAACGCCCGTAGCAGGGGCGACCAATGCTATGCACATTTTGTGCGAAACTGGGAGCACAGCGATCCGCACAAAACGTGCATAGTGTTGGGCATTCCGCGGAGGCCTGAAGGGCCGGAGCAAACTGCCTGCGATTGTTAGTGTTTTCTCCGATCAACCCTGATTGTCTTGATCTCACGATTTGTTAGCTGGCCATTTTCTAAAGTGTAAATAACAGCCTCATACTCATAATATTCATAGTTGGGTGTATTCGATATACTACTTATACGAAAACTGAGATCGCCAGTCACCCAGCTTGCAGGTATACCACGAAGTGCACTCTTCTCATTAAAAACCGAAGACAAATCCAAATATTCAGAAGTTTTTCCGCAAGGATTATTTTTCTCTAGTTGATTTAACCATAGCTCCTTGTCTCGGATTACCCAGTAACCCTTATACCCTCTCCAGTTACCAGAACATACCGTTCGGTCAAAATAACCATTAATTTCTTTGAAATCTGGATGCTGCTGAAGAGGTAGCTCCTCTATATAAAATGTAGCCCCATCAATCCATAGCTCTTCTTGAACCTGAACTGTTGAGTACACATTTTCTGAGAGGGATATCAACAATGTAAGAAAGAAGAGATTCTTCACTAAGTTACTTCCTAACACTTACGCCCGCAATAGGGGCGCAAAGAGTTGGGCGTCCCGCGGAAGCTCAAAGGGCCATAGAAGCCTGCTTGCGTTTGTTAATGGGCTTTGCTCCTTAGCAAGAGAACGAGTACCGGAAGCACAGAAATCGCCAGAAGAACTTTTACACTTGTACTCACTAGAAATCCAGAGCTGAGAATAAAATCTGATAGTGCCGGTGCTACTTCCAGAAAGTTAACAACTCCGTAAATTGAAATAGGAATTAATGGAAGCCCCAAAAGCACCGATAGCTTGACAGGTTGTTTGAGCCGAAGCTTGACAATCAAAATTGCTAACAATGTAGCAAAAATTAGAACGGCACACAGACCATAAATTTCCAGCATCGCTTGATACAGTATTGGCGAGGTTTGGATATCTACTGGGACATACAAGGTGGAGGTGTAACCAAAAAGCCTCTCACAGATCCACGAGTAGAGTACCGCTACCACAAATACCAAGGCTATTTTCATCTTTATACTGATTCTTGACCATTAACTCAGAGTGCAGGGGTGGCTGGAACGAAGTATAAGCCGTCCCGGCGCGAAGCGCCCTTGCTGCCACGATTTGTTAAGTGCTATTTTTGGTACACTTGGTCTCCGATTTCCCAGGGTGGCTTGTAAATACTAGTTTATTACCAGAATAAACGAAGAAACTCGCCTCTTTTTCTATGTTTAATGTGAAAGTTCCATTTTCATCCGTTTTGGTTTCTCCAAGTTTACCAGGCAAGTGAAAAGGAATCCATTCGTTTTCCCATGCTTCTACTTCTGCTCTAGCAATCGGATTATCTTGGCAATCGGTTATCGTTCCGGTATAGGTTTGTGGTGTAGCGCAACCATTCAAAATTAATGTAAGTAAAACAATTGTTACTGACGTCTTCATTCTCTCATGCACTTAACTCCTAGGTAAACTGTGCCGTCAGGTGTCAGTTTGACCTATTTGTTATGTGAATTTTTATGTCCATCCTTTACTCTTGGCAAAGGCTTTTTGTTTCTCTTTTTCAATCTGTTTTTGATTGTCGATATTTAGTTTTTCGTAATCTGGATGTTTGGCAAAGTAGGGCCCTAACCAACCTTCCTCATGAGTAAAGGCCATACACCAAGCCATATTTTTTGGAAAAACATAGTAGTCCAACAAATCAACTGTTTCAGGCTTTAGGTCAGTTAGTACTACTAACTCATCATCGTTTGCCATTATGTAATATTCGTGCGCACTATGATTGTTATATAGTTCGCGTGCTTTCTCTCCTTCGCTTGAAGGATAGCAACCAGCGCTAAAGGTATGCCATTTATAAGCTTTGGTATTTGCTCCCTGGGAATTCTTAGCGAAAGTGGCCATCCACTGCTTTTGAATGCTCCACATTTCCTTCTCGTAGAGGACTTCTAAGATTTTTCCTGGGTGGCATTCAATTACTTGTTCCATCACCTTCTCCGTGGACAAATAACGCCTCAATAACGGGCAGACAAACCGAAGGTTTGGCTGTCCAGCCGAAGGCGACCGTTGATTGATTTGTTAAGTGTAGCTATATCAAACAACCATCATCTACAAAAAATTTAAAAAATATAGGACAAACTATACCGTAAGATAATAGCCGTTATTAACTATGACAAAATAACAAAGCTGTAAAATTAAGATTATTATTCCAGCTTTTATAAACCTATTTTTAGATTTACTACCTAGGTTTTTTTACAAATACCGAACAATAAAAAAATATACCTATAGGTATTGCAATAAATACACCCAGCATTTGAGGTACTACTATATACATACCCGTAAAAGCCTCAAAATGAGGGCTGTAGAAAGTATATACCCCTATTATGTATAGTAATAGAGACACTATGAATAGGTATAATATGTAAAATGGATTAAATGGTTTCATATGACACTTAACGCCCGCCGCACAGGCGAGCAACTTGTTGCGAGTCCACAGCGCGAAGCGCGCATTTGTGGCGGCGCTTGTTATAAATAATTTCAATCATTCAGACCGGTACCCATATTATCTTCTAGCGCCTCTCCGACTTGGTGGAGTCCAAGCACAGTAGTATTCTCGGCCGCCCAATGGAGATTACCAATTATTTCCCGAATCGCCGTTCGGTCCATATTCAGACTTAACTGTGCATCGATAGACTGCAACTCCCTAGATAGCTGCATGCAAGTCGCTGCAACAACATCTAACTTCCTTTTCAGTTCTTCAGGTTCCATTTTTCTATTACTTATAACGCTGAGTGCAGGGGCAGCTGGAACGTAGTGTAAGCTGTCCCGGCGCGCATCGCCCTCGCTACCACGCCTTGTTATGCTTGTTGCCCGTTTTCATAGTGATAATGCTCCTGATTAGCTGACGTAAACCCACCTATAAACTCTGCCGTGCTGTGCTTCTCTTTTTTGGGTTGAAAATATTCGTTTTTAACAGCCCACTCATAAGCACCCGTATCAAGAGGATAAGAGGTAAGAACACCCGTTAGTTTATGAGTTCCAATCCACAGCTCAGCAGACTCTACGCTTGAGAAAGTTCCGCCTGCGAATCGAGCACCAGCGGAATGAAATACCCAAACACACTCTTTACTCATTAATTTCTCTCATAGGCATAACGCCTTGTTAAGCGGCAAACTTTTGTGCAGTGCGACAGCAATGCATAAAAGGCTGTCCGGTGGAGGTCACGCTTTTTTGTGGCCGGAACGCACTTGAGTCATTTGTTAAGTTTACCATGTGCCAAACATCATTAAGACTGGGACTAATGCGAATCTAGTGATGAATACTGGGTACATCAAGTCCTCCCAATCTTCATCTGTTGTAAACTTCATAGTTGCAAGTAAAGCTACTAGCGATATGATTCCTGCACCATTATTAGGTATTAACGCTGCACACAACCCTGCAACAACACTTGCTAGAATTGGTTGCCACAATTTAAATTCAACCTTGAATAGTTTTAATGCAAGACACAGAATCACCGATCCTGCTACTGCATAAACTAAACCAATTACTATTGGGTCCATTATTACTCCTGAAACTTAACGCCGCGCTAATGGGCGCCGTTTTTTGGCGTCCCAGCAGGCGACGCCTGCGAATTGAGTGCCTTGTTAAATTTTTTGTACAGGTAATAGCAGGTAACTGCTGAAACTATACCTGACACAATGTAATACAAACCAACTATTGAAAACATTAGCCAATTACCCGACAGCATAGATATTACCAGGCCACCACCCACGGCCCCAGCAATAACCACAATTGGCAATGAAAATAGTCGGCTCTTGATTAGGGCGATACCCAGCAGGTAGGCCACTATCACGATGGTTGGCGTCATTACCATAAACAATATTGGCATCCATAAAAATACAGAGCTGAAATTGTAATAATGAGTAACAACGCCATCAGGTGTAATCGTTTTTCCATAGCCTGAAAAAAAGCCATTACAACGGTGCTCACAATCGCTGAAATTAGCACCGATTTCAAGAGAGCTCTGTGATTAATGTGAATATGGCTCATAGGAATTTAACGCCGCCAGCAGAGGCCGAAAAACCAGAGCGAAGCGGTGGTTTTTTGGTCCCTCTGGCTGGCCTTGTTATCTATTTTACTTAATTTCAACTAATAACCCTGATTCATCACGGCCAAACTCTACACCGATATCGCTATCAAGAAGATCTACAAAGCTATCATCTTCACGGAGTACGGCCCCAAGGGAAACATATGAAATATTATCGGCATTATCCATATATTCTTCGGATTCTAAGCCGGTAGACAAACGCCACCCACTATCACTTTCGTCAACTGGAGCCTCTCTATACAGATAACCAACAGATTCTCCTTCATAAAGGATATTGTTCGTAACAAAACACCGTTTGATGTATTTCTCTGTGATGGAGGGAACAGGGTCATCTAGATCTGTATCGATAATGTGACATTCTTCGAATTTAAGTGGGTCACGATGCTTAAGATCCTTAATATAAGCCGGATCATTATCTAAGTATCCTGAAAACCCATCTTCAGATTTCCCCGTAATCTCAACCCACATCCGTTCGGCTTGTGGCGCGTCGGGGTCATCAGAGTCGAAGCTGAATATTAGTTTTACTTGATTTCCAGGTTCTAGTTGAGCAATCACATGGGGTGAAGGCTTATAGAATGTATATGGGAATTCATCTGCGATCTTTTGGGCATTTTCCAGTTGCCAACTTTTTTCCTGCACAATCTCTCCGGTTTAGATTACAGATAACGTCGCGGTAAGCTGCGGCTATGTAGCTGATTGTGTTGTGGCAGCGTAGCGACCGCCACATAAACAAGCGACGGAATAGCCGTCAGTCTTGATCGCCTTGTTGGGTGCATTTTTCGGAACTAAGCCAAACCATAGCATTATAGGTAGGCTGATTGCCGTTTTTACGAATTGTAAACTTCTCGAAGCTGGCCGATGTAATGCGCTCGCACCTCGACTTGAGTGATGCGTTAATTCGTGTGACCAAGCTTGTAGACATCAACGCCTCTTGAAAGGCTGCGCGTAAGGCGACCACCTTAGGATTGTGCATATTTCCAGCCGACGCTAAGGCTTCATTGTGAAGTTCTGGATATTTTGATACTAGGAAATTATGCAGCTCCTTTTGCATTTTAACATCCTCCCCCGATGGGAATGTTCGAAAGTGCTTTAGCCAAACGTCATCAGGAACAAGAGCGATTGCTTCTGAGAGTGAACGCTCTCCCTGATGTGTATCGGAAACCGTAGCCCAGCCATACTCGCTAATATATGTACTCCAGCCAGTACTTTCACCGAATAGTACAGGTGAAAAAATAAGGCTTAAAAGTAATACGAAGATTCTCATATGTACGAGCACCTAACGCCTCAATAACCGGCGCAGCTTTGTTGCGTCCGGCGCCGAATGCGCACAGTTAATTGACTTGTTAAGCATTTATACATTGCTTGACACCCATTCACTAAATGACACACTAATTTTCTTAAAGTGGTCTTTTGGGCCGATTTCAGGGTCATAATCAGTTGGGTCGAATTCAATAACCCTATTTGTGCTACTGGCAGTATCAATACAGTAGTGAATAGCACATCCAATATGAATGAATGGAACCAGCTCTGTGGGCCAAACCCAGTTGGGATCATCTGGATCGTCGGAACAAAATCTCTTATAAAGACTTAGCATAGAATCTTCTAGGTCTGTTTTATGGCCTGAGATAACTCCAAGCAGCCCATATTCAGGGCCAAAGCGACCATTGCCTTTTTGGTTGTAAAGTTCAATCAAAGAGCGTGGAAGTTCTCTTCCTGTTAATTCTTTGAATTCACTTGCTTCCGATTCAATGCTCATAATTCGACTGGATGCTTAACGTCCAAAGCAGTGGGCGCTTTAGCGGTCCGACTGCCTTTGCTTGTTGACCCTTTCATCCTTCAATGCACTTTCATAAGCTGAAACCCAGATCTGCTTTTCTAAATTCGCCATATAATGTTTTTGAAACTCATCTATCCCGCTAATCCAGGCGTGAATTCTTAGAGGTGCTTTGGCTGTAGCCTTAATAGTAAACCACATCGATACCGGTGAATACGTTATCTCTTCTATTTCGCTCCACTTATATTCTCTGAGCCCTCGCCATCCTGATGTTCCTGCAATGCCACCGGCTTTCAGGGTGATCTTTACCGTAAAAAATTCAATATAAAAATAAGCTGTAAAGAGAAAAGCTGCCGAGAATAGCCAAATAACTGCTCGCGCATCTGACTCTGTCTTTACTGGAACGAAGATAAGAGCAAGAAATAAACCACCTATAGATATAATGGAAAGGGCGAGACCGGCACCTCTAATTGAATTCGCATACTTAAGAAAAACATCCCCATTCTCCATAGAGATTGGCTTGGCATTCTTTGAGGCTCCAAGCATCAGCACAAGTACAAAACCAGCAATTGCTGAAATCAACACATAATTCACTCAATACTCCTCTGGGTTAACGCCGGCCTCAACTGCCGGAGTTCAGGTTGCAGGCCCTTGTTATACGAATTCTGGATTAGAATCCGCATTAATGTAACCCCATACCCTATAGTATTTACCTTCAATAGAGTAAGGAATATTAAACTTATGGAGTACTTCAAGTATTCCACTACTTATATCAGTATCCTTGTCAGATACTAAACGACCTCTGAATTCATGTTCATATGAGTCGAAATCTATCCATTCTATCGCGACGGAATCACCAAAAAGTTCATCCCACCACACCTTGCTAAAACCAAGTATTTTATCTTCGTATATCAGCTTATATCTCACTTCTGGAGATGCATCACCTTGGTCAGCGAACAATGAACACAACTCTCTCCACTTAGTCTTGTTCATTACAGAAACAAGCTGTCTTTGATCTATGACTTTAGAAAGGACTTCGTTCATTGAAAACTCGTATAACGCCGTTATAACCGGCCGGAACGTGGTTAGTTTGTTTGCGCTAGCGTAGCGACTAAGCGCAAACAAAGCAACGTAATGACGGTCAGGTTGATAACCTTGTTATACCTTTTTAACCACATCTTCTTGCTCTTCCTTACACAACTGAATGTACTCTTCCATATCTGCTGCAAGCTCTAGATCACTGATATCTCGAGAGTCAAATTCTTCCTCGTGATCAGCAAAATAGATTGTCTTGTCATGCTCTTTTAAGTTTAAGAACATGAAATTTCCAAACCCATCATGGCCAATCGCAAAAAAATGGGGCGGCCATAAATTTCCATAAAAGTGACATTTTCGAAGCTCTAGATTAGTTGTTGTAATCCACTCTAGCTCCTTCACTAAATTATCTTCTACACAATCAATTTCATCCAATGGCTTAAACGGATAGTTCAGTAAAGCCGACTTGTAGAACTCTGGTAAAATTAGGCCTAGCTTATCCTCAATTTCCTTGAAGTGAGTTTCCATCGCCATCTCTCTTGAACGTATAAAGCCCCGCACAGGAGCAGACAAATAAGCGCAGCGTTTTGGCTGTCCCAGCGACCAACGGGAGCGATTGCTGCGGCTTGTTAACTGCGATCATCCTCAGATGCAACCGCATTGAATATTTTGGCTAGCTCAGAACAGACGGACATAGGTACTCCCGTAGTTAGCAATGCTCCTTCTTGGAAACAGATATTGCCAACGTTCTCACCACCCTCGCAGTAGAATGCCACCCCTACACCAGAAAATATTACTTCTTCATGAGTAAATGGATTGACTCCCTTTCTATCTGGGGCTTGCTCAAGAAGTTCATGTTTAGAAATAACCTCGCTCCACAGATCAAGATCGATTCCTTCAGTATCTTTGACGATCTTGCCGAAGTCCATCAACTCTCCTTAGCAGTTAACAGTTTATTAATGAGCCAGTGGCTCACTATCCATTTGGCCACTATTTCTGGGAGGGAGCTTCCAAGCTCCACAGAAAAGCCTTTATTTGCGGCAGGTTACAAACTATTGTCTAAATAACAACCAGAGATAGTGAGCCATTGGCTCAAGTCGTCTGGTTCGACCTCCCGCTCTTGATCACATTTTACCCATAATTAAATCAATAAGTTAGGGGGAATTTCTGTAGATGTCAGCCATGGCTCTATAATTCGGGCTTTCGCACCGGCGGCACGCCATCTCCACTACTGAAAACCACAGCTAGTATCACCCGCTCGGAATCGCCATAGCCGCAATCAAGTTATGCACAGCCAGTCGGTTAGCCACTTCGACAATGCAGCTCGCTACCAAATCAGCGGCATGGTTGGCGACGTTTACCGGCTGGCCTGCATCAGTCTGCAGAGTCTTGGTTGTTACATAAACGCTGGACATTAGATCGCCGGCACCATCAGTTTGTACTGTGTTTTGGTTGTCGATTACGGCAATCGTACATTTAAGTACTGCAGCAGCCTGAGCATCGCTATTAGTGGGCTCGGTGGTCTGGGTTACCGTTGCACGCACAATGGTGCCGGCACTGTGGCCGTCGTCGATGGTGTAGGCGAACTGCCAAGCCTCCAGGCCTGGCACGGTAATCGGGGAAAAGCTGGGCATTATCTATTCCTTTGCTTAGTCAGATTTGTGTTGTCCGTTATGGGTAATGATGCGGTGTAATGGATCAACGCCGGCGGCATAACTCTTACCACCTACAGAAACCTTGTACACGGTATGCAGGCCGGCACATTCGACCCGCTCGACAGCTTCCCAGGTGAGCGGTTCTTCTTCATGCAGTACACCCAGCTCAACGCCCTCGCAGTACTGCGCCTCGTAGACCCGCCCTGCACGGTCGGTAACGGGGGTTTCACGGCTGCAAATTACCTGGGCACCGCTTGTTGTGGTGAGCAATACGCAGGGTATTTCTGGCTCTGCATCTACCACGCCAGTAATGAGGCTTAGATGGGTTTCCTCGTCGCCAGTATCCCAGCAGTCGATCAGGTTCCCGCTTTCGCAGTTGTCTGCAAGTAAACCTTCGCGCAGCCAAGTGCCTGCAGCAACGCACCAGGGATCTCTAGGGACTGTGGTTCCACCTCCATTGCTCGGGGTTGTAATGGTGCCTATACCTCGGCGCCAGGTATTGGCGACCAGCTGGGAAATGTTGGTAGCTTTACTGAATCTATTTCTTCTGTGGTGCCAGGGGTGGGAATGTGTAGCTGAACAGACTTTTCAGTTTGTTTAAAACGGTATCGCGGATGATGATGCGCTGGCTCATTGGGGATCGCTCCAAGAATTTTGGACATTAAAAAACCCGCTGATGCGGGCTTGTAAAGTTACTGTTCGGCAGAGTCTGTTCGTACTCAGTATTTTTTATGGCACCTGAGTTTCAAAAGCTTCTATGAATAAATTTACAGATTCTTAAGTTTAAAACCTTTGGCAGTTGATCTAATGCAGAATCAACAAAACTGCGGCTCTTACTTGCAGCAACATATTTATATCGATTCATCTTCTCTGGCTTTTGACAGCGCTGAAGCTATCAATCCTGCTGGGATTGCTACTATCCCAAGCCCTATCATCAGAACAAAAAAAGTAAAAAGTTTTCCACCAGTGGTTATCGGATACATGTCCCCATATCCTACTGTTGTAAGAGTTGTCACGGACCACCACAAGCAGTGAAACACTGACTTGAAATTATCTGGCTGAGCCTCGTTCTCAAAATAATAGATTCCCACTGAAGAAAGGTACAGAAGAATAATTGAAACAAATCCAAATAGAATAATTTCCTCTTTAGCTATTAGCACGGCCCTATGAAAACGACTAATAGCTTTGTTGTACCTCAACAACTTAAATATCCTAAATATTCTCAATAGTCGCAAGGATCTGATGGCCCTAAGATCAAGACCAGAAGAAAGATAAAATGGAAGTATAGCTATAAGATCGACAGCTCCAAAAAAGCTAAAAATGAACTTTAATGGCTTTTCTGCACAATAGACTCTTAATAGATATTCAAACGTGAATATAACTACCGACATAACCTCAAAATAATAAAGTGCTTGCTTCTGAAATTCATTTACACCTGGAAGAGTGCCAAGCGAAAATGCAATCAATGAAGATACAATCATGAGCTGTATAAATAGTGCGAACTTTCTTCCTTGAGATGTTTCAACATCATTAACTACTTTTTTTAATTTTTCCCTGAAACTCAAGAGAATTTCTTTAATTGACATAACGAGGTTGTAGAAAAACTCCACTTCACTCTTCCTATTGTTATCCTATGTGATAAATATAGTGTTCAGGATTGAAAATCCAGCCAAATATCTCTTAGAGCGACTTCTTCGCTTAATATTTGATCAGCCATAATAGCCTGCAAATGAAATTTAATTTTCTAAAGCCTTGGCCCCATTTCAGGCTTGTGTGAGTCAAAGGTGAATACGTCGCACTGGAAGCACTAGTTAGGCACCATCCTCGCTGACCTCAACTGCTGTTAAGTCGAACCTGACTTGGTACTCATACAGCGAAACATTCGATATTACCGACACAGCATATCGAAGGTTTTTGCTAATAGGCTTTGCGACTATTACTCCGGCCACCTCCTTGTCTTTACCAATCATGGCCTTGATCCACCCCATGTATCTGAGCAGCTGTCCGAGTGCCTTGTCTGGCGCACGGGCCCGCTTTAGTTCAAATACCACGAAGTTTCCATTTGTATCCACAGCGAGGATATCGATTGGTCCGACCTCCGTAGAGAACTCAATGCCGCCACAACCGGTGCCGTCCTGATAAAGATGGAATCTTCGGCCTCCTACTGATAGCGACGCCATATTATGCGCTATAAAGTCCCGCAATTGATGCTCTAGAGCAAATGCCGCCTCTTCAAATACATCATCATCTTCGACCTCACCGAGCACTGCATCGATAGCTTGCTCTGGTACATTAGCGCCAAGTATGAATAATCGAACTTCATCTGGGAGTTCCTCAACATGCCAGCCGTTACTTCGAAGTGCGTTTCTGAATTGATGCGAATTATCTGATGATGGATTCAATCCCTCCGGAAGATGCTCGGGATGTGAACGCAGCCATGATTTCATTGCATGAATCTCGATCCCACCATCATCTTTTGGAATTACAACATTGAAGCGCCGCATGAAATTCTCCTATGGGGGGCTAACAGTTAATTCAAAAGAAACTTCTTTATATCACTTTTGGTCCCATCTAAATATTAATGAGTTACTGATCTTCATCTATAAATATGAGAGATTACTGCTGATTATTATTAAAAACACAGCTAAACATTCTTTACCAAAACTTAAATTATTCCCTATATTTCTAGCTGCCTCAACTTACTAAAATCTTTCGGACACTCCTGAAGACTTTTTACAAAATCTAAAGTCTTATAAAACCTCTCTCTAACATCCTCAACAGTTAAGCTAAAATAAAATATTGCATAATTATTATGAGCTAATTTATTTCTCAATAAGTCTAATTGAAGAAAATCCTTAATAGAATCATTAAGCGTATCATCTTCTTTCACTTTATCTTTCATAAACTTCTTGAATTCATCACCAAATAAAGCAAAAATTTTATTAGAATTATTTTCCTCTCAGTCAAATAATGTATGGTATTGTCGAGTTAAGGCCTTTTTATTTACAAAATTATACGTTAATAAACACTCTTGAGTCGCCAACACCTCAAGAACAACTTTTGTCACCTTTGTTTCAAAATAACTAGCACAAGCCAGTAATGCAACCTTTGCAAATTGATCTTTATAATCACTTGTAAAGCTTACTTCCCCGAGTCTCAGTAACAAATTGTAATTTTATTCATAATTTACAAAGAGCGCCTCAACCGCTATCAGTGCATCATCTCGTACATGCATAATTTTAGCTCTGAAGAATTTATTTAGCTTTATTCAAACGCCCCACGACACTCTTTTGTAGAGTGGTTTTACCCGTAGTGAATACTTGAAATTTTTCATCTGATTTAAGCGAGTTAATATACTCTTCAGTAATAGGTTTCGTAACCAGGCTACCAGATTCTATCGCATCCTTTGTAGAGACATAGGACACTGATTCAAACAGCATAATACTGGAACGCCTGTATTGATTGATGAAATTAGAAACATCAAGACCACTACAATTAGATAAAAATGAATCCCAAATATTTTTAAAGTGCTCAATTTTTTTGTATCATACTCTTTAGCATGATTGGCATATTTATTAATTAAACCAGTAATTGTTCTTTTATAATTATTGACATAAGTTACCATTGCAAATACACGCAATATGGCTTCCACATCATTTAAACGTATTTCGAGGTCTTCCTTTCCCAGAATACTTATCCAACATGAATCTTTGTTCATATCCAATAATGACCTTAAAAAATCAGAATGATATAAGCTCATTCTAATTTCTTGGACACCAAGGTTTACGCACCACTATTCAGACAGTTAAATATTTCAAACATTGCCCCGTCTTCTTCATCTCCAGAAACGGGTTTCACCACCATATTTCTTATGGTTGATAAGTCTAATGAAGTTTTAAAATTCTCAAGGGTCTTATAATTTTTTCCACTAAATTTATTTTCCTCTCCCTCTACAAGCCCATCAAGATTCAGGCTGAATTTCTGGAAAAACTTATCATCTTCCATTACGTCATCAGGAATTTTTCCATACTTATCAAAAATTTCACGAAGCTCTCCACGCTTATTTTTTCGTGAAAATCTTCCTTTTACGAAATAGTAAATGGTCATAAGTCTTTGCTGACCGTCTATCACTAAGAACTCATTCCTTCCACTTTCATATAAAAAATCTGCGGGATAGGCAATCCTATTAGCAATGATTCTATTAGTTTTGAAGCACGCTTTATATCCCAAACATAATGCCTTTAAAAAGTAGGTATTTTGAATACATTTGATTCAATGAAACTAACAATTGTCAAAATGTTAAAGTCATTGGGAGCTGTTGTTAACTGATATTCATTAAGAGGATAACTTTCATCCTCTTCTTAGAATTCAAAATCAATTTCACTTTCTTTTTCAATCTCAATTTCATCTAACATTTCAGCTCCATCGATAATTTATTTGCCCCTATACCATGCGATTATATGGAGGCATGAGAAAATCTAAAAGTTAATTCAAGAAAAGCTTCTTAATACGCCTAAAGTTCAATCACTTCGGGAGCAAGATAAATTCGGTGGAATCTCAATATAACTTAATAACTGGCAAGGAAGCCTTAACCTTCAATACGACATATTCACTAAGACAACTCATATGGCCAATAAATTTTGAGCAACATGAAAATTCTTGGCTCGGCTTCCTAGCATAAAAGCGCTTTGACTTCAGCTTAACAAATGGATACGACATGGCGTTAAAGAACGTACTACCCCATCGTAGGTTTCAATAACCATATCAAGTAGTTTTATCGGGCCTGGATAGGCAGAAATGGCACTAAAATTAACGCCACCTTAAAAAGATTATACAAGAGCTTCGAGATGTGAAGATTCAAACAAAAAAAGGGCCTATAAAGGCCCTTTTTTCCACCCGTAAGTTTGTGTACGGGTTTATGTGCAGTTTGTGTGCAGTTTGTGTGCAGTTTGTGTGCAGTTTGTGTGCAGTTTGTGTGCAGTTTGTGTGCACCTTGCAGAAGTCAATTTCTTTTCTTCTACAACCCCTTGAAGCACAAGGGAAATTTGGTGGAGCTAAGCGGGATCGAACCGCTGACCTCAACACTGCCAGTGTTGCGCTCTCCCAGCTGAGCTATAGCCCCAAATTCTGCTGCCTGACGTTTCCGTCGAAAGCGGGGCGCATTTTAGCAAGGTTTAGGCGCCTGTCAACAGAAAAAATAACTTTTTAATCAATTAGTTAGCTGCCAACAATGGACGCCCTCAGAAGCTGTCAATTCCAAGGGCTATGAAGGCAGCAAAGCCTTAATTGAGCCCAGCGTACTCCTTTTCCCAGCGCTTCAGCACCTTCTTCCCGGCGCCGCCCAGTACGTCGATTGCCTGACGCAGGCGGGCGCGACTGAGGTCGGGGCCCAGGAGTACCATGGCTTCCATCACAGAGAAGGAGGCGGTGGTGCCGCTGATGGCAACAAACAGTGGGGCGTTGAAGTCTTTCAGCTTGATTTCCATGGCTGTGGACAGGGCTTTCACTGCCTGGAAGATACTGTCCTTATCCCAAGCACGCAGGGCTTCGAGGCGCCACAGGGCAAATTGCAGCAGTTTCTTCTGGTCATCCAGGGGTAGCTTGTTACCGCTGAAGCTCTCTTCGGTCAGGGGCAATTTGCCGGAGGCGAGGAAGCTAACCAGAGGAGCAAAATCTCCGAAGGTCTCCATACGCTCTTTGGCCTGTGACAGCACCTTGAGCAGATTGTCACGGTTAAACATCCACTCGGTGAGGCGATCGGCGAGCTGCTCGTTTTCCAGCTCGCGAATCCACAGGCCATTCAGCCAGGACAGCTTCTCCACATCGAATACCGGGCCGCCCAGGGAGACACGCTGGATGTCGAAGTGCTCCAGCATCTCTTCGAGGGAGAACTTCTCACGCTCATCCGGCATGGACCAGCCCATGCGGCCCAGGTAGTTCAGCAGGGCTTCGGGCATAAAGCCGGCGCGCTGGTAATAGAGGATAGAGGTGGGGTTCTTACGCTTGGACAGCTTGGTCTTGTCCGGGTTGCGCAACAGCGGTAAGTGGCAGAGCACCGGCATTTCCCACCCAAAGTATTCATACAGCAGCTTGTGCTTGGGCGCAGAGTTAATCCACTCTTCACCACGAAGTACATGGGTGATCTCCATCAGGTGATCATCTACCACATTCGCCAGGTGGTAAGTGGGCATTCCATCGGACTTGAGCAAAATCTGGGCATCTACCTGGGCCCAGTCAATCTCGATAGTACCGCGCAGCAGGTCTTCCACTACACAAGTGCCGCTCTCAGGCACATTCATGCGCACAACATAAGGCGCTCCGGCGGCGCGGCGCTTCTCTACCTCTTCTTCCGGCAGGGCGAGGTCGCTGGGCTTCAGTGAAGTGCGCCCTGCTTCGCGTAATCCTTCACGCAGCTGCTCCAGTTCTTCCGCAGTACGGTAACAGTGGAAGGCATGTCCTTTCTGTACCAGCTCGTCACAGTAAGTTTTGTAGATATCACCGCGTTCGCTCTGGCGGTAGGGGCCGTGGGGACCTCCTACATCGGGCCCTTCCTGCCAATCCAAACCCAACCAGCGCAAGCTGTCGAGAATCGCTTTCTCGGATTCCGGGGTGCTGCGCTGCTGATCGGTATCTTCAATACGAAGTACAAACTGGCCACCCTGTGCTCGGGCAAAACACTGGTTGAAGAGAGCGATATAGGCAGTACCAACATGGGGATCACCGGTTGGTGAAGGTGCAATTCGGGTTCTTACGGTCATGACAAACCTGATAGAAGATGGATAAAGGACTGTTAAGGCGCGGGATTATAGCGCTGGCTTGCCCCTGGGCCCAGGCGGTATTTTTTCAACAAAAAGATGCTTTTCGTGCCATAGCTCAAATAAAGTACACAATTGACGTGACTTGATTCACGAAAAAAGTATGATTGCCGCCATAAACATGGAATAGCTTGACTAACGCAATAGCCCTTATTGTGCAGGGATTTCCGCGAGCAACTTTTCCTCAGAATGATAAATCAACGGCTCAGGAAGATAGGCCATGAAAAAAATGTAGTTCGTTCTCTGGTCGCAGCAGGCTTGCTTGTTAGTATCTCTTCAACCACTTTAGCAGCATCAGACAGTCAAAGTAGTGATATCGAGCTTAAGTTCAATGCGACAATTGATATTGACGGTGTTGAGAATATTTCGATTGAAGACCCGGCACTGGATACCGATGCAACTGGTGGAGACGGTTTTTGTGTAGGTGGCTTCGGCTTCTCTACCTTTAGCATTACCTTTGAAAGCAACGATGGCAAAAATGATGATGAATTCAGCCTAATTAATAGTGATGAAAGCCAAAAAGTTACTTACAGCGTCGGCTTTGACAACAGTACCTCGGGCAGTTTTACAAACGTCACTGAGGGGGCTGCCCTTGGGAATCAAACCCGAAAAAACGCCTCCTGTACTGGTACAGACAACGCTAGGTTTCAAATCACAGTCGCCAATGATGACTGGCAGACTCCCAATGTGCTAGACGGCACTAGCTATACTGACACCCTCCTGATCACTGTAGCTTCCGAGTAATTTAGTGGGCAGTTGGACTCTAGCAACTGCTCCGACAGCTCCTTATGGCAGGATGTCACCCGAGAGGGCTGGCGCTGGCTTTTTGCTTGGCGCAAGCCCTTCAATCTGATGCCCTAGCGGCAACAGCGGCTACCTTCTTGCTGGAAACATCAGCGCCGGAAGGGTTTGATGCGCTGCTAGTCTCCGAACATCTTGTGGTTGATCTCTATTACGGTGGTAAGGAAATTGGGGCCGCGCAGGTTTCAGTAGAGTCTAACCATATCCGCTTTGATTCCCCCGAATCTGTACTCGCCCTTCTGCCAGAAGTGAAAGACCCCGAACGGGTACTCACTTTACTGGGAACAAGCCAGTCCAAAAATACACAATATATCTGTCACTCAGCTAGACAAGTGAACTGTGGATACCTGCTGCCTGAGGAGTTCGCAGTTATCTATGACGAAGAGCGTTTTCGGCTTGATTTGTTTTTTGCACCCGAGCTGTTGCCTCTGCAGGCAGCGATTAAAGACCCTTACTTACCGGCTGCCAGTAGTGACTTCTCTGTAATTCAGAATCTAAGTGGCACCTGGAGTGGTGTCGAAAGTGATTGGGGCCCAAATAGTTACCAAGCAACATTGAGCGGCAATACCATTATCAGTTTTGGTGAGAGCGCGCTGCACAGCCTCTGGTCCAACGCAACAGAACAGGGTGGCCGGCTTCATAACTTGCACTGGAGCAGGGATTTTCGTGGGCAGGCCTATTCAATAGGGTTATTGCAGCCACAAGGTGGGCTTAATTTTTTTAAGGCTCAAGAGACTATATACGGCTTGGAGTTGCGAAAGTCCCAGCGAAGCCGTACCGATATTAAGTACCAGCAAGGAGCCCCACTGGAAATTAATATGCCAGTACGCGGGCGGGTTGAAGTCTATCGGGATAAGCGCCTGGTTCACACAGAACTATTGGAGGCAGGTAACCGTTTATTAAATACCTCCACTATGCCGCATGGTGCCTATGAAGTGGAGATTCGTACATATGATGAGACTGGGCGAGCACTCAGCCAGCACACAGAATTTTTTGCCAAGGACTCGTTGCTGCCGGCTCCGGGAGAGTGGTTGTGGAGCTTCCAAGCAGGGTTACCCACTCTACCCTACAATACGGGCACTTTGCCCGAGTATTATGATGAAGGACTGGTTCAAGGCTCGATTGCGCGCCGCCTTTCAACCGGCACAGGACTATTCGCGTCAGTAGCTACCACAGAGAAGCAACAACTGGCAGAGGTTGGCCTGCGCTGGGTGGGGCAATATCTGGAATTTTCCCCAAGCCTGGTTACTTCCAGTGAAGGCCGTAATGGCCACCGTTTTCAAGCTCTAATAAAAACGCCTTTTGCCACCATAAATGCGATGGAGGCCAGGCTTCCAGCAAAAGACCAGCGGCCTTTCGATAACAACTATCAGCTTTTACCCGGAGGGTATTCCCAGCGCAGCTTTAGCTTACAAAGCGGTATTCTGGGTGGGCATCTTTCCCTGCGCCATAGCGAGCGGGACAAAGCTCAAAATCTATTACCCAGTGATTTCACTCTGGATAACACTGCCGATGGAGCACGTAAACTAACAACCCTGGAGTTTCGCCGCACTTTCTTTCAAAGCGCAAATTGGCTAGGCAATGCCAGCTTCTCCTACGGCAAAGCAGATGGGCTGCAATATTCCAACCTTGGTATCGAGTTCCGCCTGCGATCAAAACACTGGCAGCACACCGCTAATTTGCACAGTGAAAATAGTGATAGCGGAACAGACGGGGAACGGTTGGCTTTTCATACCCGCTGGCGTGACCGTGACTTATGGGCGCCAGAGTTTGAGCAGAAACTCTTTATTGAAAAAGCATCGGGGGCAAATTACCTGGAAAGCCGTACCCACCTGGCGGGACATATGGGCTATGCAAATGCTACTGTCGGTTTTACTCATGATGATCAGGGTGATGCCATTAATTATCTGGGAGGCTTTAGCACCAACTTGATTTCCACAGGTCGAGAGCTGGCCTGGGGAGGCGAAAGGGCATTGGAAAGCGCAGTTATTGTCGATATTGAAGGAAGTGATCAACAGAATTTTGAAGTACTGGTGAATGGTGTTCGGCGCGGCTATGCCAAGGGTGGTAACAAATCTGTTATTAATCTACCGGCTTTTAAAAGTTACGATTTGTCACTGCGCCCGCTTGAACAAGGCTTCTTTGATTTTCGCGAGAGAAGTGAAACTGTCACCCTTTATCCCGGCAACGTAAGTTCAGCGAGCTACCAGATCTTGCCCCAAACACTGGTTTTAGGCCGACTAAGCGATGAAGGCATAGGAATAGGCAACATTCAGGTTTTCATCGGCGACCACAATACTGTTACCGATCAATATGGCGTTTTCCAACTGGAAGTGAGTGGCGACCAGCAAACTCTAACCGCCCAGGAAATTACCTGGAGTAACTGCCGCATCCCTATAAAAATCCAATCCGGTGGGGAAAACTGGCTAAATCTAGGCACCATTGAGCAATCTCGCGCTCTTTGCCAAATCGAATACACCTCGGAGGCAAAAGGTGTACGCCAATAAAACACTTCTAAAAAAAGCTATTTGGCCTGTTTATTTTATGCTTATCCTAGCTATGGGATTGGGCTTACCAGTGAATTCGCAGACCAGTTGTTCCAGTAATGGTAGTTTACGCACTTGTAATCTTGGGGGATCCCACACTTTAAATTACGAAACAGACCCCAAGGATATCCCTTTCACCTTACGCAGTCATCGACGCGGTAATGCCTGGTCGTACTATCTAGAAATATCACCGTTAAACGGCAATACTTTTTCACTGGTCTCAGATAACGGAGAGCAGATTGATATTTCTATAACATTCACTTCCAACGGAGGCATTACAGAGGTATTAAATCCAGGAGTTCTGGCCGGCTCCTTTGGTGGTACCACAACCGATACAGGTGCTTTTCTTTCTGTCGAGGTAGATAGTTCTCTCACTCCATCTTCCAGTCGATACTCCGGCAGCTTTCAAATGGAACTAAGCCAGTATTTTTTAATTTTCCCCATTGATACAGAAACCATAGAGTTCGACATAGTCTTGGAAGTAGAACCAAATATTACTATTCGCAACCTGGGAGATATCGACCTGAGTAATTCAGGCATCACTTTGGGCCAGGTTATTAAGGGATCAGAAGATTTCTGTGTAGGCGGTATCGGATTCTCCAACTATACCGTTAACCTTAGCAGTAGTAATGGCAGTACCGGCGGTGGTGGAAGCAGCGGTTATGAGTTAGGTGGATCAAGCGAAAATATACCCTATACAGTAACTTTCTCAGATGACTTAACGGGCACTAGCGGCATAGCGCCCGGAGGACTCGGGGACGTGCCTGGTAGTTTCTCCCGCAGGACTGATGAGTCCTGTATTTCTGACAACGCGAGAATCTATATCAGCGTCTCCCCGTCAGACTGGGAAAATGCCAACGAACCGTTTTATACCGATGTTTTGACGGTGACGGTTAGTAGCCAGTAGATTTACCACAGGAGCCAGCGTCAAATAAAACCTCTCAAGGCAGAAAAATATAAAAAGCCACTAACTTTATTAGTCGCTATATCGAAAAAAATTTAGGCTAACTGTTAAGAGGGAAACGAACCCTTTCGCTTTTGCGCCCACGTAACAGTACTTCCAACTCCCCATCTTTTGGGATGTCCTCAAGTGAGAGATTAGTTCTGGCATACAAACGGCCCGATACATTCAATTTCCTACAGTTTCCATCGTCGAGGCAATGACGTACTTCAACAACTTCAATATTGATATTGCCATCATTAACCAGCTTGTAGCTATCTCCTTCCCCAACAAGCTCAACTTTATACTGGCCGCTGCTTGGCTGCACAAATACCAAGGCCTGGTAGGCTACGAGTATTTTTAAGGCCGTTTGCTCAGTTTTGATTTTTCCGACAACTGGCTTAAACGTCACCCGATAAACTTTCTCTTCTTCCAGGTCACGATCCAAGGCCATCAGGCGGAAACGTCTTCTTTCTCCTGGTGCCAGGACAGCCTTGGCCGGGCTAACAAGAAGCTTGAATTCATCGGGGTTCACCACCCTTACACGCTGCTCATTCTCCTGCCCGGGGTTATCCACCCGGAAAATCTCTGTTTGTAAGTACAGAGTCTCATTATCCGGGTTGGTGATTACAACGTCATCCCGAGCACTGGGAGCGTCATCGAGGTAAAGGATTACTTTGTCTAGAGACATCGCAGCCAGGGCTGGCTGTGAAATTGCCAAAAGCAATGCAAGGAATATCTTTTTCATAGGAAAGTGAATAACTCGGCATTCATTATTCTGGTGGCGGTATTTTACACTAGGAGTGGGCGGCAGTTGGCTTTATTTACCAATCAAGCCTTGGGAAAGATAATTATTTCTCTGTAATAACCAATTGAGAGTAATCTTTCAGTCGCACTTCAGAGAGGCAATCTCCAGCCCCCAGTGAAAGCGGCTTCTGCTGTTCACCTTCATCCAACCCAGTTGCGACCAAGGAGAAATGCTGTGTGGGAATCTGTCTCAAACACAGCTCGCGCTTAGCTCCCTTCTCAAACTGGCGCCACTCAGCTCGGGTGGGCAATATCAATATAATCCGGGCGCTAGCGGATACTGCATTGCCTGCTGCGACAATACTTTGCATTGAAGATGGCGCCACCCTAAAGATGAGCTGCACCAAAGCCAGCGTTAAACTTCCCACCATACCTCTCAGAGCCCCAGCACCATCACATTTGCGTAAACTGCAGTTGGCGATCCAGCCTAATTCAATCCCTACTGCCGGCTCATGGTACCAGGCGCCAATATTTCAGCCCCACCATGCTTGCAACAACTGGAGCACAGTCTATTTTTCCTGTAAGACCCGGGGCCTACCCAGGTCGGAAATACCCATTGGTGACAGGGGCCGCTCGCCCCAAATCCAGCCGACAATAACACCCGCTTTCCGGACTTTACTCACATGCTAATCGCGCACCGAGGCGACAAGACCCGCCAACCGGAGAATACAATCGCCGCCTTCGAAGCAGCCCATAACTTGGGGGCCTGCGCAATCCAGTGCGATGTCCGCTTCAGCCTGGACGGAACACCCTGGTGTTTCCACAGCGATACACTGCAATTGCCCAGCGATAAGCGCGTGCACTTCTTTCACGAACTGAGGGACTCACAACTACACCACCAGCCCATCAACTCATTTATCCAATTGGTGGACTGGGCAAGCTGTCATCGCCACCTGGACTGGTTTGTAGGGATTTCCGCATCCAATATTACCGGTATCGGTTTCACCGCAGCAGTGGAAAAGCTGCTGGACCTCATGCGTAATGAACGCGAATCCTTCGCCCTGCTCTCCCAGGACTGTCGCAGCTTACGCGCTGCACGCAATATGGGTTGGCACAGGGTGGCACTGCAGATCAGCTGCGTCTCCCGCTGTCTATCGGCAGATATTGTTACTCTTGCTCCTGAGTATCTGCTGATTCGGGACAGTTTTGTTGAGTGCAATGAACTACCACCGGGGCCTTGGCAGTGGGTTGTTTATGAAATCAACTCCACAGAGGAGGCCGTTCTCTGGCGTAAACGCGGCGCACACCATATCCTGACCGGTAACCTGCCATTATTAATGCGCTCCCGGGAAGCGAGTGATGTCTACGGATTTTGACGTTCTAGTCGTCGGCGCCGGAATTCTCGGCGCCGGTACCGCAGAGGCCCTGGCCCAAGCCCATCACTCTGTCGTCATTTTGGAGCAGCTGGGGATTGCCGCTGCGACCTCCTCACGCTCTTCAAAACTGATTCACGGTGGCTTGCGATATCTGGAAAGCGGACAATTCCGCTTGGTTTATGAGTGCCTGCGCGAACGCAGCTGGTTACTGGATAACAAACCTCAGCTGGTGCGCATGGTGCCTTTTTATATCCCTGTGTATCGCAACAGCAAAAGATCTCCCTGGATGGTCAGACTGGGGCTCAGCCTTTATGCCCTGCTCTCCGGTATTCGAAATGGCGACTCTAGATTCCGATCCCTGCCTAGGTCTGAATGGGATACCCTGCCCGGTCTAAAGCGTGAAGATTTACTTGCCGTATTCCGCTACTACGATGCACAGACAGATGATGCCGCCCTCACCCGTGATGTGGTTGCATCCGCAATTGCCCATGGTGCACAGATTATCTGTCCCGGCAGTTTGGTAGGAGCGGAGGTCACTGAAGATTGTGTACGGATTGACTATGTGGCCGACGGTAAACTCAACACACTGCGCACCCGTGCCCTGGTCAACTGCAGCGGCCCCTGGGTCGCCACTACAAATGCCCGCTGCTCACCGCCAGTCGCCCTTCCACCAATAGATCTGGTCGCAGGCACCCACATATTGCTCCCGCTATCTCTTGGCAACAAAATCTTTTATGTGGAAGCTGATGATGGGCGCGCAGTTTTTGTGATGCCCTGGCAGGATAAAACCCTGGTGGGCACCACAGAACGTCCTTATTGCGGTGATCCGCGGGATGTGTCCCCCACAATTGAGGAGGAGTCCTACCTGCTGCGCACTGTGCAGCAATACTTCACCCAGACTCGCGGGCTGCAAGCTGAAGATATCTGTGAAAGCTTTGCCGGTCTGCGGGTACTACCTGAAGCGGAGAAAAGCCCATTTGCACGCTCAAGGGAATCTATGATCTGCTGCGATGATGAGCGCAAACCTCGGATTCTCGCCGTAGCCGGTGGGAAACTCACCAGCTACCGCGCCACTGCGCGAAAACTGGCACGGAAACTCGAAGCCACTCTGCAGGATAAGGCAACATCAACTCACGAAAGCACTGAAACCTCTAGCCATTCCAGCACCTCTGAGCGGGAACGGAACCTCTAATCGATCAAAAGAATTCAATGCTTCTCTCGATTAACCGTAATAAAGTCCCGCGCAGAGCTTAATTCTACGATAGCAAAATAGGGACGTGGTAATTTTCAGTGAAAATATCAGTGGAGAGATCGGCAGCCAGTTATGGAAAAACCATACAAAACTACAGTACCTTCTAATCAAACCTCTACTCTAACCGAACCTCTAAAGGAACAAAGAGTTTAGGTATTTGGCACTACAGGAGTGGATTAGTTTTACCGAAAATCTATTGAAGAGCAGTACTCATGTGAGTAACAAGTTTCAGCCAGCAGAGAGAAACCCTTTGCACCCGCTGGCTTATTGCCCCCTACTTCTAACCTTCCTCTACACTAGAATTCATTACAGCTACACACATGCTTCCAGGGCCTGAGCAAGGCCCTTGTAATACATAGGTGGCTCGCTTATCACATCCGGCAACACCATATGTTCTGGTACCCAATTGGTGGATAGTTATAGATGAAGCATCACAATTTAAGTCAAAAGGCGCCCTCTTAGAGACGGTTTCTTTCATCAGAGTAGTGCAACCTCCCAAAGCCATTGCTGCAATACTCAGACAGATTAGTTTACTTCTCATACTTAATTCCTTTTATCAGATATACTCTTAAAAACAGCAAGCTATCAATTTTTTCTGGCTAGCCATACTTCTAGGAAGATGAAAAATAATACGCTCTAACGTAAGCTGCATCAATATAATGATACTTCTGAAGTTTTTATCTGAGCACTCAATAAGTTATCAAATATATAGCTAGAGTGGATGCCGCCATTGTTTTGAACCCAGGTTATCCACTCTCCTAAAGGAGAGTGCCTTCCCCTCACCTAACCAGATAGGGGCAATAGTACCGAAAAAAGCATTACCTGCAGAAATACCTATGAACAGCAGACCCAATATGCTTGTTATTGATATATTTAACAGCATACAAAGCTAAGGGTAAAATCAAATAGCTAGTAACAGGCACAATTATACCCACTGCAACAACTACTTGGAGGAATTTTTGATCTGGTAAAATTTGGGCCACTCCATCGGGAATAAAATATACGAGGGGCACCAACGATAAAAAAGTGATAAATACAACGAGATGCCTGTTATGGTGACGCATGGACATTCTCCCACCCCTCTTATTAACACAAGAGGGGCTCTGAACTACTTTTGGTTAGTTGCACTAAGGTAACTGTTGTATACCCAGCGGTATGTAGTGTGCTGGGCTAATATTTCGCCGAGTTCCATTCCATGTTCACTTCGCCAATCGTCCATTATCTCTGCCAACACAGATGACCAGGTGGCAACCTTAACCCCCGCTTGGCTCATACGATACATAGCCGCTTGCATAACGGTGTTATTCCAAGTACCAGAGGCATCTACCACAGCATATACATCATATCCTTCTGCCACGGCGGAAATCGCGGGAAACATCAGGCAAACATCTGTAACGATACCTGCCATAATAATTTTTTTACGGCCCGTCGCTGCTATAGCTCGTTTAAATTCTGGGCTTTTCCAAGCATTTATCTCACCCGCGCGCTCAATTATTTCATCGCCCAAGATATCTGTTATTTCTGGCATAACTGGTCCATTCGGCCCGTCAGGCATACTTGCAGTAACAACAGTGGGCATGTTTACTGTTTTAGCAAGACTTGTCAGCCCCTTAATATTCTGGGTCATTAGATGGGGATCCATATCCCGACAACTCACCAGCAACCCTGTTTGATGGTCAACTAACGCCAATACAGAATTATCTACTGTCAATGTCTCAACGTACTTATTCATGCATTTACCTTCTCATTTACTGATTGGATTTCCTAACTACAATGGCATTAATATCGGTATCCGCTATTAATTTACCGCAGTAACTTCTGATCAAATCTCCATCTGTTACAGTCTCTTTTTGCTCCTCTTCAATAAATCGGCCGCTACCTTTGGTTAGATACACCAGAGATTCGCTGTTAATTGATAGTTGCTGATCCGCCGATAAATTGGCAATTTCAATAATCGTACTACTATCGAAAGTAATTGTTTGGTTCTTATTTCCCCCATAAATTCTTGTAACTCCACTCTCGGCAGGTATGTAATACTTGTAACCAGCGGCCTGGCCAGGCGCTGTAGGTAGAACCCATAGCTGGATCATTCGGTTTTTCCTGGTATCTGGATTTACTTCATTGTGAGTAAAACCCTGACCTCCCGCCCGCTGGACTTGTACGCCACCTTTTTCCAACCCCCTGCCATCTTCTAATGAGCCTTCATGCTGTATACGCCCATCTATCATCACCGAAATAACATCTATCTCATGATGTGGATGCATGCCCGTTTCACCACGGGGTTTAAAGCGCGCATCGGCCAAATACACAAAGTTATCCAGGCCTTCAAAGGTATTTGGGCGTTTATGAGGGCCAAATACACGACTGTCGGTTACCAGCCTGTGCTCTTTTAGCCCAGCAAAACCACCTAACGGTAACGAGTCACGAGTGAGAATCTTCAAAATGTGCCTCCCAGACATTTGCAATACGGGAGCATCTTAGGTGCAATCTATTGTTTGATATATACTAAAAAATGAACAAAATTATTTCATTTTTAACAACAATAGATTTCCATGATTCACAACTTAAACGATATGATGGTTTTTTTGGCGGTGGTAGAGACAGGCAGTTTTACTCAAGCTGCAGACCGTCTGGGAATTCCAAAAGCCAACGTAAGCAGAAAGGTCGCTCGGCTAGAAGATCGACTATCCGTCAAGCTATTAGAACGTTCTACCCGCTCCCAGGCTTTAACAGAAGCAGGAAGAAAGTATTTAAGTCACTGTAAACGTATTGAAGAAGAAATGATGCTGGCAGAGGCCGAAGTTTCTGAGGTACTACATGTTCACCGCGGTCCTATTAAGGTTGGCGCATCAATCACTATCGGCCAGAAAATCCTAAAACCAGCCCTGGCAATTTTTTTGAATCACTATCCAGAAATACAAATGAATTTGAGCCTGGTGAACCATCGGGTAGACCTGATCGAGGAGGGTTTTGACGTTGTTGTACGGGTTGGGGAAATGGGTGACTCAAGGCTGATTGCGAGGCCCCTCGGTCACGCCTGCAGAAAAATTTATGCCAGCCCTGATTATCTCAATAAAAATGGTACACCTTTAAATATCAAAGAACTTGTACATCACCAGTGGCTATTTATGAACGCCTTGGGTAATGAGTCAAAAATTATTTTGCAAAATGGAAATAGGGTTTTTCAACAAAAAATAAAACCGAGGTTTTACTCAGATGACCTCTCAACTATTAAACAAGCAACAATTGATTCTTGTGGTATCGCAGTCTTACCAGATTACATGTGCTTTCAAGAAGTTAAAGAGGGCACTCTTATTAACCTACTACCAAAATGGAGCATGGAAAGAATAGGTATATATGCACTGTATCCCCAAAATCGCGCCAAGATTGCAAAAGTAGGTGCTTTTATAGAATTTCTATCAGATGTATTTGAGCGAAAAGGTTTACGATTCTGACTTTTTTATACTGGTTTCCTATCATCAACTTGGTACCTCTTCCGATTATCTTTGGCCTTCATGAACAAAAATCCTCGGCCATTAGATTTTTCTATCGATGACTTGCATAGCAAGCCCTGTCCATACAGGGGCGCCATAATGGTTACCGTAGGATTGGTATCCAATAAACGGCCCGGCCGCGCACTATTTTTGCAGTTTTCCACAGCACCCCTCCTCGTCAGCAAAAACATCAACCCTGGCAGTCTCCCCAACGCCTCACCAATGAACTTCAGTAATGCGATGCGAGCCAACTGATGGGGGCAAACCGTACCCGATTCAAACCCTATATATAGATTACCAACGTGGTAAAGTTGTCAACTTGAATATACCTTGGCATGCTCCACCTTCTATAGAAACTACCTATAGAAACTACAAAACCCTCACTCCCCCAGAAAAGCTAATCAGCATACTCATCGAGGGATACATCGATACCAATCACAATGGAAGAATGCTACCTTGGCTAATTAATTACTCAATTGGTGACTCTGGTTTGCCATGGTATGCTGATTTCATAGCAAGGAACAATGAGATACTAGATATGAAGGATTCTTGGGAAGTTATAAAAGAGAAGCTTTCTCAACTTGGCTGTTTAGATAAGTTGAATTTAAATTCAGGCTGTTCACAGAGCGAAATTGAGGTACTAGAGCAGCACTTAGGTGTTGAGCTACCGGCTGACTTAAAAGAATTTTTGTCAGTACATAATGGTCAGTTTTTTCGGGGGTTAGGCCTTTTCTTTGAATCACAATTTCTATCAACCTCTGAAATTGCACAGCGCTGGGATAGTTGGCGAGAGCTGGATGAAGAAGAAATGAATAAGGACTGTGCTGATTACATGCGGTCCAATCCGGAGGGCTTTATAAAACCTCTATATATTAATAAGTTTTGGATTCCATTAACTTTTGATTGGGCAGGCAACCATATTGGTATCGATTTCGACCCTGGTAAAAAAGGAATTCCTGGCCAGATAATAGCTTTTGGCCGAGATGAGGATACAAAGCTCTTGATTGCCGAGAACTTCACTGATTTTATTTCAAAGTTTATTCAGGCCTTAGATACAGCCAGCTGGAAGGAAGAGAGGTTTCGAGGGGAGTTTAAAACGTTAAGTAGCTTCCAATAAAGCCTATCTGTCTGGTAGCTCGGTTATCCTGATGAACCCAGTTTAATACGCTAAGCGTTTGCTCTACCATCCCAGCCAGATTTGTATCGGCATCACCGTTATCTCGTAACGAAGCAGCGGTTGCCAACCTGCCAACCACTGCTCTATTCATATAATGCAGACAATCCGCTTTATTCAGGGCCACTTTGGCGGGGGAAAGTTGTCAGCCAGCTTCTCCACATAGCGGGCGAACAGGCAGCCCAGTCGCCGGCTCCGGTGTTGACCAAACAGTAGTCGCTTTTGCACCGAACAAGTAATCACCCGTTCATAGTCACCATTGCCGCAATAGAACAATGGACAACCCGGCAGTTAACTACTTTGACAATACGGCTCGCCATCAAGTCAGCACGTGATCCGGAGAAGCTAAGGGTAACATTTCGAGCCGTGCTGACACCCAGATTCAACAACAACAGGCCATCCCGCCATAGGGTATGGGTTTTACATCCCATATAATGGCGGGCTACTCTGTTTTTAATAGTCTTTTACGCCGCAGTTTATGTCTGAATACAGCCCCCACCGCTTTTGCACCGCACCACTACTCGATTGGAGTGATCGCCATTGCCGCTATATGTGGCGCCTGTTGAGTAAGCGGGCACGCTTGTATTCGGAGATGGTGACTACTGGGGCAATATTGCATGGAGACAGGGAGCGCCACCTGCAGTTTGATGCAGCAGAGCAACCCGTAGCCCTGCAACTGGGCGGAAGCGATCCCAGGGAGCTGGCCGAATGCGCCCGTATCGCCGAGGAGTGGGGCTACGCTGAAATTAACCTCAACTGCGGCTGCCCCAGTGACCGGGTGCAATCGGGCCGTTTTGGTGCCTGCCTGATGGCAGAACCGGATGTGGTGGCTGAGGGTCTGTCCGCGATGCGCGAAGCAGTATCTATCCCAGTTACGGTAAAGCACCGAATCGGTATTGATGATATGGAGGACTATCCTGGCCTGACCCGTTTTGTGGAGGCCCAGGCAGCTATTGGCACTGACACATTTATCGTACATGCGCGCAAAGCCTGGCTAAAAGGCCTCAGCCCAAAGGAAAACCGCGAAATCCCCCCACTTAATTACGATATGGTTTACCGTCTGAAACAGGACTATCCACAGCTACAAATCATTATTAACGGGGGTATTAACTCGCTAGAGGAGAGCCTGCAACATTTGCGGCATATGGACGGTGTTATGCTGGGGCGTGCAGCCTATCAAACTCCGGCAATCCTTGCCCAAGTGGATAGCCTGCTATTTGGTGAAAGTGAAGGGCCGGATGCAGCGCAAGTGGTCGAGCAAATGCTGCCCTATATAGAAAATGAAATGCAGCGCGGCCAGCGCCTGAATCATATTACCCGACATATGCTCGGGCTTTTCCAGGGGCTGCCGGGCGCGCGGCGATTCCGCCGCCACCTAAGTGAGAATGCCCACAAGAAAGGGGCCGGACCAGAAATTGTTGAACACGCTTTAACGCTCGTTACCCAGGCCGCATAGAGGGTAAACCAAGATGGCTGGAAATGGAGGCCAATCAATGACAGAGGGAGTGCAATGAACAAATTGGAACAACTTAAACAGCGCAGCTTAGTAGTGGCCGATACGGGTGATATTGAGGCTATCCGCCGCTACCGCCCTCAAGATGCCACCACCAACCCCTCACTACTGTACAAGGCCGCCCAGCTCCCTCAATACAAATCGCTTATCAAAGAGTCATTGGGGTGGGCAGCTCGCCACCAGAAGCAACGTGGGACAGCGGAGACAGCGCGATTAGCGGCAATTAAGCTAGCAGTGGGTATCGGTACAGAGATATTACAGCTGGTCCCCGGCGTGGTTTCCACCGAGGTGGATGCGCGACTCTCGTTCGATACCCGCGCCACAATTGATTACGCCAGGCACCTGATCACTCTCTACGAACAAACGAATGTAGAAAGGGACCGTGTGCTCATCAAAATTGCTTCCACCTGGGAGGGTATTGCAGCGGCAGAAATCCTGGAACAAGAAGGCATCCACTGTAACCTGACCTTGCTATTCAGCCTGTGCCAGGCCATCGCCTGTGCCGAGGCCGGAGCCACTTTAATCTCTCCTTTTGTCGGCCGTATCCTCGACTGGCACCTGGCAAATGGTGAGCGCAAGGGATTCAGTGGCGAAGAGGATCCCGGTGTATTGTCGGTACGCAATATTTATCACTACTATAAATCCCGCGACTACGACACCATCGTGATGGGTGCCAGTTTCCGTAATACAAGTGAGATAGAAGCCTTGGCTGGCTGCGATCGCCTGACTATCAGCCCGCAGTTGTTGCAGTCCCTGGAGGAAAGTGAGGGGATGCTGGTAGGAGGCCTACCGGCGATTACAGAACCTTTGGCTCGGCCAACCCAGAGATTGAGGAAGCGACATTCCGCTACCAGCTCAATAGCGATGCCATGGCTACAGAAAAGCTAGCAGAAGGCATTCGCAACTTTGTTAAAGACCAGCAGCGACTTGAAATGCTGCTACAAAGCCAAGTGATGGGACACCAGGAAACTGATGCTGCAACAAATCCGTAAGCTGTTTGAGCAGATTGGCAACAGTGCCGATGTAGAAACACGTAATGAAAAAGACGTGCGCATGATCAGCGCCGCCCTTCTAGTTGAAGTGGCGACTGTGGACCAGAAGCTGGACCAGCGCGAGCGCGACACCCTCACGCATCTACTTTGCCAACACTATGCACTAGATGTACACAGCGCCGCCGAGATTATTGATGAGGCCATTGATCAACGGGAGCATGCCACCTCATTATTCGAGTTTACCCAAGCAGTTAATGATCAGTTCACTGAGCAGGACAAGTACCTGCTGGTTCGGCAAATGTGGCAGGTCGCTTTTTCCGATGATGTTATCGAGGCATTTGAGGAACACCTTATTCGCCGGGTATCCGAACTTATCTACCTACCCCACGGACTGTTCACCAGAGCCAGGGCGGAAGCGAGGGATTTGAAAGATAATTGAGTCGCTAGCTGAATAAGTTGGGGGAATAGGTCTAAAGCGCCAAATCGGTAGCAGGAGCCCTTAAGAAGCTCAATGCAGACGGGCGGAGCGTTTGCTGTAGGGCTCGCATTCCCGCTCGAGGGTATGCACCAGATCGCGGAAAGTTTCTGCATTTTGCTCGTTCATACTCATCAAAACACGGTGTGCTTCCAGTACCTTCTCCCGCGCAGCACATTCATCAGGAGTGTTGCAGACCAGGGGTTTAGTCTCAACGGAGATATCATATTGCTCACTACTGATCTCCACCAGGGAGTCAAATCCCATTGCATCAAGCAGGTGTTGAATTCCTTTATCGGCAGAGAAAACCAATGGCTTTTGACAGCCGCGCTCTTGGGCGCGAATCGCAATTTTTGCCATCAGGCCAAGGGTCGTGCTGTCAACACCTTCGGCACGGTCCAGGTCGAAAGCCACCCCAGCGAAGTCATCTCGCGCAAACATGTTGTCGATGAAGCTATCAAAGGAAGTACAAAGGTTGAGCCGAACATCACCAATCAACTTGATAATGTAAACGCCCTCGTGGGCCCCAACCATAATTTGCCCGGACTGCATAACAACCCCTGGCTCACCCGGATACACTTTTAGGTGAAAGTGCTAACAGGTGGCAAAAGTTCACTGGTAGAGAACACAAGCCGCACTCGGTGGTTTTGCCGCCTTGTGCAATTTTGTGCATAAAGTGGGCGGAGCTTACTCCTGACTGCCCGGACTGACAAGTATACTAGGGCATGAAATTCGACTATTTAGTCGATGCAAACGCTCGTCCTAATTGTGCCCCAGGGTGAGGATCGTAATATCGTCCGGTAACGCCCCAAAAGTATCTACTTTCAGGCTCTGGCACAAACTTTCCAAATTTCCTCCGCACTCGGCGATCATCTGTAAGAGGCGCTCCTCTTTTTCCAGAAGATCTCCCTGAAGCAGCTCCAGAACGCCATCGGAGCACGCCACCAAACGCCAGCTGGGCGGTAGCTCGGCGCACATTACCTGCCAGTCACCCCGCTCAAAGATACCTAACGGACGCCCTTTGCCCGGCAACCAATCAGCGCCACC
This sequence comes from Microbulbifer sp. MLAF003, assembly GCF_030012965.1. Taxonomy (NCBI): domain Bacteria; kingdom Pseudomonadati; phylum Pseudomonadota; class Gammaproteobacteria; order Cellvibrionales; family Microbulbiferaceae; genus Microbulbifer; species Microbulbifer sp. MLAF003. The sequence goes on from NZ_CP120232.1 coordinate 3,979,464, forward strand.
ATCACTGGCGAGAGCCGGCATGGGAATCTGCCCGGCAACAGCATAGTGCAGCTGGCGCGCGGCCGTATCCACAACACCGACGAACATGCTGGCATGTTTGCCCATATGTGTGGATAACAACTCCCGATTGATCAGCTCGAGAACTTCTAACAGGTCACTGCCAAGGGACTCCAGCTGGGTAAAAAGTGGACCCTCACGCAGGCGATGCATGATGCTGTGCTTGACGAGTGCGGTAACCAGCGCAGACGAGACACCATGACCGGAAATATCCACTAGGTAGAAGGCGACAAAACGCTCTCCAAACAGGCCGTAATCGACAAAGTCACCACTGAGATACAGTGAGGGAATCAGGCGATAGTTCGCCTCAATACCACCTGGATAACTATAAGGCGTACGCGGCAGCAAGTGCTGTTGCAGCTGGCGGCCAGCCTCCTGGTCCCGCCGCAAAAGCTCTACGTGATCACGCAGCTCTATGTTACGCCGCTCCAGAGCTTCCCGATATTCCCGGTTCTGCTGGGCCAGATTCTCCTCACCGCTGATACGACAAATAACTCGGTCAATTTGCGCGGCTTCCTTGAGAGGTTTGAGGAGATAATCGCAGGCGCCCAGGCGTATTGCTTGCAGGGCATCATTCAGTACTGCACTGGATGAAATTACGATGACAGAGGTATCTGGAGACTGACGTTTGATTTTTTGTAGCACCTCCAGCCCGCTCATATCGGGTAACTGGAAGTCCACCGCGACCAATTGAAAAAGACCGGGGGAAAATTGCTGGATACCCTGTTGCCCACTACTTGCCTCCGCAACAGAGAACCCTTGGCGTGAAAGCGCTCCACGCAGGAAACTGCGGGAGCGCTCGTCATCAGTCAGTAACAGGCTACCGGGACCGGGCATGAGTGGCCCTTGGAAAAAGAGTAAGTTCTATCCGGTGATCAGTAGTCACTGGACTCTTCAACTTCACCCTGGTCAATCGCTTCAGCGGCTTCAGTTTCACTCTGCACATCTACTTCGCCATCCACGATCAGGAAGTCGCGGCGCTGCAGGTAAGCATCACGTAACAGCACATACCGATCCCCCTGTAACAGTGATTCGGCCTGCAGCAAGCTGGCGCGGCTCTGAATAATATCGGTTGCCCTCAACGTATAGCGTGTAGGGTCATGTTCCACATAGGTCAGCGGGTTGGTGTAGTAATCAACTACCCGTGCTGGCGTATCCCGAACTGTGGAAGGACCCAGAAGCGGCAAAACCAGGTATGGACCGGAAGGCACCCCCCAAACAGCCAGGGTTTGACCAAAGTCCTCGCCATCGCCTTTTTCAAGCCCCATATGCTTGGCAACATCAAAAAGACCGGCAATACCAATAGTGGTATTAATCAGCAAGCGACCTGCATCATTGCCTGCCTGGCCCCATTTACCTTGCAATACGCCATTAAAGGTATTGGTCACTTCACCCAGATTACTGAAGAAGTTGCTAACACCGTGTTGCACGAATATTGGGGTGATCTGCCGATAGCTGACGGCAGCTGGCTTCAACACATAGCGATCAGCGCCATCATTAAAACTAAATACAGCGCGGTTAAAACCTTCCCATGGGTCACGAAGGGAAAAATCCTCCCCTTCCGCACCACCAAATTCATCCGCGGGATCAAAGCCATATTCATCCAGTAGCGAACCATTTTCATCGCCACTTGTGGTAACCTGACCATCAGTACCAGTTTGAACGGCGGTATCCCCTGCCGCGCCTCCAAACGGGTCATCTTGCGCTAATACACTCACTGGAGAAACCGCGATCAGCGCGGCCATCAACCAGGGCGATAAAACTCTGCGTCCTAGCAAAACCCTGCTCCTCTACTAACAAATACTAAGACCAAGGATTCTAACGCCCTCGCATATCGTAAGCTACCCTCGGCAGCATAGCAGCTGGGATTCGTCAAAGATGAAGCAGTTTCAGGCAAGTGCAGCGGGGCTTTAGAATAATAATGACGCCAAAAGATAAGCTGTCGACACCTATTTTTCAGCAGGTAGAGGTTTAAGGCCTGCAATTACACCATTCCCCAGAAGTTTCTGTAATAGCTCCACACCAAAACTCCTCAGGGTGCTGGTATCTACCTGGGGTAACTCTGCAGCAATTTGTGCCAACAGTTGCTCTCCAGTGGCCGACTCTTCTGAAGCCAGTTGCAACAAACGCGCTGTCACCGCATTAATTTCCATGAAATTCACCTCATCACTGCGATCGCGATACACCAGCAAAAAGGTGGGGGTTTCATCGGGTTCCTGAGGCTGGAACACCGGGCCAATACGATGCACGGGATATCGATAACTAAGGCTCCATACCAGGGGCGATACTACTGGTACGGATCCCAATATATCCCCCTCGCGGCTGAGGTTGGCAGGTATCTCAGCGGTACTGACATCCAGTGCCAACTCTACCCATTCGTAGTGAGCTAGCTCCAGTAAAAAAGGGGGATCTCCCTCCCGCTGGCCCCGCTCATTTTGCAGGTAAGTGAGGAACTCCTCACTGATTTGCAGGAAGTAGGGACTGCTAGAAGTATGGTGATGCACAAAATCACGCACCATAGCGTGCCAGAATTCGTCACTATAGAGACTGCGCAGCACCGGAAACCCGCTCGAGATAAAAGACTCAATATTGTTGTAAATTAGATCCCGATAAATCGCCAAGCGCCGATCTTCAATTTGGGGAGGCGGTGTGCATTGCTCCGGAGCACGCAGATGAGCAGCCAAGTCTCTCTGCAACCCCTGAAAATTGTCAGTTTTATCGGCGACTGAGGACATAGTTTTCTTCTACTTGGTGACTGGCCTGAATGGTTTTGATATGCCCTACTTCTTCGAGCAATTGCGGTATGGGTGGAATATTGAAATCCCGCTCAAGCAGGGTTGGCATTACACCGTGAATTTCATAAGCCTTATTCAACAACTCCCACACAGGATCAATTACCGGTGCACCGTGGGTATCTACTTTTAGATCTTCCGCCTCGTCGTAATGTCCCGCCACATGTACATAGCGCATTCTTTCCGAAGGAAGTCCGCGCAGAAACTCAAATGGATCGTAACGATGATTAATGGAGTTGACGTAAATATTATTTACATCAAGGAGAAGGTCACAGTCTGCTTCCTCCAGTACGGCATTTAGAAAGGCCAGCTCGCTCATTTCCTGGCCTGGTGCGGCATAGTAGGAAACATTTTCCATGGCAATACGCTGCCCCAATGCATCCTGCACAATACGAATTCGCTCGGCGACATACATCACCGCTTCTTCAGTAAAGGGAATCGGCAGTAAATCGTAGAGATGTCCGTGGTCGGAGCAGTAGCTCAGGTGCTCGCTGTAATAGCGAATATCATGCTCACGAATAAATTTCTTGATAGACCCAACAAGGTCCATATCCAAAGGCTCCGGCGCCCCAATTGAAAGGGACAAGCCGTGCAAAATAAATGGGTAGCGCTCAGTAAATTCCCGAAACCAGCGGCCATAGCGCCCACCGACGCCGATCCAGTTTTCCGGCGCTACCTCAAAGAAATCCACCGCAGCAGATGGCACTTCCTCTCCCATCATAGAGCGACGCAGTCCAAGACCGGCCCCCTCCACTGGATAATTTCGCACTTCTGTCTGCCTCAAACGGTTCTATGTGAAGAAAAGAACAAGGGGCGGCGCGTCAGTTAACGCAATACCGCCCCGATCGAGTATGGCTTTAAATTATCCGCCACACTTACCTTCGCCGCACTTACCCTCTTTCTTCTTGCCTTCGCCGCATTTACCTTCGCCGCACTTGCCTTCTTTCTTCTTGCCTTCGCCGCACTTACCTTCGCCGCACTTACCTTCTTTTTTCTTGTCGTGGCCACACTTGCCTTCTTTTTCCTTATCGCCATGGTCAGCCAGTGCCAGGTTGTAGCCAGAAGTCAGCTCTGCCGCAGCAAACGGATTAGCTTCGCCAGTGGTTGCAGACACATTCATCGCAGCAGAGGCAATAAACGCTGCACCAACTGCGGCCGCTACGGGGGAAAGATGCTTCTTGTTCATAAGGGATCTCCTAATTAATACCCTGAGTAATAAAAAGTACCAAAGACTTTCTTTTCTCCCGCGCCAGTATAATGACGCGGGATGGAAAACCGTCATTTGTTGAGGCTAGCCAGCTTAGGGTGAGAATCTCACGCCACTTTGAACCTATAGCCTACTCACATAAGGTTTGTCGAACCGGTCGCCAGAATATTACATAAAGAAATCAGTTTTTTTGTGATCTCATACCAATAGTGGCAATCAACCTACCAGCCCCTTCCCATCAGCCTCCACCCACGCCTTATGCAAGCGCTTGGAAGATACTGGCATCAGGGTTTTCAGGGTCTGGGCAAATAAAGAAACGCGGAACTCTTCAAGCATCCAGCGGTAATCCACTAGCAAGGCTTCCGCAGCCAACTCCCTGCTTGAATATTTTTCAGCCAGATCGGCATAAGGCTCCGCGGCCTTGTGGTACTCAACCTGTAATTTGCGATCACGATTCGGGTCGAGGACGGCTTTTTCCAGTCGCATAGCGATCGCCTTAAGATAACGGCCATACTGACGCAACCATTCCAGAGGGGTATCGAACAGAAAACCGCGATAAAAGAGCCCAGACAATTGCTGCTGAATATCTCCCACCGCCATTGCAACTGCCAGGTTTTTCTGCTGTTTGATCTGTTTGCGCAGGGGCACAAGTAGGGCTAAAGCTTTGACCAGCAGGTTCCCAATTTCCTGGGCCACCCCCACCAGGTCACTATCATTTTCCAGCGCGGACAGAAATTCAGCTTCGGTACGCGGCCAATTGCCCTTAGGCCAAAATACCTCTCGCACGGCAGCCAACAGGATATCGTCTGCAACCTCTTCACGCCGCCCCAAGTCCGCGGCAGATAACCCCAGCTCCTTGCCACGAAGCAGCTCCTTGCGCAGGTATTTAACCTTCTCCGGCAAGTGCAACAGTGCCAGGCGGGAAATACCTGCACGACTCAGCCGGCGCGCGTCATCCGGGTTATCCAGGAGTTTCAGAGAAACACTGTCTTTTTCCTCTATCAGAGCCGGGTATGCCCGCACCTTGAGGCCGCCCTGGTTAAGGGTGTGGGTTTCTGGAAGCTCTCCAAAGTCCCAGCTGGTAATCCCCTCCCGCTCAAAGCTGTCTCCTGCACTCGCAAGCCCCTGCTGCACCCGATCGCGGTAGCGCGCCTGTAGCAGCGAGAGATCTCGGTCCTGGTCGAGCAATTTACCTGCCTCATCCACCACTTGGATATTGAAGCGATAATAATCTTCCAGGGATTGCTCAGCGGATTCCCAGGCGCTATCAGGCAACTGCTGCGCCGTCTGGCGCTGTAACTCCAGTGCTAGTGACTGCCATAAGGGGACATTATCCGGGCGCAATCGCGGCAGGGCTTTATCCACTGCTGCTGGTACGGGGACAAAATATTTACGCCACTGTTTAGGTAAGGCTTTGACCAGGGCAATACATTTATCCCGTAGGATTCCAGGCACCAGCCAGGAAAGTCGAGCAGCGGGCACCTGGTGCAAAGCCGCAACCGGTACCTGAATGCTGACACCGTCATCCACACTGCCCGGCTCGAAATGATAGCTGAGCGGATAAACAATACCGCCCGATTGCAATTCATCGGGGAATTGGGCTTCGCCGACGTGATCCGCACTCTGCTGCATCAACAATTCACGGGGAATAAAGAGCAACTGCGGATCAGTGGATTCCACTTTCTTGCGCCAGTGCTCAAACCCAGCCAGGTTAACGATATCGGCAGGTATACGCTCATCGAAAAAGCGATAAATCACTTCATCATCTACCAGAATATCCCGCCTGCGGGATTTAGCCTCCAGCTCTTCCAGAGATTTCAGCAGGTCGGTGTAGTGTGTATAAAAACGGCCTTTACCTCGATAACGCTGCTCCACTAAAGCCTGGCGAATAAAGACTTCCCGCGCGGTTTTCGGATCAAGCTTACCGTAGGGAATCCGGCGTTTCTCCACCAGCACCAGGCCGTACAGGGAAACCTTCTCAAAGGCCATCACCTGACCCGAACGGGCATCAAAATGAGGCTCGAAATAATTTCGCTTAACCAGGTGCTGGGATGCAGCCAATACCCAATCGGGCTCTATTTTTGCAACCGTATGGGCGAATAAACGGCTGGTTTCCAATAACTGGGCGGCAACAACCCAGCGGGGAGGCTTCTTGAACTGGCCAGATCCAGGGAAAATATGGAAGCGGCGATTGCGACAGCCAATAAATTCCTTGTTCTCATCGCGAGCGCCAATATTACCGAGAAGACCTGCGACTATAGCCCGGTGTACCGCTTCATACTCCGCTGGCTCTTTGTTTTCTTTTACTTCAAGATCGCGGCAAGCCACCCGCAGTTGGTGGTGGATATCTCTCCACTCACGCATACGCAACCAGGACAGGAAATTTTTCTGGCACCATTTTCGCAACTGATTTTGACTCAGCTCCTGACGCTGGATTTCGAAAGTATCCCAAAGCTGTACAAAGGACAGGAAATCTGACTGCTCATGCTGCCACTGGCGATGTTTTTCATCCGCTGCCTGACGCTTTTCCACCGGGCGTTCGCGCGGATCCTGTACGGCCAGAGCGGCGACAATAACTAATAATTCACGCGCACTACCATTATCTGCCCCGGCCAGCAACATTCGGCTCAGTCGTGGGTCCAGCGGCAATCGTGAAAGGGCTCGCCCCAGTTTAGTGACCCTGCCCTGACCATCGACGGCCTGCAGTTCCTGTAATAGCTTGTAACCATCATTAATCAGGCGCGGATCGGGCGGATCAACAAAAGGAAACTCGCGGATATCACCAATACGCAACTGCAACATTTGCAGGATTACTGCAGCCAGGTTGGTACGCAGAATTTCCGCATCGGTAAATTCCGGACGCTGCGCAAAATCCCGCTCTTCATATAAGCGTACACAGACACCGGCACTGACGCGGCCACAGCGGCCGGCACGCTGGTTGGCACTGGCCTGGGAAACCGGCTCTATAGGCAGTCGCTGAATTTTACTGCGATAGCTGTAGCGACTGACGCGTGCAGTACCCGGGTCGATCACATAGCGAATTCCCGGCACCGTAATAGAGGTCTCCGCCACATTGGTGGCGAGTACAATACGGCGGCCTTTATGGCCGTGAAAGACTTTGGCCTGCTCCGCCAGACTCAAACGCGCATAAAGGGGCAATACTTCCAGCTGGGCAATCTGCGCATCCCGCAGGGCCTTGGCACATTCACGGATTTCCCGCTCGCCACTCATAAATACCAGTATATCCCCGCCGCGCCGGCTGCTGGATTTTTCCTCGTGCAGTAACTCCCCTACCGCAGTTACGACCTGTTCATTGAGATCCGCATCACTGTCCACAGCCGGGCGGTAATGAATGTCCACCGGATAGGTCCGGCCAGATACCTCGATAATGGGCGCATCATCAAAATGTCGGGAGAATTTCTCCAGGTCGATAGTGGCCGAGGTAATGATCAGTTTCAGGTCTGGACGCCTGGGCAGGATAGTTTTCAAATAGCCCAGCAGAAAATCAATATTGAGACTGCGCTCATGGGCTTCATCGATAATCAGCGTGTCATATTTATTTAACAGTGGGTCACGCTGAATTTCTGCCAGCAGAATGCCGTCTGTCATTAGTTTGACATGGGTATGTTCAGTACTGTGATCGGTAAAACGCACCTGGTAACCGACTGATTCCCCCAAGGGCTGCTGCAATTCCTCGGCGATTCGATTGGCCACAGTGCGAGCGGCAATCCTGCGCGGCTGGGTGTGGCCAATCTGGCCGTAAATCCCCCGCCCCAGAGACAGGCAGATTTTCGGTAACTGGGTGGTTTTACCAGAACCGGTTTCACCGGCAATAACTACAACCTGGTGCTTTTCGATCAACCCGGCGATTTCATCACGCCGCGCTACCACGGGCAGTGCTTCCGGCCACTGCACGTCCGGTAGCTTTCGCCGACGCTCTTCCACCAGGGCTTCAGACGCTTGTAACTGTTGTTCCAGCTGGGCCAGCATTCGATCGACCGGTTTGCCCTCTTTCTGGCGCCGGCGCACGTTCTTCAGGGTTCTGCGCAAGTCAAAACGATCCCTACCCATACAGGCCGGGATACGGGTTTGCAGCGCTCCCACAACTTTTTCTGCTTCGGTGTGACTCATAATTCGTACAGCAATGGCAAACGCGGGATTATAACCCCTGGATACGATAGGGCTATCAAACCTTACTGTGGCGCTCATCTATACTGGAGCAGATAGAGGTCAATTTTAGAAGCACCATTGCGCCTCAGGGTCACACCTTGCGAGCGGTACTATGCAAGAGATCAAGCCCAAGCCTCCCTCCAGCGCCGGGCAGCTGTTTGGCCATCCCAAAGGCCTGTTTCTGCTGTTTGGTACAGAAATGTGGGAACGCCTCAGCTACTACGGTATGCGCGGTATTTTTGTTTTCTACCTGACCTCCACAGCCACCGCTGCAGTATTCGGCTGGGAGCAGCTCACCGAGACCGAATTACAATCCAAAGCCCTCAGCTACCTGGGATGGTACGCAATGCTGGTCTACCTGACTCCAATTATCGGCGGCTGGATGGCGGACAACCGCTGGGGACAACGCCGCTGCATTATGTTCGGCGGCACCCTGATGATGCTGGGACAATTCTCCCTTGGCTTCCCCCACGCCTGGCTGCCCAATGGCAGTGAGATCTATATGCTGTGGCTGGGACTGGCCCTGCTGATTATCGGCAATGGTTTCTTCAAACCAAATATTTCCACCATGGTCGGAGACCTCTACGAAGAGGGAGATCACCGTCGCGATACGGCATTTACCATTTTCTATATGGGCATAAACCTGGGCTCAATCCTCGGTTATTTAGTTGTGGGCTGGGTTGGAGAGAAGGTGGACTACCAGTTGGCCTTCGTCGTTGCAGGAGTCGGCATGTTGTTGGGCCTGCTGCTGCAAATGACCCAGGCCAAGCGCTATCTGGGAGAAATCGGCGTAGAGCCCTCTGCACACCTGGAACTCAAAAACCGGAAACATGAAGAGGCCGAAAAGCATCGTCCCCTGACTCACGAAGAGCGAGACCGTATAAAGGTCATATTGGTACTTGGTGTTTTTATAGTGATTTTCTGGGCCGGTTTTGAGCAGGCTGCCGGCTCAATGAACTTGTTTGCCAAATATCGCACCGACCTAAATATCTTGGGATGGGAGATTCCAGCCAGTTGGCTACAGATGGTGAATCCCATATTTATCATTATCCTCGCGCCGATTATGGCCAGCATCTGGATAGGAATGGGAGATAAGGAACCCAGCTCGCCAGCCAAGTTCAGCCTAGGGCTGGTATTTCTTGGTATCGGCTTTATTTCAATGTGTGGAGCAGCATTACAAATCGGAGACTCTACAACCATAAAAGCAAGTATATGGTGGCTGGTGTTTGCCTATATTTTTCACACTATCGGTGAACTGTGCCTATCACCTATCGGGCTTTCAGTAGTCACCAAATTATCCCCTCTACGCTATTTATCCTTAATGATGGGGCTTTGGTTTGCCTTTATTGGTATTGCTAACAAAGGAGCGGCGGAAATTGGCAAGTTGGTGGGAGTGTCCGGCCCTCTCGCTACTTTTGGGGGCGTAGCCCTGGTTGCCATTGTTGCAGGAATTATCCTGTATCTCATTCGCGAGAAACTGGTGGATTGGATGCATGGCGCGGAGGAGGTGCACGCCACAGTAGGAGAAACCACTAAAGAGGAATTAAGTATCACCGCCGATCACGACGGTGTGCCCCCAAAACACTTTAGCGGCAATGATAAGTAACAAGTGATCAGGCGGTTCGGACAGTGCCGCCTGACTTGAAAGATATTACTGCAGCATCAGCGCCCTTTTACCAGATAGGCGATCGCCCTATCCAACCCCGCCAAAGTCATCGGGTACATGTGCCCATCGACCAAACGCTGTGTCATTCCAATACTGGGGGTGTATTGCCAGTACTCCTCACCGACAGGATTTAACCAGACCAGGTTACTGTAGGTATTCGTAATTCGCTCCATCCAGGCAGCACCGGGTTCCTCATTCATATGCTCGACACTGCCATAGCGGCTGGTAATTTCGTAGGGCGCCATAGAGGCATCGCCCACAAAAATAACTTTATAGTCTTTGGCATAAGTACGCAGTACTTCCAGCAATGAAGTGTTTTCACTGAAACGACGCTGGTTGTCTCTCCAAACATGCTCATAGACAAAGTTGTGGAAATAAAAATACTCCAGGTGCTTAAATTCGGAGCGGCAGGCTGAAAACAGTTCTTCACAAACCCGTACGTAGGGGTCCATGGAGCCCCCTACATCAAAAAAGATCAATACTTTTATCGCGTTGTGCCGCTCCGGAACCATCTGGATATCCAAAAGGCCCGCATTGCGTGCTGTGGAGGAAATTGTGTTATCCAGGTCCAGCTCTTCAGCAGCGCCGGTGCGGGCAAATTTTCGCAGCTTGCGCAGGGCGACCTGGATATTACGAGTACCCAGGCTGACACTGTCATCCAGGTTCTTAAACTGACGCTTCTCCCACACTTTGGATGCCGAGCGGTTGCGGCCCTTACCCCCAACCCGAATTCCTCCCGGGTGATAGCCGCTGTTACCAAAAGGACTGGTGCCACCGGTACCGATCCAGCGGTTGCCGCCACTGTGGCGCTTCTTCTGCTCTTCAAGGCGCTTTTTGAATTCCTCCAACAGTTTTTCCAGACCACCGAGGCTTTGGACCTTAGCCTTTTCCTCTTCCGTGAGCTGTTTCAGGAACTCTGCACGGAGCCAGTCATCCGGGATCATCTGCTCGACAATATCATCCAGTGTTTCCAGGTCTTTAAAATAAGACTCAAACGCGCGATCGAATTTATCGAAATGCTTCTCATCCTTCACCAGGCAAACTCGGGCCAGGAAGTAAAATTCCTCCAAGTCTGCAAACACCAAACGTTGCTGCAAAGCTTCGAGCAAGGAAAGCAGCTCGGTAATGGATACCGGTAATTTATAGCGGCGTAAATTTAGAAAAAAGCCAATCAGCATAGTAATTCGCAGTCAGCATAGGAAAATAGGGTTGCAATCGAACCAACCGATGAAACTTCAGGAAGAGCATATCCTCTCCCTGAAACACAGCGATTCACCAATTAACGATTATCTCGACGCGCCATAAACGCAAGACGCTCCAGCATATGAACATCTTGTTCATTTTTCAGCAGGGCTCCGTAGAGAGGAGGGATCGCACTGCTGTTATCACGGTTTTTCAAGACTTCTTCGGGAATATCATCTGCCATCAACAATTTCAGCCAGTCAATCAACTCCGAAGTAGAGGGCTTTTTCTTTAGGCCTGGCACTTCCCTCAGCTGGAAGAAGATGTCCATCGCCTCTGCCACCATCTGCCCCTTTATATCCGGGTAATGCACGTCAACAATTTTGCGCATGGTGTCACGGTCGGGGAAGCTGATGTAATGGAAAAAACACCGGCGCAAGAAAGCATCAGGCAACTCTTTCTCATTATTGGAGGTAATAATTACGACGGGACGCTGCTTGGCTTTGATGGTTTCGCCGGTTTCATAGACGAAAAACTCCATGCGATCCAGCTCTACCAGCAAGTCATTGGGAAACTCAATATCTGCCTTGTCAATTTCATCAATCAGCAGTACTACACGTTCCTCAGCCGCGAAAGCCTCCCACAGCTTACCGCGCTTGATGTAATTGCCAATATCATGGACTTTATCCACTCCCAATTGGGAATCCCTCAGGCGTGACACGGCATCATATTCATACAAACCCTGCTGTGCCTTGGTAGTGGACTTAATATGCCACTGGATCAACTTCATGCCGAGGCTCTGCGCAACCTGCTCCGCAAGCAAAGTTTTGCCGGTGCCCGGCTCGCCTTTGATCAGAAGGGGACGCTGCAGGGTGACCGCTGCGTTTACCGCCATCTGCAGGTCTTCAGTAGCTACATAGCTGTCGGTACCGGTAAATTTCATGACTACTCCAATCCTGTATTCGCCGCTATCTATCTGATTTAGCGAATGATAATTGAACAACAGGGCAGGAGGCGAGGCGGGAACGACCAAATTGGATGACCAGCTTGAGTAGGCTGAGCGACTGCTTATGCAACCGGGGTCAAGCCATCTGGGTACTACGGCGATGTACCACCTGTCTTCCCTTACTGGTGATGTACCAGCGGATTCCCAAGTGACTATGAATCTTACCGACCATCTCCAACACTAACAGGCTATTTAAGGCGCGGGCGACAGAATTGGTCTCCATACCGCTGTCTTGCACCATTCCTGACAGGGAGCGAAATACACACTCACCACTATTAAGGAGGTTGAGCACTTGCAGGGCATTCTCATCCAGCTTACGGATCTGGTTAAAATCCAGCACTGGCCCCTGCTCCAGATCCCCTTCAATTTCATGCTCCAATAACGGCATCATCTCGAGCTGCATTGTACGCAGCTCCTGCTCAAGGTTCTCAACCCTGGCCCGGGCAATACTGGCGTCCCGTAACTGACGACGTGCAGCATTAAAAACGAACATACGCGAGGCAATGGCAGCCAGTAAACAATAGCCGGTGAAAATCAGCAGGCGCGATGGATCCCCCTGGATCTCAATCAAGAGGTCACTTTGAGTGAATTTGAGGAAAATTGGCACTATCAAGGCACCGCACAAGCCCATAATCAGGCAACGTGCAAGACCGGCCGGATCCTCCTCTGTAAACAGCATCTGATAGTAATTCACCAACCCGCCAAGAATGCCCGAAACCAGCATTACCGCGGTAAGAATCAGCAGGTGGTCGAGCATCAGGATTCCTCAGACGTCAATAGCAGCCTCCGCCAACTTACAAGGACGGAATAATGTGCCAATTGCACTTCTTCAGTATTTTTCTTTAAGTCCGGCCATCAAGCTGCCAGCATAGTGAATTTTCGAATTGCTTACGGACATTCCAAGCCGCATTTTCTATATGGCTACGCCCTTATTCAACGTCGAGAATTGAACCGACTAGCATGGCCTCACGCCAAGCCTGCAGGCAGCCTAATAGATATAGCAGCTGTCACCGGATAGAGAACTCCGGAGCAGAGGATACGGCGCCTTTGATCCAATGGGGAAAGGTAGTTCGCAGAAGAAATATTTGGGTCGACTATTAACTGGCTAGATGCAAGAAAGGCTAATAGGCAATTATTTGTCCACCAGCCCTTAAAAGTGATCGCTAACTAAAAAAGTCTGGTCTCTGGCGGTTACTGCTCATTAAAGTATGGGTCATCATCAAAGCGACTGCGTCGATCGCGCCGAAAGCGCAGCAGCAGGGTGACAATCCCCCAAAAACCATCACAGCCAAAGCTCCGCCAGCGGAAAAAACCAGATTTGCGGTGACCTCCGGCGCTGCGCCATTTTCTTCAAAAAGCATCTGATAAACAAAGAGAGGTAACACTGGCATCGCCACTGATTCAGCAACAGGTACCTTTACCGGCACTAACAATACCGCTGCAAAGATTAATAAAAGAGTACGGCGCAACCAGCTCCAGCGCCAATTGCGCATAAACCACCAGCCCGCCAATAACAGCACCAGAGTCGACGCCGTGTAAACAATCCAGGCAAGTTGAAAATCTTCTGACATTTTTACTTTCTTCTCTAAATCCTCATCGCCTCCCGCAAGAACATCTGGAGGCATCCTCTCAATCAACATCAACCCAGGTAACGATATGCTCTTCCATATCATCCGGGTGCACCAGCTCCTCACTTACGACTCTGCCACGAACTGAAATACCGGCCTTATGCACCGACTCTGTGTCCCCACTAATCAGTGGATGCCAATCCGGTAGAGAGCGCCCTTCTGACAGGCAGCGGTAAGCACAAGTACTCGGCAACCAGCCGAACTCTGGAACGTCCTCTAATTGAAGCTGTATACAGCCAGGCACCAATACTTTACGCCGGCTGTACTGGCTACAGCGACAGGAATATGTATCGAGCAGTCGACAGGCGACGTTGGTACTATATACCTCTCCCGTCTCCTCATCTTCGAGACTATGTATACAGCAGCGTCCACAGCCATCACAAAGCGCCTCCCACTCGGAAGCATTCATTTGTTCAAGGGTCTTACGCCGCCAAAAAGGCACTTGAGCCATTTCAGTCTCAGCGTTGCAGCTTACTGTTCTTCAATGCGATTTCACTCATTTCAGAATCAGCTACCGGCGGCATTTGTAAATAGTAACCTCGCGCACGCACATCCTGCAGGACCTTGTCAGCATTTGCGCGCGCCAGTTTACGCTCCGGGGTTAACAACATGGTAGTCAGGTGCTGAGGGCTGCCAAATAGCTCCAATAGATTTTCAGGTACCCGCGCAGTTCCCTCACGTTTATCCACGTACAGGTACATTTCCTCTTTTTTGGGACTGCGGTATATATCACATAAAACTTTCACTTATAGTTCCTCTTTGCGCAGCTGGCGCAATACATTAAGCAGAGGCTCGCCCACAACCTTTGCCCGCCAACCACACATGCGCCCTTGTAGCTCCGGCTTGCGGGCCTGCACCAGAGTCTCTAGCTCCTTCTTGCGGATAAGGATTTCAGCTGGCAGGCCCTCGCGTTCAGCAATTATGCTGAGATGTTGGCGCAATTGTTTGAGAACCTCTCCCTGCTGGCGATTGAGGGGCTGCGGTAGGCGTGCTGGCATATCGCTCCGCTGTACAGCCTGGGAAATCACCTGCAACAGACTGTCCCCATGCTCCCTGAGGGCGCGACCTTCAAACCCAGCCTGACTCAGAGCACCTTTATGCCGCGGTAACTGCTGGGCCAGGGCCATACAGATATTTTCTTTGAGCAGATGATTACGCGGCATGTTTAGTACCCGTGCCTCGCGCTCACGCCAGGCACAGAGGTCTTGAAGGGCCGCCAGCTGCTTGCCACGCAGGCGCCATGCCCCCTTTACTTTCTTATAATAGAGTTCCGGCGCCTGTGGACTACGCGCAGCAATTACCAGTGCAGCGCAATCCTCTTGAAGCCATCCTTCCCGGCCATATCCCTCTAGTCGCTTCAGTAAAACACCATAAAGCACTGGCAACCAAGCGACATCAAGAGCCGCATAACTCTGTTGTGCCTCACTCAGTGGACGCTGCAGCCAGTCAGAGCGGGTCTCACTTTTCGGTAATTCAATATTCAATAACTCGCGAACAGTAGCCGCATATCCCAGGCCCGCCCCCATGCCACTCATAGCAGCTGCAATCTGGGTATCGAAAATCGGCTCAGGAACGACTCCCAACAGGCATTCCAGGGTTTCCAGGTCCTCGCTGCAGCTATGCATGATCTTGGTCACAGCCGCATCCAGGAGTAAATCCCTCAGAGGCTGAAGGTCTTCAATAGCTAGATTATCGATCAAGTAACAGTACTTCCCATCCCCTACCTGCACCAGGGCTGGCTGAGGGTAAAAGGTACGACTGCGCATGAACTCAGTATCCAGTGCTACCGCGCGCTGCCGGCGCCACTCGGTACACAGGGCAGCCAGCTGCTCGCTGCTATCCACCCAGCGCGGAGTGGTATCTATCTCAACCATCGGTATCACTCAACAGAGGGGAAAAAGATGTGCGGCTGTTAAAGGCATGAGCCAGAGTTCCGCCGTCGATATATTCCAGTTCTCCTCCAATGGGAACCCCGTGAGCGATGCGGCTTACCGCTACACCATGCGCCCTTGCACGCTCAGCTATATATTGCGCCGTTGCCTCACCTTCGACCGTCGGGTTGGTCGCTACAATTAATTCCTGCAGGGACTCACTGGCGAGGCGTTGCTCCAGCAAATCTACTCCCAGGTCCGCTGGCCCTACACCATCAATTGGGGAGAGATGGCCATGCAGTACAAAGTAACGGCCATGATAATTGCCAGCCTGCTCTATCGCCAAAACATCTGCGGGGGTTTCCACTACACATAGGGACGTTTGCTCGCGACGACTGTTATTACACAGCGCGCAAATAGTTTCCTCTGTGAGTGTCCGGCACTGGTTGCAACGGCCAACCTTTTCCACTGCCTGCGACAGGCTCTGCGCCAAAAGCACTGCAGCATCGCGATCCTTTTCCAGCAGGTACATCGCCATGCGCTGCGCAGACTTGGGCCCAACACTAGGCAGGCAGCGCAATGCGCGAATCAGTTCTTCGATCAGGGGACTAAACATAAAACTCTAATTAGATGGGATGCCCGGCTATCAGAACGGGAATTTAAAACCCTCGGGCAGATTAATACCCGAAGCAAGATCGCCAACCTGCTGCTTTTGCAGCTCCTGAGCCTTTTCTTCAGCCCTGCGCACCGCATCATTGACTGCCGCCGCAAGTAAGTCTTCAAGCATTTCTTTATCTTCAGTAAGCAACGAAGGATCAATTTCTACTGATGTCACATCGTGACGGCCATTCATAGTGACTTTAATCAGACCCGCACCAGCCTCACCACAGACACGCAGGTCACTTAACTCCTGCTGGAGCTTCTGCATCTTTTCTTGCATGTCGGCTTGCATTTTCTGGGCCTGCTGCATCAAATCGCCCAAACCTTTCATAAGTAACCTCTATTCCTGTTTCATGTAACCACCCAAATAAAAACCGGGCATACAATATTGTATTAATCTGCTTCGACTAGCGATTCGACGGAGTCTGGTAGTAACTGCGCATTTAACTCGGCCTGTAGCTCCTGAACCAAAGGATCAGTAGTCAGCGCTTCACGGGCAGCGACAAGGCGAGCCTCACGGGTCGCGGCTGCCAAACGCGCAGGTGTGCCGCCTTGCACCGAGCCAACCTGGATCTGCGCCACCACCGGCTGCTGAAAGAAGTCTCCAAGCAGATCTCCGAGACGCCTCTGATGCACATCGTCATAGAGGCTGCTATAGGATTCATCCAAGGTAAAGGACAGTATATTGTCCCGGCGCCCCACAAGCTCAAGGTGCTGGGCGATAGAATGCAGTATCCCGCTGATTCCCAGTTGCTGGTACATCGCCGGCCAACTGCCTGGAGTGAGCGCATCAAGGCGCGCTTTTGGCACCTCGGTGGCTACCACTGCTGGCCTCTGCTGCGGCTGTGCGGGAACTACCGGGGTCGACTCCACTTCCGCTACACGCTGTCGAAGCTCAGCCAAGACATTTTCACGGGGGCTCGGCGATGACACTCCTGCTTCAATCTCGGGAGAGGGTAGCTCCTCATCCACACGGCCCGGAGTGATCTCGGACTCAGGCATGTCCGGCTCCGCAGGCTCTCCTGCAACCTTCAGCACCGGTTGTTCGTCTGCTTGAACTGGCTTCAACTGTTCCCCGGAAACAGGTATCACTTTATCCGCCGCAACCTCTGGCTGTAGCGAGGTCAGTTCAGACTTTTTTGCCTCGGCATCCTCCCGTACTATTGGGGAGCTAGATTGTAATTCTACCTTTTCAGGAATGCCCTGCCCTTCCCGCTCATTCACAGGAAGTGCCTTCCTGGGGATATCCGCTACCCCTTGGGGGCGGAATGCCAACATACGCAGCAACGCCATTTCGAAACCACTTCGCGGGTCTGGGGCCAGAGGCAAGTCGCGGCGGGCATGCAGAGCCATCTGGTAATAAAGCTGTATATTTTCCGGGGCTATTTGAGCCGCAAGAGTCTTCAGCCGCTCCCCATCCCCAAGAGAATTATCCATCGATTGAGGTAAAACCTGGGCGACTGCCAAGCGATGTAGGTTATCTGCAATCTCCGCTAACGCAGCGCCGTAGTCGGGTGCCTGTTGGGACAGCTCTGCAACCACCGCAAACAGCGCTACGGCATCCTCATCAGCCAGAGCTTGGAGTAACTTCCACACCAGCCCGGTATCAATACTACCGAGCATACCTCGAACCTCAGCCTCACTAATTTTTCCGGCTCCGAAAGCGATCGCCTGATCGGTAAGACTCATGCCATCTCGCATACTGCCGTCCGCAGCGCGCCCAAGGTGCCAGAGGGCCCCCTCTTCAAAAGGTACCTGCTCCTGCTCCAAAACAAAGCGCAAATGCTCAACCACCCGTTCAGGACTCATATTCTTTAGTTTGAATTGCAGGCAGCGGGATAGCACAGTGACCGGCAGCTTTTGCGGATCTGTTGTGGCGAGAAGAAACTTCACATGAGGAGGGGGCTCTTCCAAGGTTTTCAACAGGGCGTTGAAGGAGCTATTGGAGAGCATATGGACTTCATCAATCAGGTAAACTTTATAGCGCCCTCTTGTCGGAGCATATTGAACATTCTCCAGCAGTTCACGGGTATCCTCTACCTTGGTGCGAGATGCCGCGTCCACTTCAATTAGGTCAACAAAGCGACCATCAGCAATCTCCATGCAAGTATCACACTTGCCGCAGGGCTCAGAGCTGACACCCTCTTCACAGTTCAAACACTTGGCTAGAATTCGAGCTATGGTGGTCTTACCCACCCCCGGGTACCGGCAAATAGGTAAGCGTGATGCAGGCGGCCGTTGTCCAGGGCGTTGATCAGGGCCTGGAGTACATGCTCCTGCCCTACCATCTCCCGAAATAGCCGTGGGCGCCACTTACGTGCCAGTACTTGATAGCTCATCCAGTCTCCGGTGCTCGGCACACCTCTGCAAAATCGATCATCGTGCGCCACTTGCGCGGGCGCCATTATACCGGCATAGGCGCCTACGCATAGCCGGTCACCAACAGCAACCTAAAGAGATCGATCGTGCCACTCGTAGCCAAAGCAATGCTTGTGTTATAACTGTGCGCCAACTCGCACTTAGAACAATCAGTCCATAACTACAGCGAGTTTGGTACGGGGATCACGATAAGTAATGAATAAGGCCAGGAAGACGCTTCTGGAAAAGCTGTTTGCCGAGCACGGCCAAGCCCTGGTACGGTTTGTTGCACGCATTGTTAAAAGTCCAGATGATGCCGAAGATATCGCACAACACGCCTACCTGCGCCTGCAAAAACTCAGCGACGAAAAGGAACTGGACAACCCCCGCGCTTACCTCTATCAAATTGCCAACAACCTGGCTGTCGATCAACTGCGCCGGGGCAAGCTGCATGTGGAATATATCAATCAGCAAGTTCCCTTTGATGGGGAGCCCCACAGCGATGATCACGCTGACCATCAATCCCCGGAAAGGGTTCTCGCAGCACGTCAACAGCTTCAGTCCATCTACGAAACCATGGATAAACTGCCACTCAAATGTCGCCAGGCCTTCCTGCTACATAGAGCCCGCGGGCTTTCCTACAGTGAAATTGCACGAGAAATGAATATTTCGGTCAGTAGTGTGGAGAAATATATTCTACAGGCTCTAAAAGCCTGTAGAAAGAAGGTCGACTAAATCTCTGCGATCCCCCAAGAATTCAAAATTTTGTTGAGGGGGAATCTGCTCAGCCGTCTCAGAATGCAAGGAAGATACTTAAAGCTTGAACAACCCTGCCAATCAGGGCACTTTCAGAATATTTTGCTGACAAAGTGATCGAGTACATTGTGATTATTTCGCAAATGGAAAGTTTGAGCCGCATGCATCACACAAATCAGCGGAATTTGAGTAAGATGCACCACAAATTTAGGCACGACAGTCTCACTGAGTAGCCAGAAACACGAAATATCAGAGCAAGCATGAATATCAACGCACAACAAAACTTAAGCGAAGAAAGCCTGGATCAGGCCTGCGCTTGGGTTGCGCGCTTACGCTCTGATGTCGTCAGTAAAGCTGATAAGCGTGATTTTGCAGTTTGGCTGTCCGGGTCGAGTGAGAACCACCAGGCCTTTGAGGAAATTGCAGAGCTATGGGGTGACCTAGGTGCACTTGCACATATGCCGGTTGACCAGCTCTTCCCAGAAAGCACTCCAGCGCCACAAATAGCTGATTCTACTCACGAAAGAAAGCAAAATTTTGGGACCTCGAAGAAGTCAATGCGTAGCAGTTGGGGTATGCCGCAGTGGATCCTCAGTGGTGGGCTAGCTACCTGTGGCGTATTTCTCGCTGCCCTGGTCGGTTTAGAGTGGCTTAATACAGGAAAACCCAAGCAGGAAGTCTATACCACCGAACTTGGTGAGATTCGAACGATAAACCTAGCTGATGGGTCAGAAATAAAACTAAACTCCAACAGTAAGCTGCTTATTAACTACAGCCGAAACGAAAGGCAGACCCAACTAATTCGCGGCGAAGCCTTCTTTGAAGTTGCCCGACAAACTTCCCGACCATTCACTGTCTCAGCCGGCGGCGCCAATATTCGCGTACTTGGGACGGAGTTTAATGTAGAGCTCAACCCGGAGAGCACCAGGGTATCTGTCACTGAAGGTACAGTATCAGTAAGCGAGGCAGAATCCAGCCCCGGACTGGCCCCAGAGTCGGTAAAATTAACCAAAAACCAGAAAGTCAGCATTACTGATCGAGGCCTTGGCGAAGTCCGTAGGACCTCTCCCGAGGAAGTAACTGACTGGACCCGTGGCCTTCTCGTTTTTGAGAAAACTCCACTAAAAGAGGCCCTAGAGGAGTTAAATCGTTATCTTTCGGTACCTGTAGCTGCCACTCCACAAGTAGAGGGGCGCCTGGTTTCTGGTACTTTCGCCGTTTCTGACCCTGATAATACCCTAGAGGCCATTGCAACAGCCTTACAACTTCAGCAAGACCGCAGTAACTCTAACCTGACTATCTTGTCCCCAAAGCACAACTAGGTTATAACCGTCTTAATTTGGCGGTTGTTTATTGTGCAAATTACAATTTGCCGCCCACTAATAAAATAGTAACAAGTACTTCAGTGCCAGCTATGGCACTGAATACAATAAACACGGGCACCCTCTTTGAAGCTAAAGCACTGGGCTTTTTTCTCTCTGGCTTTGCTGCTACCAAATACTGGTACAGCTGATGCCGCCTGCCCAGAACCCAAAATCCAACTACCAGCAGGGTCGCTTCCCCAGGCCCTAATATCATTAGGCCAACAGTGTAAGATCTCCGTTCTGGTGCAAACCTCATCTGCATCCCGCTATGCGGTACCCGAGCAGACCTTGACAAGTGATGATGGCCAATTCGAACCCATACTACAGCAGTTATTGCGGGACCTTCCATTCACCTATCAACGCATTGGCCCAAGCTCTTTTGCGATAACACCTAACAAAGAGCAGTCACCAGACCCCTTAGGCACAACCATTCTCCCAACAGAGGAAGTCACTGTTACAGGACAAAGCCTGACGGGCAGCCACCTGCGTCATTACCAGCTTGATAGTTACGCCCCTATCGACCGACTTTCCCGAGAGCAACTTGAGCTTACAGGGGCGCAAACAATTGCGGGCTTATTAAAATTCTTACCGGCAGTATCCGGCAACTCCACCAGCACATCAGTCAGCCAAGAAGACAACGGCACGGCAACGGTATCATTACGCGGCCTACCTGCGAGCAATACCTTAGTCCTAATCAATGGCCGCCGCATCATAGGAGATGGATTTAACGGTGAGGCTACAGACCTCAACACCATTCCCCTGTCTCTGGTTGAGCGCGTTGAAATCCTAAAAGACGGCGCATCAGCTATCTATGGATCAGATGCAATTGCCGGGGTTATCAATATCATTCTGCGCAAGGACTTCGAGGGACTCTCTATCGATAGCTACTACGGCCAAGCATACGAAAATGACCGCCAGACTGAATCCCACCATCTAACCTGGGGACGGCAAGGGGAGCGCAGTCACCTGATGATAGGCTTGGCACACTATCGACAGGGATCGGTGATGAGCCGCGATCGCAGCCTGTCAGAGTCAGCGGATAGCCGCGGGGATGGCGGTACAGATAAACGTTCATCTGCAATTCCTGAAGGCTTTATTGCTTTAGGCAGAAATCAGGTACTTACCAACGCCCCAAGTGGGAGCTACCAGGATTGGTCTCTTGAGGAGAGGTACAACTACAATGACTACACTTCTGCAATAACCCCTGTCGAAAATAACTCCGGCTATATATCCACCAGCTTCGATTTAAGTGAGAACACTCAGCTTTTTGCAGAAATAATGGGACTGCACACCTCAGCAGAAGCCACCAACGCTCCCACCCCGGTATTCACCCGCTTTGATAATGGTGAATTGACTATAACAGCAGACAACATCTACAACCCTTTCAATCAAGATGTCATTGACGTCCGAAAACGAATCATTGAGCTAGGGCCCCGCATTCAAGAGAACCATGCAACAACCTGGCGTTTTAACGGAGGCCTGAAAGGTGTACACAATGAGTGGCAATGGGAACTTGGCGCAGCCTTTCACCATACCGACAGAACCGAGAAAATCAGTAACTTAATCGATCCTTTTGCTCTCTCCCTGGGGCTAAAGGGGCCTGATGTTTGCAGCACAAATAACGGCTGTACCCCTGTAAATCTTCTAGGTCCAAGTGGCAGCATCAACGAGGAGCAACTGGACTTCATCCGTGACCAAAGCTCCACCCGGAACCATTCACGCATGGAGTCACTAACCTTTGTCTCTGATGGTGCACTAGGGCAAATAAAATCAGGGGAAATACTAGCAGCAGGGGGTATTGAAATTCGACACGAGGGCTTAACCTCAAACTCCAATGACAGCATGGAGCTTTCATTCATTGGAGGCTATACACCTGGCTCAGCTAAAGGGTCCCGTACCATCAGAGAAGCTTTCGCAGAAGTTTCGATACCCATACAAGAAAGTAAACTATGGCTAGATGGCGCAGTAAGACTTTCCGACTACAGTGACTTTGGCAGTACTCATAACCCTAAGTTAGCTATTCGCTGGCACCCTACAGAGAGCCTGCAACTGAGAGCCAGTTTTACTACAGGGTTTAGGGCCCCAACTCTTACCGATATGTACCAGCAGGGTTATCAGAGTCAGGAGTTTATCTTAGATCCATGTACGGGTCAGAATGCAGACAGACTAATTGGATGCTTAAAACAATCAGACAGCGCTCGAATCCAATACCTAACTGAGTTTGGTGGTAACCCCAACCTGAAGCCAGAGACATCAAAAAGCCTCTTCGCCAGTCTCAGCTGGACCCCAAGTCAACTTGAAGGTCTTAACGCAACTATTGAGTTCTACGACATACGACAAGAAGAAGTGATTGGTGCTAGTCCGCAGTTTTTAGTCGAGCAAAATGCTTATATGGGAACCTTTGATCAAAAAGTTATTAGGGATGAAAATGGTGAAATTACAAAAATCTTAGCCACGCGTATCAATAAAGGAAGCCGCCATATAAGAGGCTACGACATTGCCCTCCGCCAAGTGGTAAATCCAGAGGGTATCGGCCAAGTTAGCTTTGCTCTGAACCTGAGCCACATGCTGCACTACCTAAACCAAAGTGCCCCGAGCTTGCCTGAGGAAGACTTAGCAGGATTATTTGTAAATACTGCAAAGGGTGGAGCGGGATCTCTTCCCGACTGGAAAGCTAATGCAGGGATTTATTGGACTGGAAATCAATGGGAAGCCGGATACACTGTACACTTCGTAGGAGAAATGAGGGAGTCCTATGTTGAGGATAATGCATTTGTAGATCGAAAAATTAATAGCTGGTCTACACACGATTTACAATTTGCCTTCTCTGTCGCATCAAATTATAAACTTTCATTTGGAATAAGAAACCTGTTCGACACCGCTCCTCCTCTTACTATTACCGCTACAGATAATAATTTTGACTATCGCACATATGATTTAACTGGCCGGTTTTTATTTGGAAATATTTCATTCAAATTCTGACTTATAGCCAGCCTCCCAGTTACGTACCAAGATGTAATTCACTACGCCTCCAGAAGAACACTTTCCCCTGAAGCATCAACCGACAACCTAATAGAAGAATTAGATAGCAGTACAATACGAATCCCCCTAACCCATTGCTATAACGCTATTAAAATAACTTCAACAGCCCTGATTAGGATCGAAAATTTAAGCCCTGACCAAGTATATTAAACTCAATTCAAGGCTAGTACACATCCCACACTTACAACCTTTCCCTTATCCAAAAAAGTGTGAAATCTACACCAGATAAAACAATAAGCACTTCCTCTTTTATATAGAACTTAAAGAAAAAGCGAGGAAAACCTAGGTGTCGATCATTAAAGGCAATTCTAACAATTGGCTGGGCACTAATATTCTATCAATCACACCACCGACAAGAAAAAAGCAGGTGTAGGTTCAACCTGTCAAGGCAACACCCTGTTTAATAACCTGCTTTGGTGTCGCAAAGTTCAGTGTTTTTCTTGGCATGCTATTAAGCTCGTTAGCAACTTGATTGAGTTTCCTCTGAGTATGCTGCGCCAAGCATGTATTTTTTGGAAAGTACTGACGGATTAAGCTGTTGGTATTCTCATTAGTTCCCCTTTGCCAAGGGCTCTGAGGATCGCAGAAGAAGACAGGAACACCTGTATTTTCCTTAAATTCAGCGTGCTTCGCCAACTCCATTCCTCGGTCCCACGTCAGTGATTGGCAAAGCTCTTTTGGCAGTTTTTAGACCTAGCAACAAGCACCTGGTTCACAGAAGTCGCATCTTTCCCTTTCAATTTAAGAATGATCGTATAGCGCGATTTTCGATCCACAAGCGTGGCGAGATGAGTGTTGTTTGAACCTGACACTAAGTCACCCTCCCAATGACCTAAAACACATCGTTCTTGTATCTCCTGAGGACGCTCCCTTATCGATATACCGTTGACGATGTTGATAGTACCGCGCTCGCCTTTACGTGAATGTTGTTTGCTGTGACGAAGACTGTGAGATCGACGCAAATGCTTTACTAGCTTATGATGAAGTGCTGAACGCACATGGAAGTACAGTGTTTTATAGATAGTCTCTGCTGATATCTGCATTGATTCATCAGCCTGATATGTCTTCCGTAACCAACCCGATATCTGCTCTGGAGACCAGTTCAACTCTAATTTTTCCAAAACAAGCTTCTTTAGCCTCGAGTTTTGCTCCAGCAAATACGGCTTGGGACGCCTTGCCATCCGTTTTGCACGGTTGTTTGCGTCTACTGCTTTACAGTATCGTCGCCCCCGATTTCTCTGAATCTCACGCGAGATTGTGGATGGATTCCGATTCAAGGAGCGAGCGATTGCTCGAATACTTTGTTTTGCAGAAAGATCTGCACGTATTTCCTCGCGTTCGGCTAATGTGAGGTGTTGAGGAGATGGCTTTCTGGGTATTGGTTTAATTCCGCCAGTATCTCTCAAAACAGTAAAAATGGTTCCTGGCTTAGAATCTATGGCATTGGCAATTTCACAAAAGCCAATGCCCTTTTTCCAAGCGTCGAAAATCCACTCCTTTTCTTCTGCTGTAAATATACGCTTCATTCAATGATCCCCCGATAGGCCATATTCCTACAGGGGTGTTGCACTGATCAATTGAATCTACAGGTACTTAGATTAGGAGAATAAAGTAAAGAAACTCAACCTCAATAAAAAGCGTC
Source organism: Microbulbifer sp. MLAF003 (assembly GCF_030012965.1). NCBI lineage: Bacteria > Pseudomonadati > Pseudomonadota > Gammaproteobacteria > Cellvibrionales > Microbulbiferaceae > Microbulbifer > Microbulbifer sp. MLAF003. Next base: position 4,004,865 of record NZ_CP120232.1, read on the forward strand.
ACTGAGGCCAATAAATTGATATTGGTTTAGGTTACTTTAAACAACCATGTAGAACTTCGCAGTATTTGACCGATAATCTTTCTAAGAAATTAACAAAAATCAAAGCAATAAAAAGGGGGCTAAAATAGCCCCCTTAATATGATGCTTTAACAGCTCTTAGAACTGATAGGTAACACCAGCCCAGGCGTAGCGGCCCTGGAAGTCGTAAGTGCCGTTCCAATCGCTACCTGAAGTAGTAGACGGTTCACGATCGGTCACATTATCGATACCAGCGGTTAGGCGCATGGACTCATTTACATCCCAGCCTGCTTTCAAATTCAGATAAGTGTGGGAAGGCATGTCCATGTATGGGCTGTGGCCATCACCAATGTACTGAATGTCAGCTCCAAAGTCCCAGTTGTCAGCGTACCAGGTTGCACTGGCAAGGCCGCGCCACTTGGTGTAAGCCTCACTGGTAGTGCCAATGTAGTCTACCCGGTCAGTGGTCTGGTCTGTCTGAGAGTTGTACTCTTCGTACTCAAGCAGGTGAGTTGCCTGGGCACGCAGAGCCAATTTACCCGCATCGTAATGGAAGTTCTGAACTACATCGATATCAATACCGCTGGTGTTGATCTCACCGATGTTCATCAGGGAGCCTTCCAGATACTCGATCTGGCCACTGTCGCTGCGGCGTACCAGCGTACAAGCTGTAGCGTTGCCATCGCGGTAGCAGTCATCCAGGATTTGCTGTGTATCAGCTGAAGTGATTGCATCCTCGACTTCAATTTTGAAGTAATCAAGGGTGATAGACAGATCTTCAGCAAAAGCCGGGGTCCATACGATACCAGCCGTGAAGCTTGTAGATTCTTCAGGCTGCAGATCTTCGTTACCACCGATGTTGGTTGGTACCTGATTGCCTGCTTGGGTGAAGCCTGCGCCTACCATGCCACAGTTTGCACCCTGCCCATCCTCATTGTTGCTGCTGGTATCACAGGGATCGATGAGGTACTCGTAGCTCTGAGCAGAACCACTATAGAGTTCATAGATACCTGGAGCACGGAATGCAGTGGATAAGCTGGTGCGGAAACGCAGGTTTTCTGTTGGTGCGTATACAGCGCCAAGCTTATAAGTTGCCTGACCGCCAAAGGTGTCATAGTCAGAGTAACGTACAGCAGCGTCAACGGAGAGTTCATCAGCAAACTTGGCACCAGCCAGGATTGGCAGGTTGAATTCTGCAAATACCTCAGTTACCGCAAAGTCGCCAGAAGTGGCATCTTGTTGGTTGCTAAAGGTCTCACCAAGTTGAGTTTCTTCACTCGGATTAAACTCACCAGACTCTTTACGATACTCAACGCCCGCAGCAAAACCTAAAGCTCCACCTTGGAACTGAATAGGTTCGATGTCTCCGGTCAAGCTGGCGCCGACATTAAGCATATCGTATTCGTTGTCTTCACGATCGGTGTAGCTGATGTAGTCGATAACTTCACCGCTCATGCCGCCGAGGAACTGGATATCTTCCTCTGCAATACCGCTTACACCATCAAGAATTTCCTGAACTTTCGTCTTGCTGATGGAGTTGCCAACGGTGTTATCACCTTCGTTTCTGCCGTAGCTCACGAACGCATCCCAGCCCCAGCCATTGGAGAAATCACCACGCAAGCCGCCGAGAATTCGGTAAGTTTCAGTTTGTTGCTCAGAGTCGCGAGTACCACCAGCAACCGGGCGTAAGCGCACATCACTGAGGCCGTCTTGCCAGTTTTCACCGTGAGTGGCTTCTGGTTCAGTAGGCTTCAGGTCATCAGGGCTGCCCTGGGCTTCCCACTCTGCAACAGCTGCGTTATATGCCGCGAGCTCAATTTGGTAGGCATCTTCAGCCGCTTGCCAAGCGTCGGACAACTGAGACTGGACTTCTGCTGAAAGATGGTCAGCAGTGATGTTCAGGCCATTGCCTGCGTACATCGGCTGAGCAGCAAGCTGCTGATTGGTAGTTTTAGTGGTGTAAGAACCTTCTCCATAGAATTCGATGGAGTCAGTAATTGAGAAGGTGCCGCTTCCTGTAAAGCTGGTACGTTCCATAGACCCGGACAGCCACATGTACTGGCCAATGTCGTAGGAGGAGTAATCACCAAGCGTTTCACCATCCTCACCAACACTAAAAGCACCGTAGTTGGTGAAAATATTGCCAGTCGGGGACATAGAGCTTTGTAGGCCAGCCCAGTCACGGTCGGTGTAAGCGATCTCATCGCGCTTACTATGAGTAACGTTGCCGATGAATTGTCCGCGATCAAACTCTTTACCGAAAGTGATAGACAGCTCGCCATTCTCTCCGCCACCAGCTTCAGTAGCACCAGCACGGGCATTTATACGCACACCATCGAAAGAGTCTTTCAATACTACGTTGATAACTCCAGCCACAGCGTCAGAGCCGTATACCGCAGAGGCACCATCAGTCAGCACTTCAATCCGGTCAATCATGTCTACAGGGATATTGTTCATATCTACAGCAGAACTCACGCCTGAGCTTGAAGACACAAAGCGGCGACCATTAACCAGTACCAGGGTACGCGCTGAACCCAGGTTACGTAGGTCCACGAATGAAAGACCAGCACCGCCATTATTATCGTTGGCGTTGATACCGGTGGTACCCATGGACGGTAGTTGGTTCAACAGTTCGTCGATGGTGCCCACTCCAGAACGCTGGATGGCTTCTGAGTCAACGAGGGTAATTGGGCCAGTAGTGGACAGTGGGTCACGCGCAATGCGAGAACCAGTAACAACTACTTCTTCAACCTCTGGTCCGGGGACGGATTCCTGGGCGAATACGCCAGTGCTGGCGATCGTGCCCAGTGCTGCAATGGCAACGCTCAGTTTGGTCTTGATCATAGTGGAACCTTCTTATACTTAAGGTACTTAAACTGCTTTTATCTATTAGCATTCTTAAAGAACGTACCTGACTTTAAAGCATTGAAGAGATTTATGGAACTATTGTGACTTTTTTTGTTCAAGGTTGGCTTGCTTGTGATTAAAAACAAAAAGATATTTAGTACATATACCGTTCGATATCAGATATACATACTTATCTAGCAGTCTAAAATTAGCTTTATATTGCGAAATATAGGGCTTTATTAGTATAAAAACACTTAAGCCCAATGCTATCCAAGATAAGCTGATTGAAGGCTATTTTGGCAAGATTTAGCCCCGGGTTTACTCATATTAGGGGGAGCTTGTGGGGAAATGGGGTGAGAGAGCAAAGGGTCCTCTACCAATTCAGGACTTATCGATCTCTCTAGAATGAAAACATGAAACTGTATAGCCAGGACTTAAAGAGTCCTCTTGATGAGATTATTCTCAAGGAGGCAGCGATCTATATCATTATGAACCTATATCACTTACCACACATGACTGACAAACCTCATTACAGTCAGCTCACGCTGCCCCCTAGGCCCAGAACTCACCAGACCAACCTGAAACCCCCTGCTTATTATCACATTCCGACCTCTACCCCCAAAAACCACTAGTGGAAACACACATCAACCAAAAAGATAAAAGCCAAAATTAAAAAAGAGTGCCGCTCACCATGAGAATGATCGAAATTAAGAGGAACTTCACTTTACGCAATAAATATCGAAAGTTTTTACTTCAAGACCATTAAGAAAGAATCAGTTATTAGAACCAGCCGGTTTTACCATCTTTATTAACATGAGCAATATAGTTCTTAATTAGCCTGCCCCTGAATCGTTCCTTTCTCCGCCTTAGGGTGACCTCAACGATTGGTGGCCTTATAATAGATCCGCCTTTATTTAAGCATTAGCATGGACTTGTTTAATATAATTGGAAATATCTAATGAGAAAAAAATCACTCATCTCTGTTTTTTTCGGATTGGGGCTACTTATAGGCTGCGCAAGTGAGCAACAACAAGGCCAAAACATTGCGCCATCCAGCCAGAATACAAATGAAGTCGAGAGTAACACCAGCAATCAACTGATTTGTAAATCAAGAGCAATTACCGGCTCCAGGTTTAAGCAAAAAACATGCATGACAGCGGAAGAATGGAAAAGGATGTCTCGCGAGTCATCCAACATGGTAAATAACCAAAATCGTAAAGGGGTTTTAGGCAATCCTGAAGGTGGATAATTTGTACCAACTAAAGTTTTTGGGGCAGAAGCTTCAAAAAAATTGATCATCCACCAAGGCGCTTGTGTAAGCGCCTTTTTTTCAATCATCTGCTGTGGACAACTCAAATGACTAAACCTCAGGCTTCATTTAGTGAATTGCAACAATCCAAAAAGCTCATTAATAAGCACCAATACACAGCAGCTGAGGCTAAATTACTGAGGGTTCTAGAAGACTCTGATAACAACTTGAAAACTTTGGCTCTTGAGGAGCTATACAAACTTACGTTGAGGCTTGGCAGAAAGGACAAGGCCCTAGATCATTTATTTTCTCTTGCTTCAATAAAAAAAAATGACACAAGCTATTGGGCCGAAGCATATAAGCTAGCTCAGTCACAAGGATATAACGATAAGGCTATACAGGCTCTAAACTATTACATCCAACAGACGCCAGGGTGTTCCCCAAACATTATCTACAACCTCGCATACCATTTAAAAATAGAAAACAGACTTTCAGAATCCTTATCCTTTTACAAAAAAGCTCTGAGCAAGGGGATCTCAAATCCGGAAGAGGTCTACACAAATATCGGGGTCATTTATTCTGAACTAAGACAAGAGGATAAAGCCAAAGACAGTTATCAGCTTGCACTAAATAAAAACAGAGAATATACACCCGCCCTTTTAAACCTTGCCGCTCTGTTTGAAGAACAAGGCGACAAACAGAAAGCAACTAAAATATATCACGAAGCCCTGAAAGTCGATCCAAAATGCAGTTTGGCTCTGGCTCGACTATCATATATGTACCATGCCGACAGCATCCAAGACCCTCGTATAAACAATATAAGAAAAGCCTTAGATTCTGGTAGGCTCTCTAACCTTAACATGGAGGAACTAAATTTTGCATTAGGAAAATTGCTTGATGATTGCCACCAGTATGATGCAGCATTTAAAACTTATTGCGAAGCCAATGCCTTAGGTGCTCAACGAATCCCACCTTACGACCCTAAACTACAGGAGTGGCAAACAAACACACTGAAAGATGTGTTTTTTAAAGATAATTCCATCCCAGAGGGATCAGGGAATAGCAGTATCACTCCAATCTTCATTTGTGGTATGTTCCGTTCAGGCTCCACCCTACTTGAACAAATATTAAGTGGCCACTCTCAAGTCTCCCCAGGTGGAGAAATAGAATTTATACCTGAACAGGTTAAAAAGATGGGAAGCCAATACCCTCCAATCCTGAAGACAAAAAAACAAGACTTTTTCAATAGCTTATCAAAACTCTATATAAAAGAATTAAAAAGACCTGTTCCAATCGAAAAATATATCACAGACAAAAGGCCTGACAACTTCCTCCACATTGGATTAATAAAAAAATTTTTCCTAAAGCGAAAATAGTATGGACAACAAGAAACTTTTTAGACAACTGCCTATCAATTTTCTTCCAACAAATGGGGCCAGATTTTAATTATTCAGTAAACCTGGAACATATTGCACACTACTACAGCGAACATATTGACTTAATGGATCACTGGAAGAATCTTTTCCCAAATGATATTTATGAAATCAACTACGAGAACCTTGTAACTAATTCTGAAATCACAACTAAAGAACTTCTGAGATTTCTAGAGTTACCATGGGAGTCCAGCTGCCTAGACTTCTCCCAAAGGAAAAATTATGTGAAAACAGCCAGTATTTGGCAGGTCCGCGCCCCTCTGTATAGCACCTCTATGGGAAGAAATAATTATTACAGCAAGCATTTAAAAATCTTAAATAAATATAAGAGCTAAATCTATTCTAAAACACCAACAAAAAAGGCGCGGCATATCATGCCGCGCCTTTTAACTTCTAAATCTAGCTTCTAAATTTAGAAATCCACTGTCAGACCTAAGAATGCATAACGTCCAAGTGCATCATAGATTCCTGGGAAGGTATTACCATTACCAAAAATACTTGAACCTGCATCAGCGGTTAGAGGTGGCTCCTTGTCAAAAACATTATTAATACCACCACGAATGGTCCAATTTTCAGAAGCAGCCCAAGAAGCTGCTAAATCAAAGTAGTCAACTGCATCAAAGTCTGCTTCATTTGCACCGAGATCAGTAACACCACCAATATGGCGCCAACTACCAACCACATCCAAATTCCAAGGGGTAGACCACGTTGTTCGTAAGGTGCTTACGAAATCTGGAGTGGGTGTACCACAAGAACTGCCCCAATTACCGGCGCATTCTTCAACTGGCTCGCCTTTAAACTCCTGCTGATCCCACTTTGTGAGGTATGTTGCAATCAAGTTCATATCAATTGCGCCATAGCTTCCAATATCAAAGCCATAGTTTGCATTAATATCAACCCCTTCAGTCTCAAAGTAACCGATATTGACATCTACCGCTGTAATAGCCGCTTCACCAATCCACAAGTTACCATTACCACCGCGGCTAATAGAGTCACAGAATCGAGCCTCACCAGTTTCCAGACACTTGTTCAAGATGGTTTCTGGCTGAATATTGGCAATTGCATCCTCAACAGTAATATTGAAGTAGTCGGCACTGACAGTCAGCCCCTCAACAAATGAAGGAGAGTACACAAAACCAAATGAAAGAGTCTCAGACTCCTCTGGTGTCAACTCCTGGTTGCCTCCACCAATAAAATTATATTGACCAGCGGGTGAATCTATTGAATTACCATAGGTGGCTGCAGTAATGCCGCTATTCATACAGGCCTCAAGAGTTGCTGAAGGCGCAACTGGCTGGCCATCTTTAGTGCGAGATCCACAAGGGTCCTCAGTCATATCAAAAAGTTGTATTGACTGGGGGCGAAAAAGTTCACGAATATTTGCATGACGAACAGCTGATTGGAAGCTACCACGCAGTTTTAAGTCTTCAGTAGGCTGCCAGTCCGCTGCAATTTTATAGGTATTAGTCTGCTCATCTGTAGAATAGTCGGAGTAGCGGTAAGCTAGCTCTAATCCCAAGTATTCAATACCTGGCATTCCATTGATGAGTGGGACATTCATCTCACTAAAAATTTCTTTAACACTCAAAGAGCCGTCAACAGGCAATGTTGGTCCACCCTGTCCAGCACCCTCACCATTCTGATAACCAGCATCGGGAGAATAAACCAGGCTCTCACGGCGACTTTCCAGGCCCATTACTACAGCGATACCATTATCTGCGCTGGGGAGTTTCCAGCCGTAATCAGTCAGATCACCGGTCACATATCCTGAGATAATTTCCTGATCAGTCGTACCACGGGCATAAAGTGGCAAGACCAAGTAATCAATCGCTTCCTGAGTTACACCGCCCTCTTGAAATACATTCCAGGGCACACAGTTGGGGTCAGAACCATCAATAACAGATTGACAAACAGGTTGACCGTATGTTTCTGCAAGAGGGTTTCCATTTGCATCCAAACGATCATCAGTACGAACGTCCAGCGCGCGGCGAATATTAGTTACAGACATATCGTTCAGATAAGTCTGTTCTAAACTAACTTCAGAATACTGATAGTAAACATCATAGTTCCAGCTATCGTTTATGTCGCCACGCAGCCCAAACACGCCACGGAAGGTGGTGTGACGCATATCATCCTGACGAGGTCCGCCTTCCACATTTCGACGACCAATGTATACCTTACCTGGATTAAAAGTTTGAAGGCCTGTGTCTGGATCAGTATTAACAACTGTTAGATCACTAACATAATTATCTTTTGTTAAGCCGTAAACGCCACAGATTGCTTGGAACTGCTCTTCAGAAAGAAGAGGGTTGCCGCAATACAAATCATCGGTAACGAAGAAAGCACCTGAGGGGGCAATCTGTGCAACGGTACGGTCATCCGTAAACATCAGCTGAGCATAAGCTTCAGCTTTCTCATTGATTTCATAATGACCGAAAGCACCCATTGTCCAGCGCTCATCAGGGCGCTGGAAGTAGTTCAGTGGGCCATAATTATACAGGCGGCTAAAGTTAGTGAAGCCAGTCCCATCAAGACTGTAGTCAAAGCCCTCTGTATTATCTCCGTCATTGCCCCCAAAATCAGTAAAACGCCCCCAAGGAACTGTTGAGGAGCCACCACACTCGAAGCTGTCAGGGCCTCCATCCAGGCTACAGCCACTGTAATCCCGGTCAGATTGTAGTACTGCATCAATTTTTCGATAGTTCGCATAAGCTGTTACATTACCGCGACCGTTATCGAGATTGGCCCCCATAATCAGGGAGAAATCATTGGTTTCCCCGTCGGTCACACTGCCATCAGCCACATCAAATCCATTAGATTCGACCAAGCTTTGCATTTTGCTGTTGTCATTATTGTGTTGATACACACTTGTTTGGGTTTCGAAACGAACGCCCTCAAAATCATCCATCATGATGAAGTTGACAACACCAGCAATTGCATCAGATCCATAAGTTGCGGAAGAGCCACCTGTAAGTACCTCAACCCGCTCCACTAAAGCGCCAGGTATTTGGTTTAAGTCAGCACCAGAACCACCCTGCAGTGGAGAACCTGCCGGCATTCTGCGACCATCAATCAGCACCAGTGTGCGCTGGGAGCCGAGCCCACGCAAAGAAACCGTTGCCGTACCAGTTGAACCATTGGCCTGCCCAGCTGTTTGAGTAGCAGCAACCTGCGGAAGATCGTTAATCAAATCTTCTACACGTACAACCCCCGTTGCTTTTAAGTCTTCAGCAGTAACGGAAGTTACAGGGCTAACACTCACATCATTCGCACGCTCAATACGGGAGCCTGTTACAACAACCTCTTCCACCATTTGCGCATCTTCTTGGGCAAAAGCTGGCATAGCTGGAACCATAATTGCCGCTGCAGTGAAGCCAAGGGCTCCCTTTACAGCCACAGATAGGAGATTCTTCTTCATGGTCAATCCTCTCTTGATCGTTGGACTTATTTGTTTTTTGTCATTTTTGACGTGTCATGAAAACAACTACCCCCAAGTGGCTGCTTTCTTCCCAACAGTTCTTGGACGGTCTAAACCAGGAAAACCTCAATAAATTCGGGCTTGCCCTTATATTCGTAAAAGTCACTTTTGTCCTAGGGAAAATAATTCACCTAAGCAGAGAATCACGCACTTCGCATTAGCAAGCAGTATATTTATGGAAAGGAAAGAGATGGCTAAAAATCAAGCCCTAGATGAAGCGGAACCAAAACAAGTACTAGCGAGGACTCTAGAGGAGAGGAAAATAAAAAAGCGGGCCTTATGGCCCGCTGTTAGCGATTTCAGTAAAGAGGATTAGAACTCCATACGAACGCCCACGAATGCACTGCGACCAATATCATTGTAGACAGCAGCAGCAGTATCGTGCCCGGTTGTATTGCCCGGAATGCCAGTCAGAATAACCGGAGCCTCTTCATCCAGAACATTATTAATACCGAGATTTGCGCTGATGCTATCAGTGAATTGGTAGGAAGCGTACAGGTCATGGGTGACATAAGTGCCCACCTCAAAATTGTACAGGTCATTACTCAAGTCAGGCACTGCATCGCCAATGAAAGAGGTCTCCCACTGTACCATCAGTCGATCCAAGGAGTAATTAACTGTCGCAACCCACTCGTTCTCAGAAATACCAACTTCTCCTACGAGTTCATCACCCTCTCCAAACTTAGTCTCAGTGTAATCAATTATATGACCATAGACTAAAGACAGATCCAACTGACCGCTACCTAATTCCATACCCCACTGAACCTGGACATCCACACCTTCGGTCTCGAGGGAACCTTCATTGATATAGCCAGAATTCACTTCAGTAATTTCACCCAACTGGAAGTCAGCGCCTGAAGTATCACGAACGATAAAGTCACAGAAGTTATTTGGATAGCTGGTAGAGTTGAAACAGTAATCCACGGATGTCTGACGACCAACAGTATCGATTAGATTTTCAATTTCGATATTGTACCAGTCAACAGAGACAGACAGACTACCAATACCCAAGTCACGATCAAACACCACACCTAAGGTGTAACTGTCAGAAGTCTCTGGATCCAAGTTACCGTTGCCCTGATTAACGAAACCGCCAGTTCCTTGGATTTCAGTCTGTGTCAAGTCGAACACACCCTGATCCGCAATTCGAGCAGCTACAGCAGGAATAGCACGGCAGTTTTCAGCGATAGTACCAGTAGTGGTTGCAGTTACCCCATTACAAGGGTCGCTTACTGCACCAAAGGATTCTCCACCAGGCGCGAAAAGTTCACTGATATTTGGGGCACGTACAGCGCGTGCATACTGACCACGAACTCGTAAATCATCATTGATAACCCACGAAACACGAGCAGTATAAGCATCGGTATTGCCAACAGTGCTGTAATCTGCATAACGATATGCAGCGCCGACACTCAACTCTTGGACACCAGGAAGACCCGAGAGTATTGGTGCCTCTACCTCAACATACAACTCAGTAGCATCGAAGCTGCCTTCAGTAGGCTCTTCTTTGTTTCCGGCATTCTGACCGGTGCGAGTTAAGGCGTCAGGGAAATCTGCCGCGTACTCATCACGGTACTCGAGGCCAGCAGCCAAGCTTAAGGGGCCAGAAGGTAACTCAAACAGTTCGCCACTTATGTTGATACCACCAAAGGTTTGCTTGGTGCGCTGGTCGCGAATTGACGGAGCAGTTACATACTTTGCTGCATCCGCAGAAATGGCACCATAACCAAACAGGTTAATTGGTACGCACCCTTCTGCCACTGCCGCGGCATCAGCACATACGATATTGCCATCGCCATCAACGGTCGCATCCAACGCATTTCGGAAGTTGGAAATATTAAGCTGACCTGTGCCACGCTGGCTATCCTGCATTTGGCCTTGACCAAAGTAAGCATCCCAATTCCAGTCGTTGAACTCACCGCGCAGACCTACCAAGCCACGGAAAGTTTGACGCTCCGCAAAAGAGCCTCGTTGCTCCAGCTCTGTGGTACGACGGAAATATTCAATTACGTCGTCACCCTCAGCTACTACAGCGGCGCGCAGGTCATCTGGTACGAAGGGGTTATCAACAGAGATCCCAGTAATGAATAAGTCATCGTTACTGTGTGGGTATGGCTCGATTTCACTCTGCGTTTCGGTGCGGGCAAAGGTGGTCTCGATAAACGCTTCCAAAGAGTCATTAATCTGATAGTTCAGGTTAGAACTAATCAGGTAGCGTTCTGTTGGCACAGTGTAGCGACGGAAGTTTTGGCGGTTAAACCCATACTTCTCCTGATCCCAAGGAACAACTTGGCCACCATCAACTACATAAGAGTCCCCTGTGGATGGGACAAAGAAGCGGCCGTGCTCAGAGTAGGAGGAGTAAAATGGAGCGGTGCTATCCTGACAATCGTCGATATTTTGTGTCAAACGGCAAGTAGCAATATCGTCAACTTCAGTATTCTTGCGGTCACGTGCCAAAACACCTTTTTGATCGGTGTAGGTCATAGAGATAACGGCATTACCTTTACCGTCATCAAAATTGCCGCCAGCAGTGATGTTAAAACGATCCGTTTGGTCATCGCCAAACTCTACAGTTTCACCATGCGAGGAGGTGATGCTCACCCCTTCGAAGTCATCCTTGAGGATAACGTTGATTACACCAGCAAGTGCATCAGAACCATAGATGGCCGATGCACCACCAGTAATAACTTCTACACGCTCGATTAGCTCAGTAGGGATAGTGTTCCAGTCAACAGCTGATGTACCTGCAACACCAGAAACGTAACGACGCCCGTTAACCAGTACAAGGGTACGATCCTCTCCCAGGTTGCGAAGCTCAACGGTGTTGATACCAGCCCCAGAAGTAAAGAAGTTAGAGTTGCTACTAGAAATACCTGACACACCAGTTGCCGGCAGACTCCGCAGAACATCAGCACTGTTCACCATGCCGGAGAATTCGATGCTCTCAGAGTTTACGGTTGTGATTGGTGTAGCAGCTTCCAGGTTAGATCTGGTGATGCGTGAACCGGTTACGATTACTTCCTCAACCAGTGTCGCGTCATTTGCATCCGCGGATTCCTGGGCAAAAGCTTGGCCAGTTGCTCCAAGGACTACAGATACTCCAAGTGCTGTCTTGATTGCAGACGAAAGGATATTCCTTTTCATTGTTTTATCTCTCTCTAGAGTAGGGCTGGGCCCTACTAGATACGTTTGAGTTTACTCATGAAGCAACCACCCCCATGGCCACTTCAGCTCCCAACGTAGATAGAGACGAACCAGATACTCCCCCTCAATAAAAATTTACCCAAAACTCAAAAAAAGTGCTTACCTTGCTAACCTGCATCTCTGAACACTTCCCTCAATTGTGACAAGTCACAATCTGTACACCCCCTACTTCAAAAGTAAATTCAACTTGCGCTCATAAGCTTTCGCAGTAGATGGCCCAGTTACCAAAGAAAAGGCCTCTTCAAAGCTTGCTCGTGATGCCGCCATGTTCCCAAGCTGGTACCTTGCCAACCCTAAAAGAAAGTGAAAGCGGTGATCACCCTCATACCGCCAAACAGCACGGCGCAAATGCTTCTCGGCTTGCCTATACTCGCCAACTTCGTAGGCTTCCCGAGCCTGATAGTAGAGATAATAAGGATTTCTCTCGCGATGAAAGCGGGCACGCTTGGCATAGATATCAGCAAGACCCTCTTCACCCTTGAAGCGATAAAGTCGCTCTAAGTTACTAATCGCGGTGAGATTATTATTCTTCAAGAACAAGGACTTACGATAACTTTGCTCCGCTTCTTGGAGGAATCCAAAGTGGCTGTACATTGCCCCTAGGTTAGCCCACAAGTCGCTTCTCTCCGGGCTCATCTCCACCGCCTTTCGCAAGTGCAAAAAGCTTGCTTCCGCTCTCCTGCACGCATCAGCTCAATTCCCCGATTACTGTAATAAAGCGAAAAGGCTGTGGTGTCATCCAGCTCGAACTGTTTATAGACTGGGTCATAGGCAGCCAGATTAAAGTCGACTACCCGGCGGCCACGGAGGCTTTCAGAAACCATATTTATATGGCGATAAAGTACAAAGGTCTCCGCCTCATCATGACTCCAAACTGGTGGAACCTCTACCTGATTGAAGTAAGCTTCCGCTCCCAACTCCCGAGCCATAGCCACCATCATCAACGTAAAAGCAAGGCAATTACCTCTTTCCTGGCGATAGGTTTCCATAGCCGAAAGCGTACTGTTTTCATCGTACTGGACCAGAAACTCTCGCTCCTCGAAGGCCCTTATCAGAGCGGCAAGACGGTGGCGAGAATCAGAGTCAGGAGCCAGAGTCGCCAAAAAATCTCGCACCTCGGGAGATAGCCAAAGAAGATCCTCTGAGGGCAACTCATTCAGGCTGACCGGATACCCAAGTATTGCCTCCCCGCTCAAGGCCGAGGTCAGGTCTATCTCCGCTTTATCTTTTTTAAAGGGCAAGCTTGAACAAGCAGCCAAGAACAGGATCAGGCTAAGCAGCAATGGGGCTTTCATTGTTATTTTCCCCTTGAAATAGGTTTTCAAACAGGATTTACCACTATTTTGAGAGTAAAGGAAGTGCCCAATTTCCATTTCACCAAATAATCCGACAACGGTTCGCCTGTAAATTAGACAACTGGTAAACTTCAGGAATTGCTTTGGGGGCTAGCTCGCAAGCTTCTATCTTCTAATTCCATGAGAAGGGCTTTCTTATGGCAAGGAAAAGAACTAGTTAGCTAAAGAATCTCGAATCAATACTTGAGGGGGTATAGTTTCTCCTGAATAGACGAGATGACCGCATGGTCAAAGCGAGCAACTGCTCGGGATCAATAGAGATGTACCCGGTATGCCCTGCATACCCTACTAGAGCTATAACAATTGGAAATTCAGCTTATGTCGTCGAATACACATCAGAATGGAGGGGGCTTTTTTGGCCACCCCAAAGGGCTTTCCACACTGTTCTTCACTGAAATGTGGGAGCGGATGAGTTACTACGGTATGCGCGCTCTGCTCGTACTGTTTATGACCGCCAGCTTGCAAGAAGAAGGTTTAGCCTTCACTGTCGCTGCTGCTACGGCGATCTATGGTCTTTACACTGGCGCTGTCTACTTCCTTGGCCTGCCTGGTGGCTGGATTGCGGATCGCCTCCTTGGCGGACAGCGGACCATATGGTATGGCGGCATTATTATCATGTGTGGCCATATCGTTCTGGCAATCCCTACAGATAGCAGTTTCTTTATTGGCCTGATTCTGGTTGCTTGCGGTACTGGTCTACTCAAACCCAATATCAGTGCCCTGGTCGGTCACCTCTATCAGCCCGATGATGTTCGCCGTGATAGTGGCTACGCACTTTATTATATGGGTATCAATATTGGTTCCATTCTCGGTTATGCAATTTGTGGATATTTTGGTGAGAATGTTGGCTGGCATTGGGGCTTTGGTGCAGCAGCGGTCGGTATGGCGATCGGTCTTATCCAATACCGTAGGACAATCGGGAATCTGGGTGATGCGAGCCTGGCACCGGAAAACCCTCTAGCTCCAGAAAAGGCCAAGCTTGCATGGCGAATCATCGGAGTAATCGCTGTCGGTGTGGCCTTGATCACCGGTCTTGCCATGAATGGCACTATCGTTATTAATCCGACGGTCATGGCTCAATATGTCGCGGTGGCCTTTACTTTAACTTTCCTGGCCTACTTCGGCTTCATTTACTTCGGCGGAAAGTTGAGCGGTTCCGAAAAAAGAAAATGTGGGCCCTGTTCCTGGTTTGTGTGGCCTCTACTTTTTTCTGGTCAGGCTTCGAGCAAGCCGGCTCATCTCTAAACTTGTTTGGTCGTGATTATACTGACCGCCTTATCGGCTCTTTTGAAATGCCGGCATCTTGGCTGCAGAGCTTCAACTCCATCTTTATTATTACCCTTTCACCTTTCTTCGCCGCCCTATGGATTAATCTTGGTAAGCGGATGATCACGCCATCCTATGGGCTAAAGTGTGCAATTGGCCTCATCATTATGGCAAGCGGCTTCCTGGTGATGTTCTTTGCGGCTCAATATGCCGCTGATGGCCTTAAAGTCGCTCCATACTGGCTGGTTACAACTTACTTCCTGCATACTGTTGGCGAACTCTGCCTGAGCCCCGTAGCATTGAGTGCTGTTAGCAAACTGTCTCCGCGCCGCTTCGCTGGGCAGATGATGGGAGTCTTTGTCCTAACTTATTCCATCGGCAATATTTTCTCGGGTCTTCTGGCTGGACACTTCGATCCTAGTAATGTTGCAGAAATGCCCGACCTTTACCTGCAAATCAGCCTGTTTACCATCGGCGTAGGTATTATCCTCGCGTTGATCAGCCTGAAATCCAAGTATTGGGAAAGTGACGCCAATGAAGGTCAGCAGGCGACAGAATCCCAAGTGGGAACAAAAACTGCATGAGAGACGCCTTAAACTGAGTCCAGTTTGATGAAAGCCGCTGGAAACAGCGGCTTTCATTTAAAGGCTAACCGAGATAGTTGATTGCCAGTAATTGAATTCAATTAGCTAAAACATTTGTTAGCAAACTGAAATTTTGCCAAATAAACCGTCCCCCGATAACACAGAGCAGTAAAGCAAAACACAATTTCAATCGCTCAGCTGAAAACCTATGCGCCAAGCTCGCTCCTACTTTGGCAAAGAACACACTGGTTAAAACAATACCCAAAAATGCGGGCCAATAGATATAGCCACTACTCCAGCTAGGCAGCAACTTATTACTCCATCCTTGCACAACAAAACTGAGAGTCCCCGAAATTGCGATAGGCAACCCAAATGCCGCAGAGGTTCCCACAGCATGCTGCATCTTGACCCGGTAGTGAGATAAATAAGGTACTACCAGAGCCCCACCTCCGATTCCGAAAATGGCCGCTAACCAGCCAATTACCCCACCAGAACAAATTAAGGGAAATCGAGATGGTAACCGGCTATTACCGTTCTTTAAAGGCATAGCTCTCAAGCCACTCAATCCCATGCGTATTGCCATTAAGATGGCAAAAATACCTATCAAGAGCTGTAGCCAAGCACCAGGCAATAAGTCTGCAGTCACACCACCCAGCCAGGACCCCAGAAGTATTCCCGGGGTCATCAGCCAAAATAAGTGCCAGTCTACTGCGCCCTTTGCGTTGTGCGCTCGCACTGAGCTGATTGAAGTTACGACTATTGTCGCCAGAGAAGTCCCCACGGCCATGTGGGTTAGGACCTTAGGAGAAATATCTATTGCAGAAAAAATCAGTACCAGTGCCGGCACAATAATCAGGCCTCCTCCAATTCCCAAGAGGCCTGCTGCAGTCCCAGCAACCGCACCGAGCAATAAATAAATAAAAAACATCTCCATGATGCTTCATTTTAGTCACTACTAATAGCGCACCGAGACAGATGTTAGTGAATATTTTAGAGCCCATAAACAGATAAGTAGGCAGATATAATAAGACGGGATCACCTGATTCTGCCAAAGGAAAAGAATCTTAAGATCCCCCCAATCAACCAAATCGCTTCAAGAGGAAACTACCATTAAAATCTGCCAGTATCTAAGAGGTTAGCAAGCTGCTATTGAGCCAAATAAAGCGCCCGCCTATCATACAAAGTAAAACAGCAAAGCCATGTTTTAACCACTTTGCCGGAAGACGGTGAGCCAGATTGGCCCCAAAACGGGCAAACAAGGTACTGGTTGCGACGATTCCCAGGAAAGCGGGCCAATAGATATATCCACTGCTCCAGCTCGGCAGCTGGCTATTATCCCACCCCTGCACCGTAAAACTCAGCGCCCCAGCTAAAGCGATTGGTAACCCGCAAGCTGCAGAGGTAGCAACCGCGCGCTGAATTTGTACACGACACCGGGAAAGAAAAGGTACGGTGAGGGACCCTCCGCCAATACCAAAAATTGCAGAGGCCCAACCTATCACGCCGCCGGCAGCAGCCAGCAAAGGAGCAACTGGAGGATTACCAACTCCCTCCTCAACCTGGCCATGGCGGAGGCCACTCAGCCACATACGGACGGCAATCACAATGGCGAAGACTCCTATCAATAACTGTAACCAGGCCCCAGGTAACAGTTCCGCCGTCATCCCTCCCAGCCAAGAGCCCAGCAGTATTCCCGGCGTCATCTTCCTGAACAGCTGCCAATCCACAGCTTCTCTCTTGTGATGGGCTCGTACAGAACTAATAGAAGTAATAACAATCGTGGCAAGTGAGGTCCCAACAGCCATATGGGTCAGAATTTCTGGCGAGACTCCCATAGCGGTAAAAACCAGTATCAGCGCTGGAACAATAATCAGGCCGCCACCAACACCAAATAGGCCAGCGATAGTGCCAGCCACCGCCCCAACCAATAGATAAATCAGTATTGTTTCCATATATCCCCCGTCCCTCGAATAGCCAGAGGTCGTCCTAACTAAGGCAAAGCAGATTTGTATTGAGAGATTTAGAGCCGAGTGATACGAAGCGAATGGGGCCTATCCCCGTGCTTCCACAGTGAGCCAGTCGAATCCCTCTTGCTGGCAGGCAAAAATACAATTCTCCACACTTTCCGCCATCTCAGCCATCGCTGAGCGGGCAAGTTCCAGCGTATTATTCTTCTCACTAATATGGGCCACCACTAAGTGCTGCAGCTGTTCATAGCCCACCCGCTGCAAAAATCCGGCAGCCTGTTGATTACTCAAATGACCATAAGCTCCGCCAACTCGCCTTTTTAATGAGGGAGGGTATGGCCCCTGTGCCAGCATCTGGGGATCGTGATTAGCCTCCAAAACCAGTGCGTCGCAGCCGCTAAAGTGGGCCTCTACATGAGGTGTCACCGTACCCAGATCAGTAAGGAGGCCGAGACTACTGCCACGACTGCGAAAAACATACTGCGCGGCTTCCCGCGCATCGTGAGGCACAGCCACAGGTGTGACTTGTATACCCGCAACAGTAAGCGGTTGATGACCTTCAATCAGATGAACTTCAGGCAACTTGCCAATATCGCGAGCTCGGAGAGTGCCCGGGGTCAGGTAAACAGCCAAGCCATACTTACGCGCAAGAGGAGCAACCCCAGACAGGTGGTCGCTGTGTTCATGGGTTACCAGAATGGCAGTGAGATCGGCAGGGGACATACCGAGCCGCGCCATACGCCGCTCGGTCTCCTTGATGGTAAAGCCACAATCAACAAGCAGGCAGTGGTCGCCACTGGCGACCAGAGTGCCGTTGCCTTTGCTGCCGCTTCCCAGTGAGGCGAAGCGCAGGCCCATTAAATCAAGTTCTGCTGAATCGAGAGTAGTAACTCAGAGGCTTTGGTCCGAGACAGCGGCTGGCCACGGGTATCGCGGATACGCACTTCAATCTCATCATCATTTCCGCGAATCACAATCAAGTAGCCAGGATATTCTCCTTCGGGACTAGCGCTTACACCAAGCCCTTTGATCTCTTTGAACAAGGGAGGCTCAGTGCCTTCAGTGGTATCGATACCGGCAAGAATCTGCTGCAGGGTAACCTGGTTAGCACTATCGGCCAGCTCATCTTGTTTGTCCTTCTTACCCCAAGAGAACCAGCCACCATCATCCTCACTATCGGCCAACTCGCGCTCCTCATCGTAAGTGACGTAGAAAAGGCCGATATCAGAATCTTCACGATGCAGACGATAACCTCCCGCATTCACCGCATGAGCGACTGTCGCCCAAGCGCGCTCCATCTCCAGCCCCATAGAGATATAGGGCTCATGGCCAACCGGCTCGCGCAACTGAACTTTCACAGTACTGCCACCGATAGCTTGGGCCACCAATGAAGCAGAAGCACCAGTGGATTCGGTTGCCAGGGATGTGGACATTTCATCGATCATCCAACCTTCGCGTTCAGGGCTACTGGAACGCTGTGGCCAGTTGACGGAGCCACCCACCGGAGCATCCGCGGCAACCGACAGGTGACGCACGTGGATCTCGGTAGTGTCGGGCTGCACACCGGTTTCAATCTGCAGGCGGTACTTATCTTTGGTTTCCGGGCTCTCGTTAAATGTCATCCAGGCCGTTTCCATAATGCCGCTGCTGGCATCAGACATCTCCACATGTAAGCCCGAGGAGCGCAAGAAATAATGCAGCTGAGGCCAAACCTCTGCCGGTGGTTGGGATACCAGCACCCAACGGTTGCTACCCAGCTTTTGTATCTTTACCCGTTCCGTTCCAGCATTGACAGATAATGCTTGAGGCCGCGGAACCTCGAAGTCACTCTGCTCCAGTTCATTTCCTGCAATCTGGGGGATCTCATAGAGCTCCTCCTGGTGCTTGGCGTTGATGCCTTCCGGTATCTGCAGCGGTGCCAAGCTGTCGGCCTGTTGGTAATCATTGCTGCGATCGCGGAAATAGCCATCGTTGCCGAACACACCACAACCTGCCAGGGTAAGACTGGAAATACAGAGCGCGGCTCCAACGGTCAATTTATTCATCAAAGCTTTCCTGGTTAATTCTCTGTTCGCGGACTCACAGTACGCCGGCACTGCGCAAAGCTTCGCGCACTGTAGCATGATGCTCAGGGGAAAGGCTGGTCAGCGGCAGGCGAATCCCCCCGTCTATACGCCCCATTTCCCGCAGAGCCCATTTCACCGGTATCGGGTTGGACTCCAAAAACAGCACTTTGTGCAATATTTGGATACGCTGATCAATTGCCCGTGCAGTCGCAGCATCTCCAGCCAGAGCAGCTTCACACATTTGCGCAACAGCAGCTGGGGCGACATTGGCGGTGACGCTGATATCACCTTGCCCCCCCATCAGGATCAACTCCATCGCAGTGCAGTCATCGCCGGAGTAAACGGCGAAACCCTGGGGAAGAGTTTCTAATAGAACTTTAGCCCGCTCCAGGTCTCCAGTCGCTTCCTTGATTCCAACAATATTGCCAATGGCAGCCAAACGTTGCACAGTCTCGGGCAACATATCCACAGCTGTGCGCCCAGGCACGTTATACAGGATCTGCGGAATGGCCACCGCTTTGGCGATAGCGCGATGGTGTTGATACAAGCCCTCCTGGGAAGGCTTATTGTAATAGGGGGTCACCAATAAACAGGCATCGGCGCCACAACGAGCGGCATTTTCTGTCAGTTCAATCGCTTCAGTAGTTGAGTTGGCGCCCGTTCCTGCAATCACTGGAACGCGCCCCGCAACCTGATCTACCACGCGCCGGATGACCTCAATGTGTTCATTCACATCCAGAGTGGCTGATTCGCCGGTAGTACCTACTGCAACCAATGCGCGGGTGCCTTGTTCTATATGCCACTCAACCAAATTGCGCAGACTGTCCCAATCCAGGCTTCCGTCTGCGTACATTGGGGTAGCCAAGGCCACCATACTGCCGGTAAACATTCTCTCTCCTTAATTTTCGCGCTCGGCCTGGAATAGCACCGCCAGAATCGAACCTGTATGTTACTTAGGGCGCAGTGTCTATGCCAGTGTGACTAGCTCGCCACTTTCCTGCGCTTCTTTTTCTTCTTGCGGACTCCTTCGTACACATTATTGGCGCCTTCCGGCCGGGTCTTAAAACGTCGATGCACCCACATATACTGTTCTGGTGCCTCTCGAATACGAGCTTCAATGAACTGGTTGACCAGGATGGCATCCTGCAGCTCGTCTCCAGAGGGAATCTCCTCAATAGGTGGGTACACCTTCAGGCGGTAACCGGAGCAATCCTCCAAACGGGTCAGCACATAGGGTACTACCTTGGCGCGTCCTACCCGGGCAAATCGCGATGTGCCTGTCACCGTTGCCGCAGGATTGGAAAAAACGGGGCAAAGACGCCCTGCTTAATTCCATAATCCTGGTCTGGAGCATACCAGACGGCACGCCCCTGCTGCAGGGCGCGCAGTACCCCACGAACATCCTTACGCTGGTAGACACTACCATCACCAGTATGGCGCTCACGCCCTTTACGCTGCATATAGTCATATACAGGGTTTTTGTGCGGCCGGTACATACCATCAAGGGTAATGCTCATCCCCATAAGAGCCGCCCCCAATTCCAGGGTGGTAAAGTGCATAGCCATTAGCAGCACACCTTGCCCCTCAGCCTGGATATCCTGCAAGGCTTCCAACCCCTCTATAGAGACACGCTTACGCAGCCAGCGCGCAGAGCGAAACCAGGCCATGCCGGTTTCCATTAGGGCAATTCCGCTGGACTCGAAATTTCGACGAAGAAGTTGTGAGCGTTCAGCCTTACTGAACTCAGGAAAACACAGGGCAAGGTTGCGCTCGGCAATAGTGCGCCGGCTTGGGGCTAGCCTCATCATCACCTTGCCCACACCACGCCCTATAGACAACTGCCAACGAAAAGGCAGCTGGGCCAGCAGGAACCAAAAAGCAAAGAGCAACCAGGTCAGCCAGTGCCGGGGGTGCAGTAAGGCAACTCGAAATCGGGGTTTTTCCATCGGGTATCGCTACGCTGCCGGCGAATAGTCACCAGCTTAATCGGTTGAATTCGGCGTAGTATAACCCATGGGATACAGGCTGGAATGGACAGCAGCCGCAGTAGTGTTACAACTTAATGGCGCAGGAGGGAATCCAGCTCATCAACAGCGACGCACCAGTCAGAATCTTCCTCTATGGCGCTCCGAAGAAACTCCCTCTGCCCCTCAGTCCAAAATGATGCGGAAGATAATTTCTCATGCCTATGCAAATAGTGAGTAATCAGAAACTCATGAATCGCCGCATCTTCCGACGACATCCCCAGCTGGGCAAAGAGATCGTTGAGCGTGTGATGCCCGGTCGTTTCCATGGGAGCTGCCTCTCTCGTGCTCACGTGATGTATTGGTACCGATTTAGTGGTTTGTGTTCCCCATTATAGATAGCAGAGCCACCTATTACGGAGCCGGATTTGGGTTGTACTGATGAATAGCTTCAATCGCAGCTAGCTGTTCGTTATCCAAAAGTAATTCAGTGCTGGCAATATTGCTACGCAACTGCTCCATGGTGGTTGCGCCGATGATATTGCTAGTCACAAACGGCTGCTGGTTGACGAATGCCAGAGCCATCTGCGCAGGGTCTAGACCAAACTGGCGGGCCAACTCCACATAAGCACCGGTAGCTGTTGCACTGCGATCGTTTGTGTAGCGTTGAAAACGCTCATACAAAGTCAGGCGTGCCCCTGCAGGCCTTGCGCCGCCAAGGTACTTGCCGGACAAGACACCAAAGGCAAGTGGCGAATATGCCAGAAGGCCACATTGCTCCCGGATGGAGATCTCCGCACAGCCCACTTCAAAGCTCCGGTTGAGCAGATTGTATGGATTCTGAATGGAAACGATACGCGGCTTACCATAAACAACTGACTCTCTTAGGTATTCATGCATGCCCCAAGGCGTCTCGTTAGAAATACCGATATAACGCACCTTGCCTGCCTTGACCAACTCCTCCAGTGCATTGAGTGTCTCGGCAATAGTAATGCCATCATCACCTCCATGCTGGTACCCTAGACAACCAAAAAAGTTGGTTTGGCGTTCCGGCCAATGGACCTGATAGAGATCGAGGTAATCGGTGCCCAGCCTTTTTAGGGACTCATCACAAGCTTTCAGTACATGATCTCGGCTGAGGCGCGGTCCAGAACGCAGGTGCCTAACCCCGGATTAGCCTCACCGCGCCCCGCCACTTTTGTGGCAATAATTACCTTGTCACGACCGCCACGGGCCGACAGCCATTTACCGATATATTCCTCGGTGAGCCCCTGAGTCTCAGGGCGCGGCGGCACCGGATACATCTCGGCACAATCGATAAAATTTACCCCTTGATCAAAGACATAATCCAGCTGTTTAGCCGCATCAGCAGCTGTATTTTGCTCACCAAAAGTCATTGTGCCCAGACAAATCTGGCTGACTTTGAGATTGCTGGTGCCAAGCTGGCGGTAATTCATGGCGTCCTCTCTCCACAAAAAGGCGAAACAGGAATTATGCCGTTTTGGGGCTTGAGAGAGTAGATAGAAGACCTGGTTGGGGTTGGATCAAGGAGCGGCCATGCCGCTCCTTGTAGAATGCAAAATTGCAGTCGGGACTGGTTCAGCGTGATCAGCTGAATTCAGCTTCTACCTGTGGGCTGGTGTCTGCGTCGTAATCAACACCGGTTACGCCAAAACCAAACAGCTTGAGAAAATCGGCCTGATAACCTTTGTAATCAGTCAACTCAAAAAGATTTTCTTTGGTCACCTCTGGCCACAATTTTTCAATCTTAGCCTGGGTCTCCTCGCGCAACTCCTTGTCATCCATACGCAGGCGGTTATCACTATCGAGGCGTGGGCTATCGGTGTACAGACCCTCGGTATACAAGCGGTACAACTGCTCGATACAGCCTTCGTGGGTGCCCTCTTCTTTCATCACCTTGTAGACCAGGGAGATATATAGTGGCATCACTGGAATTGCAGAGCTCGACTGAGTGACCAGTGCTTTCAGTACCGCGACATTTGCCGCCGCCTGACCACTTTCAGTAATGGCTCTGGCCGCCCGATCCAGGTCCTCCTTCGCCTTACCAATAGTCGCATGACCGTAAATAGGCCAAGTTAACTTTTCACCGATATAGGTGTAAGCAACTGTCTTGCAGGTATCTGACAATACGCCGGCATCGCCTAAAGCCTGCATCCACAGTTCCCAATCCTCACCGCCCATAACCTTCACGGTATTGGAAATCTCTTCCTCACTGGCAGGGTCAACTGTGATGTCCGAGATTTCCAGCTTGTCGGTATTGAGGTTCCTGGCGGTGTAAGACTCACCGATCGGCTTCAATACAGAACTGTAAAGTTCACCAGTCTTGGGGTCGGTACGACGTGGAGATGCCAAGCTGTAGACCACCAGGTCTACCTGCCCCAGATCCTCTTGAATCATCTCAATCGCCTGGGCCTTCACCTCATCAGAGAAGGCATCCCCATTAATACTCTTGGCGTACAGGCCCGCCTTATGCGCTTCGTCCTCGAACGCAGCCGAGTTGTAATAACCGGCAGAAGCGGTGCGCTTTTCTGTGGGCGGCTTCTCAAAGAACACCCCCAGGGTCTTGGCGCCACAACCAAAAGCGGCAGTGATACGCGAAGCGAGGCCGTAACCGGTGGAGGCACCTACAACCAGAACCCGCTTGGGGCCATTCTCAATTGCTGGCTGAGACTTGATGTACTCAATCTGTTCACGCACATTGGCTGCACAGCCCTGCGGGTGGGCATTGGTACAAATAAATCCGCGTACTTTCGGCTGGATGATCATCCTTACTGTCTCTCCCTTTGCACTTGGGGAATCGTGGTTATGTGATCACAGATACGCTTACAGCGCATCGGGAAAACACTGACGGCCCCAAGAATAAAGACACTTGGGACATATTCCCGGCCATTCTACTGGTTGTGGCTGGTGAGTCCCATAGCGACATTTCCAGGCTGGCGAGCAGATTGTCCAGAATATCCCACCCAGCGGCCAAAGCAGCCACCAAACCCATCTATTGTGACTTATCGCACTATTTATGTGCTCTCAGGTGCCTAATCGCGCCAAATATGTGCTTGCCTTAAACTCCGTGACAGTCTTTACAACCTTTTTCCTCGGCTACACTTTTTTTGCCTTGGCACGCTGTATGCAGTAACTCCCTATGTGAGTATCGATTTA
Organism: Microbulbifer sp. MLAF003; assembly: GCF_030012965.1. NCBI lineage: Bacteria > Pseudomonadati > Pseudomonadota > Gammaproteobacteria > Cellvibrionales > Microbulbiferaceae > Microbulbifer > Microbulbifer sp. MLAF003. The sequence goes on from NZ_CP120232.1 coordinate 4,029,476, forward strand.
ATCTCTGTTGCGAAATTTGCCGAGGATTACTTCTGGCAAATTCGCCACCAGTAGCTCACCAATTGTTCATTCCACAGTTAGTTAGGAAGGTCAGTGTGAAATACTATTCGCGTCACTGTGTAAAGCCCGGCGACCTGAACCCCGCCCAGCGCCTGTTTGGCGGCCAGTTACTCGCCTGGATTGATGAAGAGGCTGCCATTTTTGCCGGCTGTCAGATGGGTACACCAATGCTGGTAACCAAGCTAATGTCAGAGATCGATTTTGTCAGCCCAGCCTGCTGCGGAGACGTAGTAGAGTTTGGGTTTGAAGTGATCGGCATTGGCCAGAGTTCACTCACCGTGCACTGTGAGGTTCGCAACAAGCAGAGCCAGGAGTTGATTGTGCAAGTCGAGCAAATAGTCTTCGTAGCTTTGGGTGCTAATGGCAGGCCAACCCCCCATGCTAAAGCCGGCATGTCCCTGGAGCAGGCGCGAATTGCTACCCAGCGCGATCGGGAAGTACGCGAACGCCGCCTGGCGAGCTAAAACCTTTTTCAACAGGGCCAGCAGGTCAATCCTATCGATGGCGGTATAATGGCGTTTTTGCGTCACCGCCATCCACCATGTTCCAACTGTATTACAAGACCCCGAAAGACTGGGCCCAAGTCGTTCTCAGTGACTTTAACCGCTTCCTGCAGGATCATGCCGCAGCGGAAAAGAAAGCCTCTGGTATGGCAGTGTCCATGTTCTCTCACTATCCCGATAAACCTCTACTGGTCGAGGCCATGGTGAATCTGGCTTTAGAGGAGATGAACCATTTCCGCCAAGTGATCAGGATTATGCATGAGCGGGGGATCTATCAGGCACCAGATGAGAAAGATCCCTATATTCATGCCCTGCGCAAGCTGATTCGCCGTGGTCCGGAAGAGTACCTGATAGACCGCCTGCTCACCGCAGCAATTATTGAAGCGCGAGGCTGTGAGCGTTTTGGTTTGGTCGCTGAGGCCCTTCCAGCGGGATCATTACAAACTTTCTATAAGGTCATTACAGAAAGTGAGGCCCGCCACCATGAACTGTTTGTTGAGTTGGCCTTGGAGTATTTCCCCCGTGAGGCGGTGGAGAGTCGTCTTGCCCATTTGCTGAATGAGGAAGCCAGGATTATTGCCGCCCTTCCCTACCGGCCGGCCCTGCATTAGCTATTCATACCAGGGGGCATTTGGCCCAATCCACAACGGCGGACAATGGTGTATCCTGGCGCAGATATACTTTTTTTGCAGTGGGTTTTTACAGTCATGTCCGCTATTCGAAAACACTGGTACCGCCTGTTATTACTGGCTATTTTCTCAGTCGCATGGGGCTGGTCAGCCTGGCAGCCGCTGCATCCGGATGACTGGTTATTAGAAAATTACCTGGTCTTTGCGGCGCTGCCGGTAATTTTGATCAGCATACGTATGCTCCCGCTCTCCAACGTCTCTTATACGCTGATCACCGTGTTTATGTGCCTGCATGTGTTTGGCTCCCACTACACCTATGCAGAAGTGCCCTTTGGTTACACTCTGCAGGAATGGCTTGGCGCCGAGCGCAATATGTACGATCGCCTGGTGCACTTTAGTTTTGGGTTGCTGCTCGCCTACCCAGTGCGGGAAATATTAATACGCCTGGCTGGTCTGCGTGGATTCTGGGCCTACTTCTTCCCAGTAGATGTGACGTTTGCCCTCTCTTCTATTTACGAAATTATTGAATGGTTGGCAGCACGGACAGTTTCTCCGGAGTTGGGAATCGCGTTCCTCGGCTCCCAGGGCGATATCTGGGACGCGCAAAAGGACATGCTGCTGGCGGGGCTGGGCTCCATCCTGGTGATGCTGGTCGTACTGGCCTTGAATCTCTGGCTCAGCTCCAATGCCTGGCGGGAAATCCGCAATAGCCTCAAAGTACCACATGGAGACAGGGCTCTTGGCGAGGCAAAACTCCGCCAATGGTTACGCAAGCGCCACAGCCACTGAAGCTTACTTATCAACAGCGTATGTGAGAGGTAAACGGGTCGTCTGTTTCATGGTCTCCATTACGAAGCTGGAACTGACATCAAACAGGTCGGCCTTAATTAGTTCTTTATACAGGCGGTCGTAACCAGGCATATCGGTCACCACCGCCTTGATCAGGTAATCCAGATCCCCACTCATCCGGTGTACCTCCAGAATCTCAGCAACCCCCTGCACCAATTCGGCAAACTGGGCTGCCCACTGGTCATTGTGTTGGTTGGTACGGATAGAGATATATACAGTCAGGGGCAAATTTAACTTATGCTGGTTTAGCAAGGTCACTCTATCAGCGATAATCCCTTCCTCTTCCATCTTGTGAATGCGCCTCCAGCAAGCGGATTTTGACACACCCACTCGCTCAGCAATTTCCCCAACAGACAGCGTCGCATCCCCCTGTAACAGCTCCAGAATTTGTTTGTCTTGCCTGTTTAGCCGCGCCGCCATCAAAGCCCCTCCTTTAAAACATTCATAATAATTACTAGTGTTTCCACCATACCTTTTTAAAGCATTAACGTACCGAAAAATAAAATAAAACGGCACAATGTTTCGAAATTTACCAATTAAAAAAGACAAACAGGGACATTGTTTCGGTGTTAAAGCACTAGAGTAATTTCCATGAAAAATACAGGAAATGGAACTCGTGACAGCTCTCATCAAATACATCCGTGACTCAGTTATTGGCGATATGCAGCCCATTGCCACCCCCTTCGGACAGCGACCACTGGTGTACGCTGATTACACTGCATCCGGCCGCTCACTATCTTTCATCGAAGACTCTATTCGCCAAAAGGTGTTGCCTTACTATGCCAACACCCATAGCGAAACGTCTTACACCGGTGCTCAAACCACAGGATTCAGAGAGGAGGCGAGGAAAGAGATCCGGCGTGCAGTCAACGGGAGCGAGGAGCACAAAATCATATTCTGTGGCTCCGGTGCCACTGCCGCCATTAACAAGCTGATCGATATTCTAAAGTTGCGTCCTCCGGTGGACTTGAACCTGCAGCATCGCTTCAGTGACAGTATTTCTGCCAGCCAGCGTCCTGTCGTATTTATTGGGCCCTATGAACACCACTCCAATGAATTGCCCTGGCGGGAAAGCATTGCCGAACTAGTGTCTATTCCGTTGAATAGCACCGGCACATTGGATCTTGATACGCTCGAAAATCAGCTGCGTGCGTACGCTGACCGCCCCCTGCGGATCGGCAGCTTTTCCGCCGCCTCTAATGTCACCGGCATCGTGACCGAAGTAGAAGCTGTCACCCGCCTACTTCACCAGTACGGTGCCCTGTCTTTCTGGGACTACGCCGCGGCCGCCCCCTATATGGCAATTGATGTGCGCGGTGAGCAAGACCCCCGGGGCGATAGTTCAAAAGACGCTGTATTTATCTCTCCGCATAAATTTGTCGGTGGCCCCGGCACTCCAGGAATTCTGGTGGTGAAAGAGAAGCTGCTGCAAAACGCCGTCCCTGCAGCACCCGGCGGTGGCACGGTGCTCTATGTCACTCCTGAGGATCACCGTTACCTCGAAGACCCGGAGCGCAGCGAGGAAGGCGGCACCCCGGCGATAGTCGAGTCCATTCGCGCAGGCATGGTCTTTAAACTCCAGCAAACTGTGGGTATCAATGAAATAACCCAGAGGGAGAAGCGGCTGATCGGCCATGCTCTCGAGCGCTGGTCAAAGGAAGAGAACATCGAGGTTCTCGGCAACCTTGATATACCGCGCCTTTCAATTATCTCGCTGCGCATCAAATGGCGCGGGAAGGATTTGCACTACGGTTTTGTGGTGGCACTACTCAATGACCTTTTCGGAATCCAGGCCCGCGGTGGCTGTTCCTGCGCAGGCCCCTATGGGCATACCCTTCTGGATATCGATATGGCCTATAGCCGGGCGCTGGAGGGACAGATACTCAAAGGGCAAAAATTAATGCGTCCGGGCTGGGTACGCCTGAATTTCAATTACTTCATCAGTGAGACAGTATTCGAATATCTGCTTGAAGCCGTGGCTCTGGTAGCGCGCCACGGCTGGAGACTACTGCCGTATTATTATTTCGACCAGGATCAGGGAGTCTGGCGCTATCAAGGCAAAAAACCAGAGTCCGCAGCCAGCCTGGCGCAATTGAACTTCAGCAATTGCCCTTCCAGTAAAAGCGAGCAGGAGGTGTCATTACTTCCTCTAGAGGAGTACCTGGCCATTGCCGAGCGGGAGCTTTGCCGCAAACCACGCAATGCAAAATTCTACGATCTACCGCTTCCCGAGGATGCGGAGGCTTTGCGTTGGTTTGTCAGCCCCCGGGACGCAGTACTCGCGCTCTAGGAAAGTTATCGCAATAGCAGCAGAGGCTGGCGGGTCTTGAGTAGCATCTTCGCTGTGATACTGCCCATCAACAAATCACGCAGACGATTGTGACTGAACGCCCCCATCACAGTGAGGTCAATCTGGTGCTCCTCCTGATAGGTGATCAAGGCCTCAACTGTATTACCCTCCAGATTACTGGCCGTTACTGCGAGGCCGGCCTTGTCCAATTCGGCACTGGCCTCAGCTAATAGCTTTTCCGCCACTTGCGCCGGTCCTACATTTACCAGGTGGCAGGACAGGTCGCGGAACAGCGGGCTACCAGCTATCAGGCCCAGGGCCTTGCACGCCGCCTCACTACCGTCATAGGCAAGCATAATCCTCTGCGGCTGCTGAAATTCCCGATTAACCACCAGTATCGGTTTGTGCAGGGAGCGGACTACAGTTTCCAACTGTGCGCCCAGCCCCTGCTCTGACTCGCCGTGCTCCTCACCGCGAATACCGAGTACCAGAACACGAATGCAGTCTTCCAGCTCCACCACAGATTCTGTCAGGGTGTCGTGGCGCTGGCAGGTAATGACCTGTCCAACGCCGGCATCCTCAGCGCGATTTCGTGCCGCCTGCAGCATGAGCTTGCCCTGCTTCACCAGCAATTGCGCACGCTGTTGCTCAAGCGCCGTCAGTTCTTCCAGCAGCTCTTCCTGGCTGCCTAAGCCGATACTGCCGGTAAAATCGGTGACCGCAGGTACACTACTGCGCTCAATGTTATGCAACAGCTTTAGCGGTGCGTCCAGCTTGGCAGCCAGCCAAGCGGAGTAATCACAGACGGCGCCGGTGTATTGGGAACCATCAATACAGGAAAGTACCACTGGTAAAGACCCACCATTATGTGTCTCTTTATTGTTATTTTCGCTGCTGCTTACGGCCATCAATGTCCTCCAAGAACCCGCTCAATTTCCTCGGGCTTATCGTGTACGCCGAACCGGTCGACGATGGTTTCACTAGCTTCGTTCAACCCTACCAGCTCCACTTCTGCACCCTCACGACGGAACTTGAGCACCACCTTGTCCAGCGCATTTACTCCGGAAATATCCCAGAAATGCGCGCGATTGAGATCGATCACTACAGTATCCACCACTTCCTTAAAATCGAAAGAGGCCATGAACTTATCGGCGGAGTTGAAGAAGACCTGTCCAATGACCTTGTAGGTTCGGCGGCTCTGAGCTTCTTCGAGAGAGCTGCTCACGTACATAAAGTGGCTAACCTTATTGGCAAAGAACAGCGAGGCCAGTAACACACCAACAAATACACCATAGGCCAGGTTATGGGTCCACACTACCACAACCACAGTAGCCAACATCACCAAATTTGTGGAGAGCGGGTAGCGTTTCAGGTTGCGGATAGAACTCCAGTCAAAAGTACCTATGGAAACCATAATCATGACCGCAACTAGTGCTGCCATAGGAATTACCGCAACCCAGTCACTGAGAAACACCACCAGGGTCAGCAGGCCAACGCCAGCTACCAGAGTTGAGAGCCGACCTCGGCCACCGGACTTCACATTGATGACAGACTGGCCAATCATGGCGCAACCGGCCATCCCCCCAGGGAGCCGGCCGCGATATTGGCGATCCCCTGACCTTTACACTCGCGGTTCTTATCACTCGGAGTATCGGTCAAGTCGTCCACAATCGTTGCTGTCATCAGGGATTCCAGCAGACCTACCACTGCCAGACCAGCGGAGTAGGGGAAAATAATCTGTAGGGTTTCGAAATTCAGCGGAACCTCGGGCCAGAGGAAAATAGGCAGAGTATCCGGCAACTCGCCCATATCCCCCACGGTACGGATATCCATCCCCATGGTGACAGCCACTGCCGTCAGCAACAGGATACATACCAGCGGTGAAGGCACAGCTTTACCAATCACCGGGACATAGGGGAATAGGTAAATGACCCCCAGACCCGCAGCTGTCATGGCATAGACCTCCCAGGTACCACCAATCAACTCGGGCATTTGCGCCAGGAAGATAAGGATCGCCAGGGCATTCACAAACCCCGTGACCACCGCCCGTGAGACAAAGCTCATCAAACTACCCAGCTTCAGATAGCCAGCGATGATCTGCAACACCCCGGTGAGCAATGTGGCTGCGAGCAGATATTGCAGTCCGTGCTCCTTCACCAGGGTCACCATCAGAAGGGCCATTGCGCCAGTAGCGGCGGAAATCATCCCCGGCCGACCGCCCACAAAGGCAATGACCACAGCAATACAGAAAGAGGCGTAGAGGCCAACTCGGGGATCAACTCCCGCGATAATCGAGAAAGCAATGGCTTCGGGAATCAGTGCCAGGGCCACTACCAGGCCGGCGAGTACGTCGCGACGTATATTGCCGAACCAGTCGGCTTTGGTCGAAGAGAGCAGCGATGGAAGGAACATAAACGCAAATAAATTTGAATTGATCAAAAAAAGGCCGCGCACTCTACCACAAACCGCCGTCCCCCCGCATGACAACCACTCTCGTGAAACCGCAAGCAAAGTTCGGTATCCGCCCCTCTTCCGGCGCAAATATGCAGCTTACAGTGCCCGGTCCATCTCCCGGACAGGGCGGACAGCGGACACTTTTAGCGGACACCCCTGTGATTGTGCACATCCCCATAAAAGAAAAATATCAATAAATATCAATAAGTTACAGACACAAAAAAGTTGGCACAGGGTTTGCGTAGTAGCTCACAGAGCAGATTTTTTTGATTTGCATCCGAAACAGAAATGCACTGCATCCAAATTACAAAGCAGAAGCAATCGCACAGAGAAGTGGAAAGCAACAATGATTAGAGATACTTCCAGGCAAGATACACAAATCGAAGCCCTACCGCTTTGGAAAAACCCCAAAGCCTATAAGGCTGCCGCCTTGCTTGGCCTCACCATCGCATTTTTGATCTGGGGTGTTAATGCCTGGCATAGGACCGGCTCAGTAGATAACACCCTGTCCTTATCCCGTATCAATATTGCCCAGGTTGAGCGCGGTGACCTGATTCGAGACTTGGTGGTTCAGGGCAAAGTGGTCGCAGCCAACAGCCCCACACTTTATAGCCCTGCGCAGGGCATCGTTAAGTTTGCGGTAAAAGCCGGAGATACTGTGAAAGCTGGGCAAGTCCTCGCCTCGGTTGACAGCCCTGAGCTATCCAACCAACTCGCCCAGGAGGAAGCTCAACTCAATAAACTGTCCGTAGAATTGCAACGGCAGAAAATACAGGCCAAGCGCCAGCAGTTGGAAAACCAGCAAAAGGCCGATCTCGCCCGGGTAAACCTCACCGCCGCCAAACGGGAGTTAAAACGGGCTGAGCTTTCCAAGGAGAAGCAGATTATTTCCCTGCTCGACTTTGAAAAGAGCAAGGACGATATGGCCCGAGCACAACTGGAGTATGAGCAGGCTGTACAAAACGCCGAGCTGGAAAAAGAGTCCCTGAGCTTTGATACCCAAACCCTTCATTTACAAGTGTCCCAGCAGAAGTTGCAGGTAGAGGAACTCGAGCGCCGCGTGCGGGAATTAGAAATCCTCTCCCCTGTCAGCGGCACCATCGGCAGTCTCGCCGTATCCCAGCGCAGCGCCGTTGCCGCTAACGCCCCCTTGATCACCGTAGTTGACCTCACCAGTTTTGAGCTTGAGGCGGCAGTGCCAGAGAACTACGCCGACGACCTCGGCTTGAATATGGCCGTGGCCGTCAACCTAGGGGGCGTGAACTACCCGGTGAAATCACTGCGATATCCCCCGAAGTCATCGACAACCAAGTCATCGCCCGAGTGCGCTTTAGCGAGGGACAACCCCAAAACTTGCGCCAAAACCTGCGCCTCACCGCCCGCGTACTACTGGAGAATCGCAATGATGTGCTGCTGGTGAAACGTGGTGGTTTCCTGGATCAGAGCGGCGGCCGCTTTGCATTCCGCCTCAACGATCAACAACAGGCAGAGCGCGTTGCCATTCAAATTGGCGCGCTGGGACTGAAACAAGTGGAAATCATTTCCGGCCTGCAAGAGGGAGATCAAATCATTATCTCCGCCTCCGAAGAATTGGAGAGGGCACAGCTAGTTGCCCTGAAAGAATAAACCGAGCGAGACATTCAACACGCGCAAGCTACACCCACTCAGTTTCCGCGATTTATCAACGATTTAAAAATTCAGTGACAAACAAGGAACATCGCCATGCTTAAGATGCATAACGTCCGCAAGAGTTTCCGCACAGACACTATTGAAACCCACGCCCTGCGTGACTTCAGCCTAGAAGTCAAGGAGGGGGAATTTGTCTCTGTCACCGGCCCCAGTGGCTCCGGAAAAACGACCTTTCTGAATATCGCAGGGTTATTGGAAACCCCAACCGGCGGCCAGTACCTGCTGGATGGCGAGGATGTAAGTAACCTGAACGATCGCCAGCGCTCCCGCCTGCGTAATGAAAAGATCGGGTTTATTTTCCAAGGGTTTAACCTGATCCCGGATCTAAGCTTGTTCGACAATATTGATGTCCCTCTTCGCTACCGTGGATTCAGCGCTAAAGAACGCCGCAAGCGTATTGAGAAAGTACTGGAGCAAGTGGGCTTGTCCGCCCGCGCAAAACACTTGCCTGCACAGCTTTCCGGCGGACAGCAACAACGTATTGCTATTGCCCGGGCCCTGGCAGGGGAGCCACGTTTCTTGCTCGCAGATGAGCCCACTGGAAACCTCGACTCCCTAATGGCACGCCAAGTAATGGAGCTGCTGGAATTTATCAATGAGTGGGGAACTACCATCGTAATGGTTACCCATGATCCGGAGCTGGCCCGTCGTGCGCACCGCAATATCCAGATCGTGGATGGGCAAGTGTGCGACCTGCGTCCGGTCACAGAGCAACCCGAAGCCGCTACCGCTTAAGGAGTCTGCAGTAATGATTGGATACTATATTTCCCTGGCACTGCGAAGCCTGCGTCGTACACCGACATTAAGTGCGTTGATGGTCGCTGCTATCGCGGTGGGTGTGGGTGCCTCCATGACAGTACTCACCCTCAACTACATGATGTCGCAGAACGCGCTAGAGCATAAAGACGATGTTCTTTTTGCCGTTCAACTCGATAGCTGGGATGTTAATGAAGCCGCAAATACCACCAATGAAATTCCCTGGCAGTTGACTTATAGAGATGCCCAAGCCCTACTGCGCTCTGATATCCCCACCCATCAGGTGGCCATGCACCGCTATGGTTTTACCGTGGAACTGGAAGAGTCAGCAATCCGGCCTTATACCGCTGACATCCGCGTAACCACCCGTGATTTCTTTAACTTATTCGATATCCCTTTTATATATGGAGGCACCTGGGAGAAGACTGCCGACAGCTCACCCATGCAAGTGGTGATACTCTCCAAGGCCACCAATGAAAAGTTATTCTCTGGAGAAGACAGCGTTGGTGAAACCGTCATATTAAATAGCCAACCTTTTACCGTCATTGGCGTTATTGATACCTGGGAACCCTCACCCAAAGTTTACGATGTCAATAATGGTTCCTTTACGAAAGTTGAATCCCTTTTCGTGCCTTTTGGTCTTCACCGCAAGCTGGAAATTTACAGCTGGGGGAATACCAATGGTTGGGATAGTGGAGAGGGCGAAGGTTATGAGGGTTTCCTACAAAGTGAGAGCGTCTGGATTCAGTACTGGGTGGAACTCACTAATAAAGAACAAAAAACCGAGTACGAAAACTTTCTAACCGCATATATTCAAGGGCAGAAGGACCAAGGGCGCTTCGAGCGACCATTGAAATTTGCCCTGAGTAAACCTTCCGAATGGCTGGTTCTCAACGAAGTCCTCAGCGATGACAATCGCGTATTGGGCTGGGTATCCCTGGCTTTTCTGTTAGTTTGTGTTATCAACGCAGTAGCTCTATTACTCGCCAAGTTTCTCCGCAAAGCGCCTGAAGCGGGTGTGCGTCGGGCACTTGGAGCCAGCCGCAATGCCATTTTCACGCAGCACCTCATTGAAAGTTCAACCATCGGTATTCTCGGTGGGATAGCCGGTATTTTACTTGCTTTTATGGGGATCAGTGGAATCCGTTATTTAGCTATGGGACAACTGGATACGGTCGCGAGGATGGATTGGGTGATGGTGATCGCAGCCATCGGTCTCGCGCTAATCGCAAGCCTGCTGGCAGGGCTTTACCCAGCTTGGCGTATCAGTCGCACTAACCCTTCCATTTACCTGAAAACCCAGTAAGGACGAGTCATGCTTGAATTAAAACCCATGTTATCCGCCCTCTGGCGTAACAAAGTGCCTGCCCTGCTGATCGCTCTTCAACTTGCATTGACACTGGCAATCATCAGCAACACGGTTGTGATCGTAAAAGATCGTATTGCAAAGATAGAAAGGCCCACCGGTATTGCCGTAGAGGAGATCATTGCCATCAACGTAATGGCAATTCCCAATAACTACGACATGATTGGAGCCGTATCTTCTGATTTGGAGTTACTGCGAAAACTGCCTTTCGTCAAAGATGCAACCATTACCAACCAAGTCCCCTTATCGCGGTCTGGCTCCGCGGGCACTTTTTACACTCAACCTAATCAGGAGGTCGGCGGCGAGGTCTCTAACAGATACAACACCGACCCAAACTTTATCAATACCCTAGGTTTAAAATTAGTGGCGGGGCGAAATTTTACCAATGCTGAAATGCAATATTTTGATCCAAGTGAAATTCGGGATATCAATGTCGCAGTTATTACCCAGCAGTTCGCCGATAAAATTTACCCAGACCAAGATCCTATTGGAAAACCCCTCTATGATGGCAACACTTCCCATCCAATAGAAATTATTGGTGTTATCGAACGGCATCTGGGCGCCTGGGTGGACTGGTCAAAAGCAGGTAATGTGGCCTTTTTCCCCATTGTCAGAAATACTCAGGACGTCAATTATTTAGTACGCGCCGAACCAGGCAAGCGCGATGATGTGTTAAAAACCTTGGTAGATAAACTGTCTGAAAGGGACCCTCAAAGAGTCATTAAAACCAGAGTGCTCTCAGAGTATGTCGCTCGCAGTTATGCAGGCGATAACTTAATGGTCAAAGTGTTATCTATTGTTGCGGCCACACTCAGCTTTATCGTAGCGCTGGGGATCGTCGGGCTGACAATTTTCTGGATTAACCAACGCGCCAAACAAATAGGTGTTAGACGTGCACTAGGGGCTAGCCGCAGCAATATCAGCCGCTATTTCCTGATTGAAAACAGTCTGATTGCCGTTACCGGTATCGCCCTGGGCAGTGCCGCAGCCCTAATCGTTAATCAGTATATGGTACGCGATTACTCTCAGCCGGTATTAACCCTACTACCTCTCCTTATCTGTGCTCTATTGGTATTGGTTGTTAGTCTCGCTGCTGCACTAGCGCCAGCTCTGCGTGCAGCCAATATCTCCCCGGCTACCGCCACGCGCAGTGTATAAAATCAAATTGAAACTGGTGGTCGGGCTTTTTAGCTGACCGCCAGTGTGGTGAAAAGTAAGATAGTAAATAAAAAGGGAGAATTTATTATGCGAAATTATTTGATGGCTCTAGGTTTTACTGCCATATCAATTTTCATACCCACAGCAATTGCCGAGCAACATCCCGTCGTTGCCGGCCCTCAAGCTACAGAGGAATTAGAAAAGGAAATCACCGTTGTGGACTCACAACTTTTTGATGCTGTTTTCAACAGCTGCGACATTAAAAAACTGGGTCAACTCGTCACCGATGATTTTGAAATGTACCATGATAAGTGGGGGAAAACTGCAAGCTCAGCACAAGAGTTTCTCAATGGTATTAGCAGTATGTGTGAACGTCAAAAATCCGGCAGTGACATTAAAGCGCGCCGCGAACTCATTAACGATAGTGTTAAAGTTTTCCCAATGAACAACTACGGGGCCATTCAAAGCGGTACACATAAATTTTATGGCATAAATGCTGATAACAGCGAAGTATTACGCGAGAGTGGACAGTTCACCCACCTCTGGAAAAAAGAGGATGGGCAGTGGAAGCTCGCCAGAGTATTGAGTTTTGATCACCAACCTGCCAGCAATGGTCACTAGCCTCTGACACTAACGTTCAAACCTACGGCCTGGATTTAAACACCAGCGGCAGCAGTTCCCCCTAACCACTCACTCATTGCATAATGGCCAGCTTACAAGCTGGCTCTTGGTCCTATGGATAAAATACTCATTATTGACGATAACAGCGGTATCGTCTCGGCCCTGGAAATACTGTTGTCATTACATGACTTGCAGCCCCTCTGTGCCATTACTCCCCAGGCAGGTCTGCAATTATTACGAGAGAACCGGGATATCAGCCTGGTGATCCAGGATATGAACTTCACTGCGGATACCACCTCTGGTGAAGAGGGGCGCGAACTGTTTTTTGCTATTCGAGAAATCAATCCGGATCTGCCCATTATCCTCTTGACCGCCTGGACGCAATTGGAAATGGCGGTGGAGCTGGTCCGCGCTGGAGCGGCCGATTACCTGGGCAAACCCTGGGACGATAACAAGCTGATCTCCACGATTGTCAACTTACTAGAGCTGGGCGAGCTACAAAAGCGCCAGCGTGCGTCACAACAACAGGCAATGAATGCCCGCAGCGAACTGCGAGAAAAGTTTGACCTACGAAATATTATTTACCGTAGCGATAATATGCAAAAGCTTTTGGAAATGGCCACCCAGGTAGCCAAGTCCGATGTACCTGTGCTGATCACAGGCCCCAACGGGGCGGGTAAAGAAAAAATAGCCGATATTGTTCAAGCTAACTCACTACTCCGTGATGGCCCCTTTATCAAAGTGAATGTCGGAGCACTGCCGGAGGAGCTGATGGAAGCGGAGCTCTTTGGCGCGGAGCCCGGAGCCTACACCGGAGCAGGAAATAAGGCCCGTGAAGGTCGTTTTGAGGCGGCCGATGGAGGCACCCTGTTTCTCGACGAGATCGGCGAACTCTCTGCCAGTGGCCAAGTAAAACTGCTACGCGTGCTGCAAACCGGCGAATTCCAGCGTCTTGGCAGCAATCAAACGCGGAAGGTTAAAGTACGGGTAATCAGCGCTACCAACAGTGACCTGCCCAAGTCCATCACTGAGGGCAACTTCCGCCAGGACTTATACTACCGCCTGAATGTGATCGAGTTGCGTCTACCGCCTCTTTGTGAACGCCCCGAGGATATAGCACCTCTGGCAATAAGCTTTTTAGGTGAAAACAGTAACCCCAAAAAACTTTCCCCACAGGCACTGACCGCAATGACCCGCTACCAGTGGCCAGGCAATGTACGCGAATTACAGAATGTGATGCAGCGTGCATCAGTCCTGTGCCAGGAGGACACCATTGATGAGGCGGTGCTGGCCTTGCCCGAACAGCCTGTAACTGAAAAAGTTGATGTGAGTTTTGAGCCTAGTAGGGAGCTACTACAGCAAACCCTAGCCAGCTGCAATGGTATTATTGCCCAGGCCGCAAGAGAGCTGGGTATGAGCCGTCAAGCGCTGTATCGTCGCCTGGAAAAACATGGTATTTCCTATTGATGTCCAAATATTTTTCCCTGGAGGGGCGCATCGTTGCCACAGCCACTCTGGCATTGATTATAGGTACAGCTATCCCATGGCTTTGTATTTATATAGGCCTGGATCCACGCTTATCGTGGGCTACGGGGCTGTTCCTCGGGATTATTATTATCCTGGGGCTGATGCGTCAGGTTCTCACTCCCCTGACGACCACCCTTAAATCCTTACAGGGGGGCTACTTAATTTTCGCGATGGTGATTTTTCGATCTCTCTGGTCCCTCCCAGGGATATAGAGCTCCGCCAGATTACAAATTTATACAACGAAATCGGTGAGCACCTGCGACGTGAGCGCGCGCATATTTATCAGCGCGAATTGCTCCTCGATACTGTGATCCAAAGCTCACCGCAAGCGCTGTTACTTGTCGATCAAAGCGATCACATCATTTATTCCAACAGCAGTGCCAAAAAACTACTTAATGCCGGCAGGCCCATCCAGGGCCTGCTTTTACAGAAACTACTCCCCAATAGCCCAGGGGAGATCGCAAATGCTATTAATAATTGGGAAAACGGGCTTTTTAACTACACCGATACAAATGGAACTCACTCCATGCACATCGGTAATAGTACATTTGTACTCAATGCGCAAAAGCACCGCTTGATTGTTTTGCGTGAGATGACACGAGAGTTAACCCGCGCTGAAGTAGAAGTTTGGAAAAAAGTCATTCGCCTAATCAGCCATGAGCTCAATAATTCTTTGGCCCCCATATCCTCACTGGCGCACTCAGGCAAAATGCTTATCGCCAAGCCGGATAAAGCTGCGGCGCTGGAAAAAGTTTTTGATATCATCGCCGACCGCTGCAAACACCTGACGGAATTTACCCAGGGCTATGCCAGTTTCGCGAAGCTGCCCGCCCCCAGTTGCGAAACTGTGGATTGGCAGACACTTATCGAGCGTATTGCCCCCTTGCAGGAATTCACCTTGTCGGGGGATTTACCAGAGCGCCAGGGGTATTTTGACCCAGTACAAATCGAGCAAGCCCTACTGAACCTGATCAAAAACTCCCACGAGGCCGGTTCCAGTAATGAAGATATTAAAATTACCATCAGCACTGATGGCCTAGGACAAAAACTCGTAATTGCGGATCGCGGCTGCGGCATGAGTGAAAAAGTTCTACAACAGGCACTACTTCCATTTTTTTCTACCAAAGAACAGGGTGTGGGCCTTGGCTTAGCGCTGTGCAGAGAAATTGTCGATGCCCACGGAGGACACATTCAACTGCTAAACCGCCCTGAGGGAGGATTACAAATTACCTTATGGCTGCCCTGGGCTAAAGAATCTCACTAACGAGGAACTTGCCCAAAAAGCAAACCATCAAATGGTTATCTGCTCAAATAGCAAGTTATACAATAAATTAAGTGTCATTCAGACCTATAGCAGCTTTGGCTAAACAAGGCAGCTCCCTATTTATGGGAGCAAAAAACTTTAACAAAAATTTCTTTTATACAACTACCTAAAGCAACCCTATCCAACAAAATCACGGCAGAATAAATAGTGCTCCTCCAGCGGCTAATTTAGTGCGAAGCCTGATTTCAGCTGACCAGGGAACAGACAGGTGTATTGAACCCTCAAATGACAATAAGATTGATTCTTACTTCTCTTTTCTTCTGTAAAAAGTGTTAATCCCAGCAAAAACCTCTCGTCCAGCTACTCTGAATTTTTGAAGCCCTAACCAATTAATTTGGACACTTTTCTAGCATGGACCGGAAACAGACTATCTCCCGTAGAAAATTCCTCAAAATCTCCAGCTGCTCACTAGCGATATTACCGGCGGCAGTTATTGTCACAGATCGCACTAACGCACAGATCAAGGCAAAAAAAGAAGCCGTGAATTATCAGGACACACCAAATAATGGCAAGAAGTGCGTTGACTGCCAGCTTTTCCAGCCGCCTAATGCCTGCATCGTGGTCGAAGGAGAAATCAGTCCTGAGGGGTGGTGCAGCCTGTTTGTCCTCAAACAGGGTGATGCCACCTCGGACTAGGCTGGCACCCTTTGCTCACCACGCAGCTTACTCACATCCGCACGTGGGGGAGGCCAAACATGCGGCTGTACTCACGGCTAAAATGTGAAGGACTTTCATATCCCACCCTATAGCTGGCGGAAGCTGCCTCCAGGCCCTCAGTGAGCATCAAGCGGCGGGCTTCATGTAAGCGCAATTTCTTTTGAAACTGCAGGGGCGACATGCGGGTGATTTGCTTGAAGCTGTGATACAGCGATGACTCGCTCATATTCGCCTGCTCTGCCAAGTCACTAATGCGTAGCGGCTCCGAGTAGCGGTCCTTCAATACTTCAATGACTCTGGATACCCGATTTGCCTGACTGTCTGCCATAGCAAACTTGCGCATACGGGCACCGATTTCACCCATTAAGGCGCGATAGATAATCTCCCGTCGCGCCAGGGGGGCCAATATCTGAGCATCCACAGGAGTTTCCAACAGGTGTACCAGCCGGCTCAATGCATCCAGCATTCCCTGATCCATCTGCGTCACACAAAGGCCACAACTCACTTCAGGGCAGTCATACCCCGCCTCCACTCCCGGGGCCTTATCTCCCAACTCCAATACCAGGTCAGCTACTTCTTTGGGATCTATCGTTAACTTCACACCGAGGAAAGGGGTGTCCTCCGAAGCACGCTCTACTCGCCCAAGAATGGGAAGGTGTACTGAAGTCGCCACATAGCTGAGAGGCATATAGGAAATTTCCCTGTCTCCCAACTCCAGAGTTTTACTTCCCTGAATAATAAAATTGAGAGATGGCGCATATACAGAGGAGGCACAAGCTACCGGCTCGTTACAACGGATTAGGGCCAAACCATCCAAGTAGGTTTCTATTAGCCCCTGCTCGGGTGCCAGTCGCTGGAGTGTCCCGGCCAACTTCTTGCGAGTAGGTTCAAGCAAAGAAGTTGGAGACTGTTGATTCACACTGCCATCGGTTCTCATACGTTCCCCTTTCGACCGCATCCCAGCGGGCTACATCAATCTAGGTGGCTCACAGTATACGGAGTTTTAGGCAATCTCCCGACTCTTTTGCAGGAATGGGCAATTACCGTGCAGTAATAGATAACCGCAGACGAATCATACCTATCAAATCACGGTAAAATCTCACTCAATTTGACAAACAACTAGTTATATATCCAGTTCCAATTACTCCCCCATGCGGCACTCATTTCTACATCACTTTCCCCCTTAAGCAGGAATAGGCAATCAATCCATAGTTACCGGATACCCTCATCATCTTGCTCATCATTAAAGTTGCAGCCCTAGTAGGAGAGGAGCCATTCAGCACCTCCCTCTTCCGTAGCAAAGGGAGTACACGCGTTATGGTCAAGAAATTAACAGTCACTTTACTCGGTCTGTCCGCACTGGTTCTGTCCGGTTGTGGCACCGGCGAGCCTGCGGGACAACAGCCGCCGCCACCTGCGGTTGAAGTTGCAAGAGTCGGCTCTGAGCCTACCACCCTGTGGCGCAGTTTTACCGGGCGAGTTGTAGCGCCCGAAACCGTGGAATTACGTCCCCGCGTGAGTGGCTATATCGACCAGGTTTCCTTTGCCGAAGGTGCCCTAGTAAAACGTGGCGATGTCCTGTTCACCATCGACCAACGCCCCTATAAAGCCCGTCTTCGTGCTGCTGAGGCCGATTTACAGCGAGTGCGCAGCCAGCTGTCCTTCAGTGAAAAACAGGCCGGCCGCGCCCAGCAGCTACTGGACAGCAAAGCGATCTCCCGCGAGGAATACGACCGTCGCATCGCCTCAAGGGACGCGGAACGCGCAGCCCTAAGCGCCGCAGAAGCAGCAGTGGAAAACGCCCGACTCGACCTCCAGTACACTCAGGTCAAGGCTCCAATTAGTGGTCAGGTAAGTCGCGCCCTAGTCACTAAAGGTAATCTCGCTAATGCCGATGCCACCTTGCTGACCACTCTGGTCTCTGTAGACCCCATGTACGTCTACTTCGAAAGCGATGAACAGACTTTCGCCGAGAGCCGCCGCCTGCTCAAGGCCGATTCTGCGCCTCCAGTACATATCGGCCTCTCCGGTGAAAACGGCTACCCCCATAAGGGCAAGCTGGACTTTATCGATAATCGCCTCAATAGCCACACAGGCACCATCCAGTTCCGGGCAGTGGTTTCCAATACCGAAGGTACTTTTAAGCCCGGACAGTTCGCCCGTGTGGAGATGCCCATTGAAGAAATGGATCAAGCAGTACTAATCGATAGCAAGGCCGTACTTACCGATCAGGACCGCCGCTACGTCTATGTGGTCACTCAAGAGAACCTGACAGAACGTCGCCCAATTCAAGTAGGGCCACGCCAGGGTGAGCGCACGGTAATTCGCAGTGGCCTGCAAGTTGGCGAACGAATTGTGGTCAACGGCCTGCAGAAAATTTTCTTCCCCGGTATGCCCGTGGTGCCTGAAATGGTTGCCCAGCAAGTGCGGGGTGGTGGCGCCCAGGCAGCGGGCCACTAAGACAACGGGTAGAAGGCAGCCCTACTATGGCCAGCATCCACTCTGGAAGAGTTATATCAATGGAATTCGAGCGTTTATATTGCCGCTCACGGGGTAGCAGTGTATGAATTTTTCCCGTTTCTTTGTCGACCGACCTATTTTTGCATCAGTGCTGTCGATCATTATTTTTGTGGTGGGTCTGATCAGTATCCCATCGCTACCGGTTAGTGAATATCCGGAAGTTGTACCCCCCAGCGTGCAAGTTAGCGCTCGCTATCCTGGAGCCAACCCCAAAACGATTTCCGAAACTGTTGCCACACCATTGGAGGAAGCCATCAATGGTGTGGAAAACATGATCTACATGAAGTCGGTAGCAGGCAGTGACGGCACCCTCACTTTAAATGTCACTTTTAAACTGGGCACCGATCCAGACCAGGCCCAGGTTCAGGTACAAAACCGGGTATCCCAGGCACTACCCCGTCTACCGGAAGATGTACGCCGCCAGGGGGTAACCACGCAGAAGCAGTCGCCCAACCTGATGATGGCGGTGCATCTGATCTCTCCAGACGACAGCCTCGATGCGACCTATATTCGCAACTACGCCGTACTGCATATCCGTGATGAGCTGTCGCGCATTCCCGGTGTGGGCCTGGCCGCCGTATTTGGCTCCGGAGACTATGCCATGCGCCTGTGGGTGGACCCGCAGAAAGCGGCGGCCCTGGGCGTGACTGCAGCGGATATCGTCAGCTCAGTGCGTGAACAAAATGTACAGGTGTCCGCCGGACAGATCGGCGCCTCGCCGATGCCCAATGGTTCTGATTTCCTGATCTCTATCAACGCCAAGGGCCGCCTGCAAAGCGAGGAAGAGTTTGGCAATGTGGTACTGAAGACCGGCAGCGATGGTGAAATTACCCGATTGCGTGACGTGGCGCGGGTTGAACTGGCTTCATCTCAAGACTCTCTACGCGCCTTATTAAACGGCCGCCAGGCGGTTGCCATTCCGATTTTCCAGTCTCCAGGCTCCAATTCCCTGGAAGTCTCCGCTGCAGTGCGCGAGAAGATGGCAGAACTGGGAGAACAGTTCCCCGAAGGCCTGGAGTGGAAAGTTGCCTACGACCCAACCGTATTCGTCAGCACTTCCATCAGCTCTGTGATCAAGACCCTTCTGGAGGCGGTGCTGCTGGTAGTGCTGGTGGTTATCCTGTTCCTGCAGACCTGGCGCGCCTCCCTGATTCCACTCTTGGCCGTGCCGGTATCTATTGTCGGCACCTTTGCGGTGCTGTTGATGCTGGGCTTCTCGATCAACACCCTGACCCTGTTCGCCATGGTACTGGCCATCGGTATTGTGGTGGATGACGCCATCGTGGTGGTGGAAAACGTCGAGCGCAATATCGAGGAGGGACTGACACCTTTAGCCGCTGCCCACCAAGCCATGCGCGAGGTGAGCGGTCCGATTGTCGCCATCAGTTTGGTGCTCTGTGCGGTATTTGTGCCCATGGCCTTCCTGGACGGCATCACCGGTCAGTTCTACCGCCAGTTCGCCACCACCATTGCCATCGCCACCATTATCTCCGCGATCAACTCCCTGACTCTGTCCCCGGCTCTGGCGGCAACCCTGCTGAAGCCCCACGGTGCCAAGCCGGATATACCCGCGCGCATTATCGAGCGCCTGTTCGGCTGGTTATTCCGCCCGTTCAACCGCTTCTTCCAGCGCAACTCCGAGCGCTATCAGCGGGTGGTGGGCCATAGCCTCAAGCGTCGCGGTATCGTATTTGGGGCCTACCTGATATTGCTCGGCGGTACCTTCGCCCTGTTCCAACAGGTGCCCGGCGGCTTTATTCCGGTTCAGGATAAGACTTACCTGGTGGGTAGTATTCGCCTGCCGGAAGGTGCCTCCCTGGACCGCACCGAGGAAGTTGCTCGCCGCGTGAGTGAATTGGCTTTGGAAACTGAGGGGGTTGCCAACGCCGCGGCCTTTGTCGGCTTCAATGCCCTGCAAAGTACCAACACCCCCAACGTGGGCACGGTATTTATCCTATTCGACGATTTCGATGAACGTGAGCGCAGTGCCCAGGAAATCGCTGCGGAGCTAAATGGCAAAATCTCACAGATCAAAGAAGGCTTTGCCATGACCTTTATGCCGCCGCCCATCTTCGGGCTGGGTGCTGGGTCCGGCTACTCCCTCTATGTCCAGGACCGTCGCGGTGCCGGCTACGGTGAGCTGCAAAATGCTACCAATATGCTGGCTGGGGCCCTGAGCCAAGCCAGCGGCCTCAGCTACCCCTTCAGCTCCTACCAGGCCAATGTGCCGCAGATGGACGCCGAGGTAGACCGCCTACAGGCCAAAGCCCAGGGCGTGCGTATGGACGATCTATTCGGCACCCTACAGCTGTATTTCGGCTCCATGTATATCAACGACTTCAACTTGTTCGGTCGCACCTACCAGGTGGTTGCCCAGGCAGATGCGCCTTTCCGCGATGAAGTGCAGGATCTCGATAATCTCTACACTCGCAATATGAATGGGGAGATGGTGCCCATCAGCACCATGGTGACCCTGCGCCAGAGTTACGGACCAGACCCGGTGATCCGCTACAACGGCTATCCGGCAGCCGACCTGATGGGGCAGTCCGATCCCAGCATGTTGTCCTCTTCCGAGGCACTGGCAGCGGTTGAGCAGGTTGCCAGCCAAGCCCTGCCACCGGGCATGCAAATCCAGTGGACCGACCTCAGCTTCCAGCAGGTCAACCAGGGCAATGCCGCTATGGTGGTTTTCCCACTCGCAGTACTGCTGGTATTCCTGGTACTGGCCGCACTCTATGAGAGCTGGGTTATGCCGCTGGCGGTGATCCTGATCGTGCCCATGTGCCTGCTGGCTGCACTATTTGGTGTCTGGGCTACTGGCGGCGACAACAATGTTTTCGTTCAAGTCGGGCTGGTTGTTTTAATGGGACTTGCCTGTAAAAACGCCATTCTGATTGTGGAGTTTGCCCGCGAACTGGAAATGGACGGTAAGGGCCCGGTAGAAGCTGCCTTGGAAGCCTGCCGCCTACGTCTTCGTCCGATCATTATGACTTCCGTCGCCTTTATTGCCGGTGTGGTTCCCCTGGTACTGGCCAGCGGTGCCGGTGCCGAAGTGCGCAACGCCATGGGTATTACCGTATTCACAGGCATGATTGGTGTCACACTGTTTGGCCTGTTCCTGACACCCGTGTTTTATGTTGCCCTACGCAAAATTGCCGGCGGTAAAATATCCACGTCAAAGAATGTAAGCGCACAACAAGTCCAGGATACCCCCTTGCCGTTAGAACAACCTGCTAACGGCTAAAGCCCCTTACCCCCAGGCACATATTTGTGCCTGGGGCTTTTTCTTTTTACGCTCGTCTTTTCAATAGCGGGCACCGGCCTGGAACCCTTTCCCCATTTACTCAAAAGTAATTCTTGCCCTCATAGGCAAGGCGTTGAGTCACACTACGCGAGGAAACCAGTCCCTCCAAACGGTTCACAAACCTTGGACTAGACTTGCTTCAGCAGCTGGAATTCACCAGTCAACGATTAAGGCCATGGAACCCAGGTAGTCTTGTTCCTGAAATGTTACACCTCGTCACTATTGCCACTCACTCTGAAAGAATGTTCCCTGTTCTACAGGAATCCGCCAAACGCAATGGGGTTTCACTCACCATACTCGGTCAAGAACAACCATGGGAAAATTTTTCCACAAAAATCGATCTGCTTCTCCCTTTCTGCAAGACTCTACCGGAAGAAGATATCCTCTGTTATTTTGATGGTTTCGATTCAATAATCTTACCGGCCATTCATCAACTCGAGAGTAAATTTTATTCTTTTGACCGAGATATAGTATTCTCAAATGACCACCAACATAGTGGAACACAGGGTTTCTTCGAGCGAAAGTACTTTGCAGGAAACACCATATTTTCAACGGGTATATTTATAGGAAAAGTAAAAACATTAAGTCATCTATTTTCAGTCATTAAGGAGATGTATCCCGACTATAGCGATGACCAAAAAATGATAAGGGAATACTACACACACCATTCGCCTGAACACATTGGAATAGACGGCAAGTCCAAGCTCTTTTATAACTTTGACCTCTCAGACGGAAGCTTTAACCTTCTCAATCAGGTAAATTGCATTGACCAGGGGCAAATCCAGCTTAAAAATAAAGAGATGCCCTGCATTATTTCCTTTCCCTGCAGCTGGTTCGCCATAGGTGTTACAAAGAATATTCACGTACTATTAAAAGAACTAGGATATGATTATTACCATGAGGTTAACATCAAGAATACATTCAATGGATTAAAGCACTATATCGGCACGACCATCAAAGACAGTTTAAAGTCCTTGCTTAAAATCTAATTACTATAGCCTGAGTAAACTTAATATTTAAGTATTCTTAAACCACCCAAACCTGAATCAAATAAAGCTGCACGCATCCGGTGCTAGTAAAAACTGTAGCTCAATACAAATGGCGAATAAGGTCCCGCACACCAGTCGCCAGTATCTAGTTGGTAACAGTGCACACCGGCGGCAATGCAGTTTTCAAGTTCACCCATGTAGGGGTCGCCCACAAGACAAAAACGCGGGAAAGCCGTAATTTCATCGGGTGGTACTGGGCTGCGCTTATAAGTGTAATAAACCGGGTCGCCACACAAATCCTGCCAAAAGCCGTCGGCGCAGCCGCCGAGCAACTGCGCAAATATCAAAGGCAGTATAATTTTACTCTTCATAAGAGATACATCGCCTTCCGCCAGAAATATCTATACAACGAGCACTGGGTGGACAAATAGAACCGGGCGCTAGCTCTTCAGAATCTCCGGGACAACTGGAATAACTGGATTTACGTGATGGGGGCGCTGCGGGCACGTGTGACGAAGGGGCAGGATAAGCACGGTAATCCAGATGGCGCGGTGTAGGTGGACTGTAAGGGTAAACCACTTGATTGCGTGTATCTGGTGTTCCACAAGCTGCCAATAACAAGCTCGTTGTAAACAATGAAATTACTATCGGGGATTTTTGCATGGGCACTTCTCCGTATCGGTACCACGCGAAATTGACTTCGCGTACTTCGGTAAAAGACCGGGTTATGCTGTAGCGATCTCCATGCGGATTCCCACAGAGGCTAATACACCCTCAGTATCGGGAAAAACCAACTAGAGGAATCGTACACTCTATCCTCGCAACTCTCCTCACACTGAAAACCGACCGTTATAGGTGGCCGAAGTCGGGAGTGATGGGCGCCGGCATCAACAAAACTCTCGCCTTGCCTGGCTGTGCCAGTCTCAAAGAAGAATGGATCTTCACCCTCCACTTCCTCAGCCGGCAAAAACAAGCAACCCTGCATCACCAGTGCCGATACGACAGGAAAGGCGAATTTCCCTGAAGGTCTCATGATCCGACACTCCACATTTTCAGTGTTGCGTTGATAGTTGTCTTTCTCTGAGTCTAGTTGCCAGGGAATTTCCAGCCAGTTGGCGCCAAGTCATTTATTCGCATAATTCATCTTTAAGTGAATTTAAACGTCATTTTCCTTCCACCCCACTGCATAGGCGAGCATACCTAAAAGCAATAGCTACATAAGGCAGCTCGAAAAATAAAAAAGCGGCCAAAGGCCGCTTTTTTAGGGTAATGACTCTGGAACCTTTACAGCAACAGTCGACGCACGTCTGCCAGCACGCTGACCAAATAAGTCATAAAGCGTCCGGCATCTCCGCCATTTACCGCGCGGTGATCGTAGGAGAGCGCCAAGGGCAACATCTGCCGGGGCTCAAAGTCCTTACCGTTCCAGACCGGCTTCATCGCCAGCTTGGATACTCCGAGGATACCCACTTCCGGAGAATTGACGATCGGGGTAAATCCGGTGCCGCCGATAGCCCCCAGGCTGGAGATAGTGAAGCAAGCACCCTGCATCTCGTTGGGTTTCAGCTTGCCATCACGGGCTTTCAGGGCCATCTCAGTGGCCTCGGCCGCCAGCTCGTACAAGCCTTTTTTATCCACATCGCGGATAACCGGCACCATTAAGCCTTTTGGCGTATCCACTGCCATCCCCACATGTACATAGTCCTTGCGCACAATGTGCTCGCCATCATTGTGCAGGGATACATTAAAGCTGGGCTCTGCGCGCAGGGCTGCGGCTACCGCTTTCAGCAGGAAAGGCACTGGGGTGAGCTTCACTCCGCGCTTCTCCGCCTCGGCCTTCATGGACTTGCGGAAGGTTTCCAGCTCAGTGATATCCGCATCATCAAACTGGGTGACGTGGGGCACATTAAGCCAGTTACGCGACATGTTGGCAGCGGTGATCTTGTGGATCTTGCTCATCGGCTCCACGTTCACCGGGCCAAACTGGCTGAAGTCGATATCCGGCATCTTGGCAATACCGATTCCACCGCCTACGCCAACGGCACCGCTCTCAGCCTTCTTCACCTGTTCGCGGATATAGTTGTGCAGATCATCCTTGGAGACCCGGTTGCGGGGACCCGTGGGCTTCACCTTGTTCAAGGTAACGCCCAACTCCCGCGCCAGTTTGCGCACGGCAGGACCGGCGTAAACCTGGGCTGCGGCGGTAAAATCTCGTTCCAGCTGATGATCTTTTTGCGGCACTGCCGGGGGCTCAACAGACGCAGATGCCTGCTGTGGCGCGCTCTCGGCAGGCGCTGTCGCTGCAGGGGCTGCAGCTGTAGCCGCGGGCTCGGCGGCGCCTTTGGCAACTACTTTCAACACACCAAGGGTATCGCCAGTGGAAACCTTATCACCTTCCTTAACGGCGATAGAGACCACAGTACCGGCGCTGGGGGAAGGCACATCCATAGAGGCTTTATCGCCTTCCACCACAATCAGGGAGTCGCCCTCTTCGACCGCATCGCCGGGCTGTACACTGATCTCGATCACATCAACTGCATCGGCACCACCCAGGTCCGGGACCTGGATCGTTTCCTCTTTCGGCTCACCGCTCACTGCTGCCGCAGGGGCTTCAGCTGCGGGCTCGGCCGCCGGTGCAGTTTCTTCCTTGGCAGGTGCCGCAGCGGGCTCCTCTGCCGGCGCTTCCGCTACATCGGTTTCGATCTCCCCAATCACATCGCCTTCAGAGACCTTATCGCCCTCTTTCACGCTGATGCTGAGGATTTTGCCAGCCACTGGGGCTGGGACATCCATGGAGGCTTTATCGCCCTCCACCACAATCAGTGAATCCTCTTGCGCGACGGTATCGCCGACAGCAACAGTAATTTCAATCACATCCACCTGATCGGCACCACCGAGATCAGGCACTTTAATGACTTGTTTTGCCATAGGAGTTCTGCCTTCTCTTAGCTGATGCGTGGGTTAACTTTTTCGGCGTCGATATTGAGCTTCACGATCGCTTCCGCAACCTCTTTCGCATCAATAACGCCCTGCTTGGCCAAGCCGTTCAGTGCGGCGATTACCACGTAGTTGCGATCCACTTCGAAGAAGCGGCGCAGCTGCTCGCGGCTGTCACTGCGGCCGAAACCATCGGTACCCAGGGTGGTCAGTTCACCGTCGATAAATTCGCGCAGTGGCTCCACATAGGAACGGATGTAGTCGGTGGAGGCGATAACGGGAGACGTGTTGCCTTCGAACTGCTCAGTGATCCAGGCTTTGCGCGGCTCAGCTTCCGGGTGCAGCATATTCCAGCGCGCCGCATCCTGACCTTCACGGGCAGCTTCAACGGCGGAGGTGAGGCTCCACACGTCAGAAGTCACACCGAACTGGTCGGCGAGGATATCCGCCGCTGCCAGTACTTCGCGCAAAATAGTACCGCCACCAATCAGCTGCACATGCTTTTTCGCCGCTTTGCCCTTGGCGCCTTTCTTGACGTTGGACTGCAGCTTGTAGATACCGCGAATAATGCCTTCTTCCACACCCTGGGGCATTTCCGGCTGCAGGTAGTTTTCGTTCTCGATGGTGATGTAGTAGAAGAGGTTCTTCTGCTCCTCGTACATCTCTTTCAAGCCGCGCTGCATAACCACTGCCAGCTCGTAACCGTAGGCTGGGTCATAGCTGCGGCAGTTGGGGATAGTGGAGGACAGCACGTGGCTGTGACCGTCCTGGTGCTGCAGACCCTCACCGTTCAGGGTGGTGCGGCCGGCAGTGGCGCCGATCAGAAAACCGCGTGCCTGCATATCTCCAGCGGCCCAGGCCAGGTCGCCCACGCGCTGGAAGCCAAACATTGAATAGTAAATATAGAAAGGCACCATCGGCACGCCGTGGTTGCTGTAGGCAGTGGCCAACGCCATCCAGGCGGACATAGCGCCAGCTTCGTTGATGCCCTCTTCCAGCACCTGGCCTTTCTTGTCTTCCTTGTAATACATGATCTGGCCGTGATCCACCGGGGTGTAGCGCTGCCCCTGGGAGGAATAGATACCCAGCTGGCGGAACAGGCCTTCCATACCAAAGGTACGGGCTTCATCGGGAACGATCGGCGCGATGTTCTTGCCGATATTCTTGTCTTTTACTAGTGCGGCAATGGCGCGAACGAATGCCATGGTGGTGGAGATTTCACGCTCACCGGAGCCTTTAGTCAGTGCGCTAAATGCGTCGAGACCGGGAATTTCCAATTTCGGGCACTCAACCGGGCGACGGGGAACCGGACCACCCAGGGCCTTGCGACGCTCCGCCATATATTTCATTTCCGGGCTGTCCGGAGATGGACGGTAGTAAGGCACTTCTTCCAACTCTTTGTCGGTGAGCGGAATGGCAAAACGGTCGCGGAAACGCTTGAGGGAATCCAGGTCCAGCTTCTTCACGGAGTGAGTATCCATCGCCGCTTCACCGGCGGAGCCCAGGCCGTAGCCTTTAACCGTTTGCGCCAGGATTACAGTGGGCTGCCCTTTGTGGGCCATAGCCGCCGCGTAGGCTGCGTAAACTTTGTAAGGATCGTGGCCGCCGCGATTGAGCTTCATAATCTCATCATCGGACATATCCTTAACCAGCTCCAACAGCTCCGGGTATTTGCCGAAGAAGTGTTCACGGGTATAGGCACCACCGTTGGCCTTGAAGTTCTGCATCTCGCCATCGACCACTTCGTCCATGACTTTCTGCAACAGGCCTTTATCATCTTTCTCCAGCAGCGGATCCCACAGGCGGCCCCAGAGTACTTTGACAACGTTCCAGCCGGCACCGCGGAATACGCCTTCCAGCTCCTGCACGATCTTGCCGTTGCCACGAACTGGGCCGTCCAGGCGCTGCAGGTTACAGTTGACCACAAACACCAGGTTTTCCAGTTGCTCTCGACCCGCCAGGGAAATTGCGCCCAGGGTTTCCGGCTCGTCACACTCGCCGTCACCGAGGAAAGCCCACACCTTGCGATCGCCGCGCGGGGACAGGCCGCGGGCAGACAGGTAGCGCATAATGTGTGCCTGGTAAATCGCCTGGATCGGCCCCAATCCCATGGAAACCGTGGGGAACTGCCAGTACTCCGGCATCAGCCAAGGGTGCGGGTAAGAGGAGAGGCCATTGCCATTTACTTCGCGACGGAAGTTGTCCAGCTGCTCTTCATCGAAGCGCCCCTCGAGGTAGGAACGTGCATAAATGCCCGGCGCACTGTGGCCCTGGAAGAAAATCAGGTCACCGCGCTCTTCGCCCTCATTACCGCGAAAGAAATAGTTAAAGCCCACATCGTAGAGAGTAGCCGCAGAAGAGAAGCTGGAGATATGGCCGCCGAGATGGTCGTTGTTCTGGTTAGCGCGCACTACCATCGCCAGGGCATTCCAGCGGATCAGAGAGCGTATACGGCGCTCCATAAACAGATCGCCGGGCATGCGTTTTTCCGCATTGGGCGGAATGGTATTGCGGTAGGGTGTGGTGATAGCCGCGGGCAGCTGTACGCCTACATCAGTAGCGCGATCGGACAACTGCTTCAGAAGGAAGGCTGCGCGTTCTTTGCCGCTGTAGCGGATAACCGCCTGCAGCGCATCCAGCCATTCCTGCGTTTCGAGGTTATCGGTATCTTCGTGCATCAAGTGCTCCTCGGCGAATTAGGCGACGTCGAGTCGGTCTATTTCTCAAAAATCGGTACGCGGGCAAACTACAGCGCGGGCAAAAAAAGCTTCCTTTTTTCTTGGTTCCGCCAATTCACCAACTTTGTTGGCGCAAATGCAAAGTATGTGATTCTTCACTCGATTCTGGCGGAGAGGAAAAGCGGCGCTATCTGTTGCCGCGGGGCCTAGTTTGACTGTGATTATCTGTTCCGGGGCCCGCACAGTGTGGCGGGCAAAACCCTAATCCCGGTTGTTAGCGGAGGGGATTGTAGTATTACTACAAAAAAATTCCAGATAGGACAGTTAGTAACAAATAAAACAAAAAGGCAAAACGATTATTCGTCTAATCACTATTTTACTGGAATATTTAATGGAAAATTCCAGAAAACGAACTACAAAATCGAGTCCTAAATAATGGTGCCAGTCACAATTGAACCAGCTCCCCGCCGGATTGATATTCAGCGTAGACCAAGTAGCGCAGGGGACCACCCGCCGCCAGGGCATTGAAGGGGTAACAGGTCACCAGCATTAACCCGCGCTCGGCAAAGACCGGCAGGCGTTCGCTCTCGCTATCCACAATCCGCATCTCCGAAACCCGGTAAGTATGCCAGCGTCCGTATTTATCTTGCAGATAAATGGAGGTACCTCGCCTGACACGGTCCAATCCTGCAAAGTGAGTATCCCGATGAGCCGCAATCACTGTAGTGCGGTTTTCCCCTGGGCTCCCTGAACCCGACAACAAGCCGGGGCCAAAAGCCAGCGCCTGCCCACTACCTCCGGCGAGAACAATTAATGGCGACTGTCCTTCCAGCTTCAATTTGGCCACAGGCCAAGTATCCGCCCAGGGCCAGGGCTTTTGCGGAGCCCCACCCTGCAACTGCTCCTCCCAGGCACTGACAATCAGTAGCTGAGCCAACTGTGCCTTTGCCAGCAACCAGGCAGCGGAACCCAGCTGCCATAACCCCGCCACGAAGCACACCAGGAAAAGCAGGGGGCGGATCACGGATGAACTCCCCCAGGCCGGGCTTCAAAGCTATTTTGGGTACAGCGCACATCCGGCATTACCTTGCGCAACAGGTGGCGCAATTGATGCACCATGTTGCTGCGAAGCTTACGCCCGCGACTTAACAATGCTGCAAAGCTGAATAATCCCAGGGCAGCAAGCAGTTGGGTATAGACTCCAGTCGCTGTACTGGGGTAAGCCTGGCGCTGCAGCACCTGCCCTCGAGGCACCACATTGGTAACCGGGCCGCGGGCGAGTTTATCCTTTTCATTGCGAACCACTTTCTCCTCTACAGCAACAAAACTGGTATAAGGGCTAGCCAGCTGGTGCGCCAGGGCTAGCTGCAAAATTTGTTCACGCAATACTTGGCCAGTATCACTGCTCTCACCGATCTGCATCTGCTGGTCACGCAAGGATTCAATTTTGCTGCGCGCCCACAGGCTTCCAAGACTGCCACCATGTCCAGATTCATCGACTTTTAAATCCAGCTTACGCACAAACTGTTTGTCTGCCATACGCCCACGTAGCTTGATTTCCCCCTGAAAATTACCGCCCTCTACCCTGGCCACCAGTTGTAAGGGTTCACCACGATAAAGATCCGGAATTCTCTTGGGGTAAGCATCCGCTACTAACCCCTCAGGCCAGCTGAGCTGCAGGTCAGTGGCCACGGGGTTTTCAAGCTTGGTGAACAGGGCGTGCATACGCTCACGCACTTCAGTAATATCTCCGATGGTGACGAAGGCACCTCGCCCAAACTGCGCAGCCTTGCGCATAAAATGATTGTTGGGTGCCGAGCCAATCCCCACAGTGAAAAGACGGGTGTTATTTAAGTGCTGGTGAATTACCTCAAACAGCGCTTGTTCATTCCCTACCGCCCCGTCAGTAATGAAAACCACCTGGTGCACCAGGTTGATATCGCCCGGTAACTGCTGCTCCAAAGCCAGGCGCAGAGCCGGTGCCATCTCTGTGCCACCTTCTGCATTCAAGATTTCTATTTCCTGCCGTGCGCGACGGATATTTTCCGCACTTGCCACTACAGGGCGTGGAAAAAGGGCACGGCTAGCGCTGTTAAATGCGATCACATTAAAACGATCATTCGCACTCAGGCGAGCAAGTGCCAGTGTCAGGCTTTCCTTAGCCTGACGAATGGAATTGCCGGACATGGAGCCAGAGGTATCAATTACAAAAACCACTTCCCGCTGCAGGCGCTGGCTGCGAATACCGTCATCGGGCGGCAGTAACATCACCTGTAAGTAGGTTCCAGCTTTCTCACTAGTAGCATCGATCCTCTCACTGAACAGGGCGGCGCGAGGCAGGGCCGAGGCATGCGGCTGCCAGCGCAGGACAAAATCCCGATCCATACTCACCGCTCCTTCTCGCAGATGGACGTCGTAGCGCCCGCCCTCTTGATCCTCAACATCAATTTTGTGATAGGGGCTGCTGACTTGTGCCAGTGGCAGACCGCTATGCAACTCCACTTCAATAGCCATCTTATGGCTGCCAATAGCGTGAAGCTCCTCAGCCGGCTGCATTAGTGGGGTAATGGCCGGGGCATCCGGTACCTGATTTGTCGGTAGGGCCCAGCCATTATGTTGTGTTACCAGATTCAACTCATCTCCACCAAGCGCATGCACAGGGACAGACTCACCTGGGATATAACGGGGTGTTAGCGTAGTAGGCATACGTAGGGAAAACGTACCCCCATCGTAAGTCACCGGTTGGATGTAGCGGATATTTACCTGCACTACCTCTCCCGGTGCAATATTGGCAACCTTATTGGTGAACAAATTAGGCCGTTGTTGCTCCAGTAAGGCTGCGCGCTTGCCCGCCGCACGGGCAGCCTTATAAATCTTCGCCGCCTGCTTGCGTTCACGCACTTTTCCGACAATCAAGCGCTCGCCTAACTGGATTTGTAACCTGGCAACGGCCGCCTGTTCTGGCAGTGGTAATGCATAAATGGCTTCCTGCCAATTATCGCTGGTATTTTGAAATTTTTGCTGTAGCTGTACATCTGCAACCAGTCCGCGAATAACTATTTTGACTTGGCTCGCTAGGTGTACTGCGGGAATATAGCGGCCCATCTCAGCACCGGTAAATAACAAGTCACCAGCCTTTACCTCATCCAGGGTAACCGTTTCCAAGAAGGCAGCATCAGTGTCCACCTCACCGGGCAGTTCTTGCGCGTTCACCTCTGCACCAATAGCCGCGATTACTACCGCCAATACCACCACAATAAACAATATCCAGCGGCCCAGACCACCGCTGCGCTGACGGCGGCGATAGTATTCCTCTGTCGGCAGCATCAGATCATCTTTGTGAAAGCGTTGCCCGAACAACATCACCCTGTTCACAAAATTCCCTCCACTTTTTAATTAACTGGGGTTATTAAAAACAGGGAAGCAGGCGAAACACGGCAACGAATCGGGCGAAAGTAAGGAGCAAAAATGACGAATTATGGCGGGTAGAAAATTGCAAAGCCCTAAGAGCCAAGCCGGAACTGCAGGAACAAAAAAACCGGCGCCAGCGCCGGTTTTTTCGACTAGAACTGGATTAATCGACCAGGCCGTAATCCTTGCGCAGAACTTCAAGCAGCTCTTCTTTGGGGTTCTCTGAAATCTCCAGTTCCTTGCCGGTAATTTTCTCGGCAATACCCACGTAGGTGGCGGAGAGATCCATCAGCATAGACTCGGGCAACTCGTTATCACGGGCCAGAGCCAGACGCTCACCCATACGGTCTTTGTTCAGAAGGATATCGGAATCCGGGAAGTGGTTTAACAGGGCCTGACGGAAACCCTCTTTGGAGTTTTCCACAACCTTGCCAGCGCGGTATTGTTCACCGTCCCAGATACGAGAGGAATCCGGGGTGCCCACCTCATCCATGTAGATCAGTTTTTCTTCACCGTTGGCATCGGCCACGTAACCGAACTCAAACTTGGTGTCGACGAAGATTTGATCAAGCTTTTCAAGCTCCGTAGAAATTACATCGAAGCCCTCTTTCAGCAGCTTTTCATACAGGTCAATGTCTCCCGAATCACGGAAGTTAAATGCCTCGACATTGTCCTCAATATTCTTGCGGGTGATATTTACATCATCTGCTTCCGGCACACCGGGGATGCCCTTGAGAATACCTTTCGTGGAGGGAGTAATTAGCAGCTCTGGCAGCTTCTGGTCTTTTTGCAGACCATCGGGGATTTCAATCCCGCAGAACTCGCGCTCACCCTTCTGATAGGAACGCCACATGGAGCCAGTGATGTACTGGCGGGCGATCGCTTCGATCATAACCGGGCGTGCCTTCTGTACGATCCACACCAGCGGGTGCGGAATATCCAGAATGTGGCTATCGGCCAGGCCTTGTTCTTTAAACAACTTGAACCAGTGGTTGGAAATAGCGTTCAATGCCGCGCCCTTGCCAGGCACGCCACGCATACCGCCTTCACCGGTCCAGATGCAGTCGAATGCAGAGATACGATCAGAAATTACCATCACTGCGAGAGGCGCGTCCGGCGCTACCGGATAACCTTTCTCCTCGATCAGGCGACGGCTGTCGGCCTCGGTCAGCCAGTAAACGGAGCGAACTTTGCCACTGTGGATGGGCTTGTCAGTGCGGATAGGCAGGTCATTATTGACCGCTAGGACTTTGTCAGCCAGGCTCATGGGCTCTCACCTATTTGAAGGGACCAAATAAAGAAAGCGCGGCATTCTAGCAAATGCCGCGACCTACAGACAAAGAAAAGATATCGATTAAATACCCAAATCAGATAATTAATCCGATATTCGCCTCGCCTCCCACTCAGCCTGGTGCTCACTGGTAGGCCAGGCACTCATAATGGCCTTAAGCAAAGTCGCCAGAGGGATAGCAAAGAAGACACCCCAGAACCCCCAGATGCCACCAAAAAACAAAACTGCCAGAATAATTGCCACTGGGTGAAGGTTGACAGCTTCAGAAAAAAGCAACGGTACCAACACATTACCATCGAGCAGCTGGATAATGCCGTAGGTGATCATCAAGTAGAAAAACTCATTGCTCCACCCCCACTGAAACAAGCCTATGGCCGCCACTGGAATCGTCACTACCGCAGCGCCGATATAGGGAATCAACACGCTGAACCCTACTGCTACCGCGAGCAGTAAGGCGTAATTCACCCCTAACAGTAGAAAAGCGGCATAGCTGACCGCTGCTACTATGCCAATCTCTACCACCTTACCGCGCACATAGTTTGCCACCTGGTCGTTCATCTCATGCCAGATCTGATGCATCATCGGACGCTCCTTTGGCAAGAAGGAGGTGCACCAGCGGATCAATTGATCGGAATCCTTGAGGAAGAAAAACACCAGGATCGGCACCACCACCACATAAATCAACAATCCGGCAAAAATTGGCAGGTTGGTCAGGGAGAAGGCTAGCAGGGTCTGACCTATGCCACCCAACTCACTGCCCAGTAAGTTAAAAATCTCATCGATCTGCGCCGCTGAAATCAGGCGTGGGTATCGCTCAGGCAACAGCAGTAAAAGTTCCTGCCCACGCTGAACCATATTCGGCAACTCCGCACCCAGCCGCACTAGCTGGCGCCAGATAATTGGTAGCACTACAAACAGTAAGGCAACGATGGCGCCCACCAGCACCAGGCAAGCCAGTGTTACTGCCATCCAGTGGGGCACCCGCCAGGATTTAAGCTTTTGCACCATGCCCTGCATTAAAAAGGCTATTACCAAAGCCGTAAGTACAGGCGCTAATACCACCCCGAGTGTGGCCAGCACCACCAGAGCTACAGTAAGAAGCAGCACCAGCAGCACCACTTCTTCCTGGCTGAAGTAGCGATTCACCCAGCCTTTAACAATCGATAACATGGATTCTCGGGATTGGTTCATCATTTGCCAGCGTACAGCCAATATAGAAAGGTATTATCACGCCGCTCTGCGCGCAGTAGCGACCTACCGCTCAAGGCGGCAAAGCTGTGAAAATCGCGCCAGGAAGCTTCATCTGTTGCTATCACACACAAAAGAGTTCCCACCTCATACTCGCGCAGGGCGCGACGCATGGCCAACAGGGGCTGGGGGCACGGCAAATTCCGCGCATCCACCCTCTCCGCCGCGTCCCAATCTGGAAGCGGTTGTTCTCGCACTGTCTCAGTGGGGATTTTTGCCATTGGCTATTCAGTCACACGCTTTGAATTGCCGCGGATTATAGCGCGTAATCTGCGCCAGACACCCACAAAGCTTTACCCTTTTTAACCCTCTACGTGGCGCAAAGCTGAACCATTTGTGCTCCACTGAGTCCAAACCTCGACAGTTCAATAGGGTTGCGTATAGAGTTGGACTATAGATCCTTCACGGACAGACCGAGCAGTAATTGAGATGACTGATTCCCACAAGACCCTGCCTCGCCGTTGTAACAAAGCGCCTCTAACGCAGCGATTCCGCACCGGCCTTAGGGCGCTGGGTATAGGCCTGCTACTCGGCGCCACCCCGATCGCCACCACCGCAGACAGCGAGGAAATACGTCTACCGGAGCTGGGCGACAGCACTAGCGGGGTAGTTTCGCGCCAACGGGAAAAAGAGCTGGGGCAAATGTGGCTGCGTATGTTCCGCAGCCAAGTGAAAACCTCCTCTGATGCCCTGCTCCAACAATATGTTGAGCAAACCGTAAAGGGGCTGGCGGAATACAGCCCACTGGAAGACAAGAATATCGATGTGGTCGTGGTGAGCAATGAAACCATGAACGCATTTGCTGTTCCCGGTGGGATTATGGGTATCCATACCGGTCTCTTTCTATTTGCCGAAAATGAAGACCAGTTCGCCTCGGTGATCGCCCACGAACTCGGGCACCTCAGTCAGCGGCACTACGCGCGATCACTGGAAGCCCAGCGCAACAGTACCATCCCCACTCTGGCTGGCATGCTCGGCGCCCTGGTACTCGCCGCCACTGCCGGTGGCGAAGCTGGTCTCGCTGCCATGACTGCCACCCAAGCTGCAGCTTTGGATAACCAGCTACGCTTCAGCCGCAAGAATGAGCAGGAAGCAGACCGGGTGGGCATCGAAACCCTGGCCAAATCCGGGCGCGATCCGGAAGCCGCCGGTGAAATGTTCGAACAAATGCTCAAGGCAACCCGCTACTACCGCCGCCCACCAGAATTCCTGCTCACCCACCCAGTGACAGAAAAACGTATCGCTGATGCCAAGCTCCGCTCCCAGCGCATGACAAAAGTACCTCCGAGTGATAGCCGGGACTATCATCTGATGCGCGCCCGTATTCGCCTGGCCGGAGAGCCAACCCCCCAACAAGCTGTAAAACGCTTCAATGCCGAGCTAAACGGCATCAATGACAATGAAGACGCCGCACGCTATGGCCTGGCCTTGGCGCAGCTTGCCGCGGGTAAACCAGATACAGCCCTGGATACCCTTCAGCCGCTGCTTGATAAAGAACCTTCAAAGGCCGCCTTTGTACTGGCGCGAGCCGACATCGACCTGGTGCGGGAAGATTATTCCAGTGCCACCCAGCGTCTGCAGCATGCACTTGACCGCAACCCTGGTGATCACGCCCTAATCATGGGCCTCGCCAATGCCCACTTTAAAGCCGGCAATTACCTGGCTGCGGAGCGCCTGTTGGCCAAATATAGCCGCATACGCAAGAAAGACCCCTCCGTATGGTATCTGCTGGCGGAGACCCATGGACTCGCTGGGGACATCGTCGGAGTGCATGAGGCCCGCGCCGAGTACTACATTCTCAATGGCGTCTTCGATAAAGCCCTTCAGCACCTGCGTCACGGTATTCGCATGACTAAAAACGAATACCAGACCAATGCCATTCTCGAGCAGCGCCTCAAGGATGTGATCAAAATGCAGGAAAAAGCCAAAGAGCTTTAACCCAAAATAAAAAGCGGCCAACAGCCGCTTTTTATCGCTATACGGCTAAATTAACCCGTCAGGCCTTGCGAAAATCCAACATTCGCTGCAGGGGAATCATTGCCTTGCGGCCCAGCTCCGCATCTACAAAAATTTCATTATCGCCGCGCTCCAAAACCCCACAGAGATTTTCCAGGGAGTTCATCGCCATCCAAGGGCAGTTGGCACAGCTGCGACAAGTGGCACCGGCACCGGCAGTAGGCGCAACCATCAGTTCCTTATCTGGACACTCCTGCTGCATTTTGTAGAAGATGCCCTGATCGGTGGCTACGATAAAGCGCTTTTCCGGGCGGGTTTTGGCCGCGTTGATAATCTGCGAAGTGGAGCCTACGACATCCGCCAAAGCAACCACCGACGCGGGAGATTCCGGGTGTACCAATACCACCGCATCTGGATACAGGGCTTTCAGGTCTTCCACTCCCTTGGCCTTGAACTCCTCATGCACAATACAGGAGCCATCCCACAGTAAGACGTCTGCGCCGGTCTCGCGCTGAACGTAGCCACCAAGATGCTTATCCGGTGCCCAGAGGATTTTCTCACCGTTGGCATCTAGGTGATCTACTACATCCAGAGCGATGCTGGAGGTTACCACCCAATCCGCGCGTGCCTTTACCGCAGCGGACGTGTTGGCATATACCACTACTGTGCGATCGGGATGCTGGTCACAGAATTCTGAAAATTCATCGGGTGGACAGCCCAGGTCCAGGGAACAGGTGGCCTCCAGAGTAGGCATCAGGACACGCTTGTTCGGGGTCAGGATCTTGGCCGTCTCCCCCATAAATTTCACCCCCGCCACCACGAGAGTATCAGCGCTATGCCTAGCGCCAAAGCGGGCCATTTCCAAGGAGTCAGATACACAGCCGCCCGTCTCTTCAGCCAGAGCCTGGATCAGTGGATCCGTATAATAGTGAGCCACCAGTACGGCATTCTGCTCTTCTAACAGGCGCTTGATACGTTCACGCCAGCCTTGCAATTCCTCATCACTGTATTGAGTCACAACCGGCTCCGCCAGGTGTGCCTGCACCAGTGAGCGGGATTCTACCGTTTCTGCGGCAACGGACTTTTGGGTCATGGCTAACTACCACTACTCGCGAAAAGGGCGCATTATAGCGCATTGCAGCGCCAACACAGTGCTTTCACAACCTCATCTATAGTTACTACGCCATTGGACAGCGCCGACTGCCTGGAGTTTGTATCTGCGCATTCCTCCTGGTTTTGACCGTCCCCAAAGGAATTTATGGATACAGCTGATTGCATAGTGATCGGGGCCGGAGCCCTGGGTCTTGCCAGTGCTAATGCACTCGCCCGCTCTGGTCGCCGGGTTATAGTACTCGAGCAACACAATGCTATAGGTACGGAGATCAGCGCTCGCAGCAGCGAAGTCATTCATGCAGGGATCTACTACCCGACTAATAGCCTAAAAGCCCGTGCGTGCGTCGAAGGCAAGTCCAGGCTCTACAGGTTCTGCGGGCAATATGCCGTAGCGCACAAGCGCATCGGTAAGTTAATCGTGGCCACCAGCGAGGACCAATTGCCTCAACTACATGCATTGAAAGTACAAGGCGATGCAAACAACGCAGGGGGGCTGCAAATTCTTACTGCAAAGGATGTCCGAAAGCTGGAACCCGATTTGGAGTGCTGCGCTGCAATTTATTCCCCAACGACAGGCATTTTTGATAGCCACGCCCTGCTACTCGCTCTTCAGGGAGCCCTGGAAGATCAAGGTGGCCAACTAGCCCTATCAACCAGAGTCACAAACCTGTCGTTCACTGGGCACGACTATCTGCTGACAATGGAGGATGGCTACCAGCTCAAGACACCCCGGCTGGTAGTAGCCGCAGGACTCCACACCAATAAGTTGCTTTCCGGCATAGATGAAGCCACTCTCAGAGCAATCCCACCACTATATATGGCCAAGGGGAGCTACTTTACCCTATCCGGTAAGGCTCCTTTCTCACACTTGATTTACCCCCTGCCTGACCAAGGTGGGCTGGGTATACATCTCACTCTCGATTTAGCCGGCCATGCTCGATTTGGGCCTGATGTAGAATGGGTCAATGCGATTGACTACAGCATTGACGCAAAGCGCGGGGAAAAATTCTATCGAAACATCCGCCGGTATTGGCCCGGCCTACCAAGTGGCTCTTTACACGCTGACTACGCAGGAATACGCCCAAAACTGGTCCCCAAAGGTGCCCCTGCAGGCGATTTTTACATCTATCAAAAAGGCCAGGCATCTAACCTGCAGTTGCTAGCCTTTTTTGGTATTGAATCCCCCGGCTTAACCTCTGCACTTTACCTCGGCGAACTCGCTGCCCTAGCCATGGGAAAATATCTTAGCCGGGAATAACTGCTCAATTATCTTTTAATTTCTTGACGAAAGCTCCCACTCAGAAATTCTTTTTGCACACTGTAAAATGGAACAGCAACCCCTTCCACAAGATCATATCCACTTAATATCCTGCGCCTTCTTTGGCTTATCTATTGGAAAACGCTCCCCATATTTCCACTGCCATTTTGTGTTACCTGGGCGGTTTGGCTGCCATTTGTCTGGGAAGCAAACTGTAAATTGTCACCCCCTAGTTGATTAACCATTACAGCACCTCCGCTAATAGCATTCTGCTCGGTCTCAGCAACATTCATTTCACCCCCTACCCTAAAGATATGGCTGAAATGACCGGATAATAGATCCAATATTCGTACCACAACTCTACATTGGATTTTCAGTCAGAATGTCAGTCGCCATTAGGCTTTGCTCCAGTCTACCAGCGGCACTTTACCGGTAATTCCAGATCAGTTCGCAACAACTTTAACCGGCCCAATGATAATTCTCAGACTATAGTTTTTTTTATTTTTTCAGTAAGTCTCATGAACCCGGAAACAATTCCTGGCAATAAAATTCCACTAAAGTTTTATCACTAAATTCTGCATGGCCTAAACAGGTACTATTAACCACCCAAAAAGCCAAAGCAATCGCTCTTTGCAGAATACAGCTATAAAACAGCGCTGATTTTCACTAAGGTCAATGCGCGATAAGAATTACAGATCGGACTGTGGATAACTGACTACGAGAGACTTACGCCCCATAGCACTGAATCAATTGAGATACAGAAAAGCTAAATACTTAGAAACTATTCTCAAATCGGCTGATCCTGGGCCGATCAACCACTGAGCTAATTTTTATTGAACGAGAGGGATATCTCCATGAGAAAGAAGCACTGAAAGTATAGGAAAAAAATTTGTGCCCACTTCCCTATTCAACTTCAACATTCGCACTGGCATAACTGAATTTAAGTTTCACCATAAGAATATTGGAAACTATGCCAAAGAGGGGAATCATGTTGACGAAATGTAGTTATGCAATAATCTCTCGGGAATCGGATGACAGAAGGAGACTGTAGAG
Organism: Microbulbifer sp. MLAF003; assembly: GCF_030012965.1. Lineage (NCBI taxonomy): Bacteria > Pseudomonadati > Pseudomonadota > Gammaproteobacteria > Cellvibrionales > Microbulbiferaceae > Microbulbifer > Microbulbifer sp. MLAF003. The sequence continues at coordinate 4,069,117 of NZ_CP120232.1, forward strand.
CAATTCAGATGCTCTCATAATCGCTGAATTCTGAGAGGTTTTGGAGATGGTGGGTCGTGCTGGATTCGAACCAGCGACCAATTGGTTAAAAGCCAACTGCTCTACCAACTGAGCTAACGACCCTTTAACGTTGGGCTATCTTGGTATGTCCCAACTCAGGAAGCTTTTATTCTCGCGCGGAGATATAAAAAGCATACTGGGTAATTGTGTGCTTACCCGGTGGAAAATGGTGGGTCGTGCTGGATTCGAACCAGCGACCAATTGGTTAAAAGCCAACTGCTCTACCAACTGAGCTAACGACCCTTTTCCGTGCCTCAATGTGAGGAGCTGCGTATCTTACGGATCTATTCCGAAAAGACAATACCTAATTCGAAAAAAATCCAACAAATTTAAGGAGTTAGGTATTTTCTTTGAAATTTGGCACCAGGTACCGGTCACTGTGCATAGACTGTAGGGTCTTCAAGGCCTGCATCTGCAAAACCCGCTGCGCGCAGACGGCAACTATCGCAACGCCCACAGGCGGCTCCATCCGGGCGCGCCTGGTAACAGGATACCGTCAAACTGTAGTCCACCCCAAGACGCGTCCCTTCACGCACAATATCCGCTTTACTCATCTGCATCAGAGGCGCGCGAATTGAGAGCTTGCGCCCCTCAACGCCAGCACGGGTAGCAAGGTTTGCCATTTTTTCATAGGCATCAATGTATTCTGGGCGGCAGTCGGGATACCCAGAATAGTCCACCGCATTAACACCAACGAAAATATCCTGCGCCCCCAGAACCTCAGCCCAACCGAGGGCAATAGAAAGGAAAACCGTATTTCGTGCAGGTACATAGGTGACAGGGATGCCAGCAGTTTCCTCTTCCGGTACCTCAATAGAGTCATCGGTCAGAGCAGAGCCGCCAATAGCGCGCAGGTCCAGCTTGACTACCTTGTGCTCACGGGCACCCTGGGCCTTGGCAACCCTTTCCGCGGCTAACAGTTCGGCCTCATGGCGCTGACCATAATCGAACCCTAATGCGTAGCATTCATAGCCATCAGCATTCGCCATAGCGAGTACGGTGGCTGAATCCAGGCCTCCAGATAGCAAAATTACCGCTTTCTTTGCAGTCATCAGTTCCTCATTTATTTATACGCAGCAGACGGCAAACCCGGGCATGGAATTAAACCCCAGGAATATCTCCCCAGAGCAACTTATGTAGCTGCATCTGCATACGTACCGGCAGGCCATCCGCCAGTATCCACTCAGCTAGCTGCCGCGCCTGCAGCTGCTCATAACTCGGCGAGAAGAGCACTTCTCCTACTCGCTCTGGCAAGCTGTACTGATCCAGCGTAAATCTGGCCCACTCGTAATCGCCGCGATCGCAGATCACAAATTTAATCTGGTCATCGCGGGTGAGCACTTGCATATTTTCCATGCGGTTGCGGTGCTGCTCCCCAGAAGCTGGTGTCTTCAGATCCACAACCCGGGAGACACGCGGGTCTACTTGGTCCACAGGCATGGCCCCGCTGGTCTCCAGGCTTACTGAGTAACCCTCATCACACAAGGACTCCAGCAAGGGCAGGCAATTGGGTTGCGCCAGGGGCTCACCGCCAGTCACACAGACATGTCGCGCAGGATGGCGCTTTACCTGCTGTAATATCTGCTCCAGAGTCATACGCTCTCCACCATAAAAAGCGTATTCGGAGTCGCAATAGGTACAGCGCAGCGGGCAGCCAGTTAAGCGAACAAACACTGTTGGCAGGCCACTTTCTCGTGCTTCCCCCTGAAGGGAGTAGAAAATTTCACTAATTCTCAGTGATTCTTTAGACAGACTGGACATATACACCCGACACAAAAACGCCCAGAGGGCACATGCCATCCGGGCGCGGGATCATAGGCTTTTTCTGCTCAAAAAACCAGCGATGGTACTTTGAGAGTAACGAATTATCCGCTACTAAAAGTTCTCCTGGAGATACTTCTTCGCCAGGTTTGATGCCCTGGCGTCGCTGGCAGCAACCTGCTCAAGCAGGTTGCGGGCTTTCTGCTGGTCACCAAGCTGGTGGTAAACAGTACCCAGCTTGTAACGACCGTCCCAGACTTTATTGGAGTTGGGGTAGCCATCAAGCAGTGCCACAAACCATTCTCGAGCCTCTTCCAGGTTTCCCTGCACTAGTGCTATCTCACCCAGCCAGTAGTTGGCATTGGGAGCGTACTGCCCATTGGGAAAGTCTTGCAGCAGACTCTTGAACTCAGCGCTGGCACCACCGTAGTCGCCATTGCGGGCGAGGCCAAAACTGGCCTGATAGCGATCGCGCTCACTCTTGCCGTCTTTTGGGCCCTGAGGCTTGGCAGGCATTGCGCTACCGCCCTGAGCGGAAGTTGCCCCGCCATCGTCGGCATTGGCTGGCGGCTGAGACGAGGGCTCTGTACCGCTGAGGCGGGCAATACGCCGATCCAGGTCCATATAATCCTCGGTGCGCTGCTGCTTGAGACGTTTGATCTCGTGGCGCAGCTCCTCGACCGTCCCCCTCAGTTCACGTACTTCCTGCTGCAGCACTTGCATCTGGTAGTAGGCTTCGGCCTGGGGGTTAGTCTTGGCTTTCGGAGCCGGACTTCCGGCACGGGCGAGCTGCATTTCCGCAGCGTCACTATCGCTCGGGGAAATCGACTGCTCCTGACTGCTGGCAGACAGATCCACAATCGGAGCCTGGGAGAATACGGGCGATGCCGCAGCCATTAATGCTGCGGTAATCGCCAGTTTTCTAATCGTAAAAGCCATTGGCATCCATTTTGACGATTAGTTAATAACAACGCGACGGTTCATCGCACGGGCAGCTTCGTTAGAGCCCATTTGAGCCGGGCGCTCTTCACCGTAGCTGATCACTTCCAGAGTAGCTGCATCTACGCCTTGCAGTACCAAAAAGTCGCGTACAGCATTAGCACGGCGCTCACCCAGAGCCAGGTTGTACTCACGGGTACCCAGCTCATCAGCGTGGCCTTCCAGACGCACAGAGCCAGAAGCACTGCGCATACGGTCGGCATGACGGATCAGTAACTCACGGGTTTCCGGCTTCAGAAGGGATTGGTCGAAGTCGAAGTAAACTACGTTTTCCAGAGGAGCCAGAGCCTCGCCATCGTCTACAACATTGGTCTCAACCGGAGCTTCAATGTCGGTTTGGTTTACAACTTCCTGACCGCTCTGCTCACTGTCAGTGCTGCTACAACCGGCCATTACTGCAAATACACAGGCCAGTCCAAAACCTGTTTTAACTGATTTCAACATAAGCTACTCCGCTTTTTTGTGTTATCGAAAATCCTGAAAGATTTTTAAAATTGGTCTTTTAAACACCCTACGCATCAACGCGTCGGGCCCCCGCCTCAATCAAAGTATGGCGACCATGCCGGTTCCCGGACATCACCCCTTTGTGAGGGCAGGTTGTACTTCACCCCAGCATCCAGCGATACCGCAGCCAGAATACCTTTGTCTCCGCGCTTGGTTGCGTACATCAACATTGCCCCATTCGGTGCAATGCTAGGGGATTCGTCCAGTGTGGTCTCCGTGAGGACACGCATTCTGCCCGAATTAATATCCATCGTGGCGATGGTAAAGGTTCCCCGGTTGCGATGTACCATGACCAACGTCTTCCCATCAGGAGAAACACGCGGCCGCGCATTGTAGTCGCCATCGAAGGTTAAGCGGTCGACTTGACCAGTGGCAAGAGTCAATTGGTAAATTTGTGGTTTTCCTCCCCTATCGGATGTGAAAACCAACGATTTACCATCAGGCATCCAGTTTGGCTCGGTATCAATGGAGAAGTGTCTGGTCATACGGGTGAACTTGTTGCTCACCAGATCCAGTACGTAGATCTCCGGGTTGCCGTCCTTGGAGAGCACCATGGCCAACTTGGTTCCATCGGGGGACCACGTCGGCGAGCTATTGATGCCCTTGAAGTTAGTCAGTTGCTTGCGCGCACCGGTGCGCAGGTTCTCGCGGAATATCGCCGGGCGGCCGGTCTCGAAAGAAACATAAGCCAGCTCCTGTCCATTTGGCGACCACATGGGAGACATCACCGGCGCATTAAAGCGGCGAATCTGCTTGGCGCGGGCGCCATCGATATCTGAGCGCATCAGCACATAGCTGGGTTTACCGCCGCGGGTTTCTTCCTGCACGTATACCATTTCGGTTGAGAAGGCACCACGAATACCGGTTATGGCTTCAAAGATTTCATCGGCGGCGCGATGGGCGATATCCCGCAACTGGGTCTGGCCACCGCGCACCTGCTTGGTAAACACCTTATGCTGCCCAAACACATTGACCAGATCAAAAGTGAGCAGGTAACCGGTGGCCTGGGGCTCAATGCGGCCAGTCACTATGTACTCGGTGCCGAGAATACGCCAGTCCCGAAACACCACATCCTCCGGGGTTTTAGGAAAAGACAGCATGTCCTCTTTGGGCACCGGAGAGAATAGGCCGCTCCGGCGCAGGTCTGCGGAAATAATCCCGGAAACATCTTCTGCCAGTACCCCGCCACCAGACCAGCTGAATGGAGATACGGCGATCGGCGTGGGGTCATCGATACCACTGGTAATATCCACCACCAGCTGGGCTCGAACCCCTAGGCTCACCGAGGCGATTGCAAAAATAACAATTGTTTTCAATAAGCTCTTGATCATTGGCGCAGATCTTCGGGTCTAAAGTTAACTATAGTTGTACGGACTTCCCGCTCAAATATCACCGGTTCCTCCCTGGCCAACTCGGCAACCTCAGGAAAAACTTCCACCTTTTTAATGGCGGTGAGTACGGAGCGATCGTAAGCCGCATTTCCGCTACTCTCGATGATATTAGCTGCCACCACCCGACCGGTGGGGACAAAGTTTATTTTTACCGTGGTTAGCATACCGTTACGGGCGCTAGGTGGACGACTCCATACACCTGCAATATGTCGATTGATCGCATCACTAACCGAAGTTAAAGCCTGTTCCGCCTCGGGGGCATCCAGCAGGTCCTCTTCATCCTGAAGTGCCTCATCAAAGGAACTCTGGCGCTCTTTGGCCAGCTTCTCCTGAAGCTCTTTCTCTTTGCGCGCCTTCTCTTGCTGTTCTTTTTCGCGACGGGCTTTTTCTGCCTGCGCCTTGCGATCAGCTTCGACTTTCGCCTTGCGCTTCTTTTCCGCCTCGAGCTTTTTCTTCTGCTCCAAGGCTGCGCGGCGCTTACGTTCGACCTCAGCCTTGCGTTTTTGCTCCGCCTCGCGCTCAGCACGCTGTTTTATTTTATCGACCTTTTTCGGCAGTTTCTTCTTCGGTATTGCCGCTTCAATCGTCACCAGCTTGGCCTGCACAAACTTTGGCATCGGTTTGCGCTCGGGCATACTGCTGGCTTCCCAGCCATAAGTGATGGCAGCAATCAGCGCTCCGTGCAACAGGAGGCTGATTATAATCGCCAGTGCATAAAAGCCTTTATTCACCGACACACTACCCCTGCGGTGGCTCTGTCACCAGACCGACACTGGGCGCTCCCGCCTGTTGCAGCTCAGTCATGGCATTCACGATCAGGCCGTACCTGGCATCGGTATCGCCCCATACCAACACCGGGGTTTTTGGCTTTTGGCGCAAAACCTTGCCAACCGTCTCCTTGATTTCAGACAGTGGCTTAGCTTCTTTTTCCTCTGATCCCAGGTTCAGGTAATAGGTACCGTCGGCTCGTACAGACACGATCAACGGCTCCTCGTCGGTATCCTCCATCGGCGCCGAGGGCGCGTTGGGCAGGTCGACTTTGACCCCTTGCATCAATAATGGTGCCGTGACCATAAAGACAATTAGAAGCACCAGCATCACATCGATGTAGGGCACCACATTGATTTCGGATACCAGCTTCTTCTTGGTTCCTTTGCGAAACACACTCATAGGGTTCGCCTACTCACTACTCAGCCAGAGTGCACTTTGCGGTGCAGGATCGAGGAAAACTCCTCGGCAAAAGTTTCGTAGCTGGATAACAGCCACTCCGCTTTGGCCGAGTAGCGGTTGTATGCCATCACTGCAGGTATTGCCGCAAATAGGCCCATAGCCGTGGCCACCAGTGCCTCACTGATACCTGGGGCAACCGTGGCAATGGTGGCTTGGTGCATCGTGGCGAGACCGCGGAAAGAATTCATAATCCCCCAAACGGTGCCAAACAGGCCGATATAGGGACTGACAGAGCCAACAGTAGCCAGAAACGGCAGATTCATTTCCACCTTTTCCTGCTCACGTGACATGGCCACGCGCATCGCCCGCTCAGTACCCTCCATAACCGCTTCAGGGCCACTGCTGCCCTGCTGTCGCAGGCGGGTAAACTCGGTAAAGCCGGCGCGGAACAGGGATTCGACCCCATCAGTTTTGCCTTTTTCGGCGCGCTCACTTCCCTCGCGAAACAGCTTGTTGAGGTCCGCACCGGACCAGAAGCGACGCTCAAAGCTACTGAGGCCGCGCTTGGCCTGGGATAGGTAAAGCCCGCGCTGGATAATCATGACCCAAGACACCACAGAGGCCAATAAAAGCAACAGCATCACGAGCTGTACCAACAGGCTGGCGTTCTGGATTAGCCCCCAAAGAGAAAGTTGTTCACCGGCGTTCATCTTCTTAAATAACTGCCTTTAATGCTGAATAAATAGGTTCCGGCAGGGCACAGGGCCTGCGGCTGTCGTCAGCGACACAGGCAACTTTGACCACACCTTCGCAAATTAGCTCATCGCCGCGCCAGATTTTTTGCTCGAAAGTCACCGCGGCTCGCCCCAGTTTGCCAATCGCCGCAGTAGCGTGCAATGCATCATCGAGTAGAGCGGAGCGGCGGTACTGGATCTCGGCGGAGTGCGCCACCAGTAAAAGCCCCTGCGCCGGCATCGCCGGCTTATCATAACCGAGGGAGCGCAACAGTTCTGTGCGCGCGCGCTCCATATATTTCAAATAATTCACGTAATACACAATGCCGCCCGCGTCTGTATCTTCGATATACACACGCATGGGAATACTGAAGTCTCCTTTCACCCGGTTTCCTCTCACTGCTTTTTATCCGGCGCTGGTATGCCGAAATGTTCATAGGCGAGCCCTGTAACCACCCGTCCGCGAGGTGTGCGAGCGATATAGCCCTGTTGAATCAGGTAGGGCTCAAGTACGTCCTCCAGGGTATCGCGCTCCTCACTCACCGCAGCTGCTAGGCTGTCTACCCCAACCGGGCCGCCATCAAACTTCTCAATCATGGCTAGCAACATGCGTCGGTCGAGCTGGTCGAAGCCGCGGGCATCCACATTGAGCATATTGAGCGCGGCATCCGCGGTGGCCGAATCCACAGAGCCATTGCCCTTAACATCGGCATAATCTCGGACGCGGCGGAGCAGGCGGTTTGCAATCCGCGGGGTGCCGCGGGCACGCCGCGCCACCTCCAGGGCTCCCCCTCATCCATATCCACCCCCATAAGGCCCGCGGAGCGGCGCACGATGCTGGTGAGGTCTTTCACGTTATAGAATTCAAGGCGTTGAACTATGCCGAAGCGATCGCGCAGGGGGAGGTGAGCAAGCCTGCCCTGGTTGTGGCGCCCACCAGGGTGAAAGGTGGCAAATCCAGTTTGATTGAGCGTGCCGCAGGCCCTTCACCAATCATGATATCCAGCTGGTAGTCCTCCATCGCCGGATACAGGACTTCCTCCACATGTGGGCTCAGGCGGTGAATCTCATCGATAAACAACACATCACCCGGCTCTAAATTGGTCATCAAGGCGGCCAGGTCGCCCGCCTTTTCCAGCACGGGCCCGGAAGTGGTCTTGATAGCCACTCCCATCTCCGCAGCAATAATATTCGCAAGGGTGGTTTTACCCAGGCCGGGCGGGCCAAACACCAGGGTGTGATCCAGGGCCTCTTTGCGCAGTTTGGCGGCCTGGATAAAGATCTCCATCTGCTCACGCACCACCGGCTGACCCACATAGTCCGACAGAGTCTTGGGGCGCACAGCGCGGTCATACTGCTCTTCGTGGCCCGCAGGGCCTACCGGATCAGGTGCTACCAGGCGATCAGCTTCTATCATCGCAACAACTCCAGGGCACTCAATTTACGCGGGCGCCATGCCCTTCAGGGCCAAGCGAATCAAGGTAGCACTATCTGCATCAGGCTGCTCCTTGCTGGCGCGCGCAACCATTTTACTGGCTTCAGTTGGCTTGTAGCCCAATGCCGCCAGGGCACATTCAGCCTCTCCGGCATGATCTGCCCTGGGGCTGGCAGTCGCGGCTATCAAGGGGATATCGTTGGCATCACCAAAGTCCGGGGTCAACTTATCCCGCAGCTCCACTATCAAACGCTCAGCAGTCTTCTTACCCACACCAGGCACTTTTACCAGAGCTGCAACATTGTCTTCTGCAACACAGCGCGCCAACGCCGCACCGTCGAGTCCAGACAGAATTGCCAGTGCCATTTTGGGGCCAACACCACTTACCTTTATCAGGGTCCGAAAAAGCTTACGATCGGCATCACGGATAAAGCCATACAACTGCTGGGCAGTCTCTGAAACGGCCAAATGGGTGTGCAACTGTACCTGCTGACCCAGGGCCGGGAGCTCAAAGATAGTGGTCATGGGAGCGAGCACTTCGTAGCCAACTCCCTGCACATCCACCAATAGCAGCGGCGGCTGCACTGCGGCCAGAGAGCCGCTCAATCGTCCAATCATGTGTTATTCCAAATTTGTTATACCTGCCCCAACGAAAGAGGGAGAGCGGCAGGAGCCATTCACATACTGAGACGCCCGCGACGGAAGCGACTGCGCGCCCCCCATCTCCAGCGGTAAATGCCAATGTCTGCTCTGTATGCATATGACACAGCGCCACCGCGAGCGCATCAGCGGCATCCTCCTGGGGCGCCGCTGGCAGCGACAGCAGGGTTTTTACCATATGCTGAACTTGCAATTTATCTGCACCGCCATTGCCCACCACCGCCTGTTTGACCTTGCGCGCTTCATACTCGGCAACCTCGAGGCCGCTATTGGTCCCAGCCACAATAGCGGCACCACGGGCTTGCCCCAGTTTTAGGGCGGAGCCTGCACTCTTGGACATAAATACGTTTTCAATTGCCATCTGTGCAGGCTGGTATTGCTGTGCAATCTGGCACACCGCATCGAAAATCAGCTTGAGGCGTTCCGGCAGAGGTCCCTCGGGAATACGAATAACCCCACTAGCCACATAGCGAGCCTTACCCCGCTCCACATCGATAATTCCATAGCCCGTTTTACGCGAGCCGGGGTCAATACCCAAGATTCGGGTCAAGAGGCAGCTCCCCAGGTATCTGTATGTTTATATAGTGGTGGGAGTGTCCCAAGGTGAGATGAAAGCGTCAAGGGAGAGCTTGCGAGGAGCGTATCGAAAATCACATGGGGCAAGGCAGGACGCTCCCTGCCCTGCAGTGAGCGGGAGTTAGCCCAACTCTTCCATGACCTCTGCAGGAATATCCGCATTGGTGTAAACGTTTTGCACATCATCGAGATCCTCCAGCATCTCGACCAGCGCCAGCACCTTCTCCGCACCATCTTTATCCAGGGGAACTGTGGTGGAGGGGATCATCGCAATCTCGGCACTATCCGGAGTAAAACCAGCTTCTACCAGCGCGTCTTTTACTGTCAGGTAGTCCTGGAATTCAGTGGTAACTTCAACGCTGCCATCGTCATTGGTCTCGATATCTTCAGCACCCGCTTCCAGGGCCGCTTCCATCAGCGAATCCTCATCGACCCCAGTCTCGTAGAACATCTGACCTTTACGCGTGAACAGGTAACTTACCGAGCCATCTGTACCCAGGTTTCCACCGCGCTTGGAAAAAGCGTGGCGCACTTCGGCCACCGTACGGTTGCGGTTGTCGGTCAGGCACTCTACCAACACCGCTACACCACCAACACCGTACCCTTCGTATACAACCGCTTCGTAGTTTTCACCCTCAGCATTTCCGGCCCCGCGGGCGATCGCCTTATCGATGGTATCGCGCTTCATATTGGCGCCCAGAGCTTTATCAATGGTAGCCCTTAACGTCGGGTTATCATCTGGGTTCGGCCCCGCTTTCGCTGCAACCGTCAATTCGCGAATAATCTTGGTAAAAACCTTGCCCCGCTTGGCATCTTGGGCCGCTTTGCGGTGCTTGATATTGGCCCATTTACTATGTCCGGCCATTGTCGTCTCTCTTCAGTCTGTGCGTGGGATGGACCAGTAAGCGAAGCGAGCTGTCCATCTACACGATTTCGCGGGCTCGCTTCGCATAGCCCACCGGGGAAAATCAGCTGATTTGTTCTTCTTTCTGGCGCAGGCGGATGCTTAATTCACGCAGCTGCTTGGCGTCCACCGTTCCCGGTGCATCTGTCATCACACAGGCCGCACTCTGGGTTTTTGGGAAAGCGATCACATCGCGGATAGAGTCGCTGCCGGTCATTAGCATAACCAGACGATCCAAACCAAAGGCAAGGCCACCGTGGGGGGCGCACCGTATTTAAGCGCATCTAACAGGAAGCCAAATTTCTCGCGCTGCTCTTCCTCATCAATGCCGAGAATGCGGAATACCGCCTGCTGCATCTCTTGATCATGGATACGTACAGAGCCACCACCCAGCTCAGTGCCATTTAGCACCATATCGTAAGCGCGCGACAAAGCTTCGAGCGGATTTTTCTCCAACTCTTCCGGGCTGCAAGAGGGCGCAGTAAACGGGTGGTGCAATGCGGTGAGGCTACCGTCATCATTTTCCTCAAACATCGGGAAGGCCACCACCCATAAGGGAGCCCACTCGCTGGTATAGAGACCCAGGTCTTCACCCAGCTTGCAGCGCAATGCACCCAGGGCTTCAGAAACCACCTTAGCCGTATCCGCTCCGAAGAAAATAATATCTCCATCTTGCGCCTGCAAACGGTCGAGGATTGCCGCGCGTGTTTCCAGGGGCAGGAATTTAACAATTGGAGACTGCAGACCGTTTTCAAGGTCAGCGCGATCGTTGACTTTCACATAGGCCAACCCCTTAGCGCCATAGATGCCGACAAACTTACCGTAGTCATCGATCTGCTTGCGGGTCAGCTTATCGCAGCCACCAGGTACTTTGATCGCAGCCACACGGCCCTTAGGATCATTAGCCGGTCCGGAAAATACCTTGAAATCCACTTCGGTCATCAGGTCTTTAATTTCTACCATTTCCAGCGGAATACGCAGATCCGGCTTGTCGGAACCGTAGCGCAACATGGCCTGATAGTGGGTCATGCGGGGGAACTCGCCCAATTCAATGCCCTTCAATTCCTTAAACAGCTTGCGGACCATACCTTCGGTGATCGCCATGATCTCTTCCTCGTCGAGGAAGGAAGTCTCGATATCGATCTGGGTAAATTCCGGCTGGCGGTCCGCACGCAGGTCCTCGTCTCGGAAACACTTGGCTATCTGGTAGTAGCGGTCAAAGCCGGAAACCATCAACAACTGCTTAAACAGCTGTGGAGACTGCGGCAGGGCGAAGAATTTACCTTCGTGGGTCCGGCTTGGGACCAGATAATCCCTCGCGCCTTCCGGGGTGGCACGGGTCAGGATTGGAGTTTCAATATCGAGGAAGCCGTGTTCATCCAGGTAATTGCGGATAGCAGTGGTCAACTTGGAGCGGAAATACAAATTGCTCTGCATCTCATTGCGGCGCAGATCCAGGTAACGGTACTTAAGACGTACGTCTTCACCTACTTCAGTATGCTCATCCAACTGGAAAGGTACGGTTTCCGCTGCATTGAGAATTTCCAGCTCGGTGCCATATACCTCGACTTCACCTGTATCCATATTTGGATTCAATGCCTCTGGAGCGCGGGCACGCACACGCCCAGTGACCTTAAGCACATATTCACTGCGCACGCGGTCGGCCATTTCGAAATGCTCGGCAGCATCCGGATCAAATACTACTTGAACAATACCCTCGCGATCGCGCAGGTCGATGAAGATCACACCGCCGTGATCTCGACGGCGATCGACCCAGCCACAGAGGGTTACTACACGGTCTATGTCCGCGGAACGAAGGACGCCACAGTAGTCGCTGCGCATGGATGAAAATTCCCGTTATCGATAGGTGAAAAGTTTAAGTAGAGAGTACACCGCGCGGGCAAACCCGCACAGCGGATCTAGGCCGTCTTTGCCGCCGGCTTAGCGGGCTTGTCGCCCTTGGCATTACCATTATTGGCTGCGCCACCGGCAAGGTTTTTCTTATTACCAGTTTTAAAGTCAGTCTCATACCAACCGCCGCCCTTCAGGCGGAATCCAGCCGCGGAAACTTTCTTACGCAGCTCTGCCTGTTCACAGGCTGGACAGTCTTTGAGCGGGTCATCGCTCATGCGCTGCAGGGCCTCCATTTCATGGCCGCAGGCATTGCACTGGTATTCATAGATCGGCATTACTCAGTACCTGGTGCTGTAAAAAGGGGGACAGAGTATACATGAGCCCCCCAAAGGGAAGAAGCTGCCCCCACCTTTTGGCCTGTCGAGAGGGGTTTCAGAGTCACAAAAAGGCTAAAAACTATAGAAAAAGCACTATTTTTCCAGTATTTCCCCGTGCGGCCGAACAAAAACTATATATACTTCCCTCCATCACCCGCTGAGACCGCCGTTTTTTGGATGCAGCGCAGCGGGAGACCAAACACACTTTTACCGGATACATACCAAACAACAAAAGAAGGAAGTAAGCCATGGCTGTTACCAGGAAAGCTGCTACTAAAACAGCTGCTGCCAAAAAGGCTCCAGCTAAGAAAGCCGCACCGGCCAAAAAAGTAAAGGCAATCAAGGAAAAGTACACTAAAACCCAGGTCCTGAACCAAATTGCGGAAAACACTGAGCTGTCCCGCAAACAGGTTCAGTCTGTTCTGGATGAGCTGAGCGATATCATCGAAGGTCACATCAAGAAGCGCGCTATTGGCGAGTTCGCTCTGCCTGGCCTGATGAAAATCACCACCGTGAAGAAGCCGGCCAAGAAGGCTCGCAAGGGCATCAACCCGTTCACTGGTGAAGAGACCACCTTTAAGGCCAAGCCGGCCAGCATTCAGGTGAAAGTTCGTCCGCTGAAGAAGCTGAAAGAAATGGCGGAGTCCTAAGACATCCCTCTTCCTCAGTAAAAAACCCCGCTCATGCGGGGTTTTTTACTGATGTACTCGGAAAACGCCCTTTCCTACTTAATTTGGCTTACATAGGATATGAGCCAGTTAGAGCTCACTGCCCCCCAATCTTAATAACCAGACCAGAACCAAGCGGCAATATTTATTGCGCGATGAATAGCGTAAAATAGCCAGCTTACTGATAATTGAGCCCAACAGATTCCTATGCGCGCATCCCGTTATCTCATTGCAACCCAAAAAGAAACCCCAAACGACGCGGTGGTAATTAGCCATCAACTAATGTTGCGCGCGGGTATGATCCGTCGCCTGTCATCCGGCCTGTACACCTGGTTACCCACAGGATTGCGCGTGCTGCGTAAGGTGGAGCGTATTGTACGCGAGGAAATGGACCGAGCCGGAGCACTGGAAGTACTAATGCCCGTGGTACAACCGGCAGAGCTTTGGGAAGAATCCGGCCGCTGGCAGCAGTATGGCCCTGAGCTGCTGCGAATCCAGGACCGCCACAATAATCACTTCTGCCTGGGCCCAACCCACGAAGAAGTGATCACCGATTTGATCCGCAACGAGATCAACAGCTATAAACAACTACCGGCGAGTTTCTACCAGGTACAAACCAAATTCCGCGACGAAATTCGCCCCCGTTTTGGTGTAATGCGCGCACGCGAGTTCACCATGAAAGACGCCTACTCCTTCCATATCGATGCGGACTCCCTGCAGGAAACCTACGACATAATGCACAATGCCTATTGTCGTATTTTTGACCGCATTGGCCTGGACTACCGTCCAGTGCTGGCGGATACCGGCTCTATCGGAGGCTCCAGTTCCCACGAGTTCCACGTTCTGGCACAAAGTGGTGAAGATGATATCGCCTTCTCCACAGAGTCCCGTTACGCAGCCAACGTAGAGCTGGCTGAAGCTGTAGCCCCTGCCGGTGAGCGTGCCGCACCCAGTGGGGATATGCAGGAAGTGCACACCCCAGGGCAGAAAACCATCGTCGATGTCAGCGAATTCCTGAAGAGCGACCCTGCCCACTCGGTGAAAACTCTCATTGTGATGGGCGCATGCGAAGAAGGGGAAACCGCACCACTGGTCGCGCTGGTCCTCCGCGGCGACCACGAGTTAAATGAACTAAAAGCGGAAAAGCTGGCCGGTATCGCAAGCCCGCTTGAGTTCGCACCAGAGCAACGTATCGCTGACGAGCTGGGCTGCAATATCGGTTCTCTGGGCCCAGTGGGCATGAAGATCGAGATGGTTGTGGATAGATCAGCAGCGCACTTGGCAGATTTCATCTGTGGTGCTAACCGCGACGATTACCACTATACCGGCGTGAACTGGGGTCGCGATGTAGAGCTCGGCCGTATTGCCGATCTGCGCAATGTGGTTCCCGGCGATATCAGCCCTGATGGACAGGGGACCCTGGAAATCAAACGCGGCATTGAAGTAGGCCATATCTTCCAGCTGGGTGACAAATACAGCCGCGCAATGAATGCCACTGTACTCGACGAAAACGGTAAGGAACAGGTAATGCCGATGGGTTGTTACGGCATCGGTGTTTCCCGTATCGTAGCGGCAGCGATCGAACAGAATCACGACGATTCCGGCATTCTGTGGCCAGATGCAATCGCTCCGTTCCAGCTGGCGATCGTGCCTATCAATATGCACAAAAGCGAAGTGGTGCGGGAGAAGTGCGACCACCTGTACGAATCCCTGCGCAACAATGGCATCGATGTATTGCTGATGGATGAGCCAAAGGCACGACTTGGCGCCATGCTTGCAGATGTCGAGTTGATCGGTATCCCACACCGTATCGTAATCGGCGACCGCGGCCTGGAAAAAGGTGTGGTGGAGTACAAAGGGCGCGGCGATGCTGAAAGCCAGGAGTTTGCTGTCTCCCAGCTGGAAGAAGTCTTACTGGATAAAATCAGCCACTAATCCACAACCCGCCATCCCGGCTCCTTAGCGGGCCGGGTATCCTGCCAATACTCCGCGATAAAGTAGATTTGCGTTACAGGTCCGCAAAAAGGCACTGCCCATTTTGTCAGGATTTCGTAAAATCCAAGCCATGATAAAAAAAGCTATCGCCACAATATGGTTATGCTTATCTTGGTGTGGCGCCCAATCCCAGAGCATCTCCAATGAAGTCGATCCCGAGTTGCGCCTCGCCCTGAGAGAAGCCATCAGCCAGGCAGACAGTTTTGTCGATCGCTTCGATGCAGAGGTGTGGCTGATGTCAAAATCCCAGCCTCTATCCCGCTATATCAAAGACCCTAAAAGACGGATGCATGTGCTGAAAGCGGTGCACCGCGAAGCGACGCGTGCGGGACTACGACCGGAGATTGTCCTCGCCGTAATCCAGATCGAGAGCGCCTTCAATCCCTATGCGGTATCCCGAGTAGGTGCCCAGGGTATGATGCAGGTGATGCCATTCTGGAAAAAGGAAATCGGGCGTCCGGATGACAACCTGATCGATATGGATACCAATCTGCGCTATGGCTGCACAATCCTCAAGCACTATATTAAGAAAGCCAAGGGTAACTTGGCCAATGCCCTCGCTTATTACAATGGCAGCTATGGCCGCCACAGCTATAGCAGCAAAGTCCTGGATGCCTGGGCTAACCGCTGGAGGTAAGCCATGACCGCCGGTTATTTATTTTCTCTGGCGGGGCCTGCGCTTTACTGTTGCTGGCGGCTGCCAAAGTATCCATTAACCACTACCAGCTCGCTGCAGGTCGGTGGCTGATTCTGGTCCTGCTAGGCGTAATTTGCTACCTGCTACTACCGACACTGCCCGCGCTTAGTGGCACCGTTGCCATGCTTGTTCATATGCCTGTGATTCTGGTGCCTGCCGCCTTTTGGCTTTTTACACATTTGCTATGCCGAGAGGAGGAATCCTTCCCACATTGGGGCTGGCTCCCGATTTCCCTCTCCATCATCTTCAGCGTCATGGCAAATCACGCACCAATTTCAGTGAGCGCCAACGCACAGGAAATTTTCTTTAATCTATCCCAATTCCTACGCCTCGCCCTGATTGGCTTGGGAGTGTTGACACTGTTAGGGCAATTCCAATCCGACCTTGTGGAAGAGCGCCGCCGCCTGCGCGCAATCCTGTTAATTGTAGTTGGCGCTTATATGTTTATTGTGATCAGTGCCGAGTCTTTGTTTGCTTACCGACCTGTGCCGAATGGTGTACCGACCCTACACGCACTGTTAGCCAGCCTTTTATCGCTGGCAGCTTGTTTATGGCTGCTGGCACTAGCACCCAGCGCCTTGGGGGAGTCCCTTTCACAAGCACCAGTAGAATCCCCAGAGGAAGAGGCACCACCACCAGAACCAGTGCCAAGTCTGGATGAACAGCAGCAGGCACAGCTGGTAAAACTGCAGGAGCATATGGAAAACGGCGGCTACCGTCACACGGGTCTTACTATTCGGGAGCTGGCAGAGCAACTGGATACTCGCGAACACCTGCTGCGCACTCTGATTAATCGCCATCTCGGTTATCGGAATTTTAATGAGTATCTAAATCAGTTCCGTATTGATGAAGCCAGCGCCCGCCTTGCAGACCCTGAACAGGCGCACCTTCCGGTACTGACTATCGCCCTGGATATCGGCTACCGCTCACTCAGCCCCTTTAATGCTGCCTTCAAGCGCCGCCATAATTTGACTCCCACCGAGTACCGTCGCGAGAAGCTGCCCGCCTGATTGGGCAGCCGTTCGGAATCCGTCAGCATTTTTTCATTTTCCGCAAGCCTCTATTAAAAAACGTCCCCAGACTGGAAACTCCACCGCACGCGCTGCCCCAATCCTACCGGGAAAACAGCGACTCCATTTCCAATACAATATTGATGGTGAGAGTATGGATTTTCTAATGGACGTGAGTCACTACGGAGCCACTCACTTTAAATTAACCCTATTTCGCTATGTGCTGGCGGCTTCAGTAATGAGTATCTGTGCAGGCTGGCTATTTCGCGCTTGGATGAACCGGCGCCGAATTCAAGAACGCCGAGCCAACTGGGGGGACATTCGACGAGAAGTCAGCTACTCAATGCTGACCGTTTGTATTTTCACTCTTTTCGGTATCACTATTAATCTGCTGCAGGATATGGGCATTGCCAAGCTTTACTGGCAGTGGAGTGATTACCCTATGTGGTGGAACCTGATCAGCCTGCCTGTAGTTATCCTTTTACATGACGCCTACTTTTACTGGACCCACAGGGCCATGCACCACCCAAGGGTGTTTAAACACTTCCACCGTCTGCACCATATGTCGCGGACTCCCACACCCTGGACGGCTTACAGTTTTTCAATCGGGGAAATTTTTGTTAATGGGCTCTTCTCCCCCTGATTGCACTAACAATACCCCTACACCCAACTATCTGGCTCAGTTTCCTGTTTGTAATGATTTTCCGTAACTCCATGCTACATACCGGCCGCGAATTTCACCCACGCAGCTGGGTGGATGGTCCGCTGGACAATATGACTACAACCACCCACCACGACCTTCACCATCAACGATTCCAGGGTAATTATGGCTTCTACTTCACTTGGTGGGACCGGTTGATGGGTACTGAATTCAAAGACTACAAGAAAGTTTTCCGCCAAGCGGTAGACGGGGAGCTCCATGGTGAAAAGCTGCCTCAAGCCCATGGGACGGCACCAACTCCAGATAGGGAGGACGGAGAAAAAATTATCGCATAGGGCGTTCGGTCGGACCTGTGGCATTCAACTGATATTCACAGGTCCGGATCCCGAATGCTCATCCTCCCAAATACAGCGTGAGTGGCAGTGATACCAAGCTGATAAAGGCTGTCGCCACCACCATAGCTGAGGCAACCGCACCATCACATCCATAACGTTTAGCCAGGACAGCAGCAATCGCACCAGAGGGCATAGCAGACTGTAAAACCAGTAACTCCCGCTCCAGGTGTGGCAGCTCAAAAGACAGCGCCAGAACCCAGGCAAGAAGAGGCTCTGCCGCTAACTTCAAAAGCACAGCAACAGTAATCAGACCCGCCAGTTCACGCACCGCAATTGGACGCAATGCCAAACCGATACTGAATGCCACCAGTACAATCAGGGACCGACCCGAAACTCGCAAAATATCTTCAAATAGTTGAACAAAGACATTTCCCTGAGGCAAGCTAATAAGAGAAATAACAGTTCCTAGGATCATGGCAATGAAAATTGGCGATGTAAAAAAAGGCCTGCAGGCTTCCCACAGACTTTCCCTTTTTCCCTCATCCCTGCCGAAGTAAATAGCTACGGCAACACCAAAAGTAAACACGGATAATAAGGCGCCATATTCCCCTATCAGTACACTATCTCTCATTACCAGTGGATTATTGTTAAAAACCCGCCGGATCAACGATAGTCCTAAGGTGGATGAGCCGCCAAACCCAGCCACCAATACAATAGAGCCAAGTGTCTTGCGACCTAATCCCATCATTTTTCCGATGAGCCACGCGGGCACCATAATACCGATGCTAACCACGAACAAAATTGCAGCCGGTATTAACGCCTGAGAGGAAAAAGGAACCTTACTCAAACTGAGTAGGATGACTGCGGGCAGTGCAAAATCCGTCGTTAGGCGCCCAAAAACGCCCTGCTCCTCTTCGAGAATCACCCGGTGCTTACGCAACCAGATTGCCGAGGCACAGAGAGCAACCAGGATAACCAAGGCTTCAACCAAGCTTTGGAACTGTGACATTTCACCCACCAATCAGAGGCCATACAGGGCCACTGCGCAACAATTTTTCAATTGATAAAAAAGACACAGCAGGCCAGGGCTGAAAGCCCTCGCCAGGCTTTTTGGCAATAATTAATACAAGGAAAATTATTGGATGGGAAAAGAATAAGTCATTTATCAATAAGCGAAAGCTTTAGAGGTACAACTTGAATTGGAAAACTCTCATTTAGTGTCCATGTTGCAACGGCAACCAGCGAGATTCTCGATAACAGAAAAGTCCCCAGACCACCATCAATATTTCCAGGGCCAAAAACAACAAGTTGCGCTCGTCAAAGCTGCCGGTTGCCAGCATGCCAAAAAGTCTACCCATGGCGAACCCAATATAAGAAATCGACAAAGCCGCATAGGCTGCCCGGCGGTGTGGCCGCATTGCCAGAGCAATTAAGAGAATTACGGCAATTGCCAGCATAAAGCCACCATAAGTAGCAAGAAACTCTGGCACAGCTGCAGGGGAAATGAATGACAGGCCAACTGCTGCAGCGAAAGCCTCTGGATTAAACAGAGCTCCCAGACCTATAGACGCAAAAATCAACAAGTTGAGAGTTAAATAGACTCTACCCAAATATTTCAACTGCAACTCCCCTCCACCAGCGGTGATCTAACGTCTAGGAAGGCTCGCAAAACCGCAAGCCTTCCCGAAAGCCTTCCTCAAGTATATATGAGGCCCAAGCCGCCACTCTTTCTAATAGGTCACCATTCCTTGGTAAATTGGCCGGCAGGGAAAGCTTTTTCTTTCTGGCAAAACACTTACCGCCTTCCATACTTACCGGTCGCCACTTCATTCCCACCAGTTACTTCAAACAGGTCCCGAGTATGAGAGCACTAATCAAAGAGCCGCTCACTCATATGTTAATCATCGGCGGTGCACTGTTTATCCTTGATACGCTTGTACAAGAACAATCGGTGGACCGCAACAAAATTGTCATAACTGAGGACCGTATTGAGCACCTTTCCGCAGTATTTTCCCGTCGCTGGCAACGGGCACCCTCTCCTGTTGAGGTACAGCAGCTTGTGGAAACTTATGTGCGAGAAGAAATATTGTACCGTGAGGCGCTGAACCTCGGTCTGGATCACAATGACACCGTGATCCGGCGACGTTTACGTATGAAGATAGAACTTGCCGCCAGGGATATTGCCGACAACTTTGAGCCGGCGGAAAGCACGCTGCAGCAATACATGGAGCAAAATGGGAAAGACTACCAGCGCCAAGCCCACTTCAGCTTCCGACAACTCTATTTTCAAACCAGTAATAGCCAGGAGGATATTAAAAAAGTCCTCATCCGGCTTAACCAGGGCCTGGAAGACGCCTCTGCCGGAGACAGTAGCCTATTGCCCAATCAGATAAACAATAAGAGCAGCACGCGTATTGATCAGCTATTTGGCCCCGGCTTTTCCAGCCAACTTACTAAATCATCGCAGGAAACTGGTTTGGACCACTGAAGTCCGCTTATGGCTGGCACCTGGTTTTCGTAGATGATTATGAACCCAGCAGCGCAGCCAAGTTTTCAGAAGTGCGGACTCAGGTGCTGCGTGATTGGCAATTAAACAGGCGAAAAGCACAACTGGAACAGCAATATCAGCAGTACCGAGAAAATTACACAGTACGTATTGACGCCCCATCCCTCTGAAATTGCCACACTATAGCAGGACGAAAAAGATGCACTATAAAAGCTGGGCAAAAATATACTTATTAGTGCTGTGTATAGCTGCTCTCTCACTCCCTACCACCGCCCATGAGTTACGATCCGCCTATCTCCAAATTGAACAGATAGACTCACGGCGATTTGATGTTATGTGGCGAGTGCCCGCGCGCGGAGAATTACGGCTGTCTCTGGATGTACATCTGGGCCTGGGTTCTACTGTACTTGGCCCAGCCAGTGGTGGCTTCCAAAACGGATTTTATACAGAGCGCTGGCAGATATATCACCCCAATGCGCTTTCACAACTGCCCATCTCCATTGATGGGCTGGAACACACCCTCACCGACGTACTTGTACGGATTGCCTGGCTAGATGGGAATGAAATATTCCAACGACTGATGCCCGAGCGCACTGGCTTTACTGTCGGCAAAAAGGAATCCCATGATCAAGTTACCAGCACCTATTTCAAGCTCGGCCTGGAACACATTCTACTCGGCATAGATCACCTCTTGTTTGTCCTGGCCCTAATGTTGCTCTGCAGTGGCTGGCAGCAGCTACTGCTTGCCCTCACCGGTTTCACCCTAGCTCACAGCATAACCCTGGGCGCCACCACCCTGGGGCATTTATCCCTGCCACAAGCCCCTGTCGAAGTAATCATCGCTCTCAGCATTGTCTTTATAGCCCGAGAAATATTGGCCAAGGGTCATGGTTACAGCAGCCTGACAACGCGCCTGCCATGGCTTGTGGCCTTCGCCTTCGGTTTGCTGCATGGCCTCGGCTTTGCCGGTGCTCTGGCGGATATTGGGCTACCGCAAAGCTCTATCCCCCTGGCACTTCTCAGTTTTAACCTGGGTGTGGAAGCTGGACAAATACTGTTTGTCGCCATCACTGCCACTCTATTCATAGGGTTTTGTCACATACTCAGGCTGCTTCATCAACGATACATCCCAGGGCAGCAGGTGCCTGAAAAGAAGTGGGAAAGGGGCAATATAACAGTCTGGATAGCAACACCAATTGCCTACTTGATCGGCGCAGTCGCCTGCTGGTGGTGTCTGGATAGAACTCTATCGCTACTAATCTAGCCCTTGGCTCCAGTGGTAGGGCTATTCAGCCCCACCACCTGCGGTTTTGGCTCAGTCCTGAAACAGCAGCTCCAGGGGATAGCCAGTGAAAGGTTTGGTTTTTTCAATGACTAAATGCGAGGTCATACGTGAGATCGCAGCTTCCTCGTTGGCCAGCAGCTGCTCAGAGACCCGATTGAAGTCCGCCGCATCAGGGCAAACGAAACGCAACATATAGTCAAACTCACCAGACATCTTCACACAGGATACTATCTGAGGGATGTCATTGATAATCCGCCGGAAATTTTCACTGGTACGCGCATCCTGGCGCTTAAGGGCCACGTTTACATAAAACTCTGCATGGCGCACCTTATCCAAGTTAATCTCGGCAAGAAATTCGCGGATGTAGCGCTCACTGGTCAGGCGCTTAACCCGAGCCAGGCAGGCACTCTCCGACAGACCAATCTGTTCACTCAAATTCAGGTTGCTAATACGGGCGTTGGTTTGCAGCGCCCGCAAAATACGCAAATTATGCCGGTCAATTTTCACAGAACTGATTTCTTTTGAATCTGAAAGGGGGCAAGGATAGCGGTATTCGCTGAAGGCTGAAACATTACAGCCTCCACAGCGGCAAAAGCCACCGCCTCAACACTTTAGTCTGAGGCGACCTCTTTCGCTCATCGGCTCAGCCGGCCTGGCGATTTCCACTGGTGACAAACTGCTCGATACGATCCAACGCTCGGGACAGTTCAGCTTCATCCGCGGCAAGGGTAAGGCGAACATGGTTCACTGCACTCTCACCAAAAGGTGCGCCAGGTAGCACGGATACCCGCTCAGCATCCAGCAGGGCCTCGGCAAACTCCTGCCCAGAGGTAGCGACTTCAGACACGTTCACCATAACAAACATTCCCGCCTCTGGGCTGTAGCAGCTAAGGCCAGGTATTTTGCCAATGCGTTCGACAATTAAGTCGCGGCGGCGCTCGTAAGCATCCCGCATCTGTTTGACGAAATAGGAATCGAACTCCAGGGCGAAAGCCGCTGCTTCCTGGATAAACTGTGGGCAACCGAAAATAGTAGCACCTGCAAACTCCGCCAGCCGATCAACCAACGGACCACGAGCTACTGCCCAGCCAAGGCGCCATCCACTCATGGCATGGGATTTAGATAGGCCGTCAATGACCACAATGTTATCCAGCTCTTCAGCGGCCGTGCGTAGGGAAGTATGACGGCGAGCGAACGTAATCATGGAATACATCTCATCGCACACCAACCAGACATTGCGCTGGCGACAGTATGCCGCCAGTTCATGTAACTGCTCTGGGGTTGCCATGGCGCCAGTGGGGTTTACCGGGGTATTGATCATTACCACCCGGGTCTCTTCACCAATAGCTGCCTTGATTGCTTCCACATCGAAAGCAAAATCTTTCTCTGCAGGGCAAGCCACCCGCTTAACAGAGAGCCTGAGACCGTCGCAAATTGGCACATAACCAATATACATCGGCTCGGGAATCACTATCTCCTCACCAGGATTCAGAAGGCAGGAAAGCACTGCGTAGATAGCGTTGGTTCCACCTGGAAACACTACGACATCATCGGGGTTGCAGGGGTGTTGAGATACCTTACTCTCGATATCGGCAATAGCGCGGCGCAACATAGGCTCCCCCGCGGCGGGAGAGTAATGGGTACGTCCCACGCCAAGCCTGGCACGGGCAAAATCCAGTATGGGCTCCGGGGTGTCGAAGTTTGGATCACCCACACACAGAAATATGACGTCCTCCCCCTTGTCAGCCAGGCCATGGGCCCGGTCACTGACGGCCCATACATTAGAATCCTCGCTGTTCAGAGCCTGACTTTGCAGGCTGAATCGGGGAGTAAAATCTGTCACGTTCTTCACTATTTATCTGCCATTTATGCCCGATACGGTAACAACCGTCAGGGTAATTGATGGCTATAAATCAGGGCTGATTTCGCATTAGGCAGAATTTTGCAGGGGCATTACCGCAGAAAATTCTGTGAGTATCCGTCTCTCTCGATTTGCGACCGGGGAGTGGGTTCTGGTCGGCAAAGAGATACCAGAGAGAGAGTTAAAGGGGAGGAGTTAAAGCAGGTAATCAGATAATGCTATCAAGCACCTGAATATGACCAATTGGTCTGGATAATTCAGCAGCAACCTGATCAGATAGGCAAAATTCATTTTAGGCCCGGTAAGAGTCAACCTGTTACCAAGGTGCACAAACCTGTTTTCTATTGGCGCCTATTTCTGCAACCGAGACTAGGAAGATCTGTCATAACCTTTTTAGGTTTACAATCGCCGATAATTTTCAGTTGCCATTCTGAACTGGACATTCAGGGACAAATAAAAAAGAGCTTGGACCAAATGAACAGATGTCTGGCTAAATCGCTATTACATATCGCAAGTTTAGCCTTCTCCGCGTCTTTACCAAAAGAGCAAAAAGACACTTTAATTAGTGCGCTTAACTTGGAAATGTCCAGCTGTTACATCCTACAGGAAACATTCCTGCAATTCACAAAAGTCTACAGAGGGCTTCCCAATCTAAAGAGACACAAGCAGAAGATACCGATTTCATCATCTTTGCTCTCAGGAATAATTGTGGCGGTGATGGAAATATGGGCCAGCCGATTGGCAGCTGCTTATTGATATGCCTACACACTTGAACAGCATTTATTGGAAAGCTTCCAATAAAACATCAGAACTCTGAACTTCCGATAATATTAACGGCGAAAGAAGATCTGATACTCCTATTTTTTTAGGGCCAGCAAAAACACATTCTCTAGTACAAAAGCATTTGCTTACTACCAAAAACACTTAAAGAGAGCCACTCTACTTGGTGAGATTACCAAAGGAAAAACTAATCCCTGACAATTCTTTCCACTGGATGCATCGTTTAAGATAACTATTCCTATTGCCGAGTCAGTAAACCCTGTCCCTATAAGCAATTGAGAGCGTGTTTGGGGGCTATTCAAACATCAAAGGAAGTAGTCAGTGAAGCTAAATAACGAAATAAAGCACATTGGTATTGTGGGATGCTCCGCTGAGGGAGCAGCGCTTTGCTACAAGACAATTTGCAATGAGAGCGCCAAGTATCTTGGGAAACACGCCCATCCTGAGGTTTCCATGCACACCCACTCCCTGGCAAGTTATGTACAGTACCTGGAGTCAAATAATTTCGAGGGTATCGGCGACCTGATGCTCTCTTCCGCAAAGAAACTCAAAGCTCAAGGGGCTGATCTACTAATTTGCCCTGACAATACCATCCATCAAGCATTCAATTATATAAGCTCAAAGTCTCCACTGCCTTGGCTCCATATCGTTGACTGTGTAGTTGATTCAGCACTGTCAAAGGGCTACACAAATCTAGGCATACTTGGGACCCAGTGGCTTGTGGAGAGTGATGTATATCCGGAAAAAATTGAGGCGGCAAATATAAGCTGGCAGCGCCCACCACAAAGAACAATTGAAAAAGTCGGCCACTTAATTATGTATGAACTGGTCAACGGGATTTTTAAACCAGACACCATTCAATATTTTCAGGATATCATAAGGCAGTTCGGGGAAGCGGGATGCGATGCTGTAGTCCTTGGCTGCACGGAAATACCATTGATAATTAACGATAGTAATTCACCCATTCCAACGTTAAACTCCAATCGATTATTGGCAGAGGCAGCTATGGCAGAAGCGATATTGATGCGGTCAAAATAGCAATCATTAATATATACAAAAGCACCAAGTATCTGTTATCTAGAGAATATCCGCAGTGACCTCCCCTTTATTTTCCATTACCTTTCTCTTTTTTATCCTAATTTCGTTTACAGCCAATGCCAATATTTATAAGTGGGCCGATGAAAATCGGTCAAGTACATTTTAGTGATAAGAAAAATGAAAATGTAAAACAAGAAATAATCAATTCTAAAAAGTACATATCAGACTGATATCCGTTCAAAATCACCGGTGAAACGTTAAATACCTAGATAAGCAAACAAGAGCTAGGACGTTTCGCACAACCAAACATGATGTTAGCCACGCTATCAAAGATACTATAACACCCTACTCCCCCTCCAGGCTGAATGAGGGATTAGCTGAACAGATGAAAACTATATCAAAAGTAAATAGACAGTTTAAAATCACTCGCCACAAGAAAAATTATAATTGGGTTAATCCGCCCGAACACAGATTAAAGCTAATGGATATCAATACATTCTTGAAGCTACCAAGCCAAAACTGGAGACATAAGTTGAGAAATGGGCAGGCACGCTTACATTCCCCAACAGGTCAATTTGTTTACTCTCTCTTCTCCACACAACCTGATAGAAGCTTTATCGATAGGTTAATACACAAGTTTGAACGCGGAGACCGCACATTCTTATACTACCATGTCGACGAGGTCTATATCGGAGGTATTAAAAACTGGAAATAAAATTGAAAAACTGGCTTAACAGCAAGACAATTGAGCATTTCGTTTTATAAAGTAAAAATGACTGAGCATATACAAATTTTGACTTCTAATAAATTAGTCCAAAAAACATATCTTACTTTTCGCCTCTATTTCACCTCTTTGAGAAGTGGCATTACGGTACTCGCCACTCCAATTAGGCAACACGGCTACCCTTTAAAGTACCATAAAATGGACATTACAGGAGGAAAACATAACAAGGCCTTATAGCTATACAACTTTTAACACCATATAGCTAAGAACTATATATCGAAGCAGCTTACCCAGGCCTACTAATATCAAAAACCACAACAAGCGCACCCGTAAAATACCAGCTACAACTGTCAATGGATCGCCAATAATTGGAACCCAGGAAAAGCAAAGTGAAAGTACCCCGTACTTCTTAAATCTTTGTTCTGCCTGATCAAATTCATTCTCGGTCATCTTAAGCCATTTCTTCGCAAGCCCCAAGCCAGCCCAGTACCCCAAGGCATAATTAATCAGAGAGCCTGCCACATTCCCAACAGTTGCTACAGCAATTAAAGAAATTGGTGATAGGCCACTTAATAATAATGCACTTAAAATAACCTCTGAACTTAAAGGTAAGATAGTTGCAGCCAAGAATGCGGAAATAAAAAGACCTACAAACCCAAAATCAACCAAGCTGCCCATAAATTTCAAAGCTACCTTTATATCTGTCAAGTAATACAGAAGTCCTAAAGCAATAATCCACACCATATATGCTACTGCCTTAGAGGGCAACAAGATATTGTAGTATCAATTTATTATTCATCGGAAGAAAATGACAATCTAAAAAGTAGCTCTCTTTCTTTTTAAAGCCAATAAAGCTGGCTAGACATAAAAAAGCCCTGTTAAAAGATGGCAAAATCTGCTTTCAGGTTTAAAACCAGACTCTCCCCTATTTTAATTAAGCCATCCCCTTTCACATCGGCAACTTCATAAATTAAAAAATTCTCCAAAAAGGGGGAAGGGTAGTTACAATAGGGAGCCCGCCTTATAGCAAAGAAATAATTTCTGCTATATTCACATAAGTAATCATGACACAAATTGTCGAATATTCTAATCATAGAATCGAACAACGAGTTCAAAAAGCTTTTCTTATGGCAAGATAAATGAAAGTTTTACCCCAACTTAGCGAGGTAGCAGACCATGCCTAATGCCTTAATTGAAGAGAGAATATATTGCCCATATTGTGGTGAATCAATTACGGTATTGATCGACACCTCTGTAACCCCACAGCAATACACCGAAGACTGCCAAGTATGTTGCAATCCAATAGTTTTTCGCATAAATATTGATATGAATGGAGACTTATCAATCTCTACATATGATGAAGATGAAATATTTTGAACGTATCTTATTAACTGGAGCACATGATACTTACTAAAACACGTTAGCGGCCTTTATTTCAATTTCGAAAAAAGCTCAATCGCCCGTTTTCGTCCAGCTCCCACATCACAAATAACCTGCGGATAACCTGCAACAGGTGGTGGATCATGGATACCCTTGTCATCAAGAGAAGCTAACTCCGGCACAAATTTTCGGATAAACTCACCTTTGGGATCAAATTTCCGAGATTGACTATAAGGGTTGAATACACGGAAATAGGGTGCAGCATCAGTACCGGTGGATGCCGTCCACTGCCAACCGCCATTATTAGATGCAAAGTCAGCATCAATCAAGCGTTGCATAAAATACCGTTCACCCCAGCGCCAATCGATAAGCATATTTTTGCTTAAAAATGAAGCTACTATCATACGTAACCGGTTGTGCATCCATGCCGTTTCGTTCAGCTGTCGCATAGCCGCGTCGACAATAGGCACTCCAGTTTCACCTCGGCTCCAACGCTCAAATCTATCTTTATCATATGACCAGGGAATTTGATCAGTTTCCTCTCTGAATGGTTTTCCTTTACTCAGCCGAGGGAAATCCACCAATAAATGGGTATAAAACTCCCGCCAGATCAGCTCACTAATCCAGCAGGCGATACCATCTTGTCCACCTAACCAGTGTCCGTCATTGAGTTTTAGGGCCATTCCTACACACTGACGGATTGAGATAGCCCCACTATTTAAGTAGGGCGATAGCCGCGAGGTACTATCCAAGGCAGGAAAATCCCGTTCTGCCTGATATTTATTAACTATTTCACTAAATGCCTTCAGGCGTTTTTGCGCAGCTTTTTCCCCAGTCTTCCAGCCATTGACAACCCCCGAATTAAAGGCCTCAATTGAAAAATGTAATAACTTACCAGGTACTTTTTGATTCAGTTTTTCGCCCCCTCCAGGGTCACCGACCTCGGCCATTGTGCTCTCTCATCAGTCAGGGGTATTTTTCGAGGGGCGGGCAAAGGCTTAACATCACTATCTGTACATCGTTCTATCAGTGCGCGCTTAAAAGGAGTAAAAACCCTGTAAGGATCTCCACTACCTGTCCTCACTGCCCCCGGAGAAAAGAGCGTACGATCACTATAATAATTTACCTGAATACCACTTCTCTGTAGCTTTTCCCGCACAGCATTATCCCTGCGCTGTTCATTTAGCGGATATTCAGCATTGGCAAATAGCGCGTCTATTTTAAGGCGTCGGATAATTTTCTGCAGTGCCTGGGGAACTCCAGAAAATGTGGGCACCTCGAAAAAATACAGGGGGATATTTTTGGTTTGCAACTGGAGCTGTAGTTCGTAAAGGCAGCCCATACGAAAAGCCACTAATGCATCACCTTCATAATGGCTTTTCCAACTATCGGGGCATGCAATGAAAATCGCTGCCAACTGTTCACAACATTTGCTGGCATGGTAGAGCGCAGAATTATCATGTAACCGCAGATCACTGCGCAACCAAACCAAACCGCGCCCCAGGGTAAATTGTTGGCTCATTATTTCAGCTGCTCCCGTAGTTGAGCAATAATACTAGCGGTAGCTCCTGGCAGAATTGAGCAAAAAGGCAGTCTCATAATGCCATCCAACTCAGTAATTTGGATCTCAACATAGTCCCCCGCCAGCCATAGAGGCACCCGAAGCTCTGAGGCCAGAGTCGATAAATCCCTAGTAACAAAATGCTTGGGCAACGCACGGTAGCTATAACAAAGTACACCATCCACCTGAAGCTTTTGCATAATTGCTGCCAAGTTGCCCATGCCTACCTGACCATTAAAGACATAAGCATCAATACCATTGGCAAGCAGCACGTTGCCAAACATCAGGGTAAAAACCTTTTGCTCCTCACCCGGAGGCCCCAGGAGAAAAATACGACACTTATCTGGTTTGTTATCTTTGCACAGGTTTTTGCGGGCAATATCGTTGGCCACTATCAGCTGCTCATGTAGCAACTGCCAAAAAAGGGAAAGAACCAACGTCCTGTCAGGTAAAGGCGACCGATCCAATCTTTCTCTCAAGGGCTTTAACCAGCACTCCAATAATAACTGCGGTGAAAAACCGGTTATCCACTGATCTAATCGCCGGCGTAACTGAGGCTCAGCAACCTCTCGAAGCAGCTCACAAGTTTCATCAAGTAACTCACGCCAACTGCTCCCGGTTTCTATACTTTCCTCTGCGCGCAATACTATTCCATCACCACGCTCCAATAGTGCACGAACCTGTCCTATAGACACGCCACGCGCTAGGAACATCAAAATAGTTTCGATACGCCCGACCTCCTCGTCACTGTAGAGACGATGGCCTTTACTGGTACGGACCGGAGTCAAGAGGCCGTAACGGCGCTCCCAGGCCCTCAATGTTACCGGCTGAACACCAGTGCGACGTGCCACTTCTCGAATAGGCAGATAGGCAACTTCTGTGAGACCTGTATCATTCATGCTAACCATCAACGAAACTCACACAAACCAAGTTCGGCTGGCTCTGCAGCAAGTAAGACCTGGCTATGGATAAAATGATGGGGACTCCGCGGTAAATAATGGCGCAGCATAGTAAGCACTGCCGATAAAGGTTTGCGCCCCTGGCGGTACTCATCAATAAGATGTGCCAACTCGGCCCGCTCTTCTTTGGTCAAATAACCTTTCAGGTGGCCCTGGCTATGCATCAGGGCATTAGTTCGATCCTTGCGGCTGGCTTGGTTGGTAAGAATTTCCATAATTTTTCCCCGCACT
The DNA here is from genome assembly GCF_030012965.1 of Microbulbifer sp. MLAF003. NCBI lineage: Bacteria > Pseudomonadati > Pseudomonadota > Gammaproteobacteria > Cellvibrionales > Microbulbiferaceae > Microbulbifer > Microbulbifer sp. MLAF003. Next base: position 4,099,233 of record NZ_CP120232.1, read on the forward strand.
TCATAGGCAAATCGCTCAGCTTCCAACGCTCGGGAATTTGAAACAAACTGGCCAAGTGCACGTGTCTGTGGCTGGCTATGGGCCAACAGCAAGTACTTATAAGCGGTATAAAACTCGATCACGCGAGCCGGGCGGGGGTCGGAAGCCACGTAGCGATGCCAGGCATCGTAGGCAAAAACGCGGGTGAGGAAATTTTCACGTATATCACTGGCATTCAGACGCCCCACCTCTTCCATCGGCAAATGCGGAAAATGATGGCGTAAACGCGCGGCAAACAATCCAGAGTCATGGGCAAGTACCCCGGTTCCATCCACCTTGTAATGGGGCGTGGTGCGAATGCCACAACTGGGAGACTTCTGCATCAGAATAAAACCGCGAAGATTTTCCACTTCTGGTACTACCTGATCCGCATAGTGCTCCAGTGACTCTGTCACATCCAGGGTGGTATCCTCTCTTCCCACCGCTCGCAGGCGGTCACTCACAATGAGATGAATAGGTGGTCGAGGCACTCCCATGCCAATTGCCACTTCCGGACAATAGGAATGGAGCTCGAAGCAATTGCTCAGCAGCTGAGTGCAGACTTTACTGTGCTTGTGACTGCCGTTGTAACGCACTGGGTCCCCCACCGCGCAGCGACTAATTCCCACAGGGATTTTCTTAGGCAGTAGATGGATATGCATAGTTATGGTGCGCAGAAAAATTTCATGTATCTTTTTTATAGCCTGCGGCAATTAGTTATACAAGCTTCCTCTTTGTATAACTTTTTCGGCACCCTGGATTTAGCGCTATGCCGCTTGCGCCCACCCACACCGCAGCTACAATGCAGAGCCGCATTCCTACCGAGCGGCCAGGCTTTAAGTTGTTACCTGCCTTCCACTCCGGTCTTGTATGCGGCCTTCACCTCCCCCGAAAGTACGGATTAGCTCATGATTCCAGCATTGCGCGAAGTCGACGAGGTTCAAGCGCTCTATTTGCAGTTTTTGCAAGAACTGACAGATGCGGGTTTCCGCGGCGATACCACCCCCAGTTACGCCAGCCGCACGGTCCTAGCCACCGATAATTCCATCTATCAAGTGCTGCCACAGGCAGTGGTGTACCCCCGTGATAGCCGCGATTTGCAGCTGCTGGCCTCGCTGGCAGATCAGAAAGAGTTTCACTCTATTGTGCTCTCTCCTAGAGGTGGCGGCACTGGCACTAATGGCCAGTCACTCACTGACGGACTGGTAGTGGATATCTCCCGTCATATGAATCAAATCCTGGAAATCAATGCAAAAGAATGCTGGGTGCGAGTGCAGGCTGGCGTAGTTAAAGACCAGTTAAATGCCGCCTTGAAACCCCATGGTCTGTTTTTTGCACCTGAGCTATCAACCAGTAACCGCGCCACCATCGGCGGCATGATCAATACCGATGCCTCAGGCCAGGGCTCCTGTGTTTACGGTAAAACCCGCGATCACGTGCTCGAGCTGCATACAGTACTCATGGGGGGAGCTGTGGCACTCCTCTTCCATAGAGGAAACAGAGCTACAAAAAATATGTCAAGAGGACAGCCGCTCCGCAAAGGTACACAAAACCTGTGATGACATCGCCAGGGAAAAAGCCGAATTAATTGAACAGAGGTTCCCCAAGCTCAATCGCTGCCTTACTGGTTATGACTTGGCCCATATCCGCGAAGACGAGCGCTTTAACCTCAATAGTGTACTCTGCGGGTCCGAGGGGACCCTCGGTTTTATCGCTGAAGCGAAACTAAACCTTCTACCCATCCCCAAGTGCGTAGCGCTAGTCAACTTGAAGTATGATCACTTCCAGGAAGCACTGCGCGATGCTAATGATTTGATGCGCGCGGGGCCCATGTCTATCGAAACGGTAGACAGTAAAGTCCTGCAGCTGGCCATGGAAGATATCGTATGGCACAGCGTGAGCGAATTTTTCCCTCAGAGGGTCGCCCAGTCAAAGGTGTCAACTTGGTGGAATACGCTGCAGACACAGAAGAAGAGCTGGAGCATGCACTAAGAACATTCACTGGGCACATTGATGAGACCATAGGCCGACCGGGTAAAAGCTTCGGCTATTCCATCGCCCGCGGTCACACGGAGGTCAACCGGATATGGGCCATGCGCAAACGAGCGGTAGGCCTATTGGGTAATGCCCAAGGGGAAAAACGCCCGATTCCATTCGTGGAAGACACCGCCGTACCGCCCGAAAACCTGGCAGATTTTATTGCTGAGTTTCGCGTAGTATTGGATAAAGCCAACCTCGACTATGGCATGTTCGGTCATGTGGATGCCGGTGTATTACATGTGCGTCCAGCTATCGATATGAAAGATCCTCAGCAGGCCGCACAAATTCGCCCAATCACCGATCAGGTCGTGGCACTTACGCAAAAATACAAGGGGCTACTTTGGGGGGAACACGGCAAAGGCATTCGCTCCGAGTATGCACCAGAATTTTTTGGGGAACTGTATCCCGAGCTGCAAAAAATTAAATCCGCTTTCGATCCACGTAACCAGTTTAATCCCGGCAAAATTGCCACGCCTGATGACAACTCCAGCCTGCTGAAAATTGATGCGGTAAACACCCGCGGAGAACTCGACCGACAGATCCCAGCCCAGGTATGGGAGGGCTATGATGAAGGCGTGCACTGTAATGGCAACGGCGCCTGCTTTAACTGGAACCCCGATGAAGCGATGTGCCCGTCCTATAAGGCCACCCGCAATCGAATCCACTCTCCCAAGGGGCGCGCCTCTCTAATGCGCGAATGGCTGCGGCTGTTAAGCAAGCACGATGTAGATGCTGTAGCCAGCGCGCGCAAGTACCGCGAGCGCTCCTTTTTTGTCGGCCTGCCCAAACGCTTCATCAATACCCTGGCTAAAACCCGCGGCGAATACGACTTCAACCACGAAGTGAATGAAGCCATGCAAGGCTGCCTCGCATGTAAGTCCTGTGTCGGCCAATGCCCAATCAAAGTAGATGTACCGGAATTCCGCAGCAAGTTTCTCGAACTCTATTACAGCCGATACCTGCGTCCGATAAAAGATTACGCCGTCGGCGGACTGGAATTTCTGATGCCGCATATGGCAAAACTGCCACAGCTCTACAATTGGCCCTTAAAACTGAAGCCGGTTTCCTTCTTAATGGAACGTATTTTCGGCATGGTAGATAGTCCTCAGTTATCGCAGAAAACTCTGCAAGCCAGTGTGCGTGAACTCGGCGTGCCTACTGCCAGTAAAGCCTGCCTGGAAACCCTGGGACCGTCCCAGCGCAGCCGGGCGGTAATCATCGTGCAAGATGCTTTCACCAGTTATTTTGATGCTGAAGTGGTGGCCGATATCTTGCGCCTGCTCAAACAGTTGGACTTTGTACCGATACTTGCTCCCTACCGCGCCAACGGCAAACCCTTGCATGTGCATGGATTCCTGCGCCAGTTTCAACGGGTTGCCGAGGGTAATAGCGAGATGCTCAACAATCTGGCGGACAGTGGCATACCTCTTGTGGGGATAGACCCCTCCATGACTCTCACCTACCGCTCCGAGTACAAAAAACTCCTGGGCGAACAGGCACCGAAAGTCCATCTTTTACAGGAGTGGCTGGCACAGCAAGAAGAACACCTATACAAACAACGCGAGCGGGTGCGCCCAGCCAGTTTTCAGCTCTTGCCCCACTGCAGTGAACAAACCAACGCCACCGCTTCTTTGAAGGATTGGCAGGAGGTTTTTGCCACCCTCGGCCTGGAACTGCAAACCGAAAGTCTCGGCTGCTGCGGAATGGCGGGCACTTATGGCCACGAGGCCACACACAAGGATACCTCGCAAGTAATATTCCAGCAGTCATGGGCACCCAAACTTAGTGGCGGCAAGGGCAACCAACTAGCCACCGGTTATTCCTGTCGCTGCCAAGCCAATCGCTTCGCAGGTGTCAGCCTGCGCCACCCTCTGCAAGGACTCCTGGCACAACTCAAGAACTAGGGATTTACTGACGTAAGGGGCCTACGAAAGTGGGCCTTGTTACCGTCAACCGGGCCAGATTGCGGAAATCCTTATGCACAGAAATTTTTTCAGTTTTCAGATCCTATTTTGCGCCCTTCTCACCCTTGCGATACTAGTGCCCGCTATATCGATCACACAACAAGCCCAAATCGAGAAGCTCGACTCGCACAGCAGCACCCATGGCGCTGTTACCTGGGTGAATGAAGCTGAAACTCTGGCTCGTAAAGGGGAATACGGTGCCGCTCTGCCCCTTTATGAAAAAGCTATCTCCGCACTATCCCCTTACCCAGCACAGCAGCAGGCCCTGCGTTATCGCTATGGCATTGTGTTAAATGCCCTGGGAGCAAAATCCCGCCCTGATCTCTACCCTCTGGCTCGCGCCCAGTTTAAATCTGTATTGAATTACCTGGACTCCGGTGCTGAATTGCCACACTCTGCTGCCAGGGTACGCTCAGCTATGGCACACACCTACCATCGCCAAGCAGCCAGCGAGGAAACCATAACCCAACGTGCCCACCTACTAAACACCGCTTACCTTCTTTATAAGAGTGCTATTAACGGGCTATCGGCTCAGGAAGAGTGGCATAACCTGGCCATTACTTACTTCAATATCGGACAGGTATGTGAGTGGCAAGGAAATCTGGAAGAAGCTATCGCATGGCTGGAGAAAGCGGTACAACTAGATCTTCAATACAAACTCCCTGATCTGAAAGAGGATGCTGACTATCTCGCCACATTGCGTCAGCAGGTGGAACCTATTGGTCAGAACCCCGAAACTACTCTTTAGCCTTCGACAAAAATGCTCTTTAAGCCCGAACCGGCCATATGAATAATTAGTCACACCATTTCATAACCCTATATCTCTCCAATATGAAGGTTTTGAAGGTCTAGTCACAAATAGTTACAGAGAAATTTTTTACTTTTTTGCTGCTAATTAGAAAGCCGATCCTCGTACCGCCCAGCAATATTTAGAATGACATCGCTGTCAGGTATATTTTTGATATTGAAATTATTTCCCTCTGAAAGACCTTTTTAATTCTTTTTTAGAGTAAAAAATTTCCATATTATGCTTTTAAAATTTCTATTTTATCTATTTATTTAACAAATAATTCCAAAGTTTTTATGCCCGCCTCCGTTCTGCTGGTGATCCTGTCATCAAATAAGAAAAAGTTGATACCTCCTAAATCGCCGGTAATATAACCAGCGTTGATTAAATATTGATCAACGATTTCCAAAAACACTTGGAAATTTCACAAGCGCCTCTTGGCTTGTGACCATTTGATTCCTGGAGGTAATGGGACATCATGAAACAGACTCTGCGCAATACAGCTTTTTTCATCGCCGCTCTTCTTGCAATTGGTGTAAGTGTCAACGCGTCCGCGGCAATCAAGAAAACCATGATCGTTGATGCAACCGCCTATAACTCTGTACCAGGACAAACTGACAGCGACCCTTGGGTTGCCGCCTGGAACAACCGCCTGCGCCCAGGCGACAAAATAATCGCCGTATCCCGTGACTTGGAAAAGCACGGCCTGACGAACGGTGCCAAAGTACAAATTGAAGGTCTGCCCGGTACTTACACTGTGCGTGACCGTATGAACAAGCGATTTACCAACCGTATTGACGTGTGGATGGAAAAAGATATTCGCAAAGCCCGAGCTTGGGGCAAGAAAAAACTGAAGATTGTTTTCGAACCTGTTAAGTAAGCAGAACTGATTTCAACGACCCTTTTGGCCCCGCCCTCCAGCGGGGTTTTTTTATTGTGCGATACCTTGCTATTAAAAGCACAGATGAGCCTAAGGGCTTATATTCTTTTTAAAAATCCCTAAGGCTCCATTTCTGCAAAGATACCCTTCAACTCCCGACAGTCTTCATTTTCAAGATTAAAAATACCCGGCTGCTGGTTCTCGTTATAGCGATGTTCTAGTCCATTATCACCCAGCACTATCAGATACTCCGCTTTGACCCACTTGTCACCAGTGAAGTATTCCGTAAGCCACAGTAAAGAAGCTTGCCCTTCATAACAGTAGCCATAAAACATCCGGGTTTTCTCTACCAGTTTTTTGGTCATGTAATCGATATAGCGACCTGGGTAGGTATAGCGGTCAGAACCTATCGAGCCCAGCAATTCACCACCACCCTCCTCCTGTCGGGGGATCTGATGAATATAAATTGCCAAATTCTCATCACAGTCCACGCAATAGCGCCCAGCTACAATGGCGTAACCATGTAGTTCTGAAATCAGACGAGCTTCCTTGAGGCCTGTATTAAGCAGCTGTTTATCGGAAAGAATTAAGGTTTCAGCAGAAGCTGGCAGAATGCACAAAGATAGAAGAGGCAATACGCAGCGCAGTTTCATCGGCAGGGTAACCGCTGGCTAGGTAGCACCGCCGGAGACAAAGACTACACAGTTGCCTCGCGACGGCGCGGTGATTGGGTGTGCTGTCACACAGTCGCGATTCCCTTCTCACCTTAACCATAGCAGTAAAAGTCGGTGGCACCTCAAAAGCCGGTGGGTTTGCCGGCTTTAGACGGGGCGCAGCCTCCCGCGTGATGTATGAAAAGAACTACTCACCAATGACCATCTACCTCCTGTACCGGGCCTATAAAGGCCGTAATGCCCTCCTCACGCAGAGCATCCATCGCCTCATCCAGGGCCTCTTTCTCAGTCTCGAATGAGTCTTCCCACACCGTGGAGTTATTATTCTCATCGACGATTTCAAGTAGCCAGCCGCCCTCTCCATCCTCATAAATATCAATTTGGACAGAAACCTCGCCCTCGCGGTAGACCTGGCTTAACTCCGACTCTTTCGGTGCAAATTCTTCGCCCATGGGGTTCGCCTCGCTGTGACCCTTATATTTCGGCCAGAACTTTGACAATTTGCAGCCTCCCGGTCAACCACAAATCTGTGTTGGGGCAAGCTATGAACTGCTTGCTAAATGTACGACAAGCTGTTTTTTTTGCGATAAAATGCGCGGCGATTTTTTATGCTCCGGATTTACGCTCCGGCCCGCAAATGAGGAAGTACCATGGATCAATTTGTTGTATGTGCACTCTATAAGTTCGTCACCCTGGAGGACTTCGAGTCTCTGCGCGCCCCTCTACTGGATGTCATGCTGGAACACAGTGTACGCGGCACCCTACTTCTGGCCAGCGAGGGCATTAACGGCACTATTGCCGGTTCCCGCGCGGGCATAGACACTGTCCTTGCCCACCTAAGATCTGACAAGCGTCTAGCCGAACTGGAATACAAGGAATCCCTTACCGGCGAGATGCCTTTCCTTCGCAGCAAGGTCAAACTGAAGAGGGAAATTGTCACTATGGGTGTGGAGGGTATTGATCCTCTCCGCGTGGTGGGGACCTACGTCAAACCCAAGGACTGGAATGCCCTGATCAGCGACCCAGAAGTCGTTTTAGTCGACACTCGCAATGACTATGAATTCCAAGTCGGTACTTTTAAGGATTCAATCAACCCAAAAACCGATACTTTCCGCGAATTTCCCCGGTACGTAAAAGAAAACCTGGACCCGACCAAACACAAGAAGGTCGCCATGTTCTGCACTGGGGGCATTCGCTGCGAGAAGTCCACAGCCTATATGAAAGAGCAGGGCTTTGAAGAGGTGTATCACCTGCACGGCGGGATCTTGAAGTACCTCGAAGAGGTGCCCAAAGAGGAGTCCCTATGGGAAGGTGAGTGCTTTGTTTTCGACGAGCGTGTTACTGTCAACCACGACCTGGAACGCGGGCAGTACGACCAGTGCAACGCCTGCCGAATGCCAATCACTCAGGAAGACCAGAAGTCCCCACTGTTTGAACAGGGGGTCAGTTGCCCACACTGCCACGACAAGGTCAGCGATGCCGATCGCGCCCGCTTCCGCGAGCGTGAAAGGCAGATTCAACTGGCCAAACAACGGGGCGAAAAACATATGGGACAGGATGCCCGTGACCTGACCTCAAATAAACGTCTGCAGAAAAAAGAAGAGCGCCGACGACAGGCTGAAGCCCAGCGCACACAGATCCAGCAGCAGGCTTAAAATAACTAGAACGCGACAGGCCTGACAGTTCCCTTATTTTGGGTAAGCCAGGCCTCAGCCTCGGCTTCGGCGACAAATTCCCGCGAGCTATGTCTGCATAGGCAGGTCCCCTGTGTCGCCAGCGGAGATGTACAACGACTGCGTGGATGCAACACAGCTATATAAGCACGTCGCAATACCGGATGCTCCGCGATGTAAGTAGTAAATTTCCGCTGCTCCTCTAAAGTGACTTTCGAACGCGCATAGCGCAGGTCCAAAAGTACTCGTAATGGCACCCTGTGGCGGTATTTTTCCACAAGCCGGGCTGCAGCTTCCATTTTCTCCGCAAAACCAACCGGCCCATAAAATAATACCCGCGCAATACCCCCTATCGGTCGATAGCTGATTTGAAAATTCATTGATATAAGCACCCGCGCTTTTGTCTTTGTTATTTTTATCGACTACAGCTTTTGCAATGCCTTTTATGAGCCTCACCTGCAACTATGGCTAACGCAGCTGCTGGGGACTTTTCGCACACTCCTGAAATTATCACTTTAACCCGACAAATTTGTGCTGTTCTGCCGGATCGTCGAAATTTCTTATCACGCAATCTATATCGGCCTTTTGCCCTCCCTGAATTGTGAAGCCTTGGCAGAATCACTGACTAATAGCTATGACGACCACCAGCATAAATACAGCATAAATACTTAATTTTTCTTAAATAGGTATAAATGCTCCTTAACACAATCATCAATCTCAGTGCAGAGCAAATGCCCCCTAAAATACTGCAAATACGGACAACCTCCCTTTAAGCTTCTAAATAAGGCAACCTACAGTGATACCCGTAAATTACGAAAAATATTTTAATTAAAAGGTTGAGGCACTGTTCGGCCAGAACTCACAAACCGACAGTTGATACGTAATGGCCGGGTATAATACCCGGCCATTGATTTAGGCACCTTTCACACAACAGAAAATTCCATGGAAGGCACACCGGAGAGGCTCAATATAGGGATTTTTACCACCGCGAAAAACCACAATAATAAAAAAATTAATTCTTTGTGATCAATATCGCGAATGGGTTCAACTAATTTCGATTTCTGGAACGTCCTCCTCGCTACTGGCATTGAGCCAGACTTGAGCAGCAGCTTTACGAGCAATTTCCCGATAAAACCCAGCAATCTCCCCATCTGGATCTGCGGTAACGCTCGGACAGCCACTATCGACATCTGCACGGATTTTTTGTGCCAACGGCAACTCACCAAGTAAATGTGTATCGTATTCCTCAGCAATGCGTTCACCGCCACCAACGCCAAAAATCGGTTCGCTGTGACCACATTTGGAGCAGGTGTGCAGTGCCATATTTTCGACGATACCAAGTACAGGCACAGAGACCTTACGGAACATCTCTACTCCCTTGATGGCATCTTTCAGCGCCAAGTCTTGGGGGGTAGTCACTATAATCGCCCCAGCTAGAGTCGTTTTTTGTGCCAAAGTCAGCTGAATATCACCTGTGCCGGGCGGCATATCCACAATCAGGTAATCTAGCTCTTCCTTTGCATCGCACCATAGAGTCTGGGTAAGGATTTGATTAAGAGCACCACTGGCCATCGGGCCACGCCATACAGCTGGGGTATCCTCAGTCATCAGGTAGCCCAGAGACATGGTCTCAATTCCCAGAGCATCCACCGGCACAAAGAATTTCTGCTCCTTTACGTGAGGACGTTGCCCCTCAGTACCGAGCATCGTAGGTAGGCTGGGGCCATAGATATCTGCGTCGAGTAACCCTACCCGGGCTCCCTCTGCCGCCAGCGCCAGCGCCAGGTTTACTGCTGTGGTGGACTTCCCCACCCCCCTTGCCAGAGGCTACCGCAACGATATTTTTTACCCCTTGCAGTGGCTCAGGGGCACTTGGCGATGAAGTCGCGGGGATATCACTGAAGAGCTCAAACTGCAGGCTGCTACCACCCAGGGGGCCACTTTTCAACAAGGGCTCACAGGCCTCTTTGACCCTTTTGTGCCAGGATTCCACCTGGCTCGCGCAAGGGTAGCCAAGGGTTATACCTACAAGCACTGTATCGCCCTCGTAACCTACCTCAATGTCCGCATCCAACTCGTCCAGTAACAACCCACTGGCCGAGTCGTGCAACTGACCAAGGCATTCAGCCAGGCGCTCGAGTTCGGCCTGAACTTCCATTGATAGCTCTTCATGGTCGTGATGATCGCTCACGGTATCTCCCTCTTGGTGCTTCTTGTCTGGGATGCATTGTGTAGGATGAAACAGCCCAACGCCAGTGAATGGATCATTTCAACGACATCCCACATACCTCCCCGGCATAGCACAAATCTGCTATATTCCGCGGTCTTTTGACGTTCTCCGGCCGCTCCAGCGGAGCCCCCGGCCGCAACACCAAAGCGATGGAAAAACCGATGCCCGATACGCGCAAAATCCTAGTCACCAGCGCACTCCCTTATGCCAATGGCTCCCTGCACCTGGGCCACGTTCTCGAGTACATCCAGACCGACATCTGGTCGCGCTTCCAGCGTGCGCGCGGCAACGATTGCCTATACATTTGCGCAGATGATGCGCACGGCACCGCAATCATGCTCAAGGCCGAACAATTGGGCCTGACCCCGGAGCAGCACATTGCCAACATGCAGGCGGAACATGAGCGGGATTTTGCCGACTTCCTGATCGGCGTGGATAATTACCACTCCACCCATTCAGAGGAAAACCGCGAGTTGTCCTCTATGATTTATCAGCGTTTGAGCGACAATGGCCATATCGCCTCTCGCACCATCACCCAGGCATTCGATCCAGAGAAACAGCTATTCCTGGCAGACCGCTATATCAAGGGTACCTGCCCACGCTGTAGCACACCCGATCAATACGGTGATAACTGTGAGGCTTGTGGCGCTACTTACAGCCCCACAGAGCTAATCGATCCGGTTTCCGCCATCTCTGGCGCTACACCGGTGGAAAAAGAGTCCGAGCACTTCTTTTTTACACTGCCCGCCTTCACCGAATTTCTGCGTGACTGGACTCGCTCCGGTACCCTGCAGGATGAAGTCGCCAATAAGCTGGCCGAGTGGCTCGAAGAGGGGTTGCAGGAATGGGATATCTCCCGCGACGCACCTTACTTCGGTTTTGAGATCCCAGACGCGCCGGGCAAATATTTCTATGTATGGCTGGATGCTCCTATCGGCTATATGGCTAGCCTGAAAAATTACTGCGACAAGAACGGTAGCGACTGGCTGGATTATTGGAAGAAAGACAGCAATGCTGAGGTTTATCACTTTATCGGCAAGGATATCGTCAACTTCCACGCCCTATTCTGGCCGGCCATGCTGGACTCCGCAGATTTCCGCACCCCCAACAAGGTATGTGTGCATGGCTTCCTAACCGTCAACGGCAAGAAAATGTCCAAGTCCCGCGGCACTTTTATCAACGCCCGCAACTACCTGGATCACCTGAATCCCGAATACCTGCGCTACTACTTCGCCGCCAAACTCACCGCCGGAGTGGATGACCTGGACCTCAACCTGGATGATTTTATCGCCAAGGTGAATTCCGACTTGGTAGGCAAGGTAGTCAATATCGCCTCACGCACCGCCAAGTTTGTCAGTAAGGCCGGTGGCAAGCTCGCCACTGAACTGGCCGATGAAAAATTGTGGGACCAGTTTATAGAAGCCGCACCACGCGTTGCCAATTACTATGAGCAGCGCGAATATGCCCGCGCCATGCGTGACATTATGGCACTGGCCGATGCTGCCAATGCCTGGATCGCCGACAAAGCCCCCTGGTCCCTGGCTAAGCAGGAAGGAGCTGAGTCCGAAGTACTGGCAATTTGTTCTCAAGGCGTGAATATGTTCCGCGCGCTGATCACATGGCTCGCCCCAGTACTGCCCAACACCGCGCAAAAGGCGGCTGAATTCCTCAACAGCGGGCTGGAATGGAACAGTGCGATTACACCTCTGGTCGACCATGAGATCAACAAGTTCAAGCCGCTGCTACAGCGTGTAGAAAAAACCCAAGTGGATGCAGTGATGGATGCGGCAAAGGAGTCTCTGGCCCAACTGCAGGCCGAGGCCAAGGCCGCCACAGGCCCCCTGGCCGATGACCCCATTGCCGAGCAAATCCAGTTCGATGATTTCGCCAAGGTAGACCTGCGTATCGCCCTGATTGCCAAAGCAGAACACGTAGAGGGCGCCGGTAAGTTACTGCGGCTGACCCTAGACTTGGGCGGCGAAACACGACAGGTGTTTGCCGGCATCAAGAGCGCCTATTCGCCAGAAGAACTGGAGGGCAAGCATACGGTCATGGTAGCTAATCTGGCGCCGCGCAAAATGCGCTTCGGGGTGAGCGAAGGTATGGTGTTGGCCGCCGGGCCTGGTGGTAAAGACCTTTGGATTCTAGAGCCTCACGAGGGCGCCAAGCCCGGCATGCGAGTCATGTAATTGAATCTGGCGATGTCCCTAGCCTAGCGCAGTGACACCGCAATCAGGCCGGCGCATACTAGCCCCACACCAAGCAGTTGGGGCCTGTATGCCGGCTCTTTTAATAGCCAGATACCAAAACCAACTCCCAGCGGAATACTGAGCTGGCGCAAGGCCACTACATAGCTCACATTCTCCGTCATCGCCATGGCCAGCAAAACAAGGCCATAGGTAGCTCCCATCATCAGTCCCGTTACTAACCCGAGCTTCAAATCACCCAGGCTTCGCACCAATTGGGCACGCCCATTGCTACCAAGACAACCGAAAAGCAACCACAAGCCGCTGGCAAAGAACTGCATACCCAGGTAACTGTATGCCATCGCCATAGGCCGAACGGCACCGTCGAGAGCTGTCTCCAGGTGGAGTAAAGCTCCCTTATCTGCCAGTGAATACCCTACAGTCCCCAGTGCGGCGACCAGGGCCCAGGCACAATCAGCTCGCCAGTAAGCGCGCCAGTGCCATTGACGAAAATACACCAGTGGCACTAACAGACAGCCAATGGTGACCAGTAACATGCCCAGCCAGGCAAGCCACGGCAGAGTCTGTCCGAGCAGCACCGTTGCCAGCGCCACCAGTAATACAGGCAGTGCTCGTGCTATGGGATAAACAAGCCCCATATTGGCGCGCTGGTATGCTAACGCCAGGCCTCCCATATAAATCATCTGAAAAAAGCCACTGCCTATCAGAAGCAGCCAGAACGCACGCGGCAATACCTGTGCTTGAGACAAGACCCAAACACCAAGGGGAAGAAGTAATAAGCCCACGCTCAGTGTGGCGATACAAAAAAAGCCGGGGAAGGTGTGCGGGATTTTCCCAGTAAATTCCATCCCGCATGGAGAAATGCCGATACTAAAACCAGTGTTGCTGCGGTTACCGATATTCCCATTAAGAGCCCTCTTCAACTGAAACAGAAAGGCCCGACAAACAAACCGTAGCCACCCACACAGGACAGATCACGCGCCCCTCCAGCGAAGCCATTGCAATCGGCATCAACTGCCGTAGCATGCCTAAAACAACACAGAAACTAAGGAGACCCCATGCGCGGCGTATTTCTTGACGCACTGACAATGAAGCTGGAGGAGTTGGACATATCAGCCCTGCAAAACAGTCTAGACCACTGGGATTTCCACGATACCACTTCCGACACGCAAACTGCTGAGCACATTGCCGATGCGGAGGTGGTAATCACCAACAAGGTGGTATTAAATCGCGCCGTTTTAGCGCAAGCAAAAAACCTCAAACTGATCTGTGTATGCGCTACCGGCACCAACAATGTTGACCTTGAGGCCGCAAAAGAATTCGACATCCCAGTGCGAAATGTCCAAGGCTACGCTGGAGCCTCAGTGCCACAACATACTCTGGCCTTAATGCTGGCCCTCGCCTCACGTTGGCACCTCTATCACCAGGATGTAATGGCAGGACAATGGAGTCAGTCAGAGATTTTTTGCCTGCTGGATCATCCAGTAGTTGAACTATCGGGAAAAACTCTCGGCATTATTGGCTATGGGGAGTTAGGTCAGAGGGTTGCTCGCCTCGGCGAGGCTCTGGATATGCGGATTTTGATCGCTGAATCCTCCGGACAAACTGAACAGAAAAACCGGGTGCCCCTGGCGCAGTTGCAGTCGGAGTCAGATGTGCTCAGTCTGCACTGTCCACTTACAGAGCAAACTGAGAAACTTATCGATCGCACATTTATCGCTGCAATGAAACCCGGCGCTCTATTGATCAATACAGCCCGCGGCGGCCTGGTAGATGAGGAAGCTCTCGCCGACGCATTGCGCAGCGGCAAGCTGGGTGGGGCAGCCTTGGATGTGCTCAGCGAAGAACCCCCACCCGCAAGCCACCCTCTGCTGGATAACGACATTCCCAACCTAATCCTTACCCCTCACAATGCCTGGATCAGCCGAGAAAGCCGCCAGCGCCTATTAAATGGCGTGGTTAATAATATTGAATCCTGGAGACGGGAATTCGACAACGCACCCCTTAAGCCGTGACTTCCCACTTCTATCTATATGCTCTCCCCGCACCCAACAGAGCCTTAGAAAAATGATCACAATTAAGGCTCGGGGTCACTATCCTACCCATTGGGCACGATTCTCACCCTAACAAGTACTTATACCCAGGAAGGAATTTCAGTGATTTTGGTTAGGAGACAAGAAAAGAGAGTGTATATAGCTTTTTATACAATAATTAATTGTGCTTATTTTCAATTCCCCTAATAAAAGCGCTAATTTGACTGGGGAATACAGGGGACGACTATATCATTCCTTGCCAATCAACCCCTGAAAAGGAGCAACCCGATGGCAACTGCAAGATCTCCCCACACAAACTCCAGTAGGGAAAAGCTGCAACAGGCCTATAATCTCGCAGGCGAGGCGGCAACTGATGCTGCGGAAAGCTTGAGACAGCGAGCTAAATCTTCCGTGGAAACCCAGAGACAGCGCGCTGCGGAAGTTATGGAAAAAGCGGAATCTTCATTGCGGGAACGCCCAATTCTTGCGGTGGGTTGTGCCTTTGTAGTCGGTTGGGCAATCGCTAAGCTTTTTAAATAGCTCTGATCACTTTTTTACCGGTAGGGATACCCTAGATGGGAAATGGAAAAAAGCCCGACTCTAATTCCGGCCCGGCTGCGCACGATCGCGGCCGGGACGAAACAGATGGATCAGCCAACGGCGTTGGGAATAGCGACGGTGACAGTTTAGAAACAACTTTGGCCCGTGCCGAAGCCACTCTCACGTTGCTTACTGCCTGGATCAGCAATATTCAGCGATTATTCCAATTGGAATTGGATCGCACTCTGACTGCTGGCAAACGCCTTATATTTTTGCAACTGATGTTAGTGCCCCTGGGAACAGCCCTGCTTGTCACTATTTGCGGCGGCGTAGGCCTTTTTGCCTACTATTTTTCCCAGTCTATCTATATTGGCTTTCTCGTCTTTCTCTTATTACAAATTGCTATTTTTATCGGCGTGCTGATATACCAACAGAAACTGCGCCCGCTGCTTGGGTTTGAAGAAACCAAGCGGCAGGTGAAAGAGGCCTTAAGCGATGTCGCTGAGAACTTTAAATAAACAGATTGAACAATGCCGCCACGATACAGAAAAACAGCGTCGTAGCGCATTGCACTTAATCAATCAACAGCAGCAGCAGGCCCGCCAACTCCTGAGTTCAATTCCTGTACCACTAATGCTCGGTCTGGCATTCGCTGCTGGTTTTATTACCGAGAAATTGTGGCGGCTGCCACGCACCTCGCAAATAGTTCAGCTGATGCTTTCACTGCGTACTTTCTAAAGAGGAAGGCGAGCTTTTTTCTCATAAACAACTCCCTGTTAGCTCTCTTCATCTGTTAATTTGTCCTGGGTCTTTGTCTCAAAATCACCGGCATCATGGCGCTCGTGAAGCTGTTTTTTGGGATCTCCCCAGGTTCGATTTACCATGCGTCCACGTTGCACCGCAGGCCGTGCGGCAATTTCCTCAACCCAGCGATTCAGATGTTTGTAACTTTGGGTATCGAGAAATTCGGCAGCATCATAAGCCTCATTGCGTACCAATGCTCCATACCAGGGCCAGATCGCGATATCTGCAATAGTGTATTCACGCCCGGCTATATATTGGTGTTTTGCCAGCTGCTGATCCAAGACATCCATTTGCCGCTTTACTTCCATAGCAAAACGATTGATCGGATATTCATACTTCTCAGGGGCGTAGGCATAGAAGTGGCCAAAACCACCACCGAGATAGGGGGCAGCGCCCATTTGCCAGAAAAGCCAGTTGAGAGTTTCCGTGCGCTGCTCCGGGGTATGCGGTAGGTAGGCGCCAAACTTCTCTCCCAGGTAAAGGAGTATCGAGCCACTTTCAAATACCCTGATAGGCGGATTTGTGCTCTGGTCCAAAAGAGCAGGAATTTTCGAGTTGGGGTTCACCTCCACAAAACCACTGCCAAACTGATCTCCCTCAGTAATACGAACCAGATGGGCATCGTATTCAGCTCCATCAAAACCCAGCTCCAACAACTCCTCCAGCATGATCGTCACTTTGACCCCATTCGGCGTCCCCAGTGAATACAGCTGCATCGGGTGCTTACCCCGGGACAACGCCTTCTCATGTGTGGCACCCGCCACCGGGCGATTGATCTTGGCAAACTGCCCACCGCTCTCCGAATCCCAGGTCCAGACTTTTGGTGGGGTATAAGGTTGATCCGACATTTCACGGCTCCAACTGATATTAGGATTTGTCCAGCCATAGATATGGCCACGTCAATTTACTGTAAAGGGGCGCGCCAGCATTTATCGAGAAAGTTCAAAGGAGTTCACTTAATTCACCCGAAACTACACTCACAACCGGCAAACCAGCTGAAATAAGCCCTATTTTTTATATGGACACTAACGACAACCCCATATCTCAATAACCTCGCACAGCTTATAGTCATGCAGCGGCTATTTGGTCATATTACTGACCCCGAAGCTGGGGCCCCTCACCTGCCAGAAGATGCCTGTTCCGAGTTGAAGGCCCTCTGCGACTCACCCATAATACCGGCCCTGCGCGACATTCGACGGACACCTTGCTCACAGAACGCACCACTATCAGGGGCAGGGGCATATACACCGCCATAGCGCTCGTGCCATTTCGCCCCAGGGCTTCAACCGGACCTGTTATGACCGAATTCGCAGTTATCCTGCTCAGTACCATCCTGGTCAACAACTATGTGTTGGTACAGTTTCTGGGCCTGTGCCCCTTTATGGGTGTCTCCAACAAGTTGGAGACCGCCGTGGGCATGGCCGGTGCCACAACCTTTGTACTAACCCTGGCGTCAATTTGCTCCTACTTGGTAAATACCTACCTGCTTGAGCCTTTTGGTATCGAGTATTTGCGCACTATCTCCTTTATTCTGGTAATTGCAGTAGTAGTGCAGTTTGCGCGAATGTTTATCGAGAAAACCAGCCCATTAATGTACAAGGTACTAGGGGTTTTCCTACCTCTAATCACCACTAATTGCGCAGTATTAGGAGTGGCCCTGCAAAACACCATGAAGGCCCATACATTTATGCAGTCCACCTTGTACGGCTTCGGAGCTGCTGTAGGCTTCTCCCTGGTTTTGATTCTTTTCTCCTCCATGCGTGAGCGTCTCTTTGCCGCAGATGTACCCCTGCCATTTCGCGGTGCAGCTATCGGTATGGTAACTGCCGGGCTGATGTCCCTGGCATTTATGGGCTTTAGCGGTCTGGTATAGGGTTTTACGATGCTGGACTGGATCTCAGAAATTTCCTCTCCCCTACTGGTACTTGGCGGCATGGCGCTGACGTTTGGTGCCCTGCTGGGATTTGCCGCTGTACGCTTTAAAGTTGAAGGCGACCCCCTGGTGGAACAGGTTGATGCGCTACTACCACAGACCCAGTGTGGACAGTGCGGTTACCCCGGCTGTAGACCCTATGCGGAAGCCATCGTGCACGGCGATGCCATCAACAAGTGCCCACCCGGAGGCCAGGCCACCATCAATGAGCTGGCCAACTTACTGGACATGGAACCCATGCCACTGGACGCCGAGCACGGGGTAGAGGAAGTAAAGAAAGTCGCTTTTATTCGCGAGGCAGAATGTATCGGCTGTACCAAATGTATCCAGGCATGCCCGGTGGACGCTATCGCCGGGGCTGCTAAATACATGCATACCGTCATCACCGATGAATGCACTGGCTGCGACCTGTGTGTGGAACCCTGCCCAGTGGATTGTATTGATATGGTGCCTGTGGATATGCCTTTACAAGACTGGCACCCCCGGAAACCAGAGGACGGCATCCAGTTAATAGCCTCTGACCGTCGCGGTAATCAGACAGAAACTGGGGGAGGTGCAGTTTGAGCCCCGAGAACGAGACCCAAGCACAGCAAGAGAGAGCCCAACAGCGGAAAGCGGTTACCGAGCGTCGCGCTGCCCGTGAGGCCCAGTTAATTGCCAGCGAAAAAGCGCGGGAGCTGCGCCCCAATGATTTTCACGGTGGCGTACACCCCCCGGAGAATAAGCATCAAAGTACCGGCGAGCCCATTGGCAGTATTCCCTTAGCCGAAGATCTGATAGTGCCCCTTCTACAGCACACAGGTGCTACAGCCCTGCCACTGGTTAATCTTGGTGACGATGTATTAAAGGGGCAAAAAATTGCTGAAGCGGATGGCTTGATCAGCTGTCCAGTGCACGCTCCCAGCTCTGGCAAGGTCGTTGCTATAGAGCCCTGCGCCGTCCCCCACCCATCGGGGCAGGTGGAAGACTGCGTTGTTATTCGCACCGATGGTGAGGAGCGCTGGTGCAAGCTTGAGACCTGTGAGGACTTTACCCAGCTCAGCCGAGTGGAGTTGCTGGAGAAAATTCGTGACTGCGGCATCGCGGGAATGGGAGGTGCCGGTTTCCCCACTGCAGTAAAACTGGACCCTCATGGCGGTGCAGAGATTGATACTTTGATTATCAATGGCACCGAGTGCGAACCCTATATCACCGCTGACGATATGCTGATGCGGGAGCGCGCTGGAGAAATTATTGCCGGAGTCGGTATCCTTTCCTACATCCTTGATGAACCGGAACGGGTTCTCATCGGGATTGAGGATAACAAACCTCAAGCGATTGCAGCGATGCGCGAGGCCGCCAAAGGCACTCGTTTCGATATTGTCGTATTTCCTACTAAATACCCCTCCGGCGGTGAAAAGCAACTGATCCAGATTCTCACAGGGCGTGAGGTCCCCAACCAGGGACTGCCGGCCAATGTCGGTATCGTATGCCAGAACGTGGGTACTGCCAGAGCCATATTCCGCGCAGTACACTTCGGAGAGCCTTTGATCAGCCGGGTTACCACTGTAGTGGGCAAAGCCCTGGAGCGACAACGCAATATTGAAGTACCCATCGGTACCCCCATTCGTCATATCCTTAAGCATCACGGAATTCACCGCGGATTGATGCAAAAGGTGATTATCGGTGGCCCCATGATGGGGTACACCATTGATGATGAAAGCTCACCAGTTGTAAAAACCACCAATTGTCTGCTGGTACCTACCATTGATGAGCTGCCACCCGCTCCAATAGCCAAAGCTTGTATCCGCTGTGGTTTCTGCGCAGAAGCCTGCCCTGCATCGCTGCTACCACAACAACTCTACTGGTATGCACGCGCTGATGAACGGGAAAAACTACAGGCTTACAATTTGTTTGACTGCATTGAATGCGGGGCCTGCTCCTATGTTTGTCCCAGCACGATTCCTCTGGTCCAGTATTACCGCGCGGCAAAGGGGGCTATACGCCAGACCGAGGCGGAGAAGGAGAAATCCGACCGTGCTCGCGACCGCTTCGAATTCCGTAAACTGCGCCTGGAAAAGGCGGAAAAGGAAAAAGAGGCAAAACGTGAAGCCCGACGCAAGGCAGCCGAACTGGCCCGCCAGCAGCGCGAGCAAAACCCAGAGTCTGAGCAAGCCAAAGCCAGTAAACAGGAGGCCGATGTTGTCGCCGCAGCGCTAGCTAGGGTCCAGTCCCGCCAAGAGGACCCCCAGCAATTATTCGCCCGTGCTCAGCGCACGTTCTCCAGTGCAGAGAGCCGCGTGGAGCGCCTACGCGGCAAACTGGAAACCGCCAATGACAGCCAGCGCGACCAGCTTGCCGCTCAACTCAAAGCCGCTGAATTGAAACTACAGGAAGCTGAACACAAGCTCACCCTGGCCAAGCGACGCGCCGACCGCGACCCCGCGCGAGAACCCAGTAAAGAAGAAACCAATGCCGCTGTACGCGCTATCAACAAAGCCCGTTCCGCCGCAGAGGCGCGGGCCCAGTTAAGTGATGCGGAAAAGCTCACTGCGGATATTGATGCTCTACGCAAGAGGGTATCCAAAGCCGAAGCACGACTGCAAAAGGCCCGGGAAGAAGATGACGCTAATCTAGAGGCTTTTGAGACCGCCTTGGAGAAGCTGCAGAAAAAATTGGAAAACAAGATGCATGAACAGCAATCGGCACAGGGTGGAGATCAATAATGTCACTGATCCGTGCCACCTCTCCCCATGCCCGCTCCGGAGATCAAACAGCCAAAGTGATGCTGCAGGTGGCCGCCGCCACCGCCCCGGGTGTACTGGCGATGGTGATCTACTTTGGCATAGGCGTTCTGATCAATATTGCCTTGTCGATTATCACCGCCATGCTGTGCGAAGCGGCGGTGATGAAATTACGCAATCGCCCCGTGGCCTTTTACTTGCGTGACTATAGTGCCTTTGTCACCGCATTGCTCCTTGGCATCGCCCTTCCTCCCTATTGTGCTTGGTGGCTGCCGGTAGTAGGCAGTGCCGTGGCTGTAGTACTGGCTAAACACCTCTATGGCGGTATGGGCTACAACCCGTTCAACCCTGCAATGGTGGGCTATGTGGTGCTACTCATCAGCTTCCCTGTGGACATGACTCGCTGGGTGGGCGCTGCAGATGTAATCGGCGGTGCCCCCAGTGTTGGGGAAGCCTTCGCCCTCGTCTTCGGCAATTACAACGTGGATGGTTTCACCCGCGCTACACCCTTGGAGATTGTCCGCCTCAATGAATCAGTTCTTTTGTCACAGCTGTATGAATTGGAGCCCATTTTCAACAAGGGCACCTTTGCTGGGGCTGGCTGGGAAACCATTAGTTTTGGTTTCCTGTTCGGAGGACTATTTCTGCTCTTCCGCGGCATTATCACCTGGCATGCGCCGGTCGCGATGCTCGCCACCCTGACTCTTTTATCCCTGTTTTTTTATGACAGTGGCAGTTCACTGTCTGAAGGTTCACCGCTATTGCACCTATTTTCTGGTGCCACCATGTTTGGAGCCTTCTTTATTATTACCGATCCGGTTAGCGGCTGTACGAGTAATAAGGGGCGCCTGATTTTTGGGGCGGGGGTGGGGCTCTTTACCTATATTATCCGCGCATGGGGCAGCTACCCGGATGCAGTGGCTTTCGCAGTGCTCTTGATGAACTTTGCCGCGCCCACTATCGACAATTATTCCCTGCCCCGCACTTATGGCCATAAGCGGCCACGACGCGCCACCGATCTGGAGGAGCACTGATGCTCAAACAGTCCATGGCGACAAACGCCGCTGTCTTAACCCTATTTGCCCTGGTCACTGCCGGAACGCTGGCAGTGACCCAGATCACTACACGTGAACCCATTGAGCGCGCCATACGGGCAGCATCGGCAAAAGCACTGTTGGAAATCATTCCCCTGGATCGCCACAGTAACGACCTACTGGTTGATACCTATCCAATTCCCAAGGTCTTCTGGAACCAGCTCGGCCTCCCCCAGGGTGGTGATATCAACCTCGCGCGGGGGGAGGATGGAAAAATCTCCGCTGTGATTGTGCCAGCGGTGGCACCCGACGGTTATTCAGGCCCTATCCAATTGCTGGTGGGAGTAAACCGCGACGGTACTATTGCCGGGGTGCGGGTTACAGGTCATAGCGAAACCCCCGGCCTCGGCGACAAAGTTGAGCTGAAGAAAAGTGACTGGATACTGCAATTCGATGGTTTGTCATTAAAAAATCCACCCGCCAATGAATGGAAAGTACAGAAAGATGGCGGAGTGTTCGATCAGTTTACCGGGGCCACAATTACCCCGCGCGCGGTCGTGAATGAGGTGCGTCAAGTATTGGAGTTTGTTGCACAGAATCACCAAAAGATTTTTAGTGCACCAATATCAAAGCGTGCGGTGGAAGTTGAGAACCCCGAAGCAGAAAAAACAGATGGGGCCCAACCAGAGATGGAGCAAAACTGATGGCAACCCCCGGTTACGCAGAAATCACCCACAATGGGCTTTGGAAGAATAACCCTGCACTGGTGCAGCTACTGGGGCTTTGCCCCCTGTTGGCAGTGACAGGCACAGTGGTCAACGCTATTGGATTGGGCCTAGCCACAACCGGAGTTCTTACCTGCTCAAACCTGGCGGTATCCCTCGTGCGTCAGCAAATGCCAGATACTGTTCGACTGCCCGCTTCGGTCATGATCATCGCCACCTTCGTTACCTGTGTCGAGCTGCTCATGAAGGCCTTCACTTATGAGTTGTACTTGGTGCTCGGTATTTTTATTCCCTTGATTGTTACCAATTGCGCCATTCTCGGGCGTGCAGATGCCTTCGCAAGTAAAAACCCGGTCCTTCCCTCGCTGGTAGATGGATTTATGATGGGAGTTGGCTTTACCGCAGTATTAATCGTAATTGGCGCCGTACGGGAAATATTGGGCCAGGGCACTCTCTTTTCAGATATGGATTTATTACTCGGCCCCATGGCAAAAGACTGGGGCATCTCGGTTCTGGGTAGTAACTATCCTGGAGTACTTGTGGCGGTACTCCCCCAGGAGCATTCCTGGTTGCAGGTCTACTAATCGCAACAAAAAATGCAATAGATTCAGGTATTGAACGTCGTCGCAGCCAACAAGTAAAAATTGTTCCCGGCTCTAAACGTGTTCGAGTTACCGGAAAAATTTCTTAGAAATAAACTTGGAGAAAAAATATCGACGGCAATCTCTTAGTTTAGCGAAAACCATTTGATTGCCAGTGATTATTTAAAGGGCATATTTCATTTATTCTTCTAAATAAAATATTCATATTTGGCGTATTTATTTTCCTTTGATAGATTAATAGACACCTATCTGTCACCAAAAGCCCAAAAATATACACCTTTGCTAAAACACTGGAAATAAAGCCCTTTTTCAGTGCAATACCGGTGTAATCGAATGTAATAGCATTATTGTCTCTTTTTGAATTCGTTTGGCTAGAATGGCACGACCGACCAGCTTGAGAGTGCTATCGGTGCCAACGCAATAAGAACAGGGATACTGCTATGACTGTAGACAATGGAAAGTCTGATTTGGTCTACCACGGCCGCCGCGCTCAGCGCGCCGACAGCCGCCTGCGCCGCAAGGCAATCCTTGAGGCCACCCTGCGACTGATCGTAAAGGAAGGTATTCGCGGTATTCGTCACCGCGCTGTAGCCCGGGAAGCAAGTGTACCCCTGGCTGCCACTACCTACTACTTTAAAGACCTCAATGACCTTATCAGCGACTCATTTACATATTTCGTCGAACAGGGACTAGAGAGTACGCGCCAACTTCAGGAAGAAAGCTTCAGCGCTGCCCGTAACCTTTCAGCACAAGAACGCGCCTCGAACAGTAGCCGCAAATTATTAGTCCAACAGCTAACCCGTTTTGTGCTGACCCATGTCCGAAGCCAAGCTGAGGACAAGGACCGGCGCCTTATAGAACTAGCATTTCGCAATGAAGCACTGCGGAATGAGCAGCTGACACGAGCAGTACGCATGTCAAACCATGCACGGGAATCCCTGATGCAGGAATTCTTCCACCTGCTTGGCCTCACAGACCCCGAAGCTGCAGCTCAGATCGCCCATGGCACAATTCTAAAGCTAGAGTATGAAATACTGAGTGGCACTATTGCCCTCGACTCACCACTACTCGAGCGTACGGTAACCATGATGGTCCACGGGCTGATTCCCGCCGCCACTCCGGTTACTGAAGCCGCAGCATACGGTTAAAATGGGGTTCGGATAAGGTACGGTGCCCTCAGGCACTGTACCCATTATTCTGAACTAGCTCCGTCTTTCAGAAGGGTTTATGTGCAAGTACCCGGCATAGCCGCAACCCACTGGCGCAGCAGCTCCACCCCCTCCTCATGCACCAAACTGCGACCCAGTTCCGGCATCATCGCACCGGGATCAACAGACTCAATTCTGAAATTCAAAATGGAGTGATCCGGTTCACCCGGCACTATGGCAAATAAGCGCTCGCCACTGCCAGTTCCCGCCGCCACTGGTGGCTTGCACAAGCCCAACTTACGCAAGTCTGTCTCACTATGATTTAGCATTAAACCAGAAGTATCGGCCGCGCCAGCAGGGTTATGGCAATGACCACAATTGATATCAAGATAGGCCCTGGCTCGCTCATTCAGCGTTACACTGTTATCCATAAATTTGGCTAAGCTAGGTAATTCAATAGTCTTGGGAACATCACGAAGATAACCAATCTTTTGCCAGTGCTTCAGCTGATTTTCTGTACCACTGAGGTAGGGGTAATCTCGATTGAGGTGTCTGGCCCTTGGGCCGAGAGGTGAAATTTTCTTGCCGGTGAAATTATCTGCATGGCATCCAGCACACTGATTAGCATCAGGCACCACATAGGTAAATTCTGTAATATCTCCCGTTGCCGTTTTTAGCTTAAGTCGACTGGCATCACCAGCAATTTCAAATACCGCTTCTGTCTGTGATTCATTCCAAATATAGGGAATCGCCTGCCAGCCACTCTCACGCCTCACTAGCAACCGGGTTTCCATCAGACGCACCCGCTGCATATCCAGGGCCTCACCCATACGGCCTTCAGCATAGTCATGCTCGAAATTATCAGTGCGCAGTACTGTCTCGTTTTCGCCCCTTGGATAGTAAAATGTTTTGGTTAAAACTGTGCCAACAGGGTAGTCAAACTGCTCATCGCCATATCGGGCCGAAACACCATCAGGCATCCACACTGTACGCAACTTATGGGCATAATCAGTAAATAGTCCTGTGTTGAGATCATAGGGCACCACTCCGATATTTGGCGTTAATACACCATCGAGAATATTTACCAGGTTCCAATCACTCAGTCGTTCCGGAATCGCATTTTCAGCAAACACGACCACTTGAGGGCGAGATTTATCACAGCCTGCTATAGTGGACAGCATCATTCCTGGAAGCAGGATAAAGGCACTTGCCCAGGATATCCAACTATTCATTTCTACCCTCTAATACTGCCAGATGATTATCTGTCTTCTGATCCTCTACGGGCTGCTCAAACTCCAGGACAATTTGGGGTAATTTCTCAAGCTGGCATTTATGTGCGGAAATATCTGTAGAGATATTTTGATAGCCATTGAGGAAATCCACATTGAGAATACCAGCTTCTGCATTATCAATGCATAATTTCAAGTGATCCGGCAGGGCTCCATCAACTGTTTTCTCTTGATTGACAACCCCGTCCCAAAGTACATCGGGAATGCTTCCACCCAGTCCAAATCGAGCCAATTTCAAGGCTTTCAATTCCAGGTGGTCCGGTGAAGTGCCCCCACCAGAAAACTGGTTATCATAGATATAAATTCCTTCAGGATATGGGTCGAAATCTTCCTGTGTGGATTTGTCGCTATAATAACCCGCCGTAAAGTAGCTACTCACTACTATATTAGCGGTATCGTTATCTGCTATCTCATTCTCAAATATCTCAACATTATCATTGGAGTTAATTACAATACCTGACCCTGCAGGAACTGCAGCTACTGGCGTACCTTCATGACCAAAATTTGATGTATTGTTTTTAAAAATTTTATTATTGAAAATACGGGTGCTATGCCCAGGCTGAGGAAGGTTTGGCATATTAAAAACCAAGACTCCACCCGTATTGTTAGTTGCCACATTTCCGTATACATCAGCGCCGATCGTGTTTTCAATTTCAATCCCAGCCACATTGAATTCGGCACGATTATTACGCACTATGACATTTCTCGACTGCCCTACGTAAATACCCGCATCGGATGCCCCTATAGCAACTGAACTCTCCACCAGGGTATTTTTAGTTTGAACAGGATATATGCCGTAAGCTCCATTCTCAGTGGCTGGCCCATTTGTCCACTCAACACGTATATTGCGAATCACTATGTTCTCGCCTTCATTTACTTTTAAGGCATCACCGATTGTGTCTTCAATGGCAAGATTTTCGATAGTGAAATTACTTGCATTCACCAGTAATCCCTCAGCCCCCTGAATCTGCCCTTTAAACGAGAGAATAGATTTATCCATACCCGCACCGCGTATCGTGACTCCATCCACATTCAAGGATAAGCTGCGGTTAATTTGAAACTCTCCTTCGGGAATTAACACCACATCCCCCGGTTTTGCGGATATCAGCTGCCTGAGTAGTTGCTTCTGAAAATCATGGCTAGCTTTTACGCCGGGAGCGTCATTTTGTACCCGCTTGTCTTTGTCACCAGGCGAGCAAGCTGTGGAAGCCATTAGTGCCAAAACCACTCCCACACAGATTGATGTTTTCATGATACGTCCTTTATTTGAATTATTATCGGTAGCAATTAGTGGCAATCTATAAAAATAGGCACGAATGTACCAATTAGGTTGCGCAAAAAACCCTCTTACATAGCTTTACCGATACTATCCAACCAGTGCCTCTGCATCAAGACACTATTATTAATGAACGGAAAAACAATACCGACTCGGCATTAGCAAATTATCCGTCACTTACACTTTAAAATTGGCCCAGGAAAGCTAAAGCGATGAAAATCTTAAAGCCAGCCTTGATTTCCATCAGCTTATTGGCGGAGAGCACTCTCGCCGAGCAGTCACTTAAAGTAGTGATCATGACACCTGATGGAGAAACATTTCAAACAAAACAAATATTGGAAAATCGACTCACAGAAAGCACTCCCGTAATATCTATAAGGGCAATAATGAGAGAGTATCAAGCGATACGGTGCAACGGCCCATGGGGTGCAATTAAGTACAAGGTGATGCTATCAAGCGGTCCAGGCATAGAGATTTTCAAGAAGAATGATCGAGTATACCTACAGTTTATCGAGTATTCAGTAATCAATAAAGATTTGACAGTAGCAAGTATGGGCATTCATTGTATTGATACCGAGCCAAAACAGATATTTAACACTATTGGAGAAATTGATCTTATGAGGAACATAGAAAAGCAAGAGGAACTGGAGCTAAGCAACGGCTACATTTTAAAATATCATTACACTCCAAAATAAAACAATACAAGTAATTAACCATTTAGAAACTTACCAGCCTGAAAATAAGTTTCTTGACATTCATCTCTTACTAAGTCCTCCATGTTTAAGAAGCCATGTATCATATCTGGAAAGTGGAAATTTTCTGAACGAACCCCAGTATTTTTTATAGACTTATAATAAAGCACCCCCTCATCTCGCAAGGGGCAAAACCCTGCCGTTATAACTAGAGTATCCGGCAATCCTCCGGAGAAATCCATATGTAATGGAGATGCTGACTTTCTACATTGGCCATCCTTAAAGTACTGCTCAGAAAACCAGATGCATTTATCGCGTTCGACATAATAGCCCACACCATTTTCCTTATATGACGCACACCTAGCTGTATAATCAACACAGGGATAGACCAGAACTTGTTTGGAAATAGTAATACCTAGATCATATTGGGCGAGATGCGAAACTGATGCAGACAGGGCTCCACCTGCTGAGTCTCCAGCAACAGATAAACTTTTTTGATAATTGACTTTTCTTTTATCCAAAACCGTCCATATCCCACGAGCGACAGCACACGAATCGACCACTGCAGCGGGATATGGATTTTCGGGAGCCAGCCGATACTCTGGTGCCACCAAAATATGCTGCGTCGCGAGGGAAAACTTCCGGCATATCGGATCGTAGTTTTCTACACTTCCCACAACATGACCACCACCATGAAAATATAAAAGTACAGGCAACTTCTTCTCTGGTGCAGGATTATATACCCTGACAGGCACGTTATAGCCAGTGGAATAGACTACTTCATCAAATATGCAGTCCACTTCTGGAATATCAGAAATGTAACTCCTGATCATTTTTCCAGACATCTCACGAGAATTAATTACACTAAACTTGAACCCCTGAGCTGCTTGCGCAGCCATACTCTCGTTGAGTTGATCCAGAAAAGGGATCAGTTTCGCATTTACCTTTCGCAACAGGCTGTCCTCTCAGGTAAATCACAAAGCAGTCATCAACATTATAAGTAGCCTCCATACATAAAGGCTTCCTGATTAACTGGTAGAAAATAATTAAGAATCCATAGATATAATTACTTTGTCTACTAAAAGCAGCCAGCTTAGAATTAACAAGTAAACTGGCTATTTGAAGAATAATTGTGATATCAGTGGAAAACTGGCTCGGAGACATAGCTCCAGAAAAGTACAGTTCCCACCATAATCAACACAGCCATTACCAGAGAGACAGTAATAATGGCACTGGCAAAAAGAAACCCGCGCTCTTCCGAGACACCCATAACAATGGGAATTCCCAAATATAACAAATAAACGGCATAGGCAACTGCAACGGTAGCCAAAAGAATATCTAACCATAGCAAAGGGTATATACCGGCGACACCGACTAAAAAGATTGGTGTTGCAGTAAATCCAGCGATAACAACGCCCTTCAATGGGTGTGTTTCAGCTCCATAGGTCTTGGCCATCCAATGAATGAAGTAACCAATCGCAACAACAGTCAATACCATAGTGCAGTAAAAAACCGCAACCAACTCCAGTGCACTCTGACCTGTAATTCTGACCGGTTCACCGCCACCAATACTCCAACCCACCTGAGTGGTGCCAAAATACCACGCCGCTGCTGGAAGCAACGCCAAAACAATCACGTAGGGCAACTGACTGCGTAATTTCTTTTCAGGGAGGCTACTGATCAGTTCCCACTGCCTGCGGGGCTGTATCATAAGGCCGAACATATGGATCAACATTCCGTTTTCCTCACGCTCTGTAAGGAACTCTAAGTGCGACCTATTTGCTCAATTTGATCTTGAAACTGCTGGTCAAAATGAGGTGTACCACTAAAAGGCCATCCTCGAAGCTCCAGTTCATTTCTTCTTCTATCGACTTACTTTTAGGAGCTTAAGTCGTTCAAGTCAACAATAAGGAAGGAATTGGCGGAAATGCTTACATGAGCGTTTCTAGGAGAAACATTTAACCCACCGAAAATGATACAAAACAACCCGGGAGGATAATTATCTGTATAAATAAAAGAGAGACAAATAAGTGGATATAGCCATATCAGAGGTAGCTGGCGAATTAACTCAGCCAGCTACCTGGAGGGACATTCCAGCCTCAGAAACTGACCGCCTGAATAGCGCACATCCAACCAAAACGATCCTCCTCTCGCCCTTCCTGAATATCAAGGAGCGCCTGACGCAGGTGCTGGGCCACAGGACCAGGTGCCTGAGGAAGTTTGTAGGTACCACTTTCATCACCTATCACGCTTATAGGGCTGATAATCGCAGCGGTGCCACAGGCAAATGTTTCAGAGCAGACGCCCGAGGCGACCTGCCCTAGTAATTCATCAATATGAATTGCACCCTCAATTACTTTGTATCCGAGGTCCCTAGCCAATTCAATCAGACTAAAACGGGTAATCCCCTCTAGAATGGAGCCATTAAGCGCCGGAGTGTGAAGCTCGCCGTCGATTACCGCGAAGAAATTCATACCAGACAACTCATCCACACTACTGCGGTCGTCTGGGTTAAGCCATAGTGACTGGTCAAAGCCACGCTCTTTTAAGCGACCAATACTAAGCAAGGAGCCTGCGTAGTTACCACCGACCTTTGCATCCCCAGTGCCCCCTACTGCAGCTCTGGCGTCTTCTCGCTCTACCCAAAGTCGCATATTACCGGAGTGGTAAGCCTCTGAAGGGCTAGCGATCACATAAAACTCATAGGAGGTGCTCGCAGATACCGTTAGGTCTGCCTGGGTACCCATCAGAAAGGGACGCAAGTAGAGGGATTCTCCACTGTTACCAGGTACTAAATTTGCGCAGTAAGCAGCGACAGTGCGCACACCATCCATGAACAGAGACTCAGGCACTGGAGGCATACATAGGCGCTTGGCTGAATAAGACATGCGCTCTGCATTTTTTTCAGGGCGGAAAAGGGCAATACCCTGCGACGTACGGTAAGCTTTCATCCCCTCAAAGCACGACTGAGCGTAATGCAATACCTTAGCTGCCGGGTCAACAGATAGTGGTGCGTAGGGGACCAACTCACCACTGCTCCAGCAACCATCCTGACAGACAGCACGAAACATTACTGGCGCCATTACTGCCCCAAAACCCAGCCTCTCAGGCATTTCATATCCACGCAGGCTCGGGGCTACGTCAGGGTCGATATAGATGCTCACCAGCTCTCTCCTCTCATTCCAATTGGCTGATTATGGCGCCTGTTGCGCTGCAATCCAAATATGTCACCCGAGGGTTGATCAGGTACAGCTAATAGCCCCTAAAAAAACGCAAAAATTTAGGATAAAAATCCACTAAGCAGTTCGTATTACTTGCCCCACAGTGTCAGATACGGCATCCCCCCGGCAATATCAACTGTCGCCCAAACAAGCACAATAAACTTTTGGCACCTGCTTACCGACCTTGAGTTCTGCTATTTCTCCCGGCCTGCTAAACCAAAAGGGTGGTCGCAGGCATGCCGGCAAATCGATAGCCGGTTGGTTGAAGTCTCCGTCACAATCCCTCTGATGACAGATTGTGCTGGCTATACTGTTTAATACGCAGCCAGGAGCGCAAAGATAAGCATCCGGCTGCGTCTTCCCCGAGGCCCCAAGAGCGAACTCACCGCCGGCCCTCGTGTTGAAGCAGAACCACATTTCAGGAGAGAGCTTCCACTCAACGACCTTTGGGGTCCACAGGTGGAAACGAGACCCACATACCCTGCGTGAGGCCATGGCTTTTTTCGCAGTTGTGGGTAATGAAAACCGGAATGGAAGTGGTTCAATCGTGACACAGATAGATACCAGCAAATCACTTGCTATCGGCTTGATGTTTACAGCCACAGCACTGCTGTGTAAAAGCGCCTTCGCTGCAGATGGCGTAACTGTGAGCCAGGATACTAATGCCCCTCCCAAGGCATTTATTGAGGCCGCCTCCAAACCCCTACAAAAAAATCGACGACAACTTCGTCCTTCTGAGGCGGTAGAAAGCTACCGCGAACGAATTGAAGAGCTTGAGGCACAACACGGTGCTTATGGCGCGGGAATTGATGAACAATTACTTGGGTTAGCCACAGCTTTGCAAAAAACTGGTGCACATAAAGAAGCCGCCAGTGAGTTCCGTCGTGCCATGCTGGTAAATAGGGTCAATGAAGGACTCTACTCCCTCAACCAGATCCCTATGATTGAGCGACTGATCGAAAGTCAGATTGCCCTGAATCAGTGGGAGGAAGCTAACGACAATCAACAGTACCTCTACTGGCTTTACGAAAAAAATTACGGTGAAAAAGATCCACGGATGTTACCCGTTATCAATAACCTGAGCCGCTGGCATCTACAGTCTTACATAGAAGAAAAAGGTGAGACTCTTGTTGAGCACCTGATCAATGCTACAAAACTTTATACCTTAGCGGTTGATATTATCACAAAGAATTTTGGTGCCAGTGATTTGCGCTTGGTAGACGCTCTACGCGGACTCAAAGCAACCAATTATTACTTGGCAACCTATAAGGGCGAACCACAGGCACCAGTTATCGTCAATACCAGCTTTGGCGCTGGTGGATCCAATGCCAGTCAACTTCACAAAGTAGATCACTACCGGACGAAGAGTTTTAACACCGGTAAAAAAGCCATAACCCGTATCGTCGACGTTTACCAAAGAAATCCCCTATCCCCACCGGCAGCTTCAGCCAAAGCAAAAGTAGAGCTAGGTGACTGGTACATGATGTTTAACAAGTGGCATTCGGCTCGCCAGACATATGGCGAAGCCTATCAGGCACTATGGGACAATGGCGCCTCCAATGACGAAATAGAGGATATTTTTGGGCGTCCTGTCGCCCTGCCAGCACTTCCAATACTGGACTCCGACAGTAAGGCCCTAGCCAACTCCCACATCACTGTTTCATACGACGTTACCGCTTTCGGAAAAGCACGCAATATTAAGGTGTTGAGAGCCTACCCATCGGACAAGGTGCGCATTCGTTCCAAAGTCCGCAACATATTAAAGCGCGCCAAGTTTCGCCCTCGCTTTGAGGACGGCGAAGCAGTAGAAACCCGCGGCATAGTGCAACGATTCGTCTTTGATTGAGGATTTTTGCTGCAAAGCACTTTTAAAGCGGTGTGGTAAACGCGCAAATAATCAAATAACAACTATTTTTAAGATTCCACACCGTTTACTTATCGGACTGGCAGATTACGTAGACTGTTCACCGACCCGCCTGCCCGGGCACATATCAAATATTTTAGGAGAAAGCAGATGACAATTCGGAAAGCGCTTCGAAAAGGTCATTGCCAGTGTATTGGCTGGCATACTCTGCTCTCCGTTGCCTTATTGACCTCAGCGATGGTCGGCTGTAAGAGCCAACAGACACAATCGCAACCGCCAGCAATGCCATCAATGCCCTCTGCCAGTTCTCAGTCTCAATCGCAGCCACAGTCGCAATCGCAGTCACAATCGCAGTCTCAGAGCAGTTCTTCGTCCAGCAGCAGCTCACAGAGCTCCAGCCAGTCGCAGACCGCCAGCAGTAGCAGCGGCCAGCCACGTAGCAACTCTTCTAGCCAGCCCAGTATGAGCATGCCCGGTGCGGAAAGAAACTCCCAGAGTAACAGCAGTACGGCACCGGGAGAGGAACAGGCTTCCCGCCAGAGTTCAGCTGGAGATTCTATGCCGGAATCTGATTCCCGCAATCGCTCCACACCGGTTTATAGTGATTCAAAGCAATCACAAAGGGATCAAAGTAATCCGCCAGACCCCTCCTCTGGAGAGGAAGGCACTCCTCCAAACGAAATCGATTTTTCCGAGGAGGATCAAACCGCTTCATCTTCCAGCGCCTCCAGTAGCAGTTCTTCCAGCAGTGCATCTTCCAGCAGTAGTAGTGCCAATAGCGCTAATGCCGGGCAACCAGGCGATAGTGCATCAAGGGCGGGAAGCGCACCCAACGAAGCCCCGACATCGGCTGCGGAGCAGGTTGCGGAACTGGAGGGCCGCTTTGAATCCACCATGGTGAGTTACGACGGCATGATCCTGCGCGAGCGTGATTACGTGCGTAATAGGCCTGGCTCGGCCTCCGCTGAAAGTGACGAGGACGCCATGGATGAAGCGCCGCCAGGGGAATCCCTGGAAGACCTCATTGAATCAGCCGAAGCTGAAATCCCCGCACCACCAGGCAGTGGAGCACCAGCTGGAGGAGGACCGCAGCAAAATAACTCCAGTGGCCAGGTTACCGGACCCGGGCTGCCTACAAAAGGGCGACAGGGGGACTACAACCACAGCAGCTCACAGGCCGTAGTACCCGCAGATATACCCAGTGGTACAGATGACGATGTTGTAGCAAGGCAAATTCGTGAAGCAGCCACCCGGGAAACCGACCCCGAATTGCGGGAAAAATTATGGGAAGAATACCGAAAGTATAAAAAAGCGACGAAGTAGTTACTAAGGATGCCTGTATGTCATTTTACAAGTCCACTTACAAAAGCGGCCACTCCCCGACATGCTTATTTACCATATTATTGTGGTCGGTAGTCGCATTAATTTTCACAGGCTGTACCACAACGGAAGTACGAACTACCGCATTTACGCCCCTTACTATTGAGGACAAAAATATTGCTGAAGAGCGATTACTCGACGTAGGTGTAATTCAGTTTGACCCAGGCCTAGAAACTACTGAGGCAGACGAAGATACCCTGGTATTTCCTGAATTGCGCCAGGCGGAGTCTCGCTTTATGGCCGTCACCTTGGCCGACTCATTGCAATCAAGCCTTGGCTGGGGAGCAGTTCGAGTTATCCCATCTGCACGCACCAATATAGATGTAACCGTCTCTGGCCGTATTCTCAAATCCGACGGCGAATCCCTGACAGTTGAAATTACTGTCGCTGACTCCCGAGGCCAGCTCTGGTTTACAAAAGAGTACAGTGAAAACGCCTCGCATTATGCCTACGATCGCAAGCACCCTACGGAGGGGGATGCTTTCCAAGGCATCTACAACCGTATTGCCAACGACATGCTGCAGTACCGGCAAAAACTATCAAATCAGCAAATTGTCGAGCTTCGCACTATTTCCGAAATGCGCTTTGCCCGCAGCTTCTCCCCTGAAGCCTTCGACCGCTACCTGCACCAAAGCGAAAGTGGTATCTACTATCTAAGTGCCCTACCCGCAGAAAATGATCCGATGCTAGCAAGGGTGCGCAAAATTCGTGAGCGGGACTACCTGTTTGTCGATACCCTACAGGAGTATTACGGCACATTCGCAAAAACCATGGAGGTGCCCTATCAGGAATGGCGTGCGCGCAGTTACGAGGAGGTTCGGGAGATGCGCGAATTAAAGCGTAAGGCCCGTAATCACACCATTATGGGTGCCGCAGCCATTATCGGCGGAATTGCTGCCGCAGGAGCTGGAGGTGGCAGCGCCCAAGCTGCGGGCCAGGTCGGTATCGGCGCAGGTGGTTACCTGATAAAGAGCGCCTTTGATCGCCGTGCTGATGCCAAGATGCACTTAGAGGCACTGCAGGAGCTGGGTGACTCAATGGAGGCCGAAGTTGAGCCACAAATCGTAGAGCTTGAGGATCGTACTGTGACTCTTACCGGTTCAGTAGAAAACCAATATCGGCAATGGCGCGAAATTCTGAAGGAAATATACGATGCAGAGACGGGCTCATCCAGTAACAGTATCTAGCATCACAAGTGTTACTAACTGAGGTAAATCAAAGCGCTTTTCCACTCTTTTCACCCAACATCTTCACTGGGACCACGAATAACTAGGCGGAAATACTATGCAGCACCGCGATAATGCCAAGGAAGATATAGCACCAATCGAGCCAGCCAATTTTACCTTTGGCGGTGAGGAGGCTCATTCTCCCAAGGCAACCAACACCAATAAGGGAAAACCTAAAAAAGAAAGGTTTTATGGACCCATAGTAATTGGTGCAGCCATGCTCAGCGGTCTCATTGGCGTCTTTTGGGGGCTTCCCCAGGTGGTGGAAAAACCTCCGTTACGTAGCCTGCAAATAAGCTCCCCCCAACTAATAACATCTCGGAAAATGTTGCCCAAGCATCTCCTTATACAGATGCCGAAATTATGCAACAACGCCGGGAAGTCCAGAAAATTCTGCAGGATATTCTCGCCCTCAAGGAAGAATTAAAGGAGCGAAAAGTAGAGCTATGGGCATATGAAGAATTCTATGCAGCAGAAGATCTGGCCCTCAAGGCCGACAGCCTCTACCGCAAACGACAATTTATGCCCGCTTTGGAGAAATATCAGGAATCATTGCAGGCACTAGAAGTATTACGTGACGGTATACCCGAGCGTATTGAAATACATCTTGCTGAAGGCGAAAGAGCGCTAGAAAGTGGGGACCTGGATTCTGCAACAGAAGCTTTCAAACTTACCCTTATAATTTCCGAGAAGCACCCCAGGGGATTAAGAGGATTAGAGCGCACCGATAAGCTTCCGCTGGCTTGGTGGAAATTCACAGAAGGGAAAAGTGCCTATCTGGATTCAGACTTAGATCTTGCCAAGAAATCTTTAAAGGAATCTCTTTCTTCTGATCCACAAACAAAGCCTGCAAAAAAATTATTGGCAAAAGTAGAACATGAAATCACCGAACGCGACTACAAAAATGCCATGTCCGCAGGGTATGCCGCTATTGCTGATAAAAAATTTGACTCAGCAAAGAAACACTTCAACCAAGCCAGTAAGTTGAAGCCTGAAGCCAAGGCCCCAGGTATAGGCCTTAAGCAGGCAAAAAATGGGGCCGAGCAGGCCAAGATCGAAGAACTTCTCACTCACGCGCGCGACCAGGAAAAGCAGGAAAACTGGCACAAAGCCCTGCAGAGTTACACTACCTTAGTAAAAAAAGACGCTAGTTTAGTGGCTGCTGTGACAGGGAAAGCCCGCGCCACGGCCAGGGCTCAACTGGATGATCAAATGCAGGATCTCCTTAAAGATCCTCTGACTTTAGGCGAAGGAAAGCGTAATCATTTTGCCAGAAAAGTACTCAGTGATGCACGGAAACTCAATAGCCAAACACCACGTTTGGCACAACAGATCGAAGATCTTGAAGATGCACTCACTAAAGCACTAATCCCCATGCCCGTACGTTTTAAGTCCGACCGTAGTACCAGTGTCACGATTTATCATGTGGGAAGGCTGGGCTATTTTGATCAGCGAGAAATTGCCTTAAAGCCCGGCCGTTATACAGCCATCGGTACCCGAGACGGCTATCGGGATGTGCGTCAGGAGTTTATCGTCAAGCCAGGGAAACCTGTCACAGAAGTTGTCATACAATGTGCGGAAAAAATTAACGGCGCTAATAACAGCTAATTACAAGAACCTCTATTGCCTCGAAAAATCAAAAAAACAGGTCTTTTCGCAGTGGGGCCGTGCCTGATTTAGAGCGCCTGATTTAAATTCAGGATATGAAGAGTTCCGCGACAAACCTCTCACCATGCCACATAGCCATGGTATCGGCGAGCTAAGCTTTGTTGCACACAGCACCCCTGCTTCGGTTTTGCCAACCTGGCCCTAACAAGGCCTATCCAGCGACACCGAAGTCATTGCGATAACTCCATAACGATGTGGCAATAGGGAAGCATAAATGACAGTGAAAGAGGCAGTACCTGTCCAGGATGAAAAACCCGCAATCGATGAATCCCCCCTCATCGAACCAATTGGTTTCACTCCAGTACAGCCAAAATCCACTCGTGCTCGGTTATTTTTCTCCAAGCGCGCCTTGATTGTTGCGGCCTGCTTACTCTTAAGCGCGTTGGCGCTATATTATTTAGTTATCGCCCGCTCCCTAATTTTCGATACACAGCCCGTCCATGCAAAAATCAGTATCAGTGGCTTTGCAATTCCCCTCGGCAATGGCCACCTCGTATTACCTGGAAACTACAGCTACACAATTAAAGCTGAGGGCTATCTAGCCAAAAGTGGCGAAGTAGAAGTCAGCCGGGAAGGCCATAGTCGCCACTCGGTTACCCTTGAAAAACTTCCGGGCCATCTACAAATCGAAACGGATCCCCCAGTACCTGTAAAAGTTCTGATGAATGGTCGTGAAGTTCCAAATGAAAATGGTCTGGTGAAAAATGTCTCTACGGGGTCCATGCGGATAACAGTTTTATCTGACCGCTATCTGCCTTTTACCCGCGAGGTTAATATCGAGGGGCTCGATAAAACCTACCGCCTTGAAGCCAAACTACGTCCAGCCTGGGCCAGTATCCGAATCAACAGCAATCCGCAAGGCGCTACAGTAACCGTGGGCGGCAAGGTACTTGGAACTACGCCACTTAACGCAGAGTTAATCCAGGGAGATAGAGTTATCTCTATCTCCCTTGCCGAGCATAAGACGGTTGATATCCCTGTCGCTGTTACCGCTGGAGTAGACCAGGCACTAGCCACAGTAACCCTCGGGCCAGCTGACGGGCTATTGCGTGTCGTTACCACTCCTGAGGGCGCGAGTGTAACCGTGGATGGGGAGTTTCGAGGTCATACCCCACTGGAGCTCGAGCTCACATCAGGGGAAATCCATCGCCTGCGTTTTTTTAAGGACGGTTATGCCTCCGTAGAACACACCATCGACCTCGCTGCAGGTATGCAGCGCGACTTGAATATTAACCTGAATGCAGTGTATGGCAGGGTTCGTGTCTCCAGTGTGCCACCAGATGCAGAAGTCTATATTGATGGGCAATTTGCGGGGAATACCGGACAGACTTTCAACCTACCCGCAAGAACTCACCGTATTGAAGTGCGCAAGCGAGGCTATGAAACATTTGATACCCGCGTGATTCCCAGTGCCAGACTGGAGCAAACTGTGCGTGCAGTTTTATTAACCAAGGAGCAGGCTCGCTGGCAACAAGTTCCACCAGAGCTTCGCCATGGCGCAGGCGGCACCATGAAATTAATGCGCCCCAACGCTGTATTCACTATGGGCTCATCCCGACGCGAGCAAGGGCGTCGCGCAAATGAAGTTATGCGGCAGGTCGCTCTAAACCGCCCCTTTTATATAGGCACCACAGAGGTCACCAACCGGGAATACCGAAGATTTAAACCCTCACATACCTCAAGCCATGTAAACGGTGTGAGCTTAGATAACGACAACCTTCCCGTAGTCAATGTCAGTTGGGCCGATGCTGTTCTCTTTTGCAATTGGCTCAGCCAACGGGATGGGCTGACTCCTGTATACCTGACAGAACGCGGTCGGGTTGTCGGCTTTGATTCCGCCGCAAATGGATATCGTTTACCAACTGAAGCTGAATGGGCATGGCTAGCCCGTTACGACCGCGGTGTTATGCGCAAATATCCTTGGGGGAATGACCTGCCCATTGGTAATAACTCAGGTAATTATGCCGACAGTCATGCTGCCAAGCTAATTCCCACTGTACTGCGCACCTATAGTGATCGCTATGCAGCGACTGCACCTGTAGCCAGCTATAACCCAAACCCGTTGGGAATTTATGACCTTGGAGGCAATGTATCTGAATGGATACACGATCTCTATACCATTGGCACAGGTCTTTCATCCCGCCAGGAGGAAAATCCAGTGGGCCCACAGGATGGTGACTACCATGTTATTCGTGGCTCCAGCTGGCGTCACTCAGGGCTGACGGAGTTGCGTTTGTCTTATCGCGACTATGGAGAGGCCCCAAGAAACGATATCGGCTTCAGAGTGGCGCGCTGGGTCAATTAGGAGAGAGCTATGCCTAAATTTATTTTTATTTTCATCCTCCTGTTACCTTCCTTTTTATTTGCACAGGAAAAGCAGGAAAAAGAAGGGGAGACCCTCACTCAGGTCGCGCAAAAAAATCGGATGAAAAGAAGTCAAAAAGTAGTAAAAGCAGTTCCGATGATTACAAAGCTTCCGAAGAAATTTCTGAGGATCTATCCGTTTCCTATCCAGTAGATATATAGAGAAAAGTTGCCAAGAGCACCATCATGAAATTCAAATCATCAGATTTTATTTTCCAGATATTTGCGCTGTTGGGCTCAGTTATCCTGGTACATGCCATTTATGTAGCCATTATCCGCCCAAACGCTGATGCATTAATTGAGGAGCAACTGGCTCGTGAGGCGGCGGGAGAAACCTACGTGCAACAGCGCTCCATCTATATTGTGATGCGAGACTATGAGCAGGAGGCCTGTTTTGTACTAATGCTCTGGGCCATGGCAATAATGGGTTTGAAAGCCCAGCGAAGTATGCGAGAACGGAAGCTGCTCAACAGAGCACTTCTCAATGTCAGTGAAGGCACGCCTATTTTACCAGAAGATACTCGCGACCTGTCTCGACCGATTCAGGCACTCCCTGAGGAGGAGCGTAGTTATCTGGTACCCAGAGCTATTCTCACCGCCCTGCAGCGATTTGGTTCAACCCGTAATGTGGCTGCAGTTTCCAACTCTATAAAAGAGGTTTGTGAAACCGAGGGAGACCGCCTTGACTCAGAGCTGGCAATGGTTCGCTATATCACCTGGGCAATCCCCTCTATTGGTTTTATTGGTACGGTGCGTGGCATCGGTGAAGCTCTAGCACAAGCGCACAAAGCTGTGGAGGGTGATATTGCCGGGGTGACCGTGAGCCTCGGTGTCGCCTTCAATTCAACTTTTATCGCTCTGGTAATCAGTATTGTCATTATGTTTTTTACGCACCAGTTGCAATTGATGCAAGAGAGGCTGGTACTCGATACGCAGAACTACTGTGACAACCGTCTTTTGCGATTCCTGAAAATTAGTTAACCGACACAGGTTGTCAACATATCGGTTATTGGCCGCGAGGAAGCCCCCATGGGACAAGGTGTCCTTGAAATCAATGATTATGGTCTAAGGGTTTTTATTGGAACTACGGAAGTTCTAGAAAGCCCTGGTATAGCGGTAATTGAACCCCGACAGATCCATATAGGTACTGCAGCACAAATGCGTGCACGCAACCACCCAACCCAAGTCAATAATCAGTTCTGGCGCAGGCTCAGCCTGGAATCACTGAAATCTGAAAACCAGAGCTGTCGTCATCATGCCGATTTGGCCTACTGCCATTTACAAGAAATTTCTGAGCATTGCGATCTTCCAGAGGAACTTGTACTCGCAGTGCCAGGAAACTTCACTCGAGAGCAGCTGGCCTTGTTGCTGGGTATTATCAAAGAAAGCAGTATAAATGTTGTGGGCCTTATTGACTCTGCCACTGCAAATATTGGCCATATTGCTCCTTCCGGATTGCAATTGCATGTAGAACTACAACTACACCAAACCCTGGTCTCCCGTATCAATGTTGATCAAGAGGCTGTCGTCAAGTCCGCTGAAACAGTAGCCGATGCTGGACAGTATCATTTCCAGGAGGCTTGGGCACGGGTTTTTACCGACGCTTTTGTCATGCAGTGTCGCTTTGACCCACTCCACTCCGCAGAGTCTGAACAGCAGCTATACGACCTGATGCCACAGTGGGTAAGTCGCGCCATGCGCCAGGGAGAAGTTCTGGCAGAGCTGGATGATCGCACCGCAAAAATCACTCTGCGTCAGCTACAGGATGCCACTGCGCCTATACTCTCCCGCGTACGGGCGATGATTGAAAACCTCTCAGAGAATAACAGTGTCAGCTTTATATCTCACCGCTGGGCGGAGATTCCCGGAGGTGTTCAGCTGGCACAGCACATGTACCTTCTCTCCAGAGACAGTATCGCGCAATCCATCAATAATCGTTGGCAGGAACTACGAAGCCAAGACTCGGCTCTGCGCTTGATAAACAGTATCAGCGCAACACCGGAGAGCGAAATTACCATACGCCTCGAAGCGCCATCTGAAGCAGCGGCAACGCATCTCCTGTTCGGCCATCGTGCCCTAGCTGCGCATCAGCCACTGTTTGTTTTTTGGCATGAAGATAAGTTTCAAATAACTCCCACTCCCCCAAAACACCCTGCAGCAACAGTCACTAATCACGCAGGTCGCCTGGCTCTACGTGTGGATGCGGGAACCCGTCTAATGCTGAATGGCGAGGAGGTGTCTGCTCCGGTCAATCTAAATGCAGGAGACCAAATTAGTATTGCCAATCAACCGGATGTGATAACGGCAATTAGCGTGGAACGCCATGAGACGTAAGCAGCGTCGTTTTTCCACCTTCAGTTTATCCTTCCTAGACATCATGTCTTGTGGCTTCGGCGCCGTGGCACTGATTTTTTTAATCATCAAACACGGCTCAGACCACGAAATAGAGGTGGAAACAGAAGACTTGAGCGCCGAAGTAAACCTGCTCCAAGAAGAGGTTGAATTCGGTCAAGAGCACTTGGTCCAGGCACGTAATACCTTAGATATCGTCAGCGATGAGTTGGCTGAGGCCCAAGGGCTCGCCCGCCGTATACTGGATCAAATTGAAGAGGTAAAAGGTAATATCGCTGAAATCGACAGCATTGACGAACAAGAGGATATTAAAAGGCTTCAGGATAAGCTTAAAAAGCTGGAACAGGCCAAGAAAAATCTCGAGGAGGAAAATAAGAAGTTAGGCAACAATGTGCGCAAATATACCGGTGATGGTGATCGCCAATACCTGACCGGGCTACGCCTGGGAGGCAACAGAATCCTGGTCCTGCTGGACTCTTCCGCTTCTATGCTCGGCGATGAACTGATCAAAATCATACGCGCTCGAAATATGTCGTCACGAGTGAAACGACAAACTGAAAAGTGGCGTAGGGCTATCAACACAGTCTCTTGGTTAACCGCACAGCTGCCTCCAGACAGCCAGTACCAGATCTATACTTTTAATACCTCTTTTCGCGCCGCCATTGCCGGTACGGAAGATCGCTGGCTCAATGTGGATGATCGCGACCAGTTGGACCAGGCAATTAAAGGACTGAATGAAATAGTACCTGAAAACGGTACCAGCCTGGAAAGGGTGTTCAACGCCATTCATGCTATGACTCCACTACCGGATAACATTATTCTCATCACAGATGGGCTACCTACCCAGGGAATTAAATCGCCCAGGGGCTCCACAATTTCTGGTAGAGAAAGGCGCAACCTGTTCAAGCGCGCCGTCAAGGTACTTCCTAAAAATGTCCCCGTGAATATTATCCTGACTCCTATGGAAGGCGACCCATTTGCTGCCAGCGAGTTTTGGAAGTTGGCAATGGAAACCCAAGGCTCTTTTCTCGCACCATCGAGGGACTGGCCATGACAGTTTCACGAAAGAAAAGACGCCAAGAAGAGTTCAGTATTTCCTTTCTCGACGTAATCTGCTGTGGTTTCGGAGCCATTGTCTTGCTCTTGATGATCGCTAAAACTGCCGAACCCATAGTTCTAGAGGAGGCAGAAGTCGACCTGGAAGCCCAGGTAATGGAACTGCAACAGCAGTTGGCAGAAATCCGTGGGGAGACCACAGTCCTCAATCGAGACCTCAATGCTAAACGAGAACAAATTGATATTGAACACAAGCGAATTGCCAATCTTCGTGGAGAGTTAGTAGCTCTGCAGGCCGTCTATGCCAGTAAAACCGAAGGGCAAAGTGAAGAGGGGAAATTAAAAGGGGAACTTACCGTCGCATTACAGACACTGACTGAAGAAATGCGTCGCTTACTGGGTGAAAACTATCAACGTAAAAACAATGTTATTGGCGGTATTCCTGTAGACAGCGAATACATTCTCTTCATCATCGATACCTCCGGAAGTATGTTCAATTACGGCTGGGACCGCATGATGGCAGAAATGGTTAATACTCTGGATCTCTATCCCAATGTTAAGGGCATTCAGGTGATGAATGACATGGGCGATTACATGTTTTTCAATTACCGCAACAAGTGGATTCCCGATACACCCGGGCGTCGCCAGGCTATTCTTAATCGTTTAAAAACCTGGAACCCCTTTAGCAATTCCAGTCCGGTGGAAGGTATACAAAAAGCAGTTCGTAGCTTTTACGATCCCGACAAGAAAATCAGTATCTATGTCTTGGGCGATGAATTTACTGGTAAATCTATCCGTAATGTGATGCTAGCGGTCGATCGGGTGAACGCAAAGCATGGAGAAGGAAAGCGCAATATCCGCATTCATGCTGTGGGATTTCCCATCCAGTTTTCCCGCCCTCCCCATTTGCAAACCACTGGCCTGCGATTTGCAGCCCTTATGCGTGAACTCACCTATCGCAATGGTGGCACTTTTGTAGGACTAAACGATTTTCGCTAGCTGATTGATTCCAGGAGCAATTCATGAAGTACAGGATAAAGGCGGCTTTGCCACTCCACTTTACCGCGGTGGTGTTGTTTTCACTACTGGTTGCGGCCTGCTCTCATACTGTGCGGGTGGAGGGGAAATATCCATCACCTGTGGGTGAACAGCTCCCCCTCTCTGTAGGCATTTACCTCAGTGACGATTTTAGAAATTACATTTACGAGGAAGATAGCGAAGATCGTGAGGAATGGAAGATTAATACTGGCCGGGCACAAAAAAACCTGTTCGAGACAGTACTCGGTTCCATGTTTACCAATACAGTTTCCTTTCCGAGTACCCACAAAAAGTACCTGACAATGTCGAGTTGGTAATAGTTCCCGAAGTCAGGGAGCTGCAATTCACTATGCCACGGGAAACCAGAGTTAATATTTTTGAAGTGTGGATCAAATATGACATGAATGCTTATGATCCCCGTGGGCAACAGGTAGCCAGCTGGGTAATTACTGCCTACGGAAAAACACCTACAGCCTTCCTGAAGTCCCAGGAGCAGGCT
This sequence comes from Microbulbifer sp. MLAF003, assembly GCF_030012965.1. Classification (NCBI taxonomy): domain Bacteria; kingdom Pseudomonadati; phylum Pseudomonadota; class Gammaproteobacteria; order Cellvibrionales; family Microbulbiferaceae; genus Microbulbifer; species Microbulbifer sp. MLAF003. The sequence continues at coordinate 4,143,173 of NZ_CP120232.1, forward strand.
CTAACCCAGGCAATCAACATTGCCCTGCGTGACGCAGGGGCAACGCTCTACACCGGCTTCGAAAAAGTACCTGAGTTACAGGCATTTCTCTCTGGGAAATTAAGGTCTGCTTCATTGCAGGAGTTCAAAGTGAAATCCAGCAAGGCTGAATAGAGGATTTTTGTTGTGTTCAAGCCATTCATTATTTTCGCACTGATTTTCCTGACCGGTTGTACCACTGTTGTTATTGACGAATACCGGCGTAGCGATGGAGAGCTAAGAGCAGGCGACTCCGTAGTTATTCTCGGGCGCCGTCACTCCAGCGATTATGAGACAGAACCAGATCTTATTGCCTGTGTCGGCAGAGAGCTACACAACCCGGAGATGGGTGTAAACATCATTCCAGAGAAAGAATTTGTCGACATTATGTACCCCTGGTTTGAACCCCGCACAGCTCCCATGCATGTGCGTTCTCTGGACCGTCTAATGGAAAATGAAGGCGTGCGTGAGCGCATGGAAAACTACGGGGTTAAGTACATAGTATGGATTGATGGATCCACTGAAACGACGGCAAGTGCTGGGTCTATTAGCTGCACCATCAGTACCGGCGGCGCCGGCTGTTTCGGGTTTGGTACCTGGGATAAGGAATCCGACTATGAGGCCTCTGTTTGGGATTTCCGCGATCGGGAATTATCAGGCAAACTGAGTGCTGATGCCAAAGGCACCTCTTATATGCCTGCGATTGTCATCCCAATCCCCTTGATTGCCAGGGTACAGAATAATGCCTGTAAAGGTATGGCGGCCCAGCTACAACAGTTCCTGGTTCCAGCTAGTGGTACAAGCTCTTAGACAATAAATAGACAAGGAGGCAGGGGGTAATGAAAACCATTAATCGGTGGCTCGCCAGTGCGCTGGTAGCAGTGGGGGCAGGGTGTGCATTCAACCCTGCCACAAAAAGCCCAGACTTGGTGTTAATGTCTGAAGGCAAGGAAATCTCTATTGGCAAAGAGATGCATGAGAAGCTGATAGAAAGTACTCCTATTTACCAGGATCCGATTCTCACAGCCTACGTCAATCATGTCGGGCAAAAAGTGGCTGCTGCCAGTGATCGGCCTGACCTCAAGTACCATTTCACCATCATCGACAGCCAGGACATCAATGCCTTCGCCCTTCCTGGCGGTTATGTCTATATCAATCGCGGCCTACTCACCTATTTACATTCAGAGGCAGAAATGGCCGCCGTACTAGCCCATGAAATTGGGCACATTACTGCGCGACACGCTGTTCGGCAAAAAACTGCAGCCACTGGTGCCAGCGTCGCATCGGTTTTATCGGTTCTAGTAACCGGTAGCGGCGTGGTTGGCGATGTAGCCAATTTATACAGTACAGCAGCGGTAAAGGGTTATGGCCGGGAATGGAGTTGGAAGCAGACCGATTCGGTGCGCAATATATGTTTAATGCGGGCTATGATCCACAGGCAATGATAAATGTTATCGGGCTATTAAAAGACCAGGAGACCTTTGCCAGAAGACGTGCCCGTATTGAGGGTAAAAAACCCCAAACCTATCATGGTGTTTTTTCTACTCATCCTCGTAATGATCTTCGCCTGCAGGAAGTAGTAAAAGCAGCGGGTACCCTACCTGAAGATAATAAAGAAACCAAAGTGGCCTATTATCGGGAGAAGACTGATGGTCTGGTGTACGGGGATAACTCCCGGCAATCCAATAAAAATCGATTTAATCATAAACGCCTGGGCTTCTCTCTCCTCTTCCCAGATGGCTGGACGGTGGCAAACCAGCGGTCTTCAATTGTAGGATCCGCCCCAGATAGCTCCGCCACAATTACTATCAAGGTAGCGAAACGCGATGGTAACCAACCTGCAGATATGGCCTTGCGTGAGGAATATGACTTACGAAAACTGGAGCAAGGGGAAAAATTACAACAATATCAGCTTGTAGGTCACACAGGAAAATTTCCCAACCTTGAGAAAGAGGCGCCCGATCCCGACAGAGTTGCAGTTATCTACTATGGAAGCCGGCAATTTATGTTGGAGGGCAAGGTAACCAACTCTGACTCTCAGGATAAAGAGGCCCTGGAAAAATATGACACTATGTTCCTAACTAGTATCCGTAGTTTCCGGCCCCTACGTAAAACAGATATTGTGGAGAAAGATATTCGCCGGTTGCGCTACGTAAAAGCAAATGAAAAAACTACTTTTTCCTCTCTGGCTAAACATATGGAAATTGGTGAATATGCCGAAGAGCAATTAAGACTTTTAAATGGTTACTACCCTCGCGGTGAACCTCAACCTGGTGAATGGATTAAGATAGTGCGGTAACGCATTGTGACTGCTTCATCCACATTAATTTCTTGGCAACAGTATCTCTTTTCTGTAAAGCTTTTATTTGCCTACTTTATGAAGGGTGATTTGTTTTTTCATAAGCTTGAACATTGGGCCCTGATTTCAAAGCTTACCTGAATCATTTTGAAAGAACCCCCTAAAGTCCGGTGTGGCCATTCAGGCTAGTTACCGATAGATGACAATAAACATAATAATAGGAGTCGACTATGAACGGCATGATGATGGAATCTCAGCTCACACTTACCGCTGTTATGCGCCGCGCCCTGTGTAATTCACCGGATAGTGAAGTCATTTCGGTTACTCTGGATAACCCCCTCCACCGCTACAGCTATAAGCAGGCTTTTGCTCGTGCTGCGCAGCTCGCCCAAGTATTATGTATGCTCGGAGCAAATAGAGGTGACCGCATCGGCACACTCGCTTGGAATGACCACCGGCACTTTGAACTCTATTACGCAACATCCTGCAGCGGCTTGGTCTGCCACACGATTAACCCCCGGCTTTTCCCTGAGCAGATTCACTATATTATTGAGCACGCCGAAGATCGCTGGCTATTTATTGATCCTTTATTTGTGCCACTCATCGAATCATTGGAGGATAAGCTCAGCACCGTGGAGGGTGTAATTGTCTTAACAGACAGGGCACATATGCCCGATAGTAAATTAGCCAATTACTATTGCTATGAAGACCTACTAGTCAACCAGCCCAGCTGCTTCCAATGGCCAGATTTACGTGAGGAGAGTGCGGCAGCTCTTTGCTACACATCTGGAACCACCGGTAATCCAAAAGGCGTACTCTATTCCCACCGCGCAATGGCACTGCACACCTATGGTGTGTTAATGCCAGATGCATTTGCTATTCGCCGCGACGAAGCCATTCTCCCGGTTGTCCCCATGTTCCATGTCAATGCCTGGTCTATTCCCTACGCAGCACCAGCAGTCGGCGCCAAACTCGTTTTACCTGGGCCCAGTATGGGTTGTGGAGAGACACTTAGTAAACTGATAAGACAGGAATCAGTAACGATTGCCGCCGGCGTCCCAACTGTTTGGCTGGCACTGCTGAAGTACCTACGCAATAGCAAAGAGACCCTTCCGAGCCTCAACCGCGTAGTAGTGGGTGGCTCCGCCTGTCCCTGGAGCATTATGGAAGAATTTGAACAGCAGCATGGTGTCTATACCCACCATGCCTGGGGCATGACCGAGATGAGCCCACTCGGTACCTATAACGCCCGAATCGCTCCCTCTATTGCACCTAAAGAAGCCAAAAAACTACGACTCAAGCAGGGACGAGCAGGGTTTGGAGTAGAAATGCGTATTGTCGGCCCTCAAGAAAACCCCTCCCTCACAATGGGACTGCCTTTGGCGCCTTACAAGTGCGCGGTCCCTGGATTTGTGAGCGCTACTTTAAGTCCGAAGAGTCTGCTCTAACCACCGACGGTTGGTTTGACACAGGCGATGTTGCCACTATCGACTCTCTTGGATACCTGACAATTACCGACCGCACTAAGGATGTTATTAAATCTGGTGGTGAATGGATCTCCTCAATAGAGCTGGAAAACTTCGCTATGACACTAGAGGGTGTAGCAGAGGCGGCAGTTATCGGCGTGACTCATGAAAAATGGGCAGAGCGTCCCCTATTGCTCGTGGTTCTCGAAACAGGTGTCAAACTAAAACCCGATAAAATTCTCAGTACTTTCCAGGGGCAGTTTGCCAAATGGTGGATTCCCGATGACTGTATAATTATCGATGAATTACCACTCACAGCTACTGGAAAAATTAGTAAAAAGGATCTGCGTCAGAAATTTTCAGAATACTTATGGCCTCAAGAGATAACCGTATAAAATCCAGCAGTAAAATGTTTAGTAAATTTTGCATTCAGACAGATATGAAGAATCTGTCTGAATGCAACGACTTAACTGGCGGAGCCAAGCAAAATACTGGGCAGATCACAACCTCAGATTATATCCTGTATACTGATACATCCCTGTCATATTTATTTGCTAGAAAGTCTCGTATCTTCATATGGGATGCATTTCAAATGTTCAAAAAATTTTTATCTTTTTTAATAATACTTTCTTCCGTTGCTGCAAGTCTTACCTGTGCCGAAACAGATAGTTCTTTTGACAAGAATAAGCGCACTCTGGTCATTGCCCATCGTGGCGCATCTGCCTATTTACCGGAACACACCCTGGAGGCTAAAGCACTGGCCTACGGTATGCGCCCTGATTATATCGAGCAGGACCTGGTTCTTAGTAAAGATAACCACCTGATTGTAATGCACGATATTTATCTTGATAGCACAACCGACGTTGCTGATGTTTTTCCCGATCGGGCCCGTGAGGACGGCCACTTTTACACTATTGACTTCACTTTGGAAGAACTGAAAAAACTACGTGTCAGTGAAGCATTCATCATGGGTGAAGATGGACCTCAGGCGAAATATCCACATCGTTTCCCCCTGTGGAAATCCAGTTTCCAACTCTCTACATTTGAAGAGGAAATTGAACTGATCCAGGGATTGAACCGCTCACTTGGCTATGACATTGGTATCTATCCGGAAATCAAAAAACCCTACTTTCATCACTGGGAAGGTAAGGACATTGCCGCAATTGCACTGGAGAAACTTAAGCAATACGGTTACATCAACAGGGATCAAAAAATCTTCTTCCAGTGTTTTGATGCTGAAGAATTACAACGAATTAAATATGAATTAATGCCTGCTCTCGATATGGACATCCCTCTGGTTCAACTTATTGCAGCAACCAGCTGGGGAGAGAAATTAATTCAAGTTAACGGCAATATTCAAAATTACGATTATGATTGGATGTTGGAACAGGGCGGTTTGCGTAAGATTGCCAACTACGCAGATGGCATCGGCCCCTGGTACCCCATGCTGATTGAAATTCAGGATGGAAAACCACGTGCCAATAATGTCGTACGCCGCGCTCACCGCAGACATTTACAGGTACATCCTTACACTTTCCGCGCCGACCCAGAAAAGCTCCCAGAAGAGTTCGAAAGTTTTAATCACTTTTTACATTTTGCCGCTTACCAGTTACACGTGGATGGTTTATTTACAGATCACCCCGATCAGGCAGTCAATTACCTATCCCGCGGCAACCGTAAGCAACATCAACAGTAAGTAAATCAAGCGAAAAAAAGGCCACTTTTTAGCGGCCTTTTACTTTTAGTCGAACTTTGAGAAGTCTGCGGGACGTTTTTCCATAAAAGCAGTCGCAGCTTCTTTGAATTCCTCCGAGGCTAGTCGATCCTTGAAGTGGCGCCCCTCATCCTGGATAAACTCCAGTCCTTTTTCCAGTGTCGCCTGACGTAATAATTGTTTCGTCAAGCGCACAGCTGCCGGTGCCTTTACCGCAAGTTCCAAAGCGGCCTCTCGAGCACGAGCAATCGCCTGCTCAGGTTCCACCGCCGCATTACAAATACCAATATCCACAGCCTCCTGTGCAGAAAACTTCTTGCCGAGTAATAGAAGTTCTGAAGCTTTGGCATGGCCAGCAATACGGGGGAGCAAGTAACTGGAACCGTACTCAGGACAAAGCCCCAAGTTTACAAAAGGCATTTGGAACATAGCATCATGACCGGCAAAGGACAGGTCACAGTGCAACAGCATAGTGGTGCCGATACCTACCGCCGGACCATTTATCGCTGCTACAACAGGCTTGGGGAAGCTGTAAAGCGCACTCATGAACTGGAATACCGGTGACTCTTCACCCTCAGCGGAACCGCCGAGGAAGTCTGTTAAATCATTACCACTTGTAAAAATGCCCTCTGCACCAGTTATGATGACCACTCGAATATCGGAGTTATTCGCTGCACTATTGAGCAGCTCAGCCATAGCAGTATACATGGCCATGGTCAGAGCATTTTTGCGTTCCGGGCGATTAATGGTGATTTCCAGTATACGGTCGTTGACCTGGGCCAGAATTTCCGTACATGCACTTTGCATATTATTCTCCGGGTATAGAATCATTTGAGACTGCCAAACAGTCTTTTATATTGGCCTGTCATAGAGCCGTTTTGCATTAAAACGACTCCAGCTATCCACTCAATGAGCGGATCAATAACAGAGAGCACCTATTCAGGCGATTCATATTACCGGCTGCACTCGCTTAGGCGAGTTCATAACCAACCACTTTCGTTGACGGGATAAACCCGGCAGCTGAGAGTCACCGGGAGGGCTGCACCGCTAGCCTTTTACCGCAGGGTCCCTTCGTAGAGGTTGACACATACAGTGAACGCCGCCACCCCCGGGGTGATCATGGAGATGTCTGGATCAATCACTTCCAGCCCATGAGCGCGGCATTTCTCCGCCAGGCCAGTGTTAGCCTTAGGCAACATCACCCGGTCGTTGCCCAGAGCCACCACATTAACCCCGAGTTCCAAAACTTGAGGGAAAGGGATATCGATAATCTCGATATTACGGCTCTTAAACCACTGCACCAACTCAGGCTCTACAGCATCAACACAAATAGCTGCCAACTTCTCTGCCAGCATCGCCACCATGACATCAATATGCAGGAAGAAGGGGTCAAACTGGTAACCCTTCACTTCCCAGCCCTCTTTTTCCACCCAGCGTTGCATTTGCTCGAAGCCTTGGGGGCTAGTGCGCTCGCCAGAGTATCCACAAAGTATTACCCCGGGTTCTAACACCATGAAATCACCGCCTTCAAGAGAGCCTGCAGTAATCACATCGTAAATGGGAATTTCCAGTTGGGCATATTTTTTGACGATGGGCACCCATTCACCACGACGCCAGGGACTGTACATCTGCGTCACTATCGGGCCCCAAGGAGTCATTACTGAGGAGTCACGCCCATAAATCTGGTAAGGCAAGCTACGATCGGCTGGAATCAGGTGTGTATTTACTCCCGCATGTCGATAAGCATCAAGCATCTCCGCGTGCTGGGCTTCAGCTACCTTGTGATCAAACTGCATTCCGAGGCGCTCGGCGCGACGGGCACTGGCATTACCAGTCCGCCAGCTGAAGTTATCCACAGGCCCGATAAGTACATCGCGCAATACGCCGTATTCGGAATCCATCCCCCAATTGGCAAGGGGAACTGTGCCGCCATCCTCATTGCGGTACTTCAGGGTAAATTCACTCATCTAATCCATCCAAATTACTATTGCCGGGCCACTGGCTATATTCCCCAAAAGCCCATTCAGTCTTTAATTTATTTCTCTATAGCCTCAGGCCAAATCAGTACTGGAAAGCATTGCCTGCAACAAGACATTACAACCTGCCTCAAGATGTCCAGGCTCAGCGGATTCAGCCTCATTATGGGAAAGGCCACCTGCACAGGGGACAAAAATCATTGAGACCGGGGCAACCCTGGAGACATAAACAGAGTCATGCCCAGCACCGGAGACCATCTTGCGATGGCTGTAACCCAGGCTTTGCACAGCGCTGTCAACAGCCTCGATACACGCTTCATCGAAAGCTACCGGCGGCGAATACCATTCCTCCCGCACATCAATGGCAACACCACTGGCTTCCTGCACCTGCTCTGCCACTCGGTAAAGGCTGCGATGCAGGTGCTCTAACCCCTCTGGCTTGGGGTGACGCAAGTCCAGGGCCAGTACAACCTTTTCCGGCACTGTATTGCGGCTGCCCGGAGCTGCGCGCAGATCGCCACAGGTCATTCTGGCATCTTCAGAGTAAGCCTTTACTTCGCCGTAAAGCCTTTCACAAAGCCATGCCAAAGCCTGCACCGGATCACGGCGGTCCTCCATAGGCGTAGGACCGGCATGACAGGGAGTACCGAAAAAAGTGACATCGTACCAGCGGATACCCTGTACCCCGGTAACCACACCAATCACCTGATCCTGCTTTTCAAGAATCGGCCCCTGCTCAATATGAGCTTCGAAAGCCGCTTTTACCGGGAAGGGCTTGGCTGGCTCAGTTCCCAGGTATCCAATGCGCTCCAACTCCTGACCAATACTGAATCCCGCCTTATCAACACGGCTATGGCCGTACTCGAGACTGAACTCCCCAGCCCAAACACCAGAACCCACCATCGCTGGGGAAAAACGTGCGCCCTCTTCATTAGTCCACACGACTACTTCCAGTGGCGCTTTGGTCCTTATCCCCTTCTCCTCCAGAGTACGCAGTACCTCCAATCCCGCCAGTACTCCATACACACCATCGAATTTTCCGCCAGTAGGCTGGGTATCCAGATGGGACCCGGTGATAACCGCAGGCAAGCTATTATCTAAACCCGCTCGCCTGGCAAAGATATTTCCCATTCGGTCCACACGAATCTCGCAGCCAACTTCACGGCACCAACGCACAAACAAATCGCGCCCATTGCGATCTTCATCCGTCAGCGCCTGTCGATTGCAGCCACCAGCAGGAGTGGCCCCAACTTCAGCCATCTCTATCAAGCTACGCCATAGGCGTGCACCGTCGACACGCAGTTGTTGTACGGGGTTTTCCATTCAAAGAACTCCGGGCCTAATATTGAGCAACATACTAATCACTTTGCTGAAATTTTTGTTTTGATCCTGACTGGCTAAAGAGAGCAATATTCTGTAGCTGATCAAAACTCGACCAGGAAGCTGCCCACTATGCCACTCACCTACAGCTCATACCTTAAAGTAGACGAGCTTCTGCAATGCCAGAAGCCCCTTTCTGATGGCCCAGAGCACGATGAGCTTTTATTTATTGTGATTCATCAGAGTTATGAATTGTGGTTTAAGCAAATGCTGCACGAGCTGGACTTCCTCGTGAGCCTTTTCAATGCTGGCGAACGCAACCGCGCTCTGCATACGCTGAAAAGAGTGGATGCCATTTATCGTACCCTAATCCAGCAGGTAGATATCCTCGAAACCCTCACCCCTCTGGAGTTCCTCTCTTTCCGTGATCGTCTTTCAACCGCCAGTGGTTTTCAATCTTTTCAATTCCGCGAGCTGGAATTCTTATATGGAGCCAAGGATCCAAGAAAGCTCGATAACTATTTACCGGGTTCTGAACACTATGCTCGCCTGCAAAAGCGACTGAAATCCCCAACACTGTGGGACGCTTTTCTAAATTTCCTGGCTAAGGAGGGCCACCATATACCCAATAGTCTATTGGAGCGTGATTTTAACCTGGTTGCCGAACCATCCCCTGCGGTACAGCAAATTCTAATTGATATCTATCGCAATGATCCCCTGGTTAGCGAGATTTGCGAGGCTTTGGTGGATATTGATACCTCACTACAACAATGGCGGTATCGGCACGTGAAGATGGTGGAGCGTACCATTGGCAGTAAGATTGGCACCGGCGGCTCTAGTGGTGTGGGCTACTTGCAAACTACCCTGTTCAAGGCCGTTTTTCCTGATCTGTGGGCTATCCGCTCAGAATTCTAGATACAACTCGGGACCTAAGAAAGTAGCTATGACTATAAGTCGGTGAATAGTCAAGTAGCTCTTCCTGCCCGTAAAACTGCGCAGGCATAAAAAAAGCCAGCACAATGCTGGCTTTTTAACTCTAACCCTCAACTAAATAGTTGAGTGAGCTTACTTCTCGAAGGGTACCAATGACACCTGGATAACCGGGCTTACTTCCTTAGCCGCATCAGCAATCTGTACATAAGTATCGGCACTGGACTTGTTGTGCGCACGTACAATCACGATTGCCTGGGGATTCTCAGCGTACAGCTGGGCGATACGGGCACGAACCGCACGGCTATCAATTCTGCTACCCGCCAGAGTGATCTCATCATTGGCATTCACAACCAGTAGAATATTCTGATTACTTTCATCAGGTGGGTTCTGGTTGGTCTGATTCGGATCAGGCACATTTACGTCCAACGCTTTCTCTTTCACAAAGGACGCCGTCACAATAAAGAAGATCAGCATGATAAACACAACGTCCAGCATGGGCGTCAGGTCGATATCCGCCTTTTCTTCTTCTACGGCCTTTCCGCGTCGTCTACTCATAAAACACCGTGCAATTATCAAATACCAAAGGTGCCGGATTAACCGGTCTAATCTGGTGGGCAAGATTGCCGCGAATCGGCAAGCATTGCAAGCACAACCTATAACTCAGACAAATAGTCCATAAAAATCAATAGCTTACAAAATAATCCCAGCCCCGCAGATCATTTTTTGAGCGAAAAAATCCGACTAGCGCTGTTCTAAATAGTTCTGATAATCCGGTACTTCACGATTGAAAGCCTGATCCATCAAGGCCGACTGCACAATCATATCAGCACTGCTCGAATTACAAGCCACAGGGATATTCCAGGCTGCCGCGATACGCAATAGCGCTTTAACATCCGGGTCATGTGGCATCGGCTCAAAAGGGTCCCAAAAGAAAACCAATAGGTCGACCTCTCCCTCACTGATTCTGGCCCCCAATTGCTGATCCCCACCAAGGGGGCCACTTAGCAACCTTTCCACCCTCAGGCCCGTGGCCTCCTCAATCTTGCCACCGGTAGTTCCAGTAGCCAGGAGGTTGTGCTTTTCCAGAAGCGCGCGGTGGCGCAAACACCAGTCGATCATTGTTCCCTTGCGGTTATCATGTGCCACTAGAGCGACGCGTTTAGTAGCAGGCAGGGCTTTAGAGATAAATTCCATTGGAACCTCGGCAGGGTGATTTTCTTCTATATTATCTTAATTCTGGCTTTTAGCTCTGGCATCCTCCCCTTGAAAACCCTTTGCCAATCCAATTAAGAAAATTCTCTCCCGCAGGAATATTTCCAGCCCGTTATAATAGGAAAAAAATCCTATCTATATAAAGGAGTGAGTATGAGTGTCGGTGCCTGGGAGCCACAGGTGAATGGCCAGCAAGAAGAAAGCCATTGGGAATTCAACCGGGATCAACTGCAGAGATTTATTGCGGCCACAGTGATAGATAGCCCTCTAGCAGAAACCATAAATGAGGAGGACCAACAAGCCTCACAACTTATCCGACTTCCAGCTCAACAGTGGCTGGAGCAAAGCCAGCATTGGAATAACGATCAGCTATGGCAACTGATACGTTTTTTCACACTCGCAGAAATGCAATTGGCCGGCTGGGATGCGGGAGCGGAGTCAGCCGTAATACCTTTAGCAAAGGTTCTTCGACAACGTAAAGCCGCGCTATCACGAGAACAGCTGCTGTGGATTCGCCAACACTCTGATAACCGCTATCTGCCATACGGGCCACTATGATCTAATCATTACTAATGAAGATAGCTAGTTGTTCGGTGAAAGAAACAGCCTGGTCTTTTCCTTTCACCGGAGCCCCATAAAAGAATCCACTAAAGTCCAACCTCCTCCCACCCAATTGCAAATATCAATCGCAACAACTGTGTTGCCGCCAACCCAGCCTGACATCTGCCCATGAACACTATTAACAAACTAAGCCCTTACAACTTTCAATAGAAAATGAACAAAAGTGATAATTCGTGGGCCGAATGCTGCCTAGTGAGACTACTTCAAGCTTCGAAACATCAACTGGAATTCACAAATGAGAGAAATACGTTCTTGTGTCACTATATAACAAAATGAATTGATTCGGTCTGAAGTAGGGACAATACAGAGTGTATGAATCAACAAACAACTAGTTAATCTACCCCTCTAGAACTTCCCCACCTTTGGCTGAAAGAACTGACCTGCTTTTTATTTGGTAATCCTGTCACAAACATTGTGTAAACCCCTCAATCAGTTGGCACCCCTTAACCTGGAGCATCAAAACTAATCTATACATTGGTGTCGGAGATCGGCCATGTTGCCGTAGAACCATGGGTTACAAAAAGCATCATCTAATAATCTGCTCCCAAAGAACTGCTCTCATAAAACCGTATAAATAAGAAGGCTATATCGTCTGCCACTCACTTCCACTACAAATACTTAATTTACGCCGCACTAGTTACACTCAAGAACCACTCAAACTACATGATTTGCTTCTCCACACTTATACACCCCGATAATAGATGCCTTTGCACAGCGAAATTTCCGGAGATACAAAGTGGCATGGACAGCCATCAGTTAGGTTTTGTTAGCATGTTGAGTAGACAAGAAAGTTAAATTGCTTACTTAACTCATCTTAACCGTAGTGAGAAGCTTGCCAACAAAGAGAGTTGACCACAAAAAATGTAGGACCATTAATCCATACGAAATTACTCAACTATTCACGTTTTAAACACATTTGATAAATGTGCGCTACGATAAACAAAGCGTGTCCATAACTTATCAAGAAACACAAAACGCCCTTCGAAATCCTCTTTGACAGGTCCACAAAATGGAAATAAGTTAAAAAAAACCATTTTTTTTAACTTAAATTGCAAAAAACCCTATAAAACACTTGCATTTAGGTATACAAATAAGCTGCAATTAGCGCCGCTTACTTGGAGGGACTCACTATCAATTGTTTTCTGCCGAAAACAAACGTCTTTAGTGACGCAATGCAACGCAAAGATGGCTGAGAATAATTGATAGGAATGCCTCCAATTTACTAAAACAAATCTTTTGCAGGGATAATTTAATGGCTACAAAGAAAGCCCCTAAGGTCGCTACTAGCGATATCGCTCAACTAGAAGCAGAGCTTCGCTCTTTGACCGCAAAACTGGAAAGCGCTCGAGTCAAACAAGAGAAAGACCTTTCCACTAAAGCAGAAAAATTGGCCATCAACGCCAAGAAAGCTGCAGAAAAAGCTAAAACCACCCAGGAAAAACTGGCCACTGTTCGCGCCAAGAAGAAGACTCCTGCACAGCAAAAGCAACTGCAGAAAGCCCGCGATGCCGCAGCAGCTGCCAAAACCGCAGCAACTGAACTCAAGAATGCCGCGGCTGAAGCCAAAGAAGAACTGGCTGCGATCAAAGCTGCCAACAAACTTGCCGCTAAGGTAGCTAAAGTTGTCGCTAAAGAAGAAACTGCTATTGCCAAAAAGCTGGCTACTGCTGACAAGAAGAAAGCCGCTGCTGAAGCCAAAAAAGCTGCTGCTGCTGCCAAAAAGGCCGCCGCTGCAGAGAAAAAGAAGGCAACTGCTGTAAAGAAAAAGCCTGGACGCCCGGCTAAAACTGAAGAAGCCAAGAAAAAGCCTGGCCGTCCGCCAAAAGCAGCAGCCGCTGAAGAGACTAAGAAGAAGCCCGGTCGCCCCAAGAAAACTGAAGAAACCAAGAAAAAGCCCGGTCGTCCCGCCAAAAGTGAAGCGGCAAAGAAAAAGCCAGGGCGCCCCAAAAAGCAGACACTGCAGCCCCAGCTGCAACTGAAGCTGCTCCAGTGAAGCGCGGCCGCGGCCGTCCACCGAAGGCAGAAACTGCACAAAAGAAGCCTGGACGCCCAGCTAAAAGCGAAGAAGCAAAGAAAAAGCCAGGGCGCCCCAAAAAAGCAGACGCCGCAGCCCCAGCTGCAACTAAAACTGCTCCTGTAAAGCGCGGTCGTGGCCGCCCGCCCAAGGCCAAGTAAGTGCCCTAGCAACGGGAACTTGAACTCCCGCTGTACGAACCCCGGCTGGCCCGGGGTTCAGCTTTTCGTTTGCCACTCCTCCTATTCCAAGCCGCGTAATTCTCTCATTCTGGCCTGAGTCTGACTTTCTTAATTCGATGGTCCCTACCTAATTGCAAAACACAGTTCGCCCAGTTAGGCATATCCATCAGGATGTTTCGAGTTACTCTTTCATAATGCTGAACAAATCGCTCCAACTCTTCTTCTCGCATCCCCATACCAGTCCGCTCACGTAGCTTTTGCTCCTGCAGTTTTCGCCACTCAAGAATAGAACTCATATCTGGCGCCTTTAGCAATACCATAACTTCTACTTTATCGAAAAGCTGTTGGTAATGATCTTTGAGCTGTTGGTTGACGTAATTCCTCCAGATACCAGCTTGATCCTCTGTCTTTTCCAGAAGGTTTAATGGGTAATTTGCTCTAACCATTGGCCGAGCTCCAAGGCACCAGCCCTCAAACAGAACTATATCCACCTTCCCATTGTGTATCGGCCACCGATCATGAGGCGCCCTCTCATCAACAGTTTTGTCAAAACGGGGGAGAGCTATAGTCGTTTGACTGCTGGCATGACACAGAGCCTCAAGGATATCAATCCCCATTTGAACGTCATGAGTGCCCGGTACTCCCCTAGTTTGCAAAAGGGGGTGAACATCCTGTGCAAGTTGTCGTCGCTCTGCGCGGGTCAGGTAAATATCATCCAGGGAGAGTGCACAACAATCGAGTCCAAACTCTGACAAAACGCAACGAATAAAGTCTGTCAGTGTGGACTTACCAGTGCCCTGGCCACCGCTAATACCCACTACCAGCGTTTTTCCTGGTGCATGACACTCCTGCAACCACAATGCCAGCGGCAAATAATATTGAAGTACCTCTGAGTGAAACTCCGCTGGCAACTGATGCTGCGAAATAAAGTCCACGATACTGGAGCGCAAGTTTGTCCCGACAAGATAGCGGCTGCGCTCCACAATACTTTCGGGCCAGGTTTTTAGCATTTTTATTTCCTACAAAGAAAACGGGGGCCATGGCCCCCGCAATTAGTGATCATAAGACGATATAAAGCTAACTCCAGCGAATTTTGCCCAACCCGGTCCCAAATCGCTTTCCACGTAGATGTCCCGGTAGCACCAGCATCACCGGAGTGACCAGAAGCGTTAGTAATGTGGAAAAAGAAAGACCATACACAATAGCACTGGCAAGTTTGACCCAGAAGGAGGCTATCACTCCATCAACCACCACATTCCTGCCAACCATATCCACACTCACCCCCAAAGCCAGTGGTAATAACCCAAGAATAGTTGTGGCCGTAGTAAGAAACACCGGGCGCAGCCTCTGGGTAGAGGCCTTTAGCGCAGCCTGGGCTGGTGTGAGTCCCGGTTCACTCTTACGCACAAAATTGTAAGTATCAATAAGTACGATATTGTTGTTGACCACAATTCCCGCCAGAGCAACGATGCCAACTCCAGTCATAATGACGCTAAAAGTACTTTGGGTTACCAGCAGGCCGAGCATGACGCCAATGGTAGACATAATTACCGAGGATAGAATCAGCAATGACTGATAAAAGCTGTTGAACTGGGTCACCAATAAGATAAACATGAGGAATAGTGAAAGTAGGAAAGCAACGCCTAAAAACTGGAAAGACTCACTCTGCTCTTCATCTGCACCACGAAACAGTAATTCAATACTCGGATCCACCGGATTTTTTTCCAGCCAGGCCCGGATTTCTTTTACCTTATCATCCGGTAATACTCCCTCCTGGGCGTCCGCCTTAATCTGCATACGGGTTATTCCATCAATCCTCTCTATTTTATCAACCTTGGGCATGGCCTCTGTGTGTACAAAGCTACTGATCGGCACTGTACCTCGGGCCGTATTTACCTTCAGCTGCTCCAATGCGGTAATTCCACGGGCGCTCCTTGGGTAGCGAATACGAATATCCACCTCTTCATCAGTGTCATCGGGACGGTATTCGGCCACGCGCACACCATTTGTCACCAATTGTACTGCGCGCCCTACTTCAGTGAGATCCGCTCCATACAGGGCAGCTTTGGCTCGGTCCACTTGCACCTCCCACTGAATACCGGGAAGTGGGGCTGTATTCACAACATCCCGCAGGCCTGTGAATTCATCCTCCATCGCCCGGTGCAATCGCCAAGTCTCCGCCAGGAGTTTTTCATAATCCTGCCCTCGTAACTCCAAGACAATATCCTTACCAACCGGCGGCCCTCCCTCCATAACATTGGCCGTCACCTTAATTCCGGCAAAGTTGGCAGTGCGTGCACGAATATCTTCAAATACTTCCCGGCTGCGCCTTGCCCGCTCTTCTGCCGGTAACAGCTCTACCAGCATATTGGCTATTTGATCCGGTGCCCTATCGGAATTACCGGATATTCCTCCAGAGCCAATAGTACTGTGAGCAACGCGAACTTCCGGTACGCCTAACACAGCCTTTTCTACCTGGGCTACAAGTACTTTCTTTTCCGCCATAGACAAGTTGCCCTGAGCCCGAATTTCTACATTGCCATATTGCTCTTCAGTTTCCGTAAAAAACTCCACCCCAGCACCGTAACGGCCAAAGGCCATAAAGATCGCCACAAGTATCACTATCGTGGTTGCAAATGCTGCGGCGGGGCGACGCAGTACAAACGCCAGCAGGCGTGTGTAATATCCGGTAATGCCCGGCAGCAGGGTCGGCTCTCCCTCTTCCAGTTGCTTGAGGTGATTTCGAGTGGATGCAGTCAGATTACTCTTGCCAAACAGGGAGCCCAGCACCGGGGCAAAAAAGAGCGCGTACAACAGCGAACCCGCCAGAACTGCAAATACAGTCACCGGCAAATAACGCATAAACTCCCCGACAACTCCAGGCCAAAGCATAATCGGCAAAAAAGCGGCGAGCGTTGTCGCGGTAGAGGCGACCACCGGCCAAAACATGCGGCTGACTGAGGCGATATAGGCATTGCGTGCGCTCAACCCCTCAGCCATTTTGCGATCGGCAAACTCGGTGATCACAATGGAACCATCAATCAACATCCCGAGCGCCAGCAACATGCCGAACATCACCATAAAGTTGAAGGAGTAACCCAAATACCAGGTAACAATGGAACCAAATAGCAATGAAAAAGGTACGCCCAGACCCACGAGGATACCCGAGCGGAAACCAAGTGCGGCGACCACAATAATCATCACCAGCAGCATGGCTGTGAGAATATTGCCCTGCATTTCACTGACCATATCCCGCGCAAAGTTGGACTGGTCGAAGACAAATTCCACTTCCACCCCCTGGGCAGCATATCCAGCTCTTCCTGTACAACCTGCCTGACACTGTCAGCCACATTTACGGAGCTGGCATCGTTACGTTTCTCGACATTAATTGCGAGACCGGGGC
Source organism: Microbulbifer sp. MLAF003 (assembly GCF_030012965.1). Classification (NCBI taxonomy): domain Bacteria; kingdom Pseudomonadati; phylum Pseudomonadota; class Gammaproteobacteria; order Cellvibrionales; family Microbulbiferaceae; genus Microbulbifer; species Microbulbifer sp. MLAF003. Next base: position 4,160,331 of record NZ_CP120232.1, read on the forward strand.
GGCCATTAATGCTTGTATAACTAACGGCATCTTTGAAGGTACGGCGGATATCGGTAACGTCTCCCAGGGTAATGACCCCATCGGGGGAGTTTTTTAAGGGGATCTCATAAACATCCTGGGCAGTTTCTATCAAACCTGGAACTTTTACTGAAAAACGACCGCGCTTGGTATCCAGTTCGCCGGCGGGAATCAGCAGATTATTACCCAGTACCGCATTAATCAGCTGGTTACTGGTTACCTGGTAATGCTCCAGGCGCACCGGGTCGATAATTGCTTCAACAACTTCTTCACGGTTTCCATGCAGGTCTGCACTCAGCACATCACTGAGATTTTCAATTTTGCGTTTTAGCCGTTGTGCACTGTCGAGTAAAACCCGCTCACTGACCTTTTCTCCAGAAAGAGTAACTACTATTGTGGGGAATGGCTGTGCTGAAGCCTCTTCAACTGTCGGCTCCTCCGCATCCCTGGGTAATTCGGCCCTTGCTCTCTCAACAGCATTGCGGATATCGTCCACGGCATCATCGACGTCGATTGCGGAATCAAATTCCACCACTATATAGGCGAGCGATTCCCGCGCGACGGCAATCACTTCGACAACGCCCTCGACTGCACGGATTTCCTGCTCCATTGGGCGCACTAACAGTCGAACTCCATCCTCCGGCGAGATTCCCTCATGGGTTACCTGCACCATAACAAAGGGTGGATTTACTTCGGGGCTGGATTCGATCGTCATTGCTCCGCGTGCCACCAGCCCCACCAGGACAATCAGCAGCATCAAGCAAAGCGTACTGCGATTTCTCTCAATCGCGCCTTCCAACAACTTCATTGCTGGTCACCTTCTACTATTGGGCGCTGGTCCGAGGCAGGTATTAAAATAGGCTCGGAGTTAGTATTTGCAGGCTGGGAAAGACTTTCAAAAGTCCGCTCGGGTGCAATCATTTCCACACGGACAATATCCCCAGTACTGACATATTCCTGGCCTACAGTAATTAATGTGACCTTGTCCGGTAGACCACTAACCCAGACACCACCATCCCCATCGCCCACCAGGGTGACATTAATAAAGTTAACCTGATTATTTTCATCGAGGATACGCACCCCCAGTTCACCCCGATCATCCAGGGTCAATAGCGAGGAATTGATATGATGTGCCAGGATTTCACCGGTAGGCAGGGCCAGGCGACCACTCAAGCCACCCCGTAGAGCATTATCAGGATTATTAACTGCAACCTCGACCCGGTAGGCACGGGTAATCTCCTGGGCCTGTTGGCTGATATAACGGACCTTACCTTGCACCGGTATTCCACGCTGTAATTGCGCGCTGGCTGGTCCCCCTGGAATTAGGTGGCCTACTTGGTTTTCCGATACTTCTCCGACTATCAGGAGCGGGTCCAGATCCAACAGAGTGGCACACTCTTCACCGCGGCGAATAAAGTCTCCCAACTCTACAGCCCGGCTGTTAACAACCCCGTCAAAAGGGGCACGGATTTTTAAGTTATCAACCATAACCTTGGCTTGGATGTAGTCCGCTTGCGCCTGGGCCAATGCCACCTGCTGAGCAGCCATGGCGGTATCCGATTGCAACCCCTTCTTTTTCAAGCGCAAGGCACCGGCATAATCCAACTCAGCCTTGCGCTGGGCTGCCTCCGCTAGCACCAATTTATCCAGACGATCCTCCGCTTCAATTTCGCAGATCACCTCTCCGCGTTGCACAGAACTGCCCTCGGGCACAGGCAGATTGGTAATGATCCCATCCAGTTCCGCACGCAGGCGTACACTGCGGTTAGCTTCTGTGTGCCCATTTACCAGTGCCTGGGTTGCATAGGACTGTGCCTCGATACGCTGGGCCTGGACGCGCATAGTCGCCTCGGGCTTTATACCTGCCGCCGCTTTCTCCTCTTCCTCAACAGGATCACCCGAACGCAATTCGCCGCTGAACAGCCAGGCAAATGCCAACAGGCTGATGAACATTGCCATGCGGTAATTGCGGTTAGACCAGATGGATGCCAATAAACTCATAGCTATAAAAACCTGTTGAACAAAGGTAAACAGGCCCCGCTTCAATGGAGCAGGGGCTTAAGCAGGCCAAATTTTACACAGCACGGCCATATTCCAAAATTGAATTTTGCTGGAAATAGACCAACTGACGTGACGACAGGGCCGATTACATCCACAGAGGTCTGAGAGACTCTGAGTATATGGGGAGCCTAATCACAGCGTTGGTTTTAACCGGGAATTTAACCTAAAGAGGAGGGAAGGCTGGCCACTGCCAAATTCTGACTAACTACCTAGGGCCACGACAGCAGCTCAACCCTCTTAAAGATTAAATTGGTTTGATACTCATGAGAGCATGGATTCGAGGAAGCCGAGCATATCAGATTCATCATCGACCAACTCGCCAGAACCAAACTCCGCATTCCAATCGAGCAGTATTTGCGCCAATGCACGAGCCTGCTCCGCAAGGGCAAGGAGTTCCTCGCGACTATTCTTGGGACCAGTATAAAGTTTCAGCCTGCGGTGGCTATCCGCCAACTGGTGGCCCGGATACTTGGAGCGGTAAACCTCTAGTTTCCAACGCAGTGAATGCACCATGTTGCGATAAAAAATCAGCTTAGCCGGTAACTGCAATAGGGAGAGGTCTTCCAGATCACCAAACAAAGTACAATCGAGGCCTAGTACCTGAGTCTCACGGCTATGACGCGCGGCAAATACATTGGCACTGCGCGGCTCCGCCAGCAACATCGACAAATCGCCAAATAATTCTCCCGGCCGAATAACTGCCAAGGTACGCTCCGGGGACACCCCCAAACCATTACCGGTATTTTCCATCTGTACCTGCAACTCACCACGCAACAGGAAATAGACCCATTGATCCACATCACCGGCGCGCAACAGTTGCTCTCCCGGCTCCAGGCTTACCAGCCTGGATCGCTTCAACAGTACATCGTACTGCCATTCACTGGCTGCGCGAATATCACGAAAGAGATGAATGACATTGAGCAGCCGATCCACGGCATCCCGCGGGTAATCGATAAGAGGTTTAATTTCCATGCGTACGACAAATTAGTGAAAACTATTCCATTTTTTGGAAACTGTGGCCAAAGCGACTTTATAAAGCGCGATTCTAAACGATAACAGTCTGCAACACCCATCCTGACTTGTGACAATCGTTTCCCGCTGTGATCGCCCAATCACCTGTAGGAGGACATTCTAACCGCTCTAGGCTTGAACTCCATTGCAGTTGCAGTAGAGTTAGACGAAGTGGTGAGTACAGTGTGCTCGCTCACACTTTGAATGCGCACTTTTTCATCTGACTTGTGTGCACTGGGGAGGGGCCCCAACTTCTTAATTACCGGAACCTCTTAATCCGGGTAATCAGACACCGTAGAACAATGAAATCGATAAAAATTGTCTTCTCACTTTTGGTGTTTACACTTGCTGTATCTGCAAAAGCTGCACCACTCCTAAACGGCCTCGCGCTCGAAAAGCAATTCAACAAAGAGCTCTACATCGCCGCCATCTATTCTGAAAACCTCAGCGGTGACTCCGCCGGGCTACTTAATAGTGAATTGCCACGACGGCTCGAGGTGCGTGTACTAGCCAGTAGCCTGCCCGCACGCCGATTCCGCAACCAGTGGATGGAAGGCATCGCCATTAACAACCGCGGCGATACCTTGAGCAGCCAGGCTGAAACCATGGTGACATTTGCCAATCTGTTTAAGGGGCGCTTTTTACGCGGGGACCAGTTGACCATTGATTTTGCCGCAGATACCGGCATCACCACCGTAGCCTTAAACGGCATTACTCTGGGCGAGATCAATGATCCCGATTTCTTTGATACCCTGATGCGTGCCTGGGTTGGTCCTGTACCGCCATCCACAGATTTCCGCGATGGTCTGCTCGCTGCGGGAAATATTCCCAGTGGCCTACTCACTTCCTTTGAAGCACTCGAGCCCAGCAGTGAACGCATCGCCGAATTGCAGCTGAAGCAAATCAGCCAGGAAGAAGCCCTAGCGGCTGTCCAGGAGCCGGAAAAAGAGGAGGTATTACCCAAACCGACTCTGGCCGCAGTCGAACTCGCCCCCCAACAATGACCCTAACACCCGCGGCTGCCGAGACTATTGAGGTCATAGACTTGGTAGAGAGCGCGGCCGGAGCTGAGACAACAGACCAACTCCTGCAGTCAGCAGGTGAACCGCGCCAACTCGCAGGTGTAGACAGCGCAGAGGCCAACCAACTGGCTGCCACTGACGCCATGGAGTCCTCCGCCGACACTGCGGAAATGCTTGAGGAGGAAGAAGAAGCCCCTCTCACCGCAGATATGATTCTCGCCCGTCAGATATTCCATTCCACCCTATTGCGCCATACTTTCAGCCATATTCGTTACCCCAAACGCGCCCAGGAACGCGGCCAGGAAGGCAGTGTACGCTTGCATGTGGTAATTGATTCTGCTGGTGATATCCAGGAAATTCAGACTGTACAGGACTCTCGCTACAGTATTCTCAATCGCGAAGCCCGTGCTGCTGTTGAGCGGGCAGCCCCCTACCCCTCTGTGCCCGCACAGCTCGGGAGCGATGGCTTTAGCTTCTCACTGCCAATTACCTTTAACTTACCAGACTAAGTCCCATCCCAATAAGGTCCCAGCTTATGGGGCCTTATTACTGGCTCAAACTGATACTTTTACCGCCCTCATCCCATTCTTTTTACTTGCTCCCTCCGCAGTCTATCGCGACCAATCTCCCTCTGAACGCAGTTCCCCTTGTCCTGGCCTGAGGTCACCTCTTACCATATGCGGCTGTTTTGACCGATGAAAATTTAGCCAATAGAGCAAAAATGAAAAAATTATTATTACCAGTCGCTATCGCGGGCATCCTTACCGGCACCCAACTATCAATAACAGCCCAGGCACACGATCACGGCAATTCTGGCCATCATAAAGCCGCTAGCCAGCAGGAGCAGCTCTCCTCAGGCATTGATCTCAGCGCCATGGACACTAACGTACGTCCACAAGATGACTTCTTTGCCTATGTAAACGGTACCTGGCTGGAAAACACCGAAATCCCCGCTGACAAATCCCGCTGGGGTGGCTTCTCAATCCTGCGGGACCAGAGCACCGAGCAGGTAAAAGCCCTCATTATGGAAGCGGGCAAGGGCGCCAAAAGCGATGGCGCTAAACAAATTGGTGACCTCTACAACAGCTTTATGAATGAAAAGCTGATTGAGAAAAAGGGCTTGTCTGCCGTTTCCGGTGAACTCACCAAGGTAGACGCTATCAAGTCCCGTAAAGACCTAACTGACTTCTTCGCTTATGCAGATATCGCCGGCTACAACGTTCCTTTCGGCGGTACTATCTATCAGGACCTGAAGCAGGTTGAAAATTACATAACTTTCCTCTGGCAGGCGGGTCTGGGACTGCCGGATCGAGATTACTATTTCGAGGATACCGAGAAGAGCAAGAAACTGCGCAAAGCATATAAAGAGTACTTGGCACAAATCCAGGAGTTGGCTGGGCTCGACAATGCCAAAGCTTTCTCTGACAAGATCTTCAAACTGGAAGAGAGCTTAGCTAAGCACCAGCGCAGCCGTCTGGATAACCGAGACCCCGAGAAGTACTACAACAAAAAATCTGTTGCGGAGCTAAAGAAGCTGATGCCGGCGGTAGACTGGGACAGCTATCTGGCCAAGGCCAAGCTGGGTAAGGCTGACAGCTTCATCGTCGGCCAGCCCGAATACCTGGAAGCGGCCAACCAGATTATCACCGATACCGATATGGCCACCTGGAAGCGCTATCTAAAGGTCAAAGTCCTATCCGCTATGGCGCCCTATATGCACAGTGAACTGGCACAGGCCCATTTTGACTTTTATAGCACCACTATTCACGGTGTAGAGCAAATGGAACCCCGCTGGAAGCGCGGAGTACAGTTCGTCAACGGCGCGGTGGGTGAGCTTGTCGGCAAGCGCTACGTAGAAAAGCACTTCCCGCCAGAGGCCAAGGAGCGCATGGTCGTTCTGGTGGATAACCTGAAAGCGGCCTACCGTGAATCCATCCAGTCTCTGGAGTGGATGGGGGAGGATACCCGCAAGCAGGCGCTGTTTAAGCTGGATAACTTCACCACAAAAATCGGCTATCCCGATAAGTGGCGCGACTACTCCGCCCTTCAGGTGGATGCCAATAACCTGGTAGGTAACGTGCTGGCCGCCAACTTGTTTGAAGCCAGCTTCGAGCGTGACAAGCTGGGTAAACCTATCGATCGCAGCGAATGGGGCATGAGCCCACAGACCGTTAATGCCTACTACAACCCGGCGATGAACGAGATTGTTTTCCCGGCCGCTATCCTGCAACCACCTTTCTTCAATGTAAATGCGGACGACGCGGTGAATTATGGTGGTATTGGTGGAGTGATCGGCCATGAAATTGGTCACGGCTTCGACGACAAAGGCAGCAAGTTCGACGGCAAGGGCTATCTGAACAACTGGTGGACAGACTCAGACCGAAGCAACTTTGAAAGCCTCACCAGCAAGCTGGTCTCCCAATACAACGCTTTCGAACCGCTGGAAGGCGAACATATCAATGGCGAGCTGACCCTGGGTGAGAATATCGGTGATCTTTCCGGTCTGGGCATCGCTTACAAAGCCTACAAAATGTCCCTCAATGGCAAAGAGGCTGCGGTGATTGATGGCTTCACTGGCGATCAGCGTGTATTTATGGGCTGGGCCCAGGTTTGGCGCAGTAAGATGCGCGATAAAGCGCTTAGCGGTCGTATGAAAACAGATACCCATTCTCCCGCCGAATACCGGGTCCAAGGCGTATTGCCCAACATTGAAGCTTTCTACGAGGCGTTCGATGTAAAAGAGGGTGACGGCATGTATCTGCCTGAGGAAGAGCGGGTGAAAATCTGGTAACGGACTTTCCTCTCAAGACCGGCCGCCGCCAGCGGCCGGTCATCCTTATCCCTGCGATATCTCTCCTCCCGCCCCTCTCTGCACTATTCACTGCCCCGCGCCAATTTCGCATAGTTCATTGCCACTACAGCCTAGACAACTTGTAGCCGCTATGGCGTAACATAGGTAAGGTGCTTACTGGAAAGAGATTATTTATGGCCCATCGCACCCAATTCCAGCTGCTAAGCAGCCGCCGTTTTCTGCCTTTCTTCCTCACCCAGTTTCTCGGTGCCTTTAACGATAATGTTTATAAAAATGCACTGATCGTGATGATTGCTTTCCGCTTGGTAGAGAGCGAGGCCAATGCCCTGATTAATGTGGCTGCGGGCCTGTTCATCCTGCCTTTCTTTCTCTTTTCCGCCTCCGCCGGGCAACTGGCCGACAAGTACGATAAAAGCCGTCTGATCAGGCTTATCAAGCTCGGGGAAATCTGTATTGGGGCACTTGGCGTCACCGCACTTTACAGTGGAAATAATGTATTCTGTCTCGCCGTACTCTTCTTGCTTGGTATACAGTCCGCTTTCTTCGGTCCAGTTAAATATGCCATCCTGCCGCAACACCTGAAGCGCTCTGAGCTGGTTGGCGGCAATGCATTGGTAGAGATGGGAACCTTTGTCGGCATCCTTACCGGGACCATCGTCGGCGGCCTGCTGGCAGGGATAACCGGCCAGGGAGAAAACGGCCTCTTCTACCTAAGCCTGGTGATTATGGGGGCGGCAGTCCTGGGATACCTGACTAGTCGCAGTATTCCACTGGCTCCAGCACCAGCGCCAAACCTACGCGTCAACCCAAACCCTTTTACCCAAACAGAAAACATCCTGGTTCAGACTTCCAAAACCCCATCCATTTTCTACGCAATTATTGGTATTTCCTGGTTCTGGTTAATGGGTGCAGCCTACTTGACACAGATTCCCAGCTTTACCAAAAATGTTCTCGGCGGTGACGAATCCCTCGTCACCCTGCTGTTATGTACCTTTACCATTGGCATAGCCCTGGGTTCACTGCTATGTGAGCGCTTGTCGGATGGAAATATTGAACTGGGCCTGGTTCCCCTTGGGGCCGCCGGCCTTACTGTTACCGGTATTGCCCTATCTGTTTTCGGCAGCAATTTTGTCGAATTACAGCAGGCAAGCCTGGGCGCTTTCCTCAGCAGTGACGGAGCTTACCCAATCCTCACCTGTCTGGTTCTGATCGGTATCTGCGGGGGACTCTACATAGTACCTCTTTACGCGATGATGCAAGACCGTTCAGCCGCAAAAATTCGCGCACAAATTATCTCCGTCAACAATATCCTCAACGCGCTGTTTATGGTGGTCTCCGCCTTGCTCGGCCTGTTCTTCCTGAATATCCTGGAAGTCACCATTCCACAGTTCTTTCTGGTAATTGCCTTGATGAATGCGGCTGTGGCCACCTTCGTATTTACCAAGGTGCCCGAGTTTGCCATGCGCTTACTGATCTGGATGCTTTCCCATACGATGTACCGGGTAAAGCACGAAGGGCTGGAACAGATACCCGCAAATGGTCCGGCACTAATTGTGTGCAACCATGTCAGTTATGTCGATGCTTTACTATTGGCCGGCGCCGTGCGACGCCCGATTCGCTTCATCATGTACAAGCCCATTTACCAAATTCCGGTCTTGCATTTTATTTTCCGAACCGGGCGCGCCATTCCCATCTGCTCCAAGGCGAAGGACCCAGAGGGTTACGAAAAAGCTTTCCAGGAAATTGAACAGGGGCTGAAGAATGGCGATCTACTATGTATTTTCCCCGAGGGACAACTGACAAAGGATGGAGAAATACAACCGTTTAAAGCCGGTATTGAAAAAATATTGGCGCGAACCCCGGTGCCGGTAATTCCTATGGCGCTAAGGGGCTTGTGGGGCAGTTTTTTCAGCCACAAGGATGGGCACGCTTTTTCTACCTGGCCTCGGCGCTTCTGGTCCAAAGTGAGCGTAGTTGCCGGTAGTCCAATTGAGCCCCCCGAGGCCAAGGCAGAAATACTCCACGATGAAGTTTTAGAATTGCGCGGCGAACAGCGCTAAAAGCCCTTATTCCCGGGGCTGACCTGCATGCTCAGCCCCAGTTCATTGTTACGATACTGAGCCACAGTCTCCCAAACGCTAACCTTTCCCCACCTAGCTCCGCTCTGACGCTCCACTTATTGTACAGAATGTGCCTAGAGTATGGCTGTCAGTTATTTATACGACTCTGCACAATCCTATTCCCAGAATAAGCGGCGATGGCCAGAGAAAATCAATTTAAACTGCTGGGCAAACGTCGCTTTCTGCCACTCTTTTTATCTCTCGTCACCACCTTTTTCAACGATGATTTATTCCGGAATGCTCTACTGGTCATACTGGCATTCCAGCTGGCAAAGTCAGAAGCCAATGCCCTGATCAACTTCGCCACCGGTTTTTACTTACTCCCGTTCTTCCTATTTTTAGTTACCGCAGGACAATTGGCAGATAGGGTAGATAAAAGCCGTATGCTGCGAATCATCAAACTGATAGAGATTCCTATAGTTCTACTGGGTGCGGCCGCCCTCTTTATTGGCAGTAAAATTCTGCAGCCCATTTGATTAACTGGCTCCACTGATTATTTATGACACGGTGCCTCGACAAGTCCGCTTTATACTGCCAAGAAGTATCGGTACTTCTGCGATTCACACTGAAACATGGCGGCCCCTCTCCTATTTGGTATGACTTACCCACAGGGGACTTCACAAAGACCACTCGTGCCGAACTGGAGCGGGCCATCGGTCAGGGCGAGCTACTGTGTATTTTTCCTGAGCTAGAAGTTGGTGAACGTACTTGGGATAGACGGATAGGGAAAATCCTTGCGCACAGTGAACTTCCAGTCATTCCGCTACTTTTAACAGGAAAGACGCAATCGGGTTCAATTCAAGATACACAGGGCAATAATGAACATCATCATCTATTTAGACGGCTTTATCTCCTCGCTGATAAGCCTATTAATGGCGCCAGTGTAAATAAAGCGAGTATTGAGCGACAGTTTTCTTATCTATGGAAAAAGTATTTCTAGCTTGAAACAAGCCAGGCAAATATGACTGCCACAACCTGCTAGCATTCTTATAACTAGCATCTTGATATTTCCACACTATTGGGCGGCGAGGCTGCGTTTACTGATGCCCTAGATACTTAGAGCCTCTCGGCAATATCCAGCGCTAATAATTCTATGAAGCGAGCATCAATGGCTCAGCACAATCAATTCAAACTGCTATGTAGACGCCGATTCCTGCCATTATTTCTGTCGCTGACTACCGCGGCATTCAATGACAATATATTCAAAAATGCGCTCCTGGTAATGTTGGCATTCCGCCTATCAGAAGGTCAGGCCAACGCACTGATCAACCTGGCTACCGGCTTCTATATATTGCCCTACTTCTTATTTTCCATTACCGCCGGGCAGTTGGCCGACAAGTATGACAAAAGCGTAATCATCAGAATATTGAAGCTGGCTGAGATTTTTATTGTGATACTCGGGGCCTATGCCCTGATTTACAACAGCCGTACCCTGGACTTTCTTGTGCTCTTCCTGCTGGCAGCACACACAGCGATCTTCAGCCCAGTGCAATATGCCATTTTACCCCAGCACTTGCAGCGCCAGGAGTTAATGGGCGGTAACGGGCTTGCACAAATGGGCTCCTTTGCCGGGGTACTTATCGGTACCATTGCCGGCTCTCTACTGGCTGGCTATACCAAACCGGGACAGCCTGGCCTATTCGATATAGGCTGGATCATGGTCATCGTCGCAATATTTGGCTACTTAACTAGTCGCTGGATCCCGACAGCACCATCATCGGCTCCCAAGCTACATATCGGCTGGAACCCCCTGTCACAGGCTTGGCGCATCTTACGGCTAACCATAAAAACACCATCTGTTTTTTATGCAATTATTGCCTGTTCCTGGTTTTGGCTGGTGAGCTCAGCCTATTTGGCCCAGATTCCCAGCTTCACTAGAAATATACTGGGCGCCCGTGAACCTGTTATCACCCTCATCTTATGCTGTTTATCTATTGGGGTCGCGGTAGGCTCACTGATGTGTGAGAGTCTCTCCAGGGGACGAATTACCTTCGGTATCGTGCCTGTCGGTGCGTTAGGTATAACACTGGCCGGTCTTGGGTTGGGTTGGAGTGCCGCCCAGTTTGAAACACTATCCGGGGCATCGGTAGCAGAGTACCTCCGCAGCGATGGCGCCTATGCAATCCTGATATACACCGCTTTACTGGGCATTTTTGGAGGTATTTTTATCGTTCCACTCTATACCATTATTCAGGACCGAACAGAAAAAACGGTTCGCGCTCAGGTTTTATCTCTCAATAACGTACTTAACGCTTTCTTTATTGTAGCTATCTCACTGCTGAATATCGTATTTTTGGACGTGTTGAAAATCACCATTCCACAGCTGTTTATTCTCATCGCTCTTTTAAATATTGCAGTCATAACCTTCCTCTTTTGCAAATTACCCGAATTTATTGTGCACCTGATAATCTGGTTTTCATCTCGCCTTTTGGTCCGCACAACACACGGAAACCTCAATCAAATACCCAAAAAGGGCGCGGCTCTATTGGCTTGCTCTCCTGACGGGAAACTTGCCCCTCTACTATTAATGGACACGTTTTCACGCCCTATTCGTTTTGTGTTGCCCAGGTCTATCTATGAAGCACCGGTATTGCACTTTATATTCAAGAATTACGGCACCAATCCCATCATCCATGACATAACCGAAGGTGAAGAGAAAGTATCTGGAGACATCCAAAATGCGCTAGGTAATGGTGATCTGGTTTGCTTATTCCCCAGTACTGGAACGAATAAAGATCATACCCAAGATAACCGGGTCTCTATCAACAGAGTTCTGTCCGGCATAACTACTCCCCTTTTTCCTATCTTTTTACAGGGGCTCAATACACACAGAAATAATAAGAGTAAAAAGCGGCAGAAACTTCTGTCCAAAGTTCATATCACCGCTGGAGCAGCAATTACTCCTGAAGATACGAAAACCTTTCACCAATGATCTCCAAAGGGTACTTGAGCAATTGTTCGTCGGCGCCAGTAATGCCCCTAGCTCCCCAAAAGCCATATTGCAAACTCACTGGCCCGACAACCAGAGACAAGAAAAAAACCAGCTTTCCCAGAACTCTGGCCGTGACAGGTAAGACTTTGACCGCTTTTAAAATTGACGCGGAAACTCTGCAAGAGCAAATGCAAACTTGAAGGAGGAGTAGGGGAGGTGATACCCGTCCACAAGAACGGGTATCTCGTTGACATCTAAGCCGCTTTGCCCGCAGCTTCAGCAGTAGCACCGCCTTTTCTCATCAGCCATAACGCGGCCACAAGAATAGTGGCCTGCAGACCTAGCCCCTGCCAAGTGGAGTAAATTCCCAACCAGTCAATACTGAATTGTACTGGAAGGGGTGAAATAGCAATCCAGGCCGCTTCCTGTAGCGCCGCCACCGCTTTTCCTGCGAGCACGAATGACAGGGCCAGCAGTACATAAGTGGTCGCAGAGAAGAACTTGCCAATCGGCAGGCTCACTGAGTAACGCATCAGGGCAAAGCCAACTACTGCGAGCAGGGCCACACCAGCGACAATACCTCCCCAGAGTGTGTTGTACTGACTTTCTGAAGTCTGCGCCAACAGCGACTGATAGAACAGAATAGTTTCAAAAATTTCACGATAAACCGCAATGAAGGCTAGGCCGGCAATCCCCCACAGGGCGCCAGTACTCAAGCTGCGATTGATACTATCTTGAATATATTTCTGCCACTCTGACGCCTGTGTCTTACTATGCATCCAGAAACCTACATAGAAGAGCACCATTGCGGCCAACAGCGCAGCGACACCTTCCATGACCTCACGGCTGGCACCGCTGATGGTGATAACGCTTTGGGCCGCAACCCAGGTGGCAAAGCCAGCTGCAAATGCACCAATCCAACCCAAGTGCACAAATTTGAGGGCATCGCGGCGTCCAGTCTTCACCAGAATTGTTGTCAGCGCAATTACCACCAGCAGGGCCTCCAGCCCTTCACGCAGTAGGATTACCAAGCTGGCAATAAACAAGGCGGCGCCGGACAGATTGCTATCCTCCATCAGTGCTTCCGCCTGAGCCAGTTGCTGCAGAATCGCCTCAACCTGATCTTCAACCTGTTGTGGGTCGCTGTCTGCGTTCAGTTGTGCACGCAAACCCAGCAGTTCACGCTCAGTGGCCTGGCGCAGATGCACATCCAGTGAATCCAGCGAGTTCTCAGCCATCTCAAAGCCATCCAAGTAAGCGCTGATAGCCAGAGTACGGGCACTGACAAAGTCGCCCTGCTGGTAGGCTTGCAGGGATTTTTGCAACTGTACACGCGCGACATCAATTGGGGTGTCCCCCTCTTCCATTGCAGTGCTAAACAGCGCGCTGGGATTTCCACGCAGAGCCGCTACTGACTGGGGGAAAAATCCGGACGGTCGCTTCGCAGTACCTGTGGGCTGTACATCACTAGATCCTGCAAGCTCAGCTTCGGTTCTGCAGCGTCAGCGCTTTCTCCTGTAAAAGCCAGGCTCCCCACGAAAAAAGCCAGTGACCAGCGCTGCTGTTCGTTGAGGTTCTTGAATGCTGTCATGGCAGTACCGTCGATACCATTGCTAATGGCATCATAGAGCCCAAGCAGCGAGCGATTCTCAGCCCGCTCGCGCTCGTGGAAATCGGTCGGTGCAGGTTCCAGCTGGGCCGCCAGAGGGCCATCCCCTTTACCTTCCACACCGTGGCAAGCGATACACTGAGCCTGATAGAGGGCACGACTTTCATTAAGATCGAGCAGCGTGGTAGGCAGAGAAAGCGCTGGCGCAATAGACAGTAATCCCTGTCGCAATTTAGCCGTGTGCACCTGGACCTCGGCAATAGCTGCTTTGCGCTGAATCGCCTCCTGTAAAGCCCTGGCTTCGGCGCGGATTGTCACAGCCTCTGCGGAATCCGCGAGCTGTTGCCCACGGTCGATCAACAACTGGGCAAACTCCTCCATCTCAGCATATTCATCCGTGTTAATGATCTCACCGTCGGCCACCGCCTCCGGGTAATCCACACCTATATATTCCGCCATCTGCATAAGCTGGCGCAGCTGCTGCTCGGAAAGGCCTGCCTGCTGGGCCTGGGTGGGGATTATCGTAATCGCCAACAACGCCACAAACAGGCGGGCCAGGTATTGGGAAAGGCGCATGGAGAGTCCTTTTCTGTTGCTGCAAACAATGTTGAGAATATGGCGCATAATATAATTGATAACCATTCTCACAACAAAGTCCGCATGAACACTAACTGCTTCAGAGATAAGCTTGTAATTTATATTGCACACAATTACATTGCGTACAATATAAATTACAGGAGATGATCATGACTGACCTCTACTCGATTCCCGTCAAGACTGCCGCTGGTGAGACTGCAACTCTCGAAGACTTTAAGGGCAAGGTGATCCTGATAGTCAATACCGCTAGTAAATGCGGCTTTACCAAACAGTACAGTGGGCTGGAAAACCTCTACAAAGAGTACAAGGATCGCGGCCTGACTGTTCTCGGTTTTCCTTGCAACCAATTCGGCAAGCAGGAACCAGGCAGTGATGAAGAGATTCAGGAGTTTTGTGAGCTGAATTTTGGAGTCAGTTTCCCTGTTTACGCCAAGCTGGACGTAAATGGCCCCTCTGCACATCCACTGTTTGTAGAATTGAAGAAGCGTGCACCGGGGCTGCTTGGCACCGAAGGAATCAAGTGGAATTTCACCAAGTTTCTGATTAGTAAGGACGGCGAACAGGTAAAGCGCTACGCTCCCAAGGACACTCCCGAATCCCTCCAGGCGGAAATTGAGCGGATGCTGTGACTGTGGTCTGTGATGATGATTCCATAGAGCTGGCTCTCAATCGCCAGCTCTGCTTTGCCCTTTACGCCGCCTCCCGAGCTATGACCCGGGCATATCAGCCCATGCTGAAGGACCTGGATATCACCTACCCCCAGTACCTGGTATTGATGGTTCTGTGGGAGTGGGCCGCGGAGGGGGATCAAAGCCACAAAGATCGGAGCCTTGGAGCTCTTGGCCAGCGCCTCATGCTCGATTCGGGCACACTCACCCCCTATTAAAGCGCATGGAGCAGCGCGGTCTGGTCCAAAGATACCGCGCCTCCTGGGATGAACGTGTCACCCTACTGTCGGCTACCGAAGTAGCTCTGGATCTTAAGCCCCGGGCCCGCGCCTGGGTACAACAACGCATTGACCAGTCTTCAATCACTAGGTCTGAAGTGGAGCAATTGCACGGAGACCTTTGGCAATTCCTGAATAAGCTGGGAAGTGAGACTGCCAGTTCACCTACTAAATAGACTCTACTGCTCCATTTATGCCCCCTCATTGGCCTCACAGTTTGAGGGGACATGTATTTATTAAATAAAATTCATTGAAAACCGATATAAAATAGGATGAAAAAACTACAAAAAAAAGAATAAAGTGCAAATTTAGGATAAACATTGACTGCAAGGTTGAAAAATATACATAATGTGTGAAATCCAGTCCGACGCGGATATCACCAGACATGAAGACTGACATCTGTACATTTAGCCAGCATCATCTCGCCCTAGCTTCCTCGCTACGACTGCCGCTACGCGGCATATAATTTCTCTCCCCCACCCCCAACAGAATTCCCAACTTTATTTGGACGGCGCATAGACAGCAGCAGAGCCGCTTGTTTAGCCTCGGAACAAATAAGGAGAACAAGCGAAAATGAGCACAAAGAAAGATAAGTTAGTCATTTTTGATACGACTCTGCGCGATGGTGAGCAGAGCCCCGGCGCCTCTATGACCAAAGAGGAAAAGGTACGTATTGCCCGTATGCTGGAGCGCATGCGGGTGGACGTTATAGAAGCCGGTTTTGCAATCGCTAGCCCCGGGGACTTCGAAGCCGTGCAGGCAGTCGCTGAAGCAGTGACCAAATCCCGGATTTGTAGCTTGGCCCGCGCGGTTAACGCCGATATTCTGCGTGCCGGTGAAGCCTTAAAGAAAGCCAACGCCTCCCGCATCCACACATTTATCGCCACCTCTCCGATCCATATGAAGTACAAGCTACAGATGGATCCGGAAGACGTGTTGCAGCAAGCGGTAAACGCAGTTAAAACCGCACGCCAGTTTACCGATGATGTGGAATTCTCCCTGGAGGACGGTAGCCGTTCCGAGCCCGATTTTATGTACCGCATTATTGAAGCGGTAATCACTGCCGGGGCTGGCACCATCAATATTCCCGATACTGTCGGCTACGGCGAACCAGAAGAATACGGTGCCATGTTCCGCCGGGTTATCGAGAGTGTCCCCAATTCCGATAAAGCCATCTTCTCCACCCATTGCCACAACGACTTGGGCCTGGCAGTAGCCAACTCCCTATCCGCCGTGATGAATGGGGTACGTCAAGTAGAGTGCACTATCAACGGTCTGGGAGAGCGCGCAGGCAATGCTTCCCTGGAAGAAATTGTTATGGCTGTGCAGACCCGCCAGGATCTCTACCCAGTAGAAACCGGTATCGATACCAGCCATATTGTACCCACTTCACGCATGGTTTCCTCAGTAACCGGCTTCCCGGTGCAGCCAAACAAAGCTATCGTCGGCGCCAATGCCTTCGCGCACGAATCCGGCATTCACCAGGACGGTGTACTCAAGCATCGTGAAACCTATGAAATCATGCGTGCTGAGGATGTGGGCTGGGGCCAGAACCGCCTAGTTTTAGGCAAACACTCCGGTCGTGCTGCCGTGCGCGCCCGCTACGAAGAACTGGGCATCAATTTCTCAGACAGCGAAGAATTCCATCAGGTATTCCTGCGCTTTAAAGAACTGGCTGACAAGAAACACGAAATTTTCGACGAAGACCTACACTCCCTGGTTGCTGAAAGTGAAGCTCCTGTGGAGCGCTTTCAGCTCAACGACCTGGATGTACGCAGCAAAATTGGCAGCGCCCCCCAGGCTTTTATCAGCCTGTCAATTGATGGCAAAGCTCACGAGACAGAAGCTAAGGGTGACGGCCCCGTAGATGCCACGTTTAAAGCCATTGAGCATATCGTCGATAGCGGTGCAGACCTGAAACTCTATTCCGTGAATGCTGTTACCCAGGGAACCGATTCCCAGGGATCAGTGACTGTACGCCTGGAAAAAGATGGCCGTTTGGTTAACGGGGTAGGGGCAGATACCGATATTCTAATTGCCTCCGCACAAGCCTATATGGATGCGTTAAACTTGCTCGCCAGTAGTGAGAGTAAAAAACAGGGCGTGTAAGTGAACGAACTGCAGCGAGCGGAATATTTGTCAGTACTTGGTGTCGCCAGCTATGCGCCGCGCTTCGTATTGCCGCTCGCACCGGAGCCTCGCCAAGCCCTGCTGCCACCGGCTGTAGAGGCTGCCCCACCCCCACTGCGACAGGCAGAGCCCGCTGCCAACCCTCTGCCTCAATCGGTAGCGCACATTGTCTCTACCCCAGAGCAGGCTGACACAGCTGTTAGCCCGCCGGATATTGCAACGCTTACCGGTGGCGTACCCCAAGTGCAACCTGCGGTCATTACGCAGGTTGCGCCGCCCCGACAGGAGGTTCGGCCATTTGTCCTCAATTGCTGGCGACTCGGGGAAGAGCTTCTCGCTGTGGACAGCCATGAACCCGGAGCCGCCCTACCGCTGGATGCCCTGTTTGGCAATATTGTACAAGCGATGAACTGGCATCAGTTATCGCGTCAGCAGGAGCGCTTGCACTGGCCTCTGGCACAAAACCGCTTTGGCCCGATAGCCGATGCCTCTGAAGCTCGAGATACTTTTTCCAGCTGGCTAGAAGCTTCCTGTGCCCGCCACCCGGTAAAGTCTATTTGGCTGATGGGCGATGAAGCACAGAAGTTTTGTACTCCCATTCCACTCGATGAAACTGTCAATAATTGGCAAGGGGTCCGTGTCATCGGCATGCCAAGCCTGTCCCTATTGTTACAGGAACCCGAGCGCAAACGCGACCTCTGGCAATTACTGCGTGTAACTTACCCGGCAGAGACAGAGGCAAAATGAGTTTGCCGGCAGCTGTTGGGTTACGAAAACGCCTGGCAGGAGTAACTGATTGTGCAGCTCTCGCTGCGCTTGCACGCAGTGCTCACAGCCACCCGTGGAATGAAACCCAATACCGACAAAGTCTTGAGTCTGGACACCAAGGCTGGCTACTTGAGAATGAAGGGGAAATGATCGCCTGCTGTGTCATCAGCCATCTATTCGACGAGGTGGAAATCCTCGATGTAGCCGTCGCTCCTAATTGGCGCCGGCACGGCATCGCCGAGAGATTGCTCAAGGGGTTAATCACAGAGCTACCCGATGACATCCGGCGGCTACTGCTTGAGGTGCGCAGTTCAAATCTCGCCGCACTCTCGCTCTACCGCAAACTAGGTTTTTCTGAAGACGGCTTGCGTAAGAATTACTATCCCGCAGAAAACGGTAGCAGAGAGAATGCTGTACTCATGAGCCTCGCCCTGGACGATAGCGGGTCGTAAAATACCCACTGACAACAGAAAGGACCGTTTTCTCACTGCGCCTAGAGGGCGACTTTCAAGGGGGCGCCCTGCCAAACAGCGTCACCACCCATCAGTTTTTGCGGCAGCATCACCGAGGTTCCCACTGATCCGACCGCGTAAAAAGAGTTATTGAATGACGCTATCGAACAGCAGCCCATCACTCCTCGAAGGCTCGGTACCCGCTCACCTGCAGAGGCTGGCCCTTCCTATGGTATGGGGCATTCTCGCCGTAATGTCCTTCAATATTGTGGACACTTTCTTTGTCTCCCAATTGGGCAGTGCGCCACTGGCGGCCATGAGTTTTACCTTTCCCGTAGTGATGGTAATCAACAGCTTTGCTATCGGCCTGGGCGCCGGCACCTCATCGGCAGTCGCCCGTGCCTTTGGTGCCGGAGAAGTACAGGATGTACGCAGACTGGTTACCGATACTTCGATTTTGGCGTTACTGATCTCCCTGGTAATCTCAGTTGCCGGCCTGCTCACGATCCGACCACTATTCTCACTGCTTGGTGCGAGCCCTGAGCTACTGCCACTCATTGCCGACTATATGGTGCCCTGGTACCTCGGCACTATCTTCGTGATTGTCCCCACGATCGCCATGTCCGCCCTACGCGCCATCGGCAACAGCGCCTTGACCGGGCGTATTATGGTGGGTGTGGCCCTGTTTAACCTTATTCTCGATCCCATCCTGATCTTTGGGCTGTTTGGCTTCCCCCGCCTGGAATTACAGGGTGCGGCAATCGCGACGGTCATCGTGCGCGCACTGAGTTTCTTTGCAGCTCTTTATTTCCTGATTCGCCGCGAACACTTGATGGCCCCACCCCAATGGCACCTGGGCACCCTAATTGAATCCTGGCGCAAGATACTGGCCGTAGGACTGCCGGCGATACTGACCAATGTGATCATCCCCATGTCTGGCGGTGTCGTTGTAGCACTGGTTGCTGTGCATGGTGATGATGCCGTTGCCGGTCTGGGGGTAGCGATGCGTATTGAGCCGATGGCTCTGATTATCTTCTATGCGCTTTCAGCGGTAGTTGGTCCTTTTATGGGACAGAATGCTGGAGCTGGAAAAATCGATCGGCTGCGGGAAACTGTCAGCGTACTGGCACGTTTCTGCCTCATACTGGGCAGTAGCCTGGCAGTACTTTTGTATTTTATTGGCGAACCTATCGCGCGCCTGTTTAGTGAGTCCCCAGAAGTTATCGCCGTGGCAGTCGCCTACCTCACCCTGGTGCCCATCAGTTATGCCGGTTACGGCTTTGTAATGTCAGCCAATGCCGCCTTTAACGGCCTTGGACGCCCCCTGCCCGCTACCATGATTTCCTTCTTGAGGGTGCTCGGTATCTACCTGCCCCTGGCTTGGCTGGGAAATCAGCTATGGGGAATGACCGGTTTGTTTGTTGCGACAGCCACATCCAATATCCTCCTGGGTATCCTTTCATGGTGGTGGCTACGCCACGATACCCGACAGCGTACGGCCGAAGTAGCCACCCCGGAGCAGCTGCCAGCCAGCTAAACAGCAGCCCCGGGCACACCGGGGCTTACTCCCCACCTCAGGCACTCCACTCACTCAAACGTCAGTACCAGTCAAGGAAGCGACCGCCACTTTTCTCTTCATGCACATTACTTCCACTTTTCCTCGATCGCTTCAGACACCACCGGCAAGCCTCACCTCAAATCCGGCATTTCCGGTGAAGGATCACTTAGAAATCGACCAATTCCCAACATGGTCGGTGACCTATGGAAGCAATGGAATACCCCCGCTCAAAGCAGCGCCTGCTGCCTGAGAAAATCCTGTTAATCATATTCATTGGCTTGTTAGGCGGATGCGATCGGGATAACCCAACCCCAGAAAGCTCTGACTCGAGTGAGAATTTAAGTAACTTCACTGAAAACTTGGATAATTCCCCCTGGATAATAAATATCGACAATAAACGCGCGCCCTATATTTACGAAGCCAACAGTCATGAACAGGTTCTGGTGAATGTACAGAGTGTCGATTCGGTTACGGTGAGTGGAAAAGATTATTCGAGTGTAACGGCCCCCGGTATCCCCGACTATGAAACCGAAATTACTGAAGACCTGTACGAATGGCTCCTAAGTCGACCCAGGGTGGATACCGGTTTCGTCAGCGGCAATCCACTCCTACAGGTTGGCGATCTCATCAGATTTGGCCAGGACATCGGCTATCGCAGTAACTCTTCCTGTGGCGTGAATGCTGGCTATGATTACTGGCCATCAGACCCGGTCTGCCCGGAAAATATCTCCCACGAAGGGTATTTTCCGCTGGTGCCGGAAGAGTCTGGGGAGGCGAGTGAAACTGGCCTGGGTGTCCAAGGGTACTGGGTTAACGGTGCCTCTATCGATCAGTGGAGCGACGGCCAGGTTTTGGATGGAACCTTGCACACTCTGGCGCCAGTGGCAGAAATGTAGGATGTGGATATTTGCGGCGGGCACGCCGCACGTGGCGATTACCACCACCATTCCTATAGCGACTGCCTTGCAGAGCTTGTAGCCGACATAGGTAACATCCACCCACCCATTTACGGCTCTACTGCCGACGGCTATGCAGTTTATGAGCCCTCGGAAGAAGATGGTGTGCTGACCAAAAGTAGCTGAGCTATCCGAAAATTACGACGATCCAACTCAATCAGCGGGTGTGGTTCTCCCGGATAGAGGAACTGCCGGCTGGTCGACGAATACGACCTGGCACGGGGTTATGAAGTGCTGAATAAGCCTGGTCCCAGTACCAGCGATACTTTTACCGCTCTGTCCGGCAATATCTTCAAAACTTCTGCCGGCTTCTTTTATAGGGATTACTACTGGGACCCGCATCTAACCGCACAAAGCGGCGCTTATCTGGACCAATAGAATGGGCACAGTAATAGAGAGCGTGGCTACCATTACCACCTGACCGTGACCCTGAGTGACAACACGCAGTTAATTCCAGCCTTCCCCTATACCCTTGGCCCACGCTTCTTCGGCAAGCTGGACGATCAAGCCCTGGTAAATGTCTGCTCCGATGAAGTCGGCGGCGGGCTGCCACCCAGACCACCTCCACGCCCCTGATTCCCTCCGTGACTCGACGGGACTCCAGCGCACAGGCTGTGTGCCGGAACTCTGTCCATAAAAATATTGGGCTTTGCAAAAATTAACACCATTACCCCAGGCGCACTGTACACAATGCCCGGCGATAAATAATCATAGGTACAGGAGGAATTTGCTCTCTCTAAAAAATGACTGAATTACTTAGCGGCAAAGACATAGGACAGCTTTTCAGTTTAGGTTGTCGGGGGAATTTCCAGTTTAGAAACCGCTTCTCAGTATAATTCTTGTACTGCATCCAGTATCAAAATGCACAGCAAGCATCCATATTTTGTCCACTTTTCTCGGGTAGTTTCAAAGTACTTATCCTTTGATGCCTCGGTGGATTATGAAAATAAAAGCACTCTTAAATCACGACGGGTACTCGCTACTGTCCTATGCCCTCTCCCTCACATTACTCGCTGGTGTACTGCATGGCTGTGGAGGTGGTGGAAACTCCTCCTCTGAAACAGAAACAAGCAGTGATGTGAGCAGCAATGGCAGTGATGGCGATAGTGACTCTGGGGATAACAGCAGCGATGATGGCAGCTCGGGGGATGCCGGTGTTTGGATCATCAACACCACCGATGAGCGCGCTCCTTACATCTATGAGAATAACAGTAATGAACAGGTTCTGGTAAACGTACAAAGTGTCGAGTCAGTAACGGTGAGTGGCAGAGACTATACACGGGTAACTGCTACAGGCATCCCCGACTACGAAATTCTTATCACTGACAATATCCTCAACGCGCTTCTCAGCCGCCCCAAAGTCAGCACAGACTTCCTCAGTGGCAGCCCTACAGTGCAGCCAGGGGATATTATCAGTTTTGGTCAGGATATTGGTTACCGCAGTAATTCCTCTTGCGGCGCTGAAGCTGGATATGGTTTTTGGCCACCGGGGCCCGTTTGCCCAGAAAACGTTTCCCATGAAGGCTATATTCCCAAAACGCCAGAAGCTGCTACCGAGGATTGCGAGACCGGCCTCGGCGTCCAGGGCTACTGGGTGAACGGCACGTCAATTTACCAATGGAGTGATGGCCAGTCGGTTAACAACACCTGGCACACTCTCGCACCTTTCGCAGAGGTCTACGATGTGGATGTCTGTGGAGGCCATTCCGCCAATGGCGACTACCACCATCACTTCTACAGCAACTGCCTCGCTGACCTGGTGGGTGATGTGGGTAATAGCCACTCACCAATCTACGGCTACACTGCCGATGGCTATGCCATTCACGGCCCCTGGGAAGACGACGGCCAACTGGCACTGAGTAGTTGGGCGGTGCGCAACTATAACGATCCCAACTCGAAAACCGGCTGTGGCGATGCCGGAGAGCGGAGCTGTCTCTTGGTAGATGAATACAACATCAACCAGGGGACCCAAACCACCAATAATACCGGTCCCACTACCAGCGGCAGCTATACCTCTCTATCGGGTAATGAATTCGATACAACCTCTGGTTTCTTTTACGAAGATTACTACTGGGATTCCGAATTAACCGCTCTGGGCGGAGCCTACCTTGATCAGTACAACGGGCACAGCGATAGCGAGCGCGGCTATCACTACCACCTAACGGTTACGCTCAGTGATGATGCCCAGCTGATACCGGCATTCCCATTTACTTTTGGGCCGCGCTTTTACGGAAAACTGGACGACCAAACTATCGTGAATCGATGCTCCACTACTTTCGGTCGTTAAAGTTTAATCATACTTGGAAGCGAGCAGCTTATGAAATTACACAAGTATTTAATTGCCGGGTTCCTGGTATATGCAGTGATCGGCACCCTCACAGTGATAGCCCAAGCCAATCCGCATACAGGACACGGTGGTGATCAGCACCCCATTGTGGAAATACCAATGCATATTGCCACACCGAGAATTGAGCTGAACATCAGCCGGGATACGATGTCCGGATTCAATTTACACATCGACTTTGACCGCTTCGAACTCGAATCACCTCGCGATGCCAGTGATACCCCACAAAGATTTCTTGAGGGCCACGCACATCTTTATATTAATGGCAAAAAAGTACAGCGCCTCTATGCCGCCGATGTGCACCTGCCAGAAAAGCTATTACGGCCCGGATTTAACCAAATCACTGTAACCCTAAATGCACACGATCACAGCACCTGGAGCCGTGGAGGTAAACGGATACTGGCAACCCTCTTTATACAGTGCGACCGGGAAAACTTTGTCTTACACCGGTTTTCCACTTCGCCAATTTCTCTCGGAGCTTCCGTTAAAAATCAGGCTCCAACACTGGGAGCCACCCTTGCAAATAATTGAGCTTTTGTTCTGCACAGCAAAAGCTACTCACCCGCCATGGGAAAGAAAATCATCTGCGTATTTACTGCATAATTACTGTACGTGTACGCTTGTGTTACAACCGACCAGCACAGGCATGACCCAGGATCAACGGAACGGGAGGATTCGCCGCGTTTACAGCCTGAAGGACGAACCGGATACGATATGTCGTTAAATATTCGCTACAAACTCAGCTTGGCATTTTTACTGACCACCGCAATTACCGTCGGTGGTATGTTTGTATTTTTCCAGTGGAGTTTTAGCCACGGTTTTCTCGCCTACATGCGTGCACAGGAACTACGCGATGTTGAAGACCTTGTTCAAGCGCTGGAAGACTTTTATGCACATAAAGGGAGCTGGCAGTCCCTGGAAGGCAACGGCCATGAATGGCTGGACCTACACCATCAAACCATCTTTCGCCAACTGGGACAATTACCACCACCGCCCCCTGGCGGCCCCGGCAGGCCTCCAAGGGGCATGGGTCCAGAAGGTGGCAGACCAGGAATGCCTCCACCCGCTGGTGACCGTCTCGGCCCACGCCTAAGCCTGCTCGATAGCGAAAAGCGCCTGGTGATTGGACGCCCCGCACCAGCAGAGAAATTGCTCTACCAACCCTTGACCGTTGAAGGCAAGACAGTGGGGTTTCTCACTATCAACCCACCGGCATCCCTGTCCAATAATTATGAGCAGGGCTTTATACGGGAACAGTCACGTACTTTTGCACTGATCTCTATTGTCACCTTCATCCTGGCCCTTGGTATCGCCCTGCCCCTGGCCTGGCAGCTGGTTCGCCCCATCCGCCGCCTAGCTGAAGCTACCCATCGCCTTACCTCCGGCAATTACAAAACCCGTATCGATATTGAACGCAGCGATGAGCTGGGCCAGCTAAGTGCGGATTTCAACCGGCTGGCTGCAACCCTTGAGGCCAATGAGCACGCACGCAATCGCTGGATGGCAGATATATCCCATGAATTGCGCACTCCACTGGCAGTGTTGAAGGGACAAATTGAGGCGTTACAGGATGGTGTACGCACCGCTTCCCCAAAAAACCTCGATATACTCCATGATAAAATTCACCAGTTAAATCGCCTGATCAACGACCTCTACGAACTCTCCCTATCTGACGTGGGAGCTCTTAGTTATTGCAAAACCGATATTCCCCTAGCTCCATTACTAAATGATATCGTCGATGATTTTCGCAGTGCCTTTGCGCAGAAAAATATAGCCTTGAAATTGACCAATAAACTAAGTGCAGACAGGCTCATCTATGCCGATGCGGCGCGCCTACAGCAGCTATTCGGCAACCTGCTCACTAACAGTTTGCGCTATACCGATAGTGGCGGCCAATTACGAGTTTCAGCCCGTGCCAAAGCACAAACCGTTATCCTCACTTTCGAGGATTCAGCCCCTGGAGTCACCAATGGGGATATACCCCACCTTTTCGACCGCCTATACCGTACTGAAAGTTCACGTAGCCGCGAGACCGGTGGGGCTGGCCTGGGTTTGTCAATCTGTCAAAATATTGTCAAAGCCCATGAGGGCAGTATCTCAGCCACCTCTTCGCGCTTAGGAGGCCTGGAAATCAGTATTTTTCTCCCCCTTATTCAGCGGATCAAATGGTAGGAATAATGACCGCAAAAATCCTTATAGTTGAAGATGAAACCGAGCTGGCCAACCTGCTGCTGGACTATTTACGCGCAGCTGAATATCAAGCCGATATCCTTTCTGATGGCAATCAGGTTGTGCCCTATGTGAAGTCCCAATCGCCAGATTTAATTTTGCTGGACCTGATGCTCCCCGGAAAAGGCGGACTGGAAATCTGCGAGGAAATCCGTCGCACCAGTAATGTACCGATTATTATGATGACCGCCAGAATAGAGGAAGCAGACCGCCTGCGAGGGCTGGAAATTGGTGCGGACGATTATGTGTGCAAGCCGTACAGTCCCAGGGAGCTGGTAGCAAGGGTAAAGGCGGTATTACGTCGTACCACTGCCACCGGGCAACCAGACCTGGGCACGATACAACTGGAACCCAAAACCAGGCAGCTGCGTATTGGCGGCCGCGATGTTGGTTTGACCTCCCTGGAGTTTCACTTGTTTGAGCTGCTCTACAGTGAACCCGGCCGCATTTTTTCCCGAGAGCAAATCATGGATCGCATCTATTCAGATTACCGGGTAATCAGCGACCGCACTATCGACAGCCATATCAAAAAAGTACGCAAGAAAATAACCGCTGTACTACCAGACACAGAGCTTATTCAATCGGTGTATGGGGCGGGATATAAATTCGAGATGCAATAATAGCCTTGTTATTCACAGGCAAATTTTGGTGCTTATAACAACTGCTGGGGGCAAGCCCCAGCTAAAAAATTACAGGGCTTCGGTCGCCTTTTGCAGCCACTCGGCAGTCTTCTCATTGACCAGCGGCGTAATAGTATCGCGTACGCGCTGGTGATAGCGATTGAGCCAGTCCAACTCCTTTTTTGTCAGCAGCTCCACATCAATTAAACGGTGATCGATCGGCGCCAATGTCAGCTCCTCAAACTCCAGAAAACCGATGTAATCCGCACTCTCTTTAACGAAAACCAGATTTTCTATTCGAATTCCATATTGGCCGGTAAGGTAAAAGCCGGGCTCATTGGAAAGAATCATGCCTAGCTGCAATGCCACACCAGTGGCTACCTTGCCAATTCTCTGTGGTCCTTCATGCACACTTAAGAAACTGCCAACCCCATGGCCTGTACCATGAGCATAATCCAGACCCGCCTCCCACAGTGAGCGCCTTGCGATAGCATCTATCTGCTCTCCGCAGGTGCCTAGTGGGAAGCGCAGGGTGGCTATTGCAATGTGGCCCTTCAGTACTCTGGTAAAGTGCTCCTTTGCAGGTGCCGGAAATTTCCCCAGGGCCACTGTGCGAGTGACATCGGTAGTGCCATCCGGGTATTGAGCCCCGGAATCACACAGGTAAATGCTTTCCGCTTTCATCGCCAAGCTGGATTGATCACTCACCCGGTAGTGCACAATGGCACCGTTGGGTCCGTAGCCCGAGATAGTTTCAAAACTATTTCCGCGGAAACCCTCGCGCTCCTCGCGCTTGCTATACAGCAGTTGCACCGCCGACAGTTCGTCAAGGCCATTTTGAACCGCACTGGGTAACTCGCACAGAAACTCACACAGTGCCGCGCCATCGCGCTCATGGGCGGCCCTGGAGCCGGCCAGCTCCACAGAATTTTTACAAGCCTTCGCCTCAATCACGGGATCGCGCTCAAGTAGCAACTGTAAATCCAGTTCGCGCAGCTGCTGCAGGGTCCAGCAATTGCTTATTGAGGCATCTACCCAGATCTTATTGGCATGGCGACGGCGCAAGTCTTCGAATAACTGCCCTTTTTCTGACACCAGTATCACTTCGTGATCCAGATGCTCCAGCACCCCTTCACCAATAGCCTGCTCGGCCAGGTACAGTGTGGCACTGCCATCCTGGTACAACACCGCATTAGCCAGGGCAACGGGGAGGTGGGGAATATCATCACCGCGGATATTAAAAAGCCAAGCGCAGCTTTCGGGGTTGGGCAGCCAAAGGGCATCTACACGTTTTTCCGCCAGTAATCCAGCAATACGCTGGCGCTTTTCTCTAGAGTGCTCCCCGGTAAATACCAATGGATGTGGACGCGCGGCTCCACAGGGAGGGTGGGGCCGATCCCGCCAAACCGCATCTATTGGATTTTGTTCCAGTGGCCGGAGGGAGATATCCCTCTCGGCGAGACGCTTTTTCAGCAGTGCCAGTCCAGGTTCGGTATGTAAACGTGGGTCAAAGCCAAGCGACTGTCCTTCACGTAATTGATCGCAAACCCAAGCAGCAATAGCCTGACCATCAAGGTTTTCCAACTCAATGGGTTGATCCCCTATCTGCTGCTCTCCCTGCAATGTATAACGCCCATCGACAAACAGCGCTGCTTCCCTCTGACTGATTACTGCCATGCCGGCGGACCCGGTAAACCCAGTTATCCAGGACAGTCGTTCATCGGCGGCGGGTACATACTCATTCTGATATTCATCAGCGCGGGGAACCAGGAAGGCCTCCACCCCCTGCCGCTTGAGCTCACCACGCAACGCCTGCAACCTGTCCTGACTCATAGATCCCCCTTAACTTAAGAGAACTGCAAACCCGTTCACCAGCCTTGACTGGTCCCACTGTGCAATCCGCCCAACATTGATTTGGCTGAAAGGCCAACTTTATTCGAAAGATGTCCAG
Source organism: Microbulbifer sp. MLAF003 (assembly GCF_030012965.1). Lineage (NCBI taxonomy): Bacteria > Pseudomonadati > Pseudomonadota > Gammaproteobacteria > Cellvibrionales > Microbulbiferaceae > Microbulbifer > Microbulbifer sp. MLAF003. The sequence continues at coordinate 4,188,467 of NZ_CP120232.1, forward strand.
AAGCGCCAGCCCTGACAGCAACTCAGCCCATTGGAGCTTGGTCTTCGCTGATCAAGCTCACATATTGCCTAATTCGCAGTATACCCCACCCTCTAAACAGTACCGGCGCATACAAAACCAACCTCAGCCACAAGAAAATCTGTATATAGGCATGTTCACAAATCGACTTGTTGTTAACCGTGAAAATGTATACATACTGAGCACTGTCGGACACTTGGCAGAATACAGTGGCTGAGATGGCACAAAGAATATGAAGTGGAACACTACCTGATTTAAATATTAATTTTCTAAGGGTAAAATTTCTGCAAGCCACTCAAGTTGCCACCCTCAGCAAATCCCACTCCTAAGGTACAGCTTCCACTAACTACTCAAGTCATCACCCTTGGCAAGTCCCCACCTAATGGTATAGGCAGGAGATATATAAGCCTCCTGTATCTTCCATTTCTTTTGAGGGCCTATAGCCCCCAGATAAAGGGTTCCCTAGCCAGACTTTAAATTGAGTCTTTCGATCTTTTGTATAGTTTCCCCTCACCTGGCAATTACGACCCAATAATGGACTTTCTGACCTGCCGAAAATCTACCTACGAATCACCGGTGATGTATGGGCGATAATGGTAACTTCGGCGATCACATCACCTAATGATACGCAATATTATCAACGATATTTTCTTCGGACACGCAACGGTTAATCCCGTTTACGACTCCGTGTAGCAAGCAGGTGAACTCACACACAACAGCCAGGGATTTGCCTTTGTGTAGAGCAAAATGTCTAGATATTAAGAAACAGAAAAAATATGATTAAAGGATATTGGTCAACCAAGGATTTATACCAGCACTACCGCTGCTCAAGCCGTACATTTTTTAGATGGATAAAACGAGACACAAACCCTTTTCCATAGCCACACATCAAAGCATCTGACAGTCACAAACATTGGGCTATCGATGATATTGAAAAGTGGGAGTCTCAAGTTTCACATCCAGAAGCAGCTTAAGACCAATACTTCCCCACCCGAAGAGAAAAGCTTGTATTTTATCGGGCGGGAAGGATATCAACCCGAAAAGAGCACCTTATATTAACTTATTCGATTGAATTATCCCATTTGGTAATGGCTGATTGCCATGTCGGTCACCAAATACAGCTTTAACTCCACCTTTTGGCGCATGACTGGGAAGCTCCAATTTTAATTGTCTTAGTAGCACACCACCGTGCTGTTCTGGTTTCATCGCTTGATTTCCAACTCCGCTCACCCAAAGCCCTCCAAATGCTTGTCGTGGCGAACCCGGAATTATTTTGTTGCCAACATAATGTACGTCCACGTATACCTTTCGAGCGGTACCATTAAATATAATTGCATTTTTAAAAACAAAAACATAAGTATTTGGATAAGTCACAGCAGATGAACGAACCAAACACTCCAAATCGGTATAGGTAAGACCATTATTGGCCCACAGTTCAATTTTATTTATTAAAGTATAAGTTGCCCCAGAACTATAACAACTATTACACATCATCATTCTCCTTACATAACCGTCGCAAATAAATTTATCTACTAAGTTCAAGTAAAAAATCTGACTTGGGATTATTTGTCGGCACTAAGGGGTAAGTTGTTACGCTTCGAACTTCATTATTTATCACACACAATTACACGGCGTCTTTTATTGCATTTCTCAATAAATCTATCTCCATTGCCCATAATCAATTAATAGAAAATAATTATTTCTTCTGCGTTAAAATTGAGCGGGTATTACATTTTGTGTATCTCTAAAGGATTTTCGATATCGAAGGCAAAAAGATTTTAAATGGATATTAGTCGATCAAAGGTGATGAGCAGTGGGAGGTTCAAATTTTACGCCTAAAAAATACACAGTTGTTTTCCAGTCCATCCTTAGCGATGGCAGGCACCTCATCGCCTTCGCTAAGGATTACTTACTTATTTAGGCGTCGATGTTGAATCTTATTTTGTATTCCCCAGTAAACACATTTTGAACCAATACATCTGAACTGCACTTAGATGAAGGGGTTGCTCCTATTGAAAATTGATAGTAGCCATTCATCTGGATAACTGACCAATTGAACCTACATGATTGATAGGTTAATACCCCAGCATCCGCCACACTATTAGTGATAGAGGTGTGGAAAGTCGAATTGTTTGCAACTGCTGGGCTTGGAAATAATGGAGAAATAATCCCGGTTGAATTTGTTCCATTAATGAGCACATTATCAGAAGAAGTGTTATTTTTGAGTTCTATGCTTGTTGATAATGTAGATGCCAGTGCCGGTACAGAGTGCGCTACTGATACAAGTAATGCTGCTGTTAGAAAAAATTTTCGTTTAACTTCCATTTCAGTGCTCCTTGAAAATGACGTGTGAAGACTTTCAGCAAGTCCATAGTCATTTCAACCCAGCCTGTCATCAAATGTCAATATTGTCACATCAATACAAAACATGGACCGCGAAAACTAATCAGTGAAGCTAACCCAGGAACGTTGGAAAGAGTCAACTCCAGCAACAGTAAATGTATACAGCCAAGAGCCTACCCTGCCACCCTATTAGCATCGACCAGCCTGACCGGATAGTATTCATTGGTCACCAGCCAAGAGCAAAACCAAAGGCCAATTTGATATAATGCGTCCTTTCGGATTCGGCCTTGGAGTATATTTCTATATGTGTACACAGGGCGTACACAGATAAGGTTAAATCTAAGTGAACCAAGATTTTTCTCAACGATTTCAAAGACGTAGAACTTTCGCCATCATTTCCCACCCGGATGCCGGTAAAACAACCGTGACCGAAAAGTTACTTTTGTTCGGAAACGCAATCCAGATGGCAGGCTCTGTCAAAGGTAAGAAGGGGCCCCATGCGCGCTCTGACTGGATGACCATGGAACAAGAAAGGGGCATCTCTGTCACCTCATCGGTCATGCAGTTTCCCTACAAAGAGCGCACGGTTAACCTGCTCGATACTCCTGGACACGAGGACTTCTCCGAGGATACTTACCGGGTACTCACCGCAGTGGACTCGGCACTGATGGTGATCGATGGGGCCAAGGGGGTCGAAGACCGTACAATAAAACTAATGAATGTGTGCCGCCTGCGTACCACTCCCATTCTATCTTTTATCAACAAACTCGATCGGGACATTCGAGACCCCATCGAAGTGATGGATGAAATTGAGGAGGTCCTCAACATCCAGGCCGCTCCTATCAATTGGCCGCTCAGTTCCGGCAAAAGCTTTAAAGGGGTTTACAACCTCTACACCGATACGATTCACGTATTTACCCAAGGCCAAGGCCACACCATCCCGGATGATATCCAGATTAAGGGACTTGATTCAGCAGAGGCTGACGAATTGCTCGGGGAGTACGCAGAGGATATCCGCGAGGAGATCGAGCTGGTGCGCGGTGCCACCCATGAGTTCAATCTGGAAGCTTACCTAGCGGGCGAACTTACCCCAGTATTTTTTGGTACTGCCCTTGGTAACTTTGGCGTTCGTGAAATGCTCGATGGGTTTGTGGAGTGGGCTCCGGGTCCCCAGTCCCGCGCTACCCAAGAGCGCCAGGTTGAACCGAGCGAAGAAAAGTTTTCCGGTTTTGTGTTTAAGATCCAGGCCAACATGGACCCCAAACACCGGGATCGTATCGCCTTTATGCGCGTTTGTTCCGGTACCTACTCCCGCGGAATGAAAATGAAGCATGTGCGCATTGGCAAGGATGTAAAAATTGCCGACGCCGTGACGTTTATGGCCGGCGACCGCACCCATGTAGAAGAGGCCATTGCCGGTGACATTATCGGCTTACACAACCACGGTACTATCCAGATTGGCGATACATTTACCGAAGGTGAGGCTCTTAAATTTACTGGTATCCCCAATTTTGCTCCAGAGTTGTTCCGCCGGATTCGCCTCAAAGATCCGTTGAAACTGAAACAGTTACAAAAAGGTTTACAACAGCTTTCTGAAGAAGGCTCTACCCAGGTATTTTTCCCGCTGGATAACAACGACATTATTGTCGGTGCCGTTGGTGTATTGCAGTTTGAAGTGGTTGCCTATCGCCTTAAGGACGAATACAAAGTAGAAGCCATTTACGAAAATGTAAATGTGAATACAGCCCGTTGGGTGGAAAGTGAAATCGTCAAAGAACTGGAGAACTTCAAACGCAAAGCAAGTACCAATCTCGCCATTGACGGTAGCGGCCACCTAACCTATCTGGCACCAACCCGAGTGAATTTGCAGTTGGCAGAGGAGCGTTATCCGGATATTCGCTTCTACGCTACCCGTGAGCATTAATTTATGCGGGCTTTTCCTGAGACCATTTGCCAGTTCCAGGGCGTTTAAGCAGTAGACTGAGAGATCCATAATGAGTCAGCAGAAAGAATTACCGGCAGAGATACCCCGCCTTGGCAACAGCGTCACCGCTGCTATTGGCAGGCTGCTGATCAGGCTGATGGGCTGGCGCCTGGAGGGCACCTTCCCCCTGAGAAGAAAGTGATGGTGGCCCTGGCCCCACACACATCCAACTGGGATTTTGTCGTAGCCATGCCTTTTATCATGGCCTACAGGGTAAAAATTTCCTGGCTGATGAAACGGGAAGCTTTTTTCTTTCCCTTTAAAAATCTCTTTATGTGGCTCGGCGGTGTCCCTACCAATCGCGGCTCCGCAGGGGGTATCGCAAAACAGGTAGCCACGCAGTACCGCAATAACGAGAAAATGTGGGTCGGTATTACTCCCGAAGGAACTCGTAAGAAAGTTACCAAGTGGAAAAGTGGTTTCCTGCGAATTGCTTACGCAGCCAATGTACCAATCTTATTGGTTGCCTGGGATTTTTCACGTAAACGCTTCTGCCTTGACTCCCTCTACCATCCCACCGGAAACCTGGACGAGGATATGAGAGAGATCCAGCACCGCTTCAGTAAATACCAGGGGTTCCACCGCAAAATGCAGACTGGCACCTTGGAGGGTAACGAATCCTCCCGTGATAGAACTTAGTAGCGATTTAACCTTAACCACACTCCTGATACTCACCGCGGTGGCCTTCACCGCGGGCTTTATCAACGCCATCTCCGGTGGTGGAGGCCTGATCACCCTGCCCACACTTTTATGGGCTGGCCTTCCCCCGCTCGATGCCCTCGGCACCAATAAATTCCAAGCGGTTTTCGGCACTCTCTCATCCAGTTTTAACTATTTTCAAAAGGGGCACTTGCAACTGAGACCCCTGTGGCCCGGCCTTGTCACAGCAATGATCGGTTCATCCATGGGGACCTGGGCTGTCACAAAGCTCGGCGTTGAAACACTGGATACATTACTGCCTTTACTGATTATCGCCATTGCTCTCTACTTCAGTTTTTCACCGAGAATTTCAGACATCGACTCCAAACCCAGAATGGACTCGAGGCTCTTTCATCTTTTTGTCGGTGGCGGGATAGGTTTTTACGGAGGTTTTTTTGGCCCCGGCATGGGAGCCTTTTATGCCTTAGCATTTGCGGCGCTACTCGGCTACAACATGCGTAAAGCTACTGCGTCGACCAAACCATTGGTTTTGGCCACAAATATCACTTCACTAGTTATATTTATACTAGGTGGCCACCTCTCTCTAATGCTGGGTATTACTATGGCTGCCGCCCAGATAATTGGTGCAAGACTTGGGTCCAACCTGGTTATCACACATGGAGCCAGGCTAATTAAGCCTGTGATTATTCTTGCCACCCTGGCTATCGCGATAAAATTACTATTGGAGCCGTAGAAAAGTGACCCTGTTTCTCACCTTGCTGCTGTCCTTCTGTGCATTCGTCATTGTAATCTGGACTTTTATGCACTTGCGTACCCCGCGTTTTCGCATGGATAGAGCCAGTTTTATTAAAGGCCTGGAAGACGCCATTACCGGTCAGGCCAGCGAGAGTGAGTGGCGTGCTTTGGTGGCGATTCCGATGCGCCATGACCCAGAGCTGGAGAAAATGCGTCTCAAGTGCCTGGAAATAGAAGAGTACGAGTCCAGTGATAGCCCACCCTATTTATTTACCGAAAGGGGACTGGAACAGCTGCGCCAAATTCGCAGCAAACTACTTATTAATACATCAGACAAACAGTCAAAATCTTGAGCCAACGAGTGTTAATCAAGGATAAACATATGTTTAAACCACTGTTATCCCTTACCGGGGGTCTTATAGCAACCATGGCGATTGGTATCGCCCAGGCAAAACCGCTGCCTCAGGAGGACCTCTCAGTTGCCGAGGTACTACGCGACCGCGCCCTGGAGTCCTCAGATGCATACAGCATCGTGGAATCATTGACAGTGGAGGTTGGGCCTCGCCGCGCAGGTACCGAGGGAGACCGGCGTGCAGTGGCCTGGGCTCAGAAAAAGATGCAAGACCTGGGTTTTGACCGGGTCTATACGGAACAGATAGACGTACCGCGCTGGGCTCGTGGCCATGCCCACGCAGAAGTTGTTTCTCCTTATCCGCAACCCCTGGTTGTCAGCTCCCTGGGCTACAGTGTTGCAACACCCGATGGCGGTCTCACCGCCGAGATTGTCGAGTTCGCCGATGTAGAGGCTTTAATTAAAGCATCGCCAAAACAGGTTAAGGGTAAAATAGCGTTTATCAACAAACGCATGGAAAAAGCCCGCACCGGTGAAGGCTATGGCCCTGCAGTTCAGGGGCGCAGTCGCGGTATGCGCGCAGCTTCAGAGAAAGGTGCAGCTGCCCTGCTCCTGCGCTCCGTCGGCACAGACTCAGACCGTTTCGCTCACACCGGTATGATGTCTATCGACGGTATTAAAAATCCGGTCCCCGCCCTGGCGCTCTCAGCACCCGATGCCAACCTGCTTGAAGCCATGCTCAAACGCGGTGCACCTGTAGAAGTTAAGCTCAATGTGAATAATGAGCGCCTTGCCGATGGCCCCTCTTTTAATGTGATTGGGGAAATTACTGGTCGCGAAAAGCCGGAAGAAGTCATGATCATTGGGGCCCATCTGGACTCCTGGGACGAAGCCACAGGTGCCCTTGACGATGGTGCTGGTGTCGCCATTGTTTTGGAGACTGCACGCCTGATTGGTGAGTTACCCGAGCGTCCACGTCGCACCCTGCGTGTAGTCCTGTTCGGTGCAGAAGAAATTGGCTTGGTCGGTGCTAAGCAATATGTCGATGCCCACCGCCATGAACTCGACAACATTATCGCCATTTCAGAATCTGACTTTGGCGCAGGAAAAATCTGGCGCTTTGATACTAGGCTACCGGAGAGTAAATTCGATATCGCCGACCAGATGATGCAATTATTGGCGCCGCTAGGTATTGAGCGTGGTAATAACGAATCCTATGGCGGCCCCGATAGCAGTGTTTTCGTCGCCCAGGGTGTGCCAGCCTTTGGCCTTTACCAGGATGGTACTGATTACTTCGACTACCACCACACTCCCAACGATACCCTGGACAAGATCGACCCTGAGAACCTGCGCCAAAATGTCGCTGCCTGGGTGGTGATGTCTTTCCTTGCCACCGAAATGGAAGGTGACCTCGGGCGTATTCCCACTAAATCTGAGTAATCTATAAATACTCCAGTTATTTTTAAAAGCCCCCACTCAGAGGGGTTTTTTTATTTCCCTCTTATTCCACCCAACCCAAACTTTCGATCACAAAGACTTCCGTGCCACCTTTAATAAAACTGACATCTCTGTCTAAACAGGTAGTTGTTTATAACTGATGACAAGCGGATGAAGAGACGGTTACTAACAGAATCCATGGATAGACCTGTGCATAACTCCGGGATATCCACTTTCAGGCCTCTGTTTCCATAGGGGGCCTTTTAATGGGTAAAAAAACACCACTGATTCTAGGGTGATTTCCACAGGTCGGCCGTTATTAACAGAATGGCTGGATAGACTTGTGTATAACTGTGGTATATCCGCTGCCAGCCTTACAGTTGTGTGACATTGCGCGAGCGCACAAAAAATCACCGGCTTTTTCATTGGTATTTTTGTGTCACTTTTATCCCTGTCAGGCCCTTTTTTACAGCGGAGATAATTTCTTTATTGGGAAGATTTTTTCCGGGAAGACTACTAGTAGTACTGCGGTAAATTATTTGGGAATGCCCTTCCAGGGAAGATTGCAGTAAAAAATAGCTGGGCGCTCAATTTTTTCCAGGAGAGAAAGTCGCGAGGAGAACTCTTTATTTACAGTCGCGTAAACGTGTTCGACTTTTTACCGGGGTTTTTCCTGATTAAATTTTTCAACTGGATTTTGAGGGCAAAAACCTGACTGGGTTATTCATTACTTTTCAGGGTTTCTTTGTCACATTATTTTCTTAGTTTTTATTTTTAGCTTTTCTTTTTTAATTTTTCTTCGTTTCATCTTTGCCTTTTTTTATTTTTAACTTCCAAGTTTTTGCTTTTCTTCTTTACGGCTCTTCACGGATATTTTTTTCACACATAAAAAAAGGGCCACCCATTGGGTGGCCCTTTCGGATTAGAAGCCTGACGATGACCTACTCTCACATGGGGAAGCCCCACACTACCATCGGCGATGTTGCGTTTCACTTCTGAGTTCGGCAAGGGATCAGGTGGTTCCACAACTCTATTGTCGTCAGGCAAACTGGCTTGGGTTGGCGCTGGTCTTATAAGCAATGTGCTTGGCCTGCCGCGTTATCGCTGTTTGCCTCGGTCATGTTGTTGACCGGCGATAACCCCAAATAAGTCGGTAAAACAATCTGTAGTAATACACCGCAAGCGATCGTATGTCTCTAACTCACAATCCGCTAGCTTAGCTAGTCGTTAGTAACCATCTCTGTTGTATGGTCAAGCCGCACGGGCAATTAGTACTGGTTAGCTCAACGCCTCACAACGCTTCCACACCCAGCCTATCAACGTGGTAGTCTTCCACGGCCCTTTAGGGGAATCAAGTTCCCAGGGAGATCTTATCTTGAAGGAGGCTTCCCGCTTAGATGCTTTCAGCGGTTATCCCGTCCGAACATAGCTACCCGGCAATGCCACTGGCGTGACAACCGGAACACCAGAGGTTCGTTCACTCCGGTCCTCTCGTACTAGGAGCAACTCTTCTCAAATCTCCAACGCCCACGGCAGATAGGGACCGAACTGTCTCACGACGTTCTAAACCCAGCTCGCGTACCACTTTAAATGGCGAACAGCCATACCCTTGGGACCGGCTTCAGCCCCAGGATGTGATGAGCCGACATCGAGGTGCCAAACACCGCCGTCGATGTGAACTCTTGGGCGGTATCAGCCTGTTATCCCCGGAGTACCTTTTATCCGTTGAGCGACGACCCTTCCATACAGAATCGCCGGATCACTATGACCTACTTTCGTACCTGCTCGACATGTCTGTCTCGCAGTCAAGCGCACTTATACCATTATGCTCATTGCATGATTTCCGACCATGCTGAGTGCACCTTCGTACTCCTCCGTTACTCTTTGGGAGGAGACCGCCCCAGTCAAACTACCCACCATACACTGTCCTCGATCCGGATAACGGACCAGAGTTAGAACCTCAAACATACCAGGGTGGTATTTCAAGGACGGCTCCACAACAACTAGCGTCGCTGCTTCAAAGCCTCCCACCTATCCTACACAAATAGGCTCAAAGTTCAGTGCAAAGCTGTAGTAAAGGTTCACGGGGTCTTTCCGTCTAGCCGCGGGTACACTGCATCTTAACAGCGATTTCAATTTCACTGAGTCTCTGGTGGAGACAGCGTGGCCATCGTTACGCCATTCGTGCAGGTCGGAACTTACCCGACAAGGAATTTCGCTACCTTAGGACCGTTATAGTTACGGCCGCCGTTTACCGGGGCTTCGATCAAGAGCTTCGCCGAAGCTAACCCCATCAATTAACCTTCCGGCACCGGGCAGGCGTCACACCCTATACGTCCACTTACGTGTTTGCAGAGTGCTATGTTTTTAATAAACAGTCGCAGCCACCTGGTCACTTCGACCGGCCTCAGCTTAGGGAGCAAGTCCCATCACCAAAACCGGCGTACCTTCTCCCGAAGTTACGGTACCATTTTGCCTAGTTCCTTCACCAGAGTTCTCTCAAGCGCCTTGGTATTCTCTACCTGACCACCTGTGTCGGTTTAGAGTACGGTTCACTATTGCCTGAAGCTTAGAAGTTTTTCCTGGAAGCAGGGCATCAACCACTTCGTCTCTAAAAGAGACTCGTCATCAGTTCTCAGCCTTAGGGACCCGGATTTGCCTAAGTCCCCAGCCTACAACCTTAAACATGGACAACCAATCGCCATGCTGGCCTAGCCTTCTCCGTCACTCCATCGCAGCAATAGCGAGTACAGGAATATTAACCTGTTTTCCATCGACTACGGCTTTCGCCCTCGCCTTAGGGGCCGACTAACCCTGTCCCGATTAGCGTTGGACAGGAACCCTTGGTCTTCCGGCGGGGAGGTTTTTCACCTCCCTTATCGTTACTCATGTCAGCATTCGCACTTGTGATACCTCCAGCAGACCTCCCGATCCACCTTCAACGGCTTACACAACGCTCCTCTACCATGCCCGAAGGCATCCGCAGCTTCGGTTACCAATTTAGCCCCGGTATATCTTCCGCGCAGGCCGACTCGACTAGTGAGCTATTACGCTTTCTTTAAAGGATGGCTGCTTCTAAGCCAACCTCCTAGCTGTCTGGGCCTTCCCACATCGTTTCCCACTTAATTGGTATTTGGGACCTTAGCTGGCGGTCTGGGTTGTTTCCCTTTCCACGACGGACGTTAGCACCCGCCGTGTGTCTCCCGCGATTGCACTCCTCGGTATTCGGAGTTTGCATGGGGTTGGTAAGTCGGGATGACCCCCTAGCCCAAACAGTGCTCTACCCCCGAGGGTGAGACGCGAGGCGCTACCTAAATAGCTTTCGAGGAGAACCAGCTATCTCCCGGCTTGATTAGCCTTTCACTCCGATCCACAGGTCATCCCCTAATTTTTCAACATTAGTGGGTTCGGTCCTCCAGTTGATGTTACTCAACCTTCAACCTGCCCATGGATAGATCGCCGGGTTTCGGGTCTATTGCCTGCAACTAAACGCCCTATTAAGACTCGATTTCTCTACGGCTCCCCTAAGCGGTTAACCTTGCTACAGACAATAAGTCGCTGACCCATTATACAAAAGGTACGCAGTCACCCCGAAGGGCTCCTACTGCTTGTACGTATACGGTTTCAGGTTCTATTTCACTCCCCTCTCCGGGGTTCTTTTCGCCTTTCCCTCACGGTACTGGTTCACTATCGGTCAGCTGGGAGTATTTAGCCTTGGAGGATGGTCCCCCCATATTCAGTCAAGATAACACGTGTCCCGACCTACTCGATTTCACTCTAAATGCCTTTTCGTGTACGGGGCTATCACCCTGTATCGCGGTACTTTCCAGAACCTTCCACTAAAACATAAAGAGCTTAAGGGCTAATCCCCGTTCGCTCGCCGCTACTAAGGGAATCTCGGTTGATTTCTTTTCCTCCGGGTACTTAGATGTTTCAGTTCCCCGGGTTCGCCTCCATAACCTATGAATTCAGTTATGGATACTCCTAAAAGGAGTGGGTTTCCCC
>NZ_CP120232.1:4202500-4315000 GCF_030012965.1 Microbulbifer sp. MLAF003
AATTTTTAAACAACTCAGTTGAGCGCTCGGCTCTAACTGCGGGACGCGTATTCTACACATCCAGGCTGCTGAATCAAGTGATTTTTTGCAGCTTTTTTCGGTGATTTGAACTGCTCAAAGTGCTTTTCAAATCCCGGCAAGGTTGTTTCCGCCCTTGCTTGAAGTGGTGCGCATTATAGCGACCTCTCCGTGCTTGGCAAGCTCTTTTTGAAGAAATTTTCTTAAGAAAATCAATTACTTGGAGCTGACCCCTCACTGCTGTCTCAAGCAGCGAGGGCGCGAACTATACGGATTACTGTGCTTCTGTGCAAGACTTTTTTTCGGCTGTTGCACAGCCCTCTTTTTTGGGGGAGTTATGAGGCCGCATCCGACCTCCCGACGATCACACTCCGTGTTAGTTCGCACTCCCGCATAACAATACTAAGGTCAGCGAGGAGAATCCCAAGCGGAATTATTTGAGACTAGCGCTGCTCCTTATCTTTCGCTTTCACGCTGTCACTTTCTACCGCCCCACTTGCCGGCTTGGGATGAAGAAGGCCCCATAACCACATAGACGGACCCGATAAGGTGTAGAGCACAGCCAGGGTCAGCAATACTCCAGCAGGGTCAATAGTCACCAGGCTGAAAATAAGAATTACAGCCAACATCATTACAAAAGGCACCCTGCCCTTGAAATCGAGCCCCTTAAAGCTCGTGTAGTGGAAATTGGAGACCATCAACAAACCGGCAGCTGCAGTCACAAGCGCCGCAATAATTGCCAGCGCAGGGCCGACCTCAACATCGTGACCAGACCAGACCATACTGGCTACGATAGCTGCGGCGGTGGGGCTGGCAAGGCCAATAAATACCCCTTTATCTACGGTATCCACCTGGGTATTAAAGCGGGCCAGACGCAGGGCGGCACAAGCCGCGTATAAAAAAGCAATTGCCCAGCCAAACTTCCCCAGGGTTTTCAACGCCCAGCTAAACGCAACCAGTGCCGGCGCCAAACCAAAAGACACCATGTCGGAAAGGGAGTCGTATTGCACACCAAAGGCGCTCTGGGTATCAGTTAGGCGCGCTACACGCCCATCCAGGCCGTCAAGTACCATAGCGACAAAAATGGCGATGGCCGCAGCTTCAAAATTACCATCCATTCCAGCGACAATTGCGTAAAAGCCACTAAAAAGTGCACCGGTGGTAATCAGGTTAGGTAGCAGATAAACGCCACGGGCACGAACTTTTTTACCGTTTGCCGCAACCTCTTCCTCAATATGCTCATCGACAGGTAGACGAATTTCTTCGCCCGCTGCATTCATTGAGTCCGCGGGTTTCTTTTCATCCCCTTGAAGGCTCATAGATTCTCCGTTAATGCATTTTGCAGCCAGCGAGTGTACGCCATTGCCAAGTGCGCGCACAGGGCAAAAAAACGGCGGGTATCCCCGCCGTTTTTTCTGTGATGTATCGATCAGTTATTGCCTTCAGTCCGATCGATAATCTTGTTTGCCTTAATCCAGGGCATCATTGCACGCAATTTGGCACCTACCTGTTCAATTTCATGTTCAGAACCAATTCGGCGCTCAGCTTTCAGTCGTGGCTGCCCAGCTAGAGATTCAAGCATAAAGTCTTTAGCAAACTTGCCGGTCTGAATATCTTTCAGCACACGCTTCATTTCAGCCTTGGTTTCGTCAGTTACGATGCGTGGACCAGTTACATAATCACCATACTCAGCGGTATTCGAAATAGAATAGCGCATGTCCGCTATTCCGCCCTGATACATCAGGTCAACGATCAACTTGAGTTCATGCAGGCATTCAAAATAGGCCATTTCAGGCGCATAACCCGCTTCAACCAGAGTTTCAAAACCTGCAGTTACCAAAGCAGAAACACCTCCACAGAGCACAGCCTGTTCACCAAACAGATCCGTTTCGGTCTCCTCGCGGAAGTTGGTTTCAATAATCCCTGAGCGGCCACCACCATTTGCAGACGCATAGGAAAGGGCGAGCTCTTTGGCTTTACCCGATGCATCCTGATATACAGCAATTAAGGTCGGAACGCCGCCGCCTTCAAGATAGGTAGAACGCACGGTGTGGCCCGGGCCCTTGGGGGCAACCATAATTACATCGACATCCGCCGGCGGTTCAATGAGTTCAAAATGCACATTAAAACCATGCGCAAAAGCGAGAGCGGCACCCGACTTAAGGTTTGGAGCCACTTGCTCTTTATAGATGTTGGCCTGGTACTCATCCGGTGCCAGAATCATAACCACGTCTGCATCTCTAACCGCATCTGCCACTTCAGCTACACGCAGCCCGGCACTTTCTGCCTTAGCCCAAGAACCGGAACCCGCACGCAGACCTACAACTACATTGGTCACGCCGGAATCCTGAAGATTATTGGCGTGAGCGTGGCCCTGGGAACCATAACCGATAATCGCTACATTTTTTTCGCGAATTAAAGAGAGATCACAATCTTTATCGTAATAAACATGCATTGCTAAATTCCTGTTTCCTGCCATCTATACACTTAAAACTTTTTCACCCCGGGCGATTCCGGATACTCCTGAGCGGACAACTTCCATAATCGTGTGCTCGCCGAGTGCCTGAAGAAATGCATCGAGCTTTTCACTGGTACCGGCCACCTGTACGGTGTACATATTGCTGGTGACGTCCACAATCTGGCCGCGGAAGATATCCACACTGCGCTTTACCTCATCGCGCTGGGCGCCATTCGCACGCACCTTCACCATCAGTAATTCACGCTCAATGTGAGACCCCTCCGTCAGGTCCACCAGTTTCACCACATCAATCAACTTGTTCAGGTTTTTGGTTATCTGCTCAATCTTGTGATCATCACCAATGGTCACCATGGTAAGGCGCGATAGGGTGGCATCTTCTGTCGGTGCCACCGTTAGGCTTTCAATGTTGTAGCCACGTTGGGAAAACAGCCCTACTACACGAGACAAGGCGCCCGGTTCATTTTCCATCAGTACCGAAATAATTCTTCGCATTGCCCTGCCCCCTAGGTCCGCTCGGTTTTGCTCAGCCACATGTCACGCATAGAGCCGTTTGGCATGACCTGCATCGGGTACACGTGCTCAGATGGGTCGACATAGACATCGATAAATACCGTGCGATTTTTTTCTGCAAAAGCTTCCTGCAGTTTTCCATGCAGTTCATCTCGGTGCTCAATCTTGACCCCGAGGTGACCGTAAGCTTCGGCAAGCTTTACAAAGTCCGGAAGAGATTCCTCGTAGACGCTGTTGGAGAGGCGTCCCTCGTACTGCATTTCCTGCCACTGCTTCACCATGCCGAGGGCCTGGTTGTTAAGGCAGAGGATTTTGACCGGTAAATGGTATTGAGTAGCGGTGGACAGCTCCTGGATACACATCTGGATACTGCCCTCCCCTGTTACGCACACTACCTCTTTATCCGGGTGGGCAATTTTCACCCCCAGAGCTGCGGGCAAACCAAAACCCATGGTGCCGAGACCACCGGAATTAATCCATCGGCGCGGCTTATCGAAGTGATAATACTGGGCAGCAAACATCTGGTGCTGGCCTACATCCGAGGTAACGTAAGCATCGCCCTCGGTAATATCGTATACCGCGCGAATTACGTCTTGCGGCATAATCAGTGCACCGTCGGTTTGGTAACGCGGCGCCGTGTAGAGACCGTGACGCTCACGCCAATCGTCGATCTGGCGCCACCAGTCCACTATTGCCGACTGGTCCGGTTGCTCATCGCCAGATTTAAGGGTGTCCAGCATCTCGGACAGCACCGATTGCACAGTGCCAACAATAGGAATATCGGCAACGATGGTCTTTGAAATGGAGGCCGGATCAACATCGATATGAATAATCTTGGCACCGGGGCAGAATTTACTCGGGGTATTGGTGACGCGATCATCGAAGCGCGCTCCCACCGCCAGGATCACATCTGCATGGTGCATAGCGGTATTGGCTTCAAAAGTGCCGTGCATTCCCAGCATGCCCAGGAAGCGCTTATCACTACCTGGGTAAGCTCCCAGCCCCATCAATGTGTTGGTCACGGGAAAATTCAATCGACGGGCCAATTCAGTAAGCAGCTCCGAACCTCCGCCCTGAACTACGCCACCACCGGCATAGATCACCGGTCGACGCGCCGACAACAGCAGCGCCACCGCTTTGCGTATCTGCCCACCATGTCCTTTGCCTGCCGGGGTATAGGAGCGCATGCGCAACTTTTCAGGATACTGATAAGGGTATCGTTCTGCCGGGTTAGTCACATCCTTGGGCACATCAACCACGACGGGGCCAGGGCGACCTGTATTGGCAATATAAAAGGCCTTCTTGATAATTTCGGGAATGTTTTCAGCGTTCTTAACCAGGAAACTATGTTTCACAATCGGACGCGAACAGCCGACCATATCAGTTTCCTGAAACGCATCTTCGCCGATCTTGTCAGATGTAACCTGACCTGAAATCACCACCATGGGAATTGAATCCATATAGGCGGTCGCAATCCCGGTGATCGCATTGGTTGCACCCGGACCAGAAGTCACAAGTACCACACCCACCTTGCCTGTCGAGCGGGCGTAGCCATCCGCGGCATGAGTCGCACCCTGCTCGTGGCGCACCAGAATGTGCTTTATCGACTTCTGCCTGAAAATAGCATCATATATATGCAGTGCCGAGCCGCCTGGGTAGCCGAAAATCAGATCTACCCCTTCATCCTGCAGCGCGCGAACCAACATATCGCCGCCGGAAAGTAATTCCACTTGAGTCTCCTCAGTTTTCTTGCTTGGTAGGACAGACATCACCAAGAAGCCATGAATCCACCATATAACGAGAATGCTAAATGGCGATTATAAAAGAAAATGGTGACAAATATCAGCCTGTTGCGTGTTTGCATGCCGATTTTTAGGATGAAATCATCGCGCACAGCAAAACACCCAGCCGAAACCAGACACAACCGTGTCCAAGTTGCAGGCTAGCAGGCCTCCAGGGGTAGGGAGAGCCTCTCGACGGAAATGTGATGGAAGGGTAATCCACCTGAAAATCAGCGTCTGGACCGCGAGTCTGCGGTGACTACTACTCGCCGAGGAAACTTTCGATTGTGCCAACTGCTCCCTTGCTGTCAATAGGCGTGACTGAAAGTGTTAAGAGGGTTGCAGGAAAAACCCCTGACGCAGTTACAATGTGGCCAGTAAGGAAAGATAAGACCAAGAGGGGTACTCCAATGCGCATCGCTCTCGCAATGCTAATTTCCAGCCTGGCGCTAACAGCACAGGCCAGCGGCATCTACAAATGGGTGGACGAAAATGGGGTCGTGCATTTCGGCGAGCAGCCACCTAGCAGTACCGAAGTAGAGGTAATCAAGAAACCTAAATCAGAGCGTTACAAGCAGTGGGAAGCGGAGCAACAAGCGACCCGAGCTGCGAAAGAAGCAAAAACCACCAAACCTGCAATTGAAACTCAGCCTCAAGGCCAGCCCACTCCTCAACAACCTTCAGAAGTAGACGAGCAGGTTGCCCGTGCCCAAGCAGCCGCACGCGCGCAACGCTGTCAAAATTCGCAGGATAACTTAAAGGCGCTGACCAGCCATGCACGCGTTAGGGAAGTCGACGAGAACGGCAATCACCGCGTGCTCGGTGAGGATGAGAGGCAGCAACGTATTAACCAAGAACAAAAGAGCATTCGCGAGAACTGCTAATTCCCGCGAATAATTGCCGCTACAGCTCTTTATAGGGAGTATCGTTGAACTGCTCCAGGCTGTAGCGTTCGGTGTAGTATCCTGGCTCGAAAAGCCTTTCCGTTCGAGGCACTGTGACTCTGGAAATACTTAACTGCTTCACGAGGTAGGGGCCATCCTGATCGGCATCGCGGATCATGAGGCCATAAAAGTCGAAGGGTATCCAGTGGCGTCCTGGAGGAAGCTGCAGGGCGTTCTGGGTTGTGCCAATAGATGACTGCTCATCATTATAAAGGGAGGCGCGGAAATAAAAGCGGCCCTGCTCAAGGATTTCCACCTCAGCCTCGATAAGCAGATTGCCCTCGGAGGTCAATGAATCCCTTAGGTTCCCGGTATAGCTCCCGGTATCCTCCGACAGAGTAAAAGCGGCTGCATCACGCAGACCGTCAATATCCGTATCCACAATGATTTTGTAGATGCCAGCTGGCAGAGGCTGCCCCTGATAGGAGCCAGCCTCCATTTCCACCTCGTAAATTAAATCACCATTTGTATCGCTAAATGTCAGGGTTCCCACTACCTGCTGATCGTCCAGAACCATTAGCGCGGTCAGATCTGCGGGCACCTTAGCCCCGTCGCTGTCAGTCTGAAAGGCATAAGCTCTCAGCACTTCACCATAGGAATAGAATTTTCTTTCAGTCCACAGTGTTAATGCATCACCATTGTCACTATGAGTGGTGCGCTGATCTGGCGCATGGGTCTGGGTGATTGGATCCTGAGAGGGGTTCTTGATAGCGCGGTTCTCCGGTGGGTAACGGTGGAACTTTGCTAGATCAGATAGCAGGGACTGATGTAATTCAGTTTTTACTGGACGCGCCTGAATTTCTTGCCAAACTTTGATGGACTCATCATCAACCAGCTCTTCCTTTTCCACCTGAGACTCTTTTATCTCCACCTGTTTAGGAAGGGACGGAAAAACTGTTTTAGCTTCAGCAGCAACCGCGGTGGGCAGGTCCCCACTATTCCCCACTCGCCAGAAAAAAATGGCAGCGGCAATAAATAGGACACTGACAACTAAGGCTGTACGCCTCTTGTTACGTTGTTTACTGCTGACGGACATCTACTCGCTCCTGACAAATATTTATTGAGTACAAGCTGCGATACGACCGGCACTATTTTTACCCACACCACAATCCAGGCCATCGGGGATACCATCGTAGCCTGGAGACATGATACCGCCATTGCGCTGGGCGTCATGGTCAACATGAATGCTGGCGAGGTTATAGGAGCGCGCAGTACCTTTGTTGTCGTTATTGCATGAGAAAGTCGCACTACCATAGGCAATACCCATAAAGGTGTCGTATTGCTTCAGGTTGGACCAGAGATTACGTTTACCAGAGCCAGCGCAGTTCATCTGCGAAGCAAGGTTAATATAACCATCATCTTCACCATTCAGCAGGGCTGAGGAAGCACTCTCTACGCCTGGGAAAGTGGCGTAGCCACCAATCGTATAAACAGGTGCTCCCAGATTAGTGCCCACGTAGTTACGCACTGTATAGATGTCATTGGTCTGCATATAGCGTACTGCAGAACACTCCCTGCCTAGGAAAAGATCATTGATAACATCGTCATACCAGGAGCCATTACAAATACGATCCACACCCTCAGTGCCGGTGATCGCACCTCCGGTGGTGAAAATCGCCGCTACACCACTAATCGCAGTGTCGAAATCAACTTCAATCGCATTACTATCACTGAGTCCGGCCACTCGTACTTCTTCAGTCACCTTTTTACAGCTGGTGCTGCCATACCAGGTGGTCGAGCATTTTTTAACCTCTTGCATCTCAGTGTTGGTATCGTACTGCTTATAAGCACGATTATAGTAAGGAGAGCCCACCACAGCATTCCCGGCTATATACATCATTTGTGCAGCGCCCTGGCTATGGGAAACAATCCAGAAAGTATCATTGGCAGCACATTGGTTACCGTGCTCGAAGCGATCACCTTCCCCATTACGTATCTGAATAATTTGACGGGCAATTTCCCCGGAAGTCTGATCGTGCCAATAAGGCAATTCACCTTCATCGGTGGAGTTGTAGCCTACCACACCGTAATTACCGCCATTCGCTACCAGCTGGTCTATAAAACTGCTGTTTTTATACTCGTCAAAGTAGGTTTCACTCCAATAGTCCAGTGCTGGCTGCACTAAACTCCCATCAGCTTTGACGCTGGTTGTGTGCCCTTCAACTCCATGTCCGTGGACCAGGATATAGCAGTTCTCAGCTACCGCTGAAGAAGCGCCCATCATCGCAGCGAAAAAAACAGACAGGCCTGCGCCCAGTCGTTTAGACAGTGTCATTGTTATTAGCCTTTATAGTTTTATAAGTAGAAATTTATGACTGCAGGGTTTCGTGAATTTTTCTCTACTTTTCGCTGCAGACCCCTGCACGTTAGCCGCAGACGCTGGGCTGGTAATAGGATTAATGGCGCCAGAAGATGACCAAGCACGCCACCTGACGCGACCGACTCGTCATATTCCGCATTTTTATTTTCGTTGTTTAGGACGCCTTTGCTATGATCCTGCCAACGCCACCCGGACGGCAAAGAGTCATGAGAGACCAAAATAAAAATAAGTCCGGCCATGCCGGCGTGCCCAAAATATTTGCCCCCTACTTTGTAGTCGCTGCCGCCAGGCTCGGAATTCCAACCGAGACCCTGATCAAGCGCCTGCCATTTGCATTCAGTTGGAATCCTCGCGAAAGCGAGCGGCTCAGCTATAGCGAATTCAATGCCCTAGTGAATAACCTGGTAGCGCTTTCTCCAGTCTCCTCACCGGGACTCAGCTTTAGCCGATTTCCAATCATTCTGTGGCTTGAGGAAACCATCATTGAGGCACAGCCATCTCTACGGCGCCCGCGGGAAATTCTGCGTCCCGCCGAAATTGTGCTGTCACAAACCCTGGCCCCCCTACTGCGTTTTGAAACACGAACAGAAACAGATTCAGAAATTCTTACCCTGAACTGGCGCCAAGAGTTATTCAGTGATTCTGTAAATGCATTTATCGCAGAAATGTTGATGACCCGCGCTGTGGAGTTATTACGCACCTTGAACCCCCAGTTCGCTGAAGTTCGCGGTGCAAAACTGCGCAGGACAAAACCAGAAGACGACACTATCTATACCCGTATTTTCCAATGCCCGGTCGAATTCGGCAGCAGGGAAAACTCCATTATCCTGGGACCACAAACCCTGGACTTTCCTATTCCCAGCTACCACAAGCTACTACGCAGCCAGAGCCGCAATATTTTGAAAACCGTATTACACAGTACTTTGTCGAGCTACAACCTAGCTGCGAGCCTGCGTTCCTGGCTGGAAAAACACCTGCTGAGCGAAGAGATCACGATCAAGCAAGCAGCCGCCCATTTCCGTACCAGCGGTCGTACCCTGCAGCGGAGATTGCGTGAACAGGGGGTAACTTTTCAACAGCTAAAAGATAGTGTCACCCTAGCTCTCACCAAGCGCCTGTTGTTATCCAGCAGCGAATCAGTAGAGAGCATTGCGGTTAAACTGCACTTTGCCGAACGTGCAGTATTTACCCGGTTTTTAAAAAGCACGAAGGTGTTACTCCCAGCGAATTCAGGCGCAGTAATACTTCAGGGGACACGCTTAATGCGTGAAACCATTTATCGAGCTACCCTTTAATAACTCCAACAGCCTCCGCCTTTGCTCGATAATCCCGCCCCAGATAAAGGTACATGGCTGGTACCACAAATAGGGTAAATAGAGTACCGATAGTCATTCCGGTCGCGACTACTAACCCCATTGCAAAGCGGGCTCCTCCACCTGGGCCTGAAGCAATTAATAGGGGAACCATAGCTAGAACCAATGATGCCGTAGTCATCAATACCGGCCGCAGTCGAATAGAGGTAGCCTCTTCAATAGCCGTACGCTTGTCCATCCCCTCCATCTGTAATTTATTGGCAAATTCCACAATTAATATACCGTGCTTGGAAATAACCCCGATCAAAGTGACCAAGCCCACCTGGGTATAAATATTCAATGTAGTAAGTCCCAGGCTGACAAAGATCATTGCCCCACAAACACTCATAGGCACAGTAACCAACATAATCAGTGGGTCACGCCAGGACTCAAATTGTGCTGCCAATACCAGATAAATAACAACGAGTGCAAAGAAAAAAGTCACTACTAAGTCCGAGCCCTCTGTCTTAAATTGACGGGACTGGCCCGAGTAATCCACCGAATACTCCTCTGGTAATATTTCCTGAGCAGCGTTATCCAAAACCGATAAAGCCTCCCCCAGGGTGACCCCCGGGCGTGGCACTCCGGAAATAGTCACAGCATTGAGCTGCTGAAAACGTTTTAGCTGCTGTGGCTCTACTGTTTCCTTAAGGCGGACCAGTGTACTAACCGGAACCAGGTCACCATTAACCGCCCGGATATAATACTGCCCCAGCTGTTCTGCAGTGAGACGATCAATCCGCTCCACCTGAGGAATTACTTTATAACTGCGATTATCCAAGGAAAAGCGATTGATATAGGCACCTGATAACATGGCCCCCAGATCGCGCCCAAGGTCCACCATTTCTACACCCATAGTGGCAGCCTTATCCCTGTCTATTTCAACCACAATCTTTGGTTTATCTATCTTCAGGTCTGAATCGAGAAAAATAAATTTTCTGCTTTCGAGAGCTTGCGTCATTATTTCACTGGCAACAGACGCAAGGTTTTCCATTGGCTCAGTGGCACCGATCACGAATTCCACCGGTAATTGTCCCCCCGCAGTGGGCAAGCTCGGCGGCACTACAACAGCAACTTTCAAGCCCGCAATTTGCGCTACATCCTTACTAATCAGTTCCTGCATTTGCTCAGTATCTTTATCGCGCTTTTCCCATGAACCAAGTACAAAACCTGCAGTGGCATTATTGACTCCGCTACTAAAAGTGCCGGCCCCATTAAGCAGAAAAATATTCTCGACCTCACTGTAACTCTCGGCAATATCCACCAATTCCCCACTGAATTGCTCTACATAATCCAGAGTTGCATAGGCATCGGCAGTGGAAATAGTGAGCACAAGACCACGATCCTCTGTTGGCTCCAATTCTCGCGGTGAAGTAACGAATAGAAAGTAACAGCTTGCCAAAACAATTAAGCCAAATACCAAAATCACTCCGCGTTCTTCCAGAGAGTTATGCAAACGCTTTTCAAATCCTTTTTGTAAATGCCCAAATTGTCGCTCTAACCAAGCTTCCAAGCGAGTCCCACCTCCATCCCTGGGCTTTAATATTCTCGAAGCCATCATTGGTGATAGTGTGAGTGCCACAACTCCAGACAAAAGCACGGCACCGGCAAGGGAAAAAGCAAATTCAATAAATAGAGTGCCAGTCAGCCCTCCAAGAAAACCTATAGGGATATAAACAGCAATCAGTGTGGTGGTCATAGCAACTACTGGCCAGGCCAGTTCACGTGCGCCAACGATAGCCGCCTCCCTTGGCGATAATCCCTCCTCTATATGCCGGTGGACATTTTCTAGAACGATAATGGCATCATCCACCACTATTCCTATAGCCAGAACCATACTGAGAAGCGTCAATAAGTTGATGGAAAAACCCATCAACAACATGAGAAACATTGCTCCTACCAAAGATAGGGGCAGAGCCACTGCTGGAATCAAAACACTGCGTAAGGAACCAAGAAACAAATAGATCACCACGATAACAATGATGACAGCCTCAATGATGGTCTCCACCACTTCAGTAATCGAATCCTGAATATACTCCGTGCTGTCATAGGGAATTTCTCCTAGCATCCCCTCCGGCAGTTGCGGAAAAATCTCACCTTCAAGCTTCTTTCTAACTCGCTTAATAACATCAAGAGTGTTTGCATTGGGCGCAACCTCCACTGCAATAAAGGTGGCCGACTGCCCGTTAAAGGTCACCGAACTGTCATAGGATTCTGCACCTAATTCTATTTCTGCCACGTCCCCAAGGCGCACCAGCTGGTCACCGGATGCACGTACCACCAACTGACGAAAGTCTATTTGTTTGGCTATATCCGTATCCGCTCGAATTTCCATGGCAACCCGCGAACCCTTAGTCGCACCCACTGCAGAGAGAACATTGTTATCCCGCAAGGCATTGGCAATATCTGCCGGGGTTACCTCAAGTGCTGCCATTTCCCTGGGTTTTAGCCAGGCGCGCATGGCAAAAGTGCTATCACCGAGTAATCTAGCACGCTGCACCCCGGCAATAGTGGCCAGCTTTGGCTGCACTACCCGAGTCAAATAATCGGTGATCTGGTTATTGGCAAGAATATTTGAGGAAAATGACAGATACATTGCCGCCGTAGTTTCCCCCTGCTGCATCTCCACACTGGAGTCTTCCGACTCATCAGGGAGATCGCTACGCAGTTTGTTCACCTTGGCAACTATCTGGGTCAAAACCTCATTAGGGTCAAAATCAAAGCGCACATAGGCATTGATGGTAGAAAGTCCCTGCACACTGGTAGACACCATATAGTCAATGCCATCTGCAGTGGCAATTTCCTGTTCCAAGGGCGTGGTGATAAACCCCTGGACTAGGTCGGAATCAGCACCCACATATACGGTAGTCACTGTGATGACCGCATTTTCCAGTTTGGGGTATTGGCGCACATTCAACTCGGCAATTGAACGCAACCCCAACAGAAAAATAAAAAGACTGACCACACAAGCCAGTACCGGTTTACGAATAAAAATCTCAGTAAAATTCACCGCTGCTCTCGGAGGGAATCAACTGTTGCCAGGTTTTGGATGTAAATTTTCCGGCGGTTTATTTTCGTTGTTAATATTGGCCCGTTTACCATTGCGAAGTTTTAGCAAACCACTACTAGCGATAATATCTCCCTCTTGAAGTCCCTGCACAATTTCCACCATATCTCCGCGCTCCTCACCCGTCTTCACAAAGCGCTTATTCGCGATTAACTCTCCGCTTGCATCATCTTTTTCCAAAACAAAAACTGACACCCCATAAGGTGCAAAAACCAAAGATGTTCGCGGTACGGCCAAAACCCGTCGACTCGCATCAATTTCTACTGAGACTTGGGCAAACATACCCGGGCGCAAGTGTTTTCTTGGATTGTCTAGGGTTGCCTGAATAAGGAAATTACGGCTGGCATTATCTACGCGAGGGTCAACAGCGGTGATTTTCCCACGATAGGTATTACCGGGGAATGCATCTGTAGTCAGGTAAATCGGCAACCCTGCCTTAACCATTGAATATTTTTGCTCAGGCAGAGAAAAGTCCACAAAGATAGGATTCAGCTGTTGCAGGGAAACTACCGCCTCACCGGGGCTGACATTTTCACCCAAGTCAATACGGCGAATACCGAGCACACCACTGAAAGGTGCCACCACACGGCGCTGATCAACCCTAGCTCGCTGTACTTGAATATTGGCAATTACCTGATCCAAAGTACTCTGAGCACTATCCAGATCTGCTTCAGTAGTAACTCCACGCTTGGTTAAGGTTTTAATACGGACATAATTGCGCCGTGCAAGACGTAACTCTGCATCCAGCACCTGTAACTGAGCTTTTTCCGGTTCAGCAAAAATTTCTACCAGAAGATCTCCACCATGCACAAATTGTCCTGACTTAAAATGAATGGCGCTGACGACACCCTCAGCCTCAGTAGTGACTTCGACGCCATTTACCGCGCGAACTGTTCCAACTCCACTCAGATCCTCACGCCAGTTCTGGATTTGTGCAGTGGCGGAGGTGACGGTAGCCACCGGTAGAGACATGGTGTCGAGAAACTGATTCATCATGTAGCGGCCAAAAAACTTATAAGCAAAAATACCGCCAAACAATAGTAAGCATCCCAGCAGCATTAATACCATGCGTTTACTGATAATGTACCCCCGATCACTCAACAGAAAATGCCATAGATCGATGAGTCAGGAGAATTCAGGCGAGAACAACCCCGATCTTTATCGGACCACAAAGTTTAGTTTATAAAGAAAATACGATAAGTGCCCCTAGGCCCTCGCCTCATGGCACGCGAAAACAGCCTAAGAGAATTTAAAGAGGAGAAAAGACGTCAGGCTGCACGGTAAGTATGTGGCGCCAGCTATCGCTGGCGCCATCGCGATCAAATAACTAATGAAAGACGGCCTTATCACCCTCAACATCAGCGTGAATGGTAGCACCGGGCGCAAATTTTCCAGCCAATACATCCTGTGCCAGGGGATTTTCCAGCCACATCTGGATAGCTCGCTTGAGTGGACGCGCACCGTAAACCGGGTCAAAACCAACTTCCGCCAGTTTATCCAGTAGCGCCTCGGATACCTCCAGCTTCAAGTCACGCTCGCTGAGGCGGCGACATAGTTGCCTCAGCTGAATCTCCGCAATAGAACGTACTTCCCCTTTGTCGAGAGGGTGGAAAACCACAACCTCATCGATACGGTTGATGAACTCTGGACGGAAATGATTGCTAACCACCTCCATCACTGCATTTTTCATCTGGCGATAGCGAATCTCCGCATCCAGGTCGTCGCCATTTTCAGCCGTTGCATACTTCTGTATTAGGTCAGAACCCAGGTTGGAGGTCATCACCACCACAGTGTTGCGAAAATCCACAGTGCGGCCCTGACCATCGGTCAGGCGACCATCATCAAGGACCTGAAGAAGAATATTAAATACATCCGGATGAGCCTTCTCCACCTCGTCTAGCAGAACCACCGAATAAGGCTTGCGACGCACCGCCTCGGTTAAATATCCGCCCTCTTCATAACCAACATAACCTGGAGGCGCACCAATCAAGCGTGCGACGGAGTGTTTCTCCATAAACTCCGACATATCAATCCGCACCATCGCATCCTCTGTATCGAATAGAAATTGCGCCAGCGCTTTACAGAGTTCGGTTTTACCCACCCCGGTAGGCCCTAAGAACAAGAAGGAACCATTCGGGCGATTGGGATCCGCCAAGCCCGCGCGGGATCGGCGAACCGCATTGGCGACAGCATCTACCGCTTCAGCTTGTCCAATAACCCGTTTATGCAGCGCATCCTCCATGCGCAACAGTTTTTCCCGTTCGCCCTCCAGCATTTTCGAAACTGGAATACCTGTCCAGCGTGAAACCACTTCAGCCACTTCTTCATCGGTAACCCGGTTGCGTAGCAGGCGCGGCTCTTCTGCTGCCTCATGGGTAGCAGCAGACTTTAGCTGTTGTTCAAGTTGTGGAATCACGCCGTACTGCAATTCCGACATACGCGTTAAATCACCGGCACGTCGTGCAGACTCCATATCCAGCTTGGCCTGCTCTAGCTTTTCCTTAAGGTCGTGACTACCTGCGAGCTGGGCTTTTTCCGCTTTCCACACCTCCTCCAAGTCGGAGTATTCTTTCTCCAGTTGAAGAATTTCTTCCTCCAGCTTTGCCAGGCGCTTTTTAGTGGCCTCATCGCCCTTGTCTTTTTTGACCGCCTCACGCTCGATCTTAAGCTGGATCAGACGGCGCTCAAGCTTATCCATCGCCTCCGGCTTGGAATCAATTTCCATACGTATACGACTTGCCGCTTCATCTATTAAATCGATCGCCTTGTCTGGTAACTGGCGATCGGTGATATAGCGCTGGGATAATTTGGTCGCGGCAATAATTGCAGAGTCAGTAATATCGACACCATGATGCACCTCATAGCGTTCTTTCAGGCCACGAAGAATTGCAATGGTATCTTCCTCTGTAGGCTCATCCACCAATACTTTCTGGAAACGGCGCTCAAGCGCCGCATCTTTTTCAATGTATTGACGGTATTCATCCAGGGTGGTGGCGCCGACACAATGCAGCTCACCACGAGCCAGTGCCGGCTTGAGCATATTACCGGCATCCATGGCGCCCTCTGCCTTTCCAGCGCCAACCATGGTGTGCAACTCATCAATAAATAAAATAATACGCCCTTCCTGCTTGGATAGCTCATTCAGGACGGCCTTGAGGCGTTCCTCAAACTCCCCGCGAAATTTGGCTCCCGCAAGCAGTGCACCCAAGTCCAGGGAAAGCAGGCGCTTGTCCTTCAGGCCCTCAGGTACTTCGCCATTTACAATACGCTGTGCAAGCCCCTCCACAATGGCCGTTTTCCCTACTCCAGGCTCACCAATCAATACCGGGTTGTTCTTGGTGCGGCGCTGTAACACCTGGATAGTTCGACGAATTTCATCATCGCGCCCAATTACTGGGTCAAGCTTGCCAGCCAGTGCACGCTCCGTCAGGTCGAGAGTATATTTATCCAGCGCTTGGCGCGCCTCCTCCGCATTGGGATCATCCACTTTTTCATCGCCACGCACTTTCTGAATCGCCGCCTCTAACTGTTTCTTGTCGCCATTAGCATTGAGAATTTTAGAAATTTCCCCTGCAGCGGAGTCGAAAGCTGCAAGTAAGACCGTTTCACTGGATATAAATGTATCGCCATTTTGTTGCGCCTTTTTATCGGTTAGGTTCATCAGGCGCATCAGTTCCTGAGACATGCCCACATCCCCAGTTGGGGAGCTGATAGTTGGCAGATTATCCAGTCTCTTGGCCAAGTCATTGCGCAGGCCATTTAAGTTAAAACCGGCCTGGGATAAAAATGCCGGGACACTGCCATTATTCTGGTTGAGTAGTGCAAGAATTAAATGTTCCGGATAAATCTGGTTGTGGTCCCGTCCCACAGCCATGGATTGTGCATCAGCAAAAGCTGCTTGCAGTGGGTTTGTCATCCGATCAATTCGCATGAATACAACCTCTCCTACTTAGGGATCTTATATAGCTTTGCGTCAATAACACCCGGTTGGCGTTACGCATTCAGTGTAGTGTTGGCTATTAAAATAGGGGCGAGGGAAAGGTTTTCAATGATTTAAATCAAACAGCAAGAAGTTTCGATTAACTTCCTAAGGGGGAGTAATTATTTCTTTGTAAACTCGGCATTTGTCAGTCGGTACCCCTTGAAAAGAACCTAGCGCACCCTCATATTAGCCAGCCCAATAATTAGCTGCACCTTAGGTTATGAGCAGCATTAATTATCCGCCAGCCAGATTAGTGAGGCCATACGCCCGGTAGTCTTCTCCCTACGATAGGAATAGAAGTATTCAGGTTCTTTCACCGTGCAGCGCTCACCACCGTAGATATGCCCGACACCAAGCCCCTTTAGCTCAGCCCGAGCCAAACCATAAATATCCGCAAGAAAATGTAATGGCTTTTTTACATGAGGTTGAAAGCAGCGGGCAATAGCCTCGGTATGCTCACCACCCTGGGCATTTTCAAAAAAGGCCTCCAGGACATCCACCCCAGTCTCAAAGGCCTCAGGACCAATCGCAGGCCCCAGCCACACCAATAGCTCTGCGGGGTCGCAATCCAAGGCAGTTATCGTATTGCGTAAAATGCCTCCAGCCAGCCCGCGCCAACCTGCATGGGCCGCTGCCACTCGGGTGCCTGCTTTGTCACAGATAAGTACGGGAAGGCAGTCGGCGGTGAGCACCGCACAAACAATTTCACTTTTCAGGCTAAAGCTGGCATCGGCAGTCCGCACAAGCCCATCCCCCTGAGCATCTACCACCCTGTCGCTGTGGATTTGTTCAAGCCATTGTGGTTCACCCGGCAACTCCAGCTGATCACACAGTAGCCCGCGGTTAGCCAAAACTGCTGACTCACTGTCACCAACATGCGCTGCAAGATTAAAAGAGGTATGGGGCCCCGAACTATACCCACCTGATCGCAAGGTAGAGAATGCTCTCACCCTGGCAGGGGCCGGCCATACTGGACTCAGGTAATGATCACTGGACATGGTATATCTGCTCTGCCTGGGCAATAGGAGCCGAACTCTAAGGCCCCGACTCCTGTTCTAGTGGAAGTTTGTGCTGCTACTGACCTAGTAAGTATTCTGTTCAAGTAGGTCGAGTAGGGCCAGCATATCCTCAGGCATAGAGGCGCGCCAGTGCATTTCCTCACCCGACTGGGGATGGATGAGTGCGAGCTCCGCCGCGTGCAGGGCCTGTCGGGGAAAGCCCTGTAAGGCGCCAATCAGCTCAGTGGGCGCCTCTGGTGGCAACTTTGGCCTACCCCCATATAGCGGGTCACCCACCAGTGGGTGACGAATATGAGCCATATGCACCCGGATTTGATGGGTGCGTCCAGTTTCCAGCTTGCAACGCAATAGTGTATGCACCCGGAAACGTTGCTGAATTTGGTAATGGGTAATGGCCTCCTTGCCACCAAAGTCCAGCACAGCCATTTTCAGGCGGTTTTGCCGGTGGCGTCCTATTGCAGCATCGACACGCCCCGCACCGGTAATTATTCCTTGCACCAAAGCATCATATTGACGACTGACCGTTCTTTGTTTTAGCTGGTCTACAAGGCTAGCTTGCGCCAACAGGGTCTTGGCCACGACCATCAAGCCACTAGTGTCCTTGTCGAGACGATGCACGATCCCCGCCCGGGGAATCCTCTCCTGAGAGGGACAGTGATGCAAAAGACCGTTTAACAGGGTGCCATCGGGATTTCCGGCAGCCGGATGTACTACCATCCCTGCAGGCTTATTGATGACCATAAGGCTGTCATCTTCATAAACAATGCTCAGATCCATGGGTTCGGCGCTCCAGGCGCCTTGAACCTCAAGTTCAGCGTGAAGACTAAGCCGCTCACCGCCAAATAGCTTATCCTTGGGCTTGGCAGGGGCACCATTTACGGTGAGTTGACCGCCCTTAATCCAAGATTGCAAACGCGCACGGGAGTAATCGGGAATTAATTCGGCTGCTATCTGGTCTAATCTTCGACCAGCCAAATTGGCCGGAACTTCAATATCGAGGTTTAGGTGGTCATTCATTAAACAATTGCAAATACTTTGGGCAGCACCGCGACTGTGGTTAAATGTCCGACGCGCCAGATTAATCTTGGCGGGTAGTTTAATAAGGTAGAGTGTAAGAATGATAGAGCGAAGGGCTATGCAGACCTGGAAAATGCTGTGGCTGGCCTTGGTGTCCGCAATATTGGTTGCCTGCGCCAGCACTGACGACTCAGAAGAGGGCTTGCCTAGCGGCAACCGTACAGAGCAGGCCTTCTACGAGGCAGCGCAACGGCAGCTGCGCACCAGCCAGTGGGACCTGGCGATCAAGAACCTGCGCGCCCTGGAAGATAACTTCCCTTTCGGCAACTATGCGGAACAGGCCCAGTTGGAGCTAATCTACGCCTACTACCGCAATTATGAGAACGATGCGGCTATCGCCGCCGCAGATCGCTTTATCCGCCTTCATCCCCAGCATCGCAATGTCGATTACGCCTACTATATGAAGGGGCTATCTTCCTTTACCGAGGGCACCGGACTGTTCGAGCGCTTTATGCCGACAGACCTGACCAACCGCGACCCCGGCTCTGCACGTGAGTCCTTCGCCTATTTCTCACAGCTGATGGCCCGTTATCCGGAGAGCCGCTACGCCGCAGA
Organism: Microbulbifer sp. MLAF003; assembly: GCF_030012965.1. NCBI lineage: Bacteria > Pseudomonadati > Pseudomonadota > Gammaproteobacteria > Cellvibrionales > Microbulbiferaceae > Microbulbifer > Microbulbifer sp. MLAF003. Next base: position 4,221,605 of record NZ_CP120232.1, read on the forward strand.
TGCGCAAAAACGCATGATTCATCTGCGCAATCTGCTGGCTCGCTATGAAATCCATGTAGCCAACTATTATTTCAAGCGTGGAGCCTACCTCGCAGCCGCCAACCGCGGCCGCTATGTAGTGGAAAACTTCCAGCAGACCCCTGCGGTACCGGACGCCCTTGCGGTGATGGTACAGGGGTATAACCTCATGGAGATGCCGGAGTTAGAGGCCAACGCCTTGAGCGTTATGCGCAACAACTACCCAGATCACCCAGCCTTTAATGAAGATGGCTCCTTTAACTACAACTTCTACAAGGGTGCTAGTGGCCGTAGCTTGGTGCATCGGGTAACCCTGGGCCTTTTCGAGAAATCAGACCCAGAGGGCTTTGATAGCCGCGAAATGTACAACCCCGAATACAATCGTGGAGAGGCCCCCTACCTCCAGAGCTGCTGTAGGTATGCTCCACAACTAAGAACGGCGCCAATCGGCGCCGTTTTACTTTCTAAAACAAGTTATTCGCCGGCCTTCCAGCCATTCGTGATTGGATAGCGACGATCCCGCCCAAAGCCTCGCTCCGAGATCCGTACCCCCACAGCAGCCTGACGGCGCTTGTACTCATTGCGTGCTACAAGGCGCACAACCCGCTCAACTTCACTCCGTTGGAAACCACGACGGATGATTTCCTCAGCACTGAAATCCTGATCGACATACAGATTGAGAATCTGATCCAGGACTTCATAAGGAGGTAGGCTGTCTGAGTCTATCTGATCTGGTGCCAGCTCTGCACTGGGTGGGCGCGTGATCACTGTCTCTGGTATCACCTCTGATACCGTATTTCGATAGCGAGAAAGCTCAAATACCAGCACCTTGGGCACGTCTTTCAGAGCATTAAAGCCCCCAACCATATCGCCATACAGCGTCGCATACCCAACGGCCATCTCACTCTTATTGCCGGTAGTCAGCACCATGGCTCCCTTCTTATTGGAAATGGCCATCAGCAGCACACCGCGGGAGCGAGCCTGCAGGTTTTCCTCCGTGGTATCTCTCTCACTACCGGCAAACTCTTCCGATAAAGCCCCCATAAACGCGTCGAAAATAGGCTCAATACCGATCTCTCGGTAATGCACCCCAAGGCGCTGGGCCTGATCGGCAGCATCATTCTTACTGAGATCAGAAGTGTAATGGAAAGGCATCATAACCGCTTCCACTCGCTCTTTACCTAAGGCATCCACTGCCACCGCCAGAGTCAGCGCTGAATCAATCCCCCCGAGAGCCCCAGTACCACGCCATTAAAGCCATTTTTATTGACGTAATCCCGCACTCCAAGTACCAAGGCCTGATAGACTGCTGCCAGATCATCCAGGGGGGGCATTATCTCCTGGTAGTAATGTAACCCTTCCACTTTGTTCGGAGACCGACACCGGCAATAGCTGCTCCGCAAACTCCTCAGCCCTGGCGCAGACTTCTCCCCGACAATCTATAGCTATTGAGCCACCATCAAACACCAGTTCATCCTGGCCACCGCACCAGTTCACGTATACGATTGGGACCTGCGCCACACGCGCCTGTTTGGAAAGCAACTCCAAGCGTTGCTGGGCTTTGCCACGATGAAAAGGAGACGCATTGATATTCAGCATCACTTTTGCACCTGCCTCAACAGCCTGCTGAATCGGTTCAGGGTGCCAAATATCCTCACAGATACTGACCCCAACAGGTATACCCTCAATTTCAACGACACATGGCTTATCGCCCTTGGTGAAATAGCGTTTCTCATCAAATACTTGGTAGTTGGGTAACTTTTGCTTGGCATATTCCGCAACAATTTCGCCCTGACTAACCAGGCCCGCCATATTAAATATCTTTCCATCCCGGTATCGCGGATAACCTACCAAGATGGCACAGGGCAGCTGGGCCGTTTTCAGTTGTTCCAGCGCAGCCTCAATGCGTATCTGCATGCTGGGGCGCAGAAGTAAATCCTCTGGTGAATAGCCGCATAAGGTCAGCTCCGGAAATAGGACCAGATCGGCCCCAAGCTCTCGATGAGCCTTACGTGCCACCTCAATCACATTTGCGGTGTTGCCGGGAATATCCCCTACGAGAGAATTGATTTGTGCCAGCACTAGCTGCAAAGTAGACATTATTAAACCTCGGACAATACAGGCCGCCATTGTAACCTCTGTAGCGGAGCAACAGCAGCGGCTCAACACAACAACAATACCGGGAAATCACTTTGAGTAGTCCCTCCTCCGTCAGCAATACTCTCACCCTCCAGCACCATGAGCTATTGCGTATCTGCGCTATTTATCGCCTGGCAATTGCACTTGTGCTGCTGGGGGTTTTCTACTCTGATATTGGCGCCGGAGCGCTGGGTGCTCATCTGCCAGGCCTATTTCTTTACACAATAGCGATCTACACCCTTCTCAACTTCAGCTGGCTGGTCTTCTTACGTCAGAAAGCCTATCAAGTAGGGGTCGGTCAGATTGAGATGATCCTTGGCTGCGATATCCTGGTATTTTTGTTGCTCATCGAGGCCAGTGGCGGTCTCAGCTCCGGTCTCGGTTATCTACTACTCGTTAATTGCTCCATCGGCTCTATTCTTCTCGACCGCCGAATGAGCGCCTTCTTCGCCGCAATCGCCAGCCTAGGGGTATTGGGTTTACAACTCTACAACCTAATGTCCGGGCAAGGCACAACCAAAGATATTGTCGCCGCGGGAGGCCTCGGCATACTGCTTTTTGCGACTGTTAGCGCACTCCAATATCTCTCCGCGCGCATACGCAGTGCCAATCTGCGCGCTGATCAGCAAAGCCGACAAGCAGCACACCTGCAACGGCTGGCACAACAGATTATCGAACGCATGGGGACAGGGGTGCTGGTGATGGGCCCCACCAGCCAACCCGAACTTATTAACAGGGCTGCACGTCAACTTTTGGGCTGCCACCTACATTCAGAGAAGGAAAAATCTGATGCATTACGCCAAGCGATCCGAGACTGGCGTAACAATGGCAGTACCAGTAGCACTTTACTGCAGTCAGAAACTGGTAATGAAGTACAACTCAATTTTACCAACCTTCAGCATGACAGCGGTTGCAGTACGCTGGTATTCGTTGAAGACAACCGCAAATTGGCCGAGGCTGCCCAAAAACTCAAACTCGCTTCTCTAGGACACCTTACAGCTTCTATCGCTCACGAGGTGCGCAACCCCCTCTCCGCCATCAGCCATGCAGCACAGTTGCTATCAGAGTCCCCACAATTGCGCGAAGAGGACCATTATCTGACCGACATCATTTGCCGGCAAAGTCAGCGAGTAAACCAAATCATCGAAAATGTAATGCAGCTATCACGCAGGCAAGCAGGGGCACCGCAAGAACATAACTTGGCTACCTGGTTGCAACAGTTTATCCAGGACTTTAGTGCCGGTACCAAAAGTGGAGACCAAGTACAGCTGGAGCTTCCTGAGCAAGCACTTTCAGCGCGGTTTGACGCGGCTCAACTTACTCAGGTGATGACCAACCTCACAGATAATGCCCTTCACCACTCCCAAATAGCCACCGGCAAGCGATTCGCAGTAGTCAGTGCTCAATACAACCAAGAACGTGCCTGTACCCAAATAGATGTTAAGGACAGTGGCCCAGGTGTGCCCGAAGAACATAAATCAAAGATTTACGAGCCATTCTTCACCAACGGTAGTGGTGGTAGTGGACTGGGACTATATATTGCGAAAGAACTGTGTGAGACAAATAAGGCGAGCTTGTATCATTGCCGCAGCGATGACGACAAGAGCTGCTTTAGAGTTGAATTTGCTCACTAAATAAGTGTGACTTGATCTTACTCAGAATTTTTTCCCAAAGTTTCGACGATTATTCGCAAAGAATTTCTGCCATAATCAGAACCGGCGCCCTTGCCTCTAATATCAACAAAACAAGAAAAGACAGGGAATTGATGCTACCTCTGGCCCTGGTTGTCGATGACGAACCGGATATTTGCAAGCTGCTCACCCTCACTTTGCAGCGCATGAACGTGGACTGCCATACCGCAGCCAATCTCGTGCAAGCAAAGAAATTACTTACAGAAAATCGTTACGATTTTTGCCTTACAGACCTTCGCCTACCTGACGGTGACGGTCTACAGTTGGTTGAGCATATTCAAACTGGGATACACTGCGAATTGCCCGTAGCCGTTATCACCGCACATGGCAACATGGATACTGCAATCAAGGCACTAAAACTCGGGGCATTCGACTTTGTCAGTAAGCCCGTAGACCTTGAACGACTGCGTAACCTCGCCCAACTGGCCCTACGACTGAATCAGGACCAGGTACGAAACACCAATCAAAATAACGTCAGCGAGCACTTGCTTTTGGGTGAAGCTGAGAATATGCGTAGACTACGAGAGCAAATCGCTAAAGTAGCTCGTAGCGATGCACCGGTCTACATCAGTGGCGAATCTGGTTCTGGTAAAGAGCTGGTTGCTCGTGCAATTCATGCCCAAGGAGCTCGAGCAGATAAGCCGTTTGTACCCATCAACTGTGGCGCTGTACCTAAAGAATTGATGGAGAGCGAGTTTTTCGGTCATAAGAAGGGCAGCTTCACCGGAGCCCATAAAGATAAATTAGGTCTACTACAAAGTGCTCAAGGTGGTACTTTGTTTTTAGATGAGGTTGCAGACTTACCACTTGAAATGCAGGTCAAACTATTGCGCGCGATACAAGAAAAGCGCATTCGACCTATTGGTGCAAACCAGGAAGTTCCCATTGATGTACGTATTCTCAGTGCAACTCATAAAGACCTTGGCAAAGAAGTCAATGAAGGAAGATTTCGTAACGACTTATACTATCGCATCAATGTAATTGAAATCTCAACACCACCCCTGAGAGAACATTTAGAAGATATCCCGCTACTAGTAGACGTAACAATGCAGCGCATTGCTAGTGATTCTGGAATCCGCCAACCAAAAGTAGCCCCTGAAGCAATAGCTTTATTACAGAGTTACACCTTCCCTGGGAATGTTCGTCAACTGGAAAATATCTTGGAGCGGGCTTTTGCACTATGTGATGAACAGGAAATCTGTAGCCGTGACTTATTCCTAGAACACGATAAAAAAGCCTCTAAAGATGAAGGTTTCACTGCCAATTTAGAGACGCCTAAAAACTCAGCCCCCCTCAAAACGCAGGATACTTTAATCCTAGTCTTTACTCATCTCTAGATGAGTTTCTTCAAAACATTGAAAAAGAGGCTATTGAAACAGCTTTGATGAAAACTCGCTGGAACCGGACTGCTGCTGCAAAAAAACTCGGTATTAGCTTTAGATCCCTACGCTATCGTTTAAAAAAGCTCGGACTTGAAAGTTAAATTCTCAATAGTTAAATGGCCGTGCTGTAATCAAATGTAATTGGTTTTTATCTATTCCGCGGTATTCTAATGCAAGCTCAAGAGCGAGAAGCTTGCACCATGAAAAAGGCCGCGGGATTTACCCTCTCAGAGTTACTCATTACCCTGACTATATTAGCTATTGTTACCACAATGGCGCTCCCCTCATTTACTGATTTTATAAAACGCTATAAAAGTAAAACCAAACAATTTGAATTATTTGAACTATTGATATTAATGCGCTCTAAAGCCTACTATGAGAAAATCAGCTACACGCTCTGCCCACTTGGGCAAAGTAAAGAATGTGGCGATAATTGGTCTAATGGTGCGTTATTGTTTCCTGATCATAATGGCAATGGCTCCATAGATCAGGGGGAAAGCATTGAAAGGAGATATGAGCCTATAGAAAATGGAGCTTCGCTCAACTGGAATGCCTTTAACAATAAAGGCTACCTAATCTTTAAACCAAATGGCGAAACACCCTCTCAAAGTGGAAACTTCTCCTATTGCCCCGCCATCGGTGGAGCAGAATATGGATGGATCATTATCCTCAATACTATCGGCCGCCCCTATTTTGCAAAAGATAGGGACGGCGATGGCATAGTGGAAAATGGCAGTAGGAAAAATCTGACCTGCCCTCAAAACTGATCAGCAGGTTTTGCTCCAGCATGAATCTTTCGAGTCAATCCCATCATTATCTCGATCCCAAGTCCTTTGACCACTTGAGCTAAGCAATAGAACTCCATCATCGGCTTGACCAGATATGGGAGTGGCCGTAAGGATATAAGTACTCGGATCAGTCCCAACTGTAATTGTCAGGTTATACTTTGGGCTCCCCCATCCAAAGGTACCTGTGCGGGAAATATCCCTGGAGTACCATCGTCTCCTCCACCATTTGCAGCTCCGGCATAACTTCCATTCTGGGTATAGTGTTTCTCCATCGCCTGTGCCAACCCCATCAATGCACCCTGCGCATCTGCCCTGCTGGCCGTGCGAACATGGTCGACATAAGAAGGCCAGGCAATTCCAGCTAATATCGCGATTATCGCCACTACAATCATCAACTCAATAAGAGTAAACCCTGACTGTCTCTTCATAGTTTCAAGTTACCATAATAATTTAAATTTTCCCGGCAGTACTGGGGCGCACTCATAATTGGTCATTAGCCTTAAAAGGGAGTAACTTCTTCCCAGGACAAGCGTCCAATGCGGCCACCACCCAAGGCCACAACTGGTCGGACATAATTGTCACCATTACTATCCGGAGTAATTTCAAGGACCCCATCGCCAGTTGGGATGTAGCTAGATGTATTAGGAGCCGCATTAGATCTGAACTCACCAGCGTACCCATAATCATTCTTGTCAATAACGCCATCATTATTAGCATCGTAAACCGCCTCAGGGGGGACCAAGCCTCCCCAGAGGTCAACCGACATCAACCAGCCACTACCACCCGCCGCACAAACTTGGCCGCTGGGAATCATCGTATTGAAAAAGATTACATGCCCCAGCAATGCGGGCTGGGCAATTACTCGCTCCCCGCCTTCTAAACTATTTCCAGTCTCAAGTGAAATGTACCAGCCTGATGTTTTATCCCAGTCAATTTCATCGCCAACTATCTTACGCTGACGAATACCACCAAAAGTCTCTTCTTTTAGAGTACGATCAATTAAATTTGACTTGGTAAGACCATATTTACCATTGTCCGACACCGCATAAAAACCACCCGGATTAATGTCAGCAGTATCGGTATCCACCAAATATTGTCCTGTGCCGAATGCCACCAGTAATCCCGGTCCTGTCTCATCTTTGATGTTTCTAGCCACAACCGGTGTAGTGGTTATCGCCTCTCGTTGATCATTAGTACTAGGGGCTACACTAAATAGTGGCTTTGGTGTTCCCCCTCCTTTTCTACTGACCACGAATTTTCATTTGAACTTGAAACGTCAAAAGCCCACAGATTCCCATGTAGATCACCGGCATAAATTCGGTCTACAGTACCGTCCAAATTTGTGTCTATTATTGCTGGAGTAGACATACCATTTATATCGGATACTGAGCCTGAGCCCGTAGAAAGGTAAGCATATTTACTGGTTGTGCTACCAGGGCCATCTAGGCCATCAAGGTAAACAATAAAGATTCCCGCATCTCCTGTCGCACTATTGTAACCATTACCAAATATAGCTGCCCACTCACCGTTAGGCATCCTGCCTATTTGAGCACGGCTATAGGTATAGCCAAGATTACTATCATCCTCATCTGAGAACTCCCACATCACTATTTTCTCAGCATTTTGCTCTGTGAAAGCACTTGGGTCAGTTACATTTAGCGCATAATAACCTTTGCCACCGGCGCCTAGGCCCCCTACTAGGACCGTCTGCCAACTCTCACTAGCGCCGTCACTGATATATACATCCGAAACAGTCGGAGTGCCATCTACATAAAACCGGTGGTTATAATATTGAGAGGTCAGCGGATGAAGGCCCTCATTATCATCTGTACTCAATAAAATTGACGGAGAATATGCAATAAGTTCCTTGCCTGCATCCGGTATATTCACAGTATCCACACTAGCATTGAAGCCATGGAGAAAGCCATCATTAGCGCCTACATATACCACTGGTGTACGATTTTTATGGGCCGCAATAAATGCTGAATAAGCCGATTTTCCGGGGAAGGATGCATAGGACCACTTTCCATCAGGAGCCCCTACATAAACCGGGGTGGAATTCACAATATCCCCCAGGCGGCTATCACGCTCTCTAAAGTCTCCTTCCCCAACACCTTCCTTAGAACGGTCTCCACGCAGGTAATCAATTCTATCTGAGACTCTGCCATCATCCACAGCATCACTAATGTAACTATTGAGGGTTAGATCCAGTGCGTGATCTGTACCAGAGGTGCCAACTCCCGCAGCAGTAAAAGGCACACCCTTGTTGTCTCGGTATGTCAGTATTACTCTAGTATTAATATCTGAAATCGAATCGAGAATGGAACTGGCTTCCCAAATAGGATCATCTGATAAGTTACCAGAAGTATCTATATCCCAGGCTGATAGTTCTCCATTCCATTTTCCACTATTATATTTAGCCCCAAATACTGCGGACCCACTTTCAATAACTGTGGAATTCAAAGCTACTGCACTTGAGCTACCAACTATAGAGCGGACATCTTTAAATATTTGGTTAAATGTAAGTTGCAATTCGGCGGCATTATCTGCAGAGTAGACTTTTCCTTTCCCTCCTTTCCCTAATTTTCCTGAATTAATCATTTCTTTGGAGTCATCCAAGCCTTGGTTAGCAAACCCTATCAAGTAACTTGTGATATTATTTATCTCTGGTTTGCCATCAGGCTTTATCAAATCCGGACGCAGATCAATATCATAGAGGGCTTTGACCACGTCATCCATTTGCTGCGATGTTGTACAAGTCTCAGCTGTACAAGTTGTATCATAATCTTTTAAATGAGAGCTAATACTATTGTCTGAAGTCGGTGCCCCATCAGTAAGGGCGACCATAAAACTTTTTTGACAATAGTATTGGATAGCAGAACTCTCTACTTGATTAGTAGGTTTATCCACTCCATTCCAGTTTATAATCGTACTCGTGTTCCCATTATTACTTGTTGATCCAGAAAAAATATCTGAGGCCGACGCTGTCTTCGCATTACCAGGTGAAGCTTCATAAGATAATTCAGATCCTTCGTAACCAGATATAAAATATCGCCCCACACCCGTAAAAGTCTCGGCAAGAGGTGTATTCCCACTCGCCCCAACATCTGCCACAACATCAAGAATATCTTGGCTATTATCGTCGGTGAGGCTTGTCAGCCCCATTAATAATTTTCCACCATGGTTTCCATTAAACTGCATTAAACCTATACGCACGCCTTCCAACCCAGAAATTAGATTCTGAGCAGCAGTCTTCATTATGTCAGTACGGCGTATATCTAATTTAGACCGTCTAGCCTCACCATCATCAGTGATAAATTTTGCAGCTGTAAAACCGCCAGTTTCTCTGTCTTCAGAAAAAAACCAGTTTAAAAAATGGCCACTCGCATAATCTTTATTAAACCCATTTGGAATCTTATAGTCAGCAGCATCTACACCAACACTGAAATAAGTACTATTATTTCCTCCTCCAGCTGCATATAGCCATGCGGTATACTGCTCATCTTCATCAAAGCAATCGCCATTAGTATCCCACGTACGCCAATCACCCGTTGCGATTACAGAACCGTTATATCGCTCTACTAATCGAAACTGAACATTACCACTGCTTACATTTACACGATATTCAACCTCATCATAATGTCGAGTGGAATAACTTCCATTACTATGCCGATATGTATATTCTGTTGAGACAGGATTATTACAATTAAAACTTGAAGGGTTACTGGTGCTGTAACCATCTGCAGGAAGAACCATTTCTTCCATAGATCCCGAGGAATCCAGCACAAACATAATATTGGGCTCAGCCGACCCCCGCGAGTATAAAGGCACATCAGATAGCTCCCCTGGCGCAGCAGATGAATGTGTTGCCAATATCATAAAAAAGGCGGCACTTAATGAACGCAATGGGAAATATTGTTTTTTTTGATTTTTTATTTTCACAGCAAAGTCCTCAAAACTCTTTTCCATATAAAGTAACAATAATCCTCTCGGTACCGCTGTTACCTACCCCGCGACTGACGATCTTAAATACTTCGACAATGGTTTCCTCACCACCGGTTTGCCCCACACCAATATTAATATCACCAACGTTATCACTTGAGGCCAACCCGAACCTTTCGATATACATCCGCCCTTTCATTTTTTTCCATTGGAATCAAGCATGTAAACTTCTCTGGCAATGGAATTACTGTTTTCCCAGGTTTCCTCTGCAAATATATCTTCAGGGCCCTCACCCTCATTATGCTGCCAGGCGGCTGCCCCAAAATCGCTACTTTTACCAAGCGCGTTTATTTCTTGCTCGCCAAAACGAGCCATGGATTCGGCAACTTCCAGAGCGACTTTCGCATCTCGTGAAGCCGAGGTCATTCGCTCCCCCATCAAAACCCCACGAGCCCCAGAAATGCCAATTAACGTTAAAACCAAAAGAATAATCAGGCTGACCATCAGCACTGCACCTTGCTGATTCTTTATTATCCCCATTACATGCTTCCTCTATTACGCACCTTGACCGTAGCAACATACAATTTGCGCAGCAGACCATCATCGTATTCTTTTTTACTACCATCCAGGCGTGTAATAGTCTGCTTATCGACCCCAGCGACACTATCACTGGATACCAATAACTCTATTTTTATTGCAGTTACTTCAGCCATGCTTATAACATCATTAGCAGTCTGCCACTGATTAACGATACCGTTACCATTCGTATCTACACCATATGATACCTGCATATCATCTATTCCGGGGACGAGCTCCTGAACATTTCGAGCCTCATCCTTCATAAATAAAGAATTAGTATCCTGAGCACCTGAGGCGATAAAAAACACTTTTTCATAAGGGGTAAGAATTTTTGAATCAACCCCATACTCCTCTTTGAAAACTATTCCAGCTGGATAATTCAGTTTTTTATGGCCAGCTGTTTCAGTAGTACTCAAAACAGTAAATACACTTCCAGATTTACAGTTTGACACTATGACGATATCGTTATTTTTAATTGGGCAACTATCACTAACAACAATATCCCCTTTATCTGTACCATTTAGCATTCGCCCTTCTCCAGCACATGCATCTTCAGCGCCACTAAGGGTCAAAATGTCTGTTCCCTCGATAACTGCGATATTTTCAACCTTAGTATTAGTGGCAACATTGTCCTGACCAGCCACGCCAATATCATCCCCACCAATACTTGAATAAAATTTATCTGCAGAAGCAGACAAATTTTCTATATTTTTATTTTCAGCACATCCCCAAAAGTCGGCTTGGCGAATTTCTTTGCTGAGCATATCAACTGCAAAACGCCCACTTTCCTGCACTCTTGAAAAGCCATTCTGCATACGCAATGTATCGCTGTTGCTCTGGAAGATCTGCAGGACACCAAGTAGTAATAAAGAGCCTAATAAAATACCAATCATCAGCTCAATCAATGAAAGACCTCGCTGCGATATAAATAAATTCATAATTTACAGCTCCACGCTCATTTCAAAAATCGCATCATCTAAATCAGCTTTACTACCAGCATAATCTTCCCCTGTATGCTGTTCCTTCCAATTGATAGTTACCGTAACTTGCCCCCCGTTACTTACAATTTCCCCTGTCGCGCTGGGTAGGTTATTGGAAAGTAATAGTCCCCACTCATATAAATCCAAGCCTGCCAGCTGTGAGGGTTGACAGCCACTACTGCAATCTGGGGAACTACCAACACTCGAACCTATATCGGAACTATCATAATCCCCCGACTTAAAGCCGGTGGGATTAGCTCTCATCCGCTCAATAATTTCCTGTGCTGCCAGAGCTGCCATATAACGATGATGCGAACCATTACCATTTTTTAGACTCATCATTTGGGTCGAGGCTAATCCCAACAAACCAATTGCGAGAACTAAAACAGATACCAGAACTTCAATTAATGTTGCGCCGCTTTGTTTATGCATTGGCAGACCCTCCGCTGCAGTCAGCAGACTTTATTAGTCGTAATGCCCCAGAAGCTAATAGCTCCAATCGGCGACCATAATCTCCTTTTCGATCATCACAAAGATTAAGCATTAATGGGCTTACCAAGCTACTCTCACCTCGGGCATTAAATGAAAAAGCTACATTTTTCAACGCACCGCTATTTAACTCTGCGGCAAGCGTTATCATTGCTGGATCAACTTCCAAAACCCGCAACTCCGTGTCACCGCTGCCAAAAGCACCATTCCCATCAACATCAATCCAGACTCTGAGGCCACCTTTTACATCACCATCAATTGCCGATACCTGAACTGCACCTCTATGCCGCACAGCTTCAGAACGTGCATATTGCAAAGTGCTGCTCAAGTCATTTGTCATTGTTGACATACGATTGTTATCTATAAGCGTGCTAAAGGACGGAACTCCAACGGCGACAATTATGCCTAGCACAGTAACTACAACCATCAGCTCAATCAGGGTGAAACCCTGCATTCCTTCAGGATTATTCATGCTGCTTTACCTTTAAAAACAGGCTTGTGGCCCAGTAGAATCGATAATTTCAATACCAGTAGCTCGCTTCAATTAATAAAGACAAACCGCATCGACTACACACGGCTACACCACTCTAGGCATGTATTACCTTACGGGGTGCTTAGAAGCTAGACGGCCAGATATCAATATCGCTAAACGCTATCTATAACGTATGTATATCAATTTATCATTATGCATTGAGCGATGGGGTCGAGGGTTTGGTCAGTTGCCGACAGGCGGCTTCACTAAAGCGACGGGCGGGCAGTTAAAAACAAGAGGGCTGAGAAATGGAAGAGCTGCGTATTAACGCAGCTCTTTGGGAAGGAAAAACGGATGTTCTCTTCGCACCCATCCATCTCTTCGGGCAGATTAGCCCCAAGTTCTTGCAGCCTCGTGATCACTTCTTGTACCAATACCTCTGGAGCGGAGGCGCCGGCAGTGATACCAATGGATTGCTTACCAACAAGCCAATTGGCATCGACATCTGCCGCTCCATCAATCAACTTAGCACTAGCACCACATCGCTCAGCCAATTCACGCAAGCGATTAGAATTAGAACTGTTGGGACTTCCTACCACCAGCACCAAGTCACTTTCCAGAGCCAGTTGTTTGACTGCATCCTGGCGGTTCTGTGTTGCATAGCAAATATCGTCTTTACGTGGGCCACGAATGTTGGGGAAGCGTAGTCTCAGGGCGTTAATTACTCTTGCGGTATCGTCCATCGAGAGTGTTGTTTGGGTAACATAGGTAAGATTGTTTTCATCTTTAACCTGCAATCTGGCCACATCCTCTTCATCTTCGACCAAATAAATTGCACCCCCGGTCGTATTATCATACTGGCCCATGGTGCCCTCAACTTCCGGGTGTCCGGCATGGCCAATCAATATGCACTCAGCACCGTCACTGCTGAACTTGCTGACTTCAATATGCACCTTAGTAACCAGTGGGCAGGTGGCGTCAAAGACGCGAAGTCCACGGCTTTCCGCTTCCCCCTGCACCGCTTTGGATACTCCATGGGCACTGAAGATAACGATAACATCGTCCGGTACTTCCGACAGCTCATCCACAAACACGGCACCGCGCTCGCGCAGGCTTTCAACCACAAACTTGTTATGTACGACTTCATGGCGAACATAAATGGGCGCACCAAAAACATCCAGGGCTCGATTGACGATATCTATCGCACGATCGACTCCGGCACAGAAACCGCGGGGATTAGCCAGTCGGATTTGCATCTTTACTTCAATACTCTCTAGATAATCAGCTCAGCGTGAAACCCGGCCCAATATTTATTGGATTGAGTCCACCGCAATAATTTTCACGTGGAAATTAAGGGTCTGTCCTGCCAGTGGATGATTAAAATCAACTGTCACTTCGTCTTCACCAATCTCACGAATAACGCCGGGGAGTTCACCACTGCCATTGTCAAAAGACACAACCAAACCCGCTTCAAGCTCAATATCTGGGGAAAAGCTATCACGACGCACCTTTTGCATATTCGCGGGGTTACGCTGGCCAAACCCTAACTCGGGTGGAATCTCAATTTCAGCTTCATCGCCTTCCTTGAGGCCAAATAGGGCTTTCTCAAAACCCGGTAGAAGACTGCCATCCCCAACGCTAAAGGAAGCAGGATCGCCTTTAAACGTAGAGTCCACTTCGGTGCCATCATCCAGCTTCAGGCTGAAATGTAGGGTTACCCGGCTATGTTCGCCGATAACGCTATTGCTCATAGTTTATTAAATTTCCGCATTATTTTTTGCTTTATCGCTGTCTTTTTCCGCAAAAAAAGCAGCTCGATAACCAGCATGGCCGCGCCGATACTGATACCCATATCCGCTACATTAAATACTGGGAAGTGCCAGTTGCCGTAATAAACGGAAATAAAGTCTCGCACATAGCCCAATAAAATACGGTCCCACAAATTACCCAGAGCACCGCCAAGGATCAGCGCCAGGGCACAGGGTTCCCAACGTTTCCTAGAGGGCAGTCGCCATAACCAGATAGTAACCACAACACTAAAGCCCAAAGCGATAATGCCAAAGAACCAGCGTTGCCAACCTCCAGCGTCAGCCAATAAACTGAAAGCTGCACCGTAGTTTTCTGCATAGGTAAATTGCAGTAAGCCCGGGATTATCTGCATCGCCGGGCCGTGCATAAACATATCCACAGCCCATACTTTAGTAACCACATCCAGAGCCACCACCACCAGCGCCAGCCAATACCAACGCCAGGGGTGCCCTAGAAGAAGATTGGACTTAGGCATAGTGCCTCACCTCACCTTCGCCAGCTACGTTTTCCACGCAGCGCCCACAAATATCCGGGTAATCACTGTTTCCGCCCACATCAGCACGGTAATGCCAGCAGCGCGCACACTTGGGGTGATCAACCTTACTTACGCTAACCTTTAAACCCTCCATTTCGGTGGCTTCAGCACCGGCCGCATCACTGAGAGGCTGAACCGAAGTAGAGGAACAAATCAGCACAAAACGCAGCTCATTCTCCAACTCCAGTAATTTCTCGCGCAGGTCATCACTCGCATAGAGGGTCACCGCTGCCTGCAGGGACCCACCTATGGCGCCAGCCCCACGCTGTTCCTCCAGCACCTTGTTAACCGCTGTTTTTACCTCGGCAATAGCAGCCCAATAATCCGCCCCCTTACCTGCCTCAGCCGGCAGTTTAGGCAATGGGTACCACTCTTCGATAAATACGCTATCGGCATTGGCACCAGGAATGAATTGCCAAAGCTCTTCTGCAGTAAAGCTAAGGATAGGGGCTATCCAACGTACAAAAGCCTGCACAATATGATAAAGGGCTGTTTGAGCAGAGCGGCGCGCGGCACTGTCTTCCTTGGTGGTGTACTGGCGATCCTTGATGATATCCAGATAGAAACCGCCCATATCCACTACGCAGAAGTTATGCAACTTCTGATAAATCTGGTGGAACTGGTAGTTGTCATAGGCAACCAGGATCTCATCCTGCAGGCGCGCTGCCTTGTCGAGAGCCCAGCGGTCCAGAGCCAATAGCTCATCCTCAGGGAGTAAATCTTTTGCCGGATCAAAACCTGCCAGATTGGATAGGAAAAAGCGCGCCGTATTGCGCAAACGGCGATAAGAATCAGCTGTGCGTTTTAAAATCTCATCGGAGACAGCCATTTCACCACTAAAATCCGTGGCCGACACCCACAGTCGTAGAACATCAGCACCCAGCTTGTTAATCACATCCAGGGGCGCAACGGTATTGCCAATAGATTTTGACATTTTGCGTCCCTGGGCATCCACGGTGAAACCATGAGTCAACACCTGCTTGTAGGGGGCGCAATCGTTGATCGCGATAGAGGTCTTGAGGGAGGACTGGAACCATCCGCGATGCTGGTCAGAGCCCTCCAGATACAGATCAGCAGGGAAACGCAGTCCTTCACGGCGCTCCAAAACAGCGTAGTGAGTTACACCTGAATCGAACCACACATCGAGAGTGTCTGTCACTTTCTCATATTGATCGGCGTCATCACCCAGCAGTTCACTGGGATCCAGGTCAAACCAGACATCCATACCTGCCACATCTACCTTCTCAGCGACTTTGTCCATTAGTGCTGGGGTATCTGGGTGCAGCTCATGGGTTTCTTTATTCACAAACAACGCGATCGGCACACCCCAGGTGCGCTGGCGGGAAATACACCAATCCGGGCTACCGTCCAGCATGGCGTCTATACGGGCTTTACCCCAACCGGGTATCCACTGCACGTCATCAGCCGCTTTTTGTGCCTGCTCCAGTAGATCGTTTTGCTGCATACTGATAAACCACTGGGGCGTCGCGCGGTAGATCAGTGGGGTCTTGGTACGCCAACAGTGCGGATAGCTGTGCTCCAATTTATCCTGGTGTAGTAGTACACCACGCTCCTTTAGAAGGGCGACAATTTTATCGTCAACCTTGTAGACATGCTCACCGGCAAACAACGGCACACTATCGCGATATACACCGTTATTATCGATGTAATTGAGAGTCTCGATACCATAGCGCTTACCCACCTGGAAGTCGTCCGGCCCGTGATCCGGTGCCGTGTGTACACAGCCGGTACCGGCATCCGTTGTAACATGATCACCAAGGACGATCGGCAGTAACTTATCGTAAAAGGGGTGATGTACTTTCAAGTGCTCCAGAGCCGCACCGCGGATACGACCAACCACCTCACCCTTCAAACCGGCACGGCTCAGTACAGTTTCCTGAAGGGCTTCAGCAACCAGCAGACGGCGATCGCCAGTCTGAACAACCACGTATTCCAGCTCACCATTCACAGAAACAGCCTGGCTCGAAGGCAGGGTCCAAGGTGTCGTTGTCCAGATAACCACAGATAATGGACCGTCACCGGCATGGCCACCGGCGGCGTCCGCAATAGCCAGGGCGGCCTCTTCACTCACTGGGTAGCAAACATCAATGGAGTAGGAAGTTTTATCCTGGTATTCCACTTCCGCTTCTGCCAGGGCTGAGCCACCCACAACACTCCAGTAGACAGGTTTGAAGCCGCGTGCCAGATGGCCGTTCTTCACCACACGTCCGAGGGCGCGGATAATATCGCCCTCAAATTGAAAATCCATAGTGCGGTAGGGGTTATCCCACTCGCCGAACACCCCCAGGCGAATGAAATCTTTCCTCTGCCCTTCCACCTGTTTGGCAGCGTACTCGCGGCACTTTTGGCGGAAAGTCTTAAAGTCTACCTTGGTGCCGGCCTTACCAATTTTTTTCTCTACCCTGTGCTCGATCGGCAGGCCGTGACAATCCCACCCCGGAACATAGGGAGCATCAAAACCACTCAAGGTTTTCGACTTGATAATAATGTCTTTGAGAATTTTGTTGACTGAGTGACCAATATGGATGTCACCATTCGCATAGGGAGGGCCATCGTGCAGAATAAACTGTTCACGCCCGGCACGTGCCTCGCGAATTTTTTCATAGAGCTTATTGTCCTGCCATTTTTTCAGAATTGCCGGCTCACGCTGCGGCAGGTTGCCACGCATGGGAAAGTCGGTCTCAGGCAAATTCAGGGTCGCTTTATAATCAGTCATTGGGTGTCTACTTCAGCTCTAGTAGAAAATAAATTATTTCTTGTCAGTTTTTCGGGGGTTTTGCTCGAACCAACACTTGGCATTATCAATATCCTCGGCAATGCGGGCCTTGAGGATATCCAGAGAGGCAAATTTTTCCTCATCGCGCAATTTATGGCAGAACTCTACCGCCAATTCACGACCATATAGATCGCCACTAAAGTCGAACAGGTTAACCTCCAGTAGCGGCCTGGCACCTTCACCTTCGACTGTCGGGCGGAAGCCTACGTTCGCTACGCCATCCAGTTCCGCATATCCACAAGCCATATCTCTACCGTCAGTGGCAGTGGTACGAACCGTATAAACTCCCACCAATGGGGAGCGGTAGCGGCGCAAGCGGACATTGGCTGTAGGCGCGCCCAACTGACGTCCCAGGGCGCGACCTGGGGCAACCCGGCCGGTAATCCGGTAGGGTTTGCCCAGTAGTGCCTGTGCCAGCTCAAAATCCCCCCGCTGCAGGGCCTCACGGATGCGGGTGCTGCTAACCCGGGCCCCACGTATTTCCAAGGTTGCCGTATCTTCAACGGTAAACCCGTGCTGCTCCCCCATTTTTTGTAACAGAACATAATCGCCACTGCGATCGCAGCCAAAACGGAAATCATCGCCAACTACCAGGTGGCGAATGTCCAGTCCGTCGAGCAGTATACGCCGGACAAATGCCTCGGCGCTGAGGTTGCGCAGGGTTTCATTAAACTGAAGACACAGAACTCGGTCGACACCAGCCTCGAATAGCGCCAGCACTTTTTCCTTAAAACGCATCAGTCGCGCGGGGGCTTTATCGCTAGAAAAAAATTCGTGGGGTTGAGGCTCGAAAATAATCGCCACTGAGGGCAGACCTTGTTCCAGCGCACGCTGCCCTAACTGCGAAATTATTGCCTGGTGACCGAGATGCACACCGTCGAACGAGCCGATCGTCGCCACGCTTCCCCGGTGGCGGGGGCGCAGGTTGTGCAACCCGCGGATTAGTTCGCGCTCCTGGGCCAAAACGATCTTCCCATCCTCACAAAATCGAGCCGCACAGTATAGCGGATTCCCACTGGGCGGCCAGTGGTCGCTCATATTTACCGCCGGACAAAGACATCTACGCCTGAAGACCTTAACTCGTCGCGCGGAAATGGCGCGGGCGCAAGCCCGATGCAAGCAGCACCAGGAGGTAAGTCAGGCCTCCAGCCGCAACCAACAGGCCCATACGCCAAGCCCTAGTAAACCAACCCCACTCACTCCAACCGCTCCAGAAATGCAGCACCCCGAGCAATACTGCCACCATGAGCAGATTCGCTACTACAAGGCGCAACAAATAACCCACCCAACCGGCTTCAGGGGTATAGACGTCATCCCTGCGCAGCCCCTTGTACAATAGCCAAGCATTAATAGCCGCCTGGCAGGCAGTGGCAAGGGCCAGCCCCATATGACCCAGCTTGAAATAGTGATTCAGCGGAATGACAAATAAGAGGCTCAAAACCATCTTGGCCGAAATCGCAATTAACCCAAAACGAACTGGAGTATAAGTATCCTGGCGTGCAAAGTAGCCGGGTGCCAAAACTTTGATCAACATAAAGGCCAAGAGCCCCATGGCATAGGCGCGCAGGGACCAAGCCGCCATCTGCATATCTCGCGGTTGCATCTCTCCGTATTGGAACAGCGTGGTCAGCAAGGGCTCAGCCAGTACAATCAGGGCCACTGCCGCAGGCAGGGAGATCAGAGTGACGCTGCGTAATGCCCAGTCGAGGGTGTGTCGAAAACGGCGAGGGTCCCCATCACTGTGCTGACGCGAGAGATTCGGCAGTATCACCGTGGCCACGGCAACCCCAAATACTCCCAGAGGCAATTCTGTAAGGCGGTCAGAAAAGTACAACCAGGATACACTGCCGCTGGGAAGGAATGACGCGAGCAGTGTATCCAAAACCAAACTGATCTGGGTAACCGAAACCCCAAATATGGCCGGAGCCATTAGGCGCAGGACCTTGCGCACCCCGGGATGACTCCAATCCCATTTGGGTCTTGGCAGCAAACCCTCTCGGGCCAAGAAAGGCAACTGGAACAGTAGTTGCACAACTCCAGCCACAAACACCCCCCAGGCAAGCGCCAAGATTTGCGGATCAAACCAGGAAGTGGCCACCGTCGCAGCCCCGATCAATACCAAATTCAACATTACCGGAGTCAGTGCTGGAATCGCAAAACGGTCAAAGGTATTCAGGATTGCGCCGGTAAATCCGGCGAGGGAAATCAGCATCAGGTAGGGAAAAGTAATCTGTAACATATCTGCAGCTAGATCGAACTTCTCCCGTTCACTGCCGTCCCACCACCAACCAAAAGCAAAAATACCCGTCACTATTGGCGCGAACAGCACCCCAAACAGGGTCACTAGCAGCAGCACTCCACCCAGAGCACCGGCAACCCTATCGTTCAGCTCCCTTGCCGCCGCTACTCCCCCTTTTTGGCGGTATTCAGCTAGTACTGGCACAAACGCCTGGGCAAATGCCCCCTCAGCAAACAGGCGACGAAAGAAGTTGGGAATTTTGAAAGCGACAAAGAAGGCATCGGCGGCATCTCCCGCCCCAGCAAAGCGGGCCAGAGCCATATCCCGCGCCAGACCGGCAATCCGTGACAGCATTGTCGCAGCGCCAACCACTGAGCTACCACGCAGCAGCCGCGAGGCGCCAGATTTTTCAACGGGTTGCTGCTGAACAGGGGGCTGCTGGGACAAAACTTCAACTCCTGGCAATAGGTAGGATCATTTGGACGGCAAGTCTACCGCAATTCAACAGTAACTTTGGAAGATCAGGAGGAGTCCGCGGCCCTACGACATAGTGCCTGCGAGCCTATACTAGCAATGAGCTAGTCACGCGTCCCACGGATCAGGTGGCGCGGGGAGATAAAGGATGACCATTAACGCTTTAATTATTGCTCTGGCACTGGCGATTGTGCTCTATATAGCAGTGATGCGCGGTCCCCGTCCCCGGCGAGTCCGAGTTCGAGTGGATTCACCTCGCGACCGGCGCTACCGTCGCCTGCTGTAACTGGCCATTTGGCCACCTGCCACATTTCGCCATATTTGCTCTGCAGTTTGCCACTGCAGCGCCACGCCAGCGCCTCCATGAGGCTTTTTAATAACACTCAAACGGGCCGGGAACACCCCGACCCCAACGAGTAAGAAAAAAGCCCCCAAGGAGAAAAGCAATGAAAAAAGCGTTATTGGTAGCAGCCCTGACTTCCCTGATCGCTTCCGGTGCCCAGGCAAAGGAACACAATGAATCAAATCTGACCCCGGCCAAACAGGCCACGGTCTTTACTTCAGCAGCGGTTGCCGGCGCAGCCGTTGGTGGACCGGTTGGATTTATCGCTGGAGCACTCGGCGGGGCTTGGCTCGGCGAGCAGATCAAGCAAGCAGACGAGGCAGATATGCTGGCAACACAACTGACAGAGAGCCGTGCAGGGCTCAGCAACCTGGCACAGCAATTGGATGCGGCTCGACTGTCCGCGAACGATGCCAGCCAACTGGCACTGGATTCCCTCCAATTCCAAATGCTGTTTACCACCGGAGAAGACGAGCTTCAGGAGGGCCAACTCCAACAATTGGGTGCCATGGCCGATTTCCTCAAGCGCCACCCGCACCTGCAAATTCAACTGGAGGGCCATGCCGACCCTCGGGGTAGTGATGGCTACAACAACGTGCTGTCAGACCAGCGCGCCCTGAGTGTGGAACAGGCTCTGGTATCTCTGGGTATCGACGCCTCCCGTATAAATCGCCGCGCTATGGGTTCCACTTATTCCCAGGCGACTCGCGGCGATGTAGATGCCTATGCGATGGAACGCCGGGTAGACATCCGTTTCTCTATGCCGGAATCTGTTGCCGGCAGTTTCTGAACCTGCATCGGCGGGCCCTAGCGGACTGTAAATCCGCTATCGTAAGTCAAGATATAAAATGCACTGGTATCAGGTGGGCGGATTACAAATACGCTCACCTGCCCCCCTCCAAAGAAACCCTGTTGTGTTTGCGGGCGATCTGCGCCCGCCTTTTTGCCAATAACCCGCAATTTCGTGCATGATTCTCAACCATAAAAAGGAAGCAGCCGGAATCAGCCATGAGTGCAACTATCGCCATTGTCGAAGACGAACGCGTTATCGCCGAAAATTATCGCGACGCTCTGCGCCGCAGCGGTTATCGGGTCGATCTCTATAGTGCGAGAGCTGAGGCTATGGATGCCTTTCGCCAGCGTTTGCCGGACCTCGCTGTGATCGATGTCGGCCTAGGCAGCGAAGTGGAGGGTGGGTTCGAACTGTGCCGCGAGTTACGAGCCATGGCACCTAGCCTGCCAATCCTGTTTCTTACAGCCAGAGATTCGGAGCTGGATATTATCTCCGGGCTGCGCCTCGGTGCCGACGATTACCTGACCAAGGATATTTCTCTGCCGCACATGCAGGCACGCATCAACGCGCTGCTACGCCGGGTGAGTGTTCTGCGAGACCAAGGTGATCAAGGGGAGAGCCTGACCCAAGGTAAATTGGATCTGGATATATCCAGGCTTCACTGCCACTGGGATGGACAGCCAGTAGACCTGACCGTTACTGAATTCTGGATAGTCCATGCACTGGCTAAGAGACCCGGGCACGTCAAGTCGCGCAACCAACTTATGGAAGCTGCGCGAGTGGTTCTGGATGACAACACCATCACGTCTCATGTGAAGCGTATTCGCCGCAAGTTCCAGACCCTGGACGGAGAGTTCAACTCCATTGGCACTGCCTACGGTATGGGTTATCGCTGGCAACTTTAATAATTTTGGCCTCGGCGCATAAGATTTAAAGAGCACCGCCCATGAAGCTTCGCCGCCAACTCCTGCTTGTCAGCCTTGTCGCCCTGGCCCTTCCATGGGCCGGCTGCCAGTATCTGCGCCAAGTGGATGCGGCCCTGGCGCAGGGACAGTTACAGGCACTAGAAGCGACCGCCGCGGCAATTGCCGCCCGTTTAGCCAGTGCACCGCAGTTGATTGCCCCTGATCCCCTGCGCCACGCTCGCCCTCCTGGCGCTCAACTCTACCTAAACCCGCTTTCACAGCCCCCTATGGTCGATGGCTATGGCGATGACTGGCGCCCCTTGGGCCTGAAACCCAGAGAGCTACTCGACGAAAAGCTTAACCCGCTGGCACAGGTAACCTTCGGGCAATATAGCGAACAGGTTTTCATGCTTCTGACTGTCAGTGACTCCACGCCGGCTTACCGCGACCCCCGAACCGGCCTGCTGGCCGGTGGTGATACTGTCGAACTATTCACTGGTGGCCGGCATTACATATTGCCAGTGGCAAGCCGGGGCACCACAAGCGCCATGTGGCATAATCCAAGAGAGGGGCGATACGAACGTGAGCTGCGCCTGCGCGGACGCTGGACCTCCTCTCCTGATGGCTACCAGCTCGAATTAACCCTTCCCTACGATCTAACTCAGGGAGGCCTTTCAATTCGCATCCTGGATCGCAACCGCAGTGACGGTGTAGCGCCTGTTCGCAGTTCCAGCACATTGCCCTCCGATGGACAGCCCGGTCGCCTGACAGCCCCCTGCCTCAACTACAGGCCGAGCTGGATCATTTTGCCCGCCCGAGTCTGCGCCTAGCCGTAGTGGATAACGAAGGATTCCTTCTCGCAAGCAGCGGGCAGCTGCAGCCAGAGCCCTCCGAGAAGGTAACCACCACTCCCTGGTTGCGCAGCTGGATTTACCGCAAGTTATTGGCGCGGGAAACTTTACCGCCACTACCTGTGGATAGGTTGCCATTGAGTCATGCACCTAACCGCGATACCGAAGAGCAGTGGTTTGGCGGTCCCCTACAGTCACGCATTGGTGTTGTCAGCGTCCCGGTTGTCACTCGAGCCGACGAAGTAATCGAGCGGCCAATGCTAGGTCGGGTATTGGTGCTTCAATCCGGCGAAGCCATACAGTCCATGACAGAGGGCGCTGCCCACCGGCTTTGGCTGATTAGCTGTGCTGCCGCAGCCACTGCATTGATGTTTCTACTTGGCTATGCCAGCTGGCTATCCTGGCGTATACGCAAACTGAACCGCGCCGCACGCCACGCCGTAGACGCAAGCGGCAAGTTGCGCGGTAACTTCCCTCATTCAAAGGCCAGCGATGAGCTGGGCGCCCTAAATCGCGCCTTTGCCAGCCTGCTCGGTGAACTGGACCAATATCATCAGTACCTGCGCACATTAGCCAGCAAGCTCTCACATGAGCTGCGCACACCCCTGGCTGTAGTTCGCTCTTCCCTGGATAACCTTACTGCTGGCGAACTGGATTCCCACAGCCGCCGCTACGCTGAGCGCGCATTAGACGGCAGTGAACGCCTTTCCAGCATCCTCAACAGCCTCTCTGCCGCGAGCAACCTCGAGGCCAGTATCCATCAAGCTGAGCGCGAAACGTTTGATCTCGCCGACCTCCTTGAAGTTATGGTCCAGTGTTATGGCGATGCTCACCCTAAACACCACTTCACGCTGGATAAGCCCCCGGGAGAGTTACACTGTCACGGCGCCCCGGAGTTACTTGCGCAACTACTGGACAAACTGGTAGACAATGCCTGTAGCTTCGCCCCGGAAGGCAGTGATATCCACTTGTCCGCTCACACATATGATGACAGTTATCTGATCACGGTGAGCAATGATGGCCCACTGCTACCCAGCGGCTATGCGCACAAACTATTCGATTCCCTCGTGTCTGTGCGCAAGGATGGTGATAATGCAGGCCACCTTGGTCTCGGATTACATATCGCCAAGCTAATCGCTGACTATCATTGCGGTCGCTTGCAGGCTCGCAACCGCACCGATAACAGCGGCGTAGAGTTCAGCCTTAAGCTACCAAACCGCTGACACATACCAGAGTTTCTAGCCATATCCACAAGACGCAACCGGCTATGGTTGACAAACAACCAACTGTGGGGATAATGTCGCGTCCCGATCGGGCCCCAGGGCCTGTTAGTTACAGATTTACAGATTCCAGACAGGAGCAACCGGTGGCCAACTCACCTCAAGCGAAGAAACGCGCGCGCCAAAACGACAAGCGCCGCATGCATAACGCCAGTCTGCGCTCCATGGTGCGCACCTACATCAAGAAGGTAGTTGCGGCCATCGATGCAGGCGACGCTGAAAAAGCAAAAACTGCATATGCAGAAGCGGTGCCTGTTATCGACCGCATGGCAGACAAAGGCATTATTCACAAGAATAAAGCCGCTCGCCATAAGAGCCGCCTGAACGCACAGGTTAAAGCTCTGGCAGCCTAATTCTTTAGGCAACAGATACAAAAAAGCCCCGCATTGTGGGGCTTTTTTGTATCTGTCATTTAACTCTAAAGCAAGATCAGATTATCCCGGTGAATTAACTCATCATCATCGCGGTAACCGAGCAACTCAACAAACTTCTCCGATGCGCGACCAAGAATCCTGGCACTCTCACTGCTATCGTAATTGACCAGCCCGCGGGCAACTTCCCGCCCTTCACCACTGCGACAGGAAACCAGATCCCCCCGCTGGAAACGCCCTTCCACTTCAGTCACCCCCACCGCCAGTAAGCTGCCGCCACTCTCACAAAGAGCTTTTTCCGCCCCGCTGTCGAGCACCAGGGTACCGCGCACCTGCAGTTGGCCGGCGAGCCAGCGTTTGCGAGCTGTTAAAGGATCAGCGTCTGGCAACAATAGGGTACCCAGAGACTCCCCTGCCCATGTACGCATGATTACTTTTTCCTGTGCCCCACCAGCTATCACGGTACAGGCACCGGAGCGAGCCGCCAATTGCGCAGCGCGCACCTTGGTAGTCATGCCACCGCGCCCAAGCCCACTGCGCGAACCCCCCGCCATAGCCAGCAAGCTAGGATCCAGGGCAGAGGCCTTCTCGATTAATTCCGCCTGGGGATTATCACGGGGGTCCTCAGTAAACAGCCCATCCGCATCCGTCAGAATCAGCAGCGTATCAGCCTCCACTAGATTGGCGACTAGTGCAGCAAGCGTATCGTTATCACCAAAACGAATCTCATCGGTGACGACCGTATCGTTTTCGTTGACAATGGGCACGGCACCCAAAGAAAGCAGGGTTTTCAGGGTGCTACGTGCATTGAGGTAGCGGGTACGGTTGGAAAGGTCATCATGGTCCAGCAGAATCTGTGCACTGCGTAAATCAAAGCGCCCAAAAGCCTGCTCATAAACCTGCACCAAATGGCTTTGCCCCACCGCCGCAGCGGCCTGCAACTGATGAATAGACTCCGGTCTTCGCCCCCAACCTAAACGATCCATACCTGCAGCGACGGCGCCAGAAGATACAAGTACCACCTCAATACCACGCTGTCGCAGTTCGGCTATCTGCTCAACCCAGGCAGAGATAGCCACGCTATTTACACCTCGACCGTTATCGGTCAAAAGGGCACTACCAATCTTGACAACCCAGCGCTGGCTATTCGCCAGCTCACGACGGGAATCTGAATTAGAGCCCATGCTCCCCCTGGATATCGCCCCTAAGGGTCATTTAAACCATTTTTATTATTCAGAAGCCCACAATAATTAGAACCTGGGGCAGCTCAGGAGGGACTTTGCCAAATGAGATAACTCAGGGGCGATACTCAATATCGACATCGTGTTCATCGTCATCCCAATCCTCATCATCATCCACATGCTCCCTGGCTGCCTTGCGCTTAGCCCTATGGCTCTCACGCAACTCCTCAATACGCTCACGGGCCTCACGCTGCATCTGGCGCTGAGACTCCAGTTCTGCCTGCGCCAACTCAGGGTCACGGTCCTCATCTTCCTGACGCTCCTCGAGGTAATCCATTAGACGACCACTGAGGATATCAGTGCCCTCTTTGCGGATTGCTGCCACACGGAAAACAGGACCGGTCCAACCCAGCGCATCTACAATTGCCTGGCAACGCTCCTCCAGTTCTATCGCCGGTACCAAGTCAGTTTTGTTCAGTACTAACCAGCGTTCACGTCCAGCCAGTGTCTTACTGAAGCTGGAGAGCTCATGCTCAATAGCTCGGGCATTTTCCACCGGATCAGAACCATCAAATGGTGCCAAATCCACCAAGTGCAACAGCACACGACAGCGGGTCAAGTGCTTGAGGAAGCGAATTCCAAGACCCGCCCCCTCTGCTGCCCCCTCAATCAGGCCGGGAATATCGGCAATCACGAAGCTTCGGTGCTTCTGCACCTGTACCACACCGAGGTTAGGCACCAGGGTAGTAAAGGGATAGTTGGCCACTTTGGGCTTGGCTGCGGAAACTGCACGAATAAAGGTGGATTTACCCGCATTGGGGAGTCCAAGCATGCCTACATCGGCGAGAACCTTCAGCTCCAGCTTGAGACTGCACACCTCCCCTTCAGTACCATTTGTTGTCTGCCTGGGAGCGCGGTTGGTACTGGACTTAAAGCGAGTATTACCCAGACCGTGAAAGCCGCCCTGGGCAACCAGAAGGCGCTCGCCGGCCTCAGTCATGTCGCCGACCGCTTCGCCACTATCCACATCAATCACAGTGGTTCCCACGGGGACTTTCAGCACTAGGTCTTCTCCCTTGGCCCCCGTACAGTTGCGCCCGCGGCCCGGCTGTCCACTTTCAGCTGCATAGCGAGGTTGATAGCGGTAATCTACCAGGGTATTGAGGGAATCATCGGCTTCCAGGTAAACGGAACCGCCATCGCCGCCATCACCGCCATCCGGGCCTCCTTTTTCTACAAACTTCTCCCGACGGAAGCTCAAGCAACCGTTACCGCCTTTACCTGCCTGGACAACGATGGGCGCCTCATCGACAAACTTCATAATCTCTCCACCGCTATAGCGGTTGCCTTATCCGGTACGCGCATCCGCGCACCCCTATCATCATACCAGCCGACAAGCCGCCCCCTGTGGGCACCTGCCACCCTAACTTCCCGTCGCCGCTTTTCTGCGACTTTTCCAACAAAAAAGCCCCGCAATAGCGGGGCTTTTTATGAAGCTTGGGCTAATGACCGCTTAAGCAGTTTCGATAGAAACAAACTTGCGGTTGTTGGGGCCCTTAACTTCAAACTTCACAACGCCGTCCGCAGTGGCGAACAGGGTGTGGTCTTTGCCCATACCAACGTTAATACCTGCGTGGAATTTGGTGCCACGCTGACGAACGATGATATTGCCTGCTGCTACAGACTGGCCGCCAAAGCGCTTCACGCCCAGGCGTTTACTCTCGGAATCGCGACCATTTCGCGTACTACCGCCAGCTTTCTTATGTGCCATGAGTCGTTACTCCTCTGTTATGCCTTAATGCCAGTGATTTTGACTTCGGTATACCACTGACGGTGGCCTTGGCGCTTCATGGAGTGCTTGCGACGACGGAATTTGATGATTTTCACCTTCTCGCCGCGGCCGTGGCTCACTACTTCAGCCGATACTTTAGCGCCCTCTACAACGGGGGCGCCGATGTTAATCTTGTCGCCATTAACGACCATCAGCACTTTGTCGAAATCAATGGTTTCGCCGGTAGCTACTTCCAGCTTTTCCAGGCGAAGAACTTCGCCCTCTTCTACACGGTGTTGCTTACCACCGCTCTCAAAAACAGCGTACATATTTCTATGCTCCGATATGGACGACACGAAGCAGCGGGAGGACTATTGAGTCACTGCTCCGCATTTCGGGAGCTTGCGCCGTGTTGTTTAACATCTATATTCGCCAAACGACCCCAAAGTAGCTGAATAGCCACATGAAGCCCGCAATTGACGGGGCGCAGATTCTAATCAATTCGTCGGGTTGATACAATAGCGCCCCTTTGCTGCCCGGGCCCCGGGGGGCGCCAGTCTAGTCGTATAAGGAACTCTCACATGCTGCCTTTTCACCGGGTCGCCGCCGAAGACTTTGCCGCGGTCAACCAGCGCATTCTCGATCAACTGCACTCGGACGTTCCTCTGGTGGAAAACATAGGGCACTATCTGGTCGAAGCCGGCGGCAAGCGCTTGCGCCCTCTTCTGGTGCTTCTCTGTGCACGTGCCTGTGGTTATAAGGGGGAGAGCCACATTGACCTCGCGACTATCATCGAGTTCATCCATACCGCCACATTACTGCACGATGATGTGGTGGACACATCCGACATGCGTCGTGGCCGCCTCACAGCTAACGCAAAATGGGGCAATGCTCCTAGCGTGCTAGTGGGGGACTTCCTCTATTCCCGCGCCTTCCAGATGATGGTAGCCCTCAGGGATATGGATATCATGGCAATCCTCTCCGACACCACCAATACTATTGCTGAGGGTGAGGTTCAGCAGCTGGTAAATGCTGGTGATCCCGCGGTGGGCGAGGACAATTACTTTACGGTTATCCACAAAAAGACCGGCGCCCTGTTTGAAGCCGCCTGTGAAACTGCCGCCGTAATGGCTAACTGCACCAACGGGGAACAAACGGCCCTGAAACTCTATGGCCGCCACTTGGGCCTTGCCTTCCAACTTGTGGATGATGCTCTCGACTATCGTGGCAACCCAGAAGAACTTGGGAAAAATGTAGGTGACGACCTGGCGGAGGGCAAACCAACCCTGCCACTAATCTATACCATGGCCAATGGCAGCAAAGATCAGGCCCAATTGGTAAAAGAAGCGATAGAGCAACGCAGCGCGGAAAAACTATCCGAGATAGTCGACGCGATTGAAGCCTGCGGCGCCCTGGACTACACCATGGAGCGTGCACGTGCCACTGTTAACAACGCTAAAGAGCAGCTGGAGTTCCTACCCAACTGCGAACAAAAGCTGGCTCTGCAACAACTGGCCAGCTTTGCCGTAGAGAGAAGCGTATAGCACTTTTAGCTACAGCAGCCGGGCCACCAACTATATTAGTTAGTGGCCCTATCACTCAAATACGCCTCCAGGAACATAAGTACTCCCCATACCTGAGTGCACTCCCCTCACTTACAAGGTGGGCAATATTTGTAACAATACGTTGCGAATTAAAGAGTCATCCTCCAAATTGCAGCCTCTATAACTCTTAATCACAGTTTTACAAAAATCGAGCCAGGTTACTTCCCTATAAATGCAACACCGCCATTTGTAGCCAAGCTATTGCACTACTTATCCGAAAAATTAAATAAGCAGGACCAAAAACTTAGCCATATCAAAGATTTAGGCATTTATTATTTTTGGCCCATAAATACCAAACGAAACTTTAGCACCATCAGTTTGAAGGAAAACAGCTTCAAAGTTTCCTCCAATGGAAAATACCCAGAAGAAAAATTATGAGGCCATCCACTGCCCTATATCAATTTAGATTAGCACCTGAAATATTCCCACAAAATAACCTTGTGATCACTAGAGGTGAATTAACTTCATCATACGTAGTGGATTACAAATTCCTGCATGACAACAATCCTTGCAGCAATAAGCTGGAATTTTTAATTTTGCAAATACACAATATTCCTCTATGTATACTAAGGACCCTATAGCTGCAAAAAAATACTGGATACAGTTGTAATCAACAAAGGAAGCTTTGGTTTTTTGGTAAAGTCAGAAGGTCATTTGGACGGTTCAAATTGAACAGGCATCAGTATGAATATTTGGTCTATGCGACAGCAATTGTTGCATGCGTCCATGAACGGTGGAAAATTTATGCACAATATTTAAATACCATGCAAAACTCTATTACCAGAAATATCCGCCCGCTTTAGACTTACGGGACAACAGATTAAAATATGAAATTTTATTTACTAGTAATTATATTATTAATTTAGGCAGGGAAGGCCAGCCAAATTTTTGACTGACCTTAAACAGGTCTCTTAAATTTTAACTACTGTATTTACTCTATCTTTTTCAAGCGCGAATTAAATCAAGAAGCTCTTGAGTTTTTTCACGCATTAGCGCCTCATTCCCACGGGACTCAACATTTAAGCGTACTACGGGCTCGGTATTGGACATACGCAAGTTAAAGCGCCAATCGGGATAAGCCACACTCAAGCCATCTACATGCTCAACGCTCTCAGCTCCCGGAGCATACTTTGCTTCGGCCATTTTTAGTAATTCAGCGGCATCGTTCACCTTAGAATTAATTTCCCCAGAACAGGGGAAAGCAGCCATACGCTCACTCACCAACTGAGACAAAGATTTACCACTGCGACTTACCAGCTCTGCCACTAAAAGCCAGGGGATCATACCGCTGTCACAGTAAGCAAAGTCACGGAAATAGTGGTGCGCACTCATTTCACCGCCATAGATAGCGTCTTCTTTACGCATGCGCTCTTTGATAAATGCATGACCGGTCTTGCTCTGCACGGGCTCCCCGCCAGCTGCATGGACAATGTCCTCGGTATTCCACAGCAGGCGTGGATCATGAACAATTTTCGCACCATCATTTTTGAGCAAAAATGCCTCTGCAAGCAGGCCTACCACATAATAACCTTCGATAAATTCACCTTTTTCATCGAAGAAGAAACAGCGGTCGAAATCGCCATCCCAGGCAATCCCGAAATCGGCACCACACTCTCTCACAGCTTCCGCAGTCGCTGCACGGTTTTCCGGCAAAATTGGATTGGGAATACCATTGGGGAAGTTACCATCCGGCTGATGGTGTACTCGTACAAATTCAAATGGCAGATGCGGTGCCAAGGCATCAACCACTGCACCAGCGCCGCCATTACCAGCATTTACCACTAGCTTGAGTGGCTTCAAAGCCGTGCTATCGATATAAGACAGCAAATGTTTTACAAAATCGACACGGTGTTCAAAGCGATATAGATCACCTCGCCTTGGTGCTGAGGCAAAGTTATTTTGCTCTGCCAATCGCTTGATATCCAACAGACCAGTATCGCCACTAATTGGACTACTTCCTGCACGGACAAATTTCATACCATTGTAATCCATAGGGTTATGACTCGCGGTTACACAGATGCCGCCATCAAAATCCCCATGGGAAGTGGCAAAATAAACTTCTTCAGTGCCACACTCGCCAATATGAAATACGTCAGCACCGGCATCGCGTAAACCATTCGCCAGAGCATCGGTCAGTTCAGGGCTGGTCAAACGAATATCATGCCCAACTACAACCCGTCGCGCTCCGAGGAATTGGGCAAAAGCACGCCCCACACGATACGCAACATCTGGATTTAACTCTTCCGGCACACGACCGCGTAAATCATAGGCCTTAAAACAGGTAAGCTCAGCCACTTACTTCTTCTCCTGGGCAGCCTGCTTGGGCAGGTAAACATTCTCATAGACATGGTTCGTAGCTTCGATAAAGCCTTCAACCGAACCACAATCAAATCGGCGCCCCTTAAATGCGTAGGCCAAAACGCAGCCCTGACGGGCCTGGGCTAGCAGCGCATCGGTAATCTGTACCTCTCCATTCTTGCCGGGAGGAGTATCGCGTATCAGGTCAAAGATATCTGGAGTCAGAATATAGCGACCAATAATCGCATTATTGCTTGGCGCCTCTTCGGCCGTCGGCTTTTCCACCATATCGGTAACCTGGTACAAACCGGGCTTGATCTCATTGCCCGCAATCACACCAAATTTGTGGATATGTTCAGTAGGCACCTCTTCGACAGCAACAATACTGCAGCGAAACTGCTTGTATAACTGCACCATCTGCGCAAGTACGCCTAACTCCTCATTCAGGCACAGGTCATCTGCCAGCACTACAGCGAATGGTTCGTCCCCTACCAAGCGGCGCCCCTGAAGAATTGCGTCCCCCAAACCGCGCATTTCTCCCTGGCGCGTATAGGAAAAACTGGCGCTATCAATGACTTTGCGAACGGAATCAAGGTATCGTTCCTTACCAGTACCCGCTATCTGGTGTTCCAACTCAAAATTGGTGTCGAAATGATCTTCGATGGCGCGCTTGCCCCGACCAGTGACAAAGCCGATTTCCGTCAGCCCGGCTTCTATCGCTTCCTCTACGCCATACTGCACCAGTGGCTTATTCACCAGAGGCAGCATCTCTTTGGGCATGGCTTTCGTAGCAGGTAAGAAGCGGGTGCCGTAACCGGCAACCGGGAATAAACATTTCTTGAGCATTATGCTCCCCCATAATTTTGAAACGAGCGCACCCAGTGCTTGGCCGGCAACTTATCATAGTTGTTAGGGTCATTCACTTACAGATAATGACGCTAAAATCCCTTATTGGACCATAAAATCTACTACTGAATGCTCTAAGATTGT
This sequence comes from Microbulbifer sp. MLAF003, assembly GCF_030012965.1. Lineage (NCBI taxonomy): Bacteria > Pseudomonadati > Pseudomonadota > Gammaproteobacteria > Cellvibrionales > Microbulbiferaceae > Microbulbifer > Microbulbifer sp. MLAF003. The sequence continues at coordinate 4,254,326 of NZ_CP120232.1, forward strand.
GAAAGCAATTCCAGCGCCAGTCACAAAAACAGCCCTGACCGACTAGACAAGCGACACAGAGCCCTTAGAATGCCCGCTCTTACAAAAACGCCCAGTATGGATTGCGTAACCACCCACCAACGGGGAAAAAATGAGTAATTTTGTTCAAAAAAGCACCTATAGCAGAGAGGAGCTACTGACCTGCTCCCGGGGCGAGATGTTTGGCCCTGGCAATGCACAACTGCCCGCTCCCAATATGCTGATGCTGGATCGCATCACACATATCTCAAAGGAAGGCGGAGCCTTCGGTAAGGGAGAACTGATTGCGGAACTGGACATTCACCCCGACCTTTGGTTTTTCGATTGTCACTTTCCAGGCGATCCGGTAATGCCCGGTTGTCTCGGGTTAGATGCAATGTGGCAGCTACTCGGCTACTTTTTGGCCTGGAAAGGTAACCCCGGGCGCGGTCGCGCACTCGGCTGTGGCGAGGTCAAATTTACCGGTCAGATTTTGCCCACCAGCAAGAAAGTCACCTATCACATCCAGATGAGCCGTATTGTTGAGCGCAGGCTTGTTATGGGAATTGGCGATGGTACCGTTGCTGTAGACGGCCGTGAAATTTACACAGCTAAGGATCTTCGCGTAGGCTTATTTACCCGTACCGATAATTTTTAAACACACCGTAAACCATTGTCGGTAGAAATCATGTAGTCCTCTACCGACAAGCTATGCTGGAGACCACTATGCGTCGGGTAGTCATTACCGGAATGGGTATTACATCCTGTATCGGCACCAATACAAAAGAAGTCACCGCCTCGTTGAGAGAAGGACGCAGCGGAATCCGCTTTCAGGAGGAGTACCGGGAGCTCGGCCTGCGCAGCCAGGTAGCGGGCCAGGTCGATATCGACTTCAAGGAACATATCGATAGAAAGCAGCTCCGCTTTATGGGTGATGCAGCCGCCTACGCATATATAGCCATGCAAGAGGCCATTGATATGTCAGGCCTGCAGGAGGATCAGATATCCAACCCGCGCACAGGTATTGTGATGGGCTCAGGCGGCACATCCACCCAGCAAATTATTGATGCGGCCCATACCCTCAAGGAAAAGGGCGTAAGGCGCGTGGGCGCCTACCGGGTGCCTCAGGTAATGAACAGTACCGTTTCCGCTTGTTTAGCCACCCCATTCAAGATCAAGGGAGTGAACTACAGCATTTCTTCCGCTTGTGCCACCAGTGCGCACTGTATAGGGAATGGAGCCGAGCTGATCCAGATGGGTAAGCAGGACATTGTCTTTGCAGGTGGTGGTGAGGAGCTAGCCTGGAGTTTGACTCACCTTTTTGATGCAATGGGCGCCCTATCGAGCAAATATAACGATACCCCAACGAAGGCCTCACGTCCCTACGATGCCGACCGGGATGGCTTCGTTATCGCCGGTGGCGGCGGCTGCCTGATATTGGAAGAAATGGAGCACGCTGTAGCCCGTGGAGCCACCATCTATGCCGAGCTGACCGGCTACGGCGCAACCTCTGATGGTTACGATATGGTCGCCCCCAGTGGTGAGGGTGCAACCCGCTGTATGCAACAAGCGTTAGCGGGAATGGACGGCAAAGGACTGAGAGGTAACGTGGATTACATTAATACCCACGGCACCTCAACCCCAGTTGGAGACGTGGCTGAATTGAAGGCTATGCGTGAAGTCTTTGGTGACACAGTTCCAGCATTTGCCTCTACCAAGTCCCTTACAGGCCACTCCCTCGGCGCCGCTGGCGTACAAGAGGCGATTTACAGTCTACTGATGATGCAAAACAACTTTATCGCTGCATCTGCCAATGTAGAGAATCTGGACCCTGCAGCTGTGGGTATGGATCTGGTGACCGAAGTTCGCGACAGTGAGATCAAGCGGGCCATGTCTAATAGTTTTGGATTTGGTGGTACTAACGCCTGCCTAGTATTCGACAAGATCTAAACAAAAAAAGGCGCCATATAGGCGCCTTTTTTATCTTTGCTGATAGAAACCTAACCAGACTTTTCTGCACCCAAACGTTCTAACCAAAGCTCTACCTGTCGGGTGAGCCCCTGGCGCCAGCTGTGCTGCTGAATGCCAAACACATCCCTCAATTTTCCACAGGCCAGCACAACACTGCGATCCTTTTGACCAGAATCCTCTAATGCACTGAGTTGCACAAACCGCTCTTCATCGTGAAATGACTGTGCCCGCTCCACAACCTCTAACGCAAACTCTATAGCGGTGCAGCTGTCTGAACTTCCGTAATGATAAACCCCTGGAGCAAAGGCACCACTGGCTAGCTGTTGTGCTATCGCTACCGTCACACGAGACAAATCGAGAACAGTAACCGGATTACCGTTATTGATACCATCCAGTTCGAGCGGTTCACCAGTTATAAAGCCCCGTAATACCCGCGCAAGCAGGGCTTCCAGGTTGCTATCCACCATCCAGCCAAATCGCAGGATAGTCAGGTTTTCTAATCCACTCAGGGCACGCTCACAAGCCAACCACTGGCGACCACTTCGAGCCTGTGGATCCGCCACTTCATCCTCATCATATCTCCGCTGTTCACCTCCAGCGAATACCTGATAAGAGGAAAGGTGAATAACATGTTGACAGAGTCCTCTCGCGAGCTGCTTAGCCACCTGCAGAGACTCTGGCATGCCCTGGCTGTCTGCGCAGGCCGAGGCATTGATAACAATCGAGCTTGGTCGCAGCTGGTCGAGCTCTGCGGGTAAAAGCTGTTGAACACGAAAGCCAGCGCGCTGCAGGCGTTTCTGCAGAGCGCTGTCGATATCGTTACCAGCAGTAATGACCGCTACCGTGTCCGGCTTATAACCGGTATGTAGATCAGACACTGGATGGGCTTAGAAGGGAATATCGTCCTCAAAGCTGTTATCGAAACCACCCGCTGGCCCCTGGTTAGGCTGCGGCTGCGGTTTGCTGGACGGTGCCATTGGTGATGGCGCCGTGCGCCCCTGAGCAAAGGAATCCTGACCTCCCTGCTGATAACCGCCCTGGAAACCACTCTGTTGTTGCTCGTAGCCACCCTGGCTACCGCCCATAGATTGGCCGCTCATGCCAGCAGCACCCATTCCGGCACCACCCATACCCTGTCCGAAACCTCCTTGCTCCCCACGGCCGTCGAGCATCTGCATTTCACTGGCAACAATCTCGGTAGTGTAACGGTCCTGACCAGTATTCTTATCTTGCCATTTGCGGGTGCGCAGAGAGCCCTCAATGTACACCTTAGAGCCTTTGCGCAGGTACTCACCGGCAATCTCGGCCAGGCGGTTAAAGAATACCACCCGGTGCCACTCAGTGCGCTCCTGCTGCTGACCGGTCTGCTTGTCCTTCCAGCTCTCACTGGTTGCCAAGCTCACATTAGTGACCGCACCGCCACTCGGCATATATTTGGTCTCTGGATCATTACCCAAATTACCAATCAGAATTACTTTGTTGATCCCCCTGGCCATGGCCCTCTCCTCTCTTCGACCCAGGTCCTACCCAGGCAATAATCATTCAATATTTAAGATGTGAGGTGACTCACACCAACAATGCGCGACCGCCCAGATTGGCGACCAGTGTATTTTTATCCAGCAGCATACAACAGACACTACCAGTTAGTAAGCACTACCCTCTCGAGCTTTTGCCTCCCGCTCCCGCAACAACCACCAAAGCAGAATCCAAACAGACAGAACGGAAAAACCGAGCCATGCTACGGCACTGGCACCCCCAAGGCCAAAAAGGTATCCCCCCAGACTACCGCCTACAAAAGTGCCGAAAAACTGCAGTGTGGCATAGAGCCCTGAAGCTGCGCCACGGGCATTCTCAGGTGCTTTGCGAGTCAGCTGGGCTGGCAACAGAGCTTCAAGCAGGTTAAAACCAGTAAAGAAAATACCTAGCAGTAGCACAACAGCTACGGGGCCATTTATAGGCAGCAATGCCGCGCTCCCCCCACCAGGGCAACACAGGCAAAATTCAAAGCGAGCCCCACTCTATCGCTGCGCTCTGCCGCCCGCATCAGAGGCAGCATCAGGATAAAAGTACCCAGCATCAGCGGGCCATATAGTTTCCAATGCTCTCCCGCCGGCCAGCCAAGCCTGTCGACCAACACCAATGGAAGGGCGACAAACATAGCTGTTAATAAGAGATGAGAAAAAAACGCTCCTGAAACCAATCTCCAGGTAAGGCCACTAACCAAAACCTTACGAAAACCACCGCTGAAAACCGCTGGGCGCCTTGCCACCTGGGGAGTGGGCACCACTCGCCAGACCAGCAACATCCCCAGAATTGCCAGCCCTGCTGTCACCCAGAAGATAACCGGGAGTCCCCCTGCTCCCGCGAGAGCAGGGCCCAATATTACCGCCAGCATAAATGCCACCCCTATAGAGGCCCCTATGATAGCCATGGCAATGCCTCGCTTCTCATCCCGGGTGAGATCAGCAACCAGCGCCATCACTGCTGCGGCAATCGCTCCACATCCCTGTAGAATCCTACCCACAATCAGGCCATAAACAGAGTCTGTCTGCGCGGCAATAACACTGCCTAAGGCAAAAACTGCGAGGCCAGTATAAATAACCGGCTTACGTCCCCAGCGGTCGGACAGAAGGCCCAAAGGAATCTGTAACAGTGCCTGGCTCAGCCCATAGGCACCCATCGCCAATCCCAATAGCATCGGTGTGCTATCGCGATAACCCTCACCGTAAATTGTGAGAACCGGCAATACCATAAACAGGCCGAGCATGCGAAAGACATAAAGGGAAGCCAGCCCGCCCAGGGCCCGGCGCTCAGTGGAATTCATGCAGTTCCCGGAACAGCGTTAAATTGGGCGCGCATTGTACAGCGAGCAGCCGCCAGGCTGTAGTGGAAGGCGTACAACTTTCGGGCTTTTCTAACCGCGACCATAGTCATCATCAAAGCGGACTATATCGTCTTCTCCAAGATAACTGCCGGATTGGACTTCAATTAATTCCAGGGGAATGGTTCCAGGGTTTTCCAATCTGTGCACCACCCCCAAGGGGATATAAGTGGACTGATTTTCTGTGATCAACAGCTCTTCTTCACCACGAGTTACCTTGGCGGTACCCCGCACTACGATCCAATGCTCGGCGCGGTGGTGGTGCATCTGCAAGGACAACTGCTGTCCCGGCTTAACTACAATACGCTTGACCTGGAAGCGCGGTCCGGCATCAATAGAGTCGTAATAGCCCCAGGGACGATAGACTTTGCGATGGCGCTGGGCCTCGCTGCGGCCAGAGCGCTTGAGACTGTTAACCAGCTTCTTAACCTCCTGAACCCGCTGTTTTTCAGCGATCAGCAAAGCATCATCAGTGTCTACAACTATCAGATCCTTCACTCCCAACAGGCTTACCAAACGGCTCTCTGATCGCACCAGGCAACCCTCACTCTCTTCCAGCAGGATATCTCCATGTAGCAGATTGTCATCGGTATCCCGTTCTGCCAGTTCCCAGAGTCCGAGCCAAGAACCTACGTCGCTCCAGCCCGCATCCATTGGCACCACCGCGGCAGATTCAGTGAGCTCCATCACCGCATAATCCACGGACTCATCAGCACAGGCAGCAAAAGCGACTTTATTCACACGTGTAAAGTCTAAATCCCTAACAGCACCTTTATAGGCTTCTCGGCAGGCGGTGAGTATATCTCCACGGTGCTGCCCCAGCTCTTCCAGGTAACGGGAAGCGCGAAATAAGAACATGCCACTGTTCCAGCAATGCTCACCTCCTGTCAGATAAGACTCAGCCGCCTGGGAGTCAGGCTTCTCGACAAATTCCGCCACTTTCCAGGCCTTTGCTGTCAAGAGCTCTCCACGGCGAATATAGCCATATCCCGTTTCAGCACGTGTTGGCACAATTCCAAATGTTACCAGGTGCCCTTGCTCCGCCAAGGCACTTGCCGATTGCACAGCCTCTTGGAAAGTCGTGACATCAGCCACAGCATGATCCGCCGGCAATACTAATAGCAACGGGTCATCACCACCCTCCAGAGCCGCTAAAGCCGCAAGAGCGATAGCCGGCGCCGTATTGCGCGCACAGGGCTCCAGCAGGATAGACTGAGTTCCATGGCCGATCTCCTGTAATTGCTCTGCAGCTGCAAAGCGGTGCTCCTCATTGCACACCAAAATGGGGGCCTGCAGCTGCTGTATTCCCTCCAAGCGCCGCACCGTAGCCTGCAACATGGTCTCGCTACCAATTAAAGGTAAAAATTGCTTTGGGTAGGCTTCACGGGAGAGCGGCCACAGACGAGAACCTGTGCCGCCACAGAGAATTACGGGAATCATCAATTCAATCTGCTTGGCTGTTGGATATTTGCGGCAGACGATTTTGGCACATCGGGTAGCGAGTTTATACTTGGCTGTTTTTCCGGCACCGCAGTTGTGATCGCCCTGAGCGTAACAAGTTCGAAGTCCGGCCCAGTATTATCAGTAGATAGGTAGAGCGTGGACACGATTTATGTAAGGGGTGCGCGCACCCACAACCTGAAGAATATCGATCTCGACATTCCCCGCGACAAGCTGATCGTGATAACCGGACTGTCTGGTTCCGGTAAATCCTCCCTGGCATTTGATACTCTCTACGCAGAGGGCCAGCGCCGTTATGTTGAGTCTCTCTCCACTTATGCGCGTCAGTTCCTATCGATGATGGAAAAGCCCGACGTGGATACCGTAGAGGGCCTGTCTCCTGCCATCTCCATTGAGCAGAAGTCCACCTCCCACAATCCGCGCTCTACAGTGGGTACCATCACTGAAATTTACGACTATCTAAGGCTATTATTTGCCCGGGTAGGTGAGCCTCGCTGCCCGGAGCACAATGAGCCACTCCAGGCCCAAACTGTTAGCCAGATGGTGGACCAGGTATTAGCCCTGCCAGAGGGCAGCAAGATCATGTTATTGGCACCTGTGGTTCGCGATCGCAAAGGCGAGCATCAACATGTGTTCGAGCAGCTGCGTCGAGACGGATTTGTACGTGCACGTATCGATGGGCTTATCTGCGACCTGGACGATACCCCCAAGCTGGATAAGCGCCGCAAGCACACCATTGAGGTGGTGGTAGATCGCTTTAAGGTACGTGAAGACCTGCAATTGCGCCTGGCTGAATCCTTCGAGACCGCTTTAAATCTCACTGATGGTATCGCTTCCATCAGCTTTATGGATGGTGACCAGGAAGACCGCCTCTTTTCAGCCCGCCATGCCTGTCCAGTATGTGACTACTCACTGGATGAGCTGGAGCCACGCCTGTTCTCCTTTAACAATCCTGCCGGTGCTTGTCCCAGCTGTGACGGCCTGGGAGTCAAGCAGTTCTTCGATGAAGACAAGGTGATTCTCGACCAGGAAAGCAGTATCTCCGAGGGCGCCATTCGCGGCTGGGACCGACGCAATATCTATTACTACCATATGCTCGACTCCCTCGCCGAACATTACGGATTCGACCTCGACAAACCCTGGAAAAAGCTTCGTAAAACCCATCGCAGAATTATCCTGCAGGGTAGTGGCGATGAGGAAATCGATTTCAGCTATGTCAATGATCGCGGTGATGTCACCGTGCGCCAGCATACCTTCGAGGGGATTATCCCCAACTTCCAGCGCCGCTATAGGGATACAGAATCCCAGTCTGTACGCGAAGAGCTGGCTAAATACTTGAGCACACAAAAGTGCCCTGAGTGTCACGGCACCCGTTTGCGCCGTGAGGCTCGACATGTATTTGTGGATAACCGTACACTGGCGCAGATTACCGAGTTACCCGTTGGCGACGCCTTTGATTATTTCGACCACGAACTGACCTTCAAAGGCGCACAGAAAGAGATCGCCGATAAGATTCTTAAAGAGCTGCGAGACCGCTTTCGCTTCCTTGTAGATGTAGGTCTGAACTACCTGACTCTGAACCGCAGTGCAGAAACCCTATCCGGCGGTGAGGCACAACGGATCCGCCTCGCCAGTCAGATCGGTGCCGGCCTTGTCGGCGTAATGTATATCCTCGACGAGCCCTCCATCGGTCTACACCAGAGGGATAATGAGCGCTTACTGAATACACTTACCCACCTCCGTGATATTGGTAATACCGTAATCGTTGTTGAGCACGACGAAGACGCCATTCGCAGTGCCGATTTTATTGTCGATATCGGCCCCGGTGCCGGCGTTCATGGTGGCGAAGTGGTCGCGGCTGGCACCGCTGATAAGATTGCCAGGTGCAAGAAATCCCTAACCGGCCAATACCTGTCAGGTAAAAAGAAAATTGCCGTACCAGAAGAGCGTTACATCCCTGCCCCCGATTATGTTCTGCGACTCGAAGGAGCCAGCGGTAACAACTTGCAGAATGTTGACTTAGAGATTCCCGTTGGGCTATTTACCTGTATCACGGGTGTTTCAGGCTCCGGCAAGTCCACGTTAATTAACGCCACCTTGTATCCGCTTGCTGCCACTGCCCTCAACAAGGCCACCACCCTAAAGGCCTCCCCTTACAAGGCTGTCCATGGGCTGGAAAACTTCGACAAGTGCGTGGATATAGACCAAAGCCCCATCGGGCGTACCCCAAGGTCCAATCCGGCTACCTACACCGGCATCTTCACTCCAATTCGCGATCTGTTTGCCGGCACCCAAGAAGCTCGTTCACGCGGCTATAAGCCTGGACGTTTCAGCTTTAATGTTAAGGGCGGGCGCTGCGAGGCCTGTCAGGGTGACGGCGTGATCAAGGTGGAAATGCACTTCTTACCAGATATCTATGTACCCTGTGATACCTGCCATGGTAAACGCTATAACCGTGAAACCTTGGAAGTACACTACAAAGGCAAGAATATCCACGAAGTGCTGGAGATGACAGTAGAAGATGCTCGGGAGTTTTTTGATCCCGTGCCGGTAATCGCCAAAAAATTACAAACCCTAATGGATGTAGGCCTCTCCTATATCAAGCTCGGCCAGGCAGCCACCACGCTCTCCGGCGGTGAAGCCCAGCGAGTGAAACTATCCCGCGAACTCTCCAAGCGAGATACAGGGCAAACCTTATATATCCTCGACGAGCCCACAACCGGCCTACACTTTGCCGATATCCAACTGTTATTGGATGTTCTGCACCGCCTGCGCGACCATGGTAATACGATAGTTGTAATAGAACACAATTTAGACGTTATCAAAACTGCAGACTGGATTGTAGACCTGGGCCCCGAGGGCGGTTCAGGCGGTGGGCAGATCATCGCTGCTGGGACACCTGAGGAAGTTGCTGAAATAAAAGTTTCCCATACCGGACGTTTTCTGAAACCGATGCTTAGTTAGTTAAGTAAGATAGGGTGCCAGTCTAAAAACCGGCATCCTGAAATCCATTGAATACCATTATAGTGGCAATAGCTATCCTAATTACTTTGAGCTTCTACAGGCCTGCTGCAAAGAAGAATTCAGGATAGTGCGACAGAAAATTAGAGAGGCTAAATCTAATTCCTCCTATTCTCTCTCCAAGAATGGATCCATATGGTCTGGAGAGAGAAGGGAATTTATAATTCCAGCACAGGACAAATACACGCTTCTTGCAGTCTCTCGTGGAGAGGAAACCGCTGAGCTATGGGAAAAACTCAACAAAGAAAGATGGAACATTACTGTGTCTTCCTATTTTTGCTCTCCACTTGAAAAGTGTTATCAATCAAATTCTCAAAAAATGTCTGCAGAGGTAGATCATTGCCCAACAGATTAACACCTATACACGCCATTATTTGCTGTAAAGTAAAAAACCACCAAAACAGCTAACATATTTATTAGCAAATGGCGCCGATTTCCCACTATAGAAAACAAACAGAGCGCACTCCAGTTCTGACTGACTTGTAGGCACATAATTATGAAATATCTTAATAAGGAAAGGCTCAACTTAATAATTGCACTAAGCGCCATCTTTATTTCTATAGCCTCTTTTTACGCCACTTATCTTCAAGCTAAAGCAGCTAATAAACAGGTCAGAGTAATGACGATGCCAGTCGTTAAATTTGACCAAGGCAACTTTGACGGATCAACTCAAAAAGCAACTATAATTTTCGCATTGCATAATGCCGGCGCAGGGCCTGCCATCCTAAAGAACCTAGAGTTCACATACCAAAATAAAACCTACCCTGACTTAGATACTTTTCTAGACGGCTGCTGCGCCAAGGAAAAAAGAAATTATATGAAGCTATAAGTGAACTTAAAAAAGAAGGTGATAGTATTCTTGCCAACCAGAGCGGTTTGAACACGGTGATATTGGAACAAGCCATCATTCCTGCTCAGGCATCTATAAAATTCTTAACGTTGCAAAGAACAGTGGCAAGTGACCCGCTCTGGGAAAAGCTCGACATGCTTCGAAACCATATTGAAGTTGAAGCATGCTTTTGCTCACCCTTGGGTGATTGTTACGAATCAAAGGGAGTTCAAATTTCCTCTGAAGTAAAACATTGCCCCCATAATAAAAAATAAAAAAACAGCACCTATTTGTTTAAGCGGCGCCAATCAAGACTTCAGAGGCAAGCATTGTGCATATTGATATCAACTGCGATCTAGGTGAAGGTGTTGATCTAGCCAGCTGTGAAAAGGATGCTCAACTTATGCCCTTTATCTCCCGCTGTAATATCGCCTGTGGCGCGCACGCGGGAAGCCTAGAGATAATGCGCCTCTCCGTTATCAATGCAAGAAAACACCAGTTACAAGTTGGCGCACACCCCAGCTACCCTGATAGGGAAAATTTTGGGCGCAAATCAATAAAAATTTCCATCAATCAGTTGCTCGACTCTTTATACGAGCAACTTGAACTATTGCAAGGCCTTACTCAGGAAGTAGGAGCGCATCTCGATCATATTAAACTGCACGGAGCTCTATATAACGATGCAGAAGCAGATATAGTGCTAGCACGAAAAATTACCTCCTTACTCAATGAAGAATATCCCTCTCTGAAAATTATCGGCTTAGCCAATGGCGCAATGGAAGTTATAGCCAAGGAGAAAGGCCGCATATTTTATCGAGAGGGCTTTATGGATCGGCAATATTTAACTCCAGATAAACTGGCGCCTCGCTCCCTGCCAGGTTCCGTACTGAGTAACGTAGATTTATGCCTTGAGCGGGCTGTTGCGCTAGCTAAGGGAAAGAAATTTGCAAGTTATCATGGCACACCCCTTAAATTTTCTGTCGATACAATATGTTTACATGGGGACAACCCCCAGGCGGTTAATATTGCACAGAGGCTGATCAACCATCTACACCATCATGGGCTGAGTATCGGCTCGTGATATCTACCCAAGAAAAGCCGCGTTTCCTAAAACTCGAGTTTGACATCATTGCAAATGGGGATTGCGCGCTGGATATTCGCTTTTCAGCTGAACCCAGTGAACTCCTTAGTCGATATATAATTGGATTGCGACAGTACATTCTCAAGCAGGACGACCTAAAAGTTATCGATCTGATTCCCGCTTACCAGTGCCTGACCATTACTTTTGATCCACTTTTATATCTTGACGAATCGCTTTCACGGGAAGTGAAAACTCTGACTAAAAAATTCTTAAAGGCCACGAACTCCCACTTCCTGGAAAGAGAACCCTGCGTAATCCGCATTCCAGTATGCTATGAAAATTCTTTTGCCCCAGACATGCTTACTGTGAGCGAATACACAGGCCTAACACCTGAAGAAATTATTGAGCTACATAGCACTTCCGTTTATTTAGTGCATATGCTGGGTTTTTCTCCCGGTTTTTTATATTTGGGTGGACTGGACCCCAAGCTACATTGCCCGCGAAAAGAAGCGCCGCGCTTACACATTCCCGCAGGTGCCGTTGGTATCGGTGGCGGCCAGACTGGGATCTACCCACAGGCCACACCAGGTGGTTGGCAAATTATTGGGCAAACGCCTATCAAACTCTTCCAGCCTTACAGTACATCCCCCTTTATTGCCCAGCCCTTGGATACCATCGAATTCTACTCTATCAGTGAGTCAGAATTTAATGACATAGCACCGCAAGTACAGTGTAAATACTCTAAGGAAAGCTATCCATGAGCATGCACTTTATGCGGGCAGGGTTACAAACTAGCATCCAGGACTATGGCCGTCCCGGCCTAATGCACTATGGCATTCCCATTGGGGGGGCCGCAGATCCTCTCTCTATGAAACTCGCAAACATGTTACTGGGCAACCCATTAAATAACCCTGTGCTGGAAATTACCTTGACCGGTCCCCTTATTGAGTTCACTTGTGATGTCTCAATAGCCATTACCGGAGCGCAATTCAAAACATCTTTAAATAACAGGGCCATTGAGTATTACAAGGTTATCCAGGTAAAACGTGGAGATATTCTGAATTTTTCTAAACTTATCAGCGGTATGCGTGCTTATATAGGTATTTCTGCAAAGATATCGACCCCTATGATTTTAGGCAGTACTGCAACCCATTTAATCAGTGGTTTTGGCGGACATCATGATAGAGCCATTGAAAATGGTGATAGAATTGGCTTCGTAGATACTTGGACAGCTAGGCCTGCAAAACTAAAACGTGAACTTCAACCCAATTATAAATTACGCCCCCTAATAAGGGTGGTACATGGCCCGGAAGCTGGTAGTTTTAGCCAGGAAATCATGGAAAAGTTCAGCGGGACCTCTTTTCAGGTATCCGCTCAGAGTAACCGTATGGGGATACGCCTATCTCCCTCAATTAATCCTAGTCGTGAAGCTCTTACTGAAACTTCAGGGAAAATGATCTCGTCCGGTCTATATCCGGGGAGCATCCAAATTCCCGAGAATGGTGAACCCATCATTTCTTTTATAGAGGGACAAACTATCGGTGGTTATCCCCGGCTGGCCCATGTCATCCGGGCAGACCTCCACAGATTGGGTCAACTAAACGCGTTAGATAAAATTAGTTTTCAGGTAATTACCTTGGAAAACGCGAGAATAATTCTACGCGAAAAGCAGAAAAGTTTGGAAAAACTACAAAGGGAGATTGCTACAGAAACCAGGGATTTACTTACTCTCTGAAAGTATTTTTTCTTATTTAGAATTCCGAACTAAGAGCATAGAGCAAACAATATTCTCACTCCTTACATACCTCTTTATTTTGAAAACCAAAGCTTGTCACTTCTAGCATCACCGGTTTCAATAGAAACACATCTTACCCAAAATCAAAAAATTTCAAACATTAATAAAATATCTTCAATAAATCCGCCTGGACCAAGCAGTCCTTAATGACCAATAAGTTTTTATACGGCTCCTGCTAGACCAGAAGATCAATATTAACTAACCTCTTTGGGTTTTACCGAAGCAGCGATTTGGACGAGTGTTCTAATTGACTTGCAGGAGTAGAGGCCACAACCGACCTCTATACTTAGCGCCCCCAATTCGACCTGGTCCAGAGAGAATATATCAACTACCTCAAGGGGATTAATAATGATAAGAATTCTCCGTGGTTTTATTACGGCACTGATTGCCAGCTCATTTCTAATCACCTCCTATGCTCAAGCAGAGCCCGGAGATTACAATTTTTGGACAACTTTAAAACATTTATTTAATCCACCCAGTGCTAATGCTCCTGTAACTACCGAGCAGGCCCAAGGGATGTATCCATTAACAATAGATGATCCCAGCTTTAACGATGACTTCGATCCCAGCGATTTCAACACCTGGCAAAAAATCGACGTTCCTGCCAACACAGGCGCCATGTGCGGCAACGGCTCCCCCTATAAATTCTTCGTATACCGAGTGCCCGATACTAGCAACACCGTTTTCTATTTTGAGGGTGGCGGTGCATGCTGGGATTATGAGAGCTGTTCAGGGCAGGCGGGCATTCGCGGGGCACGTAACCCCAATGGCATTCCTGACGACTATCTCAGCAACATAAATTTATTAGATTTCAGTAATCTAGATAACCTGACGACTGCCGGCGTATCTCCCTTAATCTACACCCACCATCCCTATAACCAATACAAGACTGGTGAGTGGAATTTAGTATATGTTCCCTATTGTACCGGTGATATTTATGTTGGCGATAAAACAGAGATTTATGAAGATTCCAGCGGTCAAAATCCAGATTTAATTTGGCACCATAATGGATTACGTAATGTCCAGGCTGTCACTTCGTGGGTAAAAAATAATTTACAGAAGCCTAAACAAATGCTGACTGCTGGATGCAGCGCTGGAAGTGTAGGGGCTCTGTTAAATTATACAAAACTTCGCGAGGATATGGATGTCGACTATGGTTATTTAATTGATGACTCTGGCCCACTTTATAAAGCACCTTTAGATAGTGATAACAGCACCGAGTACCCATCGTTACCGTTACATAACGAAGTTCTTCACTCCTGGACCACTTACACAACTGACGGGGACCCAAATGAAGAGAACCCAATTAATGCGATAAAATCCTTTACTCCAGGGTTTGATAGCAATCAGCTGGCTTCGATATACAGTGCATTATCAAATAAATTTCCCACAGATCGCCTTGGTATCACACACTTCCTGGCTGACGGTAATTTTTCTTCATACTCCTATGAGCGCTTCTACGAAGATATTTACAATGATCCAGATGCCAACTCTCGCTTAAATAAACTGCGCCAACGCTGGCAAAAGGACACCCATGAGAATCTAATCCCTCTCTTGGACCAAACCAGTAATTGGGGCTACTACTTCCCGATGTTCCGTAATCTTAACGAGAGCCATTGCACTACCATTATCGACTTGCACTATGGTGAGATTGCAGAACATGGACTGGAGTTAAAAGATTTTCTCAACAACATTGTGAACCATAACGGTGGGGGTATGATTCGCGCCTACGAAACGGATAAAGTTTCAGACTTTGAAAACAATAGTAATTGGTTTTACGACCTGATCGGCCTGTTCATGTAGGTAAAGCCTGAAAGAAAGCAGTGCTGTTAGTTTATTACTAGCGGCACTGCGATCTAATTAGGAGCCGTAAACAGTTTCCCGTGCTTCTTGCAGGCGTTTACGAAGGTACTCATGTTTGCTCATTCCATCTGGGAAGGAGGTCATTTGCTGCACTTCTTCAACAATAGACCTTTCAAGATCTTTATATGTTGAGAAGCCAGGCACCTCTGTATGGGGATCATAGTGACTAATAACTGATTGGGCCTGCTCACGGTAGATATTAAACAGCTCTTCCGCGCGCTGCTTGAACTCAGCTTCGTTGATACTATTTTTTTCCAGCCAGGCGAGCTTTAAGGACAGCGCCTCGTAACCGGTAACTCGCTTTTCACTTTCCACTTGTTCTATCGTATCCCAGGCCTCCTCACTGGATAGGTTTCCAAGATTTGCAAAATAGTTCTGCAAAGCCTTCTTCGCCTTTTCCTGGTCCAGGTAAGCTTTCACACGGGGGTGGTCCAATAACTCCTCCACTTCCGCATTTTCCAGCTGTGACCACGGTATACGCTCAGCAATATCCTTCGCTAATTCACTATTTTCGGTTAAAGGAGTTATAAATTGCCGAACTTTGGCAACACCGGCCTGCACGTCAATATCGTAGTGATCAATGCCAACAACTGCTAGAGTTACTGCGCCGGCAAGCAATATCAGTTTTTTCATAATCAGTTACCGAGCAAATTGGAAACTTTATATTTCTATGTCGGTAACTATATAAGCAGAGAAAGCTGAAGTGATGAATGGAAAGGGCGTCCCAGATGTAGATATTTGCGCCAATATCTCTAAAGCCTGCTGAAAACAAAAACCATGATCTCAATCTGTGCGATATTAAACCCAGTTCAATGGCTGCTCATCATCCTTTTTGCCCGCACAAGGTTCTTCTGAGGCCTTCGGAGTTACATAGCCTACCTGCTGCTCCTTAGGCAGGTTCCGTGCCTCCCAGTTGGCTACAGCCTCTCCACAAAGCCTACGCTGCTCTGGGGTAATAACAACACCATTAGGCCATTTACCCAACTCAATAGCACGCCTCAGGCTCGCTACAATGTGGGGGTTCAAGTTACTCAGTAATTGTTCAAAAGACATACAAACCCTTCTAAACGCATAAAAAAGGCCGGTCTATGACCGGCCTTCCGTAGCACTATGGCTAGTTGGCAAGCTTACGCTTCCGCAGCTTCGTCTTCAACCTGAGGACGATCTACCAGCTCAACATAAGCCATTGGTGCTTTGTCACCAGCGCGGAACCCACACTTCAGGATACGAATATATCCACCAGGACGGGCTTCGTAACGAGGACCCAACTCGTCGAACAACTTGCGCACAGCATCCTTGTCACGGATACGAGCGAAAGCCAGACGGCGGTTGGCAACACTGTCTTTCTTAGCCAGAGTGATCAGCGGCTCGGCAACGCGGCGCAGTTCTTTGGCTTTGGCCAGTGTGGTTTTGATCAGTTCGTGCTCCACCAGAGAGGCGCTCATGTTCTTGAACATGGCCTTGCGGTGAGCGCTCGTGCGGCTGAATTTACGGCCACTATAGCGATGACGCATGACTCAATTCCTTACGACCTAAGTTGCTGTCACAGCAGGTCGTTCTGGAGCGGTGTCGCGCTAAGCTGTGGCACCGCTCGGGTTCTTTCTACTAGTCGCGGCACCGCCGCGACTACCAAATGCTTACAGGGGCTTAACTTGCTGTCGCCTTTCAGACTGGCCGGCGGCCAGTTTTCCAGGCGCATACCCAGGGATAAACCACGGGAAGCGAGTACGTCCTTGATTTCTGTCAGAGACTTCTTACCAAGGTTCGGCGTCTTCAGCAGCTCAACTTCGGTGCGCTGGATCAGATCACCGATGTAGTAAATGTTTTCTGCTTTCAGACAGTTGGCCGAACGTACGGTCAGCTCCAGGTCGTCTACTGGGCGCAGCAGTACCGGGTCAACTTCGGGCTCTTCAGCTTTCGGTTGCGCATCCTTTTCACCTTCCAGGTCTACAAAAACTGCAAGCTGCTGCTGCAGAATCGTAGCGGCGCGGCGAATTGCCTCTTCCGGGTCCAGGGTACCATTGGTCTCCAGGTCCAGAACCAGCTTGTCCAGGTCAGTGCGCTGCTCTACACGCGCGCTTTCCACACTGTAGGAAACACGACGTACCGGGCTGTATGAAGCATCCAGCTGCAGACGGCCAATCGCACGGCTTTCCTCTTCCTCGTCACGACGAGCGTCCGCTGGCTGATAGCCACGACCGCGCGCTACGGTGAGACGCAGGTTGAGTTCCACATCACCAGTGATATTGGCGATCACGTGCTCAGGATTCACAATCTCGATATCGTGATCTACCTGGATATCTCCAGCAGTCACTGCACCTGGGCCCTTCTTGCTCAGGCTCAATACCGCCTGATCCTTGCCGTGCATAACAACCGCGATTTCTTTCAGGTTGAGCAGGATTTCAATAACATCTTCCTGCACACCCTCAATCGCGCTGTACTCGTGCTCGACACCGTCGATTTCGACTTCGGTGACGGCGCAGCCCGGCATGGAGGACAGCAGGATGCGACGCAGCGCATTGCCAAGAGTGTGGCCAAAGCCACGCTCCAGGGGCTCCAAAATCACCTTGGCGTGATTCGGATTGTACTCGGTGACGTCAATACGACGCGGTGTCAAAAACTCGTTGACAGCAGTCTGCATAGCCATACCTGTTTACAGTTGCATTCCTTAAAGTGGACTAATTGTTACTTGGAGTACAGTTCCACGATAAGGTTTTCGTTGATCTCTGCCGGCAGATCGACACGATCTGGAGTGCGCTTGAAAGTGCCTTCCAGTTTGCTCGCGTTTACGTCTACCCACTCGACATCGCCACGCTGGGCAGCGAGGGAAACGGAATTCTGGATACGCAGCTGCTTCTTAGCTTTTTCACGTACAGCAACTACATCACCTTCCTTAATTTGGTAAGAAGGAATGTTAACAGTTGTGCCGTTTACCAGAATCGCCTTGTGGGAAACCAGCTGACGCGCTTCAGAGCGCGTTGAGCCGAAGCCCATGCGGTAAACCACGTTGTCCAGGCGTTTTTCCAGAAGTTGCAGCAGGTTCTCACCAGTTGCACCTTTCAGGCGCGCCGCTTCCTTATAGTAGTTACGGAACTGCTTTTCCAGTACGCCATAGATACGGCGAACCTTTTGCTTCTCGCGCAGCTGAATACCGTAATCGGACAGACGACCACGGCCAGCACCATGCTGGCCGGGCTTGGATTCTGCGCGACACTTAGAGTCATGCGGACGAACGCCGCTCTTCAGCTGCAGGTCAGTCCCTTCACGACGGGACAGTTTACATTTTGGTCCAATATAACGTGCCATTTTATCAGCCCCCTCTTACACGCGACGTTTCTTGGGCGGACGACAACCGTTATGCGGGATTGGCGTCACGTCGGTGATGTTGGTGATCTTGTAGCCGCAGTTGTTCAGTGCGCGAACAGCGGATTCGCGACCGGGGCCAGGGCCCTTTACTTCTACGTCGAGGTTTTTCAGGCCGTACTCCTGAGCTGCAGTACCTGCGCGCTCAGCGGCAACCTGGGCTGCAAACGGGGTGCTCTTTCTTGAGCCACGGAAGCCGGATCCACCTGCGGTGGCCCAGCTGAGGGTATTACCCTGGCGATCAGTGATCGTCACGATCGTATTGTTAAACGATGCGTGGATGTGGGCAATACCGTCAACAACGGTCTTTTTGACCTTTTTGCGAACAGTAGTTTTTGGCTTAGCCATACCAGTATCCTAAATCCTGTATCAAATCCCCTCGGTTCACTACCGGGAAGGGGCTTGTTAAACCGCGATATCGCGCCTTAATCAGGCTTACTTGCGAATCGGCTTGCGCGGACCCTTACGGGTGCGAGCATTGGTTTTGGTGCGCTGACCACGCAGCGGAAGGCTGCGGCGGTGACGCAAACCGCGGTAGCATCCAAGGTCCATCAAACGTTTGATGTTCATGGATACTTCACGGCGCAGGTCGCCCTCTACAGTGAGTTTTGCAACTTCACCGCGGATGGTTTCGATCTGCTCTTCAGACAGGTCGCGGATTTTGGTGGATTCAGCGATACCAACCGCTGCCAAAATAGACTTTGACTTAGTGAGACCTACCCCGTAAATGTGGGTCAGGGAGATCACGGCGTGCTTGTGGTCTGGTACATTGACACCAGCAATACGTGCCATAGAGGCGTACTCCACGTATTGGAGCCACTGCTATAAATAAGTATGTGGCTCTACTTTGATTTCGGCGCTGACAGCGACTAAAAAACCGGCGGCGCCACCAAAAAGGCGCGCAAGAATAGCTTTTCAGACACTAATTTGCAATAGCCCACGACCGTTTCGGCCTCCCGAAACGGCTGCGGACGACAGTCAACGCCCCCAATTGGAAAAAGGCTTTACCACCTCCTCCCCACCCCAAAAATTTTGAGGTGTTGCCAATCGATACGGGGCTGTAGCGATCAGCGAATTCTTCCAGCTTTTACAGGGGCGCCCAATGGACGCACCCCGAAGGGGCTGGCCCCTTTTTAGCCTTGACGCTGCTTGTGACGTGGCTCAGCGCTGCAGATTACCCGCAGAACGCCTTTGCGACGTACGATTTTGCAGTTACGGCAGATCTTTTTTACAGAAGCGCGTACTTTCATGACCTTACCTCAATTCAATCAAACTGCGAGCAGGTGACGCACTAGCGACGACCGTAGCTTTGCAGGTTCGCTTTTTTCATCAAGCCTTCGTACTGGTGTGACAGCAGATGCGACTGTACCTGCGCCATAAAGTCCATCACTACGACTACAACGATCAGTAGTGAGGTACCCCCCAGATAGAAGGGAACGTTAAACCCAACTACCAGGAACTGCGGCAGCAGGGATACCAGCGCGATATACACGGCACCTACCAGGGTGAGTCGGGTCAACACGCTATCGATATAGCGGGCTGTCTGCTCACCAGGGCGAATACCTGGCACATAAGCACCGGACTTTTTCAGGTTATCTGCTACTTCATTCGGGTTGAACATCAACGCCGTGTAGAAGAAACAGAAGAAACCGATCAGCAGTGCGAACAAAATAATGTTCAGCGGCTGCCCTGGCCCCAGCTGCAATGCCATCCACTGCAGAATCTGAGCACCAACACCTTCCCCGCCCTGACCAAACCACTGCGCCAGCGTAGCCGGGAACAGCAGGATACTACTGGCGAAGATCACCGGAATAACACCGGCCATATTCACCTTCAGGGGCAGGTGGCTCGCCTGCGCAGCCGGTGCGGCAGAATAGCGACCAGCCTGGCGTCGGGCGTGGTTAATTGTGATTCGACGCTGACCGCGCTCCATCACTACCACAAAGAACACCACCGCAAGAGCAATTACGCCGATGATCAGCAGCATAAGGATATGCAGCTCACCCTGCCGTGCCTGTTCAAACGCCTGACCGATGGCACCGGGCAAACCGGCGACGATACCGGCGAAAATCAGCATGGAAATGCCATTGCCAACACCGCGCTCGGTGATCTGCTCACCGAGCCACATCATAAATACGGCACCGGTCACCAGTGACGTTACCGCCACAAAGTAAAAACCAAACGCAGGCTCAGATGAGTAAGCCAGATTCTGTCCAGCAAGCCCGAAAGTCATACCAATACCCTGAATCAGGGCCAGCACTACCGTGAGGTAGCGAGTATATTGGTTGATCTTGCGCCTTCCGGCCTCCCCTTCCTTCTTCAACGCTTCCAGAGAGGGAGTCACCGCGCTCATCAACTGCATGATGATGGACGCGGAGATGTAGGGCATGATGCCCAGCGCCAGAATACTCATCCTTTCCAGGGCGCCGCCAGAGAACATGTTAAACAGGCCAAGGATGGTCCCCTGGTTCTGGTTAAACAGGTTTGACAGCTTTTCCGGATCAATACCGGGCACCGGAATATGCGTCCCCAGTCGATAAACAAGAATCGCTAGAAACAGAAAACGAAGGCGAGCCCAAAGCTCGCCCAATCCCTTGCTGTTGCCCAGGGGATTTCCACCGGATCCTGGTCGTGCCATTGGCGCCTCGATTAGTCTTCTATTTTACCGCCAGCAGCTTCGATAGCCGCCTTTGCACCTTTGGTCACTCCCAGACCCTTTACGGTAACTGCTTTAGTCAGTTCACCTGAGAGGAACACTTTGGCGCGTTTAATATGGCTGCCGATAATATCGGCATTCTTCAGCGCTGCCAAATCGATTACGTCACTTTCTACCTTGGCCAGCTCAGCCAGACGTACTTCCGCGGTGAAGCGAGAAACACGAGCGGTGAAACCGTACTTAGGCAGACGCTTCTGCAAAGGCATCTGACCGCCTTCGAAGCCTGGACGAACACTACCGCCGGAACGTGCTTTTTGACCTTTGTGGCCACGGCCACCGGTCTTACCCAACCCACTACCTATTCCGCGACCAACGCGCTTTGCGCTGTGCTTGTGGCCTTGTGCGGGAGATAAGTCATTCAAACGCATGTTATTCCCCCTCAACCTTAACCAGGTAGTTTACTTTGTTGATCATGCCGCGCACGGAAGGAGTATCTTCCACTTCCACTGTGTGGCCGATGCGGCGCAGGCCCAGACCCGCAACGCACGCCTGATGGCTTTTCAGGCGTCCGTTGATACTTTTGGTCTGGGTGACTTTAATGGTCTTCTTAGCCATGGTCTTAACCCACCAATAACCTTAAATCTGGACTGTGATTAGCCCAGAATCTCTTCGACTGATTTACCGCGCTTGGCAGCAACATCTTCAGGGCTCTGCATTTGCTCCAGAGCTTTGAAGGTTGCGCGCACTACGTTCACCGGATTGGTGGAACCGTAGCACTTGGCCAATACGTTGTGTACACCAGCCATTTCCAGTACGGAGCGCATAGCACCACCGGCAATTACACCGGTACCCTGGGAAGCGGGCTGCATGTAAACCTTGGAACCACCATGGCGACCATTGGTAGCGTACTGGATGGTATCGCCATTCAGTTCTACCTGGACCATGTTGCGGCGCGCAGCTTCCATCGCCTTCTGAATCGCTACAGGCACTTCACGCGCCTTACCGCGACCGAAACCGACACGGCCATTGCCGTCACCAACGACAGTCAGTGCGGTAAAGGCGAAGATACGACCACCTTTAACAGTCTTGGCAACGCGGTTGACCTGGACCAGCTTCTCCTGCAGGCCTTCGTCGTTGCTTTTGTCTTTCTCTCTAGCCATAACTCAACCCTTAGAATTTCAGACCGGCTTCGCGGGCAGCGTCAGCCAGAGCCTTAACACGGCCGTGGTACTTAAAGCCACTGCGATCAAAGGCAACTGCTTCAACGCCGGCGGCTTTTGCACGCTCAGCGATCAGCTTGCCAACCGCGGTAGCAGCGTTGACGTTACCGGTTTTACCAGCGCGCAGGTCCTTGTCCAGGGTAGAGGCGGAAGCCAATACCGTATTGCCTTCGGCAGACAGGATCTGTGCGTAAATGTGACGTGGAGTGCGGTTCACGGTAAGGCGAACGGCGCCCAGCTCACTGATCTTGGCGCGGGCACGACGTGCACGACGCAAGCGAGATGCTTTCTTAACGTTCATATCTATGCCCTATTTACTTCTTCTTGGCCTCTTTGCGATACACGCGCTCATCGGCATAACGGACACCCTTACCTTTGTAGGGCTCCGGCGGACGGAACGCACGGATCTCAGCGGCCACTTGGCCCAGCAGCTGCTTATTGCTGCTCTTCAGTACGATTTCAGTCTGGGAGGGAGTTTCCGCAGTCACACCTTCCGGCAACTGATAATCGATCGGATGGGAGAAGCCCAGGGTCAGGTTAACCGTTTTACCGGCGGCTTTCGCACGATAACCAACACCCAGCAACTGCAGCTTCTTCTCGAAGCCAGCGCTTACGCCTATCACCATGTTATTAACCAGTGCACGGGTAGTACCCGCCAAGGCCCTGGCTTGCTTGGAGCTATTGCGCGCGGCAAAAGTCAGCTGGCTGTCTGCCTGGCTCACTTCTACTTCACCGTGAATAACCATATCCAAGTTACCGCTACCGCCCTTAACAGCGATGTTCTGACCTTTCAGGTCAACGGTAACACCTGCGGGGATAACTACCGGACTATTTGCTACTCGAGACATTATGACCCCCCGCTTAGAATACGGTGCAGAGCACTTCGCCACCGATACCGGCCTGGCGAGCAGCGCGATCGGTCATTACACCTTTAGAGGTGGAAACGATCGCGATACCCAGACCACCACGTACGGTAGGCAGAGTTTTCTTACCAGTGTAAGAGCGCAGACCCGGACGGGAAACGCGGTCCAGTTCAGCGATAACCGGCTTGCCCTGGAAGTATTTCAGAGCGATAGTCAGTTCAGGCTTAGCGCCCTCGCTTACATTCAAGTCAGTAACGTAACCTTCGTCTTTCAGGACTTTGGCTACAGCCACTTTCAATTTTGATGATGGCAGGGTGACTTCCGCCTTTCCGCGCGCCAGGGCATTGCGGATGCGAGTCAGCATATCTGCCAACGGATCTTGCATACTCATCTTATGAGACTCCTCAAATCTGCCTTAAACCAGCTGGTAATTACCAGCTGGACTTCACGAGGCCAGGAACATCACCACGCATCGCAGCTTCACGAAGCTTGTTACGGCACAGGCCGAACTTGCGGTATACAGCGTGGGGGCGACCAGTAATACGACAGCGGCGTTGCTGACGTACCGGGCTTGCATCGCGCGGCATTTTCTGCAGCTTGAGTTGAGCCTCCCACTGCTCCTCTTCGGAAGCAGTGGAACTGGCGATGATCGCCTTCAGCTCTTGACGCTTTTCGGCGTACTTAGCTGCGGTTCGAGCGCGCTTGTTTTCGCGCGCAATCATGGATTTCTTCGCCATGGAATCCTCTTAACCCTTGAAAGGGAAGTTGAACGCTTTCAGCAGCGCGCGACCTTGATCGTCGTTTGCAGCTGTAGTGGTAATACAAATATCCAGACCGCGGAGCTTGTCTACTTTGTCGTAGTCAATTTCCGGGAAGATGATTTGCTCGGTCACGCCCATAGAGAAGTTACCGCGGCCGTCAAACTGCTTCGGGCTAATGCCACGGAAGTCACGGATACGCGGAATCGCGATGTCAACCAAACGCTCCAGGAACTCATACATGCGCTCACCGCGCAGAGTTACCTTGCAGCCGATCGGCCAACCGTCACGAATCTTAAAGCCCGCAATAGATTTGCGCGCTTTAGTAACGATGGGCTTTTGACCAGTAATTGCTGTCATATCATTAACAGCGTGCTCCAGCACCTTTTTATCACCAATCGCTTCACCAACACCCATGTTGATGGTGATCTTGGTGATGCGCGGCACTGCCATCACATTCTCGAGACCAAGCTCTTCTTTTAGCTTGGCCACGAGGTCCTTAGTGTAGAGCTCTTTAAGCTTTGCCATGATCTACCAACCTGCTTTTGCGTCAAGAGCCTTAGATGGCTTCGCCGCTGGATTTGAAGACGCGAATCTTAGTGCCGTCTTCCAGTACTTTAAAGCCCACCCGGTCAGCCTTCTGGGTGTTGGGGTTGAAGATGGCTACGTTGGAAGCTTGGATCGCAGCTTCTTTTTCAACGATGCCGCCAGCAACGCCCAGCTGGGGATTTGGCTTTTGGTGTTTCTTGATCATCTGTATGCCGGAAACAATCAGGCGACCGTCGTTCAGTACTTTACGTACTGAACCACGCTTGCCTTTGTCGCGACCGGCGATAACGATCACTTCATCGTCACGCTTGATCTTGCGCATAACTCTTCTCCGCTCGAGGCTTAGATAACTTCGGGGGCGAGCGAGATGATCTTCATGAACTTCTCACCGCGCAGTTCGCGAGTTACCGGACCAAAAATACGGGTGCCAACCGGCGCCAATTGCTGGTTCAGCAGTACCGCTGCGTTATCGTCAAACTTAATCAGGGATCCGTCGTTACGGCGTACACCTTTTTTGGTGCGAACCACAACAGCGTTCATTACCTGACCTTTCTTTACTTTACCGCGGGGAATGGCTTCCTTAACGGTTACCTTAATAATGTCGCCCACGCCGGCATAACGACGATGGGAGCCGCCCAGCACCTTGATGCACATGACGCGGCGAGCCCCACTGTTGTCAGCTACTTCTAAGTAGGATTCCGCTTGAATCATTGTCTCTCTCCGAAACCTTTCAATTCGGCAGTCAATGCGCTAGGGGTTATACCTTCGCCGCACGCTCTACAATTTTCTGCAAGGCCCAGGATTTGCTCTTGGACAGCGGACGAGATTCCTCGATGGTTACAACATCACCGATGCTGCAATCATTGTTCTCGTCATGAGCCTTAAGCTTTGTGGACTTGCTCACAATTTTGCCGTAGATCGGGTGCTTAACACGGCGCTCGATCAAAACGGTGATGGTTTTATCCATCTTGTCACTCACGACCTTACCGGTCAGAGTACGCTTCAGTTTTGCTTCAGCCATGATTAGTTACCTGCCTTCTCGGTCAACACAGTCTTAATGCGAGCAATGTCGCGACGAGTCTGCTTCAGCAGATGAGTCTGTGCCAGCTGACCGGTGGATTTTTGCATACGAAGCTTAAATTGAGCTTCGAGCTGGTTCAGCAGTTCCTGGTTCAGCTCTTCAACTGACTTTTCGCGTAGATCTGCAGTCTTCATTACATCACCGAACGCTTAACGAAAGTTGTCTTTACAGGCAGCTTGGCCGCAGCAAGTGCGAAAGCCTCACGAGCCAGCTCTTCGGACACGCCCTCCATTTCATAGAGAACTTTGCCCGGCTGGATCTGAGCCACCCAGTATTCAACGCCACCTTTACCTTTACCCATACGAACTTCGAGGGGCTTGTTGGTAATTGGCTTGTCCGGAAACACGCGAATCCAGATTTTACCGCCACGCTTAACGTGACGAGTCATTGCGCGACGAGCTGCTTCGATCTGGCGCGCAGTAATGCGACCGCGACCGATAGCCTTAAGACCAAACTCGCCAAAGCTCACTTTAGAGCCGCGCTGAGAAAGACCGCGGTTGCGACCCTTCTGTACCTTGCGGAATTTTGTACGCTTTGGTTGCAGCATCTGCGTACCCCTTATTTAGCAGCTTTCTTGCGGGTCTTAGCCGGCTTCTCATCGGGAACTTCGTCACCGATAACTTCGCCTTTAAAGATCCACACCTTGATACCGATGATGCCGTAGGTTGTCATCGCTTCAGCAGTGGCGTAGTCGATGTTAGCGCGCAGGGTGTGCAGGGGCACACGACCTTCGCGGTACCATTCGGTACGTGCGATTTCCGCACCACCGAGACGACCACTCACCTGAATCTTGATACCTTCGGCACCCTGACGCATAGCGTTCTGTACCGCACGCTTCATAGCGCGACGGAACATAACACGGCGTTCCAGCTGCTGGGCAACGTTCTGGCCAACCAGAGCCGCGTCCATATCAGGCTTGCGCACTTCTTCGATATCGATGTGCACAGGTACGCCCATCTGCGCGCTTACTTCGTTGCGCAGACGTTCTACGTCTTCACCTTTTTTACCGATTACGATACCGGGGCGTGCAGTGTGAATAGTCACACGTGCAGTGTTTGCCGGACGTTCGATCTCGATACGGCTCACGGAAGCGTGGGCCAGTTTTTTGCGAATGTATTCGCGAACTTTCAGATCCGTGTACAGCTTGTCTGCGTACTCGTCGCTGCCGGCATACCAAACAGAGGTATGCTTTTTAACGATACCCAGACGAATGCCGGTAGGATGTACTTTTTGTCCCATGGTTTTCTCGCCTGCTCTCTTATTTCTCGGCCACTTTCACAGTGATGTGACAAGTACGCTTAAGAATGCGATCTGCACGACCTTTCGCACGCGGTTTAATGCGCTTCATGGTCATACCTTCGTCCACAAAAATTGTGGAAACTTTCAGCTCGTCAACGTCAGCACCTTCGTTGTGCTCAGCGTTGGCAATGGCCGATTCCAGTACTTTCTTGACAATCGCCGCACCCTTTTTATTGCTAAATGCAAGAATATCCAGGGCTTCTTCAACGCCTTTGCCGCGAACCTGATCAGCTACCAGTCGCGCCTTTTGCGCCGATAGACGTGCGCCGCGTAATTTTGCTGCTACTTCCATCTTTTTAACCTCGGCTTAGCGCTTCTTCGCTTTCTTGTCCGCAGCATGACCGCGGTAAGTGCGGGTAGCAGCGAACTCGCCCAGTTTGTGGCCAACCATTTCTTCGTTAACCAAAACGGGCACGTGTTGACGACCGTTGTGTACGGCAATCGTCAGTCCA
This sequence comes from Microbulbifer sp. MLAF003, assembly GCF_030012965.1. Classification (NCBI taxonomy): domain Bacteria; kingdom Pseudomonadati; phylum Pseudomonadota; class Gammaproteobacteria; order Cellvibrionales; family Microbulbiferaceae; genus Microbulbifer; species Microbulbifer sp. MLAF003. The sequence goes on from NZ_CP120232.1 coordinate 4,281,466, forward strand.
ACCATTTCCGGCATAATCATGGAACGGCGGGACCAGGTTTTAATCGGTCGACGATCGTTTGCTTCAATCGCCGCCTCCACCTTCTTGATCAAATGCAGATCAATAAAGGGACCTTTCTTTAATGAGCGTGGCACTGTCGATTCCTCTCTAGCTGCTCAGACATCGCGCGGCTTACTTGCCGCGACGACGTACTATCATCTTATCGGTGCGCTTGTTCTTGCGCGTTTTCTTACCCTTGGTCGGAACGCCCCACGGAGTAACAGGGTGACGGCCACCGGAGGTACGACCTTCACCACCACCGTGCGGGTGATCTACCGGGTTCATCGCCACACCGCGAACGGTAGGACGAACACCACGCCAGCGTGCAGCACCGGCTTTACCCAGCTTGCGCAGGCTGTGCTCGGAGTTGCTCACTTCACCCAGGGTTGCGCGGCACTCAGCGAGAACCTTACGCATTTCGCCGGAACGCAGACGAATAGTCGCGTACTGGCCTTCACGAGCTACCAGCTGCACAGAGGCACCTGCAGAGCGGGCTAACTGAGCGCCTTTACCAGGCTTCAGCTCAATGCCGTGAATTACAGAACCTACCGGAACGTTGCGCAGAGGCAGAGTGTTACCCACAGCAATCGGTGCGGCATCGCCGGACTGAATGGTGGCACCAGCCTTCAGGCCTTTCGGTGCAATGATGTAACGACGCTCACCATCTGCATAACACACCAGAGCGATGTGCGCGCTGCGATTGGGATCGTACTCCAGGCGCTCAACTTTAGCCGGAATACCGTCTTTGTTGCGCTTGAAGTCGATAACGCGGTAGTGCTGCTTGTGACCACCGCCGATGTGGCGAGTGGTAATACGACCATTGTTGTTACGGCCACCGCTTTTGCTTTTACTCTCCAGCAGAGGAGCGTAAGGAGCACCTTTGTGCAGGTCGGGGTTAACAACCTTAACCAGGTGACGACGGCCGGCGGAGGTCGGTTTTGTTTTTACAATTGCCATTGTAACAGTCCCCTTTACTCAGCAGCTTCAAAGTTGATGTCGCTGCCTTCAGCCAGGCGAACGTAGGCTTTTTTCCAGTCGCTGCGACGGCCCATGCCGTGGCGAGTGCGCTTGGTTTTACCTTTTACGTTCACGGTGCGAACCTGCTCAACGGAAACGTTAAACAGTTTCTCTACCGCAGCCTTGATTTCTGCTTTCTCAGCATCGGTGGAAACCTTGAAAACCACCTGGTTGGCACTATCGGCCAGCACAGCAGCTTTTTCGGAAATTACCGGGCCCAGCAGTACTTTGTAGAGTCGCTCTTGGTTCATCCCAGCACCTCTTCAATTTTCTTGAGCGCAGAAACGGTAACCACGACCTTATCAAAGCGAATCAGGCTTACGGGATCGATCGCCTGTACATCGCGGACGTCGATCTTGTGCAAGTTGCGAGCGGCCAGGTAGAGGTTTTCGCTAACCTCTTCAGTCACGATCAGCGCGTCGGACAGGTCAAATTGAGCCAGTTTGCTTACCAGCTGCTTGGTCTTGGGTGCATCCACGTCGAAGGATTCAACCACTACCAGGCGCTCCTGACGAGCCAGCTCAGACAGAATGCAACGCAGTGCAGCGCGGTACATTTTCTTGTTCAGCTTAACGCTGTGATCGCGCGGATCAGCGGCGAAAGTTACGCCACCGGAACGCCACAGCGGGCTGCGGATAGTACCGGCACGTGCACGGCCAGTACCTTTTTGGCGCCATGGCTTCTTGCCACCACCAGAAACGTCGGAACGATTCTTCTGCGCCTTGGTACCCTGGCGAGCGCCGGCCATATAGGCCACTACTGCCTGGTGCACCAGATCTTGGTTGAACTCACGCCCGAAAGTCACTTCAGAGACAGCTACTGTGCCTTTAGCGCCTTCGGGAGTAGCGATATTCAGTTCCATATCTATTTCCCCTCAGACTTAGGCTTTAACTGCCGGACGAACGATAACATTGCCACCGGGTGCACCGGGAACAGCGCCTTTAACCAACAGCAGGTTGCGTTCGGCATCGACACGAACCACTTCCAGGTTTTGCACGGTTACGCGCTCAGCACCCATATGGCCAGCCATCTTCTTGCCTTTCCATACGCGGCCAGGAGTCTGACATTGACCGATAGAACCGGGTGCGCGGTGAGACAGGGAGTTACCGTGGGTTGCGTCCTGGGTGCGGAAATTCCAACGCTTAACGCCGCCCTGGAAGCCTTTACCTTTGGAAGTGCCGGTTACGTCGATCATCTGGCCAGCTTCGAAGCTGGAGACAGTGATTTCAGAACCGATTTCGAAAGTCTCTTCAGAACCATCAGTGCGCAGTTCGAAAAGATTAGTGCCAGCCTCTACATTGGCTTTGGCGAAGTGGCCCGCTTCGGGCTTGGAGACACGGGAAGCTTTGCGGTTACCCACTGCTACTTGAACAGCGGTATAGCCATCAGTTTCCTGAGTTTTCACCTGGGTGACGCGATTCGGAGCAACCTCAACAACGGTTACCGGAATGGATACGCCATCTTCAGTGAAGATGCGAGTCATGCCGCTCTTGCGGCCGACAATACCTATAGTCATCTTTATTAACCTCTCAGTGCACGGGGCTTTAACCCACTGCGGCCGCCCAGTTTCAGAGCGTTACACTACCCGGACCTTTTTCGCCCGGGATTCGGTAGTTAGTAAAAGTGTTAGCCGAGACTAATTTGGACCTCAACACCGGCCGCCAGATCGAGCTTCATCAGCGCGTCGACGGTTTTCTCGGTAGGCTCAACGATGTCCAGCAAACGCTTGTGAGTACGGATTTCGTACTGGTCGCGAGCGTCTTTATTAACGTGCGGAGAAATCAGTACGGTGTACTTCTCTTTGCGAGTCGGCAGCGGGATAGGACCGCGAACTTGTGCGCCAGTGCGCTTAGCCGTCTCTACGATCTCCTGAGTGGACGCGTCGATCAGCTTGTGATCGAAGGCCTTCAGGCGAATACGGATACGTTGACCCTGCATGGAATCAAACTCCAACTTATGAACTAAAGAACGTCCTCTTCCGCAGCCCCGAGGGCGGGCGAAAAGGAGCGCGAATTCTACGGGGAGCGCGGGAGGCTGTCAACTGTACAGCCTGCGCAAATTTCAATCTGCGCAAACTACAATGAAGTACCTAAAGTGGAACGAGGGTACAGAAATGACTATTGCCGCAAAATTGAGTCAATACCTCAATGACCAGTCGGTCGACTACCACCTGGTTCAACACCCACACACACGAACCAGCCGCGAAAGCGCACACGCAGCCCATGTCAGAGAGGACCAGGTAGCCAAGGCGATTATGCTGCAGGACAATGACGGCTATGTAATGGTGGTGATACCCGCCAGTAGCAGCCTGGATATGCGTGCCGTACATATGGAAACCGGTCGTAACGGCCTGGAAATGGTTGCGGAGAATGAACTCGGTTCAATCTTCCCGGATTGTGAATTGGGCGCCCTCCCCCAATTGGCCAGGCTTATGGCATCACCACCCTGCTGGACAGCAGCCTCAGCCACCAGGAGACCATTTATTTCGAGGCCGGTGACCACGAAGAACTTGTGGAAATGGACGGACCACAATTCACCAAGCTCTTTATCAGCAGCCACACAGCCGACCTGAGCAAGGATTGGCCGTAAATTACCACCCGACCAACCAGGCCGCTGGCCAACCGTAATTAAGGGTGCTTTCAATTATGTCGCCAACCCTTAACTCCAAATCTCTATTTCGGGCATAAAAAAAGCCGCAGCGTTTCCGCCGCGGCTTTTTCAGATCACGAGTAACGATTACTCGATGATCTTAGCAACAACGCCCGCACCTACGGTACGACCACCTTCGCGAATAGCGAAGCGCAGGCCGTCTTCCATGGCGATCGGAGCGATCAGGGTAACAACCATTTGAATGTTGTCGCCCGGCATTACCATTTCAGTACCTTCCGGCAGCTCTACCGCACCAGTTACGTCGGTAGTACGGAAGTAGAACTGAGGACGGTAGCCTTTAAAGAACGGGGTGTGACGACCACCTTCGTCCTTGGACAGTACGTACACTTCCGCTTCGAACTTGGTGTGCGGAGTGATAGAACCTGGCTTAGCCAGTACCTGACCACGCTCCACTTCGTCACGCTTGGTGCCGCGCAGCAGCGCGCCGATGTTCTCACCTGCACGACCTTCGTCGAGCAGCTTGCGGAACATCTCAACACCAGTACAGGTGGTAGTGGTGGTCTCTTTGATACCAACGATCTCGATCTCGTCGCCAGTGTGGATTACACCGCGCTCTACACGACCGGTTACCACGGTACCACGGCCGGAGATAGAGAATACGTCTTCGATCGGCATCAGGAACGGCAGGTCTACAGCGCGCTCCGGCTCAGGAATGTACTCGTCCAGGGTTTCAACCAGCTTCTTAACAGCGGTGGTACCCATTTCGTTGTCGTCTTCGCCGTTCAGGGCCATCAGAGCAGAACCAACGATGATCGGAGTGTCGTCACCCGGGAACTCGTACTGGTCCAGAAGTTCGCGAACTTCCATCTCTACCAGCTCGAGCAGCTCTTCGTCGTCTACCATGTCCGCTTTGTTCAGGAACACAACGATGTAAGGTACACCTACCTGACGGGAGAGCAGGATGTGCTCACGAGTCTGCGGCATGGGGCCGTCAGCTGCGGAACATACCAGGATAGCGCCGTCCATCTGAGCAGCACCGGTGATCATGTTCTTAACGTAGTCGGCGTGTCCCGGGCAGTCTACGTGCGCGTAGTGGCGAGTCGGGGACTCGTACTCAACGTGAGAGGTAGCGATAGTGATACCGCGCTCACGCTCTTCCGGTGCATTGTCGATACCGTCGAAAGCTACAGCGTCACCGCCCCATACTTCCGCACATACGCGGGTCAGAGCAGCGGTCAGGGTGGTTTTACCGTGGTCAACGTGACCGATGGTGCCCACGTTCACGTGGGGCTTGGAACGTTCAAACTTTTCTTTTGCCATCTTAGATGTCCTCTAGCTAAAAGTTTGCCAAAGAAGCCTCAGCCATTCACTGAGACCCTTTTGAGCAGAAGTTAATTAGGCCTTGTTCTTTGCGATGATCTCATCGGCAACATTTTTCGGCGCTTCGGCGTACTTCAGGAACTCCATGGTGTAGGTAGCACGGCCCTGAGTAGCAGAACGCAGGTCGGTTGCGTAACCGAACATCTCTGCCAGAGGTACTTCCGCGTTGACAACCTTACCAGCGGGGTTGTCTTCCATACCCTGGATGAGGCCACGACGACGGTTGAGATCACCAACCACGTCACCCATGTTCTCTTCCGGAGTTACCACTTCCACCTTCATCATCGGCTCAAGCAGTACTGCACCGCCCACAGAGGACAGCTTCTTGGTCGCCATGGAGCCGGCGATTTTAAACGCCATTTCACTGGAGTCCACATCGTGGTAGGAACCGTCGTACAGAGTTGCCTTCAGGCCCAGCAGCGGGTAGCCAGCCAGAACACCGTTTTGCATCTGCTCTTCGATACCTTTTGATACCGCCGGGATGTATTCCTTAGGTACAACACCGCCCACGATTTCGTTAACAAATTCCAGACCTTCCTGGGACTCGTCTTCAGCGGGCTCAAATTTCACCCATACGTGACCGAACTGACCACGACCACCGGACTGACGAACGAACTTGCCTTCGATCTCAGAGGTGTTACGGATCGCTTCACGGTAGGCAACCTGAGGCTTACCGATGTTCGCTTCAACGTTGAACTCGCGACGCATACGGTCGACGATGATGTCCAGGTGCAGCTCACCCATACCAGAGATGATGGTCTGACCGGTTTCCTCGTCGGTCTTCACACGGAAAGACGGGTCTTCCTGGGCCAGCTTGCCGAGGGCAATACCCATTTTTTCCTGGTCCGGCTTGGACTTGGGCTCAACCGCAACAGAAATTACCGGCTCTGGGAACTCCATACGCTCCAGAACAATCTTGTTGCTCTCGGCACACAGGGTGTCACCAGTGGTTACATCCTTCAGACCGATCGCAGCTGCGATGTCGCCAGCCAATACTTCTTTAATTTCCTGACGGTCGTTGGAGTGCATCTGCACCATACGGCCAACGCGCTCTTTCTTCATTTTTACGGAGTTGTATACCGCAGTACCGCTCTCCAGCTTACCGGAGTAGACACGGAAGAAAGTCAGGGTGCCAACGAAGGGATCGGTAGCAATTTTGAACGCCAGAGCGGCGAACGGAGCCTCGTCATCCGCTTCGCGGGTCTCAACGGTTTCGCCGTCTTCCAGAGTACCTTCGATCGCCTTAACTTCAGTCGGCGCCGGCAGGTATTCGATAACTGCGTCCAGTACAGCTTGTACGCCCTTGTTCTTGAAGGCGGAGCCGCCCAGAACCGGAACGATTTCGTTGGCCAGAGTACGCTGGCGGATAGCTGCCTTGATCTCGTCTTCGGTCAGCTCACCCTCTTCCAGGTATTTCTCCATCAGCTCTTCGCTGGCTTCAGCCGCCGCTTCTACCAGGTACTCGCGCATTTCGTCGCACTCGTCCTGCAGCTCAGCGGGGATGTCAGCGTATTCAAAGGTCATGCCCTGGTCTGCTTCGTTCCAGATGATGGCTTTCATCTTCACCAGGTCAACAACACCCTTGAACTCGTCCTCAGCACCGATGGTCATTTGCAGCGGTACAGCGTTTGCGTTCAGACGGTCTTTCAGCTGGCTCACAACGTTGCGGAAGTTCGCACCGGCGCGGTCCATCTTGTTGACGAATACCATGCGCGGTACTTCGTATTTGTTCGCCTGGCGCCAAACGGTTTCAGTTTGAGGCTGAACACCAGAGGAACCACACAGAACAACAACCGCGCCGTCGAGTACGCGCAGGGAGCGCTCTACTTCAATGGTGAAGTCAACGTGTCCCGGGGTGTCGATGATGTTTACGCGGTGCTGGTCGAACTGCTGCTGCATGCCGGCCCAGAAACAGGTGGTTGCAGCGGAAGTGATGGTAATACCACGCTCCTGCTCCTGCTCCATCCAGTCCATGGTTGCGGCGCCTTCGTGCACCTCACCAATTTTGTGGGACAGACCAGTGTAGAAAAGTACGCGCTCAGTAGTGGTGGTTTTACCGGCGTCTACGTGGGCACAGATACCGATGTTGCGGTAACGTGCGATAGGCGTTTTACGTGCCACAGTTGTATCCTCGATATAACGGCAAAAGGCAGCCTGGAAATTTCCGTGCTGCCTTTCGGTATTAATTTCCGATGTTGGTAATCATCAGACTTAGAAGCGGTAGTGAGAGAACGCCTTGTTGGCTTCCGCCATGCGGTGTACATCTTCACGCTTCTTGACCGCACCGCCCTTGTTCTGAGCTGCATCGATCATTTCATTGGCCAGGCGCTGAGCCATGGACTTCTCGCCGCGCTTGCGGGAGAACTCCACCAACCAACGCATTGCCAGAGCCATACGGCGCGAGGGGCGCACTTCTACAGGCACCTGATAGGTCGCACCACCAACACGGCGGGATTTAACTTCCACCATAGGCGCGATGTTTTCCAAAGACTCCTCAAATACTTCGATAGGGTCTTTGTTCATTTTTTCAGAAACAGTCTCCAGGGCACCGTATACGATACGCTCTGCTACTGACTTCTTGCCGCTGATCATGACATGGTTCATGAACTTGGCCAGGGTGACGTTCCCGAACTTGGGATCGGGTAGTACTTCGCGCTTGGCGACTACTCGTCTTCTCGGCATGGGTATTGCCTCTCTTCAGGGTTATTCTGAGACGCCGCCGTAAAACCTTACAATCCGGCGAGCTCAGCCTTACTCCGGTTGGAAACCGAAACGCAAATCGTTAAAGGAGATTAACCTTTAGGACGCTTGGCGCCGTACTTAGAACGGCCCTGCTTGCGGTCGTTTACGCCGGCACAGTCAAGTGCACCGCGTACAGTGTGGTAACGCACACCCGGCAGGTCTTTTACACGACCGCCGCGAATCAGTACCACGCTGTGCTCCTGCAGGTTGTGGCCTTCACCACCGATGTACGAAGTTACTTCGAAACCGTTGGTGAGACGCACACGGCAAACTTTGCGCAGTGCGGAGTTCGGCTTCTTCGGTGTAGTGGTGTACACGCGAGTGCAAACTCCACGACGCTGCGGGCTGGCCTGCAGAGCGGGAACGTCGCTTTTTTCGACTTTGCGTTTTCTCGGCTTACGAACCAACTGGTTGATCGTTGCCATTAAAAATCACTCCAAAAATAAAATGCCCCCACCTCTTACAGTGAGGGCCTGTCGTCTGTGTGTAGCGCCGACTCGAAGGCCGGACGAAACACCCCACATCAGCGGGGGCCGCATTCTATAAGCGACAACCCGCCTAGTCAATCGGCGACGGAAGTAAGTGCTTACATCACAGACAGTCGCCAATCTCACTCGGCACCGAAATGCCTGGATATACCCCACTCCGCCGGCAAGGCAGAGTGGGAATACACCTTATTCGCCAGAGGACTTCAAGGCCTCGGTCAAGGCCGCTTCCACCTCTGCTGCGGAAGGACCTTCACTGAAGCTCTCTTCCAACTGCAGGCTGCGCTTGCGCTTGCGCTCGCTGTGGTAGGCCAGACCAGTACCTGCCGGAATCAGGCGACCCACTACTACGTTCTCTTTCAGACCGCGCAGGCTGTCTTCCTTGCCGGTTACCGCCGCTTCAGTTAGAACGCGAGTAGTCTCCTGGAACGAAGCCGCCGACAGGAAGGACTCGGTGGCCAAAGAGGCTTTAGTGATACCCAGCAACAGACGCTCGAATTGCGCAGGCTGCTTGTTTTCGGCACGCAGCTGTTCGTTCTCTTCTATCACGCGTTGGTATTCAACCTGATCGCCCTTAATAAAGCCGGAGTCACCCATCTCGGTGATCTCCACTTTACGCAGCATCTGACGCACAATCGTCTCGATGTGCTTATCGTTAATGCCTACACCCTGGAGACGGTAAACTTCCTGGATCTCATTGGTGATGTAGCGTGCCAGCTCTTCCACACCTTTCAGGCGCAGGATGTCATGCGGGTTTGACGGGCCATCAGAGATAACCTCACCCTTTTCTACGGTTTCACCCTCGAACACAGTCAGCTGACGGTGCTTCGGAATCAGAACCTCATAGTGATCCTTACCGTTGGCCAGAGGCTTGCCGTCGCGCGGAGTAATCTGCAGACGAACCTTGCCCTTGGTCTCTTTACCGAAGGAAACAGTACCGGAGATTTCCGCCAGGATAGACGGCTCTTTCGGCTTACGGGCCTCGAACAGGTCGGCAACGCGCGGCAGACCACCGGTGATATCCTTGGTACCACCGGATTCCTGCGGAATACGCGCGATAACGTCACCCACGTTCACTTGTTTGCCTTCAGCCAGACTGAGGATGGCGCGCGGCGGCAATGCGTAGTGCGCCGGCGCATTACTGTTAGCCAGAGTCAGCTCTTCGCCATTTTCATCAACCAGGGTTACTGCAGGACGCAGGTCTTTACCCGCTGCCGGACGCTCGGCCGGATCGATTACCTCAATAGAGGACAGACCGGTAATATCATCGGTCTGCTTGCGAATAGAGAGACCGTCTTCCATACCGGACAGCTTCACCCAACCGGCAACCTCGGTGATGATCGGGTGGGTGTGCGGATCCCACTTGGCCACGATCTGGCCACCGTCTACCTCAGCACCTTCGTAAACGCTGATCACAGCGCCGTAAGGCAGCTTATAGCGCTCACGCTCGCGGCCAGCACCATCAGCAATAGCCAACTCACCGGAGCGGGAAACCGCTACCAGAGTGCCAGCTTCGGTTTTCACTGTCTTCACATTGTGCAGGCGTACGGTACCGCCCAGCTTCACCTGAATACTGTCCGCTGCAGAAGCACGGCTCGCAGCACCACCAATGTGGAAGGTACGCATGGTCAGCTGAGTGCCCGGCTCACCGATAGACTGTGCGGCAACAACACCCACAGACTCACCTGGGTTGGCGCGGTGGCCACGGGCCAGGTCACGACCGTAACACTGGGCACAAATACCGTGGGCGGTGGTACAGCTGATCGGGGAGCGAACCAGAACCTCATCGATACCCATGGCTTCGATGCGCTCTACCCACTTCTCGTCGATCATAGTGCCAGCGGGAACGGCAATTTCATCGCTACCAGGCTTGAGGACATCACGGGCTACAACACGGCCGAGGATACGGTCACCGAGAGACTCGATTACGTCACCACCCTCAATTACCGGCGCCATTGTCAGACCATCATCGGTGCCACAATCCACTTCAGTGATTACCACGTCTTGAGCAACATCCACCAGGCGGCGAGTCAGGTAACCGGAGTTAGCGGTTTTCAGTGCGGTATCCGCCAGACCTTTACGAGCACCGTGGGTCGAGATGAAGTACTGCTGTACAGTCAGACCTTCACGGAAGTTCGCGGTAATGGCGTTCTCAATAATGGAACCATCTGGACGAGCCATCAGACCACGCATACCAGCGAGCTGGCGAATCTGCGCCTCAGAACCCCGTGCGCCTGAGTCGGCGTACATGTATACAGAGTTGAAGGAATCCTGCTCGGCTTCTTTACCCTCGCGATCGATCACCTTCTCTTTCTTGATCCCCGCCATCATTGCCTGGGTTACCTTATCGTTGGTACGGGACCAAACATCGATAACCTTGTTGTACTTCTCACCCTGGGTTACCAGACCAGAAGCAAACTGGCTTTCAATCTCTTTTACTTCAGCTTCAGCAGCGCCGATCAGGTCGGCCTTGGCAGCTGGGATTTCAAAGTCATTCACACCAATGGAGGAACCGGACTTTGTAGAGAAATCGAAACCGGTGTACATCAGCTGGTCAGCGAAAATAACTGTCGCCTTCAGGCCCACCTTGCGGTAGCACTCGTTAAGCACACGAGAAATGGATTTCTTTTTCATCGGCTGGTTAACCAGCTCGAACGGTAGGCCTTCCGGTACGATGTTCCAAAGCAGCGCACGGCCGACAGTGGTGTCCTGTACAGAGATACTCTCGTGCTTCTCCCCATCCTCACCAAGAATCTTCTCGCGGATGCGCACCTTGACTTTCGCCTGCAAGCCAACCTGCTTGGCGTAGAAGGCGCGGCTCACTTCCTTGATATCGGAGAAGAACATGCCCTCGCCTCTATCATTTACACGCTCACGGGTCATCCAATACAGACCCAGCACCACGTCCTGGGAAGGTACGATGATCGGTTCACCGTTTGCGGGCGACAGGATATTGTTGGTGGACATCATCAGCGCGCGGGATTCCAGCTGCGCTTCAATAGTCAGCGGTACGTGTACTGCCATCTGGTCGCCGTCGAAGTCGGCGTTATAGGCGGCACAAACCAGCGGGTGCAGCTGGATTGCTTTACCTTCAATCAGTACCGGCTCAAACGCCTGGATACCCAGACGGTGAAGAGTCGGGGCACGGTTAAGCAGTACCGGGTGCTCGCGGATAACTTCGTCGAGAATATCCCAAACGACCGCTTCCTCGCGCTCTACCATTTTCTTGGCAGCTTTGATGGTGGTGGCCAGGCCTCGGGCTTCGAGCTTGCCGAAAATAAACGGTTTGAACAGCTCCAACGCCATTTTCTTGGGCAGGCCACACTGATGCAGGCGCAGGGTCGGACCGACCACAATTACGGAACGACCGGAATAGTCAACACGCTTACCCAGCAGGTTCTGACGGAAACGACCTTGCTTACCTTTAATCATGTCCGCCAGGGACTTCAGCGGGCGCTTGTTAGAGCCAGTGATGGCACGGCCGCGACGACCATTATCCAACAGCGCATCCACAGATTCCTGCAGCATACGCTTTTCGTTGCGCACGATAATATCTGGCGCATTCAACTCGAGCAGGCGCTTCAGGCGGTTGTTACGGTTAATCACACGGCGGTAGAGGTCGTTCAGATCGGAGGTCGCAAAGCGGCCACCATCCAACGGTACCAGTGGGCGCAGATCCGGCGGCAGAACAGGCAGTGCCTGCATTACCATCCACTCGGGGTTATTGCCGGACTTGTAGAAAGCTTCCAGCAGCTTCAGGCGCTTGGACAGTTTCTTGATCTTGGTCTCGGAGTTGGTAGCCGGGATCTCTTCACGCAGACGCTGAATCTCAGCAGGCAATTCGATGTCACTCATCAACTCCTGGATCGCTTCGGCACCCATCTTTGCTTCGAACTCATCGGCGAATTCTTCCATCGCCTCGAAGTACTGCTCGTCATTTAGCAGCTGGCCGCGCTCCAGGGTGGTCATGCCGGGCTCGGTTACCACGTAGGATTCAAAATACAGCACACGCTCGATATCACGCAGGGTCATATCCAGCAGCAGGCCGATACGGGACGGCAGGGATTTCAGGAACCAGATATGCGCAACCGGGCTAGCCAGCTCAATGTGGCCCATACGCTCACGGCGCACTTTGGCCTTGGTAACTTCAACGCCACACTTCTCACAGATAATGCCGCGATGCTTCATGCGCTTGTACTTACCGCACAAGCACTCGTAATCCTTCACTGGACCAAAGATCTTGGCACAGAACAAACCTTCGCGCTCTGGCTTGAAGGTACGATAGTTAATGGTCTCCGGCTTCTTCACTTCGCCGTAGGACCAGGAGCGAATCATGTCCGGCGAGGCCAGACCGATGCGGATCGCATCAAACTCTTCCAGGTGCTCCTGGGACTTCACCAGATTTAATAAATCTTTCAAGGCCTTTCCTCCACTAGGGGATAGTCAACCCGGCAGACAAGCTGTGCCGGGTGGGCCGGTGCCCTACTGCATTCAGGGGCGCCGGCACTTGTCTCAATTCGCCTGCTAACAGGCTGCTGCACAAATCGGTCTTACTCGTGCTCGAGCTCGAAGTTCATACCGAGAGAGCGGATTTCCTTAACCAGTACGTTGAAGGATTCCGGCATGCCGGGCTCCATACGGTGGTCAGAGTCCACGATGTTTTTGTACATCTTGGTACGACCTTCCACGTCATCGGATTTAACTGTGAGCATTTCCTGCAGGGTGTAAGCCGCACCGTAAGCTTCCAGTGCCCAGACCTCCATCTCCCCGAAACGCTGACCACCGAACTGGGCCTTACCGCCGAGTGGCTGCTGGGTAACCAGGCTGTAGGAACCAGTGGAACGCGCGTGCATCTTGTCGTCCACCAGGTGGTTCAGCTTGAGCATGTACATGTAGCCCACAGTCACAGGACGTTCAAAGGCATCGCCTGTACGGCCGTCGTGCAGAGTAATCTGTCCGGAATCTGGGATATCCGCAAGACGGAGCAATTGCTTGATTTCGCTCTCATCGGCACCGTCGAATACGGGAGTTGCCATAGGCACACCGCGACGCAGGTTGTGCGCCATTCCCATGACTTCCTCATCGGACAGGGTTTCCAGCTCCTCACGGCGACCACCGGTGGAGTTGTAAACCTCTTCCAGGAAACCGCGTACCTTGGCAATTTCCTGCTGCTCCTTAATCATCTTGTCGACTTTGACGCCGAGGCCTTTAGCAGCCATGCCCAAGTGCATTTCCAGAACCTGCCCGACGTTCATCCGCGAGGGAACCCCCAGTGGATTCAGAACGATGTCTACCGGCTCACCGTTTTGGTCGTACGGCATATCCTCAACGGGCTTGATTACGGAGATCACACCCTTGTTACCATGGCGACCGGCCATCTTGTCGCCCGGCTGGATGCGGCGCTTGATCGCCAGGTAGACCTTAACGATTTTCAATACGCCTGGAGCCAGGTCATCGCCGGACTCCAGTTTCTTCTTCTTGTCTTCGAAGGCTTCGTCCAGCAGCTTACGGCGCTCTTTCAACTGAGCTTCCGCCTTTTCCAGCTGATCATTCAAGCCTTCTTCTTCCATACGCAGCTTGAACCAGTCTTCGCGTGGCAGCGCACCCAGCACTTCAGCAGTCAGTTCCTGACCTTTGCTGATACCTTTACCACCAGCGGCTTTCTGGCCTTGCAATGCGTTCTGCAAGCGCTCAAAAGTAGCGGCTTCAACGATGCGGTATTCTTCGTTCAGGTCCTTGCGAACCTCATCCAACTGGGCTTTCTCGATATCGATGGAACGCTGGTCTTTTTGCAGACCGTCGCGGGTAAACACCTGTACATCGATCACGGTACCGCGGGTGCCGCTAGGCGCACGCAGGGAGGTGTCCTTAACGTCGGAGGCTTTCTCACCGAAGATTGCGCGCAGCAGCTTCTCTTCCGGAGTCAGCTGTGCTTCACCTTTCGGAGTTACCTTGCCCACCAGAATATCGCCGGGGCCCACTTCCGCACCGATATACACGATGCCGGATTCATCCAGTTTATTCAGCGCAGACTCACCCACGTTAGGAATATCCGCGGTGATTTCCTCACTACCCAACTTGGTATCACGGGCAATACAGGTCAGCTCCTGAATATGGATGGTGGTGAAGCGGTCTTCCTGTACAACACGCTCACTGATAAGGATGGAGTCCTCAAAGTTGTAACCATTCCAGGGCATAAATGCGATGCGCATATTCTGGCCCAGTGCCAGCTCACCCAGATCAACAGACGGGCCATCGGCAAGAATGTCACCGCGCTCAACGCGATCACCGGTGCTTACGATCGGGCGTTGGTTAATACAGGTATTCTGGTTGGAGCGGATGTACTTGGTCAGGTTGTAGATATCCACACCTGCATCACCGGCTTCAACCTCAGCATCAGCCACTCGCACTACAACGCGGCTGGAATCTACACGTTCAATCACACCGCCGCGCTTGGCTACCACACACACACCGGAGTCACGCGCCACAGTGCGTTCCATACCGGTACCCACCAACGGCTTTTCAGCACGCAGGGTTGGAACCGCCTGGCGTTGCATGTTCGATCCCATCAATGCACGGTTGGCGTCATCGTGCTCAAGGAAAGGAATCATTGCCGCAGCTACAGAAACCACCTGCTTAGCGGATACATCCATATACTGAATTTCACCCGGCGCTTTCAGGGCGAATTCATTTTGGTGACGCACGCTCACCAGGTCATCGGTGAAATTGCCTTCATCATCAACAGCAGCAGACGCCTGGGCAATTACGTAGTTGGCCTCGTTAATCGCAGACAGGTACTCGATTTCGTCGGTAACCTTGCCATCAACCACTTTGCGGTAGGCACTCTCAAGGAAGCCATAGTGGTTGGCACGGGCGTAAGTCGCCAGGGAGTTAATCAGACCGATGTTCGGTCCTTCCGGTGTTTCAATAGGACATACGCGGCCGTAGTGCGTAGGGTGTACGTCTCGTACCTCAAAGCCGGCGCGCTCGCGCGTCAGGCCGCCCGGGCCCAGTGCGGAAACACGGCGCTTGTGGGTAACTTCCGACAGCGGGTTGTTCTGGTCCATAAACTGAGACAGCTGTGAGGAACCGAAGAACTCTTTAACGGCAGCTGCTACCGGCTTGGCGTTGATCAGGTCTTGCGGCATCAGGCCTTCAGACTCTGCCATGGACAGGCGCTCTTTGACCGCGCGCTCAACACGCACCAGGCCAACGCGGAACTGGTTTTCAGCCATCTCACCTACGGAACGCACGCGACGGTTACCCAGGTGGTCAATATCGTCCACCATACCCTGGCCGTTGCGGATATCGATCAACATTTTCAGCACATCAACGATATCTTCTTTGCTCAGAGTGCCCTGGCCTGTTTCATCTTCACGGCCCAGGCGGCGGTTGAACTTCATGCGGCCAACCGCAGACAGGTCATAGCGCTCGTCGGTAAAGAACAGGTTCTCGAACAGGGACTCCGCAGATTCCTTGGTAGGTGGCTCGCCCGGGCGCATCATGCGGTAGATCTCCACCAGCGCTTCCAGCTGAGTGCGGGAGGGCTCTGCACGCAAGGTATCGGAGATAAACGGTCCCCGGTCCAGATCATTGGTGTACAGAGTATCGAACTGCTTGATATTCAGCACACGCAACTGCGCGATCACTTCTGCAGTGATCTCGGTATTACACTCGACCGCAATTTCGCCAGTGGATTCATCGACAATATCGTGGGCCAAGGTGCGGCCAAACAGGTACTCCAGGGGTGCTTCCAGTTTCTCAACACCGGCCTTTTCCAGCTGGCGAATGTGGCGCGGAGTGATACGACGCCCCTCTTCCACAATCACCTTGCCCTGGTCATCTTTGATATCAAAGGAGGCAACGTCACCACGCAAGCGAGAAGGGATCAGTTCCAGGCTGACGTGATCCTCGTGCAGCTCAAACCTGCTGGTCTCGAAGAACATCTCCAGCATTTCCTGGGAGCTATAACCCAGTGCACGCAACAGAATCGTCGCTGGCAGTTTGCGGCGACGGTCGATACGTACGAATACCAGATCTTTCGGGTCGAACTCGAAATCCAACCAGGATCCACGGTAAGGGATAACTCGTGCGGCGTACAACAGCTTACCGGAGGAGTGAGTCTTGCCTTTGTCGTGATCGAAAAATACACCCGGGGAACGGTGTAACTGGGATACGATTACCCGCTCAGTACCATTGATTACAAAAGTACCGTTGTCGGTCATGAGCGGGATTTCGCCCATGTACACTTCCTGCTCTTTGATGTCCTTGATGGACTTATTCGCAGACTCTTTATCGTAAATAATCAGGCGTACTCGCACGCGCAGTGGGCACGCGTAAGTGACACCGCGCAGGGTGCACTCTTTTACATCAAAAGCCGGCTTACCCAGCGTATAGCTCACGTACTCCAGGGCGGCATTGCCGGAATAGCTGACAATTGGAAATACAGATTTAAACGCCGCCTGCAGGCCAACATCCAGGCGGTCATCTGGGCGCTTGTCGGCCTGTGTAAAATTGCGATATGAATCCAGCTGTATCGCAAGCAGGAAGGGCACATCCATGACCTTAGGCAGTTTGCCAAAATCCTTGCGGATACGTTTTTTCTCAGTATATGAGTAAGCCATTCAAATTCCCCAGCTTGATCAGTGACAAGACTTCGTGGAACTCCATTCGGGAGTTCCTCCGGGCGAGAAGCCTCTGAGCAACACAGTTTGGGCTGTACTGATCAGAAACCTCTCCGCTTGCTTTTAGGCAGCATGGCTGCGCTATGGTTAAATGAGGTTTGCCACGGTTTTTCCTTCCGCCGGCACCACTAAAAACCTCAGTACCGCAAACGGCAAAAAGGCCGGCGGACAAAGTCCACCAGCCTTACCGCTACCTGCCGCTTTACGCGACTGCTAGCGGGAATCGCAACAACTGAATTACTTCAGTTCTACAGTTGCGCCAGCTTCTTCCAGCTCTTTCTTAGCGGCTTCAGCTTCGTCTTTGGTTGCGCCTTCTTTCAGCGGGCTCGGAGCGCCGTCAACCAATGCCTTGGCTTCTTTCAGGCCCAGGCCAGTGATGCCGCGAACAGCTTTAATCACGTTCACTTTCTTGTCGCCTGCAGAGGTCAGGATCACGTCGAAAGAGTCCTTCTCTTCAGCAGCAGCCTCGCCGCCAGCCGGACCGGCTACAACTGCTGCAGCAGCAGTTACACCGAACTTCTCTTCCATCGCTTCGATCAGCTCAACAACGTCCTTAACGGACATTTCAGCAACAGCGTTGATGATATCTTCTTTAGTCAGAGACATGAGTCATTACCTGAATTGGTTTGAGCAGTAGCTGCTCGTATTTCGTTTTGAAGCTGCGATTCGCTCTTGCGAAAAAATTATGCAGCTTCCTGCTCTTTTTGGTCGCGAACGGCCGCAATAGTGCGAACCAGCTTGCCAGCAGATGCTTCTTTCAACACGCTCATCAGCTTGGCGATCGCCTCGTCGTATGTCGGCAGGCTTGCCAACAGTGCGACGTCGGTGATCGCGCCTTCGAAGGCAGCACCTTTCAGTTCCAGCTTGTCATTGCCCTTGGCGAACTGGCTCAGGATGCGCGCACCGGCACCCGGGTGTTCGTTGGAAAATGCAATGATGCTGGGACCTACGAATTTGTCGGTCAGACATTCGTAATCGGTTCCTGCCAGAGCGCGACGCGCCAGAGTATTGCGGACGACTTTTAACCAAACGCCGTTCTCGCGAGCCTCTTTGCGCAGGGCAGTCATGTCATTCACGGTTACGCCGCGGGAATCCGCAACTACCGCAGACAGAGCACCCTCAGCAGCTTGCTGGACATCTGCGACAATCGCTTTCTTGTCTTCGAGTCCAATAGCCATAGTGTCACTCCTGGATTTGAAAAAATCGGACTTAACCGTCCGATCCGTTCCGGTGCATAAAGCTCAAATCCAGCAAAAAATACTGGTTTGGGCGACACCGTCTGCGTAGGCTCAAACCTCTTAGCGACCAACCTGGCCGAGGTTTGGATTAAGCCAGACACGTTAAACCTCAACGCACCGGGCACCTACGGTCTTTGACGGCCCACATTTCTGCCGAAGCATCAAGTGGACCCCAAAGTTCATTTCGGCATACAGCCCCAGAGGGCTGCACTGCCATAATTAGATGGTCAGAGAAGACTGGTCGATAACCAGGCCCGGGCCCATAGTGGTGCTCAAGGTGATCTTCTTCAGGTACACGCCCTTAGCGGAAGCCGGCTTGGCTTTCTTCAGGTCGGCAACCAGGGCTTCCAGGTTTTCTTTCAGTGCATTTGCATCGAAAGCTACCTTGCCGATACCGCCGTGGATGATGCCGCCTTTGTCAGCGCGGAAACGCACCTGACCAGCTTTGGCATTCTTAACAGCAGTGGCAACGTCTGGAGTTACAGTGCCAGTCTTCGGGTTCGGCATCAGGCCACGCGGGCCGAGGATTTGACCCAGCTGGCCAACTACGCGCATCGCATCCGGAGAAGCGATTACTACGTCGAAGTCCATCTTGCCGGCTTTAACATCGGCAGCCAGCTCATCCATACCGATCAGGTCAGCGCCCGCTTCCTTAGCGGCGTCAGCATTTGCACCCTGGGTGAAAACAGCTACGCGAACTTCTTTACCGGTACCGTGCGGCAGAGTGGTCGCACCACGAACAGCCTGGTCGGATTTACGCGGGTCGATGCCCAGGTTTACAGAGGCGTCTACAGTCTCTGCAAACTTAACGTTGGACAGCTCTTTCAGCAGGGCAACAGCTTCTTCAATGCCATAAGCCTTGCCAGCTTCCACTTTCTCAGCGATAGCGCGCTGACGCTTGCTCAATTTAGCCACTTAGAGACCCTCCACTTCGATACCGGCACTGCGTGCGGAACCGGCGATGGTGCGCACGGCCGCGTCCATATCGGATGCAGTCAGGTCGGCTTTCTTCATTTCCACGATCTCTTCCAGCTGAGCACGGGTAACCTTGCCCACCTTGTCGGTATTAGGACGACCGGAACCGCTCTTGATCTTGGCAGCCTTGCGCAGCAGTACCGCGGCAGGCGGAGATTTCATAATGAAGGTGAAGGAGCGATCACTGTAAACAGAGATCACAACCGGCACTGGCAGACCTGGCTCGAGGCTCTGGGTCTGGGCATTGAACGCCTTACAGAATTCCATGATGTTCACGCCGTGCTGACCCAGTGCAGGACCTACGGGTGGACTTGGATTGGCCTGACCGGCCTTAACTTGCAGCTTGATATAAGCTTCTACTTTCTTAGCCATTACAGCTCTCCTCTAGATGGGTGGTAACGCCCATTCCAACTAACCACTATGATCAAAGGAACCGGCTCCCCAAAACCCCAAAAATAAAACTTATTTTTCGGGGACGCGAAAACCCCCTTCCACCTCGCGGCGAAAGAGGGCAAAAAAATATACTGGAATCAGGTCTTTTCTACCTGGCTAAATTCCAGCTCAACCGGGGTGGAGCGTCCGAAAATCAACACTGCTACGCGCAAGCGGCTCTTCTCGTAGTTAACTTCTTCAACCACACCATTGAAATCATTAAACGGACCGTCGATAACCCGAACCATTTCGCCAGGCTCAAACAGTGTTTTGGGCTTCGGCTTATCGACAGAATCATCAATGCGATTCAGGATAGCCTGCGCCTCTCGATCGGTAATAGGCGCCGGCCTATCCGCCTTACCACCGATAAAACCGAGCACACGTGGAGTTTCTTTTACCAGGTGCCAGGTATCATCATTCAGTTCCATTTCCACCAGAACATAGCCGGGGAAGAACTTACGCTCACTTTTACGCTTCTGTCCTGCTCGCATCTCCACCACTTCTTCGGTGGGAACCAGCACTTCACCAAACAGGTGATCCATTTCGTGCAGCTCAATTCGCTCTTTTAGGGAGCTGGCAACACGCTTCTCATATCCCGAGTAAGCCTGGACCACATACCAATGCTTTGACATGTATCAACCTTTAGCCGATGAGTTTGGATGCCGCCCAACCTAATGCGGAGTCCAGCGCCCAGAGAATTAACGCCATAATCAATACAAAAACCACCACAATCACTGTGGTCTGGGTTGCCTCTTGGCGGGTCGGCCAAACCACGCGCCTGACCTCGGTTTGCGCCTCGCGCAACAGTTGCCAGAGAGCATTGCCTTTGGCGGTATTTACTGCCACAACCAGAGCGACCAAGCAGATGGCAGTAACTGCCAACACGCGGTAGATCAAGGGGAATTCGGCATAATAAGAGTTGCCCGCGACAGCACCGCCAACCAACAGCACTATCAGCAGCCACTTTAGGCCGTCAAGACGAAAGGTTTTCGCTTCTGCTTTAGCATTCATATATGAAGCCCTTAGCGCACTACAGATAAGCCCCTAGTGCTCAAAAACACAAAAGCCCCACTCATAAGCAGGGTTTCGCGACACCCCTAAGCTTATCCTAAGCGGAGTGATTGAAAATGGCAGGCCAGGAGGGACTCGAACCCCCAACAGCCGGTTTTGGAGACCGGTGCTCTACCAATTGAACTACTGGCCTGTACATCACGAGTGCTTTAACACTCGAAGATGGAGAGGACTATAGCCTGCCCTCTCATCTGGTGCACCGCCAAGGAACCTCGGCGGCACGAAGATCAAAGATTACTCGATGATCTTAGCAACAACGCCCGCACCTACGGTACGACCACCTTCGCGAATAGCGAAGCGCAGGCCGTCTTCCATGGCGATCGGAGCGATCAGGGTAACAACCATTTGAATGTTGTCGCCCGGCATTACCATTTCAGTACCTTCCGGCAGCTCTACCGCACCAGTTACGTCGGTAGTACGGAAGTAGAACTGAGGACGGTAGCCTTTAAAGAACGGGGTGTGACGACCACCTTCGTCCTTGGACAGTACGTACACTTCCGCTTCGAACTTGGTGTGCGGAGTGATAGAACCAGGCTTAGCCAGTACCTGACCACGCTCCACTTCGTCACGCTTGGTGCCGCGCAGCAGCGCGCCGATGTTCTCACCTGCACGACCTTCGTCGAGCAGCTTGCGGAACATCTCAACACCAGTACAGGTGGTAGTGGTGGTCTCTTTGATACCAACGATCTCGATCTCGTCGCCAGTGTGGATTACACCGCGCTCTACACGACCGGTTACCACGGTACCACGGCCGGAGATAGAGAATACGTCTTCGATCGGCATCAGGAACGGCAGGTCTACAGCGCGCTCCGGCTCAGGAATGTACTCGTCCAGGGTTTCAACCAGCTTCTTAACAGCGGTGGTACCCATTTCGTTGTCGTCTTCGCCGTTCAGGGCCATCAGAGCAGAACCAACGATGATCGGAGTGTCGTCACCCGGGAACTCGTACTGATCCAGAAGTTCGCGAACTTCCATCTCTACCAGCTCGAGCAGCTCTTCGTCGTCTACCATGTCCGCTTTGTTCAGGAACACAACGATGTAAGGTACACCTACCTGACGGGAGAGCAGGATGTGCTCACGAGTCTGCGGCATGGGGCCGTCAGCTGCGGAACATACCAGGATAGCGCCGTCCATCTGAGCAGCACCGGTGATCATGTTCTTAACGTAGTCGGCGTGTCCCGGGCAGTCTACGTGCGCGTAGTGGCGAGTCGGGGACTCGTACTCAACGTGAGAGGTAGCGATGGTGATACCGCGCTCACGCTCTTCCGGTGCATTGTCGATACCGTCGAAAGCTACAGCGTCACCGCCCCATACTTCCGCACATACGCGGGTCAGAGCAGCGGTCAGGGTGGTTTTACCGTGGTCAACGTGACCGATGGTGCCCACGTTCACGTGGGGCTTGGAACGTTCAAACTTTTCTTTTGCCATTGCAGCCTCCTAATATAGGTGAACCGTTAACGATCCCACCCATGTCCAGAACATGCGCATCCGACCCGGAAAACCCCGACCCCGGACACAAACAACCGCAAGAGCTCTCACCCTCGCGGCTATTAAAAATGGAGCTCATGGGCGGATTTGAACCGCCGACCTCACCCTTACCAAGGGTGTGCTCTACCCCTGAGCTACATGAGCAAATATCTCGCCAAACCAGGCGACCACAAGGCTTGCCAATCCGGAGGATATTCCAGCTGAACCCATAACTGGAGCGGGCAGCGGGAATCGAACCCGCATCATCAGCTTGGAAGGCTGAGGTTCTACCATTGAACTATGCCCGCTTGCGGGAGCCTCCAAACGAAACAATCCGTTTCGCTGGCAACACCTTACGGTGTAAAAAATGGTGCAGGGGGTGGATTCGAACCACCGAAGCTTTCGCGTCAGATTTACAGTCTGATCCCTTTGGCCACTCGGGAACCCCTGCCTCAATGCGGGGTGCATTCTCTACACCTTCCGCTGCACTGTCAACATTTTTTTCTTTAAATTTCACAGACTTACCTGCGAAATTTAATGTTGAACAATGCTGGGATAAAATGGAGCTGGCGAGAGGAGTCGAACCCCCGACCGGCTGATTACAAGTCAGCTGCTCTACCAACTGAGCTACGCCAGCACTATCCCATTCATTGGCGAAGTTGATTGGTCAGCCTCGTCAATGGAGGCGGGATTCTAGGGGAAGTTATCCTGACAAGCAACACCCTTTTTACAGATAAATCGGAATTTTTTGTGTCGCCATTTGCCTCATAGAGAAAAATTCAGCCGCTAAATATCAAGCCGTGAGGATTAAGACCTATAGTCGAGAGCCTTTCAGCTCGCCACTTCTGAACAAAGATTTCTGCGCCGATCCAGCTTGGGGTGCTCTTCCTGCAGATGTTGCCAGAATTCTCCAGCCAAACGTTCAGCCTGCCCAGGCGCCAATATAATCCAACGCTCCATATGAGTCTGAGGCTCTTCACGGAACTGCGCCCCAATTCCCTTTTCCGCCAGTTCTTCAGCAAGACCTTCTGCGCGTTCGCGTTCACTGAAAATACCAAATGATATACCGTCGGCAAGAGCACCCTTGGGGATTACATAGCTATCGATACCCTGGGCCTGCAGTTCACGCAAACGGTTGAATGCCTCTCTACGAGAGTTCAGCGGCGGTAAAAAAACCCAGTAACGCATCTGCCCTTGCATTTGAATTTCGCGAAGACTGGCAGAAACCTGGAGGGCGGAGAGACGCTCCACTATATCCTTCCCCAGATATTCTTCGGGAAAAGGCCCGATCAAGGTACACAATTGCTCTCCAGAGACCTCAGTGGCTAACGGGGCCGTCTCCTCTTCCACTGGGGGCAGCTGTTCTGGCGATATTTCACTAACCAAGACAATTTCCTGGATTTCAGTGCCCCGACCTGGGCTGACAACACTGACGGTGCCATCATTAGCTGGGGATGCCGCCATAAACCAGGCAAACACCCCCAGATTAAGTATCAGTAAGAAGAGAGCGATCCAACGCATAACAGTCTTTATATTTAGGGATTACTCAACGCCAAGCCATCCAGTACCAACTCCGGCACCAAGTGATGCTCACTTTGATAGAGAGAGGACAGTAGCGCCCCATCTCCACCGGTAAGCCACAGTAACGGCTCCCCACCAGTATAATTTCGCAGTTGATCAAGTGCCCGATCGATTGCCCCAAGCACCATTAGAAATAGTCCGCGATTAATGGCCTCATCGGTATTGCGCCCAGCACTTAACGATGTCGTCAATGTAAACGCCTGCGCACTCCTGGCCGCATGAGTATCCAGCCGCAGAGAGCGCTGCATTAAACCTATACCGGGTACGATATACCCACCAAGGTGACCTCCGTTATTGTCTATCAAATCTAGGGTAACCGCGCTGCCACAGTCCACAATTAGTGCTGCACTCTGGTCCCGGCCATATGCGGCAAGCATCGCCAGCCATCGATCAGTACCTAATACCTGGTGGTTGTCATAGCCACAGGTAACTCCGGCACATTCTTCGAGTACCTGTGAGAACTCCACATCCAGAGAAAACAAGGATCTTACATGCTCTGACAACGACTCAGCGACTACGGGGCCCGCAACATTTACCACGCGAACCCGCTTGGGCTGCAACTCCAGGCCCAGCTTATCCCAGCCGTCCGGCATACGACCTTCACGCAAGTCGGAGGTACCAAAATGCCCGCGCATATCTACCTGCCCTTCGTTTAACAGGCGCCATTTGCCACGGGTATTACCAATATCCAGTTCCAGAATCAAACCTGCCCCCGCAAAGAGATTTCCCCTCCATGAAAGTGTTTCAGCTCTCCATCCATATCTAAAATTAAGGCACCTTTGTCATCTACCCCGGCGGCGATACCGGCCCAAACCTGAGAACCGGCCTGCAGTGTGACCGGCTGACCGGCAAATTGATCCAGCTTGGTCCAGGCATCCCGGTAAGCACTAAATCCTCTTTGTGGATATTCGTGCAATAACGGTAACAGCTCATCCAATATCGCAGCCACTAAATGGTTACGCGGTATCCCCGGGCAAATCTGCTGCAAATCCGCCCAAGGCTGATCAATTTCAGTGGCGGTTTCAATGCGCAGGCCACTATTCAGCCCTATGCCGATAACCACAGCACAGCGATCGGTCAGATCCCCCTTGAGCTCAAGCAAAACCCCTGCAAGCTTCCGGCCACGGCACCAGATATCATTGGGCCATTTCAAGCGGATATCCGGTACCGAAAAACGTTCTAATGCCCGCGCCAACGCCACCCCTACCGCGAGGCTCAGTCCCTCCAGGCTTTGCACTCCGCCGCTGAACTCCCAGCCGACAGACAAACTCACCCCAACCCCATAAGGGCTGATCCAGCCTCGACCGCGACGCCCTCGACCAGCACTCTGTCTTTCTGCAAGCATGGCAATAGCATGCCCACTACCCTGCTCCATGCGAGTTAAGAGCTGCGTATTCGTCGAGCCCACCTCGTCAAATAAAATCAGCTCGCGTAAAAGAGCATTGGAATTATCCCCAAGCCCCTCGTAAATCTTGTCCGAAGAGAGCAACTCCAACCCTCCAGGCAAACGGTAACCCCTCCCTTTAACCGATTCGAGCGCCAATCCGTAATGCTCAAGTTTCTTTAATTGCTTCCACACTGCAGCGCGGCTTACTCCAAGGGCTGCACCGAGAGATTCCCCAGAATGCAGATTACCATCAGCCAGTAATTCCAATACCGGGCGTAACTGTTCCAGTGAGCTTTTTGCGATAGTGTCTTGCAAGGCGATCAACTTTTTATATAGCGACGAAAATAACGATGTCCGAGGCTGGTCAACACCTCATAACCAATAGTGCCAGCGTATTCTGCCACCTCATCCACCGTTAGCTCTTTATTGAGAACATCTATGGACTGCAGAGATTCCCGGTCTTGGTCGGATAACGCAGAGATATCGAAAGTCGTGGAATCCATAGATATACGACCGATTATCGGTAGATGGCGACCGCAGGCCCAGCCGCGACCCCGGCCACCCTGAGCCCGGATTATACCGTCTGCATAGCCACCCCGAGCCACTGCCAGCCAGCTTCCTGCTGCAGCCTGTTGGGTCGCTCCATAACCAACAGACTGTTCGCGACTGACAAAACGCTTTTGCACTATCGGTAGACTGAGTGCTACTGTGGGCCTCATTGGATTGGGAGTACCGGGAACCGGGTTAATCCCGTAGAGAGCAGATCCGGGGCGGGCAATATCAAAGTGATAATCCTCACCGAGGAAAATGCCTGAGGAATTAGCGAGGCTCAGCTGCACCTCGGGACACAGTGAACGCAGCCTCTCACCAGCTTCTTTAAAACTGCGCAATTGAAAGCTATTTTGTGGATGGAGCGGCTCATCCGCACAAGCCAGATGGCTGAGAAGGATGCGTATATCCGCGGAGTCAAGTAATTGCCGGTCCCCCAGTAGTAGTTCAAACTCCTCCTCGCTGAGACCCAGGCGCGTCATACCCGAATCTACTTTTACCGCACAGGGAGCCACTAATTCCGCGCGAGCACATATTTCGACCCAATTGCGCAATTGCTCCAGGGTAAACAGTGTTGGCATCAACCCTGCGTGGGCACACTCTAATTCTGCCCCATTTCGCACCCCGGTTAGAATAACGATGCGGACCTCGTCCCCCAGCTCTCTACGAAGACGCTCCCCTTCCGCTTGGGTTGCAACAAAGAAGTCCCGGCAGCCTTGCCGGTAGAGGGTCGGCGCTACCTGGGTCATACCTAGGCCATAGGCATCCGCCTTGACCACAGCGCCACAGCGGGCGCCACCAGCCAACTTCTCGGTCAGATCTAGATAGTTATCAGCAATTGACTGCAAATTAATACTCAGCAGCCCCTCGCGGAAGTCATTCATGCCAATACAACTCTCAATTCATCAGCTAGGTAGCCCCAAGCAGGCTCTCACGACTCAAAGCACGTGCACCTACTAATATACACAGCCCAACCAAAGATAGGGTGACCAAGGAGCCAGCAAGAGCCAAGGGTACAGGTATCGCCTCACCTGCCATTAACAGGCTGAGCCATTGTTGCTGCCCGATTAAGGGGGTCAGTTGCCAAGCGGGTGAGTCCAATTTAATGTCAGATAGATTTACTATCATCAGCAATGCGACAGGTAATCCCTGCAAAATGCTCAGCTGGATTTGTGCATCTTTAAAGGACTGGGAGCGCAGGGCTAAAAGAATCTGGAGAACAGCAACCAGCAATGCCAGTGGCAATAACAAAAAACTCATAGCCACCAACTCGGTTATTCCTGCAGAAAACTGCACTCCAATTTCTGCCAGTGGTAAAAGAGTAAATGATAGCGTTAAAACTGCGAGCGAAAGAAGTGACCCAAACCAACCGATACTGGTTACGGCGAGCACTTTCGCCACAATAATCTGCCAACCATTCAAGGGTTGCTGCAATAAGGTTTCGATACTCATGCGCTCCCGCTCTCCCGCAGAGGTGTCGATAGATGGAGCTGCGCTGCATACCATCAACGCCATAATCAATAGCACTGGCACCATAATTCCTAAAATAGCTAACCCCCGGCTGGACGGAGTGCTAACGTCCCTTATTTGTAACTGCCAGGGAGTAAGAACCTGAGGCGCAATACCACGTGCTGATAAACGCTGCTGCATAATTGTTTTCTGTAGGGTACCCAGGCGCTCCTGTATAAGCTGAATACCCCGCCCACCAGATTTACTTGAACCATCAACATACAAATAGACTTTGGGAGACAGGAGATTGCGATAGTCTGTCTCAAATTCTTTGCCTATTTGTAGGACAGCATCATATTTATCCTCAAGAAGTTCACGTGGAATCCCCTCCCTCAACTGATCAATCCGGAAACCAGTTCCATGTAATTGATTCTCTAATAAAGGGGCATAGTCACTACCTACAATGGCAATATTTAAATTGGTTTCGGACACTACCTTAAAAGATAGGGCACCACTTCCAATCATTATTGCTGGAAATAAAAGGGTAAAACCCAATGCAATCATTAAAGCCCGCCGATCACGCCAAACTTCAAGAAGCTCCTTTAGAACCAGTGCTTGGAATTGCTGTGATAAAACATTATCGACAATACTCATGCTACCTCTCCCTGCTGACTCTTCCCTGCCCTTTGACCATAAGCAAGCTTCACGAAACTATCCTCAAGGTTGTTACTACCTGAACGTGTATTGAGTTCGCCTGGGGTTCCACTATCGACAATAGTGCCATTTGCCATGATCAAAACAGTATCGGATAGCTCTACAACCTCAGCCATAATATGGCTCGAAAATAAAATTGCTGTTCCCTCTGACCTCAAGTTTAAAAGAGTTCTACGCAGTAACCTGGCAGCAAGCACATCTAAACCACGGGTGGGCTCATCCAAAATCAGATGGGAGGGCCGATGTACTAGCGCCCGAGCGAGAGACACCTTCATTCTCTCCCCTTGAGAAAACCCTTTTGTTCGGCGATTCCAAAGGCTGGATAGCTCTAACTCTTCTCGCACAGATTGCAATGCAAATTCTAATTTATCTCCAGCCAACCCTTGGGCACTGGCGAAAAAGGACAAATACTCCGCTACGGTAAGACGTTCATAAAGTCCTTCCCGGTCTCCAACCACGCCTAACTGCCGACGTATTTCCTTCGGATACTTTGAAACCTCGAGGCCACCAACATAAGCATGCCCACTATCTGCTTTTAGTAAACCGGTAATAATGCGAAGACATGTCGTTTTGCCCGCACCATTGGCACCCAGTAAGGCTGTTATCTGCCCATCAGCAATAGAAAAGTTCAGGTTCTTCAGTACAGGGGTTCCCGAAAACTGCTTACTAACCGAATTAACTCTAATCACTGCCGCTCCCCCCTGTTCCATTCCTTTTGAATCAGAACCGCCTCTCCGATCCAACTCTGGCCCATAAGCTCCAATCATGAACGGCGGTCTGTGAATATCCTTCACACAAGCTTGATCCAGCTTCACTTCAGGTGAAGTAAGAAATTTATCAATCAAATCAGGAATACAACCTCGAATGGAATTAATATGCCCTCCCCCCATTACTATCAGGTGCTGCTTATTGGAGAGATAATCAAGATCCTTTTGTGCATAGATTGGCGGCGTGATCGGATCCGCTTCACCCGATATTAACAATACTGGATGGTGACGGGGTTCAGGTTTGCTATAAGGCCTTTTAGGCACAGGCCATACATCACAACCACGAGAAAAAACTCAAGAAAAGCCCTGCCAATAAAAGCACCAGCAATATCCGCAGCAACTTCTTCCTCGCTGATTCGATGTAACTCCTCTGAGCAGGCAACAGAGAAAGTCAGGCCCAGGGACATTCCCGTTGTTGTATCTGAAAAAATCCCGCTATACCGGCCAATGGCAAGTAATTACCTGAGCCTGCTTCAGTGATTGCAAATGGCAGTTGCGCCGACGCTTCGGGAGAGTACAAAGCCGCCCGGATCATGCTTTGCAAGGCCCAAAGTGACATGGGTTGCTCGGATACTCTCCCCGTAACTGGGTCCGGAAATTTTTTCGCAGCGGAGTCATCCCAGTTAATCAGCAATTGTTCCAATACTCCCTGCCAATCACCAAACCGGGAGCAGGCTAAATCGGATTGACAGTCTCTCACTAAAGTTTGCAAGGCATGCTCAGCAGCCGAAGCCCCTAAAAACACCTTTGTATCTATAGGTGCTACCGCATCTAGTACCAAGGCAGTTAAACTGTCCGGATACCACTGCTGATAAAGTAAAGCTGTCCGTGTTCCCCAGGAACCACCCCACAGGGAAATCTTCTCGTGGCCGAAATGTTTCCGCACCAGTTCAAGGTCTTCAATGGTCTGGCGGCTACTGAGTGAATTGGCAAATGTTGTTTGTTGCAGGTAGCAATCTGCCAGTGATTTTGAGATCACCTCCAATTCGTTTGGCGTATTGCGATCAATACCGCAGCTAAATGGGCGGGATAATCCTGCACCGCGGCGATCCACCAATACGATTGCACGCGTTTGGTTTATTTTACGAAACTTGTTCAGCAGGATTGCAAGATCACTCGCCGCCTGTCCAGGCCCCCCGCGAGTAGATAGAGAGGCTCTTCTCCGCTTTCATCCAGCGCGGGAGAAACCATTACGGCCAGTTTAACTTGTGTGTCCCCTTTCCCAACTGTAATCCGAGAACACTGCAATGAGTATTGCCATCCATCAAGATAGCAATCGTCAGCCCCACCATCTCCTTCGGCTGCCATAGCACCATGGGCGATAAAAAACCCCATTACTAAACAACCGAAATATAACCTCCGCATCCATACCACGACAGCTTCTCCTAATCTATTTGTCGAGTACCCCAGTGTATCTAAGCTCAAGTAAACCTGTCCTTTACCATCCCATGTCAATGAATTGCATTAGCACCCTCCTCCCCACAGTGGTAAGGTTTCCGTTTTAGTTTGCCCATGACTGCACCCATGAGCTTTTCAGACCGTGAAAAACACCTAATCCGAGCCGCCTTTGCCTGGGGCCAGATCACCCAACAGGAAGGTTATACTCTCTCTGACCTGGAAATTGAGAAGTCGGTACTTTTTCGTCGCCTACTCGGTGGTCGACCACCACTCGCATTCCCTCCGCCCTTGCGCCATGGATTCCCCTGGTACGATGTAATCGAAGGGCGCGCTGAACATATTGTCAGCGCTTCAGAGGCGTCACCGGAATGCAGCATCATCGCTCCAGGCTGTAAAATTGGCGATACCTGCATTTTGATTGATGGCGCCTTCTGGCGGGTTGTAGAAACTATCCGCGAGCGGGAAGAATATATCGTCGAGTGGGGTCAATACCCTATGCAGTGGCGTTTAAGAAAACACTGGGAAGTCAATTATGAGATGACCCAGCAGCTACACAGCTTCCGTCGGGATAACCCCAACGAGGAAGTTAGTTTTGACAGCTATCTTGGGCAGCGAGAGTATCGTGAGTTTCGCATCGATGATGATCAGACAGTCTGGCTGTGTGAATGGCAGTTAAGTCGTATAAGTCTCTCTGGTTGGGTTTGGGTTGGCACATTACGCCCTCCAATAGTTAACAACTTAACCTCGATCTATGAAGACCCACTTGGGCCTATGGTTCTCGGTGAAGAGGATGTGGATAAAGGCACAGCATGGCTTCGTATTGAAGAAGCTGACAAGGAGTCCCGTTTCGTTCAGCTGGAGGGAGAGCATGAGTATCACTTCTTATCTTCAGCTAATGCGATCGCACTAAAGGGCCTACTACACCAGCTCCAAGAAGAAACAGAAACAATTACTATCCTGGACTGGGCCCAGGGTAAGCCACTACGTAGCTTTTCTCTTCCCGCACAGCTGGTTCCTCTTGATGAGCTGAGCCTAAAAGAAATGAATTACGATCTGGTCCCAGAAAATGCCTATGAACCATAGCAAACTATCTTCTGCATACTTCAGCACAACCTAAATAAAAAAGCCCCACTCAGAGGGGCTTTTTTATTTCCCTCTTATTCCACCCAACCCAAACTTTCGATCACAAAGACTTCCGTGCCACCTTTAATAAAACTGACATCTCTGTCTAAACAGGTAGTTGTTTATAACTGATGACAAGCGGATGAAGAGACGGTTACTAACAGAATCCATGGATAGACCTGTGCATAACTCCGGGATATCCACTTTCAGGCCTCTGTTTCCATAGGGGCCTTTTAATGGGTAAAAAAACACCACTGATTCTAGGGTGATTTCCACAGGTCGGCCGTTATTAACAGAATGGCTGGATAGACTTGTGTATAACTGTGGTATATCCGCTGCCAGCCTTACAGTTGTGTGACATTGCGCGAGCGCACAAAAAATCACCGGCTTTTTCATTGGTATTTTTGTGTCACTTTTATCCCTGTCAGGCCCTTTTTTACAGCGGAGATAATTTCTTTATTGGGAAGATTTTTTCCGGGAAGACTACTAGTAGTACTGCGGTAAATTATTTGGGAATGCCCTTCCAGGGAAGATTGCAGTAAAAAATAGCTGGGCGCTCAATTTTTTCCAGGAGAGAAAGTCGCGAGGAGAACTCTTTATTTACAGTCGCGTAAACGTGTTCGACTTTTTACCGGGGTTTTTCCTGATTAAATTTTTCAACTGGATTTTGAGGGCAAAAACCTGACTGGGTTATTCATTACTTTTCAGGGTTTCTTTGTCACATTATTTTCTTAGTTTTTATTTTTAGCTTTTCTTTTTTAATTTTTCTTCGTTTCATCTTTGCCTTTTTTTATTTTTAACTTCCAAGTTTTTGCTTTTCTTCTTTACGGCTCTTCACGGATATTTTTTTCACACATAAAAAAAGGGCCACCCATTGGGTGGCCCTTTCGGATTAGAAGCCTGACGATGACCTACTCTCACATGGGGAAGCCCCACACTACCATCGGCGATGTTGCGTTTCACTTCTGAGTTCGGCAAGGGATCAGGTGGTTCCACAACTCTATTGTCGTCAGGCAAACTGGCTTGGGTTGGCGCTGGTCTTATAAGCAATGTGCTTGGCCTGCCGCGTTATCGCTGTTTGCCTCGGTCATGTTGTTGACCGGCGATAACCCCAAATAAGTCGGTAAAACAATCTGTAGTAATACACCGCAAGCGATCGTATGTCT
This sequence comes from Microbulbifer sp. MLAF003, assembly GCF_030012965.1. Lineage (NCBI taxonomy): Bacteria > Pseudomonadati > Pseudomonadota > Gammaproteobacteria > Cellvibrionales > Microbulbiferaceae > Microbulbifer > Microbulbifer sp. MLAF003. The sequence goes on from NZ_CP120232.1 coordinate 4,313,739, forward strand.
CTAACTCACAATCCGCTAGCTTAGCTAGTCGTTAGTAACCATCTCTGTTGTATGGTCAAGCCGCACGGGCAATTAGTACTGGTTAGCTCAACGCCTCACAACGCTTCCACACCCAGCCTATCAACGTGGTAGTCTTCCACGGCCCTTTAGGGGAATCAAGTTCCCAGGGAGATCTTATCTTGAAGGAGGCTTCCCGCTTAGATGCTTTCAGCGGTTATCCCGTCCGAACATAGCTACCCGGCAATGCCACTGGCGTGACAACCGGAACACCAGAGGTTCGTTCACTCCGGTCCTCTCGTACTAGGAGCAACTCTTCTCAAATCTCCAACGCCCACGGCAGATAGGGACCGAACTGTCTCACGACGTTCTAAACCCAGCTCGCGTACCACTTTAAATGGCGAACAGCCATACCCTTGGGACCGGCTTCAGCCCCAGGATGTGATGAGCCGACATCGAGGTGCCAAACACCGCCGTCGATGTGAACTCTTGGGCGGTATCAGCCTGTTATCCCCGGAGTACCTTTTATCCGTTGAGCGACGACCCTTCCATACAGAATCGCCGGATCACTATGACCTACTTTCGTACCTGCTCGACATGTCTGTCTCGCAGTCAAGCGCACTTATACCATTATGCTCATTGCATGATTTCCGACCATGCTGAGTGCACCTTCGTACTCCTCCGTTACTCTTTGGGAGGAGACCGCCCCAGTCAAACTACCCACCATACACTGTCCTCGATCCGGATAACGGACCAGAGTTAGAACCTCAAACATACCAGGGTGGTATTTCAAGGACGGCTCCACAACAACTAGCGTCGCTGCTTCAAAGCCTCCCACCTATCCTACACAAATAGGCTCAAAGTTCAGTGCAAAGCTGTAGTAAAGGTTCACGGGGTCTTTCCGTCTAGCCGCGGGTACACTGCATCTTAACAGCGATTTCAATTTCACTGAGTCTCTGGTGGAGACAGCGTGGCCATCGTTACGCCATTCGTGCAGGTCGGAACTTACCCGACAAGGAATTTCGCTACCTTAGGACCGTTATAGTTACGGCCGCCGTTTACCGGGGCTTCGATCAAGAGCTTCGCCGAAGCTAACCCCATCAATTAACCTTCCGGCACCGGGCAGGCGTCACACCCTATACGTCCACTTACGTGTTTGCAGAGTGCTATGTTTTTAATAAACAGTCGCAGCCACCTGGTCACTTCGACCGGCCTCAGCTTAGGGAGCAAGTCCCATCACCAAAACCGGCGTACCTTCTCCCGAA
>NZ_CP120232.1:4320000-4877500 GCF_030012965.1 Microbulbifer sp. MLAF003
CTGTTTTACCAAACTTGGTGCCGTCTGCTTTAGTCACCAATGGCAGAGTCAGGCCAAAGACTTTACCACGGTGTTGTCGACGGGTCAGATCTACACCACCGGTAATATTGCCCCATTGATCTGAACCGCCAATTTGCAGGGTGCAATTGTGCAATTTATACAGCTCGGAGAAATCCATTGATTGCAGCAACATGTAGGAAAATTCGGTAAAGGAAATCCCCTCCCCTTCACGTTGGATACGCTGCTTTACGGATTCCTTGTTAACCATATTGTTAACAGAGAAGTGCTTTCCTACATCACGCAAAAAATCTAGCACGTTCAAATCGCGCGTCCAGTCGAGGTTATTCGCAACAACTGCACTATTCCCACCGCATTCGAAATTAATAAACTGGGAAACTTGGCTCTTCAGTTTATCCACCCAGCCTGCAACAACATCGGGCGTATTAAGGCTGCGCTCTTGCGCCTTGAAAGAGGGGTCGCCGATTAAGCCCGTGGCACCGCCTACAAGCGCTATGGGCTTATGTCCCGCCGCCTGAAACCTCTTTAAAGTCAGCAATGGTACTAAACTACCTATATGAAGGGAGTCTGCGGTAGGATCAAAGCCGCAATAGAGGGTTCGACTCTCCGACAAATGCTGCGTCAGTTCGCCGTCACCAGTCGCTTGATTGATTAATCCGCGGCGGTCCAAGTCTTCAAGCAGTGTCATGTCGACCCCAGCCATGCTTTCCCCTCATCTTCAGGCTTGAAATTAGTACCGCCGGACGGCGGCAAAATGCGCTGCAACATTACCGAAGTTTGCAGCAAATACAAGCGGGCAAAAGCGCTCGACACGACCTGTAAAACTACTGCCAAGGAACTTACTCATGGATAGCCGGGTCAATTACCCCGTGAACCAAGGCGGCTTTTTTGCTATAAAGCCCTTTCAATGCCTGTTTTTTAAACACCCTGATTTTCAAGCGCAGATAACAACCACAGCCGGCGCCGCCCATTAATACCATGCAAAATCATCGCAAACCGACTTCACGTGTCCGTATTGGCGCCTTGCCCAAACACTTTCCGCGAGTACACGCACTAACAGCTGGTGTCGCTGCCTGCGTACTCGTATTGGCGTTATTTATTCCCACTCCAGAGGTAGAAGCCAAGCGCATGCCCCTGGACGTCAATCTCTCTTCCTTAGATGAAGACACGCTGGAAATTGACAAGCAACTGGCGGCTGTCTCGCCCCGCCAGAGCATTCCCTTGGCGAGTGCGACGGTAGAGGCAATACAGTCCCTGAACCTCACGGTGCGCAACGGAGACACCCTTTCCGATCTGTTCAAGCGTGCCAAAGTGAGCGCAGGCGAAATGTATCAGCTGCTTGGCAGCGGCAAGGAAGCTAAGAAACTAGCGCGTCTGACTCCTGGTGAAGAGCTGACATTTAAGGTCAACTCCGAAGGCCAACTGCAAAGTCTGGAACTACAGAGAGACCGTCTCAACCAAGTCAAATTTACCCGCGCGGAGGGTAATGACTTCCAGCATACGTTGGTACAGCGCCAGCCTGACAGCCACCCCGCCTATCGCCTGGCTCAAATTGACAGTTCCCTGTTTGTTGCCGGAAGTGAGGCCGGTCTGAGTGATAGCCTGATTATGGAAGTGGCTGATGTGTTCAGCTCCGATATCGATTTTGCATTGGATATACGCCAGGGCGACACCTTTAGCGTGATGTTTGAAGAGAAATTCCTGGATGGGGAAAAAATTGGCAATGGCCCCATTCTAGCGGTCAGTTTTACCAATCAGGGCCGCACTTACAGTGCAGTGCGCTACATCGACAGTAGCGGCGACGCCAATTACTACACGCCTGAAGGCAAAAGCATGCGCAAGGCATTTATTCGTACGCCGCTGGATATAGTGCGCATCAGCTCCCACTTTAATCCACGGCGCTTGCACCCGGTTTTCAAGTCGCGCCGCCCTCACAACGGCACAGATTATGCCGCCCCGCGTGGCACCCCGGTTTACTCGACAGGGGATGGCCGTGTGATCGCATCCGGTTACAGTAAGCCCAACGGCAATTATGTATTTATTCAGCACGGAGAACGTTACGTTACCCGCTACCTACACCTGACCAAACGCAAAGTGAAGAAAGGTCAACGAGTAAAACAGCGCCAAGTAATAGGCACTGTAGGCTCAACCGGGTATGCAACCGGTCCACACCTGCACTACGAATTCCTGGTGGACGGAAGACATCGGAACCCTGCAACAATTGTGCGCAAGCTTCCCAAAGCCAAGTCAGTGCCGTCCTCTGAAATGACGCGCTTCAAAAACCAGACTCAACCTCTGCTGGCAAAACTGGAAAACTACCAGGGCCCAGCATTGGCCAAACTTGACGAAAACAATTGATAAAGCGCCATTCAATATGCCCGATCTTTTTATCGGTCTAATGTCCGGCACCAGCGTCGATTCCATCGACGCTGCACTGGTCGATTTTGGCGGCGAAGAGAGAATCAAGCCGCGTATCCTGGCAGCTCTGGGCCACCCGATTCACCCCTCGCTGCGTGATGCCATCCTAGCCCTCTGCGCCCCAGGTCCCTCTGAACTGGATCGTGCCGGACAGTTGGACCGACAGCTCGGCCAGGCTTTTGCCGAGGCCACCAATACCCTGTTGGCCCGTGCCGGTATTGAGGCCAGCGCAGTAACCGCAATTGGCAGCCACGGACAAACTGTGCGGCACCGCCCGCCAGGCACTGTGACCTCCCCCTTCACTTTACAACTGGGGGACCCGAACACTATCGCAGCTTTGACTGGTATCAGTACGGTAGCGGACTTCCGCCGACGCGATATGGCCCTCGGAGGCCAGGGTGCTCCGCTAATGCCCGCATTTCACCGCGCCGCTTTTAAAACCGAGGGCAATCGCGCCGTGGTGAATATCGGTGGAATGGCCAATATCACCGAGCTGACAGCCGATGGCAGTGTATATGGTTACGATACCGGGCCCGGCAACGCCTTGCTGGACTATTGGGTGAACCTACATAAGAAGCAACCGTTTGACCGGGATGGCGCCTGGGCAGCTGGTGGTCGTGCCCACCCCGAGTTGCTCAATCGCCTGATGTCAGATCCCTATTTTGCTGCGGAGCCTCCCAAGAGTACCGGCCGTGAAACCTTCAATGCCAGCTGGCTGGAGCAGGCGCTAGCTGGCCTGGAGCTGTCTCCTGCAGACGTGCAGGCAACCCTGTCGGAAGTAACTGCCGCCAGTATTGCCGAGGCTGTGCATTTGTTCGCTGATGGGGGGAACTACTGATTTGTGGGGGCGGGGCCAAAAATAAAGATCTGCTGTCTCGACTGCAGAGACGACTGCCAACCTGGTCAATTACCGATACCGGCACTTATGGAATCGATGCCGACTGGCTCGAAGCTGTGGGCTTTGCCTGGCTGGCCCGGCAGACTCTACTCGGCCTGCCCGGCAACTGCCCCGGAGTCACAGGAGCAAAAAAGAGGCTGTTTTGGGCGCCATTTACTCCCCCTGAAACACCGCTCAAATCGCCTAAAGTGCGGCTCAGATCGAGAAGGAGGAGCCGCACCCACAGGTTGAGGAAGCATTGGGGTTCTGCACCACAAAGCGAGATCCGGCCAAACCCTCTTCGTAATCAACATTGGCGCCAACCAAGTATGGATAACTCATGGCGTCAACCAGTACCTGGATACCATCTTTCTCAATGATGGCATCGTCTTCGGCAACCAGTTCATCGAAGGTAAAACCGTATTGGAATCCTGAGCAGCCACCACCGGTGACGAACACCCTGAGCTTGAGCTCCGGGTTGCCCTCCTCTTCCAACAGGCTCTTTACCTTGGCCACAGCTTTATCGGTGACTACCAGTGGCGCAGGAGAAAAGGATACAGCTTCTGACATAAGTCTCTCTCAACTCATCGGGACATTCGCAGCTCGCATAAAAGCTATGCAGAATGCAGCTACGGGGGCGTCATCTTGCTTAAACCCAGGAAACCAGTCAAGTATTTGCGAGCAACAGGCTCTGGTGCTACTCACCTGCCAGGCCTGTCGAGTGGGCTTCAGGAAGCCTCGATGACAGTCTCATCTTCCGAGTAACCGATCATGGGGGTCTCACCAGCGGAGCTAATATCCACGTTGGAAACCAGGGCCCCGTTCACCTGGGCACCCTTTACCATCTCAATCAGCTTATAGTGCACATTGCCTTCCACCATAGCCTTGGCCGCCAGCTCCAGGTGGCGCGTGGCGTACACATCGCCATTCACGTTTCCGTTAATCACCACCTGAGGAACACGGATCTCTCCCTCTATGATTCCGCCATCGACTATCTGCAGGCGCGCATCACTATCGCTATGAGCGGTGACATTGCCTTTTACCTTGCCCTCAATGACCAGATTGCCACGAAAGTGAATATCCCCAGATACTTCTGTCTGGCGCGCAATTAGGGTCGTGTGGTTACTACCGGAACTGGCCATAGCTACTTGTTTCTCTTTTTTCTCAACATAATCCCTAAAACCTCATGCCTCTGGCATTAATGCTAGCTTTTCTGTACCAGCCAACCGTAGCGCTGTTCGATATTGAATCCCTTGCGCCCGGTAGACTTAAGCGATAACTCCACCCCTTCAGGAACAAAGCCCTCGGGGAGGCGCAGTTCGCCCTCAATATTCTGGAAGTATTTAAAACGCAGTGGAATGGATACGCTCTCCACCTGGTCAGACAAATCTTTTAGTGGGTAGCTTTTCAGCTCTCCATCCTGGCGCCCCACCACAGTGAAAGTGGCTGAGCCTTGAACCACGTTGCGTCGCACCGCCGACTGCTGGACTTGTAATTTGTATTGGTAACTCCGCGCATCAGCCGTCTGCGAAAGAATAAAGCGGCCTATAGATACTCCCTCACCACCATCTGCCGGGGCCATAACGCCGCGGTAAAAAGAGATTTCCTGCTTTAGCTCTGCGATCTGGTTTTCTTTCTGCACAAGCTCGGTTCGTACAGTCTCACTGGCCTGCTCACCAATCGCCAGGGACTGCTCAGCAGTTGCTGCACGCATGCGCAGAGTTTCATTTTCACTGTTCAACGCCTCAAGGCGCCCCAGTACCCTTGTGTACTCCCTCGTTTTTTCATCGAGGTTTTTACGCAGTTGATACTGTCCGGCGTAGTAAGAGCTGGCAGAAGTAACCAGTACCAACAGGGCGACACCACCTGCTGTGATTACACCTGAAAAGGGGCGATGGGGCACCACTTTCATACGGTACTGCTTGCTGCCTTTCACTCTGAGCTCCCAAAAATCCGCTACGGCTTAACCGGGTTTTATCGATTGTCGTATTTTTTGATTCTAAGGCAGCAGCGCCGGGCTCTCCAAGCCCAACGTCTCAGTTAGGCCAAACATAATGTTCATATTCTGTATCGCCTGGGCAGAAGCGCCCTTGGCGAGGTTATCGATTACCGACATTACCAGCAGAGTATCCCGACCCTGGGGCTGCATCACGGAAATACGACACATATTCGTACCTCTCACACTACGGGTTTGAGGGTGACTGCCAGCGGGGAGAACATCCACAAAAGGCTCATTCTGATAGCGACTTTCAAACAACTGCTGCAATTCCAGTGGTGACATATCTGTCTTGGACTTCGCGAACAAGGTTGCGTGTATGCCCCGGATCATTGGCAGGAGATGTGGAACAAAGGTCACCTGGGCAGGGCTCGCCTCACAGGGTTGGACCCGTCGTAGCCCCTGCTCAATTTCGGGTAAGTGGCGATGGCCAGCAGCCCCATAGGCGCGGAAATTGTCGTTGTTTTCAGCCAATATCAAATCCGTCTTACCCTGGCGACCCGCACCGCTGGCACCACTAGCAGCGCTGGCGATTAAGCCCGCTGGTTCAATAGCGCCCGCCTCCAATAGTGGAATCCAGCCCAGCTGAATCGCAGTGGGATAACAGCCTGGGCAGGCCACCAATTGAGCACCAGCTATCTCGGCACGATTTACTTCCGGTAATCCGTATATGGCCTCCTGGGCCAACTCGGGAGCAGCATGCTCCTGGCCATACCACTGCTCCCAGGTGGAAATATCTTTGAGGCGGAAATCGGCGGAGAGGTCGATAACTCGTACACCTCTTTTAATCAACGCCGGCACCTGGGCCTGGGCAACCCCATGGGGAGTGGCAAAAAATACCACATCACAAGCGGACAGTTGCTCAATATCCGGCTCACAAAAAGCCAAGTCATAATGGCCTCGCAAGCTGGAAAATAACTCCGCCACCGGGGTGCCTTTCAAAGAGCGTGAGGTGATTGCGGTAACTTCTGCTTGCGGATGTGTCGTCAAAAGCCTTAGCAGTTCAACACCTGTGTAGCCGGTGCCACCAACAATTGCTACCTTAATCACCTTGCTAAAATCTCCCGGTAAATCTGCCAACTGAGACGATAATCATAAAACCAGCCAAGCACTCTACCATAAGCCCCAGCACTTGAAGGATGTGCAGTGTCACAGCGCCCTAGGAAATTACTGAAAAACGCGTTAGCTCGGTGTTTACCCAAGACAAACAGCTTGGAACACGTGCGTTTGCAACTCTCTGCCAAGGAGGCTTTAGCGCCACTAGTGGGTATGGCATTAATTACTGGGCTATTGGCTGGAGGTGTAACTATTCTCTTCCGCCTGGCAATGGAGTGGCCTACAACATTTTTCCTGTCAGTCCCCCAAAATTATGAATCCTTATCGCCTTTCTGGCGATTTGCCCTACCTGTGCTGGGCTCACTGGTGATCGGCATTATCTATCTGCTACTCAGCCCCAAGCGCTACGACGTCGGTGTGGTGCATGTTCTCGATCGCCTCTATAACCATCAGGGCAAAATGCCAATACAAAATGCTCTACTGCAGTTTTTTGCCGGCGCCATTGCTCTGATCAGCGGCCACTCTGTAGGACGTGAGGGGCCTGCTGTACACCTTGGAGCCGCCAGTGGCAGCTGGCTAGCACGTGTACTGCACCTGCCCAATAACTCGGCACGCAGCCTGCTGGGCTGCGGTGTAGCCGCAGCTATCGCCGCATCTTTTAATACTCCTCTGGCCGGGATGGTGTTCGCCATGGAAGTGGTGATGCTCGAGTATTCAGTGGTGGGTTTTTTACCTGTCATGTTGGCTGCAGTGACTGGCAGTGCCATCACCCAAATTACCTTTGGGCGTGAGCCAGACTTTAACGTTCCGGCTATCCAGCTTAACTCCCTCGCAGAGCTGCCTATCCTATTTCTCTGCGCACTCGCAATCGGACTCTTGGCAGCTCTATTTATTTGGGCCCACCGCAGCCTGACACGCCAACAGTATCGCTCCCCGCTACTGCGCTTCTTACTGGTGGGACTTGTAACCGGCACCTTAGGCATTTGGGTACCTGAAATTCTTGGTGGTGGCTACGACACCCTGCAAATGGCAATGCTGGGAGAATTGGGCATCGCCACATTAACGGTAATTGTTGCCGCCAAGTTGGTGGCAACAGCACTGGGTTCGGGGCTGGGTATCCCCGGAGGAGTCATAGGCCCAGCCCTGATTCTTGGTGCCTGCCTGGGGGGATCGCCGGAGGCCTCGCCAATATGTGGCTGGGACCACACACCGCCAGCCCGGGCTTTTATGCAATGGTGGGTATGGCCGCAATGATGGCGGCAATGCTCAATGCTCCACTGGCAGCTTTGCTGGCAATTCTCGAACTGACCTACAATCCGAATGTCCTGTTCCCAGGCATGATGATGATCGTAGTAGCGATGCTTATTAGCAGACAGGTATTCGCCACCCGGGGGATTTACCAGGAAACCTTACGCGCCTTGAACAAGGCCGGGACCCCCACCTGGCGCCAACAAATGCTCAGTAGTGTCGGCGTAGCCAGCCAAATGGACAGAAACTTTGTCGTTGAACCAAGGGAAATCCCAGTTGATCAGGCGAGAGAGTTAATCGCTCAACACCCCCAGTGGATTTTGATCGACCTGCCCGATGAACCCGCTCCGCAATTGTTGCGTGCTGCCGACCTGGCCACATTTTTACAGGGTGCCGAAAAAGGTGGGGATACAGAAACCACAGTAAAACAAGAGGAGGAAAAACCTGGGCAGCCCCCCTCATAGACCTGCTTAAAATTCCTGGCGAGCGTAAACAAATGGCCGAACTAAATTGGTGCGCCACCCTGCTCGAAGCCCAGCAAAAACTGAAAAGCACTGGAGCCGATGCCCTGTATATCAATCGCCATCAGAGCGGCTCACTGGACAATCGCATCGCGGGCATTATTCTGCCGCTACAGATCGATAACTTTTACCGGAAATAAAATAATTTCGCGTTTCTTTTTGAGGGGATATTCAATGCTGTGGATCAAGGCTTTTCACATTATCGCCATGGTGTGCTGGTTTGCTGCGCTTTTCTACTTGCCACGCCTTTTTGTCTACCATGTCGATGCCACAGACGCCGTAAGTCGCGATCGCTTTTGCATTATGGAGCGACGCCTGTACCGCGGTATCGCCATTCCCGCGATGATCGCTACCGTAGCTCTAGGCATCTGGCTCTACAGCCTAAACCCGGCTTACTACACATCCGCAGGCTGGATGCACGCGAAACTTACCTTTGTCGTGCTGTTACTGGCCTATCATCATATGTGTGGAGCCTATGTGCGTAAGTTTGCCCAGGGTACCAATACCCGTAGCGGACGCTATTTTCGTATTTTTAATGAGGTTCCGACTGTAGCCTTGTTTGCCATTGTGATTCTGGCTGTGGTCAAGCCATTTTAATTTGGCGCAAAATCATTCTTTGTATCGGGCAGCCAGCAACTAAAATTAGGCGCACAGCTTTTGGCAGTCATGTAGATTTTCTATGGATACACCGCAGCCCGTTATTCTGACCGTCACCCACCATGACCCTAGCGGCAGTGCAGGAATAGCCGCAGATACGGAGACGGCTGTCAGCCTGGGCTGCCATGCTGCCTCCGCGGTTTCCGCCATCAGTGTGTGTAACACTGGCGAACTGCTTGGGGTTGCTCCAGTAGATGAAAGCTTGCTAGTAGAGCAAACCCGCACAGTTCTGGAAGATATGCCGGTAGCTGCAATCAAGGTGGGATACCTGGGCTCCGTAGAGAATGTTCGGGCACTGCACAGCGTATTGCGGGACTACCCCGATATCCCGGTAGTGATCGACCCCGATGCCACACTGGCGGATAAGGAAAGTGTGTTGGCCCCCCACTATGGGAAGCCATGGCCTCCCTACTACTCCCCTATGCCACCATGGTCTGCCCAAATCGCCGCGAAGCCCGCGCTATGGCGGTAGAGGCCGATACACATGACGCCATGGCCCAGGAGCTGCTTGAAAGCGGTTGCCGCTATCTGTTACTTACTGGCGTACCCCATGAGCAACAGCTACAAAACCGTCTCTACGACGAACGTGGCCTGATCCGGGAATTCCACTGGGAACGGTTGCCACCAGCGGCCTATGGGGTCTGCGGAACCCTGGCCACAGCGATCGCCTGCCATATTGCCCACGGCCTGACCATCATTGAGGCTGTCAGTCGCAGCCAACAGTATGCCTGGAGCGCCATTCGCGACAGCCGCCGCCTGGGTATGGGGCGGCCGATACCCAATCGCCTTTTCTGGTGTGAGCGCTAAAGCCTCTCCCTGCCCGACAAGTGACTTGCCGCATCGGTGTGAAAATCGGTGCGACCCGCCGGCCAACCCGAAATCCACACCCCTGTGATCTCCACATTGTCCTCAAGGCCTGTCGCCGCGATAATGGTCCGCTGATTCTTGGCCTATTCCGTAATTTCTGAATGAATTCTATGAGTAAATCCGAGCAGCTCTTCGCAGAAGCACAGCAGTACATTCCCGGCGGCGTTAACTCTCCGGTACGGGCTTTCCGCGCGGTTGGCGGTACGCCGGTATTTATCCGCCGTGCCGAGGGCGCCTACCTCTACGACGCTGATGACAAGCGCTATATCGACTATGTACAGTCCTGGGGGCCCATGGTTTTGGGCCACGCCCACCCCGAAGTCATCGAGGCCGTTGTGGAGCAGGCTCAATCCGGCCTCAGCTTTGGCGCTCCCACCGAGCTGGAAACCGAGCTGGCCGAGGAACTCTGCCGGCTATGGCCAAATATGGATCTGGTGCGCTTCGTCAACTCCGGCACCGAAGCCACAATGAGCGCCATTCGCTTGGCACGCGGTTATACTGGACGGGATAAGATTGTGAAGTTTGAGGGCTGCTACCACGGCCATTCAGACTCATTGCTGGTAAAAGCCGGTTCCGGCGCCCTGACCATGGGCGTGCCCTCCTCTCCAGGGGTACCTGCCGCCCTTGCGGACCACACCATCACCCTGAGTTACAACGATCCAGATGCTGTACGCGCCTGCTTCGAAGAGTTCGGTGATCAGATCGCCTGCATTATCGTCGAACCCGTAGCCGGTAATATGAACTGTATTCCCCCGGTGCCCGGCTTTCTGGAAACCCTGCGGGAAGTCTGCGACCAGCACGGCGCCCTGTTAATTCTTGACGAGGTAATGACCGGTTTTCGCGTGAGCCTGACCGGCGCTCAGGGCTTTTATGGTATCGAAGCCGATATTACTACCCTCGGTAAAGTAATCGGTGGCGGTATGCCAGTAGGCGCCTTCGGTGGCAAACGCAAAATTATGGAGCAGATAGCGCCACTGGGGCCGGTTTATCAGGCAGGCACCCTGTCCGGAAATCCGGTGGCCATGGTGGCAGGCCTGGAAACCCTACGCTTGGTAGAGGAGAGCGACTTCTACAAGCCACTGGTAGCCAGGACAGACCGCCTGGTGGAAGGCATTCTCGCTGCCGGGAAGACAGCAGGTATTCCTGTTACGGCCAACAAAGTTGGCAGCATGTTCGGCTTTTTCTTCACCGAGGAGTCAAAGGTCACCAATTACCAGCAGGTAATGGCATGCAACAATGAGCGCTTTAATCGCTTCTTCCACGGCATGCTCGAGGAGGGGGTCTATCTGGCACCAGCATCCTACGAGGCCGGGTTTATGTCCGCGGCTCACACCGATGAGGATATTGAAGCAACCATAGCCGCTGCAGAAAAAGTCTTTGCACGCCTCGACTGATTGCCCCTGCTACAGCACCTGCCGCCCGCAGGTGCTGCACTCCAACACTAAATCCCATTTTACCACTCGCACAAATCACAACCATTTCTCAGGTATTGGCGCGCTTCGACGCATAAGTCTTGTATATTGTTAAAGCATCTACAAAAATGTATACATAATTTAAAAGGTATACATTTTGAATAAATCGCCACTTTTAGATACCAGCCTCTCCACTGTCAGCGCCGGGTTCATCACAGTTCTGGTAGGAGTGGCCAGCTCAGCAGCGATTGTTTTTGAGGCCGCACGGGCTGCCGGTGCCGACCAGCTAATGACCGGCTCATGGATCGGTGCCCTCGGATTGGGAATGGGGCTAACCTGTATCGCCTTTTCCTGGTATTACCGGGCTCCCGTGATTACTGCGTGGTCGACCCCAGGCGCAGCATTGCTGGCCACCAGTCTCACCGGGATTCCGATTGCCGAAGCTATTGGAGCTTTCGTCTGCAGCGCCATATTAACTCTGCTGGTAGGCCTTTCTGGAGCCTTTGACCGGGTAAATCGCCTAGTACCAACCCCCATCGCCAGTGCCATGCTCGCAGGTATACTGTTACAATTTGGCCTCTCTGTATTCACATCCCTGCAAGCCCAGCCAATTCTTGTTGGCGCTATGTCCCTAACCTACATAGTTGGGCGGAGATGGGCGCCGCGGTATGCCATTCTTTTGGTACTCATGGTCGGGGTCTCTGCCTGCTGGAAGCTACAATTGATCTCTTTCGATCAAATCCACTGGCAAGCCGCACAACCCGTATGGGTTACTCCGGAGTTTCGCCTTTCCACTTTGATCGGTATTGGACTGCCTTTGTTTATCGTCACTATGACCTCCCAGAATCTGCCCGGTGCCGCAACTCTGGCTGCCAGCGGCTATGGAAGAGTGCCCATTTCCCCAGTCATCAGCGGTACGGGCCTGGCTTCCCTACTACTGACCCCTTTTGGCGGGTTTGCCTTCAACCTGGCCGCTATTACGGCGGCAATTTGCACCGGTCCTGAGGCGCATCCCAATCCAGACAAGCGCTATACCGCCGGTATTGCGGCCGGTATCTTTTATCTAATCGTGGGCTTGTGTGGTGCCAGCGTAGTGGCATTATTTAGCGCTTTTCCACAGGAATTAATCGCCGGCCTTGCGGGCTTGGCATTGATAGGGGTCATTGGCAATAGCCTGGCAAGTGCTACGGCAGAAGCAGAACATCGAGAAGCGGCAATCATCACATTCTTAGTCAGCGCTTCAGGTATTAGTTTGTTTGGTGTCAGCTCCGCATTTTGGGGGCTACTGGGCGGGCTCGCCTGTTACTGGCTTTTTAACCGCAGGAGTTCATAAGCTCCAATGGGCCTATACGATAAAATCAAAGCAGATCTACAGCGGGGGCGCTTCATCCCAGGGCAAGTATTAAGGCAGGTTGAACTTGCTGAACTCTACGATGTAAGCCGTATCCCGGTACGGGATGCCCTGCATCAACTTCGAAATGAAGGCTGGCTCTCACCACACGGCAAGCGCGGTGTTGCAGTGCCTCAGTTTGACCCTATCGAAGTAGAGGACCTCTACCTGATGCGTATGCGCCTCGAGCCCCTATTGCAGACCCTGGCGCTAGATAAGCTCAGTGGGGAAGTACTGGGGCGAGCCAACGATATTCTCGATTCGATGGAGGCCAACCCCCAAATGTCCGCCGAACTAATCGGCAACCTGAATTGGCAGTTCCATGCCTGCATTTACAAGGCAGCCGAGCGACCAACGCTTTTTTCTGCAGTGGAACAACTACACCGCCAGTGTGAACGCTATATCGGTTACCAATCCCGCAGCCTGCAATACCAAAACACTAGCCAGGGGGAGCATTTCTCCATCCTCAAAGCCCTGAAAAGGGGAGATAGAGAGCTAGCCACAACATTACTGACACAACATATTGAAGCCGCCGGTAAATCACTGGTGCGCTATCTGCGCTCAGCTCAACCCTGAATGGAGGCTAACTGCGGGGACTTATGGAGCCTCCGAAATCACCGCAGTAAGCAATTTGATATGATGGCCGCCAATTGTGGCTGCAGGATTTCTGCAGCCTTATGGATAGTCGGAGTAAATGCCCTATGAGTCAAAGTCTCGGCCGCGGTGCCTATCCCAACACCCGCCTGCGCCGCCTGCGTGCCCAGGATTTTTCGCGTCGCCTGGTGCGTGAAACCCAGCTCAGTTGCGATGACCTGATCCTGCCGCTGTTTGTAATCGAGGGGCGCAACGAAACCCAAAAGGTAGCCTCTATGCCAGGGGTGGAGCGCCTGAGTGTGGATTTGTTGGCGAGAAAAGCGAAGCTACTGCAGCAACTGGGCATCCCCGCAGTGGCCCTGTTTCCCGTGGTAGATCCCTCGGCAAAATCAGACTGCGCCAGTGCCGCCCACGATGCCGATGGCTTGGCCCAGCGCGCCGTGCGTGAGCTGAAAGATGCTGCGCCTGAGCTGGGCGTCATTACCGATGTAGCCCTGGACCCCTTTACCAGCCACGGCCAGGACGGGCTGATGGACCACAGCGGTTATATCGTCAACGATGAAACTGTAGAAGTACTGGTGCAGCAGGCTCTATCCCATGCAGCTGCCGGTGCAGACATGGTCGCACCTTCAGATATGATGGACGGTCGCATCGGCGCCATTCGCCAGGCTCTCGAAGGGGCAGGCCACACCAATACCCTGATTATGTCCTACGCGGCCAAGTACGCCTCTGCCTACTACGGCCCCTTCCGCGACGCGGTTGGCTCAGCGGGCAATTTGAAAGGCGGCAGTAAAGCCAGCTACCAGATGGACCCAGCCAATACCGATGAAGCCATACACGAGTGCGCTCTGGATCTGCAGGAAGGTGCTGATATGGTGATGGTTAAACCGGGTATGCCCTATCTGGATATAGTACGCAGGGTGAAGGAAGAATTGCGAGTGCCCACCTTCGCCTACCAGGTGAGCGGAGAGTACGCGATGCACTGTGCCGCCTTCGAGAACGGCTGGCTACAGCGGGAGGCTGTTATCTTGGAATCACTGCTCGCCTTTAAGCGCGCCGGTGCAGATGGCATCCTCACCTACTTCGCCGAAGAGGCCGCACGACTGCTGCAGAGCTAGTCGTCAAGAATCGCGCGCGACTCTCGGTCATGCGACTTAAGTCAGGGCCACTGGTCTTCCAGTGCCGGGCCTATCGGCTGAGCCTCCTCTACGGGGGCGCCGCCAGGGCCCGATTCAAAAGATTGGTTGCGGGGAGCTCGACGGGCTCTTCTTCGTACCCCCGATCAACACCAAATTCTTCCGCATCATCACCACGCAACTGTTCCTGCATTTGGCGACGACGCTGCTCACGCAGCTGCTGCTCGCTGGGATCTACACCCCAGCCGGGAGTCATTTGCTCCCGCGGTGCCGCCTCTGAGCGCCCATTGCCAAACAGGTTGCGAAACCAGCGCCAACGATCACGCCCGCGACATTCCGGTGCCGGCTGCAGGCGCGTCTCGTAGGAGAAAGGAATTTCATATCCGCCACGACAGTAGTCCGGGTCCATATATTCGCCGCGTGCATTCACCGACTTGACCTCCACCCCCCGCGGCGGCTCCACAGGCCCATGCTCATGGGGCAGCTTGCGCATGATCTCTGTCCAAATTGGCAGTGCACCGGTAGACCCCGTCAGGCGAGTGCGCTCATTGTCATCGCGCCCGAGCCAAACCACTGCAGTAATCTCCGGAGAGAAACCGGCAAACCAGCTGTCGCGGTTATTGTTGGTAGTTCCGGTTTTACCTGCAAATGCCACACTGCTAGGTAAACGCTTGGCAGACCTGCGTCCGGTACCCTCACGCATAGCCTGCTCCAGACCCCAGCGGAGCAGGTAGGCCGGTACCGCATCAACTCCGCGATGGGCACGGCGGCGGAAGTTCTGGACACGCCCGCCACCGGCATCGGAGACTGCCAGCAAAGTGCGCGGCTCCACAGTTTCGCCACCGTTGGCAATAGTCTGATACATGCCAGCCACTTCAAATGGTGTCATTTCAACGGCACCCAGTAACATCGCCGGCACCTTCGGCAGGCTGGTTTCCACTCCCAGACGGCGAATGGTCTGACGCACATTCTGCAGCCCCAGATCCAGCCCCAGGTGCGCTGTGGCAAGGTTGTAGGATTTTGCAAGCGCTACGTAAAGAGGTACCTGGCCATGGGCTAGCTTGTCGAAATTCTGCGGCATCCACACATCGCCGTCCGCCTCTTCGATGCGCACAGGCGCATCGTCAATAAGCGTCGCCAGATTGTACTCTTCTGGGCGCTCAAGGGCAGTGAGGAAGACTGCGGGCTTGATCAGCGAGCCCACTTGCCGGCGGGCCTCAAGCGCGCGGTTAAAGCCCGGATAATCCGGATCGCGGTCTCCCACCATAGCCAGCACGTTACCGCTGCGGTTGTCCATCAGCACGGTGGCGGCCTGTAAAGTATTGACCTTAATTCCCCGGTCCTTTTCCAGCTGCAGGACCCCATTACTGATAGCCTCTTCGGCCAGCTTCTGTACCGAAGGCGACAAGCTGGTATAGATCCTCAAGCCCGCAGTCCGCAGCTCTTCATAGGAATAGTAGGGGCGCAATTCCGCCAATAACCGCTCTGTGAAAGCAGGGTAAGGGTTTTGCGCAGTCACTCCACCTTTCACCACCCCCAAGGGTTTGGCCGCATAGAGTTCGAACTCAGCCTGGGAAATTAACCCCTGCTCCAGCATTAGTTCCAATACAGTGTTACGACGCTCGAGTGCACGCTCGGGGTGTCGCCAGGGATTGTAGTAAGAAGCGCCCTTGGCCAAACCCACCAGTAATGCCACCTGATGCGGTTCCAGGGTGTCCAGTGGCTGCTGGAAGTAAAATTCAGAGGCCAGCCCGAAACCATAGATGCCTCGGGCGCCCTGCTGTCCGAGCCAAACCTCGTTGATGTACTCCTGCAGGATGTAGCCTTTGTCGTAGTGGATCTCCATCAAAACTGCCATCAGCGCTTCATTAATTTTTCGCTGCAGGCTCGGCTTGTGATCAAAAAATATATTTTTCACCAGCTGCTGAGTGATGGTGGAACCACCTTGTACCAGACGCCCGGCCTTCACGTTGGCAACCATGGCACGAGCAATACCCCGAGGGGATATACCAAAGTGGTTGAGGAAATCCTGGTCCTCCACAGCAATCAGAGTATTGGCCACCAGCGGCGGGATATCGCTAAATCTCACAGGGTTGCGATCATCACCACCTCCGAGTAAGGAGCCAATATTGGCCGCATCCAGGCGGAATTCCGCGATGCGCTGCCCATCGCTATCGCGCAGATTGCTAATCTCATCGTTGCGCAGGCGGAAAGAAACCACTGCCGCCGGCTCTCGGCCATTGGAGTGAATAAAATCGCGACGCCAAACAGAGTAATCCATGCCATTTTGGGACCAGGAACCGGGCTCGCTGAGGGTTTCCTGCTTGCGGTAATTAAGTGCTGCAAACTCGGAGGCTAATTCATCCGGATGCATCACCATCCCTTCGCGCAAAACCAGGGGACGAGCATAGACTCGCGCCGGCAGCTGGTACTGGCGGCTATCCAGACGCTCTCGCAGTTGTACATCCAGGTAGGCCATATAACCAGCAAGGGAGAGTGCTCCCACCAGAGCCAGCAGGAACAGGAATTTGAGCCAGCGGTATCGTCTCTTCGGTTGTGACGCTTTGCCGCGCCGGCGTTTGGTCGAGGCCATAAAAAGAGGTATCCAGCTGCCAGGTCAGTACATCAATTGACAGCGGGGCACGACAGCCCAGTCACTATCTTTGGCAGGGTACCAGCTGGTGGCAGCTCCACTGGTATCTTGCCTCCGGCACCCGGACCGGTGCCTTTGGGGAACATCCCTGAACCACCTGACTCCCACGCCAGAATAAATACTGGCCGGTCGTAAATCGAAGTGCTACGCACTTGTTCGTGGATTGACCACAAGTACGCCCTATTAGTTCATATTGAGGCTTAACGCGCCTTTATAAACAATGCCTCGCTGAAGTCAAACCTACCGCCTTGCACTTGCTGTAATCACAGCCATAATGCGGCGGAAATCTAGACAAATACCCCGAAAAGGATAGATATGAGGCAATACGATCTCTACGGCATTGGCGCCGCCCTGCTGGATACGGAAATTGAAGTATCCGACACGGACTTGTCAGCCCTCGGTGTTGAAAAGGGAATCATGACTCTGGTCGACGATGCCAGGCAGCAGCAGCTTGTAGATGACCTGCAGGATCACTTGGTCACAGCCAAGCGTGCCTGCGGTGGCTCTGGCGCCAACACTGTAATTGCTGCCAGCTATTTCGGACTGAACACTTTTTACTCCTGTAAAGTTGCTGCAGATGATAATGGCGATTTTTATCGCAATAATCTCAGTGCCGCAGGCGTCGACTATCCTGCCAGCCTGCAGGAAGCCGATGGGGGTACCACAGGCAAGTGCCTGGTACTGATTACCCCGGATGCCGAACGCAGTATGAATACCTACCTGGGTATTAGCGAGAAGTTGTCTGTGGCCGAACTGGACAATGAAGCTCTGGCATCCTCCCAATGGGCTTATATCGAAGGCTACCTGGTCTCTTCCGAGACCGGCCGTAAAGCAGCGATCACCTTGCGCGAGCAGGCACAACAGGCTGGAGTGAAAACCGCCCTGAGCCTGTCTGATCCGGCAATGGTACAGTTCTTCGGCGAAGGCCTGCGGGAAATGATTGGTGGTGGCGTAGATATCCTATTCTGCAACCGCGATGAAGCCCTAGGCTTTACCGGAACCGATTCCTTGGATGCAGCCGCCGAAGCACTGCGTGACTATTGCCGCAGCTTCGCTATCACCCTCGGCGCCGATGGAGCACTCCTGTGGGATGGCACACAACTTAAACGCGTGGCCAGCCCCGAAGTCCATGCCATCGATACCAATGGCGCCGGGGATATGTTTGCAGGTGCTTTCCTGTACGGGATCAACCGGGAAATGGGGTTTGTAGAGGCGGGAGAACTGGCTTGTCGCGCCGCCGCGCAAGTGGTTAGCCAGTATGGTCCCCGCCTGCAGGCTGAACAGCACTCAGAACTGCTCGCAGCAGTTATTTAAAAGGTTCGCTGTTTTATGGATGGTAATCGGTAAGCGGCCTTATGGCCGCCTCTCTATTTCAAAGGCCTTGGAAATCCCCTATTTCGGGCAGCCCGGTGGCAGCGGCAATACCAAAGCCCTGGGCGTAGTCCACCCCCATCTGACAAAGCCGCTCCATCAGTTCCGGGCTCTCCACATATTCGGCGATAGTACTGATACCCATACGCTTGGCCAGATGATCGATAGTGCTCACCATGGCACTATCAATTTCATCCTCAAGCATATTGCGCACAAAGCTTCCATCAATTTTGAGGTAGTCCACCGGCAGCTGGCGCAGGTAGGCCAGGGAGGAAACACCGCGACCAAAATCATCCAGGGCAAAACTGCAACCGGCTGCGCGCAGCTTGTGAATAAAGATTAACGCACGCTCCAAATTATTAATTGCGCTGGTTTCGGTAATCTCAAACTGCACTCTTGAAGGTGTGACTCCCGCATCGGCTAACTCCTGCAGTGCAAAATCGGCAAAAGTCTCGTCACCCAGGCTGATACCGGAGATATTAATTGCATAGCTGGTGCCGGCAATCCCGATATGTTGCTCCTGGGCCATATAGTGGAACACCTTGCGGATTACCCAGCGATCGACCTCCTCGATCAAGCCGTAGCGCTCGGCTGCCGGCAGAAACAGGCCTGGAGAAATCACCCCTCCATCCCGGCCACGCATGCGCACCAGAATCTCAAAATGGTGTACCTTGCGCTCTCCCTGGAGTGCGACTACCGGCTGCCTATAGAGAATCAGGCGATCTTCACGCAGGGCCGCATGGATCTCTGCCACCCAAGTGGTTTCACGGCGTTTCTCCAGCGACTTGCGGGAGTCACCAAATAATTTAACCCGGTTACGCCCCTGCTCCCGCGCTGAACAGCACGCATCATTGGCAGTGGCAAGTAGCTGACTGGCATTGGGAGTAAAGCGGTCCACTCCCACCACACCAATGGAAATAGCCACCCGGTTGTCATTGCCCAACCAGTGGAATCTAAACTCCTGCACGGATTCTCGCAGGCGCGCAACTACCCGCCCTCCCTCTTCCAGGGTGCAATCTCTCAACAGGATGGCAAATTCATCGCTACCCACCCGAGCAAACAGATCGGAACTGGACAAACCCCGCTGCAACAGGGTAACCAACTGAACCAGCAGTTGGTCACCGGCGACAAAGCCGAGAGTGTCGTTGATCACCTTGAACTGGTATACATCCAGGTAAAGAAGTACGTGGTGTTGGCGTTTATCGACGCATTGAGACAGGAGTTTTTGCAGCTCGCTCTCAAAATACTGGCGGTTTGGCAGGCGAGTGAGTGTATCGTGACTGGTTTGCCAGCTTAGGCGGGTAGAAATACGTCGGGCAGCGGAGGTATCACGTAACACAAGTACATAGTGCTTCAATTCACCGGCATCCCAGAGCGCCATTACTTGTACTGTAACCTCTAAGGGCGGGCGACTATCTCCAGGTCGGTGGATACAAGCGCTGATTTCCTGGGTACTCGGCACTTCGTCAGCGGGAGAATCCGGTAGCAATGGCGGAAGCGGCACGCCTTTTTCATCCCAGAGTATCAATCCGTCATTCAACGACTGGCCTGGCAGCAACCCAACCAGATCCCCACTCATTTCACTGACTAGTGGATTGGCATAGAGTACTGTCCCGCTGGGGTCAGTAACTATCACTCCATCGGCAATCTCGCCCAGAGCAGCTTCCGCCGCTTGCAGACTCACCTGCTCGCTGGGATTGAAGCGCTCTTCCAATTGGGCAAGTGGCCCCAGATACCTGGCAGAGCCTGGATCAAACAGAGTCACAGCCATATTTCCAGAGCGGGCGAGGCAGTTTGGCAGGCAACTCTGTTGTTGCAGAGTTGTTCCTTCCACAAACTAAAGGAATATATCGACATCGTCGTCCAAGATCGCCGATTTTATTCAATTATTCAGCCTCCCAGCCGCACCATTCTTACATGGCGCCTAAATTGCACATTCAAAGATGAGTTAGCAAGAAGTTTTTAAGCTTCTCATCATCAAATATTTTTTGCAGGGTGGCACTCAACAATCCGTTAACCCGGGTTTGTACCTCTTCACGACTGGGCTTGACCAGGTTGCGATCCTTACCCGACGTACTGTAAGTCGCAAAATATGAGGCGGCTCCAGCAGTCACTTCCAGGTGGATTTCAGCTGAGGTATCGATAGTGGTTGTGTAGACAGTGTTGGGACTGTTGTAAGTGAGTTTTACCAGTTTTGCCACCACTTGTACTTCGGGGGCGGTATCTGTGATACGAAAAGACCAATTAGCAAAACCCTGGCGTAAACCCGAGGCAATCGCTTCTCCCGCATCATTGCCGATACTTACTTGAGAGGTCTCAGCATAAACCCCCCCAAAGAACCCAGGCCACCGTTGGGCAATTCATTGATTCCGCGCACACTCAGGCTATGGCCGGATCCCAAGGACTCGGAAGCAACTTGCACGTGTGGCTCCAACTGGATTTGCAACGGGCTATGGGCACAACCAGCTAAAAACAGGGCCCCTATAAACAATAATAATTTTTTCATTATTTCCTCCCCTTACTTCAACAAAAAAACTAGTTCGGCTCAGCCATGGTGATGATGATGCTCTTTGTCTGCTTTATTCGGCCCGACAACCGGTACTTCAATCTCAAGACTGGAACCGTTGGTAAAGACCAGGCGCAGGGGCAGTAATTCCCCTTCTCGCAGTTGTAATCCATGGATCATCAGGTGCACTCCCCCGGAGCCATCTGTAGCTTCTGGCCGGCGGCAATCGCCAATTGCTCTAGCGGACGCATTCGGCTGATGCCATCACTGCTCTCAGTGGTATGTAGGTCAACACCAATATCCTGCTTTCCCCGCAACTCTACAGCTTTGAGTAACAGCAAATGCTCTCCTGTATTGTGAAGTGACAAATAGGCTGCGCTCATTGGGGCACCTGGGGGCGTCTCACGCGCATAGCCCTCTACCTGTAAAGGCAGGGCTATTGCGTAAGCCCTGCTAACAAACAACAGAACACCGACAGCAATTATCCATACGGACAAAACTGGTTTTTTCACTGGACCCCTCCACTGGGTTTAACAAGAACTAGTCGCGCCGGGCTACCGACCTTTATGTCGCCCCGCACACGGTAACCAGGCACAGCTTCGCGCAACTGCTGGTAAATCCAACGCCCTTCAGCATCGTCCCTGGCAACAATAATGACGCGTAACTGCTCTTTGCGGATTCTTTGCGCAATCTTATCCAACTGACTGGAGAGATGTTTAGACCTGGCATTCAGCTCTGCAGCCGGAAGTCCGATACTCTCTCCCTCTGGCAGGTCTAATCGCGCCCGCCCCCTTTCCCGCAGCAAGTTCTCGCGAACCTCAGCTACCAGAGCATTGCCTGGCGCAAGCATCTCCGCGCGCTTGAGGAGGGTTTGCACCTCGCCAAACGCCCGCCGGCGCAGGGCCTCCCGGGCCTGCTCCACATAGGTGACGACAATGGTCTGTATGCCGGTTTGCGCCCCGCGATTTCCGGGATCTAGCTGCTGTACCCTCAAGTAATAGTCATAGGCGCTGGCGCCAGCCGGCTGGGTCAGATGCCCCTTGCGCAGGGCTTGTTCAGCACGCTTTAGGAAGAAATTCACATTGCCCCGCCTTACTGCCTCCGCTGAGGGTCCGGCTTTTTTGGGCGCTGGGCTGGGTGGAGCGGGAACTGGCTGATTGGAACTGCAGGCCCCCAGCACCAGGATCATGAACAGGCAGCCACTAAGGCTGTGAAGGCGTTCAAATGACGGCAAAGCAATCCCCCGCTGTTGTTTTTTTGTACCACTGGCATCGCTATACTGCTGGCGCAACTGAACCCCTGTCCGGTGCAGCAGTCAGAACTATGCGCCCGACTATAATGAATTTTTTCATCTATGGCTGTGATGACCAAAAGTTTCAGAAATAATTTCCTCGCCCTGCTGGCGATCCTGCTGTTTGTGTCTGGTGCCAAAGCCCTGGCTCAGAGCCCAGACAACCCTTTTGCGAGTCTAAGCAATTCGCAGGACAACACCTTCCTGCCAGTAGATGAAGCCTACAGGCAAGACCTGCTTCTCAACGGCAGTCAGCTCAGTGCCATCTTTGAAATAGCCCCCGAATACTACCTTTACCGTGACAAACTTGCCCTCTATCAAATCGCTGGTGGACAAAAGACCCAGCTACCCCTGGATCTGCCAAATGGAGAAGTGATCTGGGACGATTATTTCGAGAAAGAGACAGAAGTCTACCGCGGTCAGCTGGAGTTCCCTATTGCCCTTAAAAGCACGGCTGGTACTGCGCAACTGGAGTTGCACTACCAGGGCTGCGCTGATGCAGGGCTGTGTTACCCCCCAGACCCGCCACTACACCGTAAACACCTCGGACGGCAGTATTGAGGCGGCGAAAGGCGGCTTCTCCAATGTCGCCGATCCGACGGCCGGCGCCCCACCCCAGGGAGCCAATGCTGGCAGCAGCTCGATCACCCTACCTCTGGCCTTGCTGTTCGCTTTCGCCGGCGGATTGCTGCTGAACCTAATGCCCTGTGTTTTTCCGGTGCTTTCGATCAAGCTACTGGCCGTGAGCCAGGCGGCTCAGAATGACAGCCAGCGTCACCATCATGGCTGGGCATACACCGCGGGAGTAGTCCTGAGCTTCGTTGCTATCGCCGCAGTGATGCTGGCGCTGCGCGCCGGTGGTGAGGCGATCGGCTGGGGGTTCCAGCTTCAGTCCCCATGGCTGGTGGCAGGACTGGCCTACCTCTTCTTTATCATGGGGTTGAGCTTGTCTGGAGTCACTGAGTTTGGCGCCGGCCTGATGGGTATCGGCAGCAACCTGAATAACAGCCAGGGTCTACGCGGCTCCGTTACTTCTGGAGCCCTGGCCACTCTGGTAGCAAGTCCCTGTACGGCACCATTGATGGGCTCTGCGCTGGGATTTGCAGTAACTCAACCGGCCATCGTTGCCCTGAGTGTTTTTGCCTCCCTGGGCGCAGGTATGGCGTTCCCCTTCCTTTTGCTGACCTATATTCCCGGTCTAGTCAAAAAACTACCCCAACCGGGCCCCTGGATGGATAGACTCAAGCAGCTGCTGGCATTTCCCATGTACCTGACTGCGGTATGGCTCTTGTGGGTGCTGGGCCGTCAGACTGGTGGAGATGGAGTAACCCTGATTCTCACAGGTACGGTTGCCATCGCATTTGCCCTCTGGCTCTGGCCGCGCCCCCAGTGGCATTGGCTACGCGGTACAGTAGCAATTGCCGCGCTCGCTTTCGCAGTAATGCTGTTACCGCGTCTCAGCACAACACCCCTGGCCCAACAGCAAACCAGTGACTACTGGCAACCCTATTCGGCAGAAAGGCTGGAAACCGCACGAGGAGAGGGTCGCGCTGTATTAGCCAATATGACCGCGGCTTGGTGTATTACCTGCCTCGCCAACGAAAAGGTGGTGCTATCAAGCGATGCAGTTAGCAAAGCTATTGAGGAGCTCGGGGTCGTGGCGCTGAAGGGGGACTGGACCAACCAGGATCCGCATATCAGTGCCCTTTTGACAAAATACGGACGTACCAGTGTACCCCTGTACTTGCTCTATCCTGCCGGCGGGGGTGACGCCAAAATCCTGCCTCAGATCCTCTCCCGTGAGGAGTTGCTCATGGAGCTCGAGGCCGCTGCAGAGGGCGGGCTAAGCACATCATCTATCCCATAGAGGAAACTTCCGCCTTTGTAGCCATTCGCTGGGGTAAAAAGGCCACAACCTGGATATTTTGCGCTAATTTTTAGCCCAATATCGCCGAACTGCCGCTAACTTCGATAAACTGCTCAACAGGCATGGACAGGGAGTCACTTTTGCGGCACACTCGCCTAATGCACTCGGGCAAATAGGCCAAAATTCGAGTTTGCCCGCAAGATAGCCAACTTTAGACCACATTTCGTGGCTTTTCGGCAACAATTCTCAAGGCAGATTATGGCTAGACTCCTACTCTTGCACGGCCCCAACCTCAACCTGCTCGGCATTCGTGAGCCGCACATCTATGGTGCCAGCACCCTCGCGGAAATTGATGAAGCAGCTGAGCGCCAGTGCGAGGATGCCGGGCACGAGCTGGAGACCATGCAAAGCAATAGCGAATCCGCCCTGATCGACCGCATTCATTTGGCGTCTTCCACTGGCGTTGATTTCATAGTGATCAACCCTGCGGCGTTTACCCACACCAGTGTCGCTCTGCGAGATGCCCTAGCCGCCGTTGCCATACCGTTTATCGAATTACACCTGTCCAATCCCCACGCAAGGGAAAAATTCAGGCACCACTCTTACTTATCCGACATAGCCCGCGGTGTGGTGTGCGGCTTCGGCCCACACAGCTACACGCTGGCAATACAGGCAGCCATACACCAACTGGGAATGGCGCCTCGAAACCAATGAATCAAACCTGCGAGTGAATGAACTATGGATATCCGCAAAATTAAAAAATTAATTGAACTGCTCGAGGAATCGGATATCGGCGAGCTGGAGATCAAGGAAGGCGAAGAATCTGTGCGCATAAGTCGAGGAGTGAGCAGTGCGAACCAGCAGGTCATGCCGATGTACAGCGCCCCTGCTGTACCGGCTCCTGCACCGGCAGCCCCCGCCCCAAGCGCAGCTACTGCGCCAGCTGAAAAGGAATCCAAGCCCGCTGTTAGCGGTCATGCGGTGAAATCCCCCATGGTAGGCACCTATTATGCGGCACCCAGCCCCGGTGCCGAACCTTTCGTGAAAGTCGGCCAGCAAGTGAAAATCGGCGATGTAGTTTGCATCGTTGAGGCGATGAAGATGATGAACCAGATCGAAGCTGACAAAGCCGGCACTATCGAATCCATACTGCTGGAAGATGGCCAACCGGTAGAGTTTGACCAGCCGCTCGTGACCATCGTCTGAGCGGGGTAGGCACAATGTTCGACAAGATCCTGATCGCCAATCGCGGCGAAATTGCCCTGCGGGTTTTGCGCGCCTGTAAAGAGATGGGCATCGCCACTGTGGCGGTGCACTCCCTGGTGGACCGCAACTTGAAGCATGTGCGCCTAGCAGATGAATCTGTCTGTATAGGCCCCAACCCATCCCCGCAGAGCTACCTGAATATACCAGCCCTAATTTCCGCCATGGAAATTACCGATGCTGTGGCCGTGCACCCAGGTTACGGCTTCCTGGCCGAAAACGCCGACTTCGCCGAGCAGGTGCAGAAGAGCGGTTTTACCTTTATCGGCCCGGATCCAGATGTTATTCGCCTGATGGGCGATAAAGTATCCGCAATTGCCGCAATGAAAAAAGCGGGGGTCCCCACGGTGCCTGGCTCTGATGGTCCGCTACCAGACAACAGCGAGCGCTGCCTCGAGATCGCACAGAATATCGGTTACCCCGTCATCATTAAGGCTGCTGCGGGCGGCGGTGGTCGCGGCATGCGTGTGGTAGAGAGCCCGGATAATCTGGTCAATGCCATTGCTGTCACCAAATCCGAAGCCCAGGCTGCTTTTGGCGACGGCACTGTATATATGGAGAAATTCCTGCAAAATCCGCGTCATGTGGAAATTCAGGTAATGTCCGACGGCCAGGGGAATGCCATACATCTGGGTGACCGGGATTGCTCACTGCAGCGCCGCCATCAAAAGGTTTTGGAGGAAGCTCCAGCCCCTGGCATCCCCGATGCCGTACGCAAACAGGTGCTGGATTCCTGTGTGCAGGCTTGTATCGATATCGGCTATCGCGGTGCTGGCACCTTCGAGTTTCTCTACGAGAACGAACGTTTCTACTTTATTGAAATGAACACCCGTATCCAGGTGGAGCATCCAGTCACCGAAATGGTTACTGGCATCGACTTGATCAAAGAACAGATTCGCGTCTGCGCCGGAGAGAAACTCTCCCTGAAGCAGGAAGATATAGTAATTCGCGGCCATGCCTTCGAATGCCGAATCAACGCAGAGGACCCACAAACCTTCTTCCCTAGCCCCGGTAAAGTGAATAATTTCCATATGCCCGGCGGCCTCGGCGTACGTGTGGATTCTCACCTTTACTCTGGTTATTCGGTGCCGCCCAATTACGACTCGATGATCGCCAAGGTAATCACCTACGCGGAGGATCGGGATACCGCTCTCGCGCGCATGCGAGTAGCTCTCTCCGAGTTGGTCATTGATGGCATTAAAACCAATATCCCACTGCAGGAAGAATTGGTTCGGGATGAGGCCTTTGCCAAAGGCGGGGTCAATATTCATTATCTGGAGAAAAAGCTGGGACTCTAACCCTCGCCAGCAGGGATAAAGTCGGAGAGAATTGCGTCAGACGACGAACCCAAGCGCCATGGACGGCGATCCGTCGCAGGGATCGGGTGGACTTACCACCCACCACAGCAGTTACTCATTACGGAACCTCTATGCCCTGGCTACAACTCCGTGTCGATACCAATCGCGCACAAGCGGAAAAAATTGAAAACGCACTGCTATTTGCCGGTGCCGTCTCCGTCACCCTGCAGGACAACGCAGACCAGCCTATTCTTGAACCCGGCCTGGGCGAAGTACCCTTATGGGACCAGACCCGTATTACCGGTCTGTTCGACGCCGAAATCGACACTACCGTCACCGAAGCCAAGGCAGCCTCTTATCTATGCGAGCTGCTTCCCAACGTTCGCTGGGAGCAACTGGAAGATAAGGACTGGGAGCGGGAGTGGATGACGCACTACAAGCCGATTCAGTGCGGCGACAACTTATGGATTTGCCCCAGTTGGTGTGAGCCACCCCACCCCGAGTCAGTTAATCTGCTACTCGACCCCGGCCTCGCCTTCGGCACTGGCACCCACCCCACCACTTACCTCTGCCTAAAATGGTTGGCTCAGGAGCCTTTACAGGGCAAAAGCATTATCGACTTTGGCTGCGGTTCCGGCATCCTTGGCATCGGCACCTTGCTGCTGGGTGCTGAGCGGGCAATGGGCACAGATATTGACCCCCAGGCCCTGATCGCAAGCCGCGATAACGCCAAACGCAACGGTATCGATCCGCAGCGTTTTCCTGTGTACTTACCCGAGCAAATGCCACAGGAAAACGTGGATGTAATGCTGGCAAATATCCTCGCAGGTCCTCTTGTAGAGCTCGCCGCCGAGCTGGTTAAATTAACCAGAGTCGGCGGGCGCATCTGTCTTTCCGGCATTCTTATATCCCAAGCAGAGCAAGTAAAAGCCGCCTATACACAAAACGTCGAATTTGATGAAGACGGAGTGCATGAAGGCTGGGTGCGCTTGAGTGGAACCCGTATCTGTTAAATAGGCTAACCACCACTACGCGGGGGCCGGGCAGACTGATAAACTTGACTGCAAAATAAACTACGCCATAGTCGAATGTCTCAACTGGTAACCCGCTGTCCCCACTGCAGCACCTCTTTCCACATCAATGACCAGCAATTGCGCGCCGCCCGCGGCGCAGTGCGTTGCGGCTCCTGCCTGCAGGTTTTTCGCGCTGACGAAAACATCGTCTTTAATGACGAGAACACCAATACCCGCAACGACCTAGAAGCTCTGCTGGAAGATGACGACTTCTTAATCCACGACGATATCGAACTGGATGACGATGAGCCGTCCCCGCCCGAGGAGCTGGAGACCACTCCAGCAGGAAAGGCAGACAAGAGTCCCCAAGCGATAGAAGCAGATAATGCCCAAAATGCTGATAGGAAGCCGAACTCCGATTCACTGATCGGTGACGCCTTCGGCGACAATGAGTGGCAGGAACTGCAGGACGAGGCTGCTCATGAGGAGCCCGAAGAGGATCTAGAGTCCTTCCTCAAGCCGGATTGGGATGATGTCTCCGATTTCGATCACCGCTCGGTAAGTAATAACAGCAATAATTCCAATATATCTTCGTACAACGATCATTTCAGGGACCGCGACCCGTGGGAGCACCCCCTCGAATCTCAAGCAGAGAGGGCGGATACATTCGATCCTGGACCAACAACGATTCCTGATGACTCCGCACAAGAAAACCCGGTTACCCAAAACAGTGCCCCAGATGGACGTCGTGAACCTTTTTTGCTTCCGGTGAGGAGCTCGATGCGAACACAGAAATAGAGCCCGAGCGGGAACAATTGATATCTGCTATCCAGCCCGCCCCCTGGAGATGTCCTGGGGAGTGACACCACAAAAGAAAGTTATGCCATCTTGGGTCTGGTGGGTGCTACTACCGCTGCTGACCACCACATTGCTAGTCCAGATTGCCTACTTCAAGTTTGACACCCTCAGCAAAAAACAACCCTGGCGCAATATCTATGCTTCCGCATGTCCACTGCTCGGTTGCAAGCTGCCCCAGCTCCGAGACCTTAACGCCATCCAAGCCACCAACCTGATGGTGCGCAGCCATCCTCAGTTGGAAGGCGCACTGATAGTGGATGCAGTATTGGTCAATACCGCTGATTACAGTCAGCCTTTCCCTAACTTGCTATTGAATTTCAGTGACCTCAAAAATCGTAATGTCGCAAGCCGCCGATTTTCTCCCCTGGAATATTTGCAGGGGGAGCTGGCCGGTCGCAGGTTGATGCCTCAGGACAGCCCTGTACACATTGCTATTGAGGTGGTAGATCCAGGCGCTGAAGCAGTAAATTATGAGATGAAAATCACTCCGTAAAAAATAATTGTGCGCCAACAAAAGAGGTTAACTGGCACAAAAAGCCACATAAATTGCACACTCTGCAGGCTAAACGGATAGAGTTCGATCAAATTGCCCGCTTTTTCGCTTTGCCATTATCGGGCCAGCCGCTATCATAGGCGGCTCTTTTGCCGGGGCCCGAGATGTCCTTCTTACAGCCCAAATGGAGCTACCGTGTCTACTGCCATTGGCCCCTATATTATCGACAACCCGGTAATTCTGGCGCCCATGGCCGGTGTCACCGACCGCCCTTTCCGCCAGCTGTGCCGAAAACTCGGCGCTGGTTTGGTGGTATCGGAAATGGTGACCTCGGACACACGCTTATGGAACAGTCGCAAGTCTCGCTTGCGCCTGGACCACGGTGGAGAAACGGCACCGATATCGGTACAGATCGCCGGTGGTGACCCCGAAATGATGGCCGAAGCCGCCCGGGAGAACGTGCGTCGCGGCGCACAGATTATCGATATCAATATGGGCTGCCCGGCAAAAAAGGTGTGTAAAAAAGCAGCGGGCTCCGCCCTACTGCGGGATGAAAAGCTGGTTGCAGATATTCTTGAAGCTGTAGTCCAGTCTGTTTCCGTCCCAGTGACCCTTAAGATCCGCACCGGCTGGTGTCCGGATTCCCGCAATGGCGTCACTGTAGCCAAGATGGCCGAGGATTCCGGGATTGCCGCTCTAGCGGTACACGGTCGTACTCGTGCCTGTGGCTACCACGGACGGGCTGAATTCGATACCATTGCCGAAATTGTATCCAGGGTGAAGATCCCGGTTTTTGCCAATGGCGACATCACCAGTGCCGAGAGAGCCCAAGAAGTGCTCGATTACACTGGCGCATCAGCGGTCATGATTGGCCGTGCAGCACAGGGACGACCATGGATTTTTCGGGAAATAGCCCACTATCTCGCCACTGGCGAGCGGCTACCCGGACCGACATTGGATGAAGTCAGGAATATTTTGCTCGCCCATTTGGGCGAACTACACCGATTCTACGGTGAGGTGATGGGGGTCCGTATCGCCCGCAAACATGTGGGCTGGTACTTGAAGACGCTCGCGGATAGCGAGTCCTTCCGCAAGACCTTTTTCCAAATAGAGAGTGCAGAAGTACAACATGCCAGCGTTCACGAGTGGTTTGAACGCCGAATAACGAGAGGGGCACAAGCGGCATGAATAACGAAGTATTGATTCCGGATACTGGCAATGAAGAAGTATCCTCCAGGGGGCAGACTCAACTGGCACAGCCACAGCAGCAGTCCCTGCGCGATGCCGTCGAGCACGCAATGGAGAACTACTTCCGCCACCTGGATGGCCAGATGGTAACCGATGTCTACGACATGGTGCTGTCGGAGATCGAAGCGCCCATGCTCGAAGTGGTGATGAAATACACCCGCCACAACCAGACCCGCGCCGCGCAATTACTGGGTCTCAACCGTGGCACCCTGCGCAAGAAGCTGAAGCGCTACGGCCTGCTGTAAGCTTCCCACCGAGCGAAATATTGAAGGGGGATGAGGTAACTCATCCCCCTTCGCTATTTTCCCGGCAGCGTTTTTGTTGCCACAGTGGACAACCGCTAAAACCCTTTAAACATCCTTTTCGAAAACCAGTTGGATCAAGTGCAATGACAGACAAGGTTTCCATCCGCCGCGCTCTAATTAGTGTCTCTGACAAGAGTGGCATTGTAGAGTTCGCTCAACAGCTCTCCGCAATGGGGGTTGAGATTCTTTCCACCGGCGGAACCCACCGCCAGCTCAAGGAAGCGGGTATTCCCGTGGTAGAAGTTTCCGACTACACCGGTTTCCCTGAAATGATGGACGGCCGTGTCAAAACCCTGCACCCGAAAGTACACGGCGGCATTCTGGGGCGCCGTGGTACCGATGATGCCATCATGGGCGAGCACGGTATCACCCCGATCGATATGGTGGTGGTTAACCTCTACCCCTTCGCTCAAACCGTTGCCAAGCCCGACTGTTCCCTCGAAGACGCTATCGAGAATATCGATATCGGCGGCCCCACCATGGTTCGCGCTGCCGCCAAGAACCACAAAGATGTCACTATCGTGGTCAATGCCAGCGATTACGGCCACATCATCGAAGAAATGAAAGCTAACGATGGCACCTTGAGCCACGCCAGCCGCTTTGACCTGGCGGTAAAAGCCTTTGAGCACACGGCGGGCTATGACGGCGCTATTGCCAATTACCTGGGCGCCATTAAAGGCGAAGAAAAGCAGTTGTTCCCGCGTACCTACAACAGCCAATTCATCAAGAAGCTGGACCTGCGCTACGGTGAGAACCCGCACCAGAAATCCGCTTTCTATACCGAAGCCAACCCAGCTGAGGCCAGTATTTCCACTGCCACCCAGCTGCAGGGCAAAGAGCTGTCCTACAACAATATCGCCGATACCGATGCCGCGCTGGAGTGCGTGAAGTCCTTCGAACAACCCGCTTGCGTGATCGTAAAACACGCCAATCCCTGCGGTGTGGCGATTGCTGAAGATATTCACAAGGCCTACGACCTGGCTTTCGCTACCGACAGCGAATCCGCCTTTGGCGGTATCATCGCCTTCAACCGGGAACTCGATGGCGCCACTGCCCGCGCGATCGTCGAGCGACAGTTTGTTGAAGTCATTATCGCACCGTCAGTTTCCGAAGAGGCCAAACAGGCCGTTGCCGAGAAGAAGAACCTGCGCCTGCTGGTATGCGGCCAGTGGAGCAGCGAGCGCACCCCGGCACTGGACTACAAGCGCGTTAATGGCGGCCTGCTGGTTCAGGACCGCGACGACGGCCTGATCACCGCTGCCGACCTGAAAGTAGTCTCCAAGCGCCAGCCCACTGAAGAAGAAATCCGCGATCTGCTGTTTACCTGGAAAGTGGCCAAGTTCGTAAAATCCAATGCCATCGTATACGGCAAGGACGGTCGCACCGTGGGTGTGGGCGCGGGCCAGATGAGCCGCGTAAACTCCGCACGCATCGCCGCGATCAAGGCCGAGCACGCCGGTCTCGCCGTTGCAGGGTCCGTCATGGCCTCTGATGCCTTCTTCCCTTTCCGCGACGGCATCGATAATGCTGCCGCTGTGGGAATCCAGGCGGTCATCCAGCCCGGCGGTTCCATGCGCGATGAAGAAGTGATCGCCGCAGCGGACGAGCACAATATGGCCATGGTATTTACCGGCATGCGCCACTTCCGCCATTAAGACTGGTATCTTCACCGCGAAGTTCTCTCCATGACTCGCGACATCCAAGGGGCTGAGGCACCTAGCAGTGCCCCGTCCTCATTTGAATCTGATCAATACACTTGTGATAGCGTTGCGAACTGAGAGCGTTCCGCATTAATTCCGCGCTAAACTAGCGCACTTGATAGCTATCCAATTGACCCAAACGGTCGACTTAGGGGAATTAGAAGAATGAATGTATTAATCATTGGCTCTGGTGGCCGCGAACATGCCCTGGCCTGGAAGGCTGCAAAAAACCCAGCAGTGAACACCGTGTTTGTGGCACCCGGCAACGCCGGTACTTATCATGAACAAAAACTGCAAAATGTGGCTATTGGTGTCGATAATTTCCCCGCCTTGGCAGACTTTGTCGAAGAAAATGGTGTAGAACTCACCATCGTCGGCCCCGAAGGCCCGTTGGTTGATGGTATCGTCGACTTCTTCAATGGTCGCGGCCTGGCCATCTTTGGCCCAAGCAAAGACGCCGCCCAGTTGGAAGGCTCTAAGGCCTTCACTAAAGACTTCCTGGAGCGCCATAAGATCCCTACTGCCGCCTACCGCAATTTCACAGAGATAGAGCCCGCAATTGAATATATCCGCGAGCACGGCGCTCCTATCGTAGTCAAGGCGGACGGCCTTGCCGCCGGCAAGGGGGTAATCGTCGCGGAAACTGAAGAGCAAGCAGAATTAGCTGTACGTGATATGTTGTCAGGTAACGCTTTTGGCAATGCGGGCAGCCGGGTAGTTATTGAAGAGTTCCTGCAGGGGGAGGAAGCCAGCTTTATCGTAATGGTGGACGGAGAAAATATCCTGCCCATGGCTACCAGCCAGGATCATAAGCGCGTTGGCGATGGCGATACAGGCCCCAATACCGGCGGTATGGGTGCCTACTCCCCCGCTCCAGTGGTCACCGATAGTGTCTATCAGCGCATTATGCAGGAAGTGATCGAGCCTACAGTGAAAGGGTTAGCTGCAGAGGGCACCCCGTACACCGGCTTCCTCTATGCTGGCCTAATGATTGACCCCGAAGGTGCCCCCAAAGTTATTGAATACAACTGTCGTTTTGGTGACCCTGAAACACAACCTATCATGATGCGCCTCAAGTCCGACCTTATAGATCTGTGTCTGGCAGCACTGGATAAAAAGCTGGATTCTATGACCGCCGAGTGGGACCCTCGCCCAGCCCTGGGTATAGTGCTAGCCGCCAACGGTTACCCTGGCAGTTATCGCAAAGGGGATGCAATCAGCGGACTGGACAGAGCAGACAGCGACAATACCAAGGTGTTTCACGCTCATACTGCGCAGCAAGGCGACCGTATCGTTACCAGTGGCGGGCGTGTTCTCTGCGCTACAGCACTGGGGGAGAGCGTTGCCGATGCTCAGACCAACGCTTATGAAGCCACTCGGGCTATCTACTGGGACGGCGTATTTTTCCGGAAAGATATCGGCTACCGCGCTGTCGAAAGAGAAGAAGCCACTGCTAGTAACAAGCAGTAAAAGCCACTCACGGCGACTGTCTCAGCAGTTGCCGTCATAGCGGAGCAGTAGAATATGAGTGAACGCAACCTGAGCGGGCTCGACCGCCTGCTCATTCAGGCTGATAGAGCACTACGCACCTTGAGCCCGGGAGAACCCTGTCATACACGCCCCTCCCCAGCCAAAGAAGAGCCCGAGGGCGAGTTCAGCGATACCGAGCGCCGTCACTCTGTCGGCCTGATGCGTGTCAACCACAGCGGTGAAGTATGTGCCCAAGCCCTGTACCAAGGGCAGGCCCTCACGGCCAAGCTACCTGAGGTACGAGGTGAGATGGAACGCGCTGCCGATGAGGAAATTGATCACTTGGCCTGGTGTGAGCAGCGGCTGAGGGAGCTGGACAGTCGTCCCAGTTTACTTAACCCCCTCTGGTACGGACTGTCTTTTGGCTTGGGTGCCGCCGCTGGCAAAATTAGCGACCGCATTAGCCTCGGGTTTGTCGCCGCAACAGAAGAACGGGTTTGCAAACACTTGCGAAATCATTTGCAGCAACTCCCACCCCAGGACAAAAAAGTCGTGCGGTTGTGGAACAAATGCTGATTGATGAGGATGAGCACGCCCATGCAGCCCTGGCAGCGGGGGGCAAACGATTCCCGGCTCCGGTTAAGGGCGCAATGTCACTGGTAGCCAAAGTAATGACTTCTGCCAGTTACAAAATCTAATGGGCATTCACTGGGTACTAGTAAAAACCCAGTGAATTCACCGGCTGGATATTGAGTGGCAGCAGTCACCAGCCTGCCATGCCCAGACCGATTAAAAACACCTCTTATTCCTCTTCAACTCGATAGCTATGTACTATTTCCACACCCGCGCTTCGCAGCATAATAGAAGCTGAGCAATATTTTTCCGCGGACAGCTCCACCGCCCGCGCTACATGGGATTCTTTTAAACCGCGGCCACGCACCACAAATTCCATTTCGATCCGCTCAAATGGCGACGGTGTCGTATCCGGGCGCACTCCATTGAGCTCACAATGACAGGAAATAATGTTCTGGCGGGCTTTTTGTAATATAGAAACCACATCGTAAGCGGCGCAACCACCAACACCGAGCAGAATCATTTCCATAGGGCGAACGCCGTTGTTTGTGCGTCCACCTTCCATGACTATCGAATTACCGCTGCCAGCCTCGCCGACAAAGGTTAAATCGTTAACCCAGGTTACCTTGCCCTGCATCGCCATACTCCCACAAAAATTCAAGTCGCGAAGCTTAGCATACCGTACAAGTTTATCCCGACGACTTACTATTTCCGGTATAGTGTTAGCCACGCCTCCGCGCGGAATGTATTTCAGTGCAATTTCAAAGCTCGTCGGTGAACGTCCGATCGGCTCTGGAGTCCAATCCCACCGGCGCCAGGGTGTCACAGGTCACAATGCGGAACTTTGCTGTGGCCTGCCTCTGTTGGGGACTCTTTTTTCGCGCGATAATTCAATAGTGCTCAGCTGCTAAAGCCGGGATAGGGCACGAGACAAAAAATGAGGAATAAATCCGTGACGGTTGCTATCGAAGACCCCATGACTATCGGCAATATTGAAGACTTTCTGGCCCACTGCCACCGGCGTCGCTACCCGGCCAAAAGTACGATTATCTATGCAGGCGACCGCTGTGAATCCCTTTATTTCATTATGCGCGGTTCTGTTACTGTTCTGATTGAGGACGATGAAGGCCGTGAAATGATCGTCGCCTATCTGAATGATGGAGACTTTTTCGGAGAAATGGGCCTGTTCGATCAGGATACCCGCAGTGCTTGGGTCCGCACCAAGACTGAATGTGAGGTAGCAGAAATCTCCTATACCAAGTTTCAGGAGCTCACCCGCCAACACCCAGAATTCCTTTTCGCACTGGCAACTCAAATGGCCGGCCGCTTGCGCAACACCACACGCAAAGTGGGCGATTTGGCCTTCCTAGACGTCACTGGACGTGTCGCACGCACCCTATTGGATCTGTGCAATGAACCGGATGCGATGACTCACCCAGAGGGGATGCAAATTAAAATTACTCGCCAGGAAATCGGCCGGATTGTAGGCTGTTCCCGCGAAATGGTTGGGCGTGTACTAAAAACCCTGGAAGAGCAAGGTTTAGTATCCGTAAAAGGAAAAACCATGGTGGTTTACGGCACACGTTAATCTTACTCATCTTAATAAAAAAGGGCGACCCAAAGATCGCCCTTTTTTATGTGAGTGTAATCACAATTCGTTCTTACACTTCAGTTAAACATTTCCATCAATTTGCGCCCGGGTTCCTGCTCACGCATAAATGCCTCCCCAACCAGGAATGTATTGACATTGTGGCCGCGCATGGCCGCAACATCGTCAGTGGTGTGAATTCCACTTTCAGTGACCACAATCCGATTCTCTGGAATCAGATCGAGCAATTTAAACGTGTTTTCCAGCTGAACTTCAAACGTATGCAGGTTGCGATTATTAATACCAATCAAGCGATTTGGCAGCACCAGCGCACGTTCCAGCTCCAAACGATTGTGCACTTCCACCAATACATCCAAGCCCAATTCCAGGGCCAAACTGTTCAAGTCCTGCATCTGCTGGTCATCCAGGCAAGCGGCAATTAATAGTATACAGTCGGCACCGATTGCCCGGGCCTCGTAGACTTGAAAAGGGTCCACAGTAAAATCTTTACGCAACACCGGCAGGCGCACTGCATTACGCGCCTGTTGTAAATAGCTGTCTGCCCCCTGGAAAAAATCGATATCGGTAAGCACCGACAAACAGGCAGCCCCGCCTTTTTCATAGCTGGTCGCTATTTCCGCCGGTAGGAAATCCTCGCGGATAACACCTTTACTGGGCGATGCCTTTTTGATCTCGGCAATCACTGCAGCTTCGCCCCCATTAATTTTGCGCTCTAAAGCATCAACAAACCCCCGCACCGGCGGCTGGTCCTGTGCTCTCAGCCGCATTGTCTCCAGACCGCACTGAGATTTGCGCTCAGCCACTTCCTGCCATTTGCGCTCAATTATGGTTTTTAAAATTGTTGGCGTACTCACGACTTTACTTCCTCGGGGCGAAAGGCGCTGGTAAAAGCGGCCAGATCATTCATTTTTTCCGCAGCCAGGCCACTGTCGATAGCATCCTGCGCCATGGCAATTCCCTGTTCTGCACTGCCGGCTACACCACTCACATAAATGGCGAGACCGGCGTTGAGGGCAATAATGTCGGCAGCTTTCTGCCCTGCTTCGGTTTCGCGCTTACCCAAGGCATCGCGAATTAGCGCCAAAGACTCCTGCGAACCCGATACGATCAGGCCACTCAGATCGCGGCGCTCAATAGAGAAATTCTCAGGGGTAAGGGTAAACTCATTAATGGTGCCATCTTTAAGTTCCACCGCATGGGTATCTGCAGCAATACTGGCCTCATCCAGACCATCTTCACTATGTAATACCAGTACATGCTCGGAGCCCAGCCGCTGCAAAACTTCTGCCAGCAAACGGCAATAGCGTTTTTCATAAACACCTATCACCTTGCGGGTGACTCCTGCAGGGTTAGTCAAAGGGCCGAGCAAATTAAAAATAGTACGCAAACCCAGTGCTTTGCGTGCAGGCCCGACATGACGTACAGCGCTGTGGAAACTAGGGGCAAACATAAAACCAATCCCAATAGTCTCAACGCAACGCGCCATTTGCTCAGGGCTTAATTCCAAATAAACTCCAGCCCGCTCCAGCAGATCTGCCGAACCGCTGCTGGAGGACACCGAGCGATTGCCGTGTTTGGCTACTTTGGCCCCCGCTGCTGCTGCCACAAAACTACTGGCACTGGATACATTAAAGAGATTTGCACCATCACCGCCGGTACCGACAATATCCACCGTATTGTCCAGGTTCAGGTTTACTTTTGTTGCCAACTCACGCATGGTTTCCACTGCGCCGACAATCTCATCAACAGTTTCACCGCGAATGCGCAGGGCTATCAGTAACGCACCTATTTGTGCCTCCTGAGTCTCGCCTCGCATTATCTGGCCCACAGTTTCGCGCATTTCCGCACGGGTGAGGTGCTCTCCATCCACCAGTTTCGCTATGGCTTGTTGGATATTCATGGTGTCCCCTTTGCCCTGCTCGCTAATTTATTCAATCGGGACCAAGGCCCCGCGACATTTGCCCTTAGATATCAGGACTCAATAAAATTCCTTAACATATCGTGGCCATGCATGGTGAGAATTGACTCAGGGTGAAATTGCACACCCTCTATCGCCAACTCGCGGTGGCGAAGCCCCATAATCTCATCAATCTCTCCGGCTTCTGTCTCGGTCCAGGCTGTAACCTCAAGGCATTCAGGAAGACTGCTTTTTTCCACAACCAGGGAGTGATAGCGCGTCGCCTCGAAGGGATTGGACAGACCGTGAAACACCCCCAGATTGTTGTGCACTATAGGCGAGGTTTTTCCATGCATAACCTGACCCGCACGCACTACCCTGCCACCAAAAACCTGACCAATACTCTGGTGGCCCAGACAAATTCCCAGGATAGGAGTGCGTCCAGAAAAGTGCCTGATCGCCTCAAGGGATATTCCCGCTTCGTTGGGTGTGCAGGGCCCCGGTGAAATAACAATTTTCTCAGGGGCCATCTGCTCGATTTCCTCCAGAGTGACTTCATCGTTACGCTTAACCACGACTTCTGCACCCAACTCCTCCAGGTACTGCACCACATTCCAGGTAAAGGAGTCGTAGTTGTCGATCATTAAAATCATTGTCCGGCTCCCTTAGCCTCAGAAACATTAGTAGTCGCTTCCATACGCTTTTGCAGACGCGCTAGCGATGCCTGGGTAGCGCGCAATTCGCGCAAGATTTCAGTTTGGCTTGGTGGCAGGCACAGCTCATCCATACGCCGCAGTTTGGCCTCTTCCAGGTTATTAAGTACCACTCCGATAAACAGGTTGATCATTACGAAAGCACCCATTACCACGAAGCTGATAAAGTAGACCCAGGCC
The DNA here is from genome assembly GCF_030012965.1 of Microbulbifer sp. MLAF003. Lineage (NCBI taxonomy): Bacteria > Pseudomonadati > Pseudomonadota > Gammaproteobacteria > Cellvibrionales > Microbulbiferaceae > Microbulbifer > Microbulbifer sp. MLAF003. The sequence continues at coordinate 4,358,499 of NZ_CP120232.1, forward strand.
CAAGGCATCGCATCCATGGCCGTATACATAATGTCGGTCCAATCCTCAAAAGTCACAATGCGGAATAGACTCAGCAGCGCAATCGGCAGGCTACGCCAATGGGTCGGATCCACATCGTGAAACAGGAAATAACCCGCCACTCCATAAATATAAAAAATAATCCCCATCAGCAATGCTATGTGCAACATACTTGGCAGACTGCGCAACAAGGTATCCACCAGAGTGCGCAATTCAGGGAAGGCCGAGACCAAGCGCAATACTCTCAATACCCGCACCAGACGCGCCAGGGTAGCTAGCGGCCCGGCCGCAGGTATTAAGCTGAGAGCAATAATAGTGAAGTCAAAGCAGTTCCAGCCACTGGAGAAGTAACGCCAGGGACGCGAGCCATGGGCAGCAATTTTTATCAGCGCCTCCAGAATAAAAGCGCCAAGTACCAGCTGGTTAATACCCCCCAATAGTGCACCAAAGCGTTCCACTACCCAATTTGAGGTTTCTAATCCCACTGCGATACCGTTTAGCAGGATCATGCCGATGATCACCTGATTAAACAGCGGGGCTTCGACAATTTTCTGGCAACGTAACGCCAGGTTAGGTTTTTGGGGAATACTAACTTCGCTCATTGTTCTCGGTCTTTACATCTTTACTACTACTGGCCAAAGCCATGCCCGCCGCTCGGAAAAGCGCGCGGGCTTTATTCATGGTTTCATCCCATTCTGACTGGGGATCGGAATCAGCAACCAAACCGGCGCCGGCCTGGATAAATAACTGACCATCCTTAATTACCGCTGTGCGGATAGCAATAGCGGTATCCATATTGCCATTCCATGCCAAATAGCCTACCGCACCACCGTAGATACCCCGCTTTTCAGGCTCCAATTCATCAATGATCTCCATAGCCCGAATCTTCGGCGCCCCGGACAAAGTGCCAGCCGGTAGGGCCGCGCGTAGCGCATCCATACCTGAGAGACCATCCCTCACTTGGCCTGTTACATTAGAAGTGATATGCATTACATGGGAGTAGCGCTCTACAACCATCTGCTCGGTCACCTGCACACTGCCGGTTGCCGCCACCCTGCCCACATCATTACGGCCAAGGTCAATAAGCATCAGGTGCTCCGCCCGCTCCTTAGGATCAGCCAGCAATTCCCGCTCCAAAGCCCGGTCCTCCTCTTCTGAGGCCCCCGGCGGCGGGTTCCAGCCAGTGGCCGTACTGTCATCTCCCCCTCTTCCAGGTGCACCAGGATTTCGGGGCTCGAGCCCACCACCTGATGGTCGCCAAGGTCCAGAAAATACATATAAGGAGAGGGGTTCAGGCTGCGCAAGGCGCGATAAAAGTTCAGTGGCGGCGCATCGAACGGGGCAGACAGGCGCTGCGACGGCACCACCTGCATAACATCCCCAGCCAGTACATATTCCTTGACCCGTCTTACGGCCTGCTTGAAATTTTCTTCTCCAAAGTGAGAGTGAAACGCACTTTCCTCTATGCCTTTACCATCCAGGTCCAGGGGTACCGTATTTGGTAAAGGCTGCGCCAGGCGAGTAACAAGTTGGTCGAGACGTTTCTGGGCATACTCATATGCGTCTTTTTGTATTGGATCTGCATGCACAATAAAAATAACTGCACCGGCGAGGTTATCGAAAACTACCAGCTCATCACTGACCATCAATAGAATATCCGGGTTACCCAGAGTATCTACTGGCATACTGTGCGCCAGACGGGGCTCTATATAGCGCACGCAATCATAACCAAAGTAACCAACAAGACCGCCATTGAAACGCGGTAGGTCAGGTAGCTCCGGCACCCGATAGTACTGTTGGAATTCTTCTACAAACGTCAGGGGATCTTCCGGGGCGTGGCTTTCTACTACTTCGCCATCCCGCTCAATAGTTACTTCGTTACCACTCACTCGTAGGACGGTACGTGCTGGCAAACCGATAATAGAATATCGTCCCCACTTCTCTCCCCCTGCACCGACTCAAGCAGGTAACTGTAACGCCCAGCTGCAAGTTTCAGGTAAGTGGACAAAGGTGTTTCAATATCAGCCAGTACTCGGCGCACCAGCGGTATGCGGTTGTAGCCCGCAGACACAAGTTGGGCGTATTCGCTTGGGGTCATAGAGACTCCGGTCTATTTTGCGTTTTTTAGGTTGGCGCCAGAGTATAGATAGCGCCCACAGGAAAGGTGGCCGGAATGGTAGCAGCTACCAAATTGGCCTTAGCGGATCAGTGGCGCCATCGCCAGCTGGTTGTTGTGGGGATAGTGTGATTCACGGAAATTCCCTCAGTGCAGGCGCACAAGTTTACAAATCCCGTATGCGGCGGGCAAGGGGTTACCCGCCAGGTTTTTATCAAGGCAGGCTCTTGCGCATAGCGCCGATCACCTCAGCGTAGTCCGATGTATTGAAAATGGCAGAGCCCGCTACGAAAGTATCTGCACCTGCGGCGGCAATTTCTGCAATATTATCCCGGTTAACTCCGCCATCGATTTCCAGGCGTATATCATAGCCACTAGCATCGATCAGTTGTCGTGCCTCACGCAGCTTTTCCAGGGTGGCCGGAATAAATTTCTGGCCACCAAAGCCCGGATTAACTGACATCAAAAGGATCATATCCAGCTTATCCATCACATATTTGGCGGCATCAAGGCTGGTAGCCGGGTTAAATACCAAGCCCGCCTTACATCCCAAACTGCGAATTAACTGCAGAGAGCGGTCTGGGTGGCGGGAGGCCTCGGGGTGAAATGTGATATAGGTTGCGCCCGTATCCGCGAACATGCGAATCATATCGTCCACGGGCTCAACCATAAGATGTACATCAATAGGCGCCTGGACACCGTGCTTACGCAGTGCTTGGCATACCATCGGACCTATGGTCAGATTGGGCACATAATGATTGTCCATCACATCGAAGTGCACCCAGTCGGCACCGGCCGCCAACACATTGTCCACCTCTTCTCCCAATCGCGCGAAATCGGCGGAGAGAATGGATGGAGCAATTTTGTAATCAGACATCTCAATATCCTTAAGTAAATCAGTTTTCCGCGGTTAAGCGGCGGTGCAATCGATCCAGGCGCTCAGGAGTCCCCACATCGCACCAGTCCCCCTGATATAACTCCGCCTGTAATTTGTCTTCGTTAAAAGTGAACACCTCCCCGAGGCCAAAACACTCACGCATCTTTGGATAGTGAGTAAGTATTTCCGGGCGCAACCAGCTAATTCCGGCAAAGGTATAGCGGGGCTTGGCAGTTCCTGATAGCAACCCATCCTCAATCCCAAAGTCACCTTCAGGATTATGGGGGGTTGGGCACCATCAATAACCGCCCGGGGCAACTCTTGGGTAAAGGGTGGGTTATCCATTGGGAAAGATCGAAGTCACACCAGACATCCCCATTGACCACCAGGAAAGGGGCCTCACCCAAGAGTGACATAGCATTGATAATACCGCCGGCAGTTTCGAGCGGCCTCTCTTCATGCTCAACCGAATACTGGATATCCATTCCCCAACGTTCACCACTACCAAGGCAGCTCCTAATCTTATGGCCAAGATAACCAAGATTAATAACCACCCGCTGGATACCAATACTTTGAAGGCGCTCCAGGGCGTGCTCAATCAGCGGTTTTCCTGCTACAGGTAGTAAGGGCTTTGGCGTCTGGTCAGTCAGCGGGCGCATACGGCGCCCGAAGCCTGCAGCCAGGACCATGGCGGTAGTTGGAGAGGTCTCTTTTGGGTGGGTCATCAAATTAATCTATACAATTTTTACAGCTTACCTGAGCGAGTCCCCAGCACTGCGGTAGTCACTATACCAGGGCTGCTGTTCGATCAACGGCAATAACTGGTCGGCAAACCAATCGCCAAAGGGCTTCAGTTCAGAATAGCGACCAGCTGTTTCCAGTACATAACGAATAACCAGGGAGAGATTACTCAGGTACCCCTGTTTGCCATCGCGAAGCGACAAGCGTGGAAACAGGCCAAGTACTTTAATATGACGCTGCAGCCCCATCCAGTCGAACCATCGTAAGAACCTTTCAGGGTCCACAGGTTCCATCACTCCGGCAGCTTCTGCAGTAGCTGCGTAAGCGAATACCCAGCGTTCAACCCGTTCCCGGGGCCAGCGTATATAGCAATCCCGTAACAGCGAAACCAGGTCGTAAGTGATAGGGCCCCAAACCGCATCCTGGAAATCCAGAATCCCCGGCCTCTCTCCTTCCCGTATCATCAGATTCCGGCTGTGGTAATCACGATGAACCAGGGTATGTGGCTGGTTGGCTGCATTATCCAATAGCAATTGGAAGGTATCTTCAATCAGCTCCATTTCCTTTGCTGAAAGCTGATGACCTAGCAGCTTACCCGCCAACCACTCAGGCATAATACGCATCTCTGTCAGAAGCAACTCTGCGTCATAATTGGGAAAAAGTGTTTTGTCTCTGGGTATCTGTTGCAGACACAACAACTCACTCATCACCTCGGCATAGAGGCCCTCGACACTATCGTTATTAAGTACACCAAATAACTGGGTATCGCCAAGATCCTCCAAGAGAAGATAGCCATTGGTCGTATCTGCCGAGACCACCATCGGCGTATGGATACCGTTGCGGCGCAGATAATCAGCAATGGCCACAAAGTGGCCTGGCTTGGTGTACTCCGGAGGGGAGTCAACTGCAATCAAACTCGGCTTGGTGTCTGTGCGAAAATAGCGTCGAAATCCTGCATCGCCGGCAAGCTTGAGCAGCTCCGTAGATGAGTGCATTTCCAAAACCTGCCCCACCCAGCGGCTAAGCTCCTCAATTCGCGAGTCATCAGTCACAACACACCTTCAATTCTTCACCTGTGGCTTGTAATTACCGGGCTGATTCCCCAGGTATAAGATCGCATTGTAACCCCACGCAGTGTCGCGTCCAGCAGCGTCTGCACAATTCCTCTTACACTCGTACCAGCGCTGTGGCTATTAACTATTTCTACATTCAAGTAGAATCGAGCGAAGATTTTTGCGCGCCCCGGCTCGATAGCTGTCGCACGCATCTACCGATAAAGAAACATTTAAGAATAGCCGGAACCTATCGATTGATGCATGAAGTCCCCCGGTGGCGTCGCCTAGCACTCGCGATTGCTAATTATTCACACACCCGTACTTTCGCAATCGGCTTAATTGCCGCAACCCCCCTGTGGGCACACGCCAACCAGGGTAATGCTTACGAAGACCCAAACTACAACCCTTATTTGTACCTCGACTGGCTACCCCGCTCAGAGCTTACCCCCGAAGAGAGGGCCAGGATACCGGCTATATGTTCAGGGGCCTTTATTCCCCCTCCGAGAAACTATCCTGATGCGGATCTTCCTCCCGAGAATGCCCCTCTGCGTGCCACCGCCGAAAGATCACAGGTACTTGATGATGGCACCGCAGAATTAAGCGGTAATGTGCATATCACCCAAGGATATCGCCAATTATTTGCCGACCGGGTTGACCTCAATCAGCAAAACCATACCGCCTACCTAAGCGGAGCCGTAGAGCTGCGTGAGCCGAATTTATTGATCCGTGGGGCTTCGGCTGAGGTACACACAGACAGTGAGGCAGCATCGATTGATGATGTCTCTTACGTTATTCACGATGAATACATCCATGGCGACGCGGCCTACGCAGCCCGCCAAACCAGTGGTGAACTCACCCTAACAGACGGCACTTATACCCGCTGTGAACCGGGAAAGGAGTTTTGGCGACTGATTGGCAGTGAAATCAATATTGATGAAGTAGAAAGCCAGGGTACAGCTCGAAATGTCCGCCTGGAAATCATGGACGTTCCGGTGTTCTACGCTCCCTATTTCCGCTTTCCAGTGGGAGATGCCCGGATGTCGGGCTTCCTCTTTCCCTCTTTGAGCAACAGTGATAAGAACGGCTGGGACCTCGCTATTCCCTACTATTGGAATATAGCGCCGCAGATGGATGCAACCCTTACCCCGCGTTATATCCAATACCGGGGCAAAGGTCTGGAAGTGGAATTTCGCCATTTGAGCCCTATCTTTAATACCAGACTCCGCGTAGCTGATCTGCCAAATGACAAAGGCGGCAACGATGATCTGTCCCGCAAACTTATCGACCGCGGCTTCCCCGAGGATCTGGTGCTACCCAACAAAGGCAGGGACCGTTGGCTGGTGAATCTTGACCAGGAAGGCGGCTACAGTGGCAGTATCTGGCGCACCGATATCGACTTTACAAAAGTCAGTGATCCAGACTATTTTCGGGATTTAAGTACTGCCAATCTGGGGATTAATGCGGAAACCCAGGTCAACCAAGCAGCGCAAGGCAGTTTAAGCACAGAAAACTGGCGAGTCACTTTACGTGCCCAGGACTACCAGGTCCTGGAAAATGACCTCCCCGACACCTTCGCTCAGCTGCCGCGCCTGGATGTGAACGGTGATTACCGCTGGGAGGACTGGCGACTCTCTATGCATAACGAGGCCATAGCCTGGAGGCACAAGGATACCCAGACAATCACATCTATTGGGGACACTGACGATCCTACTAGCGTGGTAACTAAAACCACGGATTTTATTACTGCGGATAGATTGCGCCTCGACTACGAACTCGCCTGGGATAAAGAATGGCTATGGGGCTATTTCAAACCCGGTATCGCCGGCCGTTACCTGGGCTACCAGGTGAGCGATCTGTTCCTGCCCGAAGATGCCAACGACACACCCGATGCCGCCGCTGCCCAGTTCACCCTGGATACGGGCCTGTATTTTGAACGGGATAGTTTTATTTTCAACAGGGACTTTATTCACACCCTGGAACCCCGGCTGTTTACACTGATCAGTAGTAATGCCAACCAGGATGACTTTTTTGATATCAGCAGGAAGGAAGTTAATTACCCTTACGACCCTAATAACATACTTGTTATTGATCCCCGTAGTAATAATCTGCTTTACGATACTTCGCTATTTACCTTCAGCTACGATCAGCTGTTCCGCGACAGCCGTTTTGCGGGCAGTGACCGTATAGATGATGCAAGTCGAGTCGCTCTAGGTCTCACTACCCGCTTTATTGATCCGATCAGCGGGCGTGACCTGTTCTCCGCCAGCATTGGCCAGGCCTATTATTCCAGTGACTCACAAATTGGGTTAACGGAGTTAATTGAGGAGACCCCCGCTCTGAACTCGCTGCCCGACTAGAAAGTCGACCGATTCAGTCCCTGCGTATCGGCAGTGAGTTTGTTTACGACGACACGGAGCACAATATCAACCGGGGCAATTTCAGCCTGCGATACTTTGACGATGACGCCAGAATCTTCAACCTCAGCTATTACTATGAGCGGAATGACGCACTGCTATTTCCAAACGAAGTGGACAATGATGACGACTCCTCTACCCGGCAGCTCAACAGCTCTGCAGTCCTGCCTATCAGCACCCATACCTCTATAATGGCTAGCGCCGCCTACGATTTAACCCTGGACCGGGAACTGCAATACTTAGCTGGCATCGAATACGATGATTGCTGCTATCGTGCGCGCCTGGTATGGAGCCGCACCCTGGACAATGACCTGGCCGGGGTCGTAGCCGCTGAGGACTTGGAGTACGAGGAAGGTATCTTCCTAGAGGTGCAACTAAAAGGTCTGGCAGGGTTCGGATCAACTGTAACTCAGATGCTTTACAAGGGCATTGCAAACTTTGATCAGAGAGAAAAGCTGAAACCGTGATGAGAATAATGCAGAAATTTGTGACTAAATTGAGTCTGTCATCCGTTCTGGCTGCCTGCGCACTGATCGCCGGTACTGTTACAGCACAAGTGCAAACCCTGGACCGAGTAGTCGCCGTTGTCGATGAAGATGTCGTGATGGCCAGTGAGCTGGCCCAGCGTTTGAATACTATTGCCAGCCAGATCCAAGCACAGCAGGTCCAGGCGCCCCCTATTGAAGTTTTACGCCGCCAAGTACTTGAGCAGCTGATTGTCGAAAGACTACAGCTGCAAATGGCTTCGCGCGCAGGCGTTACTATCTCTGAGTCTGAGCTTGATCAAGCCATCGCACGAGTTCAACAGAATGCCAGTGTCAGCCCGGAAGAATTCCGCCAGCGCCTTCGTGCAGATGGTATGACCATAAAGAGCTTTCGCCAGCAAGTCCGCCAAGAGTTGATGATTCGCCGCGTAGAACAAGGCAGTGTTAACCGCAGAATCCAAATCACAGATCAGGATATCGACAACTTCCTTCGCTCCAAAGAAGGAGAGTTCTGGAAGTCACCGCAATTTGAGCTCGGTCATATCCTGATTCCCATAAGCTCCAGCGCACCATCCAGTGAGGTGACCCAAGCTCGCGAAAAGGCAGAAGAGCTCGCTGAACAAGCACGTGAGGGTACTGATTTCCGTCGCTTGGCTATCGCCAACTCCGCTGGGCAAAATGCTCTAGCCGGTGGTGATCTAGGCTGGCGTAAGACAGTGGAACTGCCGACCCTGTTTGCAGATGCGCTCAACGGCCTGAAAGTGGGAGATGTAACAGAGCCTTTCCGCAGTGATGCCGGCTTCCATTTACTCAAGATTCACGCCCAGAAAGGTGCTAACGAACAGCTGGTGGAACAGACTAAAGTTCGTCATATTCTGTTGAAGCCATCCGCCATCCTCACCGATGACGAGGCCTATAACAAACTGATCGCCATGCGCGAGGAAGCCATGGCCAATGATAATTTTGATAAATTAGCCCGGGAAAACTCTGAAGATATAGGCTCAATGCTCGCCGGAGGGGATCTAGGCTGGTCTATGCCTGGCCAATTTGTACCAGAATTTACCCAGGCAATGGACACCACTAATATTGGCGAAATCAGTCTGCCGTTTCGCAGCCAATTTGGCTGGCATATCCTGAAAGTTGAGGACCGGCGCAAGCAAGATATGACTGATCAATATATCCGCAATCAAGCTGCCAACTTGTTACGTAACCGTCGCTACGAAGAAGAACTTCAAAATTGGCGCCGTGAAATTCGCGATCAAGCTTATGTTGAAATTAAGCTGCAGGATGGAAACAAAGACTCGACCGAAAAAGAGCAACAGTAGCACTCATCCTTTTAGAATCCCAAAACCGGGCCTAAGCGCCCGGTTTTTTATTGATCAAGGAATTGGCCCACCAAATGACCACCAAAATTGCACTAACCCCAGGGGAACCCGCAGGTATAGGCCCAGAATTAGCAGTTAAAGTGGCACAGCAGGGCAGCAGCTCACAAATAATAGCTATTGCAGATCCAGAACTACTATACCAGGCCGCTAGCATTCTCAGTCTCCCACTGACATTACTACCCTTCTCTCCTGATTCAGCAGCATCGGCTACTCCACCCGGCTGCCTATATATTCAAGAAATCCAAATGGCCAGCAGTGCCAAGCCAGGTCAATTGAGTACTACCAATGCTCCCTATGTTTTGAGCACTCTGGAGGCTGCAGCTAAAGGATGCTTGAGAGGACAATTTAATGCCTTAGTAACCGGCCCCGTACACAAAGGAGTGATCAACGATGCAGGCATCCCATTTAGTGGGCATACCGAATTTTTTGCTGAGCAAGCGGGTATTGAGCAAGTCGTAATGATGCTAGCAGCTGAAAAGCTGCGCGTGGCATTGGTGACTACACATCTCCCTCTAAAAGATGTCAGTAAAGCTATCACAGGAGAGCGCCTCACACAGGTCATTCAAATTCTACACAAAAGCCTGACCAATGAGTTCCGGATCGAATCTCCTCGCATCGGGGTATGCGGCTTAAACCCGCATGCAGGGGAAGGCGGTCACCTCGGTATGGAAGAAATAGAGGTGATAGAACCAGCTCTGAATAGCTTGCGAGCAGAGGGCATCCAGCTCCTTGGCCCCTTACCTGCCGATACACTCTTTACACCGCCGCAATTAACTCACTGTGACGCAGTATTGGCCATGTATCACGATCAGGGGCTGCCGGTGTTAAAATTCAAGGGGTTCGGTAAAGCTGTAAATATTACCCTTGGGCTGCCTTTTATCCGTACATCAGTAGACCACGGTACTGCGCTGAATCTTGCTGGTACTGGCGATGCCGACAGTGGTAGTTTGGAGGCAGCTTTGGCGCAAGCTATTGAATTGGCTACTCGGTGAGCTACCTCGCAGTATTTGCAAAGTGGCTCTCCCTTTTGTCGTATATATCAACCCAAAAAAGCTTCAAGAATAGATTATTTAATGGACAGTTTTTTCCAGCACAAAGCCCGTAAACGTTTTGGCCAAAATTTTTTAGTCGATGAAAACATCATTGAACGTATTGTACGCGCCATAGCCCCAAAAGAATCCGACAAACTCGTAGAAATTGGTCCCGGGCAAGGTGCGATTACAGAGCTTCTCCTCCAACGATGCCCTTCCCTAACTGCAGTTGAACTAGACCGGGACTTAATACCCTTGCTGCAGTTTAAGTTTAGGAATTATCTCCAGTTTAAAATTATTGAGCAGGATGCCCTCAAATTTGACTTTGGAGAATTTGCAGCAGATTCACCTTTACGCATAGTTGGCAATTTGCCCTATAACATTTCTACGCCATTACTTTTCCACTTACTCAGCTTCAAAGGTAAAGTGCGGGATATGCACTTTATGCTGCAAAAGGAAGTCGTCGACCGCCTCAGCGCCACTCCGGGTAACAAATCCTTTGGCCGTCTGAGTGTCATGGTGCAATATCACTGCCGTGTTCAGGGACTTTTTCCAGTGCCCCCCAATCATTCCAACCAGCACCTAAAGTAGAATCTGCAATCGTACGCCTTACTCCTCATGAAAAACTTCCGTTCGTTGCCGAGGATGAGAAGCTGCTGGAGCGAATTGTCAATGTAGCTTTTCAGCAACGTCGCAAGACACTGCGCAATGCTTTAAAACCGCTATATCCAGAACTGGATGTAAATCTGTTCCCAGTAGATGCCAGCCGTCGCCCTGAAACCCTCGGTGTTGAAGAATTTGTCCGATTAGCAAATTTCTGTACACAGCTTGAAAAACAAAAAAATAACAAGCCAATTTAGGGGACGAAAATTTGGCTACTTACGCCATTGGAGATATTCAGGGTTGCTTTGAGCCATTACAACGGCTACTAAAGAAAATCCACTTCCGCTTTGATCGTGACAAATTGTGGCTTGCTGGAGATCTTGTTCATCGTGGGGACGACAGTCTTGGCACTTTGCGCTTTTTGTATGAGTACCGTCATCAGGTAACCGCCGTTCTAGGCAACCACGACTTACACCTTTTAGCTCTGGCCCATGGAGCCAAACATCTTTCTGAAAAAGAGCATGACTTAGCTAAAATCCTGAAAGCCAAAGGCTCAGACCAGCTACTAAACTGGCTTCAAGGTCTTCCCCTTCTAGTACACAAAAAGGGGTACACCATGGTTCATGCAGGGATTCCTCCCATTTGGAGTGTAACCAAGGCAGCGGCGCTTGCTCGCGAAGTTGAGCATGCCCTGTCTGATGAAGCTATGGCAAAAGCTTATTTTTATGGGATGTATGGTAATGAACCACATTGCTGGAATGACCATCTTATCGGTATCGAAAGGTTACGTTCCATAACCAACTACTTTACACGAATGCGTTTTTGTAAAGCAGATGGCACCTTAGATTTAGTGACCAAACGAGGACCTCAAGCCGCGCATGCCGATTACAAGCCCTGGTTTAGCTTTCCGAACAGAAAAAGTAAGAATGAAAAAATTATCTTTGGCCACTGGGCAGCTCTGGAGGGTCGTGCCGATACTAAAAATATCTATGCACTAGATACGGGATGCGTTTGGGGTGGTTACCTTACGGCAATGCGGTTGGATGATGAGGAGTTCTTCTGCCTAGATTGCAGCCTATAAAAAATTAAATACTTACGACTTTACTGCAAATTAGCAAACCTCAACTGTTAAGTTAGACCAAGCAGTTAGGGTTTTCTACAGGGAGTTGATATTACGAGCTATATCCCCCCGGGTTTTGTGATTGTCAACGCCATGCATCTTCAACCATTTGCATCAGGTCATATTCCGCTTTCCAGCCTAGCTCTTTTTCAGCCAGCTCAGTATCCGCATAGCATTCCACAATATCCCCAGGTCTACGCGGTACAATTTTATAAGGAATTTCTCTACCACTGGCCCTTCAAATGCCTTTACAACTTCCAATACTGAACTTCCCTGGCCAGTACCCAAGTTATGGATAAAGCAGCCCTGGTCTGTTGTGGGCTTTCTAAGTAGTTCTAGGGCTGCTAAATGTCCCAGAGCTAGATCAGTATATAATCCCGAACACCTGTCCCATCTACAGTTTCATAATTATCACCAAAAACCAGTAGGTAAGGACCGCGTCCAACAGCAACTTGAGATACATACGGCAAAAGATTATTGGGGATTCCTCGAGGATCCTCTCCTATTCTTTCACTTTTATGTGCACCAATAGGATTAAAGTAGCGTAACAAACTTACTTTCCAGTAGCTCCCAGGAACGACACAGATATTTCGCAGCATACCTTCCTTAACGAGCTTGCTGGCACCATAGGGATTAGTAGCTCCAGTTTTAAAATCTTCTTTAACCAGCACCGTGTCAGGATCCTCGTAGACAGTTGCAGAAGAACTGAAGATCATTCGAAATACGTCAAACTCCTCCATCACTTCTATAAGAGCCAGGGTACCTGCTACGTTATTCTGATAATAACGTAGCGGCTGCTCGACAGAACCTCCTACTACCTTCAAACCAGCAAAATGAATTACAGCTTCAATCTCACATTCTGAAAAGACTTTCCGAAGCCTCTCTTGATCGCCAATATCAAAGTCATCAAATAGCACCTTTTGCCCAGAAATCATCTCGACACGATTCAACACTTCCCGGCTGCTATTCGATAGGTTATCCACAACAACTGGCCAAAAGCCAGCACCAAGTAACTCTATGCATGTGTGACTGCCAATGTAGCCGGCACCACCAGTCACTAGAATCGCCATTTTACTTCCTTCGAGCTTTACCCACTTCTAAAAGAGTGCGAATAAAACCTAAAACTGCCGTTATATTCAACCCATCTAGATAACAATACCGTGCCGTGATGAGACTGAAAGCTATGCTGGAATAGCTGGGGTCAGTTCCGTATACCCCAGGGAAGAACAAGGATAGTAACGGCAACAATCAATTGCGCTTTTGCCGAGCTTATCTCAGACAAGGCGATTGCTATGCCGCTTCACATATTGATCACCATATGTGTACAAGCGGTGCAACCTTAGAAACAACCAGTGCACTGACTCTAATTGATAAGCAGGACGCTGAGCTCTGCCCACTAGGCTACAGGGAGGTAAATACCGTGACAATTTTCAACCACTACCTGGAAAGGTATGAGTCAATCCAAGATGAGGAACTCAGCATCCAGGAGTATCTGGAGTTATGTAAAACTGATCGCAGCGCCTATGCATCTCCTGCAGAGCGAATGTTAATGGCAATTGGTGAGGCAGAATTAATAGATACCTCTCGCGACCCACGCTTATCCCGAATTTTCTGCAATAAAGTCATCAAGCGATACAAAGCATTCAGCGAATTTTATGGTATGGAAGAAGCCATAGAGCAGATTGTTTCTTTCTTTCGACATGCAGCCCAAGGCCTGGAAGAGAAAAAACAAATTCTTTATTTGCTTGGACCTGTAGGAGGAGGTAAATCGTCACTAGCTGAACGCTTAAAGGCCCTAATGGAACAGGTGCCAATTTACGCAATCAAGGGATCACCTGTATTTGAATCACCTTTGAGTTTATTCTCACCTAGCGAAGATGGTCGAATCCTGGAAGAGGACTATGGTATCGCCAGGCGATATGTCAATACCATTATGTCCCCATGGGCTGTTAAACGGTTGCATGAGTTCAAGGGAGATATCAGTAAATTTCGGGTAGTAAAAATTCGACCTTCTATCCTGGATCAAGTCGCAATATCCAAAACAGAGCCCGGAGACGAAAACAACCAAGACATATCGTCTCTAGTTGGCAAAATAGATATTCGCAAGCTCGAAGATTTTCCACAAAATGATCCCGATGCTTATAGCTTCTCAGGCAGCCTCTGTCGCGCCAACCAGGGATTGATGGAATTTGTTGAAATGTTCAAGGCGCCAATCAAGGTGCTTCACCCCTTGCTAACCGCCACCCAGGAAGGCAATTACAACAGCACCGAGGGACTCGGCTCTATACCTTTCAATGGCACAATCCTGGCACATTCCAATGAGTCCGAATGGCAATCATTTCGAAATAACCGCAATAATGAAGCTTTTCTAGATCGAATTTATATTGTCAAAGTGCCTTACTGTGTGAGAGTCCAGGAAGAAATCAAAATTTACCAAAAACTATTGGAAAACAGCTCTCTCTCTAAAGCGCCTTGTGCGCCGGATACTCTGAGAATGCTGGCACAATTTTCCGTGCTGTCCCGAATCAAAAATCCTGAGAACTCTAGTCTTTACTCCAAAATGCGGATTTATGATGGAGAAAACCTAAAGGACACCGACCCTAAGGCAAAGACTATTCAAGAATATCGGGACAACGCTGGCGTTGATGAGGGGATGAACGGCCTTTCTACACGCTTTGCGTTCAAAATTCTCTCCAAAGTCTTCAACTTTGATGCAACGGAAGTTGCAGCCAACCCTGTTCACTTACTCTATGTATTGGAGCAGCAAATTGAACAAGAGCAATTCCCTCCAGAAATCCAGGAAACATATCTTGGATTTATCAAGGAGTACCTAGCTCCAAGATATGTCGAGTTTATTGGAAAAGAGATACAAACTGCCTACTTGGAATCCTACGCAGAGTATGGCCAAAACTTGTTTGATCGCTATGTCACCTATGCTGACTTCTGGATTCAGGATCAGGAATACCGCGACCCTGAGACTGGCGAGATACTCGACCGAGGCGCGCTCAATGAGGAGTTGGAGAAAACGGAAAAACCCGCCGGAATATCTAACCCTAAGGATTTCCGTAACGAAATAGTCAACTTTGTATTGCGCGCAAGGGCCAATAATCAAGGAAAAAATCCTGACTGGAGATCCTATGAGAAATTACGTGCAGTTATTGAGAAGAAGATGTTCTCCAACACCGAGGATCTCCTGCCAGTAATTTCCTTCAATACTAAAGCTTCTGCGGATGACAAGCGTAAGCATGCGGATTTTGTTGCTCGAATGGTCGAGCGCGGATATACCGAGAAGCAAGTGCGCTTATTGTCTGAATGGTATCTGCGTGTCCGTAAATCGCAGTGACCTCAAAGCACAGTGGGAGGGCTTTCCCCAAGGAAAGCTCACCTTTACACGGGGAACCAAGCCAGCTGGCCTTAACAAAATATCCGACAGTTACCCAGAACTAAGCGAGTCCACTAGGATATTTCTGAACAAATTCCAGGCCAATTGACCGGTGAGTTTATCCGCCCAAAGGCAGAAATATGAGCTATATCATCGACCGTCGCCTGAATGGAAAGAAGAAAAGCACGGTTAATCGTCAACGTTTCTTGAGGCGCTACAAAGCCCATATAAAGAAAGCTGTCGGAGACGCCATGAATAGCCGCTCCATCATGGACATGGACAAGGGCGAACGCATTAGTATCCCGACCAGGGATATCAGCGAACCACTATTCTCTCACGGTGCCGGTGGGCATATTGAACGGGTACTTCCAGGTAATAAAGAGTTCACTACTGGTGACCGAATCCCTCGCCAAAGCCAAAGAGGTGGTGATGGTAGCGGAGGTGGTGCCAGTGATAGTGGTGAGGGCGTAGATGAGTTTGTTTTCCAGATATCTCAAGAAGAGTTCCTCGATTTTATGTTTGAAGGGCTACAGCTGCCCAATATGATCAAGCGCCGACTGGCCGGTAATGAGTCCTTCCAGATAGTTCGTGCCGGCATCAGCAATGAAGGCACACCCGGCCGGCTCAATGTCATTCGCTCTCTTAGGGCTGCTCATGCACGCCGTATCGCTCTTACCAGTAATAAAAGGCGGGTACTACGTGAGTTGGAGCAATCCTTGGATATGGAGGAACGGAAAGATTCCGCCTTGCGTGATCAACGAAAGATAGAGGCAATTAAAAATGAAATCATCGAGTTGCGCCAGCGTATCAGTCGTGTGCCGTTCCTTGATGATTTTGACCTTAAATACAACCTACTAATTCGCCAGCCCAAGCCGCGCTCTAGGGCTGTCATGTTCTGCTTGATGGATGTTTCTGGCTCGATGAATCAAGCAACTAAAGATATGGCAAAGCGCTTCTTCCTATTACTTTATCTTTTTCTTCAGCGCAGTTATGAATATACCGAGGTCGTATTTATCCGCCATCACACCAGTGCCAAAGAAGTGGATGAAGAGGAGTTTTTTATTCACGGGAGACTGGCGGAACTATAGTTTCCAGTGCGTTAAAATTAATGCGAAGAATCATGCGCGAACGCTATCCGGCTAGCGAATGGAATATTTATGGTGCCCAGGCTTCTGATGGTGACAACTGGAATGACGACTCCAGTACCTGCCATAGAATCCTGATTGATGACATCATGCCTCATGTTCAATATTACTCTTATGTAGAGATTACCCCACGAGATCACCAGGCCCTCTGGGAAGAATATGAAAGTGTTCGCGCACTATTCCCAAATCATTTTGCCATGGAACAAATTGTGGATGTCCAGGATATCTATCCGGTCTTTCGACAGTTGTTTAGCCAAAAGGTAACCGCTCGATGCTAGAAACATTTGCCAGCGGCAGCGACTCACAAAAATCTGATTCTTCTGGCCCTATTTCCACTTCTTCTGAATGGACCTTTGAACTGATCCAGGAGTATGACTGCGCCATTAGCGAGCTAGCGGAAGAGTTTGGTCTGGATACCTACCCCAATCAGATCGAAGTGATCAGCTCTGAACAAATGATGGATGCCTATTCATCGGTAGGGATGCCAGTGGGGTATCACCACTGGTCTTTTGGCAAACAATTCATCAGCGTCGAAAATAATTACCAGCGCGGCCTTATGGGGTTAGCCTACGAAATTGTTATCAATTCCAACCCCTGCATTGCTTATCTCATGGAAGAAAACACCATGACGATGCAAGCATTGGTTATTGCCCATGCCTCCTACGGGCACAATTCTTTCTTCAAAGGCAATTACCTATTTCGCTCTTGGACAGATGCCGGCAGTATCATTGACTACTTAATTTTTGCCAAGAACTATATCTCCCGTTGTGAAGAGCGCTATGGCCTTGATGAGGTAGAGGCAGTACTCGACTCCTGTCATGCCTTAATGAATTATGGCGTAGATCGTTACAAGAGGCCTTATCCCATCTCTGCAATTGAAGAGGAGCGCCAGCAGCAAGAGCGCGAAGAATACCGGCAACGGCAACTCAATGATCTATGGCGGACTATCCCCAAACTTGGAGAAGGCACCGAGGAAACCCAGGAAAAGCGCTTTCCTGAAGAGCCTCAGGAAAACATCCTTTACTTTATTGAAAAAAATGCACCACTTTTAGAAAACTGGCAGCGAGAGCTGGTGCGTATTGTCCGCAAGTTAGCCCAGTATTTTTATCCACAGCGCCAGACCCAGGTAATGAATGAGGGATGGGCTACTTTTTGGCATTACACTCTGCTAACAGAGCTATATCGGCGAGGTAGGGTGACCGAAGGCTTTATGATGGAATTTTTGCAAAGCCACACCAACGTAATTTACCAACCTGGCTTTGATAGCCCCCACTACAGTGGAATAAATCCTTACACTCTGGGGTTCAGTATTTTCAGTGACCTAAGGCGAATCTGTGAAAACCCTACTGATGAGGATCGTCGTTGGTTCCCCGATATCGCAGGAAGTAACTGGCGGGAAACATTGCAATTTGCCATGCGAGATTTCAAGGATGAGAGTTTTATCTTGCAGTTCCTCTCTCCGAAAGTAATGCGCGATATGAAGCTCTTCTGTATCAGCGACAACGACAAGGAGAATGAAATCGTTGTCAGCGCAATTCATGACGATAGCGGCTATCGACAACTAAGGGAGAATCTCGCAGGCCAATACAACCTGGGTAACCGAGAGCCCAATATCCAGGTTTTCTCAGTAGACACTCGCGGCGATCGCTCATTGACCTTACATCACACCCAGTACCAGCGCCGCCCTCTGGGTAAGGAAACTACTGAAGTGCTCAAGCACTTACACAGACTCTGGGGTTTTGATGTACATCTCAACAGCCTGAATGGTGATGAGGTTATGGCCAGCTTTCACTGCCCCGAGCAAGGTCGCGACCGCCAGGAGGGAGAAGAGGAGTCTATGTTAATCCCGAAACCTATTTAAGCGTTCAGCACGGGACTGCCTATAGGCAGGTCCCGTACAGAAGGGGTGGGAAACTAAGCCAGTCGCAGCTTGATATACTTTAGTCGTCAGCTTCCAGTAACAACTTCGCTTTAGCCGCCAGCTCTCCTCGCTCCTCGCGATTTGCCAACAAGGCATCGGCCCCCGCATCCAACCAACGAGCCTTATCCAGATCATCGTCAGAGGGCACAACCAGAATACGCAGGTTGGCGTACTCACTACGGCTTCTCAAATAATCCAGAACCTGGAAGCCGCCATCGCCGACCAAACTCGCATCAATCACTAACAGAGTGGGTTTGGCATCAGCTAACAAAATACCAGCAGAGAAGCTATCACCTGCAACTTCGATCTCACAGCCTATATTCTTTAAGGCTTGGATTCCCGACGAGGTCAGTTCGGGGTCTGTAGTTACCAACAGTACCTTACGGCTGGGCACTGCTAGATCGTTTGGAACAGGCATGGAGTTATCACGTAGGAAACCAACGAAATCCTCCACACAAATACGATGGTCACCGCGACCTGGAAGTTTGTAGGCCTTGAGTTGCCCGCGCTCTATCCAGCGAATCACCGTACGGAAGTTGACGCCGCAATACCTGGCTGCTTCGCCGGTGGTTAGCACATGTAGTTCGCTCATATTATTTTTCTCCCCAACAACTGCAGTCCTTGATGCTCAGATCAGCCTCTCACGCCCAGACCCCATCCCCCGAAGTCAGGCGCGAAATTATCCTGCCCAATAGAACCGCCCCTTTAAATTATGCTGTTTAATGCTGCAAAACCAGCCCGAAATTCGGTCCATGTAATTTATTAACGAACAGCGAAACAACCCCCTCAAAAAATACTAAAAGATATAGTTGACAGGTATGACAGGTCTCATAGAATGGCCATAGATTACGCGACACCTGACGTGTCGCCTGATCCTCTCCAGTGGGGTGGCCGGTAAGTCAGATACCCCACTTTTGGCAATTAGATGTTTGCTAAGCGAATACCCTAAGACCCTGGGCCCCCTTGTTTTTTCGGGGCCTTTTTTTTATCTTGCCAAAATCTCACTCCTACCTTCCCTGAAATTTCTGCCCAATATCCTGTTTAATGGGCAGTGCCGGAACCAATGGATTTATGGCAGTGCAACTCTTCACCGGGAAACCGGTTTCTCCAGCCTTGGAGCGATTCTATTGAAGACCTATCTCGTTGGTGGCGCAGTACGCGACAAATTACTTAAACGCCCTGTAACCGAGCACGACTGGGTGGTAGTTGGGGGTAGTCCAGAACAGATGTTGAATCTTGGATTCCATCCTGTAGGAAAAGATTTCCCCGTTTTTCTACACCCGGAGACCGGCGAGGAGTATGCACTCGCGCGAACAGAGCGTAAGAGCGGACGCGGCTACGGTGGCTTCTCCGTAAATACGGATGCCAGTATTACTCTTGAAGAGGACCTGCAACGCCGCGACCTTACTATCAACGCGATCGCTGAATCAGAGGATGGTGCCCTGATTGATCCTTACGGTGGGCAAGCTGATCTAGAAGCACGGCTGCTTCGCCATGTATCCACAGCATTCGCCGAAGATCCGTTGCGCATCCTGCGTGTAGCCCGTTTTGCGGCGCGCTACCACCACCTTGGATTTACTGTTGCATCGGAGACAATGGCGCTTATGCGCCAAATGGTCGAGGCTGGAGAGGTTGAATATCTGGTAGCGGAGCGAATCTGGAAGGAAGTAAGCCGCGCCCTTACCGAGCCCGACCCCGATGTCTTCATTCAGGTACTGAGGGAGTGCGGCGCCCTGCCCATCCTGCTTCCTGAGCTGGAGAACCTGTTCGGTGTCCCCCAGCCACCAGAGCATCACCCTGAAGTGGATACTGGTGAGCATGTTTTACTGGCACTCAACAACGCCCCTGCCGAGCTACCAGTACGATTCGCAGTCTTACTGCACGACTTAGGCAAGGGGTTAACTCCCGAAGAGATTCTCCCTAGCCACCACGGCCACGAGTCCGCCGGCGTGCCCCTGGTAAAGGCCGTCTGTGAGCGCTGGCGTACCCCAAAAGATCTGACTGCACTGGCTATCGGGGTCTGTGAATACCACCTGCATTGCCACAGGGCCTTCGAATTGCGCCCACAGACCATTATGAAAATGATCCGCAGTCTGGATGCCTTGCGACGTCCCGAGCGATTTGAAAACTTTCTACGCGCCTGCGAGGCAGATGCCCGGGGTCGTGAGGGGCTGGAGAATAGAGATTATCCACAAGTGGACTTTTTACGTGCCGCTCGCGAAGCAGCATCGGCGGTAACTGCCGAGGAGTTGATTAAACAGGGCTACCAGGGTGCGAAGCTGGGGCAGGCACTGGACCGGGAGCGCATCAAGGCAATCGCCAAAATAAAGGATAATTACATTGCGTAATATGTTGATTACCGGTGCTGCCGCACGCTTGGGCCGTGCTATTGCCAAAGAGCTGCATAGAGATCACAGGGTTGTTATTCACTATCGCAACTCGGCTGATGCAGCCAAGGCCCTGGCAAACGAGCTGAACCGACTTCGCCCCAACTCTGCCATAGCGTTGCACAGTGAATTGAATAGCGCCGAAGCCTGCTCCAATCTGGCCCAGCGCGCACAAGAGGCCTGGGGTGGCATAGATGTTCTGGTCAACAATGCCTCAGCATTTCACCCCACACCTGTGGGAAAGGCGACCGAGGAGGACTGGGATCGGCTGGTAGGCAGCAACCTCAAAGTCCCCTTCTTTCTCATTCAGGCCCTGAAAGAAACACTCAGCCAACAACAGGGCTGCGTTGTTAATATGGCGGATATCCACGCCGAGCGCCCGATGCCCGAGCACACTATTTACTGCGCCGCCAAGGCTGGGCTGGTAATGCTGACAAAAAGCCTCGCTCTGGAGCTGTCTCCCCAGGTCCGGGTCAATGCAGTCGCCCCCGGTGCCATTCTTTGGCCAGAGCAAGAGGCAACTAACGAAGCCAAGAAAGCACAGATCACCCAGCGCATTCCTTTGGCCCGAACCGGTGACCCCAGCGATATCGCCAAAACCGTGCGCTTCCTGGTCTGCGACGCCCCCTATATCAACGGCCAGATTATTGCTGTTGACGGCGGCCGTAACCTCAATATCTAGAGCGGGGCTTCACTTCAATTTCACCGACACTCTGTCAGAATGTTTGGCAACTTACTCTGCCACAAGAGGTTTGCCGGTGCCCTCACTGAAGATATTGTTGATTGAAGATAACCTCACTATCGCCCGCCAGATTGCCGAATTCCTGCACGCTGAGGGCTGGCAGATAGATTACGCCCATCGGGGTCGCCAGGGTTTACAGCTGGCCCTGGAACAAATCTTCGACCTGATCATTCTCGACCTGGGCCTGCCGGATATAGACGGCTTGGAGGTCTGTGAAAAGATCAAGGCACAAGCGCCAGTTAACATGCCAATTCTGATGTTAACTGCCCGCGATGCTCTCGCAGATAAAGAACGCGGATTTGGTATCGGTGCCGATGACTACTTATGTAAGCCCTTCGAACCAAGGGAACTGATACTGAGATGCCGCGCCCTGGCACGTAGACACCAGCTGCATACCAGTGAAGAAATCAAGGTGGGTGATTTACAGATAAACCAGCGCCAGCAAACCGCCTACCGGGATAAACAACCTCTGCCCCTGACAACTATCGGTTTTCGCATTCTCACTATGCTCGCCCAGGCGTCGCCAGCACCAGTAAGCCGCTCGGCAATCATCCACCATATTTGGGGTGACGACCCCCCAGAAACAGACGCCTTAAAATCCCACATTTATAGTCTTCGCCAAACATTGGATAAGCCTTTCCTGGTTCCCATGTTGAAAACTATCACCAATCTCGGTTATCAGTTGGAAATTCCCAATGCGCGAAACCAGTAATTTACAGAGGAAGGTCTTCGCTATTTTTGGCAGTTTTACCCTGCTGCTATGTTTGGTGTTTTTTGCCATCTGTATGATGGTGGCCTATGTAATTGAAGACCATTTACTCGATAACTTATTGGTCGGGGAAGTCCGCTACCTCGAACAGCAGGCAAAACAGGCTAAAACAATCCCAGAGCCACGCCTACCCTATTTAACGCTATACACTGAAAGCAAAGTAATTCCTACTGAACTGCGCACTGCCCTACCTAGCCATGCAGAAAAGGCAGAATGGTTTAGTGATACGGAACATCACTTCCATCTGCGCAGAGTACATTTTCCGGGCAACGATTCCGCCGTTCTCGTAGCTGAAGTCAGTGAATTACTCACTGTTACGCGACAATCCTCGCAACTTCTCTGGCTCTTTGCCGGCGCCTGTATCTTGACCCTACTCTTAGCCCTCTATTGTGCTTATCGTATTTCCCGTAAAACCATCGCACCTGTAGTAACCCTGGCTAAAGCGGTTAAGCAGCAGAGAAACTGCGATTCTCAAATTTCCCTGCCCTATAACAATGAACAAGATGAAATCGGTTATCTCGCAAGCACGTTGCAAGATACACTTAACCAGCTCAAGCTGACATTGCGCAGGGAAACCGAGTTTACCCGGGATACGAGCCATGAGTTGCGCACCGGGCTAACCATTCTGAAAAGCACACTGGCTCTCAGTCAAAATCGGGAAATGACTAAAGCTGAGAAAAATGAGCTATTAGAAACTGTTGCCGGTATGGAAAAAACTGTTAAGACACTATTGGCCCTCGCCCGCTCAGAATCTCTACAGTCGGAAGATATCCCATTGCGTGCTTTACTGGAGGAGCGTCTTTTAGTTCAACACCAGGTAATTGTACAAAAGCAGTTTCATGTTGATTTAAAGTTAGGGCACAAAGTCAGAGTCCTGGCCAATCGACACCTGGTAAGTCTGCTAGTCGATAACTTAATCAGCAATGCATTACAGCACGCCTCCAACCCTAAATTGGTTATTACCTATAAGGGGAACACACTCTTTTTTGAGAACGCCACAGACAACCAATTAGATTTAGAAACCTCCCTCTTGCCCGGCCAAAAGAGGGAGGGCAGTGACGGTATAGGTCAAGGCCTTTTCCTGGCCAAGAGAATCTGTGAAGCCTTAAATTGGACCATCGCCGTCAAATGTCGAAAAAATATTTATCAGTGTGCTCTGTCTTTTACACAGTAATTTTCTAAGGTCCAGATTTTTACCGCAAAAACATACTGCGCTCGAGACGCACAGTGAATTGGCACCCATGCCTTATACGATCCCGAGTGCAGTTTATTCTTTCTTCCTATTTAGCAACTACCATCTCACCTGAATTTCACCTTCCACCCCTTATTCTCCTACGAACTCACTAGAAGATTTTCCGTCTGCTACCGCAATTTTGGAGATTAATATGTTGAAGAAAATTGTTATTTCCCTGGCACTGACTTTGTCGGTATTTTTTGGTTTTATTATTTGGATTAAGGGCCTAATTCCACCCCAAGAGCAGGACTTTTCCACTACGACGGTCAGTGATCTACCGTATTTACAACAATTACCCAGGGAAAGCCGAGGAAAAATCTTAGCTGTTGTCACCAGTACTGAAACGATGGGAGATAGTGGCAAGGCTACTGGTTATGAGTTAACGGAACTGGCACGCCCCTATTACATCTTTTCGGCCAACGGATTTATTGTCGATATTGCCAGTCCCAGAGGCGGCAAACCGCCTGCGGTGATCGATAAAGATGACCTTGGGCCTTTCGACTATGCCTTTCTCAATGACCCGGAGGCACAACAAAAGGTCAATAACAGTATTCCTATCGATCAGGTATCGGCAGAGGATTATCGGGCAGTATTTTTTGTCGGCGGTAAAGGCACCATGTTCGATTTCCCCGACAATCCCCATATCCAGTCCCTGGTGCGGGAAATCTATAGCAGCGGCAAAATTATCGGAGCGGTTTGCCACGGGCCAGCAGCCCTTGCCAATGTCACCCTGGATAATGGCGAGCCCTTGATTGCCGATCGGCAGATTAGTGCTTTTACTAACGAAGAGGAGCTTTTTCTTATTCCCGACGCCAAGCAACGATTTCCATTCCTGCTGGAGGATCGCTTACGTAAGCAAGGCGCGGTGTTCCAGGCTGGGCCCACTTACCTGGAACAAGTCAGCGTGGATGGCCAGCTTATTACCGGACAAAACCCCTGGTCCACCTGGCTGGCGGCTGAGAGTATGGTAAGGGCGATGGGGTATACCCCAGTTCCACGCCAAGTCACCCCGGTGGAGCAGACCGTCAAATTACTACTCACTTATGAGAAGCACGGCTTTACCGAGGCCGCAGAGAAATTACAGGAACTTCAAGAGAAAGGGGAAATAGACCAGCGCCTACTGGCCATGCACGGCGTTGTCTCTGCTATGCGCTGGGAGCCGGGCAGGGCTCTGGACATAATCAGACTGCTGTCCAAGAGCCAGGATTGATAGAGCCCCTCAAAAGCCAGCTAGCCAGCCTGCTCTAGCGGCTGGCCATTTTCATCCACAAATAATACATCGCGAATACTGAGTTTTTGCCCTTGGGCATTCTGCACAACCATTTCAGGGATAGGTTCGCCGCTGTTTTTATCGACCAGATGCACGCCGTCTTTATTGCCATTCCAGCGCAGATTCCACTGGCGCAGGGCGATTACCACCGTAAACAGGTCGCGACCTTTTTCCGTTAAGCGGTACTCGTAGCGTGTGCCGTGCTCACCCGCATCAAAGCGCACCAGCACCTCGTTATCCACCAGACGGGATAACCGATCCACAAGGATATTCTTGGCGATTCCCAGGTTTCTTTGGAAGTCCACAAAACGACGGGTACCCAGCATCGCCTGCTTAATTATCAGCAGGGACCACCAGTCCCCCACCTCATTCAGGGCGCAAGCCAGGGAGCAATCAAGATCATCAAAGCGTTTACGTGACATATAGGGAGCCTCTGAATAACTCCGTGATACCTCTGGCATGCAGAGCGGTTCACAATCAAGGCGCGGCTTCACAGGAATGTCTAGACCTTTCAAGAAGTCGCAACGCGGAGTGTGAATCGCTCTGCAAGCCCCGAAGGGCGGGCCTTGAAGGCCACAGCTGCTGCGTTGCAGCTCTTGCAAAGGACTGAGCCATTCGCGGCGAGCTGCGCCTAACATCTGCAGCCTTCATGGCCCGCAGAGGCATTACGGAGTTATTCAGAGGCTCCCTAGCCAGTATACCGGCAAAAGAGTTGCAATACGAAACCAGATATTGAACTCAACCTTAAAATAAGGTCTTATAACGCAACCGTTTTAATTGTGACCTAGTGGGACCAGTGAGTCCCAGTGTTGAATCGAGACATTCAGGAGAGAAATATGAGTGGTTCCCTGGACAACCTACTGCGTCCTTTCGAGCATAAATCCCTAAAGCTGCGCAACCGGGTCGCAATGGCCCCCATGACCCGCACTATGTCACCGGGCTATTCAGCCAATGACCAGGTGGCCGGCTATTACCGCCGCCGAGCTGAAGGTGAAGTGGGACTAATTATTACCGAAGGCACCTTCGTTAATCATAAAGCCGCAAACGGCTACGAGAATGTACCGGCAATCTACGGTGAAGCCGCTCTCGCCGGCTGGAAAAAAGTGGTAGACGAAGTACACGCTGCCGGTGGCCAGATTATCCCACAGTTGTGGCACGTAGGTTCCGTGCGCAAAGAGGGCATAGGCCCGGATAAATCAGTACCCGGCTACTCCCCCTCAGGCCTATTCAAACCTGGCAAGCCCAATGGCCAGGCGATGAGCAAAGAGGACATCCAGGAAGTTGTACAAGCTTTTGCGGACGCGGCAAAAGCAGCCAAGGAAATTGGGTTTGACGGTGTAGAGATTCACGGCGCCCACGGCTACCTGATCGACCAGTTTTTCTGGGAAGGTACCAACCAACGCGATGACGAGTACGGTGGCTCCATCGAAAATCGCACCCGCTTTGCAGTGGAAATTATCAAAGCGGTACGTGAAGCCGTAGGCGAAGATTTCGCCATAGTGCTGCGCTACTCCCAATGGAAGCAGCAGGATTACGAAGCCAAGTTGGCGCAAAACCCGGAAGAACTGAAACGCTTCCTGACACCGCTGGTTGAAGCTGGCGTTGATATTTTCCACGCTTCTTCAAGACGCTTCTGGGTGCCGGAGTTCGAGGGCTCTGATCTCAACCTGGCAGGCTGGACCAAGGAGCTGACTGGAAAACCGGTAATTTCCGTCGGCAGTGTCGGCCTCGACGATGATTTTATCGGCGGCAACAACCAGGGCATGGGCGGTACTGCCAACCCTACCGATCTAGGCGAACTGACCCGCCGTATGGACAACCAGGAGTTCGATCTGATTGCCGTTGGCCGTGCACTACTACAGGACCCACACTGGTTCGCCAAGGTACGTGAAGATCGTGCGGAGGAAATCACTCCGTTTACCAAAGAGGCGCTAATGAGCCTGAGTTAATTTTTACTGACAAAAAAAGCAGCCTCTAAAGGCTGCTTTTTTATCTACATTTTTTAAAAATTTTTTGGAATCACGGCCAAATAAATTCTACCGGCCACAATTTCTGCGAAGCCTGATCGTACTCATCCCAAAGCTGCCGGTAAGTCTTTTGCTCAACAGGGTGCGGTACTTCCGGTGCTATCTCTGCCAGAGGCTGCAAAACAAAGGCGTTTTTTACAATCTCACCCCGTGGCAATTTTACCCCGTCGACAATCCCGGTCAGGTGATCATAGGTGAGAATATCAATATCCAGGGTACGCGCGCTGAACTTGGGTCCGGAGCGCAGGCGGCCATTGGCATCTTCGATACCGCGCAAACAAAGAGCCAGCTGCCCTACCGGCAGGTTAGTTTGCAGCCCCACTACCAAGTTGTAAAAATTATCGCCCAGGAAACCCACCGCCTCACTCTCGAAGACCCGGGACACCTGTAATTCGCCAAACTGCCCGGCCAGGGCATCCAGAGCCGCGCGAATATGTTGCGCGCGATTGATATTACTGCCGAGGCTGAGATACACCTGAGCCACGTTTACACTCCCGCAGACATCGCTGCTGCACCTTTTGCTGGCCTTTCGCCACGCTCAATAATGACACCCACATCCCTGGACCCCCTGACCGCACCCGGCTTGGACAAACGCAGTCGCAGCCAGCTTACTGAAAACTCTTCCCTGACAATTGCCGCAGCCTGCTCCGCCATGGTCTCCACCAACAGGAACTCACTGCTTTCAATAAAGGCAATCAAGCGCTTGGCTACCGCCTTATAGTTAAGTGTGTACTCGATATTATCTGTGCGTGCCGCCTCACTGATATCGAAAGCCATCTCCAGATCGAGGCTGACGGTCTGGCGCACTTCCCGCTCCCAATCGTAAATACCAATAATGGTATTCACTTTTAAATCCCGTATATAAACAATATCCATTTATTGGCTCTTTTCTTTTTAACTGCCAGGCTGCTCCTGGGATTTTTAAAGTTCGGTCTTGGGCAATTCTGTCATAGGCCAGCGCGGGCGCACATCCACGGCTAAATCAGTCTGCTCCCCGACTTTTAAACGCAAACTACCGGCATAGGCAATCATGGCGCCGTTATCGGTACAAAATTCATGGCGCGGATAATAGACACTGGCACCGTCCTTGCTCAGACTTGTTTCCAGGCGCTCGCGCAGCTGTTTATTTGCGGAAACCCCACCGGCAATCACCAGGGTTTTATAACCGGAGGCCTTAATGGCGCGCCGACACTTAATCACCAGGGTATCCACTACGGCCTCTTGAAAGGCCGCAGCGATATCCGCGCAGGTTTGCTCATCCGGCAAGCCATCTTCGAGGGCGTGCTGGCGCACGGTAGTCAGAGTGAAGGTTTTAAGACCTGAAAAACTGAAGTCCAGCCCTGGCCGATCAGTCATGGGGCGCGGGAAGGTAAAGCGTTTGGAGTCACCTTTCTCCGCCAGGGCAGCCAAACGCGGGCCGCCTGGGTAATCCAGGTCGAGCATTTTAGCGGCCTTATCGAAGGCTTCACCGGCGGCATCATCCAGGGACTCCCCCATCAGTTCGTAGTCACCAAGACCACGCACTTCCACCAGCTGGGTGTGTCCGCCGGAAACCAGCAAGGCGACAAAAGGAAAGGCCGGAGGGTTTTCCTCCAACATGGGTGCTAATAGATGCCCTTCCATATGATGCACCGCCACCGCTGGAACATCCCAACCATATGCTAAGGAGCGGCCAGCACAGGCACCTACCATTAGGGCACCAACCAAACCAGGCCCCGCGGTATAAGCTACGCCATCCAGGTCAGAGGGCTTGGTATTGGTCTTGGCCATTACCTGGCGCACCAGGGGTAGCAGCTTGCGCACATGATCGCGACTCGCCAGCTCCGGTACCACACCACCATAATCTGCATGCAGATCCACTTGGCTGAACAGGGCATGGCCTAGCAGGCCGGATTCTGAATCGTAGATAGCTACGCCAGTTTCATCGCAGGAAGTTTCTATACCGAGGACGCGCACTTGATCTCATACTCGTGACTGCTTCGAGGGGCCGTTATCATACTTGAAAATGGGGTTGCGATCCCGTAGGGGAGTGTTTAGAATTTGCGCCCTCGCTGTGAACCGGCCACCGGATGCAACTGCGAGAGCATTGCCGGAATGGCCGAGAGAAACGAATTTTAACAGGTATCCTAATGCCCTCTGTACGAATTAAAGACAACGAACCTTTCGATATCGCCCTGCGCCGCTTCAAGCGCTCCTGTGAAAAAGCAGGCGTACTGTCTGAAGTACGTCGTCGCGAGTTCTACGAGAAGCCCACCGCTGTTCGTAAGCGCAAAGCTGCTGCCGCTGTTAAGCGTCACGCTAAAAAGCTTCAGCGCGAAAATCGCAAGTTCCAGCGTCTCTACTAAGAGCCGCAGGCTGCATAAGCCTGTCGCAGCGAGACGGCCGGACGGGCTCAGCTCGTAGCGGAGCTATAAAGAACGGCGTGCGAGCCATACTCGCGCGCCGTTTTGCGTTTGGGCTAACGCATTTTCCCCCGCCCAGCAGACAAGCTATTCTAAGCACCCGAAACCAAAATTCATTGCCAACAATCCCGGAACACTCGTTATGAGCACTCTCAAGGAAACCCTGACCCAGGCCACCAAAGACGCAATGAAAGCGCGAGACAAAGAGCGCCTGGCTACCCTGCGCCTGATCAATGCCGAAGTTAAACGTGTTGAAGTCGACGAGCGCATCGACCTTGATGACGCCCGCATCCTCGCCCTGCTGGACAAGATGACCAAACAGCGTCGCGATTCCATCGCCCAGTACGAAAAGGCAGGCCGCGCCGAGCTGGCGGCAGTGGAGCAGGCTGAGATCGAGGTAATCCAGGAGTTCCTGCCCAAGCAGCTGACCGAGGCTGAAATCAACGAAATCGTCTCTTCCGCTGTGCAAGACACAGGCGCCAGCAGCATGGCTGATATGGGCAAGGTTATTGCCCAGGTTAAACCCCAGGTACAGGGCCGTGCAGATATGGGCGCAGTAAGTAAGCTGGTAAAAGCCCAACTGGGCTAATCCTCACACGGGAAGCACTATGCCCAGCAAGATCCCCCAGCATTTTATCGACGACCTGCTCGCCAGAGCAGATATTGTCGAGTTGGTGGACAGCCGGGTTAAATTGCGCAAAACCGGCAAAAACTACTCCGCCTGCTGCCCCTTTCACGATGAGAAAACTCCATCTTTTACCGTAAGTCCAGACAAGCAGTTCTATTACTGCTTTGGTTGCGGCGCCAACGGCAACGCCATTGGCTTTCTCATGGAGTACGACCGCCTCCCCTTCCCTGAGGCGGTAGAAAAACTCGCTGCAACCCGCGGCCTTGAGGTACCCCGGGAGCAACTCGCACCAGGGCAAGAGAAACGCCAAAAAGAGAGCCAGTCCCTCTACCAACTCACAGAGAAAGTCGCAGATTACTACCGCGAGCAACTTCGCAGCCACCCTACCGCCGGCAATGCCGTGGCTTATCTACGCAACCGCGGCCTTTCAGGGGAGATTGCCCGCGACTTCGGTATAGGCCTGGCGCCCCCGGGCTGGGATAACCTGCTCAACGCACTGGCCGATACTCCAGA
Source organism: Microbulbifer sp. MLAF003 (assembly GCF_030012965.1). Classification (NCBI taxonomy): domain Bacteria; kingdom Pseudomonadati; phylum Pseudomonadota; class Gammaproteobacteria; order Cellvibrionales; family Microbulbiferaceae; genus Microbulbifer; species Microbulbifer sp. MLAF003. The sequence goes on from NZ_CP120232.1 coordinate 4,388,764, forward strand.
AAAAGCGGACCAGCTGGAACTGGCGGGCCTGGCCATTCGCCGCCAGGATAGCGATGGCAATACTAAGCCCAACTCGCGCCACCATTATGATCGTTTCCGCAATCGTATTATTTTCCCAATCCGCGACCAGCGCGGACGCGCTATCGCCTTCGGTGGACGAGTACTGGGAGATGAGAAACCCAAGTACCTGAACTCCCCTGAAACCCCTATTTTCCACAAGAGCCGTGAGCTCTACGGCCTGTGGGAAGCACGTCAGGCCAATCGCAACCTTGAACGCCTGATTGTGGTAGAGGGCTATATGGATGTGGTGGCCCTGGCCCAGTTCGATATCCGTTGCGCCGTCGCCACCCTGGGGACCGCTTGTGGCGAAGACCATATCCAACTCGCCTTCCGCCACACCACAGAGCTGCTGTTCTGCTTTGACGGCGACCGCGCCGGCCGCACTGCCGCGCGACGTGCCCTGGAGTCTGCTCTGCCACAAATGCAGGATGGCCGCAGCCTTCGCTTCCTGTTGCTGCCGGAAGGTGAGGACCCAGACACCCTGGTGCGCCAGCTGGGCGGAGAGCGCTTTCAGCAGCTAATGGAGGAACAGGCCCTGCCACTGGAAGATTTTCTCTTTGATTTGCTCAGCGAGGATCTCAACCTACAAACCATGGACGGCCGCGCGCGCCTGTCCAAACTCGCCGCTCCTCTACTGGATTTGCTACCAGAAGGTGTTTACCGCCAACTGATGTTCCAACAACTCGCCTCACGCACAGGTCTCGACAAAGAGACTTTGCAGGAGGTTATCCAAGCGGAGAAAGCCCGCAACACCCAGGTACAGCACAGCCAACCTCAACAAACAACAGCCGAACAAGAACATAGGGCGCCGCTAGAGCCCAATCAGGACTCCCAGCATCGCACTCCGCCAGAGCCCTGGCCACGAGATCGCGCCCCCTATCTGGCGGAAGCCTCCCCACAGGAACCTGGTAACCTGCGACGCAGCGGGCAATACCGCCTGCCACCGGAACGTATGCTTATTGCCCTTCTGCTGCACCATCCACAACTTTCTGCACAAATAAAGGACCTGGAGCACTTCCGGACAAGTAGTGACCCCGATCTGGCACTCTTTGCACAGCTGGTAGAACTACTCAGGAACCGCCCCGAATATAACCTCAATCAGCTACTTGGCTATTGGCGCGCCCATCATGGTGCCGAATCCTGCGATACCCTGGCCCAGCTCGCCGCATCCCAGCTGGTCTCCAGTATTCGCCAGTTAGCACAAGGCAATAGCAACCTGGAATACGATCCACAAACTGAATTCAGCGACTGCCTGCAGCGCCTGAAACAAACCGCTGACAAGCAGCGTAAGCGTGATTTACTCGCCCAACTGAAAAGTGGCACCCAGCTCAGCCAGGAAGAACAGCTGGCGCTTTTGGCCAACTGGCGCAGAAAAGACAATTAATCTGCATTAACCCCTTGAAAACTGTGGGCTCAACACTATATTCACACACCCCGCCGGGCGGGAACGGGAACCCCAGCACCCTAAACTACGCACTAACGCCGTTACTTGACAGCTAGAGTGGTTATTGCTATTGCAAATACGCTATAATCCCGCGTCTTTGTCCCGTATTTTCATCCCCAGAATTCAGGGTTGTGCATGACCGACAAAACCCAGCAACAGACCTCCCGCATTAAGGAACTGATCGCCCGCGGTAAAGAGCAGGGCTATCTCACTTACGCGGAGGTAAACGACCACCTTCCGGAAGATATTTCCGACCCCGATCAGGTGGAAGACATTATTGGCATGATCAACGACATGGGTATCAAGGTGTTCGAAAGCGCACCAGATGCCGAAGAGTTGTTGATGGCTGAAGGCGACAGCTCCGCTGACGAGATCGCCGCAGCCGAAGCAGCAGCCGCACTGGCCGCCGTAGAATCCGATGTAGGCCGCACCACCGATCCGGTACGCATGTATATGCGCGAAATGGGCACCGTTGAGCTGCTCACGCGCGAGGGCGAAATCGCCATTGCCAAGCGTATCGAAGAGGGCCTGCGTGAGCTGATGGCCGCTCTCGCCTATTGGCCAGGTGCAGTACAACAGATCATTGATGAGTACGCGCTAATCGAAAAAGAAGAGCGCCGTGTTCCTGATGTCATTTCCGGCTGGCTCGACCCCGCCGAAGATGTACCACCTGGTGCTCAAGCTGGCCAAGCCGCGGAATCCCGTGAGACTAGCGATAGCGATGACGAATCTGCCGACGACGAGGATGACGACAGTACCTCAGAGGAAGAAGAGGAAAACGCCGGTGGCCTCGACCCAGAGGAACTGGCAGAGCGCATGAATGCGCTAATCACTGCTCAGAAAGTTGCAGACGAAGCCATTACCGCCCACGGACGCGACTCCAAGGAAGCAGGCGAAGCCCTCGAAGCCGTGGCTGAAGTCTTCCGCTACTTCAAACTGGCACCGCGCCAGTTCGATCCGCTCTACGGCGAAGTGCGCGATATTCTCGACAGTGTGCGCAGACAAGAGCGCATCACTATGAACCTGTGCATCAAGCGTGCACGCATGCCGCGTAAGACCTTTATCAAAGAGTTCCCCGGTAACGAAACCAATGAGGATTGGATCCCGGCGATCATCAAAAAGAAGCGCGACTACTCCGACGCCCTGCGCCATGTAGTGGACGATATAGTACGCGCCCAGCGTAAACTGGCCCAGTGCCAGGAACGCTCCGGACTGGACGTAGGCCAGATCAAAGAGATCAACCGCCGTATGTCCATTGGTGAGGCCCGCTCTCGCCGCGCCAAGAAGGAAATGGTGGAAGCCAACCTTCGCCTGGTGATTTCTATCGCCAAAAAGTACACCAACCGCGGCCTTCAGTTCTTGGATCTGATTCAGGAGGGCAACATCGGCCTGATGAAGGCTGTGGATAAGTTCGAATACCGTCGCGGTTATAAGTTCTCCACCTACGCCACCTGGTGGATTCGTCAGGCGATCACCCGCTCCATTGCTGACCAGGCACGTACCATCCGTATTCCAGTGCATATGATTGAGACTATTAATAAGCTCAACCGTATCAGCCGCCAGATGCTGCAGGAAATGGGGCGTGAACCCACTCCTGAAGAGTTGGGCGAGCGTATGGAAATGCCGGAAGACAAGGTACGCAAAGTCCTCAAGATCGCTAAAGAGCCCATCTCCATGGAGACTCCCATCGGCGATGACGAAGACTCACACCTGGGTGACTTTATCGAAGACCAGAACCAGTCCTCCCCGGTGGACACCGCCACCCAGACCGGCCTGCATGATGCCACCCGCTCCGTGCTCTCCGGCCTGACCGCGCGTGAAGCCAAGGTACTGCGTATGCGCTTTGGTATTGACATGAACACTGACCACACTCTGGAAGAGGTGGGTAAGCAGTTCGATGTAACCCGTGAGCGTATCCGACAGATTGAGGCCAAGGCCCTGCGTAAGCTGCGACACCCGTCCCGATCGGAGCACCTGCGGAGCTTCCTCGACGAGTAAGCGCCAACTAAAAAGCCCGGTTTCGACCGGGCTTTTTTATGTGACACAATAAAGACCACCCTCAAGGGTCTACGGATGGCAGGAGAGTAATATGCAAAAAGAAGTCGCCAGCAAACCGGAAAAGTCTGAAGGAGTCGCCAATAAGCCGGGCAAAAAAGGCCTTGCTCGACTGATCGCCGCCGCCAGATATTCGAGCGAAGGCCTCGCCGCCGCCTGGCGTAATGAGGAAGCCTTCCGTATGGAAATCATCCTCGTAATCTTCATTATCCCTCTCGCCATCTGGGTCGGAGATACACCGGCAGAGCGCGCCATACTAATCGCCGTAAGCTTGGTGGTACTGCCCCTTGAGCTAATCAACAGCGCCATTGAGGCTACCGTGGACCGCATAAGCCCAGAAAAACACCCTTTGGCCAAGATTGCCAAGGACACAGGCTCCGCCGCCGTAGCCGTGGCTCTTATTTCATGGCTGATTGTCTGGGGCTGCATAGTAATTCCCAAGCTGCCAATCTAACCGCGATCTGTGTAAAAGCTTGAAGAGAAAAGCGGGAAGCTTAACTTCCCGCCCCATCTAAACGGCAGTACCAGTTAAAACCCTAAAATCATACGGTCGTACTAATATAGAAAGCTGTAAATTCCAACTGCCTTACCATTGACACTAAAATACACCGCCAAGTATTTCGTATAAAAAATAAACGATAAAGTTCACGTTGGCAGGCAAAGGCTGCCGAGAGGAAATCTCTGCCACAAAGGCATTGATTTGAAAGGAAAAATCTTGTACTTTCCCCAACCGCTTGCAACGATCCCCGCAAGCAAAGTGTGGGCCCTTAGCTCAGTTGGTTAGAGCATCCGACTCATAATCGGCAGGTCCTGGGTTCGAGTCCCGGAGGGCCCACCACCTTTAAATCCCCCAGTGAACCCCATGTTGTTGCGATCAAAGCTTGTCCGCTTTGGCCAACTTTTGGTCCCATAGGATAGCTAAATTATCCACCGCATCTTGAGGCCCTGCCCTATTGAAACCATATAGTGTCCCTTGTGGCCAGGTTATATTCCATAGATAAGCAAAACTGACCGCAGACAAAACAGCAAAGCCCTCTCAAAAATCTCCACTCACCTTCTCTTCCCAACATCTTCAGTCAGCCCACTACAATCCACACTTACGCTCGTTAGCTTTACACCCTCGGCCCACTTTTCTGGTGACCAATTAAAAACTACGCATAATTTAAAAAAACCTAAGCTATTTTTAAATATCAGCCCTGTAGAATTCAATTTTTATGGGCTAATAAATAGCGCATACTAGTAATTGAATAGACCCTCAATATCATCGCAAGTATTTGGAGGCATATTGCATATGGAATGAACACAAAACTCATATATCAGTGAGTTAGAAAGTCAATTCGGCTGACGGAGGGACCATATTCCCCCAAAACTTAAAAGCTAATTTCTTAGCTCTTCCTCGCTTTGCCGCTTGGAGATACACTTTTTCAGAACAGTCGGATCACAATAATTTCCAGTATCTACAAAACGACTTCGAATAATTTGTGCCATAACATCTCCCTTATTCCCTTCATCAAGCTCAATACCGTCAGCACCAACACGCGAAAAAAGTGAGTCAATGACAGTTGTATAGATACTGCCTTCGCCACGTTCATCAATCCAAATACCATCACCATCAAAGGCTCCATACCCGACAGATTCTATCTTTACATTCGCCAAATGTGCAGATATAGACGCTGGTGAACCATCACCACCGCCACCCAAGCCACCTCCACATTTATCGCGAAGAACACAGTCGGATATGTGAATACCATGATAAGCCGATCCGCTAACATGAGCTTTTTCAAGAATTATATTTACAATGCCCTTCTGACTCTCGCCTACCTTGAGATAAATACCTTTCCCACCAGGTTCAGCAAGATCCACTCTGTTCTCAATATGAAAACAACCAGGGCCTTCAAAATTCAGATTTGAGAGTGATAAATCAGCTTCCTCGCTGATTCGTAAAAGGTCAACATTATTTTGAGTTATACTAATTTGTCCACACCATGGATAACCAAAGGCAATTTACCTGAGTACTCCAAAGGCTCCGCAATTGAAATATCACCGCCTGTTACAATGCTAATTATAGGAGGAGTCGAAAGTTTAGAGGCTATGGAAAGTACAGCACGAAGAGAACCGGAACCAGAATCCCCTTAGATGTCACAACCAGAGGCTCGGCATAGGAGTTAAGTGATAGCAAACAACTAACTATAAAATTCAAAAAACTATGCTGAAAAATATTTTTAGAGCCACTCAATAGAAGAATTTTCTAAAATTCCTGTTAGATTATTACCCTGCCAAAAAACAATCTCAACATCATCAACATGTACAGTCCGGCCAAACCATAATTCGAAAAGATAAATATAGGCTGTCATAAAATGACACTTATTTGCCTATCAAAGATATTTTAAGAAGTAAAATCTTAACGATCTAAAAAGCTTACATACCATGGTATTTTAAAGCTCAATACCGAATATCATATAAAAGAAAACCTGTACTACAGTGGAGCTACAGTAGTTCGAAATAACGGTTGATTATTCATCCATGGAATTTTTTCAGCAGCATGGCATTTCATACAGGCTGAACGACCATTAGAAAATCCCTGCCATGCCTTTTTGATATCTCTACTCTCAAATGAACCAAGCACATTACCGTATACCAAGTCCAAGAAAATAGCATCGGCATTGGCTTTGCGTGCAGGGCGCTTGAGATAGCCATTTTCAATAGCAGTTTTTATTTTTTTCCAGTGGTATATGGCAAGATCAAAATTCTCATCCTGTAAAGCCAAGAAAATGCTTTTGTATCGATATCCCACTTCCCACATTGAAGCAGAAAAACCACCAAGATAGTTTTGCAGCAAAATCAAGCGATCTTTCTCACTTTCTGCGTTTAACAACCAGTCTCGCTCATTACCAGTGTCGTAACTCTCAGAATATGCAAAATTTGTTACTGATAAACAAACTATCAGAGTCATCAGAAATTTATTCCCATTCAATATCTTCGTCATGAGCGATAACCAGTTAACCAGCGGTGTATGTCTGCTAAATACTTATAGCAGCTTGAAGCAGACAAGAACGCCAAATACTTTTTAATTAATTAAACAATTGTTGGTTTATGTAATTTTAACCCTCTGATCAAATTTATTGGGGGAACTCAACACTTCAATCAGATATAAGATTTGGCTATATAAGAAATTATAAATTAAAATTAGACTTATATTTATCCGCCATTATGATCTTATGAACTCCCTGAAGTAGACCTGCAAGATTGAACGAGATGCCGGTAAACCCGCAGGGAATAAGTGAATGGCCGGTGTCAAAATCGAGAAAATCACAATGAGTGAAATTATTTGGCCTCAGGGCTTTGTTCCAGGATTTACCGATAACTATTGCTCTAATGAGCTAATTGTCGCCGGATTATCTACTACGGATATATGGCCATTACTCAACACCCCATCGCTATGGCCCCGCTACTATGCGAACTCTGCCAATATCCAATTCCAGGATGGGCTGGGGCCTGAATTGAGAGAGGGTACGCGGTTTTCATTTGAAACTTTCGGCTTTCCGGTTGAAGCGCGCTGTGTAGAGTACCTTGCCCCGGTCAAAGGGCAGCCCGCGCGAGTAGCTTGGCATGGATGGGCTGGTGAAGGAGATGCTCGTCTAGATGTTCACCACGCCTGGTTAATAGAAGATCTATCCGGCGACCGAGTACGTATCCTCACCCAGGAAACACAAAATGGTTTACCAGCCATTGAATTAGCGAAAACACGACCTAACCCTATGATTAATGGCCACCAAGATTGGCTAGAGGGCCTGAGAACAGAGGCACTTAAGATTAAGGGAAGAAAATAATGAAAGCACTGACACTAAAAGCACCTGGTGGACTGAATCACATATCTTTAAGCGATATGCAAGACCCAGGGGAGCCAGGCCCAAATCAAATTCGAGTTGCTATTGGCGCATCTTCACTTAACTACCATGACTTGCTTGTCGCCAACGGCAGTATACCCACGGAAGACGGCCGCATCCTGATGTCAGATGGCGCCGGCACAGTGGAAGCTGTTGGAGAAGGTGTGAGTGAATTTAAAGTTGGCGATTCTGTAGTTTCCTGTTTCTTTCCCCAGTGGCAAGCAGGGCCTGCATGCCACAACGTCTGGGGCTTCGGCAATACGCCGGGCGATGGTATTGATGGAATGGCTGCTCAGTATGTTGTTCGTAGCGCCAACGCATTTACCCTCGCACCTACAGGCTGGAGCCATGCAGAGTCCGCCACGATCACTACAGCCGGCCTCACTGCCTGGCGAGCCCTGGTGAGTGACGGCAAAGTGAAGCCAGGTGACACCATATTAACCCTCGGCACCGGTGGCGTATCAATAGCAGTGATTCAAATTGCCAACATGCTAGGGGCTAAAGTGATCGTGACTTCGTCATCTGATGAGAAGCTGAAGCGGGCAAAAGCCTTGGGGGCGACTGAGGGTATCAACTATAGAACCCATGCCCAGTGGTCAGAAAAAGTATTGGAGTTAACCCATGGAAAAGGTGTCGACCATATTATTGAATTAGGCGGCCCTGCCACCTTGGAACAATCGATTCAATCAGTCAGGGTCGGTGGGCATATTTCACTGATTGGTGTTTTGACTGGGAGGCAGGGTGAAATTCCAACCGCCCTGCTGATGGGTAAACAAGCCCGTTTACAAGGGCTTGTTGTGGGAAATCGCTGTGAGCAACAAGACTATGTGGCCGCATTGGAAGCCAATAATATCCATCCGGTAATTGATAAAACCCTCCCCTTTACTGATCTGGCAAAGGCCTTCGAGCACCAGGCCAAAGGGTCACACTTTGGAAAAATCTGTGTAGAGTGGTAATTACTTTTAAAAAAATTTTTACCTCCCGCAACAGGATTTTAAAACCCTGATGCGGGGATAAGCTAAAAACTCTCCACTAAATTTAAATAGAGAATTACTGACTTCACTTAACAAGGGGATAGATAACTATCCGAGTATCTATTAATTATGAGAATAAGCCAGGAAATGATTACGTCAGCTTCTCGGAAGATATTGTGTAGCTAAGACCCAGTAGAAATAAAAAGTTTCCTTTCGCTACGTTTTAAGCTGCTCTTACACATAACGGCGGAAACAGGAAATCCAGTGATCGCAGATCTAGTGGGTTATTTATTTTCCCAAATGCACAAAGAAATTTCTGTTTAACCATGATTTCTGCTGAAGTAGGAGGGAGATACCCCAAATTGGGCATAAAACGCACGACGAAAGCTATCATAACTAGCGAATCCGACGCGCAAAGCAACCTGTTCCAGGCTGAGACTTTCACAAGTAATAAGGTCCCTCGCGCGATTTAGACGTATCTGATTTAGATATTGGCTTGGTGTGCTCTGCAAATGGCGTTTAAATAAGCGAGTAAGCTGGCGCTCACTGATTGATATTCTCTCCGCCATGTCCGGAACACTGATAGATTTCTGGTAGTTCTCAGCCAACCACTCCAATAATGGGTTGAGACGCATACTATCGCCAGACTGTACCTGAAGCAGGTCTGAGTACTGGGCTTGACCTCCTCGACGCTGCAGATATATGACAAGCTCCTTCGCCACACTCGCTGCAATCGTATTACCATGATCCCGACGAATAATCTCCAAGGCCAAATCGACACCGGACAAAACACCAGCGGAGGACCAAATCACTCCACTTTCAATAAACAATGGATCTTGTTCTACCTGGTAATTAATGGCCTGCCGAGCCAGTTGCTGGCAATGACGCCAGTGTGTAGTAACTCTGTGGCTCTGCTCGGGGAAGATCTTAGCCAAAACAAAGGCACCGGTGCAAATACTCACAACCCTACTGGCACTATTTGCAATTAACCTTAGCGCATTGAGCTGTTTGGAGCTCAGCTCTAGTTGCCGCATGCCAATTCCACCACAGATAACCAAGTAGTCCAACTGAGGTAACTGATAAATATCGCCGTCTACAGTTAGAGACTGACCATAAGCGGTTTTGACATGGCCGGCCTCAAGGCCAATCAGGCTACAAATATAAGCCTCACTTACAAAGCTATTTACCTCCATAAATGCATCCAGGGGACCAAAAAGGTCTAAAGCTTGGAACCCATTAGCAATAAAAAAACCTATTCTCTTAGCCATAATGCCTCCTCCGTGACTGCATTTTAAACCCTCATCCAAGTCGGAAAAGACACAAATACGGCCTAAACAGACATTTAATACTCCTAACTCATAAAGATCGTAAAACCTTAATATCAAATACTTCACTGGCTTTGATGGTGGCTTTCATGACGATGTGGTCTTAAGGAGAGATGAAAGTCTACTGCTTTTAGGCAGTTCGATTATTTACTGCCGTTAATGAAATAGATTATTTCACCTAAGAATTTTAAAGTTGAATGTAAAAGCCTTACGAGAAAGTAAATAATCTGAATCTCAACCTGAGAGCGATACTTGTTTTATTGGCTTCACTTGGATTATGCCAAAGATGATACATCAACAAACGAGCTCTATTAAATTCCAACTTGAAACGCACCTGAAATTTCCTCTAGCCACATAAATAGATTAAGTTTCACCTGAGTCATGCTTCAATCACTTCGTCGTCTAAATAGATAGGCATCTAGAGCCATGTACTATAGATATTTCCTACCTTACGCTATACTCGGGCTTATTCGTCGAGATGTACCACTTTTTCTCAAACTGTAGCCAAACGAGTATGAGCCTTTCTTCTATTGCTATAGCCCTGCTTGCAACCAGTGCAACCCCAGATACCTGCACCGATGGTTTAGCGCTCGCTAGAGGCGTAGCTGCTATTACTTATGAATACCCTTGGCAAAGCGCCAATAAGAAAGACTATCTGGTGCGTAACTATCCACGTATGTATTTGATAGTCCTAAAAAAGCTCGACAAGAAATTGAAAGAAGGGGGTTCCCCCACTGCTACAGTCAATAAACAAAATTGCCAAGTAATTAACGTTTATCTCGCCCGCTAACTCATTAATCTGATCCCAGCCTCCCCAATCACTGTTCTGGGGAGGCCTATTTAAATATTCTTATCCTTGCTTACTGTACACCAAGGTATTATTGGTCTCATCACACTCTTCGACTATTTCCTTATAGTCGGCTGTGACTTCTAGATGCGCATCTGGATCAAACACCCAATAGCCCAAAGTAAAAACCAGTGTCACAGTTGCTCCCGGAGCAATAACCGGCGTAGCCTGAACATCATTTGCCAGAGTATCTGGGTCTATCAGTCGGGCAAAACTGGCTATAGAAGCCGATGCGCCGACATTGGTGATATCCACGGTTATCACCGACTGGCCCGATCCGCCATCCCAAACTGGATCATATATTTTACTCACCACTAAGTCCGGCTTGTCGCAAACACACAAGCACATATAATGATCATCCTCTTTCACTCCATAAGGCGTACCGACATAACAGTTGGCTTTATCATCAAATTGATTTCCATAGAGCCAATGGGAAAGCGGATCATTAATCGGCTTTTCAATAATTTCCGGATCTCGCGTAATTTTACAAACGTTAGTGCGCTCAAATTCCTCAGTCATATCCTTAGTCATTTCTGATTCTGGCACACCTCCCACCCAGATCGAACAGGTTCTACGACAGGTCAAAGGACCTTGACCCTGCCAAAAATTGGGATACCAACCCGCCTCGTAGTTCTGCATACTCAGATCCTGGATTGGATCTGCATAACTAACAGTTACCAAGGACCAAGTTAATCCTAAAGCCAAAAGAGCTAATAAATGCCTCAACATATCATCCTCCCTAAGAAATATTAATATCAAAAAATATGCTCAATCAATAACTGGTAAGAGTTTCAGGATTACTTGATGAGCAAACCGATTTTAAGAAGGCATTTATAAATTTCTATGTACTATCGAAAAATAATGGCGTAGTTTCAATTCATGTATAAGCACTGTAAGGATATATTTCTAGTGAAATAGCTCCTGATAGCCTGCTTATAATTCAAAAACAAATAATTTAAAGATATTTACCTCGATCGAAATAAGCGGTACAACTCTTTAAACGAGCCAAAAACAGTTACTGGCGCTAAACTACTCACATACAGACTCACTTCAACTAACCCTACCCACCCAACAAAAATACTTCTAGGGGAAAAGAATAGAAAACAACGTATTATAAAAGTACAACCTAAATTAATCTTATTTGTTGATTTTTTTATATACTAATTTCAGAAGCATCAAATTTTAGAGCAAAATATAACCCCAAACTCAGGCGAATTGATGATTCCCTTAGCAACAGTCACTCCAAAGCAATCACAGAAAGTACTGCATTAGATTTTCCCAGGATTACTATTTTCTTATAAGTGTATTCTGTTTTTTATATCATCGTTCTATGATAAAGGAGCGTTAACGTTGAAAGCCAATTCGTTATTTTCAATATTTAAAGTTCAGCAAGAGTATATAGGGCTGTCAGGGTTGCACCAAATATCAACAATACAGGGTACAAAATACCCAATGCCCAATATTTCATCAGAGTTATAATCCAACCCTGCTGGTAAATCCGTTTTTGCATAAGCAGAAGGTAAATAGGTATCCATAAGATAAGTGCTACCAGGGTCCAATTACATAAAGTATCAATCAAACTGTAGTTAGTTAGCCAATCTTGAAGATCTCCCAGTAAAGTCACCAGCAACAATACAAAACAAATAAAGGCATGACTATGAAGAGCGACTATCAGATGCTCCATATAGAGGCGGCGCTTAAAGAGATAAATTACCCAAAGCATTAGTGCAAAGAGTGGCACCAAAATAAGTAACGTAGAGGGAAGAGAACCCAGAAACGCCTTTTTAAAGCGATTTGGGTCATCGGAGACTCGTGCAATATTATCTTGTGCCCTGGCAACCTCTTTATCAAGCCAATTCGTGAACCCCTCCGGTAAACCATCAATTTCTAAAAAATCCCGGTCTACTTCGGTAATTGCCTGTTTTAAGCCCGAGGTAACCTCAGCTTTCGTTAATTTCTCCGGCTCACTTGTTCCACTTTCAATAGTGGCTGCCTCATCCTGCAACGCCTCAGTATCATCCGTCAAATTTAGTTGAACTTTATTCAGCTCAGCTAAAAGTTCTGGATTATTAGCATTAGCTAACTTTGCCTGCTCCACTGTATCCAGGGCGTCGTTTACTTTTTTCAGCAATATTAACTGCCTCTTTCGAGCTACTACTATCAGCACCGAAGTTGATACTCCAGTCGCTACTCATACGCACTACAAAGAATGTAGTTACGCACAAAAAAATAAACAGACGTACAGGACTGACATAACGTACCCTGCGACCTGCAAAGTATTCAGTGGTTAGAAAGCCAGGCTTAAAAAGAAGTGATGGCAGGGTTTTCCAGATACGGGAGTCTAATGCTAGCAGGGTGTCAAAAAGGTCTCCTATTATAGAAGAAAAGTGCCGAACCATCCCCTTAATAGGTTGGCCACAGGAGTAGCAGTGTGGCCCCAGTAATTCAGTCTGGCAGTTGGCGCAACGAATCTGCTTCACCGAGTTCGTTTCTGTTACCCCAGAGGTACTCATTTACATCTCCCCTTTTATTTTCTTACCAGAGCGCGGATAGTATTACAAAATTCATTGTTGCTGGTTAACTAGCCACTGGATATTAATCACACTGGATTCAACAAAACACTGGACCACCAGCTGTGCCAATTTCATCGGTCCCAAATAGAAAAACGCGCCTTATAATAGACGCGTTTTTCTACTGTCTCAGTAATCGTTTTGTGCGGCAATAAGAGTCAATTTTCCTGTAAAAAGCGCGCGATAGTGCGTAAGCCGTGGCCCTTGGCACCAGTGGCCCAAAGATCGTTAGCTGCTGGCTGGTAGGAACCGGATAAATCCATATGAACCCAGTTGCGGCCTTCATTGGGCACAAAGCGAGCCAGGAAAGCCGCTGCGGTGGAGGCGCCTGGACTGCCATCAATACCGATATTGGATATATCCGCAAAGCTGGAGGGAGTCTGCTCCAGATGGAAATTTTCTAAAGGTAACCGCCAGGCTTTTTCGTTTTCCTGAGCTGCAGCATCCAGGACTTTTCGGGCCATTTCATCCTCAAAACTGAATACGGAATTAAAATCACGCCCCACAGCCATTTTCGCAGCACCCGTCAGGGTAGCAGCATCTAGCAGCCAGCGCGGTTGCTCCTCAGAGGCCGCGATTAGTCCATCGGCGAGTACCAGACGCCCTTCGGCATCGGTATTCAGTACTTCCACAGTGACATCATTTTTGTATTTAATGATATCGCCCAGCTTGAAAGCATGACCGGATACCAGATTTTCAGCACAGCATAAGTACATCTTCACCCGCTTGTTCAAACCGCGAGCAATAGCCAGAGCGAGGCCACCAGTGACCATGGCGGCACCACCCATATCAGACTTCATGGTGGCCATGTTACTTGACGGTTTAATACTGTAGCCACCGGAGTCGAAAGTAATGCCTTTGCCCACCAAACAGGTATCTACCGGCGCAGTATCCTCTCCGGTTGGGTTGTAGTCCACCTGAAGCATCACCGGTTCACGCACACTACCACGGCCCACGTTATGGATACCCACAAAGCCCTCGCGCAGCAGATCATCTCCCGCAACAATCCGGTAGCTTAAGGCCTGAGGGGCGAGTTTTTGCAACATTTCAGCAGCACTTTCTGCCAGTACACGGGGAGAGACATCATCCGGTGTGCCGTTTGTAATCTCGCGTACCCAACGTGCGGCACTTTCGCGGGCAGCCAGTTCTTTTATCTCTTCGTCATCCTCTGAGCCCCAATGGATAGTCTTGGTTACCTTGGGATTGAAATAACCAGCCCAAAAGGCCCAGCGGCTTTCGATATCCCAGCCGTCGCCACTCAGGGCAACTTCGGTTACTCCCATGCCATCCAGCCGGCGAGCTGCACGTTGTGCAGCTACCAAAGAGGCACCATTGCTTGCGCCAATATGGATAAAAGCATCGCCACCAGTAAAACTCAAAAGCGCAGAATCGCCCCACGGATCACCTGCCTTACCTTCAACCAGCTGAACGCGCATAGCTTTTGTCATACAACACCTTTCTTGAAACCTTTATGCCAATTTTTTGCAGTTCTTTTTACATTCTAACAGTACGTCAAAAATACTCGACGACTACGCCACTATCCCAACGATAAATTTCTCAAAGAGTATTACTACCGTCTTCTTCTCTCCACACAATATTAAATAGGCCTAATAAAGCAACCGAGCTTTATCTCGCCATGGAATCCACTCTAGTGTAAAAAGCTGGGAATTTGTCACGCCCTGCTCCAATTGCTCTATCAACAACACAGTTACCAACTGGTAGCACAAATGCTAAATAGCCTTCACAAGGAAAATATCCACAACTGGATGCTGTTTATTTGCTACTCACCAAGCACACAGCCAGTGGAAAGTTTTGAGTAACGCAGAAACCACAAACTGATCGATCTGACAGAAGAGATCACCAGTGCTTTAAAGCCTTATTCCACAGATATAGGCAGCGGGCAAATCCATTGTAAGCTTTGTTGAGTCCCCAACGCACTCCTGGAACCTTGGACACTTTTGCTTTCCAATGCTCGCCAGGGGAGTTCTCCCAAATTGTAATAAACGCCTCGAAACCAACCTGTAGCCTCCCTTGTGTATCAATCACGTGCAAACGCTCACGCACAGACTCTAGGTCCACATTGAGCTCTTCTGCCTTGGCATTATCCAGATGTACATCTTCCCAGGCTACTTCACAGGTACTCAGCTTTTTCTTTTGAGCACTAATACCCGCATTGCACACTGGGCAGGCGGAATTATAGAAAACACGAATCTTGGCGGTCATGAGGAAAGAAATCGGTCAATTTACCTGGGTTTCTCGATATCATCGTGATTTACCAGCTCCCAGGGCAGCCCTTTATTGCGGTAAATCCTCTTACTTTTATTGGGGTAGTCGGCCACATCATGATCCAGGCGCTGGCCCACTACAATACAGCGCAAGGTCTCAGTGCCGGTATTTTTCATTGCATGTGGCAGTCCACCAGCCGGATAACCAATAAAATCCCCTTCCGATACCCCGTATACCTTCTCACCAATTTGAACTTGCGCCTGACCTTGCAGGATGTAAACACACTCATCCTCGAATTGATGGCAGTGAAATTCCGTAGACTCATAACCCGGTTCTATTTCAATAACATGAAATCCAAAACCGGTAATTCCGGTCATATCTCCGAGAGATTTATTGCGGCGCACGGCATTTGGATTGAGGAAGTGCACCTTCTTTTCGCCTTCCATTTCCAGAATTTCTTCATTCTTAAGAATATTTTTACTCATGCTTTTCCTTAACCTATCCAATCTTTTACTGGTGACCTAAAAATTGTGCTCTCCCTACCAAATTTAAAAGGTCGCTACTAGGACTGCCCCTGTATCTCCACTGCCTGGGTTAATTCTTTCATTTTCCGCGCACTGCCTTCCTCTCCCATACGCCGGTAATAATTTACCAGGGCCAAACCGAGCTTGGGTATTAATGGGTGCTGTACCCCCTGTGAAATTAGTCTCTGAAGCAGCTCCTCCAACCACGGCCAGTTTTTAGCTTCCGCAGCGCGGCGTGCCATTAACAGGCACGCTTTAGAGCTCAATGCGTGAGGTTGTTGAGTAGCCTGCAAATAGCTGCGATATCCATCTGCCAGGACATAAGTATCAATCCGCGAATTGGCCGCCTGGGAAAATAGTGCCAGGTTGGCGCGGTGGTAGGCCTCACTATCCGGGGAAACAGCGGTCAGTTCTATATAGCGCAGGATGAGCGGCAAAAAATCCGGGTACTGCCGCACCGCAGCGGCCGCAGCGTCGGCGGCCTCCAACAATTTGCCCTCCTCCTGAAAGCGATCGATACGAGTGAGAGCACTTTTTTGTGGCGACGGCAGTTCTTCCTCTTCTTCTGGCATTACCTGGACTGGCGGACGCCAGTAAATCAACATTAGCGCCAAGGCAAAACCAGCCAAAAGGCCACCGGTATGAGCCCAGTAAGCAATACCGGCATCTCCGTAGAGATAGCCGAAAATTTCCTTGCCGAGCCACAAGGGCAATACCATTAGTGCCGGGGCACTGAATTCGCCAAACATAAAGCCAACAGTGTAGAAAAAACGCAGGCGCCGCACTCCGTAGATAGCGACAAACATTCCCATAATCGCCGACACGGCTCCAGAAGCACCGACCATTGGCACATAGCTACCAGCCTCCACCAGCATATGTAAGCCAGCAGCGGCCAGGCCCCCAAGCAAATAGAGTGTGATAAACCAGAGCCCGCCAAGCGCCAGCTCTACCGACAAACCAAATAGCAGCAGGAAAATCATATTGCCGATAAGATGATCCCAACTTCCGTGCAGGAACATATGCCCAAACATGCCTCCAATACTCGGCTCCGCCGGTGTTAGGCCCAAGGCCATACTGCTGATACGATCACGTAACCCGGCAAAGTGCTCGCGCTGCTGCAGCCACAGGGTTTGCCCTTCCAGCTCTAATTTAGGTAACAGCCAGTGGTGAAACTCCGGATTCCACAGCAGCTCCCGGTAGACAAACTCCTCGCCTTCCGCATCCATCTGTAGGCGCCATTCGGGATGCATTTCATCGACATACATCAGAAAACGCTGCTCCTCCAGATCCGGAAGATCACTGGCAAAATAGTAATCTTCAGCCTCCAGCCAACGAGCTTCATCACCGCCTTGGTAAAACATAAATACCAGTAAATTTGCGAGTATCAACGCAAAGCACATCAACGGCGGGCGGCGCCAGTCCGGCTTATTCTCGATAGGGATGATCAGCACGGGCGTTTCCTTGTTACTATTGCTCGAGCGCCCGGTAGCAAAACGCAGCAATACAAAGTGAATTGGACGGGGCCGATTGTCACATCGGCCGCAGGGAAAATACTACGCATATTCGCCGAGGCTGAATACCCGCCGCGGTGCTATTGGCCTATTTCCGAGCCGCTCGGCCAATAATGGCCGGTACATCCCAGCTGCGCAGGTGTAGGTCCCGCTGTGGGAAAGGCACCTCGATCCCCTTCTCGCGAAACTCTCTCAACAACTCCAGGTTATAAAGCGCGTATGAGTCCCCCAAAGAAGTGACCATATTGCTGTTTACCCACACGACCAGCTTGAAGTTCAGCGAGTTATCACCGAACTCCATCAACCAAACCTCGGTTTTGCGTTTCCAGTCGGTGTGGGTGATATTGACCCGGTCAGCAGCCTCCAGCGCTGCTTCACGTACCAGGTCTGGATCTGAGGAATAAGAAACACCAAAAGGCACATGGATACGTCGCACCGGATCATCCAGGGTATGGTTGATTACACGACCGGCAACAAATTCGGTGTTAGGCACCAGGATATCCACATTGTCCCGAGTGGTAATACGGGTAGAACGCACGTTGATGTCGCGAATCCGACCAAAGACACCAGACTCCAGCTCCACCAAATCTCCCACCTTCAAGGGCCGTTCGAACAACAAAATAAGCCCGGAAATAAAATTGGAGAAAATGGCTTGCAACCCAAAACCAATACCTACGGAGAGCGCACCAGCCACCAGCGCTAGCTTGGATGTATCCAGCCCAAGCATACTCAATACAATAACAAGGGCGACTGCAACAAAGGTGTAGTGCAACACCCTGCTCAGGTTATACATGGAGGATTCGCTGGCATGCTCCCTGCGCACCAGGCGGCGCAAGAAAGCCCTGGTCAACACCGACAGGAGCCAGGCACACACCAAGACAAATATCATCTTGGCAATCAGACGCAGGGTAATCGGGTTTTGTGCGATGGTAAATAACTGGTAATCAGCCAAAGTGCGCCAGCGCTTGTATACCTGGCGGGCAGCCAGAGAGACACGCTCACGCACTGTGGCCCACCAACCCTGGCGCTCGCGGTAAACTTCCAGCTGTGCTTTTTCATAGCGCTGGATATCCTGCTCCAGGTCGTTGGCCCGAGCCAAACCACTGCCGATCCGTTCAAAATAATTCCACCAGCGACTGAGGTCCTCGCTCTCATCTTCGCCCCGCCAGGCCACCACTTGGCGTTGACGGATAGCGAGTTCCCGCGACGTAGCATCAATCACTGTATTTGCATTCTCCAAGAGTTCCCTGCTGACAATTAACGGGCGCTCCTCTGCCGCCGGGTCCAGTACGGTGTTAATAGACTGCAGCAATTCGCTCTTGCGCTTGCCGAGGTGCTCCTCCAGCAGATCCACCTCGAGTTGCATCAGGGTGAGATCTTTTTTCATATTGGTATCGGGGTCGGTGGAGGGCTCGGTGGTACTCTGTATACTGGTACGGGTTGCGGCTATACGCTCAATTTTCTTATCTGTATCAGCAATAGCTTTTTCGAGTTCCTTGGCATCTTTTTCGCTGAATTGCAGATCGTCGAGCATGCGTCGCAGCTTGCTTTCAGCCAGTTCAATTTTCTCCTGCCAAGTACCGAGGAAATCATTCACTGTCGCCAGCTGCTCAATAATATTGAGGTGATTAATCTGGGCCAGCAGCAGTGCTTGCGCCGCTTCATCTTCCTCCTTGCCTTTGGCATCGCGCAGTACAATCACCTGCCTGCGCAACTGCGACAGGGACTGGGAGCGGGTATCCCGCAGCTGCCGCGCCTCCAGCTGTACCCCACTCAAACGTCGCCGCCCACGACTGATTGCCGAGTCCGCTCTGGCCCAGTCGAGTACTGTCGGATTTTCCGGGAATTTCACCTCCGGCATCAGTTCTACTTTTAAATATTCCTGACGCTTCTTCCAGGTTATCTCTATCCCATCCAGGCTCTGGGAAATTTTCTTCGCGCCTTTTTGTAGTGCTTCGTCGTCTTCCGGTAACTCTCCTTCCCACTCAGACCAAGCAGTTTGCAATGCGTCCAACCACTCGCGTCGCTGCTCCGGTGAGGCATTGCTCCATCCCGTCCACCAATCCGCGGAAGGTTCAGCAAAGTCGGGAATTTCCGGTTTAAATTCCTTCGGCTTCGATCCAGGCAGTTGTGCACTTGCGGGCAGAGAGAATAGCGCGACAACAATGAGGAGAGTAAAGAGAGAAAGCAGGCGAAGCAGCGGGCATTCAGTGGAATTCTTTCGAAGGAGGGAGAAACCGCCAGCGCCCGCCATAGATTACATCTGTCCGTGGAGAAACAATCGCGAGGAAGAAAATATGCCCCCTCGAGGGCATATATTTCAGTGTAGTCGAGAGCGACCAGACTCCAGGGACAGACGGCTCAAAGTGGTATCAATAACGTCTACGACCATACTTACGCATACAATTGAGGTACTGCCTGCGATAGGCGCGCGAGCTGATCACTGACACCCTGCCGGGCTGGTGCACACTTCTCACAAGATTGGCGGCCCTGGCCTTACAAAACAGTTCCCTGCGGCCGATGTTACGATCCGAACTGCGCAAACTGCGCAGCTGACTAACACGCCGGGGAGATTCATACTTGGGTGGGTAGGCTCGCTGATAGATTTCCACCTGGCGTGCGAGGGGATTGCGATTGTAATTGCGCCAGTTAGCTGGCGGTGTGACTACGACAAATTGGTTGTCCTGCGGGTCAAACTCAAAAAAGGTGCCATTGCCCGCCCGCCGGTAGTCCTTTCCATTTAGGAAAAATGAAGTACCCGTAGGTACTTCCGGCACCCTAGCTCCCAGAGGCGGTTCCACTCGGGTATACCCATCCGGCCCCTGGCGATAGAAGTATCCACCCACGTAGAAATAAATCTCATCATTGGCTTCAACAAGGCGCGCCCCATCCGGCAGGCGCTCCGCCTGCGTTTCCGCTAGGGGTGCTGAGGTAATAGTCATTAACAGCAGCGCAAACAGGAAACGCATGAGACACCTCGACGAGCAATTAAGTGTCGCAGAAGTGTATTGTCAGAGAACATTGTTCCCCAATTTATTTAAATAAAACTGTGACCGTAAAACTGGTCAGCTATCCCCCTCAATACTGGTACCATCCTCATCACGTACCACCTCTGAGAGTATCTTCACTTCCTGCCCCGGCTGCAGGCGCTCAGCACCGCGAACAATCACCCGGTCACCACTATCGAGGTCACCATAAACGGCTATCCACTCTCCATCACCGCTACCAATACGGACCGACAAGCGCTCCGCTTTATCCTCATCGCCCACGCGGAATACAAAGGTGTCACCATTACGCAGAACCAGAGCGTCCCGCGGCACCACCATAGTCGCGCGGGCTTCGGCCAGGGGCACAGCGACCTGGACCGGCATTCCTACAATCCAGTCCCACTGTTGTGGTGCGCTCTGCGGTAACTTCACCATCAGCTTCACCCGCCGCGAATTATCACTGGCCACGGGTACAAACTGGCGCACCTGGCCAGTGAAAACCTGGTCGCTGGTGCGCTCTCCTTCAGAGCGAGATACCACATCACTGCGCACGGCTATGGTATCGCCAGCAGCGATCAACGGCAGAGCGGCTAGCGGGATATCCGCTTCCACTTCGAGTTGCGACATATCCAGGGCACGCAATAACTCGGAACCTGTGCGCACATACTCCCCTGCCTGTAATTCACGGCTCGCCACCAAAGTATCAAAAGACGCATCAATTTTGGTTTTGGAGAGTTCGTAAGCTCGCCTGTCTCTTTCAATTTGCGCAGCCAGCAGATCCTGGGCCATTGCCTCGCGCTCGGCGTGCTGTTCCTCCAGCGCCGAGCGCGAAGTACTATTGGTTTCCGCCAGCTTGCTCAACCGCTGCAGCTGGGCATCCATATAAGTGAGGCGTGCCTGTAATTGCGCTATCCGGCTCTCGCTGTTACGTAATTGAAGGCGCCAGTGCGTGGCATCCAGCTGTGCCAGGCGCTGGCCTTTTTTCACCAGGCTGCCCGGCTCGGCGACAAATTCCAGCACGCCATCCAATTCAGAGGAAATCAGGATATCGCGACGACTCACCACCTCCCCGGCAGACCATTGGCTCGGCACCACTTCACGGGTTTGCGCCCTATCGACAGTGACTGCCACTGCCCCGCCCTGAGCCAAAACCGGCTCGGCGATGAGCAGGGACAAGGCGGCCCCGGCTAAAAACTTTCTCATTGGGAACTCCTCACAGCCAATCTTTGGCGCAGGCGGGTAAATTGCGGTAGTGGCACACGCCCGGTCTGCAGCAGCGCCGGCAACAATATCAAGGTAAATAGGGTACTGACTGCCATGCCGCCGACGATCACCGCAGCCAGCCCGCGATAGATCACACTGCCCTCACCCGGCGCGACCAGCAGGGGTAACATACCGAACACACTG
Source organism: Microbulbifer sp. MLAF003 (assembly GCF_030012965.1). NCBI lineage: Bacteria > Pseudomonadati > Pseudomonadota > Gammaproteobacteria > Cellvibrionales > Microbulbiferaceae > Microbulbifer > Microbulbifer sp. MLAF003. Next base: position 4,410,581 of record NZ_CP120232.1, read on the forward strand.
GTCAGGGTACTCATAAAGATCGGGCGCAGACGCAGGCGCAATGCCTGCTCTACTGCCTCTACCCGGCTAGCGCCGGCATCTTCCGCAGCACGGGTCTGGTGCACCAGCAGAATGGCATTGTTCACTACCAGGCCCAGCAAAATAACGAAGCCAATCATGGTGAGAAGATCGAGAGGCTGGAAGCCAATTAAATTCAGGAATTGTAGAGCCAACACTCCACCCACCGTGGCAAGTGGCACGGTGAGCAAAACCAGCCCAGCATCACGCAAAGAGCGGAATAAGGCACTCATCAACAGGAATAGAATCAACAACGCCAAAACAAAATTCTGTGACAGGGATACCAGGGCCTTATCCAGATCACTGGCATTACCACCCACCAGAATACTGCCATCATCCGGCAGAGCCTCGCGGATTTGCGGCAGCACTTCCGCCTCCAGCTGCGCGCGAACTTCCTCCAGGGACACATCATCGGGCGGCACAATATTCAATGTAATAGTGCGGCGACCATCCACCCTGCGCAGGTTGCCCGGACCCACAGTGCGCTCAACATTGGCAAGCTGGTTGAGCGGCACTACCTCACCGCGGGGCGTGACCAGCGGGGTATTCTGCAACTGCTCCGGGGTGCTCCAGGGCTGTGCCTTGAAAATCACATCCAGACGTTTTTCCCCGTCAAAATATTCGCCCACATAGAGACCATTACCCAGGGTGCGAATCAAGCTGCCCATATCCTGACGGTTCCAGCCCTGCTCCAGCATTGCACGGTCGTTCGGGCGCACAGTTAGCTCAGGTTCCGATAAAGAAAGCCCCGGATTGGTCTGCACCGGTGTGCCCGGCATCACCTCTTCCATGACTTCCACACCACGGGCGGCGGCACGCATCAGGCCATCGGCATCGCGCGACTGTAAGTGCAAAGCTATCCGGCGATCTCCACCGAATTGGCCAAACAGATTGCCGCGGGCAGCAAATCCCTGAAAATCGGGAATATCCACCAGGATTTCCTCACGCAGCAGCCGCTCCATCTCCTTGGCCTGGTCCATATCCTTAACGCGCACACCCATGGTGCCGCCATTGGGCCAGGAAATAATGTAATAGTTCTTCAGGGCCGGCTCCCGCTCACCACTCATATAGGGTGCCATGCGCCGGTCCAGCTCATTGACGATTTCCTTTTCGATTGTTTTGGTGTTGGTGGACGAAGGGAAATTCATCCACACATCCACCGCATCCCTTTTTACCGGGGGTAAATAATCGAGGTTTGGTAAAAGAAAATATGTCGCGGCAACAGGTACCAACAGGAAGCCACCTATGACCTGCCAGCGACGAGCGCGTGTGCTGGTTAGTGCCATTACCTGGGAAGTGATTTTTCCCCAAACGCGCGCCAGGCGATCCTCGCTGGAAATAGGGGGCAGCCAAAGCTTCGCCGCCAGTGGCACTATTGCCACAGCGGCCAGTAGGGAAAACACCACTGCCACGGCAATAGTCAGAGCCAAGTCCCCAAATACCTGCCCTTCGACACTATTGAGGAAAAATACCGGCAGGAAGATCGCCACAGTTGTTGCTGTGCTCGCCAACAGTGCTCCCCAAACCTGCCCGGCTCCCTGCTCTGATGACTCCTCGGGGCCGAGGCCTTTTTCCCGTAGACGCACAATATTTTCCAGCACCACAATCGCGGCATCGAGCACCATACCTGTGGCAAAGGCGAGGCCGGCGAGGGAGATGACATTCACACTGCGTCCGGCAGCGGACAGCACTACAAAGGTCGAGAGCAGGGAAATAGGGATCGCCGCCGCAACAATCAGGGTGGCACGCATACGCCGCAAGAACCACCAAAGCACCCCTACCGCCAGCAGTATGCCCAGTATCAGATTGCCGCCGAGCAAATTCAGGGCGCGGTAAACAAACACCGAGGCATCGAAGGACTGCACCAGCACCAGCTGTTCGTTTTTCAGTTTGGTTTCGTTCAGCTCCGCAACTTTCCGCTTTACCAGCTCCAGGGTGGCAAGCATATTTGCGTCGTTGGTGCGGTTAATGCGCATAGATACCGCAGGATTGCCGTTCTGCGTTGTAACCCCACGGGACTCAGACGGTCCAACCCGCACCTCGGCAATATCGCCGAGTCGCACCGGTTGGCCATCGCGCCACTCCAGCACCAGCTCAGATAAATCGGCCGGCTCATATTCACCGACAAAACGCAATGTGTAGCGGCGACGCCCCACATCGGTAAATCCACCAGAGACGTCCCGCGCCGAGGCCAGCTGACGGCTGATCGCCGGCAACTGAATGCCCAGCTCAGCCGCTTTCCAGGGGTCAAAAATGACTTGCAGCTCCTCCTGTGCGGCGCGACCGGACTGAGCTTCCACACTGGAAACACCCGGTACAGACTCCAGCTCCGGCCGCAGTACATCCTCAATCAGACCTGCATAGTCATCGAGGTGATTGGCGTTACCAGGCAGTTTTTGCAAAAAGAAATAGGTGAGAGCGGTGGCATCGCCGCCCCATCCTCCAAGCATAACCCTCGGCGGCTCCGCATCCCGCGGCAGTGGCGGCAGGCTGCTCATACGACTGATCACATCGATCAGCACCTTATCCATATCGGTGCCCATGGTGAATTCCAGGTTCACCCAGGCGCCGCCTCGACCTGCATTCACCTCCATGGTTTCCAGGCCAGTGAGGCCCTGCAGTACCGATTCGATAGGCTCGACTATTTCCGCCTCCACCTCTTTCGGCGCGGCGGCACGCCAGCCAGCTTGGATGGCAATACGGGGGTTTTCTATATCGGGGAAAAGCTGTACCGGCAGGCGACTGGCAAGAAAAGCTCCCAGTAATACAGCCAATACCACAGCCACGCCGGCTGCGGCGGGGTTTTTCAAAGCGGCTCTCGTCAGCGCCATTCCATAGGCCCTTGTTTTTTAGTTATAAATACAGAATAAGACGGAGCTTCCCGCCCCTGTTTACTGATTTCCGAAAAAACCATGCAGCTTTTTACACAGACTTCATGCTTTTGGGCTCACACTATTGCTGCACTGTCCTATGCCGCGTAATTCATCCGGAAAAAGCTTGCCGGACCAACCAGTGTGAAGGCTAATGCAATAAAAACGGCAAACAAGAGACTTGCGATCAAGTGCCGGGAATTATCGATCAGGCCACATCCGATATTTTCCAATGATGTGGCCCACAGGAAAGTTAAAGGAAGTGCTGCACTTTGCTCTTGTAGCTGCGGCTCATTTTCAGGCACTCACCATTATCCAAAACCAAATGGTATTCCCCATTTATATGCGCCCTAATTTCGCGCACGCGGCTCAAATTCACAATGGTGGAGCGGTGGATACGCTGAAATAGTTTAGGGTCCAGCTGTTGCTCCAATTCTTTCATGGTGATACGCATGACATGGGTTTCACCCTGAGCGTGTACACACATGTAATCCCCGGCAGCATCAATCCAGTCAATCTCTCGCGCTGGGACCAGGGTGATTTTCCCCGAATCCTTAACTGCAATTTTGTCTGGATAGGCACTACCGGCAAACTGGCCACTCACCAGCTTTTGCTCTAAGGCCTCCGGAGACTCCTTGGTTAAATCCGCCACAGCCTCCAGCAATTGCTCACGCTGGATGGCAATATCTGCAGTGGACATTTTCTCGCGAGCGCGCGCCAGCGCCAACGCTAAACGCTCCTCTTCAATGGGCTTTAATACATAGTCCACTGCATTAACTTCAAACGCCTCTACAGCGTACTGATCGTAAGCAGTGACAAACACCACTTGCGGCAACTTCTCTAAAGGAATCTGTTGCACAAGCTGCAGCCCATTGATGCCCGGCATCTGGATATCCACAAAAGCCACATCGGGCCCGAATTCGAGAATTTTTTCCAGGGCATCTCGGCCATTACCACTCTCCGCGACCACTTTTACACCAGGCATCTGCTCCAAGCGCAGCCGCAGGCCACGGCGGGCCAGGGGTTCGTCATCGACAATAATTGCGGTCAGGTTTTCAACTGCACTCATCTCGTTATTCCTGTTCATAGGGAATGCGAATGTTTACCGACAGGCCGCCCTCCGGGCGATTGCGGAAACGCACTCTCTGATCCTCGCCATACAATGCGCGCAGGCGCTCGCAGGTATTGCGAATGCCAACACCATAGCCCTTGCCAATCAGGCGCAACTCCTTTTCCGACATGCCTGGACCATTGTCTGTGACTTCCAACAGAAGCTCTCCAGCAAAGACCCGCGCTTTGATACCGATTTCCCCGCCCCACTCCAACTGGGAAATGCCGTATTTAATCGCATTTTCCACCAGAGGCTGCAGCAACAGGCTGGGCACCAGCGCCTGAGGCGACTCTCCCTGTAAATCCAGGCGCACACCGAGACGATCGGCAAAGCGCACTTTCTCAATATCCAGGTAGAGCATCAGTGCCTCCACCTCCTTGGCCAGGGTGACCTTTTGCATGGGGTCGTTGTCCAGGGAGTGGCGCAGGAACTGTGACAAACGCATTACCATATTGTTGGCGGTGCGCCCATCGTTATCCAGGATCAGTGTGGAAATGGCATTGAGAGTGTTAAACAGGAAGTGGGGATTTAACTGGTAGCGCAACATTTTCAGCTGGGCTTGGTGCGCCATAGATTCAGCACGCAGGGCCTTCGCCTGCTGGGTCTGCGAGGTTTGATAATACTTAATGCCGTAATACAGTGCCGCCCAGGTGGTGAGAATCATAAATGAATAGGAAAACCAGTAGGTGGCTTGCCAAACCGGGTTTTCATCGCTCACTTTACCGTACAACCACAAAAAACCTCCGAACTTGATGGCTGCCCAGAGCGCGGCTACCAGCACTACCAAGAGCAGTGACCCCAGGAAACGGGTTGCCGGGGGCTTGTTCCACAGGCGCTGGAAGCCATAGCGCATGGAACCGCTCAGCAAAATCCCGGCAGTGGTGGCCATGGCGATATAGCCCGAATGGACCCAGTGGTCTTTTACCCAGAAAAAACTACTGATAAAAGTCATTAGGGTGTAGCCGGCCCAACCGCTGAGCTGCAGGGCCCAGTATTGGGACTTATGGCTCGAAAGGCGCTGTGAAAGCCACTGAAATGCTTTATTTCCCATAATCTCCCGCTGAAGACATCAAAATATGGTGTCGATTTGACACTTTTGTATGGCTTCATACTAAATGGGGTCGATCGCCGGCGAAACACCAACCGGCGCAGCACAGGGACAAACTGCCGCATGTCATACTGGTTATTCAAATCCGAACCGGACGAATACAGCCTGCAGGACCTCGCCGCCGAAAACACTGGCAGCGGACGCTGGGATGGAATCCGCAACTTTCAGGCGCGCAACTTCCTGCGCGATCAGGTCTCAGTGGGCGATGGAGTATTGTTCTATCACAGTGCCTGCAAGGTGCCAGCGGTGGTGGGTACCGCCGAAGTGGTAAGGGCCGCCTATCCAGACCCGGCCCAATTCGACCCTGAGAGCAAATACTTCGATCCCAAGGCCAGCCACAGCGATCCTCGCTGGTACTGTGTCGATGTAACCTGGCGCAGTGAGTTTGCACGACCTGTTCCACTGGCCGAAATCAAGAAGATCCCTGAACTTGAGGGGATGGTACTGGTTAAGCAGGGGCGCTTGTCGATACAGCCTGTAAAAGCAAGTGAGTGGGACACTATTCTCGAACTCGGACTAAGCTGACGGCATAGCGACGCCTTTGGCGCCGCTGCGGGTAATTTAGTTATCTTCGTGAGGGGAACGTCCCACGCTGTACCAGTCAAGTTTTCTGGTCAACACCATAGTGCAGCTAAGTACCGCGAATACCAGCAGTGACCCCATCAGCAGGGCGTAATCCTCAGCACTGAGCAATCCATACAGGAGTCCGTAAAGCGCTGCCAGCAGAGCGGCAAAACCCAAACCCCGACGCCAGCTTCGCAACACAGAACTGGTATAGAAACCAATCAGGCCGACACAGGCTGCTGCAGAAACTGCATAGGCCTTGGCAAAAGCAATATGCTCCGACAGCGATAACAACAATAGGTAAAACAACGCCAGCGCCAAACCCACCAGTGCGTATTGCACCGGATGCACGGACAGTCGCTTGAGTACTTCAAACAGGAAGAAAGTGGCAAAGGTCAAAGTGAGGAATAGCAGTGCATATTTAATCGCCCGATCAGTCTTCAGGTACTGATCCACAGGGTCAAGAAAGCTGACGCCAAAGCTGCGCCCGAGTAAATTTGCACACTCGCTATCTTTCCCACACTGCTGCAACACCTCTTCCAGGTTGGTCGCAAAGAAACTGGTCTGCCACTCGGCAGTGAAACCGCGATCGGTGATCTCTCGGCGACTCGGTAGGTACTCGCCGATAAAGCTGGGGTGGGGCCAGTCAGCAGCCAGCATCACCCGGCTATCGCGACCTACCGGCACCAACTGCAAATGCTCGGTACCCTGCAAGTTCAGATCAAAGGCAAATTCCAGGTCCTGACCACCCTCTGGATTTATCATGGACAGTTGCGCATGAACACCCGCGCCAAGCATAGAGGTACCACTGCCGGGCGCGAACTCCAGACTTTCGTTATTCAAACGCAATTTCAGGTCTTTACGAATACCTCGAATATCACTGATACCAACGGAGAGGAAGGGTGCATCAAAGCGATATTGATCCAGTTTTTCACCCAAACCCAACTTCTGTGGCAACCGAAACACCCCACTCACCTTGCTATCACTATGGTAAAGAAGCGCCTCATAAATACCCCGAGCGCGGCGCTCGGTGCCCAGTTCGGCATCAAAAATAAATCGCTCCGGCAGAAAATACAGCCGCCCACTGGTTTCACGCTGTTCCTGATAACGTTCGCCAGTTTGGTCGTTTATCTTCAGGTGCTGCACTGTTCTGGTATATGGCATTATCAGAATAGGCCCAACGATTTTCTGGCTGTAACTGGAACTTCGGGCAATATCCCGAAGTACTTCTCCCTGGTATCGCTGCCGCTCATCGATCAAACCGCCAATCATAGTCAGCGGTATCAACAGCAATAACACCAAAAAGGCGATCGCGCCCAATTTAAATGCCAGGGTTCGGTTCATGGTTCAGACCTCAGTGTCGAATTTCGATCTGCTGAGTCTGAGCGGCCCGGGTGGGATGCCGATGGGGTCTAAAAGGAGATTTTGTGGAGATTATGTGAACTTTGGCCTTCAACTTAATCAGCTGGCAAAGTCAGGCGCACCTCAACACCTCTCTCCACATTGGCGATAGTCAATTCACCACCGTGCAGTTCGACCACTTCCTTTACAAAGTTGAGTCCCAGACCAGTACTTTTACGTCCACCACTGGGACGAGGCAGTGAGTAGAAACGCTCCGTCAGGCGCGCCAGGGCATACTCGGGAATAGCTTCAGCCTGGTTGTATAGGCAGATTTCTATCCATCCCTCACACCGCCCGGCGCCAATGCGAAGCAGGCCACCTTGTGGAGTGAAATCCAATGCGTTGTCGAGCAAATTGGCCAGGGCCTGGTTCAATAAGAAACGCTCGCCATACAATCTCAGAGTATCTTCCACTGCCCACTCCATACTAAAACCGCCAGCGGTAATACGCGCCTGTCGGGCCTGCAACAGCTCTTCCACCAAGTGTGCCAGTGGAATGGCCTCCCTCTCCTCCAGCCCCTGACGCTGCTCTACCTGGGCCAAGTGCAACAATCGTTCGCTCAACTGCTGTAAACGAGAGGTCTCCTGTTGAATATTGCTTATGAAACGCCGGCGCTGATCCGCGGGCATCTCACTATCGAGCAGTTCAGCAGCACCGCGAATGGCCGCCAGCGGACTTTTCAATTCGTGGGTCAGAGTATGCACATAGCGCTCAACATAATTCTTGCCTTCTAACTCAGAGCGCATCTGTTCCAGGGCCAGTGCCAGCTGCCCCAGCTCACCATCAGACATTTTCGGTGGCTCGACTCGTTGCCCCGCACTCACAGCCTGGGCATACTGGGTCAGTTTCCCCAGTGAGCGGCCCAGCCACCAGGACAACAGGGCGCCGACCAATAATCCCAGTACGACCAATCCCACCCCCAGCCACATCAAACGCCGTTGCGACCGATCAATATAAGGCTGTAGGGTTTGATTGGGCTTGGCCACGGAGACCACGCCGATAATTTCTTCACGGTCGAGTATGGGCGCCGCCACATACATCACCGAGGAATCCGGGTTGTCAGGATCTTCACGCGTAGAGCGCGCACCGTAATCGCCACGCAGGGTTAGGTAGACATCATTCCAACGAGAATAGTCCTGGCCGACCGCCCGACCGCTGGAATCCAATAAAACTCGGCCGAAAGCATCAGTGACATAAATTCGGTGATTCACCTGGCTCTTGGTCAGTCCCCAGATATTTGCCTGTGGCTGACGCCGACCATAAGCTTCCAGCAACTCAGGTAGTTGGCTCTGAGCCAGATTACCGCTCCTGACATCATCACGCAGGATTTCCGCCAGCAAGTTGGCAGTATCTACCAGGGTTTCCTCGGTGGATTGGCGTACCCCGGGACGGATCTCCTCCATCACCGTATTCAATACAAACCAGCTGGCCAAGCCAACAAACAGGAAATAGACAGCGAAAATACGAATGCCCAATGACATTTTAGGATTCCAGGCAGCAGCTATACCCCAAGCCCCGGTGGGTCTGTATTGGCTTGGCATCAGGTGCAATCATTCGCAATTTGGCTCTCAGCCCTTTGATGTGACTATCGATATTACGCTCATAACCCGCCTCCAGTGCCACACCCAGTGCATCGAGTAATTGTGCACGGGAAAACACTCGTCCCGGCTGGGTTAACAGGGTTTCCAGCAGGCGATATTCATTGAGCGTCAGAGGTAATAACTGCTCGCGGAAATGAATCTGGTAACTCCCCTGCTCTATGCGGAAAGGTCCTTTCAGCTCTGTTTTTTGTGACTTATCGGAGCCCGATGTCATGCGTTTAAGGATGGCCTTAACCCGCGCCACCACTTCGCGCGGACTGAAAGGTTTCACCACATAGTCATCAGCACCGATCTCGAGCCCCACTACCCGGTCTATTTCTGCATTGCGGGCAGTGAGGAATATTACCGGCACTTCGGAGAAACGACGCAACTGCTTACAGGCTTCGAAGCCACTGATATCCGGCAGTCCCACATCCAGGATCACCAGGTCGAAAGGCTCATTCTCAAGCAGCACCAGCGCCTCGCCGGCCACCCCCACCCAGCGAGTGGTAAACCCCTCGGTCTGCAGGGCATAGACCAGGGTATCGGCAATAGCGCCTTCATCTTCAACGATCAGTATTTTTGGCATAGGACCCCAAGCTCAAATTCTGCCAGTGTACCTATTTTTTACTGAGCCCTACGCTTGCTTTAGCCATAACTCAAATAAAATCAGAGATTTCATCCAGGGATTTTCTGGCAATCGCCGGCACCTGGGCGCCCTCCGCCGGCAGCCCGGCCACCAAAATCATATAGGGCTTTTCCTCAACCGGGCGACCGAGAATTTCATTGAAAAATTTCATCGGGCTGGGGGTGTGGGTAAGAGTAGCCACACCGGCATTATGCAAAGCGGCAATCAACATGCCAGTAGCAATACCCACTGATTCTGCTGTGTAATAATTTTTTAATCGCTCACCACTTTCCGCACTGGAAAATTTCTTCAGGAAAATTGCGATCAGGTAAGGGGCGGTTTCCAGGAAAGGTTTGTGCGCATCCGTACCCAGTGGTTCCAAGGCATTGAGCCACTCTTCAGGGGCCCGCCGCTGGTAAAACTCACGCTCTTCCTCCTCTGCTGCCTGGCGAATGCGGCGTTTAACCTCCGCACTTTCAACTACGACAAAATGCCAAGGCTGCATATTAGCCCCGCTGGGAGCACTGCCCGCAGCACGCACGGCATCCTCGATAACTTCACGAGGTACGGGCCTTGCAGAGAAGTCCCGCACCGAGCGGCGCCGGCGCATCAGTCGGAAGAACTCACCTGCACGACGGCGCATCTCATCATCGTCAAGGTGGGTAAAATTCAAGGGCTGGAATATTTTTTCAGTCGTCATATCCAGCCCCTCAAACCACACCTTTGGTCTGTGCGATAAACACACTGAGCAGTGACAAGAGAGTTAGTACAACCACAACCACCAGCAGCAATAACCAGGGCCTGAAGGGCTTTCGCTCCACCTGATTCACACCACTTTGCAGGTACTGATCGACCCGGGCCTGGTCTTCTGCGGACAGTTTCTTTTGGGGGTATCGGACATTGGCTCTTTCGCTCGTTATTGTTTTGTCCCGAGTGTAGGAGAAAGCGAAAAGTGACTCCACAAAAAACGCCATCTCCTATTGCTTAATATTATGAAACAGCGAAATTCCCGGGAGACTGATATCAGGGCCACTCCCTATACCCAGGTTTCCCAAGCGAAGGGAAGTGGGCCCAAGTTACCCTCAACCGGCAAACAAGTAATAACTTTATTAGATAATTTTATAAGAAAAGTTCAATTAAAGCCTGAAGGCTAACGTTATGAATTCGTTACAAAATATGCCCAGGTGAGTATTTATTGAAGAATGAAATTCCTGGACTCTGTGTCTTACATGCACAGAGCCTTGAGGCTAAGGCCGCCCGCTCAGGGATCAGTCAAACTTATTAGGCTAGCGAGCGCATCTGGAGCCAACAATGAAAAACGTACTGACAAAGTAGCCAGTGCGGATAATTCCAAAAGTTGTGGAGAAAACAATAATAATGCGCTCATCAATAAAAGCCCTGATGCAAAAAACAGCAATCGCAACGGCAGTTTCGCTTGCGTGTGCTACCCCTTTCGCGGCTCATGCGAATGAGACCGGCCTGACTGACGGCATCATCATCAAGTACAAGAAAAACTCAAAAATTGGTCATGGTGCCAAGCTTGCACAAGACACTATTGATAAGGCCTCTCAGCGAGCCGGCCACAAGTTACGCCACAAGCGCCGTATGGCTTCAGGAGCCCAAGTTATGCGCCTAGAGGGCCGCAAAAGCAAGGCGGAACTGAAAAAAATAGTTGAGCGGCTAAAGCAGGACCCCAATGTCGAGTACGCAGAACCAGATTTATTGATGCGTCCAATGGCAACTCCGAATGATCCCAGTTATTGGAATCAATGGCACTACCGGGAATCCACAGGTGGCCTCAATCTGCCCTCAGCCTGGGATGTCACACAGGGTGAGGGCGCTGTAGTAGCCGTCCTTGATACCGGCTATCGCCCCCATCACGACCTGGTCGACAACCTGCTACCTGGCTACGATATGATTTCCAATACGTTTGTCTCAGTCGATGGCGATGGACGTGATGGCGATGCCACTGACCCAGGTGACTGGCACACAGACAATGCCTGCCAGAGTGATGACCCCAGAAATTACGAAAGCGACAGCAGCTGGCACGGTACCCACGTTGCCGGCACTATCGCAGCCACTACTAACAATAATATGGGAGTGGCCGGCGTCGCTTACAAAGCCAAGGTGGTCCCAGTTCGAGTACTCGGCCGCTGTGGCGGTCTGACTTCAGATATCGCAGATGCCATCGTTTGGGCTGCAGGGGGCAGTGTTTCCGGTGTACCGACTAATGCCAACCCGGCACAGGTTCTCAATCTGAGCCTCGGTGGTGAGGGTGCCTGTGGCTCGGCCTACCAAACGGCTATTAATACCGCACGCAGTCTCGGCGCAACCGTTGTCGTGGCCGCCGGTAATGACGATGATTACGCAAGTAGATACACCCCAGCGAGCTGTGATGGCGTTATCACCGTTGCCGCAACAGATCGCGATGGCGGCCGCGCTTACTATTCCAATTACGGCAATGCAGTCGATATGGCCGCTCCTGGGGGCGCACAGAGCTTCGCCAATGATTCCAATGGCATCCTCTCGACAGACAATAGCGGTACCAGAAGCCCCGGAAGTGATGCCTACTACTACAGCCAAGGCACCAGCATGGCCGCGCCACATGTTGCCGGCGTAGCCGCTTTACTTTACTCGGTAGACCCGAACCTGACTCCAGATGAAGTTGAATCCGTACTCAGTAACACTACCCGTAGCTTCCCATCTTCATGTACTGGCTGTGGTGCAGGCATCGTCGATGCTGCGGCTGCGGTAGCGTCTATTACCGGAAATGGCAATACCGGCAACGGCACCAGTCTTGTGGAAACTAATGTTGCAGGTGCGTCTGGCAGTTGGCTGACATACCAGATTGAGGTAGAGCCAGGCATGTCCTCCCTGGATATTGAGATATTCAACGATAACGGTGAAGTCGACCTTTATGTTAGTTACGGAAGCAGCCCGACCAGGGGGAGCGTAGTGAATGATACTAAGAATTGCGTACCTTACGAGTGGGTAGGAAACACCAACGGATATAACACTGAGAGCTGCTCTTTCAATAACCCCTCTGCCGGTACATGGTATATCGCCCTGCATGGCTACGAAGCATTTAACGGACTGACTTTGACTGCTGAAGCCAAGCCGTGACAAGCTTTGAAACCTAAACAACCAAAATAAAAAAGCCCCGCGATGCGGGGCTTTTTGGGACTCTCTCCAGACCCCTTAGAACAGCTCGTCCTCCAGATCCATAAGGGTCGCGCTGCCGGCATTTACACTTGCAGCCAGTGCTTGGGTGCGCGGCAGCAAACGCGCAAAATAGAATCGCGCAGTTTTCACCTGACCTTTGTAGAAGCTATCTGCCTCCTGCTGGTCCAGTGCTACTGCAACCACCTTGGCCCACATAAAGGCGTAGGCCACATAACCGAATAGATGCAGGTATTCTACAGATGCCGCACCAGGCGCGTGGGGATCTTCTTGGGTAGCCGCAATCATCTTCTCGGTGGCCTCGCGCAGGCGCTGCAGCTCGATTGCCAACGGCTGCACGAACTCCGCCATCGCCTCTCGATCCACCTGGCTGTCGATAAATTTCTGTACATCCGCGGCAAACAGCTCAAACAGGGCACCACCGCTGGCGACAGTTTTACGGCCCACCAGATCCAGGGCCTGGATACCGTTGGTACCTTCGTAAATCTGGGTGATGCGCACATCGCGCACCAGCTGCTCCTGACCCCACTCACGAATATATCCGTGGCCGCCGAATACCTGCTGACCGATTACGGTGCAGTCCAGGCCCATATCGGTGGTAAAGGCCTTGGCCACCGGGGTCAGTAATGCCACCATGGATTCGGCATTCTTCTTCTCTTCACCCTCACCGAACTTGGAAATATCCAACCACTGGGCCACATAAGTGGACAGGGCGCGGCCACCACCAACCAGAGCTTTCTGGGTGAGCAGCATCCGGCGCACGTCAGGGTGTACGATAATCGGATCGGCTGCTTTCTCTGGCTGCTGGGCACCGGCCGGAGAGCGGCTCTGAATACGGTCGCGAGCGTATTCCCGGGCATTCTGGTAGGAGCGATCGGAAGCGCCGAGGCCCTGGATACCTACACCCAGGCGCTCGTAATTCATCATGGTAAACATGGCGGCGAGACCCTTGTTCTCTTCGCCCACCAGCCAGCCCTGGGCTCCATCGAAATTCATCGCACAGGTGGCGGAGGCTTTGATGCCCATCTTGTGCTCAATAGAGCCGCAATTCACGTTATTGCTCTCGCCAACACTGCCGTCTTCGTTCACTTTGTATTTCGGCACCAGGAAAAGGGAGATGCCTTTGGGGCCCTGGGGTGCGTCCGGCAGCTTGGCCAGTACCAGGTGAATAATGTTATCGGACAGGTCCTGGTCGCCGCCGGTAATAAAAATCTTGCTGCCGTTTATGCTGTAGCTGCCATCCTCGCGGGGCTCTGCCTTGGTGCGGATAATCCCAAGGTCGGTGCCCGCATGGGGCTCGGTCAGGTCCATGGCGCCAGCCCAGGTGCCCTCATACATCTTGGGCAAATATTTCTGTTTCAGCTCTTCGCTGGCATGGGCATCAATCGCCAGGCAGGCGCCGTTGGTCAATACCGGGTAGAGAGCAAAGGAAATATTGGAGGCATTGATCATTTCCTCGACTTGAGCACCCAACATTTTCGGCATACCCATACCGCCATACTCCGGGTTACCCAGCAGTGCGCCCCAGCCGCCCTCGCAGAAAGTCGCATAGGCTTCCTTGAAGCCCTCCGGGGTGGTTACAACCCCCTCATTCCAGTGACACCCCTCCTCATCGCCGCTGCGATTGATAGGGTCCAGGGTATTGGAAGCCAGCTTGGCCATTTCTTCGAGAATCGCATCTGCGGTCTCGCGATCTACCACCCCAGCAAGTCCGGGCAGTTCCGTCCAGAGTTTTTCTGCAGCAAAGACTTCGTGCAGCAGGAAGTTCATCTCCCGCAGGGGCGCCTTGTAGTCGGCCATGCTCCCAATCCTCATTCAAGTGTTTCAAACGCTTGTTTGAATCTAGGGCCGAAGGCGGGCAAAGTCAACTGGTTTGGGCCCTCTCGGGTCCCGGATGGAACGGCCTTTACGGTGGGTTCTTCAGGCGGGTAGCAACGGGCGGATATCCAGGTTTTCGGCTGCCTCACGATAATCCCGCCCCTCGCTATGGGGCAGTACACCGAGTAATGATGCAGGTATCAGAGCTTCAAGGGTGGCCAGATTCTCCTCGGCTCGCTCCATGCCCGGACGAACAAAGTTAGCCACCCAGCCAGCCAACGGCAGACCATCACGGCGGATAGCCTCGGCAGTAAGTAGAGCGTGGTTGATACAACCCAGCTGCATACCCACCACCAGTACCACAGGGATATTCAGTTCCCTCGGCAACTGGGACAGGAAGCTCCTTGGTCCCAGAGGGGTACGCCAGCCTCCAGCGCCCTCAATCAGCACCAGGTCGGCGCCGGCAGACATCACACCACGGCAAACGCCCGCCATACGTGACACACTCAACTGCTTTCCCGCCTCAATAGCGGCAATATGAGGTGCGATTGCAGGCTCTAGCGCAAAAGGGTTCACCTGCTGGTAAGGCAGCTGCAGGGTCATCGCCTCCCGCAATAGCAGGGCATCTTCATTACGCAATCCATCTTCAGTCCGCTCACAGCCAGACGCTACCGGCTTCACCGCAGCGGTTTGTAATCCCGCGTTTGCGCCTGCTGTAAGCAGGGCTGTACTGACAAAGGTCTTGCCCACTTCGGTATCGGTACCGGCCACAAAATAGGTTCTGCCCAAGGCCATCGCCTCCGCTAATCAAAAAAGTTCAATTTTTTTCTTGTGGTGACTTTTCACGCCATCAACTTGATGATAATTTAGCCATGTAGCGCAGATTTTGAACAAATCAAGCCGAGCACTGATAACAAAGGCACGGGGTAGCGCTAACAAAATAACTCCCCCAAAAGGGGAAAATGCTCTGCAGGGACGCGGAAAATCTCGAAATAACTGAAAACATTCAAGCAGCTTAGAGACCATGCGATACCTGACTCTTGCCCTATTGCTGGCGATGCCACTGCTCGCCTCAGCAAAAGTAACCCCTGTCGATCATGTTGTTGTGTACAAGTCGAAGAAGCTGATGCAGCTCATTCGCGACGGCCGGGTAGTGAAAAGCTACACAGTCTCCTTCGGCGATAACCCCAGGGGACACAAAGTCCGCCAAGGGGACGAGCGAACCCCAGAAGGACGCTACACCCTGGACTGGAAAAACCCCAATAGCCGCTTCTACCGCTCCATCCACGTGTCCTACCCGAATAAACAGGACCGAGCGCGGGCGGCCAGGATGGGGGTCAGCCCCGGTGGCGATATCATGATCCACGGCATCAAACCCGAATGGGCCTATATGGAAAACCACCTGCGCCGTAACAACTGGACCGATGGCTGTATCGCCGTAGCTTCCAACCGGGAGATGGATGAAATTTGGGCTCTGGTGAAAACCCCCATCCCCATCGATATCTACCCTTGATTACCCCCCAGGGCCAGCTTCATATAAATCACCTCGTAACTCACCGGCAGCCCCTTTGGCTGCCGGAGACCTTCATAGGCTTCGGCCAACCGCTGTAACCGGGCTCGCCCAGTCATGCCTCGCTTGGCCGCGCGGTTGATATTATGTGCTCCCACACCTTTCAATTCCTTCATCAGCTGGCGCAGACTGTCGAAATGCAACAGGCGTTGCTCGTCGAGTACTTCACCACAAAGCTGCGATTGCGCCGCTGCCTCACGCCAGTTGGCCAGTGGCAGGAAGCGATTAACGTGAACACCGCTGTCTACCAGAGCCCAGCTATCGCGCAATTCTGCCAGGGTACCCGGCCCCAATGTCGCCACCAGACATTGTCCAGCGGGAGAAAGTACCCGACGCAACTCGGCGAATAACTGCGGCAATCGGTAGCACCATTGCAGTGCCATACTGGAGAACACCAGATCTACAGTACCATCCGCCAGGGGCAGTTGCTCCGCATCCGCAGTGATATAGCCATCTGCCAGCGGCCTCTCTGTGCGGGCAAAGCGCAACATGTCCTCTGCCAGATCCAGGGCGATAATTTTTGCCTTGGGAAAATGCTGGCGCAGCAACTCACTGCCAAAGCCGGTGCCACTGCCCAAATCAACAATGATACGAGGTTCCCAGTGGCGTTCCGCCATTTTCATCAGTTGACGGCACACCGCTCTCTGTATATGTGCGCAATCGTCATAGCTGGCGGCGGCACGGCCGAAGGAGCGCGCCACCGCAGATTTATCAAAGGGCTCTGACGCTAGGGCACTAGAGGGGGATAAACTCTCGACAAAGTGTCGTAATCGCTCTGCCACTTGGCGAGGTTGTGACAACTGTGGTTTGTGGCCGCAGCCCTCCATCACCTCTACTGCCGCACCATAGGCCTGGATTTCCTCTATGGCCGCCAGCGGCACCAGGGCATCCCGCTTGCCAAACAGGTGGAGAGCGGGGATTTCCAGCGACTGCAGAAGATCCCGATTATCCAGCTCTGCCAGGCAGTCCAGGGCCTTAACCCAGGCTCCGGGGTTAATGTTGGGTTTGCGCGCTTTCAGTTGCTTGACCAGGTCACGCATGGCGTTATCACCATGGGACTGCAGGGCGCAAAAGCGCTCCCAGGTAGCATAGGGATCCTGCACGAAAGCGCTACGGAACCTATCAAAAGTGCGACGGGGCATGCCGGGCCAATTGTCCCTCTCTACAAAGCAAGCATTGGCGGAGATGGTGACAACTCCATGGATTTTCTCTTGTCCTGGCCTGGCGGCAATCTGCAGAGCCAACATGCCGCCAAGGGAGTGCCCTACCAAAACACAATTTTGCGGTAGCGCTTGGTAAAGCTGTTGTAGAAGCACCTCTAGCCTTGGCCATGCCTGCTCCCTGCGTTCACCAAACCCCGGTAACTCGATACAAATCAGCGGTAGCCCCAGTTGTTCATGCACAGCCTCCAATAGTGGCTGCCAGGGCCCCTTGTCTCCGCCCCAACCATGCAAGAACACCAGGTTCTCTATCTGGCTCACAAGTGCACCGCCTTGTTTTCCCGGAGGACCTCCGCCAAGGCATTGAGAAGCGCATCGATTTGGTGATGGTTATGTGAAGCACTCAAGGTAATTCTCAGGCGGGCAGTACCCGCGGGCACTGTCGGAGGGCGAATAGCGCTCACCAAAAAACCGCGTTTTTCCAACTGTTCAGAAATAGAAATAGCGGTTTCTTCACAGCCGAGCAGGAGCGGCTGAATTGCGCTGGGGGAGTCAGCCAGAGGTAAATTCAATTGCCTGGCGCAGTGGCGAAAGTGGGCAATGTTAGACTCCAGGCGCCTGGTCAACTCAGGCTGTCTACGCATCAAATCAACAGCGGCAACACAGCCCGCGGCCACCGCCGGAGGCATCCCAGTGGTGTAGATGTACGTACGGGCAAATTGCACCAGATAATCAATCAGCTCGCGAGAACCAGCCACAAAGGCTCCGGCATTACCAGCGGCCTTGCCCAGGGTGCCCATGATCACTGGTGCCTGGGACTGGTCAAGACCCGCCGCAGTACAACTGCCAGCGAAAGGAAATTTTTCGCTGCCCATTACCCCAAATCCGTGAGCCTCATCCACCATCAACCAGGCACCATACTCACGACACAGATCAGCAATCTCTGCCATCGGCGCCAGGTCACCATCCATACTGTAAACACCGTCGACCGCCACCAGGATATTGCCACCTCGACTGGCAGCACGCCGTAATTGGCGATCCAGACCAATAAGGTCGTTGTGGGGAAAGCGCAAGCTGTTAGCGCCAGACAAGCGTGCTCCATCGATCAGTGAAGCGTGGTTGAGCTTGTCGGAAATAATATTGTCGGCACGGCCCAGTAACGCACAAAGCGTGCCCACATTAGCCATATAGCCACTGGAGAATACCAATGCAGCCTCGCGCCCGGTGACTTCAGCAAGACTGTATTGCAGCTGTTGGTGGACTTGCAAGTGCCCATTGACCAGGTGAGAGGCAGTGGTACCAGCGCCCAGCTCAGCTCCGGCCTGCTGGGCGCGGATGACCTCAGGATGGGTTGCCAGCCCCAAGTAGTCGTTGCTACTGAAAGTAAGCAGCTCTCGGCCATTAACCCTGGCCTCGGGCCCCGGCACCGAATCCAGAGTCTTGACTTCCCGGTAGAGGTTACGCCTGCGCCGCTCATCTAGGCGCTGGCGCAGGGTTTGATCCAGGGTCATTTGGCCGCGTCGTAGAAAAAGGCATCGTTTTGTCGCTCGCTGATCTGGGCGGTCAGCTCAGCTTCCACTTCTGATTCGTCAGCGTATTGCTGGTATTCCTCCGGCAGGATTCCCAAGCGGTTGAACAACTGCATATCTTTGTTGGCCTCAGGGTTAGCGGTGGTCAGCAGCTTCTCCCCATAGAAGATGGAGTTGGCACCGGCGAGGAAAGCCATTGCCTGCATTTCATCGCTCATTTGCTCACGTCCGGCAGACAGGCGCACATGGGACTTGGGCATCATAATTCGGGCCACGGCAATACAGCGGATAAACTCGAAGGGGTCCAGATCCTTTTCCTGCTCTAACGGCGTACCCGCTACTTTTACCAACATATTGATCGGCACCGACTCCGGGTGTTCAGGCAGGTTGGCCAGCTGCATCAGTAGCCCTGCGCGATCTTTGTCCCCCTCACCCATACCGACAATGCCACCAGCGCAGACCTTCATACCGGCCTCGCGCACCCTACCCAGAGTCTCAAGACGGTCCTGGTAGGTGCGGGTGGTGATAATCTCACCATAATACTCCGGTGAGGTGTCCAGATTGTGGTTGTAATAGTCGAGCCCGGCATCCGCTAATTCCTGCGCCTGGTCATCATTCAGCATACCCAGGGTCATACAGGTTTCCATACCCAGCGCTTTAACTTCACGCACCATCTGGGTGACGTAGGGCATGTCCTTTTTCTTGGGCGAGCGCCATGCAGCACCCATGCAGAAACGGGTAGCGCCGCCGGCTTTGGCCGCCCTGGCCTCCTCCAAAACCTTTTCCACCTTCATCAGCTTTTCCCGCTCCAGCCCGGTATCGTAGCGAGCACTCTGGGGGCAGTAGGCGCAGTCTTCCGGACAGGCGCCAGTCTTAATCGAGCAGAGCGTGCTCACCTGCACCCGGTTAGCATCAAAATGCACCCTATGCACCTGCTGGGCGGTAAATATCAGGTCGCTAAACGGCAGGGCAAAGAGGTCCAGAATCTGCTGGCGGGTCCAATCGTGGCGGATCTCAGCGGCGGGTAATTGCTGGGCGGCAGTCACAGGGCTTACTCTCTCTAGTTGCTGGAGTTATTCGTACTGTTTTTTTATTCGCAGGGCCGTGGTGACTATCACTAATTGCAGTGGCAGACTCGACCAAACAGACTGGCCAGTTTAGCCAGGCCCGTATCGCTGTCAACTCAATCACCCGATTATGGTTTACAGGATTATCTCCCCACTGTTTATTACCCGAAACCTGGCCCAATGCCTTTTATGTGGTGACCGGGCCGGCGATTATGGGATCTGCCCCGCTTGCATAGAGGATCTGCCCTTTCTGGAAAACGCTTGCGAGACCTGTGCTTTGCCGCTGCTGCCGCCCTCCCAGCTTTGCCCCGCCTGCCTGAGGCAGCCACCACACTACAGCCGAGTCCGCGCCGCCTGGCATTATGCTTACCCGATAAACCAACTGATACAACGCTTCAAATACCATGGCGACCTGGCTGCGGGTCACAGCCTTGCCCAGTTGGCCGCCCAAGCGTTAAAACCAGCCAACCAAGGGCCGGACCTGCTTGTCCCCATCCCTCTTCACTGGCGTCGTTATTGGCAGCGCGGCTATAACCAGGCGCAGTTGGTAGCAGCTGAGTTGGGAAAGCAGTGGCAACTACCGGTACGCCCTCGATTACTGCGAAAATTCGGTGCCACCCAGACACAATCTCAATTGCGCCGTAACCAGCGCCTGCGCAATTTACTCCATAGCTTCTCTGTCGATGAGAATGTTGAGAGGCTACACATCGGCCTGGTAGATGATGTGTTGACCACCGGCGCCACTTTGGAAGCAGCAGCGCTGAAACTGCTTGAAGCAGGCGCAACCAAGGTAAGTGCCTTTATTTTGGCCAGAACGCCATGACTCATCGGCGCGACCGCAGATAGACCAGTAGTCACAATAGCGTCACAATATTATGCCTTGCCGTTCTGGCACGAAAGTCCCACATCAGCCAGCGCTGCTAAGGTTCTATTCAGTGACTAATTGCTCGCACGATTTTTGGTGCGGGCCAGGAATTCAGCGATGAGTGAGTACAAATTGCCACGGGGCATTGTCATCAGCGGGACAGGCCTATGGACCCCACCAGAATCTATCAGCAATGAAGAGTTGGTAGATGCTTACAATACCTACGCTACACAGTATAACCTGAAGCACGCGCAGCAAATTGAAGATGGGGAACTGCAAGCCAAACCCCAATCCTCTGCAGAATTTATCGAGAAAGCCTCAGGGATTAAAAGCCGTTATGTAGTTACCCGCGAGGGGATTCTCGACCCAGAGCGCATGCGCCCATTTATCCCCGAGCGCAATGACGACGATCTCTGTGTACAGGCCGAGATGGGCGTGAATGCTGCCAAATTGGCGCTGGAAAAAGCCGGTAAGAAAGCCTCCGATGTGGATATGGTAATCGTCGGCGCCTCTTATATGCAGCGTGCCTACCCTGCTATTGCTATCGAAATCCAGGGTGCTCTCGGTATCGACGGCTTTGCCTTTGATATGGAAGTCGCCTGCTCCTCAGCAACCTTCTCCTTACAACGAGCGGTAGATGCGATCAGCTCCGGCGCCGCGCGCACTGTGCTGGTGATTAACGCGGAGCTGGCCTCCCCTCAAGTGGACTTCACAGACCGCGATAGTCACTTTATCTTCGGGGACGTGGCTGTAGCCAGCGTAATCGAGCGCCGTGAGACATGCTCTGTAGATAGTGCCTGGGAAATACTCGGCACCAAAGCCAAGACCGTCTACTCCAACAATATCCGCTCAAACTTCGGATATGCAGCGCGCGCCGCGGATGTTGATCCCTTCGGCCCTGGCAAACTGTTCCGCCAGAACGGTCGCAAGGTTTTTAAGGAGGTTTGCCCCATGGCTGCAGCCCATATTGAGGCGCACCTGCAGGAAACCGATACCAATCCGCAAAGCGTGAGCCGCTACTGGCTACATCAGGCCAATATCAATATGAACAACCTGATCGCCAAGAAACTGATGGGAGACGAAGCCAGCATCGAGCGCGCCCCAGTAGTACTCGACCGCTATGCCAATACCGCAAGCGCCGGTTCGGTAATCGCCTTCAACCTGCACAGTGACGACTTGCAGGTTGGAGATCGCGGCATTATCTGTTCCTTCGGCGCCGGCTATTCCATCGGCAGTCTGGTGGTAGAAAAGATCGCGGTCTGATTAGACTTACTTCAGACCTGAAAAAACCGGGCCGGGCCCGGTTTTTTTATTTCACTGCCTGGCCATCCTCTTCGCACTTCTCATCCAGCTCTTCGAGCAACTTTTCCGCCCAGGTGATCCAGGTCTTCTCCGCCTCAATACCCAACAACAGGGTCTGGTGCGCGAGCCAGTAGCGCTCTTGCAGGGCAATATCACTATTTAGTACTCGCTCGTTTTGCTCACTGTAGTTATCCAGAAGTCCCCGGTGAAGCCTTAGTTGCGTATTCAGTGCCGAGCGTAGCTCTTCCTGGCTCAGGTGGTGGCCGGCAAACATACGCACCAAGAAGGGCTCGCGGATCTTTTGCGGCGCCGCTGGCTGGGTCACCCAGTCGCGCAGTTCCATTCGGCCTTTATCAGTGAGGCTGTAGACTTTCTTATCCGGCTTTCCCTCCTGGGGCTGTTCCACGCAATTCAACAGACCTTCAGCGTGTAACTTGTGTAGTTCCCGATACATCTGCTGGTGGCTGGCGCTCCAGAAGTGCGAAACGCTGCGCTCGAAACGGCGCTTTAGGTCATAACCGCTGCCGGGCTCGATATCCAGCAAGGTGAGGACAGCATAGCGCAAGGACATAGGAACTCCGATTAAGCTTATGCAAAGAGTTGCATATTAACTGCTGAATAGCCCTTATAGCCAGGAGGCACCAGGAGCCAATAAGATAATTAGATTAATTTTCTAAAAAAATTTAGGATGTTTATCTCGACAAGTCTTACCAGTCGAGATGTAGGGGCTAGCATTTATGCCAATTGTAGATATAATCGCCGGCTTGCCGCCACCCTGTATCAGGCGGTCAGAAGTCTACGAGGTTTCCAGCTCCATGTCCGCGCCCGCAATCACTCCATCCAGCCCAGACGCCGACACAGAAACGCCCAATGC
Source organism: Microbulbifer sp. MLAF003 (assembly GCF_030012965.1). Lineage (NCBI taxonomy): Bacteria > Pseudomonadati > Pseudomonadota > Gammaproteobacteria > Cellvibrionales > Microbulbiferaceae > Microbulbifer > Microbulbifer sp. MLAF003. The sequence goes on from NZ_CP120232.1 coordinate 4,433,265, forward strand.
TCGCCGCTGGGACTTTCTGCTGGATATCTTCGCAATGAACAGCTTCTCCTGGGCTGTGGCAATTCCCATTGAGCTGGTCCTGGCCGGTATGAGCTGGAGTGAACACCTGAAAGTGCGACTGATGGCGCTGGTATTCAACACTCTGATAGCACGTCCTTTCAGTGTTTATCGCAGCTGGATTGTGAACAGATTTGGCGGAGGCGGTGTGGTCAATGCCTACCTCGTGGACACCTTCGTATTTCTGAGCTTTCAGTTTCCTCTGTATCTGTGCAATATGCGCCTCGGCGGCGCCAGCTGGGATGAAATCGCCACTGCCAGTATCACGTTTATGCTAATCGCCGGCGCTCTCGGGCGCCCTTATGGGATTTATCTCGACTGGGTGCGCCGAGTATGGATTAATAATGTCAGTTCCCTGTGGAGCAGAAGGGTCTCCTAGGCGAACAATAACACTCGACTGAGCATTACGAGAGAGAGGAAATTCGCTGTGTTGACCTATAACGCCATTGAGAAGAGTTCGATGACCATTGGCATAGTCGCCGGCACCCCCACAGATACCCGCTTTGGTCTCGATTTCCTTGCTGCACGACAGTTTCGCGGGCTGGGCCTTTCACTTTCAGCATCGCCACAAGCCCAGACCCAACTGCAAGCCCTGGAGCGCGGTGCCCTCACTCAGCAACTGATCGAAGCCATCAAGCAATTGCACGAAGCAGGTGCTGATGCTGCCATGATCTACTGCAACTCCCTTTCCGGTGCGGTAGATATGCCGGCAGTCAAAGCCGCCTCCCCCATTGAGGTTGTCTCGCCCCTGGAAGTCTACGCCGAGCTGACACAGCGCTATCGCAACTTTGGCCTGCTCGCAGCTAACTGCCAGAGTTGCGCCAATATCGAGCGTGAAATCCTCGAGCGCAATAAAACTGCAAAAGTAATTGGCATCGGCAACTTGCAGATTGTCGAGGATATTGAGGACGGTCTCGCCGCGGAAATGATCGTGCAGCAGCATGCCCTCGATGACCTCGTTGCCGCACTGGTAAAAAGCGGCGTGCAAATCCTGATCCTGGGTTGCACCCACTTTGATTATTTCTATCAGGAGCTACTCGCCCACTGCGATGGCATCCGTCTCTTCCTCCCTTCAGAGCGTATGTTACAGCTACTGCAGGAGCGTTTACCCCAGGCCGCCTAATTGCCTCAGGGTTTTATTCACAGGGAATCGCGCCGTTTAGCCTGAGTTGTGAACTCGCCAAACCTCGTACGCGTCCTGTAAAAAAGTCTGTCCTCCCAGCCTTTGTAATAGGCTGCAATTCCTACCTATTAACCCCTACAAAAAAATCGCCAATGCCTGATTGGCGCGATATTACTTGGATAGTAGAGAAAGCATTCATACATATGACTGTTTTCTCCTCCTGCATAGGGCCTTCATCCAAAAAATATCTCTTGTGCCCTGTGCAATATTGCAGTATCAAACGGTCTGAAGTATTCGGGAGTATCTATAGAAACCCACCGTAAAAAACAGAATGCGGACTGCAGGATTTAGTCCGCCCCAACAAAAAAATGGTTACAAGGATGATAAAAACCATATCTTCTGGGAGGGTACCCTCTCGTCGTGTTTCATTACACGCCCTGCTGATCGGCTCAATAGTATGTGGCTCTGTGTTTATCTCCAGTATCGCACAGGCTTACGAGCTGCCCACTCTCGATCAACAGCTGCCAATTATCTGGCTCGTCTTAACGGTCATTGCGTTTTTGATAGTTTGTGCTTTTGCACTGAATAGACAGTTGAGTCTAAGCAAATTAAAACGGGAAACTGACCGACGCATTGATAGTCTGGGCGCGGAAAATACCAGTCTGTTTCAGCAAGTGCACAGCCGCAATAGCGAATTTAATGCTATGGGAAAGCAACTGGAAGAAACTCGCGAAAGCCTGGAACTTTTACGACAAGAAAAATCTGATCTACTCACTATCGCCCGTCACCAGTTACACCATCCACTAGATACTTTACTCGGCACCCTTAATTTACTGGCACGTAGTGAAGACAATAACATCAAGGCCCTGGTGGAAATCGGCAAGCGCCAACTTAATGCGGTACTTAAATCCCTGGATGACCTTCGCCAGGTTGGAAAAGTGGAAATGGTGGAACTGAAGTTGCCAAAGGAAGTTATTGGAAATAACGGTACTCGCCTTTCAGTGTTATTAGTAGAAAATAATAAACACGAATCCCTCCAGTCAGTCCTGGAATCCATGGGACACCATGTGCAACGGGAATGTAATGGTATTGACGGCAGTAGTGCCGCGCTGCAAAAAACATTTGATTTGATTCTCACGGACACTCATCTACCACTAATGGATGGTGTTGAAGCAGTACGTGAAATTCGCCGTGAACGCGGCGCTGAACTCCCAATTTTTGCCCTGCTGCAAAATACTAATACTGGAGACAAAGAGCGCTACCAGGCCCGCGGTTTTACCGGGGTGCTTACTCACCCTGTCGCCGACCGCCAAATAATGCAATTAATGAGCTGGGCCGGGCGACGCAGCCAGGACGCCAATATCCAACAAAAACCGCGGCCAGCAAAACTTCTCAATACCAACACTTTGTTTCGCCAGCGGGACACTCTCGATCACCTGACTTTCGCCGAACTCCTCAGTGATCGCAGTGCCACCTTGCCCAAACGGATAACCACCCTGACCAGTGCCCTGACTGGACGCCACTGGCGGGATGCGGAAAAACAGGCACAAAATATATCCAGAGCTGCATCAGAGGTTGGGCTCGACAGTGTCGCCGCACGCCTGCGCAGCCTCGCAGCCAATCTATCGATCGACAGCGAGCGGGAGCACTGCAGGCAACAGCGCACGGAGCTGCTGCAACTTATGCGTGAATCCGTTCGCCAACTAAAAGCCTGGCGTGAACGCAATGTACACACAGAGTGGGCCTTGAAATAAAAGGGGTAGCTCCATATCGTCAAAGGCGGCGACCACATCCGATTGTCGCAAATAACTGCCATTCCAACTCACCTAAGTTGAATTGAATCGCTCAGGCCACACTATATTTTACTGAACCCTTAAGAGAATAAAGTTATGTCTGAGCAGTACCCCGTGCGGTCCCAGGAAGCCCGAGAGCAAAGCGGACGCGACCTGGCCATCATGGTTTATTTAATCCAGGCCATCAGCCTGTTTACTGCTGTTCCAATGTTTATTGGTGTGCTGATCAACTACTTTAAACGCAGCGATGTGCGCGGCACCCTGGCAGAATCCCATTTTCGCTGGCAGATTCGTACCTTCTGGTTCTGGCTGCTGTGGACCATCGTAGGCATCTGCACCGTATGGATTTTTGGCCTTGGCTATATCGTTCTCGCCATTAACTGGATCTGGGTTTTCTACCGTGTCATCCGCGGCTGGCTGGTACTCGTAGATCGTCGCCCAGCCTACTGACTTTGCAAAAGTTAATAAATTCAAAATATGCGTTTTACCTGCGCAACATATTGCGCAGGTTTTACATTCTCTTTAATTTTTGTAAGCCTTCCTAAAGCCAATATTTTCCTTTTAATCACTACTGCTAAGAACACACACCCAGTGACAAAAGAAACAAAGATTCTGCTCGATTATTCGAAGTAAAATGTTTTTGCCTCTCTAAATTCACTAATTCCACTAGAAAAAGCCTCCTCCCCTAATTTGTGTAAATTTATGACAAATAACTACCAACCAGCTATTAATTAGTTGAATACTTACTAATTTAAATTTCTTATTGTTCGGATTATTCGCCCTGAATTTCAATATGGCTAGAAGTCCAATCCCCCAGCAGGTGAAATTATGCGAAGATAATCGCCTCGTTGCCTTTGCTAGGGAGAATAGGATTCGTGAGTCAGGATCAAAATACCCCACTGAGGGAAGATGTGCGTCTGCTTGGCGAGGAGCTGGGTTCGGTATTGCGTGAGCAGGCTGGCGAGCAGCTATTCGATACCGTCGAAACGATACGCCAGGCCGCTGTAGAGAGCCGCAGCACTGGAGAGATGCAGGTAGATCGCCTGCGTCATCTACTTGATCCCCTCGATGATGAGACCCTGCTCGAGGTAGCGCGCGCCTTTAGCCAATTCCTGAACTTGGCGAATATTGCTGAGCAACGCCATCGCGAACGCCTGCACCGGCAGCACCAGCGCTTCTCCGGCGACCCAGACACCGATCGCGGCCTACGCCAGGTGCTGGAGGAGCTGAAACGGGCCAAGATACCCTCGGATGAAATTCACAAGGTTTTGCAGAACCTGTCAGTAGAGCTGGTCCTTACCGCCCACCCTACAGAGGTTACCCGCCGCACCTTGATCCGCAAGTACGACCGAGTTGCTGACCTGCTCGCTAAGCTGGACCGGCCAGACCTCACTGTAGAGGAAAGCCAGGAGCTACGGCGACATTTACATGAACAGATTCTCTCTGCCTGGAGCACCGATGAAATTCGGCGCGAAAGGCCGACACCGGTCGACGAGGCCAGGTGGGGCTTTGCCACTATCGAACAATCCCTGTGGCAGGCAGTTCCCCAAAGCATGCGCGCCATTGAGAAAGAGCTTGATCTGGCGGAGTTACCGCCTCTGCCGGAAGACTGGGTGCCTATCCGCTTTGCCTCTTGGATGGGGGGCGATCGCGATGGCAACCCCAATGTCACTGCCTCGGTAACCCGTAGGGTGTTGCTACTTGCGCGCTGGATGGCTGCCGATCTCTACTTGCGGGATGTGGAAAATCTGCTTGCAGACTTATCGATGCACAAAGCCAGCGAAGAGTTATTAGCGCATACTGGACCCAGCCACGAGCCTTATCGCCTGGTGCTGCGCCAGATCCGCAACCGTTTGCGCAACACTCGCGCGCAGATAGAAGCGTGCATCAATAACCAACCGAAGCCCAAGGGCGAAACCTTCACCAGCGCCCAACTGTCCGAACAACTGCGCCTAATCGACCGCTCCCTCCGCTCGATGGGCCTCTCCGCAATTGCCGATGCCCAGCTTAAAGATACCCTGCGCCGTCTCAATTGTTTCGGCATTACCTTGCTACGTCTCGACATTCGCCAGGAATCCACTCGCCATGCAGATGCTCTCGATGCCATCACTCGCTATCTCGGTATTGGCAACTACGCCACCTGGGATGAGAAGCGCAAACTGGAGTTCCTACTGGCAGAGCTGGACAACCGCCGGCCATTGATCAACGCAGATTTTTACCAAACAGATTTCTGCGATGAAGATGTGCGCGAAGTGCTGGAAACTTGCAAGGTAGTCGCTGAGCAGGGCACCGAAGGTCTCGGTGCCTATGTGATTTCCATGGCGAAAAAATCCTCCGATGTCCTGGCGGTAATGCTGCTGCAAAAAATTGCCGGCGTTCAACAACCAATGCGCGTAGTACCACTGTTTGAAACCCTCGACGATCTGAACAATGCTGCCACCACCATGAGCACCTTGCTCAATATTTCCCAATACAAGCAACGTGTGCTGGATGGCCAGGAGGTAATGATTGGTTATTCAGATTCCGCCAAGGATGCCGGCTTCCTCGGTGCCGCCTGGGCGCAATTTCGCACCCAGGAAGCACTCACCGATATCTTTCGCAACCACGGTATTCCACTGACTTTATTCCATGGTCGCGGAGGCTCCATTTCCCGTGGCGGTTCCCCCACGCGGATGGCTCTGCTCTCTCAGCCGCCAGGTTCTGTTGCCGGCCGCATCCGGGTTACCGAGCAGGGAGAAATGATCCGCTTTAAATACGGCCGTCCGGCAGTTGCTGCCTATAACCTGGAGCAGTACGTGGCTGCAACACTTGAGGCCACCCTAATGCCACCCGCGCAACCACGACCTGAGTGGCGCAACCAAATGGAGCGCCTTACGGATATCTCTATCGATAGCTACCGGGAGGTTGTTCGCGACGACCCCGCGCTGGTCGCTTACTTACGCACCGTCACTCCCGAAACGGAGTTGAGCCGGCTCGCTCTGGGAAGCCGTCCTGCAAGACGAAAGCCCGGTGGCGGCGTGGAAACATTGCGTGCCATTCCCTGGGTATTCGCATGGACCCAGATTCGCTTAATGTTACCCGCTTGGCTGGGTACCGGTACCGCCTTGGAGCAGGCCTTAAAGCACGCTGACGAGGCCGATACTCTGCGCGATATGAACCACCAGTGGCCCTTCTTCCAAGGCGTGGTGGATATGCTGGAAATGGTATTGGCCAAGTCCGATACACGGGTCGCCTCCTGGTATGAGGAGCGACTGACCGACGATCAAGAATTGATTGCCCTTGGTGAGAACCTCCGAGAGCGCCTCAGCCACACAGTGAGTGCACTGCAGCGGCTCACCGGGCGGGAAAGTCTGTTGGATAATAATCCGGTAATGCGTTGGTCGATACGCGTACGTGACCCCTATACAGATCCACTTCACTTGCTCCAGGCAGAGCTGATGGCGCGTTTGCGGGAGAGGGAGGCCGACACGGTATTGGAAAGTGCCTTAATGGTTACCATCGCCGGAATTGCAGCCGGTATGCGCAATACTGGTTGAGGGTGGTAAGAAACCCGTTCCAAGATAGTGCAGCACAGCTGTGTGATCAAATCGAGGCCACTCGATAGTATGCGGGGAGCGGACGGGCCGCTCCCCTATTTAGTTCCGATCAAAACCGCCCGGTAAGCGCCATGATAAATAGGTCCGGTGGCAAATCCTGGCCATTCACTTCCAACCGTCCCCGTTTTACTTCAAGGTGCATTTGCAACTCACCATCTTTTTCCAGTAGCAGCCCATATTCTCGTAACATCATTGCTTGAGCTACTAATGGTGACTGCAATAGGGCTGACTCCGCCGCGCTCAATGTCATGGTGCCCACCAGTGGTTTCAACCATTGATTCAGTGGGCTGCCCCCACGGTGACGAGGTGGACGTTGTAACCCTTTCCAGTCAATATCCGCATCCACTAACACCGGACCATTATGTGACTCCACTACCAGTTGCTGTTGAAGACGCAAAGGTGGGCGCATCTCACGGGCCCAGTTGCGCTCAGGATTGGGCAACAACACACGCAGGTAGTGGCCCAAGTCTGCAGCGGTGATTTCGGGCAAGGTCATCTGTTGACGAGCGGAGATGATCGGAGTTGCAGACTCTACATTGGGCAACTGCAAATCACTTACAATTTTTAAAGTCTGTGCAGCAAGCATTTCCAAATCCAGGTCGAGAGTAATATTTCGCAGTTGTACAGGTCCCGAATCAGACTCAGCACGTAACAACGATAATTGCAGCTGCGCCTTACCACCGCGCCCGGGCTCTACTTGAAACTCACCCTTGAGGGGCTCAGTAAATAATACCTCCACCCCGTCCCGTATCTGTCGCAGGCTACCCAAATCAATAACGCCATCTAACATGGCTCCGCTATAATCCGTTTTTACTGTGATTTCACCGCCATCAAATTCCAGCTGGCCATAGGTACCGGTATTTTTGAAGGGCTCAAAACGCAGTGTGTTCAGTACGCGGTTATCAGCTGTTACAAGAGTTTCCAGTACCAATGGGCTATCCTGTAAACGGCCATATATGCCCTCAAGCCGTGCGCGTAATTCAGGGGTTAACTGCTCCAATTCCAAGCGTGTTTCACTATAGATAACCCCTAATCTCGGCCCTTGGGAAGTAAACAGTACAGGGCCATGGTGAATTTCAGTATGCAGCTCGGTAGTACCATTTTGCAGTCCAACCTCAGTATTAGTCTCAGCACCAAACCAGCCACGCTGGTAACTCGTGGAATTACCCCCTTGTAACCTACCGACCTGCTGTTTCCAGACCTCCTCCACCTTGGGGCCAATGAAACCCGGCGCCGCAAGGGCGGAAATCACCAATAAGACAAGCACAATAAGCAGGAGCCAACGTAATAGTTTCATAGGGATTGATCTAACAACAGGATTTACGCCGATGTTAGCAGATTATGCAGAAACTAGTACGATCGAAATACCAAGATAGAAACCAGCAAGGTTTATAGTTGCTACTCTTTAGAACCACTCTAAAAATAAACCACTGGGCATAGCGCCTTATCCACTTTGGCAACCATTATCTAGAGAAGCCAAGAAAACCAAGATATAGAGTAAGGGAGTTCTGCTTAAGAAATTAAAAATTATTCTTCTTTTTGAAGGGCAGAACAATTCTCACAATTTAAAGTAAAAGAGGCCATTCTCCTATAGCACCATAGTGATCAGCTTTGCCGTTTCCCATGTACGACTCGATGAAACGTTTTCCTTTATTGGCAATTTATCAATCAAAAAATCCGAAATAAGAAAGATAGCCATTGACTCAGTTGAGGAGCGTGGCTATTTTTTCCCTATCCTACAACCAGATTTCACCAGGAAAAATTCCAGAATTTATCTTTCCACCCAATAAGCTTGCCTTCTTTCGCGAACACCTGCAGGGAGTACTTCCCTCCAATATAAAATTTATTACATAAAAATTTCGATCGAAGAAGCAATCTGCAAAATCGGTATGGCACAGATCAAGTAGCCAAAAATGTTGAATAGTGATAAATCTGCGTTATTGTTAAACGATCATTGTCTCTCTTTAACGGGGATATGGAGGTACATTTCGGCTGTCGGGCTGGCAACCTGATACCTGGGCGGATAGAGCTCAAAGTCTGGTTTCTCGATATAGTCATAATTAGACTTTGGCAGCCAGCTCCCCCAGATATACTTCAATGTCTGCTCCAGGGTGGTAATAGATCCGCGGTGAACAAATTTTGCATATAGCTGCTCCGGTAGTTCCCGCGCCACCATTCCCTCGGGTACCTGAGTCAGGTCGGCAACCGGCGCACAGCAGACATACTTAAACTGAATTTCATCACCCGCTTCCTCATAACACTCATAGATGCCAAACGATTCATCGTTGATACGATTGGGGATTTTATCCCTGTAAGGTCGAAATGCAGACCAGAGCTTTGGCAAGCTGAGATTTTCATGATCGTATTCCTGCGCTATCCCCACCAATTGCATCGCTGGGCGCGAAATAATTTGTGGCTCCATGGACAGCTCATTTTTCAAGAAGTGCAGCATATGGGGGCTAAATTGATCTTTATATAGCAACCGGAAAGGGTCCTGCTGCTTTCGATACTGCGCCGGGGTTACATTAAATAAAGCTTTAAACGCGCGAGTAAACGCTTCTTGGGAATCAAATTGGCACTCCATGGCAAGCTCAAGAATACCAATATCTTCACTCAACAACCTCTTTGCAGCGACGGTCAATCGGCGCTTACGCAAATACTCTTTCGGTGAGTCCCCCACTAATGCCTTAAAAATACGGCTGAAGTGGTAGGTGGAGTAATGAGAGGCAGCGGCAATTTCGTGAACAGAAATTTTGTCGTATAGATGCTGCTCTACGAAGTTGATACTTTTAAAAAATCGCTGCATGAGAGGCTCCTTTACTGCCTATTTACGTTGGGATGGTGAGATTTTTGAGGAATACCTTCCCGGTTTAGCATGCCTTTAAATCAAATTCGTTCACTAGTGATAAAAAAGCGTAAATGGGCAAATGCCTTGTCCCTCAAAGGAATAATCGCCTGGTAGGCTGGATCATTGAAGAATGCATAGATCGCCTCCCGATCCGGAAAAGATACCACAACAAATGCCTTTGGTGACCGACCTCCGTCCAGGGCTTCTTCCACATCATAAGAGGCGATAGGCACCCCCCATACTGTTGCATTAATTGCGGAGCCAAACCTATATACTGCTGAAGAGCCTGCGATTCCTGTAGGTTTGGTGAAGACTCTATATGTAAAAATACTGGTAACAAAGCAATAACCTCTTAAGCATAAAAAATTTTAAGTTGCTTGACTAAGAGCTTCTAATGACTAACTTTGAGAGGCCACTCGCCTATGCCAAAAAACCAGAAGTGGAACTATCGCAAGCTCAATAATCGTAGGCGGTAAAACCTGGTCATCCACCAATCCAAATTCCAGAATATTGCTTAAGCGACCCAGACCGCCAATGAAGAGGGATAAAGCCACGAAGTAAAACAATGCTTTATGTTTTTCGATATTGCTCAGGAAATACAGTAGAACCAACCCCTGGGCAAAGAAAACACCAAAGGCAAATCGATATTGATTATCCCCAAATCCTCTCAAGGGGCTATCTGGGCCAAAAAGCATAGCACCACCACTCAGGGCAGCACTGCCATTCAGCCCCCCAAATGCACTGATCCCGCCAGAAACAAAACAGATCACTGCCAGTGCTACCACTAACAATTGGAAAATTTTTCTTTCTATAGAACTCGCCTGATTCATAGTGTCACCTTAGTTTGCCGTATTTGAAGAGATGACCTAATCATATTGGTCGGTAAGGCCCAATTTTTGATATTTCTTGCGGTCTTGGTATCCCATGAGGACAGCAAGAAATATCAAAACCCGAGGCGCTTAACCGCTTATCTTTCCCTCCAACAGCCGGGTATATCCATATCCGGGCACCAGTTCCCAATATCCACAGAGACAGAAAGATGATTAAGAGTGTATTGATTACCGGAGCGAATGCAGGCTTAGGCAGGGAGTGCGCCAAGCAACTGGCGGAGTACCAGCAGATTAACAAGATCTATCTCGGGTGCCGCAATCTGCAGAGAGCCAAAAAAGCCCAGGCCGAGCTGATGTCGGAAACAGGCAGGAATATCTTCGAAGTATTGCTGATCGATGTCGCAGATCAACAATCCGTGAAAGAGGCGGTTCAAACCTTAGACTCCCCAATTGATGCACTGGTTATGAATGCTGGCGGCACTGGAGGTAAAGAGTTTTATAAGAAAACCCCTGAGGGAGTCACACAAATTTTCGCCGTCAACCTGCTCGGGCATGCACTACTGACTAACGAGTTGCTGAAAGCCAATAAATTAACCCAGGCTGCTATCTACGCCGGCTCCGAGGCCGCTCGCGGCGTAAAAGAGATGGGTATGAAGCAACCAGACCTGAAAAGCGCCTCTGTGGAGGAATTTATGCAGATCTGTGAAGGAGAGCTCTATGCCAGCACCAAAGACGCTACGGTGCCCTATGGTCCGATAAAGTATATGGGCGCCCTATGGATATCTTCCATGGCACGGGAATTCCCCCATATCCGCTTCGTAACCATGAGTCCGGGGGCTACTGTAGGCACAGAGGGCTTCAATACACTGTCGTTATTCAAGCAATATATGATGAAGGGCATGATGCGGATTATGCTGCTATTGGGCAAAGTCCACAAAGTCGAAATAGGCGCCAAGCGCTATATCGATGCCCTGCTGGATACAACATCCTTCCGCACAGGTATTTTTTACGGCAGTGAACGCGGATTGACAGGACCTCTAGGTGAACAGCGGAAGCTTTTCCCGGACCTGGACAACCCTACCTATCAGGACAATGCCAAAACGGCGATCAATCGCTTTATCTAGTGAAGGGTCGCATCAGGTAAGGGCCCTGTGCGCCTTTGTCTGCACTTAAGGTCTCTCCGATCTGACAGTACTCCCTTACCTATACTTGGCTGTTAAATACGAACCACCATGAGCAGCCAATGCTTCGGATATTCTTCAGCCTATTGTTATCACTTCCTGTTTCCCTAATTGCTAGCGAGGAAAAAATTTCCGTCGTCAAGGCACCTCCCCTGACCCTCCTGGATCCAACAACTGTGGATAAGTTCGTTAACGAGCTGCCAATACCTGTAGAGATCCGACCCAAGAGCTCAGCTCCACTCAAACTGCCAGCAAGGCCCACCCAGGTTTGGATGGGGCTACGGGATAAGGAAGGCAAACGTTTAATGACAAAGGCCTGGGGTTTTGAGTATGCAGGTCGCATCCACTCTCCCGGCCCTACTATTCGCGCCCGGGAAGGCCAACCGGTATTTGTACACTGGGCCAATGAGCTACCGGGGCCGCATCTATTTCCGGTGGATCGATCCATTCACCTCGCCGACGTAAAAGATCCCAAAGCTGTACCTATGGTTATCCACCTTCACGGCGGGCATACAGAATGGAAAAGTGACGGCAACCCCCTCGCTTGGTACACCCGAAATTATCACGAGACGGGCCCGTTATTTGAAAAAAAGATTTACGAATACGACAACTCCCAGGATGCCACCACTATCTGGTATCACGATCACACCCTGGGAATGACCCGACTTAATGTTTATGCAGGATTATTCGGTTTTTACTTGGTCGGCGACGAGAATGAAGATCGCCTGATACAGGAAAAACTACTTCCCACAGAAGAGCGTACCTTGGTTGCCGCTATTACAGACAGCCTGTTTAGCTCCGATGGACAGCTCTATTTTCCTGGTTGGAGGGACCAGCCTCCATCACCGGTTTCCCACGAGGCAGTGAAGGCCAATTGGCCCAACCCTTCTCACCTGGACGAATTTTTTGGCAATTTTATGTTGGTAAACGGCATGGCTTGGCCCAAAGTCAACGTCACACCACACGTTTATCGACTGCGATTACTCAATGCGTCCGATACACGCACACTGATACTCAGGACCGACGAAGGTACCCCCTTTGTGCAGGTCGGCAGCGACGGTGGGTTTCTCGATCTCCCTGTGCAACTGAACGAGCTGGTATTGGCGCCCGCAGAGCGAGCAGATGTTTTAGTGGATTTCAGTGGTTATGAAGGACATAAACTGACACTGCGAAATTTTGGACCAGATATCCCTTTTAAGGGATTTGTGAAGGCCAGTAATCCAAAGAGTTCAATTCCACTGGTATACAACCCTGATGGTAAACGTGTATTAAGTGATGGGCGCGGTGGCACCACACCAGCTACCGACCCCGATACCACTGGCCAAGTTTTGCAATTCCATATTGCTTCGGCACCTGCAAAAGCCTCTCCCGATAAACAGAAAGCAGCGGTCAAAGATATGATTGGAGATTTAAAGCTAACCTTGAATACTCCCCTGCGCCCTCCACTTAATAGGCTTAGTCAAGCGAACTACACACGACAGCTTGCCACCTACCGCCTGGACGACCCCTATGGCCGTAATCTGCTGATGTTAGGTCCAGTAAAAGAAGGCTCCCTATTTTTCGAGGACCCTACCACGGAAATTATCCAGCACAACGCCGTAGAGATCTGGGAGATATACAACCCTACAGTATCGGCTCATCCAATCCATATTCATCTGGTGGAATTCCAAGTGCTGGATCGTCAGCCTTTTAAAGGCAAACTTATCCCCAAGCCGCAGAAATTGATGCATACCGATAAGGTATTTCAGGGGGCACGACTGGAAGTAACATCTCTACAGGGGAAACCCCTTCCACCACAACCAGAAGAAAGCGGCCCTAAAGATACGGTCATTGCACTTCCCGGCCAAGTAACACGGGTAATAGCTCGCTTTGACCGTGAGGGCCTCTATGTGTGGCACTGTCATCTACTCTCTCATGAAGATTACGATATGATGCGACCATTTAAGGTATTGGCGCCTAAACCGGAAAATAATCACTAAACAGATAACCTTTAATCTGACCTCAAGACCGGAGTATTGATTGGCTATAATTATTCAACAACTCAAATTTAATAAGACAATAAGAAAACAAGAAGCAAATACAGCAATTTCTAACTATAGGCCTAAAACAACCAACCAAAACTTACTGAAATAGAAACAAAAAAGCTTACCACCTGCGACAATTAACCCTATATAGAAAACCAAAAAACCCAGGTTAAAAATTATTATCCAGACATACTCTTTCCTTTTTTAGGCGCAGCACGAGAGCTTCTAGTAATAACTATCACTTGCAAATATGGCGGTTAATTCCAATTAAACGAGGGGTACAAAATAATAATAAATCGATTTCAATCTTTCTTAATTAACCATAAAATAGTCGGACTAAAAATTGACAGGTGATTTTCATTATACTTTAAGTGAGTTAAGAGTTTTTAATTATATTATGAAAATGAAAAATTTATTCTCCGGACTACTTCTAGCGCTACTAGCCAGCACCAGTTTTGCATCAAGCACCATTGAGCCTAATAAAACTATCGAAGGCATTACTACCTATAAATACTATGCAGTTATTAAATTCTCACCAAATGCTAGCGGCAACGAATTAGGGGAAGGCTGCCCATCAGGTTCCAGCAACCATGTAGTCATAGAATTCGACCACAATGATGGAACAGATAATAATGACACGAAAGAGCAATTCTCATCACTTTTGTCTGCATATTTTGCAAAATCTAATACTGTAGGTTTTGGAGTAGAGGATTGCAGGGAAGGTAACGGAAATAATTACCCACTAATTTATCGGGTAAATATCTGATCTTCGCTAATAAGTGAATCCATAGTATCTGGGCGGTGTTCCAACCGCCCTAGAAATTTCTCAGCAAGGCACCAAAGCCTTGGCCACACGGGAGTTGGTCTCCCGCCCCAGCTGTTCAGAAATAAAGTTCCCAGCCTCTGCCAGCAACTGTAAATCCACGCCGGTTTCAATACCCATGCCATTGAGCATATAGAGTACATCCTCACTGGCAACATTACCGGAAGCGCCGCGGGCATAGGGGCAGCCGCCCAAGCCAGCTACGGCGGAATCTACTACTGCGACACCCATTTGTAAGGCCGCGTAGATATTGGCCAAGGCCTGGCCGTAGGTATCGTGGAAATGCACCGCAAGTTTTTCCACAGGTACACGGGCCATCACCTGTTTCAGCATACGCTTGGCGGCTTCCGGGGTGCCGACACCGATGGTGTCGCCCAAGGAAATTTCGTAGCAACCCATTTCCAATAGAGCGGCACTGACTTCTGCCACTTTGGCCGGATCAATATCGCCTTCATAGGGGCAACCAAGTACGCAGGATACGTATCCGCGCACGGGTATACCGCCTTGCTTGGCTTTTTCCACCAGTGGACGGAAGCGCTCAAGACTCTCAGCAATACTGCAATTAATATTTTTCTGGGTGAAGGCTTCTGAGGCCGCGCCGAATACAGCGACCTCATCCGCTTTGGCTTCCACTGCGCGCTCATAGCCTTTTAAGTTTGGCGTGAGGGCGCTGTAGATAACACCGTCTTTGCGCTGGATACCCGCCAGCACTTCCTCGCTGGCGGCCATTTGCGGTACCCACTTGGGGCTGACAAAGCTGCCGGCTTCAATAACCGACAGCCCGCTGGCACTGAGCTTGTCCACCAGCGCGATACGGGTCTCCACAGAGATAGGCTGCTTTTCATTTTGCAACCCATCGCGGGGGCCCACTTCGACGATTTTGACTTGCTTGGGCAAAGTCATTACTGCTCCTCCCCGGCAAAATCCACCAGCAGGCTACCGCCATCCACTAATTCACCTTCGGCGCAGAAGAACTGCTGCACAGTGCCGGCTGCTGGAGCCCGCAGGGTGTGTTCCATTTTCATGGCTTCCATGACCAGTAGCGGCTGGTCTTTTTCTACTGTAGAGCCGGGCTCAACCAGCAGCGAAATTATGGTGCCGTTCATGGGGGCATCGAGGCCGTGGGCCTGGTCATTGCTCTCACCGATATCTGGTGGCAGCAACTTAAATTCCACCTGGGTGCCATCGATAAATACAGCACCACCATCGCGGGTATCCACGGCGGAGAAACTCATGCGACGGCCATCCACCAGCATCAAGTCGCGTCCCGGCAGCAGGCGAATGTCACCGCTGTTCTGTTCCTCAGGCAAGGCATCGCAAGTCCAGCGCAGGCTATCGCCCTCTGCAACAAAGCGAATTTGAGCGTGCTGGCCACGGTAGTCCACCGTCTGGGTGCGACTGCCAGCCAGAGCATTGCGCCAGTTATCGCCATTATGCCAGGGAGAGAAAGGATCCCGCTGGGGTGCGCTGTTGCGCAGATCGCGCTCTTCACGCTGCTGCAAATAACCGGCAATAGCAGCGCATTTCAGCGGCGTCAGTGTCTGCTCCTGGTGCAGTACTTCCGCTTCGTAATCCTCGATAAAATGGGTCGAAATACAACCGCTGGCAAATGCCTGGTGATTGATCACTCTGCGCAGGAATTCGATATTGTGGCGCACACCGGCAATCTGATAATCACGCAATGCGCGATCCAGTTTGGCCAAGGCTTCTTTGCGGGTGCGGCCGTGGCAGATCAATTTGGCGATCATCGGGTCGTAATGCACACTGATTTCATCGCCGGTCTGCACGCCGGTGTCCACCCGCACGCCCTCGCCTTCCGCCGGGGGCTGGTGGCGCACCAACACGCCAGTTGCCGGCAGGAAATCATTATCCGGGTCTTCGGCGTAGATGCGCACTTCCATGGCGTGGCCATTGATCTGCAGCTCATCCTGGCCCATGGGCAGGGTATCGCCAGCGGCAACTGACAGCTGCCAGGCCACCAGGTCCTGGGCAGTGATCATTTCCGTCACCGGGTGCTCCACCTGCAGGCGGGTATTCATTTCCATAAAGTAGAAGGCACCGCTGGCATCCAGCAGGAATTCCACCGTGCCGGCACCCACGTAACCAATCGCGTGGGCCGCACGCAGAGCCGCTTCACCCATGCGGGCGCGCAGCTCCGGAGTCATGCCCGGTGCGGGAGCTTCCTCCACTACTTTTTGGTGGCGGCGCTGCACCGAGCAATCCCGCTCAAACAGATAGACACCGTTGCCCTGCTGATCGCAGAACACCTGAATTTCCACATGGCGGGGACTCACCACATAGCGCTCCAGCAGCATGATGTCGTCGCCAAAGGCATTCATGGCCTCACGCTTGGCAGCGCCCAGTGCTTCGTGGAATTCACCGGCACTGTCGACACGGCGCATGCCCTTACCACCACCGCCGGCAGCGGCTTTCAGCAATACCGGGTAACCGATGCGGTTGGCGTGACCTTCCAGCAGCTCTTCATTTTGGTTGGTGCCGTGGTAACCGGGCACCAGGGGCACATTGGCCTCTTCCATAATACGTTTGGCGGCGGACTTGGAGCCCATCGCCTCAATCGCGCCGGTGGGCGGGCCGACAAAAATAATGCCGGCGCTATCGCAGGCGCGGCAAAACTCGGCATTTTCCGACAGGAAGCCGTAACCCGGATGGATGGCATCCGCGCCTGTCTGCTTCGCAGCACCCAATACCTTGTCAATATCCAGGTAGGAATCCCTGGCCGGCGCCGGACCCAGGTGTACCGCTTCGTCCGCCATCTGCACATGCAGGGCGTCGGCATCCGCATCGGAATAGACGGCAACGGTGGCCACCCCCAGGCGGCGGGCGGTCTTTATAATACGGCAGGCGATTTCGCCGCGATTAGCTATTAACAGTTTGCGAATCATAAAATTATCCTTCGCCACCATTCATCCACTTGGGTGCGCGCTTTTCCAAAAACGCACTCAACCCTTCCTGTCCTTCCGGCGATACACGCACGGCAGCGATCAGCGCGCTGGTCTGGCCCTGCAATTCATCGTTGATAACCCGGTTGGACATGGACATGGCCAGTTGCTTGGCCATGGCGACCGCTTTGGGGCCATTATCGGCGATGGCATTCACTAATTTCTGCACATGCAGGTCCAGGTCGCCCTCGGCGCAGACTTCGGATACCAAGCCCATTTGTTCCGCGCGCTCGGCGGAGAAGCGCTCCGCCGTAACAAAGTAACGGCGCGCGTGGCGGGTGCCGATCGCATTGATGACATAGGGGCTGATGGTGGCGGGCAGCAGCCCGATTTTGACTTCAGACAAACAGAAGCTGGCGCGCTCAGAGGCCACGGCCATATCGCAGCAGCTCACCAGGCCCACAGCACCGCCAAATGCAGCGCCCTGTACCCGCGCGATAGTAGGCGCAGGGAAGGTATCAAGCTTGTACAGCATGGCGGCAAGCGCAGCGGCGTCTCGGCGGTTTTCCTCTTCTGAGTAGGTCGCCATGCGCTTCATCCAGTTGAGGTCGGCTCCGGCAGAAAAGCTCTTGCCATTGGAAGCCAGTACCAACACACGTACAGCGGGGTTTTGCGCCAGGGTGTCAAAGGTGGTGGCCAGCTCGTGGATCAGTTCATCATCAAAAGCGTTGTGGATTTCCGGCCGGTTCAGGGTGACCGTGGCCACGCCCTCGCTATCCACTTCGCACAGCAATTTATCGCTCATTGTTATTCCTCGATTGGGGCGTCTCTCAAAAGCGGCACCGGAACATTTCATTGGCGCCGCAACCACGGTTCCTTACATACGGAACACGCCGAACCTGGTCTCTTCCGGCTCCTTGTGGCTCGCCGCCGCCAGGCACAGACCGAGCACGCGGCGGGTATCCGCCGGATCGATAACGCCGTCATCCCACAAGCGCGCGGAGGCGTAGTAGGGGTGCCCCTGGTGTTCGTAGTTATCCACAATCGGCTGTTTAAACTGGCGCTCTTCCTCTTCGCTCCAGGATTCACCACGAGCGGCCATCTGGTCGCGCTTCACCTGGGCCAATACGCCAGCAGCCTGTTCACCCCCCATAACCGAGATGCGCGCATTGGGCCACATAAACAGGAAGTTGGGATCGTAGGCGCGGCCACACATACCGTAGTTACCGGCGCCGAAAGAGCCGCCGATGAGGATGGTAATTTTGGGCACCTTGGCGGTAGCGACAGCGGTCACCATCTTGGCGCCGTGTTTGGCGATGCCGCCCGCCTCGTACTGTTTGCCCACCATGAAACCAGTGATATTTTGCAGAAAAACCAATGGAATCTTGCGCTGCGCACACAGCTCAATAAAGTGCGCGCCCTTCTGTGCACTCTCCGCAAACAGGATGCCGTTGTTGGCAACAATTCCCACCGGATAGCCCTGGATACGGGCAAAACCAGTTACCAGAGTGGTGCCGTACAACGCTTTAAATTCATCGAACTCAGATCCGTCCACAACCCGCGCGATAATCTCGCGCACGTCAAAAGGCTGGCGCGAATCCTTGGGCACCACACCGTAAATATCTTCCGGTGGATAAATCGGCTCCACTGGCTTTTGGATATCCAGGCCGGGATTTTTGATGCGGTTCAGGCGCGCTACAGAGCGGCGCGCCAACTGCAACGCATGTACGTCGTTATTGGCGTAGTGATCGGAAACCCCGGAAGTGCGACAGTGCACCTCGGCACCGCCGAGCTCCTCAGCGGAAACTTCTTCACCGGTGGCCGCTTTCACCAGGGGCGGGCCCGCCAGGAAGATGGTGGCCTGCTCTTTCACCATAATGGATTCGTCTGCCATGGCCGGCACATAGGCTCCACCGGCGGTGCAGCTACCCATAACCACCGCGATCTGCGGAATATTCTGTGCAGAGAGATTGGCTTGGTTAAAGAAGATGCGACCGAAGTGCTCACGGTCTGGGAAAACGTCGTCCTGGCGCGGCAAATTAGCACCACCGGAATCCACCAGGTAAATGCACGGCAGATTGTTCTGCTCGGCGATGGTCTGCGCGCGCAGGTGTTTTTTTACTGTGAGGGGATAATAGGTTCCACCTTTTACAGTGGCATCGTTAGCCACTATCACACAGGGCTGACCGGAGACGGTGCCGATGCCGGTAATAATACCCGCAGCCGGAACATCCTCACCGTAAACCTCGTGAGCGGCCAGCTGGGAAAATTCCATAAAAGGGCTACCCGGATCGAGCAGCGCATCGATACGGTCCCGTGGCAATAATTTTCCTCGCGCCAGATGTTTTTCCCTTGCGCGCTCGCCGCCGCCCTGGGCGATGGCTTCCACTTTCTCGCGCAGGTCTGCCACCAGCGCCTGCATCTGCTCGCGGTTTTCGCCAAAGGCGGTATCGCGCGTGTTTATTTTGCTCTGCAACTGATTCATAAAGTCCGATTCACTTTCCCGGAGAAAAGACCTCCACAGGGCGCAGCTTATTGCCGCAGTGCCCGGCTGGAGACAGCTGCCGCCGGCAGGCGCCGGCGGCGAGAAGAAATGCCCAGCCTTAGCGGGTCTCTTTAAACAGCTCGCGACCAATCAGCATACGGCGCACTTCAGAAGTGCCCGCGCCGATTTCGTAGAGCTTGGCATCGCGCAGCAGACGACCAGTGGCGTACTCGTTGATGTAGCCATTGCCACCCAGTGTCTGGATAGCCTGCAGGGCCATCTGTGTTGCGCGCTCCGCAGTAAACAGGATTACAGCGGCGGCGTCCTTGCGCGAGTCCTCACCGCGATCACAAGCCCGGGCCACAGCGTACAGGTAAGAGCGGCTGGCA
Source organism: Microbulbifer sp. MLAF003 (assembly GCF_030012965.1). NCBI lineage: Bacteria > Pseudomonadati > Pseudomonadota > Gammaproteobacteria > Cellvibrionales > Microbulbiferaceae > Microbulbifer > Microbulbifer sp. MLAF003. The sequence goes on from NZ_CP120232.1 coordinate 4,453,314, forward strand.
TTCAGGTCAGCGTACATATCGGCGATCTTGCCCTGCATCAACTGGAATTCACCGATGGCCTTGCCGAACTGCTTGCGCTCGTGAATATAGGGAACCACCACATCCAGGCAGGCCTGCATAATGCCGACAGGGCCTCCGGAGAGAATGGTGCGCTCGTAGTCGAGACCGCTCATCAATACGCGTACACCGCCATTCAGTTCACCGAGGATATTTTCTTCCGGCACTTCACAGTCTTCGAACACCAGCTCACAGGTGTTGGAACCGCGCATGCCCAGCTTGTCGAGCTTTTGCGCCTGGGAGAAGCCGGCAAAACCGCGCTCAACGATAAATGCAGTGATACCACCGGAGCTGATGCCCGGCTCAGTGCGAGCGTAGATCACATAGGTATCGGCATCGGGACCGTTGGTGATCCACATTTTATTGCCGTTCAAAATAAAGCGATCACCGCGCTTCTCGGCGCGCAGTTGCAGACTTACCACGTCGGAACCGGAGTTGGGTTCACTCATGGCCAAGGCGCCTACATGTTCACCGGAACACAGCTTGGGCAGGTATTTGAGCTTCTGCTCGCGGGTACCATTTTTACGGATCTGGTTTACGCACAGGTTGGAGTGGGCACCGTAGGACAAGCCCACAGAAGCAGAGGCGCGGGAAATCTCTTCCATGGCCACAGCGTGTGCCAGGTAACCCATATTGGAACCGCCGAACTCCTCTTCCACGGTCATGCCCAGCAGACCCAGCTCGCCAAACTTCTTCCACATATCCGCTGGGAACAGGTTGTCTTCATCGATCTGCGCCGCGCGTGGGGCCAGCTCCGCCTGGCAGAACTTGTAAACCATGTCACGGAGCATATCGATGTCTTCACCGAGACCGAAATTCAGAGTTGGGTAGGAGGTATTCATAATGACTCCACGTTAAATTTGCGAGTTTTAATTAAATTGGCCGCGCCTGCGACTGCCGTTACATCAGGCGCCCCCGTAAAACCTCTGGAGGTCACCGGCAATCGCACACTTGCCGAAATTTTCAGGATTTTGGTTTAGGGGTTGTCCTCTCTGCGGCTCTTCACCAGGGCCGCTTGTGCACGGACCTCGGCTTCGTCCAGCTCCCCCATCAGGCTTTCTATATCTCTCAGCTGCTGCTGCAACAGTGCACGCTTCTGGGCAATGCGCTCCAGCAGGCGCTGCAACTGCTCCACATTGCCATGAGCGGGATCGTACATATCGATAATCTCGCGGCTCTCATCCAGGGAGAACCCCAAGCGCTTACCGCGCAAAATCAGCTTCAGCCGTACCCGCTCCTCAGGGCTATAAACACGGGTCTGGCCGCGCCGCTCAGGTTTGAGCAGTCCCTTGTCCTCATAGAAACGGATGGCGCGGGTAGTGATATCAAATTCACGGGCCAACTCCGAAATACTGTAACTATGGGGCTCTACGATACTGGCTTTGGCTTTCATAAGTACTTCCTCGAGACGCAACCAAGCCTAACAAGAGTTTACGTTAACGTAAACGTAAGGCAGGTGCCAAAAAATAACTACGGAGAGCAAACGGGTCATTTACTCGCCGCTGTGACCAGCGGTAGGTATTCAGGCGCCCAATAGCTGTTGCAACTGGTTGTTAAGCAACTTTTGATACGAGGGCGTCAGCCCCGTAACTTCCAGGTTCCAGCCAGCGCCATGGTGCTCGATGCGTCCAGCCAGGGAGGTTTCCTCCAGCAGCTCCGGATGCAGGAACAATCCACGAGATTGATTTAGCAGCTGCTCGGCGGAGAAGTCCGGCGAGCCAGGCTCGCAGGGCACCACAGCCAGGGCCAGCTTCAGACCAGTGGCTCGGCTGACACTCTGCATCTCCCGCAACAATAGACCACAGCAGACCGCGCGAAAGGCTGCATCAGTGCCGGAAAACCCCAGGCCAACCTGAGGCCCGGCGCTACTCAGAGGGTGGGCACCGTAAATTCGGCGCAGTAGCTGCATGCGCCCATCCAGTTCCCGCTGTATTCCCTCAAGCGCACTGCGGCTCAGTTGGTTGGTCAACTGAGCCCAATTCAGGGGGCGCAGGTAAAGGCCTATAGAGTCCCCTTTTTCTTCAGGAATATTCACCGATGCGTGAGACTCTTCAGAAGGCAGACTGCGCGGTGCGGAGAAGCCTCCTGCCATCAGTGCCGCCACTGCACTAAAAGGCAAAGCAAAGACCAGGGTCAGTAACAAACTGGCCCAAGGAAAAGTAACACCCGCACCGGGAGCCAGGGCCACGGTAACATTGCCAGCGATACTATCGTGTAACACAACTGGCACACTGATGGTCTCACCATTTTTTAAATCGCCCACTTCTGCCAGACTATTGGACTCCACATCTTCAATAGAGATACCAACGACGGCAGGCAACTCTAGTAATTGCCGGGCCAGTAGCTGCATGCTGATTCGATCATCAGCAACGATACGCTCCAGGCTCTGCCCTGCGAGAAAACTGGCGGCAGCCTGCGCCGAGGCCCGGTCTTTTTCCACAGCATCAGCATGTCGCTGCCCATAGTAATGGCCAAGAGCAGCGCTGCAGAATACGGCCAGAATCACCCAAATCGCTACGGCCAGCAGGCGCTGGCGAATACGTTTAGATAGGCGTGCAAATTGTTCGGGCAACTTGCGCAACAGAGAAATAATCGATACAGACATATTAAGCGGCTGAAATACCTTGCCTTGTTTTTTTATTACCTTGCGTTTCTTTTTCCTTTCGTCTTTATAAATCATCCTGACTGATAAAGACGTCGCCCAAAAAACACTGGCAAAGGTGCATGGACCCACTGGTGTTTTTAGGCTCACGACGGCCTACGGCCGCGGCGTATTTTATCCTCACAAAAAGCCAATAAGGCCCAGTGTAATTTCCTGTGCCGTTGGTCGATCCGGCAACAAAATAGTTCCACGGGTTTTTTTATTTTGTAACAAATAAGCGGGCCCAGGCTGCGGCGCTGATTTTAACGAAGATTCCCGCTAGAGCTATAATGCGTCGCTTATTGATTAAATTGGGGAGCTGCGCCATGGGCGACGAGACAAAAGCACAAGAATTTCATCTGCCCCTGGCACAAGTTATCCAGTCGCCCCTGGACAGCCCTGTGCGCTACCTCACCTATAGCGGCAACTATGCGCGACTGGGGCTTGAATACAGAGGTGCAGACCCTTTTCCGGACGCCACCAGTTGTGAGCTGAGCTTGCCCAGTGCTAAGCCTTCAGTCGTACAGTCCCCTTGGTGTTTAACCCTTCTGAGCCCAGCCGCCACCCTGACACAGCTACAACGCGTACTAAAGCTTTGTACCGAACAACAATGGCAAATCAACACTATCGACACTCTCGCCCACCGGCATGAGTGCACGGTAATTCGCCTCCAGCTCAGTGCTGAGTTGGAATTTTCCCCTGCGCGTTTCGCTTGCCTGCAACTGGCCGAGGAAATCGGAGCCGACCTGGTTTTACAGGATGGGGCCAGCCAGAGAGTACCGACACTGGCAGGCTTCGACATGGATTCCACTCTAATTGATGCGGAGGTGATCGACGAGCTGGCCAAGGTTACCGGTATCGGCGATCAGGTAGCAGCCATCACCGCAGCCGCGATGCGTGGCGAGCTGGATTTCCGGGATAGTTTCAAAAAACGTATGGCGCTACTCAAGGGCTTCTCCGAACAGCGCCTGGCAGAAATTGCCCAACAATTGCCCCTAAAGAAAGGGGCACAGAAACTGTTGTACTGCCTGCGTGAGCTTGAGTGCAAAACCGTCATTCTGTCCGGGGGCTTTACTTACTTCGCCAACTTCCTGCAGAGGGAACGACTTGCCGTAGATTTGATATACGCCAATGATTTGGAATTTGCCGAGGGTGCACTCACCGGTGAAGTGATAGAACCTATCGTGGACGGCACGCGCAAGCGGTTGTTGCTGGAGGAAACAGCAAGGAATATGGGGCTGTCGCTGGAACAAGTGATTGCAGTCGGGGACGGGGCCAATGATATCCCCATGTTGAACCTGGGTGCCCTGGGTATCGCGATTCACCCAAAGCCTAAGGTACGCCTGGAGGCACCACAGGCGATCACCCTATTCGGCCTTGATGCGGCGCTATACCTATTCGGCCTTAACGACCGCCAGATTGCCGAGTTGGGGCAACCCTGAAGCTGCCCCAGGAAAAGTCAGGTCATTGCATGTGGGAAGGGAAATGAATTCGGCCTGTTATCAGAACAGGCGCTCGGCTCATACTCACAGCCAACGGCCAAAAAACTGAGAAAAGCCAGCATTAAAATCCGTCTGTACATAGGTACCTCCCTTTGCCTTAATGGATTTTTATTCGAGCAGCAGGGTACGCAAAGGGTTCCACTTTGAACAGCAGTTTAATGATTTTTATGCCAGAAAATTGACGTGAAAATCTTCTTTTTGTACCAATTCGTTCAGCTTTGCTACACAAGAGATTACACAGGCATTTTTTAGTATTGCCCGCCGCTCAAACGGTACCCAAAAGCCTTTTTAGCGGATTTATTTGGTTAATCTTTGGGAAGAGTAAAAACGGGAAGATGCAGATAAAAAACCAGGGAAAACTTGGTGGTAGCCAGTGTTGCGCTGGCCCCAATCGGTATAAAGGGCGGCGATTTCGGTGCACAGCACCAAAATCGCACAAGCGACGAAGGTCGATCTAGCCCTCTTTCTTACCGTAAATTACCAGGCTGTTCACTTTCACCGTCAGCGGGTGATACCCCACCTTGGCGCGCTCGAAAATGCGTGCAGCCACATCCTGTTTACCAGACTCAACCATATTGCGATACAGCGGGCGCAGGAACTTGTTGCGGCCGATGCTGGTGAGGAAGCTCTCCAAACGATCGAAGGCCGGCTCATAGTCATTGCGCACAGCAATCATCAGCCAGCTGAAGGCCACTTCGTTATTGCGGGATTTGGTCAGGCCAAAGGCGCTGTCCAGTTCTTTCAACTGCGCTTCCGTCAGCTTCTCAGGCATACCGTCGAGGAAATACTTCCACTGATGGAAGGTCCAGCCTTTGGTATCGATATCCTTCGCCGCCAATTTGCCGTCCAACCATTGCTGACGCACCGGGTCCAACTTGCTGAAGGCATCGGACTGCGGGTGCGGTGCACCTTCGGGAATACCCGGCTCGAAGATCCACTGGTGAATCCGCTCGCGATCCAGTTTATCGGCGTGCTCAACCAGCAGGGTCTTGTCGAGGTACTTAACGAAGTCCTCAGTGGTGATGCTCTGGAAGGAGAAGTGGTTGAAGTACTCCATCAGGAAGCGGTCAAACGCTTCGCGGCCTACTTTCTGCTCCAGCTCATACAGGAACAGTGAACCTTTCTCGTAGGGAATATTGGAGAACACTTCATCGGGATCACGGCCGCGCAGGTCGATCGCCATAATCTCATCGCGGGGCTCTTTGTCCGCGAGGTCCGCTTGCAGATCGTCATAACCCAGGGCCATTTCCATCTGGTAACGCTCGTCACCATAGACAAACTGCATGATGCGGTTGGTCAGGTAAGTAGTGAAGCCCTCGTTCAGCCATAAGTCGCGCCAGCTGGCATTGGTCACCAGATTGCCGGACCAGGAATGGGCCAATTCGTGGGCGATCAGGGCCACCAGGCTTTTGTCACCGGCGATTACGGTTGGAGTGATAAAGCTCAGACGCGGGTTTTCCATACCGCCAAAGGGGAAGCTGGGCGGCAGGATCAGCAGGTCATAGCGGTCCCAATGATAGGGGCCGTAAACCTTCTCGGTCACCTCCAGCATGGATTCGGTATCGGCGAACTCCGCCGCTGCAGATTCCAACATGGAGGGTTCGGCGTAGACACCAGTGCGCTTGCCCATGGGTTTGAATTGCAGGTCGCCAACCGCCAGGGCGATCAGGTAGGAGGGAATGCGCTGGGGCATTTCGAACTCGTAAACGCCATCTTTGGCCGCCTGCGGGTCATTGTTCGCACTCATCACCGCGCGCAGTTCTTTCGGGGTACGAACGGTCGCCTTGTAAGTGATACGAACTTTCGGGGAGTCCTGCAGCGGAATAAAGCTACGCGCATGGATCGCCTGGGCCTGAGTGAACAAGAACGGGTGCTTCTTGCCCGCCGTCTGTTGAGGCTCAAGCCACTGTACGCCAGAGGCGCCAGGGACTGTGCGATAGCGGATGGTGATGCTGTTGGCATCTTCCGGCAACTCAATATTCAGCGGGGTGCCCAGGTGACCGTCTTTCTCGCCCATGGAGAATTTCACCGGCGCACCATTGGCTGCTACAGAAACCACTTCCAGCTCGCGGGTGTCGAGCACCATCGGCAGGTTCTTGTCGTTGAGGCGCTTGAAGTCCAGCTGGGCTTCGCCCTCGAGAACCTTGCGGGAGAAGTCTACAGTCAGGTCCAGATCCAGGTGCTGTACCTGGTAGTCATTACTGTTGGCAAAGGAGTGGTAATCCACACCGGATTCAGGCGCCTTCTCAGCGGCACTTTTCTTTTCAATCACGGCGGCTGCTTTTACCGACGCGCTTGCACTCTCAGCTTCGACTTTAGACGGCTCGGTCTTTGAGCACCCGCCGGCTACGGCGAGGCCGCCGACAATCAGGCTGGTGCAAAGTAAGCGGGGCAACATGGATCTACTCCCAGGGTATTCTGTTTTTAATCGCGACACAGCATACCCGAGAGTGCACAGATGCGGAATGATAGGGAGTTAATCGACGGCGGTAACAGCCCTAAGATCATCCCCCAAAGCATCCTCAAGCCGACAGTCATACTTTTTAATGCCTTCAAAATAGACAAAAGTCTCACTTTAGCTCGCTGCGGACGAATTTACCGACTAATTGAGCTGCTTCAGAAAAAATCTGACTGGAAATTAACAAAGCGTTCACCTTTCGAAGACAGACTGCGTGTCCTTTATAACAAGCACATAAAAAGGAGAGCACTATGTCTTTGTCCCGGAGGCGATTTCTGCAATTTTCCAGCGCCAGCCTGGCATCCCTGCCACTTCTTAAGGCCTACGGCTCCGGCCAGCAGCCTTTCCAGCACGGCGTTGCCAGCGGTGATCCCCTGGCCGATCGCGTGATTCTCTGGACCAGGATTACCCCATCGGAAGACCCTTTATTCCAGTCCATGGTGCCCTATAGCTGGCAAATCGCCCTGGACCCGGAAATGGCGCTGGTAGTGAACAGCGGCAACGGCATGACCGGCCCCGAAGTGGACTACACCATCAAGGTGGATGCCAGTGGCCTGCAGCCTGGGACAACTTACTACTACCGTTTTTATTCCAACAGCATGGACTCTCCTGTAGGGCGAACCAGGACCCTGCCTGTAGGTCATGTGGACCGCCTGCGTTTTGCAGTAACCAGCTGCTCCAACTATCCAATGGGCTTTTTCAACGTCTACCGTGAAATCGCTCAACGTCCCGATTTGGATGTGGTACTGCACCTGGGTGACTACATCTATGAATACGGCCCCGGCGGCTTTGGCACCGGCACCGGGCTTGGACGCGAACCTATCCCCGCGAAGGAAATGGTGGATATCCAGGATTATCGCCTGCGCTACGCCCAGTATCGTTCCGACCCCGACTTGCAGGAAGCCCATCGCCAACACCCGTTTATTTGTGTTTGGGACGATCACGAAACCACAAACAATGCCTGGGCCGGTGGGGCAGAAAACCACGATCCCCAAGATGGCGAAGGTGACTGGTATGTGCGTCGCTCAGTGGCAAATAAGGCCTACTTCGAGTGGATGCCCATCCGCGACAACGGCATTCTGGACGTATTTGGGGATAGAGCCATTTATCGCAGTTTCCGTTACGGAAACCTGATGGACCTGATGATGCTGGATACCCGCATCGCCGCAAGGGATGAACAGGCCAACTGGTTTGACCAGAAAACAGCCGACAATCCAGAGCGCAGCTTACTCGGCCGACAGCAGGAAGAATGGTTGTACCGCGGCCTCACCCAATCTCAATCGGACGGTGTACGCTGGCGGGTACTCGGACAACAGGTGATGATGGCGCAGCTCACCCTGGCCAAGGATTTCTCCATTAACATGGATCAGTGGGATGGTTATACCGCCTCCCGTACTCGATTATTCGATCACATTGCCAACAACAACATCGAAAACTTCTTTGTGCTCACCGGAGATATTCACAGTTCCTGGGCCTGGGACTTGGCCAGCAACCCATTCAGCATTCTCGAATACGGACGCCTTACCGGTCGCGGTGCTCTCGGGGGAGAGTTTGTAACTCCCGGCGTAACCTCCAGCTTCCTCGATAAGTCACATCTAACTGACGTAGCCGCGATCGCCATGGACGGATTAATTCCGCACTTAAAGTGGGTCAATGTCACCCAGCGCGGCTATTTGCTGATGGATGTTTCCCACTCCCGTGCCAAGGCCCACTGGTACCATGTGGATACCGTCACCAGTAAGAGCTACAACGCTAGCCTGGCGAGGATGTACAAGCAGAAGGCCGGCCAAAACCACGTACAACGCGCTTGGAGCGAGAGCACAGCCCCGGAGAATGCACCGGCGCCTGCGCCTGAGTATGGCGCCCTGGCCCGCAATGCTATCGCTGCCCTGCGCAACCGCTACAACGTATGACCTCACAGAGCTAGGTCCTGTAAAAAAAGCGCGTAACCCGATGGGAAACGCGCTTTTCTTACAGATATAGGCTTGCGGAAATTAATCCAGACTAAAGTCGAAACTCATTTCCTCCGCCGGAGCCTGCACATAGTAGCCCTGAATATAATCGGTACCGGTTTGCCACAGGGTGGGTAACATGCTGGCCTGCTCGATATGAGGCACAATCACCTTGGTCTCTGCCTCACCCAAACGCTGTACCAGCCCGGCTAAAGATTCGCTGCTCTCTCCCTCGTCCTGAACTTCACGCACAAACGACGGATCTACCTTGGCCATATCCACCTTTACATGCTCCAGAGCTTTGAAGGGGTTCAAGCCGGTACCGAAGTGGCACACAGCCACGCGGCAACCGAGCTGCTGTACCTGGGTAGTGAAATCACGCGCTGCGTGCAGGTTGCTGGTGATGTCCTCCTGGCGCAACTGGAAAATCACCGTGCTTGGCGGAACTTTGGCAGCCTTGAAAGCCACCCCCAGCCAGGCAGGCAAACTCGTATCGAGCAGGGAAGCTGTGGTCATATGCAGCATCAGCGATACATCCTTACCCTTAGCGCGAGCCGCAGCGGCAGCCTTAATCGCGGTAAGAATCACCCAGCGGTCCATCTTGGCGGAAAGACCAGCGTCGCCCAATTCCTGTAGGAACGCCAGTGGTGCCAGTTCTTCCTTGTCATCGAGCATACGCACCAGCACTTCATACATTTGCTCCCCGGTGCCCTGCAGGCTCAGGATCGGCTGGAATAAAAGCTTTAGGTTTCCCGCCTCCAGGGCCTGTACCACCCGAGCGCGGTGGTAAGTATCAGCATCAGCGTCACTTTCGGTATCCGGCTCATACAGGACGAAATTGCCACCCTGCCTCTCCTCTCCCAGAGCTTGCTTATGAGCCACCTGCGCCTGCTCGAGCACCTGCTGTGAACCACTGGAGGCCTCGCTTAGCAGGGATATTCCAATAGAGGCAGTAACCTGCTGGGTTTTGCCTGCAGCGTCAAAAATGGTATCGGAAATTTTCTTCAGGATATCGCGCGCGCGCTGCTCAATACTGTCCGGCGTGGTATCCGGGCTCAACAGGCAGAAGCTGTCATCACTATAATGCGCCAGGGTATCACCGCTTCGCTGGCATCCCTGTAGCAGTTCAGCCATGGCTTTCTGCAGTGCGTCTGCACCTGCAACGCCTACGGTCTTTTGCACCTCCTCGGCAAAACGATCCACCTGGATAAACATCAGGCCACCGGTGCGATGGGAGTCCGCTGCAGATTTAATCGTGGAGTCGAGTAACGATAAAAAGTGCTGTCGATTAAACAGGCCAGTTAGCGGGTCGCGGTTTTTAATATCACTGAGTTGGGCTTCCAATTGCTCAGTGTCGCCCTTGCGCATGGCGATGCGCACTTGCAGGCAGCGCTCCTCTTCGTAAGTAGTACTGAGTACCTCCGCGCGAGTGGGTAACGGATCACCTGCAACGGTTCGAGCAGTAAACTTCCACTCCTTAGCTTCCACTTCATTGTTATCGATCGCACAGCGCTTGAGAAAATCCCGTGCGCCTCCCTGCTCATTTTCAGCCAGCATGTCGATCAGTGGCTGGTACTCAACATCCTCACCACTTTCATAGCCAAAGCGCTCGGCGAAAGAGTCATTGGCATAAACGATTAGCCCATCGGATACATAGGCTATTGCATCCTTGGAACTGTCCAGAAGCTCTTTGGCACGACCGAGAGTTGCGTGGTAACGACGATCATGCAGGCGTGCCTGGCGACGGTTATCCAAGGCGAGCATCTCTCGCTGAATCACCAGCAGAAGGTGCTGGTCCTCATCTACTGTCACCACATCCCGTGCGCCCTGTTTTAACCCCTCCACAATTGGCTGGGAACCACTGCGTTCAGTCAACAGGATAACCGGTATATCTTTTTGCAGCTTACTGATGGTGCGTAGCGCCACTGCCGGCGGAATCTGGGTGCTACCCTCTGCGGCGATCACAAGGTCCCAGGTTTTATCCTGTACCAAGCGAGTAAAGACCGCTTCACTGGCAACATGCTGAGCCCGGTTGGGTCGACCCGCGTTGTGCAGCATGCTGACCAAGCGCTGCGCCTCGGAGGGCATATCGTGAATCAGGAGAAGTCGGATAGTGTCGTTGCTACTCATTTTTTGCTCTATTTATTCAGGGCAGCGTACCGCTACCGCATGCGGTAAGTTTAGGGGCCTCCTGTAGTGGCATACAAGGCCACATCGGGGTGGTACGCGTGACTCAAGTCACACAAATCTCCCTGTCGTAAATGCACGCCTTAGAATTATCATCTGCTAATTAGTAATCACTAATTGGCTCTGGAAACCTTATTTCTTTCAACCTACAGCCTAAGACGAGCCCAGAGGCCGGCGGCAACTATATAGATAGGCGAGTCGGTACATTTAGCCTAGATCAATTTAACGCTATTTTTACAGCACTTTAATCCTGGTACTTTATAGAGGAATAACCTTCTGTATTTTCTAGTTGCTTTCAGATAATTCTATGGGTGTTTTGGAGGGTACACCGGGGATTTCCCGCACCAATTTCGGTACCAAGTATCCAGGCAATCGATGACGTAGTTCTTCAATTATTTGCAACGCCCTGCTATCACTCACTTCAAAATGCGCCGCACCCTTGACCCTATCTAACTGGTGCAGGTAATAAGGCAACACGCCCGCGTCAAACAGTGTTTCGCTAAGGCCTTCCAGGGCTGCACAACTATCATTGATACCACGCAACAGTACCGCTTGATTCAGCAATGTGACTCCAGCAGCGCGAAGACAAGAAAGTGCGTTACGTACCTCATCATCAATTTCGTTGGCGTGATTACAGTGCAGAACCAATACCGGCTTCAGGCGTGAGCCAGTAAACCAGGACAGCATTTCGTCGGTGATACGGCTCGGCGCCACTATTGGTAAGCGGGTGTGAATGCGCAGTTTATCCAGATGTGCTATCTGCACCAGCTCATTACTTAGCCAAGAGAGCTGGCGATCATTGATCACCAAAGGATCACCACCGCTTAAAATCACTTCTCGCAACTCCGTATGTGCACGCACATAATCCAGAGCCGCCGACCACTGCTTTCGATTCAGGTGGTTCTCACTGTAGGGAAATTCGCGGCGAAAACAGTAACGACAATTCACCGCACATTGCCCCGCAGTAATTAGCAGCAGGCGACCGTGATACTTATGCACCACTCCGGGCAGAGGGTTTGCCTCAGCCTCCTGAAGAGGGTCTGCACTAAACCCCACCACTGTTTCCAACTCTGCAGCACCGGGTAAAACCTGCAGAAGTAATGGATCTTTCGGGTCAGCAGGTCGCATACGCTTGATAAATGGACGCGGCACGCGCAAGGAAAACTGGCTACTAGCATTCAGGGCTTCGGGTAATTGGGCTGGATCCAATTGCAACAACCGGATTAGCTCGGCAGGATCAGTGACCACATCAGATAAATCATCCTGCCAGCGGCGGGACTCACGAGTGCCGATCAGTTTGCTGTCGATAGGTGATGGATTCGCCATAGGGTTACGCAGGCATTAGGGAAAACACTAGAGGTGAGGCAATTGTACCAGAAGCGGACTACAGTCCGGGCAACTCTGCGATGCATGCCCGAATAAGCCTGGCTCGAAGCCAAATATCATCAAAGCAAGAGGATCAGAACCATATAGTCACGCACACTGCAAACCAACAAATATCGATCCAGGCCGAAAAGCTCGACCTGAACCCTATGAAGCAAGCCCAACGCAAGAGTTTATCCGTATATTTTCCAACTATTGTCTATTCAACTTCATCACAAAAACAGTAAAAAAAAATTGAAGAATAAACTAGCGCCAAACGGCTTGTGAAAACAGTAGTAGCAATACGGTTCGCCCCAGCAGGTCCCTATGGGCTTGGCCTGGAAGCGAAGCGGCAACTTCACCGCCCGAGAGAACAAAGAATTATCCTTGAATAAAGAAACACGCTTAGTAAAAAAATAACTATCAAATTGAAAATATTACTTTTCGTACAAATTTCTTTAGGAAATTCTTCATAATTCCCCCATTCCCAACAGGGTTAATACGGTGTTAATTTAACCAAAGACAAAGCAATAATAACCTTGTCTTTCTTGAATTCAGTGCACTCGAATTTCAATAAAAATTAAATCGGGGTAATAACCTAGCCCTGCAGAAAAATGGAATTACAAAAAGGAAAAATTCGATGGAAATGCAGCTCGAATTACTTGAGGCAAATAAAGATTTACTGATTGAGCAGACCCGCGCTCATCCTTTCCTCAAGCGCTGCCGCGATGGCTCTGTAACCATAGAAGAGCTGAAAATTTTCCTGGTACAACAGGGAATTTACAGTAGTTACTTCGTGCGTTACCTGTGTGCGATGATGGCAAATCTCCCCAGTAATAAAGAGGTTCACGAACTGGCAGAAAACCTGATGGAGGAGCTTGGCCTGGAGCCGGACAGCCCCAAGCCACATGCAGAAATTTACCGTGAAACCCTCGAGCATTTTGGCTTGAGCCTGGAAAATGCGGAAATGCTGCCGGGCACTCAATATTTGATAGACACTATGTTCCAGCACTGTCGCGACCTGCGTGCAAGCTCCGGTCTAGGCGCACTGTGTCTGGGAGCCGAAGCCTTGGTACCGGATCTGTACAGCGATATTGTTGCCGGCTTCCGCTCCTGTGGTATCGCTGACAAACATCTCACCTTCTTCTTGCTGCACATTGAATGTGATGATGGTCATGCAGAAACCATTCGTGACATTATGATCGAGATCGGCAGTCAGGATGCCTCGCAACTCGACGTTATGCTGGATGCAGGCCGCCGCCTGGTACAAGCCCGCCAGCAGTTTTTTGACTCGATCGAAACTGCCTACCACGCCATGACCCCAGAGCAAGTCCAGGCAATCCCTGCCTAAGCCGTGTGTGCCCAGCAACTAAAAAGTAGCTGGGCACTGCACAAGGATGTGAAGGCAATAGCACTAACCCCACACCTGTTGCGATAAATTCAAAATGGGATTTTTCTAGAGGCATTCTGCAAGACAGTGCCCCTCGAAATCCTATGCTATCAGCATTGGAGTACAACATGGCTGAAACACTATCCATGCAAAAACGCGAGCTTATTGAGCGCGCCAGCAAATCCATGAAACTACACTTGGACATGCCCCAATGGTCCCTGCGGGAGAAGCTTGCACTTACCTGCCGCATTTTATTTACTCATGGGCACGATTCCGGTTTGGCAGGGCAAATTACAGCCCGCGCAGAAACCCCGGGCAATTACTATACCCAGCGCCTTGGCTTAGGCTTTGATGAAATTACCGCATCCAACCTGCTCGAAGTCAACGAAGACCTTGATGTCCTGTCCGGTGAAGGGATGGCTAACCCCGCTAACCGTTTTCATACTTGGATTTACCGAGCAAGGCCGGATGTAAAGTGTATTGTGCATTCCCACCCAATTCATATTTCCGCACTGTCCATGCTGGAGCGTCCACTGAAAATTTCCCATATGGACGCCTGCATGTTGTATGAGGATATCGCTTTCCTCAAAGAGTGGCCCGGCGTACCGGTAGGAAACAACGAAGGCGAAATTATTGCGGAGGCAATAGGGGACAAACGTGCCATTCTCCTTGCCCACCATGGTCTGATCATCGCATGTCGCTCGGTGGAGGAAGCCTGCTCCATGGCCCTGCAATGCGAGCGTGCCGCCCAGCTGCAGATGCTGGCGGAATCTGCAGGTACCATTCAGGACATAGCGCCGGAGTTGGGCCGCGAGGCTCACGATTGGATACTGCAGGAAAAGCGCAGCCAGGCAACCTTTGCCTATTACGCCAGGCGCCTGCTGCGGTACATTGATAACACCAGCGATAACCCCCTGAGCTGATACACACTCCTGTCACCCTCTTCAGTCCGCAAGCCTTGCGGTTCGCGGACTGCTTCAAATCTACCACTAGGCCCAGCCGTAGCGCTTCGTTCAAGGCGCCCCCTCCTGTATAATCTCGCCCCATCTTTTCAGGGCTGCCGGTGAATTCTTTGCGCCGGGGCCGAACGAGTCGCTCGCAGCTATCAGATTTGGCGGCAGCCAACAGAGCTACCCGTCCTGAACGGGAAGAAAAACTCGTTAAAAATCATATAGATAAACGACTTATAAGGGCTCTATTTGCTATGGCTAGTTACTCCACCAACGAATTTAAGGGCGGCCTCAAGGTAATGCTGGACGGCGACCCCTGCTCTATCGTGGAAAACGAGTTCGTAAAACCTGGCAAGGGCCAGGCATTTAACCGCGTAAAACTGCGCAACCTGAAGACCGGACGAGTTTGGGAACGTACCTTCCGCTCCGGCGAGAGCCTGGAAAGCGCGGATGTAATGGATCGCGAAATGGAATACCTCTACAACGATGGAGAGTTCTACCATTTCATGGAGCCAGAAACTTTCGAACAGCACCAGGCCAGTACAGATGCCGTGGGGGATGCAGCTAAGTGGCTCAAGGAACAGGATATTTGCACTGTGACCCTTTACAACGGTGTACCGCTGGCAGTAACCCCCAATCATGTGATCCTTGAAATCACTGACACCGACCCTGGCCTGCGCGGTGATACCGCCCAGGGTGGCACCAAGCCCGCTACCCTGGCTACCGGCGCCGTAGTTAAGGTGCCCCTGTTCCTGGAGATTGGCGAAACCATCAAAGTGGACACGCGCACCGGCGAATATCTGGGCCGCGCCAAAGAAGACTGATTTTTCCTTCCCTGTGGGCGGCCACCCGGCCGCCCACTGCCTGAGCCACTTCAATGACTACTGACCTATGGCGCCCCAGCGCCACCATTAAAGCCCTGCGCCAACGCGCCTCGCTTCTAGCAAAGATCCGCCACTTTTTTACCCAACGCCAGATTTTGGAGGCGGACGTACCGGTGCTATCACGCCGCGCTACCAGCGATCCACACATCGAATCTATCAGTGCCCTGTGTATTGGCTCTCCCGCCTACCTCGCCACCAGCCCGGAGTTCGGCTTAAAACGGCTGCTGGCCGCAGGCATTGGCGACTGCTACTACTTGGGCAAAGCCTTTCGTCAGGGCGAGGCAGGTAGCCGCCACAATCCGGAATTTACCATGCTGGAGTGGTACCGCTGCGGTTGGGATGACCACCGCCTGATGGATGAGGTAGCAGACTTACTCCGCAAGGTACTGGGTATTTCCCAGGTGCAATCCCTCAGTTATCGCGCGCTTTTTCAGCGTGAACTACAACTGGACCCCCACAGCGCCAGCGACAGAGAGTTGATCGCCTGTGTCGAACGGGAAGTGGAGTTGTCCTTTACCCCTGTCGAGCGTGCCGAATGCCTCGATCTACTGATGAGTCATCGCCTGGAGCCCGCCATGGGCGAGGGTATTACCCTGCTCTTCGACTTCCCCGCTGACCAGGCCGCACTCGCCAAAGTGATTCCAGACGAACAGGGCATTCCGGTCGCGCGTCGCTTTGAGGCCTATGTCGGAGGGCTGGAATTGGCAAACGGCTACTGGGAGTTGACCGACAGCACCGAACAGCTACGTCGTTTCGAGGCAGACTTGGCCTACCGAAGGGCCCATAACCGCATTGCAAACCCGTTTGAAGAACGCCTGGTTTCTGCCATGCAAGAGGGCATGCCCGAATGTGCAGGTGTGGCTTTAGGGGTGGACCGCCTGTTGATGCTGGCAGGAGGCTATGACTCTATCGAGGATGTCATCGCCTTCCCCATAGAGCGCGCCTAAATTCTACTGATACCTACTCACTAACGTGTACAGTAAGTTAGGGAGAGTAAACATAGCGGGCTACTTCGCCCACAGCAAAAAAACCACAATCCAGAGGCAATTGCTGTTTATTCGCCGGCGCAAGTGCCACCAGGCTGCGATGGTGGCTGGCCTGGGCCTGCTGAAGCAAGTGACGAAAGAGTGCACGGCCGATTCCACGGCTCCGGTATGCCTCTAACGTAACGAGGTCATAAAGACCCAATGCATCGGCGGAGGCAAACAGGCAGCCCGCCGCCACTGGGGTACCCTCCAAGCGCGCGAGAACAAACTTGAGCCGCGCACGTTTCTGTTCAGGTATATCTACCAACGCCCGATAAAACTTTTTCAGCTGCGCCCCTTCCTGGACGCTGCCACACCCAGCCGCCTGTACTTCTGCATAGCTGGCGAGATCCTCTTTTTTTACGGGGGATATCACCAATTTTTCATTTTCATCTGCCCCTGCCGCAGCATCCGGGCTGAGGCGCTGGATCTCTGCCGCCATAGCCACTTGCGACTGCCTGCGCTGCAAACCCATTTCTGCCAAGGCACTGTCATCCTGAGGCTTGGAGGCACTGTGCCAAAGGGTAAAAGGACTGTGGCGCTCAGCAAAATAATCCAGCGCAAACCGTTGCAGTATACGCGGTGGCATTACCGAATTTGAGACCACCTGGTTGAGACGACCCGACAGTAGACCACTGTCGCTGCGCACTATTCCGGTGATTTCCTTGGTGTGATTTGGATTGAGTAAGCCCGCACAATAGCTGGCGTGGTTCTCGAGGTTTCGACAGACGAGGTTTTTGGCGCTGAGACTGTATTTCATGGGTACAAGGATAGTTCCATTTATCCGTTTCCCTTGGGAAGAAGTTACCCCGTTGTTTCAATACAAACGGAGTAACAATCGCTACTTTTCCACTTGTGAAAGGGCGCATTGATCCATGGACATAGCCGGCTGGGCACAAGTTGCCGGCCCCTGAACCTTGGCAGGTACCCCAGCCACCAGTGTCTTTTCCGGGACCGGTTTTAGTACCACACTGCCGGAGGCCACCTGGGCACATTCACCCACTTCAATATTGCCAAGTACTTTGCTACCAGCGCCAATCAGGACGCCACAGCGGATTTTCGGATGGCGATCGCCACTCTCTTTACCAGTGCCACCCAGGGTCACCGACTGCATAATGGAGACATTATTCTCCACCACTGCGGTTTCACCGATAACAATACCGGTCGCGTGATCCAATAATATCCCCTCTCCCACCTTAGCTGCGGGGTGAATATCCACACTGAAAACTACAGATACCCGATGTTGTAGAAATAATGCCAGTGAGCGGCGCTGCTGTTTCCACAACCAATGTGCCACCCGGTATACCTGCAGCGCGTGGAAGCCCTTGAAATATAAAAAGGGCTCAAAAAGGGAGTTACAGGCAGAGTCACGCAAGTAAATAGCATTCAGGTCTGCGCGGGCAGCGTGACCAATACTTGGGTCCGCCTCCAGGGCCTCATCGATCACTTCGCGGATCAACAATGCTGGTGCTACAGCGTTATCCAGTTTATTGGCCAGGTGAAAGCTAAGCGCCGCCTCCAGAGAGCTGTGATTGAGAATAGTGGCATGCAGAAAGCTGGCGAGAATGGGCTCCTGCTCTACTTGCTGCGCTACTTCAGTACGAATTCTTTCCCATAACAGGTCCGTCTTTGCCTCTGCGCAGGTGACATTCATTGCGGGTTTTTCCATGTTAGACCGCTCCCAGTGTCAGTGGAGGTTCCAGCAGCGCTGACTGCTGCTCGCGTAATGCCAGTATATGTTCAGCCCAATAGCGGGCCGTATTGAACCAGGGGAAAGCCTGGGGAAATGCCGGGTCCTGCCAGCGACGTGCCAGCCAGGCAGCGTGATGCATCTGGCGAAGGCAACGCAACGGTTCCACCAGCTGTAACTGCTGGGGATCAAAACGATAGAAGGTTTCATAACCTTCGAGAACCGTGTCCAGGTATGCAGTTTGCTCAGCGCGGTTGCCGGAGATCAACATCCAAATATCCTGGATAGCCGGCCCCATCAGGCAATCATCCAAGTCAACAAACCAGGGGGTGTCATCGCGCCACAGGAAGTTGCCGCTGTGGCAGTCACCGTGCAGGCGCAACAAATCCCAGTCACGCTCAAAAAGTGGGGCCACCTGCTCAATGATATGACCCGTAACGGAGGCATAGGCCTCCCGGTTCTCCAAGGGCAGGAAATCACCACCGAGAATAAATTCGCGGCTGTCGATGGCAAAGTGCTGCAGGGTCAGGGACGGGCGATGGCTAAACGGCTTAGCACTACCTACAGCATGGATGCGTCCAAGCATGGTCCCCACCTGCTCCAGGTGATCAAAATTATCCATTTCCAACTGGCGCCCACCGCGACGGGGAAACAACGCAAAGCGGAAACCTTGGGATTCCAGCAAGGTGCGTCCGTCAAATTGCAGGGGCGCCACTACGGGAATTTCCTCTTCTGCCAATTCCAGGGTGTACTGGTGCTCCTCCAATATCTGCTGATCGCTCCAGCGATCCGGGCGATAAAACTTGGCGATCAGTGGTTCCGTACCCTCAATACCCACCTGGTAAACGCGATTTTCATAGCTGTTTAAAGGGAAAATACGCGCATCAGAGACAAGCCCACTACTCTCAACGCAGTCAATCACCACGTCCGGCGTGAGGGCTTCGTAGGGATGGTGATTCTGGGCCATAGCGGGTACCAACTGGATTGCAGCTGGCTATGCTAACGCGGTGGCAGGGGCGGGGACAAACACTGAATTAGATTGTTATGCCTGGCTGTGGCCTCAGTAGAAAAATAAGTGCAGTGTTGCCGTTCGGCACTCTGACGTACCAGCCGTGCTCTATGCAATTTTAACCGCCATTTTCCCGCTGCTGCTGCAATAGCTGAACTACGCGGTCGCGGCCAAACACCTTGGCAAAATCCTCTGCAGAGTGCCCAGCTTTATTGGCTTGCTGTGGATCACAATCCTGCTTAAGTAAAGTGCGGGCAAGGGCAAATTCACCGCGGAAAACCGCCGCCATCAGAGCAGTATTCCCACGCCGATCCTGTACACAGGCGTCAGCGCCCTTTCGCAATAGGTAGTTCACCGCCTGCGCATTGCCGTTATAAGTAGCAATCATAAGGGCCGTATAGCCTTTGGAATTGCGAACGTCCAGAGGAAAACCTGCTTCGGAAAATTCACGCAATACTTCAGTATCACCGACCCTGGCCGCAACAAAATAATACCGGGAGAGTTCGGCAAAACCAGAGCCGGCATTTCCTGGCTCTTCGGCCTGAACACCCAGGGCAAGTAAGAGCAGCGTGGATAATATTGATCTCATAGTTGCATCTCTCAAATATTGCGGGTGACAAAGCCACCCGCTCTCCAGCTAAATTTACTGAACCAGTTTCCTGACTCGAACCAAATCTCCACCAACAGCTTTGGTCAGGCGTTGTCCGTAATCATTGTCGGCTTGGTAGAAGTAGCTCAGCATAATGTGCTTGGTATTGTCATCGCGCACTTTACCCAGATCGCCAGCCAGGTTTTCGATCAGATTCTGGCGTTCTTCCGGGCTCAGACTGCGATAGAAGGCACCCGCCTGAGCAAAAGGCAGCTTCTTCTCAATCGCCTTTTGCTGGGTGCGACCACTTAGAGGTTTACTGCTGTAAAGGCCTTTCGGGTCCTCATTGCGCACATCGATGCGGCTAGGCTGGTAATTCACAGTAGAAGCCTGTTGACCGTAATTGCCTGCTCCATCCTGATTCCAGTTGGTTACCACCACGCGGGGGCGGTTGATCGGCAACTGCTGGTGGTTGGCGCCCAGGCGATACATTTGAGTATCAGAGTAGGAAAACACACGCCCCTGTAACAAGCGGTCTTCAGATGGCTCAATACCGGGAACAATATTGGCTGGCGCAAACGCGGATTGTTCGGTTTCCTGGAAGAAATTAGTGGGCACACGGTTGAGCGTCATAGTGCCGACTTTGGTTTCTTTCACGTCCAACCACATTTTGGTGGCATCTAACGGATTGTAATTAAAGCTGTTCAGCTGCGAGGGCTTCAGCACTTTAATATACAAGTCCCACTGGGGATATTCGCCCTTTTCAATCGCCGCATACATATCGCGGGTAGCATGACTGAAGTCCTTGCTCTGAATTTTCGCTGCCTCTTCCGCAGTCAGGTTTTTAATACCCTGACGGGTTTTCCAATGAAATTTCACATAATTCACATCACCCTTGTCATTAACAAGCTTATAGGCGTGAACGCCCCAGCCATCCATCTGACGCAAATTGGCTGGTGTACCGTAATCGGAATAGACCCAACTCAACATATGGGTGGATTCCGGCACGTGGCTGAAAAAATCAAAGAAGCGATTGGGGTCCTGCTGATTAGTCACCGGGGAGGGCTTCAGCGAATGAACCATATCCGGGAATTTAATCGCATCACGGATAAAAAATACCGGCAGGTTATTCCCTACCAAATCCCAGTTACCTTCTTCTGTATAAAATTTGGTGGCAAATCCACGCGGATCGCGCAGGGTTTCCGGTGAACCCTTAGAGTGAATTACAGTAGAAAAGCGCACAAACACGGGAGTTTTGCTACCGGGCTCAAAGACCGCAGCGCGCGTTAAGTGGCTGATATCCACTATAGGCACAAATTCACCGTGAACTCCGGTTCCTCGCGCATGCACCACTCTCTCAGGGATACGTTCTCGCGCGAAGCGTTGCAATTTCTGAATTAAGTGCACATCCTGTAATAGGTTACCGCCATTCTCTCCTGCAGTCTGGGAGTTCTGGTTATCACCCACCGGCGCACCATTATCGCGGGTAAGTGTCTCAGCATTGGCGCCTCCTATGAGGCCAATAGTTAATGCAAATAAGGGAAGGTATTTCATCGCTGGGTTTGCCCCTGTAGTTGTTTCTATCACAGGGGAAAAGCTTATAGGGGCGAACAATAAGCTGGAAATTGGACCTTATTATCGTTCTTATAGCGGGGATTAATTGAGAGAGAAAGTTGAATTACTCCAG
Source organism: Microbulbifer sp. MLAF003 (assembly GCF_030012965.1). Lineage (NCBI taxonomy): Bacteria > Pseudomonadati > Pseudomonadota > Gammaproteobacteria > Cellvibrionales > Microbulbiferaceae > Microbulbifer > Microbulbifer sp. MLAF003. The sequence goes on from NZ_CP120232.1 coordinate 4,474,697, forward strand.
AGATAATGCCCTCAATTATCCTGTTATTTTTTCACATGCTTGGGCATCAGATACCAAAGGATTACAGCAACCAAATAAAGCGCAGGTATATCTCCCATCAGGTTTTCTCGCTCTGTAACATCAACAAGGGCCTGAATTAACATAATGGTTGCGTGCACCAGACTCGACCAAATAGTAAACCAAATTAAGCTGGCATCAGCCGCCGGGTTTTTGGCCGCGCGAATTAGAAATACTCCCAGGGTGGCATATACACCCATTATCATCTGCTCATATTCCGGTTGTCGAGGAGTCCAGCCCCATCCCGCAGGCCATATCCACATCATCATTGGAAAAATAGCCAGAATAAAAATCAAGCCAACAACAACCAGCGCAATAGACAGATACTTGGCGCGAGCATTATCATCCATAAAGCTCTCCAGCAGTTATCAGTAAAGTTAAGCTCTTTAGCTAGCCCTGCAGGTCGCCTGGAAGATGGCAGACCACTTCCAGGTTATTGCCATCGGGATCTAAAACGTAGGCCGCATAGTAGTCTGGATGATACTGCTCATAGACGTCGGGCACACCATTATCGGTGCCTCCGGCCTGGAGCGCGGCCCGGTAGAAATCACGCACCACCTCGCGCTCTTCCGCGCGAAATGCGATATGTAATTGTCCGCTGGCAGGTCCGCTACTATAGATCCAGAACTCAGGTTTATCCGCCCAGCCAAAACCGGCAGAATTATCAAACTCCATCACCAGCTCATATCCCAGAGGAGTGAGGGACTGGCGGTAAAAGTCACTGCTACGCGCAAGGTCCTGAACTGGAATTTTGATATGGTCCAACATGCATAAGCTTCCAAAGTAAAGCAGTGGCAATATCGACAACCTGCAAGATAGTCCAGCGGATTGAAGTGTGCCCTTTTTAGGGAAAATCATGTCGGCTTTTACAGCCTATGAGACTGTCTTTAAGCGAACAAAAAACTCTGTAGAGAATGCCATTGCGTATACAAATCTCAAATGACATATCTAATTTGGCCAGGAAAACTGGCCAGAAAAATTTAGTATTCACGTCATCATCTAAGGGGTGACATACCAATGATGTAATCCATAGGCCGCCACCCCAAAACCAAAGATAAGCTGGCCAACTAGTAGCACACGAAATGCAAACGTATATCGAGCGAGATCCCCCTGCGTATTGCGTCATTGGAAAAGATCCTGGCTTCCTCTGGAAAATTCTGCTCCAACGTTTTAAGAGCCGGCACAGCAAGTTTAAGTAGTTGACGGCTTCGGATATCCATTAGCCAGAATACAGTTACCAGGATTACCACAAATCCGCCCAGCAGAGCCAGGATAAGGGGATGAAAGTTTTTCTCTACCGCGGTGAAGATGCCCCCCTCGACAAACATGGTTAATACCACAAAGAAATTAAATACCTTGAGTCGCTGATCTGCGGCAAAACGGTAGTGCTCGCAAAGATACTGTCCCTGCTCCAAACGGATTCTCCTTTACTGCATTGAGCAACTGGGCTTACCCCAATCTGCTAAAAGCTTGTCGTTATGTTCAAGCCTTGTCAGCTATAAAATGGCTGTTTTTACTGCCAGTAAAAAAGCCGGGCTAAACCCGGCTTTTGCATTATGTCTCAGCGCGCTATGGCGGCTAATCAAAGCATTGATGTGGTAAGTCTCTATTAGCGATTTTCGCGATGCTCTACCAGCTCGTCAACTACTGAAGGGTCCGCGAGTGTGGAGGTATCTCCCAAGTTATCCAGCTCATTACAAGCAATCTTACGCAAAATACGACGCATAATTTTGCCCGAGCGGGTTTTTGGTAATCCAGGTGCCCACTGGATGAAATCGGGCTTGGCAATAGGACCTATTTCTTTGGAACAGAGATCTATCAGCTCCTGATGTAGCGCATCAGAGGGAAGGCACCCTGACTTCAAAGTAACAAAAGCATAAATGCCCTGCCCCTTAATATCGTGGGGATAGCCAACGACTGCCGCTTCCGCCGTATCATTGTGCAATACCAGGGCACTCTCAATTTCCGCAGTGCCCAGGCGGTGGCCGGACACATTCAATACATCATCTATGCGGCCTGTAATCCAGTAGTAGCCATCCTCATCCCTGCGCGCCCCATCGCCGGTGAAGTAATAACCGGGATACATGGAGAAATAGGTATCGATCATGCGCTGGCGATCTCCGTAAACTCCACGAATTATTGAGGGCCAGCTTCTCTTGATCACCAAAGAACCCTCACCTACACCATGAATTTCCCTGCCGTTCCCATCTAAAAGCGCCGGCTGGACACCAAAGAATGGCTTGCTAGCGGAGCCGGGTTTAAGTGCCAGAGCTCCAGGCAGAGGGGTGATCATATGGGCACCAGTTTCAGTCTGCCACCAGGTGTCCACAATTGGGCAGCGCTCATCGCCAACTACCTTGTAGTACCACTCCCAGGCCTCCGGATTAATCGGCTCACCAACGGTACCCAGCAGACGTAATGAGCTTCGATCCGTACCTGTTACAAATTTATCACCGGCTCCCATCAGCGCGCGAATTGCTGTCGGCGCCGTGTAAAAGCTATTTACTTTGTGTTTATCTACAACCTGCCAGAACCGGGATGCATCGGGGTAAGTGGGTACTCCCTCAAACATTAAACTCGTAGCGCCAGCGCACAGGGGTCCATAGACGATATAGCTGTGTCCTGTGATCCAACCAACATCAGCAGTACACCAAAAAACCTCGCCCTCTTTGTAATCGAATACATATTTGAAAGTCATAGTGGCCATCAATAGATAGCCAGCAGTGTTGTGTAAAACTCCCTTGGGCTTTCCAGTGGATCCGGAGGTATACAAAATAAAGAGGGGGTCCTCTGCGCCGATAACTTCTGGCGGACAGTCACTTTCCATTTCGACCACGGACTCGGCATACCAGATATCCCGCTTACTGTCCCAGTCCACCGCTGTGCCCGTATGTTTAACCACTATCGCCGTATGCACATTGGGGCAGTCTGCCAATGCTTTATCCACATTGGCTTTCAGGGGCACTCGCTTACCGCCGCGGACCGCTTCATCAGCAGTAATCACCAGGCGACAATCGGAATCGAGGATGCGATCTTTCAGGGATACCGGGGAGAAGCCACCAAACACGACCGAGTGCACCGCACCGATACGGGCACAGGCGAGCATAGCGTAGGCTGCCTCGGGGATCATCGGCATATAGATACAAACCCGATCCCCTTTTTTAACCCCTCGGGACTTCAGTAGGTTGGCCAGCCGGCACACATTTTCGTATAGGCTTTGGTAGCTGATTGCCTTGCTGTCCGCGGGATCATCCCCTTCCCAAAGAATCGCTGTCTGCTCGCCACGGTTGGCCAGATGTCGGTCAATACAGTTCACGGTTACGTTTAACTGACCATCAGAAAACCAGGCGGCGTGGCCTTTGTGCAGATCCTCCTCAAGAACTTGCGTAAACGGCTTGTCCCACTGCAAAAAGTCCTTGGCCTGTTGCGCCCAAAATGCCTCTGGGCTCTCCACCGATTGGCGGTACATTCTTTCGTAGTCTTCAGCGCTAATAAGCGCGTTGGCAGCAAAACTGGGGGGAACCGGGCGGGTATGCACTTCAGACATCATCCTCTCCTTTATTATTAGCGCAGCAAGGCCAGCTTAGAGAAACCTGAAATTATTAGAGCTTTATTCTTGCCACTTTATAACATAGCCACTGCGAAATAATCTCCACATCTCACAGCCCAGTGTATTGGTAGGCGATAATTCTATGCAGGCCCTGTAAGATAAAGCCACAACAAAAAAGAAGATAATGGAATAAAATTGGTTAATAAATCGCCTGTTTATTGCAGAAAATGCAGATACCGATTAAATCCAGATATCATTTTCAGCAGTTAACTCTCCACAGGCATCACCGGTATTAACAACCCCTTTGGGCTCAATCAGCAGGACTTCACATTCCTGTTCAGCCTTAGGTTTATGCTCCACACCTTTAGGCACTACTGTCATCTCACCGGGCCCCAGAGAAATGACTCTATCACGAAATTCAATCTCCATATTGCCCGAAATTACAATAAATACTTCATCGGTATCGGGATGATCATGCCAGGTAAACTCCCCTTGGATTTTCACCAGTTTTAACTGGTAATCATTCATCTGGGCAATTACCTTAGGGGACCAGTGTTCCGAGAAAAGACTCAGCTTTTCTTTAAAATTGACAACTTCAGAACTCACTTTTTGATGCGTAGTTATCATTGGTCTAAATTTATTTATGCTCAAAACTCAATTTGGTCAAGAAGAACCGATAAGTTCTCTGAGAATACCCACAGTATGCTGGCTAAATACCTGTATTCCCGATTTTTCAAGAAGCGCAGATACGACACCAACACCGACTATTTTCTTTCCTGAAAAACTGCCATCGTAAATATAACCGCTGCCGCAAGACGGGCTATTTTCAGTAAGCACTGCATAACGAATATTATGTCGACGACATAATTTGAGGGCCAGTTTAGCCCCCAACAAAAACTGGTCGGTTAAATCTTTTTTTCGCTTCCTATAACTCTGGCTGCACCCGCTAAAATGTCTGCTCCATTACCACCGCTGATCTCCGCCGGCGCTCTCGGAATAGGCAGTCCGGCCGCAACTTCCGGACACAGAGGAACTATCTCCTGGGTTTCCACAAGCCAATCAAAATCACTGTTGTAGACCTCAACATCAGTACCGTTGTAACGCACGGCACACCCCAGGAGGCAGGAACTAACTAGTATTTGGGTCATATACACCTGCGACCAAAGAAGACACAATAGGGAATCCAGTTCAATGGTCAGTGTACTTTAGATTACACGGTGAGGATAAGTTGCCTGGCAAGCAGATTGAGACAGAAAGCCTGATTAGCAAGACAGGTCAAACCGGTCCTAGCGAACTGCCCATACATAAACTCATTAGAGACAGAAATCATGCAGCGTTCAATCTTATTGTTGATAATCTGCCTGTTAACAACCCCTGTGGCTAACGCCAAGCAACTGGCAATTACATTCGATGATGCCCCTCGTAAAGCCGATGGCTACTTTGACGGACCAACCCGAGCCAAAACGTTAATTGATAGCCTGAAAGAGCATCAGATTGGCAAAGTGACCTTTTTTTCCAATACCCGGTTCCTGGACAAGGAAGGCTTGGAGCGAATGCGCCTATACGACAGAGCCGGACATATTATTGGCAATCACACTCACAGCCATCCAAACTTTCTAAATACAGAGCTACCCACCTACCAGAAGGAGTTTCTACAGGCACACCAGTTACTCCAGCAATTTGACAATTTTAAGCCTTATTTTCGCTTCCCCTACCTGCGCGAAGGGGAGACTGTCGAAAAACGGGATGGCATGCGAAACCTGTTGCAGGAACATAATTATCTCAATGCCTATATCACCTTAAATAATTACGACTGGTATATCGAAGAGCTTTTCCAAACGGCAGTGAAAGATGGGAATCCGGTTGATTTGGAGAGACTCTCCAACTTTTATGTCGACGTCCTTATGGCAAGTATTAATTACTACGATGATATGGCAATTAAATATCTCGGACGCTCACCCAAACACGTAATATTGCTGCATGAAATGGATATCACAGCACTGTTTATTGGCGATCTGGCTCAGCGACTAAGGCTGGAGGGGTGGGAAATAATTTCTTTGGAAGAGGCCTATCAGGACCCCATCGCTGATTACCAACTCGGTCAACCAATTAAATACAACCCCGGCAGAATTGGCGAAATCGCTCTAGCTAAAGGACAAAAGAAAAACCTCTGGCATTACACCCTGGATGAGTCCTACCTGGAAAAGAGGTTTAAACAGGAAGTGTTATTAATGTCTGGTCAATAAGCGGCAGAGATGCTACAGGGCACAACGCCCTGTAGCGAGAAGAATCAGGCTTCCGCTAACTGAACCGGAATAGTATTAGTGCTGCGCTCAACCTTGTTTTTCTCATCCAGGTAGACCAGCTTGGGCTTATGGCTATCAGCCTGTTCCTCGGTCATCTGCGCATAGGAAGCGATAATAATACGATCGCCCACCTGGACACGGCGAGCTGCAGCCCCATTCATAGAGATGATTCCTGAGCCGCGCTCGGCCAGGATTACATAGGTATGAAAACGCTCACCATTACTCACATTATAAATATCGATTTTCTCGAATTCGCGCAGACCGGCCAGCTCCACCAGCTCTCCATCAATTGCGCAGGAGCCGTCATACCAGAGTTCAGCCTGGGTCACCGCGGCCATATGCAGTTTGCACTTCAACATTTCGATTTGCATAGTTGGATGCCCCTTTAAAGTTCCAGGGAAACGTTGTCGATCAGGCGTGCAGCGCTGGTATACATCGCTCCCAGAATCGTAATTTGTTTGTCGTCATCTGCCGCCGGCTGTAAATCCTTGCTATAGCAGATGGAGAAATAATCTACGCGAAAACCGCTATCTTCTATACGCTTGCGCGCCTCTTCTTCAAGGGCGGCAAAGTCCCGACGCCCCGCAATGATCTCGTCTTTTGCCCAGTTCAGCGACTGGTTCAACACAGAAACCTTGGGCCTCTCATCCACCGTGATATAACCATTGCGGGAACTCATCGCCAGGCCATCCACCTCCCGGTGCACCGGGGCCGCAACAATTTCCACTGGCATGCACAGGTCTTCCACCATGCGGCGAATCACCGCCAATTGTTGGAAATCCTTGATGCCAAATACGGCCTTATCCGGCTGTACAATATTGAAAAGCTTGGCCACTACCGTCGTCACCCCTTCGAAGTGGCCGGGACGGCTGGCACCACAAAGTACATCGGTCATAGCCGGGCAAACCACACGGGTCTGCTGATCCATGCCATTGGGGTAGATTTCGTTCTCATCAGGATGAAACAGGAAATCACACCCGGCTTCGCGCAACCTGGCCATATCCCGCTCCATGGTACGCGGATACTTGTCCCAATCCTCGTTCAGGCCAAATTGCAGGCGGTTAACGAAGATAGACACCACTACCAGATCGCAATGTTGCTGGGCAATCCTGACCAGTTCTATATGGGCATCGTGAAGGTTGCCCATCGTAGGCACGAACCCAACGGTCTTGCCGTCCCTGCGGGCTTTGGCCAGCGTCTCGCGCAGGCTCGCTACGTGGTGGAAGACTTGCATCTCTCTACCGCTCACTGTGAATCAGCGCGGCATAATACTCGCTGCGACCGGGTGTCTCAACAGAGCAAAAATCGCCGCTATCTATAGGTTTCCGACGAGTGTACCGCTCAACTCCCCAGATTGGAGAAAACATTGACAATTGGATTGTCAGTCACCCCCATCAGCTGCCTTTCTTTTGACTAGGTCTGCCTACAGTTCAGGAAGTGTTCAGACCCGCCAAGGCAAACTGCCCGCCAAGATACACAAAAGACCTCAAACGACATAACAGAGCCACTCGTGCTCGGGAGTGCTGCCATGAGACACCTTGCTACCGCCATCGCTACTGCGGGCTTGCTGCTGATAGCAACCCCAGCGCTGTCCGAAGTCAACCAGGGATACCAGCGTGCAATAGACCACGACCATCATGGGCAAGGGAGAGCTCAACGTGAGCAGCGTCATTTTGAGCGCAGCCATAAAAAGCATCACGATAAGCACTACGATCGCCAGCAGGAAAAAAAGCGTCGCAGGCAGGAGCGCAAGAAAGAGCAGCGCAGACAACAGCGCAGGGAAGAACGCAAACATCGCCGCGAAATTCGCCATGCTTACAATGATGGCTACAACAAAGGCTACAAGAAAGGCCACAGAAAAGGCCATCGGCATGGGCATCGCGCGGCTCATAGGCCCCTTTACCGCCACGGTTATCGCGGTCATCGCCCCCACCACCGTCCGACGCACTATGGTTATGGCTATCGCTGGCGCCACCTGCCTCGCAACTTCGTCAGTATTAGCATCGGTGCAGCCGGCTTCTATTACAGCGAGGGTATTTTTTACCGCCCGGCATCCCACGGCTATGTGGTAACCCATGCGCCCCATGGAGCCATAGTACACAGTTTGCCAGCCTCAGCACTCACCGTGATTGTCGGCGGCTACAACTACTACGTCGCTTACGATACCTACTATCTGTGGGACGATGTACGACGCGGTTACCGTGTAGTGCCACGACCCGGCCTGCTATAGCCCAATACCACCCCCACTCCTGCGGCCCCCGGGCCGCTTTTTTATTCCCCCTACTTCCATACCCCTCAAATCCGATCAAAAATTCAGCATTGTCACAGCACGCAAATACCTCTCAAATTGACTGAGTAATCATTTGGTTTTGCCGTATCAAAAATTAGCGTTTTTTTATCTATAGTTATTGCTTTCCAGCCCTGCTGGGCCCAAGATTCGCGCCCGCCAAAGGTCAACAGAAAGGCGCCATGAAACAGCAACAAGTAAAAGATTGGACTTGCGAAGATTCGGCCGAACTCTACGGCATCCGCAACTGGGGCGCCGGCTATTTCGATCTAAATGAAAACGGTGAAATTTCAGTTCAGGTAGAGGGCCAAAACGGAGAGTCCTACAGTGTTTCCCTGATGGAGATTGCCCGCGGCGCCACCGAACGCGGCCTGGGCATGCCGCTGTTATTGCGTATCGAAAACCTGCTCGATGCTCAGATCGCCCGCATCAACGAATCCTTTGCTCGCGCTATCGACAACTGTGGCTACAGCAACGTATTCCGTGGAGTCTTCCCCATCAAAGTGAACCAGCAATGTCAGGTGATCGAGGAGATCGCCACTGCTGGCAGTCACTTTAACCACGGTCTGGAGGCCGGCAGCAAGGCGGAGCTAATTGCGGCGCTATCTATTCTGGATAACACCGAATCCCTGATTGTCTGCAACGGCTACAAGGACGAGGAATTTATTAACCTCGGCCTGCAGGCACAGCGCCTGGGTATACAGGTTTTCTTTGTAGTGGAAACCCCCTCCGAAGTAGAGACCATTATTCGTTGTGCGGAACGCGAGCAGGTACGACCCAATATCGGCGCGCGGGTGAAACTCGCCTCCAAAGTGGGGGGCTATTGGAATGCCACCAGCGGCGACCGCAGTATCTTCGGGTTGGGCAGTAACGACCTGATTGCCATGGTCGACCAATTGCGCAATCACGATATGCTAGATTGTCTCAAGCTACTGCATTACCACCTGGGCTCACAGGTACCGAATATCCGAGATATTCGCACCGGTGTGCTGGAAGCCTGCCGCTACTATGCCGACCTTGTGGAGGAAGGAGCCCCCATGGGTTACCTGGATCTGGGCGGCGGCCTGGCAGTGGACTACGACGGCACGAAAACCAACTACACACACTCCAAGAACTATTCCCTGGATGAGTACTGTGTGGATGTTGTGGAAGCCATTATGGGCACCCTCGACAGTGAGGGCGTGGCACATCCGGTGATTATTACCGAGTCCGGTCGCGCCACTGTGGCATACTCCTCAGTGTTGCTGTTCGATATCCTCGATACCACCCGTTTTGAACCGGTGGAGCTCGAACATACCAAGATCAGTGACGACGATCACCAGATGCTACTCAACCTGCAGGATGCGGTGCGCAATATCACTCCAAAAAACCTGCAGGAAAGCTACAACGATGCCCTCTATTACCGCGATGAATTGCGCTCCCTTTACCTGCATGGCCAGGTGAGCCTGCGCGAACGCGCCAATGCGGAAAACCTGTTCCTGCAGGGCGCCCAGGAAATTCGCAAACTGCTCGATGAGGCTGAGGAAATCCCAGCGGATCTACAGGCCCTACCAGAAGTTCTGTCGGATATTTACTACGCGAATATGAGCGTATTTCAATCGGTGCCGGATATCTGGGCCATCGACCAGGTGTTCCCTCTTCTGCCGGTCCACCGCTTGAACGAAGCACCGACACGTTCAGCCATCATTGCCGATATCACTTGTGACTGCGACGGCAAGATCGACCGTTTTATTGGCCGCGAAAAAGAACAGAAAACTCTGCCACTGCACGAGCTAAAAGAAGGTGAGGACTATATCCTCGGAACCTTCCTGATCGGCGCCTATCAGGAAACCCTTGGCGACCTGCACAACCTGTTTGGCGATACTAACGTAGTGAGCGTGCGAATCCAGGACGATGGCAGTATCGACTTCAGCCACGAGATTCACGGCGATAGTATTTCAGACGTACTGAGTTACGTAGAATACCAGCCCAAAGTGCTGTTCGAGCGCTTCCGTCGCCTGGCGGAGCGTGCGGTAAAACAGGGGTTGATTACCGCCGCGCAGCGCAAGCAGATCCTACAGACCTATACCGCTAGCATGAGCGGTTACACCTATTTTGAAAAATAAGGCCCTGCGCCTTTGAGAAGATAGCGGCAAGAAAAGCTGCAGATTGAGGAGACCTTTATGGCCAACGTACTGATCATCGGCGCCGGCGGCGTCGGCCAGGTTGTTGCGCACAAATGCGCCCAGGTTGCGGATGTATTTGAGAATATCACCCTGGCCAGTCGCACCAAGAGCAAGTGTGACAAGATTGCAGCCATGCTGCCGCGCAAAATCGATACTGCCGAAGTAGATGCAGACAACGTACCTGAGCTGGTCAAATTGATCGAGAAAGTGAAGCCGGACATGGTGATCAATGTGGCCCTGCCTTACCAGGATCTGCACATCATGGATGCCTGCCTGGAAACCGGCGTGCACTACCTGGACACCGCCAACTACGAGCCGCCGGAAGAGGCCAAGTTTGAATACAAATGGCAGTGGGCCTATCAGGAGAAGTTCGAGAAGGCCGGCCTGATGGCACTGCTGGGCAGCGGTTTCGATCCCGGTGTAACCAGTGTATTTACCGCCTACGCCAAGAAGCACCATTTCGATCGTATCCAAACCCTGGATATTCTCGACTGTAATGCCGGCGACCATGGCCTGCCGTTCGCTACTAATTTCAATCCGGAAATCAATATCCGCGAGATTACCGCCAACGGTCGCTACTGGGAGAACGGCCAGTGGGTTACCACCAAACCAATGGAAGAGAAACGTATCTTCAACTTCCCAGAAGGTATCGGTGACAAAGACATCTACCTGCTGTATCACGAAGAGCTTGAGTCCCTGTCCAAGCACTTCCCCGAAATCGAGCGCGCGCGCTTCTGGATGACCTTTGGGGAAAGCTACCTGAAGCACCTGGAAGTACTGCAAAACGTCGGCATGACCAGCATCGAGCCTGTGCAATTCCAGGGCCAGGAAATTGTGCCTATCCAGTTCCTCAAAGCCATGCTGCCTGATCCCGCCAGCCTGGGACCGCTGACCAAAGGCAAGACCTGCATCGGCAACATTATCCGGGGCACCAAAGACGGCAAAGAAAAGATCTACTACGTCTACAACACCTGCGACCATCAGGATTGCTACAAAGAAGTGCAGTCCCAGGCGATATCCTACACCACCGGCGTACCCGCTATGATCGGTGCCAAAATGATGATGGAGGGCAAGTGGATGAAGCCGGGTGTATGGAATATGGAGCAGTTGGACCCAGACCCCTTTATGGACGACTTGAATAAGTACGGCCTACCCTGGCAGGAAACCTGGTTGGATAAACCCTTCCAGTAATTGTGCACTTTTCCGCATACTCCTAGGGATGGGCGCCAGTGCCCATCCCGTCGCATCAGGATATAACGCCACCCATGGACCTCACTCCCCGCGTAGATTATTTCGGTCACTTTGATCCCCACCGCGTACCCTCCCCCTGTTTTGTCGTCGATGAAACTGCCTTGCGCGATAATCTGGCAGTACTCGCCGATGTACAGGAGCGCAGCGGAGCCAAGGTACTCGCCGCTCTCAAGGCCTTTTCCATGTTCAGCACAGGGCCGATCGTGGCTGAGTACCTGTCTGGCACCTGCGCCAGTGGTTTGTATGAGGCCAGGCTCGGCTTTGAAGAATACGGTGGTCGTGACCAGGGCAAAGAAGTACATGTATTCAGTGCCGGCTACAAAGATGAAGAGCTGCATGAAATACTGCAGTTTGCCCACCATGTAATCTTCAATTCCTTCTCCCAGTGGAAGCGCTATCGGGAGCTGTGCCTGGAAATGCAAAAGCAGCGCCCTGAATTGCGCTTCGGTTTGCGTATCAACCCTGAGCACTCGGAGGGCCACACCGATCTCTACGACCCCTGTGCTCCCTGCTCACGCCTGGGCATAGTGCGCTCCCTGTTCGAAGACGAATCCCTGGAAGGTATCAGCGGTCTGCACTTCCACACCTTATGCGAGCAGGATTTCAAACCACTGGAGCGCACCATCGCCGCGGTGGAGGAAAGGTTTGGCGATCTGCTTCCACAGATGGAGTGGATTAATTTCGGCGGCGGCCACCATATCACCCGCCGCGATTATCAGGTGGATGAGTTGGTTGAAGCCGTGCGCAGCTTTTCCAACAAGTACGATGTGCAGGTTTACCTTGAGCCGGGTGAGGCCATCTCACTATTTGCCGGCATTCTGGTAGCAGAAGTGGTGGATACCGCCTGGAATGGCCAGAATCTGGCCATTCTTGATGCCTCCGCAACCTGCCATATGCCGGATGTCCTGGAAATGCCATACCGCCCTGAAATTACCGGTGCTGCGCGCCCCGGTGAGCTGCCCCACACCTATCGCCTGGGTGGACAGAGCTGCCTGGCCGGAGACAGTATCGGTGAGTACAGTTTTCACGATCCACTCCGGGTCGGAGAGCGCCTGGTGTTCGAGGAAATGGCTTACTACACCATGGTGAAAACCAACACATTCAATGGTATTCCCCTACCTGCCATAGCCCTGTGGAACTCGGAAACCGACGAGCTGAAAATGATCAAAAGCTTTGACTACGACGATTTCAAGGGACGGCTCTCTTAAGCGTCTGCCGATCGAGATTAAGATGCGGTGGGTCTCACAGAGACCCGACCCACTGAGGAACGAAATTTAATGTCAGAAAAAAATTATCCCATTTTTCTCGGCTCCGAAATTGAGCAGCCGAAACCGGAAGATGCGCTCTTTCATATCATCCCTATACCCTATGAAGAAACCGTCTCTTACGGCGGTGGTACCGGTAAGGGCCCAGCCTCCATCCTCGAGGCCTCCTGGCAGCTGGAGACTTTCGATAACTTCTCCAATCCATGTGATCTGGGCATCTACACCCGCCCACCCGTATCGGTTTCCGGTCCTGCAGAGCAGGTGATGGATAATATCGCCACAGTAACCAAGGAGGTGCTGGCACTGGGAAAAATGCCGGTAGGCATCGGCGGCGAGCATTCAGTGACCTGGGGCATTATCAAAGGTCTGCTGGATGCCGGAGAAACTGACTTTGGCGTAGTGCAAATTGATGCCCACGCCGACTTGCGCGATCGCTATGAGGGCCATAAACATAGCCATGCCAGTGTTATGCGCCTGGTGGTAGAGGCCGGTGTGCCCCTGTTCCAGCTGGGAATTCGCGCCTATTGCGAAGAGGAGATGCAGGCGCGCAAGGACTACAATGTGGGGTACCTGGACGCTCACCAGCTGGTACCCAGCAACATACAGGAATTCCAGTTACCGGACAATTTCCCCAAAAAAGTCTTCTTTACTCTGGATGTAGATGGTATGGATCCATCGGTCTTCCCATCCACCGGCACTCCGGTCCCCGGCGGCCTCGGCTGGTATCAAACCCTCAACTTGTTCGAGTCTGTGGCACAGCAAAGAGAGATAATTGGCTTCGATCTGCTTGAATTCGCGCCGATCGAGGGCTTTCATGCCTACGACTTCGCCGCTGCACAGCTAATGTACAAACTGATGGGTATCATCCAGCGCAACCGCTGACCAAGGCTCCACTCCGGCGCTTTGACAATTCTTAACCAATTATCCTGTCTTTGCTGTCAGAATAAGGGTTAGTATGTCGATGTGAGTAATCACTTCGCTGGAGAGACTGTGAACAAGTTGAATTTAGTTCTTGGCGCCAGTGCCTTCATTGCGCTGGCGGCTTTTGCATTTAGCCCCTCTGCAGATGCACGCGGCTATGAGCGCGGGGGCGATCACCACCATCACCGAGGTGGTGGCTACTATCGCGGCCCCCGTGTTTCCGTTGGGTTTATCGCTCCCATATTGCCCAGGGGCCATGTTCGCGTTGCCGTAGGCGGGCACCCTTATTACTACCACGGTGGACACTTCTATCGCCATGGCCCAAGGGGTTATGTCGTCGTTAATGCGCCTCTGGGTGCTTCAGTTGTAACACTGCCAAGTAGAGCCGTGCAGGTTCAAGTGGGGGGGCGACCTACTACCGATATGCTGATGCCTATTACCAGTGGGTTCCTGCCAGCCGTACTTATGTGGTGGTAGCACCACCGGCTCCCGTCGCTGTAGTACCGGTTCCAGCGCCAGTAGTAGCCGTCCCAACAGTGGCTCCGGCTCCCGCTCCGGCCACAGTTCCCGCCACCCCAAATCCAGGCCCCGACGGTTTTCAGCCTGGCCAGGTAGTGGAAACTCTACCTACAGGTTATGCAGCTGAGATCATCAATGGCATTCAGTACTACCGCTATGGCGGTAACTATTTTATGCCTACCCAGCGCGATGGTCGCGAAGTCTACGTAGTGGTCAAGCTGTAAGCGCTGTTTCGCTTTCCAGCCCGTGAAAGCGGGCAAACTGCCCCAGAGCCCGGTGGTAACTCGCCTCGAGAGACCCGCCGGGCTTTTCTTTCCAGTGCTGACTCTCTACCCGCAACAACCCCGCGTCCCGGTCAGCCTTCAGATCAACGAGCCCCACAAATCTGTCTCCGTATAAAATCGGCAGGCAGAAATAGCCGTAACGACGCTTAGCCGCCGGTACATAGCACTCCAGCTGGTATTCAAAACCAAACAGGCGGCGCAAGCGCTTGCGCTGCAATATCAAAGGGTCAAAAGGCGATAAAAGCCGCACCTTGCGCGATGGTCGCCCCAGGCTCTGCTCCAACTGTTCGGTCAGTACCAGCTCTTTACCATGGGGGGTCAGCTCTCCAGTCGCCAACATGCTATCTGCTGCCAGCTGAATAAGAGGTTTATCTTCCCGGCGCAGGTAGGCAATTTCCTCGATGCGGCCAATACCTTGGCAGCCAAGAAAAGTGCGCACCAGATGGCTGCCATATTCCAGCTTCGAAGCGGCTTGGGTCAGTGTATTTGCCGGCAGTATCCGCTCCGAAAGATCGAAGACTTTTTGAAAGCCCTCACGGTGGCTGACCATCAATTCACCTTCGTGAAACAGCTGCTCAAGGGCTTTCTTTTCATCGGACCACTCCCACCACCCGCTTTTGGTGCGCACAAAATCACTGGCCCGCAAAGCGCCTTCATCACGCACTCGATCCAGCACATAGCGACATAACTTGGCGTTTTTCTCAAACCAGTGGCGCTGGCCCGCGCGAATACGATCCATACGCACCCGCGCATAGGGGTAGTGGGCCATTGGCAGATAGGCGGCGGCGTGGGACCAGTATTCGAAAATTTCGCGACGCTGCTCCGCTTCAGCCAGGTGTGATTCGCGGTAACGGGGCAAGCGAATGTAAAGCTGGTGATGGTGGGCCCTGGTAATTCGCTGGATAGCATCAAGCTGTAAAGCGCCCAGGTGTTGCAATAGCCGTGAAAGTCCCTCATTCCAGGGGCTGTGGATAAACTGTTTCTGCAGCACCAAGGCGCGAATCTTTTGCTCGGATAACAATATATGACCCCCTTGGATCCCGATGCTCGGCAGCCCCAAACTTAGCGGAAGGGATTACTCGCCCTGGTAGTATTCCGCCGCCAAGTTATCGAAGCGAGTATATTTACCGACAAAGGCCGCGCGGCAGGTACCAATCTCACCGTTACGCTGCTTGCCGATAATCAGCTCAGCCATGCCTTTGTCCGGGCTGTCCTCGTTGTAGTACTCGTCTCGGTAGATAAACAGGATTACGTCTGCGTCCTGCTCAATCGCCCCAGATTCCCGTAGGTCTGAGTTCATCGGTCGCTTGTTGGGGCGCTGTTCCACCCCCCGATTGAGCTGCGACAGAGCAATCACGGGGCATTCATATTCCTTTGCCAATGCCTTTAGAGAGCGGGAAATCTCAGAGATCTCCTGGGTACGCCCCTCGGTAGTGCCCTTCACCTGCATCAGCTGCAGGTAGTCCACCATAATCATGGCGGGCATACTCTTGGCCTCTGCATCCTCACGGCTCAGCTTGGGATTCTCACGCATTAATTTATTGATGTGATCGCGCACGGTGCGCTTGGTGCGCGCGCGTACCTCACTGGGACTGAGCGCCGGGGTATCGTCAATATACAGCGCCTTGCCCTTCATCTTCTGCACAGCGCTGGAGAGCTTGGGCCAATCCTCTTCCTGCAGCTTGCCGTTCCTGATTCTCCCTTGGTCGATACGGCCAATGGAGGACAACATCCGCATCACCAGGCTATCCGAGGGCATCTCCATACTGAAAATCAGCGTCGGGCGCTCCTGCAGTAACATGGCGCTCTCAATAAAATTCAACGCCAACGCGGTCTTGCCCATGGAAGGACGCGCCGCGAGAATAACCAGTTCTCCCGGTTGCCAGCCGGAGGTGCGCTGGTCCAGTTCGGTGAGACCTGTGCTGAGGCCGGTGATATCGCCCTCGGTCTTGAATAGCTCGTCGATACGCTCGACAGTCTTCTTCAGCAGGGTATCCACACCGACGAAGCCGCCCTCTTTGGCACGCCCCTCGGCAATTTCCGCTACCCGGCGCTCGGCCATCTGCAACAGATCGGCAGAGGCGAGGCCACCGGGGTTAAAACTGGTGCGGCTGATCTCACCGGCAGCGGCGATCAGCTGGCGCAGCATGGAGCGCTCTCGCACTATCTTGGCGTAGGCGACGATGTTTGCTGCGGAGGGAGTATTCTCGGCCAATTCCGCCAGGTAGACAGGGCCACCTACTTCACCGAGCAGATCGCGGCTGGTGAGGCCTTCAGCGAGAGTGACGATATCCAGGGGCTGCTCGCCATCACTCAGCTCGCGCATGACCGCAAAAATCTTGCGGTGGCTGGCACTGAAAAAGTCCTCTTCACTCAGCTGTTCGGCAACGGCATCGATACGGCCCGGGTCCAGCATCAGACCACCCAGCACTGACTGTTCCGCCTCTACCGAATGCGGTAGCGGTGAACTCTCCTCACTGTGGATCTCTTCTTCAGGATTGGCGTATTCGTCGATCATTGGACTTTACTGTATTCCAGAAACAAAACAGGCGCTGACCCGACAGGGAGCAGCGCCCGATTGTAGCGCGGCCGGCGCTCAAGGCACCAACCACTCGTCAGCAAAACCTTACTCGGCTTCGATAACGACTTTAACTGCAGCAATTACGTCAGAGTGCAGCTGTACGTCTACATCGTACTCACCCACTTCGCGCAGAGCGCCTTCCGGCAGCTTCACTTCAGCTTTAGCTACTTCAACGCCACCAGCGGTGATCGCTTCAGCGATATCGCGGGTGCCGATAGAACCGAACAGCTTACCTTCGTCGCCAGCGTTAGCTGCGATGGTAACAACCAGGTCGGCCAGTTTGGTAGCACGGCTCTCAGCTTCAGCCAGCTTAGCGGCAGCAGCGGCTTCCAGTTCAGCGCGCTTAGCTTCGAACTCAGCAACGTTAGCTGCAGTAGCCGGAATTGCTTTACCAGTCGGCAGCAGGAAATTGCGGCCAAAACCGGCTTTAACATCAACGCGGTCACCCACGTTGCCCAGTTTGCCTACTTTATCGAGCAGAATAACTTCCATCTCGGTTTCCTCAATTTCTGTATTGTGCGGTGCGCGCCTACTTTGAGGAGCGTCCGCGAATATCTATCCAGCTATCTACCAGGGCCAATCCACACAGGAATCCAGCCAGGGGCAGCCCACCAATCACCAGCATCACATACATCGCTACCAGGGGAGCTATCCCCCAATTGCGGCTAGCGACCAGCCAGTGAATCAGCGCGATGCCCGCCACCTCTAACGGGAAGGCAATAACTGCTCCCCAGAAGGCATAGCCCGGTGTTACCAGGCAGAGCACCCACAACAGCATACTTACTGCCGCCAACCATAGCGGCAAGCGCAGCTGGTGAAACTCCTGGCGGAAACCACCGGGGTTGTACAACAGCGCCTGCCAGTAGCGCCCCAGTACCAGGGCCAGCGTGGCACTAATTACCAGCACCCAGCTCCAGTAACCGGCGAATTGTAAATCGCCTGGAAATACCTTCTTCAGCTCATCGAGCGGAACAGTGTTTGGTTGTTCCGCAGCTGTCTCCAGTACCTGAAGGAATCCCTGCAGGAGACCACCGCTGAAGTAGGAGGTGAGCAATATGCCCACAGCCGAGATTGCCGTTAATGCGAGCAGTGCGGCAACCCAAGAGCGGCTGCTGCGCAGCACCGTAGCACCGCAAAATACTGCTGCAAAAGAGCTGGCGGAAACACCAGTCACCAGGGGAGGCACATGGCCACTCATACCTGCAACGACAACCGGTAACAGCGCCCAGGCCAAAACCATCAGGCCGTCACTGCCACCTCGACGTAAACTCACCAGAGCGAGGATCGCCGGGCTTATCACGGGAATCCCCACCATAGTGAGGATTACCGCCCTGACGCGTCCGCGCATAATAAATTCAGCTACGGCGCGCATAGTTAGATAGCTTCTCTATTAATGAGTCTAAGCAAACTGCGGCTTAGGCTTCGTGGCTGTCCGTGTACGGCAGCAAGGCCAGGTAGCGAGCGCGCTTGACCGCAGTGGCCAGCTGGCGCTGATACTTGGCTTTGGTACCGGTAATACGGCTAGGAACAATCTTGCCAGTCTCAGAGATGTAGGCTTTCAGGGTATCGAGATCTTTGTAGTCGATACGCTTAACACCTTCAGCGGTGAAACGGCAGAACTTGCGACGACGGAAAAAACGTGCCATCTGATAATCCCCTTACTCTTCGCTTTCAGCGTTATCGGAAGAAGCTTCTGCAGCGTCAGAAGAAGGCTTTTCTTCTTCAGCGCGCTCGCGACGCTCGGTGCGCTCTGCACGGGCAGCCTTGCGCTCACGGCTCTCTTTTTCCGCTTTCATGATCGGGCTCTCTTCAGTGATCGCCTCGTCTTCACGAATTACCAGATTACGGATAACCGCATCGTTGTAACGGAAGTTGGTGGTCAGTTCCTCCAGAGCCTCTTCGGTGCACTCAACATTCATCAGAATGTAGTGGGCTTTGTGGATCTTGTTGATCGGGTAAGCCAGACGGCGACGGCCCCAGTCTTCCATGCGGTGAACTTCACCACCAGTGTCCTTGATGGCAGCGGTATAGCGCTCCACCATGCCAGGTACCTGTTCGCTCTGGTCCGGGTGAACCAGGAATACAATTTCGTAATGACGCATTTTAGCTCCTTACGGGTTAATCAGCCTTCCGGACAGTCCGGTAAGGCAAGGAGTACAACAAGCACGGGAATACCGAGCCCATTGCGGGCGGCGTATTCTAGGCAGTTGCGGATTTGGTTGCAAGTTGATCAATTACTTTAGGGCAGTGCCTTCGCCAACCCGGTTGCAAGTTGATCAATTACTTTAGGGCAGTGCCTTCGCCAACCCGGTTGCAAGTTGATCAATTACTTTAGAGCGGTACTTTGGCCAGCCCGATAAGCGGTTGATCAACTCCCTGAGCCCACAGCCTTTTGTGGAACTTGCAACTGAAGCACCATTTGCATCGATTAAGCTACTGAAGTGCGCGGTCTGGTCATGGGTTTGCACTGATGAACTGGCATATAGTGCCTCCCATTGAAGGGAGAAGTACCATGCCCCAAGAAACCCATAACCTCACTTTTGGCGCCTTCCAGGTTCCAATCACCACTGCCCACAATGGCGAAGGCCCCCTCGCCCTAGTAATTCCCGCCATGGGCGTCCCGGCTGACCGCTACCGGCTATTGCTGGAGGAATTACAACGGCTCGGTTATAGCACCGCAATCACTGAGTTGCCGGGTACCGGTGAAAGCTTGCCACGTCCTAACCGACATGCAGACTATGGCTACAACGATCTGGTGTTTTCCTTTATCCCACAGTTGTTGGCATTGCTGGAGAAGTCATTCCCCGGTGGTCCCGCCCTGATCCTGGGCCACAGCATCGGCGGCCAGACCAGCACCTTAGCTGCACGAGCCGGCCTCACAGGTAATGCCAGGGTGGTAACCATCGCCTCAGGTCATGTCGACCATCGTAGTTGGCACGGGCTAAGACGCTACGCTTTATTAGCCTTTGCGGCGATTGCCAGCATCACCTCCAGTTTGCTTGGCTACTTCCCTGGCGCACGAATGGGGTTTGGCTGGCGCGAGGCCAGGAGGTTGATGAAAGACTGGGCAAGCTCCATATTCAGCGGCCGCTTCGCTCCAGAAAAGTCGTTTGGTGATCGCCAACAAGCCAAACATCCTACCTTGCATATCGCATTGGCTGGGGACCCCTTTGCCCCCATGCCGGCTGCACGCAAGCTAGCTGCGATTGTCGGTGGCGAAACCCAGGAAATGTCCGCAACCTACCCTAAGGGAAACCCACACCTCTCCTGGATCAAAAATCCACGCCCAATAATTGCAGTAGTGGATAGCTGGCTGGCTCGGCAACCTGCGACTTCCCCTAATTAAAAGGCAACCCTGCCTGGAGCCATTCGATACTGATTCCAGGCAGGAACTGTTCAGACACTTTTCTAATTACCTGCCTTGAATCCTAAGCGACTCCCTTCCCTGCCAGTTTCTCCTGTCCATGTCCGTTTCTGGCCAGCACCTCTCAAGCTGCCAAGGTATTTTCCCCTCTACCGCCAAACAGGCAAAAAATGATTACCAGAGGATAAACAATGGAAACTACCGACTCAGAACAGTTCAATGCTTTGCACCAAAGCTGCCAGCCTCTCATTTTGCCCAATATTTGGGATGCTGCCAGTGCACAGCTTTGCCAGGCAGCAGGCGCCCGCGCAATTGCCACCAGCAGTGCCGCCCTCGCCTGGTCACTGGGGTACGCCGATGGCGGCAAACTGCCACTAGCGGAGCATCTGGGAGCCATCAAACGTATTCTGCGTGTTTCCCGTGTACCAGTATCCATAGATCTTGAGGACGGCTATAGCGACAACCCCACACAAGTTGCCGAGCTAGTCAGGACCTTAAGCAAACTCGGTGTAGCTGGAATCAATATTGAGGATGGCAACAAAAATCCGCAACTACTGTGTGAAAAAATTACAGCCATTAGATCTGTCCTGAAGAAACGACCATTTTTTATTAATGCGCGCACCGATATTTATCTGAATGAGGAAGATAACAACGAAGATTCACTCGTAGAAGTAACTCAAAGACTTACACGATATCAAACTGCAGGAGCCAACGGCGGATTTATTCCGGGCCTAACCTCTTTGGAGGATGCCCATTACCTCACAAAAAATATCTCTATGCCCCTTAATTTAATGTTGTTGCCGGGAATGGAAACACCCCTGCAATATTGGAAGGCTGGTATTCACAGACTCAGTAGTGGACCAGAACTATTCCTGTCTAGTTATAACCTTTTTTATCAGCTCTCAGGCAATCTAGTAAAGAGTTACTCACCAATAGGAATGTTTGATCATCATCTGGACTATAACCATTTGAATGATGAGGCGATGAAATTATAAAGGCTATCAAATTCGTTCTGAGTACGGATAGCTCTTGAGAAAACCAGCTGCCGACCATTTAATCAACAAGAGTCAGTAGCTGGCGTATCCAATTAAAATATTAAAAGAATTAGGCATTATTACTTTTACTCAGAAGGTATAACCAATCCCGAGACTGAATTCACTCTTATCATAGGTATATACGTCTCGATTTTCTTCATTATCGATATGTTGGTATTTCCCACTTACACTGAAATTGGGAGTAATCCTGTACTTTGCTCCCATCCAGGAGCGGACCCGGTCTGACTCGCGCTGGTAGGAGTCAACATTACCTTGACTATCCGTAATGCGGTTTTTCTCACCGTAGAGGCTGCGACGATATTCGATTCCGGTGGATAAATGCCATTTTGGAGAAATTTTCCAGTCTAGGCTTCCCCCAGCGCGTGACGTGCAGGGGAGTAACTATAATAATCGCCCCCGATTTTTTCCTGCCCTTCACGGTCATTATCATCGTAACGGTAGAACAATCTTGTCTCAGTAAAAAATACAGGCCGCTGCCAACTAAGTTCAGCGCGCTGGCGCCACCCATCCAGATAAGCATACTCCTCACCCCCTGAGTAATAGCCCGGACTAAATGTGAAACTTACAAGCGAGCGCCCCCAGGCTTTTGCCATCTTTGCCAGCAGTAATGCCTGCCGGCTGACTGGCTCTCCACCTAAGGTAACCATCTCAGCAGCCAGTCCCAGCTCAGTATTCCAACCCAACCATTGACGATCACGGGAAAGAGCCGTACGAACGCTGGCAAGGTCCAAGTTCTCATACTCCTCATATTTTCGTCCAAATCCGTATCCGTGTACCCGCCAGCCATTATTTTTAGTGCCGCTCAGTCGATATTGGCCCCAGGCAAAAAGCTCCGCAAAATTGTCTGCGCCTATCGTTGAATCCGACAAGATTTCATTGTGCAGCGCAAAGGCATTGTCATCGCGGCCAGCGCTTAGACTCATCGTTGCCAGCCAGGGCAACTCCTTTTCGCCACGATTATCTCCAGCTAAATAATTCAAGCGATGAGCAGCCATATTTCGTAACTTTTCCGTAGCAGCGCCCTCTCGTACAATGCGATAGTGCTTCGCCGCTATCAAGCTACGTTTATCACGCTCTGCAGCAAGCGCCAAATTGTAACGTGCCAAATCTCGCCACTTGGCATCATTCAACAAACCATGAAAATAAATTGTGGCCGCGGAATAGCGTTTGAGCTTCATCAGGGTAACACCGATGTTATACCTGAGCTTTGCGGAATTGTTACCAGACTCCACCTCAACTTCAAAGTATTTCAGTGCTTTTTTATATTTCCCCTGTTTGAATGCTTCAGTACCTGTATTGAAAGATTCTCCAGCCGTTACCGCCAATGGAAAAAGTATCAGCTGTGCCAAAAGCACAATTCCACCCAAAGTATTCCGCACCACCATTTACCTCTATAAGTCCTTTTATTGGCCATCCATGCATTCAATCAGCTATGTATCGGAATCCTCTGGCAAGTTCTCTCGAGCCTGCTCAAAAAGAGCATTGAGATCCACTGTAATTTGCTCACGTATATCCGCAGGCAGGCTATCGAGAATGTCCTGCATCATTTGTTCAATGACTCCCTGTATCTCCGCACCAGAGAGTGCGCTTTTTACCGCCTCCTCAATACCCTCACGGGCTGTTTCAGCTGCGCGTAGGGCCTCCTCTCTTGCAGCCTCTGCCGAGAGGCGTGCATTGGCAATTAATTCCTGATGACGAACCATAGCTTCATTAACTATTTCCTCAAGTTCTTCACTTTCCCGGCCGCCCTCTTCCCGCGCTGCTGCAACAGCGGCCATTACAGCAGCCATGGTTTCCTCGGCAATTTCCTGCAGATTTGGAGGCAACTCGATATTGTTCATCACATCGAGAGCATCCTCAGTTTCCTCGACTACTGTCAGCGTGAGATCCAGATCTGATGGCATGTCCTGCCCCATTACCGACCCCGCATGTAGCACTGCTGCTGTGATACCTACCGCTAATAATCCCTTTTTCCACATTGCCCGTTACCTCCGGCTTTCAGATCAGATCCAATAAATTAGTCATCATACTTTCGAAACTTAAAGCTTGGTTAGGTTTTGACGCAGCAATTTGCTGGACCCGCGATATTTAACCTCAACCAAAATTTCTCCCGCCGCTTTTTCATTCAATATTTTCACTGGTAGTGAAAGACGATTCCTGCCGGCAAAAATATCGGTTTCCCACTGCAAGACTCTTCTGTGCTCATAGCCATCGAATGAAACATTATCTGGTAGCACGATACGGATTATTGCTCCAAGCATTTGCTGTTTACTGTGCAGAACAAAATGCACGGAACGAACTTCCGACAACCTGCTTGGCACTGGCTCCTGGGCTGTGTAATTGGCGACAGGAGACTTGATGCCTGGCAGAAGTACAAACACTGTACTCATGGTGAGAAAAATCAGTGCCACTAATCCAAGGCGCACCAGAGAATCACCAACAATTTTCAGCCCAGATATCTCCGCGCGAAATTCAGGACTTCGTTGCTGTAACGCTCTGCGCAATAACCGTATTTCAAAGCCATTATCTGGCTCATCAAGTGGCAATGCACGTAACTGTCGCCGCAATTCATCATCACTTAACAGATTTACAAATTCTCTTTCCGGCATTGGCTTGTCCTCTACCTGTTAACACGGATGAACCTCACCAATGGTTCCCTCAGTAATAATTTTTTTAATTTTTTATGGGCGCGATGCAAACGCGATTTTACGGTACCAACATTTATGTCGAGGATTTCTGCCACCTCACTGGCGGTGTACCCTTCCACATCGTGTAAAAGCACAACATCACGCCAACCCGGCCCCAACATTAGCAATGCTCGATTCAAAAGGCGCTCAAGATCCAGGTTGCTACAATGCTCAGATCTTCCATCGCTGCAGCTTTCTACATCCTGCAAGTCGAAACTTTCATCAATTGGCGATGCGCACTGTCTGCGATAAAGATCCACATAGCGGTGATAAAGCACCTTGACTAACCAAGGCCCCAGGCGTTCGGTTTTCTCTAGGATCGAAACTTTATTTAACAAGCCAGACAATACATCCTGTACCAAGTCTTCCGCGTCTACACGACTCCCCGTCCAGCGATAAGCCATGCGATACATGGTGCGAATATATGGGTAAACCAGGCCAGAGAAATGCTCCTGGCTGGAACGTTTGTGAAACAATGCTTTTGGCCAGGTGTACAAACCACTACCCCCGGATTTCTTGGATAATAAAATCGCACCCAAGTGCCTACAAAAAGAGTGACACTGCGCAAGTAGACGAAAAAATCGAAAAGCGTTCGTTGTGCGAGCTGTGCAAGAAATCTAGCAGCGTAGAAATAAGAAGTAGGGAAAAGGTATATTTACGCGTGAACTTGGGTGACGAAGGAGGGCCCCGGTAGCCTTAGCCGCCGGGGGTAAGTGTGATAAAGGGGCAAAGAGCAGTGCCTAGCTACTGCGTTGACGCACCGCTTCAAACAGGCAGACACCCGTGGCAACTGAAACATTTAAACTGCTAACCTCACCTGCCATAGGAATTTTAATCAGGTGATCACAGTGTTCACGTGTCAATCTGCGTAAGCCGCTACCTTCAGCCCCCATCACCAATGCCAGCGGGCCTGTCAGTTGGCTCTGGTAAACATCCTGCGTAGCCTCTCCCGCCGCACCAAAAATCCACACGCCTGCCTGTTGCAATTGCTGCAAAGTGCGTGCGAGATTAGTCACTGTGACAAAGGGCAGCACTTCAGCAGCTCCACAAGCAACTTTTCGGGCAGTTGGCGTTAGCCCGGCGGACTTATCCTTAGGAGCAATTACCGCATGAACACCAGCTGCCTCAGCGGAGCGCAGACAAGCTCCCAAGTTATGGGGATCTGTTACGCCATCCAGGACCAGCAGGAAGGGTACCTCACTTTCCTTTTCAAGCTGTTCCAACATCCCCATCAGGAATTTTTCATCGTGGACTTTTGTTTTACCAGCACAAATGGCAATAACGCCCTGATGATTCGCACTCTCATCAACTTTTTCATCCAGGGCACGGCGGTCAACAAAGCGCATGGCAATGTCATTTTTATCCGCCTGTTGAATAATTTTTTGTAAGCGTTGGTCTTTACGGCCACGCAATAACATCAGCTCCCGCACATGCTGTGGGGACCCTTTTAACAACGCCTGCACCGCGTGCAGGCCATACACCAGTTCTTGGCTCAATTTAATCCTCGATCACTATTTCTTTTTGCTTTTAGAAGAAGTTTTCTTCTTCTTTTTACTTTGCCTGCGCGGGTCTTGGCCTTTTCTGCTTTCTGCGCCGCTTTGCGCGCAGCTACCGCAGGGCGCTTCCCACCTTTACGCGTAGGTGTACGCTTGCTGCCGCGACGCTTGACTGGAATATCTGTTTTTTGTTGATCCCCAGCCTCATCATCTGTCTTTTTCCTCGCAGAAGAAGATTTGCACCGCGCAGACTCCTCAACCAAAACGGTTTCTTTAGAGCCAACTTTACGTTTGCGGAAAGGGGCTACCTCCGTAGAGGTTTCCGCATGCTTAGCCCAGGGGTTAGATACTGCTTTACTTCCCATTTTCTTCTTCTGTTTGCTCCGACGTTCTCGCTCCTGCTGGTGCTCTACCGCCATTTCCATCGCTCGAGCACTAACCCTGGTAGCCTCTTCCTTTTTACTCGCCGCTCTATTTTGTTTACTGCGCGGTATCAACCCCTCAAGGATAAAATCGACCTTACGTTCCTCCAGGTCGACTCTTGCTACCTGTACAGTAACCGAATCGCCAAGGTGATATCGCTTGCCACTGCGCTCACCAATCAGCCGCTGATGAGCCTGCTCAAAGCGATAATAATCCTTCGGTAACGCAGTCACATGAATCAACCCCTCCACATAGAGGTTATCCAATTCAACAAACAAACCGAAACCGGTCACTGCACTGATCACCCCCGGGTAGACTTCGCCTACATGATCCTGCAAATATTCACACTTAAGCCAACTAACCACATCCCGTGTGGCGTCATCAGCGCGTCGCTCAGTCATGGAGCATTGCTCACCAAGCTGTAACATCGCTGGCATATCGTAAGGCAGTATCTGCTCCCGGCCGATAGGCTTGGCACCCGGCACTGCATGAACCTTTTTGGCTACAGCTTGCTCATTGGCGCTTCCATTACGAACCAACCAGCGCAGGGCTCTATGCAACAAGAGGTCGGGATAACGACGGATAGGTGATGTAAAGTGAGCGTAAGCTCGATAATCCAAACCAAAGTGGCCGCGATTTTCCGGCTGGTATACCGCCTGGTTCATGGAGCGCAGCAGCATCACTTGGATAATATGAGCATCTGCACGGCCCTCAATCTGCTCTAGCAACTCCTGGAAATCTCTGGGCTGAGGTTCGGCTCCACCTGGCAGACGCAGCCCCAGCTCCCCCAAGTATTCGCGCAGGTTACTGAGTTTTTCTTCCTTGGGAGCATCGTGCACACGGTAAAGTGAAGGCAGCCCTGATAGTTCCATCAGGTTCGCCGCACAGACATTAGCCGCCAACATGCACTCTTCAATTAGCTTGTGGGCATCATTTCGCTCAACAGGAATAATGCGCTCAATTTTGCGATTACTGTCGAAGAGAATACGGGTCTCGGTTGTCTCAAAATCGATAGCCCCACGACGGTCACGAGCTCCACGTAATGCCAGATACAAGTCATGCAGGTTATCTAGATGCGGAGTAAGAGTCGCAAACTGCTTCCGCGTACCGCTAGCCCGGTTATCGCGTTCTGCGAGTATTTGGCCAACCTGGGTATAGGTAAGGCGGGCATGACTGCGCATCACACCCTCGAAGAAACGGTAATTAAGAATTTCACCGGTTCGATCAATATGCATCTCACACACCATGCACAACCGATCTACCATTGGATTGAGAGAGCAGAGTCCATTGGATAATTTTTCCGGCAACATGGGCACCACGAAATCGGGGAAATACACTGAATTTCCACGACTGTGCGCCTCCTCATCCAAAGCGGAACCAGGGCGCACATAATGAGACACGTCGGCAATTGCCACCAGGAGCTTCCAGCTGTCATCTGCTTGCAACTCGCAGAAGACGGCATCGTCAAAATCTCGTGCGTCTTCACCATCAATAGTTACCAGAGGCAACTGGCGCAGATCTACTCGCGCCCTCTTGTCCTCCTCCAGCACCTCATCAGCAATTGCATCCACCTCTGCCTGAAGAGCGCCGGGCCACGTATGCGGAATTCCGTAATTGCGAATTGCGACATCAATCTCCATACCCGGCGCCAAGTGATCACCGAGCACCTCAATGACTTCTCCCTGGGGCACACGGTCACGCCCCGGTTGAGTCACGATTTTCACTACCACATACTGGCCGTGTTCCGTCCCCTCGGCATCCTCCGCCGCCACCATAATATCGAGATTAATACGGGGATTGTCAGGCCGCACAAAGCAGATGCCATTTTCCCGATAAAAGCGTCCAGCCAATTGCTCGGTGTTATGTTTAATAACCCGAACCACCGCACCTTCTCGCTTACCACGAAAACCGCCCGGGGTTTCTCGTACCAGGACTTCATCGCCATCAAATACTTTTCGCATCTGCCGGTGAGATAGAAACAAGTCCGTACCGCCATCACCGGGGATAACGAACCCGAAACCATCGCGGTGGCCAATAACACGACCGCGAACCAAGCTCATTTTATCCAGCACACCAAAATCACCAGCGCGATTACTGGCAATCTGTCCATCACGAGACATAGCAATCAGGCGACGGCGTACCCCTTCCCGACGATCTTCGTCCTGAAGCTCCAAAAGCTCCGCTACTGTCTCCCAAGGCACAGGTCCAGCCTGTTGCTCTAAAAGCTGCAGTAGAAATTCACGACTAGGAACAGGTTTTTCATATTTCTCCGCCTCGCGCTGAGCATGCGGATCAGAAGCAAGGGGCTCTGAGGTATTCTTTTGTGTCAAAACAGCATCCGTTGTTGAGGTAGCCACCAACTATTATGGTGACATCCGGAGGTTATCCGGTTAAAGGCAGGCGGCAGAGATAGAGAGTAATTGATCAAGATTTCGCCGCTATTGCACGCATTATAAGCGATTTCGCCAAATTTCCCCTAGCATCAGATGATATGTTGAAATAGGCGCAACAAAACCGTTGACACCCCCTTCCGGATCCTTATAGTTCGCGTCCTCAACGAAACACACGTTGATTTGCCCAGGTGGCGGAATTGGTAGACGCGCTAGCTTCAGGTGCTAGTGACCTTACGGTCGTGGAGGTTCAAGTCCTCTCCTGGGCACCAATTCCTAAAAGGCTGACTCGAAAGAGTCGGCCTTTTTTTGTTGTGAAATACTTAAACTCTTAGCAAGTCTTCCTCCTTGATCCCTACCTTCTTCTGTTAAACGTCTTCCCCAAATTGCTGTAGTTAAGAGAAATAAAAAAGCCGGTCCTCAAGGGCCGGCTTTTTACTCAGAGAATAACTTTAATTACCGAGATAAATCAGCCCCCTGCACTGCCAGCCAAAGGTACTATCTCACCGACAACGTCAGCAGGTGCCTCGCTGACCCCCTCATCCAGCACTGCATCAAATTCCGAGCCTGGAACAGGTTCACCACCAGCAGAAACTGTAGAGGGCAATAGCTCCCCAGACTTAAGTCGCATCTCAGGAGAGTTCACTGCATCCACACCGCTACTATACGGTTTAACAGCGCTGAAAATTGCCGGGTCAACTTGGGTAAAATCCTCTACCGCATTTTGTACCGCAGATTTCAGCCCTTGAGAGGCCTGAGACCCTGCTATCGATTGAAGCTCATCACCAGTACTGGTAACGGTAGGGACTTGGCCAATAAAGTCCGGCTCATAGTAACTTACTGAATAAATATCCAGAGTGTCAGATACATCCAATCGTAAAGGATTAACTGACTCACCGATAATCGTCCACAGCTTCGTATCTGTGCCTAACTTCACAGTAGAGGCCGTAATATGGGTATCACCATATGTCTCGGCGGTTAGTGCTCCAAAGTTTGAACTGGCCAATTCCACATTACCCCGGCCTGCATTTATCTCATCAATAACCAGGTCTCCCTGGGATAAAACACTGATATTAATATCTGCACCAGATGTCGCTATAGCAAGGGTATTCACTTCAACTTCAATATTTACATCACCAGCAACAGTCAACTCAGCTCTGCTAGCCTTAAGGCTGCCACCAATAGTATCCGATGAGCTGCTAGTAATATTAATATCGCCTTCACCATCATATCCAAGACGCATACCACTGTCAGCGAATATGAGTCCGGCCCCATCCAAATTAAAGTTACTGGAATTATCTCCTCCATTTACGAAATCAAAACCTAAATCTGTCTCCAGTGTGAGCGAACCATCGGTATTATCCAGATATTCAAAACCGTCAAATATAAAATTACCAACAAGGTTACCGTTTGAATTTATCTGCCAAGTGGCCCCAGAGAGATTGTATTGGAAGGAGTCATTCCCACTTCCACCGGATAACTGTGTATTTTGAGCACTATCTGCATCTACTTGCACATAGTCATCACCAGCACCCAACGACACAGTACTGATAGTGGTTCCAGCCAATAGCACTGAATCATTGCCTGCCCCTGTATCAATTTCGGTGAGCGTTCCGCCTGACAGTTTGAACTGGTCACCCCCTCCACCAGCAAAAATAGATTCTACACCGCTGAAGATCAGGGTTTCGCCCGCGCTACTGACACTCTGTTGAGAGTCGCTAATATTCCATTCAGCATCTATATCTGCACCATAGATGACATCACTTCCGCTACCGGCAGTTAGACTTTCCAAGCCCTCAAAAGTCACTCCTCCAATGGTCATCGTATCCAGAGCACTGAACAGGTATTCACCGTTTACATCTTGTCCTACATATGTTCCTGCACCTTGAACTAGTTCGAGATTCTCAAAAACTACAGTTAAACTATTTACCAGAGCTTCAGCCCCACCATTTACCAGTGAGTTATTTGAACTTGTTGATGTCCAAACTGCCCCATCTGAGCTAACGGAATCGTTCCCGCCAGCACCATCTATAGTTTCGAGCCCGGTAAAATCAATTCCGGCCACACTGATATCGCCAGTAGAGCCCAACACGAAATCATCATTATCCTCGGTACCTAGCAATAAACTACCCGCACCGGTGGTGTTTACCGTCTCCAAGCCACTGAAGTTAATCCCCGCAGTTTTAAGAGCCTGGGCTCCTTGCAATTCAAAAAGCGCTGAGTCGTTAGTATTTGTCAGGACAGGAGTATTAGCGCTGAAGATGCCGCTAAATATAAGCGAGCCTGCAACAAGCTGATTTTCAGTCTCGGTTAGTGCTAATCCATCACTATAGGTACTGGCATCCAAGCTGTCATCACCGCCATTGCCATCCACCGCTGACATTCCAGTGATGGTCATACCATACACTTCAACATCTCCATCAGACACTAAAGTAAATGCATCTGCATTACCTGTGCCCAACAAATCTGCATTATTTACAGTAAGGGTTTCTACACCAGAAAAACTTATGCTGCTATTAGTGGCCTCGAAATTACTCCCCGCAAGAACCCAGTCTGCACCACTAGCCCCAACAACATTATCACTGCCTCCCTGCGCATCTACACTACCAACGCCGCTAAAGGCAATACCGTAACTTGTAACTGCATTGCTACCATCAACCACAAAATTGTCAGCATTACTGGTGCCGAACAATGTTCCTGTGAGAGCGGTAAAAATGCCATCAAAAATCAAACTCCCGGCCGATACTTGGTTATCAGCTCCAGTAAGAGCAAGACCATCAGCAAAAGAAACTGCATCCAGGCTGTTATTTCCTCCCTGGCCATCCACTGCAGACATTCCAGAGACAACCATTGAATAGGCTTCAACATCGCCATCAGACTGAAGAATAAATGCATCTGCACCGCTACTACCCAACAAGCTGGCATTGACCGCGGTGAGGGACTCTACATTGGAGAAGGTAATACTGCTGTTGCTGGCTTGTTTGCTACTGCCGGTTAAGATCCAGTTGGCACCATCGGCACCGATCACACTGTCACTGCCATCCAGGGCATTGATCGTGCTCAAGCCGCTGAAGGCAATACCGTAGCTGCTGGCGGCATTGCTGCCATCCACCACAAAGCTATCGGCATTGTCGGTACCGGTCAGTGCTGCAGTCACCGCACTGACAATGCCGTCGAAGGTCAGGGAGCCCGCGGCCACCTGATTGTTGGTGCCGGTCAGGGTCAGGCCATCGCTATAGGCGCTGGCATTCAGGCTGTCATCGCCACCCTGGCCATCAACAACGGACATACCACTCACGGTCAGGTCGTAAACCGCAACATCCCCATTCGATTGCAGGGTGAAGGCATCTACACTCGCTGTGCCCAGCAGGTTGGCATTGACCGCGGTGAGGGACTCTACATTGGAGAAGGTAATATTGCTGTTGCTGGCTTGTTTGCTGGTGCCGGTTAAGATCCAGTTGGCACCATCGGTACCGATCACACTGTCACTGCCATCCAGGGCATTGATCGTACTCAAGCCGCTGAAGGCGATACCGTAGCTGCTGGCGGCATTGCTGCCATCAACCACAAAGCTATCGGCATTGTCGGTACCGGTCAGTGCTGCAGTCACCGCACTGACAATGCCGTCGAAGGTCAGGGAGCCCGCGGCCACCTGATTGTTGGTGCCGGTCAGGGTCAGGCCATCGCTGTAGGCGCTGGCATTCAGGCTGTCATCGCCACCCTGGCCATCAACAACGGACATACCACTCACGATCAGGTCGTAAACCGCAACATCCCCATTCGATTGCAGGGTGAAGGCATCTACACTCGCTGTGCCCAGCAGGTTGGCATTGACCGCGGTGAGGGACTCTACATTGGAGAAGGTAATACTGCTGTTGCTGGCTTGTTTGCTGGTGCCGGTTAAGGTCCAGTTGGCACCATCGGCGCCGATCACACTGTCACTGCCATCCAGGGCATTGATCGTGCTCAAGCCGCTGAAGGCGATACCGTAGCTGCTGGCGGCATTGCTGCCATCAACCACAAAGCTATCGGCATTGTCGGTACCGGTCAGTGCTGCAGTCACCGCACTGACAATGCCGTCGAAGGTCAGGGAGCCCGCGGCCACCTGATTGTTGGTGCCGGTCAGGGTCAGGCCATCGCTGTAGGCGCTGGCATTCAGGCTGTCATCGCCACCCTGGCCATCAACAACGGACATACCACTCACGGTCAGGTCGTAAACCGCAACATCCCCATTCGATTGCAGGGTGAAGGCATCTACACTCGCTGTGCCCAGCAGGTTGGCATTGACCGCGGTGAGGGACTCTACATTGGAGAAGGTAATACTGCTGTTGCTGGCTTGTTTGCTGGTGCCGGTTAAGGTCCAGTTGGCACCATCGGCGCCGATCACACTGTCACTGCCATCCAGGGCATTGATCGTGCTCAAGCCGCTGAAGGCAATACCGTAGCTGCTGGCGGCATTGCTGCCATCAACCACAAAGCTATCGGCATTGTCGGTACCGGTCAGTGCTGCAGTCACCGCACTGACAATGCCGTCGAAGGTCAGGGAGCCCGCGGCCACCTGATTGTTGGTGCCGGTCAGGGTCAGGCCATCGCTATAGGCGCTGGCATTCAGGCTGTCATCGCCACCCTGGCCATCAACAGCGGACATACCACTCACGGTCAGGTCGTAAACCGCAACATCCCCATTCGATTGCAGGGTGAAGGCATCTACACTCGCTGTGCCCAGCAGGTTGGCATTAACCGCGGTGAGGGACTCTACATTGGAGAAGGTAATACTGCTGTTGCTGGCTTGTTTGCTGGTGCCGGTTAAGGTCCAGTTGGCACCATCGGCGCCGATCACACTGTCACTGCCATCCAGGGCATTGATCGTGCTCAAGCCGCTGAAGGCGATACCGTAGCTGCTGGCGGCATTGCTGCCATCCACCACAAAGCTATCGGCATTGTCGGTACCGGTCAGTGCTGCAGTCACCGCACTGACAATACCGTCGAAGGTCAGGGAGCCCGCGGCCACCTGATTGTTGGTGCCGGTCAGGGTCAGGCCATCGCTATAGGCGCTGGCATTCAGGCTGTCATCGCCACCCTGGCCATCAACAGCGGACATACCACTCACGGTCAGGTCGTAAACCGCAACATCCCCATTCGATTGCAGGGTGAAGGCATCTACACTCGCTGTGCCCAGCAGGTTGGCATTGACCGCGGTGAGGGACTCTACATTGGAGAAGGTAATACTGCTGTTGCTGGCTTGTTTACTGGTGCCGGTTAAGGTCCAGTTGGCACCATCGGCGCCGATCACACTGTCACTGCCATCCAGGGCATTGATCGTGCTCAAGCCGCTGAAGGCGATACCGTAGCTGCTGGCGGCATTGCTGCCATCAACCACAAAGCTATCGGCATTGTCGGTACCGGTCAGTGCTGCAGTCACCGCACTGACAATGCCGTCGAAGGTCAGGGAGCCCGCGGCCACCTGATTGTTGGTGCCGGTCAGGGTCAGGCCATCGCTATAGGCGCTGGCATTCAGGCTGTCATCGCCACCCTGGCCATCAACAGCAGACATACCACTTACGGTCAGGTCGTAAACCGCAACATCCCCATTCGATTGCAGGGTGAAGGCATCTACACTCGCTGTGCCCAGCAGGTTGGCATTGACCGCGGTGAGGGACTCTACATTGGAGAAGGTAATACTGCTGTTGCTGGCTTGTTTACTGGTGCCGGTTAAGGTCCAGTTGGCACCATCGGCGCCGATCACACTGTCACTGCCATCCAGGGCATTGATCGTGCTCAAGCCGCTGAAGGCGATACCGTAGCTGCTGGCGGCATTGCTGCCATCAACCACAAAGCTATCGGCATTGTCGGTACCGGTCAGTGCTGCAGTCACCGCACTGACAATGCCGTCGAAGGTCAGGGAGCCCGCGGCCACCTGATTGTTGGTGCCGGTCAGGGTCAGGCCATCGCTATAGGCGCTGGCATTCAGGCTGTCATCGCCACCCTGGCCATCAACAGCGGACATACCACTCACGGTCAGGTCGTAAACCGCAACATCCCCATTCGATTGCAGGGTGAAGGCATCTACACTCGCTGTGCCCAGCAGGTTGGCATTGACCGCGGTGAGGGACTCTACATTGGAGAAGGTAATACTGCTGTTGCTGGCTTGTTTGCTGGTGCCGGTTAAGGTCCAGTTGGCACCATCGGCGCCGATCACACTGTCACTGCCATCCAGGGCATTGATCGTGCTCAAGCCGCTGAAGGCAATACCGTAGCTGCTGGCGGCATTGCTGCCATCAACCACAAAGCTATCGGCATTGTCGGTACCGGTCAGTGCTGCAGTCACCGCACTGACAATGCCGTCGAAGGTCAGGGAGCCCGCGGCCACCTGATTGTTGGTGCCGGTCAGGGTCAGGCCATCGCTATAGGCGCTGGCATTCAGGCTGTCATCGCCACCCTGGCCATCAACAGCGGACATACCACTCACGGTCAGGTCGTAAACCGCAACATCCCCATTCGATTGCAGGGTGAAGGCATCTACACTCGCTGTGCCCAGCAAGTTGGCATTGACCGCGGTGAGGGACTCTACATTGGAGAAGGTAATACTGCTGTTGCTGGCTTGTTTGCTGGTGCCGGTTAAGGTCCAGTTGGCACCATCGGCGCCGATCACACTGTCACTGCCATCCAGGGCATTGATCGTGCTCAAGCCGCTGAAGGCGATACCGTAGCTGCTGGCGGCATTGCTGCCATCCACCACAAAGCTATCGGCATTGTCGGTACCGGTCAGTGCTGCAGTCACCGCACTGACAATACCGTCGAAGGTCAGGGAGCCCGCGGCCACCTGATTGTTGGTGCCGGTCAGGGTCAGGCCATCGCTATAGGCGCTGGCATTCAGGCTGTCATCGCCACCCTGGCCATCAACAACGGACATACCACTCACGATCAGGTCGTAAACCGCAACATCCCCACCGGATTGCAGCACAAATGCATCTGTGCCACTGGTGCCCAGCAGGTTGGCATTGACTGCAGTGAGGGACTCTACATTGGAGAAGGTAATACTGCTGTTGCTGGCTTGTTTACTGGTGCCGGTTAAGATCCAGTTGGCACCATCGGCGCCGGTTACGCTGTCACTACCACCCTTTGCATCCACACTACTGATACTGCTGAAAGCAATTTTATTAGCCGTCAGCGCATTCAGGCCTGTGACTACAAAAGTGTCACTATTACCTGAGCCTTCCAGGCTACCCCCGCTGATACTGTCGATACCGCTAAAGTCGATCAAACTTGTGGAGGCTTCGTTATCGACTCCGGTCAGAGTCACAACTCCCAATGCCACAACACTATCGGTACCTGAACCTGCATTGACAGTGCTCAGCCCACTAAAGCTGATGTCCGCAACATCCAGGGCACTGTTGCCGGTAATCTCAAAGGCATCGATACCACTGCTGCCGGTCAACGTCGCGGTCACCGCACTGACGATACCGTCAAAGGTCAGGGTGCCTGATTCAGCAGTGACTTGATTCACTGCGCCTGTCAACGCCAGGCCATCGCTGTAAGCGCTGGCATTCAGGCTGTCATCGCCACCCTGGCCATCAACAGCGGACATACCACTCACGGTCAGGTCGTAAACCGCAACATCCCCATTCGATTGCAGGGTGAAGGCATCTACACTCGCTGTGCCCAGCAGGTTGGCATTAACCGCGGTGAGGGACTCTACATTGGAGAAGGTAATACTGCTGTTGCTGGCTTGTTTGCTGGTGCCGGTTAAGGTCCAGTTGGCACCATCGGCGCCGATCACACTGTCACTGCCATCCAGGGCATTGATCGTGCTCAAGCCGCTGAAGGCGATACCGTAGCTGCTGGCGGCATTGCTGCCATCAACCACAAAGCTATCGGCATTGTCGGTACCGGTCAGTGCTGCAGTCACCGCACTGACAATACCGTCGAAGGTCAGGGAGCCCGCGGCCACCTGATTGTTGGTGCCGGTCAGGGTCAGGCCATCGCTATAGGCGCTGGCATTCAGGCTGTCATCGCCACCCTGGCCATCAACAGCGGACATACCACTCACGGTCAGGTCGTAAACCGCAACATCCCCATTCGATTGCAGGGTGAAGGCATCTACACTCGCTGTGCCCAGCAGGTTGGCATTGACCGCGGTGAGGGACTCTACATTGGAGAAGGTAATACTGCTGTTGCTGGCTTGTTTGCTGGTGCCGGTTAAGGTCCAGTTGGCACCATCGGCGCCGATCACACTGTCACTGCCATCCAGGGCATTGATCGTGCTCAAGCCGCTGAAGGCGATACCGTAGCTGCTGGCGGCATTGCTGCCATCAACCACAAAGCTATCGGCATTGTCGGTACCGGTCAGTGCTGCAGTCACCGCACTGACAATGCCGTCGAAAGTCAGGGAGCCCGCGGCCACCTGATTGTTGGTGCCGGTCAGGGTCAGGCCATCGCTATAGGCGCTGGCATTCAGGCTGTCATCGCCACCCTGGCCATCAACAGCGGACATACCACTCACGGTCAGGTCGTAAACCGCAACATCCCCATTCGATTGCAGGGTGAAGGCATCTACACTCGCTGTGCCCAGCAGGTTGGCATTGACCGCGGTGAGGGACTCTACATTGGAGAAGGTAATACTGCTGTTGCTGGCTTGTTTGCTGGTGCCGGTTAAGGTCCAGTTGGCACCATCGGCGCCGATCACACTGTCACTGCCATCCAGGGCATTGATCGTGCTCAAGCCGCTGAAGGCGATACCGTAGCTGCTGGCGGCATTGCTGCCATCAACCACAAAGCTATCGGCATTGTCGGTACCGGTCAGTGCTGCAGTCACCGCACTGACAATGCCGTCGAAGGTCAGGGAGCCCGCGGCCACCTGATTGTTGGTGCCGGTCAGGGTCAGGCCATCGCTATAGGCGCTGGCATTCAGGCTGTCATCGCCACCCTGGCCATCAACAGCGGACATACCACTCACGGTCAGGTCGTAAACCGCAACATCCCCATTCGATTGCAGGGTGAAGGCATCTACACTCGCTGTGCCCAGCAGGTTGGCATTGACCGCGGTGAGGGACTCTACATTGGAGAAGGTAATACTGCTGTTGCTGGCTTGTTTGCTGGTGCCGGTTAAGGTCCAGTTGGCACCATCGGCGCCGATCACACTGTCACTGCCATCCAGGGCATTGATCGTGCTCAAGCCGCTGAAGGCAATACCGTAGCTGCTGGCGGCATTGCTGCCATCAACCACAAAGCTATCGGCATTGTCGGTACCGGTCAGTGCTGCAGTCACCGCACTGACAATGCCGTCGAAGGTCAGGGAGCCCGCGGCCACCTGATTGTTGGTGCCGGTCAGGGTCAGGCCATCGCTATAGGCGCTGGCATTCAGGCTGTCATCGCCACCCTGGCCATCAACAGCAGACATACCACTTACGGTCAGGTCGTAAACCGCAACATCCCCATTCGATTGCAGGGTGAAGGCATCTACACTCGCTGTGCCCAGCAGGTTGGCATTGACCGCGGTGAGGGACTCTACATTGGAGAAGGTAATACTGCTGTTGCTGGCTTGTTTGCTGGTGCCGGTTAAGGTCCAGTTGGCACCATCGGCACCGATCACACTGTCACTGCCATCCAGGGCATTGATCGTGCTCAAGCCGCTGAAGGCAATACCGTAGCTGCTGGCGGCATTGCTGCCATCAACCACAAAGCTATCGGCATTGTCGGTACCGGTCAGTGCTGCAGTCACCGCACTGACAATGCCGTCGAAGGTCAGGGAGCCCGCGGCCACCTGATTGTTGGTGCCGGTCAGGGTCAGGCCATCGCTATAGGCGCTGGCATTCAGGCTGTCATCGCCACCCTGGCCATCAACAACGGACATACCACTCACGGTCAGGTCGTAAACCGCAACATCCCCATTCGATTGCAGGGTGAAGGCATCTACACTCGCTGTGCCCAGCAGGTTGGCATTGACCGCGGTGAGGGACTCTACATTGGAGAAGGTAATATTGCTGTTGCTGGCTTGTTTGCTGGTGCCGGTTAAGATCCAGTTGGCACCATCGGCGCCAGTTACGCTGTCGGCACCATCCTTCGCATCAATATCCCCACTAAAACCAGTGAAGCTGATGCTGTTCGCGGTGACATTGGTATTGCTAACCACGACGAAGGTATCTGCATTCGCAGAACCCTCCAGGCTACCGCCAGTAACACTGTCGATACCGCTAAAATCAATCAAACTTGTGGAGGCTTCGTTATCGACTCCGGTCAGAGTCACAACTCCCAATGCCACAACACTATCGGTACCTGAACCTGCATTGACAGTGCTCAGCCCACTAAAGCTGATGTCCGCAACATCCAGGGCATTGTTGCCGGTAATCTCAAAGGCATCGACACCACTGCTGCCGGTCAACGTCGCGGTCACCGCGCTGGCGATACCGTCAAAAGTCAGAGTGCCTGATTCAGCAGTGACTTGATTCACTGCGCCTGTCAACGCCAGGCCATCGCTGTAAGCACTGGCATCCAGGCTATCGCTATCGCCATTGCCGTTCACAGCAGACATACCACTCACGGTCAGGTCG
This sequence comes from Microbulbifer sp. MLAF003, assembly GCF_030012965.1. Classification (NCBI taxonomy): domain Bacteria; kingdom Pseudomonadati; phylum Pseudomonadota; class Gammaproteobacteria; order Cellvibrionales; family Microbulbiferaceae; genus Microbulbifer; species Microbulbifer sp. MLAF003. The sequence continues at coordinate 4,513,848 of NZ_CP120232.1, forward strand.
TAAACCGCAACATCCCCACCGGATTGCAGCACAAATGCATCTGTGCCACTGGTGCCCAGCAGGTTGGCATTGACTGCAGTGAGGGACTCTACATTGGAGAAGGTAATACTGCTGTTGCTGGCTTGTTTACTGGTGCCGGTTAAGATCCAGTTGGCACCATCGGCGCCGGTTACGCTGTCACTACCACCCTTTGCATCCACACTACTGATACTGCTGAAAGCAATTTTATTAGCCGTCAGCGCATTCAGGCCTGTGACTACAAAAGTGTCACTATTACCTGAGCCTTCCAGGCTACCCCCGCTGATACTGTCGATACCGCTAAAGTCGATCAAACTTGTGGAGGCTTCGTTATCGACTCCGGTCAGAGTCACAACTCCCAATGCCACAACACTATCGGTACCTGAACCTGCATTGACAGTGCTCAGCCCACTAAAGCTGATGTCCGCAACATCCAGGGCACTGTTGCCGGTAATCTCAAAGGCATCGATACCACTGCTGCCGGTCAACGTCGCGGTCACCGCACTGACGATACCGTCAAAGGTCAGGGTGCCTGATTCAGCAGTGACTTGATTCACTGCGCCTGTCAACGCCAGGCCATCGCTGTAAGCGCTGGCATTCAGGCTGTCATCGCCACCCTGGCCATCAACAGCGGACATACCACTCACGGTCAGGTCGTAAACCGCAACATCCCCATTCGATTGCAGGGTGAAGGCATCTACACTCGCTGTGCCCAGCAGGTTGGCATTAACCGCGGTGAGGGACTCTACATTGGAGAAGGTAATACTGCTGTTGCTGGCTTGTTTGCTGGTGCCGGTTAAGGTCCAGTTGGCACCATCGGCGCCGATCACACTGTCACTGCCATCCAGGGCATTGATCGTGCTCAAGCCGCTGAAGGCGATACCGTAGCTGCTGGCGGCATTGCTGCCATCAACCACAAAGCTATCGGCATTGTCGGTACCGGTCAGTGCTGCAGTCACCGCACTGACAATACCGTCGAAGGTCAGGGAGCCCGCGGCCACCTGATTGTTGGTGCCGGTCAGGGTCAGGCCATCGCTATAGGCGCTGGCATTCAGGCTGTCATCGCCACCCTGGCCATCAACAGCGGACATACCACTCACGGTCAGGTCGTAAACCGCAACATCCCCACCGGATTGCAGCACAAATGCATCTGTACCACTGGTGCCCAGCAGATTGGCATTGACCGCGGTGAGGGACTCTACATTGGAGAAGGTAATACTGCTGTTGCTGGCTTGTTTGCTGGTGCCGGTTAAGATCCAGTTGGCACCATCGGCGCCGATCACACTGTCACTGCCATCCAGGGCATTGATCGTGCTCAAGCCGCTGAAGGCGATACCGTAGCTGCTGGCGGCATTGCTGCCATCAACCACAAAGCTATCGGCATTGTCGGTACCGGTCAGTGCTGCAGTCACCGCACTGACAATACCGTCGAAGGTCAGGGAGCCCGCGGCCACCTGATTGTTGGTGCCGGTCAGGGTCAGGCCATCGCTATAGGCGCTGGCATTCAGGCTGTCATCGCCACCCTGGCCATCAACAACGGACATACCACTCACGGTCAGGTCGTAAACCGCAACATCCCCATTCGATTGCAGGGTGAAGGCATCTACACTCGCTGTGCCCAGCAGGTTGGCATTGACCGCGGTGAGGGACTCTACATTGGAGAAGGTAATATTGCTGTTGCTGGCTTGTTTGCTGGTGCCGGTTAAGATCCAGTTGGCACCATCGGCGCCAGTTACGCTGTCGGCACCATCCTTCGCATCAATATCCCCACTAAAACCAGTGAAGCTGATGCTGTTCGCGGTGACATTGGTATTGCTAACCACGACGAAGGTATCTGCATTCGCAGAACCCTCCAGGCTACCGCCAGTAACACTGTCGATACCGCTAAAATCAATCAAACTTGTGGAGGCTTCGTTATCGACTCCGGTCAGAGTCACAACTCCCAATGCCACAACACTATCGGTACCTGAACCTGCATTGACAGTGCTCAGCCCACTAAAGCTGATGTCCGCAACATCCAGGGCATTGTTGCCGGTAATCTCAAAGGCATCGACACCACTGCTGCCGGTCAACGTCGCGGTCACCGCGCTGGCGATACCGTCAAAAGTCAGAGTGCCTGATTCAGCAGTGACTTGATTCACTGCGCCTGTCAACGCCAGGCCATCGCTGTAAGCACTGGCATTCAGGCTGTCATCGCCGCCATTGCCGTCCACAGCAGACATACCACTCACGGTCAGGTCGTAAACCGCAACATCCCCACCGGATTGCAGCACAAATGCATCTGTGCCACTGGTGCCCAGCAGGTTGGCATTGACTGCAGTGAGGGACTCTACATTGGAGAAGGTAATACTGCTGTTGCTGGCTTGTTTACTGGTGCCGGTTAAGATCCAGTTGGCACCATCGGCGCCGGTTACGCTGTCACTACCACCCTTTGCATCCACACTACTGATACTGCTGAAAGCAATTTTATTAGCCGTCAGCGCATTCAGGCCTGTGACTACAAAAGTGTCACTATTACCTGAGCCTTCCAGGCTACCCCCGCTGATACTGTCGATACCGCTAAAGTCGATCAAACTTGTGGAGGCTTCGTTATCGACTCCGGTCAGAGTCACAACTCCCAATGCCACAACACTATCGGTACCTGAACCTGCATTGACAGTGCTCAGCCCACTAAAGCTGATGTCCGCAACATCCAGGGCACTGTTGCCGGTAATCTCAAAGGCATCGATACCACTGCTGCCGGTCAACGTCGCGGTCACCGCACTGACGATACCGTCAAAGGTCAGGGTGCCTGATTCAGCAGTGACTTGATTCACTGCGCCTGTCAACGCCAGGCCATCGCTGTAAGCGCTGGCATTCAGGCTATCATCGCCACCCTGGCCATCAACAGCGGACATACCACTCACGGTCAGGTCGTAAACCGCAACATCCCCATTCGATTGCAGGGTGAAGGCATCTACACTCGCTGTGCCCAGCAGGTTGGCATTGACCGCGGTGAGGGACTCTACATTGGAGAAGGTAATACTGCTGTTGCTGGCTTGTTTGCTGGTGCCGGTTAAGATCCAGTTGGCACCATCGGCGCCGATCACACTGTCACTGCCATCCAGGGCATTGATCGTGCTCAAGCCGCTGAAGGCAATACCGTAGCTGCTGGCGGCATTGCTGCCATCAACCACAAAGCTATCGGCATTGTCGGTACCGGTCAGTGCTGCAGTCACCGCACTGACAATGCCGTCGAAGGTCAGGGAGCCCGCGGCCACCTGATTGTTGGTGCCGGTCAGGGTCAGGCCATCGCTATAGGCGCTGGCATTCAGGCTGTCATCGCCACCCTGGCCATCAACAGCGGACATACCACTCACGGTCAGGTCGTAAACCGCAACATCCCCATTCGATTGCAGGGTGAAGGCATCTACACTCGCTGTGCCCAGCAGGTTGGCATTGACCGCGGTGAGGGACTCTACATTGGAGAAGGTAATACTGCTGTTGCTGGCTTGTTTGCTGGTGCCGGTTAAGGTCCAGTTGGCACCATCGGCACCGATCACACTGTCACTGCCATCCAGGGCATTGATCGTGCTCAAGCCGCTGAAGGCGATACCGTAGCTGCTGGCGGCATTGCTGCCATCAACCACAAAGCTATCGGCATTGTCGGTACCGGTCAGTGCTGCAGTCACCGCACTGACAATGCCGTCGAAAGTCAGGGAGCCCGCGGCCACCTGATTGTTGGTGCCGGTCAGGGTCAGGCCATCGCTGTAGGCGCTGGCATTCAGGCTGTCATCGCCACCCTGGCCATCAACAACGGACATACCACTCACGGTCAGGTCGTAAACCGCAACATCCCCATTCGATTGCAGGGTGAAGGCATCTACACTCGCTGTGCCCAGCAGGTTGGCATTGACCGCGGTGAGGGACTCTACATTGGAGAAGGTAATATTGCTGTTGCTGGCTTGTTTGCTGGTGCCGGTTAAGATCCAGTTGGCACCATCGGCGCCAGTTACGCTGTCGGCACCATCCTTCGCATCAATATCCCCACTAAAACCAGTGAAGCTGATGCTGTTCGCGGTGACATTGGTATTGCTAACCACGACGAAGGTATCTGCATTCGCAGAACCCTCCAGGCTACCGCCAGTAACACTGTCGATACCGCTAAAATCAATCAAACTTGTGGAGGCTTCGTTATCGACTCCGGTCAGAGTCACAACTCCCAATGCCGCAACACTATCGGTACCTGAACCTGCATTGACAGTGCTCAGCCCACTAAAGCTGATGTCCGCAACATCCAGGGCACTGTTGCCGGTAATCTCAAAGGCATCGACACCACTGCTGCCGGTCAACGTCGCGGTCACCGCACTGACGATACCGTCAAAAGTCAGGGTGCCTGATTCAGCAGTGACTTGATTCACTGCGCCTGTCAACGCCAGGCCATCGCTGTAAGCACTGGCATCCAGGCTATCGCTATCGCCATTGCCGTTCACGGAGGACATGCCGGAAACCGTCAGCTCATAAGCTTTTACATTCCCATCGGCCTGTAAAATAAATGCATCTGCATTCGTTGTACCCACAAGACCTGCATTCGTCGCTGTGAGGTTTTCGACATTGCTAAAGGTGATCCCGCTATTTTTTGCTTGATAGTCGGTACCAGTGAGTTCCCAGTTAACACCGTCTGCGCCAGTTACGCTGTCGGCACCATCCTTCGCATCAATATCACCACTAAAACCAGTGAAGCTGATGCTGTTCGCGGTGACATTGGTATTGCTAACCACTACGAAGGTATCTGCATTCGCAGAACCCTCCAGGCTACCGCCAGTAACACTGTCGATACCGCTAAAATCGATCAAACTTGTGGAGGCTTCGTTATCGACTCCGGTCAGAGTCACAACTCCCAATGCCGCAACACTATCGGTACCTGAACCTGCATTGACAGTGCTCAGCCCACTAAAGCTGATGTCCGCAACATCCAGGGCATTGTTGCCGGTAATCTCAAAGGCATCGACACCACTGCTGCCGGTCAACGTCGCGGTCACCGCGCTGGCGATACCATCAAAAGTCAGGGTGCCTGATTCAGCAGTGACTTGGTTCACAGCGCCTGTCAACGCCAGGCCATCGCTGTAAGCACTGGCATCCAGGCTATCGCTATCGCCATTGCCGTTCACGGAGGACATGCCGGAAACCGTCAGCTCATAAGCTTTTACATTCCCATCGGCCTGTAAAATAAATGCATCTGCATTCGTTGTACCCACAAGAGCTGCATTCGTCGCTGTGAGATTCTCGACATTACTAAAGGTGATCCCGCTATTTTTTGCTTGATAGTCGGTACCAGTGAGTTCCCAGTTAACACCGTCTGCGCCAGTTACGCTGTCGGCACCATCCTTCGCATCAATATCACCACTAAAACCAGTGAAGCTGATGCTGTTCGCGGTGACATTGGTATTGCTAACCACGACGAAGGTATCTGCATTCGCAGAACCCTCCAGGCTACCGCCACTAACACTGTCGATACCGCTAAAATCGATCAAACTTGTGGAGGCTTCGTTATCGACTCCGGTCAGAGTCACAACTCCCAATGCCACAACACTATCGGTACCTGAACCTGCATTGACAGTGCTCAGCCCACTAAAGCTGATGTCCGCAACATCCAGGGCACTGTTGCCGGTAATCTCAAAGGCATCGACACCACTGCTGCCGGTCAACGTCGCGGTCACCGCACTGACGATACCGTCAAAAGTCAGGGTGCCTGATTCAGCAGTGACTTGATTCACTGCGCCTGTCAACGCCAGGCCATCGCTGTAAGCACTGGCATCCAGGCTATCGCTATCGCCATTGCCGTTCACGGAGGACATGCCGGAAACCGTCAGCTCATAAGCTTTTACATTCCCATCGGCCTGTAAAATAAATGCATCTGCATTCGTTGTACCCACAAGACCTGCATTCGTCGCTGTGAGGTTTTCGACATTGCTAAAGGTGATCCCGCTATTTTTTGCTTGATAGTCGGTACCAGTGAGTTCCCAGTTAACACCGTCTGCGCCAGTTACGCTGTCGGCACCATCCTTCGCATCAATATCACCACTAAAACCAGTGAAGCTGATGCTGTTCGCGGTGACATTGGTATTGCTAACCACTACGAAGGTATCTGCATTCGCAGAACCCTCCAGGCTACCGCCAGTAACACTGTCGATACCGCTAAAATCGATCAAACTTGTGGAGGCTTCGTTATCGACTCCGGTCAGAGTCACAACTCCCAATGCCGCAACACTATCGGTACCTGAACCTGCATTGACAGTGCTCAGCCCACTAAAGCTGATGTCCGCAACATCCAGGGCATTGTTGCCGGTAATCTCAAAGGCATCGACACCACTGCTGCCGGTCAACGTCGCGGTCACCGCGCTGGCGATACCATCAAAAGTCAGGGTGCCTGATTCAGCAGTGACTTGGTTCACAGCGCCTGTCAACGCCAGGCCATCGCTGTAAGCACTGGCATCCAGGCTATCGCTATCGCCATTGCCGTTCACGGAGGACATGCCGGAAACCGTCAGCTCATAAGCTTTTACATTCCCATCGGCCTGTAAAATAAATGCATCTGCATTCGTTGTACCCACAAGAGCTGCATTCGTCGCTGTGAGATTCTCGACATTACTAAAGGTGATCCCGCTATTTTTTGCTTGATAGTCGGTACCAGTGAGTTCCCAGTTAACACCGTCTGCGCCAGTTACGCTGTCGGTGCCATCCCCCAAATCAACCTTCTCCACCCCAGAAAAAGAGATAGCATCGATAGAAAAAGATTTAGTTCCATTGACTATTAAGGAATCGGCGCTATCTGATAGGGTAAACAAGTCGTCACCACTGTTAGCTACAACGGTCCCGGAGTTTGTGACTGTGATATCACCAAGTTCATTAATCGTATTGTCATCTGTACCACCAACCGAGAGAGAGAAGTCGGAAACAGTAATTGAACCTTCATTGGTAAACGACCCTCCAGCATTAACTGTCAGGCCACCATTTACTGCTGAAACTGTAACTCCATTATCAATTTTTACACCGCTATACGAGGTCAGCGTCAAAGTATGAGCCGTAGTCCATGCAATGGAGTCAGCAACAAGAATTCCATCTGAAAAATCACCGCCAGATGGGGTTACAGGTCCACCGGGACCTGAACCATTATTAGCATCAGTAACACTGATCTCTATATTATTATTCGCCAGTGCACTTACTACAGCTGAAACCGAAACACAATTGTTTGTGACACAAGGATCGTCAGCAATTTCCATCCAGCCTGGATCCAGTAGCCAGTTACCCGTTTCTCCATCACCATGGCTCAATGTGGATACAAACATATCCTCTTCATCAAGATGAAGGTATTGCTTACCAGAAGTTTCTACTAAACCACCATCACCGCCAGCAGCCCCTGACTCCGCCAGGATAGTCCCGCCAAACTCCGTAGTAATATCGGACCATACGATGACCTTGCCACCCTTAGCATTTCCAATACCACTCGCATTAATATTTGCCTCACTTGTGACCGTCGTAAATTCGGCATTGCGAATTTCGGGATTTACTCCTTGATAATCTCCCCCGATAAGTACCTCACCGCCGGAATCTGTACCACGAGCATCAATATCGCCTGCAAGGAAAACCTCGTCACCTAACACCGCAACATAACCACCATTTCCGGAATTACCCGTAACACTTATTTGTCCGGTGTGCTCAGCAGTATCACCCTCTAATACAATTTCACCACCAGCTATGCCTGAGGCATCTAAAGTTCCACTGTTGGCAACACCACTACCAGAACCAAATAAGCGAATTTTTCCCCCGCTGGTATCAATGCCTTTTGCCTTTATCGTACCTTCATTATTTACTGCAGCTGTAAATAGATCACCAGAGACGCTAGCCTCCATTAATACTTGCGCGCCCTCAATAGCTCCTTCATTTAGTACGGCACTATCTACACCCAGATCATTCTCCATGACCTCTTTAGTAATTTTGAGACCAATAAGCCCATCCGCATCGAATGTGAGTAATGCTTCATCAGCCGCAGCCAAACTAACCAGCTCTGCACTAATCAACCCTGAAGATGCATTGGTAACCTGTTTTCCTACCAATAGCGCACTGGATGCATTAATTACCCCACGGTTTACGACAATGCCCGATGAACCATCTTCACCCTGGAAAATAAAATCCCCATTCATGAAGTCTTCTGGATTCATATCAAGCCCAGAAGCGGTGATGGCACCTACATTCACTGTTGCAGTTTCAGTAAAAAGCACTCCTCGCGGATTAACAAGAATTACATGTCCATTCGCCTCAATTGATCCGTGAATCGTAGTTGGATCCTGCCCTAAAATACGGTTAAGTACGATGGATGAGGAATCAGGTTGTAAAAACTTGACCAGTTCTTCCGGGCTTAGGTTAAATGATTCCCAATCTATCGATAGCAAATCAGTGACCTGATCGATTGTTGTGGTTGAACCATCCACATCAATCGTACCTTCACCTCCGGTCACTACACCGCCCTCAGGACCCGCATAAGCCATGGGGCTCAAAATCCCCGCAAGCACACCAGCATAAGCAAGGCTTGATAATTTTATTGCAGTTACTAATCTTCTTACTTCAAGCGTTTTCTTTTTAGCTTTCATACCAGAACCCTGCGAAGAGGAACTTTGTTTTCGTTAGTAATTCAGAAATTTAATAATTAGTTATAAAAAATTGAAAAATCAGCATAAACCGTTGGCTCATCTTCACCAACAGCAATATTTGTTATCGAGGTACTCGACATAATTGGCCAAGCCATAGAAACTTTGCTTGAGAACCGATCATCCCAACTGAACTTGAAGAGTACACCCGCCCCAGAGAACCTGGCCCAATCATCATCAAGTGTTTCTTCGTAGTTATTAACAAAGCCATAACCAACATCTGCTATAAGGGCAACCTGTACAATGTCGTTTAAGCGCTGTCCGAAAAGAACCGGATTGATCGCTTCAGGAAAATTCACGTACCACTCTGCAGATAAGACCGCTCCTTTATCAGCGGAAAAATCCCTCACTGCAAATGCTCGTACACCATTAGCCCCACCCAATGACATCTGTTCAAACCCGGGTAAGTTGCTTTCGCTATATTGTGCTCGTCCTTTCAGGATAAGTCTTGATTGCTCATCTATAAAAGGCATAGGAAGAAAAAGCAAAGAGCTGGTATTGATCGCCACTTTATTAAAATCATCCCCTCTGCCAGCTTCAACATCATTCTGATGCTCACCATATTGAAGATTCACATTCATTATATTCAACATGGAAAAAAGGCCGTTAGAGAGACTATCCAAATAAACACCAACCTCACCGCCATAAACATGATCGTTTGTAAAAGCAATCGCCCCCTCAAGCTCAGATTCCTTCTCTGTTATTCCGAAAGAGCCTGTCAAATTGAAATCCCGAGAGCGACGGAATTTATGATCTAGAGAAACGGCATAACTTTTATTGACACCGGATATATTGAGTGCATTGATGACATTTTCCTTATTTTCTTCATCGTAGAGATTAAACTCATTATGATCTGCCGAAATCTCTAGTCTGGTACGAGGAGAAAATACAGGGAAACTATATCTAATTTGACCCAAATCAGAACCAAGCTTTTCATCCGTTTCAAGAGCAGATTTTAAATAGCTTACCGTTAACGCATCTCCTATACCCAGTGGATTCAGCCAATCAACCGTGGCATAGGCTCTTTCATTACCTGTATAAAGAGAACCATGATTATCCAACCTTAAAGAAGCCTTATAAGAGCTTGTTTCACGCGCTTTCAAATTAAGTTTGGTTTCTCCAGGATTATCACCAGCGCTAAAATACCCAGTAACATTTAGGCCCGGTAGATCATTGAGAAGGTATAACCCCTCCTCAATACTTTCATGGTTCACCAATTCCCCTCTTTGGCCTTCGAAAGGCTCTGCAAGTTGATCCAGGGCGTAACGCTCATTATCTTCAGCAACAACCTGTCCCAGCAGCCCCTCCTGAACAGTGAGAGTAACTACACCATTTTCAACGTCTTGCGCAGGTATTTGTACTTGAGCAAGGAACAAACCTTGACGGCGATAAAAGTTAGTAAGTTCTGCAGCTATATCTTCCAGGTCCCCATAACTTAGTCCACGTTCCTTATTTTGCTTCTCTATAACACTGACCAGCTTTTTTAATTCTGCAGGGCCAAGGCCTCCCGGATTAAATTGGGCATTCATGTTTCCCAGTAAGATAGCCAGCTCTTCCAAATTTTCTACGGTATATCCACTGGCAAGAATCTTATCTTCCTTCATATATTTAATGCGCAAATCCTCAGCCATCTTCTCGATGGTGGTGCGCTCAATACCAAATTCTGGATACTCTTCTAACCTGTGAAACCGAAACTCTTTGACAGTAATACGTGGCCCTTGATTACGCTGGGAAATTTCGGGGATTTCAGTATTAAGGTTTGGGTCCTCCGCCTCAAAAGTCCGCTGGAGATAGTCTTTTGTTACATCTACTTCGCTAACAGTTGGTGTATTTTGATCGAATGCCTGCCTTACACGACTTCGAAAGCTGGAGTCCTCCTCCTGAGCTTTAGCAGGCATTTGCAGTAGCATAAAACCGGCACTAATAAAGAGTGCCAGTTTGCTTTGTTTGAGCCAGAACATAACTCCCCCAAATAAAATTCTTATTTATTTGCCCCCTGAACTTCTAATTGGGAAAGGCCGAATTACAATTATTTAGTTAACATCCCTAACGATGCGAAACCCTGTAAATTCATCTGCCTGACCATTATGGAGCCGCTTTGTTGTAGCCAGGCAGCGACTCATGGGGTCCAAGCGATTACCCCCTAAGGCCAGCAACTCACCATCGGTGCCACGTGCCCACTCCTGCACATTGCCGACTGAATTCACCAAGCCAAACCTATTAGAAGAGCCGGATTGCGCTGGGACAAATTCAGCTCCCTTCTCGATACCACCATATTTAAGGTGGCAATTTCGATCAGCCAGCTCTTCCTGACCATTCGCACTGGCTGCGGCAAACCATTCCTGCTCGGTGGGTAGACGGTAACTATAACCAGTTTCGTCGCTTAACCAACTTAGGTATGCCTCTGCACTAGTTAATAACACGTTATTAGCTGGCATATTGTCGGCACCGAATTCCAGCGAATTACACTGCTTAGTGATACTGCAGAATTGCTTCAAATCAAGATTACTTATTTCATATTTACCAACAGCAAGAGGCCTGCCACTTACACCTTTGATAACGACCATCGCCGGGCCTTTGCTACCATCTGCAAGACGATCACGACAACTGTAGCGATCTCCTCTACCGCCACTTCCTGGTACCAGGTGCCCACAGAAGTCCAGCTTGAGCTCTTTCAGAGGCTGATAGCTGGGGAGAAGCGCCCTAAACTCATCCACCAGAGCCTCTGTTTGGGTCGGGTCTTTTGCACCCAGATTGGAAGCACAGGTACTGAGTTCTTCACCGATAACCGGACGAATCTGCTGGGCCTTGATATTGTCCACTTTCGCGAGCTGGGAAAGTTGCGCCCCAATAGCCCCCACATTCATATCAAAGCTGCAAGTCAGAACCGCTTCCATCTCATTGAGAATCGCATCTACCTGTTTCTGCTTGATTGTAGCCAGACGACGACGCTCGGCCCGCTCTTCTTGTAAGCGCAGGCGCTCCGCTTCTCGCTCAGCCTCCAAACGCTCAGCTTCAAGACGTGCCTGTAAATTCTCCCTATCAGTCGCCAACTGGGATTTAATCGCCACTGCCCGGCTGGATACCCCATACCAGTTAGCGGCACTTCGAAGCATTAGGTCAGCTTGGTCCAGGTTACCCAAGTTAAGCTGACCAGTTGCGGCAGCTAAGAACAGCTCAGATATCTCACGCCGTGAGGCATCCAGAAAGTCATCATCACCAGGGTTCAGCTCTGAGTATTCCTTCAGCTCCAGACGGAGGTCGTTCTCCCAGGCGGGAGTTAAGATACTCAAGTTAATCAGCCGGCTAATCGCTTCTTTCTTATCACTGATTCGGCGCTCTAACAGCTCCTGCTGCAATTTTCGTTCAAGCTCTATTTTTACCCTCTCTTGTTCGGCGGTATTCTGCTGCTCCAAGTGGTTATAACCAAATCCAGCGCCAATAAGCATCATGGCAAAGGCACTACCCAGAACCCATTTCCAGGTATTACTAATAAAGAATGCCTGCACAAACTTTTCGACGGTATCGGTACGATTTTCCCGCTTCAGCTCCAGGGCAGACTCAAGGGCACGCCATTCTCTGCGGTTCAGCCCCTTGATGCGCTTTGGACGTAACTTCTGCTCAAAAGCCTTATCCGCAGGAGTTTTGTCATAGGGATGGCGACCACAAAACAATTCATAGGCCACACAGCCCAGTGCATAAACATCATCAGAGGGGGCTGGCTCTCCCCCTTTCAACATCTCATAGCTCGCATAAGCGGGCGTCAGTGCCCCAAGACTGCCAGCATCAAATACAGTGGTCTCACCAGTTTTATTCGCAATTCCTCCTTCCGATACTGCTCGCGCAATACCAAAGTCAAAAACCTTTGCGCCTTTCTTACTGGTGACGAAAATATTGCCCGGTTTAAAGTCGGAGTGGACGATTTTATGTGAATGCGCATAGATCAGTGCCTGACAAATATCCGTAAATACGGATCGCGCTTTTTCTGGTTCAAGCCCCACATCTGCATGATCTCGCAGAAGCTTATCTAAGGGTGCCCCTTCCAGGAATTCCATCGTCATAAAGACGCGGTCACCATCACGGTCAAAATCATAAACCGTTACGATGTTAGGATGGGCTAGAGTTTGAGACTTACGCGCCTCACGTTGCAGGGAAATAAAGGCATCAGGGTGCTTCTGAAAATCATCGTTTAACAGCTTAATAGCGACATAGGGTTCGCTGTCGTTAGCTTCTAATTTTCGGCGGTCGAGAGCTTTATAAACTGCCCCCATACCGCCAACACCCAAGAGTTTGTCAAGCTCAAAACGCCCTTTAATCACGGTCTTTGTAACAGCACCTGAGGGTAAGGGTTCGAAAGAGTCAGGAGTATCGATGGGATTAGCCGGTATTCCACCTTCTAACTTAGTGCCGACTTCTTGCTGAACAGAAGCTTTGTGCGGGGCCGGACTGAAGACGGTAGCATCAGTCCCAAAATCTGCAGCAGCATTGGGAATTATCGCTTGGGCTCCACGAACTGGCGGATGGTCATTTGAACCGGTAGCATCCTGGCGCACAACGACAGTGACATCACCATCTTCCGTTAACCCACCTGCAGCTTGCTCCGGGCCGGGCGGAGAGCCACTCGGCCGAACAATACGTGTCTTATCGTTCAATTCCGCCTCCTTGGGAAAGTATTACCAAATATCCAAATGCATAACAAAAATGTTACGGGCTTATCAATTAAGGTAATTTAAAGTGGCAAAGTATATCGAACAGGTTAAGGAGCAACAATCAAGGTATATTCAAAATAATTTGCCTACAGGCGTCATAAGTACACTATCCCAGTAGTGGTGCAGCTAACCGGAATGCTTGCCAATGAATACAACCAATTACATAGGCTTACATGCATGTTTTTTAAACAACCCCAATAATTGAAATAATTTTAATTGGTGCAAGGAAGCTAACAATTCTTAATATTTTCATATTTCTTCCAAATTTTGGCGGGACGGAAAATTAAACCGTAATTCTCTGTATATTTAATTGGTGTCAGAGTCGAATACGCTCAGCGGGCATATACCCAACAACAGTAAAAGGGCTTCGGATAATTGGTGCCAGAGTCGATTAAATAACGAAAAATTATGGTTTTTTTTGCTTTTCTCTCTGTTTAAATCACCCCAGTTGCCACTGCGACGTTACCTGAGCTACTGACTCATCGCCGTGGTAAAGGATTAACCACCAACATCAAAAGCCAACCAAGAGGGAATCCCCATGGCTATCTACATGAACTTCAATAACAAAGCCACCAAAGGCAACGTCACCGCCAAAGGTTACGAAGACTGGATCGAAGTTGACAGCTTCAACTTTGGTGTTGGCCGCGGTATCACCATGGAAGCCGGTGCTACCTCCAACCGTGAAGCCTCTCGCCCAAGCCTGAGCGAAGTCACTTTCACCAAGCGTATTGACGCTTCTTCCGGTGGTTTGTTCAAGTCTTCTGTCACTGGCGACGAAGGTGTGCCCGTAGAGATTCATGTTGTACAGACCGGCGCCAACTCTGTAGAAAAGTACGCTGTTTACAAGCTGACTGACGTAATCATCTCCTCTTACAGCATTGGTGCTTCTGCCGGCGGTGCTCCTCAGGAGTCCGTATCTCTGAGCTTTGCCAAAATCGAAGCCGAACTCGACCACGCTGATAAGACTAACAAGAACCCGAAGAACATGAAGGTTGGATACGACCTCACCACAGCGACTCCGCTGTAATTGGTTCGACTCTTTTCGGGTTGAACGGTGGCCTGCAGAGTACCTGCGGGCTACCGCCCTCCAGTTCTTTAGCTGAGTGCTTATACGAGCACTGACCTAAAGAACTGCAGATTTCTAAAATCTCATTTCTTATTTGGCACCGTAGGGATAGTTGGGGCTGCCCATGGCTACACTCAATCAAGATAAAAGAATGATTACGGTCGACAGCCCAGTCGGCTCGGATGCTTTGATCGCAACGACCTTACAAGGCGAGGAGCATGTCTCCAAGCTATTCCGCTATGAAGTACAACTTCTTTCTGATGATCACGCTATTGAGCAAAAAGATCTTGTCGGCAAACCAGTAACTGTTTCGATTCACCACTCTGAGACACCACGCCATATTAACGGCTATGTTACCCAGTTCTCCCTTCACGATGTAAACGCCGAAGGCGTGCGTAGTTATAGCGCAATTCTTCAACCTGGCCTGTGGTTCACGAGCCTCGGAGGCTCCAACAGAGTTTTCGAAAAGAAGTCCGCCAAGCAAATTCTTGAAGAAGTTCTCGGTGAATACAGCAAGGTTATCAAACTGACCTTAAAGCTAAATGCCGAATACATCACCCGTGAATACTGTGTACAGTTTGATGAAAGCGACTTTGAATTTATCAATCGCTTAATGGCTGAAGAGGGTATTTCCTACTACTTCAAGCACTCTGAAGGGCAGCATGAGCTTGTACTCTGCGATGATCCTCAAGATTTTTACGACTGTGAAAGTGAAAAAATTGAGTATGACGGAGGCGGTAGCCATCCCACAAAAAACACAGTGAGTAGCTGGAGAAGAAACTTCAACTACCATGGCGGCGGTTTTGAGCTCAAAGATTACAGTGAATTTACTGCTACCAAAGACAATAAGCAGCAAGTTAAAACCACCAGTAAGCTGAATGATGTTTCTAACTACATGCGCGGCTTATATGGCCTGAACCACTTCCAGGCTGATGGTGAACACAAGCACAAATTTACTGATAGCTACCATAAAGCACTGGCAGAACGTGCTATGGAAGCACAGGAAGCGCTATTTGATGTCAGCCATGGACGTAGTGACTGCCCCTCCTTTACTGCCGGCGGACGTTTTAATTTTGATCACACGTTGTCGTCAGAAAAGGGGAAGTATCTTATTACGTCTGTGCATGTTTCAGCTGCAGACGGTAACAGTAACGAAACCCACTTCCACAATACCTTCAGCTGTATTCCTTCTGCGGTAATGCCACGCCCACAGCCGAATGTTTCTGCAAAGAAAATACACTCACCACAAGTGGCACGTGTATTGGAAGTAAAAGCAACCGCATCCGACAGCTCTCAGGACCCCTACACCCAACTGAAAGTAAAGTTCCCCTGGAACTCACAACAAAATAGTTGCTGGGTCAGAGTGATGCAGTCTTTTGCCGGAAAAAACTGGGGGGCAAACTTTGTACCCAGGGTAAACCAGGAAGTGGTTGTTACCTACATTAATGGCGACCCGGATAGACCATTGATTACCGGTGCAGTATATAACGGCGATAATCCAGGCCCCAATTACACCGCCACCCAAAGTGGCTGGAAAACCGAGTATGAGGGCAGCACCTTTAACGAGTTGCGCTTTGATGACAAAGGTGGCAACGAAGAAATCTATATGGAAGCCGGTAAGGATCACAACTTTGTTATCCATAATGACCAAACTGGCAAAATAGAAAACAAGCAAACTCTGGAAGTTAAACAGGATCGTAGCATTACCGTAACTGATGGTAGCGAAGTAGTCACCATTGCCAAAGGTGACCAAAAATTGAATGTGGATAAAGGAAACCAGACTGTCACGATTGGTTCAGGCAATCACACACTCAAGATTAGCAAAGGATCGCAAACCACAGATGCTATGGGGGCTATCAAAATATCCTCAAAAGCTTCAATTGAATTAAAGGTTGGGGGCAGTAGTATTAAGCTAACCCCAGCGGGAATCACCATCAAAGGTACAATGCTTTCCTGCAAGGGAGATGCTACAGCTGAAGTTAAAGGCGGCGGCATGCTCACCCTGAAAGGCGGCGTGACTATGATCAACTGATGGGGATTAACTAAGAATGACTGACCTGATCAAAGTACAAGCACTTACCGCGGCGGAGCTGCTAAAAAATTTTGAGGTGAGTGAAGAAGCGGAAGAGCACCTGGTGCCCGATACTGCACCCGAGGTCAGCATTAACCAACTGGTTGACGCGGGTCTTTATCCCGATGCGATCAAACTATTGGCACATGGGCTCCCCAAACGGGAAGCTGTTTGGTGGGCCTGTCTCGCAGCTCGGGATATTCAAAGCCCAGAAACTGATGAAGACAATGTAAATGCATTAGTCGCTGCGGAAAGCTGGGCCAAAAAGCCCAGCGAAGAGACTCGGTTAAAGTGCAAAACCCTGGGCGATAAAACCAAGCACAAAACCCCAGCGAGCTGGGCTGCTACAGCAGCGAGTTGGTGCCATGGAAGTCTGGCGGCGGAAGGTGAGCCTGTAGTTGAGCCGCCAGAACATCTTTATGCACACGCCGTCGCTGGTAGTGTCACTCTCGCTGCAGTTTTATCTGATCCAGTGGATCCCGGCAAAAGATTCGCAAGATACATGAATCAAGGGTTGGATCTGGCTCGTGGCGGTAATGGCAGGATAGAGGACTAAATATGGGCAAGCCTGCTTCACGAATTACTGATATGCATGTCTGTCCGATGGTGACAGGTACTGTACCTCACGTCGGTGGGCCGATCCTCAGCCCAGGTGCTCCAACGGTCATTATCGGCGGAATGCCCTCAGCTACGGTTGGCAGTGCCTGTACCTGTGTAGGACCACCAGATACTGTAGCTATGGGCAGCACTACCGTACTGCTGCAAAAGAAGCCTGCTGCCCGCATGGGAGATACAACTGGCCATGGCGGCAAGATTGTAATCGGATGCCCCACAGTACTGATCGGTGGCTAAATAATATTCCACCTATGGCGCCTTGTATATAAACAATAGATTGTCTGAGCAAATAATAAAGAACCTACCGTTGTTTAGACAAACAAGCGATTATTTATCTTAAAATAATCTGGTGACAGTAACGAAAAACTGGGCTACGTACAAAAAACAAGTAGCCTCTTTATTTTTTAGCCTGATATCCATTAGCTTCAAAGCTAATTAGCTGCATATAAATTTATATATTCTTATCCACTCAGGATGAAGTGCAAATATTAGCTTCAGGTCTTTTCTTGCACTTCATAGAATACAGCCCAGCAGCTACAACTGGATAAATAGTTCTTAGGAAACAAAGGCTAACTTGTCATAGATAATATTAAAAATTACGCTTTAGTTAGCGCATGCACCCATGGCACTCATCCACAGGCAGCGTCAAATAGAACCAGGCAAGATGAAAAAAACCTTGTCAGCTTTAAAATTATAAATCTAAAAATTCAGCCCATAAATCCTAACATGAAAAACTTACTCTTATGCACAATAAAATATTGCCCCTCAAAATCACATTAATTTTACTTCTTCTATCTATTTCAGGAGGAACTTACGGAATGGCATTTTTAAACCCGCTAAAAGCATGCACATTTTCAGAAATGAAAATCCGACTCACCTTAAATGGTGAACCTGCCGTAGGCGCAAAAATTATTCGCACGATTGACTGGAAAGATGAGCAAATTGACCTCTTTACTTCAGATGAAGACGGAAATGTTGATCTTCCTGCAAAATTTGAAAATTCATTTACTCAGGTGCTACCTGTAGAGTTTATTTCCTCACAAAGCATAAACGTGGAATATGAAAATAATAACTATTTAATTTGGATTTATGCAAAAAGAAATCCTGGTGAAAACTCAGAAATGAACGGTGCTCCAATTAATCTATCGTGTGAACTCTCTGACGAGCCAAAAACAGAAAGAAAGTTCAAGTCAGCGGTAAAGACTTCTTGCAAATTTATTTAACCATAAAAAGGATTCAAAATAATGCTCACACCACAATATAGTGCTCAGCTTGCTGCGGATATTTACTTAATTAAGAAACCTAATGACCAAGAGATTTTCTTTGATCTATACAAGGATGACTTTGACATAAAAGAAAACCTCCCCAATAAAATACAAGGGAAAACAGGTGCTTTTACTCTAATAAAAAGTACTCACGCAATGGGCATCGCGACATGTGGTAAAGATAACTTTAAAGGGCAGGCTTTTGTAGCTCTGAAAGGAACTGCCAGCGGTTACGACCTATTAACAGATCTAAATGCAGGTATTAAACGATTCCATACTGGCGGGTCAGTACATCAGGGCTTCTACTATACTTTTGAAAGTTTCTTTCCCCAGCTAGAAAATTTTTCTCAAAATCTTCCATCTAACATACATACAATACACTGCGTTGGACATAGCCTGGGTGGGGCTCTAGCGACTCTAGCTGCAGATTGGCTCTCCTCTAACACAGGAAAAACTGTAAAACTCTACACCTATGGGAGCCCCAGGGTTGGACTTGATCAATTCTCCAATAATTGTAAACGCCGATTAACTCCTCACAATATCTACCGAGTTTATCATCGAGCCGATGCTGTTCCTATGGTGCCTACTTGGCCATTTGTTCATGTACCGAGCGGTGGAATAGGAGATTTTGAACTACCAAGCCCAAGCTATAGTCCTCTTACTAATCATAGCAGCGAAACCTATATTGACTCTGTCGCACCAAATGAAACGAGTCTAGATTGGGATACTGTTAGACAAAGAAAGCCTAAAGGTAATTTGGATAAAAGTATCGAAGCCTGGCTAAAATCAGATGGTATTCTCTCATTATCCATGAATACCGCTTGGATTGCAGGAGAGGCGTTACTCTGGGTCTTAAAGAAGATCGGTCATTTAGCTGGAATCTCTTTGGTTGTCGCAGGAAGTACAACATTTACCATCTTAGACAGGTTGGCAATATTCCTACATAACGCCTACCAAGTAAGTAAAGATATTTCCTTCTGGGTAATGCGGCTAATACGTAGATTTGCTCAGTTAATCGGTATGACTATTGTGGAAGGAGTTGATATCACGGTCTCATTTATGCGCATGGTGTTCTTACGTATGCATCGGGCTATCTCTGACTTAGTAATGAGAGCAGGAAGAATGATTCATTAATCTGACTTAGCAGAAGTAACTATAGTAATATGGCATTAAGTGGTACCCAGCCCAGTAGTGCAATCCAGTTGACTCCACTACTGGGCTAGTTTTCTGATTATTCTACGTTATAGGCAAAGTCACCTTCTTCAGTCGCGGAAACTTTAATTACCTTAACTTCTTCACCTTTCGCCATCTTATCCAGGCACTCACTAGCCAATTCAGGTAACAGAGTTTTATTTAAGATCACCTCAATATTACGGGCGCCAGTATCAGCTTCATGACATCGCGCTACGATATTGATAAGTACATCCTCATCATATGAGAAAGATGCTCCGTAGTGCTCACGCACTCGTTTCTCAACCTTGCGCATATTGATTTTACAAATCTCAACCAGATCCTCGTCATCCAGCGGGTAGTAGGCAACTACATTAGCCCGGCCGAGGAAAGCCGGCTTGAATTTCTGTAACAGATGAGGACGGATATTATCCAACAATACATCCGGTTCAGGCTTTTCCTCAACTTGGTTAAAGATAGCTCTGATAGCGTCTTCACCAGCGTTTGAAGTCATGATAATAACTGTGTTCTTAAAGTCGATATCACGACCTTCACCATCCTTAATCGTGCCTTTATCAAACAAATTGTAGAAAATATCCTGCACACCCGGATGGGCTTTTTCCATTTCATCTAGCAGGATTACTGAATAAGGCTTACGTCGTGCAGCTTCAGTGAGCACACCACCTTCTCCGTAACCAACATACCCTGGTGGAGAGCCCAGAAGCATGGAAACTTTATGCTCTTCCTTGAACTCAGCCATATTAATTGTGGTAATACTTTGCTCACCGCCAAATAGCTCATCCGCTAAAGCCAACGCAGTTTCGGTTTTACCCACACCACTGGTACCGCAGAACATAAATACCCCGACAGGCTTACGGGGATCAGTCAACCCAGCACGGGAGGTACGGATTGCCTGGGCAACGGCCTCAATTGCGTGTGGCTGTCCTATGACACGCTTATTCAGCCGGTCGGCCAGTGTCTTCACTGCAACAATTTCATCGCTCACCATTTTGCCTACCGGGATTCCAGTCCAGTTGGCAACTACCGCAGCTATTGCCTGCTCGTCCACCGCAGGCTGCATGAGTGGTGTATCTCCCTGGATCGCCTCCAGATCAGAGATAAGAACTTTAAGTTGTTCTTGGTAGTCTGCCAACAAGGCAGCATCGGGAGTCTCTTCACTATTACCACCCTGAGTTTTTACAAACTCAGCGTCAATCAGATCACGCAGTTTCTGAATCTGCTCAATCAGCTCATTTTCCTGAGTAAGTTGCTGCTCCAGAGAGGCCTGGCGCTGCTCTTCAGCTTGCTTAAACTCTCTCAATTCAGCCAATTGCTCTTCGTGCTCACCCATTGCCGCATTTTCACGTTCCAACTTGGCCAGAGTGGTAGTAGTGCGATTAATATTAATCCGAGCATCTTCAATTGCCCCCGGCGTAGCCGACTGACTCAAAGCCACCCGAGCACAGGCGGTGTCTAACAGACTTACCGACTTATCGGGAAGCTGGCGGCCGGGAATGTAGCGATGGGACAATTTCACTGATGCGATAACTGCTTCATCCAGAATACGCACCTTGTGATGCTGTTCCAGGGAAGTAGCAATACCACGCATCATATCAATAGCATTGTTTTCATCTGGCTCTTCCACTTTTACCACTTGGAAGCGTCTGGTGAGGGCTGGGTCGCGCTCGAAATATTTTTTGTATTCCGCCCATGTCGTTGCGGCGAGAGTACGCAATTCCCCCTGGCCAACGCAGGCTTCAGCAAGTTAGCCGCATCACCCTGTCCTTCCTTACCACCAGCACCAATCATGGTGTGGGCTTCGTCAATAAATAAAATTATTGGCGTAGCTGAAGCGCGTACTTCTTCGATAACCGATTTCAAGCGATTCTCGAACTCGCCCTTTACGCTGGCGCCCGCCTGTAACAGGCCGAGGTCGAGTGTACGTACAGCGACACCACGCAATGGCTCTGGTACATCACCACTGGCAATGCGCAATGCAAACCCTTCCACGACGGCGGTTTTGCCAACACCGGCTTCGCCGGTAAGAATTGGGTTATTTTGTCGGCGACGGGTTAGGATATCGATACACTGGCGAATCTCTTCATCTCGGCCGAGTACAGGATCGATCTCACCCTTTTTGGCTCTTTCGGTGAGGTTAATAGTGTACTTGTCCAACGCCGGCGCCTTGCTGGCCGCTGCGGCCACCGCAGCAGCTCCATCACTACTGGCTGCCGCAGCTCCTACATGGCTGGATTCTCCGCTCTGACCAAACATCGCTCTAGCTGTTTCACGGACAGATTCCGGGGCTATATTCTTGAGTTCGGGACAAGACTCTAGGATTTGTCGGCGGGAAGTTTCTTCCAATAATAGCGCCGCCAGGAAATGCCCGGAACTGATAGCACGATGGCCATAGTCAATTGAAGCAAGCATCCAGGCATTTTTACCTGCCTCTACAATAGTCGGAGACAGCGCCGGTGGGCGGCTGCTTCCGGAACGGAACCCAGCAATTGCCGTTGCCAACTGTTTGGCGAAATTGGCTGGGTTACAATCATGTTTTTCCAGCAGGTGATACAGGTCTGTATCAGACTGGTCCAACAATTTGAGTAGCCAGTGCTCTAACTCTACATTGTACTGGTTCTGTGCCAAACACAAGCCGGCAGCCCCCTCAAGAGAGTCACGCATGTGCGGTGTCATGGTATCCACTAACCGCTTCAGATCAATATTAATCACGGCGTAAAGGTCCTTTTAAAAATTATTGTTAAATATTACTTATGCTGCTGGTAAAGCTTCATCGGGTGATAAATTTTCAGCACTTAGCGTAATCTGCACTGGATCTACAGCTTCCTGCTCACTGGCCATATGAGTATTCCATCCCAGCAGGGGCTCATGTTCAGATTTCCGATTTAACTGTACCGGTGACACTTGCTTGGAAGGCAGTGATACGGAAAGTTCAAAATCCATTTCAATACCTGCGCTAAACTTAATAAACGCTTTTAATGCTTCCAATTTCTGGGTTCCAGGAGCAATTGTCATAAATTGCTCATAGGCCATTGGTTCTATAATCACCCGGAATTTATTCTGTGCCTGGAAGCAATGAGTCCCCAGGATCGTGTTGGTACCAAGGCAATTATTCACCCCATCAGGAGCCTCATCACACGGGAGTCTACAGAGAATATCTTTGGGTAACGCATCCCATTGCCCCTGGAACTGCTCAATACTCACGATAAGATTAAAGTAGTGCTTGATCATACTGGTCAGAGCTGCCGCAGAGCATCGCTCCTGACCAAGGTGGCCGGCCATTCCCAACATTGCCTCATCAGGTATAGGCATCCGGTAACGCATTTCACTCGTGCCGAGTCCAGCCAGGGAAGCAATAGCTTGGGTGAAAAGATCAGGTTCACGCTCAGTGCGCAGGCGCTGCCGTTCATAATTCACTGGAAGTTGATATTTGTACCAAGCTTGGTAGAGCAGTGACACATGACGATGATTGAACATATCGAGAAAATCACGCAGAGCCGTGTTATTTTCCCTCAGCTCTTTTTGCACAAGCTCAGTCAGGTAGTAAGGCATAACCCCCTGACTACCGATCAAACCGGTAAACCCAACCTCCATATGCCATTGGCTGACATCGGAGTCCTGCCCTTGTGCCCCAACGGATTGCTTTTTCTCAAGTCGTAGAACGTCTGACCCAACAAATGAAAGCCCCGATTGAGCGCTAAAACGCACCAATTCTTTGGATGGTGGTGCGGCTCCGGCAATAGGCTCTTTACAGAACCCGCCATCCGACATTGACACTGCCCGCTCTACCAGACGTACAGCCTGAAAAAAGTCGAAATTGTAGGGTTCTCGGCGCAGCCGCTCTATTACAGTAAAGCTTTTTCGCCGGCGCGAGGTGGCCATCTCTTCAAGTCTCCATCTCTGCCACTCATAGTGGCAATCAATTTGGTAAATGAATTAATAGAGCAATAGAGTCCTAAAAAGCGCTCAATAATACTGGCAAATAAGAGTGGGCTAGTACCAGTAAGCATCATAGAATCGAGTTCTATTTCCACTTCAGTACCCCGGCACAAAACTACACTCTGATCGATCTGTATCGGTGCGGTAACAGGCTTGGTTTGCAACTTAAGCAACGACTCAATTAAGTTGCGCGTGCTGGCAGAATCGCGAAAATCATATAGCCTGAATATCTCCTTGAGGGCGTCACAACCCTGATCACCTGATAGTGAAAGATGATTCAAATTCAGGTGCGAAATTAATCGCCAGAAACCACGCTCTCTTCTCGGAGGTCTCAATGTCGCTGTTGGCGCAACCACACTGGAAATACGACTGGCTGGAACATCTCCATCCACCACCTCTAGATAAGGTTGCGAATTTCCACTGGGTAGTTTTTTTGGCAAATTGCGATTACAGCAAGTTAGCTTAATATCCAGCGTCTGGTCACTGATTCTGTGTGGATTAAAATCGAGATCTACCAGGCTGATATCAACCTCTGAAGCCTGTTCATTGCGATGCTCACCTTCAATAACATCTCTGC
The DNA here is from genome assembly GCF_030012965.1 of Microbulbifer sp. MLAF003. Lineage (NCBI taxonomy): Bacteria > Pseudomonadati > Pseudomonadota > Gammaproteobacteria > Cellvibrionales > Microbulbiferaceae > Microbulbifer > Microbulbifer sp. MLAF003. Next base: position 4,537,983 of record NZ_CP120232.1, read on the forward strand.
GCTGGCTGTACCAGAATGCCGATTGCTCCGCATGATGCTGACTATGCTTAATGCCATAAAATGGTCGGTAATTGGTCGTTTCTCCATCACCATCTGTCGCAGCGACCTCGTCAATGGAATAAATCTCCAAGCCATCACTGCGGCGAGCATCGGGCACAATATGATAATTATATTGAGTGTGACTCAAGGGGATTGGATCAGCACTCTGACTAAATAAGTTGATTACCGGAGTGCAGCCAAGGGCAAACATACTGGGAACCAGTTGTTTTTCCAATTCTTCATGGGTTTCAGAAAGATAGAAATAGAGATTTAGTGTATCACCATAGCTCTCATTCAGAGCATTCTGCAAATTGGCAATATCCAGAAATAGGAATTTTTCTGGAAAAGCGAAATATTCTGTCAGTAGCCGATAGCCAATAAATGCTGTATCGGGGTAAGGCAACAATCCCTGATCTTCGTCCAGCCCTACCTGTTTGATATCATCAGGAGATAGAAATGTTGGTTTAGGGTCACTCTCACCATTGGCTACTACCAACTTTACACACTTTGTCAGCAACAAATCGTAAAGAGCATATACGTGCGTAGCTTGACCGCGCAGGAAAAAACGCAAATTTTCCGGTGTCATTTCCGCAAAACTTAAATCCGGGCTCAAAGCTTTTAAGGACAATTTAAGAACCGCATTTGCCCCCTGGATATCATTACAACCAGGTGCAATAAAGGGCCTGGGCATCAGACTAGCGCTCACGGGCTGAAATGGACTGATATCTACCGGATAATTAGTAGTAAAGCGGCAGGTCTGTCCTTGAAAGCTTTCACTTTCCAATAAAGCACCAGCTGCCACCGGAGTGATAGCATCAAGATCTGCATCCGGCTCAAACTGTACAATAGCGCAGGAGGGAATTGGCCTTAGATAATGCGGATAAAGGGTTTCCAGCATAGCATCTGTCAGCTCGGGAAAATCATCGCTGAGTTTCTGCTGTACCCTCGCATTCATATAAGCGAAACCCGATAACAAGCGTCCCACGAGAGGATCGTCAACTGTTTCCGCATCCAATTGTAATCGCGAGGCCGCTGCGGGATGCATCCGAGCAAATTCAGCAGAAGTTTGCTGAATAAAGGCTAATTCGCGCTCATAGAGATCGATTAATTTTTCACTCATTACATAATCTCAGACACGTCTACCAGTTGGGTCACAGGGTTCAGGGCCGAATCAAACACAATCACTTCTGCCGCCGGATTCACATGCAATACAGCTTCGACTCGAAAACGAATACTCGGATCCTCTACATCAACCTTTTCCTGGGTTGTGACTTTTACCGAGCGAATTCTTGGCTCAAAATTTAGGATTGTTTTTTCTATATCCCGGCAAAACTGTTTCCTGCTGCCCAATGAAGATAAATTTACTGTGGATAAATCCGGGAGACCATAATTAATATTAGAGTGCTCAAGATTATCCAGTCCATCAGGAGCAGAAATACAGCGATAGCGCGTATTAAATAGGTACTCGAGATCGCGTCGCACTCCCTCACGTAATTGCCTCAGAACCTGATGGGATTGATGTATATCCATTCTGCTAGAAGAATCCAGCAGTCTGTCCAGAACCGGTGCCAGCAGGCGCTTTTCCTTTGCCATAAACCTAAGTGCCTCCTACACCTATGGTCGCCAAGGCCGTAGTCAGCTTCAGTTCAGAAACCAAATGATCAACGGTATAATGACTTTTCAAGTGGATAACACTTTGATAGCTACCTGCCTTGCCAGGCTCATCAACCACCCTGACTCGTGCCTCGCGCAATGGATAGCGCGCAAGCATCTCCCACGAAAGATCGTCACGGCCAGTGGTATAACGATCGAGCCACTGTTGTAACTGGCGTTCACAGTCAGCGGCATTCATATAGGCACCAACCTTATCCCTGATCATTACCTTGATATAATGTGCAAAGCGGGACGCACAAAGAATCTGCTGTAACATGGAACTGATACGCGCATTCGCTGTGGCGGCTTTCGAGGTGTATTGCTTAGCCTTTTGTAGAGACGGCACACTATTAAATGCGCTGTAAGGGGTATCATAACAGTGGCTCAAGCAGGCAAATCCCAGCTCAGACAAATCCCTTTCCGCAAAATCTGTAACCAGAATCGAGGTGGACATACGCACCATGGAAGGATTGCTATCCGGTCTATAGGGTATTTTCGGCAACTGGGTTACCAGACCGCCACCCAGGTGATCGCGGGCTACGCCACGAATATGGGAAAACCATCCCACCTCACTAAATTCACGCAGCAGCACGGCGCCTAAGGCAAAACAGGCATTACCCCATAAATAGTGTCGGTTGTGAGAGGCATTAACCTGCTCCTGAAATCGCAATCCACGATAGCGGGAAAATTCAACACTGTAAGGCTCGCGCATAAGTACATGCGGCAGGGTAACCGCAACAAAGCGGCTATCTTCCAGGTCGCGCAAACTATTCCAGCGAATATACTCTTTCTGGCGAAAAACTTCGGAAAACTGGATTGGTTTTGCAAGGTCATCGAAATGATCAATACCAAAGAGATACGGAGTGGCGGCACAAATGAAAGGAGCAAAAGCAGCTGCTGCCGTATGCGCTATCCCCTGCAGTGTAAATACGTCATCGTAGGGGTGATCCGGCATTGGTCGATGGCAGATATAGTAATCGCCCAGTAGTAGGCCAAATGGCTCACCACCCGGAGTGCCGAACTCCTCGTTATAGATTAGGTGGAAAAGACCGGACTGATCAAAATCCGGAGCTCTTTCCATATCTTTGCTCAAATCCCGCCAGTTGGCATCCAGTAATTTGATCTTAATATTGTCCGAGTGCGGCGTATTAAAAACCAGCATGGACAAACCACGCCAACTTGCTTCGAGTTGTTGAAAGCGAGGGTGATGAATGATCCGGTTTACCTGATCACAAATAAGCTCATCCAGCTCCATAATCACGCGGCTGAGATACTGGCGAACAGAAAAATTATCCTTCTTTGAGCAGGGACAAATTTCAGTTAGCCAATATTCAAAGGCAAACAGATCATCCGGCTCACTTAAAAAGCGCCGAAGTTCGCTCTGCTCTCCCTTGGCCAACTTTTCCGGTAGTACGTCTACGTGATCTTCCATTATCTGGTCATGTGTTGCGCAAGGCACCGGAAAACTCCCACAAGCATTGTTCCTGAGAGATTCGACAGAATCCTGGCCTTGAGCAAGGCCCTTTGAAGAGGTGGCCCGCCTCAAACAGGCGGGCCTGTGGCATTATCCAGCGGACGGGATATTCGCCACCATACGCATGGATGTAGTCAGCTCTTCCATCTGCAGCCAAGGCTTCAAATAAGCAACTGCACTGTAACAGCCAGGCTGTCCTGGAATTTCCTTCACTTCCACACGGGCCTCAGAGAGCGGGTACTTCGCCTTCATTTCCGGGCTCGCATCCGGATTTGAGTTGGTGTATTGGGAAATCCACTTGTTCAACCAGCGCTCACAGTCACTGGCTTCCATGAAAGAACCCACCTTGTCCCGAGCCATTACTTTCAGGTAATGGGCGATACGAGAAGTGGCCATCAGATAAGGTAAACGCGCGGAAATAGCTGCGTTTGCAGTTGCGTCCGGGTCATCATAAGTCTTGGCTTTCTGTGCGCTCTGGGAACCGAAAAATACGGAATAGTCAGTATTTTTATAATGGCACAGCGGCAGGAAGCCCTGAGCACTGAGTTCCGCTTCACGGCGGTCGGTAATACCGATTTCAGTAGGGCATTTCTGGTCAAGATCGCCGTCATCACTTTTAAACACGTGTGAGGGCAGACCTTCCACCTTACCACCACCCTCTGCACCGCGAATTGCAGTACACCAGGAGTTTTCAGCGAAAGCTTTGGTCATGGTGGTACCCATAACATAAGAAGCATTCATCCAGCAGTACTGGTCGTGCTCAGCCGGACGGGAAACACCGGACTCATCAACTTCAAACTCCTCAAAATCAAAAGCTTCGATGGGCTTGGTGTTGGCGCCATAAGGGGTACGAGCCAGGGTGCGCGGCATTACCAAAGTCACGAAACGGGAATCATCACTGTCGCGGAAGCTGCGCCACTTAATGTATTCAGCTGACTCAAAAATACCGCCGAGATCGCGGGGCTTGGACAGCTCAGTGTAATCATCAAAACCGAACATACCGGCGCCGGCAGCGGAAATAAACGGACAGAAGCCCGCTGCAGCAACATTCGACATCTTGCTCAGCAGCTCGATATCTTCTGGGTGGCTGGTAAATTCGAAATCACCAATCATGCAGCCATAAGGCTCACCACCAGCGGTGCCAAACTCTTCTTCATAGATTTTCTTAAAGGTCTGGCTCTGGTCAAACTCAACAGCTTTGTCCAGGTCACGGAACAGTTCACGCTTGCTCAGATTGAGCATGCGGATCTTCATTGTCGCCCCGGTTTCAGAGTTCATCACCAAGTGGTTGAGCCCACGCCAGGAGCCTTCCAGCTTTTGGAATTTTTCATCGTGCAGGATTGCGGACAGCTGCTTGGACATAGCCTGGTCAATCGCGCTAACCGCAGTTTTAATGGTCTGAGTCAGGTTGCGATCCCAGGTAACGGTACCTTTTAGGACCTGTTCAGTGAGGTTTGCAATCAGGTCTTGCGCTTCTTGAGGCTCAGTTTGCTTAGTTGCGGCAATCGCCTGGTCCAACAGGCTGGAAGATTGTTCCTCAGCTTCGCTTTCCGCTACATTTTCTACTTCTGTGCTCATTCTGAGTCCTCTCCTTTATCCTTGTTCAGGCCCAGCTGCTCGGAAATAGCGCCTACGTTTTCCGTGCTCTTCAGAATATCTTCCAGAACTTTCTCCAGCTCTTCTGAACGGTCAGCCTTGCTCAATAGGTCACGCAATTTACTGCGCGCCTCCAAAAGCTGCTTGAGCGGCTCAACCTGATCCACAATCTGCTCTGGGGAAAAGTCGTCCATTTGTCTGAAATCGAGATCCACGGCCATTTTACTGCCGTCACCTGACAGGGTGTTCTCCACCTGTAGGTTCAACTTCGGGTTTACCTTGGTCATTACATCGTTGAAATTGTCACGATCGATTTGAACGAATTTACGATCTTTCAACGCCTTGCGATTTTCAGTGTTATCACCTGAATAATCGCCCATAACGCCCGCCACGAAAGGAAGCTCCTTTTTGACTTCTGCGCCATTAGTTTCAACATCATAAGTAATATGTACACGCGGCTTGCGCACACGCTTTAGTTTATTGTGGATGCTTTCAGACATCTCAGGTCTCCTTTCCTAGATTTAGGGACTGCTGTTCTCAATTAACTACCAACCTGTGCTGGCTTCTTCTTGTGGTTGACCGCCCCAAGCATCATCGGAGGCAGGCGCTGGCTCAGAAGTGGCAGGCGCAGGCTCAGATGCAGCCGGTGCAGACGAAGGGGTGCTGCTCGATACTGGTGGCGCCACGTAGCGCTGAGTATCGGTGCCATCCAGGCGCACTCCTGTGAGCTGGGAATAGAGCGCTCGGGACTGCTCATCCGGCAGCAACTCTGTCATCAATTCTGAAACCGTCATACGCCCCCAGCCAATCAGTCGTTCCAGACCTGGTGCCAGCGGAGTATGGGGCTCGTAAGTCCTGAAATACTTGGCGGCCTGCTCTAACAGGCGAAGTGCATCCTCACGCGAGGACACAGGCCCTGTAGGTGCCGCGATAGCATTGGCCACCAATGTGGCCGCAACATTTGGGACAGCATCATCTGAGACAGCCTCAGCTGATGCTAACTCATCACCTTGGGTCGTTGTTGCTTCAGCCTGAGCCGCTATCGATTCCAACTGGGTTTTATAAATAAATCTGGCTGTGCGCAGCACTTCATCCAAAAGAGAGGAAATATTGGTCGAAGGAGGGGCATCATGGCCGCAACTCTTACGCAGCACATCATTAATATTTTTGTAGTGAGCAATGCTGGACTCTATTGTCTCAATCAGGTTCTGAGCCCACTCATTACTCGCACTGTTCACACACTGATTGACGTCCTCAAAACTATAACCCAAAGTTTCAATTCGTGCGGCTTTAGCATCGTCATCAGCAATGCGATCAGCATCTCGCGCCTGCTGGTGCTGGAAGAAGGAGAAATCTCCGTAGTCTCCTTCGGGAGTGACCGGTGCACTGCGGATCGGCATCATTAGAGTACCATCGCCGCCATCACCGTTGAGGCCTGTCAGGGGGGCAACTTTTGTCTCAATGCCATCCTCATCCGGCAACGGGAATAAGCCATCCCAAAATTCTTCTATAAGCTGGTCTATCAATTGGAAACCGTCGCGCAGCCCAGTAAAGCCATGCAGCCGGATAAGTGCCTCGGTATACCAACTGGCCACCTCCAGATCCTTACCTTTCTTGGTAAGAATCTTTTCGGCAGATTTAGCTACATCACGCCAGGGCGCCAGAAGATCAGCATCTGTTTCATCGAACATAGCCGAGCGCTCAGCAGCCCGGGCGCTATTGCGCGCATCCTTGATGGAGTAGTAATCCGAGGTTGGAGAGCGATCCTCTCGGATATCCTCTCCGACGGGGCTGTCCGAGGTGATTGGAGCAATGAGTTCTTCGATATTTATTGTATTTGGGAATGCCATGAAAATAAGTCCCTTCTACCGAAACAATTCCTTCAATAAGAATCTCGAGAAGAGTACACGTTGTAAAGATCTAATCAAGGCAAATGACACGATGAGCCAACATTACCCTAAAAAAGTGCATGAAGCACAAAGTTGTGCAAATTATTTTTGTTAAATTTTTAGTATTTAGGATTTTTTCAGGAGTCATTACACGGTGATTACAGCTGAGCCCTTATTTTCTGCGGTACCTGAATCAGGATGTAATGACTGGAAAGTAGCCACTACCTGAATAAATTCTACTTTGCTCTGTGTAAAGCTTTGCAAATCGGTCCACAAAAACAAGGTATAAAAACTCTGCGAATTCTGAAAAAAAGCGACCAGATACTGCACGGAATCCTGGCCAATATTCGCACTCATCTCGTACAAAAGTCCTGTTTGCCATGAGTGTTCCACCGGATCGGGGCCACTCAACCGCTCTCCGCCAGCAACCTTCTCCAGGCACTGCTTCATCTGCGCTTCACCGTAATCGGCAAGCGTGAGTTCAGCAGGAAGCTCTGAACGGTTCTGCGCCAAAACAATCAGATAGCGATTGGCCTCTACATTTCCAGCCTGAATCACCGCACCAGGATTCAGGTTATCACATGAACTCCAGCTGCGCGGCGCACTCACAGAAATTCCGGGATCTGTACTGTGCAGTTTACCCAGTACTACTGGCAACTCCGATCCACCACTTTCACTGGATGCTTTAGTGCAGTGCAAAAGCTCAACGTCCAAGTACAATTGAGAGTGCCAACCGGAGTTCCACAATTTGTGCATAAATCGACAGGCTTCCGCCCTATCATCAGTTTTCTTTAATCGTGACCTGGAGCTGGCCATCAGGGCTTTTATTTGACTGAAACTAAATCCAAAATCACTATCCAGTGCCGCAATTGCCCGGCGCCTTTCATAAAGCTTCCTTATTTCCCCTGTAAATACCACCACGTAAGACATACCCTAACCCTAGCTTCCTGCAGCGATTGATAGGTAGGCAACCTCTGGACACACTCCGCATGTCCTGCCAACAAGCGATACCCCCCATAGGGGAGACCATCGATCAATTATTTTCTCAACTCAATCACTCTATTATTAATTGAGTTCCATACTTATGACCCGATAAATCAATGTAGTGAACGAGCGTGATATTTTTTAAACAAGCCACTCAAATTCACTGACTGCTTCAAACTGAAAATATGAGCATAGATATATGCTAAATAACCACGCTTTCGCAAAGTTAAAAAATCCCGCTCATCCAGCTCATTCAGGCGCTTCTCTGATACACAAAACACCCCGGTGAGGTGGTGTTTTGTATTACCCGGCAGGTCAACTAATACAACCTGCTCCTGCAACAGATCCAACTCAGTGAGACAGCGGATAAACTCTTTACCCTGCAACTTCTGCTGATGAATTTTGTACAACAGATTCCTGGCCCCAGCTAAATGCTGAGTTGGCTCGCCGTTTTCCTCAAAAAGTTTGTGGGCTGTCTCACCAGCTTCCGCCGACAATGCCGATGAATCAATACAAATCACCGCACTTTTGGAGTCCACATCCTGATAATGTAAGTAGAAGGGATGGGCTCTCAATACTGCCGGTATATAAGTGCCCTGCCACTTCCCCTCCTGCCAAAACAGATTCTTGCCAGGCTTGATTCCCAACATGGCACAGCTTTCCAGCGCCTGGCCGTCATCGGACTTGGCAAACACAACTGGACAGTCCTGCGCTACCGTATGGAATTCACCAGGGTAAACCGGACAGATATGTCGCTTATCACTATGAGAAATATCCCCCACCAGAACGCTGTGCCTGTGGTGTTTGTTCTTGTCCAATATAATCATTTGTGCCACGCGATATTTCCCTCCACTTCTTACATCGCCACTTGCGGCTGCCTTGCACCCAGCATGGAACAGTAGAACTCAGGACTCGGCAGTGACGGACATAACAGACTGGTCGGAGCCAGATGTTGTGACCCTTCACACCACCACAAGCTGTAGCTGGCAAAGCTCTTTTTACACAACTGTCCTAGCAGCCCCGCATAACTGCTCTCAATACCCGATGCATCACCACTGGATACATAAAAGTCTGATTGAGGTCCGGGCAAAATCGTCGTATATAACCCCGTAGGAACTGGTGCAAAAGCCACAGATAGCTGATCGACATGCAGCATATTTTGCAGAGCGCCGATCGCCAGTTCAGAGAGTCCCTGAAACCAGTCTTTTTCATGCGCCATGAAGGTAAATGCATCGGTAGCTGCGGGCAACGGTGCCGTGATCGTTAGCGGAAAATAACGGCCAACGCTATCCACACTGGGAACCAGGATCCCCGCCCAGGCGCTTTCATCAATCACTCCCTTAGCATGCACAAAGCGCCAGACCGGGCTGGTTAAATAATAATCCAGCCACTCATTGCCCATAATCTCTCGGGAGCCATGTACAACGCGCTGTAGCCATTCATCCCACACACTGACAAAGCTGGCGGGTAACTGGCGTTGGATAAAATCCCCATGTCCCGGCAGCTTGCCAAAAATACCTATAGAGTTTTGCAAATTACTCTCTCTCTGCTCACAGGGTCTCTGGACACCTGTACCCACGCAGCAGGCTGCGATCAAACGGATTGTTTACATTGGAGGCGATCAGCCTGAACTGTGCCTTACGCCCTTCTTCTGAGAAGGTCACTAATCGCTCAGCATTACTGCGGCCAGATTCCACATCAGAACTGGCGAGAAGACGGTACCATGCCCAGTCCCCTTCAAAATGTTTGCGGTGCACAGTTTCATTCAGGTCTTCAAAAATAATCCGCGCCCTGTTGCTCTCACCACCGCGCCAAGTGAGTTTCTTACTGGTCTTGGGCCCATGGGAATAAGGAACCCGTTGGTCTCCCAGCTCCAGCTCAAACAGTCTCACACTGGAATCCAACTTGGTCGGCTCAATGCGAAACGAATAGGATGCGTTTGCTCCTGCAGCGAAGAAGGTCTTGCGGATTTTTTCCGCACGTCGCAACTGTGACAGAGTCTCCTGGGAAAGACTCATGCCTTGTCCCTCCACATATTTCACTTTCCAGTTTCTAGTATCGACAAATGGCTTCAGGTATTCGTCGACAAACTTCTGCTGAATGCCACCCGGTTTGAAGTATTGATTAAATTCCATCACCGGTACTTCCTGGTCGCGGTCACTGCGCAGTGGGTAGCGGTTGGCCAGGGTATTGGCATAACTGAAATAGACCTGCTCCCGCCACACCCGGTTGAGATGGCCTTTTGCCTTGCTCATCACCAGTGCCCAGGTGCCGTCAGCAATATCTGTTAGCCACCTATCAAAGGGAGCTGGCGCATTGGCCGCTTTAACCCTCAGCTGCTTGATAGCGTCACCGCCCCCTGCAAAACGACTCTTGGCGCTAGCAAAAGCGGCCTCATTGGAATCGGGTGCACTATCAATCTCAGTCAGGTACTCCTGAATCTTGTTGATGGTGACAAGGTACTCCTGAATCCTCGCCGGCCTGCCCTTTTCACTTTGGGTAATGCGCTGCACCTCTTCAAAACGCACATCGACAATATTGGGCTTGTAGTGGTCTTTAAGGGCACCTGCAGCACTATCCAGCGCAGCGCCCCCGAGCCTGCGAGTAGTGCTGGATACCGGCAGCGGCACGCCTTTAGCATCTACGGGCAGTTCAGGGCGAGGGGTCAGACGAGTGTTATCCGCTGTGATTTCTGTCACGGCCAGTAGTGGTGAATAGATGGGATCAGATAATGTCGAGAGAACCTCCAGAGCCTGGGAGGTACTGTTAAATCTCCGGATACTGAAACCGCCGAGGAAAGACTGCCACTGTTGCAGATATTCACTCAAATAAATACGCTTCACATCCTCGCCAAGTTTCGCGCGATCTGCCTCGGTAAAGTCCTCACCAGTGAGATCGCCACCATAAATCCAGCGCTCCTCAGCCATGTTTGTCATCAGCTGGGAATCGGCCCCGAAGTCCATTTCCTTGTATCCGGCTTTGGTATACAAGAAGGGGATACTGAATCGTGGATCGTTAGCTGCTACACCAAAAACCTGCTGGGTATCACCTCCAATCTCCTGATAAAGATCTACCGAGGTCTGACCCAGATCGCTATTTTGTAGCTGGGCGAAAAGACGCTGCGGTACCGGGATACGTCGCAGCTGCTGGCGCGCACGCGCCACTACGCGATCATTCTGCTGGACACTTGCGGGGATCGCTTGGGCTAACAACTGGTCGAGGTGATAGCGCAAATTCTCCTGCTCACCGGCCTCCCCCGGCAACTGTCGCTCCCAGCGTGAATTGTAGTAACCCTCAACACTGGCAATATCGAGCTTGTCCGGGTTAAAGAACATCAAGTAAGTTTTCAGCGTACTGACCAGAGCCGGGTCATCACTGCCCAAGCGGCTGAGGTTACTCTCAATATCGCGCAACAATGCCGGCAGGAAAACAGTTTCCAATTTATGACGGTAGAGCTGGTCTACCGCCTGGTCGATGCGTTTGTCATACAAACCCAGGTTAGATATCCAGGGGTGCTCCTCGCGATCGTACACTGAGGTTGCCCGGCGCAGGGGTTCAAGCATTTTCAAGGTATTTGCTGGCGTGGGCCGTTTACCCTTGAGCTCATCCTCAGCCTGTTGATAGGCAGCCAGGCTGTCATTAACCTCCCCCATAGACAGCTTATTTGACGCAAGACTGCCACTCCAAAGGAAAATCGAGCCCACGAATACCGCCGCCAGCGTGGCATACACCGCTCTGCGCAGCCACTGATTGGCTGTTTCTACCCTGCGGTTAACGCCAACCAGCTCCGCCTCTGGAAAAATAACATCCTTGAGTAAGCGGTGTAGGAAAAAGCTCTTCCCCGCCCCTTGGAATTTGTGCGCAACACTGCGCTCAAGACCAAAGTCTGCGGTGACCGAAGCCATCATTCTGTCTACCGGGCTACCCTCTTGGGTACCACTGGTAAAGTAAATGCCCCTTACCATTGGCACAGTTTCGTAGCGGTTTGGCTCGAAGGATTGCTTGATAAAGTCGGCCAGAATATCTGCGAGATTTTCCATTCGAGCAGGGAAACCCTGCAATAAAGCGCGCTTCTCTACATTGCGCTCCTGGTGCACTCGCCACAAAACGCGCTGATTCAGGCGCTCTATCAATTGGTTGAATTCCGCCTTGAAGTTATCCAAAGGCGCACCGATCGTAGCATTGGTTTCGCGTGGGAAACTCACGCCCCAAACCTGCTCACGCTCAGCTTGGGACAGGTTATCAAAGAACTCACTAAAGCCCGCCACCAGGTCACACTTGGTGAAGGTGAGATAGATAGGAAAGCGAATGCCCAATTCCTGCTGCAGTTCATTTACGCGTTGGCGAATTGTTTTTGCCTGATGCTGGCGCTGCTCCTCAGTTTGCACCATCAAATCCTGCAAACTGATAGCAACCATGGCGCCGTTGATCGGGCGGCGGCGACGATAGCGCTTCAATAACCCCAGGAAAGCCTTCCAAGCACTGTTGTCATATACCCTATGACTATCTTGAGTGGTATAGCGGCCTGCGGTATCTATCAGCACCGCATCATTGGTAAACCACCAATCGCAGTTGCGCGTACCGCCAACCCCACCCAAAGCCTCTTTCCCGTGACTTTGCGCAAGGGGGAACTCCAAGCCGGAATTCACCAGAGCCGTGGTTTTACCACATCCAGGCGGACCAATAATGATGTACCAGGGCAACTGATATAGAGATATCTTACCTTTGTCTGACTTGAAGCGGGCGTTGCGCAACACTTCCATAGCTTCACGGAAACGCCCCGACAGTGCATCCAGTTCCTCGCGGGAGTGCTCCTCATCCGGATCCTGTGCTGCCTCCTGAGACTCTTCAATGCCCTTAATTAATGCCTGATTCTGGCGGCGCTCCACCAACCACTGGCTCAAGTTCCACACCAGCCAGAGGGCGAAAATAAATACGATTATTGTGATACGAATAGTTGGCGAAAGAGTGGCGTTTTCACTGCCAAATTTGATGTAATCCGCCCCAAACCAAATGAGCACAGAGAGTGCTGACAGTCCGATCAGTCCTAGCACCCATTTATTGGTAAAAAAGTCGCGCAAGCGTTTCATGAATAGCTCCATCTCCCCGGGGCTTTGCCGCGCCGGATCGGTTCAGTCCGAGTGTTACCCTTCTTCCCCTTGCGGGGCTTCGCTGTCACTGCCTGTGAGATCTACAACGCGATCAGCCACTGGCGTCGTCGTTTCGTATAGCCACCAGCGATAGCCGCTATAAGTGGCGACCAACAGGCCCAAGGCAACACTCATAACGACCCATAAGGGCACGTAGTGAATCAGGCCTGATTTGCGCTCGACACAGCCCTGCCAGCGGGGGGACAGGTCCCGGTCCATAGCCGGCTTGTGTTGCTCAATCGTTCGGTACAGTTCATCGCGTATCTGTTCGATCTGTTCGTGGCCGCGCTGCACCAATCGGTACTTGCCCTGGAAGCCGAGGCTTAGGCACAAGTAGAAAAGCTCCAGCAGTTCCAGATGGGAGGCCGGCGTTTCGAGCATGCGCTGCAAAATAGCAAAGCATTTTTCTCCACCAAAAGTCTCTTTATGGAACAGACTTAACAACGAGTGCTGGCTCCAGCCACTGGCGGTTCCCCAGGGAGTAGTAAGCACCACTTCATCTACTACGGTACACAGCAGGTAGCGCGCAGTGAGAACCGACTCCGGAGCCAGAGCCAACTGTTTGGCCTCTCGTTCAAACGCCTGGATTTCCTTGGTCAAGCGCTTGTGTAAATCCGGCACATTGGAATGATTCATGGTTGTGCGCAGCTTGATGATCACACCGAGCAATTTGGAGGCGGCAGAAACCAGCGGGTTTAAGCTGTTGCGGATCTGCATATCCACACTGCCACCAGGGCTGGCAAAAAATGGCTGCTGGGACGGCGCTGCCGGCTGCGCCGGGGCTGCCGCACCCGGAGTTGGAATCATTACGGTTCTGTCACCCGCATTGGGTGTCGGCGGTGGAGTAAAGCTTTCATTGCTCATATCAGTTATTCCTTATCGCCCAGAGCTCCATGGTCAGCCCGGGGAACTCCGCTCCGAGATGCACGGCAAAACCGCCAGACCGTAACATCGCCTGCCACAGCTCACCGCTGCGCTCCAACTCAAAATAAGTAAACCCGGCATGATAGGGAATTTGCCGTGGCGCCACAGGCAGTGGGCGCAATTTCAAGCCGGGTAACTGCGCAGAAATCAATTCGCGAATAGCTTCTACCGGTGCCACTTTGGACTGGGTGGGGAAACGGCTGCGCAGCAGGTCACCAGGCATATCCGCTTTCGCGGCCATCACAAAGCTGGCGCCCTTTAGTAGTGAGGGATCGGTAACTGGCGCGACATAAATACCAAATTTTCTCTGCACCAGCTCCATGGGAATGGCTGTCTGCTCCAGCACGGTAGAGAGCGACTGGCGAAGAGCCGAAAACAGCCCGGCAAAGCTAAGTTGCAGGTTTTCATGCGCATAACTGGGAATATCCGGCGGGCGTTTGGTCGATGAAGTGAAAGTCGATAGCTCACCAGCCAGCTGGAGAAGTTCCACAAACAGACAGTGCGGATGCAAGCGCGGCTGGGCAGTAATCTGTTTCAGTAGTGGCTCGAAACGGTTAATCACTTGCAGTAAAAGGTAATCGGCGATCTCCGCAGAGCCGCTTCTGCCACTATCACTGAGGCGGTGCCCGAGAGCCGAACCACGATGGTCGAGTAGCCCCTTAACCTCCTCGATATAGGCTTTAATTACCGCCGAGGTTTCTGTATTTAAAAGCGGTGGAATATAGTCCGCATCCAATTCCACCGGCTTCTCTGGCTGGCGCTCACGTATACGCGCAATACCGATCGCGGCATAGCCGCTCAGGTCATCACTTTCCAGCTTGAGACACACACGCAACTTACCCACCTGGATGCGGGCAGACTCACCAGAAGCAGCGGCGCTGTTACGCGCGTCGAAATTGGCCGTTTGATAGCGCGCCTGGGGAAAATCTTCCTGATCCCGTATGGATTCCTGGCTACCCGGCCGTTTCATCGGCACACAGAGGTAAACCACTTCATCGCGCGTATTGATCGGTACATCCAAAACGTCAGGCAGGTGCTCGTTTTCCGGTGCCAATATCGGGGTACCATCAGGAAAGATAGCGCGTACGCGGGACACGGAAATTTTACCCATAGACAGCGGCTCACTGTCGATGCCCAGCTCAATCACACCCCAGGTATAGGGCCCCAGCGAGGCCGTGCGCGCCTCAACCAACTGTTCAAGATAGCGATCCTGCTGTTGAAAATGCTGAGGGCGTAAAAACATACCCTCGCTCCAGATCACCTTGTTGTTTGCCGACATAAGTCTTCCTTGCAGGGCCCATCTCGCTTCAGGAGGGGCTCAATAAAAGGGGCTGATCAGAAAGGTTTACCGATCTATTTAGATTTTTCCATTTCCTGCAGGCGTTTTTGCATCGCCTCATAATCTTCGCTGGAAATAGTCACAGTATCGCTCTGGCGCTTTCCGGAATCCTGACGAGACAAAGGAGAAACAATTCCGCGACGGCGCTTATTAATATCATCTGGCGTACCGATACGGGTATCGGCCAGGGCTACGCGGTACTCATTTTTCTTGTGATCCGTAATCGGCAAGACCAGCAGAGCGTCGGCCTTTTGATACTGCACAAATTCAGCAAGAAGGCCGATATATTTTACATCTGGAGTCAGCTGCAATTCTTCTATACGCTGCTCTCCGGGTGCAAACTCTTTCAGGATTACGGTATCCAACAAATCCTTGCCCAGCCGCGACTGTGCATTTTCATATAGGTTCAGAAAATCCTCGCGGGCAAACTGACGGTCATCCGCCAGCATAAATACCCGCACCACAACTGGCGAAGCCCGCCCATCATCATCGGGATTGACGTCCTCGCGGATATTTACCGACAACTCCACACTGGTCTCCAGATTCAGGGTACGCCTGGTGGTCTGGCAAGCCGTCAGGGTAATCACTAATATTCCCAGCAAAGTAAAATGCAATAATTTTCTTATCGACACGACCAACTCCCTCTTTTCGATCAATTAATTAATTTTTCAATTGTCTGGCATTTTTCAGCTCAGACAGTTGATTTTCATAAGTCACTGCAAATTCATCGCCAAATAACTTGCGATAACAGGCATCGGGATCGCCAACCAGGTCGCGATACATCGCACTGAAACCTTCCCACTTTTTTGCATTTTTATTGCCAAACATCCCCGAGGTGTTTCCCAGGCGACGCTCGATATTGTCAGGGCTGAAATATTTCAGCATCGCACTGTAACCTGCACGCATTCCGGCGAGCACTGCCACCTGATGATCCGACAAATCATCGAAGCTATCGCGCACAGCCTCTTTAGGTTGCATAAAGGCCCCATTGCCGGCAAACATCGCTTCGAGGGCATCGCGCTCTGTAGCACTGAATTTAAGCGGGTTATTGGCCTCGGTCTGTATCATGGTGCGCTGTACACGCAACTCATTTTTAATGCTGGTACGCGCACGCAGCAGGTCAATCAGGCGCGCAACGGTCTCGCGTACAATCTCCGCCGCCTGCTGATCGGCCAACTGATGTTGGGCTGGGTTTATATTCAGGCCCAGGGTCGAGGCCAACACACCAGCACTAGGGACGGATGGTGGTGCCACCGCTTGTGGTTGTGGTTCGGGCTGCGGTTCGGGCACCTGTGGTTGAGCTTGCGGCTGCTGTAGCTGGGAAAAACTCTGCCCCTGCGCGGCAAAATTGGCCGGGCCGCTCGCCAGCCCCTGAGACGTATCAAAACCTGGAGCACCTTCAACCTGCTGCCCCTGTATCGCCGCAAAGGAATCGGCGAACGGGTTATCTTGTGGAGTTTGAGGAGCTACCTGCGGTTGGACCTGGGCCGGAGGCGCCTGGGGTTGAGGAGGCGTGACAGGTGTCTGCGGTTGAGCCATTGGCGCTTGCGGTTGCGCCAACTGAGGCTGCACAGGGGGAGCCTGGAACTGTTGTGGTGGTGTTACCTGCGGCTGTACGGGAGGCATTGGCTCCACAGGCTGTGGCTCTGGAGCGATATGTACTGCATGACGATCCGCTGGTACATGGTCCTGATCACTACCATCTTTCCACCATTCATCGTCCGACCACTGGCTCGAATCATTCTGGCCGGTGGATCCGGGCAGTGATCCCAGGCCGGGAGCCTCTGTGCCAGCAAAAGCCTGTGGCTTGTCAAAAGTAGAAAGTGGATCCAGGGGCCCAGAATCCGCACCGAGAAGGCTATCTCCTGAAGGCGCACTCTGGCTGCCTGAAGTAACATAACCCCACTCACCGGTCTGAGAGATATCACTATTGCTGCCAGCACCAGGTTCCAGCCAGTTATCCAACTGCTTAGCCTCTGCCTGGCTCTGCATCTTTGCCATGGCACTGGCATTAAAAGTTGTGCGATCCGAAGTATCGAGAAAATCTGCGCTGTCCAGCCCCTTGGGCAAGTCACTTTGCGCCTGCGGTTTTCGCAGCGTCACTTTGAGTCGATACTCTCCCACATTAACAATATCCCCCTCTTTAAGCGCTATTTTATTGCCCTTGCCCAAGGGGCTGTCACCATCATTGTGATAGGTGCCATTAGTACTGGTATCTATCAGGAAAAACTGATTCTCACTGAAAGAGATCTGTGCGTGCTTGGAAGAGACGACGCGATCGGGATCAGGTAACACCCAGTAGTTATCTGCAGAGCGACCTAAACTGCCCCCTCTTTCGTGAACAGTTTTGTATGCTTGAGCATATTGGCCCCTGCGGGATCCGCCAATACCGAGAGAATTAGATCCATGTCTTCCTGACTCACGCTGTTAATAGACTTTGCAATAACACAGGCGGCTTCCGGAAGCCGCCAAGTCACGCAAAATGATCGGGAAAAATCTGCCAGTCATGTCAATTAATCCGGGCTGCCAAAGACAATCCAGTTCATTTCTTTTAGTCCCAGGGGCCTTTCAGGGCCCCACCGGCAAGGGAACTTAATCGGGGCAGAATAATCTGGTCCCGTCCCTGTACAGAGCGCATGGTACTGAGCCCCGCTTGCATAAATCTTGTTGCTCCGCGATCGGTAAGCAAAGCCTCGGCACAGGGCGTAATCCACTGTCCCTGGGGGAGTTTGCGCAAATGCAACGGCAGGCTTTCATAAGTGGCCGATGACGGCGCACGAAGTCTGCCACTTGCGGAGAACCCTTGGCATATAGCCAAAGCCAGCAGATAAACGCTGTTACCCCACAGGTAATACTGGTGCCCTTGCTCGGGAGTCAACTCCTCGAAATCAAAGTGCTCAGTAGTAGATGTTTCGCTGCCAAAAGGCAGACGCAACATAAACCGGGGGGCCGCCAACGCCACATACTCACTCCCGGAGTACTCCCGCACGGCTTGCCAGCTCTCTGCAAAACGTTCACTCAAGGGGTAATACCAATCATCGGGGTCAACGGACCCTGCCAGATTGGGACAGCCCGCCAATTTGGTATCACCACCTAACAACAAAGCACTGCCAGCCGCTTCAGCGATCGTTGAAAGGTCGATCAGCAGATGCAGGTCCCGCTCCTCATCAGTGATATAAAAATCACCTAGAACCAAATTGTATGGGCGACTACCTGATACGGTCTCCCTTTCGACCAGCAATTTGAAGACCTGTGAATTTTCCAGGTCACTCTCCGCACTGGCAAAGTCGGCAAGCAACTCCTCTTTACTAATGTCGATTAGGTACAGTTGTAAATTGGGATGTTCTTCTAAACGCCTGAGTAAAAACTGCAGGCTGAGCCAGCTTGCCTCCAGCTGGCGAAAATCACTGTGATGCATCAACTTGCGCATCACATCCGAAGTAGCTTCAGTAAGTGCATCAAGGTATTCACCCTGGCGAGGGTCGGCACTCTTCTGCACATAGGGCGCAACGATATCCTTTATCAACTGGTCCACTTCGAGGCTGTTGCCATTCTCTCTGGCATGGCGCTCGCGACCCGCTGCAAGAATTTCATCAAGAAAGGATTGATCAGCAGAGTAGGAGGTAGCCTCAGTAGAAGGCTCACGTAATTCGGGCTTCCACTGCTGAATTTCCTCTGCGGCCTGCTGGAATTGCACTGGGTCGCGCAGGCGCTGCTCCAGCTCAATAAATTTTTTGAATAGCGGCAGGCGGCTGTACAGGTAGTCCGGGTGCAAGTCATCAAAACAGGGAAGAAACAGTGGTTTCTCCATAACCGGCAGCTGTAGGCTCACCCCCAGGTCGGCGAATACGCCTTCAAAAGTGTCACGGTTTAACAAGTAAACACGGCGCTCGGCAATAGTATCCGGCTCACACTGGCGACGGCTGGCTCGCCCACTAAAATCGCCGATAATTGCGACCTTCAGATTATCAGTGCCCAAATCCATATTTCTTCCTTTTTTATTGTCGCCGGGAATTTCAAATCCCGTCGCTATGGTGGCTCTACTCACTTTTTAAGATTCCAATGGCGGCAAAAACTACGCAGCGATTAGCGCTACTTCCCTGTACCCATCATGCGTTTTTATTTATTCGGTTTCTATAGCTTCTTTTTCGATTTTTTTGTCTTTCTGGGACGGCCTCGCTTTAATGGCCGTACTCGCTGATTCGCAATTTGTTCAATTTTCTCTTTAAACGCATCGCCACCCAATACATGCCCTAATTTAATGGTTTCTGCAATGTAATCGAGCAGACGTCTATCAAAGCTGTAACGGAAAAGTTTTCTGTATGCCTGAGCACGCTCCTGAGCACTTTCTCCCAGGGCGGTGTATAAATGGTGATCCTTAATCAAATGGTCATGTTTATCGTTCACATGATGATTAAAACTCGACCATTGGTAGTTCCCAAGGGAGTCCGCCAATCCCAGATAGAGAGGGCGCAACTCGACATACCTGTAACAGGTCAGCAGGTAGGCATCGGAGTCAATCAGGCTTGATTTATAGCGCCCTCTCCAGAGGGTACCGGAGCGTTTGTAACGGTGATTTACAAACTGGACGTAGCGACGCCCCAGGGACTGCATCATTGAGGATATTCCATCGGGAATCCGTGGCGACGCAATAATCTGGATCATATTGGGTAACAAAACGTATGCGTGAACATCTACGCTGTACTGGTCAGCGGCATTACGCAAACTAATCAAATAATATTGATAATCTTCCTCATCAAAGAAACAAGGCAGGTTATTGTGACCAACCTGCACTATGTGCTGGGGAATATTTATCAGATTGAGCCTAGGCAAACGGGGCATTTTGCCAGCGAATCCTTATTAAACAGGCGCAGTGCCTTTTCTAGTGATGATTAAAGGTTTTATTATCGCAAACCAAGGAAAAAAATTTCAAACTTAGTCTGCGGCCAAGTTAACATAAGAACTGGTTATTCGGTTGTAATAATGTTACGCCGCATTTTATTGCTATTTAATAAAGGGGAGTTGCACCAGACATGGATCAGATAAGTCTGGCGGTCAACGGGCGCACTGACATCGGTCAAGTTCGCGAGGAAAATGAAGATAGCATCCGCTGGCATGCTAGCGCGGATAAACCCTTCGCCTACATGGTCGTAGCCGACGGTATGGGAGGCTATACGGGCGGTGCCACAGCAAGCAAAATCGCGGCTGAGACCATTCAATCCCACCTGGACAATCTGCTTGAACACACCTTTATTTCCTGCACACCTGAACAGCAACAACTGATTTTACGCGCGACCCTGATTGATGCCATCAACAATGCCAATAGTGCGCTTCTGAATACCAAAAATATGAACCCCCAATTTTCCAAAATGGGAACAACTATTGTTGTTGCAGTTATGTGGCGCGACTTCCTGATCGTTGCCCATATAGGGGATTCAAGGGCGTATTTATGGAACAACTACGGGTTACAGCGCCTTACACGAGATCACAGCGTGGTACAGGAAATGGTCGATAGCGGTCAAATGACCCCGGAACAGGCCAAGCAGTCCAATGTGCGCAATCATATTACCCGCGCCCTGGGTATCTCCAGCAGTGTGGAAGCAGAAATTAACAGTTGGAAACTAACTGAAAACGCGCTGCTGCTTGTATGTAGTGATGGCCTAACTGAATATCTGGACGACCATGCAATCGAGCGGGTCCTTGCCACTCATCGCCCCGCTCTGGAATGCGTATACCGCTTTATCGACGATGCCAACAGACTGGGGGGACGAGACAATATCAGTGCAGGCATCCTCGAATACTCCTCCCAATCTATGCCACAGATGCTCGCACAAGAGCAGAGTGTGACTCAAAGACCGCAGTCACCTGATGTGACTATCCGTAAATCACAACGCTAAACCTGTTTGCCGGAAGCTGAAGCATGACACCGGAACGTCTCACCCAGCTAGTACCCAACCTGTTCAAAACCCTTAGCCCTCCCCCTGTTACTTTCTCACAGGGGGACCCGGCCGCGGCTTGCCTTTGGCTGGCTGAAATTCAGAACTTACTTTCACCAACCGATACTACCGATCATATCCACCCGTTGTGGCCACAGGCTCCTGACGTATCAGTTAATACCTACACCCTCGCCTCAGCACCTGCGGGGCAATTACTTCCCGGTATCGGCGATGGCCCGACAAGCCTGATCAATATTCCCGGAGTCAATCCCCTCGACACCTGTGTCCCGCCAATGCAGCGCAGCCTGCGCATTGAGGGCTGGGTTAACGGGGCAAGTGGCGAGCTGGCTTTCGAAAGCATTGACTTAGCACTACCGGGCCCACTGCCCTTCCAATGGAAACGCTACTATCGCTCCTCAATTAGCGACGACTGTGGCATCGGCACCGGCTGGCGCCACTCCCTTAGCGAAAAACTGTCAGTACAGGGCAATACCGTCGAATTACACACTGCGGAGGGGCGTAGGGTCCACTTTCAACTGCCCGCGATTGGCCACGGTTGTTACAACCGTTTTGAGCGCCTGCTGCTGTTTCGCCAGAGCCTGCATAGCTATCGCCTCACGGCATTTAGCGAGCCTCACAAAATTTTTCGAGCCGACGGGGTCAACAGCGCCCTGCCTCTTACCGAAATCCGGGATCAGTTTGGCAATGCCCTGACCATCGACTACAGCGAGGGACTGCCCAGGAAAATTGTAAGCTCCTGGGGACGGGTACTGGAATTCCACAGCCACGGTGGTCGCATTAGCAGGCTGCTCAACAGCCACGCCCCTGAAGAGCAACAAACTTTGTGTGCTTACGATTTTCACGGTGGGCTGCTCACTGGTGTTTCCCGGGGTCGCGAGAGGGAACACTACAGTTACCATGATCTCTCTCTGGTTGAGGCGCACAGCAGCCGAAATGGCAGTACCCAGTTTGAGTACGACCACCAGGGCCGCTGCCATAAGTTGAGAAGAGAGGAGACAGAGACCCTCCTCAGCTGGCAGCACACGCACAATACCTGCCTTGTAGAAACCATCGACAGGGAATCACAGCAGCTTCGCTTTGATCGCTTCGGCCAACTGATTCATGAAGTCCAGGGCCAGCGCCAGTGCAGTTGGCTCTATGACACCTACGGCAATCTCTGCCAACATATCGGAGCAGATGGGCTGAACACCTTCCTCCGCTACGATGAATTGGGACGAATCCGACGCAGCACTTGCGCAGGCACCAGCAATCGTTATCAATACGATGAGAACGGCTTCCCCGAAGGCATACTACTCAATGGGGACCAGCCATGGCTGTATCGCTTTAGTGATAAAGGCCGGCCGCTGACAATCGTCGACCCAGGAAAACAGGAGTGGAAATTCCTCTACAGCGATCGCGGGCAGTTGACGCAGATCGTCGACCCTGAGGGCGGCCGGGTGGACTTCACCTGGGATGGGCAGGGTCAGCTGCAAACCGTACGCTACGGGGATAAAGTTTGGGGGTTTGAGTACGATCACTGGCAGCGAATGAGTGCACTGGTTGTCAATGAGGACACTTGGTGCGAATGGCGCTATGGTCCGGAAGGTGAATTGCGTGAGTCCCGAATTGGCATGCACCAATATGGCCTGGATTACTCAGAGCGGGGACTACCCTACGCAATTCACGCCGGCAACAGCCAGAGCCTGCACTGCGAATACGATAGTGCCGGCAATATATGCCAGATCCAATTTGCCGATGGCAACAGCTGGGAACTGCACTGCAATGCCCACGGCCAGTTAACCCAGTTGGATACTGCTAAAGGGAGCTACCGCTGGCACTACGACCCCATCGGCCAGTTAGTCTCATTTCACACACCGGATAAACGCCAATTGCGCTGGCACTACAATACTGATGGCAGCATCAGCGAATACTGCGACAACGACTGCCGCTGGTATTTTAATTACAATGAAAATGGCTCCATTGCCGGAATCCGAAACAACAACGGCCAGAGCAGTGAATTTCATTACGATGCGCACCAGCGCCTGATCCAGGCCAACAATTTACACTCTTCCGTGCGTTTTAAATACGACCAGCGCAACCGGGTGATCGCCGAGAACCACGACAGTAGTGACGTTCGCGATTTCAGCCTGAGATATCAGTACGACTCACGCGGATGGCTGAAAAGTGCCAGCTCCGATAATCTCGATCTAGCCTTTACCCTGACACCTTGTGGTTCCCTGTACGGTATTGACGCCAATGGTGAGCCAATCCTCCGCACTGAAATAGACGGACAAAACCATATACATGTCCAGGGGGATATTCGCAGCACCTATAAATTTGACGCAGGCCGGCTAGCAGCCCTGGACAGTGGCCTCGCCTTAACCTGGCAATTTGATCGACAAGCGCCGCTGCAACTCACGACGCCTATTCGCCAGGCTGGATTCGCCCAGGCACATATCGAGCGAGATAAACGCGGCAATATCACCATTGAGCGGGAGATTCCCGGGCGCAAGGACTACCAATACCAGTACGATGGCTGGGGTCTGATGAGTACCGCAGAGTGTGGTGAGTTCAAAACCTATTTCCGCTATGACCCGTTTGGGCGCCGTCTGAGTAAAACCTGTACCCATCGCAAGTCGACACGCCAACGCCGTGTGACTACCAGCTGGAGCGGACTTGGCATCTGGGCGGAAGCACACCAGATTGATGGAAAATCACGCGGTATCGGACACTGGATACAACACCCCTTGAGCGGCTCACTTCTCTGCCACTGGAGTTCAGGTACCAGCGAGCACTATTTGACCGATCCGGAGGGCAAGCCCCTGGCCATTTTTGAGTCGCAGGGCTCGATACAATGGTCCCGCGGCAGCGAGGCCGGAGTTACTGCCAACCGCGGCTTTGGCCAGGAACCCAGCCCCTGGCGTGGTGCCAACCTCATTGCCGATATCGAAACCGGCCTCTGGTACCATACCTCAGGATATTGGAACCCGGCGCTGAATATTTGGTTGAATGGCACCCAGGTTTTTGCCCGCTCGACACCCGACTCTTCTCTGGCCAAACTTTAAGGTCAGTGGCCTGATACAACCTATCGGGAAGACTCCACAGGGCTTCCCCTTCCGCCCTCTACAATCAATTAAGTCCAATAGAGTGGCTGAGATATGCGAGATTCCCCGGACTTTGAAATCGGCGGTATTGAAGTGGCCAGGGGGAGTCCCGTCGTATAAACCTGCCAGTGGTTAGCCTGTATACCAATACGGATATGGCAATCCCTGTCTATGTACAGCGCGGCAAGCGGACCGGCCCTACAATTTTTGTCTGTGCGGCGGTACACGGAGATGAACTTAATGGCATCGAGATAATCAGCCGCCTGATTCAGAGCCGCGGCCTCAAGTCCCTGCGTGGCACTCTGATTGCTGTTCCCATGGTCAATGTCTACGGCGTGCTTCAACACACTCGCTACTTACCCGATCGGCGCGACCTGAATCGATCTTTCCCCGGCTCAGCCAAGGGCTCCCTGGCCGCTCGTATGGCCTATGTATTCCTGCGGGAGATAGTGGCCAAATGTGATTACGGCATCGACCTTCACACCGGCGCTGCGCACCGCAGCAACTTACCTCAGGTCCGCGCCAACCTGGACGATACCGACACTCGTGCCATGGCCAGAGCTTTTGGTGTACCGGTACTGCTCAACGCCTCCATCCGCGATGGTTCCCTGCGCCAGGCCGCCGCCGATCTTGGAGTAAGAATCCTGCTTTATGAAGCGGGCGAAGCGCTGCGTTTTGATGAATTGTGTATTCGCGCAGGGGTCAAGGGCGTAATCAACGTAATGCGGCACCTGGAAATGCTGCCAAAAGGCCGCAGTGGCAATTCGATAGAACCGTTTATTGCCCGTAGCAGCGGTTGGCTGCGTGCTGGAGATAGTGGTATCGCAAAACATATCAAGGCTCTGGGGGATCACATATACGAGGGCGAATTACTAGCCACTATTACTGACCCTTACGGCAAGGAGCTCGACCAGGTGCGATCTAACGGGGAGGGGATCATTATTGGCAAGCAGAACATTCCCCTGGTGCTCGAGGGCGAGGCGATGTATCACATCGCCTATTTCCGCAAGCCTCAGGAAGTAGTTGAAAACCTCGAATTGCTTCAGGACAGCCTGCTGCCAGACGAAAATTTCTAGGGCGCTATTGCTGCTGTAATAACTCCAGTACTTCCTTACTGGGAAACCCTTTCACTTCGACACCAGCGCGTTTTTCAAACTCCCGAATAGCCTTGCGCGTGCCAGGGCCGGCCTTACCATCGACTTCACCTGTATAAAACCCCTTCTGTTTCAGCAACTTCTGTAACTCTTCCACCTGGCTGCCATCGAGTGGGGTAAAGGGTCGATTCCAGTCCTTTACCAGAGGTGGTGCGCCACCGATGCGATCCGCCAAAAGGCCAATAGCGGTCGCATAACGATCGGAGTTGTTGTAGCGCTTCAGTACAAAGAAGTTTTTGAAAACCAGAAAGGCGGGGCCGTTACGTCCATCCGGCAGCTTCAGCTCTGCCACAGCTTTCTTATTTGGGAATGATTCACCATTGGCGCGTTTGACCCCGAGCTTTTCCCACTCTGCTACAGTCAACTTACCTCCCGGCATCTTGCGCGAGGGTATAGTGACCTCATAGCCCCAGGGCTTGCCCTTTTGCCACCCATTGCTCGACAGCAGGTTCGCCGCTGTAGCCAGTGCATCTGGCACCGAATTCCAGATATCACGTTTGCCATCGCCATCAATATCTACCGCATAGGCTTGATAACTGGTGGGGATAAACTGGGTGTGCCCCATGGCCCCGGCCCAGGACCCCAACAGGTGCTGCCCCTCGACATCCCCGGCCTGTAATATCTTCAAAGCCGCGAGTAACTGCTGGCGACCAAACTTCTTGCGCTGAGGGTCTGCGTAGGCAAGGGTAGCCAGGGACCGGATCACACTACGCATGACTTTGTCATTACCGAGGATGCCACCAAAACTCGACTCCACCGACCAGATCGCCAAAAGGATATCTGGGTCAACTCCAAAGCGCTTTTGGATCTTGTCGAGCCAGGGCTTCATCTTCTCTTTTTCCTGCTTACCCCGCTCTATAGCTCGTTTCTGTACCCTGTTGTCGAAATACTGCCATACTGGTGCCTTGAATTCGGGCTGGTAGCTGGCACGATCCAATACCCACTGGTCAGGAGAGGTTATGCCCTTAAATGCCTGATCATAAACCTGGGGGGAAATACCACTCTTTATCGCCGTCTGGCGAAAGTCCCGAACCCATTTCTCAAAGGCCGGGTCCGGCTTATCTGCTGACTGAACACCTAGCGATATCAGCGCCAGGTATAGGGCGAGAAAATAGGAAAGCATGGGGAACCTGGACAATCTGGGCATGAGAGTACCTTTGACACAACTTTTTGCTCGCTCAAGGTTAGGACGAGCCTCTCTTTTCCGAAAGGCGGATTTATCAAATGGTGTCATCCGCCCGACCAGTCATCAATGTTGACAGATAAACCTGCGGGAAAGTTCTGCTTGTGTCACAGCCCTGTTGTCAGGGCCACAAAACTATGGGATTACATAGAAAAGAACTGCAAAGAAGTGCAAGATCCCTCCTGCCAGTACAAACAAGTGCCAGATCGCATGATGGAAACGCAGACTGCGCCACAGGTAGAAAGCGATACCACCTGTATAACAGAGCCCACCCAAAACCAGCAGCCACAAACCACCAGTCTCAAGACTATTCGCCAGTGGCTTGATTGCAGCGATAACTACCCAGCCCATTAAGGCGCTTAAAGTGATAGACAGGGCGCGAATTTTTTTCAGCGGGGTGAACTGAATTATCAACCCGAGCAGTGCCAGTCCCCAGATAATCCCAAATAACCACCAACCCCATGGACCGCGGAGAGTCACCAGGGTGAACGGCGTATAAGTCCCCGCTATTAAAAGGAAAATTGAAGAGTGATCCAGGGTACGCAAGATCGCCTTGGCACCGATATGACTGACAGCATGGTACAGAGTCGAGGCAAGGAAGCAGAGAATCAGTGTAGAGGCGTAAACGCTAGAGCTGACGATATGCCAAGCATCACCGCGCAATGCGGCGAAACCTGTGAGAACACCCAGGCCGGCGATAGCCAGTAGGGCCCCGACACCGTGAGTAACGCTATTGGCAATCTCTTCTGCGAAGCTATAGCGGCTGGCAACGGAAACGGTCGAAGTCATAAATTGGCCCGGCTGAATTCTGGTCATAAGCACATCAACGGCACTCGACCAATAACTTGAATCAGGTCTAATGATCAGAGGCCTCACCTAAAATAGCAAGGCCAGGATCAGACCAGGGGTTCACAACCGGACCATAACCACTTATTCGCTGGCGTTATGGATTCCCATTTCACACAGAGCGGAAGAAGCGCGAACAATGGTCTCATTTCTGTCAGGTCCGGTAGAAACAATATCTACAGGCGCACCAACCAGCTCTTCAATGCGGGCTATATAGGCCTTGGCATTGGCCGGCAGATCTGACTCACGGCGTGCACCTTCTGTGGTCTCTTCCCAGCCGGGCATGCTTTCATAAACTGGCTCAACTCCCTCCCAGCCGGCGGCATCGAAGGGCACCGGAACTTCTTCACCGGCACTATTGCGGTAACCAATGCAGATTTTCACTTCCTCAAGACCATCGAGCACATCCAACTTGGTCAAACACAGGCCCGAGATACTGTTGATACGAATTGCATGGCGTACCGCCACCGCATCAAACCAACCTGTACGGCGCTGGCGGCCGGTAGTGGCACCAAACTCGTGGCCTTTCTCGCCCAGATGACGGCCCACTTCGCAGGCCAGTTCAGTTGGGAACGGGCCGCTACCAACACGGGTGGTGTAAGCCTTGGTAATACCCAGAACGTAATCGAGATAAAGTGGACCAAAGCCAGAACCTGTAGCGGTTCCACCTGCAGTGGTATTGGAGGAGGTTACATAGGGGTAAGTGCCGTGATCGATATCTAACAGCGAACCCTGAGCGCCTTCAAACAGAATATGTTCACCTTGTTCACGGGTCTTATGCAGGTGATCCGCAACGTCGGTAATCATCGGCATCAGCTGTTCACGCCAGATCTTCGCCTCCTCCAAAGTCTCTTCGTAACTCACCGGCGCCACTTGGTAATACTGGGTCAGAGCAAAGTTGTGGTAATCGATCAGCTCTTTGAGCTGGCTGCAGAAACTTTCCCAATTACACAGGTCGCCGAGTCGCAAGCCACGGCGAGCCACCTTGTCCTCATAGGCAGGACCAATACCCCGGCCGGTGGTGCCAATTGCCTTGTCGCCGCGGGCTTTTTCACGAGCCTGGTCCAGTGCCACATGCACTGGGAGGATCAGTGGACAAGCCGGCGACAGACGCAGGCGTTCACGCACAGGTACACCGCGCTCTTCCAGCGCCTTCATTTCCTTGAGCAACGCTTCAGGGGATAGCACCACGCCGTTGCCAATGAGGCAGGTTACGCTGGGGCGCAGGATACCGGAGGGAATCAGGTGCAGTACGGTTTTTTCACCATCGATCACTAGCGTGTGGCCGGCGTTGTGTCCGCCCTGAAAGCGCACTACCAGGGAGACCTGCTCTGTCAGCAAATCGACAATTTTGCCCTTGCCTTCATCACCCCACTGGGTTCCCAGCACTACTACGTTCTTGCCCATCTGTATAAATCTCTAACTCAGGTTTCTCTCGGCGGGTGCTTGGAGCCCCCGACATCAATGGATCTTGCGGTGAACACCGCACCTATACTGGCACTTCCACTGCGCCCGCCCTCAATCAGTCCCGCGGCTTTTTACTATCCAGGAACCACTTTCGAGCACCAGCTCGCGGTCGCAACGCGAGTGGAGATCACTGTCCGCGCCGTCGGACAAGGTAGCGATTACTACCTCTCCCTGCCTGCGCAACTCATCAACTGCATGCCAAAGTCCAACACCGTCCGGGCCACTGACTTCCGGCGCGAGAATGGCGCCACCCTTGGGCTCAGCTCTATTACCCAAGGTATTCAGGGCCACTAAATCACTACTAAAGCCAGTAGCCGGACGATCCCGTCCGAACACAGCACCTATACCGTTGTAACGCCCACCATTAGCAAGGGCTTGGCCATGGCCCGGACTATAGGCAGCAAAAACCAATCCGGTTTCATAGTCGTAACCACGCACTTCGCTCAAATCAAAAAACAGCTCTACCATCGGGTAGCGCTCTCCCAGCGCCTCGGCGACTTGGTACAAGTCGGATAGCGCTGCCAGGAGCGGCTCTGGAGCGCCGCTAAGCAACTCGCGGGCTCTCTCCAAGCAGTCCGAACCCCGGCAAGGCCAGGTAGCGCTTGCAACCAGTTCGCTACCTGCGCATCTGCAACGTTTGCAGCGACCCAACTATGCACATCGGCACTCGCCTTGTTCTGTAGCAGCGCCGACAACTCATCCTGCTGAACCTCACCCAATCCTGCCGCCTCGGCAAGACTGCGGTAAATGGCAACATGGCCCAGGTCCAGGTAAATCTGTTCAATCCCAGCGACCTGCAGGCTCTCCAGCATCAGGGAGATCACCTCTATATCACCACTGAGGCTATCCACACCAAACAGCTCCGCACCAACCTGAATTGGAGCCCTCGAGCCCATAGCAGTACGCGGTCGGGTATAGAGAACATGACCCGCATAGCACAGGCGGTTAGCGCCTACGCGGGGAAAACTGTGCGCATCAATACGCGCGGTTTGCGGAGTGATATCAGCGCGAATACCGAGAGTGCGGCCGGAGATCTGATCAGTAACCTTGAAGGTACTCAGATCCACATCACGCCCCATCCCGATCAACAGGGATTCGGTGAATTCCAGCATTGGCGGTATTACCAACTCGTACCCCCAGCAGGAGTAGAGGTCCAGCAGTTGGCGGCGCAGGGTCTCAACCTGAATGGCATCCGCAGGCAAAATTTCCGCGATGCCATCCGGCAACATCCAGCGATCAGCTTGAGTCATGGTGAAACGGGTTTATCAGGGTTAATAAGGCGAGCCAGCAGCTTCCACAAAAAAACCGGGCTAGGCCCGGTTTGCGTGATTTTAGCATCAAGTGCTGCTGGGAAGGTAGGGCTATTGGGGGTATTGATGACGACAGATTGGATTCGCCGAAAACGGCGAGCTGAAATGAGTAATCAGCTGCCGTTTAACCCCTAATAAGGTTTATTGCCCTTTAGGATCCTTCAGATAGCGGAAAAATTCACTGTCCGGGTCCACCAATAGCATGTCCGATTTACTCTGGAAAGACTCTTTGTACGCCTGCAAGCTGCGGGTAAAGCGATAGAACTCGGGGTTCTTGTTGTAAGCCGAGGCATAAATAGCCGCAGCTTCTGCATCGCCGGCACCACGCAACTCCTCAGACTGGCGATAGGCCTCAGACTCAATAACCACTTTTTGGCGGTCGGCATTAGCGCGGATGCGCTCACTGGCTTCCTGGCCTTTAGCGCGGTGATCCCGTGCTTCCAGCTCACGTCCGGCGCGCATACGCTGGAACACTGATTCGGACACTTCCGGTGGCAGGTCAATACGCTTAACACGCACATCAATCACTTCCACACCGAGGTTTTTCTGCGCTACCTGATTCAGGTTTTTTGTGATCTCTGCCATCAGCTCATCGCGCTCACCACTGACCACTTCGTGCAGGTCTCGCACACCAAACTGGTTACGTAATCGGTCATTGATCTGCTCGGACAGCAGGCGAACAGCGTTGCGCTCATCACCACGGGTTGCGATGTAAAACTTGCTCACATCGGAGATACGGTACTTAGCATACGAGTCCACCATCATGAACTTGTTTTCGCTATTAAGCATACGCACCGGGCTGGAGTCCACAGTCTGGATACGCGCATCAAATTTGCGCAGTTTCTCTGCAAACGGGATTTTGAAATAAAGTCCCGGTTCGTTATAGGTGCGTATCAGTTCACCAAATCGCAGCAGTACGCCCTTTTCAGTTTCCTTCACCACAAAAGCGCTGGAAGATACCACCAGTATGCCAACCAGCAGTATGGCAATGATTCCCAAAGTCTTGTTGTTCATTCCATCACCTCCTAGCGGACAGACTGGCTGCGACGGCCATTGGCAGCATCCTGGCGCAAACGCTCGACAATGCGCTGGTAGACTTCCTCAATCACGATCGGTGAGGTGTCTTTGCGCTGTACCGCCTTGCTGGTGCTTTCCTGGGCCAACTTGTCCAATGGCAAATACATCATGTTATTGCCACCTTCGACATCCACCATCACTTTCGAGGTGCTGGACATCACCTCCTGGACCGCATCCAGGTAGAGACGCTCGCGGGTCACTTCCGGGGCACGCTCATATTCAGCCAGCAATTTCTCGAAGCGAACCGCCTCACCGCGGGCACTCTCCACTACGCGGGCCTTATAGCCTTCTGCCTCTTCAATAATCCGCTGGGCCTGACCACGGGCCACCGGAATCACCTGGTTTGCATAGGCCTGGGCTTCATTCTGCAAACGTACCTCGTCTTCACGAGCCTTGGTAACATCGTCAAACGCATCCTGAACTTCGCGCGGCGCCTTGGCATCAGTCAGGTTAACCACATCGACACGAATTCCCGTCTGGTAAAGATCGAGGTACTCCTGAAGACGCTGTTGGGTATCTGTGGATACCTGGGTACGGTTTTGAGAGATAACGCCGTTTAAGGTCAAGGAGCCGACCACATGGCGCAGGGCACTGTCCGTGGCCTCTTGCAGGCTCTTCACAGGATCGCGCACACGCAGAACAAAGGATTCCGCATCACCAACCTGCCATTGCACGGTCAATACGACTTCAACGATATTGGCGTCTTCCGTCAGCATCTGACCTGTCGTACGCTCAGTACGCACCTCGGTCATATTGACCTTAGTGACACTATCAATCAGGGGCGGATTCCAGTGCAATCCCGCAGATTCTGTAGAGTGGTACTTACCCAGGCGTAATACTACTGCCTGTTCATTGGCGTTCACCTGATAGATTCCCAGGCCCGCATAGATTAATACGGCGACACCAATCACCAGCATCCAAGGAAAGTTGCCTGTACCAGTACTGGGGCTACCGCCTCCAAACAGACCACCTAACTTTTGCTGGACTTTACGAAATAGTTCATCAAGGTCCGGCGGTCCATCATTATT
The DNA here is from genome assembly GCF_030012965.1 of Microbulbifer sp. MLAF003. NCBI lineage: Bacteria > Pseudomonadati > Pseudomonadota > Gammaproteobacteria > Cellvibrionales > Microbulbiferaceae > Microbulbifer > Microbulbifer sp. MLAF003. The sequence continues at coordinate 4,570,136 of NZ_CP120232.1, forward strand.
GCGATTGCCACCGCCACCACCCCACGGGTCTTTATCTTTACCACCCGGCTCATTCCAGGCCATCTAACTTACTCCAACTCTGATCATTTAAGCTTTGTCTCCGGCGGATTCTAGCATCCCCCGCCGGCAAAATATTGCCGCCAGGACTCAACTGGTGGCAAGTTTGTCGCAACCGTAGTTGCGCAGAAACCTTTCTCTATAGCACCAACACTATGACACCAGGAGCGCTAATATTCTGCCTCTCCATTGTCCTCCCCCTCACATTCTTGTGGTAACCACTCGGGGCCCTCACCATCGACGGTAAACTGGGCCAGCAGGCGCTGGAAGTCGCTACGCGGCAACAGCAGCTCTAATTCACAGTCGCCATTATCGCGATACACCTCACTTTGGATTGCGTTAACCTGGTAAAGCTGTGCTCGCAGTCGGGACTGTTGAGGTTTTACCACCAACAGACCACGCACCATCTGTTCTCCCAAGCGTTCAGCAATAGCCTCTATCAGAAGCTCACATCCTGCTCCAGTAGCTGCGGATAGCCATACCGCGCGCGGTATACCATCCTCATCACGATCGATACGGGGCTCACAATCGGCCAGGAGGTCAATTTTGTTATACACCAACAGCTGTGGCAGGTCCGCTGCGCCAATTTCTTCGAGAACATTCTGCACCTCCTCTATCAGATGCAGACGGTCTTCTGCCGAGGCATCTACCACATGCAGTAACAGGGTTGCCTGAGCAGCCTCCTCTAGCGTGGCACGAAATGCCTCGACCAGTTTATGAGGCAAATGGGAGACAAAACCAACCGTGTCAGCCAATACCATGGCGCCAACATTGGGTAATTCAACCCGGCGCATGGTCGGGTCCAGCGTAGCGAACAGCTGGTCACGCACATAAACTTCTGCATCGGTGAGGCGATTAAACAGAGTGGACTTGCCGGCATTGGTATAACCCACCAAGGATACCGTGGCCACATCCGCACGGGAGCGCGCGCGCCGGCCCTGCTCCCGCTGTCGCCTGACTTTCTCCAGGCGCTTTTCGATAGAATCAATCCTCGCACGCAACAAGCGGCGGTCAGTTTCCAGCTGCGTTTCACCTGGTCCACGCAGGCCAATACCACCCTTCTGGCGCTCCAAGTGAGTCCAACCGCGCACAAGCCGGGTAGCCATATGGCGTAGCTGTGCCAACTCTACCTGTAACTTACCCTCATGAGTACGTGCGCGCTGGGCAAAAATGTCCAGGATCAGTCCTGTACGGTCTAGCACCCGACATTTCAACTCACGCTCAATATTGCGCTCCTGACTAGGAGAAAGAATGTGATCAAAGATCACAAGCTCCGCGCCCTGCTCTTTTACCACCTGGCGAATTTCTTCCAGCTTACCGCGCCCGACAAAAGTTTTCGGGTCCGGCGTTGCGCGCTGGCCAAAAATAAAACTGACCGGATCTGCTCCGGCAGAGAGGGCCAACTCCTCAAATTCACGAGGGTCTTCGGGACTGTCGATTGCGGAGAGTTCTAGGTGAACCAGCACCGCCAGCTCACCGGATTCCGGTCGATCGAAAAACAATGGGAAATCTCTATATGCGGAAGTGGACAGCAATCCACCTTCCAGACTGAAGTGGCAGTGGGCAAGTCATTCAGGGCTCACCCGCTGCAGGCACCCCTCGTAAAGAGGCGCTGGTCAAAATAGGTGGCTTATCAGCTAAAGGATTCGCGCTCTCCGCCCTCACCGTTACCTTCACCACCGTGTTGTGCCGCCGGATTCAGCAAGGGCACACGCACAGCTCGGGACGGAACAACAGTGGAAATAGCGTGCTTATAGACCATTTGGCTAACGGTGTTTTTTAGTAACACCACAAACTGGTCGAAAGATTCAATTTGCCCTTGGAGCTTGATGCCGTTTACCAGATAGATAGAAACCGGGATACGCTCTTTGCGCAGTACGTTGAGGTAAGGGTCTTGTAAGCTATGCCCTTTTGACATCTTTTTCTCCTTGTCAAAAAGCTGAATGCGGTATGCAGGCCGCAATCGCATCCGCGAAGAGCGCGGATCAAAGAACGACTGAGGTTGAATACGCGTGTAAGTAGTGTAGTAGTAAGCCGGAAAAGGCCGGCCCTTTGAAAACTGACTGAATGAGCTTGTCGTTTATTAGCCCAACCACGTTATGGATGCTCAGGCGAGAAATTTCAAGGCTTCCGCCAATATTTCGTCATTCTCACGCACCCTGCCATCGGCATCCTGAGTATACAAAGTTTGCAGGTCTGGCCAGCGTCGCAACCAAGTCAGCTGTCGCTTGGCCAGCTGACGTGTAGCCGCAACACCCGCCGCAACCATTTCATCATAATCACAGCGGCCATCCAGGTAATGCCAAACTTGACGATAACCCACAGCGCGAATCGCCGGGAGGTCCTCGTGCAAATCATCCCGAGCACGTAGCCCACGCACCTCATCGACAAACCCGGCTTCAAGCATCCTCTTAAAGCGCAATTCAATACGCTGGTGCAGCAGCAACCTATCCCTCGGCATAATCGCCAACTGGCTCAGCTGGTAGCGTTTCTGTACCCCACTACCGGCCTGCTCGCGACGCAACTGGGACATGGGCACTCCGGTGAGACGGTAAACCTCCAGCCCTCTCTCGATTCGTACCGAGTGATTCGGATGTAACTCCGCCGCCAAATCCGGATCCACTTCAGCCAACTCTGCGTGCAGGGCTGGCCAACCCTCTTGTTCAGCACGAGCCTCAATTTCTGCACGCAATTGTGCATCGGCTTCAGGTAGTTTTGCCATACCTTCCAGGAGAGCACGGAAATACAACATAGTTCCGCCTACCAGAAGAGGGATCTTACCTGCTGCACTGATTTCGTCCATAGCTTCCAGGGCATCTTTTCGAAATCGACCTGCGGAATAGGATTCACTGGTATCACAAATATCGATTAGGCGATGAGGATAGCGCACTAACTCTTCCTGGGATGGTTTTGCGGAACCTAGATCCAGACCTCGATACACCAAAGCAGAATCCACACTGATCAACTCCACCGGCAGATTGTCCGCCAGCGCCATTGCCAGATCCGTCTTGCCCGATGCCGTGGGGCCCATCAGGAAAATTGCGCGGGGTTTGTCACCCAAAATGCGCTTGTTCAAATCACCACCTACTTCCAGTTCACGGCTACTGACCGCGCATAAACCACTTATCCATATCTGCCAGTTTAACCTGGGTCCAGGTGGGGCGGCCGTGATTGCACTGGCCGCTACGCTCGGTGCGCTCCATATCCCGTAACAGGGCATTCATTTCAGGCACCGTCAGACGGCGATTGGCACGCACTGAACCGTGGCAGGCCATGGTGCCAAGCACTTCGTTAATGCGCTCACCGATACGTTCACTATCACCCTGCCCCAATAAATCGGAAAGGACATCACGCACCAACTGCTCCACCTCCGCGCCATGCAACATGGTAGGCACTTGGCGCACCAGCAGGGTCTCAGGACCGGCGCGCTGTAATACAAAGCCAAGAGACGTAAAGACTTCACTGCGCTCCTCGAAGCAATCCGCTTCGCGCTGGCTTACTGCAAGACTCACCGGCACCAGTAACGGCTGGGCCTGGATACCCCCGGCAGCGTGAGCGACCTTCATCTGCTCGTAAACAATACGCTCATGGGCGGCATGCATATCCACCACAACCATGCCCTGCTCGTTCTGCGCGAGAATGTAAATCCCGTGCAACTGGGCAATAGCAAAACCCAGAGGTGGCGCCTCTTCTCCAGAACTTACTTCCCCCCAGAGGTGCCGGTGCCACCGCTGCCATACTGCCAGATTCAGCCCCCCTAGTTACAAGCTCAGCCACCGCTCCACTCCCTTGATAGGGTTGGTGCAAAGTACCGTAGGCCTTCATCTGCTGCTGCAGGTTTCCAGGAGAAGGTTTATTGCTCAGCGGCATCTTCTGCTGTCCGGCAAACTCCCCGGCCTGGATACCAGTAACTCTGTCTGCACTCGCAACTTCTGTATCCTCAGCCGCCTCCTCTACGGCCTCTTCACGCTGTCCTGGTCGCACATCAGCCAGGGCCCGGTGCAAACTGCCAAACAGGAAATCATGCACCAAACGGCCATCGCGAAAGCGCACCTCGTGCTTGGTTGGGTGCACGTTAACATCCACTGATGCGGGGTCCAGTTCCAAGTAGAGTACAAATGCAGGATGGCGACCGTGATAGAGCACATCGGCAAAAGCACGGCGCACCGCATGGCTCACTACCTTGTCGCGAATTGCACGGCCATTGACATAGAAAAACTGCAAGTCGGCCTGGGAGCGTGAGAATGCAGGCTCAGCCACCCAACCCCAGAGACGCAGACCATTTCGTTCCACATCAATATGCAGGGCATTTTGCATAAAAGCCGGGCCGCAAACCTGGGCAACACGGCGTTCCATTTCAACACGGCCACTGCCTGCTCGCAGGTTATGCACTCCTTTGCCGTTATGGCGCAAACTGATGGAGACATCAAAACGGGACAGGGCCAAGCGCTTAATGGTGTCATCAATGCGGTTAAATTCAGTCTTCTCGGTACGCAGGAATTTGCGTCTCGCAGGGGTATTAAAAAATAGATCACGCACATCCACGGTGGTACCGCGAGGGTGGGCAGCCGGGGATAGCTGCGCCTGCATATCACGCCCTTCTGCACTCACCTGCCAACCCTTGCCACTCTCATCACGGCTGCTGGTCAGCGCCAAGCGCGCTACTGAGGAAATACTGGCGAGAGCCTCACCGCGAAAACCAAGGGTCGCTACAGCCTCGAGGTCTTCCAACACATGAATCTTTGAAGTAGCGTGGCGGGCCAGAGCCATAGGCAGGTCTTCGCGTTCGATACCTTTACCGTTATCGCGCACTTTCATACGTTTGATACCGCCGCTATCGACATCCACCTCCAAACGCGTGGCACCTGCATCGAGACTGTTTTCCAGCAGCTCCTTGATAACTGAAGCCGGGCGCTCTACTACCTCGCCAGCGGCGATTTGGTTGGCAAGGCGGGGCGATAATTGCTGGATACGTTCGTGCATGACACTGGCCTGTTAACGCTTATTTGACCGGCCTGAAAGGCTATGGAATTCGATCTTACCCCGAGGGAATACTCAGGGTTTGACCCACGCGAATCACTGAGTTTTTAATGCCGTTAGCCCTCATTAGGGCTGTAACAGAGACATTATACCGCGCAGCTATCCCGGATAGTGTCTCACCTCGGGCAATTATATGACGCCGCGACTTGGTGCCCTGGTTAGCTGCTAGCCAAGTGCCTGCCGGTGGACGACGGCTGAAGTAGCCCACTATACCTTCGCTGAGTTTTTCTGCCATGCGCTGCTGGAATTTAGGGTCACTCAAGCGTCGAGACTCATAGGGATTAGTGATAAAACCTGTTTCTACGAGGATTGAAGGTACATCGGGATTACGTAGCTCTGAGAAATTTGCCTGCTCCACTTTCTTTTTGTGCAAATGGGTAAAACTACCCAGGGAGCTCAGTACGCTGGCACCAACGTCAAGACTCGCATTCATAGTCGCAGTCATCGACAGGTCCAATAACACCCCGGCAAGAGTATCATCCTTGTCATCCAGACTCAGGTCTCCCGCTCCCCCAATTAAATCAGACTCATTTTCTCGCTGGGCCAAGAAGCGAGCCGTCTCACTGGTCGCTCCTCGAGAGGAAACTGCGTAGACACCAGCACCACGAGCCTCTTTACGGGTAAAGGCATCGGCGTGAATCGAGACATATAAATCAGCGCGCATTTTGCGCCCTTTTTTCACTCGCTGTCTCAGGGGGATAAAATAATCACCTGTTCTTACCAATTTTGCGCTAAACCCCCGCTCTCGATCGAGTTCCCGCTGAAGTTTGCGCGCGATCGCCAGCACTACATCCTTCTCCCGCAGACCTCCAGGACCTAGAGCCCCCGGATCCTCGCCCCCGTGACCAGCATTTACAGCAATAACGATATCTCGTTCACTACTTACTTGTAGTAGAGTTTTTCTTGGTTTTCAACTTTGTCGTAAAGATCGATTACCAGTCGATCTGGTAATTTCTCGTGGCGACGCAGGGCAAAACTACGTGGATTGATCTGCTGTTTGAGATCGAGCACCACACGCAGATCTTTCTTGTTGTGGCGCGCGTGACGTACCTGAGCAATAGGGGTGTCTTTTAAATCCAGTGCATCCAACTGAGCTTTCAATTTGGTATCAGTAATATCCACCACTACCCGGTGTGGTCCACTCAGGGTAAAGAGCTTGTGCTCCGCCGGCCCACTCAAATCAAAAACCAGGCGTGTGTGATCCGGCGCACGCCACAGGCGTACACCTTCCACTTCTGCCGCCTTTAACGGCACTACTATCACCAGCCCAAAAATCAGGGCCAAAAGTGACCGCCACATCAAACTCATTACATCTCAGTCCTTTCGCTTATTGTTATTCACACACCCTCGAATTAAGGTCTGCCGATACTATTGCAGCAATTTTTCCAGCGTATCGAGCACTGCTGTGCCCTGTTTGGAGTGAGCAATCAGCAATAACTGTCTTCCGCTATCTGGCACCTCCAGGTCCAATTGCAAATCCGGCTCCGGTAAAACACCAGCACCGCGCTCCGGCCACTCCACCAGACTCAGACTGTGGGCAGCGAAATAATCCCGCACCCCCATAAACTCCAGCTCCTCGGCGTCACCCAGCCGGTATAGATCAAAGTGATAAACCCGTTGCGTACCCAGCTCATAGGGCTCCACCAACGTATAGGTGGGACTCTTTACTGCGCCGTCATGACCAAAAGCCCTTAACACGCCACGGCAAAAAGTGGTTTTCCCAGCACCCAACTGGCCATTCAGATACAGGGTCAGTCCATGCTGCAGGCCACTGGCCAGGCATGCGCGCCCCAGCGTCTCTCCACTGGCGACTGTTGCTTCTTCGTCCGCCAAATGTAATTTGAGTTCACTCACTATCAATCTACCAACCGTCGAATCCAAGGCAATAAATCGGTGGCCAACAAACCTCGCTGGCCATCCTCAGCAGCGCGATTACCGGCTTCTCCATGCAGCCAAACTGCCAGACGGGCCGCTTCAACCAGGGGCAGGTGCTGTCCGATCAGTGCAGCGACGATACCGGTAAGCAGATCGCCCATACCACCAGAGGCCATACCCGGATTACCGCTATTTATCAGATCTACACCACCATCGTGGGCAATCAGGGTACCTGCGCCCTTAAGTATCACCACACCACTGAACTTCTCCTGAACTGCGGCAGCTGCTTCACGGGGATCGACCAGTACATCGGCAGTGTCACAACCGAGCAGGCGTGCCGCCTCTCCCACATGGGGCGTCAGTACCCAATCATTCCGTTTCACGCCGGCCAATACCCGCCCTTCGGACAGGATATTTAACCCATCCGCATCCACCACTAATGGCACCTCTGCTCGCCCCGCGCGGGCTAACAGCTGTTCGCTCCAGGGCGAGCGCCCGAGGCCGGGACCAACAGCTATAACACTGGGGCCGTCCAGCAGTGGCTCCAGCTCCTGGCCGGAAATTACCGGATAAGCCATAACTTCAGGGCAACGAGTCAAAGCTGCAGAGAGGTGCTCAGGGCGAGTCGCCAGAGAAATCAGACCGGCTCCAGCCCGCGCGCTGGACTGAGCAGCCATAAGTGCAGCACCGCCAAAGCCGCTATCGCCTCCAACGATCAGAATATGGCCAAACTGGTTTTTAAAGCTGTCCGCAGCACGCACTGGCAAGCGTTTAATACCCTCCGCCGTGTAGCGGTGCACTGAGACATCAACATCACAGTAGGCCTGCGCTGGCGCGCCCAGATCCTCGAACTGGACCTCACCGCATAGCGCCGGGCCTCGACCACAATAGAGGCCGAGTTTGCGCCCGATAAAAGTCACTGTCATATCCGCATGTACAGCGAGGTCAGCGGTTCCCGTATCGGCGCTTAGACCGGACGGGATATCCACAGCCAATATCGGCCCAGGACTCTTCTTAATTCTCTCCACCGCATGGGCGACATCCTCGCGCAAAGCCCCACTAAACCCAGTACCAAGCAGGGCATCCACGATCAGGGTATTGCCATCGGCATTGTCCAACTCTGCTAAGGAAGTCAGCACCTGTACGCCTTCTCGAAGGGCATATTCACAGGCTTCTCGCGCATCACCTTTCAGCTTGCCCGGCTCAGTACAGGCATAAACCGTAACCGGGATCTTTTTCTGCGCAGCCAGGGCCGCAATCACATAGCCATCCCCACCGTTATTACCACCGCCACAAAAGACCTGTATTCGGCCAATATCGGGCCACTGTGCCTGCAAATGCTTGAAGGCCGCGCGGCCGGCGCGTTTCATTAATTGAATAGAGGGAATTTCCAGCGCAGCTATGGTTTGTCGGTCGAGTTCCCGTACCGATTCGGCACTGTACAGAGATTGAGGCGTGTCCATGCGGCTCCCGCAATGTGGTCAAGAATTCATCTGTGGCAAAATAGGCGATTGCATCGCTGTCAGTTGCTCTGTCAGCAGAGTATACCGCCCCGGCCAGTCAATGTGCTTGCCTGGGATATCGAGCCGCTTTTACCTATGACCGATTCACTGCTCGCAGAATTAGCCAACCTGATTAAAACCTGGGGGCGGGAGCTGGGCTTCCAGCAAGTTGGCATTACTGATTGCCAGCTGGAGGAGGATGGCGAGCGCCTACGCGCATGGATTGATGCCGGTTACAGCGCAGATATGGAATGGATGGGTGCTCATGGGGAAAAGCGCTGGCGCCCAGCACTCCTGGAGGAAGGTACTATCCGCGCCATCAGTGTGCGTCTCGACTACCTTCCACCGGATACCCAACCCATCAAAATACTGAAAGACTCCAGTAAAGCCTATGTCTCACGTTATGCCAACGGGCGCGATTACCACAAGCTGATTCGCAAACGCCTGGCTAACCTGGCCAAGAAAATTGATGCTTTTTGTGCCGAGCACGGGATCGAATCCAAAGGGCGTGCATTTACCGATAGCGCCCCGGTATTGGAAAGGGCATTAGCTCGCAAAGCCGGACTCGGCTGGGTGGGCAAGAACTGCCTACTGATTAACTCTAAAGCCGGCTCGTTCTTTTTCCTCGGAGAAATCTATACCAACCTACCGCTACCTATCGACGAAGGTGACTTCGTCGATGAGTGCGGCGACTGCGTGGCCTGTCTCCGGGTATGCCCAACCGATGCCTTTATCGGTCCTCGAACCCTGGATGCGGGCCGCTGTATCTCCTACCTGACCATCGAAAATAAAGGGCCGATACCCGAAGAATTTCGCGAGCCCATCGGAAACCGTGTATTTGGCTGCGATGACTGCCAGACGATCTGCCCCTGGAACAAATTCGCCAAACCCACCGCCGAACAGGATTTCCACCCACGCCACGGACTGGATAACGGCGAGCTGTTGGCACTATTCAACTGGAGCGAAGAGGAGTTTCTGCGCAAAACTGAAGGCTCCCCCATTCGCCGTATTGGTTACGAACGCTGGCAACGCAATCTGGCGGTTGCCCTCGGCAATGGCGAACCCGTCGATAGAGTCCTGGACACCCTGGAACAAGCGCGGCAAACCGCCACGCCATTAGTGCTTGAACATATTGACTGGGCCCTGGCACGCCTGCGTGGTGGCCGAAAGCGCAAGCGCAAGATCAAGCGCGCTCCCACCTAGACCGCGCAGCGACACGCAAAGCTAAGGGGCAAGAGTTAGAGACGAAAAAAAGTCTCGCGGTAATGGCGCAGCTCTCCGATCGAATCGCGGATATCATCAAGAGCCAGGTGGTTACTGTGCTTCTTTACCCCTTCCAGCACTTCCGGGCGCCAGCGCCTGGCCAGCTCCTTCACCGAACTCACATCCAGGTTGCGATAGTGGAAGTAGGATTCCAACTGCGGCATATATTTGACTAAAAAGCGGCGGTCTTGGCCAATAGAGTTACCACACATAGGGGACGCACCCTCCGGTACCCAGTGGCGCAAGAATTCAATAGTTTCACGCTCCGCTTCTCGCTCGGATATGGTCGACTCCTTCACCCGTGCTACCAGACCAGAACCACCGTGTTGTTCAGTGTTCCAATCATCCATTGCATTCAACAGAGCATCACTCTGATGAATTACCATTGCAGGGCCTTCAGCGAGAACATTTAGGCGCGAATCGGTCACAATGGTAGCAATCTCGATAATGCGCTCTTTCTCTGGATCGAGGCCGGTCATCTCCAGATCGATCCAGATCAGGTTGTTCTGATCCACAGGGGTCTCCTCAAACTTTCCGCGCAAGTTACCGTAACTACCCGGCAATAGCTATAATCCGCCGCTGATCCCCAGGTACCAATGCATGAGTAAACGCAAATTGAACCGGCGCCAGCAATGGCGTATCGCCAAAATCCAGCAGGAACGCGAGGCCCGCGCGCGCAAGCGCGAGCAGTCGGCGGAACAAGCGATGGATGAAGGTCAGCTGGCCCAGGAACAGACCGGCCTGGTGATCGCCAATTATGGCACCCAGATATTGGTAGAGAGTGAAAGTGATTCCTCCCTGCGCCAGCGCTGCCACCTGCGCGCCAATATTGAGACATTGGTTACCGGCGATCATGTTGCCTGGCGCCCGGCCACGAGTGACAGCGATGGTGGGTATGGTGTGGTCGGTGCACGCCTACCCCGTACATCGGAATTACAGCGACCAGATCGCTACGGCGATTTAAAAACCGTCGCCGCCAATATCGATCGTATTGTCATCGTTATAGCACCCTATCCCGAGCCCTTCGCCAATGCTATCGATCGCTACCTGGTAGCGGCAGAAACCACCGGCATTCCACCTATTTTATTGCTCAACAAAATCGACCTGATCAACGACAGTAACCGCGAAGCACTGGATGAGTTGCTGGCCCCTTACCCAGACCTGGGTTATCCGGTACTAAAACTCTCCACGAAAACCGGTGAGGGCTTACCCCAATTACTGGAAACCCTGGCCCTGGGCAGCAGTGTTTTTGTAGGACAATCCGGCGTGGGAAAATCATCATTGGTGAACGCACTGCTCCCAAGTGCCGGCGCACGTACTGGTGCGCTTTCACAAGCCACCTTGAAAGGCACGCACACCACTACTGCGGCGGAACTGTTTCACCTGCCAAGTGGCGGCGATTTGATAGACTCCCCTGGCATCCGTGAATTTGGCCTCTGGCATATGGAGGAAACTGCGCTGCTGGAAGGTTTTGTAGAGTTCCGCCCCTTTATCGGCCACTGTCGCTTTAGGGACTGCCGTCACCAGGGTGAACCCGGTTGCGCCATCCACAAAGCACTGTCCAGTGGCGACATCACCGAACGCCGCATGAACAGTTTCTTACACCTGCGCAACAGCCTGGAATCGGAGAATAAATTTTGAACCTGATTATCGAAGCGGAAGATCTCGCTGCCGAACTAGAGCGTGAGGAGCTGCTAATTGTCGACCTCAGCTCCAACCAAAACTATTTGAGCGGCCATATTCCCGGCGCCTTGCACCTGCCTTTCCAGGCTTTGATGGCCGGTACCCCTCCAGCGCCCGGTAAATTGCCAGACCTGGAACAATTGACCCGAATATTCCGCGCAATTGGCTTGCGCCCAGAAACCCATGTCGTCGCCTGCGACGATGAAGGAGGCGGCTGGGCTGGACGCTTTCTGTGGACCCTGGAGATGATAGGCCACCATAACTACAGCTATCTGAATGGTGGTATGCACGCCTGGCGCAGTGCTGGCCTGCCTCTCTCCACTGACGAATCACAAGCCAACCCCAGCGATATCGAAATATCCATCGATTCAACCCCGTCCATTGACGCCGAACAAATCCAGGCACAACTAGGCAACCCGGATTTCATTATTTGGGATGCGCGCTCACCGCAGGAATATTCTGGTGAACGGGTATTAGCCATGAAAGGTGGCCATATTCCCGGAGCTATCAACTGCGAGTGGACCCAGCTAATGGATCCTCAGCGCGACTTGCGTATCCGCACCGATGCACGGGAATTTCTTGCCAAGCTGGGAATTGACGACAAGCACAAAATCGTTACCCATTGCCAAAGCCATCACCGCTCTGGCTTCACCTGGCTGGTGGGTAAATCCCTGGGCTTTGATATACACGCCTATCCCGGTTCCTGGAGCGAGTGGGGTAACCTGCCCGATACACCGGTAGAACAGTAAGAATCATCAAGAAACGTTGTAATTCTATGAATCCAAAACTCTTTGCCACACTGCAGTACCTGACCCCACAGCATGCCTTTTCACGTGCTGCCGGCTGGCTGGCGAACACACAGATCAAATCGATCAAAGATCCCTTCACCCGCTGGTTTGTGGATAAGTACGGTGTCAATATGCAGGAGGCAAAGGAGACCGACTGTACCGCCTATCGCACCTTTAACGATTTTTTCACCCGCGAACTAAAAGAAGGCGTACGCCCAATCGTCAGCGGTGAGCACAGCCTTGCTTGCCCGGCGGATGGTGCCATCAGTCAGCTGGGAGGCATTCACAACGGCCGCATATTCCAGGCCAAGGGACACGATTACAGCCTGCTCGAACTTGTGGGCGGTGATCCGGAGCTGGCAGCACAGTTTAACGACGGCCATTTCGCCACAGTTTATCTGTCGCCCAAGGATTACCACCGTGTGCATATGCCTATGGCCGGCACCTTGCGCAGCATGATCTATGTGCCGGGCCAACTCTTTTCAGTCAACACAGTGACAGCGGAAAATGTTCCTCGCCTGTTCGCCCGCAATGAGCGGCTGGTGTGTGTATTCGATACTGCGGCAGGCCCCATGGCTATGATTCTTGTCGGCGCTATGATCGTTGCCGGTATCGAAACCGTATGGGCAGGCCAGGTAACCCCACACAAGCGCGATGTGCGTAGCACCAATTATCTAGACACCGCACCAATCCACCTGAAAAAGGGCGAAGAGATGGGCCGCTTTAAACTGGGATCCACCGTTATTATGTTGTTCGGCAAGGAGCAAGTGCGCTGGCTGGACTCATTGGATGCGGAAACCACCGTACGAATGGGTGAGCACTTCGGAAACCTTATCGCTGAGAATGACTGAACTTGAGAGGGGCGGCATAAACCGCCCATCGTGGATAGTCTGGGTAGTGAGTAGCAGCAGTTATTTCGCCAGGCGGGAAATCAAACGGGATAGCTGCCCATTACCTTTAAATAAATAAGTATCCCGCACCGCAGCAGTATCCACCTGGGGGTAAGCGCCGGGCTCGATATCACGCAAAATACTCACTTGCGCCTGAGCTCTCATCTTTCCTCGCTCAATCAGCTTCTTCGCACGATCCTCAGTCTCAGCCAGGTCGAGAAGGCGAGGTTTATTCAATTGGCGCTTGTTCTCATCCAGTACAATCATCACCTTCGGCCTAAGGCGACGATCGTAAGTTTGCTCCACTACCACGCCCACTTCACCATTGGAAAGCTCCACCTGGGTACCCGTTGGGTAAAGGCCTATCGCCTGAATAAACTCCACTACCAGCTGCTCCTGGTAGGCGATACCTCGCAAGTCATACAGGCCCGCCACGGCACGAGATGGAGCTATAGGTTCGCTAACACCACGGGGGTTAGTTGCTTCATCGTAAAAGGTCACAATCCCGCACATACGCGCTAACACGGGAATCTTGTCACCCCGCAGGCCTTTCGGATAACCACTTCCATCGTGACGTTCGCGGTGGCAGCGAACAATATTAATTACTTGTGGGTCCATCTGTACATCGGCAGCAAGCATATTCGCACTGTGCAGCACAAACTTTCGATACTCCAGCTCACTGCGTGGATCTCGTTGCTTCATCTGCAACACTTCCGCAGGGATAGCCAATTTACCGACATCCTTTAGAAGAGTCGCCACCCCCAGCTGTAATAGTTCACGTCGCCCTAAACCGATATGGCGGCCAAACAGTACTGCCCAGATACTCGCCCTCACCGAGTGGCTATAGGTATGCTCATCTTTATCCCGCACCCGAGCCAGCCAGGCGAAAGCATCGGGGCTGCGCAACACACTATCCACAAGGTCTTCCACCACCCGGTTGACCTGTTGTACCGGTAGCGGCCGGTTGCTCGCCACTAACCCCATCACCTGCCCCATGCCCTGCAATATCTGCCCATGCAGTTTGCGTGCATTACTGGCTTCGCGCCGGGCAGGCTGTGGCGGAGGGTATGCTTTGTGAGAAATTGCCACTGGACGACAGGGGACAGTAACGCGGGGGTGCGACCTTCACCAACTATACCAGCACCGCTGCCACCGACCAGGCGGCGTAGGGTCGCACCAGCACTACCAACGGTCTTGTGAACATCTACATAGACAAAGCGGCAGCATTTTTGCAGCTGCCGTATTTCCTCCAGGTCGCGGATATAAAAGCCCTGCAGCGCAAAGGTGTTCGTGTCCAGGGCCTGTCCAGCCTGGAAACAAACATGCCGCGCTGTAGGTCACCGACGGAGATTTTTGCCTGTTCGATTGCCACTTGGAGAGGTGCCGACCACTGAGATAATTTTCTGAAAGCCGCCCAATGCCAAGGAGCAGGGTGCCTAACTCGGAACCCTCTGGGCAGGCGCACATTTATATCACGGAGAGATATTGGCGAGCACCCGCCCAAAGTGAGACTGCATTCACAGACTCAGACACTAGTTACCACCATTAAGCGTGATACTTCGCAGAAAGCTCTACTACCGCCTCAATCATGGCACCGGCATGGGCGGGATCGACCTTTGGAGTAATTCCGTGACCGAGGTTAAATACATGGCCACTACCATGACCGAATGCCTGCAGGATAGTTTCCACTTCCTGGCGGATACGCTCGGGGCTGGCATAGAGGACTGAGGGATCAAGGTTACCCTGTAGGGCAACTCGTTCACCGACACGGGCACGGGCACTGCCAATATCTGTAGTCCAATCCAGGCCCAATGCATCGGCACCAGTTTCCGCCATCGCCTCCAACCACTGCCCACCGCCTTTGGTGAACAGGATGGCGGGCACACGATGGCCGTCGACCTCCTTAATCAAGCCGCCCAGGATACGCGCCATATACTGCAGGGAGAACTCGCGGTAGGCACTGTGGCTCAGCGCTCCACCCCAGGTATCAAAGATCTGTACAGCTTGGGCACCGGCACGTATCTGCGCATTCAGGTAGTCGGTTACAGAATCGGCCAATACTGATAGCAGCTGGTGCATCAACTCAGGACGGTTATAGAGCATTTCTTTGCAGCGAGCGAAATCTTTGCTGGAGCCACCCTCAATCATATAGGTGGCCAGAGTCCAAGGACTACCGGAAAAACCGATCAGTGGTACACGCCCATTCAGCTCTCGGCGAATGGTGGACACGGCATTCATCACATAATCCAGGTCCCGCTCGCTGTTAACCACTTCCAGTGACTCAATATCTGCCGCAGTGCGCAGAGGCTTGTGGAATTTCGGGCCTTCGCCCTCAGAAAAATAGAGGCCCAGCCCCATGGCATCGGGGATAGTAAGGATATCGGAAAATAGGATTGCCGCATCCAGAGGGTAGCGCTCCAAAGGTTGCAGTGTCACCTCGCAAGCCAGCTCGGTGTTGCGGCACAGGTCCATAAAACTACCAGCTTCGGCACGGCTGGCACGATACTCTGGCAGATAGCGACCCGCCTGGCGCATCATCCACACTGGTGTTCGATCCACAGGCTGGCGTAGCAGGGCGCGAAGGAAACGATCGTTTTTCAATTCGGGCGATTTAATATCAGACATAAGCACACCGAGCGGGCTAAAAAAGCGGCCATTGTACAGGGGGCGGGGCCACTATAAATAGAGTGGCAAAAATATAGCGGTGCGCAGCCTTGAGCTGATAGGGAAGATCAACAAAGAAAAGTATGGAGAGGGGTGTCACCCTCTCCTATCCTGCGAGGTCCATCAGATATCCAGGTAGTCGAGGATACCCTCACCGGCCTGACGCCCCTCCCAAATAGCGGTAACCACCAAATCGGAGCCGCGCACCATATCACCGCCGGCGAAGACCTTCTCATTTGAAGTCTGAAACTTGTACTTCTGCTTTTCCGGAGCGACAACGCCACCCCAATCGGCGACTGCAATATTGTGTTCAGTAAACCACTCCGCGGGGCTCGGGCGGAAGCCGAAGGCAACCAATACAATATCGGCGGGGATCACTTCCTCCGATTCAGGCACAACTTGTGGGCGACGGCGGCCATTCTCATCTGGCTCACCCAATTTCGTTGTCACCACCTTAACTCCAGAGACCTGGCCGTCACCGACAATTTCCACCGGCTGGCGGTTAAATAGGAATTGCACCCCCTCCTCTTTGGCATTGGCCACTTCTCTGCGGGAGCCGGGCATATTTTGTTCGTCGCGGCGGTAGGCGCAGGTGACGCTCTTGGCACCTAGGCGAATGGAGCTGCGATTACAGTCCATAGCGGTATCACCACCACCGAGTACCACCACACGCTTACCCTCCACAGGAACAAATTCCGAGGGGTCTTTCTCCCACCCCATATTGCGGTTCACATTGGCCACCAGAAATGGCAGGGCATCGTGAACCCCAGGGAGGTCTTCACCAGGGAAGCCGCCCTTCATATAGTTGTAGGTACCCATTCCAAGGAATACCGCATCGTAATCGCTGAGCAGTTGCTCGAAGGTGATGTCCTTGCCCACTTCGGTATTGAGGCAAAACTCCACCCCCATCTCCACAAAAACCTCGCGACGCTTCTGCATCACTGACTTTTCCAGCTTGAACTCTGGGATACCGAAAGTAATTAAGCCGCCGATCTCCGGGTGCTTGTCGAATACTACCGGCTGCACACCATTGCGCACGAGAATATCGGCGCAGCCCAGGCCCGCGGGGCCGGCACCAACAATCGCAACCTTCTTGCCCGTTTTTTCCACATGACTCAGATCCGGCCGCCAGCCCAGCGCAAAAGCTGTATCGGTAATATACTTTTCCGCATTCCCGATAGTTACGGCACCAAAACCATCATTAAGGGTGCAGGCACCTTCACACAGGCGATCTTGTGGGCAAACGCGGCCACAGACTTCTGGCAACGTATTAGTTTCATGGCAAAGCTCTGCCGCCTCAATCACATTCCCCTCGCTGATTAGCTTCAGCCAGTTGGGAATATAGTTGTGCACCGGACACTTCCATTCACAGTAGGGATTGCCACAGTCCAGGCAACGGTGAGCTTGGCTAGCTACCTGATTCTCACTGAAGGGCTGGTAGATTTCTACAAACTCATTAGTGCGAGTAATGACGTCCTTCTTTGGCGGATCGATGCGGGATACGTCGATAAACTGGAAATCGTTATTCAGTCTGTCTTTCATATTGTTTCTCCACCCCAGCCTTATTCGCCGCGCTTGCGCACGTCAGAAAGAAGATCCGCAAGGCTCGCCGCCTTGGGTTTTACCAGCCAGAAACGACTCAGGTAGTCATCAAAGTTATCCAGTAGCTCCGCGCCCCAGGCGCTACCGGTTTCGGCGGCATATTCTTCTATCACCTCGCGCAGGTGGCTCTGATGCGGCTCAAGAATTTCACTGCTAATACGGCGTAACTCAATCAACTCATGGTTGCAACGGTCGAAGAAATCCCGTTCCAGGTCGAGCACATAGGCAAAGCCACCGGTCATACCGGCACCAAAGTTAAAGCCGGTGCGACCCAGTACGGCAACCATGCCACCGGTCATATATTCACAGCAATGATCGCCAGCTCCCTCTACCACGGCAAAAGCACCAGAGTTACGCACGGCAAAACGCTCCCCAGCGCGGCCTGCAGCAAATAGCTTGCCCCCGGTAGCGCCATACAGACAGGTATTGCCGACGATACTGGTCTCCTCGGAGGCGAAGGTACTGTTTTCAGGTGGTCGTATCACCAGCTTGCCACCGGCCATACCTTTGCCGACGTAATCATTAGCATCCCCTTCCAGATACATCTCCAGGCCACCTGCATTCCAAACACCGAACGACTGCCCTGCCACCCCTTTAAGCTGTAGCTTGATCGGTGCTTCTACCATGCCCTGATTACCATGACGCTTGGCGATCTCACCGGACAGCCTTGCCCCCAGGGAGCGGTCGCAGTTGGTTATGTCATAGCTGAACTCGCCACCAGCAAGTTTCTCAATGGAAGGCAAAATCTCTTCCACCATTCGCTCGGCCAGTTCGCCCTTGTCCCAGGGCTCATTCCTGGCAGACTGGCAGGTTTGCGGTTTGCTATCGAGCAGTTCATCGGTATGTAACAGTGGAGAAAGATCGAGCTTCTTCTGTTTGTCGGTCTCTCCTTCCAACACACGCAACAGATCCACGCGGCCAACCAGTTCTTCCAGGCTGCGCACTCCCAACCGCGCCATCCATTCCCGGGTCTCTTCGGCAACGAAGCGGAAGAAGTTCATCGCCATCTCAGCAGTGCCGATATAGTGCTCATCACGCAGATTCTTACGCTGGGTAGCAATGCCGGTAGCACAGTTATTCAGGTGACAAATACGCAGGTACTTACAGCCAATGGCCACCATAGGTGCGGTACCAAAGCCAAAGCTCTCGGCTCCCAGGATGGCTGCTTTGATCACATCGAGACCGCTCTTTAAACCACCGTCAGTTTGCACCCGCACTTTGTCGCGCAAATCATTCGCGCGAAGGGTCTGATGGGTTTCAGCTAAGCCCAGCTCCCATGGAGATCCCGCGTAACGGATAGAAGTTATAGGGCTAGCCGCAGTGCCGCCGTCGTAGCCAGAGATGGTAATCAGATCCGCATAAGCCTTGGCCACACCTGCAGCGATGGTGCCAACGCCCGGGCGCGAAACCAGTTTCACCGACACTAACGCGTCCGGATTGACCTGCTTTAGATCGAAAATCAGCTGGGCAAGATCCTCGATGGAATAGATATCGTGGTGAGGTGGCGGAGAAATTAGCGTCACACCGGGCACAGAATAACGCAGGCGTGCGATCAGACCATTCACCTTACCGCCGGGCAACTGACCTCCTTCACCGGGCTTGGCACCCTGGGCCACCTTGATCTGCAATACTTCGGCATTCACCAGATAGTGCGGTGTCACCCCGAAGCGACCGGAGGCGATCTGTTTGATCTTGGAGACTTTATCAGTGCCAAAGCGTGCCGGGTCTTCACCACCCTCACCACTATTGGAACGCCCACCCAGCCGGTTCATTGCCTGGGCCAGTGATTCATGAGCCTCGGGCGACAGGGCCCCCAGAGACATAGCGGCAGAATCAAAGCGGCGCACAATTGCCGCAACTGGCTCCACCTCTTCCAGAGGTACTGACTCAATATTTTCTTTGAATCCGAGCATATCCCGCAGGGTTGCCACCGGACGCTGATTTACCAATTCCGCATAATCACGCCAAGCGGAATAGTCCCCAGTACTGGCAGCGCGGCGCAGCGCGGTCACAACATCCGGATTAAAAGTGTGGTACTCCTGACCGTGCACGTATTTGTGCAGCCCTCCGGGAGAGACCGGCTTGCGCGCCTTCCAGGCAATACTGGCACGCGATGCCATATCCGACTCCAGTTCAGCAAAACCGGCACCTTCGATACGGGTTGGCGCACCGGGGAAACACAGATCCACGACTTCTCTGGAGAGCCCCACCAGTTCGAACAGAAGGGCGCCGCGATACGAGGCCACCGTGGAAATTCCCATTTTCGATAGGATTTTCAGCAAACCCTTGATAATGCCATTGCGATAATTCTTCTGCGCTTCTGCGGCATCCAGCAGCAATTCACCGGTATCGATCAGATGATTGATAATGCTGTAAGAGAAATAGGGGTGCACAGCTGTGGCGCCAACACCTACCAGACAAGCCAGCTGGTGTGGATCTCTAGCACTGGCAGTGTCCACCACCACATTGGAATCACAACGTAGGCCCGCATGCACCAAGTGGTGGTGTACTGCACCGGTGGCGAGCAACGCATCAATAGGCAGCTGACCTTCGCGAATATCGCGGTCAGAGAGCACAACAATAACTGTACCGGCTCGGACAGAGGCCTCAACCCGTGCGCACAGTCTCTCAATTGCAACCTTCAGGCCCAGCTCCGCCGGGTCGTAATTCAGGTCGAATATTTCCGCATCAAAGCCAGGGCGATCCAGGGATAGCAATGCGGTGTATTTCATGTGGGACAGAACCGGGGAAGACAGTATCACCCGGTCTGCATGTGCTGGTGTCTCTTCAAATACAGATTTCTCACGCCCCAGGCAGGTCTCCAGGGACATCACCACAGTTTCGCGCAGCGGATCTATCGGCGGATTTGTAACCTGGGCAAACTGCTGGCGAAAGTAATCGTAAAGGGAGCGGTTGTAGCGGGATAAAACCGCCATCGGCGTATCGTCCCCCATGGAACCAACCGCTTCCTGGCCGGCTTCCGCCATCGGGCGCACTACCTTATCGCGCTCCTCCAGAGAAGAGCTGAACAGTTTTTGGTAAACCTTGAACTGCTGATGGGAGAAATTGTTGTCTACAGGGGCGGTAACCAGTTTTGAGCGAATGCGTCGCGCCTTCTCTTTCAACCAGCGCTTATAGGGCTGGGCGCGCTTGAGCATATTGTCGATATCAGCAGTGTGGAACAGCTTGCCCTCCAGAGTATCCACAGAAAGCATCTGACCTGGCCCCAGGCGCCCCTTGGCCACCACATCTTCAGGCGCGTAATCGTAAACCCCAATCTCTGAGGCCACGGTAATAATATCGTCTTTGGTAATCACCCACCTGGATGGGCGCAGACCATTGCGGTCGAGTGTACATACGGCATAGCGGCCATCCGTCATTACCAGGCCGGCAGGTCCATCCCAGGGCTCCATATGCATGGAAATATATTCGTAGAAGGCGCGCAGATCTGCGTCCATGCCCTCAACATTTTGCCACGCAGGGGGTACCAGCATGCGCAGTGCACGGTGTAACTCCATCCCGCCAGCAAGCAGCATTTCCAGCATGTTATCCAGACTGGAAGAGTCGGAGCCCTCACGATTTACCAGAGGGGTCAGCTCATTCAGCTCCGGGATCAACTCAGTAACAAACTTGTTGGTACGCGCTACCGACCAGTTGCGGTTGCCGGTAATGGTATTGATCTCGCCATTGTGCGCCAACATCCTAAAAGGCTGCGCCAATGGCCAGCGCGGCATGGTATTAGTAGAAAAGCGCTGGTGAAACACACAAATTGCAGTTTCCAGGCGCGGATCGGCTAACTCTGGAAAAAACTTTGGCAGGTCTGCCGGGATCATCAAGCCCTTGTAGGAGAGGACACTGGTTGAGAGGCTGGCAATATATACATCACTACTCAGCTGCTGCTCGGCCTTGCGCCGTGCAACATATAAACGCGCATTGAAACGGGCCTCTCCCAGAGGCGCCTCGGCATCATTGATCAGCAGTTGCTCGAAGCGAGGCTGGCAGTCATGGGCAATAGGCCCTAGACACTCTGGGTTGGTTGGCACGGTGCGCCAGCCGACGACTTGCAAGGTCTGGGCTTCCAGCTCTTTCTCTATTGTTCGGCGGGCGTTTTGGGCTTCGCCTTCATCGAGGGGCAACATTACCGAACCTACCGCATAGACGTCCGTCAGTTCAGCATTAAGTAGGTCGCGGGCTTCGCCGCGCAGAAATGCATCAGGCTTCTGTAACAGGAGGCCACAGCCATCACCGGTTTTTCCATCGGCAGCGATACCACCGCGGTGGGTCATGCAGGTAAGGGACTCTATGGCTGTCTGCACTAATTTGTGGCTCGCCACACCATGCAAATGAGCGATCAGACCAAAACCACAGTTGTCTTTGAACTCATCCAACTGATACAGACTGCTACCCATAGAATTCCTCGTCACTATCGATTGGGGGACCACAGGTAGTTCCAAAGCTCTACCTGTTATGGGCAAAAAATGCTCAAAGCTTTGCGCTACGCTCTCCTGCGGTCCCTGGCTAAAAGATCCCGAGATAAAAAAAGCCCTCTGGTGGGGCTTTCTTTATTGTTCTTGTTGGCGGTCGTCACGCCCCGCCATTATTTTCGGGGGCGCGCAATATTACTTGCCCAACACTAGCTTTTCAATATTTTGTAGTTTTTTTATCTGCCAAACACCAATTAAGCAGATATATTTCCTGTATTGGCGAATTCTAGTTATCCAGTACTCCGATTTTAGGATCTTTCGAGGCGGTCATCACTTAGCACCACAGTTCTTTAGCGCTTCTATAACCTTTTCCCTCGGTGTGTCATCGACGACTTTTGCATTGCCCAACGCCCTTAAGAGCACCAATCGCAGTTTTCCATCCACCACCTTTTTGTCCACCTGCATAGCTTGCAGGAAATGATCAACGGTCATATCCGCAGGGGATTGCTGCGGTAGTTGGGCTTTAGCTAGTAGGCTTCGAACCCGCTTTAATAAATCATCATCTACATCGCCTTGCAATCGTGATAACTCCAGTGCCATCACCATCCCTGCGGCAACCGCCTCTCCGTGTAACCAACGTCCATAGCCTTGGACGGCTTCAATGGCATGACCAAATGTGTGGCCAAAATTCAATATGGCACGACGTCCAGCCTCACGCTCGTCACTGGCCACAACTTCAGCCTTATCCCGGCAACACCGGTCAACGGCGTAAGCCAGCGCCTGCGGATCACGGCTCAACAGGGCGTCAATATTTTGCTCGATCCAAGAGAAAAATGGTTCATCACAAATCAGGCCATACTTAATGACCTCGGCTATGCCAGCAGAGAACTCCCGATCAGGTAAGGTCACTAAAGTATCCATATCCGCCAAGACCAGGCGCGGCTGGTAAAAAGCCCCAATCATATTTTTACCAAGTGGGTGATTTACACCTGTTTTACCGCCGACAGAAGAGTCGACCTGTGCGAGGAGTGTCGTAGGCACTTGAATGAAATCAACGCCGCGCTGGTAGCAAGCTGCAGCAAAACCACACATATCTCCAACAACACCACCACCCAATGCAATCAGGGTTGTTGTGCGGTTATGACGCTGCTCCAGTAAAGTATCGAAAATGCGATTTAGTGTATCGAGGGTCTTAAAGGACTCGCCATCAGGTAACTCGACAACATCGACCTTGTCGAAGCTGGACAAGCCCTTGAGTAATTGCTCTAGATATAAGGGGGCAACAGTTTCATTGGTAACAATACAAATCTGCTGTCCACGTATATAGGGCAGCAGATACTGTGAATCACCCAGGAGTTGTGAACCAATAATAATTGGGTAGCTACGCTCCCCCAACTCTACATTCAGGCAATGCATTGTGCTCTCCTTCCCGCCACCGCTGAGATTCAGCGAACTGAGTAAATGAGAGGCACTTTAGCACAGAGTCCAGGGAGGTTATTGGGAGAGGGTGTTCTGCAATCGTTCAACCACCAGCGCTACAGCCTGCTTGGGTGTCAGGTTATCAGTATCGCAAATAACATCTGCCACTTCACGATAGAGAGGTTCGCGCTCGTGCAATATTTCCTCAATACGCGCACGTGGGTCCGGAACCCGTAGAAGCGGTCGGTTGCTGTTTTTTGAGGTACGTTCGAATAACTGATCCACACTGGCCTGCAGATAGACAACAAGGCCGTACTTTTGCAACTGCCGGCGGTTCTCTTCCAACAGCACTATTCCGCCACCAGTACCGATAATCTGACACTCTCCATGGCATAGTTCTTCGAGTACTTCACTTTCACGGCGTCGAAAACCCGCCTCCCCTTCTACATCAAAAATCCAGGGAATGTCGGCACCGGTACGCTCTTCCAGCACCTTATCGGTATCGGCAAACGGCAGCTGTAATTGTGCAGCAAGCAATTTGCCGATGGTAGATTTGCCGGCCCCCATGGGGCCGACCAAAAATATGGAACGGTTAATCACTTAGAGTAAAAATTCTCATCTTCCATAATTCGAGGAGTGATAAACATGAGAAGCTCTCTCTTATCATCAGTTCGAACGCTTCTCTTGAATAGGTTACCTAAATAAGGAATATCCCCCAATAAAGGCACTTTAGTTTCACTTTCAAGGATATTACTTTCGAATATCCCACCTAAGACAATAGTCTCACCATTTCGCACTAATACTTTAGTTGACAGGTTATTAACATTAATTGAGGGTATTGATGCAAAATCAGTTACTTCAATCAATTCACCAACACTATTCTGTTTGATATTTAGTGCCATAATAATGTTGTTATCTGGGGTAATTTGCGGAAGTACCGTAAGCTCCAATACGGCTTCTCTAAAAGTTATAGATGCGGCACCTGATGAGGTTCTTTCCTGGTAAGGGATTTCCACACCAGATTGAATCGTTGCTTCCTGCTTATCCCCTGTAACAACTTTAGGCTGGGAAACTATTTCAGCCTTACCCACATCTTCCATAGCTGACAGCTCGAGCCCCAGGTAAAAATTGTCCTTCAAGATAGCATAGGCCAAACTTCCCACCGCATTTGGCGCACCAAGGTCCACCATTAAGGGGTCCAATACATTTGGTGAGCCAGTCAAAACTCCATTGACAATTCCTACGTCATCATCCTCATCAAGAGGCAAATGCCCCCCAGCGCCAACTCCCGAAGTACTATCATTAATTTCATCAGCGCCAACATAATTCCATTGAACGCCCAATTCACTGGCAAAGTCACTATTAGCTGTAACAAGGCGCGCTTCAATCATCACCTGGCGGATTGGGATATCAATAACCTCTATCAACTCCCGAAACTGTGCAATTTTATCTTCCGTATCCGTCAGAATAATTGTGTTTGTTCTCTCGTCTACAATTGCGCTACCGCGAGGTGACAAAATACTCGCTTTATTGACATCCCGGCTATTTCCACCAGCAAATCCACCTTGTCCGGAGCTATCGCTATCTTTCCCTGAAAATAAAGTGAATATTTCTCCAGCATCAGCATAGCGGACACGGATATATTCAGTTAATAATGGAGCCAGTTCTTGAAGCTGTTTGCGGGTTTCAAGCTCTTGGCGCTCCCGCTCAGCAATCTCAGCGGCAGGCGCAACCATGATCACGCTGCCCTCCTGACGCTTATCCAGACCTTTTGCTTTCAAAATCAAAGCCAATGCTTGATCCCAAGGTACTCCATCAAGTCGCAGGGTAATTCTTCCCTCAACTGTATCGCTTGCTACAAGATTCAGTCCCGTGAAATCGGCAATTATCTGAAGGACAGATCGCACTTCAATATCCTGGAAGTTCAGCGATAACTTTTTACCACTAAACTGAAACTCTTTTTCCTTCTCCTTTATCTCCTCAGCAGTGAGAGGCTTAACACTGAGCACATATTCCGTATCTGCCTGGTAGGCGAGATAATCATAATCAACGTCGGTAGGGTCAACAGCTATAACTGTATTTTGTCCATCGTAGTCAACAACGATTGAATTTACCACTGTAGCAAAATCAGTGACGTCAAGGCGTTGACGCAATGACTCAGGTAATTTCGCCCCCAGAAAAGTTAGATAAATCTTTCCTTTGGTACGCTCTACATCAATATTTACTGCTGGGTCAGAAAGGCTGACTATTACTTTGCCCTCCCCTTCTTCTCCGCGGCGAAAATCAACATTGTTAATCGCTATAGAGCCTGAAGTGCGAAACTGCTTTTCACCTCCAATACTAAGGCCACTATCATGAGTCATTGTGTCAGAGGGAGCGACTGCCGTTGCCTGCTCAACCGAACCGGCACCAATCTCCAAGACTAGCTGATTACCTTTAACCTCACTGGTATAAGCCGGAAGCTGGTCCAGGTTAACTATCAAGCGGGTTCGATCTTCACTCGAGACAATTACTGCGCTTCGAGCCCCGCCTATTCCGAGAGAATACTTCTTTTGTGGCAGAGAACTCTCTACACCAGCAAGATCCATCACAATTCGTGCTGGCTGCTCAATCGTATATCCAGTTGGCTCAGGGGGTACATCGGTAAACGTTAAACGTAATTGCACCCTGCTACCAGGCAGCTCAGAAAACTGGATATCACTAAGCTGATTTATTTGAGCCTGTAAGGCAGCTGGAAGTACCGATAAAGCGAGCAATAATAGTTGAAACGGAGCTAAAAACTTGGCAAGTTGCTTTTTAATCATTATCCGTTGTCCTTTTCTTCCAACGTCAGTGCCCGCGGCCTCTCAATCCAGCCACCAGTGCCATCAGGTACAATTTCCAATACATCGAGCTGATCGGCATTAGCATTGACCACTCGGCCGTGATTTTTCCCAAGATAGTTTCCTATCGTCACTCGATGAATACCTCCGGCACCATCATCTATCAGCCCCCATAGTTGGCCATCCCGTGACAAAGTACCCACCATAGAAAGAGCGTCAAAGTTGAAACCTTCAAGCAACTCGCGACGACGGCTCATATCGGGGGCAATATCCAGTTTTCGTCCCACTAAGCGTTGCTCTGACTCCAATATGGGTCTTGTAAACGGGCTTCTCAGTGCCGCAGCGCTGTATACATATGGGCTGTAAGGAGTAAACGTCGGAATTGGCTCTATCTGCCCCTGGGGTCTTCTTTCAACCTCAGCCATTCTTTCTGTTAAATCTGAATGGTCTGCATTCAAACTACAGCCTGACACTGTAAAGAACGCGATAACAAGGATGGAAAGTCTTATCATTCCTCATCCCCTTGATCTTTATAACGATATGTTTTGGCATTAATCACCATATTGAGCAAACCACCACTGTCACGGCTCGCTGAAATATTAAAGTCATGTAGAGTCACGATTCGCGGCATGCCCGCAATACCACTAATAAAAGAGCCAAATTCATGATAGCCACCATGAACCTGGATTCTAATTGGCAGCTCCACATAAAATTCGCCTACCAATTCGTCTTGCAGAGCAACTTTTTCAATAGTTAAACCACTGCCACGACCATACTCATCTATATCCTCTAACAGACCTGGGACCTCAGTATCTTTCGGTAGCTGCTTAAGAAGAGCACCGAAAGTCTCCTCCATTTCTACCAGCTGTTCCCTATAAGCATCCAAGTTCGCAGCTTCAAATTGTTTCTTTTCAAACTGAGTAAAAAGGTCCTGCTCTTTTTTAGCGGCAATATCCAGCCTGCTATATAAATCACCAACCCAAAAATAATAACCGAGACCAATTATAATTGCCGTAATGATCACTAGTAGAGCAACACGCCCAGGTAAGGGCCAAACTCCAACACGGCTAAAATCGATATCATTGATATCCAGATTTTCAAGCTGTTTTAACGTATCCCCCAATGCCATGATCAGGATCCTTTAATTTGCTTCATCGACGTGTTCATTCTCTTTTTTCGTCCACTGAGATTTACCGCCAATTGAAAAGCGCTGGCTTGCTCGCCAAAAGCTGGGCTCGCAGTGACGCCAGTAAGATTTGGGGAGTCATACCAATCAGACTGATCCAGGTTTCGCATAAAAGAAGAAACCCGGTTATTGGATTCAGCGATTCCAGATATTTCCAGGCTATTTCCCTTCCGCTGGAGAGAATTTAACCAGAGCCCCTCTGGGGTCGCTTGGACCAATTCATCAAAATAGCGCACAGCTAGAGGTCTATTCCCCTGCAGCTCCTGGATCACCCGCATGCGGTCAATTAGCTCCTGGCGCCGTTTCTTCAAATCTTTAATTTCACGCACCTGTTTATTTAGCGCACTGATTTTCTCCTGAAGAAGCTGGTTACGCGCGTTTTGGTTTGAAACTTGCTCGTCCACAGTCTCTATCCATGCAAACACTAATAGCGCTGCAGCAATTACCACTAGCAAAGCTACTTGTTGAAAGTCCTTTTGCTTCTTAGCTCGATACTCCTGGCGCCAGGGTAGCAGGTTTATTTTGGCCATATCAGTACTCCTTCTCCCGCATCGCTAACCCTGCGGCAATCATCAACGCAGGTGCCTCATTGGCCAGAGACTGGCGATTTATTCGCGAGGAGAGGCTCATCCCATGGAAAGGATCAGCGACTAGTGTGGGTTTACCCAATTTCTCACCAACTAACTCGGATAACCCCTCCATTGCTGCGACGCCACCGCTGAGCAGGATGTAATCCACATCACTATATGAGGTGGAGGAGTAAAAGAATTGCAGTGAGCGAGTAACCTGCTGAATGACAGCATCGCGGAAAGGTTCCAGTACCTCAGCGTAATAATCATCCGGCAATCCGCTGCCTCCCTGGTGCTTGGCCAATGAGGCTTCCTCGGCAGACAGACCATAACGGCGCTGGATTTCATCAGTAAGCTGGCGGCCACCGAAAAGCTGTTCACGTGTGTAAACAGTCTTGCCGTCAACAAGAACTGACAAAGCACTCATGGTGGCACCAATGTCCACTACAGCGACAACCATTTGCTCCTGAGGCGGAAATTGATCTTCCAACAGGGTATAAGTTCGCTCGATGGCATAAGCCTCCACATCGACAACACCCGCTTCCAACTCCGCTTCGCTGAGAGCAGAAATTCGCTGTTCAATATTTTCACTGCGACAAGCCGCGAGCAGAACTTCCACCTGATCCTCACCCTTTTCAGATGGCCCCTGCACCTCAAAATCCAGACTCACCTCTTCAAGTGGGTAGGGGATGTACTGATCAGCTTCGAGAGCTATACGCGCCTCCAGATCTTCATCGGAGAGATCTGCGGGCATTTCGAGAGTCTTTGTGATTACTGCCGAGCCGGAAACGGCTACTGCGGCACGACGCAGACGAGTCTTGGACCGGCGCACCACCTTGCGAATAGCTTCGGCTGTGGCTCCAACATCATTGATGTTCTTATCTACCACCGCATTGGGTGGAAGAGGTTCCACGGCGTAACTTTCGACACGATATTTATCACCATTGCGACTTAGCTCCAGCAACTTCACTGCAGTCGAGCTAATATCGAGTCCCAGCATGGCCTTCGGGCCTTTATCCAGAAAAGGGAAAATCCCCATTTTTCTTATCTTTTCCGTGGGTTATGAAAGTTTGATGTTATAGCACTTTAAATTACCGCTTCAACCAGCATTTGCATAGGTAATAGCGCACAATATTCGTATAATTATTCACCGAATCTTACAAATGAAGTACACAGAAGCAGTTTCATGACCGTAAAAGCCCGAAATCGTCTACTAGCACTGCTCTGGCTCTGTCTCGCCGGGACGGCCGGCGCAGCCATGACTCTCGCCAGCATTTATCTTTACTTAAAGCCCGGGCTGCCCTCCGTTGAGAGTCTGCGCGACATTCGCCTGCAGACTCCCCTGCGAGTCTATTCACAGGATATGAAGCTTATTGGGGAGTTCGGGGAGAAACGACGTAACCCGATTACCATTGAGCAGACGCCAGAGCCTTTTATCAAAGCGGTTTTAGCTGCCGAGGATGCGAGTTTTTACTCTCACAATGGTGTTTCAATCAAAGGCTTGATCCGCGCGGCTTCACAACTAATTCGAACCGGCTCAATTCAATCGGGCGGTAGTACCCTGACCATGCAGGTGGCGCGCAACTTCTTCCTGAGCCGGGAACAGCGCTTCGTACGTAAGTTTAATGAGATTCTGCTATCTTTACAGATTGAGCGCGAACTCAGCAAAGATGAAATTCTCGCCTTATATATCAACAAAATTTTCCTGGGTAACCGCGCCTACGGCTTCCAGGCCGCCGCTCATGTGTACTACGGCCGCGATATCAAAGACCTGAACCTGGCCCAGTGGGCCATGATGGCGGGCCTTCCCAAGGCGCCCTCCACATTCAATCCAATTGCCAATCCGACCCGTGCCCTGGTGCGGCGTAATTGGATTTTGAAACGCATGCTCGATCTCGACTATATCGACCAGGATGAATACAAACACTCCATTACCGCTCCTGTGACCGCCAGCTACCACAGCCGCGACCTGGACCTGGATGCCCCCTATATTGCCGAGATGGCACGCAAGGAAGCTGTGGAGCTATTTGGTGACAGCGCATATACAGATGGCTACCAAGTCATCACTACTGTCGATAGCCGCCTTCAGGACGAAGCGCGCAAAGCCCTTCAGCATGGCCTGGAAACCTATGACTCACGCCATGGCTATCGTGGCCCCGAGCAACGCCTACCACCTGAGCTGCTGCACGATAGCGACCAGTTGATCGATCTTCTCAATGAAATACCAGTCCTGGGAGGGCTTGAGCCAGGGGTAGTAACGGCAGTAAAGCCCAAGCTCCTACAGGTTCAGTTACGGGATCGCCGGGTTGTAGAGGTTCCCTGGGAGAATGGACTTAAATCCATTCGCCCCTATATCTCCGAAAGTGCTCGCGGACCACTTTTGCAGTCCGCAGACAAAATGTTTGCCCCCGGTGACGTCGTTCGGTTACGCCGCATTGAAATTGATAAAACTGATGAGGACCAAGCTGCAGTTCAAACTGTGAGCGTGGCGGAAGAAGTGCCTCAACCCGATCCTTTCGCCAGTCCTGAAGAAGAGGGTCCCGATCCCCAGGAGCCCCAGGTCACCGAAGAGTGGGAGCTGACCCAGGTACCCGCCGCTCAGGGAGCCTTGGTTTCCATCGCCCCTGAGGATGGCGCAATACGCGCATTGGTGGGCGGTTATGACTTCCGCCAAAGTCACTTCAACCGGGTAACCCAGGCGGCACGTCAGCCGGGTTCGAGCTTTAAACCCTTTATCTACGCATCGGCTATCGAGCGGGGCTACACTGCCGCCAGCATGATCAATGATGCCCCGATTATTTTTGAGGAAACCAACCTTCAAGATGTATGGCGCCCCGAAAATGATGGCGGCACATTCTTAGGCCCAACCAGATTGCGTATGGCACTCTACAAGTCACGCAATATGGTCTCCATTCGCCTGCTGCAGGCTCTGGGACTGGACTATGCCTTGGGCTTTGTGGAGGGCTTCGGCTTTGAGCGCAGCAAGCTGGCACGCAACCTGACTATCGCGCTCGGCAGCTCGGCTCTGACTCCATTGGAAATGGTTCGTGGCTATGCCGCCTTCGCCAACGGCGGTTACCGGGTGGAACCCTACCTGGTGGACCGAGTGCTGGATGTTAATGGCAAAATGCTCTACCAAGCTTTACCGCTCACCGTTTGTAACGACTGTCCAGAGCCCGGCAACGAACCCCAGGGTTTTAATCGGGAACCCGTGGATCTGGCAGTGTTGCAACAGGAAGGGGAAGGGCCAGATCAAGGCGAGACGCCCCCAGAACTAGAGGTTCTTCCTGTCGGCCCTATGGACCCGACAAAATCCCAGGCAAGGCCACTGGCGCCGCGTGCCATGTCACCAGAGACAGCGTACATCATGGATTCCATCCTCAAGGATGTGATCAAGAAAGGCACCGGCCGCCGTGCACTCGCCATGAAACGCGGGGATATCGCTGGTAAAACTGGAACTACCAACGGACCCCGCGATGCCTGGTTCTCGGGCTACAGCCCCTACCTGGCCACCAGCGCTTGGGTCGGCTTCGACTCCTATGGCGAACTGGGCAAAAATGAATACGGTGGCTCTGCAGCTCTACCTATCTGGATAGACTTTATGACGGCCGCGCTGGAGGGGTTGCCGGAGCGTCATTTGGCCCAGCCCGACGACATTGAGACCGTACGCATCAACCCGGAGAACGGCCTGCGTACTTCCTATGGCGGCATGTTCGAAATTTTCCGCACCAATCGGGTGCCCAGTCGCGAGGTCTACAACCCCTATCGCAACCGCTATACGGATGAAGATCGGGATATGCCCGGACGGGAACAACCGAGAGAATCCCTGCCGGAGGAACTATTCTAGTAGATTTGCTTCGGCAAATATGAAGGGGCATTTGCCAATTACAAAAATAAAAAGGGGCCTAATGGCCCCTTTTTTAAAAAATATCGCACTATTTGGGAGTAGCCTCAGTCCATCTCACAGTACTTAAGACAGGCCCGCTCCAATCCCTGTAGATCGGGGATCACAGCTTCTTCACCGGAAAGTGCCACGTGCATCAACTCACCAGGATTCAATGTATGCTCACGCAGAGCCAGCTCTTCTGGAGTCACCCGTACCAGTCGAGGAGTACCCTGCAGAATGAGCGCAAAATACGGCAGGTCGCCATCAGGGTTACCACTGCTTAGCACCGCAATACGTCCATTTTCAGAAGTGCTACTGAGAGATTCACCGCGCATCACATCAAAAGACAGCAGTGGCAACCTCTGCTCACGCCAGATTAAGTCTCCGAGATACCACTCGGGGGCATCGTACACAGCCACAGGGGTCTGTATCGCAATGACCTCAGAGAGGCTTTCTACGGGCACCAGCATCTGTCCCTGTTGCAGGGGCAACAACAAACTGCTCACTTCCTGCGGAACATCTACTGACAGTGCTTCAACTTCACTCATTGCCTATCTCTTGTCTATAGTCTTCGAGGCCGCTTCAGCTGCCAACAGCTGAAGCACCTGCGTATTCACGGATTGCCTCAAGTAAAACATCTTCCTGGTATGGTTTGCCCAGGTAATGGTTTACCCCTAGCGACATGGCATGATCCCGGTGCTTGCTACCGGTACGCGAGGTAATCATCACGATAGGGATATCCCTTAAGCGACTGCTGGAGCGGATATGGCGCGCAACCTCAAAACCATCCATACGTGGCATTTCTATATCCAGCAGAATCAAATCGGGAATCTTGTCTTGAAGCTGGATCACCGCATCCTGGCCATCTTTGGCGGTACTTACCAAATAACCCTCGCGCTCAAGGAAACGCGAGGTTACCTTACGTACCGTCACGGAGTCGTCCACCACCATCACTGTTTGCTGGCGATCTTCCGGTTCGGGCTTAGGCTCAGCCTGCAGCTGCAACTGTGGCATTTCCGGGCGGGCGAGCTGAGTTGCCTGGCGGCGCAGCAGGGCATGTGCATCGAGAATCACAACCACGGTGCCATCACCGGTTACTGTAGCTCCAGAAACTCCCTGAACCCCCGCAAATTGTGGCCCCAGGCTCTTCACCACAATCTCCCGGCTGCCGCGGATAGCGTCAACCTGCAAAGCCATGGCGTGCCCTTCTGAACGCACCAGCAAAACTGGCAGCTGCATATCGTCAACACTGAGTTTGGGTTGGGCACCGGACTTCAGTAGGGTACCGAAGTAGTTCACTTCATAAAGTTCACCGGCGTACTCAAAGCGCGCATCCTCGGAACGGTAGTAATGCTCCAGCTCAAAAGGACTGAGACGCACAATACCCTCGATAGTATTCAGCGGTAGGGCGAATAAGTCCTCACCGATTTTTACCATCAAGGCGCGGTTAACAGATACCGTAAACGGCAACCGCACGACAAACTCAGTTCCGGCACCTGCTTCGGAGTTGATATGTACACTGCCACCGATCTGCTTGAGTTCGGCGGAAACTACGTCCATACCCACACCTCGACCGGAAATCTGGGTTACCTTTTCTGCAGTAGTAAACCCCGCCTGCAAGATAAACTGCAGTATCTCGTTATTGGACAGCTCAGCATCCGGGCGCATCAAGCCATTCTCGACGGCCTTCTCCCGCACCCTGATTAAGTTAACTCCGGCGCCATCATCGCGAATGGTCAAAACCACTTCGCTACCTTCTCGCGCCAGGGCTACATCGATACGACCGCGCTCTGCTTTACCAGCTGCAAGACGTTCTCCCGGCATCTCGATACCGTGGTCCACGGCGTTGCGTAACATATGTTCAAGTGGCGCAACCATACGCTCGAGCATGGATCTATCCAGCTCACCCTCCACGTTGGAGAAAACGAGCTCAACCTGCTTGCCAAGCTCGGCGCTCACCTGACGCACAATACGACGCAAACGCGGTACCAGACGGGAGAAAGGCACCATGCGGCTGCGCATCAGGCCTTCCTGCAGCTCGGTATTCACCCGTGACTGTTGCAACAACAAAGTCTCTGTATCACGCGCTTTGTTATCAAGCGTTGAGCGCAGTTCCATCAAGTCAGAGGTAGACTCCAATAGAGAGCGGGACAGCTGTTGAATAGATGAGTAGCGGTCCATTTCCAGTGGGTCAAAGTCACCATCTTGTTCCGCCAACTGCTCCTGGCGGAAGAGAATTTGTGCTTCGGTTTCCCGGTCCAGACGGCGCAGCTGTTCATTGAGGCGCAACAGAGTTGCATCCATCTCGTCCAAGGCCAGGCCGAACTCACTCATCTGCTCTTCGAGGCGACCACGTGAAATAGCAGTCTCACCGGCAAGGTTAACCAGCTCTTCCAGAAGCTCAGCGGCAACACGTACCATTTCCTGGGGTTGGTTACGAGTAGGAGTCGCAACCTCTGTATTGGTAGTGCTGGACTTGCGAATAAACGGCAATACGTTCCCGCCTTCCGGGTTTTCCACTGGCTCCGGCAGCAGGGAAGGTATGTCGGATGAGTCGACCGGGGTCTGACCCGGCAACTCTACTGTCGGCATAGGCTCTTCGGCAGCGTTGTTTACCTCTCCCTCGATTGGAGGTGCTTCAACGGGCATTTCCTGCAGAGGCGCTTCGCTGCCAGAAACCTGCACTGCAGCTGCTGACGCAACATGTCGATCTGCCCAATCGGTACTGAGCAATTGAACGAAAGCTTCCAGCTGCTCACCCACCATCCAGGCGCGTATGGTTTCAACCCCGTCAGCTATTCGATCATGGATACGGTGAGCATCGGCAAAAAATTCTGGCGTGGGGCGCGTATTATCACGCATACCCTCAATGACAGTTTCAAAACGGTGGGCAACTTCACCAAGCCCCATCAAGCCAGCCATACGCGCACCACCTTTAAAGGTATGCAACACCCGCTTCAAGGCTTCCGCTTGTTCGTGACTTTCTGGCACATCCTCCCAGCTCTGGATCAACTCTTCCAGCTCGTCGGTAAGATCACCGGCCTCCTCCATAAAGACATCAACCACATCGGGATCAATGTCAGCCAGCAGACGCTGTTGTTCCGCAACCCGGTCTTCGCTGTGGATAGCAGCTGGCTCAGCAACCAAAGAGGTCGCCGTTACAGGTTCCTCCGCGATTGTAAGTTCCTGAGGGATATCGATAAGCTCCGGATCAGGGTGCTCAGTGATAGCTCTATCGGCACGACTATCAGCTGGAGTCTCGGAGAGTGCCTGATACAGGTCATCCAGTGTGGGTTCCTGGGCCTCTTCTGCTTGGGTCTCAGCCACTTCAATATTACTGTCCGGCTCAATGACTTCAGCTGTTGGCCGCGACTCATAATCATCCGGCTCGAGTACTGGTTGCTCCGCTTCAATCTCTACAGCGATAGCTACCTGCTCTGACTCCTCTTCTGCGGATGCGACAGAGTCCAGCTCTTGGGGCTCTATCCCCAATTCACTCAGATCGTAGTCTTCCTCCGCAGCCTCGACAGTTGCCTCGTCCTCCGCCAGATAGCGCAGCGCCTCTTCAACGGCTTCACTCACTTCTGGCAGATCCTGGGCTGCAGCCACGGCATCAACAAGGTCGAGCAGCTCATTGTGTCCTTGTTCCAGAGAAGCCCAAAGTGCAGGCTCCTCCTCAAGCTTGCCGGCCAGCACCTTGCGATAAACAGCTAATAGCAATTGTGCTAGTTCGGCCAGAATGGGCAACTGCGCACGACTGGCAGCCTCTTGCAGGACGTCCAGCTCTTCAGCAACTTCGTTGACTTGAGTTTTATCCGTGGGATTCGCTCGCCATTGGTTGAGCATCTGGTCGGCATCCAACAGGACCCGCATGCCATCGGCCATCAGCACCGCAAGCAACTGTGGGTCTACCGCTTTCGGTTCGTTGGCCTCGCGCTCACGTATCAGATGGCCTACAGAGCGCTCCTGCAATTCCGCTACGCGAGCAACAAACTGCTCAGACTTTTCTACCTGAATGAGCTCGGCCGCGCGAATCTGCCCCAATACCTGACGAACATAGCTGGCACCATCACCGATCAGCTCGAAGATATCCGCATCAATGGGCACCTGATAAATGCGCAGTTCTTTCGCAAAGCGCTCCAGCGGCGCCATCATCTCGGCAACCACCTTAACTTCCGCCATGTGGGCAGAGCCTTTGAGGGTGTGCAACGCGCGATGGAGCGGATCGCTTGGTACTCCATATACCGGGGCAACTGCGCGCATTTCCATGAGGAAATCATCAACAACAGCGAGGTGCGTCTCAGCTTCCTGGGCGAAAATCTCCCAAAGCTGCGCGCGATCGTCGCTGTTATCATCTTCAACAGTATCGCTCGTTGAGGCTTCACCAACATCTAACGCCAACAGCTCCTCAGGGATCTGCCCCTGACTAAGCTGCTCAGCCCAAGCCTGCAATTGCAGGGTAAGAGGCTGATCTGGGTCCCCTTTGCCAAGGCGGAAAGCCTCAACCATTGAGGGCAGTTTTTGGAAGACCTGCTCAATCAGGAGTACATGGGCCCGCTGAGGCGTGACGCTGTCATCAATCACCCGATTCAGCATATTCTCCACTGACCAGGCGAGCTCACCGATGTCCAGCGCCTCAACCATACGGCCGGACCCTTTGAGGGTGTGGAAACCACGTCGGAATTCCACCAGAGCATCAGTATTGGCAAAATTTGCCGCCCACTCAGGGAAGTAGTTGCCTATATGGGTAAGGACTTCACTGGCCTCTTCGAGGAAGATTTCAATGATCTCATCGTCGATCAAGCTTTCGCTGTCGTCCACAAATACCTGGGGTTCTGCAGACTCTTGGGCCGGCCCCTCAACGGGCTGAACATTAGATTGCTCCCCTGCCGGTACGGGCACCTCAACTTCCGAAGTCTCAACAGCGGAATTCTCTACCGCTTGTGTAGCTATTTCAGCCTGTGCATTTACCCCATTATTTGAGAGCCAGTCATCGTCCTGATCAGCCGTAGTGGAAAGCTCTTCTTTGGCAACGCGTGGAGCAGAAACGGAAATGGATTCCGCTTTGGTAACATCGTCTCCACCGGCAACACTCTCTAATGGTAATGTTGCTTCTTCATCAGTGTCGCTGCCACCCGGCAGCTCATTAACTGCTTCCGATTCTACCGATTCAGGCACAAAAGTATGCTGATCGGTTAACTCACTTCCAGTTTCCCCGGATATGGCAAATTCGGGGTCAAGCAGATTAAAGCCATCATCCCCCTCCTGACTCTCCACAGTGGCCTGCGGTGCTTCGTCCTGGGGAGCAATTACTTCCGAAGCCTCAATCTGAGGACTTTCGAGGGCAAAGCCCAAGTTGGCCACGCTATCCTCAGCCAGCGCCAACAGCATTTCAGTATCTTCCAGCCCCTCTGAGCGGCGCTCCAGATAGTACTCGACACTGGTTATCGCATCAGCCAGGGTATCGAGCATGCGCCATTCAGGCTGTTCAGCTTGCTCGATTAGGGATTTATTAATGTAATGGTTACAACAGGCAATAATTTCACCAGCACGCTGGTAGCCTACCATTTCCAGACCACCACAAACTTCCTGCAGACGTTGCGGTACCCGGCTTAAATAGCTGATATCCCAATGGCTGGCGACATACTCCATTACCGCCTCTTTCACGGCCTCAAGGCCCAGGCGCGCCTCGCGCAAAACTGAGTCGGTGGCATCTCCCATTATCGGCTGTTCATCATCGACCTGCTTATTGCGGTCAACAGTGGCAGCAAGGGCCGAATCAAGCTGTACCAGCTCACCGGCAGCACGCAGTAGGTATTCCTCGACATCGGTGCCGCGGGAGGCATCACGCAGATATTCATAGATGCCGCGGGCGCGGCCGCGCTGCGCCTCCAAGCCAAGTACGCCAAGGGTATCTGCGATCCGCTTGGCAACTGCAGCGGTATCACTTAACGGTGGTTGCTCACTGGCGCCGCTCGGTTCCAGCGCCTCGCGAACCAATTGCAACTCTTCCCGCAGTGCAGCGATCGCAGTACCCAGAGCCTCAGGGCCCATGGCCAGCACGTCCTCTGTATCCGGTCGTGGTGTCCCCGGAACCGCTTTATCCAAGGCAAAACGCTGGTATAAATCCTGACAGCGCGGGCCATTTGGGCCCGCCAGGTATACATAAAAAAGAAGGTTTCGCAGGAAATCCGCATCAAGGCGGGCATCCAACACCTTGGCACCGCGCCCCTGCAATAAACGGAATTCCACATCTACACGACGCAACAGATGACGAAGGGCCGGCTGGACATTGATGCGGTGCTCGCCGAGCGCCTCCAGGAGCCCCAGTAAAATCTCCCACTGAGATTGGCGCCGACTGCCGCTATAAAGCAGCTGCATTTTCTCAATGATTTTATTCAGGTACGCCAGACTCTCACCACTGTTCACATCCCGAATCAGGCCGGCAGCTGCTACGTGATACATTTTGCGCAGCTTCGTTACAAGCTCCTGCAAACGTGCACTATCAGCAGTCAGTGGTTGGCGCTTGCCACTTATACGATCCAGGGAGGATAGGTCTGGAGAGAAGAGCGCACCCTCGGTGATCAGGCGCTCACGGCGGACCGCACGCAGGTCATTGAGTAAGGGTAACAGCAGGACTGCGTTATCACGACGCTGAAAAGAGACCTTCTCAAGGTAGAGCGGCAACTCCAACAAAGCGCGCATAAGGAATTCGCGCGTTTCGTCGGTGTTTTCAACACTGCCACTGGCAAGGGCCTGTACCAGTTGTTCCATCTCTTCGGCGAGCATCGCTGCGCCACTGAGTTGAGCCATATGCAGGCTGCCGTGTACCTGGTGAACCAGGGACAAACTATTCTGCAGCAGTGTTGCACCCGCTTCTGGATCCGTGGCAAATGTCTCGAGGAACTGGCGCGCCTGCGCCAGGGTCTCGTTGATTTCACCAATCAGCCAATCCAGGGCCATGAAGTTCGGATTGTCGTGACTCACGCCGAGCCCCCAATAATTCATTCTCTACACAGGCGCTATACCCCGATGCGAACCTGAATCCGCGATTATCTGGAGGGTACTCCGTGCGCCCCTATGTGCCCGGTCACCAATTGGCTACCGGGTTTTATAAGTGGGTTAGGCCAGAGCCCGATCTTCACGGGACAAGGAATCGGATTCCTCGCTATCGATAGTGAAAGTCTCCGCGTCCATCTCCGGCAGTTCCACATCGTACAGTTCACTGTTCGTCTCAATGCTCTCGTCTTGTGGCAGCTTGAAGCCGGCAACAGATTCACGCAAGGCACTGGCGGTTTGTGCCAGGTTACCAATGGACTGGGCAGTAGCCTGGGTACCAGCAGAAGTCTGCGAAGTAATTTCCTGAATCACGTTCATCGTGTTGGAAATATGACCTGCAGAAGAGGCCTGCTGGCGGGCAGCGTTGGAGATGTTCTGGATCAAGGATGCCAAGTTACTGGATACGCTTTCGATCTCTTCCAGGGCAACACCGGCATCCTGAGCCAAGCGGGCTCCACGTACCACCTCAGTGGTGGTCTGTTCCATGGAAATTACCGCTTCGTTGGTATCAGACTGAATGGCTTTAACCAGGCCTTCAATCTGCTTGGTAGCGGCGGCGGAACGTTCCGCGAGTCGCTGAACCTCGTCCGCAACCACCGCGAAGCCCCGACCAGCATCACCAGCCATACTCGCCTGGATGGCTGCATTCAAGGCCAGGATGTT
This sequence comes from Microbulbifer sp. MLAF003, assembly GCF_030012965.1. Lineage (NCBI taxonomy): Bacteria > Pseudomonadati > Pseudomonadota > Gammaproteobacteria > Cellvibrionales > Microbulbiferaceae > Microbulbifer > Microbulbifer sp. MLAF003. Next base: position 4,609,528 of record NZ_CP120232.1, read on the forward strand.
AGTCTGGTCAGCAATGTCGTTAATCAGGCTTACGATATCGCCAATCTCCTGGGATGATTCACCCAGACGCTTGATTCGCTTGGAGGTGTCCTGAATCTGCTCGCGGATGTTATCCATGCCTTTAATGGTGTTCTGTACCACCTTGGCACCGTTACTCGCGATATGTACCGAGCGCTCGGCTACCTGGGCAGATTCAGAGGCGTTTGCAGATACCTGGTCAATGGTCACCGCCATTTCATTCACCGCCGCAGAGGCTCCGGCAATTTCCTGTGCCTGGTGTTCAGAGGCTTCGGCTAGATGCAGCGCGGTCTGCTGGGTTTCCTGGGACAGACCGGATACTTCCTGTGCAGCTCCGTTGATTCGGGACACCAGAACGCGCAGCTGGTCGATTGTAAAGTTGATGGAGTCGGCAATCGCACCGGTGAAAGCTTCTGTTACTGTCGCGGAGGTAGTCAGGTCACCATCGGCGAGGTCTGCCAGCTCATCCAGCAGCTGCATAATGGCCTGCTGGTTACGTTCGTTGGTATCGGATTCCTGTATCAGGCTGCGGCGGGTACCGGAGAACGCCATTCCCATCATCGCAAAGATCAGAAGCACGAATGCCGCTGCCAGAATGGTGATGGTCATATTGTTTGGCTGGCGTTCGTCCGCCAGGTTTACGATGCGGTCATTCAGGGTACTCAGGGCTTCGAGCAGCTGCGGCGAAGAAGCGATAATGCCGTCAGAGGCCTGGCGTGTTGCAAACAGGGCTGGAGTCGCCTCAAATATCTCGCGTACAGAGGAACTTACGAATTCAAACAGCTCAGTAATTTCATCCAGAGAGCGACGCGCTTCTTCATCGGTAACGCGGGAGATGCCCATCACCACATCACCGCTCTTCATGCCATCCACCACTTTACCGAACAGGCTGGCATCAGTATTGAACTGATCAGCGGCCGACTCCGCATCGTCACCGCCCTGCAGCATTTTGTCGATATTCCGACCGATACGCTCCGCACGCCATACCTGCAACTGTGCCTGTTCCACCTGATTCGCCGGGGCATTGTTGGCGAGCAGTATCTCCACAATATTGTTGTGCTCTGCCTGCAGTTCAGGCAGCGAGGCACTAAGCGTGGTAGCTACATCGTTTAGGAAGATAATGGTTTCCTTGTTACCGATAATGGTATCTACCTGCTCGCGCAGTTTGCGCCAAACGGTACCATAGGTAGCCAGTTCAGCATCGAGAGCTTTTCGGCTCCCTTTATCCATACCCTGTAACTGGTTCCAGGCACTGGCCATCTGTCCAGAGACCTTTTCCAGTTCCGCAAATGCAGCATCATCACCGGAAGTAGCCGCAGGTGCGTAGGAAACCACCTGATAGGAAAGTGCACGCAGTTCCGCGACTTGTTGCAGGTATTCTTTATCGCGATCGCTGCGGGTCTGCACCAAATAGATACTGACAATCAGTCCCGCCAGTACGGCGAGTACCAGCAGACCCAAACCCAGCGCGGCAGGGTTACTGCGCAACGCGGAAAAGGAACTCTGGGAGCCTGTTTTCATAGTTTACTCCTAGCGGGCCCTAGCATGAGGCCGGTTAAATACCACTTTTTACTTTTAACGCTTTAACGACAATGGCCCTCAGCCAGTGCGGACATCCCTGCACCGCTTGCGGGTCATCCCCAGCATCTCGATACGAAATGCTGGAAATAATCAGATTGGATTTTTAATGGACAGCGGCATCCATAAAGCGGGAATCACTAATCAAAGCCCGCATGTCGAACACCAGCCATCGGTCCTTCTGCAAAATAAACTGGCCATGCACCATCGGCGCAAATGGCTCAATCAAATCTGTTGGAGCTTCCCGGGCATATTCAAATGCCAGGTGCTGCATTCCGTGCAACCTGTCGACAATCAGTCCCACATAGGTTTTATCTCGCTCCAACACCAAAACACGACGCTGCTGACGTGGCCCGGTGAGGTTGCCACCATAAAAGGCAGCGAGATCAATCAGGGGTAACAGGCGGCCACGTACATTGGAAACACCTTTTACCCAGGGTTCCACTCCAGGAATAAAGGTATACGGTGGCACTTCGAGCAATTCCACAACGTCATCCATAGAGGCGACAAAGTTATGGTCTAGAAGAGAAAAACCGATTCCGGTCCAATAGGGTTTGATTTCCCGGCGCCCAGGCAGGCCTGTGGCCTGCGCCTTTGCGCGCCGTGCGATATCAACAAGAGCTAAATAAGGTGTTTGTGACTGCACTTTGAGCAGCTGACCGTCAGGCCAACACCTCCTCAATGGCACTCAACAATTTGCCTTCATCCACAGGCTTGGTCAGGTAGGCCTTCGCACCCTGACGCATCCCCCAGACACGATCCGTGTCCTGATCCTTGGTGGTAACGATAATGATTGGAATTCCAGCTGTGCTACCGTCCTTGCTCAACTGGCGAGTGGCTTGGAAGCCGTTTAGACCCGGCATCACAATATCCATCAGAATTAAATCCGGGCGCTGCGTACGCGCCACATCCACACCATTTTCACCATTAGGTGCAGTAATTACTGCGTGGCCGTTCTTTTCCAGAATCGTGGTGAGTTTGTGTGTTTCGGTAGGAGAGTCATCAACTATTAATACTCTTGCCATCATTTCCCCCATGACATCTTCTAATCGGCAACTGTGCAACAACGACAGCGCTTGGCGGTATTATTGTCATTATCTTTGTTAGCGTGTGCCAAGTCTGCACTTACTACCAATTTACTGCCTGACTACAGGATTTTTTCATCCTGATAGATGAAAAAATCGCGCTTCCCTCAATATAAATCCTGCCCTGCGGCAGGCTTGTGGCCTCCACAGGGCCTTATTCTTTTTATGTGCGCTGTCAAGCCGCGTGGTGCGGCTTAGCATGGGCGGAAATAGCGCCCAAAAGTTCACTCTTGCTAAACGGCTTGGTTAGATATTGATCGCAACCAACTACGCGCCCTTTTGCCTTATCGAACAAACCATCCTTACTCGACAGCATTACAACAGGGGTAGAGCGGAACTCACTGTTATTTTTGATCAGTGCGCAGGTTTGATAGCCATCAAGGCGCGGCATCATAATATCGACAAAAATAACATCCGGACGGGAGTCCGCGATTTTTGCCAGCGCATCAAAACCGTCGGTTGCTGTGACTACAGTACAACCCGCCTTTTGCAACAACGTCTCAGCAGTGCGGCGAATTGTCTTACTGTCGTCAATCACCATTACAGTCAGACTTTCCCAGTTAAGCTCCATAGTCTTTTTTGAATCCCCTGTTTACTTATTTTCGGGCACGCGAAAATTTTTTACCTGCACCCTTATTTGGACCGCCTATGGGGCCTGGGTGTCTCGCTTAGCCAAGATCGCACACTGGATGGAACTTTTATCACAGAACCCCAGGTGAATCTAGCAGAGTCGACATACCCCTAGCGATGCAGCTCAAATTATCACCACTTTGCACGCCCTCCCGGTCGGAGGTGTTAAAAAGTTGCACCTTGACGAAGCTGCTCTTACCTTATCCATCTTAAAAATCGGGAGTGGCCATACTACTAAAGCCACAACCACCGCGGCGCGGGATGAAATATCCCATCAAATATGGAAGCCCATATGAATTACTCCCTCGGTGTGGTGATGGACCCCATCGCCCAAATCAATTTTAAAAAAGATACGACACTCGCACTGTTACAGGCCGCACAAGACAGCGGTTTTCAGTTATTTTATTTCGAGCAAACAGACTTGTATCTGGACAACGGCCGGGCAATTGGCAGGGCACGGGCCCTCAAAGTATTTGACGATTCCAAGTGCTGGTTTTCCCTGGAGGAGCCCCAGGAAGTGCCGCTGGGCGAACTAGATACTATTTTGATGCGTGTCGATCCCCCTTTTGACAATGAGTACATTTATTCCACTTATATTCTCGAGGCCGCACAACGCGAAGGTGCGCTGGTAGTAAACAACCCCCAGTCCTTGCGCGACTGTAACGAGAAAATTTTCGCTACCACTTTCCCGCAGTGCTGCCCACCTGTTCTGGTAAGTAGGGATATGCGCAGGCTGCGTGAATTCCACAAGGCCCACCAAGATGTAATCTTCAAACCACTGGATGGCATGGGTGGCGCCGGTATTTTTCACTGTAAGCCTGACGGTGCCAACCTTGGTGCAATATTGGAAATGCTCACCAAACATGGGCGCCAGCAGATCATGGCGCAACGCTATATTCCCGAAATCAAGGATGGTGATAAACGGATTCTTGTTGTCGATGGTGAAGCGATTCCCTTCTGCCTTGCGCGAATTCCCGAGGCGGGTGAAACACGCGGCAATCTGGCCGCTGGTGGGCGTGGTGAAGCGCGCCCACTTACTGATCGTGACCATTGGATTGTGGAGCAGGTTGCCCCCACTCTGAAAAAGAAAGGGCTGCTTTTTGTCGGCCTGGATGTGATCGGCAATTACCTCACCGAGATCAATGTCACCAGTCCAACATGCGTGCGTGAGATTGATGCGGCTTACAATACCGATATCGGTGCACGACTAATGAGCGCCATCACACACCGATTGGCACAAAAAGGGTAAACTGGGCGCTTAATTTTAAATTAACCCAGGCTGTTTGCCAGTGAACGGACCGGGCGGAAAGCCGAGCAAAAGCTCGGCAACAAAAGCAGTAATCGATAACAAACAATGAATTCCACCGCCAACACGACGCCACTTAACGCAGCCCAACGCGAGCGTTTTGTGTTCTCGCTATTTCTCGCCGGCGCCATTCATGCGCTTTTGATTTTTGGCGTGGCCTTTACCGATCCTGAAGGGCGCCGAGCGGCGCCTACTCTGGAAGTCACACTGGCCCAACATAATTCTGCACAAGCACCGGAAGACGCTGACTATCTGGCACAATATAACCAACTAGCCAGTGGCACTGCTGACACCCCCAAGGAGTTATCGAGCAATCGCCGCGCGGAGTTTGACGACACACAAATTCACGATGTAAACCCTTTGCCGCAGCAACAGGCCGCTCGCCCAGCTGATCAGCGCCGACAACTGATCACCACTATTGGCAATAGCCCGCAGCAGGCTCCGGAACTCCCTGCCGAAGACAAATTTTCTGAAGAAAAGCGTGGCGATGCTCCTAGTGATTTGACCCGCACCAATCCCGAGATCGCCAGCCTGCAAGCCCGCCTGGATAAAATCCGCCAGACAATCGCCCAGCGCCCACGGGTGCGCCGCCTAACTTCAGTCGCAACCAAAGCATCTGCAGACGCCACATATCTACACGACTGGCGCCAGAAAGTAGAGGCCATCGGCAGTGACAACTTCCCCGAAGAGGCCCTGCAGCAACAAATTACTGGCAGCCTGCGTATGATGGTACGCCTACTGCCCACGGGCGCGGTAGAGGAGGTAGTCATCCTTGAATCCTCCGGGGAGCGAATTCTCGATGATGCCGCCCAGCAAATTGTTCGCCTGGCGGCGCCCTTTGCACCTTTTCCTGCTGAAATTCGCAAGGACGCCGATCGCCTGGAAATCATCCGCACTTGGCGCTTTGAGATGACCGGCTTCTCCACCAGTGCAGGTGAGCTGCCCGAGCGCGGCTAAACTTGCGTTTCACTCAGGCAACCTAGAATCAAGCTATGCCCAACTCCAATATCGACAGTGACCTAACCCACGGCAGCTTGCGCGGCCAGTTCCTGCTGGCCATGCCCGGCATGGAGGATCCGCGCTTCAAGCAAACTGTGGCGCTTATTGTCGAGCACAATGAAGAGGGCGCCATGGGTATAGTGATCAATGCCCCCAGCAAGGTTCACTGGAGAGAGGTGTTTGAACAGTTGTCCCTAGACGACACCAGCCTGCGGGGCGAAGAAGCCGTACTCCTGGGGGGGCCAATGTCACCGGAGCAGGGCTTTGTACTGCACGGCGCCGGGATCAAATTTGACTCGACCACCGAAATCAATATGGATATCAGTCTCACCGCCTCCAAGGACATTCTTGAATCTCTCGCTGCCGGACGCGGCCCGGACGATGTGCTACTGGCCCTCGGCTACGCCGGCTGGGGCCCGGGACAGTTGGAACAGGAGTTGGTAGAGAACGCTTGGCTGACCCTGCCAGCGGAACCCGAAATCCTATTTGCCACCCCGGTGGAAAAACGCTGGCAGAGCGCTGCGGCGCGTCACGGTATTGACCTCTCCGGCCTCGGATCACAGGCTGGACACGCCTGATCACCCCTCTTGCAGTAAACTGCCCGCCCACATGTTTACAATGAAAACTGCCCGGCATATGAATAAACCAGTTACCGCCCTCGCCTTCGATTTTGGCACCCGCTCTATTGGCCTCGCTTTTGGCCAGAGTCTGACTGCCAGTGCCAAGGAGCTGCCCCCACTGCCAGCGAAGGACGGCAAGCCGGACTGGGAAAAAGTTCAGCGTTTAATTGACGAGTGGCAACCGCACTACCTATTGGTCGGCCTTCCTCTGAATATGGACGGCACTGAGAGTGAATTCGGCGCGCGCGCGCGCAAGTTTGGCCAGCGCCTGCACGGGCGCACCGGGTTACCAGTGGAAATGATTGACGAACGTCTCAGTACCCGTGCCGCCAAGGAAGAGGCCGCTGAGCGAGGTCACCGCGGCAGTTACGCCGACAACCCGGTGGACTCCATTGCCGCACGCATTATTCTTGAAGATTGGCTACGAGCCCGTGACCGATAATTACCCGCTCCGAATCCCGCCATTGGAAACATGTTAGGCACCTGTCTGATAGAATTGCCCTCCCACTCAACCAATTGATCGAGCAGTATGTCCATTTCCCGCATCCGTATCGCCACTCGCGAGAGCGCCCTGGCCCTTTGGCAAGCCAATTACGTGAAGGGCCGTCTGCAGCAGGCATATCCCGAGCTTCTGATTGAATTACTGCCTATGACCAGTCGTGGCGACCAGGTTTTGGATATCCCCCTCACCAAAGTTGGTGGTAAGGGGCTCTTCGTGAAAGAGCTGGAGGTGGCAATGCTGGAGGGGCGCGCAGATATCGCCGTACACTCCATGAAAGATGTACCTATGGAGTTTCCACAAGGCTTACACCTGCCTATCATTTGTGAACGCGAAGATCCCCGCGATGCATTTGTCAGCAATCTCTACGGCAGTTTTGAAGAGTTGCCCCAGGGCGCAGTGGTCGGCACTTCAAGCTTGCGTCGCCAGTGCCAACTTCTAGCACAACGCCCTGATTTACAGGTCAAGTTTCTGCGCGGCAACGTAAATACTCGTTTAGCCAAGCTCGATGCCGGGGAATACGACGCGATTATCCTGGCTGCTGCCGGCCTGCTACGCCTGGAAATGCCAGAGCGCATCCGCAGCTTCCTCCCAACGGATCTACTGCTGCCCGCCGGTGGCCAGGGCGCCGTAGGCATCGAAGCCCGCTGCGATGCTGAGCTGGAAGCACTTCTACAACCCCTGCATTGTGTAGAAACTGCCTCTCGCCTCCGCGCCGAACGCGCCCTGGTCAAGCGTTTGAACGGCGGCTGCCAGGTACCTATTGGCTGCTACGCCGAATTGAATGAAGACAGCCTGTGGCTGCGAGGCTTGGTAGGGAGCCCCGACGGTACAACCATGATTCGCGCCGAGTGCCGCGGTGCTGCCTCCGACGGAGAGACCCTTGGCACCCAGCTGGCGGAGCAACTACTGGCCGGTGGCGCCGACAAAATTCTCGACGCTCTCTGAGCACTCTTAAAATGCCCAATCACCTGCGTGGCAAGCGTATATTAACCACCCGACCAGCTCACCAGTCGGGGAGCTGGTGCGCTCTGCTACAGGCAGAGGGCGCTCAGGTGGAAAACATTCCCATGCTGGGTATTGAGCCCCTCGAGAGCGACGATGCCCGACAGGCAATCAAAAAACGTATCCTCGATTTTGATCAAGTGGAAGTGGCAATTTTTGTCTCACAGAACGCCGTGCACTATGGAGTGAATTGGCTGGAAGACTACTGGCCACAATTGCCACAAGGACCGCGCTACTATGCAATCGGCGCCGCCACAGCAAAAGCCTTGGATGCTCGAGGCATTCCCTGTGAGCAAAGCGGCGCTCATATGAATTCTGAGGATTTGCTTGGCCTGCCATCGCTGCAGGAGATTAGCGGGCAGCGTATTCTTATTTTCCGTGGCAGTGGCGGGCGCACTTTGATTGGTGACACCTTGGGCGCTCGTGGTGCTCGGGTGGATTATTGCGAGCTATACAATCGCACCCTACCCAGTAACTCTCAGGAGCAACTGAGAAAGTATGGCGTTGATGCAGACGCCATTACTGTGCATAGTGGTGAAACACTCACAAATCTATCCTTTTGCATCGAACAAACTTCAATGGAGCAATTGCGCCAAGTAGCGCTTATCTGCCCAAGCGCCCGGGTTGCCGGGCAGGCAAAGGGGATCGGCTTTTCCGTGGTCCACACTGCTATCAATGCCAGCGACAAAGCTATGCTGGAAGCTCTGCACCGTGCACTGAACTGAGTTTCCATCGGATTCTCCGCCCTATTTGGTAAAAGTTCCCAAAACAGCGCCACCCCGACTATAAAGGCCGGTGCCACTCGCTATAATTCGACGACAATTTTCAGCTTCGCTCCATGCCCATGACCAACGAAAAACCCCAGGACAACAACTCCGCAAAAAAAGTAGCGCCCACTTCCGCGGATAAGGGCAAGGCGGAAAGCACAAGTAACTTCGCCAAAGCGACACAAGGGAGGCCCGCTGGAAGTACTGCCAAAGACAGTGGTGGTAACTGGTGGTGGTTAGTATTTTTCCTGCTGGTAGTAGCTCTCATCGCTTTCGTCTGGTTCAGCTGGCCTCAACTAGGCAGTCGTATTAGTGCTTACCTGGGTTTCTCACCATCAACTGGTAATGAGTCACGCCAGGTTACAGATACATCCCAAACGCGGCAGGCTAATACAGAACAACGGGCAGAAGAGCCTACTGAGAAAGCACCAACCACTGATGGGCTGTCGAACCAGGCACATTCTGAATCAGGCTTTTCACAGCCCGCTCAAACACCCGGCCAACCGACCACTCCATATCCTAATCAGCAGCTCATCCAGCTGCAGCAGACCGATGCCAGCCTACGCAATCAGATTCAAGCACAAGCAAATACTATCTCGGAACTGAAACAGCAACTGGCCAGCATGCAGCGCAGTATCACTGCGCAGGGCAATCGCTTGAGTGAGCTGGGTAATGTGAGCCGCCAGGACTGGCAGCTTGCTGAGGCCGATTACTTACTGCGCATGGCCAATCAGCGCCTTATGCTGGAAGATAACAGCCGCGCTGCCCTGGGCCTGGTGGAGAAAGTCGACAAAATACTCCGCCAAGTTAACCTGCCTGATTTATATGGCGTACGCCAACAATTGGCGAAAGATATCACCGCACTGAGACTGGTCGAGAATGTAGACCGGGAGGGGATTTACGTGCGCCTACGTGCCCTGGAGGAGCAGTTGATCCGCGCCAATATTCAACCGGAATTCACCATGACCCAGACCCAGGAAGAAGAGCCTAAGGCGGAGCCTGCACAAGTCGATCAGGCTCCCTGGGAGCGCAGTTGGCATCGATTTACCTCCTTCCTCCGTGATTCAGTTCGCCCCATTGATGGTGATATCAACCCTGTCATGCTCTCTCCGCAGAGTGAAACACGCTTTCGCCAGACCCTGCGTTTAAATATGGAGCAGGCGCAGCTCGCTCTGCTGCGCGGCGACTCTAGGGTATACAAGGATGCCCTGGACAGTGCCCGCGAGCTGCTATTGACTTATGGCACTGCCAACGCTCAGCGCAATGCGCTGGCCGAACAGCTGGCTGAGCTAAGCAGACAACCCATCCTGGCGCAAATGCCTGATCTAAACGCCTCACAGTTAGCCCTGTACAACTATATCGAGCGCCTGCATAAAACCTCCGGCCAAGGTGGTCCCGCACTGGAGGAGACAGCTCAGTGAGAAAGGTCCTTTTTATCGCTATAGCGCTGCTACTACTCGGCGCCCTGCTGCCACAAATCAATCAAAATTATCCGGGATATCTGATCATCGGTTTTGGTGGCGCATTGAACAAAGGTTATGAGATGAATCTCTGGTTCGCCATAGTCGCATTGGTGTCCCTGTTATTCGCTTTCTTTATACTGGTCTGGCTCGCGCGCAGTCTGTTTCGGGCGATTAGAGGAAGTGTCGACCGTCTTCGTTTTGGCCGCCAACGTATCGCCCGTCGGAGGCTCACCAGCGGTTTGGTGGAATTTATGGAGGGCAACTGGTCCCGCGCACGGCGGCAGCTTTTGAAAAGTGCGCCACGCTCTGAAGCACCATTGATCAATTATCTGGCAGCGGCGCGTAGCGCCTTTGAACTGGGCTTTCGCGAGGAGGCCAATGAGCTTCTGGCAAAAGCAGAAGCTTGCGGAGAGGATACCCGCCTTGCCGTGGCTCTCAGTCAGGCACGTATGCAACTCCAGGACAAACATTATGAGCAGTGTATCGCCAGCCTTAAAAGGGCCAAACAACTAGAGCCCAAACATCCCGCCTTACTGCAACTGCTAAAACAGGCTTATTACTCTCTGGGCGACTGGAGCAGCCTGCGTGAGCTTCTGCCAGAGTTGGAAAAACACGCCAACATGCATGATGAAGAATTGCAGAAGCTAGAATTGGAAGTTTACCAGCACCAGTTGAATGAGGCTGCAAACCGCAATGACAGTGAAACATTACAGGGTGTCTGGCACAGTCTGAACGGGCGCTGGCAGCGTAATATGGAGTTGCGCAATCTATATACACGGCTACTGCATCAGATCGGTGACGATATCGAAGCAGAGAAACATCTGCGCTGGCTACTAAACAGAGAGTGGAACCCCAAACTGGCTGATTTATATGGCTGCCTTACTGGAGCTGATTCTTCTGCACAGCTTTCTGCCGCCGAGGGCTGGCTTAAGGAATACGGAGAAAGTGCCGACCTCCTCACTTGCCTCGGCCGCCTGTGTATGCGTAATGAGTTGTGGGGGAAAGCCCAACAGTATTTAGAAAAGAGCCTGTTGTTACGTCAAGACCCAGTAACTTCCGCTGAACTTGCCCGCCTGTTCGAAGCGCTGGGAGAAAAAGACAAAGCCGCACGGCTTTTCCAGGAAGGGCTAATGCAAGCGGTTAAAGACTTACCACAACTGCCTATGCCCAGCCAGGACAAACCCCTACTCGGCGTGCATGCCTGACGCTTTTCCCCGCGGGCCCACAATTCCTCGGGCCCTTTTTCTAGCGCAGCCGAATCTCTCTATAGTGTGCATTCTCTGTCACTATTCAGGCAAATAGGATAGGAAGGCCAATGAAACCCCCAGTTTTTACATTTTTATCAGCATTTTGATATTTAACACTCTAGTGCATGCCTATGCTCAGGCACCGGTAAATAATCAGATCAAACCACAGGATGCACTCCTGAGCGATTACAAATACCCCTATCCGGTAAAGGTATTCCAGCAAACGTGGCAAAATCAGCCTGTATCCCTCGCCTACATGGATGTACCAGCCTTCGGAAAAAGAGCCCAGCGAGGTACTGTCCTACTTTTACATGGCAAAAATTTTTCTGGTGCTTACTGGGAAGACACCATTGATGCGCTTAGCCAGCTGGGTTACCGAGTAGTTGCACCAGACCAGATTGGCTTTGGGAAATCCAGTAAACCCCTACGCCAGTACACCTTGCACAGTATGTCCGCTGATACCAAAGCACTGCTGGATCACCTCCGGATAACCGAGGTTGCGGTGGTTGGCCACTCTATGGGGGGCATGTTAGCAGTGCGCTTTGCACTGATGTATCCACAGGTAGCCCAGAAGCTCGCTCTGATAAACCCTATCGGCCTTGAGGACTGGAAGCGCGTTGTACCCTATGAACCATTGCAAAAAGCTATCGCCAGGGAACAAGCACAAACACCGGAAAGTATCCAACGCTATATGTCCAACGCCTACTTTGCAGGGGAGTGGCAAGCCCGGTATACACCCCTTCTCGGTATCCAGGCCGGTTGGACCCTAGGACCCGATGCCGCCCATATGGGCATGATAGACGCACTTACTTCCGAAATGGTTTTTACCCAGCCTGTACTTTATGAATTTTCCGATCTGAAAGTGCCAACCTTACTCATTATCGGTACCCGAGATCGCACTGCCATCGGCCGCAATCGCGCACCTGCGGCACTTCAGAGTTCCCTTGGACGTTATGATCAGCTGGGCCGGCAAGCCGCCGAAGCAATCCCTAATGCGAAACTAGTGGAACTTACCAACGTCGGACATATCCCCCAATATGAAGCTTTTCCCGCATACTTCGATGCACTGAGCCACTTTTTACAAAAAGAAAACCTTCACTCAGCAAGAGGGAAACCAGATAAGCACGCTGGAAAATAAACAGTGATTCTCTATATATAAAATTGCAGATTAAGGGTAAGAAGAATTGTTATCTCCCCTCAGGCTCGGAGAAGAAGAAAATAAACCTTGGGATGAGATTTGTTTGTATTGAATTTTGACTGGATAATAACTTAAGCAGGGTCCTTAGGGTAGGCTCCCTGCTTGCAGAAAACAGACTTGTTAAAGTACAACTGAAATCCAAATAAAGTAACTAGATATTTGCAAACATTCCCGCAAATAGCAACATGGCAAAGAAAGTGATTACCCCCTGCAGTAAAGCAATAAGAATTGCTTTTAAGAAACCAGTGCCTAAAACCAGCATATAGGCAATTGCCGCTAATGGAATCGTTAGTAGGACACCTGCACTGTCACTAACTCCAGGCAACATCCCACCAACAATCCTCTGAATAATTAATGCTAATAACAGAGCAAAAAGACAATAAAAAACCCCTGTATTTCTTGCACCTAACATAGCAGCGGCCAACTTTAATGGCAAAACAAGAACTGCCACCATTATGATTACAAAAATAATCAATTCCATTTTTTACCACTCCTTCATTTTGTATTTATTTAAAAAATCCCCACAATCGATATTTCTCACCAAGTGATGCTTAACTTATCAGGTCGTCGCCAACGGATAAAATATAGCCTTGCAACCAAGGCAGGCTACATCGACGGCACTTTTTTGAACTTATGGCACTAAAGTTCTATATCTCGAGTATCATACTACTTTATTGGAATTTCGTTTAAGCAAACGCATAAAAAAAGATGGCAGGAAAAATCACAGCCCTTCTTTATTCAATGAAATAAGTGTCAGTAATTTTGCTTAGGGAGCAATGACAGCTTATCTACGAACTAACATCATCTCAGGCGGAACAAGACTGCCTGCCTCAATATAGCTTTCTCTGCGTAGCAGTTTGTCGTTTTTCAGTCATTTAAAAGCCAAATCGTGCTGATGATTTACTAAAGAGTTTTTTAAGCTTGTAACATCCATAAATGTGAAAGCTAACTGCTCATCACTTACATGGCCTTCTAGCCATAAACGTGGTTGTTTCCCCTGGGGACAGTAATGTGCAGCAAGAAGAGTTCCATTATTCATATGGTATATGGTAAGTGGGCGGGATTGTCCATCATAGATCCAATTCTCAATTAGTACAGCACCACCAGCCATTTGAGAAAAATTAATATAGAATTTCTCCCGATCAGACCCTTCTTTTTTCCAATCCCCCTCAAGAGATTTTATACGACCAAATGCCCATTTTACGTTAGAATCAGATTCGGCTGCATTTACAGCTACAACTGTTAAAGACAAGGCTAATAAGCATGCTTTTAAAAAACGTAATTTTTTTCTCAACATATTCGATATACCTAATCATTGATCTAAAAACCAGAAAATAAATTTCCACCACTTGCTTTTAAAATATGATCTTTATATTTATTTGCACTTTACTAATCACCTCTGCCAGCTTACAGTTTAAATCCGCTCTATTTTAGTAAATTATTTGACCTATCAATCATAGTCCCGCCTCAAAATATTCAAACGACAAATATATTACTAAGCTTCTTAACCGGCCAGTAGTCTTTTTCATCGCATAAGCTGATTTAGTATCAACGCCCCGATTCACAACCAAGATAAATCCATCTTTACGCTCAATATCAAAATACATTGACGCAAACAAGTTCAGGTCTGGTCTCATTTATCCTGTGAAACCATTGCGATCCTGCCAAAAGAAACGCTCTGAGTCAGAAATAACTTCTGACAATCGGAAGCGAAACATTCCGTTACACATGGATTCAGAAAAAACTTTTCTGTCTTATCTCGGGTATAAATTTCCTAATATTATTAACACCTATACCTTTTTCTTATTCACCTGGTAATGCCATCACAAATATTAAAATAAAAAAATGACAGTACTAATTGAGTAAATTATTTTCTTAAAAATTTCTCATCCACACTTTTAAGAATTTGCAAAGACTCCACCATAAGAGGTCACACGCACTACTTATAGATGTAAACAAATTGATATAAATAAATCAGAGACACAACAAACTACAGCTGCTAGGCAAGCGAACCAGTAAGCAGCCGTAGGCAGAACACCCCAGTGTTGCTCCAGCACGAAGGGGATAGAAAATTAAAATTATCGCTAACGAAATTATCCAAGACCCAACTTGGACCAAATCTCGTCGACTTTTTTAACTACCATCGGGTCTCTTTCAATAGGATTGCCCCATTCTCTATCAGTTTCACCCTGCCACTTATTAGTGGCATCAAAACCAACTTTGGAGCCCAAACCCGATACTGGAGAAGCAAAATCCAGATAATCAATCGGAGTATTTTCTACCATTACGGTATCCCGAGCTGGATCCATGCGGGTTGTCATAGCCCAAATAACATCATTCCAATCTCGCGCATTTACATCATCATCTGTGACGATAACAAACTTGGTGTACATAAATTGGCGCAGGAAAGACCAGACCCCCATCATCACCCTTTTTGCATGGCCGGGGTACTGTTTCTTCATGGTCACCACGGCGAGCCGATAAGAACAACCTTCAGGAGGTAGATAGAAATCGACAATTTCCGGGAACTGCTTCTGTAAAATCGGCACGAACACTTCATTGAGAGCCTCACCCAAGATCGCGGGCTCATCCGGTGGCCGTCCGGTATAAGTGCTGTGATAGATTGGGTCCTTGCGATGAGTAATTTTCTCAACAGTGAAGACAGGAAAGCTATCTATCTCATTGTAATAGCCGGTATGGTCTCCATATGGCCCTTCATCGGCCATATCATCGGGATAAATGAATCCCTCCAACACATACTCTGCACTGGCAGGAACTTGTAAATCACTGAGCAGTGCATTGGTTACTTCAGTTTTATCACCACGCAACAGGCCGGCAAATGCATATTCAGACAGTGTATCCGGTACTGGAGTAACAGCCCCCAGAATGGTGGCGGGATCTGCGCCCAGTGCTACAGCAACGGGATACGGTTGGCCGGGATGTTTTTTACACCAGTCGCGAAAATCAAGTGCACCGCCACGATGACTGAGCCAGCGCATAATCAAGCGGTTTTTACCAATCAGCTGCATTCGGTAAATACCTAAATTTTGGCGCTTCTTCTCTGGTCCACGAGTTATCACCAAGGGCCAGGTCACCAGGGGCGCTGCATCTCCTGGCCAGCAAGTTTGAACAGGCAGCTTGTTGAGGTCCACCTGCTCTTTATCCAGCACAACCTGCTGGCAGACTGCTCCCTTGACCACTTTTGGCCCCATATTCAGAACCTGCTTGAAAACTGGCAGTTTTTCCCAGGCATCCCGCAAATTTTCCGGAGGCTGTGGCTCTTTAAGAAAGGCCAGCAGTTCACCGACCTCACGCAATTCACCGATATTCTCACGCCCCATTCCCAGAGCTACCCGCTCGGTAGTACCAAACAAGTTTGCAAGTACAGGGGCTTCAAAGCCTACTGGATTTTCAAAAAGTAGGGCCGGACCGCCACTGCGCAACACGCGGTCTGCAATTTCCGTCATCTCGAGAATCGGATCTACAGGGTGCTGAATCCGCCTCAATAGGCCCCGCTTTTCCAACAGCTTGATAAAGTCGCGCAGGTCTTTGTATTTCATGGATTACCGGACGATGAAAATAAACTAACGCGCAGTGTAAAACAGAAAAGACAAAATGGGGAATGGCGCCCTGGTCAGGGTGCTTAAAATAAGGGGGAGAGTCGACCCGCAAGCGCTAAGCTGCGGGCCGAAAAAATCTTAAGCTTGTCGCAAGCTTAGAAGCGGGGGCGGCGCGGACGATCTTCGCGGGGCTTAGCTTCGTTAACACGGATGTTACGGCCGGACAGTGGCTGGTCGTTCATCTCTTCGATTGCTTTACGCGCTTCATCGTCGTTAGGCATTTCTACGAAACCGAAGCCTTTAGAGCGGCCAGTCTCACGGTCGGTGATTACAGTAGCCCGAGAGATCTCTCCGAATGCGCCGAAAGCTTCGTGCAGGTCGTCAGAGGTTACCGCGTAGGCCAGATTTCCAATATAGATATTCACAAAAGGTTCTCACTAGATGTGTGGGCTGTCGTGCAGTCACAAATGAATAACCAGCTCCACCAGATTATTCATTTGAGATTGGCCCTTTGACGGAGTATCTCCTGAGCCAATTCGGTCGGGCGCCGCTTAATAAAATTCATACCCAGCGCCACGATGTGGAACTTTATATGCCTAATAGCTCGCCTTTTCAACATTAATCAGCGCAAATAATCGCCTTATTCAATCCAGAATATAAAAGGCGCCTGAATCGGCGCCTTTTATATACAAAAATTATTTCCGTTTCATGGACAGGAAGAATTCGTCATTTGTCTTGAAATCTTTCAACTTATCCACTAGGAATTCCGTTGCTGCTACATCTTCCATATCGTGTAACAGTTTACGCAAAATCCATACCCGCTGTAATTCGCCCTCTGGCATTAGCAACTCTTCGCGGCGGGTACCGGAACGCCGTACATTAATGGCCGGGTATACACGCTTTTCAGCGATCTTACGATCAAGCTGCAATTCCATGTTACCAGTACCTTTAAACTCCTCGAAAATCACTTCGTCCATCTTCGAGCCAGTATCAATTAGTGCAGTAGCAATAATAGACAGACTTCCGCCTTCTTCAATATTCCGTGCAGCACCAAAGAAACGCTTGGGCCTCTCCAGGGCATGGGCATCCACACCACCGGTCAGTACCTTGCCAGAACTGGGTACGGTGGTGTTATACGCACGTGCCAGACGAGTAATAGAATCCAGCAAAATAACCACATCTTTCTTGTGCTCCACCAGGCGCTTGGCTTTTTCAATCACCATTTCAGCAACCTGGACGTGACGAGCAGGCGGCTCATCAAAAGTAGATGCAACCACTTCGCCGCGAACAGAACGCTGCATCTCAGTCACCTCTTCCGGGCGCTCATCAATCAACAGCACGATCAGGTGACATTCGGGGTTATTGCGAGTTATGGCTTGCGCCATATTTTGCAGCATGATGGTTTTACCGGCTTTTGGGGGAGCCACGATCAACCCACGCTGCCCTTTACCAATCGGGGCCACTAAATCAATAATTCGGCCAATAAGGTCTTCGGAAGAGCCATTACCGCATTCCAGACCGAGACGTTCGTTAGGGAAAAGGGGAGTAAGGTTTTCGAAAAGAATTTTATTACGGGCGTTTTCGGGTTTGTCGAAATTAATTTCGTTAACCTTTAAAAGAGCGAAATATCTCTCACCCTCTTTTGGTGGGCGAATCTTTCCGGAAATTGAGTCACCCGTACGCAAATTAAAACGGCGAATCTGGCTAGGGGAAACGTATATATCATCCGGTCCCGCAAGATAAGAGGAATCAGCAGAACGCAAAAATCCAAAACCGTCCTGAAGGATTTCCAATACGCCATCGCCGTAAATATCTTCACCGCTTTTGGCGTGGCGCTTAAGAATATTGAAAATAATATCTTGTTTGCGCGACCGAGCCAGGTTTTCCAGGCCCATACCTTTGGCTATTTCAATC
Source organism: Microbulbifer sp. MLAF003 (assembly GCF_030012965.1). Taxonomy (NCBI): domain Bacteria; kingdom Pseudomonadati; phylum Pseudomonadota; class Gammaproteobacteria; order Cellvibrionales; family Microbulbiferaceae; genus Microbulbifer; species Microbulbifer sp. MLAF003. The sequence goes on from NZ_CP120232.1 coordinate 4,627,417, forward strand.
AACTCTTCAATGGGTTTGGTTTTTAATTCGGAGAGATTCATACCAATTGCTTATTAAGGTTTCTGTTGTCATTTGGCGCGGACACGCCGGAAATTATTTTGGGGAGGGGTTTGAAAATCAGAGATTTGCTCGTTTATTTGCCCAGTACACTTAGGCACCCGTACCTATCAAAAGCGTAATACCTATCAAGCTTTGGCTCTACATAATCAAAAGGCAGAGCACTACCAATTAAGCTCAATTCGAGGAATATACACGCCGGGAATGGTCAGGGACCCTGTGGAGGGGCGTTATCTTCAGCTGGTCGTCACTGGATTCACAGCTGACTGAACTATTACAGAATTACAGCCAGTATAACGGGTGTTTCCCATCCTGCAAAGAAATTTACCCTCTTCACAGGATGGAGCGGCAGGATTACAGCTGGCTATCGATAAACTCAGTCAGCTGGGCGCGAGACAGAGCACCAACCTTGGTACCTTCCACGTTACCACCTTTGAACAACAGCAGGGTAGGAATACCGCGCACATTGTATTTAGCCGGGGTTTCCTTGTTTGCATCCACATCGACTTTGACAATCTTCAGCTTTTCGCCGTAGTGACCCGCCAGATCATCCAGAACCGGAGCGATCATTTTGCACGGACCGCACCATTGAGCCCAAAAGTCCACCAGCACCGGACCTTCGGCTTTGAGAACCTCAGCTTCGAACTCGGCGTCAGTTACATTGATGATTGCGTGCTCGCTCATATTGCTTTCCTGTTCTTTAGTTACACAATGCGGTGCCACCGCGGACGCATCATCTCACGATGGGGGCTATGAGAGTACAGCCAAAATGCGCCATTGAACGCGTAGATTGGGGCGCAGGTGCACTTTTCAAGTCCCCTGGGCTCACGGCTGTTCCAGAAAGCGCTGCAGAATCTCATCAAGATAGTCGAAGCCAAAAGCACTGGCAGCAATACGTTGCTCCAGCGGCTGAACCAGATCCATCGCCAGCAAGGTCGGCCATTGTCGCTGTAAAGTCTCCAGGGCCAGGCCGGTATAGTACGCAAAAGTGCCTTTCGGCACCCCGCCGGCTAGGCGCAGGGTGTTCATCAGGAACTCCAGAGGCAAATCGGCCTTTTCTATTGCATCGGCATGGGGCGCTGCCAGCTCCCTGTGCAACAACTCGTTCCCCGAAGCTGCAAAATTCATGTAATCCCGCGGCGTACGTGTGCGCCGACTGCGCAGGATTCGACCTTCATGAGGCAGGGTGACCTTGCCGTGAGCACCTGCACCTATACCTAGATAATCCCCAAACGACCAGTAATTGATGTTGTGGCGAGATTCCAAACCGCGCCCACTATAAGCAGATATCTCATAGCGAAGGTAACCTTCTGCAGCGAGAAACTCGCGCCCGCTACTCTGTATGCTGGCAATCAGCTGTGAACCAGGTGTGGACGGTGGAGCACTGTAGAAGGCGGTGTTCGGCTCAATCGTAAGCTGGTACCAGGAAATATGTTCCGGTCCCAGGGACACAGCACGGCGCAGATCCTCCAGTGCCTCATCTTCCATCTGCCCTGGCAGGCCGTGCATCAGGTCCAGGTTGATATTGTCAAAACCGGCCCTGCGCGCCATAGACAGGGCGCCGGCAGCCTCATCACCACTGTGGATGCGGCCCAGGTTATGCAACTGTGTGCTATTGAAGCTCTGCACCCCGATCGACAAGCGATTGATGCCTGCCCTACGGTAGCCGTTGAATTTTGCCTGCTCAAAAGTACCGGGATTGGCTTCCAGGGTAATCTCTATGCCTTCGGCAAAGCCCACCAGCTCTGCAGCCATAGCCACAATTTCCCCGATAGCATTTGCGGAAAATAAGCTTGGCGTGCCGCCGCCAAAAAAATCGATTGCAGCTTACGCCCCTGAACCCAAGGCAGTTGACTTAACAAATCTCGCCGCAGCTGAGCCACATACTCCTCTTGCGGAAGGGCATAGGCAGTATCTGTGTGATCCCTCGCAGCCTGGTGGGAATTGAAGTCACAATAGGGGCATTTGCGTATACACCAGGGAATATGCACATACAGGCTGAGAGGCGGCAGCTGCAATAACCCACTGTTATCATTCAAGATCGGCACCCGCCATCTGCTCACGCCACATAGCCTCAAACAGCCCTACAGCCCGAGCGCGATGGCTCAATCGGTTTTTTACCTCTCGCGGTAACTGAGCGGAAGTCATGCCCTCTGAAGCTACATAGAAAAGCGGATCGTAACCAAAGCCCTGCTCTCCCATGGGCGTCTCCAGTATGCGCCCACGCCACTGGGCGCTACACACTAATGGCACCGGATCGTCATAGCTACGTACGAAAGCCAGGGCACAATGAAAACTCGCACTGCGAGCCGATGCTTCAATCCCCCGCAAAGCATCAAGCAACTTACTGTTATTGCGTTCATCATTCGCCCCTTCACCGGAATAGCGCGCAGAGTAAATCCCAGGAGCGCCGCCCAAGGCATCTACCGCTAAGCCGGAATCGTCAGCCAGCGCGGGCAAACCGCTGATGCGGCTAGCATGACGGGCCTTGATCAAAGCATTTTCGATAAAGCTCAGCCCAGTCTCCTCGGCGTCTTCCACACCAAACTCCGATTGGGGCAGAACCTGAATATCCCAAGTACTGAAAAGCTGCGAGAACTCTCGTAGTTTGCCGGCGTTGCCGCTGGCTAAGACAATTTTTTTAGCATGTTGCATCAACTAAAAAGCGGGCCGAGGCCCGCATCGATTCTCAATCAAATGAAAGGTGCGCCACCGCGTCTAGATACAAACAAAACGCTGAAGCGGTTAAGGCCTTTCCAGTTTGCGGCGGAAAGTAATCCTCTCCTTTTTACCATTGGGTAAGGTGACATCCACATTGAAGGTAAGGGTCTCTTCATTCTCAAAGCGCAACGGCGCCAAGTAGTAAACCGCATTGCCGTCGCGGATCTCTTTAAACTTCAATGGGCGCGATTGCTGGATCAGATTGGTTGCATTGCCGGTCAGCTCTGCACCAAGGCCCCGGGTACCACCATCTTTCTTTACCACCGAGACATTGACATAAGCGCGGTCCCTGGCTCGCGCCAGCTGATACTTCTGGGCGATATCAGGCTGGATAAAGTCGCTGTTGAACACAGAATAAACTACCCGGTAGTCACCAAAATCCTCATAGTTCTTTATGATACGGGCCTCTTGCGCAACGGCACCGGCGGTCATAAAAAGCAGGGCCAGAGTGGCGGCTGCGGCAAGGATGCGTTTCACGCTTCACCTCCAATTGTTATGAGCACCACCTATTGAGTTGGCGGGCGCTGGACTGCGACGGCGGGCCACTATCTGTGCGCCACCCACCAAAAGCTGCGATCTGCCCCGAACCAAGGACAAAAACTTGGCGCAAATATTAGTTTAGCGAGTTAGGTGATATATCGCTGTCTCACCAAATAAATTTGGTAAAAAGTCTTTGAAAGTCACACCAATTTTCGACTCGGATACTACCTGGCGGTGTAAAATAGTCCAGTCGTTCTGTTTGCACAGCACTTCAAAGTCACGGAAAGTACAAAAGTGAATATTGGGCGTGTCGTACCACTCAAAAGGTAATAGATCCGAAACTGGCATTCGTCCGGAAAACGCCAGGTGCCAGCGTGCCCTCCACTGCCCGAAATTGGGGAAAGTGATAATACAGTCGCGCCCCACCCGTAACATCTCCCGTACAACCTCGTGCGGATGCCTCAGGGTCTGCAGAGCCTGTGTCATGACCACTGCGTCGAAACTACCGTCAGCAAAGTTACCGAGCCCCGTATCCAGGTTCTGCTCAACTACATTAACGCCACGCTCCACACACAATTCTATTTGTTCCGGGTCAATCTCCAAGCCATAGCCAATAACATTCTTATTTTTCCCCAGCTGCTCCAGCAGTGCACCGTCACCGCAGCCCAGGTCCAGAACACGACTATTGGGCGCTATCCAGTCCTGGATAACATCGAGATCAATACGCATAGCGCCCCTCCTCTATTATCTCAGCGGCCACTCGTTGCATATATGCGCGGAAGATCCCCTCATAGCGTTCGTTTGGCAGCAGGAATGCATCATGCCCCATAGCGGACTCAATTTCGGCATAGCTTACCGAAACGTTAGCGTGCATCAGAGCATTGACGATCTCCCGAGAGCGATCGGGGGCAAAACGCCAATCGGAGGTGAAGGCAACCAACAGGAAGCGACAACTGGCATTGGCAAATGCCGCCACCGGATCATCTTTGTACTCCCGCGCAAGATCAAAATAATCCAGCGCACGGGTCATCAGGATGTAGGTATTGGGGTCAAAGCTGCTGGAGAAGCTATCGCCCTGATAGCGCAGGTAACTCTGGATTTGGAATTCCACCTCCTCATCAGAACCCGGCTGAAAACTGCCAGTGCGCAATTCGCGCCCAAATTTATTGGCCAGTCCATCATCGGAAAGATAAGTAATGTGACCGATCATACGCGCCACAGCCAGACCACGCCGCGGTAATTTCTCCCTCTCAAGGTAACGCCCACCACAGAAGTCCGGGTCAGAGGTAATAGCCTGACGTGCAGTTTCATTAAAAGCGATGTTCTGGGCTGAGAGTTTCATAGCTGAAGCAATCACCACACAATGGCGCAGTCGCTCTGGGTACTCCAATGCCCAGCGCATAGCCTGCATTCCACCCAGGCTGCCACCGATGACCGCTGCCCACTGCTCAATACCCAATAGATCCGCCAAACGCGCTTGGCTGTGAACCCAATCACGTACTCTCATTGGGGGAAAATCCGGTCCCCAGGGCTTGCCTGTGGTCGGGTTGATAGAAACCGGGCCGGTAGAACCGTGGCAACCACCCAGGTTATTCAGGGAGACCACAAAGAATTTGCTGGTATCAATAGGCTTACCAGGGCCAATGTAGTGGTCCCACCAGCCCGCCCGCTTGTCATCAGGGCTGTGCCTACCAGCAGCGTGGTGATGGCCTGATAGGGCATGGCAAATCAAAATCGCATTGCTTCTATCAGTGTTTAGTGTTCCGTAAGTCTCGTAGACCAGGGTGTAGCCTTGTAATACACGCCCACAGGCAAGCTGTAATGGCTCAGTAAATTCTTGTTTCTTGGGCGTAACAAGGCCTACTGAGTCCGCATCAGCGGTATTCTGGCACTCTCTGGAAGCGGTGGGGTTTTCCGTAGACAAAGTGTTTATATCTGTCGGGTTATTTGGCGGTTGGCAAATGCTGATGCCTCAAGTGTACGGGAGCGCCGCGACTTATGACAATCACTGTAACCGCCAATTAAGCCTCCACTCCAACTCAACTCGAGAGGGAGGCCTTCAGTGGTGTGACATTATGAGCCCGAGGTGCAGGAGCCAACGGCTGCGGTGCAGAGCTGCTATGGCGCAGCAATTCTTCAAGTGCCGTCAACGCACGATCGTTGCGCAGTACTTCATCTTCAAGCGTGCGCAGATCGGTGCGCCTACTGCGGGTCTTCTGCTTCAACTCGGTAAGCTTAATCAGGTGGCGATTGAGCAGGTGTTTCTGGTACTGAACATGTTGTTTCAACGGCTCAAGGGCCTGCTCCAGCCAGCTTTCCGCAGCAACTCCCATTTGGTTGTAGAGGCGCCCCACCTCACTGGCAAGGGTGGTTATAAATCGCTCACTAAGGCGATTGCGTCGAGCAAGCAATAACTGTGGAGAGCGGCGCAGCTGGGCCGCCTGACGATGTAAACCACGCAGGGTGGCACGGAATTTCCGGACGGTGAAATACTGCTCGACGCTGTCGACCTTCTTCAGGCTGGAACGCTCAAAAACCGCATCGAGTAACCGATTTGCCTGGTCTACCTCCCGCTCCAGGTTGGCGAGTTGGTGATCGACACCTTCCATGAAAGTGTCGATAGCCTTAGCCAGCCCCATAGGTGTCCAACTTTTGTGCAGCGCTTTGCTGGTGTCATCAATCAGTTGCTGCAGCTGCTGAGTGGAAATTGGCGCCAAAAGAGACGTACTCTGCCGCATCAACATGCGCTGGCTGGACTTTAGAGTAAGCAGTTCGTGGTGGCAGAGCTTGTGCTGCTCCTTCACGGTCTGCTGCAGCTGGCCCAGTTCTGCCAACTGCTCCTCGGTGCTGGCACTATTGCGCTGTAAGTGTACCAATGCGGCACGGCCGCTATTAAGGCGGCGCTTGAGGAGATCGCGGGTGTCCGCCATCAGCGTAAGGGCCTGGTGCAATGAGCGATGCTCTGCCACTTTTTGGCGGTGCTCCAACAGGCGCTGCACCAGCAGCTTTTCAAAATCGCCAAACCGGCTGTTACGCAACAAGTTCAGATCCTGCTGCTGGCGCGCAAGTAATGCCATTTTCGCCGAGACACCAGCAACGCTTTCCTGTGGTACAGACAACAGTTTTGCCACCTGGGCACTCATACGCCGAAGTAGCAGTTCCGCGTCCTCATCGGGATCATCCCAAAGTACATCGACCTTATTCAACAGCGCCATCACTGCAGTGCCGCGGTGATCGCGCAGCGGAGCCAGGTGGGTCTCCCACATATTCATATCGGTGCCACTGACGCCGGCATCCGCGGCCAATAGAAAGGCCACAGCCTGGGCGCTGGGCAGTGTACTCAATGTCAGTTCCGGCTCGTTGCCGAGAGCGTTGAGCCCCGGCGTATCGATAATACGCAACCCCTGGTCAAGCAGAGGATGTGGCAGACAGATCAATGCATAACGCCAGGCGGGGATCTCTACCAAGTTGCCTTTATCATCCAAGTGGCGACGATCAAAGCCGTAACGCGCAGCTTCTTCAGGCAACACTGATTTGGTCGCAGCCACCTTCAATAACGCCGTGCGAGTAGCCTCGGGATCATTGGCATCGAACTCGTGGGTAATCCACTTCTGCGGAATCCGGCGAAAACTCTCCAGGCTGGTATTGGTAGCGAGGGTCTCTATAGGCAACAGTCGCAGACTGGCACGCTCGCTGCCATCACTGAAAATTTCCGTAGGGCACATTGTGGTGCGGCCAGGTTTAGATGGCAGCAGCCTCTGGCTGTAGGTCTGTGATAGCAGAGCATTAATCAGCTCGGTCTTGCCACGGGAAAACTCACCGACCAATACAAGGGTAAATTGATCATCGGTGAGTAAAGCACGTGCCTGCTGGACAACCTGGCAAGCACCGGCTGAGTTTGGGAAATGTTGCTGTAACCACTGGTTGAACTGGGCAAACTGGCGGTCCAGGTTTTTCTTCCAACGGTCGTAATCGGAGATGTGCTGGCGAAGGAGTGCGTCTTCCATTTCACGGTGTTCTTGTTATCTATACCCTGCAGACAAGACCCCAACACTCCGAATGCGAGTATTGGGATGGTCAACCTTAAGTATAAGAGTCTAACACCGCGCCAAATGCGATCCAGTGCGCGCGCCGCAAGAAAACTTGCGACATCACCACTTAAAATCCGGGGATATGCCAGAAAAGGCTGTAGACGAAAGCTGGCATATTTGCCATTTGTGCAAAACCAAACAGCAATTTGTCTGCCACTGTCAGCAGGATAAACACGAAGATCGGGCTGATATCAATCACCCCCAAAGGCGGTATCAGGCGGCGTATCGGCGCACAAAATGGTTCGAGCAACTGACGTAACAACATCAAAGCAGGGTGGCCACTATGGGGCGCGATCCAACTGAACACGATCGAAATCAACATTCCTACAAAAACAACCGCAATCACCGTCGCTACACAGCCGATCAGAGACCAAAGCAGTGCACTCAAAGGATTAAATAGGCCATAGCCGGCGAACAGGCCACAAACCAAAATCATCACCAACCCCACCAGAAGTGCCAAAACCAGCGAGGCCATGTCCACACCGAGAAACCCCGGCACCACCTTGCGCAGTGGTAATAACAGCGGATTGGTAATTTTCACGATGCCCTGGGAAATTGGATTGTAAAAATCTGCGCGGGCCAACTGAAGCAAAAAGCGCATCAAAACCACAAACAGGAACAGGATACCGAGGGTTGCCACCAGGAAGACCCCGATATTGCTGAAGGTATTTGCCATCGAAAAGTTCCAAAAATTTGAGTGAATTACAGCGCTCCATACGCCGCTTTTAATTTGTTTTTACCTAGCGGTCCAGCTCCCTGGCCATTTCTGCAGCGCGCTCGGCACAATCACGCATTGCATCCGCTACCAGCTGGGGAAGGCCGCCCTGCTCAAAGCGCTGTACCGCACGCTCTGTGGTACCGCCCGGCGACATTACGTTACGCTTCAATTGGGCCACATCCACATCGCTGACCATGGCCAGTTTGGCGGCGCCCAGGGCAGTTTGCAACACGAGGCGCTCCGCATCAGCACGGGCAAAGCCACTGGCAGATGATGCATCAATCATGGCTTCCATAAATTGAAAAAAGTATGCTGGGGCAGATCCTGCAACGGCGATAATCTGATCAATTCCCTCCTCTTGCTCCACCCACAGGGAAATACCCACTGCATTGACGATACGCTCGGTAATAGCGCGGTGTTCTGCGGTCACCGCCGCATCGGCGTAAAGACCAGTGACCCCTGCCTGAACCAACGCTGGAGTATTTGGCATAGCACGCACAATTGGCAGGTGCTCACCTAGCCAGCGTTGATAGGCAGCCAGGGGTATACCGGCAGCCAGAGTAATCACCAGGGGATTGCGTCTAGTCAGATGCGGACGCAGATCCATGCACAAATCGCGCATGACCTGGGGTTTAACTGACAGCACGATAACATCGGCTTCATCAATTGCAGCGATGTTATCATCGTGCGCGACAACGCCATGGCGTTTGGCAAACGACTCCAACTTGAGAGGATCGCGCCCAGTAGCAACAACCTTTTCCGTCGGATAGCCAGCCGCGAGCAGGCCGCCGATCACCGCTCCAGCCATATTGCCGGCGCCGCCGATAAAAACGATTTTGGGATTTTTTACAGTCACTCGGATTACCTCGGCGAGCACTCGGCTCAGCTGCTGTGAATTTCAGTCGCTATTTTCCCCAGCGGGGATTTCGTTAATATGTGGTCACTCAATTCCAATAACAAGAGAAACGCGCCTCACGCGTTGCCAAGGAGAATGATATGCATAAATGGCGCTCTTTAGTGACCGCCGCACTGCTTTGCGCGACGGGCGCTGCCGGTGCGGTAGAAACTCGTACCGAAAACAACGGCCAACTGATATTGCAGGACATTCCACAGGTACCCCAGAGCATCATTGATGAACTGAACCGCTATCAAAATGTACGATCAGCCAGCTTCCGCGGCTGGGATATAGATGGCAACGGAATGTATGTCAGCACCCGCTTTGGCGAGGTGAATCAATTACACAAAGTAGATCGCGCCGGTGGCGCCCGCCGCCAGTTGACCTTCTTCGAAGAGCCTATCGGCAGTGTCGCCACACGTCCGGATCACGAGCAACTGGCATTCACTATGGATGCTGGCGGGAATGAATATACACAAATATTTCTATTTGATACGCACAATGGCCAGAGTGAGATGATCACTGATGGCGAATCCCGAAACGGCGCTATCCTCTGGAATAAGCAAGGCTCCGCCATGGCCTATCAGAGTACTCGCCGCGACGGTAAAGCCAATGATATCTGGCTCACCACTTTTGACGGAGCTAAGAAAGAAGACCGCCTGATTCTGAAATCAACAGATGGCAGTTGGTGGGGGCCAGGCGGCTTCTCACAATCCGGTAGCCAACTGCTCGTGTTGCAGTATGTTTCCTCCACTCGATCCAAAGTCCACCTGCTGGATCTAGATAGCGGAGAACTGAAACTGCTCGCCGGGGATGACGATGTAGACTCCCGCAATTTTCCCGTTGGCTTTAGCCACGACGACCGCTCTGCATTCCTGATGAGTGATAAAGGGGGAGAATTCACCCAGCTGATTCGCAAAGACTTAGCCAGTGGTGATGAAAAAGTCATTACCGCTGATATCCCCTGGGACATCAACGATTTTGTTCTCAGTGAAGACGGTCGTCGCGGTGCCTTCGTGGCTAACGAGGGGGGTATGTCCTCACTCTATCTCTATAACCCGCGCAATGACCGCTATCGCAAGATCAATTCCCTCCCGATTGGCGTTATCGGCGGCATCGAGTTCAATCCTCGAGGCGATAGGCTGGCGATGTCCCTGAATACCCCAAAAACCCCTACAGATACTTTCGTTTTAGAGCTGGGCCGTCGTCCACTCTCCAGTGGTGACCTCAACCGCTGGACATTCAGCGAAGTCGGCGGCCTCGACACCGAGCAATTTGTCGAACCCCAGCTGGTGCACTATCCAACTTTCGACAAGGTAGATGGCAAGCATCGGGAAATTCCAGCTTTCATGTACAAACCACGCAACACTAAAGGCCCGGTGCCAGTCATTATTTCCATTCATGGCGGACCCGAGGGACAGTATCGCCCGCTGTTCTCCAGCACCTATCAAATGTGGTTGGAGGAGCTTGGGGCCGCAGTAATTGCTCCCAACGTACGCGGTTCTGCCGGCTACGGTAAAAGCTACCTGGCCATGGACAACGGGTATAAGCGCGAGGATTCGGTGAAAGACATCGGTGCCCTACTGGACTGGATCGCCACCCAACCAGACTTGGATGCCGAGCGGGTTGCTGTCTTCGGCGGTAGCTATGGCGGCTATATGGTGCTGGCCAGTAGTGTCTACTACTCAAACCGCCTGAAAGCTGCTGTAGATATTGTCGGCATCTCTAATTTTGTCACTTTCCTCACCAACACCAAGAGCTACCGTCGAGACTTGCGCCGGGTAGAGTATGGTGACGAACGCGATCCGAAGATGCGGGCCTTCCTGGAAAAAATCAGCCCCAACAATAATGTGGAGAAAATCCAGGTGCCGATGTTTGTGGTACAGGGACAAAATGATCCTCGAGTACCTGTTACAGAAGCCGAGCAGATCGTGGACGCCCTGCGTGAAAACGGCAACCGGGTTTGGTATATGAACGCATTAAACGAAGGACACGGTTATCGCAAAAAGGAGAATAGCGATGCCTTTACTCAAGCTACGGCATTGTTCTTTGCAGAACATTTGCTCGGCGAAGAGCGGAAAAAGAAACTGGCGCTGAAAAATTAATACGAACCCTCTAACGAAAACGGCCCTTTGGGCCGTTTTCATATCAATTCTACTAGCACCTTTTTAATCACTGCCAAATAGGGACGCCTCTATTATCGCAAGGAGATTTAAGGCAATTGTCACCAGCTACAACCATTGTCGGCTCTCCGGCCACAGCGATCGGGTTACCGTATTACTAAGGAAGTCGGTAATCATTGACATCTTCGGGAAGTAAAATGAGAGAAGGCAAATAAATGCTAGCCACTCAAGTGCCAACCAAGTGGTCCACAAGTTCTGCGCCATTGATAAAGCCATTACAGCACACAGGGTTAATCCCAGTAATACCACCTCGAGATTCCCTGATTTCGTCATTCCATTTCCCTAACAGTTTTGGGTAAAACACAGCCCCATTTACGCAGAATAATTACGAGCGCCAAAAATATCTGTGCCGATGCGCACAATGGTGGCGCCACAGGAAATCGCTGCCTCCATATCCCCGGACATTCCCATCGACAGGGTATCCATGGTTTCGTTAGGAAATTCTTCACGTAAGTGCTGCAACAAGCTGGCTAGCCTGGCAAAGGGCTCTTGTTGAGCGGTAATACCCTGTCGCTCAGCGGGAATCGTCATCAACCCGCGTAAACGAAGCCCAGGTAGTTTCACCACTTCACGCGCCAGAGCCACCAAATCCTGTGGAGCTATGCCAGACTTGCTCTGCTCGCCATCGATATTCACTTGCAGGCAGATATTGAGAGGGCCCATGTTTTTGGGGCGCTGCGATGAAAGACGCTGGGCAATTTTCAGCCGGTCGACTGTATGCATCCATTGGAACCTCTCGGCAACCGCACGGCTTTTGTTCGACTGCAACGGCCCAATGAAATGCCAGTGAATATCGAGATCAGAAAGGGCATCCTGTTTTTCCAGGGCTTCCTGCAAATAGTTTTCGCCAAAGTGGCGCTGGCCAGCCGCGTAGGCGACTCGCAAATCTTGTGGGGGTCGCGTTTTGGAAACCGCCAGCAGAGTGATTTCTGCCGGGTTGCGATCGCAGTTGTTGCAGCATGTCACAATCCGCTCACCTACTGCATTCAGGTTTTCGACGATTGTCTCTTTGCGCATATACTGGGGCCCTTACCGAAATAAGTGGCGATTTTACCTGAGCCCAAACAAGAACCATAAGGTAGCAGTATGGATATCACTGAACTCCTCGCCTTCAGCGCCAAGCAAAACGCCTCGGATTTGCACCTCTCCGCCGGTCTGCCACCGATGATTCGTGTGGACGGCGACGTGCGCCGCATCAACCTGCCAGCCATGGAGCACAAGCAGGTGCACGGCCTGATCTACGAGATCATGAATGATAAGCAGCGCAAGGATTATGAAGAGCTGCTGGAAACCGACTTCTCCTTTGAAGTACCTGGCGTGGCCCGTTTCCGTGTGAATGCCTTTAATCACAACCGTGGGGCCGGCGCTGTATTCCGGACTATTCCCTCCAAGGTACTGACCATGGAAGACCTGGGGATGGGCCAGGTCTTTAAACAGATCTCCGATACCCCGCGTGGCCTGGTGTTGGTGACTGGGCCTACCGGTTCCGGTAAGTCCACCACGCTGGCCGCGATGATGGATTACATCAACGACAACAAGTACGAACATATCCTCACCATCGAAGACCCAATTGAATTCGTACACGAGTCAAAAAAGTGTCTGGTAAACCAGCGCGAGGTACATAGGGATACACACGGCTTCGCCGAAGCTCTGCGCTCTGCATTACGTGAAGACCCGGACATTATTCTCGTGGGTGAGATGCGGGACCTGGAAACCATCCGACTGGCACTAACCGCCGCAGAAACCGGTCACCTGGTGTTCGGTACCCTGCACACCACCTCTGCAGCAAAAACCATTGACCGGGTTGTAGACGTCTTTCCTGCGCAGGAGAAAGCGATGGTTCGCTCAATGCTGTCGGAGTCACTACAGGCGGTAATCTCCCAAACCCTCCTGAAGAAAAATGGCGGAGGCCGTGTCGCCGCTCACGAGATTATGCGCGGCACCCCGGCAATCCGTAATTTGATCCGCGAGGACAAAATCGCGCAGATGTACTCGGCTATCCAGACTGGCGCCAGTGTCGGTATGCAGACCATGGACCAGTGCCTTGAGGATCTGGTGGCACGCCGTATCGTCAGCCGCGAAGTCGCGCGAGAAAAAGCCAAAATGCCGGAAAACTTCTAAGCGTTACAGCGCACCGGGGGCTCGCTGCAGGGCCCCTCAAAGTCAAAAATAAACGCGGTAAACACCCATGGAAATTGAAAGACTCCTACAACTGGTTGTAGAGAAAGGTGCATCGGACCTGTTTATCACCGCAGGCATACCACCCTCGATCAAACTGCACGGACGTGTTGTACCCTGCAGCAGTACCTCGCTCACACCAGAGAAAGCACGCGAACTGGTGGTGGGCACCATGAATGAGAAGCAGCGACGCGAATTCGCTGAACAAAAGGAACTGAACTACGCCATTGCCGTACGCAACGTAGGTCGCTTCCGGGTCTCGGCATTTTTCCAGCGCAACCTGGTGGGCATGGTGCTGCGTCGTATCGAAACGAAGATTCCCACGATTGACGGGCTTGGCCTGCCGGATGTACTCAAAGAGCTGGCGATGACCAAGCGTGGCCTGATTATTTTTGTAGGTGCAACCGGCACTGGTAAGTCTACCTCCCTTGCCTCGATGATTGGCCACCGCAATGAGAACTCCAAAGGCCATATCATCACTATTGAGGACCCGATTGAATTTATTCACCAGCATCGCGGCTGTATCGTAACCCAGCGTGAAGTTGGCCTGGATACAGAGTCCTTCGAAGTGGCCCTGAAAAATACCCTGCGTCAGGCACCGGACGTCATTCTGATTGGTGAGGTACGCTCCCGCGAGACAATGGACCACGCCATTGCCTTTGCCGAAACCGGCCATCTGTGTCTCTGTACCCTGCATGCCAACAACGCCAACCAAGCCCTGGACCGTATCATTCACTTCTTCCCGGCAGACCGCCACCAACAGTTGTTTATGGACCTGTCGCTGAACCTGAAAGCGATGGTGGCACAGCAACTGGTGCCAACACCTGACGGCGATGGCCGCCGGGCCTGCCTGGAGGTTATGATCAATACCCCGCTGATGTCGGACCTGATCCGCAAGGGCGAGGTACACAAAATGAAAGAATTGATGAAGCGTTCCGGCGAACAGGGTATGCAGACCTTCGACCAGGCCCTGTATGAACTCTACGACCGCGGCGAGATTACCTACGAGGATGCCCTCGCCCACGCTGACTCCTCCAACGACTTGCGCTTGATGATCAAACTCAAGTCCGAGTCCGATGCGGAATATTTGAATAGTGCCGCTGGCGAATTAAGCCTGCAAAATGATTCGGAATACGGCGATGGTGGCCCTCAACTGTATTAAAATTAAAGCCCATTAAGCCCGATCTCATCCAGGGGCACTGACAGCGCTGCCGTCAGTGCCTCCTCCGTATTTTTCAGATACCCTCCCTCATTCTTTAACAACAAAAAAATCAAAGGTACCCCTATTTATTCCCAATAGTTCCCCCTTTTCAGGAGTTGCAAAGTGCCCCTTAAAAATAATATTGCCTTAGTCACCGGCGGAAGCCGTGGGATCGGTGCCGCAACGGCACGATTACTTGCCCAGCATGGATACCATATCGCCATCAGTTATCGGGAGAGAAAAGACTCGGCCGAAAGCCTGCTGAATGAACTCAAGGCCTTAGGTACTAAAGCAATCGCCGTACGCGCTGATATTTCATCAGAAGCCGATATCACCCACTTATTTAATGAAGTAGACCGGCAACTCGGCCCCCTTCAATACCTGGTGAACAATGCCGCGACACTCAAACCCCAAATGCGCGTTGAAAAAATGGAAGCGGAGCGAATTAACCAGGTACTTCGAACGAATGTTACTGGCACCCTACTTTGCTGCCGCGAAGCCATAAGAAGAATGTCGACCAAACAGGGGGGCAGCGGTGGTGCCATCGTCAATATTTCTTCTGCTGCCAGCCGCTGGGGCTCACCCAACGAATATATTGACTATGCAGCGAGTAAAGGGGCAGTAGACACCTTGACCATCGGGCTAAGCCAGGAACTTGCCAGCGAGGGAATCAGGGTAAATGGAGTACGGCCAGGTTTGATCTATACAGAGATGCATGCTGCTGGCGGAGAACCAGATCGGGTGGAGCGGCTAAAATCTACGACCCCTCTAAAACGAGGGGGACTGCCAGAAGAAGTGGCCTCTGCGATAGCTTGGCTTTTAAGCAATGAATCGTCGTTTACCACTGGCTCATTTATTGATGTCGCAGGTGGGAAATAGGGCAAGAGTTTATGTTAGAAGCATTATCTTCACTGATTGCAGCCACAGGCCTGTTACTCGGCTCTCCCGGCCCCGCACCACTCGCTCTGGCAGCTTCAGGAGCAACCTTTGGAGTGAGGCAAAGTACCGGTTTCCTTATCGGTATCCTGCTTGGGTTATGCGTAGCCATTGTCGGTGCCACTGCCGGTGTAGCCGCCCTGCTTTCTGCCTGGCCCGAGGCTCGTTTGACAGTGCAGATATGTGGAGCACTTTACATTGGCTACATCGCATTCAAAATTGCCACGGCACCGGTACTGGTTCAGGAACAGTCGGCAGCAGCCCAACCGCCATCCCTTTTGGATGGGTTTATTTTTAATCTGCTCAATCCAAAAGCCTACGCCGCTTTTTTTGCGATCTTTTCCCAGTTTCTACTGCCTATCGAAGAGAGCGGTTTCAGCTATCTTGCCACAGGATTGGTCTGCTTGATTGTCGCTGCTGTAGTGGATTTTATCTGGCTATACCTTGGGGGCAGCCTGCGGCCAGTTTTCCACAAACCAAAACAAGCGAGAGTAATCAGAGTGAGCTTTGCTCTATTGATGGTAGCTGCAGTATTGTTTGTTTTTCTGCGTTAAAAACTGAATACTCAGCATATCTCCGTAATTAGTGCTTTTACAGAGGGCAGCATGCGTCGGCTTACCAGCGGCGCCTCTGCTACACCATCCAACTCCACCCGATAATTTCCACCCTCCCTGCGCAAACCGGCGATATATTCCACAGCGACCAGGGCGCTGCGGTGTACGCGCACAAAGCGATCGCCGAACTCACTCTCCAACTCCTTAAGGGACTCATCCAAAATTGTTTCGCCGGCAAGATGGTGAGCTACCACATATTTACTATCGGCAACCAGGCAACGGATCGTATCCACTTCCAGTAATTCCACTCCCCGGCGGCTGACAGCTTTGATGCGGCTTCGATGATCGGGTGCTTCTGATCCCTGCTCTTCCAGCATTTTTTGTTGGGGTTTGCTGAGGCGCTGTACCTTTGTAATAGCCTGGCGCAACAGCTCTAAAGTGACCGGTTTTAACAAGTAGCCCACTGCTGAAGTTGCGAATGCCGGCAAGGCAAATTCATCGTGGGCAGTGCAAAAAATAACTGCCGGTGGGCATTCGCGAACAGATAACTGTTGTGCCAATTCCAAACCACTGCCACCGGGCATTTCGATATCTAGCAATACAAGGTCCGGATCGAGTATCTGCACCTGCACTAGTGCGGTTTCAATATCGGCTGCCTCACCGATCACTGTGCAGTTATCGATCGCGGCCAATTGCCGCTGTAGGCGCGCACGGGCCAGGGGTTCATCGTCGACAATCAGGACTCGCAGCTGGGTCACTCCATCACCTCGGCTTTTCTAGTGGTAGATACAGCGGCCTTTGTCTCCCGCAGAGCCGCCTCCCGGGGAAACAAGGGTAGCTGCAGGGCCACTCTGTAGTGTCCATCCTCCCGACAGGCGGTAAACATAAAGCGATTGCCGTAATAAGCGGACAGGCGTTGGCGGATATTTTCCATCGCCATGCCATTATTTTCCCGGGAGGTGTGCACAGTTTCCTGGGGCAAGGGGTTTTCGATAGCAATCCTGAGAACACCACTTTCAACTTCAACTCGTACGTTGATTTCCCCACCTTCACGCAATTTAGCCACGCCGTGTAACACCGCATTTTCAAGCAGGGGCTGTAGCAACATACTGGGTAACTGGATGTCATTCAGTCCTTCACCCAATTGCCATTCTTGTCTCAGGCGATCCCCCAGACGCAATGCCTCGATCTCCAGGTAGCGCTGCGCCAGCAAAATCTCCTGCCGTAAAGGCACCAGTTTTGGATCGGCTAGGCTGGCCCTGAACAGAGCACACAAATCCTCTACCAGTCGTTCGGCACGATCTGGGTCCACAGCGATCAGGCTGGCCAAGCTATTCATACTATTAAACAGAAAGTGGGGACGGATACGGGATTGCAACGCCTCAATACGTGCGCCGAGCTCCGCTTGTTGCTGGTTATATAACTGCTGCTGCAAATAGGCGTAGCGCAAAACCACCCCAGAGCAAATGGCCCCCAGCAAGCAATCACTGGCCAGGCCCCACCAATCGAAATCAGCCTGTAACAGCAGTACGCGCAGATAGCGCTGTATTCCCATCACGCTTATCAATACCGCCAGCACCGCTATAAAGCTGATAGCACCGGCGCGCTTGTGCGAGAGCTTGGCCAAAAGGGGGCGCAGGCGGCAGAGTACAGCTGCAGAGGGCAATATCACCCACTGGATAACCAGGGAGATCAACCCCAGGCGCTGCCAGCTGAATTCTCGCAACCCATCCAGCGCCAATACCAGCACCAGGGCCAACAGTTCTCCCATCAGCACCAGTGCTGCCAGGGAAGTGACGCTGCACAAATCCGGCAGGAAAGGCAAAATACCAGGAAGCGCAGAATCCTTGTTATCAGTATCAGTTTTTCGAATTTTCTGCGATATAATGCCTGCCGGCCTGGAGTTTGACATGCAATTGTTATTCTTGACTGTCCCTAACGTTTAAAGCGCAAGATACCACCAAGCTCCCCGGCCTTTCACCTCACTGCAGCCAGGAAAACCATGAGCAACGAAAAAGCCCCCACCGATTCCGCCAATAACCCGGCCGCCAAACTCTGGGGAGGCCGCTTCAGTGAAGCCACTGATGCCTTCGTAGAGAGGTTCACCGCCTCAGTCACCTTTGACCAACGCATGGCATTGGAGGATATCCAAGGCTCTCTCGCCCATGCCCAGATGCTCTCTGAGGTAGGGGTATTGAGTGCAGATGAATATCAAAAGATCGCCCATGGCCTGAAGGAAATAGCAGAGGAAATTAAGGCAGGGGAGTTCCCGTGGTCAGTGCAGCTGGAAGATGTGCACATGAATATCGAGGCGCGCCTGACTGAGCGCATCGGTGCCACCGGTAAAAAACTGCACACTGGCCGCTCCCGCAACGATCAGGTAGCAACGGATATTCGCCTATGGCTGCGGGGGCGCATCGATAGGATTGCAGGCGAGCTAACCCGCTTGCAAACCGGCCTGGTAGCGCTGGCGGAACGCGAAGCGGGCACTATTATGCCGGGCTTTACTCACCTACAGAGCGCTCAACCGGTGACTTTTGGCCACCACCTACTGGCCTGGAACGCCATGCTTACCCGGGACTATGAGCGCTTGATGGACTGCCGCAAGCGAGTCAACCGCTCTCCCCTGGGTGCAGCCGCACTGGCCGGCACCAGTTACCCTATTGATCGCGCACGCACTGCTGAATTACTCGGTTTTGATGCCCCGACCGAAAACTCTCTGGATTCCGTCAGCGACCGGGATTTCGCCATTGAATTCTGCGCTTTCGCCGCGCTGCTGCTCACTCACCTTTCCCGAGCGAGCGAGGAGCTGGTCCTTTGGACTTCGAGCCAGTTCGATTTTATTGATCTACCGGATCGCTTTTGCACCGGCTCCTCCATCATGCCACAGAAGAAAAATCCGGATGTGCCTGAGCTGGTACGCGGTAAAACCGGCCGTGTAAACGGGCACCTAGTCGCCTTACTGACTCTGATGAAAAGTCAACCGCTGGCATATAACAAGGACAACCAGGAGGATAAAGAACCGCTGTTTGACGCCGCCGACACCGCTCTGGATTGCCTGCGCGCGTTTGCAGATATGATACCGGCTCTCAAGGCGAAAAAAGACAATATGCTGGAGGCGGCCGCCAAGGGCTTTTCCACCGCGACGGACTTGGCGGATTACCTTGTACGCAAAGGTGTTGCCTTCCGTGATGCCCATGAGATCGTCGGTCAATCAGTATCCTTTGCCATTGAACAAAACAAGGACCTGGCTGAACTAAGCCTGGAGCAACTACAACAATTTTCTGCTGAAATCAGCGAGGATGTATTTGAAGTGCTCACCCTTGAGGGCTCGGTGGCCGCCCGTGACCATATCGGTGGTACCGCACCCAATCAGGTACGTGCGGCCTGTGCGCGCGCACGTGAAGCAATCAAACAGCGCTGTTAGTGGATTTGAAGTTAAAGCCCGGCTTTCCGGGCTTTCTAAAAAGCCAAATTACTGCGGTTAGGGCCCCAGCCCCAAGCTGACCTCTTCGCCCTGCTGCTCACTCAGCACACGATCAAGCAGAGTGGTCAGATCCTCCCCGGTAGTGCCGCATTTCCAGCCGGGGTTTTCAAAGGCCAGGTGATAACCGCCGGATTTAGCTGCCACCCACAATTCGCGACTGGCCGACTGGCGAGAGAGAATCACCTGGCTTCCATTATCCTCCAGCGTAAGAGTTAAAACCGACCCACTACGCTCGTAATCGATGTCCCAATCACACTCATCCAGGGCATCCTCTATCGCCATCAGGCTTCGCTCAATGGCCGCTTCGTATTCCGCTTGGCTCATCTTTTGTTACTTCTGTTACCGTCTACTGTGATGAATTTATTCGGCCGCTATACTATCAGGCTTTTGCCGAACACCGCTTCGAAAGCCCGAGCGCAGGATGTCACCCATGCCGAAAAAAATACTTCTCCCACTCCTCACGCTGCTAGGTGCCTCCGCACTGATAGCAGGCTGTGGCCAGAAGGGCCCGCTGTACTTACCTCAGGCACCGGCAGAGCCCGCGCCGAGTATTACTACTGGTCCGCCCAATACGGCGCCTACCAGCAGCACTGCAGTGGAGCCCAGTGGACCAGCCATTGAACCGGCCGGTGAAGCTGTGCCTGAACCATTAGGAGAAGAGCCGCTGTATGAAGAATACCCAGAGGAGCAAGAAACTGAGAAATGAGTGAATTCAGTTATCGCAACGGCAGCCTTTGGGCTGAAGACGTCTCCCTCGAGCAGGTTGCCGAGCAATTCGGCACTCCCACCTATGTATACAGCCGCGCTCATTTTGAGCGGCAATACCGGGCCTATGCCGATGCCCTGGGCAACCATCCCGGCCTGATCTGCTACGCGGTCAAGGCTAACAGCAATCTTGGCATACTCTCATTACTGGCTCAGCTGGGGTCAGGCTTCGATATCGTCTCTGGCGGTGAGCTGGAGCGTGTATTACTGGCAGGCGGTGATCCCTCACAGATAGTCTTTTCCGGTGTGGGCAAAACTGCCAATGAGATGCGCCGCGCGCTGGAAGTGGGTGTGCACTGCTTCAATATCGAATCTGAAGCTGAATTGCTGCGCCTGGAGCAGGTAGCTGCCGAATGCGAAACCGTCGCCCCAATTTCCCTGCGCGTAAATCCGGATGTCGACGCGCAAACTCACCCCTATATCTCCACCGGTCTCAAGGAAAACAAATTCGGCATCGCTATTGATTGTGCCCTGAAAGTCTATCTAGATGCAGCCAAGTCCCCCCACTTGAAAATAATTGGTGTGGACTGCCATATCGGCTCTCAGCTCACTGAAGTCGCACCTTTCCTCGATGCCCTGGATCGACTCCTGGTTTTGGTAGATGACCTCGCCGATAAAGGCATCCAATTAGAGCATTTGGACCTGGGCGGCGGCCTGGGCGTGCGCTATCGAGGTGAAGAGCCCCCACCGGTGGCGGATTACCTCGAGGCAGTACTTAAGCGCATTGGCGATCGCAATCTCGGCTTGGTCCTTGAACCAGGGCGTTCAATCGCCGCCAATGGCGGTGTGCTTCTGACCCGCATTGACTATCTAAAGCGCACGCAGGAGCACAATTTCGCCATCGTTGACGCGGCAATGAACGATAATCTGCGTCCGGCCCTGTACCAGGCCTGGCAGGATATAGTGCCGGTGACCCCCGATCACGGGGAAAACGCCATGTGGGATATCGTCGGGCCAGTATGCGAAACCGGTGATTTCCTCGGCAAAAACCGGGCCCTGACTCTACGACAGGGTCAGCTGCTAGCCATGCTCTCTACCGGTGCCTACGGATTTACCATGAGTTCCAACTACAATAGCCGGCCACGGGCAGCGGAAGTGCTGGTCGACGGTAGCAACACCTACCAGGTAAGGGCGCGGGAAAGCTTTAGCGACCTGGTGCGGGGAGAAACCCCGGTACCGGAGAAAGCCTGATCCTTTGTGGCGAAATAGATGTCAAAATAAAGATTTTAGTGCCACCATCTCTGGGGGCTACGCGAACACCCCACAGACAGGCTGTTCGATACTTATAAAATCTCGACATATTGGTAATGCCAATCGATGGTGACCAGGTGGACCAGGAAACACCTGTGTCGCCACGGCATATTCGAGCCTGAGAGGCATCCATATCCGTCAGGTACACAAAATCATTAGAGAAATGGAATGCGCGTTAAATTCAGCAAGATGCATGGGCTTGGCAACGATTTTGTGATGCTCGATGGCATCAGTCAAAGAATCAAACTATCCCCCGACAAAATTCGTCGAATTGCCGACCGCTGCCTGGGCATTGGTTGCGATCAGGTTTTACTGGTGGAATCTCCCCGCGACCCCGATGCAGACTTCCGCTACCGAATATTCAACGCCGATGGCAGTGAAGTGGAAAATTGCGGAAATGGCGCGCGTTGCTTCGCCCGATTTGTGCGCGACCGCCGCCTCACCGGCAAGAAGCGTTTAAAAGTCGAAACGGCCGGTGGCATTCTGCAACTTAAAGTCATGGATGGCGACCAAGTAAGCGTCAATATGGGCGCACCAGTGCTGGAGCCGGAACAAATCCCCTTCAGTGCCGATCGCTACGCTGACAGTTACCCCATTGATGTCCTTGACGAGACATATACCATCGGTGCCGTATCTATGGGCAATCCCCACGCGGTACTGCTGGTTGAGGATGTACAGCAAGCCCCAGTTGACCAGTTGGGACCGCTAATTGAAGCTCACCCGCGCTTCCCACAAAAGGTCAACGTGGGCTTTCTACAAATCGACTCCCGTGACGAAGCGCAACTGCGTGTGTTTGAACGAGGGGTGGGAGAAACTCGTGCCTGCGGCACTGGTGCTTGCGCGGCAATGGTTTATGCCCACCAGCGCGGGCTTGTGGATGAAAAGGTTGAAATTCACCTTCCCGGTGGCAAGCTGACAATTCACTGGAGTGGGCCAGGCCAGCCGGTTACTATGACCGGGCCCGCAACAACAGTTTTCCACGGGCAAATCATTATTTGAATAATTTTGCGGGCAAGATGGCGGCTATCCGACCTCCCGGGGAACTCTGTAGTACCTTTCGATAGTGGGTCCTTACCCACTGGGACTGTCATTTCACCCAAAACCCGCGCCAATAATGTAAATGGACCATGATGGAACAGACAGACGCCAATCAGAGCTCTGAAGAGATTGTCGCCGGCAGTCACAAGGAAACACAGCGGGATGACAAGCTTCTAGCTCGGCAGGTGGCTCGCTACCTGATGCAAAACCCCGAATTCTTTGTCGACCGGATGGACCTACTCGAAACCATCAAGCTACCGCGGGAAAATGGGAAGACCGTGTCTCTGATGACACATCAAACCAACCTCTTGCGAGAGCGCAATATTGAAATGCGCCAGCGCTTGGACCAACTACTGCACAATGCCCGTGACAACGACCAACTCTTCTTTAACAGCCGCCGCCTGATCCTAGCCCTTCTTGAAGCTCAGGACATCGGCGAAGCAACAGACGCTCTCTATTCCAGCTTTGCTAATGATTTCAATGTGGAATTCACCAACCTGACCCTATTTGGGCCACTACCCAGTACCCGCAGCCTGGGACAGGTACAAACCAGCTCACTCGCAGGTGCAGAAACGGCAATTGGAGGAATTTTGCGTAATGGTCGCCCAGTATGTGGTGCCTTACGCCCCGGCGAGAAAGAATTCCTTTTTGGTGAAAGCTGGCAGGATGTCGCTTCCGCGGCGGTGGTTCCCTTAGGTAACCAGTTGGGCGTGCTCGCCGTTGGCTCTTCTGACCCTCAGTACTATCGATCAAGCCTCGGCACCCTGTTTCTTTCCTACATTGGCGAAGTATTAGAGCGCCTGCTGCCCAGTCTGATGGGGCGCTGAAACGGCACCTTCCAAAGCCCGGGAGGATCTTTAAAAAGGAATTGCCGCCATCCTCACTGCAGGGGCGGCAATCCCTCAGGCGCTAAATAGGGCGACTGCCGTATTTAGGCTGCGGTTTACGCGGGGGATCGGCAGTAACTTCCGGGTCAATTTCACTAATTGCCCCGCCGCTGGCGAGAAATTCCTCCACATCCGTGCTCAACTGGCTTCTGGCACGTTCACGGGAGGTAATAGAGCGTTCTTCGGCAAATTCCTCAGACTCTTTGCTGCGGGAGCTCTTGCCTTGATCTTCATAACCATCTTTCATAGCAAAACCCTGTAACCCTTACTCCTGTTACAGAGGGAGTACCTCTGTGCCGCCCCTTCCCGCGGCGAGAATGAAACCGAAAGCCACAATCTGTGGCGATCCCCTACCGCATCAAAGCGGCGATTAATATATAGGCACTCTCGATCTGAGCCGCCAGCCACAAGCAGCCGGTACAGTAGAGTTTTTTGTTGGGACAAAAACCGGGGAATATTACGGTTTGCTATGGGGAATTTAGCGACAATACGGCAGCCCACCATTGCAAATAACCTAAAGGCATCTAGGAGGACTAAGGTTTTGAAACAACAAAGCCCCGGAAGGGGCTTGTATAGGCACCAGACACAGATGGCCTGAGAGAAGAGAATAACTAAGTTTGCTGCCGATTAAACAGCCTCAGATCCGGTTTCGCCGGTCCGAATACGGATCACTTCTTCCAGTGCTGTAATAAAGATTTTTCCATCACCAATCTTCCCGGTCTGTGCAGCTTTGGTAATCGCTTCAACAGCAGAGTCCACCATATCGTCGTCGACCGCTAACTCCAGCTTAACCTTGGGTAGAAAATCCACCACATACTCAGCGCCACGGTAGAGCTCCGTATGCCCTTTCTGGCGACCAAAGCCCTTTACTTCAGTTACTGTCATCCCCTGAACCCCAACCTCAGACAATGCGGTACGCACGTCATCCAATTTGAAGGGCTTTACAACGGCCGTAATCAATTTCATTTCTTGTATTTCCCCTGATTTGTCTTCTTTGCGGGAACCTCAGTCAGATAGCGCCCCTACATGGGGCAGTATCGTCGCAGGACAACTATTTGCTCATAAATTCCGGGTAAGCTTCCATACCACATTCAGCCAAGTCAACACCCTCTTGTTCTTCATCTTCGCTGACACGAATACCGGTCACCAACTTAAGCAGATACCACACGGCAAAGGAAGTGACAAAAACCCAGAAGAAAATAGTCAATGCACCAACGAACTGGCCAATAAAAGAGGCACCTTCATTGGTCACTGGAACCAATAACAGACCAAGCAAGCCGACAACACCGTGCACAGAAATAGCACCAACCGGATCATCAATTTTCAACTTGTCCAAAGTGATAATAGAGAAAACTACCAGGACTCCAGCAACCATACCGAACAGGGTCGCCTGTAACGCAGTCGGCGTAGATGGTTCTGCAGTAATAGCCACCAAGCCGGCCAAGGCTCCATTCAACAACATAGTGAGATCAGCCTTCCCAAATAGCAGGCGGGCAGTAATTAGTGCGGCTATAGCCCCACCTGCTGCAGCGGCATTGGTGTTGAGAAATACCATAGCCACAGAATGCGCGCTGGCTGCATCTCCCAGCTTCAACACGGAACCGCCATTAAAACCAAACCAGCCCATCCACAAAATAAATGTACCAAGGGTTGCCAGCGGCAAGTTTGCACCGGGAATGGCATAGACCTGCCCATTGGGACCGTACTTACCTTTTCGGGCACCCAACAGTAGAACACCTGCCAGCGCGGCAGCAGCACCAGCCATATGAACAATGCCGGAACCGGCAAAGTCAGAGAAGCCAAGATCACTCAAACTGTACAGTCCAAATACATCTTTGCCGCCCCAGGTCCAGGAACCCTCAAGCGGGTAAATAAACCCTGTGAGCACTACAGCAAATGCGAGGAAGCTCCACAGCTTCATGCGCTCTGCAACGGCACCAGATACAATGGACATTGCGGTAGCAACAAATACTACCTGGAAGAAAAAGTCGGAAGCACCGGAATATACCGAGTCCCCTTCAAAGCCATTCTTGGCAGAGTCGGCCAATACACCTTCAAGACTAAAGGCCTCTATGCCTGCAAGCATCCAGCTGCCATCATACATAATGGCGTAACCGGTCATCAGATACATAATGCATGCAATTGCAAATAGCGCGACATTTTTAGTCAGAATTTCAGTGGTGTTTTTTGAGCGCACCAGGCCTGCTTCTAACATGGCGAAGCCTGCAGCCATCCACATCACTAGTGCACCACACATTAGAAAATAAAACGTATCAATTGCATATTGCAATTGAAATACTTGATTCTCCATTTCTCTCTCCGTTTAATTCTTAGAATTTTAAAATTATTTATTGATTATTACTGACTCAAATAGCTTCACTACCGGTCTCTCCAGTACGTATGCGAACCACCTGTTCAAGATTAGCCACAAAAATTTTGCCGTCGCCGATTTTTCCGCTTTGTGCACTGGAGCCAATTACTTCCAATGCTTCATCCAGTTGCTCCTCAGTTACAGCAATTTGCAACATGGTTTTAGGCAAAAAATCCACTACATACTCTGCGCCCCGATATAATTCTGTATGGCCTTTTTGCCGGCCAAATCCTTTCACTTCACTGACTGTAACGCCTTTAACACCGGCCTCTCGCAGAGCATCCCGCACTGAATCCAATTTGAAGGGCTTGATAATTGCAGTAATCAGTTTCATGGATCTCCCCCACAAAAAAATAATGCCCGCTAACAATTGCGGGCGTTTTTATTACCAGGCGTAGGTTGCTCCAGCGAGCAAGGTGGGTTCACACCAGTCGGTATCGAAACACTCTCTGTCGCTCACATCAGTGCCAACAAAAGCAGCGCTCAGAGTAAGGCCGCCAAAATTTTTACTGAGAGTTGCGGAGTAATCGATATAAGAGTCGGATTCGTACAGAAATATTTCTTCATCAAATAGGTTTAAACCAACATGAAGGTCTAAACTAAAATCAGAAGGCAAAGAAAAGCTGTAACCTGCATATGGATAATAAAAATTGCCTGAATCGGCCCAATAATCATCTGAATATGCAAAACCTAATGTTAGATCGGAGAAGGTTAGGCTTCCATAGATCTCTTGATAATCTTCATCGCGACCACTTCCATGATAGGCGTAATAAATATATCCAATATCATAGCTTATAGATTCATTAATTTCTGTGGAGTAACCACCGTAGAAATCTTGCTCATAATCAGTTTCATCACTGCCATAATCAAAATCCACTTGGGAAGCCCAGGTACCCAAATAAAAGCCATTGCCAACATCCAGATCCATTCCAGCCTGAATTACTGGCCTTCCATCACTTTGACTAATACCTCGAAACTTGTAATCTGAAACCAATCCAGCATTAACACTGAAACTTGGATCACTTTGCTCGGCAAAAGATATATTGCTAATAGCTAGTGCTAGGGCAGCGCCAGAGAAGACAGTGGCGATTTTGTTCATTTTAGTTTTCACCTTTAATCCTCCAAGATTTATTAAGTCTGAAATTTTTTGATTCTTGAAATGGCGCCGCCTGCAACCGGTCCTTTACTGTCGGGTATGACAGAGGGTCTCTTGCGTCTTGTGAACCGCTACTTTCCCGGACTCCCAGTGATCGTAAATGGCACACCTGCCCTGACTGTTTGCAGAGTTGATGCCAAAGCCGCAGCACTCAATAAAATCAATGAGTTAGATAAGAAAATGAGAAATTGAAATAAATACGAACAGAGCGCCCGCAAACCAGTGCGCACCAAGATGGCTCCAATTGTCGGTATATGCACAGAAGTGGGGAGTTCCTGCAGGAGCAAAGTTCAGAATAGTGCACCTTTAGGCAACTGTTGCGGCAAAACTCTGTGGGTTACAATCCAGTGCCAAAAGATATGAATTACTCAGTAAGGAGTTGCCTGTGGCTGCGGATAAACTGCAACAGCTACTGAAAGAACTGCAACAACAGGGCGCAGTGGTCAGCAATGACCTACGCAACGCTTTGGAAGTGTCTCTGGATAAGCTACCGCTGGTATCCCAGCGCGAATTCGATACCCAGGTGGAAATATTGAGGCGCACCCGTGAAAAACTGGCGCGCCTGGAAGATAAAGTGGAAATGCTGGAGCAAGCTCTGGCACAAAGGGATAACCAAGCCGAAGACTGAACTCTCCGGCAACCATTTCAGGAATGAAATTGTGAGCCTCTCAGTAACCCATGCCCGAGCCCAGTTAGGGGTATCTGCCCCACTAGTTACCGTAGAGAC
This sequence comes from Microbulbifer sp. MLAF003, assembly GCF_030012965.1. Classification (NCBI taxonomy): domain Bacteria; kingdom Pseudomonadati; phylum Pseudomonadota; class Gammaproteobacteria; order Cellvibrionales; family Microbulbiferaceae; genus Microbulbifer; species Microbulbifer sp. MLAF003. The sequence continues at coordinate 4,655,113 of NZ_CP120232.1, forward strand.
TCACTTGGCCAATGGCCTCCCCGCATTTCATATAGTGGGCCTTCCTGAAGCGGCAGTGCGAGAGAGTCGCGATCGGGTGCGCAGCGCCCTGATCAACAGCCATTTTGAGTTCCCCCAGCGTCGTATCACAGTCAATCTCGCCCCCGCCGACCTTCCCAAGGAAGGTGGTCGCTACGATCTCGCCATTGCCATAGGCATACTCGCTGCTTCGGGGCAGGTTCCCGCTGAAGCCTTGGAAAACTACGAGTTTATCGGGGAATTAGCCCTTACCGGCGCTCTACGTGAAGTGAGCGGTAGCTTACCCGCTGCCATTGCCTGCTCGGCCGCCGGACGCAAACTGGTAGCTCCCCGGGAGTGCGGAGCTGAAGCAGCACTGGCTGAGGGTGAAACTCTAATCGCCAGCTCCCTGCTGCAGATCTGCGCGGAGTTGCATGGACGTGAAAGCCTGTCCCAAGCCGTAAAATCTCAGGAGGAGCCCACCATCCAGTGCGCAGACCTCGCAGATATTCGCGGTCAGCTTAAAGCCAGACGCGCCCTGGAAGTAGCCGCAGCCGGGGGGCACAACCTGTTGTTCTATGGCCCTCCGGGAACAGGCAAAACCATGTTAGCCAGTCGTCTGCCCGGTATATTGCCACCACTCACAACTGCCGAGTCGATTGAGGTCGCCGCTGTCTACTCCAGTGCCGGTATGCCTCACCAAAGCCAGAGACCTTTTCGGGCTCCACATCACAGCGCTTCACCAACCGCTTTGGTCGGTGGCGGCAGTACTCCAAAGCCAGGTGAAATCTCACTCGCCCATTGCGGAGTATTGTTTCTCGACGAGATGCCAGAGTTTCCCCGCCATGCCCTGGAAATCCTGCGCGAGCCCCTGGAGAACGGTGAAGTGCGCATCTCCCGGGCACGCGCCCAGGTTACTTATCCCGCGAATTTTCAACTGGTAGGCGCAATGAATCCCTGCCCATGCGGCTACTTGGGTGAGCCCCGCTGTCGCTGTACTCCGGACCAGATAGACCGATATCGCAATAAACTGTCAGGCCCCTTGCTGGATCGTATCGATATGCAGATAGAGGTTGGTGCTATGAATGCTGTGCAACTGCAGGATGCAGCTCCGGGGGAAGCATCCGAAAGTGTGCGGGTAAGGGTTTGCGCTGCACGGCAACTACAGGTTCAAAGGCAAGGAAGTACCAACAACCTTTTAAAAGGGGCAGAGCTGGAAAAACACTGTACCCTGGGGGATAAAGAGAAACATCTTCTGCGCCAATCAGTGGAAAAACTGGGCCTTTCCGCACGCAGTTACCACCGAGTGCTCAAAGTGGCTCGCACCCTGGCGGATCTCGCCAAGCAAGAAACGATAAGCTCCACGCAGATTGCCGAGGCTCTGGCTTACCGAAACCTTGATAGACGCCAGGTGGCCAGCTCTTTCAATTAGTTAATTCCTATAGACCAGAATCCTGTCATTTAATGCTGATAGGTGGCATTTCCCTAGATTGCTACATCAGCCACTAGCGGTTGACGTCTTTTGGGATATAGTTATCATGATAACTATATTGATACTTTGGAAAAGCGACTGTGAAAAGCCATCTATTTATCATTGCCAAAATCTCACCAAAGGCGGAGTTCTTCGAACAAGCCAGACGGGCAATCCTATCCATAGTTCCAAATACCTTGGAAGAGGAGGGCTGCCTGCAGTTTGCTGTACACCAGGATAAGAAAAGCTTGTTTTTATACGAAGAGTGGTGCAGCCAGGAAGACCTCGATAGGCATTACGCCATGCCCTACATCGTACCGATTTTTGAAGCTTATAAAGACTGGCTAAAAGAACCTGTAGAAATCAATAAGCTGGAAAGATTGGTGTAGCTCCCTATGTTTTTTCTTAAAGAACTACCTTCACAACAAATGGTGGAAGGCTATGCAAAGCAGTTTTCTGTAAATAACCCCAAAGCGATTCAGGATGCTCTCACCATAATGCGGGATGCGAGCCTGCTTTTGCGGGAGCTGGAGAGTTATTTTTCCGACCATGGGACATCCCAACTACGTTTTTTGATAATGATCGTTATCGACCGGGAACCGGAAAGAAATAGCTTACTGGTTTCGGAGATTGCAGAGCGTATCGATATTTCCCGGCCAGTAATGACGCGCACACTTAAAAGTATGGTGGAGGATAGACTCATCGCCATAAAAGCAGATTCCAGTGACGGCCGGGCTAAATGTGTAGCACTCACTACAGACGGAAAGTACTTTTTACAAAAAATATTGCCCGGATACTTCCGGATGATATCCAATTTTATGGAAGGCTTAAAATAATGAATAAATCTATACTACATGCCCTGTGTATATGGGCATTGGTTTATCCGATTGTCACTCTTTTACTATTGGCAATAAAAGCACTGGATCTACAAATTGCGATAGGACTGAAATCTTTGATCATGACAGGAATTCTCGTCCCCCTAATGTATTTCTATCTTGTGCCAAAAGTACATCGCTTGTTGGAAAAGTAAATATAAAAGCAGAAGACGGATGGCAAATATAAGGGCTAAACCCCAGCTTGGTCATCAAGCTGGGGATATTCAACCAAGCTTACATTGGCCAAAGAAAAAATTCTGAGTATATTTATCGCTAATTACTACTGGGGGAACTGACTAATATATGCCCCTGCTTAACACCAATATAAATCTTATCGAGAAACCCAAGATCCTCCAGAGGGTTACCCTCTAATATTAAGAAGCTGCCCTCCGCACCTTCAGAAAACGAGCCCAAGTGGCGCTCTGGGAACATCCACTTTGGAGTATCCATAGTTAGGGACTTCAGCAATACTTCTCTCGGTGCAATATCCAGAGTATCCAGGTAACGAATTTCACGAAGCACCGTACCGGAGAAGTTGTCACTCCCCATTAATAAGGGTACGCCCGCATTGCGTAAACGAGAAAGATTATCTTTTTGAACCGTCTGGATTTCCTTCAATTCATCTTCAGGATAGCTATGCTCAGAAGGCACACTGGCAGTAGCAATCAGCTTGGTACCTTGCTTAGCAGCCGCAGCAATAACAGCATCGCTTAACACATAATCCTGTCTATCAAACCCTTCATTTCTTGCGATTCGATACCCGGGCAAATGACCCAAGATATCTACACCCGCTTTTATAGCTACCATGGCATCATGAGCGGTATCCACATGAGCCACCACCGGAATCCCCAATTTATGCGCACGCTCGACAATAACCGGCACCAGCTTAGGATTGAGGCCATTAACTCCAAGGTATTTCTTATCACCATGGCGCTCCTCAAATTTTTCACTGCCAACAAGTATAATTTTAATAAAAGAGGGATGGTTAGCTTTAACTTTCTCCCATATTTGATCTAGATCCCCTTTATCCTCTGCCACCATGACCATTTCCTGGGCGCTTTTTAATTCATCATTGGTGACATTTTTTTTACCATTTAAAATCATCCTTAGGGGATGGCCATCAGAAGCCGTTATGCAGTCTGAGGCAAATAAAACATCCATGGTATCTTCACCGCTAAACTGCGTTTCCAACCCCTTACCAAAGCTGCACATCTGCACACTGTAAAAAACTCCGGACTTCACTTGCAAGGCCCCAAAATTCTTAATACCCCAAGGGTTTTGCAGATTGTGATTATGCCCCTCGGCATACGGTGGTACTACAAATTTTCCTCTGGCATCAATGATGTAATCAACTTCTTGTGGCCGAGTCTTGGTCAAGAGGCCATTCTCATCAACAAACCAGATCGCTGGCTTAAAACCCATTCCATCAAACCACTTCCCCCTTCAATGGCAAAGGTGTCAGCGTTGGCAACCTGCTGATATAGAAGCAAAGAAAAAATATAAGCCAATTTCAAAAAATAAATTTGAGATCCAGCATTCTGCTTGGGATACTTTTTGAATAATTTTGTAAACATCACATATTACCCTGCAATAACTATTACAATCTAAATCCAGTAGGGGACGTTAAAAATTTAACCATGTAATTTCATATGCCCAGAGAGATTTTATTGTGAATTACTTGCAAGTTTTTTCTCCAGATTTTTGCCAGCTTTAGCTGCATATTTCTCGCAGCTAACCGCTTTCTTCTGCTTAGCTGTATCACGAAACACCCATCCACTTGCGCCCGCATGAGGTGTGATAAGTAGGTCACAGGGTAATTTACGCACCCGTTCAAAGCTCATTCGGTAATCTTGAACAATATCGGGATAACGGAGATTATTGACCAACTGATAACCCGGAGCCGTAAGGCTATCTACATAAGCGATATCGATAACCTTACTATCAACAGTATCCTGCCAAGTCCAAGCCATACTGCCAGGAGTGTGCCCCGGAATAAAATGTACACGAAGTCGTAAGTCCCCAAGGACAACTTGCTCTCCATGATGCAGGATACGGTCCGCGTTTACTGATGGGTATAAAATTTTATCTGCAAAATGAATATCATTAGCGCCACCACGAGCCATCAATACTGCCGACTCAGCATTTGTCACTACCTGGGCGCCGGTAATACGTTTTAGCTCGGCCAGGGGACCGATATGATCTGCATGGGCATGACTGTGCAAAATTAATTTCAGGTCGGTGGGTGCAATTCCCAATCTGCGCATATTTCCCAATAAGTGCTTAGCCGTCTGCTCCATTCCTCCATCAATTAGAATCGCACCTTCTTTACCCTTTAGCAGTAAAGAAGTAATTCCCTGGGTACCTATCTGCCATGTATTATCCGCTATCTTTAGCGGCGCTACCGGCTGACGCCAGGATTCCGGCACTTTATAGGTATCCAGTTGCGGCAATACAGGGAAATTTTCTGCCATCGCAATACTGGAATAAGTTGCCATTACTATTGCGGCTAATTTGATTCTTATATTCATCTATAGGTCTCTATTTCTTTTTTCCTGCATCGGAGATACAGCCAGGAGCTCCATTAAGTACAGCGTCTTCAATCCAGCCAGTAATCCGCTCGAATACCTCACCTCGGTGATTGATCCCATCAGTATCTGTCATAAAGTGATCGTAATCAGCATACTCCCAATAAGTCAGCTCACAGCGCCCGGCGGAAACATAAGCATCTCTCGCTGCACGGCCGGAACTGACCGGAGCAGATTTATCCTCTGCGCCCTGAATCAACAAGACAGGGGCACGGCTATCCAGTAAGTCATTGACCGGTACCCGATCAGCGACATCGGCCCACCAACGCATAGAGTTTCCACCCCAGATTTCCGCGCTTTTGGGGTTGGCTCGGGCATAGGCAAGTTTGACATCCACCTCTCTAGCGACATGGGGTGGAACCAAACCCTTTAACGCCTGGGCAAACGACTCCCCCAACCCGCTTGAAAAGACCACTGCGGCATCGGGATTTAACCTGGGCGCCAATCGGGCAACAAGGTCACCGCCCTCGGAACCACCAAACAGGACCAGCTTGCCATTCCACCAATCGGCCCCGCGTAGTTCGTCAACAATTTGCTCAACATCTACCGTACGCTGCTCAACAGTATGATTGGCTATGTATTCCTGAGAACAATCTTTAAATTGTTCTTCGGGGCTGTCGGTATGGGTTACTCCATATTTCTCTACCATTAAAACGGCATAATCCACAGCCATCTCTTTGGCCTGCTGAAGAGTGGTGTTTTTAATTGCCGGTAAACAGCCTGAGCCCTGGGCCATCAGGAACAAACCAATTTTTCCTTTATTCGCTGGTTTTTCCAGAGACCAATAAAGTGATGAACCATCCGGGCGCTGACTGATTTTGAGATAAGGCTCAGCCGATGCGCTGAGATGAACAACCATTAGCAAAAGGCCAGTAGCCGTTATAAAGATCGACTTAAAAGAAAACCACCATCCCATAGCAAGAACTCCCTACCCTCACCTGACATCGGAAGTGAGAAAATATCTGACTGGTTATTATTAATAAGAGAGCGAACCTATTTTTCGCCTTCTTATCCGAACCCAGCCAAGAGCATTTGTTCCCGGGTTAGTCGAAGCCAATTACATCAAATTTTTTCCAGTCACTGGCACTTAGACGATACAGGCAGTGACGCAATAAAGGGCTTTCTCGGGAAACCTGCGGGTGCTCAAAAACGAGAGAATCCCTCTGCATACCCAAGCGTTCCATTACTTTTTGGGAACGAATATTTTGTAACGGCGTAAAAGATACCACCTCATTAAGACACAGAGTATTAAAAGCTACATGAAGAGATGCCCGTGCCGCTTCACTGGCATAACCCTTACCCCAAAAGGGGCGAGCCAGTCGCCAGCCAATCTCTACCGCCGGGGCAAAGGGCAGGTTATCGGTCACATTTTTTATACCGACAAAGCCAAGAAACTCTCCGCTCTCCCTGAGCTCCAGAGCCCAGAAGCCCCATCCATACTTTTCTATATGTGCGCTACTACGATCGACACCCGCATCACTTTCTTCCCGTGTCAGTAGCGAAGGGAAAAACTCCATCACACTGGGATCAGCGTTCATTTCGGCAAACACGGGCTTATCTTCTTCCCGCCATTGGCGTAGCTGCAGACGCTCGGTAGCTGGTTGTATTAATTCAGACATCGGATAATCACTATTCTATTATCTGTTCTCACTGAAAGCCTTCAGCCGGTGCGACCATAAAATCACACAGATCAAGCCATTCGCGTTGTTTAGGGTAGGCAACTTGTATAAAACCCAACTTATCGTAGAGTCTGCGCGCCGCCAAATTAGTACGCAATACAAACAAAGAGCACTCTGCTACACCCAGGGCTTTGATACCGGTTTGTGCAATAAGTGTTACCAGTTCTCCCCCAAGGCCGGCCCCACGGTGATTTGGGGAGACAATCAGACGGCCCAAATGGCACCGGTCCAGGTGTTGGTAATATTGACCGAAGGCGAGCATTTCTCCTTCTCGATCCAGAAGAACATAGCTTGGCAACTCCGGCCACCGGCAGTCCTCTAGAAAAGATCCTTGATCGAACGGAAATCGGAAATTGGGGCCACCCCACTGTTGGCACTGCTGTTTATCCGGCAACCAGGACATCAACGTTGGCAGTTGCCATTCCTGTAATGGCTCCAGCCTTAAACCTTCCATGGCCATCCCTCCAGCCTATTTGCGACTTTTTGCCAACCACCGATCTAACTGATCGGCAAAGGCTTTGCGGTCCGCCTGGCTAAGCGCTGGCGGTCCGCCAGTATGAACGCCGCTGGAGCGCAGGGTATCCATAAAGTCCCGCATATTGAGTCGCGCGCGGATATTGGCTTTGGTGTAACGCTCTCCACGGGGGTTTAGGGCTTCAGCACCCTTATCGATCACTTCTGCCGCCAAGGGGATATCGCTGGTAATGACCAGATCCCCAGCCTCGCAGCGCTGTACTATCTCGTTATCCGCCACATCAAAGCCGGCAGTTACCTGCACAGAGCGGATATAGCGCGACGGCGGTACCCGCACCGCCTGGTTAGCTACCAGTGTCAATTCAGTGGCAGTGCGCTCGGCGGCGCGAAACAGAATTTCCTTAATAGCTACAGGGCAGGCGTCGGCATCAACCCAGAGTTTTGTCATGGTTGTACAACCTTTTCGAGCGTATCGGGCGGTGCGCCCTCATCGCATTTCTTGCAATTGAGCTGGAAACCCAGCATGGACTCGCGCCCCTCTTCAGTGATCACCCAGGGCCGATTGGTCCAGGGGGGATTGTGGCGGACATGTTGAAAATGGCCACAGGCGAGCTCCGCCACCCAGTGATCCTCTTCATCCAGGTGGTAGCCGGCGATGGGTTGTTGCATGGGGTTACACAAGCAGGGAATAAGGCGCAGTTATAGCCAATCCCAAGTGCAAAGTACACATACGGTCGATCGTTCTCAATGGTGCTGGGAGGATTCGAACCAAGGCTGCTAGAATCCCCCGCTTTCTCGCCACGCGAAGATGCAACCCCATCTATGACTCAGCTCAATCCCCGCCAATCTGAAGCCGTGAAGTATGTCGATGGCCCCTGCCTGGTTCTGGCCGGCGCCGGCTCTGGCAAGACCAGCGTAATCACTCGCAAGATCACCTACCTGATCGAGCAGTGTGGCTATGCCGCGCGCAATATCGCCGCCCTCACCTTTACCAATAAGGCGGCGCGGGAGATGAAAGAGCGGGTGAGCAAGCTGCTGGCGGGCCCGGATGGCAAGCGCTCCAAGGCGAGTCACGGCCTCACCGTGTCCACCTTCCACAACCTGGGGCTGAATATCCTGCGCAAAGAGTACCGCGCCGCCGGCTTTAAGCCCGGCTTCTCCATCTTTGATGCCGAGGATGCCCGCGCCCTCATCAAGGAGCTGATGCTGAGAGATGGCGACCTGGATACGGATCTGCTGGATCGGGTACAAAACCAGATCTCGAACTGGAAGAACGATATGCTCACCCCGCGCCGCGCCCTGGAGCAGGCACAGAGTCCTGGTGAGCAGGCTATCGCTATTGCCTATGACCGATACTGCGAAGCCCTGAAGGCCTACAACGCAGTAGACTTCGACGACCTGATCCTGCTGCCGGTGCAGCTATTCGACAAAGACCCGGAGCTGCTGCAACGCTGGCGCAAGAAAATTCGCTATCTGCTGGTGGACGAATACCAGGACACCAACAACTCCCAGTATCTGCTGGTAAAACTGCTAGTCGGCGGACGTGGCGGCCTCACTGTAGTGGGGGATGATGACCAGTCTATCTACGCATGGCGCGGCGCACGCCCGGAAAATATGAGCGCGCTCAAGACCGACTTTCCCAACCTGCGCCTGATCAAACTGGAGCAGAACTACCGCTCCACCAGCCGCATCCTTAAAGTGGCCAACCATCTGATCGCCCACAACCCCCACGAGTTCGATAAAGCACTGTGGTCCGATCGCGGCCTGGGTGAAGAGATCCGCATACTCAAGGTGGCCAATGAAAATGAGGAGGCCGAGCGGGTTGCCAACGAGATCTTCCTGCAAAAGAGCCGCCGCGGCTGCAAGTTTATGGATTTCGCCGTGCTCTATCGCGGCAACCACCAGGCGCGCCTGATCGAAATGAAATTGCAGGAACACCAGGTCCCCTACCAGATGTCCGGCGGTACTTCCTTCTTCGCCCGCGCTGAAATCAAGGATGTGATGGCCTACCTGCGCCTGTTGGTAAATCCGGACGATGACAATGCGTTCCTGCGCATTATCAACACCCCACGCCGCCAGATAGGCACCAGCAGCCTGGAAGCCCTGGGCAACTATGCCAAGGGTCGCGAAATCTCCATGTTTAAGGCCTGCTCGGAACTGGGCTTTAAGGAGCATATCAACGAACAGGGCTACGAGCGCCTGAACCGCTTCGCCCTTTGGCTCGAAGGGGTGCAACGCAACTGTCGCGATACCTCTGCCAATGGCGCCCTGCGTGAAATGTTAGAGGATATTGACTACGCCGGCTGGCTCTCGCAAAACGCCAGCAGCGAGAAGGTGGCCGAGAAGCGCATGGAGAATGTGTACTGGCTGCTGGAAAGCCTTAACAAGATTATGGAGGGCACCGACGATGAGCTGGAGCAGGATATCCGCTTGGAACAGGCTATCTCCAAACTGATCTTGCGGGATATGCTGGAACGCCAGGAAGAAGAGGAAGCCACCGATAAGGTCAGCCTGATGACCCTGCATGCCGCCAAGGGCCTGGAATTCCCCCACGTGTTTATGATCGGTATGGAAGAGAACTTACTTCCCCACCGCAACAGTATTGAGGATGACAATATCGAAGAAGAGCGCCGCCTCACCTACGTGGGTATCACTCGCGCCCAACGTACCCTCACCATGACCCTGGCGGGCAAGCGCAAACAGTTTGGCGAAACCCAGGACACCACACCCAGCCGCTTTATCGACGAATTGCCGGAAGAAGATGTGTTGCTTGAAGGGTTTGGTAAGGCGACGCCGGAGCAGAATCAGGCAAAGGGGGAGGAAACTCTGGGGTCTTTGTTGAGTATGTTTGATTGAGGCCGCAAATGCAGCCTCAACTTCAATGACTAAAAGTACTATTGGGAAATAATCATCATGGAACCCGTTTTCTGATCAATTTCCACCACACTATTTGGAACATTCGTTATCCCAAACAATCGATCTCCATATTCAGCAAAACCTGATATCAAAATTGATACATTAGTTCCTGCATATGGCTTCTTTACTAACTGACTAGTTTTCAGGTTATATTCAAAATACCCTGTGTACCTATCTCTCGGAATAAATAACAGCCGCTCTTTATCTTCGCTGAGGAAAATATGCTGGATACCCGGAACATCTGACCACTGATCCTCACTGGCTAAAATTTTTCTATTCCCAGTATTCAAATCAATCTCATATAAAGTGGTAATTGCTCCAGTTTGATGTCCTAATGCATAAACAACCCCTGTATCAAAATTTGTTTCAATGTCACGCAGCCCATTCCAATCTGGACCAGAGCCAACGCCCAAAAGGCTACTAGATAAAATAGATTTTGCGCCCGTATTAACATCAACTTTAAGCAAATAATCCATATCATTAATAACAACAGCCGTCACGCCTGCAGGATCAACATCAATCGCATTTGATAATTCAATTACATTGCAACACCCAACCTCAGAACTAATAAAAACTTTTCTATCCCCAGTTGTAGCATCAACTTCTTTGAACGAATCATCGCCATAGTCAGCCACAAAAATTCGGCCACCATCTGTAACAGTTATATCTCTTAAATCAGAAAACTCAGGGCCAGCTCCAGTATTTGGCCCGGATAAAATTTCTCGGTCTCCACTATCAATATTAATGGATAACAATTTCCCACCAAAATCAGACCACACCGAAGAATCGTGAACAATTAGGCGATTTAGAAAAGTATCATATCTAATAGTTTTCTCAGCATTACCTGCTATCACCGGACCTTGACCACGATAGGCAGAGGATACTTGATTAAGTGATTTTTCTTTTAGATTAATTCTATATAAGTGGCCAGAGCTGTAAGATAGTATATATGCCAAATCATTTTCATGATCAATTTGCAAACCAGAAGTAAGGAAATCTGCAAAAACTTCTTCCTCTGTCATCTGGTCAAAAACTTTTTCGACCGTTTGTTTAGCCAAATCAAAACTATATAGATTTTCAGCCCCCTTAGGAGATAATTCAGACTTAGCTAATAGATATAATTTTGATTCTTTGGAATGAGAGTCAATAGATATGATCTCTGTAATCTTCTCATCAGATTCATACAAATTAGAAAGCAGTGTACGATCACCTGTATCCTTATTTACTTGAATTAGGTCAGAACCAGAAATTGCGTAAACTAACTGATCATTTACTACAACCAATGCATCAGGATTTAACTCAGGGCCAGCACCCTTATCAAAACTAGATACAGTTTCAAAAATTCCTGTGCTCGGATCAAAGGATTGGATACGACCATCTGCCCAATAAAGCTTTCCTGATATAGGGTCAATATCAAGCGCATAGGTATAGGAACTTCCTGCATCAAACTGCTGTAATACCTCTCCAGTTTGATGAGATAATTCAACTAAATTATCACCAGCCATTCCATATAATTTATTTCTCTCCGGATCAAATACCAGATGACTAACCGTCAGTTCCAAGTTAGGGTACAATTCAAACTCAAATTCAGTGCTATCTATTTTGGTAAGCTCTGGCCCTGCGAATAAATTACCGCCGTTTACATCAATAGACAATGCACGGAATGCTCGTTGAGTATTCCCTTGATGCGCATTAACAACCAGAGGATTCAACTCTGCTTCATTGCCATCAATATCAACAACTGTCACTGAAAATTCTGTATTTTTTTCTGTAACAGATACTGGTAGTTGCCAATTTTGAAAGTCATCAGAGGTTTCCGCAAGTACTCCATTTACATATACAGCCTCAACACCCCGATTATCTGTAGCAGTTCCACGAATTATTAATAATGGCTCATATACCCATGTATCTTGTAATTTTGGAAACTCAATTTCTGCATTAGGGGCAACCTCATCCGCTCGGGTAGTGACCTCGAAGCTATCGCTGATACCACCTATTGTTAGCTCTGCGGACGTCTCTGCGCTCAAATCAGGCGATGATAAAATACGAACCCGAAATTCATCTTCATTGGAGATTTTCCCTGCCGCGTCCGTAAACCCTCCATTATTAATTGAATACTCCCCGCCCTCTATTTCAATTGAAGTTTCGCTATTAATACCCTCAACAACGATCGCTTCTGAAACAACAAGCGTATTTGTTTTCGCATTAACAACATCTACAAAGGAGAATGCATCAGGTGTCGTGTCGGAGACCTCTGTCTTAGTGTCTGAGTCACCTCCTCCCCCACCCCCACCGCCTCCACAAGCGGTCAAAAAAGATGAAATAATGATAAATGAAAGAAGCTTCCCCAACTTCATGCCCAATATCCTTGTCTTGTCATATAAATCTATTTTTCGAGCAAGCGCGGATAATACAGAATTTTCAAAGTAGGAGGGATGTAATGCCTGATTACGGCTTATTACATATTTGATTAGAAAATATTCAGTAAAAATTTTACATATAGTCAGTTTAGGCAGTCATACAATTTACCCTTGCACGACACTTAATACAAAAGAAAAATTCTGGAATTAATTAAAATTCCAAACCGTAAAATCAATTGATTGAAAATGTACTTTTACCGAAGAGAAACAAAAAAGGCCGCTCAATGAGCGGCCTTTTTCCAACAGTGAAACAGCTTACTTACTGTTATCCACCATGTAGTCCACAGCGGCTTTAATCTCACCATCGCTACAATCCATACACAAGCCCTTAGGCGGCATGGCATTGATACCCTTAATAGCATTGGTATAAAGAGTGTCCATTCCCTTGGCAATACGCGGTGCCCAGGCTGCAGCATCACCAAACTTTGGTGCACCTGCAATACCCATGGCATGACAAGTTGTACAGCTGGCATTGTAAACAGACTCGCCGCTACGTTCGCCACCACTTGCGCCCTCAGGAGCTGCCGCTACTGCTGCCGCGCACTCCTCGCCTTTCATACAGGTCTCACCTGCCGGAGCAATGCGCTCTGCAATTTCTTCGTTAACAGACTGCTGGGCCACTGCCGCAGCTGCACTGACGGCCAGTACCGCCACAATACCCAAAATACTCTTCATACTATTCCCCCAAAGGACCGAAGTGAGATGGCCCGTAGACTATCGAATTACTGCCGCAAACTTCTACGCCGCGCATTATAAGCACTGCACCGCCACCTGCCAAAGCTTACGTAACCTTGCCGCAAGTCCTTTCGCACACCCCTACCCTTCTGTATAATCCGCCTCCCACTGGCACAGATAGCCAATTAACCGCCCGTAGCTCAGCTGGATAGAGCGTCGCCCTCCGGAGGCGAAGGTCAGAGGTTCGAATCCTCTCGGGCGGGCCATATACAAAGAAGCCCGCTTATGCGGGCTTCTTTGTATATGGCTAACTCCCAGGTTTTGTTCGAACTCAGGTTCGACTCGGAGGCAGCAAAGCTGCCGGAGAGCAGCGAGCCCAAAGGGCGAAGCTAATCCTCCCGCACACCACCCGCTTATGCGGGCTTCTTTATATATGGCTCATTCCCAGCTTTCATTCGAACTCAGGTTCGACTCAGAGGTAGCAAAGCTGCCGCAGAGCAGCGCCCCCCAAAAGGTGAAACAAACCCTCACCGTCTTTACTAACTTCAATCAAATTAATTTGGATATAGCTTATACGAGCCCATACTCAATACGAAAGCAGCTATAAAAAACCTACCCCAACGGCACCCTCAAAGGCTCAATCACCACCTGTTCCCCCGCTTCCACGCTGCCACTCTCTCGCGCCAAAACAATAAAACAGTTTGCAGCAGCTAGCCCTGTGAGAATATGGCTTCCCTGGGTGCCAACCGGTTCCACCACCAAAGCTCCACTATCATCGGTGCAATAGACTCCCCGCTGGAAATCGGTGCGGCCGGGCTTTTTCTTCAGGGGTTTTAGAAGCTTGGCCTGCAAGGTCTTCGGGCCACTCCAGTGATCGCCTTTCATCACGCTCAGTGCGGGCACGGCCAGCTGGTAGAAAGTTACCAGGGCGGAAACCGGGTTGCCAGGCAGGCCGAAGAAGGGCGTTCCCTGTAGGAAACCAAAGGCAAAAGGTTTGCCGGGTTTCATCGCCACTTTCCAGAAACCGATCTCTCCCAGTTCTTCCAACACTTCGCGAGTGTAATCTGCCTCACCGACAGAGACACCGCCGGAGGTAATAATGGCATCGGCCTCTTGGGCTGCACGCTGCAGCGCATCGGTAATAGCCTGTTTGTTATCGGGCAATATGCCCAAATCCAAAACCTCCAGATCCATCTGGGCCAAGGCTGCCAATAGAGCAATACGGTTACTATCGTAGATATCGCCCTTGCCCAGGGCTTCACCGGGCTGGCGCAGTTCATCACCAGTTGAAAAAAGAGCGATTACCGGTTTGCGCACTACTGTCACTGTGCCAACACCGGCAGCGGCAAGCAGGGCGATATGGGGAACACTGATACGCTCTCCAGCTTTAAGCAAAATGGAGCCTTCAGCTACATCCTCACCGCAGCGACGGATATGATCGCCGGAGCGAACCTCGCAATTTATACGTATCGATTCACCCTGGGCATCAACATTTTCCTGCATCACCACCGTATCCGCACCGGCAGGTACTGCCGCTCCTGTCATAATGCGCACACAGGTACCCGGGTTCACCACACCATCGAAGGGCGCGCCGGCAAAGGATTTACCGATCAGCTCCAGCGGTAAGCCACTGGCAAGGTCTTCATATCGCAGGGCGTAACCATCCATCGCGGAGTTGTCGCAGGGCGGTAGGTTTACTATGGAGATAACATATTCAGCCAATACCCGACCATTCGCTTGGGCCAGCGGTAATATCTCAGTACCCTCAATAGGGTTCAGTGCCTGTAGGAGTTTCTCGCGAGCGCTCTCTATGGGCATCAGGCCCGGCTGGCTACAACAATCAATGGTGGGCATGGAAAAATTTCTCTTACTTCAATCCTTTGCAGTTGGGGCAGTGCCGGTCAGTGCGCCCGGTCCTGGGACTCTGAACGCTTTTGGTTGACCATCCACACGGCAGCTTCCACGCGGGAGCGCATCCCCAGTTTCTTCAACAGATGTTTGACGTGTACCTTCACGGTTGCATCACTAATATCTAACTCGCGGGCAATCAATTTGTTGCTGAGGCCATCAGCGATCAACTGCAATATCTGGTATTCGCGGCTGGTAAGGGTAGAGAGAGTATCTGCACCGGAGTTATCTGGCTTGCGTAGGGCCGAAGCAAGGATCTCCGTAAGGCGCTGGCTGATAGCGAGCTTGCCGTGGGTGGCCTGGATCACCTGGTCGAGAATATCTTCCGGTTCCATATCCTTGAGAAGATAACCATCGGCACCGGCGCGGATACAGGACACCACGTCGGCATTGTTATCGGAAACCGTCAGTATCACGATACGCGAGGAGACATCGGCAGCCCGCATCGCCCGTAGGGTATCTAGCCCATCCATACCGCGCATATTCAGGTCCAGCAGAATAAGGTCCGGCTCATACTGCTTGGCCAACTCCAGCGCTTCCTCTCCGCTGCTGGCTTCAGCCACCAACTCCAAACTGGGCTCCATGGCAAACAGCTGCTTGAGACCTTTGCGGAACAGGGGGTGGTCATCGACCATCATTACCGTGGCAGAAGAAGTCATGGGAGATCCTACTTCATTGGTGAGAATTGGTTTAAATCTGAACAGTGACTTTACCATAGCGTCCATTGGCTGCGCTTACCCCTAAAGAGGTAGCTATTACGCGCGGGAGCAAAAGGGTTACTTACTGTTGGTAATTGAGCAGGCTAAATCCCCGGCCCATAGTGGCAGCACGAATCATTTCGAGGAGGAGTGGCCGCCGTGTCTGACATCTACGAGTGGGCCCCGGAGGACAGCAAATTCTGGCAGTCCAAGGGCAAGAAAATCGCAAACCGGAATTTGTGGATATCCATTCCCAGTTTGCTGTGCGGCTTCGCCGTGTGGCTCTACTGGGGCATTATTACCGTTCAAATGCTCAACCTCGGCTTTCCCTTCGCCAAAGCCGACCTGTTCACCCTGATGGCTATCGCCGGTCTTACCGGTGCCACCCTGCGAATACCCAGTAGTTTCTTTATTCGACTGTTCGGTGGACGCAACACCATCGTATTCACCACCGCCCTGTTGATGATCCCCGCCCTCGGCACCGGTATCGCGCTGCAGAGCAAGGAGACCCCACTGTGGGTATTCCAGTTGCTGGCGCTGCTGTCTGGTATCGGCGGTGGTAACTTCGCCTCTTCCATGTCCAACATCAGCTTCTTTTTCCCCAAGGAAAAGCAGGGGCTGGCGCTTGGCTTGAATGCAGGACTGGGTAACTTCGGTGTTACCACCATGCAGATCCTGGTACCGCTATTTATGACCTTCGGTGCCTTTGGCGCTGCCGGCGGCGATCCCATGACCCTGGTGAGCAGCTCTGGCTCCCTGATTGGCAAGGTACCCGCCGGTTCTGAAGCGTGGATTCAAAATGCCGGTTTTGTATGGCTGCTGTTCCTGGTACCGCTAGCCTTTATTGGCTGGTTCGGTATGAACAACCTGCGCACCGAGGAAGTTACCCCGGATGTAGGCAGTTCTCTCGGCGCCATGGTGAAGATGACCATGATGCTGGGAATCGGCCTGTTCACCGCCATCGTGGGGCTGTGGTTGCTCTTACCTGAAGCGGCAAACGGTTCTGGTTGGGGCGTGCCCAAGGAAATCGTGCTGGTGCTGGTAATCACTGCCACCGTGTTCGGCTTGAAACTGTTGCCCGGTGAGATCAAAACCAGCCTGCAGCGTCAGTACCGTATCTTCAACAACAAGCACACCTGGGTGATGAGTGTGATTTACACCATGACCTTCGGCAGCTTTATCGGTTTCGCTGCGGCTTTCCCGCTGGCTATCAAGGTGATCTTTGGTTACAGCCATGTAATGGTGGACGGGGTTATGACCCACGATACCATCAACAACAATGGCCCCAGCGCCCTGATGTACGCCTGGATGGGCCCCTTTATCGGCGCCCTGATTCGCCCAGTAGGTGGTTGGATCTCCGATCGTATCGGCGGTGCCCTGGTCACCCAGATCTGTGCAGCGGTAATGGTGGGTAGCGCCCTGGGGGTGGCCTACTACATGAAGGCTGCCTACGGCTCAGCCACTCCGGAAGAGTTCTTCCTGCCCTTCTTCCTGCTGTTCCTGCTGTTGTTCGCCGCTACCGGTATCGGCAATGGTTCTACCTTCCGCACCATCGCCATGGTGTTCCCGAAAGAGCAGGCAGGTCCGGTATTGGGATGGACCTCAGCCGTTGCCGCCTACGGTGCCTTCTACATTCCCAAGGTTTTCGGCGAGCAAATCAAAGCCACTACCCCGGAATATGCACTGGCAGGTTTCGCCATCTTCTACGCGGTATGCCTGGTGATTAACTACTGGTTCTACCTGCGCAAGAACGGCGAATTCTACAATCCTTAATTCGGTTTCACTCACGGGATACCGTTGATTCGGGGAGGTTTTACCTCCCCTTTTTTATTTCACCTGAATCAATATCGGCGTTATATCCGAGCCTTCAAGTAAGCTGGCAATCAGCTTTTTATCTGAATCCCGATGATAATAAATTGTCACTTCATCCAAATCTTCAACGGTCGGCATCGTCGGGCATAGATGCCTGGCAATAGCTCTGCACATCTGCTCATAAAAATCTAAATCGTGCAGCTTATCCAGATAAATATGGCCCCCGGCGATATCCTCAGCACTGACCGTATAGTTGTAACCTACGGGCGGCTGAAAATAGTAGGCCTGCACAGTAATAGATCCATCTGCATTTTCAGTGACTTCGTATTGGACAGGTCTGCCACGGATATTCTGCTGGTACCCAATAAGATCCTCCGCAACTGAGGCAAGACTTTCATCCGTCTCAATGGTGCTCTCTATTTCACTGTAAGCCTGGTGGATAGCCTCAAAGCAGCTCAAGCAAGACGTAACATCGGCTTTTTGCAGCTCTGGCAGCAGTTCAGTCGCCATGGCTTCAAGCAATTTCACCAGCTTTTCTGCCGAGATGGCGTCGCGAAAATAGTAAGAACCCTCTCTCTCCGTTGCCGACTGGAAGATTTTTAGCTTGCGCTCCGGGCAATAGAAATCGAGGTGGTAGAGAGGCTGTTCTGGATCGGAAGTGTGGTTATTCAGCTCTACCTTGCCCAAATACGGGATAAAGAAGGTAAAGGACCAGTACTCCGGGCAGTGAATAAATCGCCGGCAGTGCTCTTCGATATAACCTGGCAAATATTGAAGGTCAAAGAAATTGGCCAGATGATAGTTACCACCACCCAGGTATTCCGCTATGGAGTCATAGTTATAAAACAGGTGCTCGCCGTGGAAATCTATCTTAACTCTCTGCCCACTGGCTGCGCGGCAAGCCAGATGAAAGTACAGGGCATCATCTTTGTAAGTAGAGTGGATAACGATAGCGTCGCCCTTTCGGCGAAGCTGATAGCGGAAAGCATCGACCCGGTAGGGCTCACAATCCTCAAGTAGCTCGGCAATTTCCAGCTCACCCGATTCCAGGCGTCTTACTCGATAGTTGTGCCCACCTTCTTCTATGCAGCGAATAAGTACCGGGTGTAGATCCTCAATGGTCACAGCTTTCGCTACAGGTAAGCCCTCGACCTGTGCTTGTTCCCGGTAAAATTTATCGCCCTCGTTAAAGAGGGAAATTCCCAACACAACGCCCATAGGAGCACCAATTATTAGCTAGCGTTCAAACTTAGCAAAAAAATTGCCAGGGTTTTAGGGATCGAAGAGATGCGCTTTCAGAAATTGCGCTGGAACTACTTACAAACCGGCAAGACTACCGGCCTTAAACTGGGCAAAGTAGGTAGTACCTTCGCATAGTTTTAGGCGCTCGCAGGAGAGGCGGGAAATATCTGCGTAGAACACCTGATCAGCAGCGGCTAACTGTAAGCGTATGCGGCCATCGGTAAGGTTCTGCTTAGCAACTAAAGTTACCGGCAGGCAATTGAGGATACTGGAAAGGCCCGGCTTCTCTACACTGAGGCTGATATCTCCAGCTTCCAGCAGAAAAGCTGCAGTGTCGCCTTTTCGATAATGGCCTGTCACCCTATCTGCAAAGATGGAAATCCCACCTAAATCCAAAGTGAGCAGACCATCGCTTAGGGCTTCCACTCGCGCTTCAATCCGGCTGCGACAACTATCCCCTACGCCGTGGCTATCCAGGCGCTGGGCAACTTCAGGTAAAGAAAGTGGTGCGGACAAATTGGCAGAATCCATCCACAAACAGCGCTGGGCCAGCAGCTGGATTTCATCAAAGTCGTGACTGGTCCAGATTACCAGCGCCGGATATCGGGCCCAGAAATCCCGCAGGGTCGGCAATAGGCGCCGCAGTACTTGGGCGCGGTCAACCGCTGAAAGCGGCTCATCAAATAATTGCAGCGGCGCATTGTTAAAAAGCTGGCGTAATACAGCCACACGCTGCGCTTCTCCGCCAGACAATAGCTCTACCGGCTGATGGAGTAGCGGATCAATACCAAAAGCCTTTAGCAGCCGATCACACTCTTCCTCGGGCAGTGGCCTGCGGCTGTAACGGCGGGCCAGTGCCAGGTTATCTGCCACCGACTGGCCGGCAAACAAGCGGCTATCCTGAAAGCCCAAAGAAAGCGTTCTTTTGTGGGTAGCCAGGGCGCGGCGTCCGCGCTGCCAGACTGTATTGGCAAAAGTGATATTGCCACGGCAATGGCGCTGGCCAGCCAGGGCTGCCAACAATGTACTCTTGCCGCTGCCGGAGGGGCCGGTAAGACCAAAAATCCCAGAGGCAGGCAGCTCTAATTGCCAGGGAGTCGCAGCGTTAAGCGGAGTCACCAGCCCTGAAACACTCAGTCCGCTGGAATCAGAAGTGGTAGACGCAGTACCGAATAGGGGTAAGGTAATTTCCATTAGCCCAGCACCCCCATTACCGGTTTAACGCGCTCGCTGTTTGATCCGCGCGGAGCCAGACTATGTCCCAGCCAACGGGCAGCGAGTAGCAGTACCGTAGTAATTCCCATCAACATCAAAGCCAGCCGGTGCGCGGCTCCGTATTCCATCGCCTCCACATGTTGATAAAGAGCGATAGAAACCACCTGGGTCTCACCGGGAATAGCGCCACCAATCATCAGCACTACCCCGAACTCACCCAGGGTATGGGCAAAGGTTAAAGCGCAGGCACTCACAATAGCGGCGCGACTCGCCGGTAAAAGAACTTTTAATAATGCCACCCAGGGCGCAATACCTAGTGCTGCGGCAGCCTGGGTCAATCGCTGGCCATTGGCATTAAACGCGGCTAGCAACGGCTGCACCATAAACGGCAGGGAATAAATCACTGACGCAAATACCAGGCCAGTGAAGGAAAACACCAAAGGGCCATCAAAAAGTTGTGACAGCCACTGCCCGGGAGCATAGTTAGGGAAAATAAAAGCAGTAAATAAAAACCCAAAACCGTGGGTGGCAGTACCAACGGCAGGGTAATTAATACCTCGATACCGTGGCGCCAGCGGCTCTGCCATTGGCTCAATTTCCAGGCCAAGGGCACACCGATAATAAACAGGAGTAAGGTGGTTAATCCGGCCAATTTTAAAGTTAGCCACAGGGCCTGCCAGTCGGCAGTGGCGATATTCATAAGCCACTCCCTCCATCTCTACTTCGATCTTGAGTTGGCAAAACACCGTAACCCAAGTGGTATAACTGCGCCTGCACTTCCCCTGAACGCAAATAGTTAGCGAGGGATTGTGCCTCTTTAGGTCGGCGACTCTGAGTGGGAATCAGCAGCTGCTGTTCAATGGGTTTGTACAAATGCTGCGGCAGCAACCAGTAGTTATCGCGGCCGGCTGCTTGCATCTGGCTGGCGGCGACAAAGCCCAGCTGCGCATTGCCGGAATCCAGCATTAAATAGGCTTGGCCTGCATTGTGGGCCCGGGCCAATTGAGTTTGTTTTTTCTTCCACAAATCCAGGCTTTGCAGCGCTTGCCGTGCGGCACTGCCGAAAGGCGCTACTTTCGGATCGGCTAATACAATTTTATCGGGCCAGGTTTGCAGTAGCTGCTTGATATTGGATTCTGATTTTGGGTGCCAAAGAGCGAGTAAGCCCAATGCGTAAGTCTGGCGACTGTTGCCTAGCACCCCACCCTGTTTTTCCAACAGCTCGGGCCGCTCACGATCGGCGGACAAAAATAAATCGAAGGGCGCGCGGTGCGCTATTTGTTGGTAAAGCACCCCGGAGCTGCCACTGCTGATTTGCACCACACAAGCATGGCGACGCTCAAATTCCGGCAGTACCTCTTCCAGTGCCGGGCGGAAGCTGGCCGCTACCGCCACCCGCAAGGTGCAGTTATCCGCGTTAACCGGCTGCGCGATGGCCACCAGTAAAGCGGATAGCAGCAGGCTCAGCCGGCGGACCACTTTTCCATCTCCGCAGCGTCGCTGGCCCGGGCTTCGACCCAGCGCTCTGAGGGCTTACCGAATTCATCCGCAACCGCTTCGCGCTTCCAGAAAGGCGCCTCAGTTTTGAGGCGATCCATAATGTATTGGCAGGCGGCAAAGGCGGCCTGGCGGTGGGGGCTGGTAACGCCGACAAAAACAATCTCATCGTTGATCTGCATGGGGCCAACCCGGTGGACGATAGTCACACGACCCAGGGACCAGCGATCGCGGGCATCATTAATAATCCGTTGCAGGCTTTTTTCGGTCATGCCCGGATAGTGTTCCAGGGCCAGGCCGCAGACATCACTGCCCGCATTGAAGTCCCGCACCGAACCCACAAACAGGGCGCAGGCACCATCACCACTGTTGCCCTGCAGCGCAGTATATTCAGCCGCTACGTCGAGGGGCGTTTCACAGACTTCAATACGATCAACGGCTTTCATATTGGCACCACTAACCGCCGGTAACCGGCGGGAAAAATGCAACTTCATCCCCAGCCTTCACCTGGGCTCCGGTTTCTGCCAGCTCCTGGTTCAGGGCCATACGAATATCGTCTCTTTGCAGGTGCGGGCTCCAATCCGGGTGCTGTTCACATAGGGTTTTGCGCAACTCGCTGAGACTGCCGGAAAAGTCCTCCAGGGTAGTCTCGCCCATGCCCAATTGCTGGCGCAGACGCGCGAAAAACAGAACCTTTACCATCGCTTTACACCTCTGAAATTTTTACGCCTTGTCCGCAGCATCGCCGCGCCAGTGGCCGCGCTTACCGCCGGTTTTTTGCAGCAGGCGGGTCGGGCCGATTTCCATCGCCGGGTCCACGGCTTTGCACATATCGTAAATAGTCAGCGCCGCTACCGAAGCTGCCGTTAACGCTTCCATCTCTACCCCGGTGCGCCCGGCTAAGCGGCAGAAAGCAGTAATATGCACACTGTGTTTTTCCGGCTGCAGTTCGAAATCCACCGCTACCTTGGTCAACGCCAGTGGATGGCACAGGGGAATTAAATCCGAGGTTTTCTTCGCAGCCTGGATGCCGGCGATGCGAGCTACAGAAAGCACGTCGCCTTTTTTGTGCGCCCCTTGGCTAAGCAGTGCAAAAGCCTCGGCACTCATACAGATGCTGCTCTCGGCCAGGGCGCTGCGGTCAGTGATGTCCTTCTCGGTAACATCCACCATGCTGGCTTCGCCGCGCTGGTTTAAATGGGTTAACTGGCTCACAAATTACCCCCGGCTCTCGCAGGGCGCGCTGGCAAAGCGCACATGGGGGATAAAGTTACAGGGCTTGTGGCGGGCATCCAGCTGCTCCAGCAATATGCCTTCCCAAGCTGTGCGACAGGCTCCGGTGGAACCGGGCATACAACATATCAGTGTGCGATTAGCCAGGCCGGCGAGCGCGCGGGACTGCACGGTGGAGCTGCCGATATCCCCCAGGGAAATATGGCGGAACAGCTCGCCAAAGCCGTCGACGGTTTTATCGAACAACGGGCTCAGGGCCTCCGGCGTGGAGTCGCGATCGGTAAAACCAGTACCGCCGGTCACCAAGACCACCTGTACTTTGGGATCGGCAATCCAGGCGGAGACCACCGCGCGCATCTGGTAAACATCGTCCGGGGTAATGCGTTTATCTGCGAGCTGATGGCCGGCAGTTTTGAGGGCTTCCACCAGGTACTGGCCAGAGGTATCAGTCTGCTCGTTGCGGGTATCGGATACGGTAAGTACCGCGATATTGAGCGGTACAAATT
Source organism: Microbulbifer sp. MLAF003 (assembly GCF_030012965.1). Taxonomy (NCBI): domain Bacteria; kingdom Pseudomonadati; phylum Pseudomonadota; class Gammaproteobacteria; order Cellvibrionales; family Microbulbiferaceae; genus Microbulbifer; species Microbulbifer sp. MLAF003. The sequence goes on from NZ_CP120232.1 coordinate 4,678,316, forward strand.
CTTTGCTAGCGTGTGCGGACATAATCAATGGTCTCTCAAAAAACTGTTTTCTGGAGTTTTATCCGGCGTACTCAAGCCGAGATAATCTGCCGGCGTATTGATATTGCGATGCCAATCGCCGGCACTTTTTATGGGTATGGATTTGGCCCCCAGGTGACGCAGCAGCGCGCCGACAGAATTGCGCGCACTGCCCTCAACAGCACGGCGCAAATAATCCAGGCAGTCGCCATTTAAAGGCAGCCACAGGGGAAAAAAGAAGTTTTCAAAATAACAGGGCCGGTCACTTGCCTGCCCTTCAGCCAATAACTCTGCGAGGTGCTCACGCCCAAGCAGGGGCATATCTACCGGGATCACCAGGGCCGCATCGGCACCGGTTGTCAGGGCCACCGAATAAAGGCCGCCCAGTGGGCCCCGCTCTGGCACCAGGTCTTCAATCGCTCCGGGGCGGGCGCCGCTGGTCACGACTTTTTCCAGCGGAAGCTCACTCAGCAATGCCTCAGCATGCTGCAAAAAATTGCCCCGTTGGGGGTGTGCCAGTAGGGCCTTGTCGCGGCCCATCCGGCTGGAACGGCCGCCGGCCAGCACCACGCCGATTGTCGATTTGCCAACGAAAGCCCTGGCCATAACCCTAGCCCCCCAGCATCGCCAGGTTGCGGGTAGCGCCAGTAAAACCTTCGTGCAGCTGGTGGCCTGCAGTCTTATCCACAATCAACTCACGGATATGGGCTGCCAGTGCCTCGCTATCGCCATCGGCGATGATTTCACGCATATCAAAGCCCTGGTCGGCAAACAGGCACAGGTGCAACTTGCCCTGGGCCGATACCCGCAGGCGGTTGCAGCTTGCACAGAAGTCTTTGCCGTAAGGGGTAATCAGGCCGATACGGCCGGCGTAATCCGGGTGGAAATACTCCCGCGCCGGGCCCGCATCGCGGGTGCGGATCACCTGCTCCCAGCCTTCCCGTAGCAACAGGGTTTCTATATCGCCACCGGAGACATGGTTGCTGGCGAAGAACTCGCGGTTATCGCCGGTGCGCATCAATTCAATAAAGCGTAGGGTCACCGGAGTCTCGCGAACCCAGGCGAGGAAGTTATCCAGCTCGGCCAGGTTGTACTGGCGCATCAGCACTGCGTTGACCTTGGTATCGATACCCAAGGCCAGGGCGCGATCCAGGCCTGCTAGGGCTTTATCCAGGCGATTGTGCCCGGTGATATGGTGGAATTGATCCGGGTCGAGGCTGTCGATACTGACATTCACCTGATCCAGCCCGGCGCGGTGCCAGTCGTCAATCTGACTGGGCAGCCGGTAACCGTTGGTGGTGATGGCTAAGCGGCGAATCTTATCGCTAGCGCGCACAGCTTCGAGCAGTGGCACCAGGTCTTTGCGCAGGGAGGGCTCCCCGCCGGTAAGGCGTACCTTTTCCGTACCCAGGGAAGCGAAAGCGCGCACCAATGTGCCCACCTCAGCCACTGAGAGAGGATTTTCCCCTTCCAGGGAACGTCCGCAACCGATGCCCTCGGGCAGGCAATAGTTGCAGCGGTAGTTGCAGATGTCCGTCACGGACAGGCGCAGGTAATAAAACCTACGGCCAAAATTGTCTTGTAACATTAAACGCCTTTCCAATTTCGGGAGGCCGCGCAGTTTCCCGCTAGACCCTGGTGGCCGGTACGGCCACGGTCCCGGCACCTTGCAGCGACAATAAAAATCAGCGCTGTTTAGGTAGCGGGACTCGGTGTTTAAACTGATGTCAGTGTATCAAGCTGGTTAATTTATGCTTGGGGCAAAGGTGGTACTCCTTAGGTACTCACAGTGATGCCAACCGTTAAGGGAAATAACATCACAAAATGGAAATTCAGTGGGCAGAATTACTAAAAACCGAAAAATTCCTCTACAGAAATTGATCGGTTTTTACAGGAAAACCCCGGCCGGAGCCGGGGGCCTCGCTATGGAGCTGCTTTATTTAATTAGAAATTGGCGGTCACCATTAACCAGAACTTGTCGGTATCCACCTTGTGGTCGTCAGCCTGATAAGAGGCGTATTTCACCAGTGCAGAAATTTCCTCTGTCAGCTTGCGCCCGTAGCTGATATTCCACTCATGGCCATAATTTGCGGAACCTTCATTCGCATCAAAATTGTGATAGGCCATATTCAAGTTACCGCCGGCTATTTTCATAGCGCCGCTGATGTACATATCCTCTATGCCATCACCGGGGGTTGTCAGGAACTGGTCGGTGTAGCCCTGGAATTTATGCAGGGTAGCCAGAGGCGTTCTGAAACCGACACCATTATCGGAACCCAATACTTCATAACCGAGTTTCGCAGTGACCGGGCCCAGGTCGGTACCCACTTCTGCCAGGTAGTAGTCCGCACTGTAATCGAAGGTGTTATCTCCAATATCGTTCTGGCGTGCATAACTCAGATTGGCTTTTACAGGGCCGAAATTCCCTTTGTAGTCCACCCCATAAGTGCGGCTGGCATTTTCAACGAAATTCTCTAAATCCAGGTTGTAAACGAAACCGCTGACTTTGTGGTTTTCAGCCACCGGGTAGCTGGCATGGAATAGCTGGATATTGCCTTCAAATTCAGCGCCGGCGCTATCTTCACCAAAAATCCGGTTTACGTTGTACACATAGCTGTAGTCCAACTGCAGACTGTCAGCGCTACCATACTGATAACGTACGCCGTCATAAGTCTGCTCGTTCTGCCTCCAGCCAACACCACCGACAAAGCGCTGGCCATCCAGGTTAATACGCTGACGACCGGCAGTGACTACGGAATTTTCACCGTTATAGCGGATATAGGCCTGGTTAACCTCGGTACCATCTGGATCAGCCACAACCGGGTAATTGGTTTTACCATTGACGGTAGAGTTGTAATTATCGTTGCCGACTGAAGTAACATCGTCCATCTCTAGGAAACCGCTGAAGCCGCGGTAGCTACCGCTGCGCCAGTTGAGGCGGGTTCTCAGAGTGGACGCGGTTGCGTCTCCATTAATACCATCCTGGTCATAATCTTCCTGGTCGACGATCTCCACGCGATAGCGCAGATTCAACCCGACCTCACCGGATTTTAGCGCGTCGACAAGAGTGGCATTTTCACCATCCTGCGCAGCGGCCTGCAATGCGGCAGTGCTGCAGGCACCCAACAGTAAAGCACCGAATATTTTGGGGAATCTGGAAATGGTCATTACGCTTTTCCTTTGCAACAACGGAGTGAACAGTGACAAATTACAATTTTTCAGACGTGGTTGAAACCACAGTTTTTTTCAACAGAAAAAATCATTACCCCCTACCTTCTACGCACACATAATTCCATTTTGGTAGTGGGTACTACCTATCTGGCAAAGCCGCAGAGTTACTCGCATCCTCATGCAAAAAATTATTTTGCCGAGCGAAAGCCAAACGCTGTTGATGATGCTCTCTCTGGATTGCCAGGTACATTACCAACATACAAACTGCCAGCACACCATAGAGCAACATAAACGCAGCACTGTGAATACCCACTAAATCCTGTGCGATACCAAACAGCACTGGCAGGGTAAAACCACCCAGCGCACCGATTGTGGCTACAGTGCCACCGACACTGCCCATGTGTGCCGGAAAATTATCGTGTAGCGCCTTGTATACCGAGGCGCGACCAAACCCCTGGGCAATGCCAATTACCAGCAACAACAAGGTAAACAACTCAATGCCCACCTCGATATTTAGATGCACATCCCGTTCCACCCCATGAATCGTCATACTGGTTGGGGGGTAACTGAGGAAAAAAGGCATACCAGACAAGTCCAGAAAACACTCCAATTCACCGTGCGCGCACCATAGCGATCTGCAAACCAGCCACCCAGGGCACGCAGTGAACTGGACAGGGCCACAAACAGCAGTGTCAGAGCCATCGCCACCTGTGTACTCACTTCATACACCGCCAGGTAGTAATTCGGCAGCCACAGTAAAAGTGCGAGAAAGCTGCCGAAGACAAAATAGTAATAGAGCCCATAGCGCCACACCTTGATCTGCATCAGTGGTCTTAGGTGATTGTGAATATCCACCTTGCTGCGGCTGCGCATATAGCGGGTTTCTTCAGGTGCACAAAATTCGAATAGCACCATCATGATCACTATACCAATACCGTAAATCGGCCCGATCCATTCACGCCCCAGCCAATTTTGGATCGCCGGCGCCAGGGCCAGGGTGATGGCTGCCCCAGCATTGCCTGCACCAAAAATGCCCATTGCCGTGCCCTGCTGCCTCCTTTCGAACCATGGGTTGATATAGCGAATACCCAACACGAAGGAGACTCCGGAAATCCCCAACCACAAACCGGCCAGGAGGTGCGCACCGTAACTCTCGATATAGGGCAAGAGTAAAAGTACCGGCAGCAGTAATAGCATTTGCAAGAGGATGAGTTTTTTTGCAGAGAAATATTCCACCATCAACCCGGCGGGAAAACGCAGTAGCGCACCGCTTAAGATCGGCGCGGCCAGCAAGATGCCGTATTCTGTAGCTGAGAGATCCAGCTGCTCGCCGATTTCCACTCCGAGCACTGCATAGAGTGTCCAAACAGAAAAGTTTGCGGCAAACATGGCCGAGGCAAATATCAGCGCACGTCCGGCGAGTTGCTGTGTATATTGCACGGCAGTTTTCTCCCAATTTTTTCAATTTTTCGGAAAATATATTTGGCCATCACGCCGATACCCCGAACGGTAGTTACTCCCTTCACAGACAGAAGCAGTAAAAATACAGTAACGTTTGCATGATTGTTCGAAGCCACCTGCTTGCAAGATGCACAAAAACCTTAAGGCCGACAATTACTCCCAAAAACCTTTCGGTGATAAGACAATTTTTCGCTACTACTCACCATGGGGTAGTTAGCAAGATATTCGCGATGCTCACCACTCCACAGGACTAATCCAAAGGGGTTACTCCATACTATTCGGATATCAGCCCCTATCCTGACTACCCCTTTTGCGCGCTTTTCCTGTAGCTCTGCTCAAATACTATCGGCCATGACCCTATCCACCTCTAAATTTCTGAGAAGCCGGAGAAAATAGTCATGAGTCAATCCAGCGGCCTCAATTTATTTAATTGGGGCGATCCCAAAATAAAGACGCTGCACGTTACCTGGTTTGCGTTTTTCCTGACTTTCGTGGTGTGGTTCTCCCACGCTCCGCTGATGGTCTTTATCAAGGAAGCGTTCGACCTCACCAGCCAGCAGGTAAAAGCCCTGTTAATCCTTAATGTGGCACTCACCATCCCCGCCCGAATCATTATCGGTATGCTGGTGGATAAATTGGGGCCGCGCCTGGTGTACAGCGGTCTGCTGATGACCTCATCTTTAATCTGTTTAGGCTTCGCCACCGCAGACAGTTATGAGTCCCTGGCCCTGTTCCGCTTCCTGCTGGGATTTGTGGGTGCCGGCTTTGTAATTGGTATCCGCATGGTGGGTGAATGGTTCCCAGCCAAGCAGGTAGGTCTGGCTGAAGGTGTTTACGGCGGCTGGGGGAATTTCGGTTCTGCTGCCGGTGCCATGACCCTGCCCACCATCGCCCTGCTGTTCGGCGGTGAAGACGGCTGGCGCTACGCCCTGGGCCTCACCGGCATCATCGCCGGCCTGTACGGCATCATCTACTACCGCGTTGCCCGCAACACTCCTAAAGGTTCCACTTACTTCAAACCGAAAAAGAGCGGCGGCCTGGAAGTGACCAGCAAGCGGGATTTCTACTTCTACCTGCTGATGAATGTGCCCATGTACCTGGCACTGGCAGCGCTGGCTTACAAACTGTCTCCCAGCGGCGTAGCCCTGCTGAGCCAGAATGCCACTTACGCAATGTGGGGACTGCTGGTAGCACTGTTCGCCTTCCAGACCCGCATGATCTGGAATGTAAACAAAGACCACCTGCGCGAAGGTGTGCCCGAGCTGGAGAAATACAACTTCAAGCAGGTAGCCATCCTCGACCTGGCCTACTTCGTCACCTTCGGCTCAGAGCTGGCCGTGGTTTCTATGCTGCCCCTGTTCTTCCTGGAAACCTTTGAAGGATTGAGCCCGGTGAAGGCCGGCCTGCTCGCCTCTGGCTTCGCCTTTATGAACCTGGTGGCTCGCCCAACCGGTGGATACTTCTCTGACAAACTGGGACGCCGCCGCAGCCTGATGTTCCTGATCGGCGGCCTGGCAGTGGGTTACTTTGTGCTGAGCCAGATTAACGGCAGCTGGTGGATTCCCGCTGCGGTAGTTGCCACCATGTGCTGCTCTTTCTTCGTGCAGGCCGGTGAGGGTGCCGTATTCGCCGTCGTACCCCTGGTGAAGCGCCGCATGACCGGGCAGATCGCCGGTATGGCCGGAGCCTACGGCAACGTGGGTGCGGTTACTTTCCTTACCGCCCTGTCTTATGTCAGCTACAGCCAGTTCTTCCTGATTATCTGCGGCGCAGCAGCGGTGATCTTCTTCGCCTGCCTGTTCCTGGAAGAGCCCAAAGGCAATATCGCCGAAGTGCTACCGGATGGCACAGTGCAGCTGATTAGCGTGGAGTGATCGGAAAGCAGTTATCCAGCAACAAACGCAAAGTAGGGCCAATGGCCCTTCTTTGTTTTTCGCCGTTGGTCTGAGGGGACGAAAAGAGAGTGGAGAAAGCTGTGAGCGAAACCAATTCCGGGGTGCAAACAGAAACCGAGGCAAACCCCGAAGCCCAGACACCGCGATTGAGCCACGGCCTCTGCACTAGTGCCGGCATCAAACCGCAGAACGAAGACGCGGCAATCTATCACTGGCCAGCCAGCCCGCACTTGCAGGAATACCTGGGAGCAGTCGCCGCGCTGGCAGATGGTGTCAGCTCCGCCGAAGCCGGTGCCCAAGCCAGCCACACCGCCACCGAGCAGTTTGTGCGGGACTATTACAAGGTGCCGGATACCTGGTCTGTGGCCCACGCCGGACAGAAAATCCTCGCCTCCATTAACAGCAAGCTATACCGCAAGAGCCACGACTTTCCCCAACAGGAAAAGGGCTTCCTGTGCACCTTCTCTGCCCTGATTTTTAAATCCCGCACCGCCCACTACTTCCATATCGGCGACAGCCGTATCTATCACCTACGCGGTGACAACCTTAAATGCCTCACCCGGGACCACAACATCACCCTGGCCCACCGCCAACAGATGCTATCCCGCGCGCTGGGAATGGATACCGGCCTGCAAGTGGATTACGGCCAGCTAAGCCTCGCTAAGGACGATGTGCTGCTGATTACCAGCGACGGTGTGCACGACTTTATCAAACAGGATTTGCTGCGCGAGCTGCTGGCAGATACCCAACTGAGCGAACAGGAAACAGCGGAAACCCTGGTGCGCCTCGCCGAGGAAAACGGCAGTGACGATAACCTCTCCGCATTAGTGGTAAAGGTAAAAGCATTGCCACAAACCACCCTGGACGACTACAGCCGCCAGCTTACCCGCCTGCCCTTCCCGCCGGAGTTGGAACCCGGCATGGTATTGGATGGCTACCAGGTAGAGCGGGAGCTGTTCTCCTCCCAGCGCAGCCAGCTGTACCTGGTGCGCGACAGTGCCACCGGGGAAATCCTGGTAATGAAAACCCCCTCGGTAAATTACGAGGACGATATCCACTATATCGACCGCTTTATTCAGGAGGAGTGGATAGGCCTGCGTATTCGCAGCCCCCAGGTAGTGCGCCTGCACCGGCAGACCCGGCCGCGCACCGCGCTCTATTACCTGATGGAGTATGTACAGGGCAGCACCCTGGAGCAGTGGATCACCAACAACCGCTTTCCTAAACCCGCAGAGGCGTTTCGCATCCTTAAGGAGATTGCCACCGGGCTACAGGCCTTCCACGATCAGGAAACCATTCACCAGGATTTGCGTCCGGCCAATATCATGATCGACAGCGATGGGCGGGTGAAAATTATCGACTTCGGCTCAGTTTATGTAGCCGGCAGTGCCGAGATTTTCCGCCCCCTGGAACACCCAGAAGCGCTGGGCACCGCCAGCTATTCCGACCCCCACTATATCCTTGGGCACAACAGCGGTATTCGCGGTGATATCTATGCTCTCGCTACTATTGCCTATGAAATGTTTACCGGCGAACTGCCCTACGGCGAGGAAATAGAAAACTGCCGCTCCCACGCCGACTTCGAACGCCTGCGCTACCGCACCGCCAGCCAGTTCAACCCGGTAGTCCCCATCTGGTTCGACCGCGCCCTGGAGCGCGGATTCAGTATCGACCTGGAACAGCGCTATTCCACGCTGACAGAGTTTATGCGCGACCTCGCCAATCCCAACCCGGATTACCTAAGGGAAGATCCTACTGAAAAAGGGGATGCCTCTTTGTTTTGGAAGATTCTTTGTGGGATTTGGGTGGCTACTTTGTTGGCGGTGGCGGCGTTGTTTTCTTCTAGTACCTAAGATTTAATTTTCTAGGTACGATAGTACCCTATTGAAAAAATGCTGATCTAGAATATCTATAAAATATGTATTTTTTCCAGGTGGTTTTTGGCGGACGTCATTCAACGATCTTCCTATATTCATAAAATACAACATTTCAAATTTTTTGATGCTTTAAACACAAAAGACCAAAAGCAGTTTAATACATCCACAACAATCTACACGCTAACTTATTGATTTTTAATGATTTAATTTTTTGACCGAAAAACATGAGGTAAAAAAAGCACCAAAAGGTTTTTCAGCAGAACAATTTTTCACCAGCGCAGGCGGCCACCTAAGTAATATACATTTCTGATTAAAGTCGCCTTCAATTCTTCGGTCATATTCATAGGTGATATGATACTGTTTCTTTAGAATACCTTTCGACATTTTTCATTTAACTGTTGAGTAAACATGAAAGAGAATAAAACCAACACTTTGATATTATCAGTGATAATACTGGCTATAATTACACCTTTAGCTTTTATCGGTGGAATAATTTTTGGAGATTCTCTACAACCAGATTTTAGACTTACAGCTGATTCTTTATCATCATGGGTTGCATCAATTGCAACAGTCTCAATTGCCATACTGACCTTTTTTCTAGCAAAAGAAACGTGGTATTTGAGAGCAGCTCAAAATGAGCAGTTAGACCAACTTCGGTTAGATGCCATCAGACCGTCGGTAGATTTTTATTTTGTAACAAGTAAACTCTCGATGCAATTTATCGAGCTTGAAATAAAAAATAATGGAAAGGGAATAGCTCAAAATATTAACTTTAGGTTTCTAGATCCTAAAACGAGAGAAATAGTAAAAGAAAATGAAATAATTAGAAAAATAAAAAATCTAGGTGCAATAAAAACTGGTATAGCATCGTTAGGTGTAGAGCAAATATATAACTCTTTCCTATTCAGTTTTCCAGATATGATAGTGAAGATGGGAGAGCGCGAGACGTTCTCTACAAAGTTCATAGTCCAGATTTTATTTACAGATGTCAATGGTCACAATTATAAAAATGAAGTAACAATAGATACGTCCGAATACGAGGGCGTGGTAGAAATCGGCAATGGCGATCCGATGCATAGAATATCGAAAGATATAGAAAAGATTGCTGATTGGGCTGAAAGTCTTACTCGCAACTCAGGAAATAGAATTAGCGTTGATACTTATAATTCAGAAGAAAGAGAAAAGGAGAGGCAAAAGTGGGAAAGTATACGTGAAAAAAGGAAAAAACAAAGAGAGCAACAGAACCAAAATGTAACAAGCGACACCTAGAGCTAACCTTAGCCGGGTGTAATATACTACTAAGATTGTGATTAATAATCGGCTTTAATAAATACCTTTTAATCTGTACTGTATGGATATCATAAAAATGATATGAATCAGAGCTGGTGAGATAAGCACTATTCATAGGGATTAAACAATTTAAAGCAAGGAAGGATTAAGAATGAGTCAGCAAAGAGCATTGGAATTATTAAGACAAGGGGTTGGTAGCTCGACCGCTAATTTTCATGAGCATCAGTGGGAATCAATTGATGCAATAGTAAATCAACGTAATCGTTTAATTTGTGTTCAACGAACTGGCTGGGGTAAAAGTTCAGTATATTTCATTTCAACTAAAATGATACGTGAGCAAGGTCATGGCCCGACAATAATTATTTCTCCCTTACTGGCCTTAATGCGCAATCAAATTGAATCTGCTGCTAAGTATGGCGTCGCTTTAGGGACGGTTAATTCATCACAGCAACCTGAACAAAATGAACTGAACAAAGAAAAACTATTATCCGGATATTTAGATGCATTAATTATTGCACCTGAACAATTAGCCAATACAGATTTCATTACTAATGTAATAATACCATCTAATCCAGGCTTCTTTGTTATCGATGAGGCTCATTGTATTTCTGACTGGGGTCATGATTTTAGACCTGATTATAGGCGTATTTCACGGGTGCTTGGTAACATTGTAAATATACCTGTACTTGCAACAACTGCTACTGCTACTAGCCGTGTCATTGAAGATGTAGGAGAGCAATTAAAAATTGAAGGACAACAAATTAATTTATTTCGCGGCCAATTGACACGAGAATCAATTCATCTACAAAATATTTATCTAGCTAAGCGCTCACAACGTTTAGCCTGGCTCACTCACACCATCTCACAAATAGAAGGTACGGGCATTGTCTATACTGCCACTATAAATGACGCTTTCTTAGTAGCAAAGTGGTTAAGAAGTTGTGGTATTAAAGCAGAGGGATATGCAGGATCATCTCCTGGCATGAATAATAATGATAGCGCCTTAAAAAGGGAGCAACTAGAACAACAATTACTAAATAATGAACTAAAAGTACTCGTGAGCACATCCGCTTTGGGCATGGGTTTTGATAAAGGTGATTTAGTTTTTGTATTTCATTATCAAAGTCCCAGCTCTATCATAAGTTACTACCAACAGGTTGGCCGAGCTGGTCGCAGCATTAAAGATGCTTATGGTGTATTACTTTCTGGTGATGAGGATCATGAAATACAAAACTATTTTATTCGAGAAGCATTTCCTAAAGAAGAATTAGTAAATGATTTACTCTCACTTTTAGAAAAAGATGGTTGTAATGGACTTAAAAAAACTGACCTTGAAAATCACCTTAACTATGCACCAATGAAAATAGAGGCCGCGCTAAAATTCTTGCAGGCTGAATATCCAGCGCCGATTGTCAAAGAAGGGACTCTATATAAGCGTACAATTAATAATTACTCCTTACCTGTAGAAATGATTCAACGTTTATCCAATAGAAAGAGGCATGAATGGCAGGAAATCCAAGATTACCTTAGGGAACGTAGTAGATGTCTAATGCAAGTATTAGCTTCAGCACTTGACGATACACTTGCATCGCCTTGTGGTAAATGTGCCAACTGTGATCCTGATAATGCAATTGATCCGACTTTTCCTCAGAAACTAGGGCAACAGGCTCAGGAATTTTTGGGTAATACCATGATTGAAATCCCGCCCAAAAAACAATTTGGTAATGGTCACGTTCAAGCAGCAAATAGGTTTCCTCAGTATAAATTTCCTTACCGTCTAGAGGAGCTAGAACACGAACCTGGTGCAGCACTATGCCACTGGGGTGAAGCTGGCTGGGGTGAAATAGCTGCTGCTGGCAAACGAGCACATGCATTTGATCCAAAACTCGCCGATGCCTGCATCGAAATGATTAAACACCGCTGGCAGCCAAACCCTATGCCTACATGGGTAACTTATGTACCATCACAAAACTTCCCTAATCTAGTTAAAGACTTTGCTGAGCTCGTGGCTCAAAAGCTTGGTTTGGAGTGTAAAGAGGCGGTAGTGAAAGTAAAAGAGACATATCCACAAAAGCGCATGGAAAATAGCGATTTTCGTTGTAAAAACCTTGATGGTGCCTTTATTGTACAAAATGTGCAAGAATCAGAACCTGTGTTATTGATTGATGATGCTTCAGATTCAGGTTGGACTTTCGCGGTTATATCTGCATTGCTGAGAAAAGCAAATTGCGGCCCAGTATTTCCAATGGCTGTTATGTCAACGAAATCGAATTAATGAGCAATAAATTGAACACTCAAAGCAATCTATATAGTGAAAATAAACAAGCACTTATTCTGTTATCAACCTTTTTTAGTAAACCTAAAAAAGGTGAGGCTAGCCCACTAACAGCCGCCGAATATGGTCGCTTTGCTCGTTGGTTGCATGAATTTCACTATACACCTTGTTCACTATTCCATCAGTTTGATGAAATAGCAGTAAAATGGAAAGACCCAAAAGGAAAAATCACAACCGATCGTCTAGCAAACATATTAGATCGAAAAGCTGCCATGGGCTTGGCTCTGGAAAAATGGCAACGAGCTGGAATTTGGGTGATTACTAGGCAAGACAGTGAGTACCCACAGCTACTAAAAAAGCAACTTCGCCATATTTCACCGCCGGTATTCTTTGGTATTGGAAATATTGAATTACTTCAAAAGGGGGATTAGCTGTTATTGGCTCTCGCGGAATCGATTATGTCGATGAGCAATTTACACAAAAAATTGCTGAGCAAGCTGCGAAAGAAAATATCAATATTGTTTCCGGTGCTGCACGTGGCGTTGATGAGACCGCCATGCTCGCGTCACTAAATGCTGGTGGCACTGCAATCGGTATTATGGGTGACAGCCTTTTAAAAGCAGCTACAGCAAGTAAATGGCGCAAACACCTCAAGAGTGGCCAACTAGTATTGATATCAAGTTTTTACCCAGAGGCAGGCTTTAATGTCGGTAATGCTATGGCTCGTAATAAATATATTTATACCATTGCAAACTCTGCCTTAGTTGTGAGAGCTGATGAAGGAAAAGGCGGAACTTGGGCTGGAGCAATAGAAAATAGCGAAAACAATTGGGTACCTTTGTTTGTCAAACAGCAATCAGATGCTAGTGGTAATCTCGTACTATTAAATAGTGGCGCTAATCCACTCAACCTACAAAAAACCTCTGAACCGTGGTTAGCAAAAACTCTTAAAAAAACCTCCCAAATAAAACCAAATAATTTACCGCATAGCAGCTTAAATTTATTTAAATAATTACTCTTCACAGAAATTAATTGTTAGAATGTAGAACCACACATACAAAGCGATAGTTCGGAATTTTTTAAGCTCTAGCCGTTGGCCTTTACTTTAAAAATCCGAACTTCGTAATTTTCCGTAGTTGCGACCGAGTCACGACGATTTCAATTCTCTAATGTCCCTCCTTTTGAACACGTATATATATTTCTTCACGGTGCACGGGCAGGGATCTGGGAGCACGTATCCCTATCTTTACCTGATTACCCTTAACTTCCAAAACTGTAATCGACACATTGGCTCCAATCCTTAAATTTTCACCTGTCCGGCGCTTTAAAATCAACATAGTTATTTCCTACTGATAGTTAAACCATGGGTAGACCTTCCCACGATGGAAGGCTGAGAAAGTAACGTTGTGAGGAAATACGGGGTGGTGCGCGGGAACGGTAAGCATAGAAGAAGAAAAGGCAGGCACAACGCTCCCGGAGCTTGGGGAATCGCTCCAAGCCGCTGAATGTTCTCCAGTTTATTGAAGACGAGCGGGTTTCTAGCGTACTATGCATGTAGCCACTTTGATAGTCTGTGTATCAATTTGGTTAGCTGGCCCCTGGTGTTGCTGCACCTTGGGTCAGCGCCTTTTACTGTCTCTTACGTCACGCTACCGTTCTCCTGTGAGAAGATGGTTCTTTAGAAAACTCTTAGAAGTCTTGATTCTCTCGAATCCCTTTGGTCTTTGGCCATCGGCCTTCAAAAGGCCACCCAATTCCGGCCAAAATACCAATAAATATCAATCGATTTTACGCAGCTTTGACACTAAAACAAACTGAATAAATTCCAATAAGATCATTTTTGTGCCTATATTTCTTAATGCTCATACTGCGAAAACTATCAGTTGCCTATAGAAAAGGGAGAATGGATGAGTACTCTTCACTGACTCTCATATTAAATTCAAGAAACAATAGATCATCAATACCGCCAATAGAAACTCCTTCCCTGTATCGATGGGAATGGTCTCTCGATAGCCTGAGTATCTTGCAGGCTTTTAGATTATTGCTGTGAATTTTTAGGGGTTACCCAATTAGCGAAGGCAATGCTGTTTTCATCAAGCGTTTAAGATAAGGTTATCTGGTACCGGTACGGTGGTAACTATTTTCGAATACTTTGGCCCCGAATATTAATAAAGCACTCTGCTTTAGCAGATCATTTGAGCGGATATCATCTATCACACCTTTTATACTCTCCTTAGATTCAGCTCAACCTCTGACAATTTATTGTAATTTCACCACCAATGATCAAGAGCAGCTTCACATATCCACAGCAACATATAACCTAACTTGCTGATTCTTAATGGTTTACACTTGTGATCAAATGAACAAAATATATTGCGGCCGCAGCATATCCAATAGAGCAATTTCTCACCGGTAATAGCTAACGTACTGATTTATCTGCTTTTTCCTGATAGGAGTGACCTCCCACTCTAGGGATATGTTGACAGGTGATATGATGCAGCTTCTTTTGAATACACTGTTATGAATAAAACTATGTCTAATCTCAAAGACCGCCGATGGCGTCGAAAAGGCCTCGATAGAAAAATCGAGACTCCTTCATGGGGGAGCTTGCTTTTGGGAAAAAGCTTTTCAATTTGCGGCATATGTTACTAGCTGTATTTACTAGTGGCTTCATATCTTTTGCAATGCTATATCAGCTTATAACCTATGGGCATTGGGAGGCCAAAGGAGCTAAAGTAGATGGTGCCGTGGGCTATGGTGTTGCCTTTTTCCTTCTAGTAATTTTCATAGCCCTACTTATTGCAACTATTAAAGACTGGCGGAGAGGCTAATGCATAACAAAAAGCAGCACGATTGCCCACAAAATATGTGGGCTGGACGGCCTACGCTTTGCTTCGGCCGCCCGTGTGCTAGGCGTTATGCTCACAAGGAAAACGAGTGAAGAAAGTCCCGATATTTATTTTAATATTCCTTATTCTTGTGCAAGCGGGTTGTACAACGCAGTCACAAACTAAGCCTCCAATGGGAAAGAATGCGTTTAAACGGGAGTTTCTTGCAGATTGCAAAGGTATAAAAACAATCTACGAGGGGCACAATAGCTCAGGCTACTATTTTGAGGACTATAGCGGCGGAGCGTCCACAAAACACTCAATTAGCTTGTCAGAAATGGCATCGTGGCTCAAAGAGTGTGGAGTTGATCCAAGTAGCGTAAGCCAAATAATAGAGTAGTAACAATGCCAGCATTGCATAACAAAGCAAAGCAGCACCGCCCACTACACGGGCTGGACAGTTTTTCAGCAGCTTCGCTGCTTCAAATCTGCCGCTGTTTGCGGCGTTAGGTCCTAAGAGGATTCGAGTTATGGAGCCAAAAGAAATTGTTCAAGCTTGGGTAGAAGCCTTTAATAAAGCTGATGTAGATCAGATAGTGAGCTTCTATTCTGATAATGCGATTAACCATCAAGTAGCTAATGATAAGGTGGTTGGCAAAGAAGCAATTCGAGCTAGATTTGAAGAAGAATTTACCTCGGCAGAAATGGTCTGCATTGTAGAGCATATCTTTCAAGATGGAGATTGGGCAATTTTAGAATGGAAAGACCCTCTAGGTTTGCGTGGATGTGGTTTCTTTCAAGTCCAATATGGAAAGATCGTATTTCAAAGAGGGTATTGGGATAAGCTTTCTTTTCTAAAACAACATGGTTTGCCAATCCCCCAAGAGTAATTAGCATGGTAGCCCTAACAAGCAGCAGCAACGGACTGTCAAACCAGTCACTCAAATTGTTTCACAATTACTTGTAGCTTTTCTAGCCGCTGTGTTGGGCGTTATGCACTATGACTGAGTTCCTACATAAGTTTGCATGCTTTGATTGCCAAGTTGCATTTAAGCGGCGAGCAATTGAAGGTACGTCGTCTGGCTCGGCTCATCAGCCAGATTCGGATATGATCCATGCGTGCCCAAATTGCGGTCATCGCATGGCATTCATGGGGCGTAATTTTGCAGCACCATCAAAAGCAGATTCTTCTGCTTGGGAAGCAGCAAAGAGATTATGGGAGGCTGGGTTTCGTTTTGTGGGTAGCGGCTATCACAGTGATCCGGCACTACCTAAAAGTAAATCTGACATCTCCGAATTTATTGATAATAATCCTGAGCACAAGCAAAAGGTTGGTAAACAACGACGGTGGACAGACTATGCATAACAAGTGCATCAACCTCGCTCCAGACACTACGTGGCTTCCACCGGACAGCCCAGGCTTCGCGCAGCCTGCCGATTATGCAGGGCGTTATAGGGCTGGAAATTGAACCGAATTCACAAAGGCCAAAAATTAAGTGTATATCTGTGGAAATTTACGGCTTGTCTTTTTGCGTCAAGCTTGATTCCCATGACATATGTTCTATGGGTGGTTTCACCGGGGTTAAAGGGAAATTGGTATGGGGTTGCTGTGATTTCATCGGTTTGCTCAGCATTATTGGCTGCGACTCTACCGGTAAATAACGCTCGTTACTATGTTCCAAGTAGTGTTGTGATGAGCGTATTCTTTTATGGGGTAATTCAGGGGTACTTACTATACGGTGCTGCCCCATAGGCCAAGCAGGTTCGCCCAGCCATTGGCTGGGCTGTGCAGCCTACGCTCCGCTTCAGGCCCAAACCCATTCACAGCAAACTCCGCCTGGAGACATGTGACGCATGGGGAGCTTTCTGTATTGATAGAAACAGGGTTGTACACGCTTTCGATAGAAATTCTGACCCGAGTACCATGAACCGGTGCAACACTCGTGCATTACTCACTTTCGACTTTCAGGGCGGCGGTTGTCTTTACTGCCACCCCGCTAACGAGGGTTTGTACGGACCAACTTGCGCATAACAAAGCGCTGGCCTGAAGCCGCTATAATCAAATTCGCGGGATAGGCTTCGCCTAGTTTGTTAAATTCTTGCGATCTGCATGACGGCTCGGTCAACCTTAACGTTAGACAGTGGTAGATGTCTGCCCATGCGTTCGACCACAATCGGACGCGAACGGAGAAGAATCGAAAAATGAATAGTGAACAGGCCGAAGCGTTTCTGGATGAGATGGCCAAAGCGGTATGTGATCCAAACGCTGATTCTAAGGTCACCGACCGCTACTTTACCGAAGACTTCGTGCAGGTGATCGACGACACAACGATTGGGCGATCGCAACTCGATTCTCGTATCAATTTGTTCCGTATGGAGTACTCGGCCGTCAGGTTCGACTACCTTTCCGTAATTGGCGAGGGCGATCGGATAGCTGATGTGCATCTGGTGCGCGCGAAGGCGAAAGATGGCCAACAGCTCACAATCAAGGTAATCAGCCTGTACACGCTAAGAGACGGTCGGATCTCGCGCGCCGAATCCCTTAGCCGCCTTATCGAAGGGAATCCGGAGGACCTGCAATTACTCGTGCGTGGTGAATGAGGCGATCGGCCGGCGTGGACCTAAGTTTCACTGGAGATGATAACGCGAACCGCCTCCAGGCATCGGTTTTCCCGAAGCCCTCCAACTTCCTTTCGAATTGCTTAATCAGCTTACGAGTCGCCCAGAGCTTTATGATCATCGAAGGCAACACCCAAGTGCTAACCGAAGCATCCCCCAGTCCGGTACTCACATGCCAACTGGTACGAGGACATATCACATAACAAGTGACTATGGTTGCTCGTCAAGCCTTTAAGCCATATTTTCATCCTAGTAGGTTTTATTTTCCACCATGGTATTCAGGATGGTAAGTTGCTTTCTCATACAGGAAATGAGAGCCAATTTTTTGGGTTTGCCAGCGTCGACTAATTGCTTAAAAATCTGCTTTAATTTGGGATGATATTGCTAACAATAATCGGCAATCCCGCTTCGTGGGCAGCACAGACAAACTCCAGTTCTAGCCTTTCGGTGGACTCGATAAGTACTCTTTTGGGTTTAAGGGGTTGCAGTCGTTTAATGTCGTGCTTAATACCATTTTTATCATTGGTAACACTAAAGAATTGGCCAGTTGGTCTCACAAAAATATCGAGCTGCTTGCTGCTAGTATCGATACCGACATTGATCTCTTGAGGTTCCATAAGATAAGCTATCTCTACCTTGTTATTCGGGCTCGAGGCCCACATGACTATTCGAGTTATGCCTAGTGAGTGTCTGTCACGTTCCTACTTGTTATCGGTCTTTTAAGAGCCGACAATACAACGAACTGTGGCAAACAAAGCCTTCGGTGGCCGCCGAAGGTGGGTCTCAATTTACCCGTTAGCGAAAGGTTTTCAACATTAGAATCGGGCAAGAACAACCATACAAGGCCAGTACTGCGTGCTCTACCCCCTGCTGGCGGCGTTATAACCTGGGAGGTCAATTGAGAAATAAGTTAAATAAAAGAACTTTAATTCGATGGAAGGTCTATATAGATCGTTCAAAGATGTATATCGGTTATATTCAGTTTTTGCTGATAATTTTCGTTTTCATCAAGTCTTTTGGAGAAAACACCTTCACAGATCTAGTTTTTCAATTTCCCTATGTATCTATCCCAATAATTCTTGTTGTCTTCGTATTTTGCTCTTTGGTACTGGGTTATATTGATTCTAAGTTAGGATTGAGAGAAGAAGAAATAAGGAACCACTCTAAATCAAATCCTGTTCTAACTGAGATTTCTACTTCTCTAGTTGAGTTGCATAGGAAGGTCGAGGAAATTGAGAAACAAAATAACCGGCAAGAATCATAACAATGCGTTGCAGGCCAACGGCTAACTTTGTGAACTTTATGTGTGGTCGCTGCGTTCCCATTACCGTGCATAAAGCACACAAGGTTATCCGCGGCTGAGCGCAGCAATATGCATCAAAAGAAATTATAGAGTAAATGCAAATGAAAGGGTATTTGGTTTTAGATTTCTCAATTAAAGTATTAGAGAGCTTCTTAGAATACGCTAAAAAAATACCGGCATTTATTGAAAAGCATGGCGGCAGATACATTGTAAAAGGAGTGATTCCAGAAAAAATGGAAGGCAATTGGATTCCGGAGAGGTTAGTGATATTGGAATTTCCATCAACTGAAAAAGCAAAAGAATTTTTAGCTGATCCAGAAGCACAGGATCTATTTGCGATACGCCACAAGACAACTAATAGTCAATTAATATTGGCGGAGGGTTGTATTTAATCAACCATACAAGCGCAGTACTCTTCTGCAAATAGCGCGGGCTGGGGCGGCTTATACGCCGCTTCGCTCTGTTTCGACCGTCCCTGTGCTTAGCATTATATTCCACCCAATTTCAACCCCGCCTGTTGGCGACACGCTTGCAATAATTTTGTAACGGAACTCTCGTTACCTATGATTCTTGCTATGGCTACTGCACCAATGAGCATTGCAGTTACTGACAAAATATCATCTTCGTCGCAATCAACATAGCTTTTAGCGTATTCCAAAATTGCTTTGTTCATGCCATCGTAGATGCTTGCATAAGTTGCTTTTGTTTCTTCATCCTGCATGGTTATATCCGAAGCTAGAAATGCAAGTGGACATGGGTATTCACCCCGCACATGCTCTAAGCTAAGGTATCCATCAAGTAGTAGGCATAGCCATTCCTTATCGGTAGTGCCATCTGGTTTAAGTTCAGCAAGCTTAGTGCCATTGACTGCAAATTTTAAGGACTCACGATACAACACCGCTTTGCTGTCAAAATGAGCATAAAACGCTCCTCTGGTGAGCCCGCAATCTTTCATCACTCCATCCACTGTAACGCCATCAAAACCCTTGACCGTAAAAAGCCTGAATGCGCTTTCAAGAATTCGTCTACGAGTAATTTCCTTGTGCTCTTTTGTATAAGGCATGAGTTCTTATGTGCCTACAATTTAATATGACCTGTATCATATATTATATCTCGTTTAACATGTAGCCTTCTCTTAAGCCGGAGAAAATAAAATAAATGAATATAATCAACGGTTATATTTCACGGAGATCTGGAATTGAATAAAATAAAAGGAGGCTGTCATTGTGGTTCTGTAGCTTGGGAATTTGATCTTCCTATTAAGACAGTAGTGAAGTGTCATTGCTCTATGTGTAGAAAGTTACAAGGCTCTGATCACAGTACATATGCTGTTATTCCAAAAGAACAATTCTCATTATCTAAAGGTGAAGACTCGGTTATCAGTTACCAAGCTACCGAAAAATCATACAAAAATTTCTGCTCCACATGTGGAACACCAACTCACCTTATTAACGGGAAGCATTTCCCGGCCGATTTTGTTTTACCACTAGGTATAATTAAAAATTATACTGATGAGCTAGCACCACAAATCCAAGTGTATACCTCAGAAAAACCACCTTGGTCGAACATCCATGATGATGTGCCACTATTTAGCTAAGGATATAAATCGGGTAGCCGGTAGCTTCTAGCTACCGGCCCCACACCGCCCATCGTGCGGTTCTGCAATGGACGATTCCCTATCCGCAATAAATTTCTACCCAACGATAGTGTCGAGCAGGTCTTCATTTGAGTCGAATGCCATGTCAGTGCGCTACCTCAACTTTATATCCGATTGGAAAACTATCGGTAGGCTAGCCCTGTCTTTTAACTCATGGATTTAGGTTCAAGCCTTCACCATGACCAAGGTAGTAATCTTGGCATTAGGCTACTATGCTGTCGGCTGACTTCTGCCAAATCAATTTGGTAATGCTGACGAGGCGCTGGTGTGTTCCACCACTTTGTTCTATCCCCACGATGGTGGCGGCTGGGCCTACTTATGAGTCTGCGACCACGCTGGCAGCTTCAGCAATAGTAAGTTAAACAGATCTCCCCAGATAAGAACGTGAACTTCCACTACACAACTGCATCATTTACTCTACCCATTAGATCACATGACTCCGGCGTCCTTGGCCAACTCGCCTTATAGGTTAAGCCTTATATGACGTTTCTGTTCATCAGCTGGTAGTTTTGCTAATGGCCTCTTTCTCTCTATGTTGCAGTTGCCATTCGCTGGTAGTTAGCATTTAATGGAATGCCATTAAATAGTGATCCTCCTACAGGGGACTTTCACTCTATTAGTTCGCGCCTATGCTGGGCGTACCAAATGCCTGCAATCTGATCTCTGGTTACTGTCACCTTTTTTTGCCACAAAACCGGCAAAAAATGCGCCAGTAGCCTCCAGCAATTGAGGCAAGCGCATCTTTCATCGTAATTGGCACTAATTATTATGCTCTTTAAGGGATCGTGTAAATGTAACCGTTGGCGGGTTGAAGTTCAGTTAGCTGGACCGCTCGAAGGTTTGAATCCGCGCGTTTGCGATTGTAATTATTGCCAAGCCAACCCGTCACTTATTATAAGTGATCCGAATATGTCAGTGGCTTTCATTGGTGATGGGATTTCAACCAAACAAAATGGTGATCAGCTTGCTAATTTCTACTATTGCAAAGCTTGTAATGAACTACTAGCCGTAGGCTGCAATATAAATGGTCAGCTTCGCGGGGCAGTAAATTCCAATTTATTGGAAGGCGTGAATCAACTTGGCAATCCTATTCAAATTCAGCCAAGACTCTTGAGTGCCGATGAAAAGCTTGAACGCTGGGATAAGTTGTGGGGTGTCCTTAATGGGTTTTAGAAACATAAAATATTAAGGCTTTCAGACACTTCGGTCCGCAGCTTGAGGCTTTATGAATCAGGGAGTATAAAAACAGCGTCGATAACGCCTTGGCGTTTATATATAGGAACTGATATGAATAGGTCTGATAAGTTCTGGGATAGAAAAGCAGAGGAGTATGCTAGGAGCCCTATTTCTGACGAGGCAAGTTATCAGAAGAAGCTCTCAGATACCCAGAAATTCTTTACGCCTGATATGAATATTTTGGAGTTTGGCTGCGGAACAGGGACTACGGCGATTTACCACGCTCCGTATGTGCAACATATTGAAGCGGTAGATATATCTGAAAACATGCTTGAGATTGGTCGAACTAAGGCCAGGGAAGCCTGCATCGATAATATTAGATTTACCAGAGGTACGTTAACCGAATTCAATGCTGAGTCTGAGAGTTTTGATGCAGTATTGGGTTTAAATGTTATTCACTTACTACCAGATCGAAGAGATGTTTTGGCAGAAGCTGCTAGAATCCTCAAGCCTGGTGGTGTTTTCGTGAGTAGTACCGTTTGTATGGGCAATTCCTATATACGGTTTATTAAGCTCTTAGCACCTCTGGGAAAATTCATGGGCATAATGCCCGATGTCTTCATCCTAACAAAAGTAAAATTAGCGAAAGAAATTCAAGACGCTGGTTTTACCATTGAAGTTCAATGGCAACATGGAATGCATAATATGGTAGTTTTCATTATTGCGCGTAAAATTGACTCATAATAGGGTGAGCTGAAGGCGGCGGGTATATTGACCTTACTAACCAAATAGAGACTAGCTCCGCGCCAACGTAAAATATGGATGATTTTTCTAAAACTTCGTTATGTCTCCAGAAATACAAACCATACTTAGATACTTAACAGTGAGGATACTCAAATGAATACAAATGCAGTTTGTTGGTTTGAAATTTATGTAAATGATATGGTACGCGCAAAGTCCTTTTATGAAGCTGTGCTCAAGCAGGAGTTAACTCGACTAGACAATCCCGACGAAGTAAAAGATTTTCCTCAGCCCGAGATGTGGGCATTTCCAATGAAACAAGAACCGGGTGCAAGCGGAGCAATTTGTAAAATGGATGGTGTTGAAGCTGGAGGTAATAGCACCCTAGTGTATTTTGATTGCGAAGATTGTTCTGTTGAACTGGCCAGAGTCGAACCAGCAGGTGGGAAGCTAGTAGTGCCTAAAATGTCTATTGGGGAGCATGGTTTTATCGCAATAGCGCAAGATACCGAAGGAAATAATATCGGTTTTCATTCAATGAAATAGCTAGTTCTCACCAGCAAACATTAATTCACAACAAGCCAATCTCTTTCATTTTAAACACACACGCACATTCTGACCACACCGGTGGAAACGAGTACTTTGAAAAGCGAGGAGGAAAACTTAAAGAGAATACCTTTAACTTGGATAGCTTTACCCACATTAAAGTCAAGTCTCATTCAGCAATCGACAATATCTATTACCTTAAGGAAAGTAATTCAATATTTGTCGGTGATGTATTCGATACCAGCTGGCACCCAGTATTTTATTCTGGCGGAATTAAAGGCTTTAATGAAGCGATTGATGCTATTTTAAATCTAGGTGATGAGCAAAGCTTGATAATACCGGGGCATGGTGTTCCATCAAGTAAACTCTCATTACTTGAATTTAGGAAAAATACTTTCGAATGAGTAAACAAAATTCGAGAGCTTCATCAAAAAGGGGGAGTGTGGGAGGAATAATGATAGATACACAAGTTAAGGATATTTTGGAAAAATTCAATGTAAAGAACAAATCCCCATTCCTCCCCCAAAAAGCTTATAGAAGCCTTATAGAAAGAAATATTTCAGTGATTAATGATGAGAAAAGCCTATAAATAGGTATTAAGCCCATATAGGAGCCTAAAAATGAGGCTATATATTAATGTATTTCATGCGTTATTCTTTTCTTTAGTCTCTTTGGGAGCCCAGGCTGTGCAGAGTTGGACGGTCGAAAAAACCAAGGTGAATGCTCACCTTTATCCAGGTGAGGAGATGCTACTAACCAACGGCATAGAAACACTGAATTATTTCAAAGCCGGCGATCCTCAAAAACCTCTGGTGATCTTCGTTCCGGGTGGGTTTCATCTAGCTCGTGTCGCCTATGGCTACCCTGGTGGCGACGAGAAGGATTTTCTCGCCTATTGGTTTGGGCAGAAAGGGTTTTCTTTTCTTGGCGCATCTTATCCGACTGGAAACAAGGTCTATTCCAAGGTCTACCCTGCATTCTCGATCCGTGATTGGGGCAACCAAGTAGCTGCGGTCGCCAAACACTACGTGGACAAGCATGGGCTTTCGGGTGAGATCATTGTTCTTGGTTGGAGCGCAGGCGGGCAGATTACTCAATCAGTTTACGAGGCTTCACAGGCGGCCGGGCTGGATATGAGCCTTTACGTTTCAATTGCATCAACCCCACCTATCCCTTTGCTACTGGCTGCACCAGGTGCAATCTCAAAGTCAAAGAATGGGCTTTCGAAAGCGCCGCAATTCTACGAGTTGTTTAAGAGGTACGTGACTGCTCAGAACAAGATGAACGGGCACGTTATTATTCCTTGGGAGACGTTCGAAAGTGATGTACTCGGAGAAATTCCGGTAGCCCTAAATGCGATTATGATTGCGTCTCGCTATGATAACGGCAACTTTGTACAGGATCTGGATTGGGCAATTGCCGATACAGGAGCCCTTAAATTTACCGACTTTCCCATGGTCGTCACAATCTCTGGTAATAAAGTGCTAGACAATGACCACGCGCTAACTGATCGAGGCAATTGGGGGCTTTATCAGGTTCAGCATTTATATCGAAATATCGCGCTTCCTGCTTTGTCAAAATCTGAAGAGATTGACCCGGAGAATTGGCAGAATTTAATGGATCAGTTTAGTTATGCAACCTCTGGTGCACTAAACGCCCGTGTCCCTGGCAACCACTTCTTTTGGTACGGTGAAGTCGGAGCACGTGAAACAGTTACACAGGTCGAGATGTTGCGCTTACGTGTGAGAAATGTCCTCTCTTCTATTGAGGCGTCTGTGGCTAAACTCAATGCACCGTAGTATTGCTTGTTCTACCTGGCGATCTTGCCCACCCATAGATTGCTCGCTGTTATTGTCGCCGTATTGCGACTGAGACCTCCGTTCCATCACTCCGCTTCTACACTCCGGCCCCAAAAATTCGGCATTAAAAGCCTATGAAAATAGGACCCGCCCAAGCTACAAGGGTGTTGCTGTAACAAAAGCTGAGAAGTTGACAGTCACTTTTTTTAGTCGAGCTGCAAGATATAAGTTGTGCAGGAAATAAATAGAGCCTGGTTGAAGCTTTCTTGCAACTTTTGTCGGTGCTAGTGCCGGGGTAATTCAAACTTATTGGGTTTTAACGATTTGACCCTGTGATCTAAAGGAATAGAATAACGAGATATAATATAATTTCTTTTTAATACGCTATTAAATAGTACCAGAGTAATACATGGAAAAAGTGTCACTAAGAATTTGGGGGCTTCTAGGGGTGCTTTTATTTGTTCCTCTATATCTATTTACATTCACCGCTCCTCATATCATAGAAAAATCGGGCAGTTCCTTTATCGAATGGAAGCTTAAATCTGAAGCCGATAAAAGGATTGATGCCTTACGACTTCCTGCGCCAACGAAGCTAGAAGGTCTGCTAGGTGCCAAAGCGCGAGAGTTTCGAGCTAAAACTGAGCGGGATCTTGAAAAGGTAAAGCAACAGCTCAAAGAAGATGCACCAGCCATTCTTGCAAATCAAATTGCAAAACTTCGAAATCTGGATTGCGAATGTCGAAGAAAATGGGAACGATCAATCAGGGTATCTATGCAGTCAAAGCTTGCCTCGCTTGAGACTGCCAAGACCAAACTAATTGATTTCAGCCATATCAAGTACATGGAAATTGTC
This sequence comes from Microbulbifer sp. MLAF003, assembly GCF_030012965.1. Taxonomy (NCBI): domain Bacteria; kingdom Pseudomonadati; phylum Pseudomonadota; class Gammaproteobacteria; order Cellvibrionales; family Microbulbiferaceae; genus Microbulbifer; species Microbulbifer sp. MLAF003. The sequence goes on from NZ_CP120232.1 coordinate 4,703,825, forward strand.
CATAAATTAACTTTGGACGTACGTATTTTTTTGGCCACTAACTCAATTGTTTTTATCCTCTTATTAATTGCTTCATTTATGCAGCCTAGGGCTATCAAACAATTATTCTTGCCTGCTGGGTTAATGCTGGCATCAACAGGTATATGCTCATATTTTTATCTCTTTGAGCAGAATTGGTTCTACACCATAATTTACAATGACTATACCGGTTTCGCATATGTTAGTTACTTGAGCTTTGTCTTTGCTATCTTATGTGACATCATTTTTAATGGAGCCAGGATAACAACAGAAGCACTCAATGCCTGCCTTAAAGCTATTGGCCAGGCGGGGAGTCTAGTTCCGTGCTAAGGAATTGGATAATATTTATCATACAAGCCAACCAATTTCATGCATGGAAAACGTGCATCCGGCAACCCTAGCTTCTACGGCAACCCTAGCTTCTACGGCTACCCGCTTTTAGAGCATTAGCTTTTTATGATTGAGCGTTTCATACATTGGACTGAGTTCACTGTGGTGGTACTGCCATCTACAGCCATTATTTTGTTTGCCACTTTACTTTTTCCATTTGGAATATTACTCCGTCCTGAATTCATTATTCCAGCTTACATTGGTGGTATTCTTGGAGTATATTCATTATGGAGAATGTTTCTGTTTCTTGAGTTTAGGGTGAGCTTAATATTAACAAAATGTACTTATTATTATTTGTCTGGAGCACTAAGTATCGCTTGCTTATTTTTAGTTGGTGAAATTAGTGACCGTCAATTGTTTAAGCCGGTAACCACGCCATGGATTTTACCAATTTTAGTTGGTGCTCATTGGATATTTAAAATTTCCAAGGGTACTCTTGGAGATAAACAATTAGCATCAGCTGAATAGTTTTCCTTCAGCTCATTTATGTTTGCTATGACATTTGCATGCAAACCATTTTGCTACAAAACTTCCGCTATGCCGGGCATTATGTAAATTAATCAACTATGTCATCAATACCCAATAATAAAGAAGAGTTGCATCAAGCCATTCGAACCACTTTTGATAAACTTCTTACGGATTATTCAGAAATCCCGGAAGAATACTCACGACAAATTGGTGTTGAAGGTAATATAAAGAATACTGAGATAAGTGTTTGCGATACACTGTCATATTTGATTGGATGGGGAAAACTGGTCCTGAAATGGTATGACCTCACATCAAGAGGACTTAAGGTAGACTTTCCTGAAACAGGTTATCAATGGAATGAACTTGGTCGGTTAGCTCATCATTTTCACAGGCAATATCGAGATTGGTCTTTTAAAAATCTGCTATCAGAGTTTCAATTAACTACCGAGCAAATATTGCAGCTAATCGAGTCACTGAGCAACGATGAACTCTATGCTAGAAGTTGGTATAAAAATTACACACTGGGACGAATGATTCAATTTAACACTTCATCCCCAATGAAAAATATTCGTACAAAAGTGCGAAAGTTCAAGAAATTAAAATGTAAGGAGTGAAGCTCATATACTAAGGTATATGCTTTTTATTTCGGCCTTACAGGCCCTACTGGAAATGCTACGCCTCACACGGCATGCCGATTCTCACGGTATTACATATCTATCAGAATAATATATGAAAGTAGAGACAACAGGTAAAAGCGATTATTCAACGCTGATCGAAATATGGGAGGATTCTGTTCGAGCTACTCACGATTTTTTGCAAGAAGAGGATATTGTCATTCTTAAACCGCTCATATTAGAACAATACTTCGACTCAGTAGACCTGATGTGTGCAAAAAATGAGGATGGAAAGATTCTTGGATTCTGTGGAGTTCTTAACGGGAATATTGAAATGTTGTTCATTGCGCCTGAATCAAGAGGCTCAGGCGTTGGAACTTTTTTAACTAAGTATGCCATTGAAAATCTAGGTGTGACAAAAGTTGACGTCAACGAACAGAATCTTCAAGCCCTAGAGTTCTATAAGCATTTAGGTTTTACTGTAGTAGGTAGATCTCCGCTAGATGGTCAAGGAAAACCGTATCCTCTGCTACATATGGAGCTGGACAAAATTAATAAACTTAGGTGAACGGAAAAATCACTTCAGCCCCTTAATTTACAATTGCTAATGATGTTTTGTTTTATGAAATTTCTTATAGCTCTTTTTTTATACTGATTAGCCTGAATACATCAGCCTGTATAATTGCCCCTGGAACGATTGCTCTTCAAAACCCTCAGAAAGTTATTAAACGTTCAAAATCCGTATTTAAAGGCAAACTTTTATCTTTAATGTATGTCCCAGCATATCTGCAGGTCGCTAAGTTTGAAGTGATAAAAATATATAAAGGGGAAAAGAAGAATTTTATTTCAGCAGTACATGATTATAATACCAGTTGTACCTTAAGAATACCGGATGACCAAGTTGGGAAAAATTATTTTGTCTTTGTTACAGAGGGTTCTGGTGAAAAAGACGATTTATATACGCTTATTTCTACAAAAAACTTTGACTTTATTGATGGTAAGTTCGTTGTAAAGTCTAACAGGCTGCGCGAAGAGCGTGCCAAACAGAAGCAGCAAGAAATTCTGGCCGAGAAACAAATACAAGCTGATGAGCAGTAGTTAATTTCTGTAAATTGTAACTGAGATGATTATGGCTGAAGACCAATGCTTGAGCTTTATATTGATTTGCATCATATTGCACCTGAGGTGCAGATCAGAAGCGAGCTAGCCACATAACACTCACAGGCTCGGTATTGGCTTTTCCATTTCGACTTTGCCTTCATTTCAAAGCCGTGTATACCACGGGTGTTATACTGCGCCCAATTATTAGAAGCTTGAGCAGAAAATAACTTAGGGATTTTCTGATTAAGATACGCAGTAAAGCCTCACCCCTCCTCCGGCACCCCACCATAAACATGATAAATCTCCGGCACCTGGCCGCGATCGTCCATCCGCATACCCAGGTCTCGAATCAGGCCATCGCGAATATCGTAGATCCAGCCGTGCAGGCTGAGGCTTTGGCCTCGGTCCCAGGCGTGCTGCACTATCTTGGTCATGGCCAGGTTTTGTATCTGTGCCATCACATTTAATTCGCACAATCGTGCCGAACGCGATTCTTTATCGAGGGATTCCAGTTCCTGCTGGTGGCGGGCGTAGACATCCTTGATATGGCGCAGCCAGTTATCCACCAGGCCACATTCGCTGTGGCCCATGGCGGCCTGTACGCCGCCACAACCGTAATGGCCACACACCACCACGTGTTCCACCTTGAGTACTTCTACGGCGTATTGCAGCACCGAGAGGCAATTAAAGTCTGTATGTACCACCACGTTGGCGATATTGCGGTGTACGAATAGCTCCCCCGGTGCCATACCCACAATCTCGTTGGCGGGCACGCGGGAGTCGGAGCAGCCGATCCATAAATACTTGGGAACCTGCAGACGACTCAGACGTTGGAAAAATTCCGGGTCCTTTGCCGTCCTCTCCTCTGCCCAGGCGCGATTGCGCGCGAACAGTTGGCGAATCTCTGCCACCTCAGTGGGCCTCCCCCGATAAGTCCAGGCCGGATATTTGCGCGGCCTGCACCATTTTTTGCAGGTAATCGCTGGTCATTTGGCGGCGGCGTTTTTCGGTCAGGTATTCCTCGATTCGCTCCGCAACATATTCATATTCCAGCGGGCGGCCCGGCTCACATTGCTCTACATAAATCAGGTGTACACCGTAAGGTGTTTCCACGGGTTCCGCTACCAAACCGGTGCCCTGCTCGAACACTGCGCGCTCGAAGGAGGCGACGGTATCACCGCGCCCCACTTGGCCGAGGCTGCCGCCGGCTTCCGCAGAGGAACAGGCGGAGTGGGATTGGGCCAACTGGGCGAAGGCCTGTAGCGGATTGGCATCGGCGCGGATCTGCTTAAGCATGTCCTCGGCGGCGGCGCGCGCTTTGGCGCAAGCTTCGGAATCATCCGGTGCGGCCGGGATCAGGATATGGCGCACTTCGGCGAGGGGATCGGAGCGGAATTTATGTGGATGGGCTGCGAAATAGGCGCGGCACTCGGCTTCACTGGCCGGGCTCACTTGTAGCTCGCCTTTTAAAAGGTCTGAAACTGCGTGATCGAAAGCTTCGCTATGCAGGTCTTCATCGGCGGCGCAAAGCCCCTGCCCCGCGGCCTTTTCCCGTAAAAGCCAACCGATAACCAGGGCCCGCGCTGCGCGGTAAATCGCTTGGCGCGGGGAGTTGGCGGTCTGGTATTGCATCTCCTGGTAAATCAGGTCTGCGGGGATTTCATTGCCGTTAACGGCCACGGCTTCAGCCAGTTCGAATTCGCGCCCGGCGGCGTCGGAGGCCAGTAATGCACTCATGACTCTACTCCACACAAGGCCCGCTCATAGCGGGCCGGGTTAACAATTGCTGGGATTAGCGCGCGGCTTTGGCGCGGACTATTTGGTAATTGCGGCGGAAGTACTGCACCGGAACACTCCATACGTGTACCAGGCGGCTGAAGGGGAACAGCAGGAACAGGGTCATGCCGAGGAAAATATGCAGCTTGTAGATGATATTCACGTCGGCGATAGCCGCTGCGGCTGCGGAGCCATCGAGGGTGACAATGGACTGGGCCCAGGCCATCAGTTTGAGCATCTCGGCACCGTCCATATGGCCGGCGGAAACCAGGATGCTGATCAGGCCGAGGATTAACTGGGCGTAGAGCATCAACAGTATGGTCAGGTCCATTTTGGAAGTGGTGGCGCGCACTCGCGGATTGGTGAGGCGGCGCTTGATCAAAATGGTAAGGCCAATAAAGCAGATCACCCCGAAGAAACCACCGATCCCCATTGCCATCATCTGCTTGGTGGAGGCTTCAATGCCGAGGAAGTGCCACACCGCTTTGGGCGTGAGCAGGCCGATAAAGTGGCCCGCGAGAATGGCGATCACCCCGATATGAAACAGGTAACTGCCGATGCGCAATTGTTTGCGCTCCAATAACTGACTGGAGCCGGTGCGCCAGGTGTATTGGTCGCGGTCGTAGCGGATCAGGCTCCCCACCAGGAAGACCGTGAGGGCGACGAAAGGGTAAATGGCGAAGAGCAGCGTATTCAGATAGTTCATCTTGTTACTCCTGTGGTGCGGGCTGGGCAGAATTCTGCGCGGCATCTTTGGCACTGGGGGCCCAGGTAAGGGGCTGGCCGTCGCGCAGCTGCGCAGCGCTGGGCCGCGATATGGACTGGTCGCAATTGTTGGCGCCGGTAAAGCTGACCACCTCTTCCTCCCAGATTTTGTCCAGGGCTTCCGGGGTGTCGTCGCGTTCCTCGTTGGCCACCTCTTCCTTAAGTGCAGTCAGATCGACAAAAACGCCTGCCATCAGCAGCAGTGAGTCCATCAACAAGTGATAGGGGCTTTCGCGCTTGGACAGGCGCGCGCTCAACAAGGCGATGACATGAGTGATGTCATGCACCCAGCCGTAGGCCTCTTCACCCTGGGTTGCGCAGAACTCCAGATAGGTGGGCAGATAGTCCGGTAACTCGCGTTCATTCAGTTCAAGACCGGCACTGCGATAGCGCGCGGTCAGGTCCACCATGGCCTGGCCGCGATCGCGGGATTCGCCGTGAATATGCTCGAACAGGTGCAGGGACACGGCGCGGCCGCGCTCAAAAAGGCCGTCGTATTCACTCTGCCAGTCGAGCGCATCCATACACTCGTAGTGGGAAATAAATGCCAGCAACATATCCCGCAGGGGTGCATCCAGCTCATCGGACTCCGCCACCCAGTTGGTCAGCTCATCCAGGTGCGCCACCAGCTCTTCGGATGGGTAATCCAGCAGGCGGGCAATCAGGTTTAACACTTTCATCGGTATTCTCCCCTCGGCCTCAGTCGACCACTTTGGCTGGTATTACTTCGCGCACTGCGTGCTGCTTGCCGCCGAAGATATTGGTGCTGTCGTTGCCGGTGCTACAGCCGTTGCCGAAGCTGAAACCACAGGAGGACTTCATGTCGTAGGCGTTTTCCGCGTAGGCCTTATGGCTTGAGGGCACTACGAAGCGGTCTTCGTAGTTGGCCAGGGCCATATAGCGATACATTTCTTCTACCTGCTGTACGGTCAGGCCCGCCTCTTCCAGTAGTTCGCGTTCCTGCACGCCGTCCACATGGATGCCGCGCATATAGGCGCGCATCACAATCATGCGCTCCAGGGCGCGGGCCACTGGCTTCTCGTCGCCGGCGGTGAGCAGGTTGGCCAGGTATTGCAGCGGGATGCGCAGGGTGGAGAGATCCGGGATCTCGGCGCTGCGGCCCACGGTGACGGTTTCCACTTGGCCGGCCTGCACTGCGTTCTGGATCGGAGACAGCGGCGGCACGTACCAAACCATGGGCAGGGTGCGGTACTCCGGGTGCAGCGGCAGGGCGATCTGCCAGTCGATGGCCATCTTGTACACTGGGGATTTCTGCGCAGCTTCGAGCCAGGCTTCGGGGATACCCTCGGCGCGGGCAGCTTCCTGGACCTTGGGATCGCTGGGGTCGAGGAAGATATCGCACTGGGCCTGGTAGAGGGCTTTTTCGTCTTCTACCGCAGCAGCTTCCTCGATGCGGTCGGCGTCATAGAGCAGCACCCCCAGGTAACGGATACGGCCCACGCAGGTCTCGGAACAGATAGTTGGCTGGCCCGCCTCAATACGCGGGTAGCAGAAGATACACTTCTCGGATTTACCGGTTTTCCAGTTGTAGTAGATCTTCTTGTAGGGGCAGGCGGATACGCACATGCGCCAGCCGCGACATTTGTCCTGATCGATCAGGACGATGCCGTCCTCTTCGCGCTTGTAGATGGCACCACTTGGGCAGGAGGCCACACAGGCGGGATTGAGGCAGTGCTCACACAGGCGCGGCAGGTACATCATAAAGGTGTTTTCGAACTCACCGTAGATATCTGCCTGGACCTGCTCGAAGTTCTTGTCCTTCTTGCGCTTGTCGAATTCGGTACCGAGAATTTCTTCCCAGTTGGGACCCCACTCGATCTTCTCCATACGCTCGCCACTGATCAGCGAGCGCGGGCGGGCCACCGGCTGGTGCTTCTGCTCCGGCGCCTTGTGCAGGGTCTGGTAGTCGAAGTCGAACGGCTCGTAGTAGTCGTCGATTTCCGGCATATCCGGGTTGCCGAAAATATTCGCCAGCACCCGGTGCTTGCTGCCGATCTTCGGCTGCAACTTGCCGTTTTTCTTGCGGGTCCAGCCGCCGTTCCACTTGTCCTGGTTTTCCCACTCTTTGGGATAGCCGACACCGGGTTTGGTCTCGACGTTGTTAAACCAGGCATACTCGACCCCCTCGCGGGAGGTCCAGACATTTTTACAGGTCACCGAGCAGGTGTGACAGCCGATACACTTATCGAGGTTCAGCACCATGCCGATCTGGGCTCTAACTTTCATTGTTACACCTCCTCTCGGGTCGGCTCTTTGACGTCTTCGCCATCCAGCCAGTCGACCTTGTTCATTTTTCTCACCACCACAAACTCGTCCCGGTTACAGCCCACAGTGCCGTAGTAGTTAAAGCCGTAGGACTGCTGGGCGTAGCCGCCGATCATATGGGTGGGTTTCATCACCGCGCGGGTTACGGAGTTGTGGATACCGCCGCGGGTGCCGGTGGTTTCCGCTCCCGGTGTATTCACGATGCGCTCCTGGGCGTGGTACATCATGGCCATGCCGTCTGGCACTCGCTGGGACACCACCGCGCGGGCAGCAATGGCGCCGTTGACGTTGAAGATTTCGATCCAGTCGTTGTCTTCAATACCCGCCAGCTTGGCGTCGTTCTCACTCATCCACACGATGGGGCCACCGCGAGACAGGGTGAGCATCAGCAGGTTGTCGGAGTAGGTACTGTGGATACCCCACTTCTGGTGCGGGGTGATCCAGTTCAGCAGGATCTCCTTGTTACCGTTGGGCTTCTGGTTCAGCACCGGCTGTACGGTTTTCAGGTTGATGGGCGGCTTGTACACACACATGGTCTCGCCGAAGTCGCGCATCCACTCGTGATCCTGGTAGAACTGCTGGCGGCCGGTGATGGTGCGCCAGGGAATCATCTCGTGCACGTTGGTGTAGCCGGCGTTGTAGCTCACATGCTCATCTTCCAGGCCGGACCAGGTGGGCGAGGAGATGATCTTGCGGGGCTGCGCCACGATATCGGAGAAGCGGATCTTCTCGTCTTCCTTGGGTTTGGCCAGATGGGTGTGATCGCGACCGGTAATCTTGCCCAGGGCTTCCCAGGCCTTCACCGCCACCTGGCCATTGGTTTCAGGAGCCAGAGACAGGATCATCTCGGCGGCATCCACGGCGCTGTCGATACGGGCGCGGCCATCGCGGGCGCTTTCATCTTTCCAGGTGCGGTTGAGCTTCTTGAGGAAGTCCACCTCGTCATCGGTATTCCAGCTGATGCCCTTACCGCCGTTGCCGAGCTTTTCCAGCAATGGGCCGATAGAGGTAAAGCGGTTGTAGGTGTTGGGATAGTCGCGCTCCACCTCGATCATGCTCGGCGCGGTAACACCGGGAATCAGGTCGCACTCGCCCTTCCACCAGGCCTTCACCCCAAAGGGCTGGGCGATTTCGGTGGGGGTATCGTGGTGGATTGGCAGGGTTACCAGATCCTTTTCCACCCCCAGGTGGCCATCGGTGAGTTCGGAGAATTTCTTCGCCACACCTTTGAAGATGTCCCAGTCGCTGCGCGCTTCCCAGGCCGGGTCCACCGCTTTGGTGAGCGGGTGGATAAAGGGGTGCATGTCGGAGGTATTGAGGTCGTCCTTCTCATACCAGGTGGCCGTCGGCAGCACGATGTCGGAGTAGAGACAGGTGGTGGACATACGGAAGTCCAGTGTCACCAGCAGATCGACTTTGCCCTCACTGGGGGTATCGTGCCAGGCCACATCTTCCGGCTTCTTGCCGCCGGCTTCGCCCAGGTCCTTACCCATCAGACCGTGCTTGGTGCCGAGCAAGTGGCGCAGCATGTACTCGTGGCCTTTACCGGAGGAACCCAGCAGGTTGGAGCGCCAGATAAATAGATTGCGCGGGTGGTTCTGCGGATTATCCGGGTCCTGGTTGGCGAACTTGAGCGCGCCACGCTTGAGCTGCTGCACGGTGTAATCCTTGGCGGACATACCCGCAGCGGCGGCGTCTTTGGTCAGTTGCAGCGGGTTCATACCCAGCTGCGGTGCGGAGGGCAGCCAGCCCATACGCTCGGCGCGGCTGTTGTAATCGATAATGGAAGCCTGCCACTTGCTCTTGTCGGCCAACGGCGAAACCACTTCGTCCATCTCCAACTTCTCGTAGCGCCATTGGCTGGCGTGGTTGTAGAAGAAGGAGGTGCCGTTCATATGGCGCGGCGGACGCTGCCAGTCGAGGCCGAAAGCGAGGGGGTCCAGCCGGTTTGCGGACGCAGTTTTTCCTGCCCCACATAGTGGGCCCAGCCACCGCCGCTCTGGCCGATACAACCGCACATCATCAACATATTGATGAGGCCACGGTAGTTCATATCCATGTGGTACCAGTGGTTGAGGGCGGCACCCACAATCACCATGGAGCGTCCACGGGTCTTGTCGGCGGTATTGGCGAACTCGCGCGCTACCTGGATAACGTTCTCACGGCGACAGCCAGTGATCTTCTCCTGCCAGGCGGGAGTGTAGGGCTTGTCTTCGTCGTAACTGTGGGCACAGTTGGGATCGTCGAGGCCGTGCTCCACGCCGTAGTTGGCCAGGGTCAGGTCATAGACGCTGGCAACTTTGAGCACCTCGCCGTCTTTGTTCCGCACGTACTTCACCGGCACCTTGTAGTCAATCACATCGCTGTGGTCGGTGTGCTGGAAGTAGTCGTGCTCGTGGGTCTGGCCACCGAAGTAAGGGAAGGCCACCTGGGCAATTTCATCGGCGCAGTCTTTCAGGCTGAGTTTCAACTCTACCTCTTCGCCACTAAGGCCGTCGCGCTGTTCGATATTCCATTTTCCCTGCTCGCCCCAGCGGTAACCTACAGAACCCTGGGGTGACACCAGCTGGCCATCATGGTTGACGGCGATGGTCTTCCACTCGGGATTGTTGTCCTGGCCGAGGTCATCCGCCAGGTCGGAGGCGCGCAGGAAGCGGCCCTGTACCAGCTTGCCGTCGCGCTCTTCCAGGGTCACCAGCATCGGCATATCGGTGGTGGTGCGCACATATTCGGTGAAGTAAGCACTGGGCTTGTCGACGTGGAATTCTTTCAAAATCACGTGGCCGAAGGCCATCGCCAGGGCCGCATCGGTACCCTGGCGCGGTGCCAGCCAGGTATCACCAAACTTGGAGCACTCGGAGTAGTCGGAAGTGATTACGCAGGTCTTGGCACCCTTGTAACGCACCTCGCTAAGGAAGTGCGCATCCGGGGTACGGGTCTGCGGCACATTGGAACCCCAGACGATCAGGTAGTTGGAGTTGTACCAGTCGGCGGACTCGGGCACGTCGGTCTGCTCACCCCAAATCTGCGGAGAGGCGGGCGGCAGGTCGCAGTACCAGTCGTAGAAACTCAGGCAGTTACCGCCGATCAATGACAAATAGCGGGCACCGGCAGCGTAGGAGACCATGGACATGGCGGGAATCGGCGAGAAGCCGGTTACCCGGTCGGGTCCATATTTCTTGGTGGTGTATACATTGGCAGCGGCGATCAGCTCATTGGCTTCATCCCATTTGATCCGCACAAATCCGCCCATACCGCGGCGCTCTTTGTAGGACCTGGCCTTGGCCGGGTCCTCAACAATGCTGGCCCAGGCCTCTACCGGATCGCTGTGTCTCAACTTGGCTTCGCGCCAGAGTTTTACCAGGCGTTTGCGGATCTTCGGGTACTTGAGGCGGTTGGCCGAGTACATATACCAGGAGTAGCTGGCACCACGGGGGCAACCCCGCGGCTCGTGGTTGGGCAGGTCCGGGCGGGTGCGCGGGTAGTCGGTCTGCTGGGTCTCCCAGGTGACCAGGCCGTCTTTGACGTAGATCTTCCAGCTGCAGGAGCCGGTGCAGTTCACCCCGTGGGTGGAGCGCACAATCTTGTCGAACTGCCAGCGGCGACGATAGCCATCTTCCCAGCTGCGGTCGTCATCGGTCTTTTCCCCGTGTCCTCCGGAAAAAGGCTCTTTTTGTTTCTTCAGGTATTTCAGTCGGTCCAGGAAATGGCTCATGCGGTACTCCCAGGGCATCGAAATGCGGTTAAAGCATCGGTTTAGCGGGGAATATAAAAGCGCTGTGCGGAAGGATCACCTGACCAAAAAGGGGTAGAAAAGCGACGAACTACCCCAGAGTGGGTAGGGAAATGGCGCCAACTCATGGCTAAGGTATTGCGCGAACCGCAGAGTGGCTGGGCCTCCGCTTAAAAAGCAGGCATCAGGTTAAATTTTGTGCAAAACTGGCGTTCTTTGGTGGTACTCACAAATTTGAGCGCCCGTGGGCGACACAATAGGGAAGAGTTCCCACAACCGCCCAGGGGCGAAGTGAATCAGATATGCTGAACCGAATCCGACAATCCATCGTCTACCGCATCGGTACCCTGATGCTGCTCACCGTGCTGGTGGCCCTGAGCTCCATGGTGGCGTCCTATATCATCTCCGATGCCGCCGAAAACGATGCCGCCGCGGTAAACCTGGCTGGCTCCCTGCGCGCCATGAGCTACCGGCTGGCCGCTACCGCCCCCTCCGGCGATATTGATGCCACTACCGAACTCGCCGATGAGGTTGCATCGCGCCTGGCTCGGGTACTGAGCATCTCCGACTTCAACGCCAGCGACAACCTGCGCGCAGCACACAACTACCGCAAGGTGATCGATAGTTGGGAAGGGGAGATACGCCCCCTGTTGGAATCCATTGCCGCCGGCCGCTTGCCCATGGACTCTCTGCAGCTGGCTAACCGCCTGGAACCGTTTATTGGCGATGTAGATACCCTGGTATCCGACTACCAAACCATCGCTGAAGAGAAGATCAGCTTGCTGCGCTTAGTACAGGTGGGCTCCCTGTTCGCCATAGTGGCGCTAGTGTACCTGTCTCTTTACATACTCCACCGCTCCGTGGAACAACCACTCAAGCAACTCACCAACCGCTCCCTGAGCATTGCACAGGGAGACTTCAACGGGCACCGCCTGGAAATCGACAGTGAGGATGAGCTGGGGGTGTTGGCGCGCACCATCAATTACATGAGCGATGAGATCCACGCAACCCACCGTGACCTTGCCCATCGTGTAGAACTCAAAACTGCACAATTACAAAAGAGTCACGAGGCACTGGACTTCCAATACCGCCTGGCGCGACGTATCAGCGAGGGGCCCCTGGCAAGTGCTGAGCTGGGACAATGGCTGGGAGAGTTCGCTAATGTGGCCGATCTGAGCAACCTGGACCTTTGCCTGATGACTCCCGAGGGCGAAGCTCCTTACGAGCACCTGGTGCAGGGCCTCGGCAACAGCCAGTGTGACGGTAATGAGTGCCGCATGTGCGTAAGCACCTGTGGTCCCTCCGACGAGGGCGACTACCGCGTGTACCGCTTCCCGCTGGAAGTGGACAAGCGCAATTACGGCGTACTGATGTGCACCCTACCCCGCGGTGAAAGCCTCGATGAGGAGCAGCAACAACGCTTGGCTACCTTTGCCGACAGCGTTACCGCTGCCATCGCCATCAACGAGCGTGAAGCCCAGGAACGCCGCGTCGCCCTGCTGGATGAACGCGCAATAATCGCGCGGGAACTGCACGACTCATTGGCACAATCCCTCTCCTACCTGAAAATCCAGGTTACCCGGCTCAATCGCGCCAACCGCAATGAGCAGATGGACAAAGCCAAGGTGGAGGAAATTATTACCGAATTGAAGGAGGGGCTGGACTCCTCCTATCGCCAGTTGCGCGAACTGCTCACCACCTTCCGCCTGCAAATAGGCCCCGGTGGCCTGCGTAATATCCTCGAGCAATCCATCCTCGCTTACCGTGAGCAACACCCGCAAATCACCATCCTGCTCGACTATCACCTCAACGAGGTACCTCTCACTCCCCATGAGGAAATCCACCTTTTGCAGTTGGTGCGCGAGGCCTCGCAAAATGCCGTCTACCACTCCCAAGGGGATATGGTACAGATCAGCCTTACCCAGGCCGAGAATCACTCTCTCAACGTGCGTATCCGTGACAATGGCGTCGGTATCAGCAATTCTCCGGAAAAGCGCAATCACTTTGGCATGTCGATCATGCAGGAGCGCGCCAGCAACCTGAACGGCAAATTAAATATTCGCCGGCGCGATGAGGGGGCACAGAAGTACGGTTTAACTTTATTCCCCTGTATGCCCGGGAGCGGGAATTGGTTTGGAAGGATGTGGGGTGACAGCACCCCACTTTAGATAGAAGAATCATTGGGCACGGATAAATAAGCTCCGTAACCAGTTTTTTAAATTCGGCAAATACCTCTGTTAATAAAATTCAGCGAAATATCCCAATATTTTCCGATTGCTTCCCACTCCGTGAGCCAGTAAGTCGCTGTGAGCCAGGCTCTCACCGCGGGGTTCGCCCAACCCTAAACATGTCCAGGATAAAAAATAGGGTAAAAAATACTGTCTTTTAAATTGGCCCCGTAAGGCCAATACCTACCACATATGCTACAAGTACTTATCGCCAATACACCCCATGATTTGTCCCCATTCATCATGGTGAATAAGTCTTGTTTAGGGGCTGGCATCCCATTTTCCACCGTGCAATGACAATATTGATTTAATAAAGAGGAGAGGTTAATGAAACTGAATTCATTGCCCATCGCCGTTTTTTCAATAATGGCGATGCTTGTACTGGCCTATTCCACTTTCACAACTGCCGATAGCCACAATAAAAAAGAAAAAGATACACCAACCGCTAAACATGGTGCTGGCGAGAAAGCCTGGTCTGATGCGGGAGATGACAAGCGGTTTACCATCTTTAAAGCTGACCTAACCACTGCTAATGAAAATATGCTCGGTAAAAAAGTCAATCCGCAAACCCCCAAAGATGCTAATGGTTTCTTAATCGGCGCCTATAACAACCAGACGCATATGCTGAGCTTTATGGTTGGGTACAGTGATCTATCACAGGGTGGGGTCGCCATGTCGCATTTCCACCTCCAGTGTTCGGGCGACGGCAAGGAACCTCCTATTTGCAAGCCTGGCAAGGCGAGCGGCCCGATTATTCAAACTATCTGTGGTATGCCAACCCAACCGGGGATGGTCCCAGACTGGCCCGCTACCAAAACAGACAAGGATAAACACGGACTTAAAAAGAAATGCTCTGAGGGCAACAGCGGTTTTATTATGGGGAAATGGCTTGTCGAGGAACCTTATCGGAAAGGATTAATGGATAATAAAGTGTTCATTAACTTGCATACAAAACTGGACCCCAAAGGCGAAGTCTCTGGATTATTGGTAAAAGATAAATAGTATTTAATGAATGCCCTGCTGGGCCAATTACAACAACCTTATGGAGAGCGGTAATGTCCAACTACACCACCTCTTTTTTAGCCCAAGCTCCCAGGGAGATGCTTATAAAGCGGTAGCCGAAAAAATGTCCCAGTGGTGGACACCGGTAAGCGCACCCTTTCTAAAGGTGGGCGACACTGCCAAAACCGGGTTTAAGGGAGAGTCTTACTGGGTTTTCCGCGCCAAAACATTGAAGCCAGAAAAACTGATTGAGCTCGAATGCATCGAGTCGAATATGGTGTCCGATAACGTGGACGACCCCGAGGAGTGGAAGGGCAGTACCCTGCGCTTCGAGTTTTCTGAGGAGAATAAGGGAACTCTGGTTACTTTTACCCACATTGGCCTTTCCCCTGAGATGAAATGTTGGGATATGTGCAAAAGTGGCTGGGACCATTATCTACCTGGTAGCCTCAAGGATTTCTTGAGCGGCACTGGAGGCCGCCCAAATACTTACTAACAATAGACAACTAGCAAACGATGATACTTTGAGCTAATCGCAGCAGCCACAACACTTTCTATCACCGGCACTGCTCCCAGAACTTGTATTGGGCTTTGCAAAAACCTCTTTTAAACGCAGGAAGGCCTTTTTTATATCGGCCCTGGGTACAGCAAAGTTCATCCGTACAAACTGTGTTGCTGTGTCGTCGAACCAGGTTCCTGGCGATGCGCCAAAGCCGGCTTCAGCCAATTTTGTAGTAAGCTCGCTACCCGCAAAGCCAGTTTCTGAAAAGTCCAGCCAGACCTGATAGGTACCTTCTACGGACGTCATTTTTACAACCGATAATTCCTCCAGCAAAAACTCCTTTATCCAACCCAAGTTATCCTGAAGATAAGCCAATAACTGATCCAGCCAGGCATCCCCCTTTTCAAAAGCAGCAATAGTTGCAAAAGTGGTGAAGGCATTGCCATGATTCAGATACATGGATTCACTTACATCACTAACTGCCTTTAGCAACCTGCTGTTTTGGGTATAGATGTATCCATTGGAAATACTCTGCATACCAAAAGTCTTGGCTGGCGAGCCAATCAAGGCTACATGTTTCTCTGAATCCAGAGCCATCAAGCTGGTAAATTGATGACCCGAATAAATAATATCACCATGGATTTCATCGCTGATAATGGTCACATTATATTTATTGGCTAATTGCAGGAGCTTTTCCAGCTCTTCCTTTTGCCAGACCCTCCCAACCGGGTTGTGCGGATTGCAAAGGATCATTGCTTTTACTTCCGGATCTGCGAACTGCTTATCCAGATCCGTAAAGTTCATCCGGTACCTTCCATCACTCATTCGCAACGGGCTTTTAACAATTTTACGGCCTGCACTTTGGATCACTTTACTAAATTGGTGATAGACCGGGGGCTGAACCAGAACGGAATTACCCTTTTCAGTAAGCTCACGGATCAATAGCGCAATACCAGTCAAAACGCCTGTAACCTGAACAAATTTATCCGTTTCTAACCGCAAATTGTGACGCCGCTGATACCAACTACTAATTGCACTAAAGATCCCCGCGGGGTAGAACTCGTAGGCGAACTGCCCTCTATCCACCAACCTTTGCAATTCTGCTCTAATAGGGTCGGCTACATTGAAATCCATATCCGCTACCCAAAAGGGAGTTACTTTCTCTGTGCCAAAAATATTTTTAAGTGCCGATGGGCTGTTACGCACAAAGTGATTTTCAGCACCGGAATTATTTTTATTAAAGTCCATCATTGCTCCTACATGTGGTTCAGGGGTTTATGAGAAAAACAGGTGGAACAGCAGACCTGCAAAAATTGCCATACCGAAGATCACTAGCAGGAAAGCCGCTACCATTGGTTTGCGGAACATTGACTTCAGTAGGATCACCTCAGTTAGGCTGGCACCGGCACTGCCAATAATCAATGCCATTACTGCCCCCATACTCATGCCTTTTGCGAGCAGCGCCGCAGATAAGGGGATTACGGCCTCAGCACGGATATATAGCGGGACCCCAATTACTGCCGCGAAAGGGATGGCGAGAGGGTTACCGGCTCCAGCATACTTTGCAATGAAATCTGCAGGTATAAAGCCGTAGGTGAAAGCACCGATTGCGATCCCAATCAACAGGTAGGGCAGTACTTTCTTAAACTGGCTCCAGGTTTCCCGCCAGATCCGCACCCAGCGATTGTCCTGCACGGCACTCAATGCAACGGTACCATCGCAAGCGGCGACTTGGGGAGGTGGTCCATTGCAAGCTTTCTCTTCTGTACAAGTAGTTGCAGATGCACTGGCACCACAGCCGCCAGTCTCTGGTTTCCTGGGTTTACTCGCACCAGAGCAGCCGCTTCCAGTATTCCCCTTCAATACTTCCGGGCGAATGAAGCGAGCAAAGTTGAGCCGCTCCAATACATACCCAGCAGTCACTGAAACTGCCAGTGCCGTTGCGGCATAAACCAAAGTGATGTTAAGGCCGAAGGTCACAAGGAATAGACCAATAATGATGGGATTCAAAAGTGGCGAAGTGAATAAGAAGGTGACTGTTGGTCCAAAACCGGCTCGGGCTTTCAACAGGCCGCTCAGCATAGGGATGGTTGAGCAACTACAGAATGGTGTCAGACCACCGAGTATCGCTGCAGAAAAGTAGCCACGGCCATTCTTTGAGCTGAGAATAGCCTGGATTTTTCCTGACGGCAGGTATTCCTGAATTACGCCAATAATAAAACTGATTACCAAAAATAACGCTGTCAGCTCGATACCGAGCCATACAAACATGCCCAGCGCCTCTTCAAGCATTACAAGAACTTCTGGAGACATTGCATTCATTCCGTATTTCTAGATTCATGGAAATATATTAGTGCAGCTTTTTTGTGACTACAAGTTATTTCTAGTAATATAGAAATATTGGAGCCCCAGGAACACAACAATGCAGACAGACATAGCCGCCAAGTGCTTCGCTGAATTAGGCCATTTAACCCGCCTGGAAATATTCCGCCTATTGGTCAGAGGTGGCCCAGAGGGCATGCCTGTTGGAGAAATACAGGAAGCGCTGGATGTTCCTGGCTCCACTCTCTCCCACCACATTAACCGTTTGGTATCTGTGGGGTTGGTCATTCAACGACGAGAGGGCCGCACCCTCTATTGTGTGCCTCAGTATGAAGAACTATTCAGGCTGGTGGAATTCCTGCAGGAGGAGTGCTGTATTGACGGTAACCCTCACTGCGACGATTAATCATTAGATGATTTTCAACCACCAGAGTAACATAGAGAGTAGGGCCACTTTCCATTACAACCGCTGGTCTTCAATTTGTATAAAGCTGAGTTTTCAAAGATCAGCAACATAGCGAGGAAAAGGAGTTTGCTGAATCATTTAATAGACAATATGCAGACCGGGAATCCGGCCAAGGAAATTATGTGCCGTTCCCAGTATCAAAAAACAAGGAAAAACTGTATCCAACTTTTCGCCATTAGAGCTACTCCCGTATCCCTCAATTACAATTTTGCATCTAAATAGTACCAACCGTTACTTCCCAAGTATCTTCACCTAACTCGCGCAACTGAATATTAACTCCGGCAATTTTCTGGATCACCTGAATATTGGTCAATAAATGCTGGCTGGGCTTCAATGTACAAAAGCGACCACCATTGCCCAAAGCCATAGGCAATAACAGTTGATCGGCCAGATATTCACCTACCGGCGCACCAGAATTCAGATAACGCTGCATCTGCCGAATCGCACGCTGGGCAACCCGCTCTGAACTTACGCCCTGCTCGCCCATGGAATCGAAGATTTCAGTTACCTGTTCAGATTGCAACCGCAGCGACAGCAAATTACCGGGCCCTTGGGAACGCACCTGTTTTCGCTGCAAATACTCAGCCGGCCACTCACATTGCTTACTCACCTGCGCCAGTTCACGCAAGCCAATATGAGCCGGTATATTCGCGGATATGGCTACAGCTTTGCGCTCCAGTAGCTCTCCTCTTTCAGTCAGTTCCAGTTTTGATAAATTGGAGAGGGGGTGGATACGCGCACGCCAGGCACCGCCACCAGCTGGATAAAAACCATAATCCGTTAGCTCCACCTCCACTCCCGCGCCCATACGCGCTAATAGAGGCAAATAAACCTGGGCTATAAAATCAAAGCTTGGAGCCTTTTTATTGTGGGTACCCCCTTCCAAGTGCAGCTCACTAATACCATCAGCAAATAAAAGAGGCAGCAACACCGTTTGCAATACCAAGCTGGTACTACCGGCCGAGCCGATGGAAAAATGATACTCGCCAGATCGTACTTTTCCCGGAATAAAAGTAACTTCCGTAGCCCC
Organism: Microbulbifer sp. MLAF003; assembly: GCF_030012965.1. Taxonomy (NCBI): domain Bacteria; kingdom Pseudomonadati; phylum Pseudomonadota; class Gammaproteobacteria; order Cellvibrionales; family Microbulbiferaceae; genus Microbulbifer; species Microbulbifer sp. MLAF003. The sequence goes on from NZ_CP120232.1 coordinate 4,722,526, forward strand.
CAGCTGCTCACCGCTAACATCAGCATCACTAATAGCTTTGGCAGCGCGTAAGCAAGTGAGATGTTGGCGTAATAGTCCAGGCTTATTGCGGCCTGCTCGAATATTTTTAATACGAATCGGTATTCCCTGGCACATGGACAAAGTGAGGGAAGTCCGTAAAATCTGGCCGCCACCCTCCCCCTGGGCGCCATCAATCTCAATCACTAATAATTCCCTTAAATACCACTAAATGGTTTCGATGCCTTTATTTTATTCAAGCAGTTGGGCGCAGTTTCACTAAATCATTAAGCACACCCTCAAGACCGCCGTATACTGAAATTTTATCGATACGATTACTGACCTTTTCCAGCGACTCTAATTCTTTTAACCGCAGTAACACAGGATTGTTATCCATCATCTTGGCGGTGTTATGCATGGAACGCATGGCCTGGGTCTCTTCCCGGCGTTTTATTAAATTCGCTTCAGATTCTTTTTGTGCTTCCACTACCTGATTTAGAATCATTTTCATATCGCCTGGTAAAATAATGTCTTTTACACCGACACTGACGATCTCGATACCGTACTCCGCTATTTTTTTACGAATGCCCGTAGCAATAACAATATTCAGCCGATCCTTATCCGCCAACAAGCTATCCAGAGTCTGGGTACCCACTGCTTCACGCAGATATAGTTGCAATTCACGATAAATATAGCTTTTGTAGTCACTGAGTTTTAATGCTACCCGCTTTGGATCAGTAATCTTGAAACTACCGCTCAGGTTTATACGCAAACTTACCCGGTCCTTGGTAAGAATTTCCTGGCCACTCACTTCAATAGTTTGCAAGCGCATGTCCATCAATTTCACCACGATGGAGCGATTGTACTTCCAGAATCCATAACGACCGGGCTGCAGGGTTTTTTCCAGTTTGCCATTAACAACCAGAAGGCCTACGTGCTCATCGGGAATTTCGTTGTAGCTAACCGCCTGAGCGGCAATACGCATTTGTCCGACCTTCACCCCACGACCAAGCAATCCCAATATATTGTCATCAATGGAATACTCCTTTGAAATATCTACAATACCTACACGCACGGTTTCACTACCCTTCCACACAGCGCGATAAGTACCAGGAGGAAGGATATCCACCAGGTGACCATCCTGGTAAAAAAGGCCTACCTGATGATCAGATAACTCATAGGACTGCAAATATTCACCCAATATTTGTCCATAAGTATTCAGAAGGAATTTTGCTTTAATCGCATCAAAAACCACTTCGGTAATATCATAGGTCTCCACCCGCACATCACCGGAAAGCAGCCAGATACGGTGACGTCCAGGAGGCAATACCCTTTCAAATCGACTGCGGCGAAACAGCAATGCACGCTCGTTATCAGCCACATCCACAATCTTCCATATTTTAAAGAGAGACTTCATTTCTCCGATCTCTTATCTTTTATTCCTTTTGGGTGGGGGCCACCCGATCCCAGGGTGGCCCAGCGCTTGTACAAAGTAGGAGCAAAATACAGCGGTTTTGCAGACTTTTTCTTTCTCCTCTCCTGGGAAATACAGCCAGCATCCCTGGTCAAAATAGAGTCAATGCATAACCTGTAATCCGCTCGCACAGTGCAAACCCACGAAAGGCGACACTGTCACCGAAGTACCTTTTTGTTTGGCAATTGGTATAATACCGAATTGCCGAAACCATAAGGCACAATGGGCCCCGGATAGATTTCAACAAAGAGGGTTTCTTTGCGGGGATTCGAACCCCAGGCTCTCGCCTTCCCTTAAGATCGCTTTCCAGGCGACGTGACTTTGACGGGAATTGAACCCGTAACCAACCGACAGAACGGTTGCTCTACCAATTGAGCTACAAAGTTAGCGTTTGAGGATTGGCCCAGAGGGTACACCTGCCGCCAGCGGCGGTGGTGCCAGGCCGGCATACAGAACCGGCTCCGCTGACTGGAACAAAAACACTCAAACTTGTTTGCGGAGAACCGGCCCGTTGGGCACTATCTCCGGCATTCTTTATATACTGAAGGCCTTATCCCTGACCGACACCGATTATCCTTTGACGCAGACTACCTGCTTGAGGGTGTAAACGATTTCCACCAGGTCTTTTTGTGCTGCCATAACCTTCTCAATAGGTTTGTAGGCCGATGGGGTTTCGTCGATCACACCTTCGTCTTTACGGCACTCTACGTCGATGGTAGCCGCGCGGTGCTCCTCCAGGGACACCAGTTTTTTTGCCTTGGTACGCGACATCACTCGCCCAGCACCATGGCTACAACTGCAGAAGCTTTCCTCATTACCCAGCCCCCGCACAATAAAAGATTTGGCCCCCATACTCCCGGGAATAATGCCCATTTCATCAACACGAGCTCTTACAGCCCCCTTGCGCGTCACCAGCACATCCTTGCCGTAGTGGTGCTCTCGGGAAACATAATTGTGATGGCAATTCACTGCCTCCATGCGCGCTTCGAAATCCATGCCCAGAGCCTGCTTCACCGCACCGATAGTACGCGTCATCATTACTTCACGATTGATACGAGCAAACTCCTGTGCCCATTCCACCGCTAGTACATAGTCATCGAAATGCTCTGTGCCTTCGGGGAAATATGCTAAGTCACTATCCGGCAGATGGATATGCCAACGCTCCATATCCCGCTTGGCTTTCTCGATAAAGTAGGTACCAATACGGTTACCCACACCACGGGAACCGCTATGCAGCATCAGCCATACGCTACCGTGCTCATCCAGGCACATCTCAATAAAGTGGTTGCCGGTGCCCAATGTTCCCAAGTGGTTGATGTTATTAGTATTTTTTAATACAGGGTGCTTTTCTTTAAGCAACTCAAACTGCGCTGCCAATGGCGCCCAACCGGCAAGTGCATCATCCGGCGGATTCTCCCAGGCACCTTTATCCCTCCCCCTGCCCCGGTGCCGGCCCGTACGGCCATGGGGCACTGCGCGTTCAATAGCGCTGCGCACCCCTGCCAGGTTATCCGGAAGTTGCGCCGCTGTAAGGCTGGTTCGCACCGCCATCATGCCGCAGCCGATATCCACACCCACAGCTGCGGGAATTACCGCCCCCAGGGTAGGTACCACACTGCCAATCGTGGCGCCTTTGCCCAGGTGTACATCGGGCATCGCTGCCACCCATTTGTGGATAAAGGGCATCTGAGAAATATTTTTGAGCTGCGCCTTGGCTTCATCCTCAAAGGGCACTCCCAGGGTCCAAGACTTAATCGGCACCCCACCTGCCTGCATCACTTCATATGGCATTGGTTTCATCTTTAACTCCTTTTGAAACCGCGCTCGATGTTCTTACGCTTCATTTTTCTATTGATATAGCGAATTGAGTGCCAACTTTTTATCAAAGTTGGAAATTTTTTATAACTTGTTGTTTTTTATGGAATTTATTTTTAATACCAAAACTCTTGAGAGTTTCTTTGAAATAAGAAAGCCATAAATATCTATCTTTTTTGATAGTAAAATAATATTTTAGATAGCATGAAGACAATTGCTATCAGTATTCTCGGTACCAGCAAAGATCGGCGCGGCAAAGGTGACAAGCGCTGGGACAAATGGCGCCCAAACATATCCATGTGCCAGCACGAAGACCTGCTTATCGACCGTCTGGAACTTCTGTTCGACAATCACTCAAAGAACCTGGCAGACCAGGTCACCGAAGATATTGCACGGGTCTCTCCAGAGACTGAAGTGGTCCACCACCGGGTGAACTTTAACGACCCTTGGGATTTCGAGAGCGTATACAGCAACCTGCTGGATTTCGCCCACGCCTATAGCTTCAAGCCGGATGATGAGCAGTACCTGGTACATATCACCACGGGCACCCATGTGGCCCAGATCTGCCTATATCTATTAACAGAAGCGGGGTATTTCCCCGGGCGCCTGCTACAAACATCCCCGGCACGCAAGCACAGTGGTTTGCCGGGCGAGTACCAAATTATCGATTTGGATCTATCCAAATACGATCAGATTGCCTCGCGATTCCAGAGGGAACACCAAGAGGGCACCACCTACCTGAAAGGTGGCATTGAAACTAATAATCTCGCTTTTAACCAGATGATCGAGCAGCTGGAGCAGGTCTCTATCCGCTCTGACGCCCCAATATTAATAACCGGCCCTACGGGGGCGGGTAAATCACAACTGGCCCAGCGTGTTTATGAGCTGCGCAAACAGCGCGGTAAGCTGGAAGGCGGGTTGGTAGCAGTAAACTGCGCTACTCTGCGCGGCGAAAATGCCATGTCCGCTCTGTTCGGCCACCGCAAAGGCGCCTTTACCGGTGCCACCGCACATCGTCCCGGGCTGTTGATGGAAGCTGATAAGGGCCTACTTTTTCTGGACGAGATCGGCGAGCTGGGACTGGACGAGCAAGCCATGCTGTTACGCGCTATAGAACACAAACGTTTTATGCCCTTTGGCTCAGACAAAGAGGTGAGCAGTCACTTCCAGCTGATCGCCGGTACTAACCGGGATCTTGTCCAGCACAGCCGCGAAGGTAAGTTTCGTGCGGACCTGCTTGCCCGAATTGACCTGTGGACTTACCGCCTGCCCTCCCTGCGTGAACGTATTGAAGACCTGGAACCCAATATCGACTTTGAGCTGGAGGCTTTTTCCAGAAAGTCTGGCCATTTAGTGAGCTTCAATAAAGCGGCACGGGAGAGATATCTCAACTTTGGCCATTCAGGAGAGGCCAGCTGGTCCGCTAACTTTCGCGACCTTAACGCCAGTATCCTGCGCATGGGCACTCTCGCCGATGGTGGGCGTATTACCACTGAAGTGGTGGAAGAGGAAATCCAGCGACTGTGCTTAAAGTGGCAAGCCTCTACCAATGAGTCATCGCTACCCATTGCACGTATTGAAGCGCTACTGGGCCCCGGCAATATTGAACAGATGGATTACTACGAGCAGATCAAACTGGCAGGACTGATCCAAGTCTGTGAGGAATCCAGCTCCATGGCGGAAGCCGGGCGCCGGCTTTTTCAGATAAGCCGCACAGCTAAAAAATCCAACAACGATTCCCACCGGGTACGCCAGCTGCTGGAAAAATACGGGCTTAAGTTCGAGCAGCTGAATAAAGCCTAGAGCCCTGTTGGCACCATTTTGTTAATCTCACTCCAGAGCATCAATGATGGACCATGGAATGAGATACGCCTACTTAACCCCTCTTTTTCTTCTTCTCAGTGCCTGCGAGCCAACACAGTTTGCAGGCGGCACCGCCCTGCCAGATGGTTCTGTATACAAAGGTGACTTACAAGATGGCCTTTTCCATGGTCAGGGCCAGTTGCAATGGCCCGATGGTAATCACTATCGCGGGGAATTTCACAATGGCCGCATTAGCGGCCAGGGATTACTTACCAAAACAGATGGCTGTACTTATGAGGGTGAATTCCTCAATGGAGAACCACATGGCGAAGGCCGCTATACCTGTGGTGAAAATGAATGGTCGGGTCATTTCAATGATGGGGAGTTGCAAAGAGGCACAGCAAAATGGGATGGCAGAGAAACTTATAGTGGTGAGTTTCTGGATTACGGTCCACACGGTGAAGGTGAGCTGACCACTGAAGATGGCAGTCAATATAAAGGCACTTTCGAGCAGGGAATGTTTCTACGCGGAGACTACTCAGATAACAAAGGCTACAGATACAAAGGCGACTTCGAATACGGCTTTTACTCTGGCGCTGGTGAATTGACCCAACCTGATGGGACCACTATTCGCGCCAACTTTCGCTACGGAGAGGCGGATGGAGAAGGCCAGCGTGTGAGCATTGATGGCGAGGGAAATACTATTGAAGAGTCCGGCTATTTTGCTAAGGGCATCTATTTTCCCAGTGAGGCGGCCTGGCGTACACAACAAGAAATTCCTGCAGCCGAGGCGGAAACACGCCTTTACAGCGAGAGTGATCGCTTACAAAGCGCTATTGATGCACTGGCACCGCAGAGGCCTGGTGTACGCGATGTGTACACGCTGTTAGTAGGCGGTGATGGCACCTCTCCGGTATTTGCCAGAGAATTGGATTGGGTGTCAGAACGCCTTGATAAGGCCTTTGGTATTGATGAGCGTGTACTGCGCCTCAGTAACGGTGGCGGCTACAGCTTTCCTCTCGCCACCCGCACCAGTATCCAAGAAAGTCTCAATGCCCTGGATCAGTTACTGGACCCACAGGAAGACCTACTGCTAGTGCACCTTGTCAGCCACGGTGCACGCAATGGCGACTTAACAATTGCCGAGGGTAAAATGCCACTAAAGGATTTCTCTGTGGCAGACGGAAAAAAATGGCTGGATAACCTTAATGCAAGGTACCAGTGGATAGTAATTTCAGCCTGCTATTCCGGCCAGTGGATTGAGCCTTTGAGCACCCCAAATCGTATCGTATTTACCTCCGCTGCCGATAACAGAACCTCTTTTGGTTGCAGCGACGACTCCCAGCGCACCTGGTTCAGTTCTGCACTCTATGGCGATGCTCTACAGCAGGGAATAAAAGACCCCAAGGTTTGGTTTAGCACAGCGAATAAAAAGGTCACTGAAATGGAAAAGGAACAGGGGATAGAAAAAGATTCCCACTCCCTACCACAGCATTCCATTGGGGAAAATTTCCTAACATGGTGGAAGAAAAATAAAGAAGGTTATTGAAAGTTAAGTCTTAGCAACATGCGATAGGAGGTATTCTCTTGGAGTTCGCAAGCTTCTCTATTGAATTATTGTCTATTTTGTTTTTTATTGCCGTAATAGCCGGCCTACTCGATACATTGGCAGGTGGTGGCGGCCTGATAACAGTACCGGCCTTAATTCTGAGTGGTGTACCGCCCTTAACCGCCCTAGGCACCAATAAATTGCAAGGCAGTATCGGTACAGCAACTGCAACTTATATGATGATTAAGAGCAGTAAAATAAGCTGGAGTGGGATTAAGAGCTTAATGCTACCGGCTTTTATTGGTGCGGCTATTGGAACAATAGCAGTACAATTTATTAACACTGACATCTTGTCATATATAATTCCTGTAGTGCTTTTATTTATTGCCGTTTATTTCCTAATTTCCCCGTCATTGACTCAGAATAATGAGGAGCCAAAATTATCCAGCAGAAAATATAAATATGGGGTAATTCCATTGATTGGGTACTACGATGGCATGTTCGGACCTGGAACAGGGTCATTTTTTACCCTGTCAGGTATAGCTTGCCGGGGACAAGATATATTGACATCTACTGCGATGGCAAAACCTCTAAACTTCTCCACCAATTTAGCCTCTTTAATTATATTTTTACTTGCCGGACATATTGCGTGGATAGTAGGCATCCTAATGATGATTGGACAAATCATAGGTGCGTGGATAGGGTCACACTGCCTATTTAAAATTAATCCTACCTACCTGAGAGGAGTAGTCGTTCTTATGTGTAGCGGGATGCTAATAAAGTACGCCCACTCCATGGGGTGGATAGACTTTATGTGAACTATTAGCGTGAATAGGAAATTAGCCAGAAGCGCATCTGTTTTCTCATTTGCAATCCCGCTTTAGCAATTGAGAGCGGGATTGCAAAACGATATTTTAAGAAGATTTCTGCTCCTCTATAAAACCTTGCATCTGCTCTTCCAACATGGAGAGAGGTAAGGCTCCATTTTTTAACAGCGCATCGTGGAAGACACGTAAGTCAAACCGATCACCAAGCTCTTTTTCCGCCTGCGCACGCAGCTGGCGGATCTTAATTTCTCCCATTTTGTAAGAGAGGGCTTGGCCCGGCCAGGAAATATAACGATCCACTTCTGCACGCACATTCGCGGGAGAAAGTGAAGTATTGCTGGATAGAAAATCGAGCGCTTGCTGACGGGTCCAGCCCTGGGAGTGGATGCCGGTATCAATTACCAGGCGTGCCGCACGCCACATTTCATAGCTGAGACGCCCAAAATGCTCATAAGGCGTAGTGTACAGGCCCATTTCTTTGCCGAGACGCTCGGAGTAAAGTGCCCAACCCTCCCCAAAAGCACTCAAATAAAGATTCCGTCGAAAGTCCGGCACATTTTCAAGCTCCTGGGACAGGGCATTCTGCAGATGGTGGCCAGGCACCGCCTCATGCAGGGTCAAAGCGGGTAACTCGTACAGAGGGCGCTGATCCAAGCCGTAAGTATTCAACCAGTAAGCTCCACCGCGGGTACCACCAATAGCGGCAGGATTATAGGAAGCCGTGGTGTAGTTGGGCGCGATCTCGCTAGGTACCGGAACCACTCCGTAAGGAGTGCGTGGCAGCAGGTTAAAGAACTCTGGCAGCAGGTAATCAATGCGCTTGGAGATATAGGCAGTCTCTTTAAGTAATTCTTCCGGAGTCTGAGCATAGAATTGCGGGTCGGTGCGCAGGAAATGGGTAAACTCTTCAAAAGTCCCTTTAAAGCCGGACTCCTTAATCAGCTCCTCCATCTCTGCACGGATACGCTTGACTTCAGCAAGGCCGGTTCGATGGATCTCTAACGGGTCCATATCCAGAGTCACATAGTTACGGATATTGTGGCGATAATAGTCACTACCTCCGCGCATTTTCTCGGCACCGATAGTTTCGCTGGCAGCTTTGAGATAATCTCCCTCAAGGAAGTTTGCCACCCGAGCAAAGGCTGGAATAGCTACCTGTTCAATTGCCGCTTTTCCAGTTTCACGCAGACGTTGCTGCTCTGCAGGGGAATTGATATAGGCATCTCAACAAAAGGTTTGTACAAGCTGCTCTTAGTGGGATCCTTATAAACTTGAGCTCGCACGGTGGGGGCTATGCCCTGCACCACTATTTTGGGCAAGACAAAACCTGTGCGAACTCCTTCACGCATATTGGCAATATTCTCATCGAAATACCGGCCAAAGTCCCGGATGCGGGCGATATAGTCCTCATAATCGCCAACACGGGTCATCGCCAAACCACTATTGGCATCCAGGGCAGCGCTATAAAAACTGTAAAAAGTATTGAGGGGCACCCGCTCCAGGAACAATTCATTGGCTTCAATAGAGTTTTCCAAAACCCAGGCGAGTAACTCGCGATTAACCCTATCCGAATCGTTCAATTCATTGGTGTCCACCGCTTGCAGACGCCGGAGCAATTCCTCTTCGGCTTTGAGTCGACGTGCCCTGTCCTCGGCAGCCACCCCCGGTAATTGGCGATTATAGTCCGACACACCCATACGACCCGCAGTAATCGGGTCCTCACGCAGACTGTATTGCCAGTGGTCTTCAATCACACCCTGGAGCTGTTCTGTTGCTGTTAGGGACCAAGATACGGGGGTTAGTACACAAGTAGCCAAGATAACACCAGATACCCGCTTAATGTGTTTTGCCAGGGCCTTGCCGGATTTCACGCTGCTCTCCATTAAATCACTCGGTTTTTAGTTATCAGAATTAGATCGACCAACCTTAACATGGGTTGCCCTCTGCGAGATTGCTTTCTATAACCCATGAACCAAGAAAGGTTGTGATTTATGGAAAGTTGATTACATGAAAAGGTGCAAAGTGAAATCATTGTGGGAACCGTTATGCCTACGGCCCCACAATATACGCAGCTAGTCCCTCGCTCTTGTAAGATCTAATAGCAGAGCTACCCTTCAGGAACATGAAGTACATGAGCTGATACCAGAAGACTGAGTAAACCCTGCATTTCCACAATAACCAACGCACTTAGTGATAGTTGCGGAAGTCTCCTACCTGAACACAACATTCAAATTGACATGGGCTTAGTTGCATATTTGAATTATTACAATCCTATTTTTTCCTTTCTCCCCACACCAAGGCCACTATATGGCTGAGGAAGCCTAAAATTAACTGGGTACCATTTTAAATTGACTGGTTGTGCTTTTGTCACAATGTCTAAAAATGGCTTAGATTCAATCGCTTTGTCCCGCTCAATTTTCCTAAGAGCTTCTTGATATTGAGACGAATCTTTCGGTATTCTTCTAATTCTCAGTATTTTAAGTATCGGATCTTCTTTTGGCTGAAGGCCACCATCATATATGCCACCAAATTCAATGTCTTTTGTTTTGATTGGTGTAAAATAGCTATATTCGACTCCATTCTTCACGATCATTGCTAAAACTTTCATGTCAGGGCTCATGGCAAACTTTACTTGATGTTGCCTAAAAAGATCGAAAGCAGTCTTAGTTGGTGCACTGGGTATCTCGAGCCTTCTATAAACCTCTTTCAACGCTTCTTTGCCATCTTCCCAGCCAAATACAGCCATGTCAGGTGAGGTATATCGAGTTTGCTGACCGGCATAGCACTCATTACCAGGTCCAGCCCACGAAAGAAGACCAGCAGTATTAGCTTTTACATGAACGGTAAGTAACCCCGGATCTAAGGCAAAGCCACGCATCATAGCCACGCCCCTGTAATAAAGCCATTTTTCATCCATATTTGGACATTGGCAGCCCATTACGCCATTGACCTTTTTTTACAATCGAGAAATCCTTTGAAGCCGCCCTTATGGGCATTTAAACCTAATTTAGGAACCAACCCTCCAGCATTAATAACATCTTGTTTTGAACGAGTCAGCTCGCCTCGTCTGCCTGTTAACATTGGCATGTTTTCTCTCCATAACTTATGGTCAATTTTATAGTGAAAATTATCAATATTTAGCTGATTAAATTCGACTAATCTATTAGGCATTCAGAGCCATCCGCTTTGACAACTCCACAAAAAATCAACCAATTCAACAAGTTAAATCATATTGAAGCAGAAAATTTTCAACTTCAACAGGGAATAAAAAAGCTTTTTAAATCGACTCTGGCACTATTTTTTCACGCCGCATAAACAGTTATTTGAAGGGGATTATTGAGAGACACTGACCAAATTTCGTTGATTAAAGATGAGTTTTTCTATTACCCAATATAAAAAGGTAGCTAACCTCTAAAGCCACTCAATAAAGAAATTTAACTGATCAGAGATTCCTTCGGAATTACCATGCCCTCTAAGAATCTATAGTTCTTTTATTTGATATAAAACTATGAATAACATGTAACACAAATCTCTATAGAATTTTTTTGTAAATCTACAGAAAATTATTTTTCTGAAAATTTGGGTCTACGCTAACAAGAGATTGCTAAACCAATAAGGAATCATCAACAAACACATTTAGACAAGCGGGGCTAACAATGAGAAAAATATCACTATCAAGTATTGCATACTCAACCTGCCCACAGTTGGCACACTTAAGCGTACTTGAGATTTATCCCGTAAGGTTCCAGCTTTATCATACTCCGTAAAACTATTGGAGAAAAAGGAGATCCCCAGTGAAAAATCTTTGTGTCGCAGCGGTGCAAATGGTAAGCGGCGAAAGCGTTACAGAGAATCTTTCACAGGCCTACAAGCTGCTTAAGGAAGCCGCCGGACGAGGCGCGAAACTAATACTGCTACCGGAAAACTTTGCACATTTTTCGGATAAAGGTAGTTTTTCCGTGGCCGAACCATTTTGCATTTCTGGTAAAACCAATACAGATAGACAACCCATTCAACACGTGCTTGCGAGTTGGGCAGAGGAGCTGGGTATCTGGCTGGTCGCTGGTTCGATACCCTTACTGGAGCGAGCCGACGGTAGCCCTACCGAGGGAAAGCGCAGCCGCTCAGCGTGCCTGCTATTCGGCGATCGAGGCACTTTAATGGCTCGCTATGACAAAATACATTTATTTGATGTGGAAGTTGAGGACGCTACCGGCAGCTATCGTGAATCCGCCAGTATTGAACCCGGCAACGAGCCCTGTGTGGCGACATCGCCCTGGGGTGCCCTGGGGCTCAGTATCTGTTTTGATTTGCGCTTTCCCGAACTCTACCGCCAGCTGGCCATAGCCGGTGCTGAGATTTTTTGGTGCCAGCAGCATTTACCCACACCACAGGGCGGGCACACTGGATGACCCTGCTGCAAGCCCGTGCGATCGAGAACGGCTGCTTTGTAATTGCAGCCAATCAGGGGGGATCCACTCGGAGAAAAGACGTACCTGGGGACATTCAGCGATTATCGATCCCTGGGGTGAAATCCTGGCCGGAGCCGGCGAGGGTGAAGCAGTCATCACTGCCACGTTGGAAGCTGAAAAGCTGACCAATATACGGCGGCAAATGCCATTACTTTCCATGCGCCAACTTGGAATATAAATAATAAAAAAGGGGCCCCATCGGGTACCCCTTTCTATGGTATAAGCCGTCGCAAAAAAATGGTATTAAACCTTCTCCACTGTCTGCTCAATACGACCAAAAATTGACTGGCCTTTATCATCGAGCATTTCGATAGCAATGCTATTGCCAAAGTCCATAAACGGCGTGCTCGCTGAGCCATTCTGGATGGTCTCAATCATACGGATCTCTGCAATGCAGCTGTAGCCGACTCCACCCTCTGCGACAGGCTTACCAGGGCCACCATCCAACTTATTGGATACAGTACCGGAACCAATAATGGTGCCCGCACAAAGTGGGCGGGTTCTGGCTGCATGGGCAACCAGCTGGCCAAAGTGGAACGTCATATCCACTCCGGCATTGGGCTCACCAAACTTCTCGCCATTCAGGTGGGAAACCAGTGGCAAGTGCAGTTTGCCTTCACGCCAGTTTTCACCCAGCTGCTCTGGAGTCACGCATACCGGTGAGAAAGCACTGGAGGGTTTGGATTGGTAGAAGCCAAACCCCTTAGCCAATTCCGCAGGAATCAAACCACGCAGGGAAACATCGTTCACCAGCATTATCAGTTTGATGTGGGACAGCGCATCCTCGGCGGACACCCCCATAGGCACATCGTCGGTAATCACGGCTATTTCTGCTTCGAAGTCGATGCCAAAGCCATTGCTTTGCGGCATCTTCACCGGCTCGCGCGGAGCCAGGAAGGTATCGGAACCGCCCTGATACATGAGCGGATCACTGTAAAAGCTCTCCGGTACCTCTGCACCGCGGGCTTTACGCACCAGCTCAACATGATTCACGTAAGCGCTGCCATCGGCCCAATGATAAGCGCGTGGTAGAGGTGAAGCGCACAGGGCTTGATCAAATGTCTCCCCCTGGATCTCACCGTTTTGCAGGCGCTCGTGCAGTTTCTCCAGCTCACCACTGACTGATGCCCAGTTGTCCAACGCACTCTGCATGGTTGGGGCAATATCGCCGGCCGGCACCATGCGGGTAAGATCGTCGCTGACAACAACCAGTTGACCATCGCGGCCGGATTTAAGGCTGGCTAACTTCACTGTGCCTCCCCTTCAGTTTTTTCCACAAATTCTTCTTCCCCATGCATCCAGGCGGCATGCCTTGGGGCTTTTTTCGTACGAGACCACTCTTCCAACATATCCTCAGCAACCCGCTTCAGTTCCTTGTGCATACCAGGCTTGGCGGTATTGGCGGCCAGCTCGATACGGTGGCCGTTGGGATCAAAGAAATAGATCGACTGGAAAATAGTGTGATCGGTAGGGCCAAGCACGTCGACCCCGGCCGCTTCCAGCTTTTCTTTGGTCGCTAGCATCTCTTCCATGGATTCCACTTCGAAAGCGATATGCTGCACCCACTTGGGGGTATTTTCATCGCGCCCCATCTCTGGAGAGTTGGGGATTTCGAAGAAGGCAAGCACATTCCCCATACCCGCATCCATAAAGACATGCATGTAAGGGTCCGGCTCACCGGTTGAGGGTACCTCGTTTTCGGCAATGGCCAGCTGGAAGTCCATACCGAGAAGGTCGCGGTAGAATTCCACGGTCTCCTTGGCGTCCCTGCAGCGATACGCCACGTGGTGAATGCGCTTAATACCCATTGAAGCCTCCGTTTTTTATTCCTTTTCTTTAATGACGCCGCGCTTGAGCTGGTCGCGCTCAATAGATTCGAACAGGGCCTTAAAGTTACCCTCTCCAAATCCTTCGTCTTCCTTGCGCTGGATAAACTCGAAAAATACCGGGCCTAGCATATTGGCGGAGAAGATCTGCAGCAGCAGGCGCGGCTGTCCGCCTTCGGTAGTGCCATCGAGCAGGATGCCGCGGCTTTGGAATTCTTCGGTGGGCTCACCGTGGCCGGGCAGGCGCTCTTCCAGCATTTCGTAGTAAGTGTCCGGCGGCGGAGTCATAAACTCCATACCGCGCTCTTTCAGGCGATCCCAACAGGCAATCAAGTCGTCACAGGCGAAGGCGATATGCTGGATACCCTCACCGTTGTACTTCATCAGGAATTCTTCGATCTGGCCACCGCCACCGGCCGCTTCTTCGTTCAGCGGGATACGGATCTTGCCATCGGGCGCGGTCATAGCCTTGGACAGCAGGCCGGTGTACTCGCCTTTGATATCGAAGTAGCGGATCTCGCGGAAATTAAACAGGTCTTCGTAGTACTTGGCCCAATAGTCCATACGACCGCGATATACGTTGTGGGTCAGGTGATCCAGGGTATGGAAACCACAGCCTTCAGGGCGGCGATCGACGCCCTCTTCCCAATTAAAGTCGATATCGTAAATGGATTCGCCATCTTCGTAGCGGTCGATCAAATACAGGGTAGCGCCGCCAATTCCCTTAATCGCGGGTAAGTGCAACTCCATCGGGCCGGTATTCACCTGTACAGGTTGTGCGCCTTTACGCAGGGCCTCTTCATAGGCGAACTTTGCGTCTTTCACACGGAAAGCCAGGCCACAAGCGGAGGGGCCGTGCTCCTGGGCATAGTAATAGGCGTGGCTGTTGGGCTCGTAGTTAGTGATAAAGTTAATATCACCCTGGCGCCATAGCTCAACATCCTTGGAGCGGTGGCGGGCGACTTTCTCAAAGCCCATGGCAGTAAATACGGTTTCAAGGATACCTTTTTCTGGCGCAGTAAACTCTACGAATTCGAAGCCGTTAAGACCCATCGGGTTTTCAAATAAGTCCGCCATGCGGTCCTCCATTTCTTATCATCGCAGCGCCTTTGATGGGGGCTGCGGATTGTGGATTTAAAGCGCAAACGAAGTTAGTTGCAGATGTAACTAATGTCAAGGGCCCCTGTTATTGGACCCTACAGCGGTTACCAAGAGGTTAATTTCAGTCACAGAGATTTGTTCAGATGGAGAGTTAAATAAAAGACAGGAAATGACCCATCAGGGAAAGATAATGGGGAAATGTATTGAGCGGATGGAATTCGGGTGTGGCCTTAGCCTATGAGCCTCTAACCACACCCGATATCACTAGCGCTCCTTACGGGCACACTTACCATTATCAGTGCGGCACATATGGTCTTTGTGAAACTTGCCGCTCATCTGGTCACATTGAGACTTGGTGACATCACCCGCGCAGGCGCTCTCTGCGTGCTGGCAACATCCAGTCTCCATGGTCGCCATCCCTTTCTTGTCCATCTCCTCTTCCTTTTTGCGATGTTCGCAAGCGGACAGGGTCAGCACCAGCGCCGCGGCCAGTATTCCAATTGAAGCTTTGAGTTGCATATAGGCCTCCTAGATACCCGGCGAGTGGCCGGTGACATGGATATCGCGGAATCTGCCGCGCATTGCTTTGTGCGACCCGCGTAGATTTACCCGACATCTCCACCAGCTGAACGAGGCGCCGCGCCAAAGTGCGCTGCCCATAGGTCACCCCGCAGATTTACCGGGCCATGCATTGACTGTAGTTCACACTGGCAGCAGAACCGTCTGACTGGCGGGACATTTACGTTTATTTTCACTTATCGCGCCGTTGATCGGGGTAACACCCTGTTTGTAGCGCAGAGAGCCGGTACAATCGCCACCCGTTTGTCGGGCAATGCCCCAATCTGAATGCTCACTATTGAGGATCGCCTATGCTTCTTGCCGCTCTCGCCATTATCGCCGGTTTTGTTGTGCTGGTTTGGAGTGCTGACCGCTTTGTAGAAGGCGCTGCAGCCACTGCCAAACATGCCGGAATGCCCACACTATTGATCGGCATGGTGATCGTTGGCTTCGGTACCTCCGCACCAGAGATGGTGGTTTCCGCTATTGCCGCCTTGGACGGCAGCCCCGGTCTCGCCTTGGGTAATGCCTACGGTTCCAATATTGCCAATACCGGCCTGATCCTCGGCCTGAGTGCACTCATTATTCCCCTTACGGTGCACTCAAAAATCGTACGCAAGGAACTGCCGCTATTGCTGGCAATTACCTTATTAGGTGGCGCATTCCTGTGGAATGGCAAACTGGAGCGCTGGGAAGCCGTTATTCTGCTTATGGGCTTCTTCGCCCTCATCGGCTGGAGTGTTTTCTCGGCCTTGCGTAACAAGGGCGATCAATTAGAAGGCGAAGTAGCTGGCGAACTGGAGGAGCACTCCATGCCCCTCGGCCGGGCTATTTTCTGGGTGGTGGCCGGCCTAGCCTTATTGATTATCAGTTCCCGCATGCTGGTATGGGGCGCGGTTACGATTGCTGAATCCCTCGGAGTCAGCGACCTGGTTATCGGTCTTACTATCGTTGCTCTCGGCACTTCCCTGCCAGAGCTGGCCGCTACTATAGTTGCGGCACGCAAAGGCGAGCACGATATCGCTATCGGCAATGTGGTCGGCTCCAATATGTTTAACCTGCTCGCAGTCGTGGGTATCGCCGGAACCATTGCACCTATGTCGAGCGTACCCCCTGAAGTCTTGTCCAGGGACTGGCCCATGGTGATTGGCCTCACCATTGCTTTATTTATATTCGCCTACGGCTTCCGCGGCCAGGGACGTATCAATCGGTGGGAAGGCGCCGCACTATTGACGGCCTACCTTGTCTACACTGGTTACCTGACTGTTACTATCACGAAGGCCGCACTCTAGTCAGATCCGGGGCGGTTCCAGCCGCCCTGTTCCCCGCCTCAATTCGCCATAATTTGCCCTCCCAGCGCCCATTTTTTTGAGCCAAAGCCAGCTAGTATTGGCGCACCTTCAACAGGAAATACGGAGACAATTTTATGGGGCGGGGTCCTATCATCAAAATTGGAGTACTGACTTCTCTTCTCGGATTTGGGGTGATTTATCTACTCAATGCTTCCTGGCTGGCACCGGCTCCCCAGGGGGACCCCATCCTGATTTCCCATCGTGGAGTCTACCAAACCTACAATCGCGATAACCTGGGACGTGACGATTGCACAGCTATTCGTATATTCCGACCTGAACACAGCTACCTGGAAAACACTATACCCTCCATGGAGGCTGCCTTTGCTCACGGTGCAAATATTGTTGAACTAGACATTCACCCCACCACTGATGGTGAGTTTGCCGTTTTTCATGACTGGACCCTGGATTGCCGTACAGATGGAAAAGGCGTTACTCGGGAACATTCCCTCGCAGACTTAAAGAAGCTCGATATTGGCTACGGCTATACCTTCGATGGTGGTGAAACTTTTCCCTTTCGCGGCCAAGGTATTGGACAGCTACCTACTTTAAAGGAGGTTCTGCAACACTTCCCGAATCGACAATTTCTTATCAATATAAAAAGCAATGACCCAACGGAAGCAGACCGACTGGATGCCTATCTACGCCAGTACCAATTACTCACTGACTCCCGCCTGATGGTTTATGGGGGTACCCGCCCAATAGAAAGGATCCGGGAATTACGACCAAACGCACTAGCCTTCAGCAAGACCAGTGCAAAGAAATGTGCACTGCAATATGTGCTTATTGGTTGGAGTGGCTACATGCCTGATGCCTGCCGCAACAGCATAGTGGTTGCCCCCAACACTTGGAAATGGGCCCTTTGGGGCTGGCCCAATCGCTATTCTGCGCGGGTAGCTCAGGTGGGAAGCTTGGTTATGGCGGTAAATCACCAAGGTGGCAAGCGGGGCCTTGCCGGTATCTATGAACCGGAGGAGTTAGACTACTTGCCACAAGATTACAGTGGGGCCATTTGGATTGAAAAAATTGAGGTTATAGGTCCACACATGCGATCAGTGCGCTAGATATTATTTACGCCTGTGGCGCGCCTCTAGCCGCGCCAAGTGTGCCTGTAACCTCTCAATTTCCTCTAGTAATTCGATAGCCAGAGCCGCACCGGCCAAATTGACACCTAAATCACGCTCCAGGGTATATGCCCGCCGAACTCGGCGCACGCAGATACCACTGAAGCGCCACTGTGGTTCCCGGTGGCGGGGTTCGATTACACCCTCCTCCACCAGGGCAATTATTCGCTCTGCAGGGACTCCACAAGCCCGGCACAATTCGCTCAGGCTTAGCTCACTATCTTCATCCAAGAGGATGCCGGTCACCCGCTCAAGTTTTTTGATCCTCACTCCCAACCCCCATAGACTTACGCGGGTTATATTCAAACGCTTCGCTGAATTTATGGTAAGCATCGCGCTGTGCATCTGTAGACGCCGACGGTGTTACCGTCTGCAACACAACATACATGTCCCCCGGCTGTTTGGCGGGAATGCCGCGGCCTTTAAGGCGAAGCTTTTTGCCATTTTCACTGTTAGCTGGAATTGTCAGCTTGATCGCCCCCTCTGGTGTTGGCACCTGTACCTTAGCGCCCAATGCGATTTCCCAAGGTGCAAGAGGCAGTTCCAAGTAGACGGTCTTAGCCTCAATACGATAAAGAGGGTGGGGATTAAAGTTGATCTCCAGATACAGATCGCCCGGCTTCCCCTCACCAATACCCGGTTCACCTTGTCCTGCCAGTCTTATTTGCTGCCCCTCAGTAATACCCTTAGGAATTTTTACGTTGAGGGTACGCTCCTGCATATGCGGGCGCCCATCCGCACCCAATACCGAGTGCTTCAGAGTGATCTGGCGGGTGGCACCGCGGTAGCTATCCTCCAGGTCTATGGCAATTCGCGCATAGGTATTTTCTCCCTGGGCACTAAATTGGCGCCTCTGCCTGCCACCGTAACCCTGGCTGAATCCACCCCGGCCAAAAAGACTTTCGAAGAAGTCACTAAAAGCCTCTGGGTCAGCATTGGTATAACCACCACCATGAAACTCAAATCCCTGATCCCAATTTGGAGGCGGCCGAAAGTCCTGTCCAGACTGATAACCGGCGCCTAGCTGATCATAGGCTGCACGCTTTTCGGGGTCTTTAAGCACCTCATAGGCCTCATTTACCTCCTTGAAATGCTCTTCTGCACCCTCCTCGTTACTGACATCCGGGTGATATTTACGTGCCAGCTTTCGATAGGCACGTTTAATCTCCGCCTGATCAGCGTTTCGCTCCAGACCGAGAATTTTGTAATAGTCCTTGTATTCCATGGCTTTAATAAAAGCCGATGATGAGAGGGTTCGCCATGTAATTGAAGCGAGAAAATTGGCGTGAGTATTATCTGATTAAGCAGATGTCCACTGATAGATAGAAGCGCCGATAGAACAATCGGCGCCAAATTACTAACTTAAATTACTAACTTAATGTCCAGTTTCGTAAAACATTGAGCCTTCCAAGTATTCAATACTTCCATCAACATAATGTATATAGACTTCAGCTTGGTTAGGCGAATAAGCCCTTACTGTCACGGAACAGTATAAGCCCGAGCTGCAACCTTTCACCCAATTAATACGATCGATAGACTTGGTGATATTAGTAATTTCCCAGCTTCCCGAAGTTGAATTCCCAAAACTGAAATCGAGACCACCACAGCGGTTCGTGCCATTACCAAATACACTTCCTCCAGCTTTCACATTAAGGTTGCACACCAGATCTGCAGAAAATGCAGGGAATGCAGTAAAAGAACAAACAATTAAAGAAACCGCTAAGAATAATTTTTTAATAGTCATCTTCCTAACTCAATTATTTTTTTATATGTTAATTGTCACAGTTAAACAAATTAGCGACCTAAATTAGATTAACATCAAGATTTTAATTTTCAAAGACGCCTACAAAATCCTCTCGAAAAAAAATGAGAACAAATTATCAATTTCATACAAATATTTTTTACTATTAAAACATTGATTTAGAAAATCCAGAGACGGATGATTTAGGTGACAATGATGTTTTCCTCGATTAAATAAGGAAAACAATTCCCATTCTTAGATAGCCTATCGTCTCGTTTAGAAACGAAGAAATTCAATCACAAAAATGTAGGCAGCTTCTATATCATAATTAAAGCGATCTTATAATCGATTTTAGTGATTCTTAATGCCATCAAGAAGCGAGCCAACAACAGTCAACTTGAATAACAATTGGGTAGCAATTATTTAGCTAAAGGGGACAGGAGTGAATCTTGCCCCCAGATCAATAACACTATAAAAACTAGCAACTAGCGCTCGGCAGAATAAGGGTCTTCCGCTATCAAATAGGCAAGCATATCCGCTTTCTGTTCTTGGGAGTGCAACCACTCACGGACCTCTTTTACTTTCTCATATAGCTCTTCGCCAAATCTGCTCCGATAAACTTCAGAAAAAGTCTCTTGTGCTTTAGTATCCCTAACCTTTTTCTGCCACTCATGAGTGACTAGAGAGTTCAGAGAAGCAGCAAGCCCCTCAGCCTTCAGAAGCTCCCACTCTCCCTTATCCAGCCAAATACCACCAATTGCCGGGCTATAATCTAAACGGTGTTCACTGCCTGCAGTAATTTTTAATTTCTGCATGATCATGCCTGTTACCGGACATAAAATAGCTTTCTTGGTATCTTCTGCCACCACTTCATTCAGCACATCTAAGTTATCTGAAAAATGATTTTCGGGGGTTTTTCTTTTCCAAGTCAGATAGTCTTCAACCAGAATCCAGTTTCCCCCGCAGCTAGAGCAGGTATGTGCACGAAACAACTCCTCAATAACAACTGGTTTGAGCACACCTTTTTTACAACTGGTACAGCGTTTCATAATTTCCTTTCCCTAAGAAAATAACCCAGGTTTTTTTAAAGACCTGGGTTGATAAATTAGAGTTTTTATCAGTTGAATAACTTGTAAATAAAGCCTGAATAACATTTATCTACAAAATCTGAAAAATATTAAACCTCAGTCTCAACGGGGTTGCTTAAGTTACCTACACCCGCTTCTTTCAAGAGAGAATCCACTAAAGGGGCCATCGCTCGGTGCTTCAGAGCGCTACCGACTAAAGCTTCCGGCAGGCTTTGGCCTTTAGCTTCCGATTCTCCATCCAGAATTCCACTGGACGCACGACCTTCCACACCATTTAAACCTTCAACAGAAATAATTTTCATTCCCTCAATACTTTCCATCGGTTTAACACTCTCACGGATAATATTGGGCAGATTCTCATGCAGGCTCAGCACCTTCTTGAGTGCAATCTGAGCTTCATTGAGACTGTTGTATGCCTCGTTCATCAGACGCTGACCTTCAGCATCCACCGCATATTTCTCACGATCTGCTTCAACCTTAATACGAATTGCCTCTGCCTCTGCAGAAGCCTGCAGGCGAAGTGCTTCGGCTTTATCTTCTGCAGCTGACTTCTCCGCTTCGGCCATTACTTTAATACCGGTAGCCTGACGCTCAGCCACTTTCTGGGCTTCGATAATCTCGATACGTTTATCACGCTCTGCCACTTCCACGTCCTTGGCGGTGCGCACCTGCTCTTCTGCTTTTACCGCTTCAGCCAGTGCAACGTTGGCCTGCTGGTCTGCCTGGGACTGCTCTTTGGATTTTTCCGCAACAGCAATTGCCCGCTCTTGCTCCGCAATTTCTACAGATTTCTCTTTGGAGATACGCTGCTCATCAAGGATACGTTCACGTTCAATTTCCTGTTCCTTTAGGCGACGTTCCTTTTCAATCTCCAACAATTTTGTAGCCTGCTCTGCAGCAATCTGGGACTGGCTAACCTCACGCTGAGCTTCGATCTCCGCCTGACGTGCGCCTCTCTCTTGTGCAGCCAATTCACGGGCGATATCTGCTTTTTGTGCTGCTTCACGATTTTCCAACTCGCGCTGCTGCTCCAAGTGTGCGTAGCGTTTTTCTTTATCGATCTCCAGTTTCTGACGCTCTGCCTCGAGATTTTTCTTCTCGATCTGTACCATAGTCTCTTGCTCAACGTCGTTAACTTCTTTACGACGCGCTTCAATAGAACGGGTCATGCTGGCAAGGCCTTCAGCATCGAAGACATTATCCTGGTTAAAAAACTCTTTGTGAGTCTGGTCCAGGCCGGTCAAAGAAACAGACTCCAGTTCCAGTCCGTTTTTCAACAGATCCTCAGAAACCACCTGTTGTACTTTTTGTACAAACTGGCTGCGTTGTTCATGCAACTCCGCCATTTCCATTTCAGCGGCCACAGAGCGCAACGCATCGACAAACTTGCCCTCAATCATTTCCTTCAAGGCTTCGGGGTCCAAAGTACGCAGGCCTAAAGTTTGTGCCGCGTTGGCTATCGCCTCGACATCGGGCTTTACACGCAAATAGAACTCAGCGAGCACATCGACGCGCATACGGTCCTTGGTAATTAGCGCCTGATGCTCTTTGCGGGATACCGCAAGACGTAAGGTATTCATATTTACCGGAATAATTTCATGTAAAACCGGTAATACCAATGCACCGCCATTCATGATGACTTTTTGCCCGCCCATGCCGGTACGTACAAACGAACGTTCTTTAGAGGCACGGGTATAAAGCCGCGCGAAAATGGTACCGATTACAATCAGGCCAACCAGTATTGCACCGGCAATAAATACTACAATGGGTAGGTTTCCTATCACTTCTAGATTCTCCAGTTAATTACTTTCCATCAGGTGCTCGCTGGTTGGACGAGTCACACGGAAATGCACACCTAACTCCTCTACCAGTAACACCTTTTCCCCCTGGTTAAAAGTTTCACTCTCATCAGGCTCCACCATCACATAGTGCGTGGTGCCATATTCATCGTTAAAGCGTGCTTCTGCGGGTGATCCTGCCTCGGCTTTACCGACAGTAATTACCGCGACTCTGCCAATAAAGGAGTTTCTTCTCACCGCTTCAGACTCATCACCGACAGCGAAACGCCGCAGTAAATTACCAACAAAGCGCACCTGTGGCAGCGCCAGGAAAAAAACTACCAGGGCCAACAGGCCGCCCGGTAATAACAGACCCAAAGTAGACTCAACAAACACCTGGATCAGTAAACCGGTAACACCAAAGCCAACCAAGAATGCCACTAAAAGAATCAGTGCTGGTACTTCGCCAAAGCGCAACCAGCCCAAAACTTTAGTCAATCCATCTGTTGCACCACCATCCGGCCCATCGATATCAATATCCGGCAGCATGTTATCGAGTAGATCTGAAATACCAACACCAATCAATGTCATCACACCTTCAAGAAGCGCTATCATAAACATTAAAATTAGCGCACCAGTGAAGATCAGGTTTTGATCTTCCAACAAGAATATCATCAGCCCCCCGACTTAATTTTGGCTAAACGTTCTTTCACACGATTCTTTCGTGCAAACTCCTCAAGCTCTGCTAACTTGCTGGCATCTATTTCGGAATCAAATGTCGATATAGCTGTACTATCTATTGCTCGATTAAATGCATCTGTAGCTTGTTCTACCTGGGCTTTCGAATTTCTATCCCTACCATATTCATCAGCAACAACGCTACCTCTTACATTTTTATTGACCGCGATAAATTCTTGCAATTTCTCACGCATTTCCCGCTTCTTACCTTGCAGAGCAAGAATATAGGAGCCTAGCTCCTTTATTTCTATCTCATTTTCACTGATCGCTTTCTCTAAAATTGGAAGCTGCACCTCAATATCCATTTGCTTGGCAATGGCGGCTTCAGCCAAATCATCACGACCTTCATTTATAGCGATGGTAATTTGTTCAGCTAAATTTTTATGACGTGTATTTTCGTCGTTTAACGTTCTACTATTTAGATACTTAGATGCCTCTGCTTTCCCTAGCTGGCCTCGCACATCCTTAATCGCATCATCCACTTCCCGAATTGCCTGTTCCATTACTGACTCTGGCGCAGCGGCTTCAACTGAGCCCACGACTGAATTCGCAGACACAGAGATTAAGCGTGAAATGCGCTTAATTAATCCTTCTCTCAAGATCATCTTTCCTTTTACTATTTCAATTTCCAATAAAGCCAGACCAAGTCCCTCAAATTCTGACAAACTTTATTAATTACTTCCCAAAACGGGCTGCTGAATTACCGCTTTTATTTCAAGATGAATACTGCTGCTTGTTTAAGCATAAAACTCATTTGTGCGGATACTTATTCCGCAGTTTCACCTTCTAGGCATTCACGAATTCTCACGGCGGAATCACGGTGAATGCTCCGTGGATTACTCTGTTGTGACATCAGCAACATTTTTTCCAGGAAAGCCTCGACACTCGGCAACAAGTCTTTCTCCAATTCCGGTGCCATTGGCTCTTTACCCGCACAAACTTTGATAATGGCGGCACCTTCTGTGAGCAACTCCATTACCGCCTCAATCAACAGACTCCGCTGGTTTTCCTCCAGATAACGAGCCTTTAATGGCAGCATGGCCTCTGCAGAGGAGAGATAGCTGCGGGAAAGACAATCCCCGCCAATAGACTCCCTCGCCATTGCAATAATTTCGCGTACTTTTTCACTTTGGGTGACCGCCCCATTGCGATCAATCGACATCAAATATGCATAATCTTCCGCCGATAGGCGTGCCGATATAGATTGTGTTTTATTGAGCATAATGATCCCTTACCTGCCATGTATACAAAAGTACACACCACTATGCACAGGGTCAATTAAAACTCATATGGCTTATTAGTACGGCAGAACCAACCGACGCAGGAAAATATTATGCTAGTAACTGTGCTATCTATAATTCAGGAGACTTTTGTAAGGAATTGTTCTTATTACCGCCAGTTGTTTTAATTTACACATCCTAACAGAGATGAATTTCCGCAAAAATATTTTTGTTTCCCACACCCAGAAACGGGCTTTTGGCGACACATCCAGTAGTTCCATCGCCAACTGACGGATGTAATGTCGATAGAAAACCTGATTCTCAATGTCGATAGCTATAAAGCCAGCCACTACCTGCAATATCCACCAGGTACGGAATTTATTAGCAGCTATATCGAGTGCCGCGGCGGGGAATTTTCTGAAACGGTATTTTTTGGTTTACAAGCTTTTATTAAGCAGTACCTACAAAGACCTATCACAATTGCCAATATCGTAGAGGCAAAAAAGCTACTCGAAACCCACGGTTTGCCCTTTAATCGCGCAGGCTGGGAACATATCGTCAGTAAACATCGAGGACTGCTGCCTTTAGAGATTTGTGCTGTAGAGGAGGGAGGCATCATTCCTTTACACAATGTCATGGCACAAATTGTTAATACCTGCCCATCCTGTTTCTGGTTGACCAGTTATCTTGAGACCGCACTAGTGCGTGCTCTCTGGTATCCCTGTACTGTCGCCACACAGAGCCGGGAAATTAAAAAACTCATTGCGCATTATTTACAGCAAACGGCCGACAGCCAAAAGAGTCTCCCCTTCCAATTACACGATTTCGGTGCGCGTGGGGCCAGTAGCTTGGAAAGTGCCATGTTGGGCGGTATGGCTCATCTGGTGAATTTTCACGGAACAGATACTCTCTCGGGAATAATAGGTGCGAGAAATTTTTACCATGCCGATATGCCCGGATTTTCTATTCCGGCGGCGGAGCATAGCACCATCACCGCGTGGGGCCGAGATGGGGAAGCATTGGCCTATCAAAACATTCTGCAGCATTTTTCCGGTAAAAATAAAACCGTTGCTGTGGTCAGTGATAGCTATGATTTATGGCACGCAGTGGAAAATATCTGGGGTGGCCAATTAAAAAACACGATTCAAAACAGTGGTGGGACCTTGGTTATCCGCCCAGACTCCGGCAACCCTGTGCAGATCGTTGTCGATTGTATAGAGCGATTGATGCATATATTTGGAGCTCACATCAACAGCAAAGGTTACCGTGTTTTGCCTGAGTATATTCGTGTTATCCAGGGAGATAGCATCTCTCGCTTCACTATTCCCAAAATACTGCAGGCAATGCAGAAGCATAAGCAAAGTGCTGAGAATGTAGCTTTCGGTATGGGAGGCGGGCTGCTGCAAAAAGTCGATAGGGATTTAATGAGCTTTGCCATGAAAGCCAGTGCTATTCGCATCAATGGTATCTGGCGGGACATCTACAAGGACCCGCGCACAGGGCCAGAGAAAAAATCCAAGCGCGGACGCCTGGCCCTGATTCAATGCGAAAATGGCGACTTCAGAACCATTCGTCTGGAGGATGTAAATCATTACAAGAATTTACTGAGACCAGTGTTTCGTAATGGTAAACTGCTTACAGAAACGACTTTTTCTGAGGTACGCCAACGCGCAGCCATCTAGCAACTTGATTCATCCGCCTCCTCTTTCCGTAACCATTTGCCCCTAGCAAACCTCATTTCACCGAACCAACACTTTACAAAAGCAATCATGGCCTGTTACCTGTATAGGTTTGTTGTCTGGACAAGGCGCCCGGCCGGGCCTCTTGTATGTATCGGGCACAATAACAATAAGCACACCCCCAAACCCTATTGGGGGGATAAAGGTAGCCAATGGAAAGAAGAAAATTCCTCAAGATCGCCGGCGTCGGCTCCAGTGGTATTTTATTACCACTACAGGGCATTCAGGTCAGCGCCGAGCAACTGCTCAATGAGGGCATGCACAGCTCGCACAAACGACACTTGGCAGATGTCGCGCTGAATACGGCGCGCAAAGCCGGAGCCAGTTATACCGATGTGCGCATCGGTCGCTATCTCAATCAGTACGTTATGACCCGCGAAACCAACGTGGAGAATATCGTCAATACGGAATCCCTCGGCGCCGGTATCCGCGTAATCGCCAATGGCACCTGGGGTTTCGCCGCCACCAACGATCTGACTGCCGATGGCGTTGCCCGCGCCGCACGCCAGGCGGTTGCGGTTGCCAAGGCCAACGCGAAATACCAGACCGAGCCAGTGCGCTTGGCACCGGTTAAAGGCGCAGGCGCGGTTTCCTGGCAGACACCGATCAAACAGAATGCCCTGCAGGTGCCCATCAGTGAGAAAGTCGATTTCCTGATGGATGTTAATAACGGTGCACTCAAAGCCGGAGCCAGCTATATCCGCTCTTCCTTGTATTTAGTCAATGAGCAGAAATACTTTGCTTCCAGCGACGGCTCCTACATCGACCAGGATATCCACCGCCTGTGGGCGCCCATGCAGGTGACCGCTGTAGATAAAAAGAGTGGTGCTTTCAAAACGCGCAATGGCCTCAGCGATCCAGTGGGAAGAGGTTATGAATACCTGGCTGGCCACGATAAAGACAAGATTCGCGGACAGACCACGCTCTACAAAGCCTCCTACGATATGGCCGAGGATGCGGTGCTCGCGGCAGAGCAGGCCAAGGCCAAGCTTTCGGCTAAATCCATCGATCCGGGCAAGTACGACTTGGTACTGGAACCCTCGCACCTATGCCTGACCATCCACGAATCTGTGGGCCACCCATTAGAGCTGGACCGCGTGCTGGGTTACGAGGCCAACTATGCGGGAACCTCCTTCGCCACCCTGGATAAGTGGCGCAGCGGCAAGTTCCAGTACGGCAGCGACAAAGTCACCCTGTTTGCCGACAAAGTACAACCGGGCTCCCTCGGTGCCGTCGCTTATGACGACGAAGGGGTTAAAACCAAGCGTTGGGACCTGGTAAAAGACGGCATCCTGGTGAACTACCAGGCTACCCGCGATCAGGTACATATGATCGACCAAAAGGAATCCCACGGCTGCAGCTATGGCGATAGCTGGTCCAGCGTGCAATTCCAGCGCATGCCCAATGTCTCCCTGGCTCCGAGCGAGAAGAAGTACTCAGCCAAAGACATGATCCGCGATGTGGAAAAAGGCATTTACATCGTCGGGCGCGGCTCCTACTCCATTGATCAGCAGCGCTACAACTTCCAGTTCGGCGGACAGCTGTTCTACGAGATCAAAAACGGGGAGATCGTCGGCCAGGTTGAGGACGTCGCCTACCAGTCCAACACCCAGGAATTTTGGAATTCCTGCTCGGCGATATGCGACAGCAGTGATTACCGCCTGGGCGGAACCTTCTTCGATGGCAAAGGCCAGCCCAGCCAGGTGAGCGCCGTATCCCACGGCTGCTCCACCACCCGTTTTGACAAAATTAATGTAATCAATACCAAGCGCAAGATTTCCTGAAGGGCGCACAAGAATAAGTAATTGGAGAAAAGGCAATGGCAATTCTGAGTAGAAGTGAAGCGAAGCGTATTCTCGACAAGGTTTTAAAATACAGCCGCGCCGATGAAGCCAGCGCGCAACTGGCCGGCAGCGAGACCGGCAATATTCGCTACGCGCGCAACAGTGTTTCCACCAGTGGCATCGTCAACGATATCGAGCTGGCTGTAGAGGCCCGTTTCGGCAAGAAATCCGGTGTGGCCACCATCAATGAATTCAGCGATGCCTCCCTGGAAAAAGTGATGCGTCGCGCCGAAGAGCTGGCCAAGCTGTCTCCGGAAAACCCGGAAGCCATGCCGATGCTTGGACCGCAGAAATATGTCAGCGTAGACGGCTTCGCCAAGTCCACCGCAGATATCACTCCAGACCAGCGCGCCAAGGCTGCGGCAGATTCCATTATTGCAGCCAAGGAAAAGAAAGTGGTTGCCGCAGGTTACCTGGAAGACCAGCGCTCTTTTGCGGCAGTCGCCACCAGCAAAGGCCTGTTCGGTTACCACGCTTCTACCTCTGCCAACTTCACCGTAACCATGCGCACCGAGAATGGCCTGGGTTCCGGTTGGGCTGAAAGTGACGTTACCGATTTCGGCGCGATGAATACTGGCAGCACTTCCTCTGTGGCCATCGACAAGGCGGTCCTGTCCCAGGAAGCCCGCGCCCTGGAACCGGGCAAGTACACCGTGATCCTGGAGCCCAATGCGGTGTCCGGCCTGGTGGGTTACATGATGAGCGGCTTCGATGCGCGCAGTGCCGACGAAGGCCGCAGCTTTATGAGCAAGAAGGGCGGCGGCAACCGTACCGGCGAGAAGATGTTCGACAAGCGCGTAAATTTCTACTCCGACCCCACCAGTCTCGATGTGCCAGCTCAACCCTGGACCGACGATGACTTTATGCAGCTTGGACGCATCGAGTGGGTGAAAAATGGCGTGGTGAAAAACCTGGCGCGCAGTCGCTACTGGGCCGAGCAAAGCAAAGGCGAAGTGGTCCCCGAGCCCAACAACCTGATTATGGTGGGCGGCGATAAATCCACCGAAGAACTGATCAAAAATACCCGCCGCGGCATTTTGGTATCCCGCACCTGGTATATCCGTATGGTCGATCCGCAGTCCATGTTGCTCACCGGCCTCACTCGTGACGGCACCTTCTATATCGAAAACGGCAAGATCAAATACCCGGTGAAGAACTTCCGCTTCAACGAGAGCCCGGTAATCATGCTCAACAATATTGAGGATATGGGCGTACCCCAGCGAGTGGGGATGTGGGGCATATCAGCCATGATTCCCGCACTGAAAGTACGCGATTTTACTTTCAGCAGCCTTTCCGACGCCGTTTAACCGCCAGCACCCATCGAGGATAACGAAATGGATAGAAGAAAATTTCTCCAGCTCAGCGGTGCCGGCCTGGGTGTTTCCATGTTGCCGCTGTCCGGCAATCTGGTGGCCGAGAGCAAACTGACCCAAAGCGGTATTGATCTCTCGGTAAAAAAAGAATTTGCCGATGTAGCTCTGAATACCGCCACTAAACTCGGCGCCACTTATGCCGATGTGCGTATTGGTCGCTACCTGAATCAATACGTGATCACCCGCGAGATGAAAGTGCAGGACGTGGTGAACACCGAATCTATCGGCATGGGGATTCGGGTTATTGCCAACGGCACCTGGGGCTTTGCTGCCACCAATGACCTGACAGCCGATGGCGTCGCTCGCGCCACCCGCCAGGCAGTAGCCACGGCCAAGGCCAACTCCAAATACCAGCAGGAGCCAGTACAGCTGGCTCCGGTAAAAGGCCACGGCGAGGTGAGCTGGCAGACACCCATCCAGAAAAACGCTATGCAGATCCCCCTGGCCGACAAGGTGGATCTGTTGATGGACGTGAACAAGTCCGCTATGGATGCCGGCGCCAGCTATATCAACTCCATGTTGTACCTGGTGAATGAACAAAAGTATTTTGCCTCTACCGACGGCTCCTATATCGACCAGGATGTTCACCGTTTGTGGGCGCCCTTCTCGGTTACCGCAGTGGACAAGAAAACCGGCGGCTTCCGCACCCGCCAGGGCCTCAGCCAGCCGGTAGGACGCGGCTTTGAATACCTGGATGGCCGCGCCGAAGACAAGATCCAAGCGCAGACAGTGCTCTACCGCGATTCCTACGATATGGCCGAAGACGCACGCCTGGCGGCGCAACAAGCCAAGGAAAAGCTCACGGCTAAATCGGTCAAACCGGGCAAGTACGACCTGGTGTTGGACCCAAGCCACCTGTGGCTCACCATCCATGAATCTGTCGGCCATCCATTGGAGCTGGACCGCGTACTCGGCTACGAGGCCAATTTTGCCGGTACCTCTTTCGCCACTATCGATAAATGGCGCAGCGGCAAATTCCAATACGGCAGTGACAAGGTCAATCTGTTTGCCGATAAGGTACAGCCCGGCTCTCTCGGTGCCGTCGGCTACGATGATGAAGGCGTGAAGACCCGCAACTGGGATCTGGTAAAAGACGGTGTGCTGGTGAACTACCAGGCCACCCGCGATCAGGTACATATGCTGGGGCAAAAGAAATCCCACGGCTGCTGCTACGCAGATAGTTGGTCCAGCGTGCAATTCCAGCGCATGTCCAACGTTTCGCTGTTGCCTGGCAAGGAGGAGCTGAGCGTCGACGATATGATCAAGGATGTGGAGAAAGGCATTTATATTGTGGGTGCCGGTTCCTTCTCCATCGATCAGCAGCGCTACAACTTCCAGTTTGGTGGACAGCTGTTCTACGAAATTGAAGACGGCAAGATTACCGGCATGGTGGAGGACGTCGCTTACCAGTCCAACACCCAGGAATTCTGGAATGCCTGTTCGCAGGTCTGCGACAAAGATGATTACCGCCTGGGTGGTTCCTTCTTTGACGGTAAGGGACAGCCGATGCAAACCAGTGCGGTATCCCACGGTAGTTCCACTGCACGCTTCGACGGTATCAATGTGATTAACACCAAGCGCAAGCTGGGCTAGCCATTGATCCAGGCGGGAGCTGGCCAGCAAACCAGTCAGCTCCCAGCATTGAAAATAAATGGGTAGAAGGAAAGAAAGTGCTCCGTTTGAGACCGTATGAGGCATGGATGCCGATTACGAGCGTACAGGGATGTATTTACAGCGTGTCTCGAATGGAGCACCTTTTTCCTTTGCTCTCAACAATAAAAACCAACGCAGTAACAGAGTTATCTCGTGTCCCTCACCCGCAAGGCTTTTCTCCAGCGCCTGATCCTGGGTAGCTGCGCCGCAGCGCTGCCGCTGGGCACACGCGCACAAAATACCGCACCGGGTAGTGCGCAGGAGCACTACGATTTTTATTTCACCCGCTTGATGTACGAATCCGGTGACTGGGATGTAGATCAGCGCATGCCCTCCAACCTGCTCAATTCTCTGGTGGAGTACACCAATCTCAGGGTTGACCCCAAAGAACACATAGTGCCGCTGGCCGATAAGAAAGTGCTGCTGGCGCCCTTCTGCTACCTGGCCGGACACAAGCTGGTGCAATTCACCACGGAAGAGGCAAAGAATTTTCGCGATTACGTCAATCGCGGTGGCTTTATATTTGTCGACGACTGCAACCACGATATCGACGGTCTCTTTGCCAAATCCTTCGAAGCGCAAATGACCGAGCTGTTTGGCGAAGACTGCCTGCAAAAGCTCCCGGACGATCACGACCTCTACCGCTGTTTCTTTCAATTCGATGAATTGCCGGTAACCAGCTTTGAATTAAATGGCTGGGGTGATGATCTGGTACACGACTACCTGAAAGCCATTGTTGTAAACGGCCGTATCGCCGTGCTTTACAGCAACAAAGATTTCGGCTGCGAATGGGACTACGACTACCGCAACAAACGCTGGCTCGCCATCGATAACACAAAATTTGCGGTGAACATTGTTATTTACGCACTGACGAGCTGATTATGCTGACCACCCTGGAAAATAGTATCGAAGAACAACTGCACAGCCTCGACAATCTGCAACAGGAGATTGCGCGAGTGATTGTCGGCCAGAAACCCGTGGTGGAGCAGATGTTGATCTGCCTGTTGGCCGGGGGCCACGCCCTGCTCGAAGGGGTGCCGGGGCTGGGTAAGACCCTGCTGGTAAAAACCCTCGCCGATGCCAGTGCGCTGGATTTTAAGCGGGTACAGTTCACCCCGGATTTAATGCCCGGAGATATTCTTGGCAGTGAGATCCTCGAAGAGGATCACAGCACCGGCAAGC
Organism: Microbulbifer sp. MLAF003; assembly: GCF_030012965.1. Classification (NCBI taxonomy): domain Bacteria; kingdom Pseudomonadati; phylum Pseudomonadota; class Gammaproteobacteria; order Cellvibrionales; family Microbulbiferaceae; genus Microbulbifer; species Microbulbifer sp. MLAF003. Next base: position 4,754,777 of record NZ_CP120232.1, read on the forward strand.
GCTTTTTTAAATTCCAGCAGGGCCCGGTTTTCACCAATATCCTGCTCGCCGATGAAATTAACCGCACACCGCCGAAAACCCAGGCAGCCCTATTGGAGTCCATGCAGGAAGGCTCGGTAACGGTGGGCGGTAAAACACTCAAATTGCCCGATCCCTATTTCGTACTGGCCACACAAAACCCCATCGAACAGGCCGGCACCTATCCACTGCCGGAAGCTCAGCTGGACCGCTTCCTGTTAAATATTCATATCGACTATCCCGATGAGCGGGATGAAGTTGAAATCCTGCGCTCCACCACCGGTGCCAGCAGGGTCAAACCCAGCCCCAGCCTGGATGCAGAGCAATTGCGCGAAATGCAGAAACTGGTGCGGGAAATTCATGTCAGCGACGATCTGTACCGCTACGTGGCGACACTAGTGCGCACTACACGCATGGAAACCAGCGGCAGCGATACCCTGCAACAGTGGATCAAGTGGGGCGCCGGTCCCCGCGCGGGGCAGGCTCTGATTCTCGCCGCCAAGGCGCGGGCCCTTTTGCAACGACGCCTCGCCGTCACCCGCGAGGATATCCGCAGCCTGTTACTGCCAGTGCTGCGCCATCGGGTGCTGCTCAGCTTCCAGGCCCAGGCCGATGGCGTGCAGATGCCACAGCTGATTGACGAATTACTGACAGCGGTGCCGGAACCGGGCCGGGACTGATCAGCGTGGAATACCTGTCCCCCAAAACCCTGGCCAGTTGTCGCGACCTGGTGTGGCTGTCGCGGCATATCGCCGAGGGCGTGATGCTCGGTGTGCAACACAGCCAGCGCCGAGGCACCGGCCTGGAATTTCATCAATACCGAGGCTATCAAGCGGGTGATTCCATCCGCCATATCGACTGGAAACTGTTTGCCCGCAGTGATCGCTACTATGTGCGCGAGACCGAGCAGGAGAGCCGTATGCACGTGTGCTTTGTGCTCGATACCAGCGCCTCCCTGGACCAGGCAAGCTTTGTCGAGCCCAGCCTGAATAAACTGCATTACGCCAAGTGCTGGATTGCCAGCCTATGCTGGCTGCTCAACGCCCAGGGAGACAGCTTTTCTCTATTGGCGTTTAACAGCAGTCGGACGGTTTATGTGCCGGAAGGCCAGGGCGAGAGCCACCAGCGTCAAATCGCTCTTCAGCTACAACAACTCGACGCCAACGACCACTGGCCAGATCGCGCTCAACTGGCGCCGCTGTGGCAATACTTTGAGCGGCCCTGTCAGGTGGTATTGATGAGTGATTTTTTTGAACAAGGTAATGAGATCGGCGATTTTGTCGCACGCCTGCATGCCGCCGGCCGCCCCTGCCTGCCACTGCAATTGTTAATTGAGGCAGAACAGACTTTTCCTTTTGGCGGAGAGCTAAAGCTGCTCAATCCAGAAGTAAGCGCCAGTACGCCCGCAACTTTAGAAGTGGACGCCGAGCGGCAACGCCAGTCTTACCTGGATGCTTTTGCTCATGCACAGAGCGAGTTAAAAGCACGCTTTGCCACACAGGAATGTTCACTACAGACCGACCTTATCGAGCAGCCTGTGGAAAAGTCATTGCGGCAATTTATTCAACTGCACGGCAGGTTATGCTGAGATGTTGTGGATAAATAACTTATTTCAATCCCCACAGTGGCTATGGCTATTCACAGCCCTGATTATCCCTATCGCCATTCATTTGCTGCGCCGAAGTAATCCACAGCAGATCTCCTTTGCTGCGCTGCAATGGGTACAAAGATATTCACAGAGTCGCGCGCGCCGCCCTATTGTGGATAACAAGTGGTTGCTGCTATTGCGCCTGCTAATCGTCGCCCTGCTGACAAGTTTGTTGGCTCAGCCGCTGATTAAACGGGAAATTTATCCCCAAGAGGGCGTGATACTGGTGGACCCCAGAATTGGGGCGGGCGAAGCGAATACATTTATCCACAATTCACTGCCGCAGCTTGTGGGGGAAGGTTATAAAGTGCTGTGGTTATCCCCAGAAACACCTTCCGTAACCTCACCCCCACCACAAAATGTGGACCTGTGGAAAACTCTATCAGCACTATCACGCCGGGCGGATTTGCGTAGGGCTCATATCCTGTTGATAAACAACGGAGTTCCAGCGTCCCACCAGGCACTAAGAGTCAGTCCCCATTGGCAGTGGCATGGCCTCGATAAAGCATCCACAGCTCCGAGCCCGGTATTACCGAGTATCGCTTTAATGGGCAAACCGCCCAGTTGGTGGGCGCCAGTGCTGGAAGACTGGCAAAGTAAAATGCCAGGACTATCGGTGCATATTCAGGAACAAGAAAAGGCGCCCAGCGCCGAACAGACAGATTGGTTGATCTACACAGGCCTCGCACCCCTGCCACAAGCCGTGCTGGAATTTGTTACAGATGGCGGCCTGTTAATCACCGACAACAGTATCCCCCCTACCGATAATCTCAACTTCGTTGCTGTGGATAACAGCCAGTCAACTCAGGTGGCCTCAGTGGGACGGGGAAGTTGGCTGCGCTACGAAAGTGACTGGTACAGCGAGGTGTTTTATCGCCGCGCAGATTTACCTGAACGTTTATGGCAGCAGTGGTCTGGGCAAGACTGGTCGCTACAGCACGAAAATCGTGGCCACTGGTCTGCTAGCAAAATAATGGCAGGCCTTCCTGTAGAAGACAGCGAGGTGGAAAACCGTCGTATTGAACAACTGCAACCCTGGTTAATTATCGCCCTACTGTTACTTCTGGCTTTTGAACGCCTAATTGCCCTATCGCGACCTGCAGCCATTATGGCAACTGTTAGTAATGGGGAGGCTGACCATGGATAAGCGTCAGTTAACCCTTAACGCTGTGCGCAGGCGCTGGCAACTGGCAGCCCTGCGGCCCTATCTCTGGCTTGCCACTGGCCTCAGCCTTCTGGCTGGCTTGGGTATTTTTGTATTCGACTGGCCACAGTGGCTATTGCTCGCCTGGCTCGGAATTATTGTTGTAGCAATTCTATTGGATCGCAGCTGGCGCCCAAGCCCTGAAAGCCTATGTCGACAGTTGGATGGACAATATCCACAGCTGCAAGACAGCAGCCAGTTGCTTAGCCAACAGAAAACCAACCTAAGTCCATTGCAGCAATTACAGCGCGCGCGTATCGAAACAGCGCTGCAACAACTGCTGGAAAGTGGCGACCGGTCGCCTTTCGGTCCAAAAACTCCGCAGTGCCCTGACAAATGCTTTTGGTGCCTGCCTGGGACTATTGTTATTTGTACTGAGCGATTCTCACTTCACCGGGGATAAAACTGAGACCACGCAACAAAATACAGCTATTCCCGTTGCCGAAAAGCTTGCCATAATGCGCGCGGCAACCCATATCCAGCCGCCCGCCTACACTGGGCTCACAGCCGAAAGCCAATCCCTACAAATCGATGTGCCGGAGCAGTCCAAGGTCGAGTGGCAACTCGAATTGAATCAGCCGGTGCAAGGGCTGGAAATGTTGGCTGAAACTGAGCGCTTCGCCTTTTCTCCGCTAGGTAATCTACCCAGTAAAAAATGGCAATTACAACGCACTATCGCTAAGGCAGACTTTTACCAGCTTTCAGTGCAATTCGCGGAGAGCCAAATACTTTTGCCGGAAATCCATAATATTCGGGTGCATAAAGACAGTGCCCCGGAGTTTACCTTTGAGGCACCCAGCCTGCGCGTCGATACCATTCAAGGGAGCACCCAAGGTATTCCCGTGAAAGTAATAATTAGTGATGATTACCAGGTGAGTTCTGCAGATTTATTGGTCACCCTCGCCAGCGGCACCGGGGAAAATTTACGCTTTCGCGAAGAGCGTATTCCACTCACCAGTTTGCAATCCACTGCTTTATCAACAAGCCCCTCGGAAGATAAGAAAGCAGCTCGCTACGATTTCACCCTGCCCATCCACCAGTTTTCCATGGAAGCGGGAGATGAACTCTACTGGTATCTGGAAGCCAGGGATAACCGCGAGCCCAGCGCCAACGTTGCCAAGAGCCAACACTTTATCTTGCGCTGGCCGCAAGAAGAGATTTTCGGGCTGAGCGACAGCGAGGGTATGGCGATTAAAATATTGCCGGAGTACTTCCGCAGCCAACGCCAGCTGATTATTGATACCGAGGCCCTGCTATCCGAGCGAGAACAGCTGCATCCGGAGGCATTTCGCAAACGCTCCGAGGGTTTAGCCTATGAACAGAATTTGCTGCGCATGCGCTACGGCCGCTTTCTCGGCGAAGAGGATTCGGAAGCGGAGCATTCTGGCGCAGAGACCGAGGAGCACGATGATGAAGAGGAGTCCGAACACGGCCATAGCCACGATCATACAGAACAAGGTGAGCACCAGGCACATGGCGAAGAAAATGCGACTCCCTTCGTACAGCGGGATTCCCACTTCCAACAGGCAGCACGCATAGTCGCTTCCGCCGGGCATCAGCATGACAGCTCTGAACATGCCACCCTGTTCGACCCCCAGACCAAGGAGCTACTGCGCAACGCGCTGAATGCCATGTGGAGTTCCTGGCGCGACCTGTCGGTTATAGAGCCCCAGGCCTCCCTGCCCCATCAGCACCGGGCTCTGCGCTTTATCAAGGAAGTACAGCAGGCTTCGCGTATTTACTTACAGAGAGTCGGGTTCGAGGCGCCCCCCATAGACGAAAGCCGCCGGCTTAGCGGTGAACGGGAAGACGTAGCGCCAGAAACTGTCGACAGTGCATTTGAACAAAAACAAAGAGCACAGGTGCTCGCCCTAATGGCCCAGGTAGATGCTGGCGCCGAACTCGATACCGATCTGCTGGTGCAGATAAATGAGCTAGCCACAGAGCAATCACTGGATCTCGGCCTGGAGCTATCCAAACAGCTGCGTTTATACCAGCAGCGCCACCAGCAACCGAATTGCATTGATTGCACAAACTCCCTGAATCAGCTGCTCTATCAGCTACTGCCAGCACCGGAATCTGCGCCTTCACTGCCTTTGCAAACAGAGGCCGACGGCCATTTCAGCCGTTGGCTACACCAGCAAGGGGGAAATCATTGTGATTGATTTCTTGATACCCGGCCTGTGCCTGTTGGCCTGTTTAGCATCACTCGTACTGTTGCGCCGCCGAGGCGCCAAACCGTTCGACTATGGCCTGCAACTGGCGATTTGGTTAAGTGCCTGGATGCTCTGGCAGCCACCGGCAATCATTCCCGCCGAGCGCAATATCTCTATCGACAGCAAAGCGCTTGCGAGTTCACATCCAATAAATCTCAATGGTGTGGAAAATATCTCCCTCAATGGGGAGCCACTCGGCCGCGACAAACTGCGGGACCTGGCACCAGTGCGCCTGGAGCTATCGAATATCCAGGAATCTGATAGCAGCTGGGAATTCGACTGGCAGCGGCGAATTACCCTGGGTGATTCTTTAAAGTTAAAGGTTCACAACAACCAGCCACTGACTGAAAACCGACAAATTAGTCTGCTCAATCCCTACGGCCATATTGAAGACAGTCTTGAGCTGAAAGTGGGAGAAGCAATTCAGGCACAACTCACTGCCACTCCAAAACTCGCGGGCCCCCAGCTATACCGAGTACGGACGGAAAGCGAAACCGGCGAAATCCATACAGATCCTTTACCCATCCTGGTGCGAGAACCGCTCCAGCCCAAATTGTTACTGTGGCTGGCACGCCCCTCTTTTGAGACAGCCGCCCTCTCCCGCTGGCTGCGTCAATCCGGTGTAGCAGCACAAGTGATGACCCAGTTGGCACCTGAAATTAGTAGAAAAGAGACTCTCAATGGGCTTCCACTTACCGAGTCTGCGGATCTACTCACAAAGGAAAGTCCCTTCGATTTAGTCATTCTCGATAGCAGTTTGTGGCCGCAACTCTCCTCTCAACAAAAACATCAGCTCAGCGAGCTGGCCACCACAAAGTCACTGTTATGGTTAGTCAGTGGCGATAGCTCTGAAGAGTTTCTCCAATACGCTGCAGCCCAATCCATGCCTCTGCAAAAGGGAGAAGATACCCGTTTACACTCCGGCTTTGGCTACCAAAAAGCGGCCAATACGGAGATTCCCCCACTGCGCAATTCTGGCTTTATAGCCGTGCAGCCCAGCTCCAGTGACTTCTTACTGGATAATGAAGAAACTCCCCTTTTCTGGGGACGTTCAACCCAGACGCAGCACTTGGGTTTTATTCTATTTAGCGACAGCCACCGCTGGCTAACCAGTGGGTTTGCTACTGAATTCGCCAGCCTGTGGAAGTCCATTATTGATTACCAACTCAAGCATTTGGGTAGTCAGCCGCCAGTAACCCTCTCCAATAAGTTACCGCGGACTCAGGAACGCACCACCCTATGCAGCCCACTTTTTTCTAATCAGAGACCAATATTATTAAGCTCCCAAGAAAACTCCCTACCCATCAGTGGTGTCGCCGTAAGTAGTAATTCCCAGGGCCAGTGCTACAGCTTCTGGCCACAGGGTTCTGGCTGGCATCAGCTTAAGACTGATATGGATGGGGAGCCGGTATTAAACTTCTATATCTTTGCCAAACAGGACTGGCCCAAGTGGCAACGGTCCCTAAATGCCAGGGAGGCCCGACAAATGGCCGCCGCACGCTTGGGGCCAGTTGATAATCGTCACTCAGGCAAAATGCCTATTGAGCGCCAATGGCCGGCTTTGATTTTGCTGTTATTGGTCTGCACAAGCTGGTGGAGGGAGCGCAGAATCTTAAACAGGCCCTTATCTTGAAGACTGCGCGGAGGGTTTATTACCCGGCTGCGCCTCCTGCTTGGGGAATATCAGCTGATCGACGGGATAACCCATCGCCTTGGCTTTCTGTATAAATTGCTCCAGTACATCCTTTGGCATAGTTGGGGTGCGGGACAATATCCACAAATAGGATTTGTCATATCCGGACACCATCGCATATTTATAATCATCTGCCAGGGCAATTACGATATAGGAAGAGTAAAAGGGACCAAGGAAAGATACTTTCAAGTGGCCTACATCCTTGGAACCGACAAACTCAGCCCGCCCCTCCGCTAATTGCCAGGCATCACGTGCTTTTGAGTAACCCGTATTGATGACCGCGACGGAACCATCAGGATTGAGGCTGTAGTCCGCAGTTACCAGGGTCAACCCGCGCTCGAAAGAGTGATCCAAACGGGCTATTTCATACCAGTGGCCTAAATAGCGCTGCAGCTGGAAATTCTGTACTGGCTCAACCCCCTCCGGTACCCGCGTGCAGGCACCTAACCACAGGAAGGAAAACAGTAGTACTCCCAGGGAAAACTGCTTCATCTAGCCACTCCCAGCAAATTCACCCTCAAATCAAAATAGAAGACAAGGGTTTCACAAGGTCAGGATAGTTTCGAGAGTTTGTATTTCACCCATAAAAAAACCACCGCAAGGGTGGTTTTTTATCGCTGGACTGGCCAACTTATTTTTCGACGAAAGCGCGCTCAATCACATACTCGTGCGGTACCCCTGCGCGTGTCTCCTTGAATCCCCAGTCATCTAGGATATTGGTGAGATCCTTCAGCATTGCCGGGCTACCGCACAGCATAAAGCGATCCTCTTCAACATTCGGCTTGGGCACATCCAGATCTGTAAAAAGTTTTCCGGACAACATTAAGTCGGTCAGGCGACCGGTATTGCGGTAGGGCTCACGGGTCACAGTCGGGTAGTAGAGCAGTTGCTCGCGTACCATCTCACCAAAATACTCATGCTCAGGTAGCTCATTCTCGATCTGCTCCTGATAGGCCAGCTCAGAGACATAGCGCACCCCGTGGGTAAGGATTACCTGGTCAAAACGCTCATAGACAGTGGGGTCTTTGATAATGCTCATGAAAGGTGCCAAGCCGGTGCCCGTAGACAGCAACCACAGGCGCTTGCCCGGCAGCAGGTGATCGGCCACCAGGGTACCGGTGGGTTTTTGGCTCACGTAGATCTCGTCGCCCGGCACAATCTTCTGCAGGCGGGAAGTCAGGGGGCCATCGGGAACCTTGATACTGAAGAATTCCAACTCATCTTCGTAGTTGGCACTGGCAATGGAATAGGCGCGCAGTAGTGGACGACCGTTGTCCTGCTGTAAGCCGATCATCGTGAAATGTCCGTTCTCAAAGCGAAAACCCGAATCCCGGGTGGTCTTGAAGCTAAACAGCGTGTCGTTCCAATGACGGACTTCCAACACCTTCTCTATATTCAATTTGGACATAAACTTAAAACCGGTTATTCCACGAGTCTCTTGATAGTTGAATTTTAGCCCTGGAAGATCTATTGGCAAAGTGGGATATTTCGATATTCCTTATCTATTTTAACGATCAAGTGGAGATTTCCCTTTGCGCTATACCTTGCGCCAACTGGAGGTGTTCCTTGCCTGTGCTCATCACGAGAATGTGAGCCGCGCAGCAGAGAGCCTGAGCATGTCCCAGTCCGCCGCCTCCACCGCCCTTAAGGAGTTCGAACAGCAGTTTGAGCTGCGCCTGTTTGAGCGCACCGGCAAGCGCCTGCGCTTGAATGAGCTGGGCAGGCAACTATGGCCCAAGGCGGAGGAGCTGCTGGAAAGGGCACAGGAACTGGAACAGAGCCTGGCCAGTCATCGTGATCTCGGGCGCCTAAAAATAGGAGCAACACTAACCATCGGCAATTACCTGGCAGCAAACGTAATGGCGCGATACATGGAAGAGCAGCCCGGCACACGAGTGGAGCTGGAGGTCGCTAATACATCAGTAATCACAGAGCGGGTGCTTAACTTTGAGCTGGACCTTGGGCTTATCGAGGGTGAATTTAATCACCCGGATCTGGAAATGATTCCCTGGCGCAGTGATGAATTGGTCGTCTTTTGCGCCCCCTCTCATCCCCTGGCCAAACGCAAGCGCCTAACAGACAGAGATCTGCTCAAAGCCATCTGGATTACCCGGGAACCCGGTTCCGGTACACGCCAGACTTTTGACCGGGCTATGGCTGGCTTACTTCCCAGTCTGCACATTCTTTTAGAGCTACAGCACACAGAGGCTATCAAACGAGCCGTGGAAGCCGGTCTTGGAATTAGCTGTCTATCTAAAGTTTCACTGGCTGACGCATTAAAACGAGGCTCTTTAATTGCGCTGCCTGTACCACAACGGGATTTTCACAGAGAGTTTTATTTCGCTTTGCACACACAAAAATATAGAAGTGCGGGAATTGAACGATGGCTGGAGTTATGTAAACAGGAATCATCAGAATAAAAAACCACCCTTTGGGTGGTTTTTCCAGCAAAACTACCTAAGTTACTTCACTCGTACCAACTGTGATTTTGCTTCATCTGGAACTTCATCAATAGAAGCTATTGTCAGTCCGCCCTTAGGAATAGATGCAGTATTTGACTGTAAAGTTATATTTGCCGATTCAGGTAATTTTCACATTGCACCAGTAGCAGGATCCACTATCAGCATACCAATAAGGCCGCCAATTAGAATATTACCTATGTTCCAACCATTCAGACCAGGTTGAATTTGAAAGCTCTGCTCTTTGTAACCAGCCATATGGCATTCAATCGTATAGCTTGCAGAAGAAAAGAATCCATTCACAAATTTTTTATAGATTTAATAAGAAGTTTTTACGGGCTACCTTCCAAACAACTCCCCAAAGAAATCCCCCTCATACCAGAATGGCTTGCCCTCAGCATCTGCCACTTCCCTGGCAATTAGGTAATTTACCTCGGTAAACTGCTTGGCAGCTATATAATTCACCCCTGCATCGGGAGCATCCCCGGGCTTGTGATAGCTCTCTTTCAGGAAGGCCACTTGCATAGCGGTACCATCAATATTTGGATCCTGAGCCTCTCGTCCAGTAATCAGGTAAATTGAGGGAATACCTCGGCGCACAAAATTGTAGTGATCACTGCGAACAAAGATCACTTCTTCCGGCATGGGATCTGGGCTCAGTTTTAAGCCACTGCGCACTGCGGCACGCTCGGCAATCTGCCCCAAGGACGAGTGCTCGGCACCGAAGGCGATAATGTCGCGAAACGGGTACAGCAGCATAGGCATATCAAGATTGATATTGGCTACTATAGACTGCAAAGGAACGGTAGGATATTCAGCAAAGTAATCTGATCCTAACAGCCCTTTCTCTTCTCCGGTCACAGCCACAAATAATAGTGAGCGCCGTGGTGCATGACCGGATTCCACGAACAGACGCGCAGTTTCCAGCATTACTGCTATGCCTGCTGCATTGTCCTGAGCACCATAGTAAATTTGGCCATCCTCTTTTTTACCAATATGATCAAGGTGGGCCGAGAAGACTACATATTCATTTTTTAAAAGGGGATCACTGCCAGGTAATACTGCCACCACATTGGGACTGGTAATTTCCTTATGTTTGGAACTAGTACCTAGTGCTGCACTGTAAGGCAGTGGAAATCCCTTCGGATTCTGACCTTTTTCAATATCGCTGAAGATGCTTTCCAGGCTGCTTTGCGCACCGACAAATAGCTTGGCCGCTGCTTCGCTGCTGAGCATAACGCCTGGGTGCAACCCGGGAGTTGCACTGCCCGGGTTGCCTTCCCTATTAACCCAATCAAAGGTGTCATCGTGACGATGCTCGGCATAGCGGGCAAAGGGGCGACGCTTTTCCCTTTCCGGAGTATATACGGTGATGTAGCCGACGGCCCCGTGGCGGGCGGCAGTTTCACGCTTATTACGGCTTGAAGCGTAGTGGGCTCCAACTTCACTGGGTAGGCTCTCGGGACGTCCACTCAGGATCACCGCCACCTTGCCCTGAACATTTAAGCCAGCATAATCATTGAGGTTGTACTCAGGGGCCTCGATTCCGTAACCAACAAACACCAAATCTGCTTCCAGGCTACTGCGCTCACTGACCGCCGATGGACCTGCGATAAAGTCCTCGCCAAAACGGAAAGTGACATGCCCACTCTTCCCTTTCAGGACAAAGCTAGGCTCTGCACCATTCCAGCTTGCACTGCGGAAAGGCACGTCCTGGAAGTAACCCTCATCACCGGCGGGGACCAGCCCCATACGTTCGAACTGTTCCGCAACATACTGTGCAGCCTTGCGATAACCCTCACTGCCGGTATCGCGACCTTCCAGTTCAGCCGATGCCAAGTAATCCACATCCCGGCGGATATGGTCGGTATTGGCACTGGGAGCGGAAGTCGTGGGGACAGTGGTGCAGGCCACCAACAGGGCCACCAAAAGGGCACTGAACAGGATCTTGCTTCTCATGGGAGCTCTACTTCTCAATAAACCATCGCGACGGGTTGATGCCGCCAGTAAAAGGGGCGCAAGCTTATCACGATAGACAGTAACTGCGTGCAGAATACCGTTAGCGATTATTTACCCAAAATTGGTATCGGAATAACTTTCAGGCTGCCTTATCAATCCCCGGGAAAGCCCGCTCCACGGCGGTAACTACCTTTTCATAGGCGCAATCAGGACAAAATTCACCGTGGGCAGCCAATAGATGTAGGAAACTTAGGCCTAGCAAACGCCGAAAGTCGACCTGTAAATGATAACTGGGGTCACCTCCATCCGGGGTCATACGCGTGCGCCATGCAGGTGGAATCTGCATTCCACAACGCAAACCGGATAAGCGCAAGAGATTGCGGCCAAACCAGTTACAACCACCCCAACTACCCCAATACTGCAAGGCATCACAGCTCAGCAGCAAACCACCATTAAACGGCAACCAAAGCACTGCCTCTGGAAAACGGCTGTGGCAAAATTCCAGGAAACGTCCATCAGGTATAGGGCACTCTCCATTCTCCCTGATCACCCGGTCAGCACCAGGGGGATAAAAATCAGAGCCAACCTGCCGCCAAAAGGTAAGGTCGAAATGATCTCGGTAATAGAGGTCATCTTGGCCATGATGGTAACCGAGACGGACTGCATGGCGGACGCTACCGAGATCGCGCAACTTTTCCTCCTGTTGAGGACGCAGACGTACGGGGTTTATCAAAGTTAGATCTTCTCGCCAACGCACTATGGCCATATTACGATTAATAGTCACACCGGGAGCCAGTTTTACGGTGCCCGGAACGCAGAACAGATCTGGCAAGAGCTGGCGAATCTCTCCGTGGGGTTGGGCCTGTGGATAGTTGATTCGCACTGGCTTTCGCTCAGGTGTACTGCACCCGATTGCTTATACCCCGCAATAGCTGCAGGGCGCGTTCGGCGCTGTCTTCCGGAACAAAGATATGGTCGTGACGCAAAGCAGTCACCACATTGGCAACGATACCGGCTTCTGCCAACTCCCCAGCGATAGTTGCAGTCAACCCCACCGCACTGAGTCCAGAAAATACCTGTAAAGTAATCTGTCGAAATGGTGCGCTAGAGGCGATGCCATATTGTTGGGCCAGGTGTAACGGCATTATTGCACTCATGCCCTCCCCTTCGCGGAAGATACACAGGCTTTCCGCCAGTATTTCTTCGAGACGAGTATCAGACACCTGACAAAAAACGAAAGTTTCTTCCTGCAGTTTTGGATACATATTTCGCAAGATCTTGGCGAGGGAGACTTCAGCACTCATATCCTAATGCCATTTTTTTGAAGACCTTCAGCGATTGATAACCAATAGCTACCTTGTATCCACAAGCCACCAGCTATGAATTCTTGGAAAAATGACCAGATGCTCTGAACATGTTCTGTTTAGGAGCACCCCTTAGGCTTGGAGATTTTTATTCTAATTTCGCTTGCGCTTCTTCACGCCTTTTTTTGCAGTTTCTTTTAATTCCTCCCCCTCAAATTCCGGTTCACCTTGAGCCGGAGTAGTATCCACTTCTAAATCCGGGGACTCCTCTCTCTCCCAGCTTTTCAAGGCTGAATCGATATCTTTCTCAAGATCCAGGCTAGGAAATTCCGGGCAAGGCGCATCCCGTTCCGGGTCGTGCCAAGCAGAGAGGGGGCAACAAAAACCACCAGAGATTTATGCAGCCTATTGCGGCCGATACTCACTTCCGTCCAGGTAGTCTGCCAAGCAAACTTTCCCCGCACTGCATAGTCACTTTCATAAGATTTCAGGGTCAGGAAATACGGATATATTTTTCCACGACGACAAATAATCCTGCGGCCGGTTTTGATATTTGCCATCTGTGTGAATGGGTCAAAGTACCAATGTATATCGTACCCAAAAGCAAACTGCATTTTCCCTTTCTTATTCGGTAGAAATGCGTAAGAGCGACCAGTACCATCTGGTTTTAAACTCCAGACATGGCGGGCTTCACCATCTCTGGAGATTAACCAGGCGCCAACCCACTGACTGGCATTAAGGCGAGACTGTGCATGCCAACCATCGACTCGCGTTTTCTCTTTTTCTTTCTTATTAATTTCCTCTTTCGCAAATACCGAGGTACAGGTGAGCATAAATATCAGAGCGACAGTCAGGCACCTCTGAATCACGAAGCTTCTCCGGAGGTTGGCAAATTCTTCCCTGAGTGGATTACTCCTGGCTTTGACATTTCGAGCCTGAAATGACATTGAAAAGCGCTCAGCTGGCAATATCCGGACAATTGCTACCCGCTTTCGGTGTACGCCAGCTGCTGAGTCGACGCTGGAAGCTCAGTAAGCCACCTCCCGCCTGCAGCCAGTGTCGACCATCAATCACTGCGAATAGCAGCGTGGATTTACTCCAACCCCGAAATGCCACTGACACCACACCGCCCTTACAGTGAACCGAAGCGCCGGTGCGAACCCGCACTCGATCACCATCGAGCTGCCAGTTGATTGCGAATCCATGGGTCAGGCGTCCGCCAGAGTTAAAGCCATAGGCATAGCCAGAACCATCGGCGTTCAGCTGCCAAACCAATTGGTCATCACCCTCGCTAACCACCAGCCAGTTGCCAGCCCATTTCTGTTGCGCTGACTCCGCTGCAGCTGCTAGTGGCAACAGCAGAAAAAGCACCAAGACGACGGCATAAGTCTGAAAGAGGGAAACCAGGACACGATTCGATAGGGAAAGACGCAAATACTTCATGCGCTACTCTACTGTGTCAGCCCGCGGAAGCTACCGCGAGGTGGAGTTTCTGCGAACGGCGGCCAGGTTGCCACCAATTTTCCTGTCCGGTTACAGCCTTGGCGACCGGCGTGAAAAGTTGCTTAGGCGCTCCTTTTCACATCCTTTGCTTAGTAAGGCTAGACGCAAAATCCCACAGTGGCATTAGAAGCATTAAAAATATTAAATGAGACGCCAGAAAGGCGTATGGAATAAATAGGTTTGATCAAGAGAAGGAGAGCGGTCTTTACCGGGTGCGCGCATCAGACATATTTTTATCCGCCCGCCACACGCGATACTTGAGCTGTACACCTTGTGGCATGTACACCACCAGCGGCAGGCTACTTCTGTAAGGCAGTATAAGGCCTTCAGCCCGCACGCGAATAAAGCGCCTCGACTCAGACCCCGGAGCACATACCTTTTGTGTATCAGGTGTTGCCTTCAGTTCAGACAAAACATAGTAGGGATAGCCCCAGCCCGGTAATAACTGGCGCTCCAGCGGTGCAGAGAAGCTTTGCAGGTTACAATCTGCGACTTCACTCTTTCCTGGCACCAGTTCCACCATAAAACGGCTTTCATCCACTACTTTTGGCAGCTGAATAACATGGCGCTGCTTTCCCTCCACTTCCACCGGGAAGGCGTCCAGTGGCTCCGCGGCCTGGGCCGTTAGACTACTAAAAAGAACCAGTGATGCAACGAAGGATCTTGCCATTGGGACTTCCTCAGCTAACGACCTCTGTTCTGGCGCACAAACCTCCTTAAAGTTTAGACAGCTTTTTCCGCCGCAGCCCCCACCACAGAGTTAATCCCAACACCAGGGCCACGATAAAGAGCAGCAAAGCTCCAAAGAATTTATAGCCTCTGTCCACTGCTGGTTCGATTCGGGTCTGTGCCGAAGCCAGCATGGCTCGCAGGTCTTGGAAGGAGGCAATTACCTTAGTATTCGGCGCACCTGTTAATACTTGACTGCGAAGCAGCTGCCATCGCGACTGTAGTTGGCTCATTAGTACTTGGTCCCGAACTTCAATTTGTGACCGCAGTGGGAGATAACCTTCGCGATAGGCGAGCATCAGCTTGTGGTAGGCACCGGCTTTATCTCCACTGCGATAATCCGTGAGCGCCAGTTGCAGCAGGCCATCAGCCCTGGCCAACGGGGGCTCCAGCGCGCGCACTAAGTGAGGGTGGGCACGCCACCACATCAAAGCCTTCTGTGCATCAGCTGGCAATTCTACCGGGCGTGTGACCGCCAGACCGGGCAAGCCCACCAGGGCTGGGTAACGCTCAGCGATATCTGCAGCCGGAGGCAACTGACCTTGAACTGAAAAAGCAGCCACGGTCACTGCCAGTGCCCAACGCTGCCAGACAGTCAGACTGCCATCAATATCAAGTCCATGAATCTCATCAACCGTGGGGTCCAAAGTGTTATAGAGGTCATAGAGACTGAAATTGCCTATTCGGGATGCTTCGAGAAAACCCGGCCCGCTCACTCCACCCTCACCCTGGCCACCGTGACAGCTGGCACATCGCTCTTGATAGAGAGGCATAGCAAGGCTCGCTGCCGGCAGTGTGTGGGCCGGTGACCTTTGCATTTGGTAAAGAGCCGCCAATCGGTCGGCCAGTTCATTGGCGCGCCGCCTCACCGTTTTCCCACTCTCCCTGCGCTCTATAGCCTTACCTAATTCGGTGATTCCCTTTTCTAGAGAGTTACGGCCAGGCCGATCTGGTAGCTGCAGCACCAACTGCAGAGCCTGAATGGCATGTTGTTGCTGCAATTGGTAGAGCCCGGAGTCGAGCAACTTGCCACCATCCACAGCGTCGCCGTAGTCCACTGCGATATAGGAGAGGAGGTTGCTGGCTCGCGCAGCCAGCCTGTCGTTCTCTGGGGCAAGCTGTGCCAACAGAATTTCAGGGGACAGGGCCAGGAAGCAAAGGCAGAGCCAGATCCATTTGTATCTCATGGGTACTTCCCGGTGGGCATTGCAGCCAAAGGGCGCCGCATAGGCACAAGTTTGGTCTAAAGATTGGTCCTACAGGAACGCCGGATATAAAAAACCCCGCTCAAGGCGGGGTTTGTCTCAACAGGAATGTCAACCGCGATCTGCGCGTTCCTTAGCGATTAGGTAATCCGCCACCTGCAGCATCACTTCCTGGGAGTTGCTCTTGCCCTTATAGCCTGGCAATGAGGAACTGATACGATACTTTCCGGCTACAACCACTTCTGGAGTACCTGTCATTTTGTAGGCACGCTGATTGGCCATACCTTGCTTAACCTTGCTGTTGATGGCGAAGGAGTTCATCAGCTTGGCAGCCTTGGCACCGTCAGCACCGTGCTTGTTAAACAAGGCTTCAATTGCCTGCAGGTCCGGCTTCCAATTACGTCCCTCGCGGGTAGCCAGCATCTGGCGCTGGTTGTAGATAGTATTGAACAGCGGAGTATGCATTTTCTCCAGAACACCCATAGCATCAGCCACGTAGAACAGGCGCGCGTGCACATCCATCACAGGCTGCCAAATGGCGGGCAACTTAAGCAGAGCAACATCACTGGGCATATTCTTTTTCCAGCGATCCAGAGTAGGTTCGAAATGGTAGCAGTGAGCACAGCCGTACCAGAACATTTCAGTAACTTCGATTTTGTTATTGCTCTTTTGTGCAACCGCCTGTGGTAGTACCTGATAGTGCTGGCCAGCCTTAAACTCGCCGCTTTCCTGGGCGCAGGCCACCAGACTGAACAATACAGCCACTACCATCGTTATTGGGGCGAGAACTGCTCTCATAATAAGTCTTCTCCAACTTGTACATTCGTGATTCGAATACCGGCTTGCGACTGGCTGGCGGACCACTGAGGACACAATAGACAACGCAGATTATTTAAGTTCCCGTTGCCACTCGCAAGGAAACGCCGTAAAAGCTGCAATACTTTACCCAATTCCCCGGCCTTTAAGCGAGCTTCGGGTACAAAAAAGGCCGGTGTGTGACCGGCCTCTCGTTACTGTGACTGGGTGATTTACTCTGTCAGACCAGCAATGTAGTTGGCCACAGCCTTAATCTCTGCATCAGAGAGCTGCTTGGCTACGGTACGCATGGTGCGGGTATCGCCATCATTATCGCGGGTACCAGCGCGGAAAGCTTTAAGTTGAGCCTCAATGTACTCGGGATACTGACCGGACAGACGCGGGTAACCAGCGGGCGCATTGCCCAATCCAGTGGGAGAGTGACAACCCATACATGCGGGCACCCCGGTCTCCATATTGCCGGCTCGGTACAGCTTGCGCCCGAACGCCAGGCCGTCAACACTGTCTCCACTGTTTAATTTAATGGCGATCGCCTCGGAACCGGAGAGTTGCATGGGCTGGGAAGCGAAGTAAGCGGCAATATCCTGCAGATCCTGGTCATTGAAGTTATCCAGCTGGCCAATCATCTGCGGCACATCGCGGGTTTTGTCCTGGATGTCCTTGAGCTGCTTATAGAGATATTTTTCGCCGAGGCCGGCAATTTTTGGGAAGGCCGGGGCCAGGCTGTTGCCATCAGTACCGTGACAAGCGGCGCACTGGGCGGCTTTCGCCTTGCCCGCAGCAGCATCGCCCGAGGCCATTGCAAAGGGTACGGCCCCCAGGCCGATAACCAAACCGAGTGCCAGAGCAGTGTTCTTGATAATGCTGTTCATACGTCGTCCCGTTGCGCGCTGAGATATGGCGTTTCGTGTCGCCCCCAATAGTCCTGCGACGCGAAAACCGCGGCATTATATACTTGCGCGCCAAGCGAGTGTACCGAATCAGCAGACTTAAACGATGTCAATTACCGAATTTGAAGCCCAACCGCAAAAACTGAACTATCGTACTATACGATTTCTTACCAGTGCCCCCACCCTGACTGAGTGTCCAGAGGACTCAGGTGCGGAGGTAGCGTTCGCCGGCCGCTCCAATGCGGGCAAATCCAGCGCCATAAACGCCCTTACCGGCAATAACAAATTAGCACGCACCTCTAAAACCCCTGGTCGCACCCAGCTGATCAACTTCTTCAGCCTTTCCGAGCAACAGCGCCTGGTGGACCTGCCGGGATACGGCTACGCCAAAGTAGCCCGCGCCATGAAGGACGAATGGCAACGCCATCTGGCCGAATACCTGGAGCAGCGCACCTGCCTGAAAGGCCTGGTGCTATTGATGGATATTCGACAACCTCTCAAAGAGTTCGATATACATATGCTCACATGGGCCGTTGAAGCCGGTCTGCCTGTGCATATCCTACTCACCAAGGCAGACAAACTAAAAAATGGCCCCGCTAACAATGCCCGCTTTGCTGTAGAAAAGGCCATCAAACAGCAGGGCCTCGACCGTGGTGTAACGGTGCAGACTTTTTCCTCCACCAAGAAAGCTGGATTGGACAAACTGGAGCGTAAATTAAACGCATGGCTTGCCCCACCAGTAGAGGGAAATACAGCAGGGGGCTAATGTATCACTTGCCGAAGGAGCCTCAACCGGGGGGACGAATCCCAGATCAGGCTCCAAACTGCCACCAATACCTTCCCCACTGCTCAAGACCTGTACAGTAGATATCAATAAGGTGGCGACCAGAGAGGTCGGGGACTCAAAGGCCGCCAGATCTATTTAACCCCACTGGGCCTAACCGCGCTTCGCAACTGGCATCAGGGCACGTAATAAGACCTTGCGCAACCGTTGATGCGCCCTGGGCGTTGGACAGAATAGCTCTTCAGCAGAGAGGTACCGCTGTGCCAATAACTCAACAAGAGTCTCCTCGCGAATAGCAACTGTGAGCAAATCCGAAGGCTCCCCAGCGGGAGACTGTTCCTCAGTGCAGGCGCCAACTCGTTTCGGCTCCAGTTGCGGCTTTGCCTCTGGGGACTGCTGACATGAATTCTCCTGAGCCATCTGGGTAGAGGGCACTAATGCATTCAGCGGCAACCTTATTTTTATCGCGCTCTCCCAGCTGGCGGGCGAGTACTGAACTGGCTCCCGCGAGGATGTAGTGGTGTAATTTTTCATCGCCCTGCTCCCGGTAAGCTTCCATCAGGCTGGCCGCGCTCTCGCTAAAGCGCTGCGCAGAAACGGCATAGCTGGGCCACTGGCGTGCCAGCAACATACCGGCAACATCAAAAGCACACCCCAGATAAGGAATAGCCTCCGAGTGATGTCCATCTTCTATTAGGAGCCTGCCGCGCTCCATCCAGTCTAACCACGCCTTTTCTGCACGATCCCTGTTATCGAACAACCATTGACGGTGATTTGCACATAGGTAACGTAAATTCACGGTAACCCCCCTGTTAGAACTCAATTAACATTAATGCGAACCATTATCATTTGCAAGTAAGTCAGGAAGGTTTTTCTGCAAATCTGCGAGGGGGCTACACCGAATAAAAAAAGCCGGCAGATGGGGGCTGCCGGCTAGGGGTCAGTGCCCTTGGGGTGGGGCACTTCCAGACGCATCCAGGGGGACGGATACGCCTGAGGGTTCCTTGATAACACATCCTTAACCTACTTGAAGGCTAGGCTGGTGCCAGAAACATTCCCAGCCACCAACCGGTATCATCGAAGAACTGTAAATACTATGCTCACAAAGAAATAAATTCAGGAAATAGATTCCATTCACGCAATGAAAAGGAGACTTACGGAGGGTAACTCTCGTAAGAAAAAAATCTTCTGGGACAAAAAAACCCCGGAGTTGGGGAAGTCCGGGGTTAAAAAGCTGAACGCTTTGGGGTTAGGGAGCAACAATGATCTGTACTTTCTGATACATCACCACCCCCATTTGTTCCCAGGGCTTGCGTAAATAAATGTAAACTGCCAGCTATCCGTTGAAACCAACGCAACCAGATCAACGAAGCAGGCGCCAGTAGCAATTATGGCGTTATTCTCAACTCCCACGCGCCCTCAAATAGTTAGCTCACTCACCGGGCCGGCGGTATGCAGGCGGCGGATTGCTTCGGCCACCAGGGGGGCACAATCCACCAATTCACAATTCTTGGGCAAGTTCACCTGAGGCAAAGAATTAGTGACAGCCAGACACTCCAAGGGGAGGCGCGCCAATTCATTTCGAGCATCACCACTAAATTGGCCGTGACTGGCCAGCGCCAATAACCGTTCCGCTCCTGCTCTCTGCGCAGCACCTGCGGCACAGCAGAGCGTAGCGCCACTGGCAATCAAGTCATCTACGATAACGACCGCAGCCCCGGCAACTTTACCGACCAATGTGCCACCAGTCAGCTGCTCTCCACGCCGGTACTTCTCGACAAACACCCTACCAATCGGACGCTGTAATCGCTCACCCAGTGCCTTGCGCAATTTTTCCGCCCGCTTTATGCCACCCTCATCCGGAGACAGCACAACCAATGGCCGCGTTTCATTCGCCAGGCGCGGTACGGCGAAATCCAACAGTGGAGATTCGGCCAATAAATGTACTGTGCGACAGCGGAAAGCATTTTCAAAGGAGGAAAGATTATGGGCATCCAATGTCACTACTGTGTGCGCACCCACCGCCTCCAATAAGCTGGCGAGATAGCGGGTAGGCAGTGGGTCGCGCAGGTTGGTGCGCCGATCTTTGCGTCCATAACACAGGTAAGGCATCACCGCGGTTATCCGCATTGCACCGGCATCCCGCAAAGCTCCAATGAAAAACAAGCTGCGCAACAATTTTTCATCCACACTGCTATGAGGGTCGACATATAAGGATTGCACCAGGAATACGTCTGCCCCCTCCACATCATCAAGGGGGCGCACTTTGTGCTCTCCATCAGCAAAATAGCGCTCTTCATGTCGAGCCAGTGGCTCTCCAAGGGCTGCCGCCACTCGCCCGCCAAAATCGGCACCGGCATCCAGACTGAAAAGTTTCAAACGGCTCATAACAGGTTCGTGCGAAACCAGCGGCTAGTAAGATGCACTACCTCATCCATGGCGCCGGGCTCCTCAAACAGGTGACCCGCATGGGGAATAATCTGTAACCGAGGACCATTTACCATATGCGTCAGGGCCTCTTTGTTCATCTCCAATACCTGCTTGTCATCCCCTCCGACCAGCAACAGCGTCGGCGCTTTCACCAGCGGCAGATCAGAGCCAGCAAGATCCGGCCGACCACCGCGCGAGACCACTGCGCCTACCAGGGACGGCCGCTCAGCGGCAGCCACTAGGGCTACGGCGGCACCTGTACTGGCACCGAACAAACCAACTCTCAGGTGCTCAGTGCTCTCCTCATGGGCCGACCAGTCCAGAACTTCCACAAGGCGCCTTGCGCTCAGGTCGATATCAAAGCGGTACTCGCAAGTAGAAGCATCGGCGCGACTCTCTTCGACACTCAATAAGTCAAACAACAATGTGGCAAAACCAGCATCATTCAGTCTACTGGCAACAGTCAGATTGCGCGGACTGGCCCTGTTGCTGCCGCTGCCGTGAGCAAACACTATCAGTGCCCGCGCCCCCTGTGGCAGCGTGAGCGAGGCGTTCAAAGTTATGTCTTCTGTCGCCAGCGCTATGGCTTGGCTCTGCATCCACTGCCTCCAACAGACAATTGGCCAGGCACGATAGTGTCCCTGGGATAAAGAAGCCTGAAGAAAAACCAGAATGAATAAATTCTCTGTTGTGCTCAGACTAGACCAGCAGAACGCCAGAAGCTCTGCCAATTGGAGCCAAATGGCTTAAACCATTAACAGTTTAGGTTGTGGGAGTTAGAAGTCTTAGGGCAAAAAAATGCCCCGGACTTGGGGGAGTTCCGGGGCAAACATCTGACTTCCTTGGGGGATGATGACGCATTCCAACAATCTTGCCTTTTTAGAAAGTCTGTCGCCGGAACAGTTCCACGAATTTATGCAAAGAAAGTAAAAACGCCGATCAAAACACGAAGATTGGCGCTATTTTCTTCAAACAAGCACCTGTGTAACCGCCAAGGTGACAAAAGTCACGATGGTATATCCATCTTGTGGCGCCAAAGTGCTTTTAAGGCAAAATCAGTGGGCCTCATCCCAGCTAAGGCAAAATCAGTGGGCCTCATCCCAGCTTTTGCCACGGCCGACATCGACAATTAACGGCACATGCAATTGGGCGGCACCCTGCATCAGTTCCACTAAACCATTGGCCACTGTCTCTATCTCCCCTTTGGGTACCTCAAGCACTAGTTCATCGTGCACCTGCATAATCAGCTTACTAGACAGCTTTTCTTCAGTGAGCCAGGCATCAACGGCGATCATAGCGCGCTTGATAATGTCAGCGGCGGTGCCCTGCATGGGCGCATTGATCGCTGTACGCTCAGCGGCTTGGCGCTGCATACCATTGCGCGAATTAATTTCCGGAAGATACAGCCGGCGACCAAATAGCGTCTCGACATAGCCTTTTTCTGCAGCCTGGGCACGTGTTTCCTCCATATAGCGCAACACACCCGGGTAGCGTTCGAAATAACGATCGATATAAGTCTGTGCATCGCCGCGCGGAATATCCAATTGCTTTGCCAGGCCAAAAGCGGACATGCCATAGATCAAACCAAAGTTGATCGCTTTGGCGCGGCGGCGCTGTTCGTCGCTCACCTCGCCCAAAGCCACTTCAAAGACCTCGGCTGCGGTGGCGCGGTGGATATCCGCTCCCTGGGCAAAGGCATCCAGAAGCCCCCTGTCGCCAGACAAATGCGCCATGATACGAAGCTCAATCTGTGAATAATCCGCCGCGATAATTTCGCTGCCACCATTAATTCGGGGGTCGGCAGTAAAAGCTCGACGAATTCGACGTCCTTCCTCAGTGCGAATAGGAATATTCTGCAAATTGGGATCACTGGAAGACAGGCGACCTGTGGCCGCCACCGCCTGGTGATAAGAGGTATGCACGCGCCCGCTGCTGGGGTCGATCATTTTTGGCAGTTTATCGGTATAGGTATTTTTCAACTTTGCCAAACCTCGGTACTGCATGATCAGGGCCGGCAGCTCATGGTTATGAGCCAGCTCCTGCAGCACCGCCTCTGCCGTAGAAGGTGCTCCTTTAGGGGTCTTTTTAATTACCGGAATCTGAAGTTTCTCAAATAAGATGGCGCCAAGCTGCTTGGTGGAGCCCAGGTTAAATTCCTCACCTGCTACATCGTAGGCCTGTTGCTCCAGCTCTCGCATTTTCTGCTCAAGCTCCGCGCTCTGCTCCGCGAGCATCTTCGCATCAATATAGGCACCACTACGTTCCATACGCGCGAGTACCGGCAACAGTGGCATCTCGATCTCATCGAGCACCTTTATTAGAGTTGGCTCCCGCCTCAACCGTGAATCCAACTCATTGTGTAACCGTAGGGTGATATCCGCGTCTTCAGCCGCATAGGGGCCAGCCTTATCCAGCTCAATCTGGTTGAAAGTGAGCTGCTTTACACCTTTTCCTGCAATATCCTCAAAGTGCACCGTATGCTCACCAAGGTACTTGAGCGCCAAGCTGTCCATATCATGGCGACTGCCGGTACTATCAAGCACATAGGATTCCAACATGGTATCCCGTGTGATGCCGCTGAGCTCTATGCCGTAATTGGCCAGAATATGACTATCGTACTTGAGATTCTGACCCACTTTTTTCTGCCTGGCATCCTCCAGCAGGGGCTTTAGTTTTTGCAAAACCTCTTCAAAGGGTAACTGCTCAGGTGCCCCCATATAGTCATGGGCCAGGGGAACGTACGCGGCGCAGTGTGGTTGAACGGCAAAAGACACCCCCACCAGTTTTGCCTGCATATAGTTAAGGCTCGTGGTTTCGGTATCAAAGGCGAACATATCTGAGTCTTTTAGCTGCTGCAGCCAAGCATCAAATTCCGCCATATCCGTCACTGTAACGTAATCCCGCTCAACAGCCTCAGCCATAGCTTCATCGGCTTCCTCACTGGTCAGCTCCTCCAACCAGCCGCGAAATTCATTTTGTGTAAACAGTTCTATCAATGCCTCTGTATTAGGCTCAGCATTGTGCAGGTCCTGTGGATGGTAAGGCATTTCTACATCGGTTTTGATGGTCGCAAGCTTGTAGGAAAGCTCTGCCGCCTCGCGATGCTCCGCCATTTTCTTGCCGAGGGTCTTGGCACCGCGAAAACCTAGAGGCGCAATAGCATCCAGATTGGCGTAAATATCCTTGATTCCGCCTAGATTCTGTAACAATGCCAGTGCAGTTTTCTCACCTACTCCGGGAACACCGGGTATGTTGTCGGACTTATCTCCCATCAGGGCGAGGAAGTCGATAATCAGCTCAGGCCCAACCCCAAATTTTTTTACAACACCATCACTATCCATTTCAGTGTTGGACATGGTATTGACCAGGGTGACGCCGGGGCGCACGAGTTGCGCCATATCTTTATCACCGGTGGAGATAATGACTTCCTGACCTTTGCGCTGGGCTTCCAAAGCCAGGGTACCGATTACGTCATCCGCCTCAACACCATCAACTACCAGGCGCGGCAGTCCCATGGCGTCGATGATGTCGTGGATCGGCTGAATCTGCTCACGCAGATCGTCGGGCATAGGCGGGCGATGGGACTTGTACTCAGCAAACATCTCATCGCGAAAAGTCTTGCCCTTGGCATCAAATACCACCACTACAGGGCTATCCGGATGCTCCTTCAAATGGCGGCGCAGCATGCTGATCACACCACGCACTGCCCCGGTGGGTTTACCCTGGGTGGTAGCCAGTGGCGGCAGGGCATGAAAAGCGCGGTAAAGGTAGGACGAGCCATCCACCAGGATCAGAGGGGCGGCGTGGGTATCTTGTTTACTCATAAATTATGGGAATCTTGCTTGCTTATTAGGGCGCTTGGCGCGAATGGCAGGCTGATAGGATAACGCCCTTCACATAGTTTTTCCGCCTATCGAGATCCTTCACAGGCAATTGCCGCCTCTGTACCCCACATTGCATCAAAGCCAACTCGCCTCGACGTAAGGTCGATAACTATCGGCGCAGCAACCTCACCATATTTCCAGTCTCTACTAGTCTTGCGGGTAGCGACTTAACCATTCGCTATCTCCCCGGGAACTTCTGGCAACTGGCTGCCTGCAGGCGGCGCGGGACCTTTTATTTTCCGGAAAACGATACCCATCAGATGTTTAAAGGAAGGATTCTAACTATGAGAGGAGTGATGTACGCCGCTCTTATACTTGCCGCCCACTCTCTGGCCACACCGGCTGGTGCGGTTTCAGCCTGTGAAACGGAGAAGACCCAAAAGGCAAATTCTGCCACAGCGGTATTTCCACACACGCAGGGGCACGAGTTGATGCTGGAGCAGGCTACAAGGGAACAAGAAAAAGCCTTACTAAAACGCCAGATGCGCCAACTGGAAAAACTGCGCGAGCAAGCTGAACGCGAAGCGGTGCGCGCCGAGAAATTACAGCAATTGAAAAGTGATACCACCAATGCTGGTTAACCACCACCGACCTCTTTCATGCCCGGCAAGATTATTGCCGGGCACCTTCTCCAAACTCCACAAGCCTCCTGAACATCAACCCGGTACTTCGCCCAGCTTGGTTGTATTATCAGGAATCTGGCTTAGACAAGCACGAGCCTGAATTAACAGGGACTCGATCAGGTCTTGATAGCTGGCGCCGGCGGCTAATTTCTCCCCTAGAGGATCCAGAGCCGCATACTCCAGGCCCAAATGCAGGGCCAACTGTCTGTCGCGATCATTCTCCGGTATCCCGCCAAATAGGCAGCCCTTCTCTACCGCGGATAGATCAAGCATTGCCCGAACACCGTGACTGACGCCACTGCTATCACTGAGGGCATGGGTTTGTACCCCGGCAGAGCCGAAGAAATGCCCATAGGCATCGTGGGTCACCACTACCGGCACATCGCGGTAACCCCACAGTGCCCGATCTAACACCTTTTGCAGGCTGGCCATAGACTTGGAAAAATCCCGCGCCCGCGCCCGGTAGATCTCGGCCCGCTGAGGCTGCAGCTCGGCCAGGCGCTCTGCTATCTGGGCCGCAGCAATCGCCGCATTACGTGGGCGCAGCCAGACATGTGGGTCAGTGGCACTCGCACCCTGGAACTCATAGTCGGCCGCGCCAAGCAGTTGCAACTGCCTTTGTTCAGGCAAGAAGGTCGCCTGCTTCGCGAGAACAGCTTCCATCTGCGGCCCCAACCATACCAGGAGTAGCGAGCGCTCCAGAAGGGCGCGCTCAGACACACTAGGGGCGTAATGATGTGGATCACTCCCCTGAATCAGTATCCGCACCGGTGTCTCCTCACCAGCGATTTCGCGAGCAATCAATGCCAAAGGACGCACACTCACAACCAGCTCCGTCCTATCGACAGGTTGAGGTTTACCACAAGCGAATAGGCATAAAATCAGCACAATCAGCGCAGAAGAAAACAAAGTACGTACAGAGAGAGACATGGGAGACATTTAACGACACAAAACTGCGATATAATCACAAGCGGCCTTAAGCCGCCAGCCCGATTACCCTTCGGAGCATCTGGCAACCAAGCACCCAAGGGCCTACAAACATAATATGGTTTTCCCCGCCAACTCCGGAGATAACAACCTGAGTTCTTCAGCGCCACTAATTACCGCCGACAGCATAGCTTTACAACTTGCCGGCCGGCAGTTGCTTAGGGACGTTTCCCTGGAGCTAGATCAGGGGGAAATTGTCACCCTGATCGGCCCGAACGGTGCCGGCAAGACCACATTATTGCGGTTACTACTTGGCCTTACTAAGCCAACCAGTGGCAACATCTGGCGCAAAAAGGGGCTGCGCATTGGCTATATGCCCCAGCGGTTGCATATCGACAGCTCCATGCCAATGTCCGTCGAGCGCTTTTTGCTGCTGGGCCAAGCCAGTATGACCCCTCTTCAGGCGCAAGAGGCACTGGATAGAGTGGGAGCAGGGCTATTACTCAAAGCCAACCTGGCCAACCTTTCCGGCGGCGAGATGCAGCGAGTCCTCCTCGCCCGCGCCGCATCCCGCAAACCGCAATTACTGGTGTTGGATGAGCCCACTCAGGGAGTAGACGTGAGTGGACAGAGCGAGCTGTATCAGCTGATCGCCACTCTCCGCGACGAGCTCGGTTGCGGGGTACTACTGGTTTCACATGACCTGCATCTGGTAATGGCCGCTACAGACAGAGTGCTCTGCCTAAACCAGCATATCTGCTGCCATGGTCATCCGGAGCAGGTGAGCCGGGATCCCGCATACCTGGAACTCTTTGGTGACAAGGTGGCTCCCTATACCCATCAACATAACCACCAGCACAAATTAGGCGGTGATATAGCGATTGTAGGGGACTGCATCCACGACCACTCCGATACAGCCTCCAGCGGCAAAAAAAGAGAGCAAAAATAAGTGGTGGAATTCGGCGAATTACTGCACAGTCAATTTCTTTGGTTCGCCCTCGGTGCCGGCCTGCTAGTCGCTGTAGTAAGTGGCCCCCTGGGGTGCTTCGCCGTATGGCGACGCATGGCCTACTTTGGTGACACTCTGGCTCACTCCGCTCTACTCGGCGTCACTCTAGGCTTTATCCTGCATATCATGCCGACGCTGGCTGTAGGCGCCACTTGCTGTCTATTGGCAATATTGTTGATGTATCTACAGCGCAGACAGAAATTGGCAGTGGATACCCTGCTCGGCATTCTATCCCATTCGATGCTGGCCCTTGGCATAGTGACAGTGAGCCTGTTCAAAATAAAAGTGGACTTACTCTCCCTTTTACTTGGCGACCTTCTCGCTGTCGGCGGTCAGGACCTGCTACTTATGTGCATCACGGTGGTGGGAATTCTGACGCTGCTCTACTTCCTGTGGGAAAAACTTCTGGCTTTTACCCTGCACGAAGAGCTGGCTTCCGTCGAAGGCGTACCGGTGGAAAGGGTGCGCATGACTCTGATGCTGATGCTGGCACTACTGATCGCTATTGCCATGAAAGTAGTCGGTGTTTTGCTAATCACTGCATTACTGATTATTCCCGCAGCAGCCGCTAGAAAACTTTCCCATACACCGGAACAGATGGCACTGCTAGCCTCTCTGATCGGCTGCCTTGCCGTCATACTTGGCCTGATGGCTTCAATTTTGTGGAATACGCCCGCCGGCCCCTCTATCGTCCTGGCTGCTGCAATATTTTTTCTCGTCTGCCAGATACGCCTATCCAGAAGCAAGTAACGCCAAAATAATATTCACTGTATAAATCAATCGATAAGTGCCACTTGTCGTATTTTGGCGCACATATGATCTATTTAAGGTGACTCATATCACCTATTTCCCCAATAAGCCTGAGCCCCGCCTCCAGCCAATTGTTTCAATTTATCGCCATTGCTAGTGTTGCCCGACGACCAGCCACTTTGGGCCAGTCACGGACTATGACAATAAAAAGGTTGAGCAAAAACATGGAAAAATTCACTCTCCGTCGCAACGTATTGGCCAGCGCCATCTTGGCTGCGGCCGCAACAACAACCCCGCAAACCCTCCTTGCTGCAGAGGAAGGTGCTATAGAGGAAGTCACTGTTGTTGGCTCCCGTATCAGTCGCAATTCAGAATTTGAAAATGCCACTCCGGTCCAGGTAATGGATCGCGAAAGCATCGAGAGGTCTGGTTACACCAACCTGCAGCAGCTGTTTGAGAAAAACCCCGCAGCTGGTAACGGCACCTTTTCCACCCGCGGCAACAACCAGGACTCTACCGCCAATGGCGCAGCGGCAGTTAGTTTGCGCGGTATGGGCGCCGACGCCACCCTGGTACTGGTCAACGGCAGGCGAGTCGCTATCAGCGCTTTCGCCGAAAGCATTACCACTAACTTCGTGGATATCAACAGTATTCCCCTGGCTGCGGTTGAGCGTGTGGAAGTCTTGAAGGATGGCGCCTCGGCTATTTACGGCTCTGATGCGGTAGCCGGTGTGGTCAACCTGGTACTGCGTAAGGACTTTGAAGGCACTGAAGTATCCATGGATTATGGCAGTGCAGATGGATATGACGAGCAGTCTTTCTCCGCGGTTTGGGGCATCAATGGGGAAAACTCCAATTTCACCGTTATATTGGATCACCACAAAAACAGCCGCCTGGCGAGTACAGAGCGCAGCGGCCTGGATACAGCGAATCAGTCTGGACGTGGCGGTATGGATTTTCGCTCTTCCCGCGGTTACCCAGGCAGCTTTACCCTGGGCAATGGGACCATTCTGCCTGATCCCAATTGCCCGGAGGATCGTGATACCGGCGAGGTTTGTGTATATGACTACGGCCCCTGGACCTTAATTACCCCGGAGGCCGAGCGAACAGGCCTGTTAATGCTGGGCCATACAGACCTCAATGAGAATATCGAATTCTTCAGCGAAATCGCTGTTCAGCACAATACTTCTGTAGCCCAAGGAGCCCCAACGCCCTTGGATGGTGATGCAGGCCTCTATGTACCTGCCGATCACCCCAACAATCCTTTCGGTGAGGATGTGGACATCTTCCGCTATCGCACCGTGGATGCCGGTGCGCGCCAATGGGATATCGAGACAGACAACTTGCGCGGTGTTTTCGGCCTGCGCGGTAGTATTGCTGAATGGGACTGGGAAGCCTCTGTACAGCGTTCACGCAGCGAATCGACCCAAACCGGGGACCGTTCCCAGGGCTGGGTGCGCACCGACCTGCTCCAGCAGGAAATCAATGCCGGGCGTTACAACCCCTTTGGTGGGGTCCAAAACCCCGATTCAGTGATTGATGCGATTACCACCAGTTTGGTTCGCCAGGGCAAGTCTGATCTTACCGCTTACGACCTCTCCATTAATGGCGACTTGTTTGATACCAGTAACGGGACTATCGCCATGGCAGCAGGCCTTGAGTACCGTGAGGAAAAAGCCTCAGATATCCCCGACGACCAGTTCCAGCGTGGCCTGATCTTTGGTACAGAATCAGTTTCCGCCAAAGCCAGCCGGGATATCACCTCGGCCTATGTTGAGTTTGCCATTCCACTGCCAGCCAATTTTGAGTTGAGCCTGGCTGGCCGCTACGACGACTATAGCGATTTCGGCAGCACCACCAATCCCATGGCCAACCTCCTGTGGACAGCCAACGATATGCTATCCCTTCGCGCGTCCTGGGGTACCGGGTTCCGTGCTCCATCACTGGCACAGGTTGGTCTTGGAGATTCACAAGAGTCTCTATTCTTCATCGACACTTATGGATGTGAGGTTAACGATACATATTGCAATCAGACCGACTACACCATTATTTACTCCGGAAATCCTGACTTGGATGCTGAGGAATCAGAATCCTTCAATATCGGTGGTGTTTTCCAGCCCCTCGAAGGCCTACAGCTATCGCTGGATTACTGGAATATCACCCAAGAAGGAAAGATTGATGAAGTACCTTTTGGCTACCTTTACAACAAGTACTGTAATGACCAAAGCAGCACTATCTGCCGTCGGGATACACCGGTAGCCGGTCAGTCTTTGGGAGCTCTACAATCTATTCGCAGCGGCTTCACTAATATCGGCGAACAAGAAGTATCGGGCGTAGATCTAAGCGTAGTTTATAGTGGGCTCGAATTGGCAGGCGGTGATTTAGGACTTCGCCTGGACTATTCCTACCTGGCAGAGTTTGAAAGAGTAGAACTGAACTCTGAGGGCAGCGCCTTCCTCACCAGGGATTTAGCTGGAGAATACGAGTATCCACAGCATCGATGGAATGCTACTGCTGACTGGACCTTTGATACTTTCGGCTTCAGTGCTGGTCTGAGTTACATTGGTGAGTTTGAGGATACGCCAGATATTGATTTCGATGGCACCCTTGACTATGACACCAACAGCTCACGCACCGTAGATTCATTTATGACCATGAATCTACAGGCACGCTTTACCGGTTTTGAAAATATGATTCTGAGCTTGGGTGCCGACAATGTATTCGATGAAGAGCCACCATTTGCGATTGGCGACGGAAACACTGACCTGTATGGTTATGTTGAATCTCAACACGATCCTCGTGGTCGCTTTATCTACGGCAAGATGACTTACACCTTTTAAATAAAAAGTAACCACTGATCCAATAAAAAAGGGAAGCTTGAAGCTTCCCTTTTTTATTTTCAACAATCAACTAGCGCAACAATACTCAGTTCTTACAATTCTATAGCTTAATTCTCGTTAGACTTTTTTTCACCAACTCTGAGCCCGCTTTATGAAACTCATATACAGTTAAAGTAACACCAATCAACAGGCAAATAAAAACGCTAATTCCAATTGTTAAAATAAATGAATCAGACACATTTAGCCTCGGCGCGCTAGTAGTGCAGACACTTTAAAGTAGATACCAAACCCTAAAATACTCGGCACCCACAAGGCAGTAAAAATTCCTTGTTCTTTATATCCATTGAACCATAAGAACCCCGACAGGAAAAAAGATATGAAAACTGCCAACATGATAAAAAGATCAGACATTTTTAGCACTTTATTTCCCCTTTACGCTAGTCATAATCCCAAAATCCAACAGCCGCCATTAACAAACCGATTATTGTAATGCTTGCAGGTATTCGCATCCCTGTTATTCCAAAAACTTGAAGTATTGAAGGAACCATTCCCAAAAGGCCAAACAAAGCCCAGAAGAAAAATGGCATAGCTACCAACAATCCGATCCAACCAATTACCAATCGGAATTTCTTAGAACGACTAACAGTGTCGGCCTTTTTCTTCAACAGATTTACTATCCGCTATGACATCTGAGAGAATAAACTAGTGACAGCATAGTTTAATAATGAGGCTTCAACAGGCACTCAAATCTTCTGCATGGCAGAAAAATCTTCATTCCTCTGCCAAACACGTAATAAATTACCCCCAAGAATCTTTCTAATATCGTCATTGCTATAACCACGTTTCAACAGACCAAGAACCAAATTAGGATATTCAGATACGTCTTTCAAGCCGACGGGTAAACTATCTCCAACGCCGTCAAAATCAGAACCGATTCCTATGTGATCAACACCTACTAAATCTCGAATATGATCAAAGTGATCAAGGACATCATTTAGATCTGCGTAAATGAATTTATCTTTTTGTAATTTTTCTGTATATTTTTTCACCTCAGTATTTTCTTTTACTAAGTTTCTCTCCTTTATAAAATTATCGACCGCCGAATTAATTTCAGCATAAGACGTTCTGGACTTGGCGCTGATAAACGTTGAACCAAAATTAATCATTATTACGCCATCCTTTTTGGCGAGGGCCTTGATCATTTCATCACTCATATTGCGCTCAAAATCAGGCGTAAAGTGCCTCGCTGATGAATGAGAAGCTATTACAGGAACTTGGGAAATCTCCAGTACCTGCCAGAAAGCTTGATCAGAAATATGAGATACATCAACCATGACACCCAGTACATTCATTTCCTGAACTAATTGCTTACCAAAATCACTTAGCCCCTGCCAAGGGCGCTCTTTATCGTAGGAGGAATCAGAGATATGATTACTCTTTGAGTGAGTCAGAGTGATATATCTCACCCCTCGATTATAGAAATGCCGGAGGTTTTCGATACTACCATCAATAGCAGCACCATTTTCCATTCCTAGAGGGAAGGAGAGCTTGCCCTGTGCTACCTGTCTATTCAATTGATTCAAGGACATAGGAATAGCAAATTTATCAGGGTGTTTGCCCACCAGTTCTTCAACATTATCTATTAACTGATCCGCATACGCTCTAGCGCTACCATCTTTCTCTTTTTCTGCCGGGATATAAATCGACATAAAGGGCGCATTTAAACCTCCACTTTTCGCTCTTGGAAAGTCAAAATCGCCTCCTGTAGTCGATAACCCAACATCCACATTTTCCTTAGATAAACGATAAGGAACATCGATGTGACCATCAATCAAAATATTTTCTTGAACCAGTTTTCGTGCCCGAGTCTGCAAGTCAACATTTGTTTCATTACTACAAGCAGTCAACAGTATTATCAGAATAAGAGAATACTTTTTCATAAAATAAATTCCAGAATTCAATTATCACCCAGACTAATCAATTTTTTACAGGATAATTTATCAGTTTTAAAAGGCTTGTTATTCATCAATCAGCCAGGCAACGGATAAGGGAGAGTTAGCATATGGAGGAAATTAACCCCCCAATGTGCCAACACACAGATCCAAAAGTTTCTAAACATATACCACAGTATTGCATAGCATAATGAGGCGATCCCCAATAACAAAACAGCAGCAGAATTGGCCGACCAGCCAGTGTGTAGTAGAACAAACAGAGTTGCAATAATAGGAACGGAAATCCATCGTAAGCGGCCCAGCCCCTCCTCCAGACCTCTCTGTAATATCCAACGGAAAAAACCTTCCTCACTAACACAAACAATAATTAAGTTAATAAGCGCGGCAAAAAAATCACCCAAGATAATTTTATCGATGGACCATAAAGGAACATACCTGTAATTACAGGAATAATAATAGCCAAGAGTAGATAGCGGAGATCAGAAATTCTTATCGTCTGACGTAATCGTAACATAAAAGCGAGTATTGCAATTGAAACAATTGCTTTACCGACATTAAAACCAGCATATATGAGATTTCCACTACTATCTGAATAAGGTGGCAAGACGTGTAAGCGATTACTGCCAGGGATGATATTAGAAGCAGCCACTAGCATAGAAATAACCGCAATAAAATATAGGGTAAAGCGCCGCCAACCTTTACTTACTTCCAACCCTACCAATACAAACCAGATAACTGGTGCTAGCAGACCCGCCCAACCAAAAGGAATTACACACAGAGATAAAAGAGCTGGTGCTCCCCAGGGAATACCTTCTCTATCTAATAAATTTCTAGTCTCAGAAATACTATTTCGCATCTTCAGATCACCGTTTGGAAAGCGATCCTCCCCCTCTTTAAATATAATGAATATAACTGAAAATCAACCATTAAATGTCGCCCGAATTGAGCGATAAGTTAATTTTAACTTAGCAGGATCCAAAGGTGCCTTAAAAAAAGCATGATAATGGCCAAAGGGGTTTATTAACACCACCTGAGAACCATGATCAACCGTATAACCGCCCTCATCCAGCATTACTTTGTTGAAAGGAACATTGAGTTGGCTAGCAAAACGCTTTATTTCAAAAAAATCCCCAGTAATTCCATGGAACTCTTTGTTAAAGTAACGTACATAATCATGTAAAATTTTTGGATTATCCCTGGCCGGATCAACAGTGACCAGAATTATTTCGGTATTACTCCGGGTATTACCGTCAAGGAGCTGATAAAAACTATTTAAAGTGGATAATGTGGTAGGACAAATATCTGGGCAGTGTGTGAAACCAAAAAAACTAAAGTCCATTGGCCTTTTAGGCTATCGGTATGAAATACTTCTCCAGTATCTGAAACCAACTGAAAATTATCTAATATCCTTGCCTTCTGAAGTTTTACCGCACCATTTAATCGCAATTCGGAATCTGTTATTACTCGTGGCTGGCTCAACTTATGAACAAAGCCGACTAATACTGCTACTATGAATAACAGTAAAATAGCAATTGTGACACGAATACCACGTTTCTGACGTTGCTCAGTTAGCATATCATTATTATTTAATCCACTATGATTCATATTCTTACACCGCTATTAAGTAGTGATCTAGCAACATAATGCCAAAAAGTGCCATCAAATAAATAATGGAATACCTAAATGTCTCTATGCCTGCATTGGGATCTCTGCCACGCAACATTACCAGGCTCCAATAAATAAATCCCAAGCCAAGTACAATCGCACCCAAGAGGTAAAGCCAACCCAGCATAGCAGTGGCAAAGGGTAAAAGACTTACTGCGAATAAGATGAATGTATACAGCAAAATATGCAAATTGGTATATGGCACGCCATGGGTAACAGGAAGCATAGGAACATTAGCTCTGGCATAATCATCCTTCCTATGTACTGCCAACGCCCAGAAATGTGGTGGGGTCCAGGCAAAAATTATCAGCACAAGCAACAAGGCATGGCCATGGATTTCACCAGTAACCGCCGTCCAACCAAGTAAAGGCGGCGCAGCCTCGGCAAGGCCGCCAATTACAATATTTTGTGGAGTGGCATGCTTAAGGAACATAGTATAAATAACTGCATAACCCAATAGCGATATGAGTGTGAGCCAGGCAGTTAAAGCGTTTATAAAAACCAAAAGCACAACCATACCAAGCAGTCCAAGTGCCAGGGAGAAAACCAGTGCCTTACGTGGCTCAACCCTCCCCTTCGCTACTGGTCTGTTACTGGTGCGCGCCATTTTAGTATCGATATACCGATCAACTAAATGATTAATTGTTGCAGCACTCCCAGCACATAGTGCAATCCCAATATTCCCCAATATCAAAGTATGCAATGGCACCATACCCGGCACCGCAAGTAACATACCAATTACTGAAGTTAGTATCATCAGCATAACTACTCGAGGTTTAGTCAGCTCGTAGTAGTCACGCCAGTTTGTTGAATTTAATTTAGCAGTTTGTATGGTCATAATATTATTGATCTCCTAACTTCCCTGATATGAACCTATTCTTGTTAAAGTTCGCCAGTCAGAGCAGACCTTGGTAATACTAAATTAGTTTGAGCTTCACTATCTTCTATACCCGATGGTTGAACAATCTGAATACGATAATAAAAAGTCAAAGTGACTAACAGTAGTAAGGCCGCACCCGCGTTATGTGCAACTGCAATAGGTAAAGGTAAAAACATAATGACATTTGCTATACCCAGACCTAACTGAAATAAAAGAAGTCCACTTAGAATCAGTGCCCAACGATGTAGACCTACTCTCCAATTCAGTATCGCCAACGTGAACACTACCAAGGTCACCAGTAGAGCGCCGATCCGATGACTAAGATGGATAGCCGTACGTGCATCACTCTCCAAAGCCCCCCAAATAGTTCGGCCCTATTTGTTGAGTAATATTAAATCCCTCTTGGAAGTCAGCCTGTGGCCACCACTCTCCATGGCAGGTAGGAAAGTCCGGACATGCGAGTGCTGCGTAATTGGAGCTTGTCCATCCACCCAAAGCGATCTGCAATACGATAACTAAAACGGCCAAAAACGCTAGCGGACGTAACCTCTGTAGAGCACGGTATTTATCCACCGGAATATAAATGGGGGTTTTTCTCATACGTTCTATCAAAAGCCATAACATAGACAATGTGGCCATGCCTCCCAGTAGGTGAGCGGTAACCACTTGCGGCCAGAGTTTTAACGTTACAGTCCACATCCCAAATATTGCTTGCAAAACAATAAGAGCCATCAACAAATTAGTTTGCTTAAGCGTGCGTTTATTTGGGCTACGCCAACTCAAGTAAGTCAAAGTAGCAACCACCAATAAAAGTATCCCTGCAAAGTAGCGGTGAACCATCTCTGGCCAGGTTTTGCTGCCATCCACAGGAGCATCTGGAAAGGCTTTATTGGCAGACTGAATTTCATGAGCCTCATCTGGCCAAGTGAGGTGTCCATAACAACCAGGCCAATCGGGGCAACCTAAGCCAGCATCAACCAATCTAGTAAATGCACCTAAAACGACCACTACTACTGCCAAAATACAGCCCGCTAACGCCACTTTTGAACGTAACCCAAAATTCGGACGTGCATTACTATTCCTATTAGTTGTCGACTCCATCCCCTGATCCTTTTTATTTCTCATAGGAGTACTTCAATAATCGTTTAATATCTTTCAACAACTGATTGCCGCTATGATGGTTGTCATAAGCCATCATAGCGAAGCCTTCCTGGTCAATGAGAAGCGCTTTGACTTCATCTACATTCTGAAGGGCTGCCAATTCCTGTAAAGTTCGGATACTATTCTCGTTCAATTGCAGAATTTTCAGACGTGGATGTTCAACCCTAAAATATTCTTGTTTTTCAAGAGATATTGGTGCACCAGTTACTAGAAGCCGCTCCACTCGGTGTGCTTTTTCACCAAGGCGTATATGCACCTGACGACTGGTATACAGAAGTTG
This sequence comes from Microbulbifer sp. MLAF003, assembly GCF_030012965.1. NCBI lineage: Bacteria > Pseudomonadati > Pseudomonadota > Gammaproteobacteria > Cellvibrionales > Microbulbiferaceae > Microbulbifer > Microbulbifer sp. MLAF003. Next base: position 4,791,606 of record NZ_CP120232.1, read on the forward strand.
TTCACACTCATTGCTACACTTTGAGCCTCCAATAATCAGGTACCGCCATTTTGGAGACGCATCTAATGGAAATATCTCTTCTTCACCTTGATAAGACACTTTGAGATTATTAATTTTTATTGGAGGTTGAATTAATTCTCCCTGATTAGTAGTTTTGTTGGGTATACCAAGTCCGGTATAGAAAACAATATATGCTGCAATCATGGGCAACAGGACAGATGCAACAATTGATATCCCTTGCAACTTTCTGGAAGAAAAATAGCTGGTAGTTTTACTAGCATATTCAGAGGTAGAGACTTGTTCTTTATTTTCCACTCCAGCAACCCTTCATTTATTTCTATTTATATCCAAAGAGCCTACCAAAATTGGTAGCCGCGAACACCCATAAAATTACCAAAGCTATTGCCATACAGAACCATTGTACGGAGTATGCTCTATGACGCTCTGCACTATTTTTAATGAAATTCCAGTCAGTTACTAATGCAGAATTTGAATCGGCACTAAGTCTGATCACCCAAGATGCATCATATAGATCTAGTTTTTTCATCAGATTTTTATCGAGTAACTGTATTCGCCGATTTTTTTCTTGAGCAGACAGATTATTTAAAGTTTTTTTTGCAACAGGATAGAGAAAACCTATAATTTTTATAGGGTTCTTTGGATAAAAAACTTTTGGAAGTACATCTCGGTTCATTGATAAGGGTATCCATCCACGGTTTATCAACCACCTTTGGTCGGCGGATATAAAAACCTGTAAGACTTCATAACCTGCCCGTCCACTTCGAGTCCGGTTATCCAATAAGAAGTATTCTCCGGTGTACTGCCCCGACAAACTTACTGGAGTAAATCTTCTTAAATCTAAATTTGCATCAGGTCTTGCCGGTTGTAAGGACAACCTCGCATCAATCTCTTCGCGAATGGTTTCTTTATATTCTGCTCGCTCCAATTGCCAAAATCCCAATGAGACTAAAATTGGAAACAAGCCTATTGAGAAGAGGGTTATAGGCCAGTTACGAATCAGTGTTACACTGGTATTTTTCGTAGGAACTGATGGTATCTCTACTCTCATACGTTACTACATCACTGATGGAAAATAATAATATGTGGCTGAAGATAGTTATTGTGGTTCTATTTCTTGCGGTACTGGTCAGCCTTTCCAGTGCTTTGTTTTTTCTACTACGGGATATGGGAGCCCCCAATCAAAGCGTACGCTGTATGCATTGGGAATCAGAATTTCCCTTGCCGCTTTACTCTTATTAGCTATTTGGTACGGTTTCGAGAGTGGAATTCTCGCTAAGAGCGCACCTTGGGCAGACAAATATTAATTCTTTGATTCCCCTTCTACTTCTGTAAAGGGGGAATCAAAGATACAACGATTCTAAGCTCCAAGAACATAGACAAAGATAAAGAGGCCAACCCAAACAACATCTACAAAATGCCAGTACCAGCTCGCAGCTTCAAAACCAAAGTGATCATTAGGTTTAAAGTGCTGAGCAATTACAGATCGCAACAACATAATTAATAACATGATGGTCCCCAGGGTCACATGGGCACCATGAAATCCGGTCAACATAAAAAATGTAGTGCCATAAATTCCGGATTCTAACGTAAGCCCTAAGTGCTGATATGCTTCATAGTATTCTTTCGCCTGTAGGTACAAAAATACGGCTCCAAGAATTACTGTAATTCCCAACCATGCATTGAACTTTCCACGCTCACCTTTTTTAAGAAAAACATGAGCGAAGTGAACTGTGACACTGGAAGTCAGCAGAATGAGTGTATTCCACAATGGAAGGTGCCAAGGATCAATAACATCTTTTGGCCCTATAAATTTTGCAGTATCACCATGGGCTGCTGCATCTGGAGTCACATAGAGTGGCCAGGTATTTTCAAAACCTTCCCACAACATATTGGAAATACCATTTTCTCCCTCTCCTGCGAGCCAGGGGACAGAAAAATTTCTTATGTAATACAATGCTCCAAAAAATGCCGCAAAGAACATAACTTCAGAGAAAATAAACCAACCCATCCCCCATACATAAGATCGCTTCAATTGTTCACTATTCAAACCTGCCATATTTTCCTTAATGACAGCAGCAAACCAGAACCACAGCACAGTCGCCAGGGTAAGCGCACCAGTAAAGAAAACATAAGAACTGCCACCATTGATCCAATTTGCAGCACCAAAAGCAATCAAAAACAAACCAATGGTGGCAAATATTGGCAGCCTAGACTGTTCGGGTACATAGTAACTGCTTTCAGTAGCCATATTTTTATCCCTCTCGCGCGGACTTGGTATTATTTTTATCGACATTTTTAGAAATTCTTTCCGTAACATCGAACAGCGTGTAGGAAAGGGTTATGGTTTTCACATTTTTAGGTATATCTGGATCGACAATAAATCTAAGAGGTAGCTCCGCTTTCTCCCCTGCTTTTAGCTCTTGCTGATTAAAACAGAAGCACTCGGTTTTATGGAAATATTGCGCTGCCTTAAACGGTACCAAGCTTGGAATAGCCTGGCCGATCATATCCACTTTGGTAGGGTTAAATGCGAGAAACACAGTATCCATGATCTCACCCGGGTGTACTTCTATCGACATAACACTGGGAGAGAATTTCCATGGCATATTGTCATTATTACTCGCTACAAACTGGACTGTGATTGACCTGCTGGTATCTATAGCTGCAGGCACGGCCTCGTAACGCCCTCCTGTTTTACCGTTTAAACCAGTAATTTCACAAAAAGCGTCGTAGAGAGGCGGCATAACAAATATAGCGAATACCAGCATGCTGGCGGCTAGCGCCAGCAATTTCGCAGTAACTTTGCTATTTTTGCTGATTCTCATTAGCTATCCAAAGATTAACGAACAACCGGCGGCGTACTGAAAGTATGGTATGGAGCCGGTGAAGGTACAGTCCACTCCAACCCCTGTGGGTTATCCCAAACTTGCTCGGTAGCCTTTTTACCCCCCATTACAGTGCGTACCACATTAAATAGAAATACCACCTGTGCCGCACCAAAGAGGAAGGCTCCTATACTGGCCATCTGGTTAAAGTCGGCAAATTGTAATGCGTAATCCGGGATTCGTCTTGGCATACCGGCGAGACCAACAAAGTGCATAGGGAAAAACGTGAGATTCAAACCGATAAAAGCCAGCCAGAAGTGCACTTTACCCATGGTCTCGTTGTACATATTGCCCGTCCACTTAGGCAGCCAATAATAAACAGCCGCGGTAATGGAGAATATAGCTCCTGGGACAAGAACATAGTGGAAGTGAGCTACTACAAAGTAGGTGTCGTGATACTGAAAATCTGCTGGAGCGATCGCCAACATCAATCCTGAAAATCCACCAATCGCAAACAGGATAATAAATGCGATTGCAAACAGCATCGGGGTCTCAAAAGTCATTGATCCACGGAACATAGTGGATACCCAGTTAAATATCTTTACACCAGTAGGTACTGAGATCAGCATCGTTGCGTACATAAAGAAAAGTTCACCGGCGATTGGCATACCCACAGTGAACATATGATGCGCCCATACAATCAGGCTCAGAAAAGCGATCGCCGCAGTGGCGTATACCATGGAGCTATAGCCAAATAGCGGCTTGCGGGCAAAAGTAGGGATAATTGCCGAGATAATGCCGAATGCCGGCAAAATCATAATGTAAACCTCAGGATGCCCAAAGAACCAGAATACATGCTGGAATAACACAGGATCTCCACCGCCAGCAGCACTAAAAAAGCTGGTTCCAAAGTGAATATCCATCAACATCATAGTTACCACACCTGCGAGAACAGGCATCACGGCAATTAAAAGGTATGCAGTGATCAGCCAAGTCCAAACAAATAGCGGCATTTTCATCAATGTCATGCCAGGTGCGCGCATATTCAAGATGGTGGCAATAATATTAATAGCTCCCATGATCGAGGAGGCACCAAGGATATGCACAGAAAAAATAAAGAAGGTTACGCTGGGTGGTGCGTACTCAGTGGAGAGAGGCGCATAAAAAGTCCAGCCAAAATTAGGGGCACCGCCCTCCATAAAGAGTGTGGATGCGAGCATCGCGAACCCAAAAGGTAATATCCAGAAGCTCCAGTTATTCATACGTGGCAAAGCCATATCCGGAGCGCCGATCATCATCGGGATCATCCAGTTGGCAAGGCCTACAAAAGCCGGCATAACTGCACCGAATACCATGATAAGCCCATGCATCGTGGTCATTTGGTTAAAAAACTCGGGTTGCACAATCTGCAGGCCCGGTTCAAACAGCTCGGCGCGAATCACCAGCGCCATACACCCGCCCAAGAAAAACATTGCGAAACTAAACCATAGGTAAAGGGTACCTATGTCTTTATGATTTGTGGTGTAAAGCCACCGCTTTAATCCAGCTTGAGGACCATGTGCCATGCTAAATTTCCTCCGGGCATTTACTGCTTATTCTTGAAATTGAGGATATCAATAGGCTGAACTGTGTCGCCCATTTCGTTGCCGAAGGCATTGCGTTGGTAGGTAATTACCGCAGCGAGATCTACTTCAGACAATTGCTCTCCAAATGCCTGCATGGCAGGGTTTACCTGGGAGCCATCAATGACGATATCCAGGTGAGTATCCAGTGGCCCGGTGGCTATTTTCGATCCAGCTATAGCCGGGAAAACCCCGGGTACACCTTTGCCATTTGCTTGATGGCAGGCAGCACAAGCACGGTTGTAAACTTTTTCCCCTGGGCGAAAAGCTCATCAAAGGTAAAATTTTTCTCAGTCAATTTGCGTATCTTCGCAGCGGATTCAGCCCGGCCACCCAACCAGGCAGTATATTCTTCTTCTGGGACCGCCTTGATAACAATTGGCATGAACCCGTGGTCTTTGCCACAAAGTTCTGCGCACTGACCGCGGTAAATTCCAGGCTCCTCAATGCGTGTCCAGGATTCGTTTATAAAACCCGGTATTGCATCTTTTTTAACAGCGAGATCCGGTACCCACCAGGCATGGATTACATCATTGGCTGTAATCAGGAAGCGAATTTTTTTCTTAATAGGAACAACTAAGGGTTCATCCACTTCCAGCAAGTAGTTGGGCCCTTTGGGCTGTTGATTATTAATCTGTGCCCGGGGCGTGGAGAGGTTAGAGAAGAAGGAAACATCAGAGCCCAGGTATTCGTACTTCCACTTCCACTGATACCCGGTAATCATGATATCCAGATCAGCCTTATCTGTGTCGTAGATATCGTACAGCGTTTTTGTGGCAGGGATTGCCATCAGGATCAGGATAACGGTGGGAATAATTGTCCACACCAACTCGACTGCGGTGCTCTCATGGAATTGTGCAGCCTGGTGCCCTTTACTCTTTCTATGCCGCCACATGCTATAGAACATGACGCCAAAAACCAGGACACCTATGGCCACACAAATCCAAAAAATGAGCATGTGCAGTTCATAGGTGGTTTGGGCAACTTCCGTTACCCCTTTGGGCATATTGACCCCCCAGCGCTCAACAGCTTGCTCTTCCGCCACTGTAGAGTGGGTGGTCAGCGAAGCAGCCAGCAAGGCGAACAGCCGATCGAAGCCTCTCAACATCGCCTACAGATCTCCGTGGTTGCGGGCTTCACAGGGAAACCCGAAATTTTATTTTGGCCGCTGGCCTTCACGGATAACTGAAATCTCCCAGTACCATATGGCGATACAGGGTTAATTCCACACAAAAATTGTGGACATACTGTAGTAACACAAGACTACATACACTGGGCGGAGAGATAACTCCGCATTACTGCCGTCAGTGCAACTTGTTATTCTTAGTAAAAGATTTTTTTACTTCAGATGTCGTCGTCCGGAAGGTACAACCAACAACCTGTGTTTCTTATTTGTCGCAACTACTGCAGGTACAACGGGAACATATTGCTACCGAAAAGTCAATCGACGCTTATAGCGAAAAATTATGCTCGTGTGCTCCAACTTGTTAGGGAATTACAAATAAATTTCATCACTATTTTGAGATGCTCTTACTAAGTATGAGCTTATTTACAGATACTTTGTAACAAGACGATTTTTTTGGATAAATATGACTACTATTTTAAAGTCCCATAAACCGAGGTTCATTAAGCAAAATCCAATCAACCTCTGTTTAAATCAAAGATAAATATTTCAATATTTTTTCGGCCAAGATTTACCATGCAGATATGGCATAATCGACAGCTTAGCAACAAAAGATTTTTACGCCAGGATAATCTGCGATATCATCAATCCGCCATCTAGTCGACGGGTTGGCATTGGCACCATAGGTAAAACTGGTACCAATCTCTTCATTTATGCCGTGTGATTATTTCAAGCTCTAACAGATCATGCCGAAAGCCCGTTAACTGCACTATGCAATCGACTTACTTCAACTGAGTTAGTACACCTCAGTCCGATACTTATGCCTAGCCGGCAAAAATATATTTTCCGTGGCTTTTCCTATGCAGCATTCACAACTCGACAAACAACCACTGCGAAGGGTATGGAACCTTGCTTGGCCCATGATTCTGAGCAATATCTCTGTCCCTTTATTGGGGGCTGTGGATACCGCAATTCTGGGACACCTACCCTCGCCAGAGTATCTATCTGGAGTGGCTGTAGGTGCGAGCGTCATGTCCATGCTACTTTGGGCCTTCGGTTTTCTTCGCATGGGCACTACCGGCCTAGTAGCCCGAAGTGATAAGGGAGGAGTTGATTGGCTATTACGCGCACTGCTACTGGCTCTCTGCCTCGGGGTTTTACTTCAAATAATTGCCTTTCCCTTACTAAGCCACATAGTCGGTTGGATGAATGCCAGTGTTGAAGCTGGCCCTCATGCATTATCTTACTTACAAATACGCCTGATAAGCGCCCCTATCGCGCTAGCCAACTTTGCCATACTCGGATTTTTTATTGGCAGGCAGGATAGCCGCGCTCCTTTATATATATTACTCGCCGCCAATATTCTTAATATTGGCCTGGATTTTCTACTGATACTCGGCCTTGGCCTTGGCGCAAAGGGTGCCGCAGTTGCTACCGTAAGCGCTGATCTATTTGCCTTTGTACTCGGTTTTTATTTACTTCGCCGGATAGATGGCGATATCTGGTCTGACATCGTTAACCTGTTATGTAAGCGTCAGCTTCTTCCCTGGGCAAATCCAAAGCCCTGGATCGAATTACTCCACATTAATACAGACCTATTTATTAGAACATGTCTTTTACTTTTGACACTGACTTTTTTCACGGCCCAGGGGGCGTCTCAAGGCGACTCTGTTTTGGCTGCCAACGCAATTCTGCTCCAGCTTTTGATGATTACTTCTTATGCCCTTGATGGCTTTGCACATGCCACTGAGGCGCTGGTAGGAGAGTCCATTGCTAAAAAATCAAGCAAGCTCTTCCAGGCAACCGTTCACAGTGCTGGAATCTGGGCTCTCGGCAGCGCTATAGGCCTTACCATACTTCTGGTTGTGGCACAGCCAGTTATTCTCTCTCTGTTTACTGATATCGGTACTGTTATAGAACAGGCCAATCACGTGTACTGGTGGCTTTGTGCCTTACCGCTAATAGCGGTATGGAGCTATCAACTCGATGGAGTTTTTATTGGTGCCGGTAGAAGTCGAAAAATGCGCGATACAATGTTTATTGCCACTATTGTAGTTTTCTTCCCTAGTTGGTGGTTAACCCAGAGTTGGGGCAACCATGGCATATGGTTCAGCTTATTTTTGTGGATTAGTGCACGTTCTGTGGGGCTCATAGTTTATTATCGATACTACACTGTAACCGACTCCTGGATACAAAAAGGAGCATGCCAACAAAATAAATACACCGATACAACAAACTATTCAGAATAAGCGGAATATTCATTCCGGTTATTCTCAAAAAGAAATTAGTACAGACAGAGTGAACGAATCAATGCAGAGAAATGAAAACTATAAAAACTATAATTTCAGGATGGTAAATACTGAGCGGGCATAATAATGCATTAAAACCCGCTCACCATTTTTTTAGTGGACAGATACCGGTATCTGCTTCCGGGCAACGATCTGGGTATAGTTGGCAAAAAACTCACCCTCCCCCTGTAGCATCGCACGATTCAGTCCTTCTACCTCTGACCGGAGTTTGGAGTCGTAAAAATACAGGCTACCATTTCGCACAGTATACCCTCTGGTATTTTCAGCCATCAGCCGATAGAAACTAGAAACCCGCTCAAGATAGATCTCTGCTCTTTTAAGGGAGAAACTACCCTTCTGATAATAATCGAGCACTTCAGAATTAATTCGGTTCCAGATGTTCTCCTTCTCTTGATCTGAGAACCGGTAGGCCTGCAGCTTAATATTAATATCACTCTGCAGATCTCTCAGATATCTGTCTGCAGCACGGGCGGATTCCTTAAGCCCTCCGATGATTTTTTTACGCTTACGCAGCGATTCCTTTCTCTTGAAAGTTCTGGCATCTGACATTTCTGCGGAAGCCAGTTCGCCGAGAGGCCGAAAAATAGTGATATGTTGCAGATTGGTATTCCTGGTCAATTTCTCACAGATCTCCACAGCATACCGCCAGGATTCAAACGGTTTTCCGTCCAAAATTTTTTTGGCAATGCTTCAATATCTGCATTCAGTACTTGCTGCTGCTCACGATAGAAATTCGGGTGTTTTTTCCAGTCATTTGCCTGCAAGCGAAATAAGCTCAGAATTCCCTGGTTAACACAGCTAGCCAGCAAGTGAGCTGTCTGCTCTTGCTGATGCCTCTTGATCTCACGGTAACGATCAAGGCCGTACAAACCTACTACAAAAACGACTACCAACAGGGTCAATAACAAATATATCTTTTTCACTTTTTATTTTTTTGGGGCGGCTGAATAAGTTTGACAGGTTCCTCACGTACTTCTTTCCTTTGCGTGGAACTGACTCTTGTTAGCAATTCCGTTGGCGCAGATTGCAAGCGGATTTCATCCTTAAACCCACAGGAAACACATTCCCGATAATTTTTACCCTCCTCCTGGTAATTTACAATCCGATCCATTTCACTGCAGCGCGGACAGACTGCACCTGCAATGAAACGTTTTTTCTGCGATTTCTTTTTCCCATCAGGCTTTTCTGTACTGATCATGACTACTGCTCAATCTTTCATGATATGGAGGCTTCTCAAGCCGGGCTGATGTTCAGTTCTTGCTGCTCGATACCAGAGTGGCGCAACAGTGCATCAATCTGGGGTTCTCGACCACGGAACTCAGTAAACAGTTCAAGTGCATCACGACTACCTCCCTGCTCTAGAATGCTATGCAAGAATCGCTTGCCAGTGGTTTCATCAAAAATGCCTTTCTCCTCAAACAGGGAAAAAGCATCAGCAGACAGCACCTCCGCCCACTTATAACTGTAATACCCTGCCGCATAGCCGCCGGCAAAAATATGGCTAAATGCATGCTGGAAACGATTTTGTGCCGACACAGGCACCACGGCAACTTCAGAGCGTACCTCAGTAAGCAGATGCTGGATCTTCTCGGCGGACAATTCCTCTTCACAGCAATGCAAGCGGAAGTCAAATAATGCAAATTCCAGCTGACGCACAGTAAACATGGCGGACTGGAAGTTCTTTGCCGCAAGCATCTTATCCAGCAGTTCCTTCGGCAGAGGATCACTGGTTTCAAAATGTGCAGAGAGCATGGTTATCGCCTGTGGTTGCCAACACCAGTTCTCCAGGAATTGGCTGGGCATCTCAACAGCATCCCAGGCAACACCATTAATCCCGGAAACAGCTGCCACATCAATTTTCGTGAGCATGTGGTGCAAACCATGACCAAACTCATGGAACAGCGTGGTCACCTCGTAATGTGTTAATAGAGAGGGCATATCACCAGCAGCTGGACTGAAATTACAAACGAGATATGCAATGGGCAACTGTATTCCTTGCTCAGTCTGGCGACGGGTTGCCACGGTATCCATCCAGGCGCCGCCACGCTTTTTCTCCCTGGCGAACGCGTCCAGGTAGAAGCCGGCAATACGTTCACCGCCCCTCAGTAGCCAGAAAAATTGCACATCGTCATGCCAGGTAGCAACTGAGGTATCCTCCTCGACAGTAATTCCAAAAAGCTTCTCAACGACCGCAAACAATCCATCGACGACTTTTGCGTAGGGGAAATAGGGGCGTAGTTCTTCCTGGCTGATGGCATAGCGTTTTTGCTTAAGCTTCTCCGCTACCCAGGCAATATCCCAGGGTTGTAATTCATCCAATTCGAATTCTATTTTGGCGAATTCACTGAGTTCCTTCATCTCCTGCTCAGCAGCCGGCCTTGCCCGCTTTGCCAAGTCGTTAAGAAATTCCAGTACACGCTCAGTATTTGGCGCCATTTTGCTGGCCAGGGATAGCTGAGAATAACTGTCCAAACCCAATAGTCGAGCCTGGTCCGCACGCAGAGCCAAAATGGATTCCATCACCTCGGAATTATCAAATTCACCAGCATTCGGACCAACTTCAGAAGCCCTACTGACAAAAGCCAAGTGCACCTGACGACGTAATTCGCGATTATCCGCATGGGTCATTACTGCCAGATAGCAGGGACCCTCCAGTGTAACCAACCAACCGTTTTTACCTTTGCCCTGCGCGGCGCTGCTTGCAGCCGCTAACGCAGTCTGCGGCAAGCCCGCTAACTCTGCTTCATCTTCAGTGTGCCAAGTCCAGGCATTTGTGGCATCCAGCACGTTATTGGCAAACTGGCTGGAAAGCTCTGCCAAACGGCGACTGTTGGCTGCGAATTGTTCACGGGCACCCCCTGTAACCCAACACCACTGAGCTCGAAATCCCGCAGGCCCAATTCCACCGACTTTTTACGAGCTTGTTGCCAACTATCGAATCCCTGAGCGGCAGCCAGCTCTTGGTAAACCTCATACAGCTCACGATTTTGACCCAGTTCGGTCCAATAAGCAGTCACTTGCGCTAGTGCAGCTTCATAGGGCGAGCGCCACTCACCACTCAATACACTGTTTAGGTGGCTCACCGGAGAGAAGGCGCGGTTCAGTTCGTCCTGGGCCTGCTCTAGGGGTACCAGCGTATTTTCCCAGCCCGGATTATCCAAGCCCTGCTGTAACTGTTGCTGACAATGGGCGATCAGCTCGGAGATTGCCGGCTCGACCTGTGTCGGCTGCAATTGGTCAAATGCCGGAAGTAGCGGGATATTCAGTAATGGATTGGACATACAGGACCCTGTGCTCGAAATAGGATACAGCTATGATAGAGGATTCATTGTACAGGAGCTTCTTTATGTCCCCACTGCGCAGCCACAACGACTCTGCCGGCGAGAAAGTCCCGCAAATCGGTAATGGTGTTTATATCGATCCACAGTCGGCTGTGATCGGCGATGTCACTCTCGGGGATGATTGCTCCGTATGGCCAATGGCCGTGGTACGCGGCGATATGCACCGTATTCAAATAGGTGCGCGGACCAGTGTACAGGATGGGGCTGTATTACATATCACTCATGCCGGCCCTTTCAATACTGACGGCTGGCCCCTGACAATTGGCGAAGATGTCACTATCGGACATAAGGCCTGCCTGCACGGCTGCACCATTGGCAATCGAGTGCTCATCGGTATCGGTGCCATTGTGTTGGATGGTGCAACGATTGAGGATGAAGTGGTGCTAGCTGCAGGAGCCTTGGTGCCACCGGGCAAAACCCTGGAAAGTGGCTACCTCTATGTAGGTGCCCCTTGCAAGAAAGCTCGCCCTCTATCCGAAAAAGAAAGGGCTTTCTTCCGTTATTCTGCTGAGAACTATGTGAACCTCAAAGAACAGTACCTGTTGCAGGAACAGTACTAAACACTCACTGATTTAAAGAGTGCCCATGCTCAACCTCAATACCGATCAACTGCACACTTTCGTGCGCGCGTGCGAAGAGAAATCCTTTTCTGCTGTCGCCAGGGGAATGGGCCGCGCACAGTCTTCAGTGAGTAGCGCCATTCAAAACCTGGAACTCGACCTGGGGCTAGTTCTGTTCGATCGCAGTGGAAAGTATCCCCAGCCCACTGCAGCAGCCCAGGCCCTGCTGCCTCTGGCCCGTCAGGCCCTGGGACAGCTGCATCGTTTCCAGCAGGCTGCGGACTCCTACCAATGCGGAGAGGAGCCACTGTTGCGAGTCCAGTTTGAAGAGCTGGTTATGCCTGACCGCCTCAACGACATGCTGGCGACATTCAGTAAGCATTTTCCCCACAGTTGAGCAGCGCCGACGGCGAGCATGCTGTGGGCAGTGTGGCCCAAGGTACCGTAGACTTCGCCTTTGTAAATGCTCGGGAAAATTACCCTGATGCATTGGATTTCAGTACCCTCGGTCGACAGCCTGTGCTCTGTCTCGCCAGCCCTGATCACGCCCTGGCGCAAGAGAGTAGTGCCAGCCTCAGTGAGGCTGCCCAGTACCGGCAGATTATCACCGCATCAGTGACCAGCCAGCACCGCTGGCAACTCTCGGCTCAAATCTGGATCTGTGACTCCCTACTGCAAGCTCTGGATCTAGCTTGTAAAGGCGTCGGCTGGGTAAACGCTCCATATGAGCTGGCACGCCCCTTCCTAAAGAGCGGAAAATTAGTAGAGCTAAACTTAACCAGCGCGCTCAGTGCCTGGAGCCTGGATGTCGACCTGCTCTGGTCGGCCAGAACAGCCCAGGGCCAGGCTGGACTTTGGTTCGCACGCGAGGCTAGGCGCCTATACGGCAACTACTACAGCCCACCTATCGAAATTACCGATAGAAGCTAATTTCTTCCTAACGGAAATAACAATAAAACTTAGCTGCAGGGCCTATTGAGCCCAACTTTCTAGTATCGGCAACCAGGAGCCTACGATATGAATGAACAGCAGCGTCTAGAGGAAATGGACACTTTCTCCCGTAGATACCGCTACGACATGGACTACCTCAGGGAGTTTTTGCGAAGCTCTCCGCAGGGTTATGAAAAGTTCGCCAATTTCCAACCGCTATCCATGCATAGGGAATTCCTGCCACTGGATATATTCTGGGTCAGTAAGCTGGCAGCCATGCAGGTGGCCGACTGCGGTGCCTGCCTGCAGCTCAATGTGCGTATGGCGCTGGAAGCGGAAATAGATCCGGCAGTGGTCAAAGCCTGTATCCAGGGCGGCAGCAACCTGCCTGAAGCGCTAAAAGATATTTATGACTTCTCCACCGCACTGGCGAGTTACAAGAATATCGATCCGGTGCTGGATGAGCGCATCGGTGTCCAGCTCGATATGAAACAGCGGATTGAACTGGGCGTGAGCGTGGCAACTGCTTCAGTCTATCCAACCATCAAACGCGCCATGGGCCACACCCAAAGTTGCAGTCTTATCGAGATCGAATTCGAAGCCTGAATACATTGCCGGCCATGTCTGCCGGCAATTTTTTTACTTGCCCTGGAGTCGCAGTAAGCCGGAAGCAGCTATACCGCCAATGGCACAAGCCAGGATTATAACTAACGGAGTCAGTTGCCCCAGCATAAAGGCGCCGTAGTCGTAACCGCGCTGGGGCAGCAGGTAGAGCAACATTAAGCCAGCTGGCACCAATGAGAGCAGTGCGCCACGCAAAAGCCAGGTATTTCGCCAGGGTAACAGGAACAACAGCCCACAAAGGCCACCCCAAACAATACGCTGGTATAAATAGGCGTTGCTTAGCCGAGGAGCCAGATCCACTCCCAGCCACTGAGTAAAACCGTATTGCCCCATAGCCCAAAGGCCAAGCGCATAACAAAGCCCGCCAAAACAACCAACAGCAAAACACACGGATAATTTGCGTACCAACTCACGCACAGCCAGTTCCTCTAATTATTGTTGTTATTCAATTCCCGGCGCAGCCTGGCCATCACGGGGGTCACCAGTGGGCGTACACCACGCCATAAGAAAAATGATTCCGCTGCCTGCCCCACCAACATACCTAACCCATCTGCAGCCTCGATACCCAAACCATGAGCCCAATGCACAAAAGGAGTGGCTCCGGTGGCATACACCATGTCGTAGGCTTTGCCCCCCTGAGCGAACAGGTGATCCGGCAATGGCGGCAGCTCATTGTCCAGGCTGGCGGAGCTGGCATTGATCACCAGGTCAAAACTACCACACAACCCCTGCAAACCACCTCCGCTGAGGGCGCCATAATGGGAGAATTCATCTGCCAATTGTTCAGCCCGGTCTGCGGTGCGATTAGCCACATGCAAATGAGCCGGCTGCTCTGCCAGCAGTGGTAAAAGGGCTCCGCGCGCAGCACCGCCAGCGCCCAGCAGCAGAACTCGCTTGTCACGAATTGACCATCCCAGGTTGTCACGGATATCGGCCACCAAGCCGGCACCGTCGGTATTGTCACCCAGTAGCCGCCCATCTCGTCGAAGTATCAGAGTATTCACTGCTCCGGCAGCGGCAGCGCGCTCGGTGAGTTCGTCCGCTAACTCGCATGCCTTCAGTTTAAATGGCACTGTAACATTCAAACCACGGCCACCCTCCGCAAAGAAAGTACGCACGCTATGGGCGAATCCATCCAGAGGTGCAAGCAATTTGCTATAGGTAAGATCCTGGCCGGTTTGCTTGGCAAAAGCGATGTGAATTTCTGGGGAGAGGGAATGGGCAATAGGATTGCCCACAACTCCATAGCGATCACTCATGAAAGTGACCTCTTGCGCGCCCTTACCGCTTCGCGAATTTTGGCGCTTTCATCGACAATAATCAGACCGTCTATCTTAAGCCCCGATTCTGTCTCGGTGAGCAAATAGCGGGTTTGGGAGCTGTAAAGCTCAACTGCTTTTTCTTCTCCCTTGGGGTGTAGCAATGTCCAGCGCACACTGGCCAGGCTACTGAATTCATTCAACTCGATAACCTCTGTTACTGTGCCAAGGATCTGACAAACCTCTAAACGACGATAGGCGTTTAGTAGCTTGCTTACTTGCTTTACAAAAGCCTCGCGATCAATTGCCGATTTACTGCCGTCCTCATGGTAGTAATGTAGGGGAAAACGGTAAAAGTCGGCAATCTGCTCAGCATCCCCTGTTTCAAAGTGGCGTCGGTAGTCAAGAAACAGTGAATTGATGCCTTCCAGTCGCGATTGATGCACGGCATACCTCCGTTGTGACAAATTCCCCGGCTATAGCCAGTCCCGATGTGGCAGAAAATCTGTATAGAGTTTTTCCTCTGCTGAGCCCGGCTCGGGGTGCCAGTCGTACTTCCAACTGACCAATGATGGCAGGGACATCAGGATCGACTCGGTACGCCCACCGCTTTGTAAACCAAACAAAGTGCCGCGATCGAACACCAGATTGAACTCCACATAACGGCCACGACGGTACAGTTGAAATTCGCGTTCGCGCTCGCCAAAATCAGTGTCTTTTCGCTTTTGCACTATGGGCAGATAAGCATCCAAGTAGCTGTCGCCCACGGCACGGGTAAAGGCAAAAGCATTGTCGAATCCCCCCTCGTTAAAATCGTCAAAAAACAGGCCACCCACTCCGCGAGCCTCATCGCGATGCTTCAGGTAAAAATACTTGTCACACCATTGCTTGAAGCGTGGGTAGGTATCCTCGCCAAACGGGGCACATGCCTGCCTGGCTGTGCTGTGCCAGTGCACAACATCCTCTTCAAAACCGTAGTAAGGGGTAAGGTCATATCCCCCTCCGAACCACCATATTGGTTCGGCACCGGGCTTTTTAGCGACAAATAGACGTACATTGGCATGGCTGGTGGGCACATACGGGTTACGAGGGTGAATTACTAGGGAGACACCCATGGCCTCAAATGAACAACCGGCCAGTTCAGGACGGCTCGCTGTAGCAGAGGGCGGCAGGCCATCGCCGTAGACGTGGGAAAAATTCACACCGCCCTTCTCTATCAGGTTGCCCTCTTCCAGCACTCGGGTTCTCCCGCCGCCACCGCCAGGTCTCTCCCAGGCATCCTCATGAAATTTCCGCCCATCCTCGGCGCCCAGGGCATCGCAGATGCGATCCTGCAGATTCAGCAGGTAGGCTTTTACTTCCTTGGTATCTATATCATTCATGGGGAACACTGCTTTTGCTTATCAGAAATCAACCACCCGCGCGCATCAATTTTCCGCTGAGCAGATCGCGGATTTCACTTGGTGAATTGCGGCCGCCGGTGGAGCCTCCACCGACAAAGTCGAGCGCATCGCCGAAATATCGCAATACCTGGTACTTATAGCGAGCGGGCTGACATCCCGCCGGGTTGGCAGAAGTGGATACAATAGCACCGCCAAAAGCGCGTGTTAACGCTGCGGTGAATGAGTGGTCAGTGCAACGCAAGGCCACTGACGGATGGGCGCCACAGACCCAGTAGGGGATGCGGCCCAAATGGGGAACCAACCAGGTAACCGGACCAGGCCAGGTTGCATGCAATTGCTGGCGCTGCTCATCACTGAGGGGGTCGAGTAATTCGCTAAAACTCGCCTCCTCTCCGGAAACCAGGATCAGGCCCTTCTCCAGTGGACGGTTCTTCAATTGCAACAAACGCCGAACCGCCTGTAAATTATTTGGGTCACAGGCGAGCCCCCACACAGATTCGGTAGGGTGGGCAATAACACCGCCCGCCGCCAGGGCTCGGGCGGCCTGCTTTACAGCGAGCGGTGAATACAACATAGCGACGAATTACTTGGTTTTGCGCTGCTGCAGGTCTTTTTGCAGCTGCTCATCCTTGGCAATAATCGCTTCGGCATTGGCACGACGTTCATCTACCAGCTTCTGGTGCATTTCAGCATCAGAAGAACCGATAATCTGTGCAGCCAGATAGGCTGCGTTCTTGGCACCAGCCTTGCCAATCGCCACAGTTGCCACCGGGATGCCACCAGGCATTTGTACGGTGGATAACAGGGCATCCAGGCCATCCAGGGAAGCGTTAATCGGCACACCTATCACCGGCTTCAGGGTGGTGGCAGACACTGCACCAGCCAAGTGCGCAGCCATACCCGCGGCACAGATAAAGGCTGCACAGCCGCGCTTGTCGGCATCGGTAACGTAATTATGTGTGGCTTCCGGGGTGCGGTGGGCGGAAGTGACTTTTACCTCAAAAGGAATATCGAACTTTTCCAACACACCAAAGGCGGCTTCCATGACTGGCAGATCGGAGTCGGAACCCATCAGGATTGCTACAAAAGGCTTGCTCATTTCAACTCTCTTTACTGTCGAAGCGGGGGAAGCGCGGCAATCTAGCCGATTGTGCAGTTGGGCACAAGGTGTTGCCGCTACCAACAACTCCTTCTGGTTAATATTTGAACATCCTTGTTTTGCCGAGATGAGTCTCTTCCAGTTTTACCTGGTTAGAGCCACGCCTGACTCACGGGTTCCACCACCATGGGCGTGTGGTTTCTGGATGTCTGACCCTTCCAATCGAAGATACTGGCTTTATATCTCTTATTCCGAGAGTATCCAGTTTTTTCCTGTAACGTTCTTGATCCCCATCAGTTACCGAAAGGGTCAACGCTTGCCTGAAACTCTTCCGGTAGCCACCATCACCAACCTTGAAGCGGGCCATCCCCAGGAGAAAATGAAAACGGTGATCAGCTCTTTCCAGAGAGATCGCGTCCTTGGCCCGCTTGAGTGCCAATTCAAAGTGCTCTTGTTTATAGGCAGCCAAGGCCATGCCATACCAGTAGTAGGGATTTTGTTCTCGATACCCCTGTAGCCGCTCAGAGAGAATATTCGCCAAATCAAAATCACTGCGGTTTCTGAGTGCTCTCTCCAAATTACTCAGGGCAATCAAATTAGTATTATCCAGTCCAAGAGATACCCCGTAGGCATCGACAGCTTGGTCTGAATACCCCGCAGAGCGATAGATTGCACCCAAATTATTCCAAAGGTCTGACGCATCGGGAGACAAGGATAAGGCTTTGCGTAAGTAAATAAATGCCCGATTTATATCTCGCTTAGAAAGAAAGTCCATCGCCAGATTACTATAAAATCTGGCAAATGCTTCATCATCTCCAAGTGTTTTTTGGCGATAGGCTGGAGTGTAATCAACAAAATTGAAATCCAAGACACGGTGCTCATTTCCAACATCGGCAATGACATTGATGTGTTGGTAAACAAAAGTATGCTGACCTTCAAAATACCGAGTTTCTGGTATAAACACCTCATTAAATTTTATGTCTATATCCAGTTCTCGAGCCATAGCAACCATAAAGGCACTAAACGCCATACAGTTACCCCGCTGCTCTTCAAATACTTTAGAAGCTTCTAGGGTGGCATCAGCATCATAATAAATTGAGAAATTGTTACCTTGTAAACTTCCAACCAGGGTATTAAGGCGATCACTATCGGTTACACCATCGACCGACCCCAAAAGCAACCGCATCTCATCATTCACTGCCAAAATATCTATATCGGGAAGATCGGTATCTGATACCGGGTGCCCCAAAAGAACAGCACCTGAGAGTAAATTTTCTTTTGTGAAGTTTTGTGGTGGCAAAGAATCGGTGATCGAGGGCTGCACTGCACATGCAGCCAAGCCCAGCATCATTATTAGAAGGATAATTATTCTTATAAATTGTATTTTCATAGTTTTGTCCTTCTACGTATTTTCAAAATACATAAAACATGAAATACATTTTTATCATAAAAGTCAGGATAATTTATTGTTAATATCAGATTAATTACATTTACTCACCACAGCTGGACCAACCTGCGGCAGAAAAGACCATGACTATTTGTACAGTCCAGCACCCACCCAACGTATTCATTGCAAGTGTTCAATTTCGCACTTTACCTGTTGAATAAATGGCTACACTGCATCGGCAAGCAACTTCATTTTAAGTTAGATCTTTCTCAGCCAACCTACAGCAAGCAGAACCGCGGGCAGTTAGCTGATAACCACTGGGTAATTCTTCTAAAAGCCCCTCCAGTTCCAACTGTAACAACAACCCCATCAACTCCCCCGAACCTTCCCCACTATCCATAGCCAGTTGCTCAATACTGCGGGGGCCGCCAGCGAGGGCATCCACAATAACCTGTTGGCGCCCCTCTAATACTTCACGGTTTTTTTCCGCTGAAACAGGCTCTGACAGTAGCCCCCCAACTGGGAGGCGATGTCGCCACTGGTCTCAACCAAAGTCGCGCCCTGCCTGATCAGGTGGTGGCAGCCTTGAGCCATCGGATTGTGAATCGAGCCAGGAATGGCAAACACTTCTCGGTTTTGCTCCAGTGCCAAGCGCGCCGTAATTAGGGAGCCGGAACGCAACGCAGCTTCAACTAATAACACCCCCATAGAAAGCCCACTAATAATACGGTTGCGGCGAGGGAAGTTTTTGGCCTCGGCACTACTACCCAAAGGCAGCTCACTGAGAATCGTTCCGCCCCTTTCGAGAATATCCCCTGCCAGCCTCTGGTTATGACGAGGGTAGATTCGGTCCACACCGCTTCCCAACACTGCAATAGTTGCCCCCCTTCCATACAGGGCTCCGAGATGCGCCGCCGCATCTACCCCCAGGGCAAGTCCAGAGGTGATTGCGAAACCGGCAGTGGCGAGCTCTGCGGCAAACGCGCGAGCATTATCCAAGCCGGCGCTGGTAGCGCGGCGGGCACCCACAATAGCAATCTGTGGCAAGCAAAGGTTTTCTGTCCTGCCGCGAAGATAAAGTACCGGAGGTGGTCGGGAAGTTTCACTTAATAGAACTGGATAATCAGTATCCCCATAACACATTAAATGAATCCCATTCTCTACGCAGCGAGCACGCTCTTCTTCAACCCAACTGATTAGGGCACTCTGGGCCTGCAATCGGGTGAACTCATACCACTGGGATCGGGCTCGTGCTGGGAGTTTAGATAACAGGGTATTGGGGAGTTGCTGCAAGGCTTGAAGCGGGCAACCGAAGTGCTCGAGCAATTGCCAATATCGGGCGGGGCCTATGCCCTCTAGGCGTAGTAGGGCCATGCTTGCGGTTAACGCATCCATGCCGTTTACTCTGTTTTTTGGTTGAGCGGCGGTCCAAACAGCAAGATCCGCCGCAGAGAATAGGGCTACGTTAAGGGTTGCGCACCAGATCCATCACAGCCAGGGGGCGCTCTGCCTCAAGCACCAGGGCGAGACTCATCTTTTCAAAGGTGCGAAATACCATCATCTCACCAGCGCGTTCATCAGGCAATTTCACACTGTCACCGACAATACGATCGCGAACAACGGAGCCGCGCTTGTAAACAGCCATAACATTACCCGGCTCTATGCCATCGCGGTCTCCCAGATTGAGGATAACCACATCGAACTTACCGATCTGGGTAACTCCTTCATCCACTCCGACAATCAATCCATCTATGGGAAGAGCTGGAGCACTGGGATGAAATAATGCTTCGATTGAGCGTTCCTCTACCGGCATCAAGCGATCTTCCAGGCGAATCTCGCGAGCCGTATTGGCCACTCCCAAAGTGGCTACTGAGAATCCAGGCAGGCTATCCGGGTCCAACTGCAGCAGGTCAACTTCCCCGATACCCAACGCTTGGCGACCAAGGGTTTCATTACTGACAGGATCGGCATAAACCGGTCCGGGACGGTATAGACCATAAGAGGCCAAGGGGGCCTCGAAGTCACCGCGTGCATAAATGGTATCTCCAGCGCCCATCAGGATATGGTTATCGGAACCGGACACCACATAGGGCGTACCTTCAAAAGCGTTGGGTTCAACGATACGGGTACGCGAGAGAAAAGCATTTATTGCATCAAGAGGAATCGCAGGGATAGCATTTTCTACCGCTTCACGGCGGATCTGGGGCGTCAGGCGACTGCCATCCACTCCTGGTGACAGCTGGTAAGCCCGTGGACCGCGCTGGAGCTGTAACTGAGGCTGTCCATCCACATAGACCAGGCGCAAGCTGTCGCCGGGGTAAATTAAGTGCGGGTTTTCCACTTGAGGATTCACCTGCCAGATCTCGGGCCAATACCATGGCTGTACCAGAAACTCACTGGAGATATCCCACAGGGTATCGCCCTTCTGCACTACATAAGCATCGGGATGACTGGGGTTCAGGCGTACCTGATCCTGGGCTTCAGTGCCCAGGGCAACCGCCAGCATCGAAACAGCGGCCAGGATTATTTTTTTCATGGAAGCATTCCTATGCTCTTTATCGCTATAATTCTCAGCGCCGGGCTACTCTCTGGTGGAAAGTAGCCGGACCCGGGCGCAAAGCGCCAGCGAAAATCAGGGGTCCACTCGGTAAATATTGAGCGCGATCATAATGTTATCAGCGCACGTTCAACGAATACTAGAAGTTTGTCACAGGTGTTATGGCTAAACTCGAGATACTGGAATTTCCCGATCCTCGTCTACGCGAGGTCGCAAAACCGGTCGCTGAAGTGACCGATGCACATCGCCAGTTGCTGGACGACATGTTTGAAACCATGTATGCCGCACCCGGCATCGGCCTCGCCGCTATCCAGGTCAATGTGCAGGAGCGCATTGTGGTGGTGGATATATCCGAGGATGGAAGCGAGCCACTCGGCTTTATCAACCCGGAAATCGAAGTACTGGAAGAGGAAATCCACCAGTACGATGAGGGTTGTCTATCCGTGCCAGGCTTCTACGAGACCGTGGAGCGCCCGCGTAAAGTGCGGATCAAGGCCCTGGATCGCAATGGTGAACCCTTTGCCATTGAAGCAGAGGGACTATTGGCAGTATGTATCCAGCATGAAGTCGACCATCTGGATGGCAAACTGTTCGTGGATTACATCTCCCCACTCAAGCGCAACCGCATTCGCTCCAAGCTGGAAAAATCCCAGCGCCGACGCGCCTGATAAAGAAGGCTGGCCGCCGGCATATCCGGCGCCAGCTATTTCCTCCGATTTGAGAATCAGCCAGTGAATATCATTTTTGCCGGCACGCCGGACTTTGCCGCCGTGCATCTGCAAGCGCTACTAGATAGTGAGCACAATGTCATTGCCGTATACACCCAACCGGACAGGCCGGCGGGTCGGGGCAAGAAGCTGCTGTCCAGCCCGGTCAAGCAATTAGCCCTTTCCTACGATATTCCAGTGTACCAACCACTGAACCTGCGCGACAAAGATGCCCAGGCCGAACTTGCATCTTTACGCGCAGATATAATGGTGGTGGTGGCCTATGGCCTGATTCTTCCCCAGGCGGTTCTGGATACTCCCCGTTTGGGCTGTGTCAATGTACACGCTTCTTTATTGCCACGTTGGCGCGGTGCCGCGCCCATACAGCGCGCGGTAGAAGCTGGGGACCTCAAGAGTGGCGTGGCCATTATGCAAATGGAGGCTGGCCTTGATACAGGGCCGGTTATAGTGGAACGCCGTTGTGCCATTGAACAGGATGAGACTGGCGGAAGTCTGCACGACAAGTTGGCAGAGCTCGGCGGTCCTGCCCTGATTGAAGCCCTGACAAAAATGGCTTCCGGCACAGCCAAGCCAGAAATCCAGGATGAAAACCAGGCCAACTACGCTAATAAAATTTCCAAGGAAGAGGCACGTCTAGATTGGCGGCGATCCGCAGAGGAGCTGCAACGACAGATCCGCGCCTTTAACCCCTTCCCGGTTTCCTGGACTACCTACCTCGATAAAAAAGGCGAGCAGCGGTTACGTATTTACAGTGCCGCACTAGAGCGCGGCTGTCACGATCAGGCACCCGGCACTATCCTCGCCAGCGATGATGAAGGTATCCTGGTTGCCTGTGGCCGCGAGGCCCTGCGCCTACAACTCCTGCAACTGCCTGGCAAAAAGGCCCTACCGGCAGCAGAAATCCTGAAAGGCTATCGAGAGCAGTTCGCCCCAGGCACGCTGCTGGGTGAAACAATACGATGAGTAGAGATGTACGCGCCGAAGCCGCTCGAATTATCGCCGCCCTACTGGAAGAGCAGGGTTCGCTGGCACGCCTGTTACCAAAGGCCGAAGACAAGGTAGAGGAGCGCGACCGCGCACTCCTACGCGAACTCTGTTACGGCAGCGCCCGCTACGCACCGCGACTGCAATTAATCGCGGCCAAGCTGCTGCGCAGGAAGCCCGGAGACACCCTGGTCAGCGCTTTGATTCTGTTGGGCCTATATCAACTGGAATACACTCGTATTCCCGATCATGCGGCTATTTCAGCTACGGTAAACGCCGCGCGCAGTCTGGGCTTGGATCGAGCTACCGGGGTGATTAACGGCGTATTGCGCAATGCACTACGCAACAGCGAACAACTACAGCGCAAACTATCCGGCAACCCCCAATTCAGCTCCATACACCCTGCATGGCTACAACAACGTATCAAAGCCGCTTGGCCAGATCGGGCATCAGGAATTTTCCGTGCCAACAACGCCAACCCTCCTATGACCCTGAGGGTAAATACGTGCAAAATTTCCCGTGCGGATTATTTGCAGGAGCTTGCTGAAACCGGCCTATCCGCAGAACCCTGCCCGGTATCACCAGTTGGTATCACCCTGGTTGAGCCGGTATCGGTGGGCGCTTTGCCGGGCTTCACAGAAGGGCTGGTTAGCGTGCAGGATGAATCTGCTCAATTGGCGGCGCTACTGCTCAATCCTCTACCTGGCGAGAAGGTGCTTGACGCCTGTGCGGCACCGGGCGGCAAAAGTTGCCACCTGCTGGAACAACAGCCCACTATTGAGCTAAGTGCACTGGATATCGAGGAAAATCGCCTTGATCGTGTGCGGGAGAACCTCGACCGCTGTGGGCTGAGTGCGCAGTTAATCTGTGCTGATGCGAGCGCACCAGAGGCCTGGTGGGATGGGCAGCAATTTGATCGTATCCTGCTCGACGCCCCCTGCTCCGCCACTGGTGTGATCCGCCGCAACCCAGATATCAAATTATTACGACGCGATGAAGATATTGCCGAACTGGCTCGGCTGCAGGGTGAGATATTACGCTCCAGCTGGGGTCTGCTGAAACCCGGTGGCAGCCTGGTTTATGCTACCTGCTCAGTACTACCAACGGAAAATAGTGAAGTTGTCGCGGCTTTCATTGCGGAGACTGTAGATGCGAGCGACAATACTCCTGAACTGCTAAACGGCAAGTCCTGGGGAGAAAAGCAGCCTGTGGGGATACAGCTTCTGCCCCAGAACAGTGGCGGCGACGGTTTCTACTACGCTCTGCTGAGCAAAGCCGAATAACAGCGGCGCGGGCCGCGAGTCTCATCCGATATGAAAATTGTCATTCTCGGCGCCGGCCAGGTGGGCGGCTCACTGGCGGAGGCCCTGGCCTCAGAACGCAACGATATTGTCCTGGTGGACAGCGACGAGAAAACCTTGCGCGAGCTTCGTGATCGTATCGATATCGGCGTGGTTATCGGCCACGCCTCTCATCCTGACGTACTGATGGATGCAGGTATTGAAGATGCCGATATCCTGGTGGCGGTGACCAACAACGATGAAACCAATATGGCGGCCTGCCAGATTGCACACTCACTGTTTCGCGTACCCACTAAAATTGCACGGGTTCGCGCCTCTTCCTACCTGCGTCACCCAGAGCTGTTCGATAACCAGGCCATTCCTATTGATGTCCTGATTAGTCCGGAGCAACTGGTATCAGAATATATTGCACGCTTGATGGAACACCCCGGCGCACTGCAGGTGCTGGACTTCGCCGATGGCCGAGTACAGCTTGTTACGGTATTAGCGGTACAGGGCGGCCCTCTGGTGGGGCACCAATTGCGCTACCTGCGCGAACATATGCCGAAGGTGGATACCCGGGTGGCAGCCATCTACCGCCGCAACCGTCCCATAATTCCTCAGGGTGACACAGTTATCGAAGCCGGTGACGAAGTATTCTTTATCGCTGCGCGCGCTGATATTCGTGCAGTAATGAGCGAATTGCGCCGTCTGGAGCACGGCTACAAACGCGTAGTCATTGCCGGTGGCGGCAATATCGGCCTGCGTCTCGCCACCAAGCTGGAAAACCGCTATTCAGTCAAGATTATTGAGCAGAGCCACGAGCGCTGTATCTTCCTGTCCGAAGAGCTTTCCCACACCATTATTTTGCACGGTAGTGCCTCTGACCAGGAACTGTTGCTGGAGGAAAATATCGAGGATACGGATGTGTTCCTCGCCCTCACCAATGATGACGAAGCTAACATCATGTCATCACTACTGGCTAAACGGCTCGGCGCGCGCAAGGTAATGACCCTCATCAATAACCGTGCTTATGTCGACCTGGTACAAGGTGGTGAGATCGATATTGCTATTTCACCACAGCAAAATACGATCGGTAGCCTGCTTACCCATGTGCGTCGTGGTGACATGGTTAATGTCCACTCCCTGCGCCGCGGTGCAGCTGAAGCCATTGAGGTTGTCGCCCATGGTGATGAACGCACCTCTAAGGTGGTTGGTAAAAAAATCGAGGACATCGACCTTCCCGATGGCGCTTCTATCGGAGCCATTGTGCGTGAGACAGAAAATGGCAGTGAAGTTTTGATGGCCCATGATGATGTGATTGTGCAAAGTGACGATCATGTAATTGTGTTTCTGGTAGATCGCCGCCAGACACGCCATGTGGAACAACTGTTCCAGGTGGGTTTCGGCTTTTTCTAAAGCCAGAATTCGATTTATAACTCCGGCGATCACTACTCCTTTCGTCCACATAAAGAAACTACAGATAACAGGCTAATAGGCGCCAATGCGAATAGCGGTAATTGCGCGAGTTTTTGGAATTCTACTGACGGTGTTCAGCCTGACACTGCTGCCGCCTATCGTGGTGTCCCTATGGTATAGCGACGACACCCACAGTGCCTTTATTGCCGCTTTTGCTATTACCCTGATTACCGGTCTGTTTATGTGGCTACCTGTGCATGACCTGCGCCAGGATCTACGTACACGGGATGGCTTTGTGGTGACTTCGCTATTTTGGCTGATCCTTGGTAGTTTTGGTTCCCTGCCCTTCATTATCAGCCCACAGCCAGACCTGAGTATTACCGATTCGATTTTCGAATCGATTTCCGGACTGACAACCACTGGTGCCACGGTAATTACCGGCCTGGACACTCTGCCTCCAGCAATCCTTTACTACCGCCAGCAATTGCAGTGGTTTGGTGGCATCGGCGTAATTGTTATTGCGCTGGCTATCCTGCCCATGCTCGGTATTGGTGGCATGCAGTTATACAAAGCGGAAATTCCCGGACCGGTGAAAGACACCAAATTAACACCGCGTATCGCCGAAACGGCGCGAGCGTTGATCGTGATTTATGTAATCCTCACTATCCTGTGTGGTATCGGTTACTGGTGGGCCGGCATGACCGTTTTCGACGCCGTTGGCCATGCCTTTTCAACCGTAGCCAACGGCGGCTTCTCCACCCATGATGCCAGTATGGGCTTTTACGCCCACAACCGCGCGATCATGGTGATCTGTATCATTTTCATGTTTACCGCAGCGATCAACTTCGGCTTGCACTTTTACGCCTTTCGTAACAAAACCATAAAGCACTACTGGCGCGACTCCGAATTTCGCTTTTACGTGATGCTTATTTTGGGCGCCGGCTTGCTGATCAGTTGCTACCTGTGGATATTGAATATTTTCTCGCCCGGAAACAGCCTGCTACACGGCTTTTTCCAGGTGGTCTCAATCAGTACTACTGCGGGTTTTGCCTCTGAAAACTTCTCAGCCTGGCCGGTATTCCTTCCCTATGCGTTGCTACTCCTAGGGATTCTCGGCGCCTGTGCCGGCTCCACCTCTGGTGGTATCAAGGCCGTGCGCGGCATGTTGATCATGAAATCCGGCATGCGCGAGCTAAACCGCCTGGTACATGCCAATGCGGTGATCCCCATTAAGATCAACCGCAAAATCGTACCCGACCGCGTAACCGATGCCGTATGGGGTTTCTTTGCCGTCTATGTGCTGTCGTTTTTTATTCTCTCAATTATTGTGATCGCCACCGGCGAGGATTTTGTTACCTCTGTGACCACCGTAGCCTCCTGCCTCAGTAATATCGGACCCGCGCTCGGGGATGCGGCCTCCCATTATGGCTCCGTCAATGAGGTGGCGAAGTGGTTCCTGATCCTCGCCATGTTGATGGGCCGCCTGGAAATTTTCACCTTGCTGGTACTACTGACTCCGGCTTTCTGGCGCCATTAAAACTGCCCCGTCTCCTTGGACGCTTGACGCATAGCAATATTTTTTAGTTTCTGCCAAAGTTATCTTCTACAGGAAGTAACGAATAAGAACATGGCTGTATGAGCAGAAACACCAGTGAGTTGCTCGGTCAGTTAAAAATTGACCGGGATGCGGCTCAAGAAATACCTTCATCACCGCGGAAAACCCTTTTGGCGGCCTCTATTGGCACCATTGCCGGCCTGGTAATAGGATTTGCCGCTGGTAACTTACTGACGGAAGAGCAGCCCCTGAGTCACCAGTGCAAGCTCGACCAGAAAACTCCACTGCATCAGCACCTACACACAATTCCCCCGCAAGGATGGAAACCGTCCTCAATGCGTCCGGCTACATTACAGCACGGCGCATGGCCACAGTATCTGCAGAAGTGATGGGCCTGATCAGCAGTGTGGATGTCGAGGAGGGAATGCAAGTCAGTGAGGGCCAGGTGCTGGCACGTCTCGATGATGTAAAAGCACGGGTCAGCTTGGATTTTGCCTTAGCCCAGATAGAGGTGCTGCAAGCCCAGGAAGCCAGTATCAGCGCCAAACTAAAAGAAGCCGAACGACAGTATCAGCGCTTTGCGGGACTGCGCGATAAGAACTATTCGAGCAAAGCGCAGCTTACCCAGAGCCAGGCAAGTGCGGAGGGCCTCAGGGCCGACTTAAGAAGTGCCCGAGCCAACATTGAGGTCGCTAAACTCGAAGCCGAACGTCAGCGCGAACGGCTGGAAGATCACACTATTCGCGCCCCCTTCACCGGGATCGTCACACAAAAAAATGCGCAGCCTGGTGAAATTGTCGCCCCCAGCTCTGCTGGCGGTGGCTTCACCCGCACAGGCATCTGTACCATCGTGGACATGAACTCACTGGAGATCGAAGTAGACGTCAATGAAGCATTTATCGGCCGCGTATCTACTGGACAGCGGGTAAATGCCAATCTGGACGCCTACCCGGAATGGAATATTCCAGCAACAGTAATTGCCATTATTCCAACCGCCGATCGCGCCAAGGCCACTGTGCGGGTACGTATTGGTATTGATGACAAAGACCCTCGTATCCTGCCGGATATGGGTGTCAAAGTTGGGTTCCTGGCCGGGGAGGAATTGGCTATCTAGCGGCACAGGCGACATCACCATTCATTTTATATTAAGAGGGATTTTTAGATGTCAGAAGATGTGTTGTTTCAATTAAAGAACGTCAGTAAAAATTTTGTCAAAGGCAAAGAGAAAATTTCTATCTTTGACGACCTCAACATGACCATAGATCGGGGGGATTTTGTCGCTATCATGGGGCCATCCGGCTCAGGTAAAACCACTCTGCTAAACATGTTAGGCGGTGTTGATCAACCCAGTGGTGGCGAGGTCTGGTTTGACGGTACACGTATTGATTCTCTTAGCGAAGGTGCCCTGACTCGCTGGAGAGCGGAAAATATTGGTTTTATTTTCCAGTTCTACAATTTAATGCCAATGCTGAATGCGCAGCGCAATGTGGAGCTGCCACTAATGCTGACCAAGCTATCTAAAGCGCAACGACGTAAAAATGTGGAAACAGCACTCGCTCTTGTGGGGTTGAGCGATCGCGCCAAACACATGTCTAGCGAGATGTCCGGTGGTCAACAGCAACGAGTGGCCATCGCCCGCGCAATTGTCTCCGATCCCAAACTGATATTGTGTGACGAACCCACAGGAGATCTGGACCGTGCTACTGCCGATGAAATCCTGGAAATGTTGCAGTTGCTAAATCGCGACCATGGAAAAACTATCGTCATGGTCACCCACGACCCCGCTGCAGCCAAATACGCCAAACGCACCCTGCATCTCGATAAAGGGCAATTTGTGCAGAGGGAAATAGTGGCATGAACGAATTTTATTTAATTTATAAAAACATGACGAGAAAGCCTCTACGGCTTTTCCTCACATGTTTTGCCATATTTATTGCCTTTCTGATTTTTGGCGCGGTTACCAGTTTAAAAACTGCACTAAATTCCAGTGTGGAACTTTCTGCAGACAATCGTTTAGTGGTTTTTAATCGTATAAATTTTACCAAGTCGCTACCCATTGCGTACTACCAAAAAGTTGCCGCAGTAGAGGGGGTAAAGGACGTTACCCATCTTAATTGGTTTGGCGGCTATTACCAGGAACCGGCAAGACAAGTAGTCTCTATGGCAGTGGAACCAGAATCTTACCTAAGGGTTTACAAGGAAGTTGTTGTTCCCGAAGACCAAAAGAGGGCCTGGTTCAACAATCGTCAGGGCGTTTTAGTCGGTGAAAAACTCGCGCAAATTTATGGTTGGAAAATTGGTGATCGGATTCCAATTTCCTCCAATATTTTCACCCACAAAGACGGTGGCTACACCTGGGAGTTTGTAGTATCCGGAATTTTTAAAGGGGATACTGAACAATACGATACACGTCAGATGCTTTTCCACTATAAGTATTTTATGGAAACCCAAACATTTGGTGGTGACTGGATCGGCTGGATGGCCCTTACCACTGAAGATTCTTCCCTCAATGAAAAAGTGGCGAAAACTATTGATGATACTTTTGCCAACTCTCAAAATGAAACGGATACCAGCACTGAAAAGGCCTTTAATAAGGCTTTTATTGAACAAATCGGAAATATTGGACTGATCATTTTCTCAGTTGTATTTACCGCTTTCTTCACCATTCTGGTTGTGGTCGGCAACACCATGGCACTGGCTATTCGCGAACGCACCGGGGAGATTGCTGTGTTGAAAACTTTAGGTTTTTCCAGTAGCAGAATTTTCCGTATGGTGCTTTCGGAATCCATGCTGGTCGCGCTGGTCGGTGGACTCTCGGGTCTTGCCGCAGCCTGGTTGCTGGTCGAGGGTGTTAAAACTTTCCTTGCCAGGTTTCTACCCAACCTGATTCTGGACGGAAATATCGCCCTGCAAGCGCTGGTATTTATGCTTTTACTAGGGTTAATTACCGGGTTACTGCCAGCATTTAATGCTCTGCGCCTAAACATCGTCACGGCATTTAACCGTCAACAATAAATCAGCTGATACTCGGCTTCGCTGTCTTTTCTTTTTTACGAATCGCAGCAAAACTCCTATATGGAGGGAAAATAATGGGTTCTCTTATTGCACAAATAGTCTCAGTGACCCTCATGAATCTTGGCAGCCTGCGCCGGCGCCTGTGGATGTCTTTAGCCATGGTACTGGCCTCGGCAGTTGTAGTAGCCATATTGCTGGCATTTCTCGCCATGGCCAAAGGCTTTGAGGAGACCATGCGCGGAGCTGGCTCAAGCCAGATCGCTATCCTTATGCGGGAGGGCTCATCAACCGAGCTCAATTCAGTAATCTTGCAGGATCAGGTCAATCTTATCGGGGAATCAGCTGGAGTAGCCCGCGATGCCAATGGTCCACTGGTTTCACCAGAGCTCTATGTGATTGTCGATGGTATTAAGAAATCCAGTGGTACCGAGGCGAATATTCCTTTGCGCGGACTCAACAAGACCGGCATGGATATGCGCACGAATATGCAATTGGTAGAGGGACGCATGTTTACTCCTGGAACCAACGAGATGGTTGTGGGAGCAGGCGTGCTGCGGGAGTTCAATGGCTTCGAAATAGGAAAGGAAGTACGTTTTGGCAAGAACCTGTGGAAAGTCGTTGGTGTTTTTTCCACAGGAGGTAATATTTTTGAGAGCGAACTCTGGGCGGACATAAAAACTATTCAGAGCCACTACAATCGCGGAAATAGCTACCAGTCAATCCGAGCAAAGCTGCAAAATGACAGCGACATAAAGCCATTGCAGGATAGTATTGAGCGAGAGCCACGCTTAAATCTGGAGGTGCAGACAGAGCAGGAGTACTTTGCCAGCCAGGGCAAACAACTGCAGTACATAGCCACTTTCGGTTGGATTATCAGCGCGGTAATGGCTCTCGGTGCCCTCGCCGGGGCCCTTAATACCATGTATACATCTGTTGCAGATCGCGCAAAGGAGATTGCCACACTACGCGCTTTGGGTTTTAGCAACTTTTCAGCTTTTTGCGGCACCATCGCCGAGGCCATGGTACTGGCAGTAACGGGTGGACTTCTGGGCTCACTAGCTGCATTTGTCTTCTTCGATGGGCTGAATACCTCAACCTTGGGTGGTAGCTTCACTCAAGTGGTATTCAGCTTTGAGATGTCGCCGGACCTGTTCCTGCAGGGCGCCATACTGGCTCTGGCGATCGGCTTTGTCAGCGGCTTTTCCCTGCTTGGCGCGCAGCGCGTATGCCAGTGATAGTGGCATTTCGTCACGCTGCCTGAAACCAGTCCGACAATCACTTAGATAGGGCTGCCACACGGCAGCGCTATCTATTCTTGCGATAAATTTTGCTTTTGCCTTCCGGTTGCTTGCGGAAGCGCTTGTACTCCCACTGGTACTGTTCCGGTGCCTGGGCGATACAGGCCTCTACACCACGGTTCATCGCCGCCAGGGAGACCTTCTGCTCTTCACTGTAAATTGCGTTCTCGGCGGGCAGAAACACCAATTCAAACCCCCTTCCACACGCTTGCCAAAACCGAATACCACGTGGCATTTAGTGCGTTGCAGTAGATTGTGAGCCAGTGTCATGGTCAATGCCGGCCGCCCAAAGAAAGGGGCAAAATCCCCACCCATATCGGGCTCCTGGTCCGGCAATACCATCGCGACATGACCGGCTTTCAAGCATTTGAGCAGGGAGCGCACACCATGGATATTGGTGGGTACCATTTGTGCGCCGGTCTTCTCGCGGCCACCGCGAATCACCGGGTCCAACTCAGCAATTTTGGGCGGTTGGTACAATGCCATAGACGGCCCCATAGCCGCCAGGTACATACCAAAAATTTCCCAGTTGCCTGTGTGCGGCATTAATACCAGGGTGCCGCGACCACCCTCTTCTCCTAAAGACAACAAGTGTTGATTGCGTACCGACACTATGGTCTTTTCATTGACCGCCCAGGGATGGTGCCAAATACTCGCCATCTCGAATCCAGTGACAGCGGTATTAACCACACTTTCCCGGGCCAGCTTCTCCCGCTGCTTAGGGTTCATCGCCGGGTAACACTGCGCCAGATTAATTCTACTCAGGCGCAGACCTTCGGTACGCAACAACACCGCCGTCTTGCCAGCCAAGCGCCCTAGGCACCTCGACCAGGACAGCGGTAATCTGCCAATCAGTTTCAGTGCACCTGCAGCCAGGTGCCCCTTAATATCCAATGCAACAACTTCCTATACAAAAATACCGCCGTTTGGCGGCCCTAAAGCCAAGTATGGCGGTTCAAACCATCAGCGTGACCACAACGCTTTAAGCGCAGCAGCCGCTACCGCTATAATTGCGTCCCTTTGCCCACAGCAGATACTGATCCGGAGATAGCGGTGTCCAAGCAATACGATCTCAGTACCTTTCAGGGACTCATTTTTGCCCTGCAGGATTATTGGGCGCGCCAAGGGTGCGTCATTCTACAGCCTCTGGATATGGAAGTGGGCGCCGGCACCTTTCATCCGGCGACCTTCCTGCGCGCCATAGGCCCGGAAAACTGGAATGCGGCTTATGTACAGCCCTGCCGCCGCCCCACCGATGGCCGCTATGGAGAGAACCCCAACCGCCTTCAGCACTATTACCAATACCAGGTAGTAATGAAGCCGTCCCCGGACAATATTCAGGAATTGTACCTCGACAGCCTGCGCGCCATGGGCGTGGACCCGGCTATTCACGATATTCGCTTCGTAGAAGACAACTGGGAATCCCCAACCCTGGGTGCCTGGGGCCTCGGCTGGGAAGTCTGGCTGAACGGTATGGAAGTCACCCAGTTTACCTACTTTCAGCAGGTCGGTGGCCTCGAGTGCTACCCGGTTACCGGCGAGATCACCTATGGTCTGGAGCGTATCGCCATGTACCTGCAAGGTGTCGAGTCCATCTACGATCTGGTCTGGACCCGCAACCCGGATGGCAGCCCCGTCACCTATGGCGACGTTTTCCACCAGAATGAAGTGGAGATGTCCCACTACAACTTTGAACACGCCGATGTGGAATTCCTGTTCGCTACCTTCGATCATTGCGAACGCGAGAGCACGCGCCTGATCGAGCTGGGCCTGCCACTACCCGCTTACGAGCAAGTCATGAAGGCCTCCCACGCCTTCAACCTGCTGGATGCGCGCCACGCCATCTCAGTGACCGAGCGCCAGCGCTATATCCTGCGTGTACGCACCCTGGCCCGCGCCGTGGCACAGGCTTACTACGATGCGCGCCGCGCCTTAGGCTTCCCCCTGGCAGATGAAGCACTGCGGGCAGATATTTTGGTGGAAGACATCGAGCAAGAGGAGAAGCAGTAATGGCTCAGGATTTTCTGGTAGAGCTGGGCACTGAAGAGCTGCCACCAAAAGCGTTACACAAATTAATGAGCGCTTTCGCCGATGGTATTACCCAGGGCCTCAAAGGCGCCGAGTTGTCTTTTGGTGAAGTTAAAGCCTACGCAGCCCCCCGCCGCCTGGCAGTAGCGGTGTTTGGCTTGGCAGACAAACAGCAGGACAAGCAAATTGAAAAGCTGGGCCCGGCCGTCAAAGCCGCCTTCGATAAAGAGGGTAAGCCCAGTAAAGCCGCTGAGGGTTTCGCCCGCAGCAATGGCGTAACCATTGAAGAACTCGGGCGCAAAGAGACCGACAAAGGCGAGCGCCTGGCCTTTATCAGCGAGCAAAAAGGCGCTGAAACTGAATCCCTGTTGGCTGGTATTGTCGAGAAAGCCCTGGCCCAGCTTCCCATTCCCAAGCGTATGCGCTGGGGTGCACGCCGCGAGGAGTTCGTGCGCCCGGTACACTGGCTCGTCATGCTGTTCGGCAACAAGGTGGTAGATGGTGAAGTACTCGGCTTAAAAGCCGGTAGCATCAGCCGTGGTCATCGCTTCCACTGCAATCGGGAGCTGGAGATCCACTCCGCCCACGACTATGCACAGGTTCTGCGCGAACCCGGCTACGTCATGGCGGACTTCGCCGAACGCCGTGAAGCCATTCGTGCCCAGGTGATTGCCGAAGCCAACAACGTCAATGGTGAAGCGGTCATCGACGACGATCTGCTCGACGAAGTGACTGCACTGGTGGAATGGCCTGTCGCCCTTACTGGCCGCTTCGAAGAGCGCTTCCTGGAAGTGCCCGCCGAGGCCCTGATCTCCTCCATGAAGGAGCACCAGAAGTATTTCCACGTGGTGGATGAAGACGGCCAATTGCTGCCTTTCTTTATCACCGTGTCCAATATCGAGAGTCAGGATGCCGCCCAGGTTATCCACGGCAACGAGCGGGTAATCCGCCCACGCCTGGCAGATGCCGCCTTCTTCTTCGAAACTGACAAGAAAACCAGCCTGGAATCACGCCGCGAAAAACTGCGCCAGATCGTTTTCCAGCAGCATTTGGGTAGCGTCTACGACAAAACCGAGCGGGTCTCCGCTTTGGCCCGCACTATCGCCGAGAAAACCGGTAGTAACGGCGACTGGGCCGAGCGCGCCGGCCGCCTGTGTAAGTCAGACCTGGTTACCGAGATGGTGTTCGAGTTTGCCGATATGCAGGGCATCGCCGGTTACTACTACGCCGAAAATGATGGCGAGCCGTTGGATGTAGCCAAGGCCATGTACGAGCAGTACATGCCCAAGTTTGCCGGTGACGAGCTGCCCGTCAGCGACACCGGTACTGTAATCGCCCTGGCAGACCGACTCGATACCTTGGTGGGTATCTTTGGCATTGGCCAGCCTCCCAGCGGCTCCCGCGACCCCTTCGCCCTGCGCCGCGCCAGCCTGGGCATTATCCGCATTCTCGTAGAGAAGCGCCTCGATCTGGACCTGCGCGAGTTACTGGAACTGGCCCGTGACAACTATCCGCGCACCGCCCTGGGTGAATACGACAAGGTGGTAGAGCAGACTCTGCAATATGTACTTGAGCGCTTCCGCGCCCGCTACGAGGATCAGGGCATTGCCGCCGAGGTCTTTATGTCGGTTGCCGCGCGAAAATTGTCACGACCGCTGGATATCGACAATCGTGTGCATGCGGTCAACGCCTTCAGCCAGCTGCCGGAGTCCGGTGCCCTCGCAGCAGCGAACAAGCGCGTCTCCAATATTCTCGCCAAACTGGATGGCGCCGTGCCCAGCAATGTCGATGAAGCCCTACTGCAGGAGGAAGCGGAGAGGGCCCTATTCGCCGCCGTACAGGTTGCCCGCACAGAAGTTGAACCGCTGTATAGCGATGCACTCTTCGCCGAAGGCCTCGCCGGTCTGGCCGGGCTGCGTGAAACCGTGGACAACTTCTTCGACCATGTGATGGTGATGAGCGACGACGAGCAACTGCGCAACAACCGCTTGGCGCTGCTGGCCCAGCTGCGTGCACTGTTCCTCGAAGTTGCCGATATTTCCCTGCTGGTTCCTGCCAAGTAATGACTTGCTGAGGCGGGGCATTAAGCCCCGCCTCGCAGATTAGGGAGATACGAATATGGCAATTATCATTCTCGGCCGCGACGGGGTGATCAACGAAAATCCAGATAAATTCGTCAAATCCGCCGACGAATGGCAACCCTTGCCCGGCAGTATTGAGGCGCTGGCAGCGCTCAGTCAGGCCGGCCATCAACTGGTAGTTGCCACTAATCAAAGCGGCTTGGCACTGGGCCAATTTGATCTGGATGATCTAGAGGCGATGCATTCCAAAATGCGTACTCTGGTAGAGGATGCCAGCGGTGAGATCGCCGCGATTTTCTACTGTCCCCACAGCCCTGAAGATAACTGTCGTTGCCGCAAACCCCTGACGGGCCTGCTTGATGCAATCGAAGCGGAATTCGATACCAGCCTGCACGGTTGCTATCTGATTGGCGACAAGCTGGCGGATTTACAGTTGGCGCTGGAAAAAGGCTGCCAACCAGTACTGGTACAATCCGGCGAAGGTATACTCACTCTTCAACAGTTGGTGGAAAAGCCGGACCCTAGACTGGCTGATACTAAAGTTTTCAGGGACCTAAAACAGTTCAGTCAATTTGTGCTGGTTTAAATGTGTCGCTATCTATGAGCTTTGCCTAACTATAAGCTTTCCCCAGCCGCTTTTGTAAACACTAGTTTTTCGTAAGCTGGGGGCTAACCCCATCACAGTCCTACAACGAGCCAATATACCGTATTTGTCGAAGATTTCGCTTAGTATAAGGCTCCAAACTATTTACTTTGGACATCACCGGTAAAGAGGGTAATACCCAACCTACCGCCCCTCTCTCTCGGGCTCAAATTAACAATCTGGGCACAGTAACCTTGACTGCAAGGACCCCGCCCCCTACACCCGTGCTCTGAGCATCTTGGCGACAGCGAACAGGTTTTTTTAGGCCGAGGTTATGGCAGATACACAAAAGAAAATAATTCTCTTCGCTGAGAAGGGATCAGAATCATACTTTTAGCAACCAGTTCACATGGCATGCAAAGCGTGTAGCAATTTCCCGTGAGATAACAGCTGCCGTGTTAGTAAATTTAATGTTGCTTCCTATTTTTAGGAGTGAATATTAAATACAACATTGTTGCTAATTATTTATTATAAAAATTAGAGTTATTTACTGGACCTTAATACCTTTACTGTCTTTCTATCACACCACTTCGCATTTAAATATAGTTGGAGTACTAAATTCAGAACCTCCGCATTGAATTACACGCCATTTTCCTTTAAAAGCTGATAGCAGGACGGGTATTTCTCTTCTGTTTTTTTAAATATTCAGCAGATCAGAAATGGACGTAGTTTGAAAGAGCAACTTCCACCACCTCAATTTAAAAAAATATTTTTTAAATTAAGCAGCTGAAGAAAATTTTTTATTCAAAAAAAGATCCTTCCTGATAGAAAAATAAAACGGTAATTACAATGAAAAGAAAAATTATTTCTTCGCTTCTTGCGGGAATGTTGGCCTCAGCTGGCAGCTTCGCTGATGCCCCTAGCGATACACCCTCTCCCAATCTGGAAAAACGAAAAAAAGTTTTTATTGTTCAGCTGGATGGAGAGCCTCTATCTGCATACCGTGGCACTATTCCAGGCCTCTCTGCTACTAAGCCGGCCCTAAAGCGCAAACTGGATCCGCGTAGTAGCAGTTACCGCCACTACGCCAATTTCTTGAAAACACGTCGCCAACGGGTACTCTCCGCAGTTCCCAGGGCCCGCAAAGTACATGAGTATGAAGCAGCCTTTAATGGATTTGCCGCAGTAATGAGTGAGAAAGAAGCTGAGGCTCTGCGCGCTCATAAAGATGTAAAGGGTGTTTGGGAAGATGAGTTGCTCAAGATGCACACAGATTCCACTGCGGACTTTCTCGGATTGACCCAAATACCCAGTCCCTGGCTCTGGGGCATCACTGGTGAAGATATTGTTATTGGTGTAATTGACTCAGGGATTCACCCCGAGCATCCAAGTCTTGCCGATACACCAACGCCACGTCGGGGCAATCGAGGAGTTGATATTCCCTACGGGCCAATTCCAGAATCCTTCACCGGCGAAGGCTGTGACTTTGGTAATACCGAATTCAACCCGGGGGATGCCGCCTTTACCTGTAATAATAAATTGATCAAGGCCAAAGCCTTCAACACCTCCTTCCTTACCAACAACACTCTGGCAGACTATGAGTTTATGTCCGCCCGAGATGCTGACGGTCACGGAACCCATACTGCCACCACCGCCGGCGGTAACTATGGAGTAGCAACTCCAGATGGCCAAACCCTCACCGGTATGGCTCCCAGAGCACGAATTGCTGCATATAAAGTTTGCTGGGACGCATCAGATCCAGACAGAAGCGGCTGTTACTCATCTGATTCTATGGCGGCCATTGACGAGGCTGTCGCTGATGGAGTCGATGTAATCAACTTCTCTGTAGGTGGAGAAAGCACTGTATTTACTCGTGGTCGTGATTTGTCCTTCCTGTTTGCCGCCGATGCAGGCGTCTTTGTCGCCACTTCCGCAGGCAATGACGGCCCCGGCCCACGTACTATGGGTACACCCTCCGGCGTTCCATGGATCACTGCAGTAGCAGCATCTGAGGATGACCAAAGCTTCGCAACTGTGCTCCAAGTCGATGCACCCAAGGCTATTGCTGGTACCTATGAACTGATGGAAGGTGGTGGACCTGTCTCCCTTGAGGATAGTGGCCTTTTGTCAGGACCTATCGTTGTAAGCGAGCCCTTGGAAGCCTGTACCGCGCTGGAAAACCCCGAAGTAATGGAAGGTAAAATTGCCC
Source organism: Microbulbifer sp. MLAF003 (assembly GCF_030012965.1). Taxonomy (NCBI): domain Bacteria; kingdom Pseudomonadati; phylum Pseudomonadota; class Gammaproteobacteria; order Cellvibrionales; family Microbulbiferaceae; genus Microbulbifer; species Microbulbifer sp. MLAF003. The sequence goes on from NZ_CP120232.1 coordinate 4,829,846, forward strand.
TGGTAAAACGCGGCAGCTGCTCTTTCACAAGTAAATACAACAATGTCGCTGATGCGGGTGCCGTGGCTATCGTAGTGTACAACGATGGGGCTGACGATGGCCGTATGGATCCACTCTCAATGTCTGCTCCAGATACCACTATCCCAGGTGTCATGATCCGCTACAAAGACGGTGAGCTTATTGCCGCTACCGCTGGTGTTAGCGGAATTCTTGATCCGGAGCTACAAGTATCCCGCGAGGATCGAATTGCCGAATTCTCCTCCCGCGGCCATAACGTTGGTGCACCGGATATTATTAAACCGGATGTCGCAGCACCGGGGGTCGGTATCCTCGCAGGTACCTCACCGGTATTGAGTGGTGGTAGCCTATTTGAATCATTAAACGGTACCTCCATGGCCAGCCCTCATGTAGCCGGCATTATGGCTCTTCTTAAGCAAGCCCGCCCTGAGTGGTCCTCAGCAATGGCCAAGTCCGCACTGATGACCACTGCACGCACCGACCTGCTGAAGTCCTTCGGTCCTGAAGCCGCAGACCCATTTGATTTTGGTGCTGGCGCGATCGTACCTTCCGCAGCTTTCCGTCCCGGTCTAGTCTACGATGCAGGGCTTAATGATTATTTGGCATTTCTATGTGGTGCCGAGTTCCAGGAGCAGATTCTAGAGCCTGCAACCTGTGAGGAATTGGTATCCATGGATTACTCCCTGGACTCCAGCGACCTCAATCTGCCGTCAATCGGCATAGGTGAATTAGTCGGGACCCAGACAGTGAAACGCCGAGTGACCAGCGTGGCCCCAGGAAAGAGGTGGTACTGGGCATCGGTAAATGCACCAGAAGGTATTGAAGTGGATGTCCACCCAAAAATCCTACGCCTTAGGGAAGGAGAGAGCGCAGAATTCAAGGTTACTTTTAGTGCCACTGACACTGCCGCTATAAACAAGTGGGTCTTCGGCGATTTAACTTGGAAATCCGTAGGTGCCCGCCAGGAAGTACGCAGCCCAATCGCTGTGCGACCTGTCCCCCTATCTACTTCCGAACTAGTGAATGTACAGGGTACTGATGGTGTCCATGACTTGGGAGTGGTGTTTGGCTATAGCGGCAACTTCCAAGTCAGCATAAGCGGCTTGGCTGAGGCTGAGACAGTAGCCAGCAGTATTGAAGACCAAGCTAGTCAAGTGATTTATTTCGATATCCCAGAGGGTACCAAGATGGCACGTATAGCCCTCTTTGATACGGATGTTGGTGACGGTAGCGGCAGCGACGATCTTGATATAACAGTTTACGGTCCCGGCCCTAATGGTCCAGAAGTAGGCGACAGCACATCTTCGACTTCTAACGAGTCTGTCAATATGATGAATCCTACCTCAGGTCAATATGAAGTGCATGTGGTGGACTATTCCTCCGCCGCGGGCCCCACGCCATTTACCCTGTTCAACTTCAATCTAAGCGGCGACAACGGCAATACTCAGTTGACAGCTCCCTCCCAGGCACAAGTGGGCAGCAATGATAACGTCAAACTAGAGTGGATGGGTCTTGCATCTGGTACTCGCGCTCTGGGAATCCTTAGCTACGGTAACGGAGAACAGGTTTTTGCTGAGACCGAGGTTATGGTTAATACTCAATAATTCGCTTCGCTGAGAAGCGGTAAGAATTATGCTTTTAGGAACCGGTCAAAGCCTTGTGCTTTGGTCGGTTTTTTATTGACACGGAAGCTATCTACCCCACCTGATAAACAAAAACACCTGTTATATTCATAATACAAAGATATCCACCATTCCCCCGTGCCAGATGAATACAGCAGCATTCTATAATTTATCTGAGTTCTCTAAACTTCTTTTAAAAACTGAATTTAAAAAGAACCGGTACCATAGGCAGGTTTAGCTCGCTCAAATATTAAAGAGTCCAACAGGCATAAATGACTTAACTGTATTTATTTCTCATCCTTTTGTGTTCAAATTTGAGTGAAGTATTAAATTCAGTGTTCACTCATTGAGTTACGCGACATATTCCTTTAAAAGCATATAGCTGGGCGGTTCTGTCCATCTTGGCTTGGGGGAATACCATCAAACCAAAAGTGCACACTGCTTGGAGGCAATACTTTGCAGTACCGCATATAACAAAATATATTTTGTTTATACCTGCGGATAGTCCCTACTTCATGCTAAATCCCGCCTGCCACTAAAAATAAAAACGGGACACATCGATGAAAAGAAAAATAATTTTCACGCTTCTGGCAGGGATACTGGCCTCGGCCAGTAGCTTTGCAGAAACACCCAAACACACACTCGTACCCAGCCTGGAAAAACAAAGGAAAGTGTTTATCGTCCAGTTGGACGGCGAGCCACTTTCTTCCTATAGCGGAACCATTCCAGGACTATCTGCCACCAAATCGGAGGTGCGTCGCAAGCTGGACCCTCGCAGCAGCAGTTATCGTCATTACGCCAACTTCCTTAAAAGCCGCCGCGAGCGAGTGCTCTCATCTATTCCAGACGCGCGTAGGGTGCATGAGTACGAAGCCGCCTTTAACGGCTTCGCAGCAGTGATGAGCGAGAAGGAAGCTGAAGCGCTTCGTAGCCACAAAGATGTGAAGGGTGTTTGGGAGGACCGCCTGCTTAAGATGCACACGGATTCCACCGCGGACTTTCTCGGCCTGACCCGTATCCCCAGCCCCTGGCTGTGGGGTATCACAGGTGAGGATGTGATAGTAGGTGTCATTGATTCCGGTATCCATCCTGAGCACCCAAGTCTCGCCGATATCCCGACCCCACGTCAGGGGAATCGCGGCCGAAATATTGCCTATGGTCCCGTACCTGCATCCTTTATCGGCGAGGGTTGTGAATTTGGCAATACCGAATTCAATCCGGAAGACGTCGCCTTTACCTGTAACAACAAGCTGATTAAGGCCAAATCGTTCTCCGATGCCTTCCTCACAAATAATACCCTAGCCGATTATGAGTTCCTGTCTGCGCGCGATGCAGACGGACACGGTACTCACACTGCTACCACTGCCGCCGGTAACTACGGCGTAGTGACACCGGAAGGTGAGACCCTTACCGGCATGGCACCGCGTGCCCGGGTTGCGGCGTACAAAGTCTGCTGGGATGCGCCAGACCCCGATGACAGTGGCTGCTCATCAGCAGACTCCATGGCGGCCATTGACGAGGCCGTAGCCGATGGCGTCGACGTGATCAATTACTCGGTGGGCGGCTCCAGTACCGTTTTCACTGGCGCGGACGATATCGCTTTCCTGTTCGCTGCTGACGCTGGCGTATTTGTCGCCACTTCTGCTGGCAACAGCGGACCTGCTCCGGAGACCATGGGAACTCCCTCTGGCGTACCCTGGATCACTGCGGTAGCAGCCGCAGAAGATGACCAGAGTTTTGGCACAGCCCTGCAAGTAAACGCACCAGAAGCTGTCTCCGGCACTTACGATGCCCGTGAAGGGGGTGGCCCGGTAACTATGGAGGACACCGGTCTGCTGTCTGCTGCCCTGGTTGCCGGTGCTCCACTGGAAGCCTGTTCCCAACTCACTAACCCCGGGGAGATGGCAGGGAAAATTGCCCTGGTAAAACGTGGCGGCTGCTCCTTCACAGAGAAGTACAATAATGCGGCCGATGCCGGCGCTGTAGCAATTGTCGTATACAACGACGGCACCGCCGTGGATCGTATGGATCCAATCGTAATGTCAGCCCCCGATACCACAATTCCCGGAGTGATGATTCGCTATGCCGACGGCGCCATGCTGGTCGAAAATACCGGGGCCGCTGGCATTCTGGATCCAGAGTTGAAAATATCTCGCGAAGACCGCATCGCCAGCTTCTCCTCTCGGGGCCACAACGTCGGCGCGCCGGATATTATCAAGCCGGATGTGGCCGCGCCGGGCGTTGGCATCCTCGCAGGTACCTCTCCAGTATTGAGCGGTGGCAGCCTGTTTGGTACCAAGAGTGGCACCTCCATGGCCAGCCCCCATGTTGCCGGTATTATGGCTCTACTGAAGCAGGCTCACCCTGACTGGAGCCCGGCAATGGCCAAGTCTGCCCTGATGAGCACAGCGCGAACTGACCTGCTGAAGTCCTTCGGACCCGAAGCTGCAGATCCATTTGATATTGGGGCCGGTGCAATTGTACCTGCCGCCGCCTTCCGCCCTGGGTTAGTCTACGATGCCGGTTTCAACGACTACCTGGCATTTCTATGTGGTGCGGAAAACCAACCGGAGGTTATCGAAGAAACTACCTGTACTGAGCTTGTCTCTCAGGGCTACTCACTGGATTCCAGTGACCTGAACCTGCCATCTATCGGCATCGGTGATCTGGTCGGTACCCAGACCATCAAGCGACGTGTTACCAGTGTTGGTCGCGGCCAGAAGTGGTATTGGGCCTCAGTAAACACTCCTGAGGGTGTAGAGGTTAGCGTTAATCCAAAAGTCCTGCGCCTGGGCGAAGGAGAAAGTGCCGAATTTCAGGTTACTTTCACGGTTACCGAAGAAGCGGCTATGAACGAGTGGGCGTTTGGTGATCTTACCTGGAAATCTGTTGGTATACGCCAGGACGTACGCAGCCCCATTGCCGTACGCCCGGTGCCGTTATCCACATCCCAGCTGGTCACAGCTGAAGGTACTGATGGTGCCTTAGACCTGGGCGTGGCATTCGGTTATAGCGGTGACTATCAAGTTGGTATTCAAGGCCTGGCTGAAGGTGTAGCTTTCCCTGGCAGCGTTGAAGATGGAGATAACCAGCTGATTTTCTTCGATATTCCTGAAGGCACCAAGCTTGCCCGCGTAGCTCTGTTTGATGCTGACGTAGGTGATGGGAGTGGCAGCGATGATCTGGACCTGCAAGTCTATGGCCCCGGCCCCGACTTCCCAGAAGTGGGCACCAGCGGCTCACCGACTTCCGCTGAATCTGTCGATTTGGTCAATCCCGCCGCAGGTCAGTATGCGGTATTCGTTGTGGACTACGCCTCTGCAGAGGGCCCCACGCCATTTACCCTGTTTAACTTCAACCTGAGTGGTGACAGTGGCAACACCCAGCTCACAGCTCCGTCTCAGGCACAAATGAACAGCAATGGCGATATCAAGCTAGAGTGGATAGGTCTCGCCCCCGGTACCCGAGCCCTGGGTATCCTCAGCCACGGTAACGGTGAACAGGTATTTGCCGAAACCGAGATCATGGTGAACACCCAGTAAAAATGAACCCTCATTAATAATGAGCATTCATTTTTAGAAACTGGCCGAGGCATAAAACCTCGGCCAGTTTTTTTATTTACAAACCAGTTTTTCTTGTTGTCGAATAAATGCCGCAGCGATATCCATAGAAACATTACCAAAATCCCAGAAAACTTTTGTTTTGCGATTAATATTCACCGCAATTGATAGTTTGTATTCTGGTATTATCATTAACCAACTCTGGCTGCCTCGACTGACGCCACCATGATTGACAACACGCAAAAAACCCACCTCAGAAATTTCCATTTCTCGAACACGCCAACCCAAAGCGTAGTTTTGCTCATTCACATCTCCATTCGCAAGCTTTTGTGGCGTCCAAAATATTTCCCTGGTTTCAGGGCTTAAGTAGCGATCGTCGAGATAGAGGGCGCCGAGTTTAACCAAATCACTTGGCGTAGAAATAAAACCACCTCCTGGCAATCGATGGCTTAAATCCACCGGACGCCACTCGCGTAGACGAAGCTCCTTTCCACTTAAACCATTACTTTTATAAAAGCGAGCAATATTACGAGTCGGATCTCCATTTACCGGTGATGCCTCTGTATTTTTCATTGAGGCGGGACTAAAAACCTCCCTCCTCATCACTTCCAGATAATTTTGCCCTTCGGCTTCAGCCAAGACTGCACCCAAAAGAACGGTACCGAAACTACTGTAGTAGAACTCTGTGCCTGGCTTGTAAAGCAATTCACTATCATCAAAAACCCCCAAAGCTTGGTACATACTTTCGTAATGACTACGCAGCGCTAGAGTTTTATATAAACCGAGCCAGTCAGAATTATTCTTATAGTGTGGCAAACCTGACATATGTGCGGCCAACTGACGCGGCGTTATATCCGCCCATCCCGAGTTCGGCATCACTTCAAAATAATTTGCGATTGACTTATCAAGATCAACTCTCCCATTCTGTACCAACCTTGCGAGAGCCGTTCCGGTCAACGCCTTGGAGGTGCTGCCGATACGAAAACGAGTCTCAGTGGAGACTGGTATTTGCCTTGCTAAATCCACCCATCCGGATGCACCAGCCCAGACCACCTCGCCGCAGGCTGAAACTGCCGCAGAAATAGCCGGAGCACCAATTTTCTCGCGGTGTTTTTCGATTACGGTTAGGGAATATTCTGCGGCGGATTTATATTCATCGTTATAAAGTACCTGTGTCGACGGTGCCTTATCAGGTAAGGCTCGCCAGCCAAAAGGGCTTAGTGGCAGGGAGTCAAGTGACCATGCATAAAATTGATAAACAGGCCATAGTAGGTAACCAACGCATAACAGAATAGCGAGACTGCCCAGCAGGAATTTTTTATGACTCATCAGCTTATTCCCAAATTCATAAGGATGGGCTGTAACAGTTGTAGTAAAACTCTCCAAGCCCGGTTCTCTCAATGTTATATTGCCACCCGTATATCAAGAGACTCGGTTACGACCAATTCTGACATTGCAAAGACCACATACCTTGGGACAGGGGGGCTGGTACTATTTAGTAAACTTTCACTCTTTTTAACTGACACTAGCCGCTTTTTACCTTTGCTATCTTTTATCTGAAAATCACATACATACTCTATCCTAAGTACTATTCATCAATAGTTCCAAAATGAGTAGATTAAGTAGCATCTTGATAAAGTAAAAACAGTATGATTTACAAAAATATCTTTTTTATTAGGTTAGGATATATCTATTTTTACTTTCTATATTTTTTAAATTTTTTATGTTTATCCAGGATAAGTTAATCATTGCGCATTAAAGTACAGGTATTTTTAATTATTATAAAAAAATTATTTGGTTCATAATAAAAATTACTTTCTCACAACCGCTAAAATATTTAATCCGTAAAATTTGGCTCTTAATGAAAGCGGCGGCGGAATTCACTTGGAAGAATTCCCTTGTGCCTGCGGAATGTTCGTCTCAACTGCTCTTGGGATTGGAAGCCACACAGACAAGCCACCCTTTCCTGAGACAAGTTTTGCTCTGAGAGCAACTGACAGGCCTTCTCCACCCGGATACTCTCAATAAAGCGTGCCGGAGTTACGCCCAATTCCCGAGAAAAACATCGAGCAAAATTACGTGGACTCATGGCGGACTCCTGTGCAAGCCTCTCTACGGTAAGTGGCTCCTTTAAATTCTGGTAAATCCATTCCACCAACCCGGCAAATCGATCACTTTGCAGCTGATTCATCAGGTGGGTGCTGTACTGCTGTTGCCCGCCATCGCGTTTCAAGTAGAGCACCATCATTCTCGCAATCGACAATGCCAGGCTACGGCCGTGGTCCTCCTCGACCAGTGCCAACGCAAGATCGATACCTGCTGTAACCCCCGCAGAGGTGTAGAGATTACCATCTCGTATATAAATGGCATCGGGGTCCACTTCTATGTCGGCATACTCTTGTAGTGCTGCCACATTTGCCCAGTGGGTAGTAGCTCGATGACCATTCAACAAGCCTGCTTTGGCCAGTATCAAGGCTCCGGTACAAATGGAGCCGAGTCGTTCCACCTGTGTCTCCTGATCGATCAGCCACTGAATAAACTCGACATTGCTGCCCAAAATATCATAACTTTTCGGTGGCCCACCGCTGAGCAACAGGGTGTGGATATCCTCGACTTCCCTGAAGCCATAATCTGCATAGAGCTTTACTCCAGAAGCCGTGACTATAGGCCCAGCACTGTCAGCCAAAATTTGGGTATCGTAGAAGTCAGAGGTATAGCGCCCCTCTGCACGGAGTTGATGATTGGCCAGAGAGAAGACTTCCAGGGGGCCGGTAACATCGAGACTCGAAGCTCCGGGATAGATAACCATGGAGACTTTTAGAGAATGGTCCTTTGGGAATTTCATTGCAGGAGTGTTCCACAATACCAATTAGGCAAAAATGACATATTGGTGGGGAATTCTGCCGTCTAATTGATAATTTACCAATCATTTATCTGCATTAGATATCCAAACGGCTCTTAGCCTGCCTGGCGCCCGTATTACCATACGCCAGGGGAGCGCCCAATGTAAGTGGTCACAGACTCATTTTTTAAGCCCTTTTAGCTCCCCCTGTTTCTTCTTGCCATGTTCCCGAAAATTATCCACATCACCATGATTTCTTAAGTCCTCGCGTAGCGTTTGTGGATAATTTTTCCTTACTAACAATTAGCAGGGTACTTCTCCATACGGACTATCACTTGACCTAAAGGGCTAGCCAAGCAAAATTGCCACCAATTTTGTTCAACCCCAGGGAGATTCTCTTTGCTGGAATTAATATTGAATCGCGGTGCTGAGCGCCGCTTGAAACGTGGCCACCTGTGGATCTACAGCAATGAAGTGGACACCAAGCGATCTCCACTTAAGGGAATCGAACCCGGCAGTCTGTGCCAGGTTCTCGACAGTCAAGGGAAGCTTCTCGGTACGGCTTTTATAAACCCAAGTCAGCTCATTTGTGGACGTCTCGTTACTAGAAAATCCAGTTTCGATGATTCCGATATCAGTGAGCGCTTACTATCTTCTTTGAGCCTACGCCAACGCTACTTTGAGCATCCGAGTTACCGGTTGGTGTATGGGGATTCAGATGGTCTGCCAGGTCTGGTTGTGGATAGGTTTGGTGATTACTTGGCTGTTCAGGTGAGCAACTGGGGAATGGAACACTTCCAGCAGCAGGTTGTGGATAAGTTAATTGAGTTAGTCCAACCAAGAGGCATATTGCTACGCAACGATCACCAGGGGCGCGCCGTAGAAGGAATGCCACCGGTCAAAGAAGTTGTTTTCGGAGAGGTTCCCGAGATGGTTCCTTTTGAGGAGAATGGCGTCCACCTACTTGCACCCATACATGCGGGACAGAAAACGGGTTGGTTCTACGATCACCGCGAGAATCGCAGGTTGCTCAACCGCTGGGTTAAGGGAAAGCGGGTATTGGATCTCTTTTCCTACGCCGGCGGTTGGGGGATTCAGGCCCTGGCCAGCGGTGCTGCCAGCACAACTTGTGTGGATGCCTCACAACAGGCCTTGGACTGGTGTCAGGTCAACGCAGATCACAATGGACTTGTGGATAAGCTCAACACTGTCCATGGCAAGGCCTTGGACGTGCTCAAAGCTATGGTTGCTGCAGGGGAAAAGTTTGATGTCATCGTGCTGGACCCTCCAGCCTTCATAAAGAGACGCAAGGATCACAAGGCCGGGCTCTCAGCCTATCGCCATATCAACGAGTTGGCCATGCGGCTGCTTGGCGAAGATGGACTGTTAGTAAGTGCTTCCTGTTCCATGCACCTGCAATCAGACGAGTTACTGGACTGTGTCCGTGGCGCCGCACATCGGCTGGGGAGACGTGCACGCATCCTCGCCAGTGGTGGCCAAGGCGCAGACCATCCGGTACACCCGGCAATCCCCGAAACGAGCTATCTCAAAGCCCATTTTGCGCACTTGGGTGGGGACCGCTAGTAGGCTATTACTCACACCTCCCAATAAAAAACCCCGGTTCTAGCCGGGGTTTCCCTTATCCAGTGATTTTGCCGAAGCTCGGATCAGAAGGTGTACTTCATACCCAAAGCGGCAGTACGCGGCCGGTTAGCACGAGCACCATCGGGGCTGCGACTGATAATCACCTGCTCATCAAACAGGTTATCCACTTTCAGGTAACCGGTCAGGTCGGCGCTAAAGTCGTAGTGCGCAGCCGCATCCACAACCCACAGAGACTCTGTGTAATCGAAGCGGTCAGTATTCCCCTGATTACAGCTAGTATTAACACACATCTCGTCCTGATAGGCTGCGGTTAGGTTTAGACGCCAGGCAGCGCCACTATCCAGGCCAGCAGATACAGCAAATACATTTTCCGGCAGGTATTCAAGATTATCCCCGGCAACTAGACCTCCATCGTCACTGTCTTCAGTAATTTCAGCATCGGTGAAGGTATAGGTAGCTCTTACTGGCAGCGTCCAACCGTTTGCAAGTACCCACTCACTGCCGAAGGTAGCTTCCAACCCTTTGATCTCTGCCTCACCCAGCTGGTAGGTACCACTGTCGGCACCATTGGGGCATTCCACAGCTACCGAACAGTTCTGCACAGCATTTTCATAATCGCTGTAGAAGGCAATTAACTCGGCACTTACGCTACCGTTATCAAAGCGCGCACCCCATTCATAGTTTGTGGATAACTCCGGGCCCTGGCCATCGGCTGCGCCTGCACCGGGAGGAGCAAAGCCACGGTGCACTCCTGCCAGCAGGCTCCACTGCTCATTGGCCTGGTAAACAACCCCCAGACCGGGCAGCCACTCATCCACCTGATTGGAACGGTAGCTGCCCTTCTCAGTACGATCGGCGTCGTTATAACGCTGCTGCTCGGTCTCTATATCCTCGTAGCGAAGAACAGCAGTGAGAGTCAGCTTTTCGTTCAGCTTGATATCGTCGTAGATAAAGAACGAGGTAGCCTCAGCTTCTTCGACACGGTTATTGCTGGCGCTAGGCAGCTCAACACTATCAAATACCAGTTGGCCATCAATTTGGTTGTAAATTTCTACAGGTTGATATCTGTCGACTTCATCCTGATGTTGACGCAGGCCGAATGTCAGCTCGTGGGCAATAGCACCAGTGTTAAAGCGCCAATCGGCACTGATTTGCAGACCCTTGGCCTCGTACTCGCGGTTGTTATGCTTGATACCAAAGGTGTAATCCTCAGTGCCATCCAACACCGCTTGGGGATCTATAACTCCGTCAACAGCGCCGCCGGTATTAACAGCATCTATCAATTCACCCTCGCTGACCTTAAACCAGTCGCGCTTAAACTTGTTGTAATAAGCCTGGGTATGCAAGGTAAAGTTGTCACTCAACTCGATGCTGTGGTTCAGCTGGACGGTGCTGTGGCGATTCTGCATTTCATCCAGGGCACTGATGCCATAGCGACGATTAGGATCATCGTTAAAGTCGGCATCCGTCAGGCCTAGATAACTCATGCCTGACTCCTCTTCGGAGTACTGCAGCTTGATATCCAACTGCTGGCGAAAGGTCGCATCCGCATCGGACTGCAGGCGGCCTTTCAGCAGGTAATCTTCTTTAGCAATATCCGCGCTGTCCCCGCGATCGATTTCGCGGAAGCCGTCCGCATACTGTTGCTGGGTCTCCAGCAGCCAGCCGGTATTTTCTGTGCTGGTACCATAGTGTGCGTGCAGACGGGTCTCACCGTATTCACCGGCTTCTAGCTGCACCATGCCCTGGCTGGAAGTTGGGATTGGTGTGCTCAACATATTTACCGCACCACCAACAGTAAATGGACCGTATTGCAATGCGGCGGGGCCTTTGAGCACTTCAATGGCATCCATACGGCCTGCACTCGGGAAATAGTAAGCCTCCGGTGCCGAGTAAGGTGCCGGAGCTACCAATACGCCATCTTCCATCAGTGAGATCTTGGCAGAGCGGCCACCCTGTGCGCCACGAATACCAATATTCGGACGCAGACCATAGCCATCCTCTTCGAGGATGTAGACACCCGGTACAGAGCGCATCATGCGGTTGATATCTACATACTCGAATTCGGCCAGCTCATCAGCATCAACCAGGTGCGCGGAACCCGGTAGCGTCGAAATGGACTCGGAATCGCCAATAACGGTAACCGTCTCCAGGCGCTGTTCAGCCAAGGTTGGTGCAGCTGTAACAGCTGCCAGGGCGATAGCCAATGGCGATAGGAAAAATTTCTTCATGAACCCTCCATTGAGTCGTTATAGCTTTGTAATTATTGTTATTAATAAGAATGATTGTATTTTACCATTATAAACCCAATGGCATAACAGAACTATTTCTTGCCTTTTGATGCCTTCATGAGGAAAAAATGGCTGTCTTTATAGTTTCTATCCTAATAAGGGGTTGTTTTCTAGGATCTAACCTTTGACCCGACTAGCATTGGGCCCATGTATCCGCCTCGGGGGTGCCCATGATTCGAAAGGCAGAACTCAAAGAACTGGACAGGCTGGAGCAACTCTGGCTCCATGCGACAGCCAACTCTCACCCCTCTTTGTCCCGCCAATTCTGGCTCGATCACGTCGCGCAGTTTCGTCGTGACTGCCGCCAGGCCAGTCTCTGCCTCGTATTTACAGGACGCCACAATGCTGTAGCCGAAGCATTCATTACTCTTCTTGACCGGGACCGCATAGCCTATCTCTGTGTCAGTCCAATATTTTCGGGCTGCGGCATTGGCGCCAGCCTGCTCTCCGCAGCGGGTAAAGGTAGGCTCCAACTGCAAACTGAGGTATTGAGGGAAAACCTCCGCACACGTTATTTCCTACAAAAACAAGGGTTTGTGGAAACCGGGCGGCGTTATATTGCTGAATACGGCCAGCACCTGATCCAGATGCGCTTCGATCGCACCCTGGATTAGCTCTTTATAGCCATGAGCCCTAGTCAAAAGCTTTTACTTATAACTGAAGCTTATTGATTCACTTCTTTTTATTGTTTCTACGCGACAAATTAAGCGGGTAGCATGCGTTCTACCCTAACTATCCTATGCGCTGATTTCTTATGGGACACCACGCTTCCACCAACACCGTGCAGTCTTTTTCCGACCGCTTCTTTCACCACGGTGCCGATTTGGCATCACTGAACAAGTCTTTTGTTGGGGCCAAGCCCAGCGAGATCATGCGGTTCACCATGGAAAAGGCACAAAACCCGGTAGTTTTTACAAACTTCCGCCCACTTGCGGTCGCTTTTCTGCACCTGGTCACCAAAACCAAGCCAGATATCCCAGTTATTTGGGTAGATCATGGATACAACACACCAGAAACCTACCGGCATATCGAAAATGTCGTGAGGACGCTGAACCTGAATCTGCGTACCTATTCACCCAAGATATCGGCAGCTCACTACAATGCGGTCTATGGTGGTATCCCGCAGTTGGATACCCCCGAGCATGACTTCTTCTCACGCACGGTAAAGCTTGAACCCTTTAATCGCGCAATGCAGGAGTTACAACCCGATGTCTGGTTGAATGGTATCCGCCACGATCAAAATGCCCATCGCAAAAATCTGGATGTGTTTACTCAAGGCAATCACGGCACCATTCGCGTAGCGCCGATGTTCCACCTAAAAGAAATTGATGTTGAAGAGTACGTTTACGAGAATGACCTTCCCGATAACGATATTTACTTTGATCCAACTAAAGGTGAGGAGCACCGGGAGTGCGGATTGCTGTTGGAAAAATAGAGTGGAATACTCGGTGAGGACTAGCGTGCTTCGCCTATCTCTTTAACAAGGCCTTCTATCCCAGCCGTTAATAAAGTAAATACTTTTTGCGTATTTAACGAATAAAAAAATCTATTACAAAAGGCGAGTCTCGACTCGCTGTATTTTTTTCAAAAAGGAGACTCTTCTATTTACTTCTGCATAAATCCAGAAGAGTCCTTAAATTACTTATCATGCGATAGGCTAGGCGACTGCCCCTTTGGCGAGATGACCTCCTTTTTCCATGTAAATTTTCAGGTCCTTCAGCATTTGCTCAAATTGAGAGCCGGTCATCTTCTTCACCACAGGGCTCAACACACCTCCTAAAGCATTTAACTCCATATTTGCAGTGAAATTCACTGTTGTGCCTCCACCAACAGAGGGGCTTAATTTAAATTTAGATAAACTCTTTTTAACGGGGAATCCCGGTGGCGTATTTTTTGTTTCAACCGAGACATCCAGTTCATAGTTTTTCTCATCAAACCTTGTAATAGTTTCATCTGCGACAAGACCCGACGGTCCCTTATTTGTCAGCACACAAACCCGGCCTTCTACACTCGCATTTTCAACAGGTTTTCCTTCCTTAGCGAAGGAGTGAGGGATTAAAGTCATCCACTCAGAGGCTGTGTCAAAATCAACGGCAAGGACCTTCCAGACCTCATCAATTGGGCGGTCGATTGCGATTTCTCGGTTTACTTGGGCTTCTTTCATCTCTGATCTCCTGGGTTTCTCTACGGGAGTGCTATTGACGGGAGACAGATTAACTGGACACTATATGCAACGGAATACAGCAAAATAGGACAGTGTGTTGCATAAAGAGTCCATAGATTGGGGAGATATCCAGTTCTTTATCGCGGTAGCCAGGAGTAAGAGTGCTCGCAGCGTTGCTGACGACTTTAAAGTCAGCCATTCCACAGTTTCTCGCCGTATTGATGCCCTGGAGGAAAAGCTTCAGGCCAAGCTGTTTTATCGCAGCTCCAAAGGCTATCAGCTGACGGAGGATGGCAAAGCGATGCTCGACTATGCCCAATCGGCGGAGCAGTATCTAAATGCCGCGCAAAAGCATTTACAGGGAGGGAGTAACCAGCTCTCCGGGGAAGTTCGCATCACTATGCCGGATGTAGTCGCATCGCACTTAATTATCCCCTACCTAAATGACTTCTCACGTGCGTATCCAGAGATCAACGTACAGCTACTGGTTACTAGCCACGTTCTCGATTTGGAAAGTCACCAAGCCGACATAGCACTTCGTATTCTCCCCAAAGGCGGCGTAAATGTTTCGGATCGACTTGTTGCTCGCAAGCTCGCCGACCTACCCAGTTGCTGTTACGGTTCTCCAAGGTATATCGAGGAATCTGTACCTGACGATGGTCACTGGCTCGGCTGGAGTGGCGATGACGCCATATTGAATTGGGCCAAAGACACACCCTATCCACAGATGCCTTATCAGCACCAGATTAATCACGGCTTGATACAGCTAGAGGCAGTTAAGAGTGGACTGGGGCTGGCTAGGCTGCCCTGCTTTCTTGCAGATGGTGCTGAAGGAGTCATTCGGGTCCCTGGGGCTGCTCCATCCAGCCTGCATGAACTGTGGCTAGTCTCCAATCCAGAGCACCGCAATGTTATGCGTTTTAAGGTTTTTAGGGAGTTTATCGTGGAGTTATTTAGGAAGCTGGAAGATAAACTGGTAGGAAAGCTTTAGTTGAGGCAATTGGTATATTTCCGGACATAGTAAGTCTCTTTTACCGACTGACGCTATTGAACTATTCGATTTTTTAACTATTTATTATTATCTAAATTTGTCTGAGAGGGCAGCTGTTAAGCTTTTACATGGCTTTTGATAGGGAGAAAATTATAAATATCAAATTGATCGGAAGTCGTTTTTCAGGTGAAAACAATACTCCACAGTAATTCCTTATGTTGTTCACGTAAGGAATTACTGTGGGCTTATCGAATCCTATTACACGTCGAGGTTTTCTACCGCCAGGGCATTGGTCTCGATAAAGTCACGGCGTGGCTCTACCTGATCGCCCATCAAGGTGGTAAAGATCTGATCTGCTGCGATAGCATCTTCAACGGTTACCTGCAGCATACGACGGCTCTCTGGGTCCATGGTGGTTTCCCAAAGCTGCTCCGGGTTCATCTCACCTAGCCCCTTATAGCGCTGGATACCGTAGCCTCTGCGGCTCTCGCCCATCAGCCAGTCCATCACTTCAGGGAAGCTGCCAACAGGGTGCTGCTTCTCGCCGCGCTGGATAAAGGCACCCTCTTCCAATAGACCCACCATTTTCTCACCCAGAGCGCAGATAGATGCGTACTCAGCGGAATCGAAGAACTCGTGGTTAATCAGGTAGTCACTGCCAACACCGTGGGCCACGATATGGATATGGGGCAGGAATAGGCCGCGCTCGGTGTTCTCCTGAACCGTCACTTCGTGACGACGGGTTCCACCACTCTCTTCGTCACCGAGTTTCTCCTGGAGCTTCTCACTCCAAGCTGCGACTTTCTCCTGGGACTGGAGGTCTTCCTGAGACAAGTTGGGCAGGTAGATCATGCTGCGCAGCACTTCCTCAGGGTACAGACGCGACAGGCGGTCGATTGTCGCCAGTACGCTGCGGTACTCGCCTACCAGGCTTTCCAGGGAGGCACCAGAAAGCCCAGGGGCATCCTGGTTCACAAACAGCGTGGCGCCTTCCAGGGCGGCGTTAGTGAGGAACTGGGTTAGAGCGCCCTCATCCTTAAGGTACTGTTCCTGTTTGCCCTTGGAGATCTTATACAGCGGCGGCTGGGCGATGTAGATATGGCCCCGCTCGATCAGCTCCGGCATCTGACGGAAGAAGAATGTGAGCAACAGGGTACGGATATGGGCTCCATCCACGTCAGCATCGGTCATGATGATGATGCTGTGGTAACGCAGCTTGTCCGGGTTGAATTCGCTCTTGCCGATGCCACAGCCCAGTGCGGTAATCAGGGTACCCACTTCGGCGCTGGAAAGCATTTTGTCGAAGCGCGCTTTTTCCACATTGAGGATCTTACCCTTCAGCGGCAGGATCGCCTGGGTGCGACGATCGCGGCCCTGCTTGGCAGAACCACCAGCGGAGTCACCCTCCACCAGGTAAATTTCAGATAGTGCCGGGTCTTTTTGCTGGCAGTCCGCCAGTTTCCCGGGCAGGCCGGCAATATCCAACGCTCCCTTGCGGCGAGTCATTTCGCGGGCCTTGCGGGCCGCCTCACGGGCTTTGGCCGCGTCGATCATCTTGGTGACGACAGATTTGGCTTCCTGTGGGTTCTCCATCAGGTAATCTGTGAAGTGGTGGCCCATCTCCTGCTCTACAGCGGGTTTCACTTCGGATGAAACCAGCTTGTCCTTGGTCTGGGAGGAGAATTTCGGGTCCGGAACCTTCACAGAGATAATCGCGGTGAGACCTTCCCTGGCGTCATCGCCAGTGGTGTTCACTTTGTCTTTCTTGCCCAGGCCTTCCCGCTCGATATAGCTGTTCAGGCCACGGGTCAGGGCTGCACGGAAGCCCGCCAGGTGGGTACCGCCATCGCGCTGGGGAATATTGTTGGTGTAGCAGAAGATGCTTTCCTGGAAGCTATCGTTCCACTGTAATGCCACCTCTACTGCAATTCCGTCTTCACGCTGGCTCTGGAAGTGCAGAACCTTGTTAATCGGGGTTTTGTTCTGGTTGAGGAACTCCACAAAGGCACTCAAACCACCTTCGTATTCATAGACCTCTTCCTTACCACTGCGCTCGTCCTTCAGGACAATACGCACACCGGAGTTCAGGAAGGACAGCTCGCGCAAGCGTTTGGCCAGCACGTCGAAATGGAATTCGATATTGCTGAAGGTATCCTCTGAGGGTTTGAAGTGCACTGTGGTGCCGGTGGTATCGCTGTCACCCACAACTTCCAGAGGTGCCTGGGGCACACCGTGGTGGTAGGTCTGCTCGTGGATCTTGCCACCGCGACGGATAATCAGCTTCAGCTCCTTGGACAGAGCGTTTACTACCGATACCCCTACCCCGTGCAGACCGCCGGAGACCTTGTAGGTGTTGTCATCAAATTTACCGCCCGCATGAAGGACGGTCATAATCACTTCTGCTGCAGAGACCCCCTCTTCCGGGTGAATCTCTGTTGGGATACCACGGCCATTGTCCGATACAGAAATGGACTCATCCGGGTGGATGGTTACACGGATCTCATCACAGTGGCCGGCCAGCGCTTCATCGATGGAGTTGTCAACCACCTCGAATACCATGTGGTGCAGACCGGTGCCATCATCGGTATCACCAATATACATTCCGGGGCGCTTGCGCACCGCATCCAGGCCTTTTAATACCTTGATACTGCTTGAGTCATAGCTTTGCTGCTCTGACATTTATTCGCTCCATTCAACTTATTGTGCGGCCGAAGCTTCGGCACTGATCTTCCCATGTTCCACGTGGAACACTTTTGGGCAATTCCAAGGGGCATCTAGCTGCCGCCAGGGGCGGCTTGTAGTGCCCTCCTCAATTCCGGTTACAAGCACCTGGCTGGCACAACGCCCTACCCAGTGCGCAAAAATCTGTTGATTGTATTCATCCAGCTCCGCTGGCAGATCGTCAACCAGGAATACCGGTTTCTCCCGGTGACGACACACCAATTGCGCCATAGCCGTTCGGACAGCACATACCAGCATCTTCTGCTGGCCACGGGATAAAACATTGTGCGCTGACTCTCCCGCAACGGTAAAACGGAGATCTGCCCTGTGAGGCCCAGTGCGGGTATGCCCTTGACTGAGATCACCCTCCCGAGACTCCCTAAGCGCCTCAGCCAGCTCGACCTCCTTTCGCCAACCACGCCGATAGCTTATATCCACTTTGTGTAACAGGCTAAGAGGCAACCCCACCAGAAGCGCGGTCACAGCCGCTCGCAGCTCATGGAATTGGCCCTGACGCAGGCTGTCTACCCTCTCGCCACTCTGAGCCAACTGATGCTCCCAAATCCCAATCGCATCAGCGTCGATTTTACCACGTCGCAACAAGGCATTTCGCTGCTTCAATGCGATTTGGTAGTTTTTCCATTCCTGCGCAAAAAGATGTTCCACGTGGAACACTGTCCAATCCAGAAGTCGCCTACGTACACCGGGCCCGCCATCCAGGGCGGAGAAGCTATCACTATTGATCAACTGCAAGGGCAGACAACTGGCGAGCTGTGAACTGGACTCAGCTGCCGTCTGGTTGATACGCACACGACCACTACCGTTGGCCAGACGTTCAACACCGAGGTTGAGCCCCGTATCCAGCTGGGTAAAAACCGTAAGTCCGGGCTGATCATGTTGAATAACAGATTTATGCTGACGAGATCTAAAGGAGCGACCTGTAGCCAACATATGTACAGTTTCAAGGACTGAAGTTTTGCCACTCCCATTTACACCACAGAACAGGTTTACTCCTGCGTCCAAAAACAGGTCAGCTTGAGAGATATTACGAAAATTGGAGATCAGAAGACGGGTCAGTGCCATAGACCCTTCTCCTCGCTAGCCGGGGGAATGCCAGCCGCAAGATTCTGAAAAAACAAAGGGACCACCTGTCCATGATACAAAGCGGTCCCCTCTCGAAAGTGAGCCAAGCTTCTCAGCCTGAGTCTTATAGGCGCATCGGCATAATCACATAGAGGGCATCGCCCTCCTCAGGCTGCTGCAACAGCGCACTGCTGTTGGCATCCGCCAGACTGATGCGGATTTGGTCACTGTGGATTGCACCGGTAACATCCAGGAGATAAGAAACATTAAAGCCAATCTCCATAGGCTCTCCCACATAATCCACCAACATCTGCTCCTCAGCCTCCTCCTGTTCAGGGTTGTTGGCAATAATTTGCAGTAACCCCTCGGAAACCTGTAAGCGTACACCGCGATATTTCTCGTTAGAGAGAATGGCCGCACGGGAGAATGCCTGGCGCAGCCCCTGGCGATCGGCATAAACAACATTGCCTGCACCTCGTGGCAGAACGCGCTCGTAATCCGGAAACTTGCCATCCACCAATTTGGAGGTAAACGTAAACTGGCCACTAACAACACGGATATGGTTATTACCCAGTACCACCTGCGCCTGGGTATCAGTGTCCTCTAGCAGACGACCAAGTTCCAGTACACCCTTACGGGGAACAATAGCTTGTATCGGAGTTGAAACATTTAATCCCGGCGCATCCCGATCACAGAGGGCCAGCCGGTGACCGTCAGTGGCGACGGCACGAAGTTGCTGTGGGCGGCACTCGAGCAATAAGCCATTCAGGTAATAGCGGACATCTTGCTGAGCCATGGCAAAGCTAGTCGCTTCAATAAGGCGGCGGATCTCACGCTGGGAGATGTCGAAACGTGTTTGGGCGCTTGCTTCCTCCTGATTGGGGAAGTCGGCAGCAGGCAGGGTTGATAACTGGAAACGGCTGCGCCCACTGCGCAGCACCAGGCGCTCACCATCGCGCTCAAATTTTAATTCAGCACCATCGGGCAAAGATCGGCAGATATCCAACAATTTACGTGCTGGGACTGTCACCTCACCTTCCATCTCCACACCGTCCACCGGCAGGCGGCCAACAATCTCAACCTCGAGATCAGTCCCAGTCAGGGACAGCTCTTGCCCCTGTAATTGCATCAATACATTGGCCAGGACCGGCAAAGTCTGGCGCTTCTCGACAACGCCGGCTACCAGTTGTAGCGGTTTCAGCAGGGCGTCCCGGCTTACATTGAATTTCATCGGTAGTTTCGCCTTGTTTGTCAGTTATTCGATTAAGTGGTCAACGACCGTGTCAGTAACTTTACGTCCTCACGGATATCCGCGTCGGACTCCTGCAGTTCGCGGATTTTACGGCAAGCGTGCAGGACAGTTGTATGATCCCGCCCGCCGAAGGCATCGCCGATCTCCGGCAAACTATGATTGGTGAGCTCCTTGGCCAATGACATGGCAACCTGGCGCGGCCGCGCGACGGAACGACTGCGTCTTTTAGAGAGCAGGTCCGCTACCTTAATCTTGTAGTATTCGGCAACCACTCGCTGAATATTGTCCACGCTTACTAATCGGTCTTGCAGGGCCAATAAGTCCTTTAAAGCCTCACGCACCAGAACATCATCAATTGCACGACCGGTAAACTGGGCATTTGCAATCACCCTGCGCAGAGCGCCTTCCAGTTCCCGGACGTTGGACCGGATACGCTGAGCAATAAAGAAAGCAGAATCGTGCGGCAATTCCACACCAAATTGCTCGGCTTTCTTCATTAATATTGCCACGCGAGTCTCCAGTTCCGGAGGCTCCACGGCTACAGTCAATCCCCAGCCAAAACGTGACTTGAGACGTTCTTCGAGGCCATCGATCTCCTTGGGGTAGCGGTCGCAAGTCAGAATAATTTGCTGCCCGCCCTCAAGAAGTGCATTGAAAGTGTGGAAAAACTCCTCCTGGGAGCGCTCCTTACCCGCAAAAAACTGAATATCGTCAATCAGCAGGGCATCAACAGAACGGTAATAGCGTTTGAAATCACTAATCGCATTAAGCTGCAGCGCCTTTACCATATCCGCTACAAAACGCTCGGAATGCAGGTAAACCACTTTGGCATTGGGATTACGCTCTAACAGGGCATTACCGACCGCATGCATCAAGTGTGTTTTACCAAGGCCGACGCCACCATATATAAAGAGTGGGTTATAAGCTCCACCGGGGTTATCGGAAATCTGCTGCGCAGCCGCAAGGCCAAGTTGATTAGATTTACCCTCAACAAAAGATTTAAAGGTGAAGTTACGGTTGAGCGAACTGCCATGTTTGATAGCCCCCTCTACCTCCACCTGGCGCGCCGGCGGTTCTGGAATTGAGCGTGCCATCTCACCCATAGCCGGAGGGCGCAGATCAGTGAGTGCCAGTTCCCCTGTCGTCATCTGCTCCGCAGTAGCCTCCTCTGCCACGGCCGGATGAGGGGTACCTCGCAAACCACTTCCAAAGGCTCCAACCGGCATGGGTTGCACGGGTAATGAAGAGGTCGCTGCAGATAGTGGGGAAGATGCTGTTGAAGACGGTGGTGGACTATGCCAATTGCCATTAGATGCCAAACCGCCGCGAGCCGCTGAAGTATCTGGTGATGCTGGTATAGCCGACGGTACCTTAGGAGGTATAGGTGTAGACGTCGGTACTGGTGACGGTGCGGGCTCGGCCATAGTTCGATTACGCTGAAAACGCGCAGGGCGGCGCGCAGTAATTTCCAGGGCCACCTGCAGTGGCTGACCGGGAGAAAACTGATGCACGAGTTCACGGATACGATTCAGGAATTTTCCGCCAACCCAGTCCAACACGAAGCGGTTCGGCGCGATCAGGCGCAACTCGCCCTCCGCACATGCGGGATTGACGCGTAACGGTCTGATCCAGGTATTGAACTGCTGCGACGGTAGCTCGTCCTGCAAACAACCAGCGCACTGCTTCCAAACGGATTCAGTCAAGAAACCCCCAAAACCCCAATATGGTAAGACCACTGAGAAAACGGCAAGACCGGACAAAGAAACGTCCGAGGCCGTCAAAATAAGATCGGCGCAGTATACCTTTCTAGCAGTAGGTTATCCACAAGAAAGGATACCTCTGTTGAAAAATAAGCGTAAAAAAGTCCACACAATCAAGTAATTGAACAACAATTAATCAGCTGTTTGGCTAAGACATAAAAAATTATCCACAGATACCTGTGCATATCTTGGGATCAATCAGTGGGCATCGCGAGATACTTCAAGCGCCTCAAGGGCTTGATAAATTGACGGGAAATAGAACGCAAAATTTGTCAGCGAAGGAATCGAATTTCCCCTGCCAGTGCGTTGCTTTCACTGCTGCCTTTCTATACAATCCGCGGCCTTCGCAGCGCGTAGCTCCGTCTGCCCCGGCTTTGTGCCGGACCGGAGTCCAGGCCGCGGCCGGGGATGGTCCCGAGAAACTTCGAACACAAAGTCTCAGGTAGCAAGACTATGAAACGCACATTTCAACCCAGCAACTTGAAGCGCAAACGCACTCACGGTTTCCGCGCTCGTATGGCAACCAAAAACGGCCGTAAAATCCTGGCCCGCCGTCGCGCTAAAGGCCGCAAAGTACTGTCTGCATAATATCTCTTCTTTTTAGAGATTCTCCCTATGCAGCAGGTGCGCAGCAGCTTTGGATTTGCCAAGACTCTGCGCCTGCTTAATGCGGCGCAGTATCGCAAGGTTTTCAATGAAAACGTTGTGCGCGCCGCGCACCCCCACCTCCTGATCCTCGCATGCCCCAGTGATTCTGAGCATCCGCGCCTCGGCTTGGTAATTGCCAAGAAGCATGTGCGCAACGCCTCCGACCGCAATCGAATCAAGCGAATTACCCGAGAAACCTTCCGCTTGCAGCAACACCAGTTGCCGCCGCTGGATGCTGTAGTATTGGCTCGCCCGGGGGTTGCAGATCTGGATAAGGCCGCACTGGCGAAGACACTAAACAAGCTCTGGCGCAAGCTGGCCAAGCGCGCGCAACAGCCACAATCGAAGTCATGAAGTGGCTACTGATCAAGCTGATACACGTCTACCGCTATCTGGCCAGCCCATGGGTAGGTAACCAGTGCCGCTTTTACCCAACCTGCTCGCGATACTCCGAAGAGGCGATTGAAACTCACGGAGCCTTAAAGGGGGTTATTTAACTGCGCGCCGCCTTATAAAATGCCACCCCTGGCACCCTGGTGGACTGGACCCGGTTCCCCCCACCAAACACAAGAACACGCTCTAGGTATTAAGATGGATTGGCAACGCTATACGCTGCTCGGTGGAATTCTCGCGGTTCTCCTCGCACTTATCTTCCAGTGGAATGCATTTCAAGAGCAGCACACTCCTGAACTCGACCGCGAAACCATAGTTCACAACGATATACAGAGCGGCAACCAAATCCCGGCGCAGACCAGCGAAAACGGCAATGGCGATGTACCCCAACTGGAGTCTCAAGCGCCAGCAGAGACAGGCACCGAGGGCGGCCAACGCACGCTCATCAATGTCACCACCGACGTCTTTGATCTGCTCATTGATCCTCGTGGCGGTGATATCGTAAAAGTGGCCCTGCGACAGTTCCAAGAAAAACTGGATACGCCTGACCAGCCCTTAATCCTGTTAAACCAGACCCGCTATCACACCTATATCGCCCAGAGTGGTCTGATCGGTAACAACGGCACCGATAGCGCCGCTGGCCGCCCCCTATTTAAGGTTGAAAAGACCAACTACGCCATGGTCGAAGGGCAGGATCAGTTGATTGTGGACCTGACCCTGCAGCAAGAAGGTGCAAATATCACCAAACGCTACACCTTCAAACGTGGTGACTACCTCGTTCAGGTGGCCTACCTGGTAGATAACACCAGCTCCAAGCCTTGGTCTGCCGCCATGTTTGGCCAGATCAAGCGCGATGCCAGTGAGCCGGTGACCGATACCGGTTTTGGTATGTCACCCTTCCTCGGTGCCGCTCTTCACACCAACGAAGAAAATTACTTCAAGCAGGATTTTGAAGAAATCGCCGAGAAACCCACCCGCACCACAGTGGAAGGCGGTTGGGTAGCCATGGTGCAGCACTATTTCCTTAGCGCCTGGATTCCCCCACAGGATGAACGCAACACTTTTGAGCTGCGCGAATTGTCCAACGGACTCTTCCGTATGGGCTTCACCGCCCAGCCGGTACAAATCCCCGCCGCGACTCAGGGCGAGCTGAGCGCTTCCTTCTATGCCGGCCCCAAGGATGTCTACCGCCTGGAGGAGATCTCACCCTATCTGGACCTGACCGTGGATTACGGCTGGCTGTGGTGGATTGCCAAACCGCTGTTCCGCGTACTGCACTTTATCCAGGAGCATATTGTCAGCAACTGGGGCTGGGCGATTATCCTGCTCACCGTATTTATCAAGACTCTGCTGCTGCCTTTATCCGCCGCAGGCACCAAGTCCATGGCTCGTATGCGCAAGTTTGCGCCGCAGATGAAAAAACTGCAGGAGCAATACAAGGACAACCGGCAGAAACTCGCGGAAGAGACCATGAAGCTCTACCGCCGGGAGAAGATCAATCCAATGGGCGGCTGTTTGCCAATCCTGTTACAGATGCCGGTATTTATCGCGCTCTACTGGATGCTCACTGAAACTGTGGAGCTGCGCCATGCACCCTGGATTTTCTGGATTCACGATCTATCGGCAAAGGATCCTTACTTTATTCTGCCGGTTCTGATGGGTGCCTCCATGTGGTTTATGCAGAAGCTAAACCCAGCCCCTACTGACCCCACCCAGGCACGTATCATGCAGCTGATGCCAGTAATGATGACCGTGTTTTTCCTGTGGTTCCCGGCCGGCCTGGTACTCTACTGGATTGCCAACAACCTGATCACTATCGGCCAGACCTGGTATATCAACAAGCAGGTAGATGCCGGAAAGTACTGATCTACCCACAGCAAGCACTATTAACAAGGGCCGCAAAAGCGGCCCTTTTCCGTTCTGTCGAGTACACTCTGCCGATGACACAACAAAGCCTCAATCGCGAAACTATCGCCGCCGTCGCCACCGCCCCTGGGCGCGGTGGCATTGGTATTATCCGTCTCTCCGGCGCCAATGCCCTGCAAGTTGCCCAAAAAATCTGCGGAGCAAAGCCCCTGGAGCCCCGCTATGTCCACTACCGGAATTTTTATCATGGCGAACAACTGATTGATCAGGGCCTGGCTCTGTTCTTTCCCGGCCCCAACTCTTTCACTGGAGAAGATGTGGTCGAACTCCAGGGGCATGGAGGCCCGGTTATTCTCGACCAATTGCTACAGGCAGCCATTGAACAGGGGGCACGCCAGGCACGCCCTGGCGAATTCTCTGAACGGGCTTTTCTCAACGACAAAATAGACCTTACCCAAGCCGAGGCCATCGCCGATCTAATCGATGCAGGCAGCTCCCAGGCAGCGCGCAACGCCATGCGCTCACTACAGGGGGCTTTTTCCGAGAAGATTGAGGACCTGGTAGAGAGCCTCACCCACCTTCGTATCTACGTTGAAGCGGCCATCGACTTTCCGGAAGAGGAAATCGACTTCCTCGCCGATGGCAAGGTCGCCGCAGATATTGAAGCTCTACTAGCCCAGGTCACATCGGTAGAAGTTCAGGCCCGTCAGGGCGCCATCATGCGAGAGGGTATGCGGGTGGCCATCGCTGGTCGCCCAAATGCGGGAAAATCCAGCCTGTTAAACGCCCTCGCAGGGCACGATGCAGCTATCGTTACGGATATTGCCGGTACCACCAGGGATATCTTGCGCGAACATATCCACATTGATGGAATGCCCCTGCAATTTGCCGATACCGCTGGCCTGCGCGATGCACCAGATAAAGTCGAACAGATCGGAATTGAGCGTGCCTGGGTGGAAATACACCAGGCCGACCGAGTCCTATTGGTAATGGATGCAGAACAGCTGCACTCCCTGAATCCTACTGAGGCCTGGCCCGAATTCACCAATCAGCTAAACGACCTTAGCAAGCTGACATTGATTTTAAATAAGATTGACCTCACCGAATACAGTGCTGGCCTGCAAGCACATACCGAAGGCGTACCTGTCATCGCTATCAGCGCTAAGACAGGCGCGGGCCTCGATAGCCTAAGGGAGCACCTAAAGCAGAGCATCGGATTTAGCGGTGCAGCAGAAGGTAATTTCAGTGCCAGGCGCCGGCACCTGGACGCCCTGGATCGCGCTAAGGCCTTTATTGAGCAGGGACAGCAACAATTGCACTCTAGTGGGGCTGGAGAACTGCTAGCAGAGGACCTACGCCAAGCCCAACAGGCATTGGGTGAAATCACCGGGACAGTCAGCGCTGACGAACTTCTGGGCAAGATATTTGGCAGCTTCTGTATCGGCAAATAGTAAGCTGCCTGCTTCTCGCCGGTTTACTCTACACGGGGAGTGACCAAGAACTCCCCTTTATCCCCCGTATTTCCCCAGCTTATCTTCCCTGGCACAACATCCACACCCCCTGTACACAGGAAAACCTCAGAATTATTGAGGTGAATTAATTCTATCCCCACTTTTCCCGGACTTTTCCCCTGAACTCATTACACAGTCTGCTATGCAATGCCGCGAGGAAAGCAACCTCTGAGTATTCCATCAGCTTCCTCTCTCGGTAAGTTATACATGTCCACGGGGATTTCCCGTGGATAAAACTATTAATCCGCATCTCACGGTTAACTCACATCCTTGAGTCCTTATATTCACAGGTTTATACATTATTCAAGATTACACACAGGTATCCCTCGTAGAACCTTGGCAAAATCCCACTGACCCTAGTCGAAAAAATACTAGTGTGAGCAAAAAAGGGGATAAATACCCGTAAAGATGGCTAATCATATGATGATAACTTTGAGCCTAAGACTCGATACGCAAAGTTATCCCAAGTTTCCACAACGCCATACCCTACTTGCACCCCCTACTACCAAGGGGTTTAAACTGTAGTTTTACTTGATGTAACCCATTGATTTTAATGATTTTTTTGTTTTATACCGCATTCCAAACGCGCTAATAAAAACAATAAAATCAAAACACTTCATATAAGAGATATATTCATTCTTTAATAAGAGCATTAAGAGATAAGTAATCTTTCATTCATAAGGGCCTAAGCAAGACTCAATTTCCGCCTTGCTGGATAGGGAGCTCATACAAAGTATCTGAGAGTGAGAAAGATAAAAGACCAGCTATGACAAACAGCTAATTGCTGAGGGGCGTACACTGACTATAAAATGTGCGCCCCCAGTTGTAACCAGTAGCAGCCACTATGGATTTCCCCAAAAACTATGATGTAATCGTGATCGGCGGAGGCCACGCAGGTACTGAAGCCTCCCTGGCAGCCGCGCGAATGGGAGCTTCTACCCTGCTGCTGACTCACAATATCGAGACTCTTGGGCAAATGTCCTGCAACCCGGCCATAGGTGGCATCGGCAAGAGTCATCTCGTTAAGGAAGTCGATGCCCTCGGTGGTGCTATGGCAGCGGCAACAGACCTGGGCGGAATCCAGTTCCGGGTCCTCAATGCCCGCAAAGGTCCTGCGGTAAGGGCAACTCGGGCCCAGGCCGATAGAGCCCTGTATCGCGCTGCTATCCGTTCGATCCTGGAGGCACAGGAAAACCTGGAGATCTTCCAGCAAGCGGCGGATGACCTGATTGTCGAAGGTGAACGCGTTGTGGGCGTTGTCACCAATGCAGGTGTGCGCTTTCGCGCCAAGACAGTGGTACTGACCGCCGGGACTTTCCTCGGTGGGCGTATACATATCGGCTTGGATAACCACGCCGGCGGTCGCGCTGGAGACCCGCCCTCGATTGCCCTTGCAGATCGTCTGCGGGAACTGCCTTTCCGCGTCGACCGCCTCAAAACCGGCACCCCTCCCCGTATTGATGCCCGCTCGGTAGATTTCAGCGAGCTGGAGGAACAGTGGGGAGATAGCCCCACACCGGTGATGTCTTATTTGGGCAGCCGCGATCAGCACCCGCGCCAGGTCTGCTGCTGGATTACCCACACCAATGCCCGCACCCATGAAATTATCCAGGGTGGGCTCGATCGCTCGCCCATGTATTCCGGCGTGATTGAAGGGATTGGCCCGCGCTACTGTCCCTCCATCGAAGACAAGGTGCACCGCTTTGCGGACAAAGATAGCCACCAGGTGTTTATCGAGCCGGAAGGGTTGACCACCAACGAGCTGTACCCCAATGGTATTTCCACCAGCCTGCCCTTCGACGTACAGATTGAGCTGGTGCACTCCATCAAAGGCTTTGAAAAGGCGCATATCACTCGCCCTGGCTATGCAATTGAGTACGATTTCTTCGACCCGCGCGACCTTTTGCCGTCCCTGCAAACCAAATTTATCCAGGGGCTCTACTTTGCCGGACAGATCAATGGCACCACCGGCTACGAGGAAGCGGCTGCCCAGGGACTTCTGGCTGGCGCCAACGCCGCCCTACAGGCCCAGGAGCGCGAAGTCTGGTCCCCGCGTCGGGATGAAGCCTACCTGGGCGTGCTTGTGGATGATTTGATCACCAGTGGTACCAAAGAGCCCTACCGCATGTTTACCAGCCGCGCGGAATATCGCTTGCTGCTCCGTGAGGACAATGCTGACCTGCGTCTGACTGAAAAAGGCCGCGAATTGGGCCTGGTCAACGATACCCGTTGGGCCGCGTTCAGTGAAAAGCGCGAGGCGATCGCCCGGGAAACCCAGCGACTGCAAGATACCTGGGTGCACCCAAAGACGCCCCAGGCCGCCTCCGTAGAAACCAAACTGCCACAGCCATTGGCGCGGGAGTACAGCCTGATGGACCTGCTGCGCCGTCCGGAACTGGGCTATCAGGATGTGGCGGGCCTCAAAGGGGAAGCGGTAACCGACGAGCAGGTTGCCGAACAGGTGGAAATTTCGGCCAAGTACGCCGGCTATATCGATCGCCAGCGCGAGGAAATTGAGCGCTTGCAGGCCTACGAAGATACCCCGATCCCGGCGGACTTCGACTACAGCGATATTTCCGGTCTATCCAATGAGGTTAAGCAAAAGCTGGGAGAGACCCGCCCGGATACCCTGGCGCGGGCCTCGCGGATACCGGGCGTGACGCCCGCATCCATATCCCTGCTGCTGATCCAGTTGAAAAAGCGCGGGCTGCTCAAGCGCAAAAAAGCGGTATAAATCGGTTGTCCACAGGGTATCCCGCGAGGCCCTGCGGGGTTTGAATTTCGCGGGACTACTGGGGGATAGACCCATTTCTCACTCAATGGAACAGTTTCGTCCGCGCCTGTTAGAGGCGGCGGCACAGATGTCGGTGACACTCAGTGACCGGCAGCAGGATCAGCTACTGGAATACCTGGCGCTTTTTGCCCGCTGGAACAGTGCCTACAACCTGTCCGCCATACGCGACCCGGAGCAGATGCTGGAGCGCCATATTATCGACAGCCTCAGTGTGGTAAATCTCTGTGGCGAAGGCTCTTTAATCGATGTGGGTAGCGGAGGCGGCCTGCCGGGAATTCCCCTGGCAATTGTGCATCCGGAGCGCGCCATCACCCTGCTCGACAGCAATGGCAAGAAGACCCGCTTCCTGTTCCAGGTGGCCAGCACCCTGCCCCTGCCCAATATCACGGTAGTCAATGAGCGGGTAGAAGCCTTTGTGCCAGATCAGCCTTTTGCCGGTGTGGTTTCCCGCGCCTTTGCCTCCATCGAGGATATGGTCAATGGCAGTGAGCACATGTTGGCACCCAAGGGTCGTTTTTATGCCATGAAGGGCAAGCTGCCTGAGGATGAGTTGAGCGCTCTGCCAAAAGGCATTAAGGTCGAGCAGGTGCACCGGTTGTCGGTGCCCGGCTGCGACGGTGAGCGACATATGATTCAGCTCTGTCGCACAGAATAAGATGATAGTTTGGCGGGTTTATCGCCCGCCCAATCCTGCTCCCCTATCGTGGGGCACAACAGCCGCCGCCCGAAGCCGAGCCGGCGTCGGGGCAAACGCACCCGGAAACAACAAAGGACAAGAATCTTGAGCAAGATATTTGCTGTGGCCAACCAGAAAGGCGGGGTTGGCAAGACCACTACCTGCGTCAACCTGGCCGCATCTTTGGTTGCCAACAAGCGGCGCGTATTGCTGATCGATCTGGACCCCCAGGGCAATGCCACCATGGGCAGTGGTGTGGATAAAAGTGACCTGGAGGTGTCCGGTTACGATGTGCTGGCCGCTGAATTACCCGTTGAGCAGGCCATTGTATCCACAGAGAGCGGTTTTGATTTGATCCCGGGCAACGGTGACCTGTCTGCGGCAGAGGTGGAGTTGCTGAATCTGGAGGGGCGCGAATCCCGCCTGCGCCGCGCCCTGGCTGCGGTGAGCAATCGTTATGACTACGTGATTATCGACTGTCCGCCATCGTTGAATATGCTGACGGTAAACGCCCTCTGTGCAGCTCACGGCGTATTGATTCCCATGCAGTGTGAATACTATGCCCTGGAGGGGTTATCAGCACTGGTGGATACCATCACCCAGATCCAGCAGGCCGCCAATCCGGACCTGAAAATCGAGGGCATCTTGCGCACTATGTACGATCCGCGCAACAGTCTCACCAGCGAAGTGTCGGCGCAGTTGCAGGAGTTTTTCGGCGATCGCCTGTATCGAACCTGTATCCCGCGCAATGTCCGTTTGGCAGAGGCTCCCAGCTTCGGCAAGCCGGCGCTGGATTACGACCGCCATTCGAAAGGGGCTATTGCCTACCTGGCACTGGCTTGCGAAATCAATCGCCGCCATCCCGCCAATCCATCTTCCAATAAGAAAAGCCGCCCTGTGGCGGAAGCCGTATAAGGGGTAATTACTATGGCCGCCAAACGCAAAGGACTGGGCCGGGGTTTATCCCACCTGATCAGCAATAAAAACAGCACCGCGATCGCCGAGGCTACCGGTGAAGCTGAAACCGAAACCGCCGTGGTCGACGGTGAGTTGAAGGAGTTGCCGATAGAGTTTTTGCAGCGCGGCCGCTACCAGCCACGCCGGGATTTTCCACAGGAATCCCTGCAAGAGCTGGCGGACTCGATACGCGCCCAG
Organism: Microbulbifer sp. MLAF003; assembly: GCF_030012965.1. Classification (NCBI taxonomy): domain Bacteria; kingdom Pseudomonadati; phylum Pseudomonadota; class Gammaproteobacteria; order Cellvibrionales; family Microbulbiferaceae; genus Microbulbifer; species Microbulbifer sp. MLAF003. The sequence continues at coordinate 4,860,798 of NZ_CP120232.1, forward strand.
GGCATTATGCAGCCGATCGTCGTGCGCGGTATCGGTGAGCAGAGCTATGAAATCATCGCCGGTGAACGGCGCTGGCGCGCGGCCCAATTGGCGGGACTGGAGAAAGTGCCGGCACTGGTGCGCAGCGTTTCCGATGAAGCGGCCATCGCTATGGCGCTGATTGAAAATATCCAGCGCGAAGACCTGAATCCGGTAGAGGAAGCTGTAGCCCTCAAGCGTTTACAGGATGAGTTCAAGCTGACCCAGCAGGAAGTGGCCGATGCGGTGGGCAAATCCCGAACTGCCGTGACCAACTTACTGCGCTTATTGAGCCTCAGCGAAGAGGTGCGCACTTTCCTGGAGCGTGGCGATTTGGAGTTGGGCCACGCCAAAGCATTGCTCGGTCTCTCCGGTGCCACCCAGCGTTCTGCCGCGCGCCAGGTAGTCGAGCGCAGCCTCACCGTGCGCCAGACAGAGGCGCTGGTGCGCCGCTTGCAGCAGCCAGCTGCGCCTGCGCCGGAAAAAGCTAAGCCCGATCCCAATATCCGCCGCCTTACCGAGCGCCTGGCAGAAAAAGTCGGTGTGCCCGTGTCTATCGATCATAACGATAAGGGCAATGGTCGCCTGGTGCTCAAATACACGACCTTGGAAGAGCTGGACGGAATCCTAGCCCATCTGGGTTACGCCGAAGATTGAGCCAACAAAGAAATGCGCGCCCTAGTGGCGCGCGCAATAACTGTTGGCAAATACTCACTGCGCTGGGCAATTCCGCCCAAAACCTCCCGAAAATCAAATAAGTTGGCGACATTTGCCGGTTGAATCGGCGATGCTGTTGCAGCATAATTCGCACGCCCAAATTTTGGGCGGACAGCGCAAAAAAGTCGGCTTATCCCGTCTATGACAAAACCCCCGGTATTACGAATAGCCGCGGTACAGCTTTTGCTGGTATCGGTGGCCAGTGCGGTACTGCACTTGAGTGGCAAACCGGTGACGGCGCTCTCCGTATTTATTGGTGGTGCATTGTGTGCACTGCCTGGCGCATATTTTGGCAGGCGCGCCTTTCGCGACAGCGGTGCGCGCGCGGCCCCTCGTGTGGTAGGTAATTTCTACCGCGCGGAAACCGGCAAATTTATATTGACCATGGCAGGTTTTGCAGCGGTGTTTGCCACCGTCAAGCCAATAAATGCTGCGGCGCTTTTTATTAGCTACGCCCTCTGTGTAATCGTGCAGTGGATTTTGGTAGCGCGCATGGTCCGCTAGCCGGTGGATAAGAAAAAGAATTCTTACTTTTACGATTGTTGAGGAACTATGGCAGGCGAAGCTCAAACCGCGACGGCGTATATCCAACACCACCTGCAAAATATGACTTATGGCAAGCTGCCGGCCGGGTATACCCGTGCCGATGGCACTGTGCTCAATGAGTCTACATGGACTATGGCGCATTCCTCCCAGGAAGCTGCGGATATGGGCTTTTGGGCCCTGCACGTAGATACCTTGGGTTGGTCTATCGGCCTCGGTCTGATTTTCTGCTTCCTGTTTGCCCGCGCGGCTAGGAAGGCCAGTGTGGACAGACCCACCGGGTTCCAGAGCTTTGTGGAGCTGGTAACCGAGTTTATTGACAAGCTGGTTAGGGAAACCTTCCCCCACCGCAACACAATGGTAGCCCCTATGGCGCTGACCATCTTTGTGTGGGTGTTCCTGATGAACCTGATGGACCTGGTACCGGTGGACTGGCTGCCGATGGCTGCCGCCAAGATCTCCGGAAATGATCACCTTTTCTTTAAAGTGGTTCCAACCACTGACCCCAACGCCACCTTGGGTATGGCTCTGGCGGTATTTGCGCTGATGATTTTCTTCAGTATTCGCGAAAAAGGTGCACTCGGCTTCCTAAAAGAGCTGACTCTGCACCCTTTCCATACCGGCAAGTTGTTCTTTGACATTCTGCTGATCCCGGTGAACTTCCTGTTGGAAGCTGTTTCTCTCATTGCCAAGCCGATCTCCCTGGGCCTGCGACTGTTCGGAAACCTCTATGCCGGTGAGATGATCTTTATCCTGATCGCGATTGTCTTCGGTGTGGGTGTCCTCGGCTTTATCGGTGCGGGTCTCCTGCATATGGGCTGGGCGATCTTCCATGTGCTGGTGATCATCCTTCAGGCGTTCGTATTTATGGTATTGAGCACCGTGTACATGGCGATGGCGCACCATCGCGACGATGAACACGAGCACGATCAATAAGTTTTTAACCCTTTTTTCGACCTCTACAACAACTCTTTAACTTTGATTTGGAGAACACAATGGAAGCATTAGGTCTGGTTTACATCGCAAGTGCACTGCTGATCGGTCTGGGCGCCCTGGGCACCGCTATCGGTTTCGGTACTCTGGGTGGCAAACTGCTGGAAGGTTCCGCCCGTCAGCCTGAACAGGCCCCGGCTCTGCAGGGCAAAATGTTCCTGATGGCAGGTCTGCTTGACGCGGTTCCGATGATCGGTGTTGGTATCGCTATGTACCTGATCTTCGCCGTAGCTCCTGGTCTGGTTTAATTACGCCGTTCCAATTGCCCTTAACCCTATTTAAAGAGCAAGAGGTGTCGGTGTGAATATCAACCTGACTCTAATCGGCCAGTCGATTACTTTCCTGTTTTTCGTCTGGTTTTGCTGGAAGTTTGTTTGGCCGCCACTTTTGGGCGTGATGAAAGAGCGTGAGCAGAAGATCGCAGATGGTCTCGCTGACGCCGAACACGCGCAGAAGGATCTGGAACTGGCCAAGCGCAAAGCTGCCGAGCAGTTGAAGGAAGCCAAAGATCAGGCTAACGAGATTATCGATGGTGCCAACAAGCGCGCCAATCAGATTCTCGATGAAGCCAAGCAAGCGGCGCAGTCTGAAGGCGATCGTCTCAAGATTGCCGCTAAAGCTGAGATCGACCAGGAAGTGAATCGCGCGAAAGAGCAACTGCGCAGCCGCGTGGCAGATCTGTCTGTCCTTGGTGCGGAGAAGATTCTTGCGGTCAATATCGACGCTAAAGCGCACAACGACCTGATCGATAAACTGGCAGCCGAGCTGTAAGCGAGGAACCCCATGGCGGAACTCAGCACACTGGCCCGGCCCTACGCTAAAGCCGCATTTACCTATGCGCAGCAAGCCTCCGACCTCAGCGGTTGGAGCACTGCGCTGGAAACCGCGGCGGCGGTCAGCCAGAACAAAAAAGTGCGTGAGCTGCTGGATAACCCACAGCTCACCAGTGAAGAGCGCGCAGATAAATTCCTGTCGATCTGTTCAGACGAGCTCGGCGAGCACGGAAAGAACTTCATCCGGTTGCTGGCGGAAAACCACCGTCTGCAGCTGCTGCCGGAAATTTCCGAGTTGTTCGAAGAGCTGAAAGCGCGGGCAGAAGCCACCCTCGAGGTGGAAGTTGTTTCCGCACACGCCTTGAGCGACGCGCAGGCGCAAGAGCTGGGCCAGAAACTCAGCAAGAAGTTTGAACGCGAAATACATCTGCACAGCTCGGTGGACGAGAGCCTGCTGGGCGGCGCGATCATCCGCGCCGGTGATACAGTCATCGACGGTACCGTACGCGGCCGTCTGGCCAAGCTCGCCGAGGCGATGAACTCCTAAATTACTCTCCCCACCGGCACTAGCCGGCGGGGGACTTGAGGAACAGAGCATGCAGCAACTGAATCCCTCTGAGATCAGTGAAATCATCAAGAGCCGCATCGAAAATCTCGATGTGAGCACTGAAGCCCAAAATGAGGGCACTATTGTTTCCGTATCCGACGGCATCATCCGCATCCACGGCCTGGCCGATGTGATGTACGGTGAGATGATCGAGTTCGAAGGCGGCGTTTACGGTATGGCGCTGAACCTGGAGCGCGACTCCGTTGGTGCTGTAATCCTGGGCGACTACAAGGCGCTGGCTGAAGGCCAGAAATGTCGTTGTACCGGCCGTATCCTGGAAACCCCGGTTGGTCCGGAACTACTCGGCCGCGTTGTAGACGCGCTGGGTAACCCGATCGACGGTAAGGGCCCGCTGAATAACAAGCTGACCGATGCGGTGGAAAAAGTAGCGCCTGGCGTTATCGCCCGTCAATCCGTTGACCAGCCTGTACAAACCGGTTTGAAAGCGGTTGATACGATGATCCCGATTGGCCGTGGCCAGCGTGAGCTGATCATCGGTGACCGTCAGATCGGTAAGACTGCTGTGGCGATCGACGCCATCATCAACCAGAAAGGCACTGGCGTTAAGTGTATCTACGTTGCCGTGGGCCAGAAGCAGTCCTCTATTGCCAACGTAGTGCGCAAGCTCGAGGAGCACGGCGCTATGGACCACACCATCGTAGTCGCCGCTGGCGCCGCCGATCCGGCTGCGATGCAGTTCCTGGCTCCCTACGTCGGCTGTACCATGGGTGAGTACTTCCGCGATCGCGGTGAAGACGCCCTGATTGTATACGATGACCTGACCAAGCAGGCTTGGGCCTACCGTCAGATCTCCCTGTTGCTGAAGCGTCCACCCGGGCGTGAAGCCTACCCCGGTGATGTTTTCTACTTGCACTCCCGTCTGTTGGAGCGCGCTGCGCGTGTAAACGCTGAGTATGTAGAGAAGTTCACCAACGGTGAAGTGAAAGGCAAAACCGGTTCCCTAACCGCCCTGCCGATCATCGAAACCCAGGCTGGTGACGTATCCGCGTTCGTACCGACCAACGTGATTTCCATTACCGACGGTCAGATCTTCCTCGAGACCGATCTGTTCAACTCCGGTATCCGCCCTGCGATCAACCCGGGTATTTCCGTATCCCGTGTAGGTGGTGCAGCGCAGACCAAGGTAATCAAGAAGCTGTCCGGTGGTATCCGTACCGCTCTGGCCCAGTATCGCGAACTGGCTGCATTCTCTCAGTTTGCCTCTGACCTGGACGAAGCCACTAAGGCTCAGCTGGATCACGGTGAGCGTGTAACCGAGCTGATGAAGCAGAAGCAGTACTCTCCGCTGTCTATCGCGGACATGGCAGTTTCCGTTTACGCTGCCGACAAGGGTTACCTGAAAGAAGTAGAAGTTGCCAAGGTTCTCGATTTCGAAGCCGCCCTGCTCGCTTACATGAATAGCGAACACGCAGAGCTGATGGAGAAAGTGAACGCGACTGGTAACTACAACGACGAAATCGACGCAGCGTTCAAAGCCGCTATCGAGAAATTCGTCGCTACTAGCAGCTGGTAAGAACTCCCTGGAGAGCGCGAAAGAGCGGCGGGTCCGCTCTTTCGGAATCTAACTTCCAGCGAACAAGGTAAATCACTATGGCAGGCGGAAAAGAAGTACGCACAAAAATTGCCAGCATCAAGAGCACGCAGAAAATTACTGCCGCAATGGAAATGGTTGCGGCCAGTAAAATGCGCAGGGCTCAGGATCGCATGGCACTGGGGCGTCCCTACGCCCAGCGCATACGCGCAGTGATCGGCCACGTCGCCAACGCTTCGGCCGAGTACCAGCATATTTACCTGCGGGAGCGCGAGGCCAAGCGGGTCGGTTTTATCCTGGTATCCACTGACCGCGGACTCTGTGGTGGCCTGAACATCAATATGTTCAAAGCCGCTATTCGCGAGATGCAGGCGTGGTCCGAAAAAGGTGTCGACGTCGAAGTCTGCGCGGTAGGTAACAAGGCGGCCAGTTTCTTTAATGCCATCGGCAGCAAGGTTGTTGCAGCGGTACGCGATCTGGGCGATGCGCCCCAGGCTAACCAGCTGATTGGCTCAGTAAAGGTAATGCTGGACCGTTACGCAGAAGGCGATATCGATCGTCTGTTCCTGGTATCCAATGAGTTTATCAACACTATGTCCCAGAAGCCGCAGGTTGAGCAATTGCTGCCGCTGCCGAAGGACGAAGATGAAAAGCTCATGCACGAGTGGGACTACCTCTACGAGCCGGATCCGGTTGAATTGCTGGATGGATTGCTGGCTCGCTATATCGAGTCCCAGGTATACCAGGCAGTAGTTGAAAACAAAGCCTGTGAACAGGCAGCGCGTATGATCGCGATGAAAAGCGCCACCGATAACGCCGGTGAGCTGATCGATCAGTTGCAGCTTGTCTACAACAAGGCGCGCCAGGCGGCCATTACCCAGGAACTGTCCGAAATTGTCGGCGGCGCGGCGGCGGTTTAAACCGCTGCCCTCACCTGAAATGGCCAGCCTAGAAAGAATTTAAAGCTGAGGATCCGGAAATGAGTAACGGGCAAATTGTGCAAGTGATCGGAGCGGTCATCGACGTGGAATTCCCACGCGATTCTGTTCCGAATGTATACGACGCACTGGTGGTTGAGGACAAGAACCTCACCATGGAAGTGCAGCAGCAGTTGGGTGACGGCGTGGTACGCGCTATTGCCATGGGTTCATCCGAAGGTATCAGCCGCGGTCTGCCCGTGCGCAATACCGGCGCTCCGGTTTCTGTACCGGTTGGCCTGGAAACCCTAGGTCGCATCATGGACGTGCTCGGCAACCCAATTGACGAGTGTGGCCCTATCGGTGAGAAAGAGCGCTCCTCTATCCACCGCGCTGCGCCGACCTACGAAGAGCAGTCCAGCTCCACCGAACTGCTGGAGACCGGCATTAAGGTAATCGATCTGGTTTGCCCATTCGCCAAGGGTGGTAAGGTTGGTCTGTTTGGTGGTGCCGGTGTCGGTAAAACCGTAAACATGATGGAACTGATCAACAACATCGCTACCGAGCACTCTGGCCTGTCCGTGTTCGCCGGTGTTGGTGAGCGTACCCGTGAAGGTAACGACTTCTACTACGAGATGGCTGAATCCGGCGTTGTTGACCTGGAAAACAAAGCGAACTCCAAAGTGGCGATGGTTTACGGGCAGATGAATGAGCCGCCCGGCAACCGTCTGCGTGTAGCCCTGACCGGCCTGACCATGGCGGAAAAATTCCGTGATGAAGGCAAAGACGTACTGTTGTTCGTCGACAACATCTACCGTTACACCCTGGCCGGTACCGAAGTATCCGCACTGCTGGGCCGTATGCCTTCTGCGGTAGGTTACCAGCCGACCCTGGCCGAAGAGATGGGTGTTCTACAGGAGCGTATTACCTCCACTAAGACCGGCTCTATCACCTCTATCCAGGCGGTATACGTACCGGCGGATGACTTGACCGATCCGTCTCCGGCGACCACCTTCGCGCACTTGGACTCCACTGTAGTACTGAGCCGCGACATCGCCGCTAAAGGCATCTACCCGGCTGTTGACCCATTGGATTCCACTTCTCGTCAGCTGGACCCGCAGGTAATCGGTCAGGAACACTACGAAGTGGCCCGTGGCGTACAGTCCGTACTGCAGCGCTACAAAGAGCTGAAGGACATTATCGCGATCCTGGGTATGGACGAACTGTCTGAAGAGGACAAGCAGACCGTAGCCCGCGCCCGTAAGATCGAGCGTTTCCTGTCCCAGCCGTTCCACGTTGCGGAAATTTTCACCGGTGCACCAGGTAAATATGTTTCCCTGAAAGAAACCATCCGTGGCTTCCAGGGCATCCTGAACGGTGAATATGACCACATGCCTGAACAGGCCTTCTACATGGTGGGAACCATCGACGAAGCTGTGGAAAAAGCCAACAAGACCAAAGGCTAAGCCAGAGAGGCATATACTATGGCCATGACAGTACATTGTGACATTGTCAGCGCCGAGCAGTCTCTCTTCTCCGGACTGGTGCAGATGGTGATTGTGAGTGGTATTGAAGGTGAGCTGGGTCTCTCCTACGGCCACGCGCAGCTGCTTACCGCCCTGAAGCCCGGTCCGGTACGCATCATCAAGCCCGGTGGTGAAGAGGAAGTACTGTTCGTCAGCGGTGGCTACGCCGAAGTGCAGCCGAATATGGTTACCATCCTCGCGGATGTAGCCGAGCGTGAAATTGATGAGGAAGCCGCGCAGAAGGCCCGCGAAGAAGCGGAACACGCCCTGCACAAGGCACCATCTGAAGTCGATTATGCGCGTATCTCAGCCCAGCTGGCTGAAGCCGAGGCGCGTCTGCGTACTCTGCAGGCAATCCGCAAGGCGGCCGGTAAGTAAGTAGCTCTTATATTTGTGTAGGGCCGACTTCAAGGCAAAAAAAGCAGCTTCGGCTGCTTTTTCTATTCTTGTTGGCTTCTTTTTCTGGAAATCTACCTTCCTACACTTTTCACCTACAATCTTTACACTTAATTCATTATATGGGATTGGGTAAAGTTGGCTTTGGTGAACTCGTCCCCCTCCCTATTCAACTCATTGTTAATTACTGAATGCTACCTAAAGTATAAATTTGTGTAGAAAAAGGTATAAGAATATATCTATACATAAGTGCGATTTTTTATTCCTATACTATGTCCATGTGAAACACTTGTGAAATTACTCTGTTATTTTAAGACATGGATTCAATGGCCTATAAAAATTTAAATTTCTTGCTATGACCGTCAATTGATAGCTACCTCTTTGTAGAAAAAGTCAATTCCTTCAACGATTCCAAAAGTTGCTAAACGTGGCCACCAACCATTAAGATTTATGATAGTCAGTATGAAAAATGATAAATTCCGGTATGATAAGTTTGCTCTGGCGGTCTAATGACCTAGCCCTTGATGGATACTGATCGATCTCACTCTCTTGAAAAAACCGAATATTTTCCCTTCTTAAATTGCCGGACCGCCGTCAGGAAGGTGTTGGTGGGCGTTAAATCGTCGTCTAGAGTGCGCTATAAATTGTGAAATATCCTTTTTATTTGCCTGAGCTTCATTGCATGATCTTGTAATAAATGTGATTAATGTAAAGACTAGCCATTTAAGGAGTTTTGAACTAGATAATTAGATTTTCCTATTAATTTATATATCTAAAGGAAATATTTATAATTTTTTATAAACAACTATTTTTAGAAGATGCAATTTATTAGGTTAAATGTAGCATCAATTTAGGAATATGAAATTCTATTTTTATAGACGAATTTTCGTGGCATTTATATCAAATTGGTACTGAAAGATTACTGATCTCTCTATCCAGAATAAATTAATAATTCGTAGTGCTAAAATTTCTAAATGGTATTATTGGAGTTTAGTCTGTAATGTTGAAGCATCCTGATCATGTCACAATTGTGGTGAATGAACTTCAATCGAGTGTGAAGTTCTTCCAGCTGCTGAACTTTGAACTAGAAGTTACAGATCTAATTTCAGGGGAAAAAGTATCCAAGTATTTACAGGTAGAGAATGTAGAAGCTGATCATTTAACCATGGTTCTGAAAAATTCTTCCCCTAGATTTGAAATACAACTTTTGCACTATAGAAATCCAAAGGTTAAGTCAGATCCGTCTATTTTTAGTCTGGCACGCCCCGGCTACAATCATTTATGCTTTGCAGTAGATGACATTGAGAAAACCCTTAAATTCTTGAATGAGAATGGTATCCGTACTCGAAGTGAAATACTCGAGTACCAAAAACGCAAGCTTGTATATATTGAGGGTCCGGAATTTATTACTATTGAGTTGGCTGAGTGGTTGTAGGGGAATTTCATTATTAATTGAATGGCTAAAAGCCAGAAGTATATATTTTTTTATCGTGGTATCTTTATTCCTCGAATACTTAATTATTCTTCTACTGATAAACTGTGAATGGAATTCATAATCAAGGAGAGAACTATGACTAATGATATAACACTGTACACACACCCACAGTCTCGCGGTGGCATTATACGCTGGATGTTGGAAGAACTTGAGGTACCCTACGAGGTAATAGTACTTCAATATGGGGAAGCAATGAAAACCCCAGAATACTTATCGTTAAATCCAATGGGTAAGGTACCTACACTAGTTCATAACCAGCGAGTAATAACCGAAGCAGCCGCAATCTGTATTTATCTTGCTGAAGTATTTTCTGACGCTGGTTTAGCCCCTCAAAATGATATTGAACGAGCAAAGTATTACCGTTGGATGTTCTTCTCTGCTGGGCCTGTAGAGTCTGCGGTTGTAAATAAGTATATCTTCGGGGAGCAGGCCGGAATTGATAAGCAGCAAATGTTAGGTTATGGTAATTATCAATTGGCATTAGATACTTTATCGGGGGCGGTTACTTCCAGTCCCTATATTATAGGGGAACGTTTTACTGCTGCAGATGTATATATAGGCTCGCAGCTTTGGTGGGGGTTAAAATTTGGTACCATAGAGAAGCGTGAAGAGTATCAGAAATATGTTGAACGCCTGTCGGAACGAAAGGCATTCAAAAAGGCTCAATTGCTGGATAATGCATTAAATATAGAAATGAGTGAAACCTAAAATTTTCATCTTAATATTAGTTATTAAGAGTAGCCAGCATGTGGTACCTGCTGGCTATGATATCTTTATAGAATTGAATAAATCTAAGTGAGATTTAAATGTTAGTTTTTTGCATTTATGGTATGTTCATATTTTTCAAGTGAAAATGAAAGGTTTTCTACCGAAACATAAGTTAATAGGTAATCCCAGGATGCTCTGTGTTTAGAACAACCTAAATACGAAAAAAACTGTATAAGTATTATTCTAGCTAAATTAACTGTTTTTATAAAATTCCTGCCTTTATTTGCCGTACTGTTCTATTGAAGCGAAAACGATCATTCCTATCTACAGAAGTATTTTCATCCATTATGTGTTCGTACTCTTTCTCAATATCTTTCAAATAATCAAGAGCATCGTCCTTCCTTCCTTTCATTGCTATTAAATAAGAACGAGATAAACTCATGCGTAGTTTATATGAGTCAGATAGATGTTCATTGGGGTGCATATCGTGTAATTTCAGACACTCATCTAGTGTTGCCTCTATAAATGGATCATATTCCGCGACTTCCTTCGGAATAGACTTCTTACATTTGTATATAGAACTAGAAAATACTTGTCCATACCATTCGAAATATTTATCAAGATATCCCATGGTAACTTTAATCCAGGGAAGTCGATCAAAGAAAAAATCTTGATTAATAAAGAAAGATTTATTTTCAATTAGCTTTGGCATGAACTGCTTTGACACATGTTTGTTAAGCTCCTTTGTTTTACATACATCAATAAAACAAATCTCAATAGGATCTTCTGACCAACTAAACTCATTGAAATCACCTATATTAAGATCAACTAAGGAGCTATATGGGGAGACGCTTTCCTCCAAGATGGGAACGAATGAATCACCAAACTGATAGGTAAGGGAACCACATTCCCACACCCGGTCTGTACCATTTGCAGGTTTAGGTAAAAAGCCAAGCTCATAACTGCTAATGGGCTTCCTATTTAAGATATTTGTATGCTTCTTAGAGTCAATCTCGGGATTATTTAGAAACCCTTGTGCTAATGAAACAACAGACGCTCCCATAAAGCTGCCAGCATCAATAATGAATCCATGTTTTTTATAATTTTTTGATGCTAAAGAATAGAGTAGTTTTCTTTCTGCTACAGAAACCATACCTGGTATGTCGAATACTGACTGCGGAACTTGTGCTTCGGAAAATGATATCTCAGGATGTACATAGCACCCTCTTGAAACTTCAGCATTTTCAATGGTGTACATTGTGTTACTCCAACAGATAAGTAGTAGTTGTCTATTTTGCGTAAGCTACACAGAAAACAACATTTGTTTTTAGCTCATCAAGCGTAATGTCAGGTATTGTTTCTCTAACCTTAGTTTCAATCTGTGGAGTTAACCGTTTTAGGACTGATTCTGGTGAGGGCTGTAGTTCCCAGGTTTCGATATTGAAATATTTACGTGTTAAAGCTCGTATTTCATCGATCCGAATTCGATTTAGGTGTGTATATAAGTAGTGATCGTGAGGCAGCTCTCGAACGATATTAATATGATTCCAATCGCAAAACTTGAGATGATCCGGATTGCTCTCATCAAGGAGTGATGGGTTGTGAGGTGGCATATGATGTCCACTCCAGCCATAAAAGTTATGGTGGAGAAAAACCACCTTACCGCCTTTGGCTAGTAAACTAGCAATATCCTCAAACACACCTTCAATTTCAAGAAGGTGCTCTGTTACATTGTGAAGGCATATCGTATCGAAAGTTTTGGAACCCACCAGATCGCGAGTAGAGCATTGACGTAAGTCGATATCAGGAATTAAATCAATAATGTCCTGCCCAGACATTGGTGCATTTACCCACTTCCTAATGCGTTTATTTCTTACTCTCCTGGAGTCAAGAGACATAGCTGGGTCTACACCAGTGTAACTATTGGCACCGGCACAAAGGTACCCCATCGCATAACCACCAAAACCACAACCAACATCTAGTACATTGCACCCTCGTACATATTTGTGCAATTTCCTTGGCCAGGTGCAGTAGCCAAGTTCAACGGCACTACTGATAAGATCTGAATCAAAATTTTTGAGGGCGTGGCGCACATTTGTACAGTTATGGAAAAAAGCAATCTTTGCTTGCAACTCGTGATTGTCCCAATCTTCCAGCGGTTCAATTTTTTTAAGCTGTTTTGCAGCTTTTGATCTGGAAAGTTTGGAGAAAGCAGGGTGAGATTTAGATGTATCAAGAGTTTCAATTGCTTCCCTAGCGCTGTTTTCAATACGAATAAGCTTTGTTTGTTCGAGTACCTTAAGGGCTCGCTTATGCTCGGGATTGCATTTTAGTGCAATCTTTATATCTTTTTCTGCCTGATCAATGTCACCCTTGGCAATATTTAGCATAGCGGATATTGTTCGCATACCGACATGGTGTGGATGTCTGGAAATAAATGTCAAAACATACTTATCACAATTTAAAATCGATCCTTTTTTCGATTCTGCATAGCATAAGAAATAGGTTGCCGGATGGAATGGATTCAGGTCGGCAATTGGTCGTAAAAGCTCTCTTGCCAAATCTATCTCACCAGACAAAGCTGCTTGCTTGCCTTGTTCGAAATTATCTAACTGATTGATTTCTAAAGTAGACATTTAATTTTCCAAGTAATAGTAACCAAGTAGTTTTGGCGTGGATATTAACTTGCATGCTGCAATTGGGTGCAGTTGCGCATGGTTTAAATCAAATATGGTGCAATTATATTTTATTAATAGAGAGCTATACCAAAATAATGCACTGAATATACTTATACTAATAAACATGAAATATTCATGTGTCAAAGAATAAATTTATTTTTTCTGGAAAAAGTAATCAAGCCTTGACCCAAAAAAGTTGGCGCGGATGCTAACTCGTATAACCGGTAATCCATAGTAGCGTGTGTTATAAATTGGATTTCGTAAGATGGCATGTTTCAAGTGTGCATCAGAAAATAATTATTTTTTCGCAATAAATGGATCGACTAGTAAATATAGCTAGTTACAATATCATGGAGGTGGGTCTTTGAAACTAATAATAGTTGGAGGCGATGGCTTTTGTGGGTGGCCAACCTCTTTACACCTTAGCAATCTTGGTCATGATGTTATTATTCTTGATAACTTTTCTAGAAGAAGAATTGATAAAGAGCTTAATGTTCAGTCTTTGACCCCTATATGTGAGCTGGAAGAGCGGACGGCTGCTTGGTTTGATTTGACCAGGAAAAATATTCGTTTTGTTGAAATGGATGTCTCGAAGGAATATCCAGAGCTTCTAAATTTCATAAAAGAGGAAAAACCGGACAGTATTATTCACTTTGGTGAGCAGCGTGCCGCACCCTATTCAATGAAGAGTAGTGAAACCAAGAACTATACGGTATCGAACAACATTTGTGGAACGCATAATATTCTAAATGCAATCGTAGAATCGCAACTTGATATTCACCTTATACATTTAGGTACAATGGGCGTTTATGGCTATGGTCATGAGGAGCCTATTCCTATACCTGAGGGCTATCTAGAAGTAAAAATTGATACGATGGATGGAAGAGAAATTTCTGATTCTATCGTATATCCGCCAAACCCGGGCTCCATCTATCATATGACCAAAACCATGGATGCCCAAATGTTCCAGTACTATGCGAAGAACGATAAGCTTCGAATTACTGACTTGCATCAGGGGATTGTATGGGGTACACAAACCGAGCTATCGAGCCTGGATGAGAGACTTATAAATCGTTTCGATTACGATGGTGATTATGGCACTGTATTAAACAGATTCTTAATGCAAGCCACAGTAGGCTTTCCTCTCACTGTACATGGAACTGGAGGCCAGACGCGGGCATTTATTCATATTTCAGATACCTGTAAGTGCGTGGAACAAGCGCTACTACACCCACCTTCCGAGGGGGATCGGCCAATGATATTGAATCAAATGGCAGAGACTCAGACGCTTTCTGATTTGGCAAAATTGGTTCAATCACTTACTAACTGTGAAATTAGTTATCTTCCAAATCCAAGACGAGAAGCGGAAAGAAATGATTTAAATGTACGCAATGACCTTTTACGTTCTTTTGGATGGAGGCCTACGCTTATAAAGGATAGTCTTCTGAATGAAATTACTGAGATAACAGAGCGTTATCGAAATCGAGCAGACTACTCCAAAATTCCCTGTATATCCTATTGGACGCGAAGTAATGAGCTTGCAGATGTTTCCTATCAAGAAAAAATTGGTGAAGTAGCTGAACCCATTTCTTAGTCTTTCCAGGTGGCTAAAGTTATGCCTAAGCGCATCCTTATTACTGGTGGTTGCGGTTTCATTGGCTCGAATTTGATCAAAATCCTGAGTGAGAAGGGTTTATATGATGAAATTCTGGTCTTGGATAACGAGGTTACCGGGAGTATTACTTCATTATCCCGGTATCCCCATCATTTTATTCGGGGAGATATAAGAGACCAAAAAACCGTAGACGAAGCAGTAGCAGGTGTTGATGCCATCGTCCATTTAGCAGCTGACACGGGAGTTGTCGATTCAATAAAAAATCCTGCCCATAATTTTGAGGTAAATGTTCAAGGAACCGTAAATATTCTGGAAGCTATGCGCAGAAAGGGTGTTAAGTGTCTTGTTAATGCCTCAACCGGCGGTGCTATTATCGGAGACGTTGTACCACCAGTACATGAGTTAATGCCCATAAACCCGTCGTCAGCATATGGTGCATCTAAGGCCGCGGCGGAGGCCTACTGCTCCGCATATACTCAAAGTTATGGGCTTACTATTACGTCTCTAAGATTTTCGAATGTCTATGGCCCACTTTCTTTACATAAAGGTAGCGTTATAGCCGCTTTTATGAAGAAAATTTTAAAAAGAGAGCCTTGCGAAATTTATGGTGATGGTAGTCAAACACGAGATTTTATCTTTGTCGGTGATTTATGTCAGGGCATTATAAAGGCATTAGAAGTAAGGCAAAGTGGAGTTTTTCAGCTCGGTAGTGGAAGGCCAACTTCTGTGAACGAAATTATCTCTTTGCTAAAACAGATTACTGGTGAAAATGATAAATTAAAATTAGTTTACCATGGATTCAGAGTTGGAGAAGTTCGTCACAATTTTACTGATATTTCCAAAGCAAAGCAGCATCTAGGATTTTTACCAGGCACAGAACTTGTAAGTGGTATCAAAGAAACCTGGAACTATTTTATCGATAATGAAAATACGGTAGTAGGTAGACTTAATCAGAGGGTTCTAGAGAATGCAGATTGATAAATTTGCAGTCGAAGAATTTCCTGATCTCAACGCCTATGCCGGCATTGAATCGGATAATAAACTTCGTGTCTGTATTGCAACAGAAGAAATTTTAGGGCCAGTAAGGAATGGGGGTATCGCTTCAACTTATTACCATTTAGCAAAGGGCTTGGCCGCTCATGGCCATGAAGTACATGTGCTCTATTTAAAAGGGGAAAAAGTTGAAAACGAAACGCCTGAACATTGGATAGAGCATTTTTCCAGCTTTGGGGTATCTCTTCACTACTTGGCTCACGCAGAAGAGACGATCATAGGTCCCTCACAAAATTGGCAGAGACGATATAGTGCGGCTTACCGGTGGTTGGCAGAACAAGATCGGTTTCATGTTGTTCATACCTCAGAGTGGCGTGGAGGATTGATCTATGCACTTATGGCGAAGAAATTGGGGCTGGCGTTTCAGGAAACTTTATTTATTGTTAAAACCTCTTCCCCGCATCTTTGGAATCGCCACTATCAGATGCAGCCTATCTCAAAGAGGGAGCTTCTACCGGCAAGTTTTGCCGAACAGAAATGTGTTGAGTTCGCTGATATGGTCATTGGCGGTAGTGCTCACTTACTTTGTTTTATGCGTTATGTTGGTTATAAACTTCCATATGCTTCCTATGTACAACCAAATATCTTAGATTTTTCCGAAGTACATGTAGATGATCTACGCCCTGATAGAAAGCCTGGTGACCTTGTTAAAACCCAGGAACTAACTTTCTTTGGTCGGCTAGAGATGCGAAAAGGTATTGAACTTTTCTGCAATGCACTTGACCTTCTGGAACGTGCTGGGAATCCACCAGCCAAGGTGAATTTTCTTGGTAAGTATGGTGAGGCACTCCCCAATCAGAAAAATGAGAAGGTTTCAGATTATATCGAACGAAAAGCTTTGTCATGGAGCTTTGAAGTTAATTGTATAACAGATTGTAATCAACCGGAGGCTCTGTCTTTTTTATGTTCTAGAGATATGATAGCTATTATGCCTTCGCTAATTGAAAATTCCACCATGGCTGTATATGAGGCTTTAGAAAATAATATTCCCTTTATAGCCACTCGTGTTGGTGGCACACCTGAACTTATAAATGTAGAAGACCATGATACTTGTCTTATCGCTCCATACGCCCATGAACTCGCTGAGAGATTAAGTAAAGTTCTTGAAAATG